>NZ_JAPDGS010000002.1 GCF_025950525.1 Stagnihabitans lacustris | reverse complement strand
CGCTTCGTTCCGTCGCTACCGTCGTTCGGTGAAGCGGTGTTTAGGCCCAGGTCACAAAACCCGCAAGAGGAAAAATCGGGCCATGTGACGATTTTTTGTCGGCCTTCAAAAAATACCCAAGCCTGCTTGAAAAAATCGCTTTGAAAAAACTTGGAACCGTCGTTTCCTGTATGACTTCGCGGGCCGACTTCTCCACAGAAACCGGCCCGCTTGTGGATAAGTCAAGCGAATCCATGGGCTTGGTGGGTCACGCGACCCGCCGAAACCGTCAAAGCGATTCCCATCGCGCCGATTTGCGCAAAGGACGTCGCCTCGATATCGCCATCCAGCAGCACCAGATCCCCCGCCAGACCGATCCGCAGCGTCCCGGTCACATCCTCCAGCTTGGCCGCCCAGGCGCCGCCGGCCGTATAGCCATGCAGCACCTCCATCAGTGTGAACCTTTCGTCCAAGGCCCCCTCATAGGTCGCCCGCGTCATCGCCGCCTGGATGCCGCGCAGGATCGAGATATCCGTGACCGGCCAATCCGAAGCCAAGGCCACCGGCGCCCCCGCCTCTTTCAGCGTCTTCCACAGATAGGCGTCGTCCCAGCGATCCTTCCCGATGATCTCCTCCATCACCGGCGAGAAGGGAAAGTCCATCGCCCCCGGAGGATGCGGCGGCTGCACCGAGGCGGTGATCCCCAAGGCCCCCAGCCGAGGGATATCGGCCTTGTCGATCAGCTCGATATGTTCGATCCGGTGGCGGGCATCGCGCCGCCCGTTGCGCTCCATCGCGGCCTGATAGCCGTCGATCGTTTGCCGCACGGCCCCATCGCCAATGGCATGAACCGCAATCTGCAGGCCCCTCCGGTCAATCTCGGTGCAGACATCCTGGAACTGCTGCAGCCCGAACAGCGGCTGCCCGCGCGCCGTGGTCCCCGGATAATCCCGCAGCATAAAGGCCGTGCGGCTGTCCACCACGCCATCCATGAACATCTTCACAAAGCCCGACCGCAGCCAGTCGCTGCGGTATAGCCGGTCCATCTCGGACGCCCGCTCCAGCTCCGCCAGCCCCATCGAGGGTTTCATATGGAAAGGCACGACCACCCGCGCGGTCAGATCCCCCGCGGCCTCAATCTCGGCCAGAACCTGCAGCGTGTATAGATTGCCGTCCATATTCACCATCGAGGTCACGCCATGCGCCGCGCAATGCGCCAGGCCGCGCCGGAAATGCACCGCATCCGCCGCCCGCTCCGCCGCCCCCGCAACCGGCTCTCCCCCGGTGGCAATCCCCACATTCATCCGCTCCAGCCCCGCAGCGCGGATCACCGGCCCAAAGGCCTCGAACTCGCGCAGCTCTCCGGTGGCCAGGCCATCCGCCCCCATCACCACCTCATGCCCCTCGGGCATCACGGCCCCATGCAGCAGCCCGCACAGCTCCAGCGCCTTGGTATTGGCCCAGACCGTGTGATGATCCGGCGAGGTCATGGCAATCGGCCGATCCGCAATCACCGCATCCAGCAGCAGCCGCGGCACGCCCTCCCCCAGACAGCCATAGCCCGCCCCCTGCGCCATCAGAACGACATCGTCGCGCCCCACCGCATAGGCGCGGAAGGCCGCGGCCACAGCGTCGAACCCGTAAACCCCGCCCAACTGCAATTGCCCCAGCTCTGACCCGCCAAGCCCAAGATGCAAATGGCTCTCGACGAACCCCGGCAGCAGCGTCCGCCCCCCGGCCTGAACCACCCGCGTGCCCGGCCCGCGCAGCGTCAGCACAGCCGCATCCGACCCCACCGCCACGATGCGCCCCCCCGCGACCGCGACCGCTTCGGCTCTGGGCCGCCCCGCATCCATCGTCAAAACCCGCGCACCACAAACGATCAGATCCGCTTCCATATCTCTCACCCTGCCCGAGAACTCCCGCCCTCGTCTTTCATCTTTTCAAAAATATCCCGGTGGGGTCCGGGGAGGCAGCGCCTCCCCGGGGCTTCCCCCTAACGCTCCGCCATGACGCACAAGAGCTCAAACATCAGGTTCACCGCCAGCCAGGCCGTATTCCCGGTCTGGTCAAACGGAGGCGACACTTCCACCAGATCCGCCCCCACGACATTGGCCCCCCGCAAGGCCCGCGCGACCTGCAAAGCCTGCCACGAGTTCGGCCCGCCCACTTCCGGCGTCCCCGTCCCCGGCGCAAAGGTCGGGTCCACGAAGTCGATGTCATAGGTCACATAGGTCTCACCGTCGCCGATGATCTCGCGGACCTCGGCCATCACGTCATCGACGCCACGGCGATGGAACTCTTCGATGCCGATGATGCGGATGCCATTGGCCGCGGCATAATCCCAATCGTCGCGGCCATAGGCCGTGCCGCGGATGCCCACCAGCACATAGCGCGCCGGGTCGATCAGCCCCTCTTCCATCGCGCGGCGGAAGGGCGTGCCATGGGTATACTTCCCCGTCCCGAAATAGCAGTCGTTCAGGTCGGTATGGCTGTCAAACTGCACCAGCCCCAGCTTGCGCCCCTTGGCGAGCCCCCGCAGGATCGGCAAGGTGCAAAGGTGGTCGCCGCCTCCGGTCAGGGGCCTGACCCCCGCCACGCGCAACCGGTCGTAAAACGCCTCCATCCGCGCAAGACTGTCCATCAGATCGGCCGGATTGGGCGAGACATCACCAAGGTCCGCGCAATTCTGCAATTCAAAGGGCGCCACCCAGGTCGCGCCATTCTTGGCGCGGATCATCGTCGACAGATCGCGCAACTGACGCGGCCCATGGCGCGGCCCCGGCCGGTTCGTCGTGCCCCCATCCCAAGGCGCCCCCACCAGGCCGATCGTCACATCCTTGAACCGCGGATGATCGAAGTCCACGTAAGGCAGCCGCATGAAGGTCGGCACGCCCGCGAATCGCGGCAGGTCCAGCCCGGACACCGGTTGAAAGAACGGATCACCCGCCATGATAGTCTCCATATTCCACCGCAGGGCGAACCCCCGCGCTTGCCCGCCAGTCAACACCCCCCGGACCGCCCCCACAAGCCCATCCGCGACACCCAAAGGGCGGGAAATGACGCCCGCCCCTTGGCCCCCTCTTGACCACGCCCCCCCTTTCCGTCCTTATCGGCCCAACCTTTTCGGGACCTGACACATGTTCACCAAGACCGAGCCGATGACTGCCCCCACCACGACCGCCCGCCCTGGCGCCAATACGAAATCCATCCTGGCCTCCGATTTGCGCATCGTGGGGGAAATCTCCTCCTCCGGTCAGATCGAAGTCCTGGGCGAGGTCGAAGGCAACCTGGTCGCCAAGGGCCTGCTGATCGGCACCGAAGGCCGCGTCTCGGGCACGGTCAATTCCGACATCGTCGAGGTCAAGGGCGTGCTCAGCGGCTCGGTCAAGTCGCAAAGCTTTGCGCTGCGCTCCACCGCCGAGGTTCAGGCCGATGTCACCTATTCGACCCTGACCATCGAAAGCGGCGCCCAGATCGAGGGCAAGTTCGCCCTGAACAAATGATTGCGGTCAGCCATCTCGGCCCGATCACCCGACTTACGCTGCAAAACGGCGCCAAGCTGAACCCCTTGTCCAGCGACATGCTTCAGGCCTTGACCGACGCGGTCGAGGCCTTTGCCTTGTCCCCCGCCCGGGTCCTGGTGATCGCCGCCGAAGGCCGCGCCTTTTGTGCCGGCCATGACCTGCGCGAGATCCAGGGCTTTCGCGCCGATCCCGACGGCGGCCAGGCGCGGATGACCGCGCTTTTCACCCAATGCAGCGCGCTCATGACCCGCATCGCCACCCTGCCCAAACCGGTCATCGCCGAGGTTCAGGGCATGGCCACCGCCGCGGGCTGCCAACTGGCGGCCTCTTGCGATTTCGTGGTGGCCTCGGATCACGCGCGGTTCGGGGTGAACGGCATCAACATCGGCCTGTTCTGTTCGACCCCCATCGTGGCCCTGTCGCGCAAACTCCCGCCATCGGTTGCCTATGAACTGGCCGCCACCGGCGATTTTCTGGATGCCCCCCGCGCCATGGCCCTTGGCCTCGTCACCCGCATCGCCCCGCCCGAGGCGCTGACCGCCATGACGATGGACCTTGCCGCAAAGCTTGCAAGCAAACTTCCCAGCGCCCTGGCCATCGGCAAACAGGTCTTTGCCGCGCAAAATGGCCTGCCCCTGGATCAAGCCTATGCCGCGGCCACCCCCCTGATGGTGGAAAACCTGATGAGCCCCGACACGAATGAGGGCCTGCAAGCCTTCCTGGAAAAGCGCCCGCCCCGCTGGTGATCTGGTATCCCGGGCTAGGCAGCCGAAACAGAGCCCTGCGCCGGATCAGCCCTCGACGCGCGGACGGGTCACGACCACGGCCAGCAGCAGCGCCGCCAGCGCAAAGCCCAACAGCGCCACATAGACCGCCTCGGTCCCCACCCCGTCCAGCAGGAAGGCCCCCAACGAGGGCGCCGCCGCCGTCGCCAGGATCGGCGAGACGGCCGAAGCACCCGAGACCGCGCCAAAGCCGCGCCGCCCCAGGACCTCACCCACCAGCATGGGGCGCATGATCGACATCAGCCCCACCCCTGCGCCCTGCACCGCCACCACGACAAAGACCAGCATCGGCGCGGCCCCGGCGGCGATCAGCAGGACGGCGGCCACCACGACCGAGGCCAGAGCCACCCGTGTCGCAGCCCGGTTGGTCACGCGGCCTCCGCCAAAGACCAGGACCAGGCGCCCGACCAGTTGCGCGGGCCCCAGGCAGGCGGCGGCAAAGGCTGCGGCTTCGCGGCCCACGCCACGCTCTTCGAACAGCGGCAGGATATAGGTCAGCAATATCCCGTGATCCAGCCAGATCAGCGCAAAGATCCCGGCGATGCCCCAGAACTCCCACCGCCGCAGGGCCGCGCGCAAGGCGCCCTCGGCGGCTTCGTGGACCGGGCTTTCGCCGCGCCCAAGCCGGCGCATCGCATAGATGTTCAAGGGCACGGTGACGACCAATGTCATCGCCGCAAAGACCGGATAGGCGCCCTGCCCGCCCAAGGCCCCCGCAAGGTAATGCCCCAGCGGAAAGGTCATGGTCCCCGACAGGCCCGCAACCAGGGTGATCCGCGTGATCCCCTCGCGCGCATAGGGGCCAAGGTGGCGGGCCAGGATGGCAAAGGTGCTTTCATAAAGGCACCCCGCCTGGGCCACCCCCATCAGCGCCCAGACCGCCCACCATTGCCAGACCTGCGTGACGAACCCCAAGGCGCCGACGCAGACCACCGCCAGCACCGGCATCCAGACCATCAGCCCCGCGCCGCGCCCCCGGTCGACCAAACGCCCGGTCAGAGGCGTCAGACCCGCCATGACCAAGGACCCCAGCGTCGGCCCGAAGGCCAGCGCCGCCTTGCTCCACCCGGTTTCCTCCAGCAGATCGGGCAGCATGGCCGGATAGGCATAAAAGACCCCGGCGTAGATCACCAAAAGCCCAAGCGCCAGCGCCCAGACCGCCCGCGCCTGATCCCGTGTCACAACCCGTAAAGCCCCGCGAACTTGGCCTCAAGGTAGTCCAGAAGCGGCCCTTCATGCGGGGCGAAACCGCAGGCATGGGCGATGGTGTCGGCCGGCGCGCGCAGGCCGCCTTGCGACTGCAACCGGTCTTTCAGCCAACCGACCGCGCCCGAAGTGTCGCCCTGTGCCAGCGCCTCTTCGACCCCCGGCACATCACGGCGCAGCGCCACCCACAGGCAGCCCGCATAGACATTGCCCAAAGTATAGGTCGGGAAATAGCCGAACAGCCCCACCGACCAATGCACATCCTGCAAGACCCCGTTCGAGGGCTTGTCGACCTTGACGCCGAAATCGGCCAGGAAGCGGGCGTTCCAGGCGGCCTCCAGGTCGCCCACCGCCAGATCACCCCGGATCAACGCGCGTTCCAGGTCAAAGCGCATCATGATATGCAGGTTGTAATGGACCTCGTCGGCTTCGGTGCGGATATAGCCGGCCTGAACCCGGTTCACGGCCTTCAGGAAATCCTGAGCCGAGCCCACCCCGATCTCGCCAAACCGCGCCTTCATCCGGTCGTAAAGCCACAACGCCATCGCGCCCCGGCCGATCTGGTTTTCATAGATCCGGCTTTGGCTTTCATGAACGCCCATCGACACGCCACGCCCGACCGGGGTCATCTTCAGCGCCCGGTCGATGTTCAGCTCATAAGAGCTGTGCCCGACCTCGTGGATGGTGGAATACAGGCAGTTGAACGGATCGCTTTCGACCACCCGTGTGGTGATCCGGCTGTCATCGCCGGTCCCGGATGAAAACGGATGGACCGCCAAGTCCAGACGCCCGCGGGTGAAGTCATAGCCATAGGCCTCGGCGACCTCACGGGCCAGCGCCAGTTGACCTTCGGCGGGGAAATGGCCCTCGACCTTGGGCGCCGCGCGGCCCAGCACCTTTTCGCGCAAAGCCACCAGCCGCGGCCGCATCCGGTCGAACATCGCGCCGATGGTGGCCGCCGTGGCGCCGGGCTCGTAGTCGTCCATCAAGGCGTCATAGAGATCGCCGCCCTGGGCCAGACACGCGGCCTCTTGGCGGCGCAGATCGACCACCTTTTGCAAGGTCGGCAAAAAGGCCGCGACATCTTGGGCCGCCCGCGCTTCGGCCCAGACCCCTTGGGCCACCGAAGTCACCCGGGCGAGGTCCTGCGCCAGCGCCCCCGGGATCTTGACCGCGCGGTCATGCGCCCGCCGGATCAAGCGCAGTTGCGCGGCCCCGGCCTGGTCTGGAGCCTCGGCCGCGGCCAGCCACTCCCCCACCCGCGGATCGGTGCGGCGGGCGTGCAGGATGCCCTCCATCGCGGCCATTTCCTCGCCGCGCTGATGCGAGGCCCCGCGCGGCATCATGGTTTCCTGATCCCAGCCCAGCCTTTCGGCCACGGCCGACAGGGCCTGTGTCTCGCGCTCAAACGCCATCAGATCGGTGTATGCGTGGTTGTTCATGCCGTTCCCTCCCGGATCGAGCCCTGCACCGGGGCCCCCGCCAAATGTCTGGCCCGCATCACAAGGACCCAAAGCACGATGGCCATGACCTGATGCGAAATCGCCGGATGCAGGCTTGCGGCCGACAAGACGGTGACGATGCCAAGGGCGATTTGCGCCAACAGCGCCAGGCCCACCCAATGAAAAGCCCGCCGCGTCGCCGCATGGGCAGATTTGCGCCCCTTCAACCAGGCATAGACGCCATAACCGGCAATCGCATAGGCCAGCATCCGATGGGCGAACTGCACCACGGCGGGGTTTTGCAAAAAGCCCACCGGCACGTCGAACGCATCCGGCGGAAAGAAGGCGCCGTTCATGTCCGGCCAGGTCGGGTAATATTGCCCGGCATCAACACCCGCAACCAGGGCGCCAAAGATCACCTGCAGGAAAAGGAAATGCATCAACCCGGTGGAGACCCCGAACAACCGCTTCTCGCGCCCGCGCCGGGCCTGCATCAGCTGCGCCTCGGTCCGGCCCAGTTGAAAGACCCATTCCGAAATCAGCCCAAAGATCAGGAAGGCCCCGGCCAGATGCGCCGCCAGCCAGACATTCGCCACCGAAACCATGCCCTCACGCAGGCCCGAGGACACCATCAGCCAGCCCACAGCGCCTTGCGCGCCGATCAGCGCCCCCAAAAGCCACAGCCGCGGCGACCAGCCCACCGGCACCTTGCGCGTCAAGGCAAGGCCCGCAAAGCCCACAGCCCAGACCAACCCGATGACCCGGCCCAACTGCCGATGCCCCCATTCCCACCAATAGATCGTCTGGAACTGCTCCATCGAGATATTGGGGTTCATCAGCTGCCCCTGGCTCGACTCCTTGTATTTGGCGAATTCCGAGGTCCAATCGGCCTCATTCAGCGGCGGAATGGACCCCATGACCAGGTTCCATTCGGTGATCGACAGCCCGCTTTCGGTCAGCCGTGTCAGGCCACCGACAGGGATCATCACCGCAACCAGAAGAAAGATGGTGACAAGCCAGGCCCGCACCGCATGGCGCCCGCCCAAAGATCTGGCGATCATGCCGGCCTTGGGGCCTTCGACCTTTTGGCCGACCTCTTCGAAAATGCTGCGCTTGCCCGCCATGGATGACCCCTTCTTTGCGGCGAAACCCTAGTGCGGGCTCTGGGGGGCTTCAAGGGGACGCAATGTCCAAGCGCGCTGGGTCCAGACCCGGAGGCCAGATTTTCACCGAAGATTTTCCGGGTGCCGGGCGCGAAAAGAGCCTCCGGCGGGAGTATTTGGGTCAGTATGAAAGCCTATTTGCCGGGGTGCTTCATCCGGTAGGCGATCTGGCGCAACATACCGTGAAAGGTCTGGACCTCGGCCCGGGTCAGGCCCAGCCGCGACCACATGTTGCGCAAGGCGGTCTTCATCCGCGGCGCCTTGTTGGGCGGAAAGAAGAAACCCGCGGTTTCAAGGTCTTCTTCGTAGTGCTGGGCCAGGGCCGCGATTTCTCCGGCATCGGCCAGATCGGCGCCGGCCATCTCCAGGACGACAGGCAGGGTGTCAACCGTCTGGCGCCGCCATTCATAGGCCAGAAGCAGGACGCATTGCGCGAGGTTCAGCGAGAAGAAATCGGGGTTCACCGGCACCGTGACGATGGCATTGGCCCGCACGATATCGTCGTTTTCAAGCCCCGCGCGTTCGGGACCGAACAGAAAGCCCACGCGCTTGCCCTGCGCGGCCATCTCGCGCGCAAGCGTCATGGCGCTTTCGGGCGTATGGACGGGCTTGGTCAGCTCGCGCCCCCGCGCCGTGGTGGCAAAGACGAAGTCGCAATCCTTCAGCGCGCCGTCCAGATCGGCAAAGACCCCCGCCTGATCCAGCACCCGCCCCGCACCCGAGGCCAAAGCCACCGCCCGCTCATTCGGCCAGCCATCGCGCGGCCCCACGACGCGCATCCGCTCCAGCCCGAAGTTCAGCATGGCCCGGGCGCTGGCGCCGATATTCTCGCCCATCTGGGGCCTGACAAGCACGAAAACCGGGGGGATCATGGCGTCTCCATTCTGCCCAGCCCCCTTACAGAAAAGCCCCCCCCTAGGCAACCGCCCCCCCATCCGCTAAACCGCCTGAAAGCGAGGTATCCCGATGTCGACAGAGCGTCCCCAGATCAACCTGATCACCCCCCCGGTGCTGGACCTCCAGACCTTCCCAGAAGTGCTGGCCCGCGTCATGGACAGCGTCGAGATCGCCTGCCTGCGCCTGTCCTTGGCCACCAAGGATATCGACGACCTGGGCCGCGCGGCGGATGCCTGCCGGGTCGTGGCCCATGCCCGCGACGTGGCCATCGTGATCGAGAACCACGTGGCCTTCGTTGAACGCCATGGGCTTGACGGGTTGCACCTGACCGACGGCGGCCGCAACATCCGCACCTTGCGCAAGGACCTTGGCGCCGATGCGATCCTCGGCGCCTATTGCGGCATCACCCGCCACGACGGGATCAATGCCGCCGAGGCCGGGGCGGATTACGTGGCCTTCGGCCCGGTGGGCGCCTCGCCCTTGGGCACCGGCGAACTCGCCCCCCATGACCTCTTCCAATGGTGGTCCGAGATGATCGAAGTCCCGGTCATCGCCGAAGGCGCGCTGACCCGCGACCTCGTGGCCTCCTTGGCCCCCGTCACCGATTTCTTCGCCCCCGGCCCCGAGATCTGGACCGCCGAGGACCCCGCCGCCGCCCTCAAGGCCCTCCTCGCCCCGATCCTGTAAGGCCCGGCCCCAAGGCCCTTCCCCCCATTCATCTTTTCATAAATATCCCGGGGGGAGAGGGCGCAAGCCCGAGGGGGGCAGCGCCCCCCCTCCCGAGGCGCAGCCGAGATATCTCTTGGCCGCAGGCCCCCGTTTGGCTCAAAGGTTTAGCTCAGCAAAGGATGCGAGGTCCGGATCACCCGCTCGCAATATCCCGCCAACACCTTGCGGTTTTCAAAGGCCGCCACGGTGACAGGGGCGTGAAAGATCACCTCGACATGGCCGCCCTTGCGGTCGCCCAGCACCATCAACAGATGCGGCGCGAATTCCATGTCGCCCCACCAGCCGTAGTGGCGCGGATCGCAGCCCTCGGGCGCGTGATAGACCAGTGTCACCGGCTGGACCTGCATCGGCGGCACCGTCTCGACCGTGAAAAACGCCTGAAACAGCGTCGACTTGAAGGGCAGGACATGCAGCGCATCGGTGCTGGTGCCCTCGGGGAAGAAGGCCAGCTTGTGCCCGGCCTTCAACCGCGCCTCGAAGAGCTCCTGTTGCCGCTTCGCCTCCGTCCCCTTGCGGGTGATGAAAACCGTCCCCGTGGCCCGCGCCAAAACGCCAATCCCCGGCCAGCCATGGACCTCTTCCTTGGACACAAAATAGACCCGCGCCGCCGCGTTCAGCGTAAAGATATCCAGCCAGGATGAGTGGTTCGCGACAATCGCCCCCGGCTCCTTCAAAGCCTTGCCCTTGACCGTATAGCGGATCCCCAGGATCACCATGGCCGAGCGGCAGACGAATTGCGTGATCCAGGGCGTCCAAGGCCGGTTCACCCCATGCAAAGGCGCCTCGATGGCCCGCAGGATCAGCAACAGCAGCAGGCATGCATAGGTCAGCCCGGCCAGAAGCAGCCCACGCCGGATGACCCTTAGCCAACCCCTGAGCCCCAGGGGCGGCATCGCCATCTCGGCGCTATTCCAGTCTGTCATGCCTCGCGGCCCTTTCGGATGTGGAAATCCCGATGCCGCGCGCTCATCCGCGCGGTGTCCATCACAAGGCACACATCCACCGTATTGAAGTCGCGGTCAACAAAGGCCCCATCCGAGACATAACCGCCCAGCCGCAGATAGGCCTTGATCAAGGCAGGCACCTGCGCCGCGCAATCGGGCGGGCCAAGGTCCATCCGCGCCGCGCCATGGGCCAGGGGAGTGACCCGCAAACCCTCCGGCGCGCGGTGGTTGTGCCACAGCCAGGACAGCGGACGCGCCAGCGCCTGCACATCGGTACCATGGAATGACGCCGGGCCGAACATCACCTCGATCCGGTTTTCGGTCACATAATCCGCCAGCCCATTCCACAGCATCAGCATCGAGGTCCCGCCCCGGTGATCGCGATGCACACAAGACCGCCCCAGCTCCAGCAGCCTGCGTCCCGAGGCGCGCAGGCGGGAAAGGTCGAACTCCGCCTCGCTGTAGTAACGCGCCGCCCGCCCCGGGGGCAGCAGGCGGTAAACCCCCACAACATCGGACAGCGTGTCGGGGTCACGGCGCGGGTCGATCAGCAAAAGGTGATCGCAGACCGCGTCAAAGGCATCGCTCTCCAGCCGGGCCGCGCGGTCCACCCCGGGGCCATCCGCCCCCAGTTCCGCCGCGAAAACCTCATAGCGCAGGCGCTGCGCGGCCCTCAGGTCGCGGGCATCCCGCGCCAGCCGCAGCGTCAGCCTCAGATCATGCACCGTCATGCCAAGCCCCCGGTTCCGTTCCGAACCCTCCTGCGGCACAGATGCTGCCGTTTTGTGACAGGTCCCGCAAGGCCGCTATTTAGCGTTGCCAAAATCCAGCACCAGATCAATTTGCCCCAGATCGAGGACAACCTTTCCTTGATGCTCGAAGTTAACCGTGCATTTACCATTAATGAGTGATTGTACCTGACCAAGGCCCCAGTCGGGGCACTGGGGATGGCGGACCAACATCCCCGGCTCCAGAAACGAACGCATTGACGGCCCCTTCGAAAGGATTCCCATGAGCGACAAGACAGATCTCGCAGCCCTGTTGGGCTCGCGCATCTGCCACGACCTTATCAGCCCGATCGGCGCGATCGGCAATGGGTTGGAGCTTTTGATGATGGAAACCGGGTCGCGCGGGCCGGAAATGGCGTTGATTTCCGAAAGCGTGGCCCATGCCAATGCGCGAATCCGGTTTTTCCGGGTGGCCTTTGGCGCCGCGGCCGGCGAGGCGCGCTTGGGCCGGGCCGAGGTGGTCTCGATCATTTCCGATATGACCAAGGGCGGGCGTCTGACCATCGACTGGCAGTCGGGGGCGGATCTGTCGCGCTCCGAGGTCAAGATCGCCTTCCTGCTGCTGATGTGCCTCGAATCGGCCATGGCCTATGGTGGCAAGATCACGGTGCAGGTCGATGGCGGGCGCTGGCAGATCGGCGGCGAGGCCAACAAGCTGCGCCTTGATCCGGGCCTCTGGGCTGTGCTGGCCGATCCGACCGCCGCGCCCGAGATCACGCCCTCGAACGTGCATTTCCCGCTTGCGGCCGAGGAAATCACCCGCCGCCAATTCCGCCTGACCGCCGAACTGGGCCAGACCGCGATCAAGCTAAGCTTCTGAGCTTTCCGCCAAGGCGGCTCCCGCGCGCCAAGATTTTTCCCCCAGGTTTTCGGCAAAAAATTTTGGCGCGCGCCCCGGGTCGCGCGCGGACGGGTTCACAGGAAACGGCGCAACCGCGTCTGGATAAAGGGGATCACCCCCCAGACCATGCAGCCCACCATCAGCGGCACAAAGACAAGGTTGCGCGCGGGCATCGGCCAGCCCGCGGTCAAGGGAAAGATCACAAGTTGCAAGACCGTGACCAGCGGATAAACCAAAAGCGCCACAAACAGGGCAAAGCGCAGTTTGGAGGGCGATTTCGGGGGTTGATTCTGCGTCATATGGGCCTCTAATGGAACGGTGTGTTCCGGCTATATGAAACGGAACGTTCCGTTTCGCAAGAGGCAAGATGGCGCTTGGTGAAGAAAAACGGCCCCCTGCCCGAGGGGAAGTTGAAAAACGGGGGGATGTTGAAAACCGGGGGGATGCCGAGAAGACCGCCGAAAGGCGGGCCTCGGTCGGCGCCAGGCGCTCCGAGGCGACCGAGGCAGCCGTACTAGGGGCCACCGCGGCCCTGATCGCCGAGGCAGGCTATGGCGCCCTGACGATGGAGGCGGTGGCCAAGCGCGCCCGCGCCGGCAAAGCCACGCTTTACCGCTGGTGGCCGACCAAGGCGCATCTGCTTTTGGGCCTGATCAGCCAGGCCAAGGGCTCCATGCCGCCACCGCGCGGCGAGGGTCTGCGCGGCGAACTGGTGGCCTATATCTCCGACATGGTCGCCCTGTGGCGCGGCGACGCGGGTCCGGCGATGGGCCCGCTGATCCGGCAATGCTATGCCGAAAGCTGGTCGAACCCCGACCTGGCCCTGGCCCTGCAAGAGGAACGCCGCGAACGCTGGACCCGCCTGACCGAGATCCTGAACCGCGCCGTGACCCGGGGTGATCTGCCCCAGGACCTTGACCTGGCGCGCGCCAAGGATTTCCTGATGTCCTGGCCGTTCTACCTTTTGATGACCGACCGGCTTCCGGACGCCCAAAGCATCGCGCAGATGGTGGACGACAGTTTGGGCGGGCTGCATGGCATGAAGTAACCCGGGGTGTACCCCGGGCTACGCAAGCGGAACCAAAGCCCTAACTCCGGACCGTGCCGTCCCCGGTGACAAGGTATTTGAACGAGCACAGCTGCTCTGCCCCCACCGGCCCGCGGGCGTGCATCTTGCCCGTGGCAATCCCGATCTCGCCACCGAACCCGAACTCTCCGCCATCGGCAAACTGGGTCGAGGCATTGCGCATCAGGATCGCACTGTCCAACCGCTCAAAGAAGCGCGCGGCGGTGGTGTCATTCTCGGTCAGGATGCTTTCGGTATGGCTGGAGCCATATTTCCGGATATGCGCAATCGCCTCGTCCACCCCATCGACCAGACGGGCGGCGATGATCATGTCCAGGAACTCGCGGCCGAAATCCTCCGGCGCGGCCTTGACCGTGCCGGGAACCTTCAGCAACTCGCCCTCTGTGCGCACTTCGACCCCAGCTTTCACAAGATCCTCGATCAGAACGGCCCCGTGGCGCGTATAGAACTGCCAGTCGATCAGCAGACATTCCGCCGCGCCGCAAATCCCCGTCCGCCGCGTCTTGGCGTTCAAAACCACGCGGCGCGCCTTTTCCAGGTCGGCATCGCGGTCGGCATAGACGTGGCAAATGCCCTCCAGATGGGCAAAGACCGGCACCCGCGCCTCGTCTTGCACGCGCCCCACCAGCCCCTTGCCACCGCGCGGCACGATGACGTCGATCCACTTCACAGCCCGCAGCATCTCGCCCACCATGGCGCGGTCCGTCACCGGGATCATCTGGATCGCAGCCTCGGGCAAGCGCGCCTCGCGCAGGCCCGCCACCATGCAATCGTAAATCGCCATCGAGGTCTCGTGGCTTTCCGATCCCCCGCGCAAGATCACCGCATTGCCCGCCTTCAGGCACAAGGCCCCGGCATCGGCGGTCACATTGGGCCGGCTCTCATAGATGACGCCCACAACCCCCAAAGGCGTCGCAACCCTTTGGATATGCAAGCCATTCGGCCGCGTCCACTCGGCCAGGACCCGCCCGACCGGGTCCTTTTGCTCGGCAATGGTGCGAAGCGAATCCACGATCCCGCGAATCCGCGCCTCGGTCAGGACCAACCGGTCGCGCATGGCGGGCGCAATCCCGCGCGCATCCGCCGCCGCAAGGTCCATGACATTGGCGTCCAGGATCGCCTCGCGCCGCTCCCAGACGAAATGCGCCGCACTGACCAGCGCCGCATACTTGCGCTCCTGCGACGCATAGGCCAGTTCCGCCGCAGCCGCCCGCGCCCGCGCGCCAATCTCATTCATCAGCCCGGCAAAATCCTCGCTCACGGCCAATCCTTTCATCTTTTCATAAATATCCCGCGGGGGTCCGGGGGCGCGAAGCCCCCGGGGGCGGGACATCAGACCACCATATCGTCGCGATGCACCAAAGCGGCCCTACCCTCATACCCCAGGATCGCGGCAATCTCGCCCGACCGATGCCCGGCAATCGCCTTCGCCTCGGCGACCGTATAGCGCACCAAACCCTTGCCGATCACATCGCCCGCTGGCGAAACCAAGGCCACCGGATCGCCGCGCCCGAAGTTCCCTCCGACCGAAACAACCCCGGCGGGAAGCAAGCTTTTGCCCTCCGCCATGGCCTTGACGGCTCCTGCATCCAACCGCAGCTCGCCGCGCGGCTTCATCGCATTGATCCAGCGTTTTCGCGCTGCCTGAGGGTCGCTTTGCGCGACAAACCAGGTCCGGTTGGCGCCCTCTGCCAGCGCCTTCAGCGGCCGCAGCACGGAACCCTCCATGATCGCCATGGCACAGCCCCCCGCAACGGCGGTCTTGGCGGCCAGCAATTTCGTCTTCATGCCGCCCTTGGACAGGCCGCTGATCGGATCGCCCGCCATGGCCTCGATCGCCGGCGTGATCTTTTCCACCAGGTCGAACCGGATCGCCGTCGGGTCTTCCTTGGGATTGGCCGAATAGAACCCATCGACATCGGACAGCAAAATCAGCTGATCCGCCCCCACCGTCACGGCGATTTGCGCGGCCAGCCGGTCGTTGTCGCCAAAGCGGATTTCATCCGTGGCCACCGTGTCATTCTCATTGACGATGGGCACGCAGCCCAGCGCCAACAGGGTCTCCATCGTGGCACGGCTGTTCAAATACCGCCGCCGGTCCTCGGTATCCTCCAGCGTCACCAGAACCTGAGCGGTGGTGATGCCATGCGGCGCCAGAACCTCTTCATAGGCCCGCGCCAGACGGATTTGCCCGACCGCCGCGCAAGCCTGCGACTGTTCCAGCGTCAAGGCGCCGGTCCCAAGGCCCAGAACCGACCGCCCCAGCGCAATCGACCCCGAGGACACCAGCACGACATCCGCGCCGCGCACCTTGGCTTCGGCCACATCCATGGCCAGCGCCGAAAGCCAGCCCTGCCGCAGCCCCTTTTCGCGGTCCACCAACAGGGCGGAGCCGATCTTGATGACGACCCGCTTGGCGCTGCGGATATCGGGGACGGTCAGTTGGACGCGGGATGCCACGGCGTTGCCTCCACCGGTTTTGCGGAAGCCTCCGCGATGTCTGATTGCAAAACCCGCAGCACCTCTTGCAGCCCCTTGCCCGCCACGCCGGAAATCACATGCACTGGCCCACCCGAGGCCTTTTCCAAGGCCCGGCGGCGGTCACTGATCTGCTTGGCATCCATCGCGTCGCATTTGGTCATGGCCAAAACCCGGCGCTTGTCGCCCAGAACCTCGGAATAGGCCTCGATCTCGTGGATGATGGTCCGGTAATCCTTGGTGATCGTGGAAGAGGTCCCGTCCACCAGATGCAACAGCACCTTGCAGCGTTCCACATGGGCCAGGAACTGGATGCCGAGGCCCCTGCCCTCATGCGCGCCTTCGATCAGGCCCGGAATATCGGCCATCACGAATTCGGTGCCGTCGATCCCCACGACGCCCAGGTTCGGAACCAGGGTCGTGAAGGGATAATCCGCGATCTTGGGGCGGGCGTTCGACACAGCCGCCAAAAACGTCGATTTCCCCGCATTGGGCAGGCCCAAAAGCCCGGCATCGGCAATCAGCTTCAACCGCAGCCAGATCGTGCGTTCCACCCCCGGGATGCCCGCATTGGCCCGCGCCGGAGACCGGTTGGTCGAAGACTTGAACCGCAGGTTGCCCCAGCCGCCATTGCCACCCTCGGCCAACAGCACGCGTTGGCCCAGCGAGGTCAGGTCGGCGATCACGGTTTCTTCGTCCTCGTCCAGGATCTCGGTGCCCATCGGCACGCGCAAAACGATGTCATCGCCCGACTTGCCGGTCTTTTGGCTGCCCATGCCGGGCTGGCCCGACTTGGCAAAGAAATGCTGCTGATAGCGGTAGTCGATCAGCGTGTTCATGCCGTCGACCGCCTCGACCCAGACAGACCCACCGCGCCCGCCGTCGCCGCCATCGGGCCCGCCGAATTCCACGAACTTCTCGCGCCGGAACGACACGCAACCGCCGCCGCCGCCACCCGAGCGGATATAGACTTTGGCAAGGTCAAGGAATTTCATCGTGCACGCTCCTGAAGATTCCTTGCCGATAAACGCCAAGGCGGCAAGGCGCAAGCCTTTCAGCGCAGGGCGCGCAGCACTTCTGGTGATGCCTGACCCGTGACAGGCTGCCCGGTGGCCGCCTGCCAGGCCTGTAGCGCGGCCTTGGTCTTGCGGCCAAAGACCCCATCGGTCGACCCGGTGTCAAAGCCAAGCGCGGTCAAACGCGTCTGCACCCGCACCCGTTCGGCCTGGGTCAGCCCCGTGCCATCGGGCGGGAATGTGCCCCTCAGACCCCCGCCGCCATTCACCCGGTCCGACAGAACCCCCACCCCGACGATATAGCGGGTGCTGGCGTTATAGGCGCCCAGGACCCGCCCATTGCGCAGGAGAAAGAACCCCGGCCCCGAAGAGGTCACAAGTTTCGCCTTGGCCGCTCCGGCAATCCTTGTCACCGGCGTCACGCCCCGTTCCGCCCATTCGGCCACGGTGCGGGTGGCCTCTTTGGTGCCCGGCGGCACCTGAACCTCGACGCCCCAGGGCTGACCCAGCTGCCAACCCGACTCCGCCAGGTAATGCGCGGCCGAGGCCAAGGCATCGGCCGGGTCCTCTCCCCAATGATCGGACCGCCCGTCGCCTGTCGCATCGACGGCATAGGCGCGGTAGGTCGTGGGGATGAACTGCATATGCCCCATGGCGCCGGCCCAGCCGCCCAGCATCCGGTCCGCCGTGGTATCGCCATGCTGCAAGATCTTGAGCGCGGCGATCAACTGGCCCTCAAAGAACTCGCCCCGCCGCCCCTCATAGGCCAGGGTCGACAGCGCCGAAATCACCGGAACCGTGCCCTTTTTCGTGCCGTAATAGCTTTCCACGCCCCAAATCGCGGTCAGAACATGGGCATCGACGCCATATGCCTGTTCCAGCTTCCGCAACAGCCCTCGGTTGCGGCGCAGCGCCTTGCGCCCGGCCGTGACGCGTTCGTCATTGGCGGTGATGGCAAGGTAATCCTCCATCCCCCAGATGCTTTCGGCCTGGTTGCGGTCCTTTTCGATGACGCCGGGGACAAAGCCCGCCCGGGAAAAGGCCGCGCGCAGGGTGGCCTGCGAGATGCCCTGGTCCAAAGCCCGGCCCTGGAATCGCGCGGCCCAGTCCTCCCAGCCCGCATCCGCCACCGGGGCGAACTGATCGGCAAAAGCCGCCATGGGTGCCGCCATCAGCCCCGCCAAAACCCCGCGCCGTGAAATCCGTGCAAACATCCGCCACCTCTTTTCGCTGCTACCCTAGCCCAGCCCCTGCCCCCTTGTCATTCCCCGCAACCGGCGCCATCAGGCCGGCATGACGCTTACCACCCTTCATCAGCTTGTTTCCGCCGGTCTTCTGACCAAGGCCGAGGCCCCCGCTTTGGCCCCCGTGGCCGAGACCTTCCGCATCAGCGTGACCGAGGCCATGGCCCGCCCCGAACTCGCCGCGCAGTTCGTGCCGACCCTGGCCGAGATGCTGACCCGCGCTGAGGAACTTTCCGATCCCATCGGGGACCACGCGCATGAGCCGACCCCCGGCCTGACCCATCGTTACCCCGACCGGGTGATCTTGCACGCCACCCAGACCTGCGAGGTCTATTGCCGGTTCTGCTTTCGCCGCGAATCAGTCGGCGCCTCGGGGCATCTGCCCGAAGACGACCTGAAAGCCGCGCTGGATCATATCGCGGCCACCCCGGCCATCCGCGAAGTCATCCTGACCGGCGGCGACCCGATGGTCCTGTCGCCCCGCCGCCTGACCGCCATCCTGCAACGGCTGGACGCCATCCCCCATGTCGATGTCGTGCGCTTTCACACCCGCATCCCCGTCGTTCAACCGGCGCGGATCACCGACGCGCTGATCGCGGCGCTGGACATCCGCCCCGCCGTCTGGGTCGTCGTCCACACCAACCACCCGGCCGAAATCACGCCCGAGGCCGCGGCGGCCTTGCGCAAGCTGACCCGCGCGGGCGTGCCCCTCCTGTCGCAATCCGTCCTGCTGCAAGGCGTCAACGCCGATCCCGACACTTTGGAGGCGCTGTTCCGCACCCTGATCGCCAACCGGGTCAAGCCCTATTACCTGCACCATGCCGACCTTGCGAAAGGCACCTCGCATTTCCGCACCACGATAGCCGAGGGCCAAAAGATCATGGAGACCCTGCGCGGTCGCCTGTCCGGCATCGCCCAGCCGACCTATGTGCTGGATATCCCCGGCGGCCATGGCAAAGTGCCCATCGGGCCGAATTACCTTGTGGCCCAAGGCGCAGCCTGGCAGGTCACAGACCCAAAGGGGCAAAGGCATGCTTACGCCGATGTGACAAAGGGTGACGTGCAACAGGCGGCCCAAGTGCCTATATTGGCGCCATGAATATCCTGGCCCTCCTCTCCCCGCTCGCCTTTGCGCCCCTGTTTTGGGCCGCGCCCCTGTCCGCCGCCGAAGTGCCGCTTGGCCAGATCTCGGCCTATCTGCAAGACCTGGTGACGGCCGAAGCCCCGTTCGATCAGGTGAACGCGGACGGCAGCACCTCGACCGGCAAGATCATCCTGAAACGCCCGGGCTTTGCGCGGTTCGAATATGCCAAGCCGGACAAGACGCTTGTGCTGGCCTCGCAGGGGATCGTTGCGGTCTTTGACGGCAAGACCAATGCCCCGCCCCAGACCTATCAGCTGCAACAGACGCCGCTGAACCTGATCCTGGGGCGCAACATCGACCTGGAAAGCTCGCGGATGGTGGTGGACCATACCGAGTTTCAGGGCGACACCCATGTGCTGGCCCAGGACCCGGCCCATGCCGACATGGGTTCAATCGAGCTGATTTTTGGCGACAGTCCCTTGCGGTTGAAGGGCTGGATCACGACGGACGAGGTCGGCAACCAGACCTCTTTGACGCTGGGCACGCTGGCCACGGGCCAGAGCTTTTCGCCCAACCTGTTTTCGATTGATCAAGAAAAGGCGCGCCGCGGGATCAACTGACCCCCCCCGGCGTCAGCCTATCCGGCGCTGCCCCCCCCCCGGCGCTGCCCCGCGTAGTCAGCCCTTCACCGCAAGCAGCGGCGCAGTTGTTCGCGATACATCTGCGCCCGCGACCCCACGCGCGCCGCCACATCGACCAGCCAGCCCTTGGCCTTGTAACTGCCATTGGCATAGCCGCGCCGGCCCTCGTGATAGGCCAGGTATTGGCTTTCGGCATCGCCCTTTGATATCCCCAGCTCGGCCGAGGTCTCGTCGATATACCAGCCCATGAAATCGGTCGCATCGCGGATATTGTCGCGCCGCGCGCCGCCGCGCCGCTGGTCCTTCTTGTATTCGTCCCAGGTGGAATCCAGCGCCTGCGCATAGCCATAGGCCGAAGATTGCCGCCCCATCGGGATGACCCCCAGCGCATATTGGTGCGGGGTGCGCGCATTGCCGATGAATTTGCTTTCCTGATACAGGATCGCCATTTGCACCGAAATCGGCACGCCCCATTTCGATTGCGTCGCCCGCATTGCCCGCAGGTATTGCGGCCGCTGTTTGATCACCGAACAGGCGTCATCCATGTTGCGAGGCGCCGAAAAGTTGCCCCCGCCACACGAGGCGAGAAACAGCAACAGGATCGACGCACGGGAAACTCTGCTCATCTGCCCCTCATGCGTTTTGTGGCCAAGTGTCGGCCGGTCGGTGAGCGTTCTGGCCTTTTGACGGCCGGGCGCTCTTGGTTTTGGCCGAAGATAGGCGAAAGCCCGGGGTTTTCCAATGGGTCCGCTGGGGGAAACGGGCGGAATCCCGCCCAACTGTAGGTCTGGGGGCCACAGATTGTTTCCCAGCCAGAGTCCCGCATCGGTGGACATGAGTTTGTTACAGGTTTACTGAAAAGAACCAAGGAGACTGGCCATGATGCTATCGACCGCCGCCAAATACCACATCGGCCAGGTGCTGCGTCATCGCAAGCACCCGTTCCGCGGCGTGGTTTTCGATGTCGATGCGATGTTCTCGAATACCGACGAATGGTATGAAAACATCCCCGAAGAGGCACGGCCGCCCAAGAACCAGCCGTTTTATCACCTTTTGGCCGAGAATGACCAAAGCTACTATGTGGCCTATGTGTCAGAGCAGAACCTTGTCCCCGACGAGACCGGAGAGCCGATGAGCCATCCCGACCTGCCCGACCTGTTCGGCGATTTCGAGGATGGGCGCTATCCGCTTCAGTTCCAATTGAACTGACCGCGCTTACCATTCTCTAACCCCTCCCCTCTAGGTTCAAACCTGAACCAAGACGAAAGGGTGTTCCATGAACCTGCAAACCGAACATCAGGGCGAAGTCCTTCTGATCACCGTGCAAGACGACCGCATCGACGCGGCCTCCGCCATCCAGTTCAAGGAAAAGATGCGCGAGATCGTGGCCGAACCCTCGGCCCGGGTCGTGCTGGACATGTCCAATGTGGGCTTTCTGGACAGCTCGGGGCTGGGCGCCGTGGTGGCCGTGATGAAGGCGCTTGGCCCGGTGCGGCGGCTAGAGCTGTCGGGCCTGACCACGACCGTCGAAAAGGTGTTTCGCCTGACCCGGATGGACACGGTCTTTGTCATCCACAAGTCCCTGCCCGAGGGAATTCGGCGTGCCGGCTGACGGGGTAGCCTTTGCGATGACGGCTGCCGACCCCTTCCCCGACCCTGACCCCGGCTTCCGCGTCCCGCGGGACCTGTCGGCCGACCTGGTCTTTGCCGCCACAACCGGCGCCGTGCGCGAGGGTTTGGCGCGGCTTTTGGCGCTGCCGATCCTGGCCGATCTGGGCGCCGATGACCGCGGCACGACCGAACTGCTCTTGGCAGAGGCGCTGAACAATGTCGTCGAACATGCCTATGCCAATTGGCCCGGAGAGATCCGGTTGCGCCTGTCGCGCAAGGGCGGCGACATCACGGTCTGCATCTGTGATCAGGGCCTGCCGATGCCGGACAACGCCCCGCCCCGCGGCACCTTGCCGGTGATCGGCGCGCCCGAACATCTGCCCGAGGGCGGCTTTGGCTGGTTCCTGATTCGCAACCTGGCCCGCGACCTTGCCTATCGCCGGCAGGACGGCAGCAACGCGCTGAGCTTTCGTATTCCCGTGGACAATCAGGACGATTGAGGGGGATTGTTTCTCGAACAGGGTCAGTGCCACGAAAGAGCCCTGATCCGCCCCAAATATCGCCGCCGCCCCGGGGCAATGTCGATCCTGTAGCTGCATAAAGCTTCACCTCGGCGCCGCGGATCACAGCCCCCACCCAGTCCGTGGCGCCGAGGTTCCTGCCCAAAGGCAGGACAAGGCGACGCCCGCCCCAGGGCACACCCTCTCCAGTCGGCGCGCCACAAACGCCCACGAAGGACCACTCGCCCTCCCACAGGGCAGCGCCCCTTTGCTGTGCCGCCCTCCCGCCAAGTCGGCAGAGCCCCACCCTTCGCCCCTTCCCTCGGCAAGCCCCCCGTCCTAATCTCCTGCCAAAGGAGACCCCATGCGCGATTTCCATCTTCCCGGCCGCTCTGCCGTTTATGCCGCCAATGGCATGGCTGCGACGTCCCATCCGCTGGCCACGGCCACGGCCATCGACATCCTGAAACAGGGCGGCAATGCGGTCGATGCCGCCATCGCCGCCGCTGTCCTTTTGGGCATCTGTGAGCCGCAGATGACCGGCATCGGGGGCGACTGCTTTATCCTGCTGAAACCTGCGGGCAGCGAAGAGGTGCTGGCGCTGAACGGCTCGGGTCGCTCGCCCGCCGCGGTCAGCGCGCAGCGCCTGCGCGACTTGGGCCACCAGACCGTGCCGATCCGCGGGATCGAGGCGGTGACGCTGCCCGGCGCCATAGACGCCTTTTGCACAATGTCGGAAACCCATGGGCGGCTTGGGCTTGCGGCCTCGCTGGCCCCCGCGATCCGTTATGCCGAAGAGGGCGTCCCCGTGGCCCCCCGCGTGGCTTTCGACTGGGCCGAGGAAGCCGCCTGCCTGCAAGGCGCCGCCCGGGATCATTACCTTGTGAACGGTCAGACCCCCCGCATGGGTCAGACCTTCCGCGCGCCGGGCCAGGCCGAGGTCCTGCGCCGCATCGCCCAACAGGGTCGCAAGGGGTTCTACGAAGGTGAGGTGGCCGAGGATATGATCACCTCGCTGCGCGCGCTTGGCGGGCTGCATGACCATGACGACCTGGGCGCCGTCAAGGCCACCTGGGGGGCGCCGGTCGCAGGCGACTATCAGGGCCACGAACTGCTGGAGCATCCGCCAAACGGCCAGGGCGCGACCGCGATCCTGATGCTGAACATCCTGAAACACTTTGACCTCGGCGCGCTTGACCCTTTCGGCCCCCAGCGTGCCCATCTGGAGGCCGAGGCCGCGAAACTGGCCTATGACGCCCGCAACCGCTTTATCGCCGAAACCGCGCCGCGTCTGGATCACATGCTGGCGCCCGAGACGGCGGCGCGACTGGCCGCCCTGATCGACCCCGCCCGTGCGATGAAGGCCGCGGCGCCGATCACCGAGGCCGTCCACCGCGACACCGTGCTTTTGACCGTGGTCGACCGCGACCGCATGGCGGTGACGCTGATCTATTCAATCTTCTGGGGCTTTGGCTCGGGCCTCGCCAGCACGAAATTCGGCATCAACTTCCAGAACCGTGGCGCGGGATTCACCCTGGCCGCGGGGCATCCGAACGAGCTGGGCGGGGCCAAACGCCCGATGCACACGATCATCCCCGCCATGCTGCGCCACAAGGGCCGCGTGACCATGCCCTTCGGCGTGATGGGCGGCGCCTATCAGCCCTGCGGCCATGCGCGGCTGGTCACAAACCTTTTGACCTATGGCATGGGCCTGCAAGAGGCCGTGGACGCGCCACGCTGTTTTGCGGCGCAAACCCTGGACATCGAGCGCGGCTATGCCCCCGCCACGATCGCCAAACTGTCGGAGATGGGCCATCAGGTGACGATCCCCGATGAGCCCCTGGGTGGCGCGCAAGCCATCCTGATCGACGAAACCGGCGTCCTTGTGGGCGCCTCTGATCCCCGGAAGGACGGCTGTGCCCTTGGATATTGACCGCACCCAACTGGATCGACCGGCCCTGAGCCAATCCATCCTGGCCCTGACGGCAGGCGAGACCGACACCGTCGCGCTGATGGCCACCCTGGTCTGCGAACTGCATCACCACCACCCTTTCGCAGATTGGACCGGGTTTTACCGCGTCGTGGCGCCAGAGCTGTTGAAGATCGGGCCCTATCAGGGCGGCCATGGCTGCCTGGTCATCCCGTTTTCGCGCGGCGTCTGTGGCGCCTCGGCCCGGACCGGCCAGGTGCTGAACGTGCCGGATGTGGAGGCCTTTGCCGACCATATCGCCTGTTCCTCGACCACGCGGTCGGAACTGGTTTTGCCAGTCTGGAACGGGGCGGGGCGGCTTTTGGGGGTGCTGGACCTGGACAGCAACACGCCTGCGGCCTTCACGCCCGAGGATGAGGCCTGGCTTGTGCCGCTTTTGGCGCAGGTCTTCCGGGACGCCGCCTGATGCGGGGCGCCTGCCTTTGCGGCGGGGTGGCCTTTACCGTCACTGGGCCTCTGCGTCCGGTGATCGCCTGCCATTGCACGCAATGCCGCAAGCAGTCGGGGCATTATTGGGCGGCGACCTCGGTTCCCGTGACCCATCTGCAGATGGACCGCGCCGAGACGCTGCGCTGGTATCAGGCAAGCCCCAGCGCCAGGCGCGGCTTTTGCGGCGGCTGCGGGGCGTTCCTGTTCTGGCAAGAGCAGGGCAGCGCGTCGATGTCACTGGCCGCAGGCGCGCTGGAGGGTCCAACGGGGCTCCGCATAGCCGAACACTGGTTCCATGAGGATGGCGGCGACTACTACACGACGCCAAGGGCCGCGACAAAGGTTCATGGCGCCTGCCTGTGCGGCGCCAACCGGTTCACCGTGCCCCATGCGGCGGGTGCGGTCTGGGCCTGTCACTGTTCGCAATGCCGCAAGACCTCGGGGCATTATTCGGCCAGTTTCGACGCGGAGCAGATCGACTGGCAGGCGCGGTCCGTGGCGCGTCATGTCGGGCCGAATGGCGGCCTGCGCGAGTTCTGCCCGACCTGCGGATCGGGGCTGACCTTCACCAAGGGCGGCGTGACCTCGGTCGAGGCCGGGGTATGCGAGGGGGCCACCGGCGGGCATCTGGCGGGCCATGTCTTTGCGGGCGACAGGGGGGATTACTACGCCCTGGACGACGGTTTGCCGCAAAGCGACCAGGACGATCTGAGCTAGGGGGGCCTCGGCTGCGCCTCGGCCCGCGCGGCGGCGGTGGCGCGCGCCCCGGCCTGTGCGCCGGTGACAAGGTCGGTCTGGCGCGCGTGACGGGGTGCGGCGCGGGGGGGACGGCCCGGGGGGCAGACAGTGCTGGGGGGAGGCTTGGCGAGGCTGGCGCTCCGGGCTATGGCTTGGCGAAACGGCAGGGAGATGGACCGATGATCACACTTCTGGACGGCGGCATGGGGCAGGAATTGGTCCACCGCTCTGGCGACACGCCGACGCCGCTTTGGGCGACGCGGGTGATGATCGACCATCCGGGGCTGGTGGCGGCGATCCATGCCGATTACTTCGCGGCGGGCGCCTCGGTGGCGACCACGAACACCTATAACATCCTGCATGACCGGCTGGTGGGCGTCGGGCTGGATCACCTGTTCCATGCGCTGCACCTGCGCGCCCTGATGGAGGCGCATGAGGCCCGCGCCGCGGCGGGGCGCGGGATCATTGCGGGGTCAATGGGGCCCTTGGGCGAGAGCTATCGGCCCGACCTGACGCCAGATATTTCCGTTTCCGTGCCGCTGTATCAGGAAAAGGCCCGGCTGATGGGCCCGCATGTCGATGTGATCCTGTGCGAGACCATGTCGTCGCTGGAACTGGCCCGCGGCGCCCTGATCGGCGCGCAGGCGGCGGGGCGGCCGGTCTGGCTGTCGGTGTCGGTGCATGACCGGGACGGGACCCGGCTGCGGTCAGGCGAGCCGCTGGCGGATCTGGCCGGCGTGCTGGCCGCGGCGCCGGCATCAGCCGTGCTGGCCAATTGTTCAATGCCCGAGGCGATGGGGGCGGCGCTGTCGGTGCTGCAGGGCTTTGGCCTGCCCTTCGGCGCCTATGCCAATGGCTTTTCAGAGATTTCCGCCCTGCCCCTGCCCGACGGCGGCGGGGCGCCCGATTACACCCACCGCCATGACCTGACGCCGGAACGCTATGCCGATTTCGCCTGTGGCTGGGTCGCGCAGGGCGCCACGATCGTCGGCGGCTGCTGCGAGGTGGGGCCCGCCCATATCGCCCATCTGCGCGACAGGCTGATCGCTGCGGGCCACCAGATCGCATGAAAGACTTCGTCTATAACCCGCCCGCCGATCCGCCCGTGATCCTGTATCAGGACGCGGCAATCCTGGTCGTGGACAAGCAGGCGGGCTTGCTGTCGGTGCCGGGCAAGCTGGAGGGGCGGGAAGATTGCCTGGAGCGCCGCTTGCGGCTGGCCTATCCCGGGACGCTTTTGGTGCATCGGCTGGATTGCGACACGTCCGGCGTGATGATCTTCGCCCGCAACAAGGCGGCTCAGGGGTTTCTGGGGCAGGAGTTCGAGAAAAGGCGGGCGAAGAAGACCTATGTGGCAAGGGTTTACGGGGCGCTGCACCCCGAGGCAGGCCAGGTCGATGCGCCCTTGTGTGCCGATTGGCCAAACCGGCCGCGCCAGATGATCGACAAGGTGAACGGGCGGACGGCCGTGACCGATTGGCAGGTGATCGGGCGCGAAGCGGAGGCGACACGGGTGCGCCTGCATCCGCTGACCGGGCGCAGCCACCAACTGCGCGTCCATATGCTCAGCTTGGGTCATCCGATCATCGGCGACCCGATCTATGCCGAGGACAGGCCAGAGGCGCCCCGCCTGATGCTTCATGCCGAAAGCCTGGCGCTTCATCATCCGGTGTCGGGGGAATGGGTGGAGTTCAAGGCGCCGGTGCCGTTCTGAACGGTGCGCTGAAGCACACCCTACGGAGTCATTCGGTAGGGTGCGTGCTTGCACGCACCGCTTCCCACAGTTCCGGTTGGCGTTCATAGGCGATATACAGCGGATGCTTCGGGATGCCGGCAATCGACAGACCCAGGTGGTAAAGCGCATGGCCCCTGCCGCGCAACAGCGCTTCGACCGCCGCCCCCCGCCCCCGATGTGTCCCATGCGTGCCCCAGGCGGCGACAATGCGATGGGCCTGCGCCGCCATCTCAAGGATGGCCGCGTCATTTTCCGCACCGATGGGATCGGGTTGCGCCCGCATCACCTTGGGGTCCGTCGCGCGAAAGGCAAAGATATTGCCCACCGCGAAGGACCCAAACCCCAAGGCCCGCGCCCGCCTTTCGCAGCGTTCGACCGTCGGGTCATTCTGCACCTCGGTCGCGGTCGAGGGGTTCAGCATGACAAACAGCACCCGCGGCCCCGGCGCCCAGACGCGCTCCAGCTGATAGCGGTAGGCCTGGTCATCCGAATAAACCGCGACGCTTTCGGCATCCCCCTTCAGATGCCGCCGCGTGATCATGCGACAAACACGCGGGAGGGGTGGAATTGGCCCATCTTGACCTCGCCGATCCCCAAAGCCTCACCCTGAAACGAGGCCCAGCAGATGCCCTCGGCCGCTTGGAACACGTCGCCGGGATTGCCCAGGCGGATGCGGCGGGCGCCGTCGATGGTGGTCTCGACCATGGGGAAATCCTCCAGCGCCGACTGAATCGGCAGGAGGGAGGCCTCCAGCGCCTCAGGGGTCAGGGCCAGGGCCGCCTCCCAGGTCAGGGCGTTTTCGACGTCGAAAGGCCCTGACCAGATGCGCCGCAGCCAGGCGACATGGGCGGCGCCACCCAGCGCGCGCCCCAGATCGCGGGCAATCGAGCGGACATAGCCGCCCTTGCCGCAGACCATCTCCAGCAAGACCGAATCAGCGCCGGGGCGGTCGATCACTTCCAGGCTTTCGACCCACAGGGGCCGGGCTGCCAGTTCGAAGTCCTCACCCTCGCGCGCCAGATCATAGGCCCGCGCACCATCGACCTTGACGGCGGAAACCCGGGGCGGAACCTGCAGGATATCGCCGCGAAAGGCAGGCAAGGCCGCCGCAATCGCCGCATCCGTGGGGCGGAGGTCAGAGGTAAGCACAACCTCCCCCTCGGCATCGTCGGTCGATGTCTCGGCCCCGAAGCGGACCTCGAAGCGGTAGGCCTTCAGGCTGTCGGTCAACAGGCTGACCGTCTTGGTCGCCTCGCCAAAAGCCACGGCCAGAACGCCGGTCGCGGCCGGGTCCAGCGTGCCGGCATGGCCCGCCTTCTTGGCCTTCATCAGCCAGCGGAGTTTGTTGACGATATCAGTTGACCCAATGCCCGCGGGCTTGTCGATCACCAGCCAACCCGTCACGGGCCGCCCCTTGCGTGCCATTATTCGACCACTCCAACCATGGGGCCGATGGCGAAACCACCGCCCTGACGGCCAATCTCGGGCGCATAAAGCCGCGAGATCGAGCCGTCGAAATACAGGGCATCCCGCGCGCCCAAATGATCACGGAAGAACCGCGCAAAGCGGTCGAAATTCACCCGCTGTTCGGAAAGGACAAACCAGGCGGTCTTTCCGTCACCTGAAACACCCACACCGTTGCGAATGTTCAAGCTGTCCGAGTCCGGCTTGAAGGCCGGATGCAGGTCGCCCGCGATCACAAGCATGGGCCCCGACTGGGTGGCATCGTCGCAGTCAGGGGGGTCCGCCTTGAAGGCCCGGCTTTCGACGACCGAAAACCGGGCGCCGATGCAAAAGACCCCATTGGGCAAAAGCCCGAAGTTCCCCGGCCCATCCGAGGTGACGATGCCATGGGCCTGAACCCCGTCCTCGATATACAGACCCACCGGCGAGAGGTCGGGTTGATACATCCCCGCATTCATCGCCCAGACCAGACGCCGTGGCGCAAGCGCCCGGTCCACCGCGCCAAAGCCGCCATAGGGACGCCCCGTCGCATCGTTCAGGAACAGCCGCAGATCCTCGCCCGCATGGACCTCGCAGACGGCCATGGGCACCTCCTCGAAGGTAACCCGCGTGCAATCGGCCGCCGCAGGGGTCGCCAGAAGGGCCAGGAGCGCCAGCCGCATCACGCCCCCTCTTGATCCTCGGAGGGCGCGTCCTTGGCGGCTATGTCGCGCTGGACCACGGGGTCGGAAAACAGCCGCCGCGTCTCGTCCATGCGGTCATAGGTCTCGTCGGCGCGAAAGCGCAGGTCGGGGGCATGGCGCAAGATGACCTCTTCGGAGACCTTCTTGCGGATGATGCCCTTGTGCCGCGCAAGCGCCGCAATGGCCTCTTCGATGGAGCCTTTGCCGAACAGGGGCATGACATAGATCGTCGCGACCTTCAGGTCGGCCGAGACCGAGACTTCGCCCACCGTGATCGGAATGGCATCAAAGGCCGGATCATGGATTTCGCCGCGCTGCAGAAGTTCCGACAGCACGCGGCGGATCATTTCGCCCACGCGCAGCTGACGCTGACCGGGGCCTTTTGAGGATTGTTTGACCATGGCGCCTGATAGGCCGAAATCCCGCCCCCCGCAAGCGCGAGGGCTTTCCGCTTGCCCGAAATGGCAGTAAACCGCGACAAAACGGAGGGACACCATGGAAAAGCCGGGCATCGTCATCACAGGGGCCTCGGGCCGCATGGGGCAAACGCTGGTGAAACTGGTGGTGGCCCAGGGTCGCTTCCGCATCGTGGGGGCGATCGAACGCGAGGGCTCTGCCGCGCTTGGCCAGGATATTGGCGCGCTGTGTGGCCTGCCTGCCCTGGGCGTGACAGTCACCGATGACCCGCTTCCCGCCTTTGCCCAGGCGCGCGCCCTGGTCGACTTCACTTCTCCGGCGGCCACGGTCGGCTTCACCGCCTTGGCGGCACAGGCGCGGTTGGTCCATGTGGTCGGCACGACGGGGATGGAGGCGGAACATCACCGCAAGCTGGACCTGGCCGCCCATCACGCGGTGATCATCCAAGCGGGCAACATGAGCCTGGGGGTCAACCTGTTGACACGGCTGACGCAAAAGGTCGCAGCGGCGCTGGACGAGGATTGGGACATCGAGGTCGTCGAAGCCCATCACCGCATGAAGGTCGACGCGCCCTCGGGCACGGCGCTGATGCTGGGCCAGGCCGCCGCCACGGGCCGCGGCATCGACCACGAGGCTGCCAAGGTGGCCGCGCGCGACGGCATCACCGGCGCGCGGGCGCGCGGCACGATCGGTTATTCCGCCATCCGCGGCGGGGATATCGTGGGCGAACATGACGTGATCTTTGCCGCCGACGGCGAGCGCATCATCCTGCGCCACATCGCCACCGACCGCGGCATCTTTGCCCGCGGCGCGCTGAAGGCCGCCGCCTGGGGGCTGGACCAAAAGCCGGGACGCTATGACATGATGGATGTGCTTGGGTTGTAAGCGCGCAGGGGGGCCTTCTGCCCCCCTCACCCCCCGAGAGATATTTGGGTCAGTATGAAAGACAGCCATCCCTTTCATACTGACCCAAATATCTCCGGGGTGAGGCGCGCCGCGCCGAGGGGCAGCGCCCCTCATTTCCTTCTTTCCTTCCCACCGATTCTGCGCTAAGCGCACGCATCCCGAAAGGGGCAAGGGCCTTGCTGGACGACATCCCGGCTCGTGCCGTCACACTCGAACAATGGAGATCCCGATGTCGATCACCGTCGAAGACAAAGCCCGCGTCATCAAGGAATATGCGACCAAGGAAGGCGACACCGGTTCGCCCGAAGTCCAGGTCGCGATCCTGTCGCACCGCATTGCTGCCCTGACCGAACACTTCAAGGGCCACAAGAAAGACAACCACTCGCGCCGCGGCCTGCTGGCCTTGGTGGCTCAGCGCCGCAAGCTGCTGGACTACCTCAAGGGCAAGGACCAGGCGCGCTATGCGACCCTGATCCAGCGCCTCGCCCTGCGTCGCTGATCGCACCGCACGCGGTCGAAACACAAACGCCCGGAGGTTTCCTCCGGGCGTTTTGCTGTGCGGTCTTGCGGGGGGCGGGCGCTTTGGCCAGTCTGGCGCCATGACCCATCTGCGCCGACGCCTTGGATTTGCCACGCTTGCCGCCCTGCTTTATGCGGGCCTCGGCTATCTGATGATCTGGGCCGACCCGACCCCCGGTGCCATGCCCTTTGTCGTGGGCCTTGTCCTGCTGCCCATGGGGCTGGCCGCGATCACCACGGCTCTGGCCAATCCCCTGGGTGAGGGCCGCATCTGGAAGGACATCTTCCGCGCCTGGATCGTGCTTTGCGCCGCCATCGCCCTGTCGGCCGTCCTTTTTGGCGAGGGCGCCTTGTGCCTGGCCATCGCCTCGCCCGTGCTGTTGGGCTTTTCGGCCTTGGGCGCGGTCCTGTCGCATCTGATGCTGCGCCGTCTGGCGCCCGCGACGGTCAGCGGGGTCTTCTGCCTCATGCCCTTTGCGCTTTTGCCGCTGGAGCCGCATTTCACCTGGCAGGCCAGCGCGGGCCGCGTCACCACCGTGATCGAAATCGACGCCCCGCCCGCCGAGGTCTGGCGCCACACCGTCCAGATCCCGCAGATCGACGCGGGCGCCCTGCCTTGGACCGTCAGCCACAACCTTTTGGGCCTGCCGCAGCCCATCGACGCAAGGCTTGCCCCGGGCTCAGGCGTCCGGCAGTTGCGCTGGACGCGGGGCATCGCCTTTGAGGAGGTCATCACCGATTGGCAGCAGGACCGCGCCCTTGCCTGGACCTTCCGCTTTGACGCGACCTCGATCCCGGACGAGATCGACCGCCATATCCAGGTCGAAAGCCGCTATCTGCATCTGGAGGGCGGCGGTTACAGGCTGGAGCCTCTGGGCCAAGGCACAAGGTTGACCCTGACCACCGATTACGTCGTGACCTCGCCGTTGAACGCCTATTTCAAGGCCTGGGGCGACCTGATGTTGAACGACTTTCACCACGTCGTCCTGTCGGTCATCAAGGAGCGGTCGGAGGGGGCGCCAACCGGTCGATCAGGCGAAAGGCCAAAGGGTTGACCAGGATCGACAGGATCGAGCCCGCCACGACCAAAGCCACGGCTTCGGGCGGGACCAGCGCCAGGTTCACCCCCAGCACGATCAGGATGAAAGAGAACTCTCCGATCTGCGCCAGGCTGGCCGAGATGGTCAGCGCCACGCCCCGGTCATGGCCAAAGGCGCGGACGATGGCATAGGCCACGGCCGATTTGCCAAGGATGATGATCAGCACCGTCGCCAACAGCGTCAGCGGCTGTTCCCACAGGATCGCGGGGTCAAACAGCATCCCCACCGAGACAAAGAACAGCACCGCAAAGGCATCGCGCAGCGGCAAGGTGTCCTTGGCCGCCTGGGTCGCCAGCTTGCTTTCCGCCAGGACCATGCCGGCGAAAAACGCCCCCAGCGCGAAACTGACGCCGAACAGCTTGGCCGAGCCATAGGCCACCCCCAGCGCAATCGCCAGAACCCCCAGCCGAAACAGCTCTCGTGAGCCGGTATGGGCGGTGTAATGCAGCACCATGGGAATGACGCGCCGCCCCAGGACCAGCATCACGGCGACAAAGACCCCGACCTTGACCGCCGTCAGCCCCAACGTCAGCCAAAGGGGCTGCACCCCCAGCGCGGCCACAAGCCCCCCCGCCTGGCCCTCGACCTGCCCCCCCAAAAGCCCGGCCATGGGCGGCAAAAGGACCAGGGTCAGCACCATGGCCAGATCCTCGACGATCAGCCAGCCGACCGCGATGCGGCCCTTTTCCGTGGCGACCTCACGGCGCTCTTGCAGCGCGCGCAGCAGCACAACGGTCGAGGCCACCGACAGCGACAGGCCAAAGACCAGACCCGCGCCGGGGCTCCACCCCAGGGCCCAGGCCAGGCCCATGCCCATGACGGTCGCCGCCGCGATCTGGCCTATGGCGCCGGGAATGGCGATGGCGCGCACCGACAGCAGGTCGCGCAGGGAGAAATGCAGCCCCACGCCGAACATCAGCAAGATCACCCCGATTTCGGCCAGTTCAGTCGCAAGCCCGGCATCGGCGACAAAGCCCGGGGTAAAGGGGCCGACACAGATCCCCGCCGCAAGATAGCCCACGATGGGCGGCAGGCGCAGCCTTTGGGCGATCAGCCCGAACAGAAAGGCAAGGCCAAGGCCAATGGAAATCGTGGCAATCAGCGGCGTGTCGTGGGGCATCGGTCCTCCGTTTCACCGCAAGGTAAGCAGGATGGCCGGGCGATCAACCGCAGCAGGCCGGATTTCCCCCCGGCGGGGGCGTTTTTCCGCGGGCTCCACCGTTTGCGCCCGCCAAAGCGTCGCAAACGGCGCCTGTGTTACGGGCACAGGGCCCGAGATTGGCGCGATGCAACGCCCCTGGCTTTTTCCGCTTTTGTCCGCCGCCATGATCATCGCCTGGTCGGGCGGCTTCATGGGCATCCGCTTTGCCACCCAGGAGGCGGCGGTGGAGACGATGTTGTTCTGGCGATCCCTCGCTTCGGGGTTGATCCTGTTGCCCTTTGCGCTGCGCGGGCCTGCGGTGTCGTGGCGGGCCTTGGGCGAGCAGGGGATTTTGTCGTTTCTGGGGATGTTCCTGTATCTGGGCGGGTTTTCCTGGGCCATCGCGCTGCGGGTGCCGACGGGGCTGGTGGCGCTGATGGCCGATCTGGTGCCCTTGGCCATCGCCGCGCTGGCCTGGCCGATGCTGGGGCAAAGATGGACCGGGCGGCAAGCCCTGGGCACCGCCATCGGCATCGGCGGCGTTGTCCTGACCTCGGCCGATGCGGTGACGCTGGGGGGCGCGCCGGTCTGGGCCTATGGCTTGCCGGTCCTGGGGATGGTGACGTTTGGCCTGGCGACCGTGCTGCAAAAGCGCCGCCCCAGCCTGACCATCGTGCAAAGGCTGTGCCTGCAATGCCTGTGGGCTGCGGCCTTCTTTGCGCCCTTTGCGGCCTTTGGCGGAGGCCTGCTGCCGCCGCTGACCTGGGTGTCGTTGGGCGGCCTCGCCTGGCTTGTGCTGGTGGCGACGCTGGCGGCCTGGGGGATCTATTACCTGTGCCTGCGGCTTTATCCGCCGAACCGGGTGGCGGCGGTGATCTATCTGTCGCCGCCCCTGACGATGGTCTGGGCGCATGTCGTCTTTGCCGAGCCGCTGACCCTGACCATGGCCGCGGGCCTTGTGATCACGCTGGGCGGGGTGGCGCTGGTTTCGGGCCGCGAGGCTTAAACCTTTCATCAACCATGGCCTGCTAGACCCATCCCAAAGCAAAGAATTTGCCGAGGATTTGATGAAGCACGTCAGCCTGCCCATGAACGACCGCTTGCGGGACTTCCTTTGGGAAAAACACATCATCCCCAAGCCGTGGCAGCGCAAGTCGCTGGCCGATGTCAAAACGCTGCTGGTGCCGCCCGGCCTTGCGGTCGAACCGATGACCCGCCACGTCTTTCGCCGGCCGGAACAGGCGCTTGTCCTGTCCTCGGCCAAGCATATGACCTATCTGCATTCCTCCCTGCCCCGGACCCGGCTGGGCGCCTATTGCTCGGTGGCGCTGGGGGTGATCGAGATGGGCGACACCCATCCGACCGAACGCGTCTCGACCCATCTTTACAGCTATGAGCCCTATTATCAGCACCTGTCGGGCCTGGCGCCGCAAGATTACCGCGCCCATGCCGAGTTTCGCTCGATCCCGCCGGATGTGATCGTCGGCAATGATGTCTGGATCGGGGCGGATGTGGTCTTGAAGGGCGGCATCACGATTGGCGACGGCGCGGTGATCGCGGCGCGGGCCGTGGTGACGCGCGATGTCGAACCCTATGCCGTGATGGGGGGGATGCCGGCCAAGCTGATCCGCCATCGCTTTCCGGCCGAACTGCGCGCCCGGCTTTTGGCGACGAAGTGGTGGGATTACCGGCTGCGCGATGTGGCCTCCTTTCCGTCCGAGGACCCTGCGGCCTTTTGCGACGCCTTCGAGGCGGCCCGCCCCGGCCTGACGCCGCGGCGGGCCCAAGTGATCACGGTTCAGACCCTTCAGGCCCTGGTGTGACGCGATCAGCCCGCTTCCCAAAGCCGTCGTTTTGGTGTAAGCGCGGCCCATCTGCGACGTGAGGCCCCACCCCCGGGCCCGTGCATCAGGATTGGGGGCGGCGGCAATGGGGCCGCCAGATATGCGGGGGCACTGGCAGGGGCCGGGCTTCCAGAGGATACGACAGATGTTCAATGAAACCAAGAAATCCATCCAGTGGGGCAATGAAACGCTCACGCTGGAAACGGGCAAGGTTGCGCGTCAGGCCGATGGCTCTGTGATCGCGACCCTGGGGGAAACCTCGGTCATGGCCAACGTGACCTTTGCGAAATCCGCAAAGCCCGGCCAGGACTTCTTCCCGCTGACCGTGCATTACCAAGAGAAATACTATGCCGCGGGCAAGATCCCCGGCGGCTTCTTCAAGCGCGAGGCCCGTCCTTCGGAAAAGGAAACGCTGGTTTCCCGCCTGATCGACCGTCCCTGCCGTCCGCTGTTCGTCGAGGGTTTCAAGAACGAAGTCCTGGTGATGGCGACCGTCCTGTCTTGCGACCTGGTCAATGACCCGGACGTGGTGGCAATGATTGCGGCCTCGGCTGCGCTGACCATTTCGGGCGTGCCCTTCATGGGCCCGATCGCGGCGGCCCGCGTTGGCTTCGCCAATGGCCAATATGTGCTGAACCCGGCCATGGACGACATGACCCAGCTGCGTCTGAACGCCGAACAGCGTCTGGATCTGGTCATCGCCGGCACCAAAGACGCCGTGATGATGGTGGAATCCGAGGCCTATGAGCTGACCGAAGAGGAAATGCTGGGCGCCGTGAAGTTCGGCCATGACGCGATGCAGCCGGTGATCGACCTGATCATCGACCTGGCTGAGGGTGCCGCCAAAGAGCCCTTCGACTTCCAGGCCCCCGACATCTCGGCTTTGTATGCCAAGGTGAAGACCGCTGGTGAGGCGTCGATGCGCGCCGCTTTCGCGCTGCGCGACAAGCAAGAGCGCACCAATGCGATCAGCGCGGCGGCCAAGGCTGTTGTCGCCTCCTTGTCCGAAGAGGACCAGAAGGACATCAACCTCGGTTCCGCGATCAAAAAGCTGGAATCGTCGATCCTGCGCGGTGACATCATCAACGGTGGCGCCCGCATCGACGGCCGCGACAACAAGACCGTGCGCCCGATCGACGTGGAAACCGGCATCCTGCCGCGCACCCATGGTTCGGCGCTCTTCACCCGTGGCGAAACCCAGTCGCTTTGCGTGGCGACCTTGGGCACCGGCGAGGATGAGCAGATCATCGACGCGCTGAACGGCAACTACCGGTCCAACTTCCTGCTGCACTACAACTTCCCGCCCTATTCGGTCGGCGAAGTGGGCCGCGTGGGTTCGCCCGGTCGTCGTGAAATCGGCCATGGCAAGCTGGCATGGCGCGCGCTGCAAGCGGTTCTGCCGGCGGCGACCGACTTCCCCTATACGGTCCGTCTGGTCTCGGAAATCACCGAGTCGAACGGGTCCTCCTCGATGGCCACCGTTTGCGGCTCGGCCTTGGCCATGCTGGATGCGGGCGTGCCGCTGAAGGCCGCGGTTGCTGGCGTCGCCATGGGTCTGATCCTGGAAGACGACGGCAAATGGGCCGTGCTGACCGATATCCTCGGCGACGAGGATCACCTCGGCGACATGGACTTCAAGGTTGCGGGCACCGCCACCGGCATCACCACGATGCAGATGGACATCAAGGTCGCGGGCATCACGCCGGCGATCATGGCTCAGGCCTTGGCTCAGGCCAAGGACGGCCGCCTGCACATCCTGTCGGAAATGGCCAAGTCGATCACCGGCCCGGCCAAGTTCTCGGCCTATGCGCCCAAGATCGAAACCATGTCGATCCCGACGGACAAAATCCGTGAAGTGATCGGCTCGGGCGGCAAGGTCATCCGCGAGATCGTGGAAACCTCCGGCGCCAAGGTCGATATCAACGACGACGGCACGATCAAGATTGCGTCCTCGGATGCAGCCGCGATCAAGCGCGCTTATGACATGATCTATTCGATCGTGGCAGAGCCCGAAGAAGGCCATATCTACACCGGCAAAGTGGTGAAACTGGTCGATTTCGGCGCCTTCGTGAACTTCTTCGGCAAGCGTGATGGTCTGGTCCATGTGTCGCAGATCGCCTCCAAGCGGTTGAACCACCCGAACGAGATCCTGAAAGAGGGTCAAGAAGTGAAGGTCAAGCTGTTGGGCTTTGACGAGCGTGGCAAGGTCCGCCTTGGCATGAAGATGGTCGATCAGGAAACCGGGCTGGAAATCACCCCGGAAAAGGAATCTGCCGAGGGCTGATTCTGGCTTGAAGACGACGGGCAGCGGGCCAAGGTCCGCTGCCCTTTGCATTGGAGGCGTCATGCGATTTGACAAGCTGCGCGTCAGGCGCGAATTGCGCCGGATCTATCTGCAGCTGCGGCTTTGGCCGGATGCCTGGGCGGCCGCCCGCCGCAAAGCCCGCCATGACCGCGACAAGCCCTTTCGCATCACCCAAGGCGCACAAGGCCCCCAGGCCGATGTGGCGATTTTCCTGCTGTATCAACCGAAGGGGCTTTTGGCCTCGACCTATGCGACCTGCCGCCATCTGACGGAAAAGGGCTTTGCGGTGATAGCGGTCAGCAATGTGCCGCTGTCGGACCATGACCGCACGGGCCTGACGGCCGTCGCCCACCGCGTGATCGAAAGGCCGAATTTCGGCTATGACTTCGGCGGCTATCGCGACGGGGTGCTTCATGTGCTGGAGACCGGGACCATACCGGACAACCTGTTGATCCTGAATGACAGCATCTGGTTCCCGGTGTTGCAAAACGACCTGTTCCTGGACCGGCTGCGCGCGCAAGAGGCCGATCTTTACGGCCCGATCCTGCACAAGGGCCACCTGCAATCCTATATGTTCAGCTTCAAGGCGCGGGTCGTGGCCTCGGCCCATTTCCGCGATTACTGGCAGAACCTGCCCCTGACCGACAACAAGGTCGGCGTCGTGCGGGGGGGCGAGATGAAGATGACCGGCCAGATCGCCGCCGGCGGCTTTACCGTCGCGGCCACGGCGACCACGCAAGATATGGTGGCGGCCATCACCGCCCTGCCCGATGCCGACCTGGCCCGCATCCTGCGCTATGACCTGGACAACGACACCGGCCTTGGCCGTGGGTTGCGGGGCCTTGACCTGCAAAGCCCGGGTTGGGCCGATGCGGCGCGGGCGCGGGTCCGGGCGCTGGCGGGCAAACGCTATCTGCTGAAGGACCATCCCGACCTGCTTTTGGGCGCCTTGGCCCTGCCCATCCTGAAAAAAGACCGCGCGCCGCAATATGTCCGGCAAAGGCGGGACCTGGCGCAAGGTGCGCTGCAAAGCCGCCTGGAGCCCGCGGTTTTGGCCGAAGTCAAGGCATGGGACCGCCGTTAACCCTGCCGCCGCGGGCAGATGGCTTGTCAAACCCCGCGCGCTATGCTTCACCGCAGCAAAACCGATAGCCATTCAAGTCGAGATAGCCATTTTGCCCCCAGTCTGGAAAATCAAACGAGAAATCAAACGCATCGGGATGCAGGCGCAAGACCTTTTTGCGCGCACACAAGAGCGTCTGGCGGAAAGCGGCCTGAACATCGGCAGCGCGGCTTCAAGTAGATCAAGCCAGGTTAAGGCGCGTTTGCAAAGCCGTATCTACACTGGTGCAATGGCTATCGAGTCCAAGGCTGCGCTATACCTGATCTTTCCAGCGCAAGGGGTCTTGGCCTCGCATCTGATTGCACTGGATTACCTGAACGCCTGCGGCTACGCGCCCGTCGTGATTTCCAATCTGCCGATTGCGCCCGAAGACCTGCCCTTGTTGCAAGCCCGTGCCGCCATCGTCGCCGAGCGGCCGAATTTCGGCTATGATTTCGGCGGCTATGAACATGGCATCTACCTTCTGCGCGCCCATATGGCCGGGCTGGAGCGGCTTGCAATTTTCAATGACAGTTCCTGGTTTCCGATGGACCCGACCGTCAACTGGTTCGACATGGCCGAGGCTTTGGACAAGGACCTGGTCGGGGCCTATGCCCACGAGGCCGTCGACTTCCGCGGCGTTCATGACCTTCGAGATTTGGCTTGGGACTGGAACACAAAGAACAAATTTTTCCACTACTGTTCCTTTGCGCTGTTGTTGAAGGGGCCAGTCCTACGCTCGAAGGCATTTAGGCGTTTCTGGACATACTATCTGGCAACGGACGATAAACATCGCACCGTCTTGCGAGGAGAGATTGGCTTGACCCGGCGGCTGGTCGATGCGGGCTTCAGTCACGGGGCGACTTGGCCGACCATTGATCTGCCCGCCCAAATAGCAGCACATGATCCTGAAATAGTTCGGCAGCTTGTGTCCGAACGGATACACACTGAAAGCGACTACTATGACCGTCTCTTTGATGGTCTGAAAGGCGCTGATCCAGAAATGACGAGCCGGATTTTTTTGGGCTTGGTGGCGAGACAAGGCCCTGCTTACAGCCTGGCCGCCCATGATCTTGCCTTCCGTCAGGGGCAGTTCGTCAAGAAGGCGCCGCTGAAATGGTCGGCCTCTGCGGCCCGGGCGACGCTGGCCATGCTGCGCCGCACCAAGGGCGCCGAGGTCTTCTTGGCCGAGGCCGAAGAGGCCCTGGCCCGCGGCGAATCTGCTGCGTCGTCACAGGATCAGGCCGGATAATTTCCGGCCACTTCGGCATTTCACGCAAGATTTCACCGCTCAGCACCCCCGCCCCGCCGATCTTTGCAGCAAAACGACAGGGCACCTGCCCTATCCTGTCGCCAACAGCGAACAGGAGTGCATCATGCGTGTCGTGGTTCTTGGGGCCGGTGTGATCGGCGTGACATCGGCCTGGTATCTGGCGCAGGCCGGGCATCAGGTGACGGTGGTCGACCGCCAGCAGGGCGCGGCGCTGGAGACCTCTTTCGCCAATGCCGGCGAGATTTCCCCCGGCTATGCCTCGCCCTGGGCCGCCCCCGGCATCCCGATGAAGGCGGTGAAGTGGCTGTTCATGCGCCATGCGCCCTTGATCATCCAGCCCAATTTCGACTGGACGCGGCTGGACTGGATGGCGCGGATGCTGGGGAACTGCACCCAAGCCGCCTACAAGGTCAACAAGTCCCGCATGGTGCGGCTGGCGGAATATTCCCGCGACGCGCTGCGCGACCTGCGCCGTGACACCGGCATCGCCTATGACGAACGCACGCAAGGCACGTTGCAGCTGTTTCGCACCGAAAAGCAGGTGCAGGCTGCGGCCAAGGACATCGAGGTCCTGAAGGCCGATGGCGTCCCCTATGAGGTCCTGTCGCCCGAGGCCTGCCTTCTGCATGAACCCGGCCTGGCCGCCAGTTTCGACAAGATCGCCGGGGGCCTGCGTCTGCCGGGCGACGAGACGGGCGATTGCTTCAAGTTCACCAATACCCTGGCCGATCTGGCGCGGGCGGCGGGCGTCACCTTCCGCTATGGCGTCAGCATAGACCGGCTGGAGCGGCAGGGCGACCGGATCGCCGCGGTCCAGACCTCGGAAGGCCGGATCACGGCGGATGCCTTTGTGCTGGCGCTGGGGTCTTATTCGCCCTTCCTGGTGCGGGAATTCGGGATGAAGCTGCCGGTCTATCCGATCAAGGGCTATTCGATCACCGCCCCCATCGTGGACGAAAGCCGCGCGCCGGTGTCGACCGTAATGGACGAGACCTATAAAATCGCCATCACCCGTCTTGGCGACCGCATCCGTGTTGGCGGCATGGCGGAAATCGCAGGCTTTGACGCGCGGCTGAACCCGCGCCGGCAAGAGACGCTGACCATGTCGGTCGAGGACCTGTTCGGCGGCGCGGCCGATCAGTCCAAGGCGACCTTCTGGAGCGGCCTGCGTCCGATGACGCCCGATGGCACGCCCATTGTCGGGGCCTCGCCGCTGTCGAACCTGTGGCTGAACACCGGGCATGGGACCTTGGGCTGGACCATGGCTGCGGGCTCGGGGCGGGTGATTGCCGACCTGATCTCGGGGCGGACGGCGGATATCGACGCCTCGGACCTGGGTCTTGCCCGTTATACCCGCCCCAAGGCGCGGGCCGCGCAGGTCCTGCATCCCCAAGCCGCCTAAGCGCTTGACAGGGCGCCTGCCGCCCTGTTCAACCGCAGGAAAAGCCGGGACGCGAGGTGGGCCCCGGCACGCGAGGTGGGCCTATGTATCTGGATTCCGTGCGCGATCTGCTTCGCAAGCAAAAGCTGGTCGAGGGCCTGACCCGGGCCCAGGCCGGCGCCCATCCGGCCGCTTTGGATTCCGCGACCGAAAAGCAGCAACATGGCGAGATCGAGAATTTCCTGGCCAAGCTGGCGGTTGCCGATATCGTCGAAATCTTTGAAAGCCTGACGCCCGAAGAGGCCGCTCAACTGTGGCCGCGGGTGCCTGCGGGGCGGTCCACCGATGTGTTGTGGGAGGTCTCGGACGAACTTCGCGACCGGCTGGAGGATGTGGCAGGGCCGCGCCTGGCGGAAACCAAGGTCTCGATCTTTGAAATCGAGGGCGGCCGCATCCGCCCGCATCCGATCAAGTCGCGCAAGGACCTTGAGGGGCGCAAACCGGTCTGGATCGACCTCTTGAACGCTTCACCAGCCCAGCGCGCCTATATCGGCGAGTTCTACAAGCTGGAGCTGCCCGACCCCGGCGACGAAGTGGACCTGGAGGTCGCCAACCGCTTCCATGTCGAGGAAAACGGCGCGCTGGCGCTTCATTCCAACTTCCTGCTGGACCGTGGCGGCAAAAGCCGGTCGATCCCGGTGTCTTTCCTGCTGCATCAAAAGATCCTGTTTTCCCTGCGCAACGAGGATTTGCCGGTCTTTCGCCTGCAGCGCCGCCGGGCCGAGACGGTGCCCTTCTATGCCGAGGATTGCTTCGACCTGCTGTTGTCGCTTTATGGCTCGGACGTCGAATATTCCGCCGACAGCCTGGAGGACATCTACAAGACCCTGTCCCGCGTCGGCAAACATGTCCTGTCCGAGACGATGACCGACGAAGAGGCCGCATCCGTCCTGGCCGATATCGCCGAGGAAGAGGACCTGAACGGCCGCATCCGCAGCAACATCATGGACACCCAGCGCGCCATCGTTTTCCTGATGCAGGCCAAGGTGCTGGAGGACGAACATATCCAGTCGGCCAAGCAGGTCTTGCGCAATATCGACAGTCTGAACAGCCACACGGCCTTTCTGTTCGACAAGATCAACTTCCTGATGGATGCGACCATCGGTTTCATCAACATCAACCAGAACCGCCGCGTGACGCAGCTGACCATGTTGTCGGTGGTTTTCCTGCCGATGAATGTGCTGGCGGGGATGGGCGGGATGTCGGAGTTCTCGATGATGACGGCGGGGGTGCCCTGGCCGGTGTCCTATGGCGCCTTCCTGGTCTGCACGGCGGCCATCGGCTTTCTGACCTACCGCGTGGTGCGCCGCGCCGACCGCATCAAGCGTGGGGCGAAATAGCGGCAGGCCTGCGGCGACCTGTCCACGACAAAGGGCGCGCCAATCGCATGGCGCGCCCCGTATTTCAGTCAGAGAGCTTACTTCGGCGCCTTGGCAAAGCGCAGGTAGGGCAGCTTGATATCCAGCGCGCCAAAACGCTCGGTCGCCTGGTCGTTGTTCAGGGCCAGGGCCACGATCACATCCTGACCCACCTGCCAGTTCGCGGGCGTCGCCAAGGGCACGCCGTCGGTCAGTTGCACCGCATCCAGCGCCCGCAGGATCTCGGCAAAGTTGCGGCCCACCGACATCGGATAGGTCATCGACAGCTTCACCTTTTTGTCGCGGCCCACGATATAGACCGTGCGCACCGTGGCCGAATGGGCAGGGGTGCGGCCCTCGGTCGGCAGATAGAATTCCGCCGGCAGCATGTCATAGGCCTTGGCCACCGTCAGCGAGGTGTCGTCGATGATCGGGAAGTCGGCAGGCGCGCCGCCAAAGGCCTCGATGTCGCGCTTCCATTTCGCGTGATCCTCGACCGAATCGACCGAGACGCCGATCACCTTGGTGCCGCGCCGCGCGAATTCCGGCACCAGCTGCGCCACGGCGCCGAATTCGGTCGTGCAAACCGGCGTGAAGTCGCGCGGATGGCTGAAGATGATCCCATAGCTGTCGCCCAGCCAGTCGTGGAACCTGATCTCTCCGGCGGTGGAGGGGGCGGTGAAATCCGGAGCGATGTCGTTGATGCGCAGACCCATGACGGCCTCCTTTTGCTGTCTCTGTCCCCTATCTAGCCAGAAGGCCCCGCCGATACACCCCCTTGGGTCAGTGCCGCCGCAGAAAAGAACCCGCTTCTGTGTGGGCCCCGGCCAAAGGAAAATCCCCCTCGTTTTGCCATGGCCGACAGGATTTGATCAAACCATGTCGCGCCCCGGCTGGACCTTTTTCCACCGCCTTCTATTCTGGCCCAAACAGGAGGCCCCCTCATGATCATTCGCCGTGACTTCTATATCGACGGGCGCTGGACCGCCCCTGCCGTGGCCCACGATTGCCCCGTCATCGACCCCTCGACCGAAGAGCCCTGCGCGGTGATCTCTTTGGGCGGCACGGCCGATACCGATGCGGCGGTGGCTGCGGCCAAGCGCGCCTTTCCGGCCTGGGCTGCGACCCCCCCGGCCGAGCGGCGCGCCGCGGTGGTCCGCATCCTGGCGCAATACGAAGCCCGCGTCGAAGACCTGGCCCGGGCGATGTCGACCGAGATGGGCTCTCCGATCGACCATGCCCGCACGGAACAGGCGCCCTGCCTGCCCTGGCATCTGACAAATTTCCTGACCGCCTTCGACCATATCGAATGGGTCAAGCCGCTTGGCCCCCATGCCCCCGACACGATGATCGCCCAAGAGCCCATCGGCGTCGTCGGCCTGATCACGCCCTGGAACTGGCCGATGAACCAGATCGCGCTGAAGGTCATCCCGGCGCTGCTGGCGGGCTGCACCTGCGTGCTGAAACCCTCCGAGGAATCCCCGCTGAACGCGATGATATTCGCCGAGTTCTGCCATGACGCGGGCCTGCCGCCGGGGGTGTTCAATCTGGTGAACGGCGATGGCGCGGGGGTCGGCGCGCGGCTGACCACGCATGAGGATGTGGCGATGATCTCGTTCACCGGCTCGACCCGGGCGGGCAAGGCGATCACCAAGGCTGCGGCCGAAACGCTGAAACGTGTCACGCTGGAGCTGGGCGGCAAAGGGGCCAACGTGGTCTTTGCCGATGCCGATGCCAAGGCGGTCGAACGCGGGGTGCGGCACATGATGGACAACTCGGGCCAAAGCTGCAACGCGCCCTCGCGCATGTTGGTGCAGCGGCCGTTCTACGACGAGGCGGTGAAGATCGCTGCCGAAGTGGCCTCCAGCATCCAGGTCGGCAGCGCGCATGAGGCGGGCGACCACATCGGCCCCGTGGTGAACAAGCGCCAGTGGGAGCAGATCCAGGGCTATATCCAGAAGGGCATCGACGAGGGCGCGCGGCTGGTGGCTGGCGGTCCGGGTCTGCCCGAGGGGTTCAACCGCGGGTTTTTCGTCAAGCCGACGGTCTTCGCCGATGTCGTGCCGGGCATGACGATCGAGAAAGAGGAAATCTTCGGCCCCGTGCTGGCGATGATCCCCTTTGACACCGAGGAAGAGGCCCTGACGATGGCCAATGACTCTCCCTATGGCCTGACCCATTACGTCCAGACCCAGGACGGCGCCCGGGCCAACCGGATGGCCCTGGGGCTGAAGGCCGGGATGATCCAGATGAACGGCAGGTCGCGCGGCGCTGGGGCGTTTTTCGGCGGGATGAAGCTGTCGGGCCGCGCGCGCGAAGGCGGCGTCTGGGGGATCGAAGAGTTCCTGGAATCCAAGGCCATCGGCGGCTGGGCGCTGTAAACGCGCAGGCCCGGGCTACGCTGCGACAGCAGAGCCCTGTTTCCGGCACGGTCGCTTGGGTGTCATCTGCGTAGCCCGGGTCTTGCCACCGGACTTGACACAGGTGTCTAGTCCGGTCAGCCTTACTCCAACGGAGGCCCCATGCACAAGCACCTGACATCCCCCCTGACGCTGCGCGGCCACAGCCTGCGCAACCGCATCGTTTTCGGCGCCCATACGGCGAATATGTCGGATATGGGCCTGCCGGGGCCGCGGGCCTTGGGCTATTGGCTGGAACGCGCCAAGGGCGGCGCCGCGATGATCGTGACCGAACCGGTGCCGGTCCATCGCACCGGGGTTCTGACGCGGGGCAACTATCTGCCGCAAGATGACGCCATCATCGCGGGCTTTCGTGCGGTGACGGATGCGGTCAAGGCCGAGGGCGCGGTGATCCTGCAGCAGCTTTACCACATCGGCGCGCATGGCGACAGCGACCTGAGCTTTGCGCCGCATTGGTCGCCCTCGGGTCTGCCGTCCTATCACGACAGCGACGGGTCGCACGAAATGACCGGCGCCGAGGTGCAAGAGCTGTTCGACGCCCATCTGGCGGCGGCGGTGCGCGCCCGGGATGCGGGGTTTCAGGGCGTCGAGATCTGGGCCGCCTACCACTCGCTGATCGACCAGTTCTGGACGCCGTGGAGCAACCGGCGGACCGACCAATGGGGCGGCAGCCTTGAAAACCGCACCCGGTTTTCCCGTGAGTTGATCGCCGCCATCCGCCGCGATTGCGGCCCCGATTTCATCATCGGCCTGGCGATTTCCTGGCAAGACAGCCCGGTTCTTCTGACCCAGGACGACTTCTGTCAGATCATCGCTTTGCATGACACCGGCGATGTCGATTACGTCACGGTGGGCGCCGGCGGCTATATGGATTTCGAATCCATCATCCCGCCCTTCACCCATGGCGAAAAGCTGACGACCCATCTGACGGCGCGGCTGAAAGCCCAGGCGCGGCATGTGAAGATCACCTCCGAGGCGGGGATACGCACGCCCGACAACGCCGAATCCGTGCTTTCGGCGGGCGAGGCGGACCTTGTGTCCATCGTGCGCGGCCAGATCGCCGATCCCTTTCTGGCGCGCAAGACGATGGAGGCGCGGGCCAGCGACATCCGCCCCTGCCTGTCGTGCAACCAGATGTGCTGGGGGCGACGGTCCCGCGACTACTGGATTTCGTGCCTGATCAACCCCTCGGCCGGGCGCGAGTTCGAATGGGGCGGGGATCGCTTTACCCCCGCCACAGGAGACCTGTTGGTGGTGGGCGCAGGCCCCGCGGGGCTGGAGGCCGCCCGCGCCGCCGCCGAACGCGGCATCCGCGTCGAGGTGGTCGAGGCCCTGCCCCAGATCGGCGGCCAGTTCCGTCTGGCGGGGATGCAGCCCCGGCGGGGTCAAATCCTGGACCTGATGGATTGGTATGAACGCCAATTCGACCGGCTGGGCGTGACGCTGCGGCTGAACACCTATCTGGACGACTTGGCGGACCATACCGCCGGGACGGTCATCATCGCGACCGGCTCTCTGCCCGACGAGAGCGGCTTTCAGCGCTGGCGCCCGCAAAGCGCCCTGCCCGGGATCGAAAATGGCCAGGTCTGGTCGCCCGAAGCCGTCATGCGCCGCGAGGCGCGGCTTGGTGACACGGTGATCCTGTATGACGAGGGCTCGAACTGGCGCGGTGTCGGCACCGCCTGGACCTTGGCCGAGCGCGGCCACAAGGTCATCATCGTCACGCCAGAGCCCTTTGTGGGCCGCGAGGTCGCCCGCACGGCAGCCGACGGCGCCGCCCGGCGCAAGCTGGCGGGTCTGGGCGTCGAATTCGTCACCGAAAGCGGCATCGCGCGCTGGCACGGGCAGGGGGCGACGGTGCGCAGCCTGTTGACCGGCGCCGAGCGCGAGATCGCCGCCGCCTCGCTGGTCATGGCGACGACCAACCGCAGCTTTGACCCCTTTCCCGCGCAGGTCCCCGGCAAGCGGCTGATCCGCGTCGGCGACGTGCAGGCCCCGCGCTTGGCGGCCTATGCCTTCCACGAGGGGCGAAAGGCGGCGCTGTCCCTGTAGCGACCGCCCCTCTTGCCTGTGGCGCGCCCCCTCCGACCGGATGGAAAGGCCCGCCCCAGATGGTTGGACGGCTCCGGGTGGTCCCAGGCGCCTATTTGAACGGATTGCCCGGGCTGGTGATCGCGTCCCCGCAATCCAGCAGCTTGGAGATCGAGGCCGACGACCCCGCCAGCGTGTAATCCTTGACCGGCGTCCCATCGCCCGACCGCAGATGCAGCGTCTTGCCCCGCGCCACTTCCACCACCAGATCCCCGGCATTGTCGGCCGCGGGCAGGTCGAACAGCACCGATTGCTTGTAAAGCTCCGCCGAGGTCAGCGACCAGGGCGAGCGGCGGTCGATCTCGACCTCCAGATCGGCCGTGTCGCCCTCGCCGAAGTCCCATTCCTCGGAATAGAACTGCAGCCGGATCGAGGCGTCCTGGAAGATCCAGATGGTAAAGCTTTCGCCCGGGTCGGCCACTTCGGCCAGGCAAGCATAGCTGCCGTCGTCAAAGCTGACGCCCTGAACGCGCCAGGATTTGTGCGTGAACAGCGTGTCGGTGCGGTCAGCCAGCGCCGGAGCCGCCGCAAGCCCCAAGCCCGCCACCAAAGCCAGACCGCCCAGCGTCGCGAATTTCATCTCAAAACCTCCCGGGTCAATTTGTGTCAGAATGAATCAGGCGTTGCGATTCCTGCAATGGGAAACTGCGAGAGAGGGCCGCTTTGCCGGGGGCTGCGACATCTGGTCCTCAGCGGGGGCTTCAGGCGGGCTCCCAGGGGGTCGCAAAGACGCCCAGGACCGCGGCGATATCCCCCGCACCGCTTCCCCCCGACACCCGGGCCACAAGGCCGCGCTTGCGGTCCTCGACCACGTCGACGACGCGGGCCGCAAGCCCCGCTTCGGTCAGGGCCGCGTCAAAGACCCGCGTGATGGCCGCCTTGCGCAGCTCGTTCTTCAGCACCTTGCCGACCGCGGTCTTGGGCAGGGCGGGCAGGATCTCGACATGTTTCGGGATGGCGGCGCGTTCGGTGATATGGGCGCGGCAATGGGCCTCGAGGGCGGCGGGCGTCGCCTCGGCGCCCGTCACCAGCTCGACATAGACGCAGGGCAGCTCGCCCGCAAAGGCGTCGGGCTGGCCGATTGCGCCGGCAAAGGCCACGGCGGGATGGCCGGCCAGGGCCTCTTCGATCAGGGCGGGGTCGATGTTGTGGCCGCCGCGGATGATCAGGTCCTTGGCGCGACCGGTGATATACAAATACCCCTCGGCGTCGATCCGGCCCAGGTCGCCGGTGCGCAGATAGGCGCCATGGAACAGGCCCGCGTTGCGCTCGGCCTCGACATAGGTGCCGCCCGGGATCACGCCGGGATTGCTGATGCAAATCTCGCCGATCTCGTCCGGGCCACGGTCAGACCCATCGGGCCCGGTGATCCGCACCTTGGTATGGGGAAAGGCGAAGCCCACCGAGCCGATGCGCTTTTCGCCATCGGGCGGGTTGACGGCCACCAGGCAGGTGGCTTCGGTCAGGCCATAGCCCTCGATGATCTGAACCCCGGTCGCCTTCTGATACCGTTGGAAAAGTTCAATCGGCAGCGGTGAAGACCCCGAAAACGTGCCCCGCAATGTTGAAATCTTCGCATCCACCGGACGCTGCATCAGCGCCGCCAAAGCCGTTGGCACCGCGATCAGATAGGTCACGCCCCAGCGTTCGACCAGCTTCCACAGGTTGTCAAAGACCCCATCGCCGCGATAGCCCGCGGGCGTCGGAAAGACCACATGACAGCCCGAGGCCACCGCCGACATCAGGATCGGATAGGCGGCAAAGACATGGAACAGGGGCAAGGGGCACAGCATCACATCCGAGGGCTTGAACAGCAGCGTCGCCCCCAGCCAACCGTTATAGACCATGCCCGAGACCCGGTGTTGCGCCACCTTGGGCAGGCCCGTCGTGCCGCCGGTGTGGAAATAGGCGGCGATCCTGTCCTCTTCGGGGTCGGCAAAGCCCAGGGTCGCGGCCTGCCCCGCCAGCGCCCGGGCGAAATCCATGACCCGCGCCTTGTGGCGGGCGGGGTTCTTTGGCCGCAACAGCCCGACGATCAGCGACTTGGGGAAACCCAGATAGGACGCAAGATCGACCTCCAGCACGGTCGTCACCCCCGGCGCCTCCTCCAGCGCCTTGGCCACCTTCTGCGGCACATCGGTGCGGGGAAAGGCCTTCAGCGTGACGACCACCTTGGCCCGCGTCTCGCGCAGGATGCCGGCGATCTGGCCAGGCTCCAGCAGCGGGTTGATCGGCGCCACGATCCCCGCCACCGCGCCGCCCAGCAGCGTCACCACGGTTTCCAGCGCGTTGGGCAGGACATAGGCCACCGTATCGCCCGGCCCGACGCCCAGACTGCGGAACAGGTTGGCCGCCCGCGTCACATCGGACAAAAGCTGATCCCAGGTCAGCGTCCGCGCCCGGTCCCCCGCCCCCGAGGTCAGCTGAAAACTGACCGCCGCCTTGCCGCCATGCGCCGCAGCCGTCCGCGCCAGGAACCGATGCATGGTCCGCGCGGTGCCCAGGCTCTCCCAGGGGCCCTGCGCCTCGATGGCCAAAAGGTCCGCGCCGTTGCGGAAATCCGCCATAGTCTCCTCCCCCGTCTTGGTCCCATGCCATCTCCCGTGGCCTGATCCCAAGATGGGGGAGAGCCCGACATTTGCCAAGCAACTCCTTGCGCGCGGCGGCTCGGGCGCGTTAATTCCGTTGCGGCACATGGAGGTGATGATGGCCTGGACCCAGTGGAGCGCGGATTGCACCGCCTGCGCGGCCTTGTGCTGCATCGAACTGCCCTTTGATGCGGGCCCGGACTTTGGCCATGACAAGGCGGCGGGGGTGCCCTGCCGCCATTTGCAGGGGCGCGCCTGCCTGTTGCATGGCGATTTGGCGGCGCGGGGCTATGGCGGCTGTGCGCGCTATGACTGCCTTGGCGCAGGGCAAAGGGCGACGCAAACCGGCCCCGGGACCTTTGCGGGCTTTCGGCGCCTGCATGACGACCACCTGACCCTGGTGGCGGCGGGCGCCCTGCCCCTGCCGCCCGATATTCAGGCCGCGCGCCTGGCCCTGATCGCCCAGGTCGCAGCCGAAACCGACAAGACGCCCGAAAGCTTGGAGGCCTATGTGACAGGCCCCCTGCCGGCACAGGTCAGGGACTTTCTGCGCGGGCTTAGATCGCTTCTGTCCCATCGGTGAATTGCAGCCGCGCAAGCCGGGCGTAAAGCCCGTTCTGCGCCACCAATTCCTCATGCCGGCCCTGCGCCACGATGCGGCCCTGGTCCAGCACGACGATCCGGTCGGCGCGTTTCACCGTGGCCAGCCGATGCGCCACGACCAACAGCGTCCGGTCCCGCGCCAGCGCATCCACCGCCTGTTGCACCGCCCTTTCGCTTTCGGCATCCAGCGCGCTTGTGGCCTCGTCCAACAGCAGAACCGGCGCATCCCGCAGGATGGCGCGGGCAATCGCGATGCGCTGGCGTTGCCCGCCCGACAGCATCACCCCGCGCTCGCCCAAAGGCGTGTCATAGCCCTGCGGCAAGGCCGCGATGAAGTCATGCGCCGCCGCAGCCTCTGCCGCGGCCTGAACCTCGGCCCGCGTGGCCTCGGGGCGGCCAAAGCGGATGTTTTCAAAGGCCGAGGCCGCAAAGATGAAGCTTTCCTGCGGCACCAAAGCGAATTTCCGGCGGAAATCGGCGCGGGTCATGTCGCGCAGATCGACGCCGCCCAGGGTGATGCGCCCGGCCTCTGGGTCGTGAAACCGTTGCAGCAGCTGGAAAATCGTCGACTTCCCCGCACCCGAGGGGCCGACCAAAGCCACCGTCTCACCCGGTTTGATCACCAGGTCGATCCCCTGCAACGAGGGCGCATCGGGGCGCGAGGGATAGCGGAAGGTCACGTCGTGAAACCCGATCTCCAGCGGGCCATTGGGCACCGGAACGGCGCGCAGCGGGTCGGCCACGCGGTCCTGATCATGCAAGATCTCGACCAGGCGTTCCGTGGCCCCTGCCGCGCGCTGCAACTCGCCCCAGATTTCCGAAAGCGCCCCCAGCGAACCTGCGACCATGACGGCATAGATGACGAACTGCACCAGCTCGCCCGCCGACATCGCGCCTTCCCGCACGTCATGCGCCCCGATCCACAACACGCCCACGACACCGGCAAAGGCCAGGAACATAACGACAAAGGTCATGACCGCGCGCAGCTGCACCCGCCGCAGGGCCGAGGCGAAACCGCCCTCGGTCACGGCCGCGAACTCGCCCCGCGTGGCGCCCTCATGGGTGAAGGCCTGGACGATCTGCACCGCGCTGAGCGCCTCGCCGGCTTTGGCGCTGCCCGCGGCCATCCAGTCCTGATTCTCGCGGCTGGACGCCCGCAAGCGCCGCCCCAAGATGATGATCGGCACGACCACCCCCGGCACGACCAGGGCCACCAGCCCCGTCAGCTTGATCGAGGTCAGCATCAAGAGCGCCATCCCCCCGATCAACGTCAGGAAATGCCGCAACGCGACCGAAACAGAGGACCCGATCACCGACAGGATCAGCGTCGTGTCCGTGGTGATGCGGCTGAGGATTTCCCCGGTCATCATCTTTTCGAACCACGAGGGGCTCATGCCCATGATCTTGTCGAACAGCGCGCGGCGGATGTCGGCCACGACCCGCTCGCCCAGCCTTGTGACGAAATAATACCGCGTGGCAGAGCCCACGGCCAACACCAGCGCCACGCCCATCGCCGCGCCGAAATACTTGTCCAGAAGCGCGCCTTGCCCGTCGCCAAAGCCGTCGATCACCCGGCGCACCGCCATGGGCAGCACCAGGGACACCGCCGCCGTCAGCACCAATGCCACAAAGGCCACGACGCCAAGCCCGCGATAGGGCCGCAAGAACGGCGCAAGCCCGCCAAGGGCCGAGACCTTGCGCGACTTCGGCCGCTCTTCTTCGCCCGGTTTCACCGGCGTTGCGTCTGCCATGGCATCCTCCGTTTGCAGGCGGGTTTAGGGGGCGGGGGCGCCCAAGGCAAGCAGGGCTTTCCGTCGCAGGGCCACGGGGATAGGATGGCGCGATGAACAAGGGGATGCCGATGACAAGCCTTGCCCGGACTGACCTTGACCGGATTGACCTTGACCAGACTGACCCCGCCCCGATTGACCTGGCCCCGATTGACTTGGCCCGGATCACGGCTGCAGCCCGGCGCATGGCGGGCCAGATCACCCGCACGCCGCTGCTGGAGGCGCCTTTGCTGAACCGGATCGCCGGGCGGCGGGTGCTGATCAAGGCGGAAAGCCTGCAAAAGACCGGCAGTTTCAAGCTGCGCGGGGCTTGGGCGGCCTTGTCGCTGCTGCCCCCGGGGACCGGGGTGCTGGCCTATTCCTCGGGCAATCATGCGCAAGGGGTGGCCTATGCGGGCGCTTGTCTGGGCCTGCCGGTCGTGGTCGTCATGCCCTCGGATGCGCCGGGGGTGAAGATCGCCAATACAAAGGCTTATGGCGCCGAGGTCGTGCTGTATGACCGCGCCACCGAGGACCGCAGCACGCTTGGCGCGCAGATCATGGCGGCGCGCGGCCTTGTGTTGGTGCCGCCCTATGATGACGCCGAAGTGATTGCGGGTCAGGGCTCTGTCGGGCTGGAGATCGCCGAGCAGGCCGCCGAACAGGCCGCGGGACTGGAGGCCGAGGTTCTGACCTGTTGCGGTGGCGGTGGCCTGACCGCCGGTGTGGCCCTTGCGCTGGAGGGCCGCCACCGCGTCCGCCCCGTAGAGCCCGCGGGCTTCGACGACATGGCGCGGTCATTGGCCGCGGGGCAAAGGCTGCGGAACCCGGGCCTGACGGGCTCGATCTGTGACGCGATCCTGACGCCCGAACCCGGCGCGCTGACCTTTCCCATCCTGAGCCGCCTGTGTGGCCCGGGTCTGGTGGTCAGCGACGATCAGGCGTTGCGGGCCGTGGCGCTGGCCTTCACCCATCTGCGCCTGGTGCTGGAGCCCGGGGGCGCGGTCGCCCTTGCCGCCGCGCTCTTTGCCCCGGACCTGCCCGATACCGTCATCGCCGTGGCCTCGGGCGGCAATGTCGACCCCGCCGTCCACGCCCGCGCCTTGGCGATGGCTTGACATTTTCCGACCTTTCCCGCCCGTGAACCGGCCAAAACCACCCGAAAGCAGACACTTCCCGATATGCATGTCTTTCTTCCCGATACCCGCATCAATGCCACCCTGCATGGACCCGAGGGCGCGCCGGCGCTGGTGCTGGCCCATGCGCTTGGCACCGATCACAGCCTTTTCGATGACCTGATCCCGCTGCTGCCGGGGCTGCGGGTCCTGACCTATGACCACCGCGGGCATGGGGCCTCTGACGTGCCGCCCGGCCCCTATGCCATGGGCGCGATGATCCGCGATGCCGAACGGCTGATGGACCATTTCGGGCTGAAGGACGCGGTGTTTCTGGGCGTCTCTCTCGGGGGTCTGGTCGCGCAGGGCCTGGCGATCAAGCGGCTGGATCTGGTGCGCGGCCTGGTCCTGTCCAACACCGCCGCCCGCATCGGCGCGCCCTCGATGTGGCACGCCCGCATTGCCGAGGTGCAATCCCAGGGCCTGACCGCCTATGCAACCGGCGCGTTGCAGCGCCAGTTGGGACCGAAATGGCGCGACCATCCGGCGCGCGCGCGACTGGAAACCCTCCTGACCGGGACCGATCCGCAAGGCTGGTGCGCCAGCGCCCATGCCATCGCGGGGGCCGATTTCACCCTGACCACGCCGACGTTGCGCCTGCCGACCCTGGTCATCGCGGGCCCCAACGATGGCACCACGCCCCCCGATCTGGTGCGCGAAACCGCCGAGATGATCCCCGGCGCGCGTTTTCACCTGATGCGCGGCACGGGCCACCTGCCGATGGTCGAACAGCCCGCGGCCTATGCGGAAACCCTGCTGCACTTCCTGACCGAAATCGGCCACAGGTGAGCGAGCAGCATTACCCCCAAGGCGCCCGCATCGGCGTCCTGACCTGCGAGCCGATCGGCCGGGTCCTGGATTACCGCGCGCCCGAGGGCGGCTGCGGCGATGGCGACTACCTGGAGGTGCCGCTTGGCCCTCGCAAGGTGCTGGGCGTCGTCTGGGGGCCGGGCACCGGCGACTTTGACGCGGCCAAACTGCGCGCGGCCTTTCGCGTGCTGGAGGCCCGTCCGATGCGCGCCGAACTGCGCGCCTTCCTGACCCGCGCCGCCGATTACACCCTGACCCCCCTGCCCGCCATGCTGCGCCTGGCCACCCGCGCGCCGGGCCTTGGCCTGCCGCCCTCGACCCGCCGCACCTACCGGCTGGCGGGTCCGGTCCCGAACCGCCTGACCGAAGCCCGCCTGAAGGTCGTGGAGGCCCTGCGCACCAACGCGCTTTTGACCATGACCGAGCTGGCCGAGGTGGCGGGCGTCTCGACCTCGGTCATCAAGGGCCTGGTGACTTTGGGCGTCGTGGCCGAAGAGGACGCGCCGCGCGACCTGCCCTATCCGCGCCTTGACCCGCTGCGCCCCTCGCGGCTGGAGGGCGATCAGGTGGCGGCAGGCGAAGCCCTGCGCCAGGCCGCCAAAGGCGCCTATTCCACCACGCTGCTGAAGGGCGTCACGGGGTCAGGCAAGACCGAAGTCTACCTGGAAGCCGTGGCCGAGACCCTGCGTCAAGGCCGCCAGGCCCTGGTCCTTCTCCCGGAAATCTCGCTCACCGGTGATTTCCTGGCGCGCGTCGAGGCCCGCTTCGGCGCCCGCCCCGGCGAGTGGCATTCCGGCCAGACCATGTCCGAACGCCGTCGCCTCTGGCGCATGGCCTCGGAGGGCGAGGTCGGCATGGTCGTCGGCGCAAGGTCCGCTTTGTTCCTGCCCTTTCAAGACCTTGGCCTGATCGTGGTCGACGAGGAACACGACACCTCCTATAAACAAGAGGAAGGCGCCTATTACCACGCCCGCGACATGGCGGTGCTGCGGGCCTCGATCCTCGGGTGTCCTGTGGTGCTGTCCTCGGCGACGCCCTCCTTGGAAACCTGGGTCAACGCCGCCCAAGGGCGCTATAACCGCATCGACCTGACCTCGCGCCATGGCCCCGCCGTCATGCCGCGCATGGCCACCATCGACCTGCGGGCGGAAAAGCTCCCCCCCGGCCGCTGGATCAGTGAAACCCTGGCCCGGGCCATCGACAAGCGGATCGGCCTTGGCGAACAAAGCCTGTTGTTCCTCAACCGCCGCGGCTATGCGCCGGTGACGATCTGCCGCGCCTGTGGCCACCAGATCGGCTGCGACCATTGCGACGCGCGGATGGTCGAACACCGCTTTCAAAAGCGCCTCGTCTGCCATCAATGCGGCGAGACGAAACCCATCCCCGAGACCTGCCCCGCCTGCCAGGCGACCGGCTCGCTGAACCCCATCGGCCCCGGGGTCGAACGCCTGGCCGAAGAGGTCGCGACCCGCTTTCCGGGTGCACGCTGCGAGGTCCTGTCGTCGGATATCTTCACCACCGCCCGCGCGCTGAAGGAAAAGATCGCCGAAATAGCCACCGGAGGCGCCGATATCATCATCGGCACGCAGATCGTGGCCAAGGGGCATAATTTCCCGAACCTGACGCTGGTGGGGGTGATTGACGCCGACCTTGGGCTTCAGGGGTCGGACCTGCGCGCGGCGGAGCGGACCTTTCAGCTGATCGCCCAGGTCTCGGGCCGGGCGGGGCGGGCGGACAAGCCCGGGACGGCGCTGTTGCAGACCTGCGCCCCCGATCACCCGGTGATCCTGGCCATCCTAAAGGGCGACACCGAGGCCTTCTGGACCGCCGAGGCCGAGGGCCGCCGCGCCGCAGGCGTGCCGCCCTATGGCCGGATGGCGGGGATCATCCTGTCCTCGCCCGACCTGCAACAGGTCTTTGATTTCGCGGGGGAACTGGCGCGGCTGGATGGCCCCCTGCGCGCGGTGGGCGCCCATGTTTACGGCCCGGCCCCCGCCCCGATCGCCCGCATCCGGGGCCGCCACCGCGTCCGCCTGCTGATCAAGGCCGACAAGACCACACCGCTGCAATCCGCCATCCGCGCCTGGGTGGCGCAACTTCGCCAGCCGCCCAACCTGCGCTTGGCCATCGACATCGACCCGCAAAGCTTCTTGTAAGTCGCAGCCAAGCCCGGGCCTGCCAGACAGCCCGGCCAGTCAGACAAGCCCAAGCCATCGCTGGAGCCCCGGCTTTCACACTGGCCCAAATACTCACGGGGTTCCCCAAGGGGCCCAAGGCCCCCTTGGGCTGGGGGGATCGGGGGGACTGGTCCCCCCGAAGCAGGGGGTCCGGGGGGCGCAGCCCCCCGGCCACCTCCGGCCCCAAACAAGGGCGTCAGCCCGCCGTGCGGGGCCGGACACCCAACGCGCAAAGCCAGCTATCACACCAGCTTGCGGTCGCGGGCAATCATCGCCGCATGGGTGCGGTTCCTTGCCCCCAGCTTGCGGCTCATCGTCTTGACATGCAGCTTGACCGTAACCTCTTGCAGATCATGATCCCGCGCGATTTCCTTGTTCGACTTGCCGGCGCAAATCCCGCGCAGCACATCCATTTCGCGGGCCGACAACAGGCCCTCGTCCGGCCGCGGCGCCAGGGGGACGGGGGCAAAGATCTCGCCCGCGATCATGCGTTCGACCGCCTGGACAAAGGCCGCCGGAGAGATCGTCTTGGGCACAAAGCCGCAGGCTCCGCGGTCCAGCGCCTCTATCACCAGCTCTTGACGCATCTCGCCCGAGATCAGCGCCACCGCCGCCACACCATCGACGGAAAGCACGCGGTCCAGCCCCGCCATCCCCGCCATCCCCGGCATGTTGTAGTCCAGAAGCACCAGGTCAAAGGTCGCATCCCCGGCCAGGATCGCCATGACCCCATCGGCATCGCCGGCCTGGGCCACGGGGCCAAGACCGCGCGTCACCAGGTATTGCGCGAGGGTCTCGCGCACAAGGTCATGGTCATCTGCCAGCAATATCCGCGCCACGTCGCCATCCTTGAACCTGGGCCTCCAATCTGGTGCCCCCTACTTTCAGCAACCAATCCTGCCGGCCCAATCCTGCCAGACCTGGCTTAGCCCGCGCCAACCCGGATCAAACTTGTTCCACAAATCCTGCCGGACCCGACCCGCGGCCCAAAGGCCGCGCCAGACACACCGCGCCCACCATGCCACTTTTTAGCGCAGAGCCCCGCCTTCGGCCATGCTTCATGAAAAGAGATTTAATTTCTGCTTAATCCTGTCCGCGCCACCTTCGGCCCCGCTTGCCCGCCCCCCTGCCGCGGCCTATACCTGCGACGAAGTGCCGCCTGTGGCCCGCAACCGTCGCTGGCCCGGGTCCCTGCCCCGGGTCCCTGCCTTGCCGGCGGCCAAGGACCCAGCGGCCCAGACCGGAGCCCCCATGCCTGCCCACCGCGTCTTGCTTCCCCTTCTGACCCTCGGCCTCCTGCCCCTGGCCGCGGTGGCCGACCAACCCCTTGCCCCGCCCGAGGGAGACATCATCCTGACCGTGTCGGGCCTTGATCCCGCCATGGCGCCGGATGGGGTCCTTGCCTTTGACCGCGCGGGCCTGGCCGCCCTTGGGCCTGTCAGCTTCTCGACGACCTCGATCTGGACCGAGGGGCGCCACGCCTTCACCGGCATCCCGCTTTGGACCCTGGCCCAAAAGCTGAACCTGCCGCCCGACGCCAAAGTGACCTTGCGCGCCATGAACGACTACCAGGTCGATATCCCGCTGACCGAGACCACGCCCCAGGCCCCGCTTTTGGCCTATGAGATGGACGGCAAGCCCATGTCAGTGCGCGACAAGGGGCCGATCTGGGTGGTCTATCCCTATGACGCCGACCCCAGGGCCTTTCAGACCGTCACCGTCTTTGCCCGCAGCATCTGGCAGCTGGACCGGATCGAGATCCCGCGCTAACCCCCAACCGCATCGGAGACCGCCTTGCCCGATGTCCTGACCTTTCCAGGCCTGCCCACGCTGAACCGCAAACGCGCGGTGGCGGCCTCGGCGCTGATTATCGTCGTGTTGTGCGGGCTGGCGCTGCTGGCCACCTCTGTTGCGCGGCAAATCGACCGGCTGGGGGCCTCGTCCATCGACAATGTGCAATGGACGCTGAGCCAGATGGGGGTGGAACTTCAGACCCTGGCCCTGGCGGTCGAGGACGGCATGGACCAGCCCGACGCCCTGCCCGAGGTGCGCAAGCGGTTCGACATCGCCTATAGCCGGTTCGAGACGCTGAAGGCCGGGGCGCTGTTCAACGACCTGCGCCAGCGGCGCGGGTTCGACCAGGCCTTTGCCGCGCTGGCCCGCTTCATGGACCGCAGCCTGATGCCGATCGACGGCCCCGATGCCGGCTTGCGTGCGGCCCTGCCCGGCATGCGCCAGGAGCTGCGCAAGCTGATCCCGGCCGCCCACCGGCTTGGCACCATCGGGGTCGAGGTCTTTGCAGCCCAAGCCGACGCCACCCGCGCCGCGATCAAATCGGCGCTTGTGGCGCTGGCGGTGCTGTCCTTCGTGCTGTTGACCGTGCTTCTGGCCCTGGTGGTGCGGCTGGTGCAGATCTCGCACACGACGCGGCAAAGGGCGCAAGAGGCGGCGGCGACCGCCCTGCGGCTGGATGCCGTCATCCGCGCCTCGTTGGACCCGGTGGTGACGCTGGACCAGGGCGGGCGGATCACCGGCCTCAGCCCAGCCGGCCACCGGGTCTTTGGCCATGACGAAGCGCAGATGCGGGGTCAGCCGCTGTCGGCGCTTTTGGCCCCCGGTCAGGCTTTGGCCCTGCCCGATGCCGGCCCGCAGCGCCTGCGGGTGACGGCGCGCCATGCCGATGGCACGACCTTCCCGGCCGAGGTCTCGATCTCGGCTGTGGCGGCGGGGGGGCGGGGGATCTTCGTGGCGTTTTTCTCGGACCTTTCGGCCCAGACCGCGGCAGAAGGCGCGTTGATCCAGGCGCGGGACACCGCGCTTGCGGGGGAAAAGGCCAAGGCCGATCTGGTCGTCCTGATGAGCCACGAAATTCGCACGCCGCTGAACGGGATGATTGGGACGATGGACCTGATGCAGGGCACCGACCTGAACCCGCAACAGGGCGAATACCTGCGCATCATGGCCGACAGCGGGCGGCTTTTGATGAACCAGGTCAATGACATATTGGACATGGCGCGGCTGGACAGCGGCAAGGCCGGGATGAACCGTCAGCCGCTGGACCTTGGCGCGTTGATCGGCGAGGTGATCGCAAACCAGCGCCCCGCCAGCGCGGCCCAGGGCAATGACCTGACCTTTGCCCCCGCGCCAGACTGCCCCATGCGGGTTCTGGGCGACTCCGGGCGGCTGCGGCAGGTGCTGTTGAACCTGGTGGGCAATGCGGTGAAATTCACCCGCGGCGGGCGGATCGTCATCGGGTTGGACCGCCTTGCCTCGGGCGCTTTTGCCATCACCGTCACCGACACCGGCATCGGCATCGCGCCCGAAAACCTGGCGCGGATCTTTGACGACTTTGTCACGCTGGACCCGTCCTTTGCCCGCAATGCCGGGGGGACGGGGCTTGGCCTGGGGATCGTGCGCCGCATCGTCACGCGGATGGGCGGCGAGATCACGGTGGACAGCGCCCCGGGCCAGGGCAGCAGCTTTCGCCTGATCCTGCCGCTGGAGGTGACAGAGGCTCTGCCCCTGCCCTCTCCGACGCAACTGCACCCCGCGACGCCCTGCGGGATGCATGTGCTGGTGGTCGAGGACAACGACTTCAACCGGCTGATCGTGCGCGAGATGCTGGCCCAGGACGGCCACCACGTCACCGAGGCCCGCGACGGGCTGGAGGGCGTCGCCCGCGCCGAAGCAGAGCTGTTCGACCTGATCCTGATGGATATCTCGATGCCGGGTCTGGATGGGATCGAGGCGACCGAAAGGCTGCATCACAAGGGCGGCCTGAATGGCGCGACCCCGGTTCTGGCGCTGACCGCCCATGCCATGCCCGAGGACCTGCGCCGCTTTGCCCGGGCGGGCATGGTCGAGACGCTTTTGAAACCGCTGGAGCGTCAGGTGCTGCGCCAAGCCCTTGCCGATCACGCCCCGCCGATGATCGACCTGCAAGCCCTGACCGAGATGACCGAAAACCTGGCGCCTGACGTGCTGGCAGATCTGGTGGACCGCTTTTTGGCCGATATGGACCGCCGCCTGACCGCTTTGGCCGGGGCAAAGCCCGATGCGGCATTGGAGGAGGCGCATCACATGGCGGGCTCTGCCGGGGTGTTCGGCGCCCATGCCATGGGCCTGGCGCTGCAACGGCTTTTGGCGCAGCTGCGGGCCGGCGAGCCCGATGCCGTGGCTCTGGCCCTGCCGCAGTTGACCGCGGTCTGGGCGCGCACGGCCAAGGCTTACCGGTTGGGCTCTTCGGCCCGGGCCCAGGCCTCCAGCTTGCGGTAAAGCGTCGAGGGCGAGATATCCAGCACCCGCGCCGCCTTGGGGACCGACCCGCCATGGCGCGACAGGGTGGCGGTGACGATCAGGCGTTCGACCTCGGCCAGGGGGCGGTCCAACAGGCTGTCCAGCGCCGGGGCATCGGGGGTCAGCACGCGTTCGGGCGGGGCAGTGCCGGCATCGGGCGCGGTCAGGGTCTCGGGCAGCATGTCCAGCGTGACAAGGCCGCCGGGGTTCAGCACGACGACATTGCGGATCACGTTCAACAGCTGGCGCACATTGCCGGGCCAAGGCTGGCGGCGGAACAGCTCTGTCACCTCGGGGGCCAGGCCGTCAAAGCGGCGGCCCTCTTCTTCGGCAAAGCGGGTCAGCATGGTTTCGGCGATTTCGATGATATCCTCGCCGCGGTCCCTCAGGGGCGGCAGGTGGATCGGCACGACGAACAGCCGGTAATACAGGTCCTCGCGGAAATGACCGCGGCGGACGGCGTCCAAAGGGTCGCGGTTGGTGGCGCAGACGATGCGGACATTGACCTTGATCGGCTTGGTCGCCCCCACCGGCAAAACGGTCGAGGTCTGCAGGAACCGCAGCAGTTTGGTCTGCAGCGCCGGGGCCATCTCGCAGATTTCATCCAGGAACAGCGTGCCGCCATCCGCCGCCGTCGCCGCCCCCGGCTTGTCGCTGATGGCGCCGGTGAAAGAGCCCTTCACATGGCCAAAGACCTCGGATTCCAGCAGGTCATGCGGGATGGCCCCGCAGTTCAGCGCGATGAAGGGCCCCTTGGCGCGCGGACTTGCCCCATGAACCGCCAGCGCCGCCAGTTCCTTGCCGGTGCCGCTTTCGCCGGTGATGAAAACCGTGGCCATCGACCCCGCCACCGAGGCGATCTTGTCATGGATGCGGCCCATGACCTCGGACGACCCCAGAAACCCCGCCGCCGCATCCCCCGCCGGTTTGCGCGCCTGCGACCGGGCCACCGCATTGGCCACGGCGGACAGGAACCGTTCATCCTCAAAGGGTTTGACCAGAAATTCATGGGCGCCCGCCCGCATCGCCTCGACCGCGCGGTTGATCGACCCATGGGCGGTGATGACGATGATCCGCGTGTCGGGGCGGGCCTGCAACATCTCGGTCATCACCTGCAGCCCGTCGCGGTCGGGCAATCCCAGGTCCAGCAGAACCACCCGGTGATGACCCGCGGCAAAGCGCTTTTGCCCCTCGGCTGCGGTGGCGGCCAGATGCACCTCATAGCCAGCAGCCTGCAGGACCGACCGATAGATCAGCTGCAACGAGGCCGTGTCCTCGATCAACAGCAGAGGACCGGCCTTCGCGGCTGCGGGGAAGGCTGCGGGTTTGACAGGTGCGCTTGCCATCGGAAATGCCTTTTACATCTCCGAACCATGCCGCCAATCCCTTCAGGGTTGCAAGGGGGCGTTAACGTTCGGCCCGCATCTCGATCAGGCGCTGGATCAGCCGGGCGACCATGGGCCGCAGGCCCGCCACCAGGTCTTCGCCTTGGGTCGGCCCCTCGCGCAACAGCTTCCCCGCCTCCAGCGCCAGCCGGTGCAGGGGCACCGCCCCCACCGTGCCGGCAATGCCGATCAGCGTGTGATTTTGCCGCCGCAACAGGGTGATGTCGACCCGTGAGGCCGCCTGCAGCACGTCCTGAACGCCGTGCAGGTCCAGGATCAAACGGTCTAGGATTTCGATGGTCTGCACCGGTCCGGCCAATTCAAACAGCCGCAACAGCACGTTTTCATCCAGCTCCGGCACCGGAGGGACATGGGTTTCGTCAGAGGTATCACGCGTGGATGAGGTCAAAACGGACCCCTTTTTACTCATCATGGCACAGACCCCGGGGTGAGTCCCGAGGTCCGGCCAGCGTTGCTACCTTTGTCTAATCTTGTCCATCTGAGTAACCAGATGTTAACGCTGATAGTCAGCCGTAAACCGAAACAGGCGCCGCAGCGAGGGCCGAGACGTTCAACAGCCCCCGCGCAGTGATCGACGGCGTGACGATATGGGCGCGGTTGCCCATCCCCATGAGAATCGGTCCGACCTCCAGCCCGCCCGCCTTCATCCGCAGCATGTTGCGCGCCACGTTGGCGGCATCGGTATAGCCAAAGATCAGGATATTGGCGGTGCCGGTCAGCCGCGAGTTCGGAAAGATCCGCATCCGCAAATCGGCATCCAGCGCGGCGTCCAGGCTCATTTCGCCTTCGTATTCGAAATCGACCTCGCGGGCGTCAAGGATTTCCATCGCTTGCCGCATCCGCCGGCCGCTGTCGCTTTCCAGGTTGCCGAAGTTCGAATGGGAACACAAAGCCACCTTGGGCGTGATGCCAAAGCGCCGCGCGTGGCGGGCGGCGCCGATGGCCGCGGTGGCGATCTGGTCGGGCTCGGGGATCGGGTTGACCTGGGTGTCGGCCACGAACAGCGGCCCGTCCTCCAGGATCATCAGCGACAGCGCGCCTTGCGGGTGATTGCCGCCGCGCGCCAGCACTTTGCGCACATAGTTCAGGTGCCATAGATACTGGCCATAGGTGCCGCAGATCATCGCATCGGCGTCGCCGCGCTGCACGGCGATGGCCGCAATCGCGGTGGTGTTGGTGCGCAGAACCGCCCGGGCCGTGTCGGGCGTGACGCCCTGACGTTCCAGCAACTGGTGATAGCTGCCCCAGTAATCCCGATAACGGCGGTCGCTTTCGGGGTTCACGATTTCAAAGTCGCGGTCGGGGCGGATCGGCAGGCCAAAGCGCTCACACCGCGCGATCATCACCTCGGGGCGGCCGATCAGGATCGGCTTGACGGTCATTTCCTCCAGGATCGCACTGGCGGCCCGCAAGACGCGCTCATCCTCGCCCTCGGCAAAGATGATCCGGCGTTCCGAAGACCGCGCGGCATCGAACACCGGCCGCATGATCAGCGCGGATTTGAAGACCGACCCGTCAAGTTTCTGGCGATAGGCCTCGATATCGGCCAGGGGCCTTGTGGCAACCCCCGTCTCCATCGCGGCACGGGCGACGGCGCTGGCCACGACGCCGATCAGGCGCGGGTCAAATGGCTTGGGGATCAGGTAATCCGGCCCAAAGGCCAGCTTTTCCCCGGCATAGGCGGCGGCGGCCTCGGCGCTGGTCGTGGCGCGGGTCAGGGTCGCGATGGCCTCGATGGCGGCCAGTTCCATTTCCGAATTGATCGTGGTGGCGCCGACATCCAGCGCGCCGCGGAAGATGAAGGGGAAGCACAGGACGTTGTTCACCTGGTTCGGAAAGTCGCTGCGCCCGGTGGCGATGATCGCATCGGGCACGGCGGCGCGGGCGACATCGGGCAAGATCTCGGGCGAGGGATTGGCCAGCGCGAAGACGATGGGCTTTGCCGCCATCGTGGCCACCATATCCGCCGTCAAGACGCCCGGCCCCGACAGGCCCAGAAACAGGTCGGCGCCGACGATCACATCGGCCAAAGTCGCGGGCGTGGTGCCCTGCGCATAGGCCGCCTTCTGGTCGGTCATCTGCTCGGTGCGGCCGTGATAGACCAGGCCCGCAAGGTCACAAAGCCAGACGTTTTCGCGCTTGACCCCCAGCTTCAGCAGCATGTTCAGGCAGGCAATCCCCGCAGCCCCGCCGCCCGTGGACACGACCTTGATCGCGCCAAAGTCCTTGCCCGCGACATGCAGCGCATTGGTCGCCGCAGCGCCCACGACAATCGCCGTGCCATGCTGGTCGTCATGAAAGACCGGAATCTTCATCCGCTCACGGCACAGCTTTTCGACGATGAAGCAATCGGGCGCCTTGATGTCCTCAAGGTTGATCGCGCCAAAGGTCGGCTCCAGCGCGCAGACGATTTCCGCCAGTTTCACCGGATCGGGCTCGTTCAACTCGATGTCGAAACAGTCGATGTTGGCGAATTTCTTGAACAGGACCGCCTTGCCCTCCATCACCGGCTTGGACGCCAAGGCCCCGATGTTGCCCAGGCCCAGAACGGCGGTGCCATTGGTCACAACCCCCACCAGGTTCCCGCGCGAGGTATAGCGGCTGGCCGTCGAGGGGTCGGCCTTGATCTCCAGGCAGGCTTCGGCCACGCCGGGCGAATAGGCGCGCGCCAGGTCGCGACCATTGGCAAGCGGTTTGGTGGCGCGGATCTCCAGTTTCCCGGGCTTGGGGAATTCATGGTAATCCAAGGCCGCCTGCCTTGCGCTTTGCTTCACCTCGTCCTGCCGGTCGTCGCTCATGGGCTTCCTCTTGCTCTCTTCTCCCGCCCGGGCCTTGGGCGGATGCCTTGCCCTGAAGTGGTCCCGCCGCGCCAAAGGGTCAAGCCTTTTCCGGCACATGAACGCTTGGCAGCGACGGGAAAGAGTATACCGAAAATACGGGTTTACGGCCTGATTTGCCCCACGCACCTTGACTTCGGCATGAAAAGTATACTTCTTTACCAAAACCCCGCGCTGAACATGACCAAAGACAACCACCGCACCCGCATCCGCGACGACATCCGCGCCCGACTTTTGACCGGCCAGATCGGCCCCGGCGATCGGCTGATCGACCATGCCATCGCGGCGGAATTGGGCGTTTCCCGGATGCCCGTGCGTGAGGCGCTGATGCAGCTGGTCTCCGAGGGCTATCTCACCTCGACCTCGCGCGGCTTTGCCCTGCCCGACCTGACACCGACCCAGATCGCCGAGGTCTTCACCCTGCGCAAACTGCTGGAGCCCCATGCAGCCGCCCTTGCCGCCCAAAGCCTGGACGCCGCGGCGCTAATGACCCTGACCCAGGCTCTGGCGGATCTGCACCAGGCCGCCGACATCGCCGCCTTTCACCGCGCCGCCGAGGCCTTTCGCAACACATGGGCGGGCGCCCTGCCCAACCAGGCACTGCGCGAGACGATCCAGCGCTACAGTGCGCAAATCCAGACCGTGCGGCTGGCCACGATGAAGGACCCCATGGCCCGCCAGACCATCGCCAGCGGCCTTTCGGCCCTGCTTGGCGCCTTTGCGGCCCGCGATGCGCTGGCCGCCCATGACCTCATGACCCGTTTCATCCACCAGGCCGAAGACAGCCTTCATACGCAAAGAGCCCCACAATGACCTCTGCGACCTCTGCGACCTCTGCACCCAAAGCCGAGATCCTGTTGCCGACCGCCGACCTGCGCGGCGACCTGCCGTTTTTCACCAAGACGCTGGGGATGCGGATGGACATGATCTATCCGGCCGACAATCCGGCGGTGGTGGTCCTGTCGGGCCATGGGCTGCGGCTGCGTCTGGATGCGGATTTGCAGGCCGCGCCGGGGACGATCCGCCTTTTGTCCGACGACTGGCAGGCGATTGCCGCGGGCGCGAAAACCCTGACCTCCCCCGGCGGCACCCGCGTGCAACTGGACGAGCTGGACCCGCCCCTGGTTCTGCCCGCGACCGAACATGCCTTTGTGGTGCGCAGGCTTGCCGATCAGGCGCCCTGGGTGATTGGCCGCGCCGGGATGATGTATCGCGACCTTGTGCCCACGCGTCTGGGCGGCGCGATGATCGCAAGCCACATCCGCGTGCCCGATGGCAAGGTCCCCGACCTCGTGCATTTCCACAAGGTCGGCTTCCAGCTAATCTTCTGCATCAAGGGCTGGGTCGATGTCCTGTATGAGGATCAGGGCGGCATCCGGCGCCTGCACGCCGGGGATTGCTTCATCCAGCCCCCCACGATCCGCCACCGCGTGCTGGAATCCGGTGACGGGATCGAGGTCATCGAAATCGGCGTGCCCGCCGAACATATCACCGAGATCGACCACGACATGACGCTTCCCACGCCGACCCTTCGCCCCGACCGCGAATGGGAGGGTCAGCGATTTGTCCACGACATCGGCGCGACGGGGCGTTTCGCCCCCTTCCGCATCCCGGGGTTCCAGGCCCGCGACACCACGATCAACGCCAATACCAAGGGCGTGGCCTCGGTCATGGTGGCAAAGCCCTTGCAAGACGGGCCCACCGGCACCGAAAGCCCCTGGACCAAACACCAGGGCGACATCCTTTTCACCTTTGTCATGTCCGGCGAAATGACCCTGCATGGCGAGGGCAAAGAGCCCTGGCGCCTCTCCCCCGGCGACGCTTTCGTCATCCCCCCGGGGCTGGCGACCCGCTATGCCGACACGACCCCCGACCTGCAACTTCTGGAGGTCTCCCTGCCCGGCGCGGCCCCCACGACGATCCTCTGACCCTGAGACCTTCACGGGGTTTCCAAAGGGCACGGGGTTTCCAAAGGGGCCCGTGGGCCCCTTTGGCGCGGGGGTGCGGGGGGCGCGAAGCCCCCCGCTTCCGCGACGTCAGGTCAAGGGCGCAAGCCCGCAGCCCTGACGTCGCAACCCTTGCAACCCATGGCAAACCGGATCATCCTTGTCCAAAAGGTCAAGGAGCCCCCATGTCCCTTCTGCAAGCCGCGTCCCTTCTGCCAACCGCGTCCCTTCTGCAAGCCGCGACCCAGGTCCGCGAGAACGCCTATGCGCCCTATTCCCGCTTCAAGGTCGGCGCGGCCCTGCGCTCGACCTCTGGCAACCTCCACCTTGGCGTGAATGTCGAAAACGCCGCCTACCCGGAAGGCACCTGCGCCGAGGCCGGCGCCATCGCCGCCATGATTGCCGCGGGCGACCACAAGATCGCGGAAATCCTCGTGATCGCCGATTGCCCCGAACCCGTGCCCCCCTGCGGCGGCTGCCGGCAAAAGATCGCGGAATTCGCCGCCCCCGATGTGCAGGTCACGCTTTGCACCACGGCGGGAAAATCGAAAACCATGACCGTGGCCGAACTCCTCCCCGGCTCTTTCTCTGCCGCCTTCATGGACCTGTGATGGAGCCCCGTGCCGTCATCGCCAAGGTGCGCGATGGGGTCCTGCCCTCGGCCGAAGAGCTGACCTTCTTTGCCCAAGGCCTTGCCACCGGGGCGGTTTCCGACGCGCAGGCCGGGGCTTTTGCCATGGCGGTGCTGCTGAAGGGGCTTGGCGAACAGGGCCGCGTGGCGCTGACAAGGGCGATGCGCGATACGGGTCATGTCCTGCAATGGCGGCTGAACGGGCCGGTGATCGACAAGCACTCGACCGGCGGGATCGGCGATTGCGTCTCGCTGCTGCTGGCGCCTGCGCTGGCCGCTTGCGGCGCCTATGTGCCGATGATCTCGGGCCGCGGGCTTGGCCATACCGGGGGCACGCTGGACAAGCTGGAGGCGATCCCCGGCTTTCGCACCAACCTGACCGAGGAACAACTGCGCCGCCAGATCGACCAGACACGCTGCGCCATCGTCTCGGCCAGCGCCGAGATGGCCCCCGCCGACCGCAGGCTTTACGCCGTGCGCGATGTCAGCGCGACGGTGGAAAGCATCGACCTGATCACCGCCTCGATCCTGTCCAAGAAACTGGCGGCGGGGCTAGAGGCCCTGGTGCTGGATGTCAAATGCGGCTCGGGCGCCTTTATGAAAACGCTGGAGGATGCCGAGGCCCTAGCCCGCGCTTTGGTCGACACCGCCAAGGGCGCGGGCTGCATGGCCAGCGCGCTGATCACCGACATGAGCCAGCCACTTGCCACCGCCGCGGGCAATGCGCTGGAGGTGATCGAGGTGATGGAGACGCTGACCGGCACGTCGGTGAACACCGCGCTTTGGGACCTGACCATGGCCCTGGGCGGTGAGGCTCTGGCCCTGGGCGGCCTGGCGGATGACCCGGCCGATGGCGCGGGGCGGATCGAACAGGCGCTGGAAAACGGCGGCGCTGCCGACTGCTTTGGCCGGATGATCGCGGCCCAGGGCGGCCCTGCCGATTTCGTCGACCGCTGGCCCGACCGCCTGCCCTCGGCGCCTGTGGTGGTCGAAGTGCCCTGTCCCGAGGGCGGTTTCGTGGGCGCCATCGACGGTGAGGCTTTGGGTCTGGCCGTAGTGCGCCTGGGCGGCGGGCGCCAGCGTGAGGGCGACCGGATCAACCCCTCGGTGGGCCTGTCGGACCTTGCGGGGATTGGCGATGCGATTGGCCGCGGCGATCCGCTGGCGTTGATCCATGCCGCCACGGTCGAACAGGCGGCGGCGGCGGTGGAAACCGTTTTGGCCGCCTATCGCATGGTGGAGGCCGAGCCCGCCGATCCGGGTCTGGTCCTGAAACGGGTGTCGTGATGGCGCGGGCTTTCCTGGTCGTGATGGATTCCGTGGGGGCCGGTGGCGCGCCCGATGCCGGTGATTTCGGCGATGCGGGGGCCAATACTCTGGGCCATATCGCCCAGGCACGGGCGGCCACGGGGCGGCCCTTGCAGATGCCGGTCTTGGACGGGCTGGGGCTGGGGGCTGCGGTGGAACTGGCCTCGGGTCTGCGGATGCCGGGGTTTACCGCCACGCCTGTGGGTCTTTGGGGTGCGGCCGAGGAGGTCAGCCGCGGCAAGGACACGCCCTCGGGCCATTGGGAGCTTGCGGGCGTGCCCGTGCCTTGGGACTGGACCTATTTCCCCGATCAGGTGCCGGCCTTCCCGCCCGAGATCACGGCTTTGGTTTGCCGCCTTGCGGGGACCGACGGCATCCTTGGGAATTGCCATTCCTCCGGCGTGCCGATCATCGAGGCGCATTGCGCCGAGCATCTGCGGACCGGATGGCCGATCTGCTATACCTCGGCGGATTCCGTGTTCCAGATTGCCGCCCATGAAGAGGCCTTTGGCTTGGATCGGCTGTTGAAGCTGTGTTCCGACCTTGCGCCTCATCTTCATGCGATGAAGGTGGGCCGGGTGATCGCGCGGCCTTTTGTGGGGGTTCCGGGGGATTTCCACAGGACGCCCAACCGGCGGGATTATGCGATTGCACCGCCGGGGCCGACTTTGCTGGACTGGGTGGCGGGGGCGGGGCGGATGACCCATGCGGTCGGCAAGATCGGCGACATCTTCTCCATGCAGGGCGTGGGGAAGCTGTGGAAGGGGAAAAGCGACCTTGACCTTTTCGATCATCTGGACCGGCTTGCGGATGAAGCCGAAGAGGGAAGTTTGACCTTCGCCAACTTCGTGGAGTTCGACAGCCTTTGGGGCCATCCCCGCGACGTCATGGGCTATGCCAGCGCGCTGGAATGGTTTGATGCCCGGGTGGGCGGGTTCCTCGCGCGGCTGAGGCCGGGGGATCTGGCGATCTTCACCGCCGATCATGGCAATGACCCGACTTGGGCGGGCACCGATCACACGCGGGAACGGGTGCCTGTGGTGGGCTATGGCGCGGCGGGGGCCATCGGCCTGCGGGGCTTTGTCGATGTGGGCGCCTCGGTGGCGACGCATCTGGGGGTGCGCGCGCAGGGGCCGGGACGCAGCTTTTTGTGACCGCCCGCCGGGGGTTTCACACCCCCGGACCCCTGTGGGATATTTGTGAAAAGATGAAACGAGGGGCCTTTGCGCAAGATCGAACTGCATCTGCATCTGGAGGGGGCGGCGCCGCCGTCTTTTATCAAGGGACTTGCCCGCGAAAAGAAAGTGGATATCGCGGGGATCTTCGATGAGCGCGGTGGGTATCGGTTCACCGGCTTTCCCGAATTCGTGCGGGTCTATGAGGCGGCGACCTCGGTCCTGCAGCGGCCCGAGGATTACGCGCGGCTGATGCGGGCGGTGCTGGAGGCTCAGGTCGAGGAAGGGGTGGTCTATACCGAACATTTCCTCTGTCCGGATTACTGCGGCGGTGGCGATCTGGGGGCGTGGCGGGAGTATGTGCTGGCGATGGAGGAGGCCGCGGCCGCGGTTCCCGAGATCACCGTGCGGGGGATTGCCCTGATGATCCGCCACATGGACCCGGCCAAGGGGCGGCGCGCGGCGCTTTGTGCGGCCGATACGGCGGGGGGCTTTGTCACCGGCATTGGCGTGGCGGGCAATGAGCGCATCGGCGCCTTGAAGGATTTCGCCTGGGGGATGGATTGCGGGCGCGAGGCGGGGCTTGGCCTGACGCTTCATGCCGGAGAGCTGAAGGGCCCCGAGGAGGTCCGCGAGGCCCTGGCCCTTGGCGCGGGCCGCATCGGCCATGGCGTGCGCGCCATCGAAGACCTGGCTCTGGTCGATGAGATCGCCGAGGCGGGGGTTGTGCTGGAATGTTGCCCAGGGTCGAACATGGCGCTGGGGCTTTACCCCAGCTGGCGCAAGCATCCGATTGGCGAGCTGTTTCACCGCGGTGTCAAGGTCACGGTGTCCACCGACGATCCGCCATTTTTCCATACGACGCTGCGGCGGGAGTATGAGCTTTTGTCCCAGGCTTTCGATTGGGACGAGGGGGTTTTCGCGACCTTGAACCGCTGGGCGCTTGACGCGGCTTTCTGTGACAAGGATACGAAAGAGAAAATCGCCCGAAGGATGGAGAGTTGAATGGGAAACGTGCCCGCCGAGCCTGTGCCGCCTCAGCCTGTGATCGTCGTGAGCCACCCTTTGGTGCAACACAAGCTGACCCTGATGCGGGAGAAGGACACCTCCACCGCCTCATTCCGCCAGCTTCTGCGGGAAATCAGCCTGCTTCTGGCCTATGAGGTCACGCGCAATCTGCCGATGACCACCAAATCCATCGAGACGCCGCTTTGCCCGATGGAGGCCCCGGCGATTGACGGCAAGAAGCTGGCCTTGGTGTCGATCCTGCGGGCGGGCAACGGGCTTTTGGACGGTATCCTGGAACTGATCCCCGCGGCGCGCGTGGGTTTCGTCGGCATGTATCGCGACCCCGAGACGCTGCAACCGGTGCAATATTACTGCAAGCTGCCCGACCATCTGGACGAGCGCGTGTCGATTGTCGTCGATCCGATGCTGGCCACGGGGAATTCCTCGGCCGCCGCCGTCAGCCTGTTGAAGGAAAAGGGCGCGCGCGAAATCCGCTTCCTGTGCCTTCTGGCCTCACCGGAGGGGATTGCGCATATGCAGGCGGTCCATCCCGATGTGCAGATCGTCACGGCCTCGATTGACAGCCATCTGAACGACCATGGCTATATCGTTCCGGGCCTAGGGGATGCGGGCGACCGCATGTTTGGCACCAAATAACAGGTTCAGGGGGTAATCCTCCTTTACTTGGAAACAATCCTGATTCATGATTCGTTCAAAACAAGAACGAGGGCGAGCATGTTTGTCAGGGTTTTGGGTCCGGCTTTGGCCGTGGCTGTTGTTGTGGGCATGGCGGCCGAGGCGCAGACTTTGCGCAACGTGACGGCGCCGGTCAATCCGCCGCCCGCCAGCTTCAAGGGTCAGCAGTTCATCGACAGCCGGGGATGCGTCTTTGTCCGCGCGGGGTTCGGCGGCCAGGTCAACTGGGTGCCGCGGATCGACGGATCAAAGCGGCCGATCTGCGGCATGATGCCCACCGGGGCGGCGCCTCAGCCGCTGGTGGCGGAGGTCGAGATCCCGCAGGTCGCGCCAACCACCCAGACCCCGACGGCGCCACAGCGCCCCCGCGGCCCGGGGCTCTTTGCCTTCCTGTTTGCCCCCGCCCCCGCACCCGCACCAATGGCGGCCCCAACCCGCGCCGAGCAGGTCGTGACCTTTGCCCCGCCGCCCACGCCCCGCGTCTTGCCGACCCCGCCCAAAGGCTGGACCCATGCCTGGAAGGACGACCGGCTGAACCCGATGCGCGGCATTGGCACGGCCGAGGGCCAGGCGGCGCAGAACCGGGTTTACACCCAAGACGTCCCCATGGTGGCCATCGCCGACCTGCCGCCGCAAAAGCAGGCCAAGGCCATTCGGGCAGCCCAGGTCGCAGCGCCAAAGGCCCAGCACGTCGCCGCACAACCCGTCACGGCGCCGCAAGTCACCGTCTCGACCATGTCGGCCCCCGCCGCGGGCCTGTTGATCCAGGTCGGCGCCTTTGGTCAGCCGGCCAATGCGGAAAAGGCGGCCGGGCGCATTGCGGGGCTGGGTCTGGCCGCCACGACCTCGGGGCAAAAGCTGCGGGTGGTCTTTGCGGGCCCCTTTGCCAGCACGGATGCGGCGCAGGCCGCACTTGTGGCCCTGCGCGCCGGCGGTTTCCCGGATGCCTTTCTGCGCTAACCCGCGCAGATGCCCTGCAGGCTGATCCAGTCGTTGTCCGAAATCACCGGCGCCGGAGAGCGGCCCTGAAAGGGGTCGCCCTCGATCAGCGCAAGTGAGCCCTCTCCGGTCGGGTCCAGTGCCTTGGCATAGGGGGTCGCGGACAGGCCCAGGGTCTTGAACGCCGCCAGCAGGGGCTCGGACGATGGGGTGGCGGTGGTCGCAAGCGCGGCCTCGGCATAGCCCTCGACCGCGCCATCAGGCAGCACGCCCGAGGTCAAAAGCCGCGTCGTGGCCACCAGGCCCGCGTGATGCAGCAGGGGGACGACGGGATCGGCCTCTTGGGCCGCGACCAAAGCGGCCAGGATGCGGCCAAGCACGGGCTCGGGGTCTTCAGAGGCGGTCAGCACGCCATTGGCCAAAAGCACGATGCCGCCGGGCAGAACCGTGACCTCTTGCGCGCCATCGCGGACCACGACGATTTCGCCGACGCCAAAGCCCGCGAACCTTTGCGCCAGGCTGCTGGCGGCCCGCGCGCCCAAAGGCTCGGCACAGGGCGAGCCGGTCAGGCGCTGCGCATCGGCCAGCGCCATCTTGCCGATCTGCACCCGCGTGGCCGTCGGCAGGACCTGCGCGGTATGCGACATCATCGCATCGGGCAGCCACAAAAGCAGCCCCAGCGCCGCCACCCCGGCGCCCAGCGCGACAAAGCCGCCGCGCAGCCGTCCGGGCCGGGGGCGGCGGCGGACCAGGGTGACATGGACGGTTTCCAGCGCCGCGATCATGTCGGGGTCGTCCAGCTCGATCGTCTCCGAGGGCGCGCCCTCTTCGGTGCGGCCGGGGGTAAAGATCGCGGGGCTTTCGCCCGGGTTCACCCGTTCGACCGAGGGCAGCGACCAATGCGACAGCGCCATTTCGGTGCGCGGATCGGCAAAGACCAGGGTGGTTTCGCGCAGGCCCACGACGACCTCGCGCAACTGGGCCGCAGGCGTCAGGCGCCAGAGCCCCGTACATTCCAGTCGCTGGTATTTCTCTAGGGCGGTCATTGCGCCTGCATTGCCTGTTTCGCCTTACAGTAACCGCGCGGCGCGGGCTTCACAATCGGCAGGTTGTCAGATCAGCAAAGCGGCGCCAAAGGGTCGCAATCAGGCGGGAATTCCGGGGCGGGCCGGGGTTCATGGGGGGATGAATGTGAACCTGAAGGCCCTGTCGATGATCGCCGTCTATGCCGGGATCATCGGGTTTACCGACAATTTCGTCCAGGTCATCGCCGCGGATGCGGGGCTTTGGCAGTTCCATGCGACGCGGTCGGTGATGGCGGTGGCTTTGCTGTGGCTGGTGGCGCGGCCTTTGGGGCTGCGCTTGGCGATGGTCGCGCCGCGCCGGGTTGTGGCGCGGTCGCTGATCCACGGCTGCGCCATGGTGATCTATTTCGGCGCGCTTGGGTTCTTGCCCGTGGCCCTGGTCGCGGCGGGGCTGTTCACCGCGCCGATCTTTGTCCTGTTGATCGAGCGGCTGTTTTACGGCGCGCCCATCAGCGGATCAGGCGCCCTGGCCGTCGCCTTGGGCTTTGCCGGCGTGGTCATGGTCCTTGGCCCCGAGGCCCTGGCGGGCGCCTCGCTTCCCGCCCTGCTGCCGGTTGTGGCCGGGGCGCTTTACGCGCTTGGCAACATCGCCACCCGCCGTTGGTGCGGCCCGGAATCCGCGGAAACCCTGCTGGCCGGGTTCTTCATCGCGCTGGGGGTGGCGGGTGCGCTTGGGATGGCCGCGCTGACGCTGCATCCTTTGGTGGCCCCCGCTGGCCCCGAGGGATTCCTCATGCGCGGCCCCGTCATCCCGGGGGGCGCGTTCTGGTTCTGGACCTTTGTGCAGGCGGCGGGATCGCTTCTGGGCGTCGGCCTGATGGTGCGCGCCTATCAGATCGCCGAGGCCTCGCGGGTTTCGGTCATGGAATACATCATCCTGCCCGCCTCTGCCGCCTGGACCTGGGTCCTGTGGGGCGAGGGGCTGAGCGCGCTGGCCATGGCCGGCATGGGCCTGATCGTGGCCGCAGGGGTGCTCATCGCGACGTCAAGGCGGGCCTGATCGGGTCAACCGCGCCGCGCTTGACCCGGCGCCTCCTGACCGAGAATCGCTGCACGGGAAGGCCGGGGCAACCTTGGTCGCCAGCCGCCCGGGGGCCAAGCGGCCCTACAACATCCCCGGCACCACCTGATCCGGTGGCCTATGCCCATCGGCAAAGGTCTTGATGTTGATGATGACCTTCTCGCCCATCTCCACCCGCCCCTCCACCGTGGCCGAGCCCATATGCGGCAACAGAACCACATTCGGCAGATCCTGCAGGCGCGGGTTCACGCGGCCGTTTTCCAGCACATCCAGACCCGCCCCCGCGATTTCCCCCGCCCGCAAGCCCCGCGTCAGGGCGTTTTCGTCGATCACCTCGCCGCGGGAGGTGTTCACGATCACCGCCGAGGGTTTCAACAGCTTCAGCCGCCGCGCGTTCATCAGGTGAAAGGTCGCCGGCGTATGCGGGCAGTTGATCGATATGATGTCCATGCGCGAGACCATCTGATCCAGGCTCTCCCACCAGGTCGCCTCAAGTTCGGCCTCGACCTCAACCCGCAGGCGTTTGCGGTTGTGGTAATGCACCTGAAGCCCAAAGGCGCGGGCGCGGCGCGCCACGGCCTGACCGATGCGGCCCATGCCCAGGATGCCCAGACGTCGCCCCGCCAGGCGCCCGCCCAGGAAGGCCATCGGCGACCAGCCCTGCCATTCGCCACGCATCGCCGCCAGACCCTCGGGGATGCGGCGCGTGACCGCCAGCATCAGCGCAATCGCCATATCGGCCGTGTCATCGGTCGTGACCCCGGGCGTGTTGGAAACCAATATCCCCCGCGCCCGGGCGGTGGACACGTCGATATGATCCACCCCCGCGCCGTAATTCGCAATCAGCTTCAACCGCGGCCCGGCCTGACCGATCAGCCCCGCGTCGATCTTGTCGGTGATCGTCGGCACCAGCACATCGCAGCGCCCCATGGCCTCGGCCAGCTCTTCGCGGGTCATCGGGCTGTCGGGGTCGCGCAACTCGACATCGAACAGCTCTTTCAGCCGCGTTTCCACAACTTGCGGCAAAGCCCGCGTCACCACCACCGTCAGACGTGATCCCCCCATGGCGCTCCCTCACTTCCCAATCGCAGCCTTTGATGGCAAAGTGGCCCCTTGCGGGTCCTAGCACAAGCCCGGGCGCATCGCGTTCGGGTGACAACAAGACGCAGGCCCGGTCAAGCAGGCTGGAATCGAGCGGGTAAACGGATGCGGGCATATCTGATTGCGGGGCTTTTGGCCCTGTCGGGGTCGATTTCGGTGACGGCGGCCTGGGGCCAGGAGGCCTCGATCGAGGAACAGGCCGAGGGCGCGCGTGAGGCCATGGCCCCCCTGCCCGAGGCCGATCCCGACGCCGAGGCCACGCCGCGCGATCCGACCAAGGGCGCTGTCACCAACCTGCCGATCCCGCGTTACGTCAGCCTGAAGGGCAACGAGGGCAATGCAAGGCGCGGTCCGGGGCTCACGCATCGCATCGACTGGGTTTTCACCCGCGAAGGGATGCCGCTGAAGATCACCGCCGAATACGAACACTGGCGCCGGGTCGAGGATGCCGACGGCGCGGGCGGCTGGGTGCATTACATGCTGCTGTCAGGCGTGCGCAGCGTGCTGGTCACGCAAGACATGGCCGAGGCCCATTCGGCGCCCGACGACGGCTCCGAGGTTCTGTTCCAGAACGAGCTGAACGTGGTGGGCCGCCTGGTGCAATGCGTCCCCGACTGGTGCCGCATCATGGTCGAGGGCGAAAAGGGCTGGGTCCATGCCTCGGCGCTTTGGGGCGTCACGTCGGGCGAGATCTTTCCCTGACCCGGCGCCTGACGCGGGGTCATTCGGTTTCCGGCAGGGATTGACGCCGCAAGGCCTTGCGGGGGCGCGAAACTTCGGCCAAGAATTATCCAGCTGAATAACTTGGCGCCGGACAGCAAGGCTCTTTCATGACCCCCGACCGCAAACCCTATCGCCGCGAGGCCGAAGACAAGCGCCGCCTTGCGCTGGTCGAGGCCACCTTGGCGCTGGTCGCCGAAGGGGGCGCGCAAAATGCCACCGTGCGGTCGATTGCCGAAAGGGCGGGGGTGACGGCGGGACTGATCCGGCACTACTTCCAGTCCAAGGATCAACTGCTGATCGCGGCCTATCGGCACCTGATGGACCGGATGACCGATGACAGCGCCTCGGTGCTGCGCGCGGCCCCTCATGCGCCCGAAGCGCGGCTGGCGGCCTTTGTCGCGGCCTCTTTGACCGCGCCGGTGGTTGACCCCGAGGCCCTGACGCTGTGGGCGACCTTTCTGCAGGAAACCCGGCGCGATCCGGTGATGCGAGAGACCCATTCCCAGACCTATCTGGGCTATCGCGACCGGCTGCAGGGGCTGATTGCCGACCTGCCGGGCGATTGGCCCGACCTTCATGCCCGCCGCATGGCCATTGCCTGCAACGCCGTGATCGACGGGTTGTGGATGGAGGGTTGCGCCCTGCCCGAGGCCTTTGCCCCCGGCGAGCTGGCCGAGTTGGGCATCCGTTCGGTCGGTGCGATCCTCGGGGTCGATCTGACGCCCTGGCTGTTGCTTTCCGCCCCCATCTTGACCGAGGTTTGACATGCGATACGCGGCGATCACCGAAAGGCTCGCGGGCCTGGGCGGGGCGAAATGGGAGATCCACGCGATGGCCAAGGCCATGGCGCAGACCGGGCAAGAGGTCATCGCCCTGACCATCGGCGAACCCGATGTCCCCCCGCCCGAAGAGCTGTTCGACAAGGCCCATGCCGCGATGCGGTCGGGCCGCTATGGCTATTCCAACGGCCGCGGCGAACCCGGCCTTCTGGCCGCCCTGGCCGAGCGCTATTCCCGCCGCACCGGGCGGACCATCGGCGCCAATCAGGTCATGTGCTTTCCCGGCACCCAGACCTCGCTTTACGCCGTGCTGTTGGGACTTGTCGGTCCGGGCGACGAGGTCCTTGTGGGCGACCCGATGTATGCCACCTACGAAGGCGTGATCCGGGCGCCGGGCGCGGTTCCGGTCATGGTGCCCCTGCATCCCGAACAGGGCTTCCGGATGCAGGCCGCGGATGTGGCGGCGCGCATCACGCCGGCCTCGCGCGTGCTGTTCCTGAACACGCCGCACAACCCGACGGGCGCCGTGCTGACCCGGGACGACCTGATGGCGCTGGGGCGGCTGGCGCGGGATCACAACCTGTGGATTCTGTCGGACGAGGTCTATGAAGAGCTGATCTTTGGCGGCGAATTCCTGTCGCCGCTGGATATCGCGGATTTCGCCGACCGGACCGTGGTCGTGTCGTCCATTTCCAAATCCCATGCCGCGCCGGGCTTTCGGTCGGGCTGGGCGGTCGGCCCGGGCGAGTTCATGGCCCGGCTTCTGCCGGTGGCCGAGACGATGCTTTTCGGCAACCAACCCTTTATCGCCGACATGACGGCGCTGGCGGTGTCGCGGCCCTCGCCGGTCGCTCCGGGGATGGTGGAACGCTTCTCCCGCCGCGCAAGGATGCTGAAGGACGCGCTGCATGGGGTGAACGCGCTGCAGGTCCATGAACCTTCGGCGGGGATGTTCAGCGTGGTGGATATCCGCGCCACGGGCTTGTCGGGCGAGGATTTCGCGCGCAAACTGCTGATGGAGGAACGCGTGGCCGTCATGCCGGGCGAAAGCTTTGGGCCGTCGCTGAACGGTTGGCTGCGGGTGTCTTTGACCCGGTCTGACGCCGAAATCACCGAGGCTTGCCGCCGCATCGCAGCCTTTACCGCCCGCCAGATGGAGGCCTGACATGAGAACCGTTGGCGAACGTCTGGTCGAGGGTCTGGCCGCGCGCGGCGTCAAGGTGGTCTTCGGCATCCCCGGGGTTCATACGGTCGAACTGTATCGCGGCCTGTCGGAAAGCCCGGTGCGCCATGTGACGGCGCGCCACGAACAAGGCTGCGCCTTCATGGCGGACGGCTATGCGCGCGCCAGCGGTCAACCCGGCGTGGCCTTTGTCATCACCGGGCCGGGGATCACCAATGCCCTGACCGCCATGGCGCAAAGCCGTCAGGATTCGGTGCCGGTCTTGGTCATCTCTGGCGTCAACCGGCGCGACAGCCTGGGCCGCGGCCTGGGGCGCCTGCATGAACTGCCCGATCAGGCCGCCATGGTCCGCGCTCTGTGTCCGACCCGCCAGATCACCGCGCCCGAAGATGTCGGCCCCGTGCTGGACTGGGCCTGGGCGCTGTTGACCACCGGCCGCCCGGGTCCCGTCCATATCGAGGTCCCGACCGATGTGATGCCCTTGCCCTGCCCGCCCCTTGCGCCCCCCGCGGCTTTGGCCGAACAGCCGGTGCCGGGGGCCGATGCGCTTGCCCGCGCGGCCGAGCTGTTGAACCGGGCCGCGCGCCCCGTGATCCTGGTCGGCGGCGGCGCCCGTGGCCAGCAAGCCGCGCTGCAAGCCCTGGCCGAAAAGCTTGACGCCCCGGTGATCCAGACCACCAACGCGCGTGGCATGATGCATGGCCATCCGCTGACCGTGCCCGCCTCGCCCAGCCTGGCCGTGGTGCGCGACCTGATCACGGGGGCCGATCAGGTCCTGGCCATCGGCACAGAGCTTGGCCAGACCGACTATGACATGTATGCGGACGGTGGCTTGCCCGACCTGTCCTCCATGATCCGCATCGACCGCGACGGCGCGCAGTTGGGCCGCTGGACGACCGCCTTGGCCCTGCTGGGGGATGCCGGGGCGACCATGGCGGCGCTTTTGCCTCTGCTGACCCCGCACGCGGCCCAAGGCGCGCCCCGCGCCGAGGACACCCGCCACCGCGCCCGCGCCGTGCTGGGAGAGCTTTCCCCCACCATGCCCGGCCAATTGGACATGGTCGAGGCGATCCGCGCCGCCCTGCCCGGCTGTCAGATCATCGGCGACAGCACCCAGCCGATCTATGCCGGCAACCTTTACTATGACCACGACCGCCCGGGCGGCTGGTTCAACGCGGCCACCGGCTATGGCGCGCTTGGCTTTGGCCCCGGGGCGGCGGTGGGCGCCGCCATGGCGCGGCCCGACCTGAAAACCGTTTGCCTGGTGGGCGATGGCGGCTTGCAATTCTCGCCGGGGGAACTGCGGACCGCGGTGGATGAACGCCTGCCCATCACCTTCCTTGTGTGGAACAACGCCGCCTTCCGCGAGATCGCCGAGGCGATGCGCGGCGCCAATACCGAGGTCATCGGCTGCCACCCCTCTCCGCTGCGGCTAGAGCCCTTTGCCGCGGCCTGCGACCTGCCCTTCACAAGCGTTCCCCAAGACCCCGATGTGCTGCATTGGGCGCTAAGCCAGCCCCAGGACGGGCCGCGCCTGATCGAAATCCGCGTGACGCTATAGCGCCCCTCTTGGCAAATCCTTCACCAGCCGATGCACGCGGTGGGGGATGCCGTTTTCCTGCATCTCGCGGTTGACCCCGGTGGGCCGAAAGCCCATGCGCTCCCAGAAGGTGCGGCCCCTCGGGTTGGCCTCCAGCACGGCCAAGTAAAGCCGCGGACAGCCCTGGGCAAGGGCCTGAATATGGTCCAGGAACGCCGCGCCTTGGCCCCGTGACCGGGCACGCGGCGCCAGGATCATCAGCCCCAGATAGGCATCCGGGGCGGTGGGAAAGCCGAAAGAGAGTTCCGCCACGCCCTCCAACCCCTCCCCCCAAAGGCCCAACCGATGCGAGGCCGCCGGATCGCAGCCCGGAGGACCGGCTTGCAAGACATCATCGACATCGCTTTCATTCGGATCGCGGCCCAGCCAAAGCTGATAGTAATCCCGCGCCTCGGTCAAAAGGCCAAGGATCGCGGCGCGGTCGGCCTGGGGGTCAAGCGGCAGGATCGGCATGGGATATCTCCAGAACGTCCAGGGTCACGACGCCCGAGGGCCTGCGCCACTGTACCGTATCGCCCAACTCGGCGCCGATCAGGGCGCGGGCCAGGGGCGATTGCGGCGCGATGCGGCCCAGGGCGGGGTCGGCCTCGTCCTCGCCGGTGATCTCATACCAGGCCGTGCCTTGCGGACCCGCCACGCGGACGCGCAGACCAAAGGCCACCGCGGTCAGATCGGCGGGGGGATCAACCGGAATGGCCGATTTCAACCGCGCCTCCAGATAGCGGATGTCGCGCTCGGCGGCGGCCTCGGGCAGCTTGTCCAGTCGATCCGCACGCGATTTCAAGTCGGCCAGCGCCTCTTGCCGCACAAGCAACCGCGCCTGCAAAGCCGCCAATCCCCGCCGCGTGACATAGTTCGGATGGGAGGAGATCGGCAGATCGGGCAAGGGCTCCAGCGACCCATCCCCCTCTTTCACGAAAGCGCGGCTCATGGCACGATGACTTCCAGCGGGTCGTAATGGCAGCCCGTGCCCCAGGCGGCCTTGGCCAGGCTGTCAGGTTTGAACCGGATGGCGGCCAGGTCGGCGCGGGCAAAGAACCGCCTTTGCGTCACGACGGCGGCCGGATCGACCCAGGCCGGGTCGATGACGCCCGCCGTGATGCGACAGCGGAAAAAGATGTCGACCTGGTGAAAGCCCGTGGCGGGGTCGTGGAATTCGTTGACCAGAGCCGGCGCGCCGACCTCGACGGTCAAACCGGTCTCTTCGCGCAGCTCGCGCGCCAGGTTCTCGGGCAAGGACGCCCCCGGCTCTACCCCGCCGCCGGGCGCGCACCACAGGTCCGAAACCCCACCGGGATAGGCATTGACCAGCAAAAGCCGATCCCGCTCCAGGATCAGCGCCCGCACCGCCAGACGTGGAAAGCGTTTCACAGCCATGTCTTACCCTATCCCGCGGCCCCGAAATGTCCAGAGGCCGCCCGGTGTCCCGGACGGCCTCTGTCGCAAGGGAGTATTTGGGTCAGTATGAAAGCCAAACCCCCTTTCATACTGACCCAAATATCTCCGGGGGAGTCCCAAAGGGACGGGGGCAGCGCCCCCCCTTAGGCGGCCACAGCCTGCGCGCCCTCGGATTTCCAGCCGCTCCACAACAGGTAAAGCGAGCCCGCCAGGATCAGCACGACGCCCATCCAGATATTGCCCTCGGGCCAATAGCCGAAGACCAGCCCATAGATCAGGATGTTCGAGATCAGCTTCAGATCGTCGAAGGGTTGGACAAAGGCCGCATCCGCCGCGGCATAGGACCAAGTCAGCAGATATTGCGCCGCCATCATCACCATGCCGCCCGCGATCAGCCAGAACCAGATCGGCGCCGAGGGCAGTTCGAACCCGGCATGAACCGACAGGCCCGCGTTGATCGGCGTCAACAGCACCAAAAGCCACAGCGTGATCGACGGCGCGCTTTCCGTCCGGGTCAGGACCTTGGTCAGCAGGGACGACCCCGCCCACAGCACCGCCGCCGCGACCGGATACAACATCGCCGCCGTCAGCCCCGAGGTCCAGAGCCCCGAAACGATGGTCGCCCCGCCCAAGCCGATCCCCGCGGCGATCCAGCGCGGCGCGCTGACGGTCTCGCCCAGGAACAGCGCCGCGCCCACCAGCACGAAGATCGGCGAGGTCATCACCAGCGAGATCACCTGCCAGATCGGCGTTCCCGCCGCCAGGCTCATGACAAAGGCCTGAACCCCCAGCGCCGAAACGACCACCCGCACCAGATGCATCACCGGCCGCTGAGTCTTGAAGCCCTCCAGCCCGTGGCGCAGGATGAAGGGCGCCGAAAAGACCGTGGCGATCAGATATTGCCAAAAGGTGTCAGACTGCGCCTTGAAGCCCAAGCCGCCCCAATCGCCCGGGGCCGTGATGTGATAGGTGATCGCATTGGCTGCCGCAAAGCAGATGCCCGCCAGCACCATATAGGCCGCGCCACGCAGGTTCTGAGTCATGCCGTTCTGAATCGTGCCGTTCTGAGTCATGGTTGTCTCCTTTCATTGACCACCTGTGACCCAGGGAGATCATGAGGAGACAGGCCCGCGCGAACGGGCCTGGCACTCATTCTCTTTCATCCGGACTATACCGTCGGCCCCGGGGTTCCACCGGATCTGCTGACCCTTCCGAAGAAGGCGCTCGCGGGCTATCACCGCCGGTGGGGAATTGCACCCCGCCCTGAGAATACCGGGACACCCCGGCCAAGAATGCATAGCGAAACTTGCCTCCCCGGGCAAGCGCGCCAGGGTGCGGGCCCGCAAAAGACCTGTGCGCGCCTGCAGATCGCCCGTTCCGCAGGCGGATATTCCCTTTGACGCGGCGGAAAGGAAAGCCGGGCGTCGTTGCCCCCTTGCCTCTGCCCTGCCGACGGGGCGACATAGGGCCATGCGCCGCTCTTCTGCCCTGTTCCTTGCCGCCCTCGCAGCCCTTGGCCCCGCGCCCGTGCTGGGCGAATGTGTGGTGCTCTTGCATGGGCTGGCGCGGTCCGAGGCCTCGCTTCTTCTGATGGACGGCGCCTTGCGGGCGCAGGGTTATCAGGTGGTGAACGAAAGCTATCCCTCGACAGCGGCCACGGTGGCCGAATTGGCCGAGATGGTGGGCGACCGGGTCGCTGCCTGTCCGCCCGGGACCAAGGTGAATTTCGTCACCCATTCGATGGGGGGTATCCTGCTGCGGCTGTGGCTGCGCGACCATCGCCCGGCGCAGATGGGCCGTGTCGTCATGCTGGCGCCGCCGAACCAGGGATCAGAAGTCGTCGATGCTCTGTCGGATTGGGCGCTGTTTCGCTGGGTCCATGGGCCTGCCGGGGCGGAGCTGGGCACCGGACCCGAGGGGCCGCGGTCGCTGCCGCCTGTGGATTTCGACTTGGGGGTGATTGCCGGCAACCGCTCGCTCAGCCCCTGGCTGTCGCGGTTGATCCCGGGGACGGATGACGGCAAGGTTTCGGTCGCCTCGACCAAGGTTGATGGCATGCGCGCCCATCTGACCCTGCCGGTCAGCCATACCTTCCTGATGAACTCGCCCGAGGTCATCGTGCAGGTTATGGCCTATCTGCAGACCGGGGCCTTCGTGCCCGGGCTGAAATGGGGCGATGCCTTGGCGCAGCTGCTCAAGCCAAAGGCTTGAGCGGGGCGCAATTTATCAAGGCCTGAGGGGCGGCGGGATCAATCCCGCCCTACACCTTCTCCGAGGGCTTCACCCGGTTGACATGGCCCATCTTGCGGCCGGGACGCGGGGCGCCCTTGCCATACAGATGCAAGGCCGCATGGCGTTCGGTCAGGATCGCGGGGACCTTGCCCACGTCATCGCCGATCAGGTTCTCCATGACCACATCCGAGTGCCGCGACCCGTCGCCCAGCGGCAGCCCCATGACCGCGCGGATATGCTGTTCGAACTGATCCACCGCGCAGCCGTTCTGTGTCCAGTGGCCGGAATTGTGAACCCGCGGCGCGATCTCGTTGCAGATCAGGCCCTTCGACGTGACGAACAGTTCGACCCCCATCACGCCGACGTAATCCAGCGCGTTCAGGATGCGGGCGGCGATCAGGATGGCGTCGGACCGCTGACCGGGCGTCAGCTTGGCGGGCACCGTGGTGGTGCGCAGGATGCCATCCTCATGGACATTCTGACCGGGGTCGAAACAGGCCACCGATCCATCCAGACCGCGGGCAGCGATCACCGAAACCTCGTGGGTGAAGGCGACGAACCCTTCCAGCACGGACACCGCGCCCTGCATCGAGGCCCAGGCCTCCGGGGCCTGTGCGGGTTCCATGATGCGGGCCTGGCCCTTGCCATCATAGCCAAGCCTTGTGGTTTTCAGGATGGCGGGCGTGCCGATGGTCGCAAGGGCCGCCTGCAGGCTGGCCGCATCGGTCACAGAGGCATAGGGCGCCGTCACGATGCCGATGCCGTTCAGGAAGTCCTTTTCAAGGATGCGGTCCTGAGAGGTCGCCAAGGCCCGGCGGTTCGGACGGATGGGCTTCAGGCTTTCCAGGAGGTCAAGCGCCGAGGTCGGAACGTTTTCAAACTCATAGGTGATCACATCGACCGAGGCGGCAAAGGCGCGCAAGCTTGCCTCGTCCTCATAGGGCGCGGTTGTCACTTGGTCGGCGACATGGCCCGCGGGGGGATTGGCGCCGGGCTCATAGATATGGGTGCGATAGCCCAGGCGCGAGGCCGCGACCGACAGCATGCGACCCAGTTGCCCGCCGCCTAGGATACCAAGGGTTTGCGGGTCAGTCATCGGAAGGCTCCTCGGGGATGGAGGCCGAAAGCGCGGCGCGCCAGGCGTCCAGACGGGCGGCAATCGCGGGATCGCTGATGGCGAGGATGCCCGCCGCCATCAGGCCCGCATTGGCCGCCCCTGCGCTGCCGATGGCCATTGTGGCGACCGGAAAGCCCTTGGGCATCTGCAGGATGGAATAAAGGCTGTCGACACCCGAAAGCGCCTTGGTCTGGACCGGCACGCCGATCACCGGGACCCGGGTCTTCGAGGCCATCATGCCGGGCAGATGCGCCGCCCCGCCCGCGCCCGCGATGATCACCTTGAGGCCGCGTTCGACCGCCGTCTTGCCGAATGACCACAGCCGGTCCGGCGTGCGATGGGCCGAGACGATCTTGGCCTCGTAGGGGATCGCCAATTCGTCCAGGATCTTGGCGGCTTCCTTCATGGTGGCCCAGTCGGACTGGCTTCCCATGATGATGGCAATTTCAGGCATCACGCACCTCCGTTTGATGGCGCGATAGCCGGAATGTGGGCAAAGGGCAAGTTGCAGCCTAGGCGATGATATCGGGGATCAGCTGGTCTTCCAGTTTGACGATATGATCCTTCAGCGCCAGCTTCTGCTTTTTCAACCGGCGCAGGGTCAGCGGATCGGGGCGCCCCGCAATCGCCAGGGCCGCAATCGCCTCGTCCAGGTCGCGGTGTTCGCGCCGCATGACCTCAAGCTTGATCCGCAGCATCTCTTCGAAACTGAGCGTGTTCTGGGCGTTCATCTGGCTTGGCCTTCCGTCAGGTCCTTCTGACCTTAACACAGTATACAATGATTCGCGCCACTTTGGGCAAGAATCTGCACGGTTGCAGACCCTTGCGCGGGCCGAAGTGCCGCCCCATATTTGTCTGATCCGGGTGCCAGCATGGGCCCGGGACCCCGATGTCGCTGACCAAGGACACCGCCGATGACGAAACTGACCTTTACCGCCCATCCCTATCTTTTGGGCTTTGAACAGCTGGAACGGCTGGTCGAACGCACCGCCAAAACCGGAAACGAGGGCTATCCGCCCTTCAACATCGAGGCGACCTCGGACAACACTTACCGCATCACCCTGGCGGTGGCGGGGTTCCGGGATGAAGACCTGCAAATCACTGTCGAGGACCGCCAATTGGTGATCCGGGGCCGCCAGGCCGAGGACGGCGGGGATCGGGTTTATTTGCATCGTGGCATTGCCGCCCGGGCCTTTCAACGCAGCTTTGTCCTTGCGGATGGGGTCGAAGTGGCGGGGGCCAATCTGGAACACGGACTCTTGCACCTGGATTTGCGGCGTCATGCGCCAGAAACCGTGGTGCAGACCATTCGCATCGGACGCAAATAGGAGGCCTTGATGGATCACAAACTTCCCGGACTTCAGACCCAGGGCGGCATCGTCTATGTCCGCCCCGTGGCGGTGGCCGACCTGCCCGACAACCTGCAAGAGCAGGTCTTGGGCTTGACCACGATCTATTCGGTCCACAAGGCCAGCGGAGAGCGTCTGGCCCTGGTGGCCGACCGCGCCCTGGCCTTTGCGCTGGCCCGCCAACACGACATGGCGCCGATGAGCGTCCACTAAGCCAGCCCCGGGGCATGCCCCGGGCTACGCAGCGGCGCCAGAGCCCTGAAATGACAAAGCCCGGAAATAGCAAAGGCCGCCCCGGCGTGGGCGGCCTCTTTGTTGTGTCGAAGGCCTTAGCCCTTGATCAACCCCAAGCTTTCCAGCTTCAAGATCACCTGATGGGCGCAGTGATCGACATCGACGCCGGTCGTATCGACGACGATTTCGGCCTGGGTCGGCGCCTCGTAGGGGTCGGAGATCCCGGTGAATTCTTTGATCTTGCCTTCGCGGGCCAGCTTATACAGGCCCTTGCGGTCGCGCTTTTCACATTCCTCGATCGGGGTCGCCACATGGACCTCGACGAAGGCGCCGTAAGCCTCGATCATCTCGCGCACGGCGCGCCGCGTCGCGGTATAGGGCGCAATCGGCGCACAGATCGCCACGCCGCCGTTCTTGGTGATTTCCGACGCCACATAGCCGATGCGGCGGATGTTGATGTCGCGGTGTTCCTTGCTGAACCCCAGTTCCGACGACAGATGCTTGCGCACCACATCGCCGTCCAACAAAGTTACGGGACGGCCGCCCATTTCCATCAGCTTGACCATCAGCGCATTGGCAATCGTCGATTTGCCCGACCCCGAAAGCCCGGTGAAGAAGACCGTAAAGCCCTGCTTGTCGCGCGCCGGAGAGGTGCGGCGCAATTGGCGAACCACCTCGGGGAAAGAGAACCAGGCCGGGATATCCACGCCCTCACGCAGGCGGCGGCGCAGTTCGGTGCCCGAGATATCCAGCACCGTGCAGCCCTCGGGGACCTCGTTGGCGGGATAATATTGATCGCGTTCCTGCACATAGACCATGTGCTTGAAATCGACCATCTTCACGCCGATTTCCGCCTCATGCTCCTGGAACAGGGTCTGCGCGTCATAGGGGCCGTAGAAATCCTTGCCCTGGCTGTTCTTGCCCGGGCCGGCATGGTCGCGGCCGACAATGAAATGGGTGCAGCCGTGGTTCTTGCGGATCAGGCCATGCCAGACCGCCTCGCGGGGCCCCGCCATGCGCATCGCCAGGTTCAACAGGCTCATCGTAGTGGTCGATTGCGGATACTTGTCCAACACCGCCTCATAGCAGCGGACGCGGGTAAAGTGGTCGACGTCGCCCGGCTTGGTCATGCCGACGACCGGATGGATCAACAGGTTGGCCTGAGCCTCGCGCGCGGCGCGGAAGGTCAGCTCCTGGTGCGCGCGGTGCAGGGGGTTGCGGGTCTGGAAAGCCACGACCTTTTCCCAACCCAGCTTGCGGAAATAGGCGCGCAATTCGTTCGGGCTGTCGCGCCGCGACTTGAAGTCGTAATGCACCGGCGCCTGCAGACCCCGCACAGGGCCGCCCAGATAGACCGGACCCGCCACATTGTGCAGGTAGTTGATCGCCGGATGGGCCAAATCATCGGCGCCATAGCCAAAGACCTTTTCGGCCTCAAGCTTCTTGTTCGGGACCCATTTGTCCGACACGGTCATCACGGCCAGGATCACGCCCTCGGCGTCGCGCAGGGCGATTTCGGTGCCCGGCGCCACCGCATCGGCAAACTTCTCGGACACGTCCAGCGTGATCGGCATGGGCCACAGCGTCCCATCGGCCAGACGCAGGTTTTCGACCACATTGTCGTAATCGGCCTGGGTGTTGAACCCTTTCAGCGGATGAAAGCCGCCGTTCATCAACAGCTCCAGATCACAGGCCTGGCGCGCGGTCAGATCCCAGGACGGCATCTCTCCGGCCGCGATCTTCAGGCGCTGCGCCTCGTCGGCGGAAACGAAAAGTTCGGGGATCGGCGCAAGGTTGGCTTTGGTCATGGTTCTCTCATCAAGATGCTGAACGGCACAGGGCTTTTGACCCCGCGCCGGGGATTAATCAAGCAAACCCCTAATTTTCGGCTTAAAAAGGGCCAAAATGCTGCGGAAACCGCAGATCTTGGCCCGATTTCCGCGAAAACCCGCGGGCCGTGGAACGGCTCACCCCTGCGCGGCGATAAAGCGCTCGGCATCCAGCGCCGCCATGCAGCCCATGCCGGCCGAGGTCACAGCCTGACGATAGACATGGTCGGTCAGGTCTCCGGCGGCAAAGACACCGGGAATCGCGGTGCGAGTCGTGCCGGGCTCGACCTCGACATAGCCGCCGTTGTGCAGCGGCAGTTGATCCTTGACCAACTCGCTGGCCGGCGCATGGCCGATGGCCACGAAGAACCCCGCACAGGGGATGACGGCCTCGGCCCCGGTCTTCAGGTTGCGCGTGCGCACGCCGGTGACGCCCAGGGGGGCTTCGGTGCCCAGAACCTCGGTGACTTCCGAGTCCCAGACGACGGAAACTTTGGGATGTTTGAACAAGCGGTCCTGCATGATCTTTTCGGCGCGCAAGCTGTCACGGCGATGGACCAAAGTCACCTTGGACGCGAAGTTCGTCAGGAACAAAGCCTCCTCGACCGCGGTATTGCCGCCGCCGATCACGACGATCTCTTTGCCACGGTAAAAGAACCCGTCGCAGGTCGCGCAGGCACTGACGCCAAACCCCTTGAACTTCTGTTCCGACGGCAGGCCCAGCCACTTGGCCTGCGCCCCCGTGGCCAGGATCACCGCATCCGCGGTATAGGTCATGCCAGAGTCGGCCTTGGCCACAAAGGGCCGGACCTGCAAATCAAGGCTGGTGATGTAGTCCGAGATCACCTCGGCCCCCATGGCCTTGGCGTGCTCCTCCATCTTGACCATCAGATCCGGGCCCATGATGTGGCTTTCGCCCGGCCAGTTCTCGACCTCGGACGTGATGGTCAGTTGACCGCCCGGCTGCAGGCCCTGGATCAAGAGGGGCTCCAGCATGGCGCGGGCCGAATAGACCGCCGCCGTATAGCCGGCCGGACCAGAGCCGATGATCAGAACCTTGGTGTGACGCGTCTCGGTCATATGTCTCTCCATCTTTGGCCAAGGGATATAGGCAAAAGACCCGCAAGGGGAAAGGGCGCAAAGCGGCAGGCCGCCTTGCATTGCGGCAATCCGCCCGGGCCTCTCCCGGGGCCTGCACGAATTTTTCTTGCGCTTTCGTGCAAGATTATTGCGCAGAAGGGCGCTCTGGCGTAAGCCACCGCCAAAGGAGACCCCAATGCCCGTATTCAAGCTGGACCCGATCGACCGCAAGATCCTGTCCGAGTTGCAGGCCGATGGACGGATGACCAACGTCGAGCTGGCCTCCCGGGTGGGCATCTCCGCCCCGCCCTGCCTGCGCCGCGTCCGCACGCTGGAGGAAGAGGGCTATATCACCGGCTATCACGCCGACATCAACGCCCGCGAATTGGGGTTTGAAGTCGCAGTCTTTGCCATGGTGCGCCTGAACTCGCAGGCCGAGGCCGACCTGTCGACGTTTGAGGCCCGCTGCCGCGCCTGGCCCCTGGTCCGCGAATGTCACATGCTGAACGGCGAGATCGACTTCATCCTGAAATGCGTCTCGCCCGACCTGTCGACCTTCCAGAACTTCCTGACCGAAGAGCTGCTGAAGGCCGAGAACGTGGCCAATGTGAAGACCAGCCTCGTCATCCGCTGCGCCAAGGATGAACCCGGCCTGCCCTTCGAGGTGCTGGAAAGCCGGCTCGCGAAACACGCCTGACGGCGTTGGTCGGCACCTGTCCGCCAGACCCTGAAGCCGGTTGGCCGCAGGCCAGAGGCGAGGCAAAGGCTCGCGCCGTCAGGCGCTCGATTTAACGGACACGTCCAACGAAAAGGGGCGCACCTTGCGGTGCACCCCCAAACTTTGGACCGAAGTCCGGGATGATTACATCATCCCGTCCATGCCGCCCATTCCGCCCATGCCGCCGCCAGCCGGAGCCGACTTGGGTTCCGGACGGTCCGCGATCATGGCTTCGGTGGTGATCAGCAGCGAGGCGATCGAGGCCGCATCTTCCAACGCGGTCCGGGTCACTTTCGCGGGGTCGATCACGCCGAACTTGAACATGTCGCCATATTCTTCGGTCTGCGCGTTGAAGCCAAAGGTCGGGTCCGACGACTCACGGATCTTGCCAGCCACGACAGCGCCATCGACGCCAGCGTTTTCAGCGATCTGACGCAGCGGAGCTTCCAGCGCGCGGCGCACAATCGCGATGCCGTTCTGTTGGTCGCTGTTCGCGCCCTTCAGATCGGCAAGGCCCTTGCCAGCCTGCACCAAAGCCACGCCACCGCCGACAACGATGCCTTCTTGCACGGCCGCACGGGTCGCGTTCAGGGCGTCATCAACGCGGTCCTTGCGCTCTTTGACTTCGATTTCGGTCATGCCGCCAACGCGGATCACCGCAACGCCGCCAGCCAGCTTGGCCACGCGCTCTTGCAGCTTTTCCTTGTCGTAGTCCGAGGTCGTCTCTTCGATCTGGTTGCGGATCTGAGCGACACGGGCTTCGATTTCGGCCTTCACACCGGCGCCGTCGACGACGGTGGTGTTGTCCTTGGTGATCGAAACCTTCTTGGCGCGGCCCAGCATGTCCAGGGTCACGGCTTCCAGCTTCATGCCCAGGTCATCCGAGATGACTTGGCCGCCGGTCAGGATCGCGATGTCCTGCAGCATGGCCTTGCGACGATCGCCAAAGCCCGGAGCCTTGACGGCCGCGATCTTCAACCCGCCGCGCAGCTTGTTGACGACCAGGGTCGCCAGCGCTTCGCCTTCGACGTCTTCCGAGATGATCAGCAGCGGGCGCTGCGACTGGATCACCGATTCCAGCAGCGGAACCATCGGCTGCAGCGACGAGAGCTTCTTCTCGTGCAGCAGGATATAGACGTCTTCCAGCTCGACCGTCATCTTGTCGGGGTTGGTGACGAAATAGGGCGACAGATAGCCGCGGTCGAACTGCATGCCTTCGACGACTTCGACTTCGGTTTCCAGGCCCTTGTTCTCTTCGACGGTGATGACACCCTCGTTGCCCACGCGCTGCATCGCGTCAGCGATGAAACGACCGATCTGAGCTTCGCCATTGGCCGAGATCGTTCCGACTTGGGCGACTTCGTCCGAGTCCTTGACGGGACGCGAGGCGGCCTTGATCGCTGCGACGACATTGGCGGTGGCGAGGTCGATGCCGCGCTTCAGGTCCATCGGGTTCATGCCGGCGGCAACGGCCTTCATGCCCTCTTTGACGATGGCTTGGGCCAGAACGGTGGCGGTGGTGGTGCCGTCGCCGGCCTCGTCATTGGTGCGGGAAGCGACTTCCTTCACCATCTGCGCGCCCATGTTTTCGAACTTGTCAGCCAGTTCGATTTCCTTGGCAACGGTCACGCCGTCCTTAGTGATGCGGGGCGCACCAAAGGATTTGTCGATGACGACATTGCGGCCTTTCGGGCCCAAGGTGACCTTGACCGCATCGGCCAGGACATTGACGCCACGCAGGATACGGTCACGGGCATCGGTGTTGAAACGAACGTCTTTAGCAGCCATGTTACAGACTCCAGTTAGATGTGAGGTTGAAAGCGTAGGGCGGGGTTCACCCCGCCGCTCGTGTCATCGCGGGGGCACGGCAAGCCATGCCCCGAGGGTCATCAGGAGATGATCCCCATGATGTCGCTTTCCTTCATGATCAGCAGTTCTTCGCCATTCAGCGTGACTTCGGTGCCCGACCACTTGCCGAACAGGATCTTGTCGCCAGCCTTGACGGCCGGTGCGATCAGCTCGCCATTGTCCTTGCGCGCGCCGGCGCCGGTCGAGATCACTTCGCCTTCGGAGGGCTTTTCCTTGGCGGTTTCGGGGATGATCAGCCCGCCCTTGGTCTTGTCTTCGGACTGGATGCGCTTGACCAGGACGCGGTCATGAAGCGGTTGAAAAGCCATCTGGGTATCTCCCTTGGGTATCCAGGTTCTACAGGGTTTAGCACTCATGCAGCGCGAGTGCTAACGAGGCTGGAGTTAGGCACAGTCACGGCGCCTGTCAACACCCGGCTTTGCGAAATTCTCATGACGGGCCCCTTTGCGGCCCGGCTTCGGCGGGGAATGGCTTGGCGCGGCCCCTTCCCGCGTGCCAAGGTCCGGCCCATGAAAACCCTTTTGCACGCCTTTGGCCTTTTGCTGGCCCTGTCCCTGCCCGGCCTTGCCCAATGCCAGGGCCAGGACCTGATCGCCGCCCTGCCGCCCCAGGCCCGCGCGGACCTGGCCCCTGATGTCCCCTTTGCCAAGGGGAACCTGTGGCAGGCCCGACGGGGGGACGCGCACCTTCTGCTGATCGGCACCTATCACCTGGACGATCCGCGCTTTGGCCCCCTGGCCGAGGCGCTGGCCCCGGCGCTGCAGGCCGCTACCGGCCTTTTCGTCGAGCTTTCCCCAAAGGACGAGGCGGCGTTGAAGGCGCAGATCGCGGGCAATCCCGATACGGTCTTCGATCAATCCGGCCCCTCGTTGCGCGACCAGTTGGGCGAGGCGGATTGGGCACGCCTGGCCAAGGCCCTCGCCTCACGCGGGACACCGGCACCGGCGGCGCTGAAGATGCGGCCCTGGGTCGTTGCCGCGATGCTGGAGGCCCCCGCCTGTCTCATGCCGGCCACGGTGGAACGCGGGCTGGACCGCCGCCTGACCACGCTGGCCACGACCCAAGACCTGCCCGTCACCTCGCTGGAGCCCGCCGATACCGCGCTGAAGGTCTTTGCCGCGCTGACCCCCGCGGATCAGCTGGAAATGATCCGCCAGGCCCTGATGGCCGAACCCCAGGCCGAGGACATGGCCGTGACCCTGACCGAGGCCTATTTCCGTGGCGAGAGCCAGCTTTACCTGGCCTTCACCCGGGCCGAGGCGATCCGCCTTGGCATGGACCCCGCCGAGGTCGACCGCCAGATGGAGGTGATGTTCGCGGCCCTCTTGGACGGCCGCAACGCCGCCTGGATACCGGTGCTGGAGGCGGCCCAGGGTCCCCATGTGGCGGCCTTCGGCGCCTTGCACCTGGGCGGCGAAAAGGGCGTGCTGAACCTGTTGGCCGCGCGGGGCTGGACTGTCACCCAATGGACCCCGGGGGACGCATGGCCAACACCCTAAGCGACCACCGCCTGGGGTTGATCCTGATCGCAGTGTCCACCCTGTCCTGGAGCACGGCGGGGCTGTTCACCCGCGCCATCACCGAGGACCTGTTCACCACCCTGGTCTGGCGTGGGGTCTTTGGCACCGCTGGCCTTTTGGCGGTCCTGCTTTGGCGCGACGGGGTCAAGGGCCTGCGCGACTTTGGCAGGCTGGGGCGCGCGGGCTGGGCCTATGCGGCGATTTCGGGCTTGGGGATGTATGCCTATATCGGCGCGCTGCGGATGTCGTCTATTGCCCATGTGTCGATCATCTATGCCTCGGTGCCCTTCATGACGGCGGGGCTGGCCTGGGTGATGATGGGCGCAAGGCCCACAAGGGACGCGGTGATCGCAAGCTCTGTGGCCTTTGCCGGAGCCGTGCTGATGGTGGGCCTTGGCGGCGATGGCAACCTTGTGGGCGACACGCTGGCCGTTGTCATGACCCTGGGAATGGCGCTGATGATGGTCATTGCGCGCAAACACCCCGACATCCCGACCCTGCCCGCCGGCATCACCTCGGCGGTGTTTTCCGTGGCCTTTGCCCTGCCCTTTGCCGGCGCCATGCCCGGCCCGGATCAGCTTTGGCTTCTGGCGGGGTTCGGGATTTTCAACTCGACCCTGGGATTTGCGCTGTTCCTGATGGGGTCGGCCAAGATCCCTCCGATCCAGACAGCCCTTCTGGGCGCCTTGGAGGCCCCGATTGCCCCGGTCTGGGTCTGGCTGGTCTTTGGCGAGACGCCGGGCCTGGCCACGATCCTGGGCGGCCTGGTCGTCATGGTTGCGGTCTTTTGGCACATCGGGCGGCAATACGGCCGGGCCCCGTGACAATCCCGGCTTTCCCGCCTATAAGCCGGGCAAAATTCCGCATCCAAAGAGGCATCCCATGTCGATCAAGGTCTTCGGCCACAAATCCCCCGACACCGATTCCACCGGCTCGCCCATCGCCTGGGCCTGGTATCTGTCCGAAGTGAAGGGCACGCCCGCCAAGGCCTGCCTGCTTGGGGAACCCAACACCGAGGCGCTTTTCGTGCTGAAACACTGGGACCTGGCCAAGCCCGAGATCATCGCCGATGTGACGGCGGACGATCACGTGGTCGTGGTCGATACGAACAACCCGGCCGAACTGCCGCCCTCGATCAACGAGTCCAAGCTTCAGGCGATCATCGACCACCACATGCTGGTCGGCGGGCTGAAGACCAAGTCGCCCATCGACATCACCATCCGCCCGCTGGCCTGCACCGCCACGATCATGCATGACCTGATGGGCGATGACCTGGCCCGCGCGCCGCGTGGGGTCAAGGGCGCCATGCTGTCTTGCATCCTCTCCGACACGCTGGAGTTCCGCAGCCCCACCACCACCGCCCATGACAAGGCCGTGGCCGAAAAGCTGGCCGCCGATCTGGGCGTTTCGATCCCCGAACTGGCCACCGCCATGTTCGAGGCCAAGTCCGATGTCTCGGCCTTTTCGGATGCCGAATTGCTGCGCATGGACTCCAAGGAATACAATGTCGCGGGCAAGGAACTGCGGGTTTCGGTCCTGGAAACCACCGCGCCCAAGATCGTTCTGGACCGCAAGGCCAGCCTGATGGCGTCGATGGTTGGCGTGGCGAAAGAGGACGGCGCGGATCAGGTCCTGCTGTTTGTCGTCGATATCATCCGGGAAGAGGCGACGCTTCTGGTCCCGAACGACTTGGTGAAACAGATGGCCGAAGCGTCCTTTGGCGTGAAAGTCACCGGGGATACGGTCGTCCTGCCCGGCGTCATGAGCCGCAAGAAGCAGATCATCCCCGCGCTGAAGCTGTAACCTGACCACAAGACCAAGGCTCCGCCGGGTTTGACCCGGCGGCTTATCCGCCGGGCCTGTCCCGGTTTTTCCATTCCGGGGGCCTCCATGACCGCTTTCATCTCTTCGCTGTCCGACATCGCGCAGGATTATGACGCGGTCTTTTGCGATCTTTGGGGGTGCCTGCACAACGGCTATACGCCCTTCCCCGGGGCGGTGGCGGCGCTGCAGGGGTTCCGGGCGCAGGGCGGCCGCGTCGTCCTGATGACCAATGCGCCGCGCCCGCGTGGCGCCGTGGCGGCGCAGCTGGACCGCATGGGCGTGCCCCGCGACGCCTGGGACCTGATCGTCACCTCGGGGGATGCCACGCAATATGCGCTGTTTTCCGGCGCCTATGGAACCCGTGTCGGCTTTATCGGCGCCGACAAGGACGAAAGCTTCTTCACCGACCTTCCGCAAGACCTGCGCGCCGTCCAGATCACCCGCACAGCCATCCCAGAGGCCGAGGTGCTGCTTTGCACCGGCCTCGCCCTGGACCTGACCGAGACGCCCGAGGATTACCGGTTGCAACTGGCGCAGGCGCGCAATGCCGGGCTGACCATGCTGTGCGCCAATCCCGATATCATTGTGGATTACGGCGACAAAAGGCTGTGGTGCGCCGGTGCGCTGGCGGCGGAATATGAAAAGCTGGGCGGCGCGGCGCTCTATTTCGGCAAGCCCCATCCGCCGATCTATGACCTGGCGCGGCGGCACCTGGGGCTTCAGGACCCGCGCATCCTGTGCATCGGCGACGGGCTTTGGACCGATATCAAGGGCGGCGTCGCCGAAGGGCTGGACACTTTGTATGTCACCGGCGGCATTTCCGCCCATGAGTTCGGCCCCGCGGATGCCCCCGACCCCGCCAAGGTCCGGGCCTTTCTGGACCGCGAGGCCCTGCCCGCGACCCATGCCATCCCGACGCTTCGGTAACAAAATTACCAGACTTACCGCCACAAAGCATCATTCTTGCGCAAGCACCTTGACGCCGCGCCGCAGCATCCCTAACCTCTCCCCTGCAAAGGGGAGGGAATCATGCTGGACAACCACGCGCCACGGACCGTCTGCATCGAGGACATCGAGGTCGGCATGAACTCTTCGCGCACGAAACGCATCACCGACCGCGATATCGCGCTGTTTGCCGAGGTGTCGACCGACCATAACCCGGTCCATCTAGACGAGGCCTATGCCCAGGCCACAATGTTCCAGGGCCGGATTGCCCATGGCATGCTGACCGCAAGCCTGATCTCGGCCGTGATCGGCGAGGACCTTCCCGGCCATGGCACGGTCTATCTGGGGCAAAGCCTGCGGTTTCTGGCGCCGGTCCGTCCGGGCGACGATCTGACCGCCACGGTGAAAGTGACGGCCATCGACCATGCGCGGCGGCGTGTGACCCTTGAAACCCACTGCGCGGTGGGCAATACCGTTGTGGTGAAAGGCGAGGCGCTGGTGATGGCGCCCTCGGCCAAACTGGACTGAAGCGCGGGGAGGCCCCCGCAAGGGGCAAGATGCGTATTCATCACGGCTGGACCGATATTCCTGACACGGCGCGCGGCGCCTCGGTCGCCATGGGCAATTTCGACGGGCTGCATATCGGCCACCAATCGGTGATCGACCTGGCGCGGCGCCCCCCGGCGTCCAGCCGCGGGCAGCTTGGCATCGTCACCTTCGAACCCCATCCCCGCCAGGTCTTCGCCCCCGAGGCCGCCCCCTTTCGCCTGATGAACGCCGAGGCCCGCGCCAACCGTCTGGCCCGCCTGGGCATCCAGGAGCTGTTTGAACTGCCCTTCACCGCCGAGATGGCCGGCATGGACCCGCAGGTCTTCGTGGCTCAGGTCCTGGGCGGGCTGGGGGTGGCGCATGTCGTGGTCGGCGCCGATTTCCGCTTTGGCAAGGGCCGCACGGGCGAGGCGCAGGACCTGAAACGTCTGGCCGAGGCGCAGGGCATCGCCGTCACCATCGCGCCGCTTGTGGCGCGCGGCGGGGTCGAGGTCTCGTCGACGGCCATTCGCGTGGCTCTGGCAGAGGGCCGCCCCCGCGATGCCGCCGACATGCTGGGCCATTGGCACCGCATCGAGGGCGAGGTGGTGCATGGTGAAAAGCGCGGGCGGCAACTGGGCTATCCGACGGCAAACATGTCGGTGCAGGGGCTGCATTTGCCCAAGCTGGGGGTCTATGCGGTCAAGGTCGATATCCTGACCGGGCCGCAGGCGGGCGCGCATATCGGCGCGGCCTCGCTTGGCGTGCGGCCGCAGTTTGGCGGCACGGTGCCGAACCTGGAGACCTTCCTTTTCGACTTCACCGGCGATCTTTATGGCCAGCATCTGTCGGTGGCCCTGGTCGACTACCTGCGCCCCGAGATGAAGTTCGACGGGCTGCAGGGGCTGTTGGACCAGATGGCGGCGGATTGCGACCGGGCGCGGGCGATCCTGTCCTAGCCGGGGGCTCATGCCACTTGTTTCCCGAACCCGTGGCGAAACAGAAGGCGCGCCCCCCCGACCCGCGCGCCCCCCGACCCGCGCGCCTCTTGAGAAGCCCCGTGAGTATTTGTGCAAGTATGAAAGCCGCGGGCTTTCCTTTCCGGGCCGGGAGCGCCAAACTGCAACCATGACCAAGCGCGACGAATTCTGGACCCTGCCCCTGACCAAGCTGAACTCCGAGGAATGGGAGGCGCTGTGTGACGGCTGTGGAAAATGCTGCCTGAACAAGCTGGAATACGAGGATACCGGGGAAGTGGCCTTCACCCGGGTGTCTTGCAAACTGCTGGATGCGCAGTCCTGCCGCTGTGTGGACTACAACAACCGCCATCATTTCGTGCCGGAATGTGTGCGCCTGTCGCCCGGCAGCCTGAAGAAGGTCGCCTATTGGATGCCGCAGACCTGCGCCTATCGCCTGCGCCATGAGGGCAAGCCCCTGCCCGACTGGCATCCCCTGCTGACCGGCGACCCCGAAAGCCCGCACAGGGCCGGGCAATCGGTGCGCGGCTGGGTGATCTCCGAACTGGCGGTGCCAGAGGACGACTGGGAAGATTACATCATCGAAGAGGGGCTGTAGGATGTTCTTTGCCTCGGACAACACATCCGGCGTCGCGCCGCAGATCATGGCCGCGATGACCCGCGCCAATGCGGGCTATGCGAAAAGCTATGGCGCCGATGACATCATGGCCCGGGTCCGCACTCGCATCCGCGAGGTCTTCGAGGCCCCCGACGCCGAGGTTCACCTGGTCGCCACCGGCACCGCCGCCAATGCCCTGTCATTGGCCCTGATCGCGCCACCGTGGTCGGCCATCTTTGCCCATGAGGCCGCCCATATCGCGGTGGATGAATGTGGCGCGCCCGAGTTCTATACCGCGGGCGCCAAGCTGATCCCGGTTCCCGGCGCCCATGGCAAGATCACGCCCGAAACCCTGTCGGCCGCCTTGGCCCAGGTCGGGGCCTCGGGCGTCCACGGCGTCCAGCGCGGCTGCCTGTCGCTGACCAATGTGACCGAGGCCGGCACTGTCTATACGCCCGCCGAAATCGCCACCCTGACCGCGCTGGCCCACAGGCAAGGCCTGCCCTGCCACCTGGATGGCGCGCGCTTTGCCAATGCGCTGGTGGCGACCGGCGCCACGCCGGCGCAAATGACCTGGCAGGCGGGGATCGACGTCCTGTCCTTTGGCGGCACCAAGAACGGCTGCATGGGGGTCGAGGCCGTGGTTCTGTTCGACCCCGCCCGCGCCTGGGAGCTGGAGCTGCGCCGCAAACGCGCCGGCCACCTGTTTTCCAAGCACCGCTTCCTGTCGGCGCAATTCGAGGCCTATCTGGACGGCGACCTGTGGTTGACCCTGGCGCGCCACGCCAATGCCATGGGCCAAAACCTTGCCCAAGGCCTTGCCCGCGTCCCGGGCGCCAGCCTGATGCACCCCGCGCCGGCCAATATGCTGTTCCCCTGGCTGGCCCCCGGCACCAACGCCCGCGCGGCCGCCCGCGGCGCGCAGTATTACGCCATGCAGGATGGCCCGCGCGAATCCGCCCGCTTCGTGTCCAGTTGGTCGACCACGCCCGCGGATGTCGAGGCGCTGATCGCGGCCCTTGTGCCGTAACATCCGCCTCCCGTGGCCCCAGGCTGCGCTGCTCTGCGCAGAGCGTGCCTGATACGACCAAACGGCCAAGTCTGGCCAAAGGGAAAAGCCCCGCCCGCCCTTTCGCGCCGTTCTTTCCCTTTCATACTGGCTCAAATACTCCACGGGTGGGTCCGGGAGGGTGTGAAACCCTCCCGGGGCGTCCGCCAAAACCACCCAGGGCGTGAAACCCAGTCCGCGCTTACAGCCCCAGGATCGGCCGCAGCGCCCGGGCCACTTCGGCCGCATGAGAGATCGGCAGCATATGCCCCGCCCCCACCACCGCCACGCGGCGCGCGCCCGGCAGGCGGGCCGCCAGCGCGTCGTGGATGGCGCCGACGATGGGCGGGCTCATCGCGCCCTCCATCAGCATCACCGGCATCGTCAGGCTCTCCAGCCCGCCGGGGACCAAAAGCCCCGCCGCATCCTCCATCAGCACAGCCGATTGCGCCGTGATCAGGTGAATCCGGTCGCGCATGTAATCCACCACCCGCAAGGGCAGATCGGCCAGGTCGGCGCCATTGCCCCAATCGGCATGGAAGGCCTCTAGCGCGGCCTGGCTTTGGCCTTCGTGGATCAGTTGCTCGATCCGGCGATGGCGGGCGTGAAACAGGGCATAGCGCGCATCGCCTGCCGCACGGGCCGCCGCGAACAAGGGCGGCTCGATCAGCGTCAGGCTGCGCACCCGCCCCGGATGGCGCAGCGCGATGCGCAGGGCGACCGTGGCGCCAAAGGAATGGCCGACCAGGTCGAACCGCTCCGGCGCAAGGTCCAGGGCGTCGTGACAGGTCTGGTCATGCAGATCCCTGACCCCGTCCCAGGCGGGCTGGCGGCCATGGCCGGCCTGATCCGGCGCGATCAACTGACGCCCGCCCAGGTGATCGGCCAAAGCCGACCAGGCCCCGGCATGCGCCAAAGAGCAATGCAGCATCATGACACAGGCCCGGGCCTCCGAATGCCAGACCCGATGCGGTGCTACAGCTTGCCCGATATCCATAGGTCCAAATCCTCCAGCCGGTCCTGACCCCAAAACTTCTCTTCCCCTACAACGAAAAACGGCACGCCGAAAACCCCGCGCGACACAGCCTCCTCCAGATTTCCGGCATAGGTCTCGGCGGCCATCAGCATCCCGCGGTCGGCCACTTTGGGGTCATAGCCCGCCTGCGCCAGCGCCGCCCCGATGACCGCGTCATCCGAGAAATCCCGCCCCTCGGCCCAGACCGCCCGGCTGATCGCCTGAACATAGGCGGCCAGGTCGCCTCCCCCCGCCTTTTGCGCCGCGATCAGCGCATAGGCGGCGGGCGCCGGATTGGCCGCGCGAAACATCGGCGCCGGGTCAAAGGCCAGGCCCAGCTTCCGCGCCTGCCGCGCCCGGTCCTGCGCGGCATAGGCATTGCGCGAGGGGTGGCGTTCGTCGCGCACCTTGCCGCCGGTCCGGGGGAACAGCTGCGCCACATCGACCGGCTTCAGCACCAGGTCAAACCCGTGCCGGGCCGCGATCTCCCAGGGGCGGCGGCCTGCCAAATAGACATAGGGCGACTGCAGGGCCAGAAAGTATTCGATCTGCGGCATCTTTCGGTCTTTCGTTAGCGGTCACATCCATGGCCAAGACGTTAGAAGGTTGCTAAGCGGTGTCAACGCTGCGAATCCCCACTCTGGCCCTGTGGAAAGAACCCGAATGCCCGCCATGACCGAACCGAAGCTGATCTCTGGCAATGCCAATCTGTCGCTTGCCAAATCCATCGCCCGCCGGATGTCCATGCATCGTGGCATGTCGGTGAACCTGGTGGATGCGCGGATCGAGCGCTTCAACGACCAGGAAATCTTCGTCGAGGTCTTCGAGAATGTCCGCGGCGAGGATATGTATATCATCCAGCCGACGTCGAACCCGGCCAATGACAACCTGATGGAGCTGTTGATCATGGCCGACGCGCTGCGCCGGTCCAGCGCGGATCGGATCACGGCGGTCATCCCCTATTTCGGCTATGCCCGCCAAGACCGCCGCGCCAAGGCCCGCACGCCCATCAGCGCGAAATTGGTGGCCAACCTGATCACCGAAGCCGGCATCGACCGCGTCCTGACGCTGGACCTGCACGCGGCGCAGATTCAGGGCTTTTTCGACATCCCGGTGGACAACCTTTACGCCTCGCCGGTCTTTGCCCTGGACATCGAACACCACTTCAAGGGCCAGATGCATGACCTGATGGTGATTTCCCCCGACGTCGGCGGCGTGGCCCGCGCGCGGGAACTGGCCAAACGGATCGGCGCGCCCCTGGCCATCGTCGACAAGCGCCGCGAAAAGGCCGGCGAGATTGCGGGCATGACGGTTATCGGCAATGTCGAGGGCAAGAAATGCATCATCGTCGATGACATTTGCGATACGGCCGGCACGCTGTGCAAGGCGGCCGAGGTCCTGATCGAGAACGGCGCGACCGAGGTCCATTCCTATATCACCCACGGCGTCCTGTCGGGCCCAGCGGTTGAACGCGTGTCCAAATCGGTGATGAAATCGCTGGTGATCACCGATTCCATCGAACCGACCGAGGCGGTGAAGTCCTGCGCCAACATCCGCATCGTGCCGACCGCCCCGATGTTCGCCCAAGCCATCCTGAACATCTGGAACGGGACTTCGGTGTCCTCGCTCTTTGAAACCGAGACCTTGGGGCCGATCTACGAAGGCATGTATAACCGCTGAACGCGCCCCGGGGTATACCCCGGGCTACGCAAGCTGCAGCAGAGCGATCGACGACAGCCCGGGGCACCCGCCTTGGGCTTTTTCTTGGGACCAGTCCCCTTTGATCTTCGAAGGTCAAACCCCGTCAGCCGCCACGTAGCCCGGGCTTTGCCCCCTCAGTCGATCTCCCAGTCGTCATCGTCGCGGATCGCGCCAATCGCCGTCCAGTCGGCGCGGATGCGGGCGACGCGGGTGTCGCCCCAGGTGCGGAAGACGATGTCAAAGCCCTTGCGGGTGACGTTCTCGGCCGTCAGATCCCCGCGCGAGGTGCTTTTGTGGTCGATATCCCACATCGCCAGGCCAACCATGACGGCAGGCGCCAGGTGAAAGCTTTCTTTGAAGGTGATGGAGTGGCGGCTTTCCCGCTCTCCTTGGCCGGTCCACATCGGGCCGCCATCGGCAAAATCCGAAAACAGGATCTTGCTGCCCTGCGCTATGCCGATCTTCCCGGAGGTAATACGCTTCATCTTCCGCTCACTCTTTACGCGAAGATATCCGAAAAGTTCGTTAACAAAAGGTCAAGATAGAAAAAGGCCCCCTGCGCAGCAGAGGGCCCCAAAAGCGGCTTAGTGACCGGCCAGGGCGGCCTTGACGGCGGCGAGGTCGGCAAAGGCCTTGTCGGCGTCGTCGCGGTTCGGGTTGATCGCGGCAGCCTCGGACATATCGGCCAGAAGCTTGTCCATCACGGCGGGGGTCGCCTCTTCGACCGGGATGGCCTGTTCGGCCAGCACGGTGACCGAGGTCGCGTTGATCTCGGCAAAGCCGCCGGTCACGACATAGGCCTTGGACCCACCCGCCCCATTGGCGCGCAGGATGCCCGGGCGCAGGCCCACCATGGCGGTCGAGTGACCCTCCATCGCCGTCAGATCGCCTTCAGCGCCGGGGATCTGGACTTCGGTGGCGGCCATCGAGAGCAGACGGCGCTCGGGGGTGACGATGTCGACTTGCATCTTCTTGCTCCATTCATGCCGTCTGGGCCGAGGGCCGGCGCAAGACGTATTGACAGTATTTCCCGACGATCTTTTCGAACCCCTGCGCCTTGGCGAATTCATCCACCGCCCGTTTCACACCGCCATGGGTGGAGTTCGGATCGGCGAAGTAATCGTCTCCCAGGATGACGCCATCGGGCTTCAGCCGGGGCAGGATCGCAGCAAGGTCGTCCCTGACCATCTCGTATTTGTGGCCCGCGTCCAGATAGACCCAGTCCAGAGTTTCGGGCGCCAGGCTCTCCAGGAACTCGGTCCCGAATTGCTCGCGCAGTTCGACCACATCCGGGGCGCTGGCCACGACCGCTTTCGCGGCTTCCAGCGTTTCCGCCACCGTCAGACGCCCCCGGTTGGTGTAGGGGCCCCAGGCGGGGTAGGTCTCGCCATGCAGGCGGTGATAGGGGTCCACCAAGTAGAACTTGGAGGGCGCGAATTCCCGCAGGATCACTTCGGAAAAATGCGCCCAAAACACCCCGATCTCGGCCCCGACCCCACCTTTGCGGACATATTCCGCCAGATAGGCACGGCGTGGGGCATGGGTGGCCTCGCGATGGGTCGCGCGGGAGAAAACCTCGTCCTCTCCCGCGCCCGCCATCTTAGGCTGCCGCTGCGGCCATCTTGGCCGCCTTGGCTTTCACGTCCTCGATGCCGCCGACCATATAGAAGGCGCCTTCGGGCAGGTGGTCATATTCGCCGTTCACAACCGCCTTGAACGAGGCGATGGTGACTTCCAGCGGGACCTGAACGCCGTCCGAGCCGGTGAAGACCTTTGCCACGTCGAAGGGCTGCGACAGGAAGCGCTGGATCTTCCGGGCACGGGCCACGGTCAGTTTGTCTTCTTCGGACAGTTCGTCCATCCCGAGGATGGCGATGATGTCTTGCAGCGACTTGTAGCGTTGCAGGATGCCCTGCACCGAACGGGCGACACCGTAATGCTCTTCACCGATCACGCCCGGGTCCATCAGACGCGAGGACGAGTCCAGCGGGTCCACGGCCGGATAGATGCCGAGTTCGGAGATCGCACGCGACAGCACGGTCGTGGCGTCAAGGTGAGCAAACGAAGTGGCCGGCGCGGGGTCGGTCAAGTCGTCGGCCGGAACGTAGATGGCCTGCACCGAGGTGATCGAGCCGTTCTTGGTCGAGGTGATGCGTTCCTGCAGCGCGCCCATGTCGGTCGCCAGCGTCGGCTGATAGCCCACGGCGGAGGGGATACGACCCAAGAGAGCCGACACTTCCGAACCGGCTTGGGTAAAGCGGAAGATGTTGTCGACAAAGAACAGAACGTCGGTGCCGGACTGGTCACGGAACTGCTCGGCCAAAGTCAGGCCGGTCAGAGCGACGCGCGCACGGGCGCCCGGGGGCTCGTTCATCTGACCGTAAACCAGGGCCACTTTCGAGGCGCCGAGGTCGTCGATCTTGATAACGCCGGATTCGATCATTTCGTGATAGAGGTCGTTGCCCTCACGGGTCCGCTCGCCAACGCCAGCAAACACGGAATAGCCCGAGTGCACTTTGGCGATGTTGTTGATCAGTTCCATGATCAAAACCGTCTTGCCCACGCCTGCACCGCCAAAGAGACCGATCTTGCCGCCCTTGGAATAGGGGGCCAGCAGGTCGATGACCTTGATCCCGGTGACGAGGATGTTGCTTTCCGTCGCCTGTTCCGAGAATTCCGGCGCCTTCTGGTGGATGGCGCGGGTTTGCGTGGCGGCCACGGGGCCCTTTTCGTCGATCGGCTCGCCGATGACGTTCAGGATGCGACCCAGCGTCGCGTCACCCACGGGCACCGAGATCGGCGCGCCGGTGTCGCTGACGCCTGCGCCGCGGACCAGACCTTCGGTCGCGTCCATGGCGATGCAGCGCACGGTGTTTTCGCCAAGATGCTGGGCGACTTCCATCACCAGCTTCTTGCCGTTGTTGTCGGTGATCACCGCATTCAGAATTGCGGGCAAAGCGCCTTCGAACTGCACGTCCACGACGGCGCCGATGACCTGAGTGACCTTACCTTGAGCCATATTTCGTGTCTCCGGTTATCAGAGCGCCTCGGCGCCCGAAATGATTTCGATGAGTTCCTTGGTGATCGCAGCCTGACGCGAGCGGTTATACACAACCGTCAGCTTGTTGATCATGTCGCCTGCGTTGCGGGTCGCGTTGTCCATGGCGGACATCCGCGCGCCCTGTTCCGAGGCGGCGTTTTCCAGGAGAGCGGTGAAGACCTGCGTCGCCACGTTGCGCGGCAGAAGGTCGGCCAAGATGGCCTCTTCGCCGGGCTCGTAGTCGTATTCGGCCGTGGCAGCTGCCGCGTCGAACACCGCCGGGATCACCTGTTGCGCAGTCGGGACCTGAGAGATCACAGACTGGAAGCGGTTGTAGAACAGCGTGACCACATCGGCCTCGCCATGGTCGAACCGGGCGATGACGTCGCGGGCAATGCCCAGGGCGTCAGCGTAACCCACGCGCTTCACAGCCGTCAGGTCGACATGGCCAACATAGTATTGGCCATAGTCGCGCTTCATCTGCTCGCGGCCCTTCTTGCCGACGGTGAGGATCTTCACCGTCTTGCCGGCCGCCAGCAACTCCGCGATCTTTGCCCGGGCCAGCCGGACGATCGTGGTGTTGAAGCCGCCGCAAAGGCCGCGTTCCGAGGTCATGATGACCAGAAGATGCACCTTGTCCGCGCCCGAACCGGCCAGGAGCTTCGGCGCCCCATCCCCGGTTCCGACCGACGAGGCCAGCGCAGACATGACCACGCCCATCCGCTCGGCATAGGGCCGGGCGGCTTCGGCGGAGTCTTGGGCGCGGCGCAGTTTTGCGGCCGCGACCATCTGCATGGCCTTGGTGATCTTCCGCGTGTTTTTCACGCTTCCGATACGGTTTTTTAAGTCCTTAAGGCTGGGCATGTCCCTGTCCTTTCAGGATCAAGCGAAGTCTTTGGCGAAGGCCGCGATGGCTTCCTTCAACTTGGCCTCGTCCGCGCCCTTGATCTTGGGATCGGCGGTGGTCAGCCATTCCAGGATGTCCTTGCGGGTGGTGCGCAGATAGGTCAGCAGACCCTTTTCGAACCGGCCAACGTCCTTGACGGCGACCTTGTCCAAGAAGCCCGCGGTGCCCGCATAGATCACGCAGACGATTTCCGCATTGGACAGCGGCGAATACTGGGCCTGCTTCATCAGCTCGGTCAGACGGGCGCCACGGTTCAGCAGAGCCTGGGTCGAAGCGTCAAGGTCGGAACCGAACTGGGCAAAGGCCGCCATCTCGCGGTATTGCGCAAGCGACAGTTTCACCGGGCCAGCCACGGTCTTCATCGAGTTGGTCTGAGCGGCCGAACCGACGCGGGACACCGACAGACCGGTGTTCACGGCGGGGCGGATGCCCTGATAGAACAGTTCCGATTCCAGGAAGATCTGGCCGTCGGTGATCGAGATCACGTTCGTCGGAATAAAGGCCGAGATGTCGCCGCCCTGGGTTTCGATGACCGGCAGCGCGGTCAACGAGCCCGAACCGAAGTCAGAGTTCAGCTTGGCCGAACGCTCCAGCAGGCGCGAGTGGAGATAGAAGACGTCGCCCGGATAGGCTTCGCGGCCCGGCGGGCGGCGCAGCAGCAGGGACATTTGACGATAAGCGACGGCCTGCTTGGACAGGTCATCATAGATCATCAGGGCATGACGGCCATTGTCACGGAAGTATTCGCCCATCGCGGTCGCGGCGAAGGGGGCCAGGAACTGCATCGGAGCCGGGTCCGAAGCGGTGGCGGCCACGACGATGGAGTAAGCCATCGCGCCGGTCTCTTCCAGCTTTTTCACCAGCTGTGCCACGGTCGAGCGCTTTTGCCCGATGGCGACATAGATGCAATAGAGCTTCTTGCCTTCGTCGTCGCCAGCGGCGTCGTTGTAGGACTTCTGGTTCAGGATCGCGTCCAGAGCCACGGCGGTCTTGCCGGTCTGACGGTCGCCGATGATCAGCTCGCGCTGGCCACGGCCGATCGGGATCATGGCGTCCACGGCCTTCAGGCCGGTGGCCATGGGCTCATGCACGGACTGGCGGGGGATGATCCCCGGAGCCTTGACGTCGGCCACGCGACGCTCGGTGAACATGATCGGGCCCTTGCCGTCGATCGGGTTGCCAAGGGCGTCCACGACGCGACCCAGCAGGCCGTCACCGGCGGGCACGTCCACGATGGACTTGGTGCGCTTGACGGTGTCGCCTTCCTTGATGTCCTGGTCGGAGCCGAAGATCACGACGCCGACATTGTCGACCTCAAGGTTCAGCGCCATGCCGCGGATACCACCGGGGAATTCCACCATTTCGCCGGCCTGGACATTGTCCAGCCCATGGACGCGCGCGATGCCGTCACCGACGGACAGAACGCGACCCACTTCGGCGACTTCGGCATCCTGACCGAAGTTCTTGATCTGCGCCTTCAGGATCGCAGAGATCTCAGCAGCCTGGATTCCCATTACCCAACCTCTTTCATTGCATTCTGGAGAGCGGCGAGCTTGGCCTTGACCGACGTGTCGACCATGGTCGAGCCCAGCTTGACGACGAGGCCACCGATGAGCGTGTCATCGACGGCAGCATTCAAAATCACGTCCTTGCCGACCTTGGCCTTCAGGGCCGCGGCAAGGGCCTCGGCCTGTGCGGGCGTCAAAGCCACGGCAGAGGTCACTTCGGCAGTCACTTCGCCCTTTTCCGTCGAGATGCGCGCCAGCAGGTCAGAGACCAGCTGCGGCAGGACGAAAAGGCGGCGCTTTTGCGCCATCAGGGCGATGGTTTGGCGGGTCAGCGCCTGAAGCCCCATGGCATTGGCCACGGCATTCATGGCGGCGGCCTGTTCGTCGCGGCCGATGACCGGCGACTGGATCATGCCCGCCAGGTCGGCGCTTTCGGCAAGGGCAACGCCCAGGGCCTTGGCATCGGCCTCAAGAGCGGTCAGCGCGCCCTCTTCCTTGGCCAGTTCGAACAGAGCCTGGGCATAACGCCCGGCGATGCTGAGCGAGATGGATGCTGTTTCGGACACGTCAACCCTTCCGCTGTCTGGACGCGTGGTGTTTAGACCACGTGCCACCGTTGGCGCACACTATTGTCTGCGTCTTGTCAAAGTTGGGGGGTGGATAGCAGAGCGCCGGACACCCCGCAACCAAGAATCCCACGTGAAGTAAGGCTTCGTAAACGGTCTTGTGCCGTGGGGCGATTTCAAGGCCCGGTCACAAACCTGTCACCTTGGCGTGATCAGCTTATTCCCCGGTTTTCCGGTCCAAACGGGGCATCGGCGCGGGGGCGGGCAGGCCCTCCAACGCACGCAGAGGCCGGCGCACCATGGCCCCGATTCCCCCCCTTGTGGGCTGGAACACCTGCTTGGAGGCCTCGATCATCAGGACCCCGCCCGCAAGCCAGGGCGCCCGCCGCCCGATCCATTCCCAGAAGTTCGAGGTCCGCAGCCAAAAGCGTGACATCGAGGGCGGGGCAAACAGCGCGGTCATGGCGCGTTCGGGGGTAAAGCCGTGGCGTTTGAGTTCCGCCTCCATCTGCCCCATCGAATAGGGGCGGCCGTGGCCAAAGGGCGTCCCATCGCCGCGCGCCCAAAGCCCGATCCGGTTGGGCACGATGAACAAGACGCGGCCGCCGGGGCCGATCACCCGATGCGCCTCCTCCAGCACAAGGCCCGGGTTGTCCGAGGTCTCCAGCCCATGCATGACGACCAGCCGATCGACGAACCCCGTGGCCAAGGGCCAGCAGCCGTCTTCGCACAGGGTGCAGACATTGGCTTCACCGATGGGCCAGGGCATGACGCCTTGCGGCCCCGGCATCAGGCCGATGACGCGCCGCGCCTCGGTCAGATAGGGGCGCAGCAGAGGCACGGCGAAGCCAAAGCCCGCGACGGTCTGGCCCGGCATCGGCGGCCAAAGCTCGACCAGCCTTTCACGGATGCCCCGTTGCGCCACGCGGCCCAAGGCCGTGCGGTAGTAAAAGTTGCGCAAATCCACCACATCAAGATGCATTGAAGCCAAGGCCTTTCGCCGTCAGACTGTCATTGTAACAGCCCGGATGGAAAAGCCCATGCTCGACCTTGTGACGATCCCCTGCCTCAAGGACAATTACGCCTATCTGATCCGCGACCCCGAAACCGGGCAAACGGCGGTCGTCGATGTGCCCGATGCCATTCCGGTGATCGAGACCCTGCAGGACAAGGGTTGGAAGCTGGGGATGATCCTTCTGACCCATCACCATGACGACCATGTCCAGGGCGTGGCGCGTCTGGTCGAGGCGACGGGCGCCATGGTTCTGGGCGCGAGGGCCGATAGCGCCCGCCTGCCGCGTCTGGACCGGGCGCTGGTCGAGGGCGACCGGGTGACAGTGGGCGGCGAGGAAGGCGTGGTGCTGGATGTCTCGGGCCATACTGTCGGCCATATCGCCTTTCACTTTCCGGCATCGAACCTGGCCTTCACCGCCGACAGCCTGATGGCGGGCGGCTGCGGGCGGTTGTTTGAAGGCAGCCCTGCGACGATGTGGGCCAGCCTGCAGAAACTGGCCGCCCTGCCCGATGACACGCTGATCTGTTCCGGCCACGAATACACCGCGTCGAACCTGCGCTTTGCCGCCGTGGTGGACCCCGACAATGCCGCGCTTCAGGCCCGGATTGCATCCACAGCCCGGGCGCGGGCCATGGCGGAACCCACGGTGCCCTCGCTGTTGTCCTTGGAAAAGGCCACCAACCCTTTCCTGCGCGCGCCTCTCTTGAAGGCGGCGCTGGGGATGGCCAAATCGTCAGATGCCGAGGCTTTCGCCGAAATCCGCGCGCGGAAGGACAAGTTCTGACCGCCCCAGCGCCCGGGATCATCACATTTTGTGACCCATGCCGGGGATAAGCACTTTTCCCCAGAAATAGCACTTGAAGTGGCGCGGTAAAAACCGATCCTTAAGAGTATGAGGCCACGGTTGGATCAGGCCCGGGGCGATACCCGCCCGGACCTGAAGACCTGCAGGACAGGAGCACGCAAACAGTGCCGACATTCTCGACGACCCTTGAACAGGCCATCCATGGCGCCTTGGCTTTGGCCAATGCGCGCCGCCACGAACTCGCCACGCTGGAACACCTCCTGCTGGCCCTGATCGACGAACCCGACGCGTCCCGCGTGATGAAGGCCTGCTCGGTCGACCTCGACGCCCTGCGCAAGACCCTGACCGATTTCATCGACGACGATCTGTCCACCCTGGTGACAGATGTCGAAGGATCAGAGGCTGTTCCGACCGCCGCTTTCCAGCGCGTGATCCAGCGCGCGGCGATCCATGTGCAGTCCTCGGGCCGCACCGAAGTGACCGGCGCCAATGTGCTGGTCGCGATCTTTGCCGAACGCGAATCGAACGCCGCCTATTTCCTGCAGGAACAGGACATGACGCGCTATGATGCGGTGAATTTCATCGCGCATGGCGTGGCCAAGAACCCTTCCTTCGGCGAGGCGCGCCCGGTTTCCGGCGCGGACGAGCCCCACCACGAGACGCCCAAGGCCGAGGCCGGGGCCGAAAAGGAATCGGCGCTGTCCAAGTATTGCGTCGACCTGAACGACAAAGCCCTGAAGGGCGAGGTTGACCCGCTGATCGGCCGCGAGGCCGAGGTGGAACGCGCCATCCAGGTCCTGTGCCGCAGACGCAAGAACAACCCGCTGTTGGTGGGCGACCCCGGCGTGGGCAAGACGGCGATTGCCGAAGGCTTGGCCAAAAAGATCATCGACGGCCAGACGCCGGAGATTTTGGCTGGGGCCACGATCTTTTCGCTGGATATGGGCGCTCTGCTCGCCGGCACCCGCTATCGCGGCGACTTCGAAGAGCGTCTGAAAGCCGTCGTGAAAGAGATGGAGGATCACCCCGATGCGATCCTCTTCATCGACGAGATCCATACGGTGATCGGCGCGGGCGCCACCTCGGGCGGGGCCATGGATGCCTCGAACCTGCTGAAACCCGCATTGCAGGGCGGCAAGCTGCGCTGCATGGGCTCTACCACCTATAAAGAGTTCCGCCAGCACTTTGAAAAGGACCGCGCCCTGTCGCGGCGGTTCCAGAAGATCGACGTGAACGAGCCTTCGGTGGAAGATTCGGTCAAGATCCTGATGGGTCTGAAGCCCTATTTCGAAGAGCATCACGACCTGCGCTATACCCATGACGCGATCAAGGCGGCGGTGGAACTGTCCGCCCGCTATATCCATGACCGCAAGCTGCCCGACAAGGCCATCGACGTGATCGACGAGGCGGGCGCGGCGCAGCACCTGCTTTCGGAGTCGAAGCGTCGCAAGACCATCGGCCAAAAGGAAATCGAGGCCGTGGTGGCCAAGATCGCCCGCATCCCCCCGAAGTCGGTCTCCAAGGACGATGCGGAAGTGCTGCGCGACCTGGAAAAGAACCTCAAGCGCGTGGTTTTCGGGCAAGACAGCGCCATCACCGCCCTGTCGTCGGCGATCAAGCTGGCGCGCGCTGGCCTGCGCGAACCGGAAAAGCCCATCGGCAATTACCTGTTCGCGGGCCCGACCGGCGTCGGCAAGACGGAAGTGGCCAAGCAATTGGCCTCGATCCTCGGCGTGGAGCTCCTGCGGTTCGACATGTCGGAATACATGGAGAAACATGCCGTTAGCCGTCTGATCGGCGCGCCTCCGGGCTATGTCGGCTTTGACCAGGGCGGCATGTTGACGGATGGCGTCGACCAGCATCCGCATTGCGTGTTGCTGCTGGACGAGATCGAAAAGGCCCACCCGGATGTCTATAACATCCTCTTGCAGGTCATGGACCATGGCAAGCTGACCGATCACAACGGGCGTCAGGTCGACTTCCGCAATGTGGTTCTGATCCTGACCACCAATGCCGGCGCGGCCGACATGCAAAAGGCCGCCATCGGCTTTGGCCGGGAAAAGCGTCAGGGCGAGGATACCGCCGCGATTGAACGCACCTTCACGCCGGAATTCCGCAACCGTCTGGACGCGGTGATCTCTTTCGGCGCTTTGGGCAAGGAAATCATCCGCTCGGTCGTCGAAAAGTTCGTCATGCAGCTGGAGGCGCAGCTTCTGGATCGTGGCGTGCATATCGACCTGTCGCCCGAAGCTGCCGATTGGCTGGGCGACAAGGGATATGACGACAAGATGGGCGCGCGTCCCTTGGGCCGCGTGATCCAGGAACACATCAAGAAGCCCCTGGCCGAAGAGCTGCTGTTCGGCAAGCTGACCAAGGGCGGATTGGTCCATGTCGGCGTCAAGGACGGCACGATCCACCTGACCTACGAAGAGCCGGGCAAGCCCCGCCTGACCGGTCAGAAACCGCCGCTGCTGACGGCGGAATGACCCCGCGCCAAATCAAGGCCCTCGCGCAAGCGGGGGCCTTTTTTCTGGCCCTGCCCGCGGCAGCCGAAGGTCTGGCTTGGCCAGTCGACTGCACCCTTGGCCAGACCTGTTTCATCCAGCACCATGTGGACCGCGATCCGGGGCCGGGGGTGCAGGACTTCGGCTGCGGCACGCTCAGTTACGACGGCCATGACGGCACCGACATCGCGCTGGCCACAAGGGCCGATATGGCCCGCGGTGTCGCCGTTCTGGCCGCCTCACCCGGAGTGGTGGTGGGCGTGCGTGACGGCATCCCCGACGCCGCCGCCTTTCCCGAAGGGCAGGATTGCGGCAATGGCGTCCTGATCCGCGACGGCGCGCGCGAGGTGCAGTATTGCCATCTGCGCCGCGGCTCAGTTGCGGTCAAGGCGGGCGATGCGATCAGCACAGGGATGCAACTTGGCCTGATCGGCCAATCGGGCAATGCGGATTTTCCCCATCTTCACATGACCTTGCGAGAGGGCGGCCAAACGGTTGACCCTTTCTCGACCGCGCAGACCTGCGGCGCGGCGGAGGGGCTTTGGCAAGACCCGCCGCCCTATCATCCCGGTGGGCTGGTGCAGATCGGCATCAGCGGCGCCATTCCCGATTACGACCTGGTCAAGGCTGGCAAGGCCGCGCCCCCGGACCGCGCCGCCATCGCCCTGGTCCTATGGGCCGAGGTCTTTGGCGCCCGGCCCGGCGATGTCATCCGCTTTGACCTGCAAGGCCCGGACGGAGATATCTTTCAGGGCGAAACCACGCTGGAGCGCCCCCAGGCACGCGCCTTCCGCGCCGAGGGGCGCAAACGGCAAGTCCTCCCTGGCACCTATCACGGGACCGTCACCCTGATCCGCGATGGCGCGCGTCTGGATCAACGTCAGGTCGTGACAGAGGTGCCCTGACCGCAAAGGCAAAGGCGTTCCCGCGCAGGCGGGAACCTCGCTCCGTTTAGGCGCCCCAGGTCCGCTCCAGAAGGCGCAACCAGTTGTCAGAGCTGATCTTTTTCACCAGCGCCTCGCCATAGCCATGGTCCAGCATCGCCTGTTGCAGCGCAGGCAGGCCGGTGACATCGCCAATCCCCTGCGGGATCGTCGCCCCGTCGAAATCGCTGCCCAGACCCACATGATCCTCGCCCAACTTGTCCAACAGGTGATCCAGATGGGCCAGAACATCGGTCCAATCCATATCCGCCGATTGCTTGCCATCGCGGCGCAGGAAAGAGGTCGCGTAGTTCAGCCCCACCATCCCGCGGCTTTCGGCGATCACCGCAAGCTGACGGTCAGTCAGGTTGCGCGACGATTGCGTCACCGCATGGGCGTTGGAATGGGTGGCGACCAGCGGCGCATCGGAAATCGCCGCCACATCGTCAAAGCCTGCCTCGTTGATGTGGGACAGATCGACCATGATTTTCAAGGTGTTACATTCGCGGATCAGGCGCTTGCCCGCCTCGGTCAGGCCCGCGCCGGTGTCGGGACCAGAGGGATAGGCGAAGGGCACGCCATGGCCAAAGACCGTGGGCCGCGACCAGACCGGCCCGATCGAGCGCAGGCCCATGGCGTGAAAGGCGTGCAGCGCGTCAAGGTCGGGGCCGATGGCCTCGGCGCCCTCCATATGCAGGATGCCCGAAATCACCCCCTTGGCCATATTCGCGCGAATATCGGCAACAGAGCGGACCATGGCAAAGGCCCCGGCGCTGGCGCGCTCCATCCACAGGAAGTGGTTGGCCATGGCCCAGGCCACTGGCAGCGCATCCGGCGCCGGGATCAACGCGGGCAGAGGCAGCTTGAAGGGCGGGTTCTCCATCAGCTGCATGTAGTCGATGCCTTCGTCATGCGGGCTGGGGATATAGATGGCGAAAAATCCGCCGGCAAAGCCGCCCTGCTTCATCCGCGGCAGGTCCAGATGGCCGCGGCCCTCGCCGGTCAGCCAGATTTCCGCGCGCTTTTCGGGGGCGTTGTAAAGCCGAAGGAGGATGTCGTTATGGCCGTCGAAAACCGGAAACATGGGCGCTCCTGGGGCTGGGCGGAAAGCCTGGGGGTTTCACACCCCCAGACCCCCGTGGAATATTTGAGTCAATGTGAAAGGGAGAAGGGGGAGTGTCCAGAGGGCTTATCCCATCAGTCGGTCGGCCGAGGCGGTAAAGAGGGTGCGCGCGTAATCGGTGGTCATGGCGCCCTGGGCCAGAGCCTCACGCGAGAGGGCTTCGACCGCCTTGCCGTGCTGCATCACAAGGATGCGGTCGCACATATGGTCGATGACGGCCAGGTCATGCGACACCATCAGAAAGGTCAGGCCGCGGGTTTCGCGCAGTCTTGTCAACAGGTTCAGCGTTTCGGCCTGGACCGAGGCATCCAGCGCCGAGGTGGGCTCGTCCAAGAGCAGGATGCGCGGCTCCAGCATCAGGGCGCGGGCGATGGCCACGCGCTGACGCTGGCCGCCCGAGAGCTGATGCGGAAAGCGAAAGCGGAAAGAGGTCGGCAGGCCGACATCGGTCAGGGCCTGTTCGATGCGGCCCTCGGTGGTTTTCAGCCCGTGGATCGTCAGGGGTTCCGACAGGACGCGGTCGATGGTGTGGCGGGGGTGCAGCGAGGCATAGGGGTCCTGAAAGACCATCTGCACCTGGCGCGCGAAGGCCCTTGTCTGCGGCGCCACGGGTTTGCCGTCGATGCGGATGGCGCCACCGCTGATGGGCGCCAGGCCGCAGATTGCCCGCAGGATGGTCGATTTGCCAGAGCCGCTTTCGCCCACCAGGCCGAAGCTTTCCTGGGCGCCGACGGTCAGCGAGACGTTTTCCACCGCGCGCACCAGGCGGCCCGCGGCGTTGAAGGTGACGGAGAGGGTGTCGATCTCGATCATTCTTGCGCCCATGCTTGGCTGCGGTCCAGCGCGGGCAAAGGCGTGCGGGGCCCGCCGATCCGGGGCAGGCAGTTCAACAGCCCCTGGGTATAGGGATGCTGCGCCTGCATCAGATCGCGGGCGGGAAGCTCTTCGACGATGCGGCCTTTATACATGACCAGCACCCGGTCGCAAAACCGTGAGACCAGGCGCAGGTCGTGGGAGATGAAGATCAGCCCCATGCCGCGGGTTTTCACCAGGTTGTCCAGGATCGACAGGACCTCGGCCTGAACGGTGACATCCAGCGCGCTTGTCGGCTCGTCGGCGATGAGCAAATCGGGTTCGGGGATCAGCATCATGGCGATCATCACCCTTTGCCCCATGCCGCCCGAAAGCTCGTGCGGCCAGGCGTGAAAGACCCGCTCGGGGTCGCGGATCTGCACGGCCTGTAAAGCGGCCAGCGCCTTGACGCGGGCGTCCTTCGCCGAGAGCCCGTCGCGCTGGCGCAGGCCCTCGGTCAGTTGGAAGCCGACTTTCATCACCGGGTTCAGCGAGAATTTCGGGTCCTGCATGACCATGGCGATGCGTCGCCCCCGAAGCGCGCGCATCTGGGGTTCAGGAAGGCCGATCAGGTCCTGGCCATCAAAGACCATGCTATCCGCCTCGATCCGACCGGGAGGGCGGATCAGTCTAAGCACCGACCTGCCGGTCATGGTCTTGCCAGAACCGCTTTCGCCGACGATGCCCAGACGCTCACGGCCCAGAGAGAAGCTGACCCCACGCACGGCCTGCACCGGGCCGGTTTCGGTGTCAAAGGTGACACGCAGGTTTTGCACCGACAGCAGGGTCATCGCGCCCCCTTGGGGTCAAGAACGTCGCGCAGGCCGTCTCCCATCAGGTTGAAACCCAATGATACCAGAAAGATGGCCAGGCCCGGCATGGTGGCGACCCACCATTGTTCGAACAGGAACTTGCGCCCTGCCGAGATCATCACGCCCCATTCCGGGTCGGGCGGTTGCACGCCCAGGCCCAGGAAGCCCAAGCCCGCGGCGGTCAGGATGATGCCCGCCATGTCCAGCGTCACCCGGATGATGACCGAGGGCAGGCACATCGGCATGATATGGCCCCAGATGATCCGCGTGGCCCCTGCGCCCTGCAGCCTGACGGCGGCGATGTAGTCAGAGTTGCGCACCGTCAGCGTCTCGGCCCGCGCCACCCTTGCATAGGGCGGCCAAGAGGTCAGGGCGATGGCCAGCACCGCGTTCTCCATCCCGTTGCCCAGGACGGCCACCAGGGCCAGGGCCAGGATCAGCTTGGGGAAGGCCAGGAAAATATCGGTGATCCGCATCAGGACCGCATCGACCCAGCCGCCGAAATAGCCCGCCACCGTGCCGATGATCAGGCCGGCCACCGGAGCCGTCAGGATCACCAGACCTACGATATAAAGCGTGATCCGGCTGCCATAAAGGATGCGCGACAGGATATCGCGGCCGAAATCATCGGTGCCCAGGAGGTGCCCCGGCGTCAACGGCGGCTGAAGCCGGTCGGCGAGGCTTTGGGTGATCGGGCCATGCGGCGCGATCAGGGGCGCAAAAATCGCCGCCAAAAGCAGCGTCACGGTGATGAAAAGCCCCAGCATCGCCAGATGGTTGCGCCGAAAGCGCAGCGCCTGCAGCCAGGCTTGCCCCAGCCGGGATTGCAGGCGCGACCTGGGGTTGGGGTCCAGAAGCCAAGCTCTCATCGGGCCCTCGGATCGGCAAGTCGGTAAAGGATGTCAGAGACCATGTTCAGCCCGATATAGACGCAGCCCACGACGATGGTCCCGCCCAGAACGGCGGGCATGTCGCCGATCAACAAGGCGTCGGTGATATAGCGGCCAAGCCCCGGCCAGGCAAAGATCGTCTCGGTCAGGACGGCGCCTTCCAGCAGATAGGCATAGCTTAGCGCAATCACGGTGATCAGCGGCACCATGGTGTTGCGCAAGCCATGGACCCAGATCACGCGGGCCTCGGACATGCCCTTGACCCGGGCCGTGGTCATATATTCCTGACCCAGCTCGTTCATCATGAAGCTGCGGGTCATCCGGCTGATATAGGCCATCGACAGCCAGGCGAGGATGCCCGCAGGCAGGATGATATGACTGATGGCGTTGGCAAACATCTCCCATTCGCCAGCAAGCGCCGTGTCAATCAGGATCATGTTGGTGACAGGCGTCACGTTGAATTCGAAGGCCATCTGATAGGCGCTGTCCAGCCGCCCCGGCCCGCCAACCCAGCCCAACTGCCCGTAAAACACCAAAAGCCCGATCAGCCCCAGCCAGAAGACCGGCATCGAATAGCCGATCAGCCCGAACAGCCGGGTGAACTGGTCAAAGATCGAGCCCGGCCGCGTCGCCCCCAACACGCCCGCCGGCACGCCGAACAAGACGCCAAAGATCGTGGCCAGCGTCGAAAGCTCCAGTGTGGCGGGGAAGTAACGGGCGACCTCGGACAGCACGGGTTCGCGACTGCGGATCGAGGTGCCAAGGTCGAAATGTGCCACGTCCCAGAGGTAAATGCCGAACTGCCGCCAGATCGGGTCATCCAGGCCCAACCGCGCCCGCATCTCGGCGATTTGCGCGGCGGTGGCGCGTTCGCCCAGCAGGGCCGTGACCGGATCGACCGGCACGACCCGGGCGATGATGAATGTGACGATCAGCAGGCCCAGAAAGGTCAGGGCCAGCGAAAACAGGGTCGAGCCCGTCTGTTTCAGGAATGGGGTCATGGGGAAGGCGCCGCGGGTTGGACCCGCGGCGCCATGTCCTTACTTCGTGGCCAGCCAATAGGCGGCGGCATCCACGGCGCCACCGGTATAAAAGCCCTCGACGCCCGCGCGCAGGCCGGTTTGACGGGCTTGCTGGAACATCACGATGAAGGGCGAGGTCTCGCGGTGGGTCTTTTGCAGCTCGGCATAGATCGCCTTGCGCTTTTCGGAGTCCTGCTCAAGCGCGGCGGCCTGCGACTTGGCGGTCATCTCGCCGGGGTCATAGGCATTGCGCCAGGCCAGATAGCCGGTGTTGTTGGCCTCGTCCGAATTGTCGGGGTTTTCGGCAAAGGTCGACGAGTTGGTGTTCGGATCGGGATAATCCGGGCCCCAAGTCTGCAAGGTCGCATCATGGGTGCGCGCGCGGTAGGCCTTCAGCTGATCGGCGCCCTCGCCCACGTCAAGTTCGACCTTGATCCCCGCTTGGCCAAAGGTGTTCTGGATCGAGGTCGCAACGTCGATCCGGTCAGCCGAGTTGCGCACCGACAGTTTGATCGTCGGATCGGTGATCCCCGATTCCGCAATCAGCGCCTTGGCCTTTTCCAGATCCAAAGCATAGGGCAGATCGTCCAGCGCACCCAGATAGCCTTGCGGCAAGAAGGCCTGGTGCGGGATGACCGCGCCCTTCATGATCGTATCGGCCATGCCTTGATAATCAATGGCATAACGCATCGCGTCCAGGAACTTGGCGTTCTTGTAATTCTCGTTCTTCTGGTTGAAGGCCATGTAATAGACCTGACCACCCACGTCGGACTGGATCTTGACATCGGCATTGCCGGTCATGCCTTCGACATCGGTCGGCGTCAGCGAGCGCGCCACATCGACGTCACCCTTTTCAAGCTGCAGACGCTCGGTCGCAGCTTCGGGGATATGCTGGATGAAGACGTTCTTCAGTTTCGCATCACCGCGCCAGTAGCCCGGGCGTGCTTCCAGGATCAGGCCCTCGTTCGGCTTGAAGCCTTTCAGCACATAGGCGCCGGTGCCTGCCGAATTGGCCTTCAGCCATTCATTACCCATGTCGCCCGCGACGTCCTGCGCCTTGACCGTCTCGGCATCGACGATCGAGGCCACACCGGCGGTCAGGCAGTTATACAGGAAGGTCGGCGCGAAGGGCTTCGAGACCTTGATGGTCAGCGTATCGCCCGCGCCCATGATCATCGCATCGACATTGTCCGCCGCCCAGCCGAACTGGTTCAGGATGAAGGCCGGAGTCTTGTTCAGCTTGACCGCGCGTTGCAGGGACCAGGCCGCAGCCTCGGCCGTCACCGGATTGCCGCTGGCGAAGGTCACGCCCGCCTTCATCTTGAAGGTATAGGTCATGCCATCTTCGGCCACGGACCAGCTTTCGGCCAGGCCCGGTTCCAGCTCCAGCGTGGTCGGGTTGATCTCGACCAGGCCGTCATAGACGTTGTTGACCATATCCAGGCCCGAGAACTCATAGGCCTCGGCCGGATCAAGCGAGACGATGTCGTCGATGGCAGCCGCCACGACCAGCGTATCGGCGGGTGTTTCGGCCATCAGCGCGGCAGGCGCCGCGGTCAGCATCAGCCCAGCCAGGGCCGCAGCGCCGGCACGGCGGGAAAACGGAAGGTAGGTCATCAGCAACTCCCTGTGATCATTGATATTTTGACGAACGGGTTGAGTCCCGTTCATGATCTTGACCGATTGGGCAACTTTCGCGCGGCCTTGTCAACAGAACGTTTACCCTGTTTGCGCAAGCAGTCCCGCCCTGCCCGGCTTTCAGGCAAATCCATCCGTGGCGCGCACCATGGCATCGGCGATCCCGGGCTCGACGCCGGTGTGACCCGCGTCGTCGATGATCACCAGCCGCGCCTCGGGCCAGGCGCGCGACAGGTCGACAGCGTTCTTGACCGGCGTGCAGGCGTCATAGCGGCCATGGATGATCACGCCGGGAATCCCCCGCAACCGGTCGGCACGGGCCAGAATCCAGTCGTCGCGGTCAAAGAACCCGCGGTGGGTGAAGTAGTGATTCTCGATCCGGGCAAAGGCAAGGGCGAAATGGGCGTCATCCCAGGCCGCCTCGCGCTTGGGGTCGGGCAAAAGCGAGATCGTCCGCGCCTCCCACAGGGTCCAGGAAAGGGCGGCGGCCCGGCGCTCGGGGCTGTCGGGCCCGGTCAGGATGCGGTGATATTCGGCCACCAAAGACCCCCGCCCGGGCACGGCGGCGGCATAATCGGCAAAGGCTTCGGGGAACAGGAACGAGGCCCCACCGGGTTCATAGAACCAATCCACCTCTTCCTTGCGCAGCATGAAGATCCCGCGCAGCACCAGTTCCGACACGCGCGACGGATGGGTGATCGCGTAAACCAGCGCCAGAGTTGACCCCCAAGAGCCCCCCACCACCTGCCAGGTCTCGACCCCCAGATGGACCCGCAGCTTCTCCATATCCGCCACCAGGTCCCAGGTCGTATTCTCGGCCAGCTCCGCAAAGGGCGTCGAGCCCCCACAGCCGCGCTGATCAAAAGAGATGATGCGGTAGCGCGCCGGATCATGGCCGCGGCGGATGAATTCCGACACGCCAGAGCCCGGCCCGCCATGCAGCACGACCGCGGGCTTGCCCAAGGGATTGCCGCTTTCCTCCCAGCGGATCTCGTGCAGGTCGCTGACCCGCAACCGCCCCTCCCGCCCCGCCGGGATCGAAGGGTAAAGCGCACGACGTTCGGCGGCGGGGGTCGCGGTGCAGGTTGCGGTCGTGGTTGCGGCGGGGGTCATGTTGGAAGTCAAGGCGGGTGTCATGGAGGCTCTCCTTTGCCCGCCATCCTGCCAAGGCCCCGCCCGAACTCAACCCCCAATCACGCCCCCGCCCCAATCACGCCCCCGCCCCAATCACGCCCCCGCCCCAATCACGCCCCGAACCCGCCCTTTCATACTTGCCCAAATACTCCCTTCTTTGCGCCCGCCCCCCGTCCCGCAAACCCCGTCCCGCAAACCCCATCCCCCAGTCCCAAGCCCCCCCTTTCACATTGACCCAAATACTCCCTTCCTTCCCCCCCCTTTCATACTGACCCAAATATCCCCGGGGGGGCCGAAGGCGGGGGCGGCGCCCCCTTCCCCCCGCGGCCCCCAAAAGCTACCCTGCCCGCAGGAGGCCCCAGATGCTCGCACTCGTCACCGCCGGAAGTTCGGCCATCGGAAGCCATCTTGTCCGCGGCCTGGCCCAGGCCGGCTACAAGGTCGCCTTCACCCATCTGGGCGACCCCAATGCGGAAACGCTGGCCGCCGAGGTTCAGGGCCTGGCCCTGCACTCCGACGCCAGCGACCCGGCGCAAGTCTCCGATTTCCATGCCCATGCCGCCGATTGGGCGGGCAAAGCGCCCAGCATCATGATCTGCAACGCCGGCATCCAGACATGGTCCAGCCTGCTGGACCTGACGGCGGAGCAATGGGACGCCGTCATGGCGACCAACCTGCGCGGCACCTTCCTGAACACCCAGGCCGCCGCCAAAGCGATGATTGCCGCGGGTCATGGCGGGTCGATCCTGACGCTGGGGTCGGGCTGCAACAAGCACGCTTTCCCGCGGCTGGTCGACTACACCGCCTCCAAGGGCGGGATCGAGCAATTCACCAAGGTCGCGGCCAGCGAGCTTGGCCCCCATGGCATCCGCGTCAACTGCATCGCGCCCGGTGCCATTGCCACCGAACGCACCGCCGCCGAATCCGGCGACTATGCCGCCACCTGGTCGCCCATCACCCCCTTGCGCCGCATCGGCACGCCGCAAGACCTTGTGGGGCCGATGCTGTTCTTTATCTCCGAGGCGGCGGCTTTCGTCACCGGCCAGACGCTCTATGTCGATGGCGGCACCTTTTCGCAGGCGCCCTGGCCCTATCCGGTTGCCCCTTGACCCAGGCGCCCCATCCCCTATCTGCCGCAGCATGAAAGCCCTGCTGATCGCCCATGGCCAACCCTCCTCTCCCGAACCCGCCCAGGCGGCTTTGGGGGAATTGGCTTGCCTGGTTGCGGGCCACCTGCCCGGCTGGGACATCCGCTATGCGACCCTTGCCCTGCCCGGAGCCCTGGCCCAGGCCGTCGATCCCACCCCCGGCCTGGTTTATCCGATGTTCATGGCGGGCGGCTGGTTCACCCGAACCGAGGTTCCCCGTCGCATGGGGCTTGAGGGCGCGCAGGATTGGCACCACCTCTCTCCTTTTGGCCTTGATGAGGCGGTGCAGGACCTTGCCGTGACCGTCGCCCAAGAGGCCGCCACAGCGCTTGGCCGCGCGCCGGCCGATACCCCGGTCCTGGTCGCAGCCCATGGCTCCGGGCGGTCACGTGCGCCAGCCGAGGTCGCGGAAACCATGGCCAACCGTCTGCGCGCCGCCGGGTTCACCCGGGCGCAGGCCTATTTCATCGAAGAAGCCCCCTTCATCGCCGAGGCCCGCGACTTTGGCCCGGGGTCGCTTTGCCTGCCGTTCTTTGCGGCCGAGGGCGGCCATGTGACCGATGACCTGCCCGAGGCGCTGGCGCTGGCGGGGTTTCAGGGCCTTTGCCTGCCGCCCTTGGGGCTTGACCCCCGCGTCCCCGCCCTGATCGCCGCAACGCTTAAACGGTCTGCAGGTATAGCCTGAGGTCCAGTTCCGAAACCTCGCGCGCGACCCGGGCATATTCCGCGCCGATCACCGCCAAAAAGGTGCGGTGCAGCCCCTCGCCCAGGGCCGCCTTCAGGAAATCCGAGCCCCGCGCCGCCTCGATCGCCTCGCGCCAGTCGCGCGGCAGGGTGGGGGCGCCCGAAAGCGGGCTGTCGGCATAGCCATTGCCCGTGGTTTCAGGCCCGGGGTCGATGCCCTGGGCCAGGCCCTGCCTGATCCCCGCAAGCACCACCGCGGCCACCAGATAGGGATTGGCATCGACGCCCGAGGGCCGGTGTTCGATCCTGCGGGCGCTTTTGCTGCCAGCCGGAATACGCAGCGCCACCGAGCGGTTGTTCACCCCCCAGGTCGGCTTGACCGGCGCATAGGAATTGCCCACAAACCGCCGCCAAGAATTTGCATGGGGGGCGAAAACCAACATCGCCTCGCCCATCGTCGCCGCAAGGCCACCGATGGCATGGCGCAGCGGGGCGTTCCACTGACCCTCTTGATCTTCCACAAGGATATTCCGCGCCCCCTGCCACAGGGACACATGGAAATGCATCCCCGAGCCCGCCCGGTCCTCATGTGGTTTGGCCATGAAACAGGCCAGCCGCCCATGTTTGCGCGCCATGGCCCGCACGATGCGCTTCAACCGGCACAGGTCATCGGCGGCCTGCAAGACGTCGTCGCGGTAATGCAAGGTCAGCTCGAACTGCCCCGGCGCATATTCGGAAATCGCGGTTTCGGCCGGAAGGTCGGACAGTCGGGCTGCGGCATAGACGTCATCCAGAAACGGCAACATCCCATGCAAGGCATCGACGGAATAGACATCCGTCCTGCGCCCCGCGCGCCCGTCCAGCACATCGCGGGCGGCGACGACCTTGCCATCCGGGCCAAGTTCGGGCTCCAGAAGGAAAAACTCCAGCTCGAAGGCCCCGCTGGCCCGCAACCCCTGCTCTGCCAGCGCCTGCACTTGGGCCGCAAGCGCATGGCGCGGGTCGCTGGTCATCGGCGCGCCGTCCAGTTCATACAGGCTGACCTGAACTTCGCCCCTGTTGGTGCCATGCAGCGGCTTCAAGGCGCCGGGCAGCGGCCAGGCCCGGCGGTCGGCGTCGCCCTCGTCCCAGACAAGGCCGGTCGCCTCGACATCCTCGCCCAGGATATCCAGCCCCAGGATGGAAATCGGCAGATGCCGCCCATGGGTATAAACCCCCATCAGCTCGTGCCGGCGGATGATCTTGCCCCGCGCGATGCCGTTGGCGTCGATCAGCACCAGGTCGAAGGCCTCGATCTGCGGGTTCGCGTCCAGGAAGGCCTGGGCCTCTGACGGGTCGGCCTTCATGTCAGCGCCTCCAGCACTTCGGCAAAGGCACGGATCAGCGCCTTGACCTGCGACGGTTTGGTCGCCGGAGAGATCAGCATCATGTTGTGGAAGGGCGCGATCAGGCAACCGCGGTTCAAAAGCGCCACATGGACCGCGCTTTCCACCTGCGGCACATGGGCGGCGGCGGCCTCGGTGCCGTTGAGCAAGGGACCCGGGGCGCAGATGAACTCGACCCGGGCGCCAACGCGGATGGTGTGCCACGGCAGGCCCCGGGCGGTGATGGCCGCGGCGAGGCCCTGTTGCAGGGTCTCGGCCAGGGTCTCCATATGGGCATAGGCTTGCGGCGTCATGACCTGCGACAGGGTGGCTTGCAGGCAGGCGAATTGCATCGGATTGGCCGACAGCGTGGTTCCCATGCCGGAATGGCCCGAGGCCCGCGCGGCATTGGCCTGATGATAGCGCGCCGCCGTGGCCGTGTTCAGCCCCCAGACCGCGGTGGGCATCCCCCCCGCCACGCATTTGCCAACGACGAAAATATCGGGCTGCAGCCCATGAACCCGGGTGTAACCGCCCAGACCCGACGAGATCGTATGCGTCTCGTCGATGATCAGAAGCGCGCCGTATTTCGTGGCCAGGTCGCGCAGGCCCTGATGGAAGCCGGGCGCGGGCAGGACCATGCAGGAATTGGTCATCACCGGCTCGGTCAGGATGGCGGCCACGTCCCCGCGGGCCAAGGCGACCTCGACCGCGGCAAGATCGTTGAACTCGACCGCGACGGCGACAAGGGAAAGGTCCGCCACCTGGCCCAGCAGGCCGGGGCGGTTGGCGGTGGCGCCGTCCGAAAGGCAGACCATCGCGTCATCCACCGTGCCATGGTAACACCCGTGAAAGACCAGCACCTTGGGCCGCCCCGTCACAGCCCGCGCCACGCGCAGGGCAAAGCGGTTGGCGTCCGTCGCGGTCGTGGCAATCTGCCACTGGAAGGCGCCGAAAGTGGCCGTCAGCAGCCGCCCCGCCTCCAGCCCGGCCTGAGAGGGCAGCATATAGGTCAGCCCCCGCCCCGCCTGCGCCTTGATCGCCCGGGCCACCGCGGGCGGCGAATGGCCAAACATCGACCCCGTATCGCCCAGGCAAAAGTCATGCAGCCCATTGCCGTCGATATCGGTGATCCGCGCGCCCTTGGCGCTTTCGACCACCGGCAGATGCGGCATCGGCCAATCCTTCATCCAGTGCAGCGGCACCCCGTCCAGGTAATGCCCCTGATCCCTGGCCAAGGCCGCGGCAGATTTCGGATGGGCCTGGGCAAAGGCCGCGGCCTCGGTGGCGCGCAAGGCCTCCAGTCGGATGGGGTCGATACCGGCGATCATTCGGGGCTCCTGTGCCGCAGCTGTGGCGGTCAGGACTATGGCAAGGAATTTGATCAAAAGAAAGAGGGCGGGTTTTGGCTTGGGTGGAATTTGGGGGGGCGGGAATTTTTGGGGGGTGGTGTGGTTTTCTGGGGAGGTTTTTTGGGGAGGCTGGAGGGTGGTGCAAAAGGAAAGGGCGGTTCCCTTGATGTGGCAGAGGACCACAGGAACCGCCCCGAAACCTTCCCATTCCGTCTGTGACGGCCGCAGCAAGAGCGAGGCGCCTTTTCAGGTCTTACCCCTGCACCCTCACCTGTCGCGGTGGGATCCAACGAGACGGAATTTGGCGCAATCTGGGCAGCTTGTCAAAAACATAGGGCGATTGGGGCGGGTGTTTTCCATAAAGTGGTGAAGAGGGGGTTATTGGTTAACCGCTGGCATCAATCTTGCCACAATTGGCCGGAAAGCCGGGAATCGTCGCCCGAATCGGGGTTGGAAAAGGACAAGTCGGGCGGGGATTGCGGGCGGATGGGCGACAATCCCATTGGGATGGCCGCAGAACCGGCCGTGACGTCAGGGGCAGGACGGGGGCCTTGGACGGGGGGGCCAAGCGACGGGGGGCCTTGGACAGGGTGAAGGAAAAAACGGACGGCGAACCGACCCGACGCGATAAAAAAGAGGGTCGGCGAACCGACCCTCAGGGACATGCTCTCACAGCAGGCAAAAGCACGAGGGAAACGGGCCCCGAAGCGGGGCGGGGAAAGAATGACCCGCCAGCGGGTCGGGGGACGAATGACCCGCCAGCGGGTCGGGGGACGAATGACCCGCCAGCGGGTCGGGGCAAAGTCAGCGTGCGGCGACCGATTTCGGCGCGGCTGCAGGGGTTTGGGCGGGCGGAGCGGTCCGAAAGGCCTCGGGGCGGCGGCGCGTGGTCCGCGCCCAGGGCAGCGCGACCTGAGGTTCGGCAGCGGCGGCAAGAACGGATTTCAGCCAGCGACGTTCGGTTTTCATCTGCGGTTCCTCAGCTTGGTTTCGACCTTGGGACCAATTTGCCCCGGCTTTGGGGCAAGGATTGGGCGGCGAAACGACAGGCTGCGATTATTTCCATGGCGGAAACGATCCCGGCCCCGAAGCGCCTGGGGCAACAATCGCCTGAAAATCCTTAACCAAACCTGACCCAGGCAACCCGGACCGGTAGAAATCATGGCAAGTTTGCGGCGAATTTGGCCTAAAGCCGGATTACCGAGATGAGGCGGCCGTAATCGGCCTCTTTCAGATGGGTGGTGCGGCGATAGGAATAGAATCGCTCGGGGTCACGGTAGGTGCAATGCCGCGTCCATTCTGCAGCCACCCCCGCCGCCCGCAGACGTGCCAAAGCATAGCCCGGCAGGTCGAACAGCATCCGGTCCCCAGGGCCATTCGCAAAGAACCGCGCCGCCTGGGGGTCGTCGTCAGTGAAGGTTTCAAAGAACTCGGGGCCGACCTCATAGGCGGCCTGGCTGATCGTCGGCCCGATCACCGCCACGATATCGCGCGCGCCAAGGGCCTGCATGGCGGCAACCGTCGCCTCCAGCACGCCATCGCGCGTGCCGCGCCAGCCCGCATGGGCCGCGCCAACAATCCCCGCCTTGGCATCGGCAAACAGCACAGGCTGGCAATCGGCGGTCAATATCCCAAGCCCCAGACCCGGGGTCGCTGTCACCATGGCATCGGCAGAGATCTTGCCCTCGGGCGGGGCGGTCAGCACGGCCACATCGGCCGAATGGGTCTGGTTCAGGCTGATCAGGTGGTCGGGCGCAAGCTCCAGCGCCTCGGCCACACGGGCGCGGTTGACGGCCACGGCCTGGGCCATATCCGACGACCCCGGCCCGCAGTTCAGCCCGGCAAAGATGCCGGACGAGGCGCCGCCCTTGCGGGTAAAGAACCCGTGGCGGAAGGGGATGGTCTCGGCGGTCAGGATCTCAAGCATCAGGGAAACCTGGGGGCTGGGGCGCGCCATGGGGGAAAAGCGCCAGGACTTTGAACAGAGTCCCCATTTCGGCAGGCGAGGTCAAGCGGCGTGTCGCGGCAAGGTGGCTTTGCAGGGCCGCCCCGGTCAGACGCTGGGCCAGGCGGGCCGAGCGGGCCTCGATCCCCAAAGCGGTCAGAAGGGCGCCCTGGGTCGTATAGGCATGGGCGCAAGCCCCGGTCAGGGGTTCAAAATCGACATGGGCCGTCAAGTCGGCCTCTCCGGGGGTGGCGAAAGGGTCGACGGGGGCGTGGGCGCGCAGGGCCTGGAAGGTGTCACCCAGGGAGTGCCAGCCGCCGTAATCCAGGATCAGCGCCAGTCCGGGGATCAGCCGCGCGGCAATCTGGGCCGCAATGGCGGGGGCCTGGGGGCAGGTCTCGACGATCTGGCCCTCGGTCGTGTCGGTCAGACGGTGGGTCAGCTCTGGCACGGGCAGCACCGGCCCAAGGCCGAGCGTCAGGCCATCGGGGCCGAGGCCCACAAGGCGCTCACGCCAGGCCGCACCGCTGCGCTGGAACTGGCGGATCGGCAGGGCGTCGAAGAACTCGTTCGCCACAAGGTAAAGCGGGCCTTGCAGGTCAGCGATCTGAACCCATTCGGGCGCGTAGCCCTGCAGCGTCTGGGCCTGCAGGGCGCGCAGGCGCGGCGAGGCCTCGACCAGGCGCAGGCGCATCCCGCCATGAAACCCCGGCACGGCGCGGGTGGCGCGCAGGATATCGGCCATCAAAGTGCCTCGGCCGGGGCCGACTTCGGCCAGGGTAAAGGGCACAGGCGCGCCCTGATCCAGCCAGGCTTGCGCGAGGCAAAGGCCTAGAAGCTCGCCGAACATCTGGGAGATCTCGGGCGCGGTGGTGAAATCGCCCTCGACGCCAAAGGGGGGCCTTGTGGTGTAATAGCCATGCTGGGGATGCAGCAGACATTCGGCCATGTAATCCGACAGCGGCATCGGCCCCTGGGCCATGATGCGGGCCGTCAGGATTTGGGCCAGCGCCGTCACTTGCGCGCCCTGAGCGCGAACCACAGGCCCAAGGCGATCATCGGGAGCGAGAGCGCCTGGCCCTGGGTCAGGCCGTAACCTGCGACCTGCCAGGCCAGGCCCAGCGGATTGCCCTCGGTGATGAACTGCACATCCGGCTGACGGAAGAATTCGACGCAGAACCGCGCCGCGCCATAGCCCGCGATGAAGGTCCCCATCAACCGGCCCGGATGGCGGAACCAATCGGCGCGGAAGGCGGCCCAAAGCAGCAGCGCACCCAAAAGCAGTCCCTCCAAGGCGGCCTCATAGAGCTGCGAGGGGTGGCGGGCGCAGATGCCGACGACCCCAGGGCACAGCTGGGCCGCATCACCCGGAAAGGCCACGCCCCAGGGCATCTGGGTCGGCCGCCCCCAAAGCTCGGCATTGATGAAATTGGCGATGCGGCCCAGGAAAAGGCCGATGGGCGAGGCCATGGCGAAAAGGTCGCCCAGCGTCAGGGCCGGGATCTTCTCACGCCGGGCAAAGATCAGACCCGCGACCACGACGCCCAGGAACCCGCCATGAAAGGCCATGCCGCCCTCCCAGACCCGCAGGATCTGCAGCGGGTTGGCCGCGAAATGGCCGGGCTGGTAAAACAGCGCATAGCCGATCCGCCCGCCCAACAGCACGCCCAGGATGATCCAGGTGAACAGCCGGTCCAGTTGTTCCTCGGTCATGGGCACCGTGGCCCAAAGCCGCGGGGTCCGGATCGCCTTGCGCATCAGCCAGAAGGCCAGGATCAGCCCGACGATATAGGCCAGCGCATACCAGCGCAGCGCGAAGGTCATGCCGCCAATGTCGATGGCGAAAATCTCGGGCGAGATGGGGGGGAAGGGGATGTAGGACATGATCTCTCCGGGTTCAGCGCGTTTTCCCGGGCGGGCGGGGGGAAGTCAACTGCCGCTCTCTTGCCGTGGCGGGCCCTTGCCGCCATATAAGGGAAAAGCGATGGAGAGACATCATGCAGCCCGGCAACAAGTTCTTTGACGACATGAGCAAGCTGATGACCAATGCCATGGGCGTGGCGCAGGGCGCGCGCACCGAGGCAGAGACGGCGATGAAGGGCTTCATCGACCGCTGGATGGCGGATCGGGATTTCGTCACGCGTGAGGAATTCGACGCGGTCCGCGCCATGGCGCAAAAGGCGCGCGAAGAGAACATCGCCCTGGAAGAGCGCATCGCGGCATTGGAAGCCAAGCTGGGCAAGTAAGCGGGTCTTGCCAATCGGCGGGACGGCGGTTGTGCCTGTGATGGCGGCCCCGGGGGCTTTCTGCGGAACGGGGCGGCGGGGGGCTCCGTGAGCCTGCTGACACGCGGTTGCCGACCTTGACCGCGCCGCGTTGACGGATTGGGGCGCGCCAGCGTTTGCCTTTTGGCCACTCAGGCCAAAGAGGCCGCGAAAAGCGACGTCACCCCCCAGGACCGCGAGGTCCGGGCCGAACGGTCGGCGCGCTGGATCAGATCGTCACGCAGCGCGATCCCCGCGGGCCAGGGGCCATAACCCGCCTCGATGTTGATATGCCCCGCCCGCCCCAGGTCAATGAAACGCGCTTGCCAATAGCGCGACAGGTCGCGGGCGCGGTCGAACTTCATCCAGGGGTCGTTGCGGCTGGCCACGACGGTCGCGGGGCGGCGCAGCGAGAGTTCCGGCAGCGGCGTAAAGAACTTGGCGCGGGGATGGGTCGGGTCCTCGGCCGGGGCCACCAGAAGCGCCGCCTTGACATCCAGATGCGGCCATTGCGCCAGAACCCGGGCGATCAGCACCGCGCCCAGCGAATGGCCCACCAGAACCGCGCCAGGCGTGTCAAGGATGGCCGAGACCAACTCGGCCTCCCAATCGCGGGGCACGGGGTTGTGAAGTTCAGTCAGAAGGACAGGCTTGGCGGTGGGATCGGTGTCGAGCCACCATTGCTGCCAATGCCCATCGCGGGACCCATCAAGGCCGGGGATGATCAGGGTGGCGGTCATGTCGGAACCTATTACCAGGGAATCAGGGGACTTTCGGCGAGTTTATCAGGTATCCCCTAAATCTCTAGTGCTATTGTCGTTATTAATTCGACGGAAGTGGTTAACCGCCGATTCCCCAAGGCCTCGCGCAACTGTGAGTGGAAAAGGCGGGGCGCCGGCCTCAACTTTGGGCGATCACCCCCGAAAGGAAACGCCATGACACGGATGACGGCCAAGGACTTTCCGCAAGAATTGATCGAGCTTTACGACTTCTACGCCCATGGGCGGATCACCAAGCGCGAGTTTCTGGACCGCGCCGGCCGCTGGGCGGTGGGGGGCGTGACCGCGGCGATGCTGTTGCAGATGATGTCGCCCGACTATGCGCTTGCTGAACAGGTGGCCCCTGATGATGCGGGGATCGTCGCGGAACGGATCACCTATCCCTCGCCCCTGGGCCATGGGACGGTGAATGGCTATCTGGTGCGGCCCGCGGAGGCGGGGAAACTGCCGGCGGTCGTGGTGGTGCATGAGAACCGCGGGCTGAACCCCTATATCGAAGATGTCACGCGGCGGCTGGCCAAGGCGGGGTTCCTGGCCCTGGCGCCGGATGGGCTGACCTCGGTCGGCGGCTATCCGGGCAATGACGACAAGGGGCGCGAGCTGCAGGCCACGGTGGATGGCGCAAAGCTGATGAACGACTTCTTTGCCGCGGTCGAGTTCCTTTTGGCGCATGAAGGTTCAACCGGCAAGGTCGGCATCACCGGGTTCTGTTATGGCGGCGGGGTGGCCAATGCGGCGGCGGTGGCCTTCCCGGAACTGGGCGGCGCGGTGCCGTTTTACGGGCGGCAACCGGCGGCCGAGGATGTGGCCAAGATCAAGGCGCCCCTGCTGATCCATTACGCCGAGCTGGACACCCGCATCAACGAGGGCTGGCCGGCCTATGAGGCGGCGTTGAAGGCGGCCGGGACGGGGTATGAGGCCTTCATCTATCCCGGGGTGAACCACGGCTTCCACAATGACACGACGCCGCGTTAGGATCAGGCCGCGGCGGAACTGGCCTGGGCGCGGACTTTGGCCTTCTTTGCGCGGGTTCTGGCCTGAGGGCTTGGCTCCCCGGGGGCACCCTGCCCTTTCGGACCTTGGCCTGACCTGGGGGAATGTCAGGCCTCGAAGAGGTCGCTTTGACCGGGCGGCTTCGGGGCCTCCAGCCCCAGGTGGCGCCAGGCGCTGCGGCCCAGCATCCGGCCGCGCGGAGTGCGCAGGATCAGGCCCTGTTGCAGAAGGAAGGGCTCGATCACCTCTTCGATGGCGTCGCGCGCCTCGGAAAGCGCCGCCGCGATGGTCTCGACCCCCACCGGGCCGCCGCCATAATGTTCGGCCAAAAGGTTCAGATAGCGGCGGTCGTTGCCATCCAGACCGAGTTTGTCGACGCCAAGCCGGGTCAGGGAGCTGTCCGCGATGGCCTGGGTCAGGACGCCATTGCCCTCGACCGTGACGAAATCGACGACGCGGCGCAACAGACGGCCGGCGATGCGCGGGGTGCCGCGGGCGCGGGCGGCGATCTCGCGGGTGCCAGCCGGTTCCGGCGTGATGCCCAAGAGGCGGGCTGCGCGGGTCACGATCAGGTCCAACTCGTCGACGGTATAGAACTCCAGCCGCGTCGGGATGCCAAAGCGGTCGCGCAAGGGCGTGGTCAGAAGGCCCAGGCGGGTCGTGGCGCCGACGAGGGTAAAGGGCTGCAGCTCGATTCGGACGGTGCGGGCGGCGGGGCCCTCGCCGATCACCAGGTCAAGGGCGAAGTCTTCCAGCGCGGGGTAAAGAACCTCTTCGACAACAGGGGACAGGCGGTGGATCTCGTCGATGAAGAGGACATCGCGGGGCTCCAGGTTGGTCAGGATCGCGGCCAGGTCGCCGGGCTTGGCCAACACGGGGCCCGAGGTCATGCGGAAGCCCACGCCCAATTCGCGCGCCATGATCTGCGCCAGGGTGGTCTTGCCGAGCCCCGGAGGGCCGTGGAACAGCGTGTGGTCCATCGCCTCGCCGCGCTGTTTGGCCGATTGGATGAAAACGCGCAGGTTGGCCCGCGCCTCGGCCTGGCCGGTGAAATCGTCCAGAGTCTGAGGCCGCAGGGCGCGGTCCATATCCTCGGGCAGTTTGTCGGGGCGCAGGGTGGGGTCAGATTGCATGGGGCTTTCCGGTGGCAGGCGGCGGCGGGGGTTTCACACCCCCGCACCCCCGTGGAGTATTTGAGCCAGTATGAAAGGGGAAGAGTGGTTTCGCGGTGCGGGAGGCGCGCGATTGGGACAAGGGGGGCCCTGGGTCTGTCATGCGGGCCAGATCCAGCTTTCGATCGGCGTCCAGGCGCACAGCGGGCGGCCGGTGGTCAGGTCGATGGCGTAAAGATTGCCGCCGCCACCGGGCTGGTCGCCGCCGCGCGAGATCGGATGGCCGGACAGCGCCTGATGCAACAGCGTGCCCACGGCGCCATGGCCGGTGAAGAGCGCGGGCGCTGTCAGGCCCTGGGACAGGCGGTGGAACGCTTGCAGGATGCGGGATTGCGCCTTTGCCGCGGGCTCCCAGCCGTTCTGGGACGTCGCGGGATGGGCAAAGAAGGCATCGGCCGCCTGTTCGAAGGCCGCGGGGGGCAGGTAATGCGGGCGGTGGTTTTCGGACAGGTCGTCGTGGATCTCGGGGGGCAGGTCGGGGCGCAGGGCTGCGGCGGTCTGCAGCGCCTTGGTCTCGGGCGAGGAAAACACCCGTGTGATCCGCGACGCCCAAGGCGCGGTCAGGCGGGCCCGGCCCTGCGGCGAAAGCGCCCATTGCGTCACGGGGATCGCGGGGTCCTGCAGCACCTGCGGATGCGAGAGATAGAGCGCGATCATGCCGGGCCCGGGGACCGGGAGCGGCTCATTTCGGGGCCGTTCATTTCGGGGCCGTTCATTTCGGGGCCGTTCATTTCGGGGCCAGGCGTTTCAGCGCCATGCGGATCAGGGCGGCGGTGTCGGCCTCTGGCGCCTCGTCAGAGGAGAGGGTGACGGCCTCGGCCGCCTCGGAATGGCCGTAGCCCAGGTTCAACAGCGCCGAAAGCGCATCCGAGGCAAAGGCCGCGCGGTTGGGGATCGGGGCGGCGGCTTTGCGGGGTTTCGGCTTCGGCGCTTCGATGACCTGCGGATCGGGGTCCTGCACATAGGGCGCCACATTCAGCGACCCACCCATGGCCATCATCCCGGCGGCCTTGGACTTCAGCTCCAGGATCACGCGCTGCGCCAGTTTGGGGCCGACGCCATTGGCGGCCTGGATGGCGCGCGCATCCCCCAGGGTGATCGCACGCGCCACACCATCCGCGCCCAAAGCCCCCAGGATCGCCATCGAGGCCTTGGCCCCCACTCCCTGCACCGTCATCAAGACCTTGTGCCATTCGCGTTCGAACAGCGTCAGAAAACCGAAGAGCTGAAGCAGATCCTCACGGACCAGAAGGTCGGTGTAAAGCGCGACCGCTTCGCCCGGGGGCGGCAATTGCGCCAGGGTGCGGTCGTTGACATGGATGATATAGCCCACGCCGCGCACATCCAGCAGGACCTGATCCAGGCCCTTCCAATCCACGATGCCAGAGAGTTTTCCGATCATGCGGATGCCCCCGTTTGCGCCCGCGCCACAGCGGCCTGAAGCCGGCCGGCGCTTTGCATATGGTGCGCATGGCAGATGGCGATGGCAAGGGCATCCGCCGCATCGGGGCCGGCGATCTGGACGCCCGGCAGGTGGATGCGAACCATGTGGTCGACCTGCGCCTTGGCGGCATGCCCCACGCCGACGATGGTCTTTTTCACCGCATTGGGCGCATATTCACCCACCGTCAGCCCTGCCTGAGCCGGAACGAGCAGCGCGATCCCCCGCGCCTGCCCCAGCTTTAGCGTCGCCACCGCGTCCTTGTTGACGAAAGTATGTTCCACCGCCGCCGCATCGGGCTTGTAGGTGCGCAGAACCTCGGTCAGCTGGGTGTGCAGCGACACAAGGCGAAAGGCCAGGTCGCCCTCTTTGCCATCCGAATGACAGATGCCGTTTGCGACATGGGTGATTCTCGCGCCCTGGACGTCGATCACCCCCCAGCCCAGATTTCGCAAACCCGGATCAATGCCCAGAACCCGCATGCCCGCCCTTTCTTATTCGTTAAGACAGGGTTAGCACGAAAGGGGAACATGCGCCAAGACCTAATCCCCCAGGCGCCGGAAATGCCGCAGGTGCGAAAAGCGACAGGTCAGGCCTTGCAGGCGACGCCACCTGGGGATAATGTGTAAAAGTTCTGTGAAATCAACGTTAACGACCTGGTAACCGCCATGCACGGGCTGCAAGGCGGCCTTGTCCGTGCCCCGCTTGCTGCGCATTCGCAGCACGACTAAATAGGGCGCATCAGGGACGAATGAACGCCCCTTCGTTGTGCAAATTGTGAAAGGATACCCGCTATGGCCGCCTATGAGACGTCCGCCGCGGCGCCGTTCGGCGCCATCACCGTATACCGCTTCGTGCAAACCCTTGCTGAAGGCTCTGACGCTTTCCGCCGCTGGAATTCGGCGCGCGTGACCCGCAAGGCGCTGCATCGCCTGTCGAACCGCGAACTGGACGACATCGGCCTGTGCCGTGGCGATATCGAGATGATCGGCCGCTGAAGCGCCGGACAATGTGATGTGGGGCCGCAGCGATGCGGCCCTTTTGCTTTTCCGGGTCCGGGCTTGCGGAAAGCAAAGCGCCCTTGGGCCGGGTCCACAGGGGGCGGTCACTGGCTGCCGGGGTGGGAAGACAAGGGCGGCGTTTGGCCGCTGTGGCGGCAAAACAAAAGGGGCCCGAAGGCCCCCGATCCGCGCTTTGATTTGCAGGCCTTAGCGCATCGGTGGCAAAAGGGCGCCCACTTCCCGCGCGACCATTTCGGACACAGGATCGACCTGCATCAGCCATCCGCCGACACGTTCGACCCCGGCCCCCGCCAAAAGCCGCTCGACACGGGACTCATATTCCATCCGGCCAATTTGGCTGATCATCAGGCCTTTCAGCAGAAAGACCGCGACCAACAGCACCAGAACGGGGCCCAGAAAACCGCGCCGCTGGGCCTGAGGCCTTGTGTAATACGACCGCCCCAAGACGCCCGGCGCCTCGAAGCCATGGCCCCTAGCCCTAGCTTTCTGGATCCGATCGACACGACGGTAAAACTCACTCATATTCGGGTCGGACATCCCCAAACTCCTGATACCGACCCCACCCAAGGTTTTGATACGACGAAATTGTGGCAGGAATTGGGCGAAAAGCCCCCATCTGCCGCAGTTTCGACGTTCAGTTGGGGGCTCAGGTGCGGCGCAAGACCAGGGCCGACCACTCGCCCAAGTCATCGCGCGACACCGGCGTGAACCCTGCCGCGACATAGGCCGCCGTCACCGCCTCGGCCTGCACGACCAGAAGACCAGAAAGGATCACGACGCCCTGGGGCGCGGTGTGGCGCGCCATCTCGGGGGCAAGCTCGATCAGCGGGCCCTTCAGGATATTGGCGAAGACGAGGTCGAAGGGCGCCTTCTGCAGGTCGGGATGGGCGAAACCCGCGGCCTCCATGCAGGCGATGCGCCCCGACAGGCCGTTGATATCGGTATTGGCCAGCGCCACATCCACCGCGACCTTGTCGATATCCGAGGCCATGACGACCGCATCGGGCAGCAGTTTGGCCGCAGCCATCGCCAGAACGGCAGTGCCACAGCCGATATCGGCCACGCGGGCGGGGCGGGTGCCCGCGTCATAAAGCCGGTCCCAGGCCAAAAGGCAACCCAGGGTCGTGTTGTGATGCCCGGTGCCAAAGGCCACGGTCGCCTCGATCTGAAGGGGGATGCGGCCATCCTGCGGCACCTTGTCCGCATCATGCGACCCATAGACAAAGAAGCGCCCGGCCTCGACCGGCGCCAGTTCGCGGCGGACATGGGCCACCCAATCGACCTCGGGCACCTCAGAGACGACAAAGGGCTTGGCCTCGAACGCGGTCGAGAGCAACTCCAGGAAGGCCAGGTTCGGCGGCTCGGTGTAATAGGCGCCGACCTCCCACAACCCGCTGTCATCCTCGATTTCAAAGACGCCGACGCCGATGGGCTCGGGCTGCAGCTTTTCCAGCGCCTCGCCCAAGGCCTCGGCGCGGTCTTCCCCGATCAGGGTGGTAAGGGCGGTATAGGTGGGCATGGGGGTCTCCACTGGATTTCCCCCCGGTTAGGCCGCGCGCCCTGTGACGTCAAGGGCCGGGGGTTTCTCAAGGGGGCCAAGGCCCCTTTGAGGCGGGGGGTGCGGGGGGCGGCAGCCCCCCGCTTGCCCGGTTCGGCGGCAGCCCCCCGCTTGCCCCGCCCGGGCGCCAAGGTTAACATCCGGCTAGCAAAAGAAAGCCCCGCATGACCCGTCCCGCCCTCTCTGCCGAAAAGATCGCCGATGAGGCCCTGCGGCTGATCGACGCCGAGGGGATGGAGGCCTTTTCCTTCCGCACTCTGGCGGCAAGGCTCTCGTGTCAGGCCATGAGCCTTTACCACTACTTCCCCAGCAAGCAGCACCTGTTTCAGGCCCTGATCGATCGCCTGATCCAAGAGGCCGCCGATTTCCCCGATACGGGCGAATGGCAGGCGCTCTATCGTCAGGCGGCGCAGGCCTGGCGCGAGATGGCCGTGAACCACCCGGGCTTTTACCCCTATTTCGCGCAATTCCGCCTGAACCACCGCGCGGGCCTGGCGCTTCTTGACCGGCAATTGGCGATCTTTGACGCGGCAGGCCTCTCGCCCAAATCCCGCGCCCGGCATTTCCGCGCCTTTGGCTTTTACCTCAACGGTGCCTGTCTGGATGAGGTCACGGGGCCGCTCTCCCCCGGCGCCACCGAACCCATGCCGGTGGCCGAGGCGGCCCTGGCCTTCCCCGGACTGATGGCCGCCGCCCCCTTCTTTGCCCCCGAACGGCGGCTCACCACCTTTCAGCACGGGCTGGAGGTGATGATCCGCGCCATCGAGGTCGAGATCGGCGCCAGAACGCGCGCTTAACCTGCCGACACCTTCAGCCCGATCGGGCAGGTCACACCCGTGCCGCCGATACCGCAATAGCCGTCGGGGTTCTTGGCCAGATATTGCTGGTGGTAATCCTCGGCAAAGTAAAACACCGGGGCCGGGATGATCTCGGTCGTGATTGCGCCAAAGCCCCGCGCGGTCAGTGCCGCCTGATAGGCCGCCTTGCTGGCCAAGGCCTCGGCCTGTTGCTCGGCACTGACGAAATAGATCCCCGACCGATAAGTGGACCCCACATCATTGCCCTGCCGCATGCCTTGCGTCGGGTCATGGTTCTCCCAGAAAACCTTCAGCAGATCCGCGAACGAAATCTTGGCGGGGTCAAAGATCACCCGAACGACCTCGTTATGGCCCGTCAGCTGGGTGCAGGTCTCTTTGTAGGTCGGGTTGGGTGTAAAGCCGCCCGCATAGCCCACCATCGTCAGCCAGACGCCATCCAGCGCCCAGAACTTGCGCTCGACGCCCCAAAAACAGCCCATGCCAAAGACCGCGACCTGAAAGCCTGCGGGGATTTCGGATTTCAGGGGCCGTCCATTGATGAAATGCGTCTCGGCGGTGGGAAGGGGTTCGGGCCGACCGGCAAGGGCGCGGTCGGGGGTCACCATCTGCATCTTGGCGCGGTCCAAAAGGAACATCATAGCCTCCATCTGTGTGGTGCCTATATAGGGCGCGGGATAGGCCTTGCACAGGGTGCCCTATTTGCCGCCGCCCGCCGTTTCCGACCCGCCGCGGGTCAGGTAATAGGCGGCGAGGATCGGCAGAAAGGTCGCGGCAAAAACCACCATGGCCACGACATTGGTCACTGGGCGCTGATGCGGGCGGATCAGCTCTTCCAGCATCCAGATCGGGATCGTGGACTGCGCGCCTGCGGTGAAGGTCGTCACGATGACCTCGTCAAAGGACAGCGCAAAGGCCAGCATCCCCCCGGCCAAAAGCGCCGAGCCCAGGTTCGGAAGCAGGATATGGCGGAACGTCTGAAAGCTGTTGGCGCCCAGGTCGGCCGAAGCCTCCAGGATCGCGCCCGAAAGCCTGCGCATCCGGGCGACCGCGTTGTTATGCACGATGACGATGCAAAAGGTGGCATGGCCCAAAACGATGGTCCAGGTGGAAAACGGGATGCCCGCCACACCAAAGGCCTGGCGCATGGCCAGCCCGGTCAGGATGCCCGGCAGCGCGATGGGCAACAGGATCAACAGCGTCACCTGGTCGCGCCCGAAAAACCGCGCCCGCGTCATGGCGCCCGCCACCAGGGTCCCCAGGATCAGCGCCAGCAAGGTGGCCCAGGCGGCGACCTGCAGCGACAGGCCAAGGGCCTGCCAGATGTCCGGCCGCTCCCAGGCCACGGCGAACCATTTCAACGTCAGGCCGGGGGGCGGAAAGACGTAAGACCGCTCTTCGGTTGTGAAGGCGTAAAGGAAGATGATGGCAATGGGCAGATGCAGGAACAAAAGCCCCAAGGCGGCGGCGGCTTTCAAAGGGAAGGAGGCTTCAGAGCGCATCAAAAGCCCCCAGGCGGCGGGCAATCCCCAGATAGACCAGCATGATCAGGATCGGCACGACCGAAAAGGCCGCAGCCAGCGGCAGGTTCCCCGCCGTGCCCTGCAACTGATAGACCGCCATGCCGATGAAGCTGGCCGAATTGCCGATGATCTGGGGGATGATGTAATCACCCAGCGTCAAGGAGAAGGTAAAAATCGACCCCGCCACCATCCCCGGCATGGCCAAGGGCAGGATCACCCGCCACAGCGTCTGACGCCCCGTGGCCCCCAGATCGCTTGAAGCCTCCAGCAGGCTTTGCGGCACGCGCTCCAGCGCGGCTTGCAAGGGCAAGATCATGTAGGGCAACCAGACATAGGTAAAGACAAGGAACATGCCCAAGTAAGAGGTCGAAAGCGACGGCCCGCCGATCACTGGAAGGGACAAGACGGCCTCCAGCACGGGGGTCGTGTGGCTGGCCTCGGCTGCCCAGGAGAGGATGCCCTCCTTCGCGAGGATCAGCTTCCAAGCATAGACCTTGACCAGGTAGGACGACCACAAGGGCAGCATGACGCCGAGGTAGAAGACCGCCTTCCAGCGCCCCTTGGCATGGCGCGCGGCATACCAGGCGATGGGAAAGGCCAGGACGGCCGAGGCGATGGTGACGGCCCCGGCCATCGACACCGTGCGCCACAGGATCGACAGGTTGGCAGGTTTGAACAGGCTGGCATAGGTCGAGAGCGTGAACTCCTCGACCACCAGGCCCGAGAAGTCGTCGACCGAATAGAAGCCCTGCCACAAAAGGGCGGCCAGCGATCCGATATAGACAGCGACCAGCCAAAACAGCGGCGGGGCCAGCAGCAGCGCAGTCAAGAACCGCGGATGGCGCCAGAACAGCGCGGTCAGCCTGTCGGCCAGGCCGCGGACGGGGAGGATCGCCGTCATGAGTGGGCCCTTGCGGACACCGAAGGGGGCGCTGCCCCCTTCACCCCCGGAGTATTTGGGCCAGTATGAAAGGGAAAGAGGGCGCGCGACCGATGGGACGGGGCGGCAACGCGGCGCCCGGTGGTGCGGCCCGGTTCCTCACGCCTGACGTTTGTGCGGGGGCCGAACTTGACACCCAAATCCGCTGGCCCGGGGTAAAGAGCCAGTTCAACGCGGGCGGGCCAAGCGGGGCGGCCAACCTTAGGCCAGGCAGGGCAGTCCTGGCGCGGCGTGTCTTTCATACTGACCCAAATATTCCGGTGGGGTCCGGGGAGGCAGAGCCTCCCCGGGGCTTGCAAATGGACCAGGCTTGGGCCGCTCATGGCGCCTCCATCACATGCAGGGCGCCAGGGGCGAAGCTGAGGGCGGTGGCTTGGCCGGGCTCTGGCAGGGGCGCACCTGCGGGGATCAGGGCCGCGACCTCCTGGCCCATCAGTTGCACGGCCACGCGGGTGGCGGACCCTTGATAGCGCAGGCTGGTGACGATGCCTTGCAGGCCCGTGGGGACCAATGACAGGGCTTCGGGGCGCAGCGCGGACCAGGCTTTGGGGCCACCAAGCGCGAGGGTCAGCTCGGGCGGCAACACATTGGCCGAGCCGACGAAATCGGCCACGAAACGGGAGCGGGGCCTTGCATAGACCTCTTCCGGCGTGCCGATCTGGGCGATACGCCCTTCGGAGAACACCGCCAGGCTGTCGGCCATCGACAGGGCCTCGTGCTGGTCATGGGTCACGAAGACAAAGGTGATGCCAAGCCGGTGCTGCAGCGCCTTCAACTCGTCTTGCATCGCCTCGCGCAGTTTCAGATCCAGGGCGCCCAGAGGTTCGTCCAGCAACAGCACCCGGGGCTTGTTCACCAAGGCCCGCGCCAGCGCGACCCGCTGCCTTTGGCCGCCCGAAAGCTGGCCCGGCTTGCGGTCGCCGTAACCGTCCAGCTTGACCAGGGCCAGCATCTCTTCGGCCTCGGCATAGCGCTTGGCGCGGGCCACGCCCTTGACCATCAGCCCATAGGCCACATTGTCGCGCACATTCAGATGGGGAAACAGCGCGTAATCCTGAAAGACGGTGTTCACGTTGCGCAGATGGGGCGGCACCTGACTGACATCCTCGCCAAAGATGCGGACGCGGCCAGAGGTCGGGCTTTCGAACCCCGAGATCAGCCGCAGACAGGTCGTCTTGCCCGACCCCGAAGGCCCCAGCATGGCGAAAAACGACCCTTCGGCAATCGTCAGATCAACCGCATCCACCGCCCGGACCAGACCGCGCGACGAGGGGAAATGCCGCGAGACGGCTTGGAATTGGACGGCGGGCATGGACTCTTCCCCTTGCGTGGCGCGCGCCCACGGGGGGCGCGCGTCCAAGGTCAGTTGTTGCCGATGATGGCGATGTAATCCTCGACCCACTGGCGATAGGGCACGCAGGTGCCTGCCGCACATTCGGCCACCGGCGTGCGCCAGAAGGCGATCTTGTCGAAGAAGTCCGACCCATTGGCCGCACAGCCCTCGGCCGTCTGCATCCCCGACCCATCCGTGCAAGCCGCCGGCACCACCGGCACCGAACCGAACCAGACCGACAAATCGCTTTGCAGGTTCGACGACAGCGCGTGTTCAAAGAACTTGTAGGCGCAGACCGGATGGGCGCTGTCGGTGGCCAGCATCAAGGAATCCGCCCAGCCCGTCGCGCCCTCGGCCGGGATGGTCTGTTCGACCTTGGCGCCCTCGGATTTCAACAGGTTGACCTGATAGGGCCAGGAAGAAGAGGCCACCAGCCCCTCGTTCTTGAAGTCATCGACCTGCACCGCCGCATCGTGCCAATAGCGGCTGACCAGGTCGCGCTGACCGCGCAACAGCGCCAGCGCGGCGTCATATTGCGCCTGCGTCAGGGCATAGGGGTCGGTGATGCCCAGTTCCGGCTTGGTCGCCTTCAGATAGATCGCGGCATCGGCGATATAGATCGGGCCGTCAAAGGCCTGGACGCGGCCCTTGTTGGGCTTGCCATCGGGCAGGTCCTGGGCATCGAACACCACCGACCACGAGGTCGGCGCGGTCGGGAAGACCTCGGTGTTATACATCAGCACATTGGCGCCCCACTGATAGGGAACCCCGTAATGGACGCCGTCCACCGTGTGCCAGGGCGACTCCTTCAGCCGGTCGTCGATCTTGGCCCAGGAGGCGATCTGCGTGATGTCGATCGGCTGCACCTTTTTGCCCGCGATCAGCCGCAAGGTCGCATCGCCCGAAGCGGTGACAAGGTCAAACCCGCCCTGATTCATCAAGGACACCATCTCGTCACTGGTGCCCGCCGTCTTCACCGAGACCTTGCAGCCCGAAGCCGCCTCGAACTTGGTGATCCAGTCATAGGCCGCATCGCTTTCGCCGCGCTCGATATAGCCGGGCCAGGCGACGATGGACAATTCGCCCTCGGCCTCTTGGGCCAGGATCGGCGTGGCGGTCAGGCTGACGGTCAGCGCCGTGGTGATCAGATGTTTCAGCATGTCACTCTCCCTGAGGCCGCCTCTGCGGGCGGCGATTCATTTGATCATATTGAACCGCCGCCAGCGTTAAGCAAGCAAAACCCGCGGCGCCACGGTCAGGGAAAGCCGCTTGCCTAGGCTTTGACCCCATCGGCGGCCTGAGCCTTGGAGGCCAGACCCGCGACCAGCAGCAGCAAAAGCGCCACCGCGCCATAGGTATAGCGGAACCCGACATGTTCGGCGATGAACCCGATGATGCCAGGCGCCAGCAGATAGCCGGTATAGCCGATCATCGTCGTGGTCGCGATGCCGGAGCCCATTGGCAATCCGGGGTAGTTGCCCGCGGCCGAAAACATGATCGGCACCATATTGGCCACCCCGATGCCGGCAAAGGCAAAGCCCGCGATGGCGATCTCGGGAGTGGGTGCCATGGCTCCGGCCAGGATGCCAAGGCCGCCGATGATCCCCGAATAGCGCAGCGTCGTCACGGCGCCGAACCGGTTGCGCACCGCGTCGCCCAAAAAGCGCATCACCGCCATGGCGCCGGAAAACAGCCCAAAGGCCAGGCCCGCCGCCGTCAGCCCCGCGCCAAGCTCGTCGCGCACATAGACCGCCGCCCAATCCAGCACCGCGCCCTCGGGCACCATGGAAAACAGCGCCATGGCCCCCAGCAGATACAGCACCGCCACGCGGGGGAACATCTGCGCCTTGGGCTTGGTCGCGCCCTCATGCGGGGGGTCCTCCACGACATGGCGCGCCACCAGTGCCAGGGTCAGCGCGCAAAGACCCGCCACCCCCAGGGCCTGCGCCGCAAAGCCGTAACGGTCGATGACCGCCCCCCCCAGCGCGCCGCCGATAAAGCCGCCCAGGCTCCAGAAGCCATGCGACGAGGACATGATCGCCCGGCCAAGCTTTTGTTCGACTGCCACCGCATTGGCGTTCATCGCCACATCCATGCAGCCGCCAAAGGCGCCGAACAGGAACAGGAAGGGCACCGCCAGCCAGGGTGAGGGCGCCAGGATCATCAGGGGGAACATGGGGATGAAGCACAGGGCAAAGATCAGCACCATCTTGCGCGACCCATGCGCGGCGATCAGCTTGCCGGCAAAGATCATCGCCGACACCGCGCCCACGCCGACCATGACGATCAGCTTGCCCATGTCGCTTTCACCGATCTGGTGGCGCTCCATCATCTGAGGGATCTGCGTGGCCCAGGCCCCCATGTTGAAGCCGTTGATCAAAAACAGGGCAGCGACGGCCCAACGGCCCATCCCGGCATTTTCCGCGCGCATCATCCATCCCCCTCGGTTCGGCCCTGCATAGCGGGTGGGGGCGCCCCCCGGAAGGGATTGGCGATGCTTTGGTTTTTCACGTTTTGTGACGGGCGGGCGGAAAACTGTAACGTTTACGGTAAACGGTTACACCATCAAGGCGCCCTCGTGCCGCAAGAGCCAGATCTTGGCCTCGACCCCACCCGGAGCCGAAAAGCCGCCAAGGCCCTTGGCGCCCAGAACCCGGTGGCAGGGCACGATCAAGGGCAGCGGATTGGCGCCACAGGCCTGACCCACGGCCTGCGGCGGGGCGCCGACCTGGCGCGCGATCTGGCCATAGGTCAGGGTCTGGCCGCGCGGGATCTGCCCCATCGCCCGTTGCACCGTGCCGGTCAGGCCGGGGCGAAAGTCCAGGGCCAGGTCAAAGACCTCAAGCCGGCCGGCGAACCAGGCCTCCAGCTGCGCCAGGGCCTCGGCGATCAGGGGAGAGCTTTGGTGCCCCTCGGTCCAATGCAGCGCGCTGATCCCGGCTTCGGTCTCGGACAGGCTGACCGGGCCCAACGGCGTGACCAGCGTGCTAGGGCGCGGCATACAGCACATGCGGGCTTTGCGCGCCGTCATAGCTTGCGTCGACCTCATGGCGGGTCAGGCGGAAATGGCCCTGGGTCAGCACATAGGTCGCGCCGTCAAAGGCATCGCCAATCCCGCGCCAGGCGGAATAGGTCGTCAGGGTCAGCGTCGCGGGGTCGAACTGCGGGTTCATCGCCACCGGATCGGCGGTCCAGCCGATGATATCGACCGACAGGACCTTGCTTTCCGGGTCCTCGGGATTTTCCGTCACCACATTCAGCTCGGGTCGGGCAAAGCTTGCGGTGACGAAGCCGTCGTAATCCGTCCAGGTCAGGAAGATATCTGCGGCATTATAGGCCCCCATCGAGCAGCCAAAGTGCCACAGCGTCAGGTCCTGGGTGTCGCCAAGCCCGGTGGGCACCTTCAGGTCGTATCGGGTGGCCGGGGTGATCAGGTTGCCCGCCTCGTCCAGCGCGGAAACGCAAAAGGTGGCATGGGCGGCTTTGAAATAGGCCAGGGCCGCGTCGTCCGAAGGGGCCGCCAAGGCCGGAGAGGCCGCAAGGGTCAGGATCAGGGCGTAACGCATGGGATCTTTCGCAAAGGGGGAGGGCGCATGAAAAAGGGGGCCGCTGGGGCCCCCCTTGGGTTACAAAGCCGCGTCGCAGCGGGCGCAGGTGCCGGGGTGCTTGTGCGTCCCGACATCCGGCAGAACCTTCCAGCAGCGCTGGCATTTTTGGCCGGGGGCGTGTTCGAAAACCACGCCGACGCCGGGGATTTCGGGCAGGCGGAAGGCCTCGGGCGGTTCGGGGTCGGCGGTCAGCTGCAAGCCGCTGGTGATGCAAAGATCGGCGAAATTCACCGACTTCAGCGCGGCCAGGATCGCGGTATCCGTGACATGCACGACAGGCGCCGCCTCCAGGCTGGCGCCGATCACCTTGGCCGTGCGCTGCACCTCCAGCGCGCCAGTGACGGTGCGGCGGACCTGACGGATGCCCTCCCATTTCGCGGCCAGCGCCTCGTTGCGCCAGGATGCGGGCGTTTCGGGCAGGTCTTGCAGGTGGACCGACGAGTCCGCGCCCGGGTGGCGGCAAAGCCAGACTTCCTCGGTCGTAAAGACCAGGATCGGGGCCATCCAGGTGGTCAGCCGGTCATACAGCGCCTCTAGCACGGTGCGGCAGGCGCGGCGGGTCAGCGACGAGGGCGCGTCGCAATACAGCGCGTCCTTGCGGATGTCGAAGTAAAAGGCTGACAGATCCGTGGTCGCAAAGGTGAACAGCTTTTGAAACACGCCCTGGAAGTCATAGGCCTGATAACCCGCGCGGACCTGCTCATCCAGCTCTGACAGGCGGTGCAGGACCCATTGTTCCAGTTCGGGCATATCCGAGGCCGCGACCCGTTCCGAGGTCTCGAAGCCCTGCAGCGCGCCCAACATATAGCGCATCGTGTTGCGCAGGCGGCGGTAGCTGTCGGCCACGCCCTTCAGGATCTCTTTGCCGATCCGCAGGTCCTGGGTATAGTCCGACAAGGCCACCCAAAGCCGCAGGATATCGGCGCCGTATTCCTTGATGACCTCTTCGGGGGCGACCGTGTTGCCAAGCGATTTGGACATTTTCATGCCCTTCTCGTCCAGCGTGAAGCCATGGGTCAGCAGGCCGCGATAGGGCGCCCGACCCTTGGTGCCCGAGGCCTGCAGCAAGGAGGAATGGAACCAACCGCGGTGCTGGTCGGTGCCCTCCAGATACAAGTCGGCGATGCCGTCCTCTGACCCATCGGGCCGGTCGCGCAGCACGAAAGCATGGGTCGAGCCTGAGTCGAACCAGACGTCCAGCACGTCATTGACCTGTTCATATTCCTGCGGATCGGCAAGGTCAGCCAGGACCTTTTCCTTGAAACCTTGCACATACCAGACATCGGCGCCCTCGGCCTCAAACGCGGCCTTGATGCGGGCGTTGACCTCTGGGTTCTTCAGCAGGAAATCGGCATCCGAGGGCAGGGCGCCCTTTTTCACAAAGCAGGTCAGCGGCACGCCCCAGGCGCGTTGACGCGACAGCACCCAATCCGGGCGGTTCTCGATCATCGCTTGCAGGCGGTTCTTGCCGATGGCCGGGGTGAAGGTGACAAGCTCACGGATCGAGGTGAGCGCGCGTTCGCGGATCGTCTGGCCATAGTTGCCCAGGCCGTCATCCAGCTTGCGGTCGATGGCGGCAAACCACTGCGGCGTGTTGCGATAGATCAGCGGCGCCTTGGAGCGCCAGGAATGAGGGTAGGAGTGCAGCATCGTGCCCTTGGCAAACAGCGCACCTGCGCCGGCCAAGGCCTTGATATTGGCGACATTCGCCGCGCCATCCCAAGGATTGCGCTTGTTCTTGGGATCGGGTTCCGACCGCAGGATCGCCATGCCACCGAAGAGGGGCAAGCTGGCGCGGTAGGTGCCATCGGCCTCGACGTTATAGGTCATCGGCAGGCCGAACTTCAGCCCCATCTGGTAGTCGTCATCGCCATGCGAGGGCGCGGTATGGACAAACCCCGTGCCCGCGTCGTCGGTCACATGGTCGCCCGGCAGGACGGGGACGTCGAAATCCCACTCGCCCTGGCCTTCGGCAATCCCGCGATAGGGATGCGCGCAGGTCATCGCCGCCAGATCATCCGGCGTCACGTCACACAGGCGACGGACGAACTCCGGCCCGTTGATCTTGGCCTGGGCAAAGGCGCTTTCGGCCAGCTTGTCGGCCAGGATCACCCGGTGGCCGATGGTCAGCGTCGACTCCTCAGGGCGCCCGATGATCTCGTATAGGCCATAACCGATCCCCGGCCCGAACGAGATCGCCCGGTTCTGCGGGATGGTCCAGGGCGTCGTTGTCCAGATCACCACATCGGTCCGCGTGTTCGTGAAGACCGCCGGACCGCTCATCACCGGAAACCGCACCCAGATCGTATGCGAGGTGATGTCGTGATATTCCACCTCGGCCTCGGCCAGGGCAGTTTTCTCGACCGGAGACCACATCACGGGCTTTGACCCCTGATACAAAGCGCCGTTCATCAGGAACTTCATGAACTCGTCGGCGATGACGGCTTCGGCGTGGAAATCCATCGTCAGATAGGGGTTCGCCCAATTGCCGGTGACGCCCAGACGCTTGAACTCTTCGCGCTGGATGTCGATCCAGCCCTCGGCGAATTTGCGACATTCCTGGCGGAAGGTGACGATATCCACGTCGTCCTTGTTCAGCCCCTTGGCGCGGTATTGCTCTTCGATCTTCCACTCGATCGGTAAGCCGTGGCAGTCCCAACCCGGCACATAACGGGCATCGCGGCCCATCATCTGCTGGCTGCGGACGACCATATCCTTCAGCACCTTGTTCAGCGCGTGGCCGATGTGCAGGTGGCCATTGGCATAGGGAGGGCCGTCATGCAGTGTAAAGTCCTTGCGGCCCGTCTTCTCGCGCAGCCGGTCATAGACGCCGATCCGGGCCCAGCGGGCCAGCCATTCGGGCTCGCGCTGGGGCAGGCCAGCGCGCATCGGGAAGTCGGTCTCGGGCAGAAAGACGGTGTCGCGGTAGTCGGGAAGTTCGGTGCTCATCGGCAGCGGTCCTTGCAAGGAGAGGGCAATAGCGGAAGGGTCCCGGCGCCTCAGGACGCCGGGCCGCTAATTCGGGCGATGAACACGCGACATGCCATGGCGGCCTTATAGAAAAGGCAGCGCAGGGGGTAAAGGGGCGATAGGGCAAAGCGTCTCATGGACAAGGCGCCTGCGGGGGGTAAAAGGGGGCATGACCGCCCTGCCCGCCAGATTCCCCGTGACCGATGCCCAGATCGACCTTGTCGTGGCCGAGTTCTATGCGGCCATCCGCCAACATCCCGGCCTGGGTCCGGTCTTTGCCGCCCATGTGACCGATTGGCCGGCGCATGAGGCCAAGATCGCGGGCTTTTGGCGCAATGCGATCCGGTCGGACCGCAGCTATGAGGGCAACCCGATGCGGGTGCATCAACGGGCGGGCGATGTGCGGCCGGGGATGTTCATCCCTTGGTTGGGGCTGTTTGACACGGTCTTGCGGCGAAACCTGGAGCCGCCGACGGCCGAGGCCTGGTCCGCGCTGGCGCATAGGATCGGGGAAAGCCTGATGATGGGGCTGATGCGCTGGAACGAGGGGGTTCCGGTGCTGCGCTAGGGGCAGACCCGGGGTATACCCCGGGCTACGCGGCGGAAGCAGAGCGCCGGGGGGCGGACGCATGGCCGGTGCGGCGAGGGGCCAAGGCCGGCCAGACCGAGGAGGGGGCAGACCGCGAGGCCAGCGCAGACCCAGGCTTGCCGGTTGAAGCGGGGCGGGATTACGCTATCATCGCCCCATGGAACCCTCGATCAATGTCCTTGGCGACACGCTTGAACCCTGCTCGGCCGCGCCCGTCACCGGGTTTTTCCGCAATGGCTGTTGTGACACCGGCCCGGCTGACCGCGGCCGTCACACGGTCTGCGCGGTCATGACGGCGGAGTTTCTGGCCCTGTCGAAATACCTCGGCAACGACCTGTCGACGCCCAAACCCGAATGGGGCTTTGCCGGGCTGAAGCCGGGCGACCGCTGGTGCCTTTGTGCCAGCCGCTTTCTGCAGGCCCATGAGGAAGGCGCGGCGCCCAAGGTCAACCTGGCCGCCACCCATATCCGCACCCTGGACATCGTCCCGCTGGAAATCCTGCAGGAAGCCGCTCTTCAGCCCTGAGGCCGCAACTTCGGGTCGTCGCGCATCAGGTCGTCAATGAACAACGACAGCAATTGCGAGCGCCCCGAAACCCCCGCCTTGCGATAGATCGCATTGGTCTGCGCCTTGACCGTTCCTTCAGAGGTCTGGCGCAGCACCGCGATTTCGGCCGTCGACATGCCCTTGATCGCGAAAAGCGCCACGTCGCGCTCGGCCGGGGTCAGGCCCCATTCGCCGAAGCGTTCCTCCAGCAGGTCAAGGAAGGCGCCCGAGGCCCGCCGCAGCCGCTCTTGCGCCTTGTTGCGGTCGCGGATCGCACCGCGCAGCGCAAGGCCGCCGAGAACCAGGCCGATCACCAGCCCCAGGGCCGCGCCGATCTCGAACAGCTCGCGCAGCTCCCAGGGGATCGGGGCGTCCTCAAACCCGAAGATCGACGAGAAGATATCAGAGATGAACAGGATCGCGAACAGCGCCTGGGCAAAGAAGACGAGGGCAAATCCTGCGAGCCGTCCCATCAGGCGCCCGCCGTATCAAAGGTCAAGGTCGGTCATCCCGTTCAATCGTCATCGCCGCCATCGTCCGAACCATCGTCGTCCGAACCACCGTCATCAGAACCGCCCGATGAACCCCCGGAGGAGCCCCCCGAAGACCCACCCGAAGACCCACCCGAAGACCCGCTGTTCGATCCGCCGCCGTCGCTGTCGTCGTCACCGCCGCCATCGTTGCCGCCATCGTTGCCGCTGTCGTCCGAGCCACCATCGCTGTCCGAACCGCCGCTGTCGCCGCCCTCCGAGCCTGAGCCTGAGCCAGAGCCTGAATCCGCCCCCTTGCCCGACCCGCTGTTGCCCGAACCCGACTTCGAGTTGCCGCCGCCGGGGTTCAGGATCGCATTGCGTGCCTGGCCCGAAGCGCCGGTAAAGACGTCGCGCAGGATCTCGCCGGTGCGGGGGTTCACGATGATCTCGCGCTGGCCGCCATCGCGTGCGGCCAGGATGCGCAGGCGGCCCAACCAGGTCGTCTCGACCGTCAGCACGTCAAAGCCCTGCGCCCGCAGCTGGGCTGCAAGATCGGCGCCAAGATCCTGGGCGAAAGCCCCCAGGGCCGGGGCCACAAGCCCGGCCACCAGACCCGCGATCAGTTTCCGTCTGTTCATCATCACACCCGGCCGGTCTCCGGCCCCAAAGCTTTACTGGAACACCCCTGCCCCATGCAAGCCACCCGACCCTGATGGGCCGGGTGGCGCAATTTCATCTGGCCAAAGGCTCAGTCGTCGTCGCCGTCGTCGCCGCCACCATGGCCCGAGTTGTCCGACCCACCATGGTCGCCGCCGCTGTCCCCGCCATGGTCGTCGCCCGCATCGTGACCCGACTCATGGCTGCTGTCGTCATCGCTGCTGTCATCCGAGCTGTCATCAGACCCGTCACGGTCGCCGCCATGATCGTCGCCGACGTCATGACCCACCCCGTCGTCGGACCCGCGCCCGCGGCCCTGGTCATCGGTGCCATCGTCATCCGACCCCGTGGTGAAGTCGCTGGCCGAGGTCTGGACCTCGACCGACGTGTCGCTGGCATCGCGCGCCCGGGCCGGCTTTTGCTCTTGTTTCAGGATCGCGCCAGAGCCGATGTCATAGACGACCTCGACCTTGGTGCCGTCCTTGACCGCCTCGACCTTGATCTGGGTGACGCCGGTCGTCACCTCGATCGCGTTGAAGCCGTTGGATTGATAGGTGGCGACCAGGTCATTTGCGGTGACAGCCGCGAAGGCGCCGGTGGCCGTGAAGAGGAAGGCGGCAGAGAGAAGCAGTTTTTTCATCATGAGTCCTTTCGGGTCAGGCATGGCGGAGGTCGAAAACCCCTGGGGGGGGGCCACCCTGTCCGGTGCTGGGGGAAGGCGCCAAGCGCCACAGCGGGCCGGACAGGGTGGGCAGGATCGGCAGGGCGCGGGCAGTGTGGTGGCCGTGGGACAGATGCGCCGCAGACGATCCTGATGGGGTTTCGTGAAGCCTCCGTTGACATGCATCCGTTTGGCCGGGGCGGGATTGCCTTGGCGATGGGTTGACCTTGGCCCGGCCAGAGACGGCTGGAAATCCGTCTGGGGTTTAATCCAGCCCCCCTTTTTCCGCCCTAACCCGGCATAAACTGCAGTTTAGGACAGTTGCGGCGGCAATCTTCAGACCAAGGTCCGAGGATTCAGCCCACCCCCGCCGACCTCGGTCCGACCCATCCTGTCCGGGACCCGAAACACCCGGAACCCGACTCACCCCCGGCTCACCAGGGAATCATCAGCCCCTTGGCATCGACGAATCGCCCGGTTTCGGCGGGTCCCTGGCCTTGCAGCACCGCAAGCAGGTTCTCCGCGGCCTCGGCGGACGTCACGGCCGGATGGGTGCCGCGATGCGAGGCGGTCAGGCGCGTGTCCACGGTGCCCGGATGCAGCGCCAGGACGCAGGCCTTGGGATGGGTGCGCGCCACCTCGACCGAGGCGGTGCGGATCAACTGGTTCAAGGCCGCCTTGGCCGCGCGGTAGGAATACCACCCGCCCAAGGCATTGTCCCCGATCGACCCCACCCGCGCCGAAAGCGCCGCAAAATGACAGGCCCGATCCCGCGGCATCAGGCGCAGCGCGTGTTTCAGCACCAGCAAGGGCCCCGTCGCATTCAGCGCGAATTGCGCGGCCAAGCTTGCGGGGTCCAACGCCCGCAGGGTCTTTTCCGGGCCCCGCCCCGCGATCTCCAGCGCGCCGGTGGCGACAAAGACCAGGTCATATCCCGGCTCCAGCGCGCCAAGGGCCGCAGCGACCGTGGCCTCGTCGGTCACATCCACCCCTTGCGCGCGCGACAGCCCCGTCACAGCCACGCCCCGCGCCGCCAAGGCCGCCGCCAGCGCCGCCCCAATCCCGCCCGTATGACCCACCACCAAAGCCCGTTCCATCAGACACTCCCTTTCCCGTCTGCCCCCGCGGCAGCAGCCTTTGGAAGGGCCTCGATGGCCCGCCCAAAGGCAGTCCTTGATCTGGCGCGCCACGCCCCGGGGTCCAGCCGCCCGCCCGCGCCAGGCCCGACCCCCGGCAAATTTCGCCCAAGCCCCCTTTTCTTTCGCGATTCTCCCCTTATAGTCGCCCCCATGACCAAGGATCGCATCAGCATCAACGCTTTGCCCGGGGGCCCTGCCCTCTCCTTGGGGCTGCTTCTTCTTACCCGCCTCTGAGCGTGCCCATGGGCGCGACCGCTCGGAGGTGATCAGCGCCCGAAGAAGAAGCAACAAACCCTCCGAGGATAATATGACCGACCAACCCCGCGTTCTGATTTTCGACACCACCTTGCGTGATGGGGAACAATCCCCCGGCGCCACCATGACCCACGAAGAAAAGCTGGAGATCGCCGGCCTTCTGGATGAAATGGGCGTGGATATCATCGAGGCGGGCTTTCCCATCGCCTCCGAAGGTGACTTCGCCGCCGTCAGTGAAATCGCCAAACGGTCCAGGAACTCCACGATCTGCGGCCTGGCGCGCGCGAATTACAAGGACATCGACCGCTGCTGGGAGGCGGTGAAACACGCCCGCTCGCCGCGCATCCATACCTTTATCGGCACCTCGCCGCTGCACCGCGCCATTCCGAACCTGGACATGGACCAGATGGCCGAGCGTATCCACGACACGGTCAGCCACGCCCGCAACCTGTGCGACAACGTGCAATGGTCGCCGATGGATGCGACGCGGACCGAACATGACTATCTGTGCCGCACCGTGGAAATCGCCATCAAGGCGGGGGCCACCACGATCAACATCCCCGATACGGTGGGCTATACCTATCCCTTCGAATCCGCGAAACTGATCCAGATGCTGCTGGAGCGTGTCCCCGGCGCCGATCAGATCATCTTCGCGACCCATTGCCACAATGACCTGGGCATGGCGACGGCCAACAGCCTCGCCGCGGTCGAGGCCGGCGCCCGCCAGATCGAATGCACGATCAACGGTCTGGGCGAACGTGCCGGCAACACGGCTTTGGAAGAGGTCGTCATGGCGATGCGCGTGCGCAACGACATCCTGCCCTATCGCACGCAGATCGACACGACCAAAATCATGAACCTGTCGCGCCGGGTCAGCGCGGTTTCCGGCTTTCCGGTGCAGTTCAACAAGGCCATCGTGGGGAAAAACGCCTTCCTGCACGAAAGCGGCATCCACCAGGATGGCGTGCTGAAAAACGTCCAGACCTTTGAAATCATGCGCCCCGAAGATATCGGCGTTTCGGCCGACAACATCCAGATGGGCAAACACTCGGGCCGGGCGGCGCTGCGGGCCAAGCTGAAGGCCTTGGGCTTCGACATGGCCGAAAACCAGCTGAACGACGTCTTCGTCCGCTTCAAGGCGCTGGCTGACCAAAAGAAGGAAGTCTACGACGAGGACCTGATCGCCCTGGTCAAGGACGAAGCGGTCAACGACGAGAACGACTTTCTGCAGGTAAAACGCCTGCGCGTCGTCTGCGGCACCGAGGGCCCGCGTGAGGCCGAGTTGACGCTTCTGATCGACGGGGTCGAACATACGACCGACACGACCGGCGACGGTCCGGTCGATGCGGCCTTCAACGCTGTGGATGACCTCTTTCCGCACAAGGCCACGCTGGAGGTCTATCAGGTCCAGGCCGTGACCGAAGGCACCGACGCCCAGGCGACCGTTTCGGTCCGCCTGTCCGAGGATGGCCGCATCGCCACGGGGTCCTCGGCCGATACCGATACGGTCGTCGCTTCGGTCAAGGCCTATGTGAATGCCTTGAACCGGCTGATCGTCCGCCGGCAAAAGACCGCGCCCGACAGCGATGTGAAGTCGGTAAACTACAAGGATCAACACTAGTTCGGGCCACAAACCCGCCGAAATGTTGTGAAATGACAAGCCCATGGAGACCGCGCGGGCATCCGCGCGGTGCCGCCCTTTTGACTCGCACTCTGTGACACAGGTCAGTATACCACCTGACACCGGTTTGGGGGCCTTGAGTCGTTCCAGACGCAAGGCAGGCCGGGGACGCTAGGGGGCTCACAGTGATGTCTTTTCTTTCCAATCTCTTTTCGTCAGACATGGCGATCGACCTTGGGACCGCCAATACGCTGGTCTATGTCAAGGGTCGCGGGATCATCCTGAACGAGCCCTCCGTGGTCGCCTATCACGTCAAGGACGGCAAAAAGCAGGTCCTGGCCGTGGGCGAAGACGCCAAGCTGATGCTGGGCCGCACGCCCGGAAGCATCGAGGCGATCCGCCCGATGCGTGACGGCGTCATCGCCGATTTTGACACCGCCGAGGAAATGATCAAGCATTTCATCCGCAAGGTGCATAAGCGGTCCACCTTCAGTAAGCCCAAAATCATCGTCTGCGTGCCCTATGGCGCGACGCCCGTGGAAAAGCGCGCGATCCGGCAGTCGGTGCTTTCGGCTGGCGCCCGCCGGGCGGGTCTGATCGCGGAACCCATCGCGGCCGCCATCGGCGCGGGGATGCCGATCACGGACCCCACCGGCAACATGGTCGTCGATATCGGCGGCGGCACGACGGAAGTCGCGGTCATGTCGCTGGGCGACATCGTCTATGCCCGCTCGGTCCGCGTTGGTGGCGACCGGATGGACGAGGCGATCATCAGCTATCTGCGCCGTCACCAGAACCTGTTGATCGGCGAATCCACCGCTGAACGCATCAAGACCACCATCGGCACCGCCCGGATGCCCGATGACGGGCGCGGCGCAAGCATCCAGATCCGCGGTCGCGACCTGTTGAACGGTGTCCCCAAGGAAACCGAGATCAACCAGGCCCAGGTGGCCGAGGCCCTGTCCGAACCCGTTCAGGCCATCTGCGATGCGGTCATGCAGGCGCTGGAAACGACGCCCCCCGACCTCGCCGCCGATATCGTCGACCGTGGCGTCATGCTGACGGGCGGCGGTGCTTTGCTGGGCGATCTGGACCTGTCCTTGCGCGAACAGACCGGGCTGTCGATTTCGGTCGCCAACGAACCTTTGAACTGCGTGGCTCTGGGCACGGGCAAGGCTTTGGAGTATGAAAAGCAACTCCGCCACGTCATCGACTACGACAGCTAAAGGCCCGTCATGGCCCGCGCCCGCTATGAAACCGAGGATTTCACCCGGCCCCTGCGCCGGGTGCTTGTGGGCCTTTTGGTCCTGTTTCTGCTGGTCATTTTCCTGATCTGGCGCATCGACAGCCCCAGGGTCGAACGCTTTCGCACCGCGCTGATGGACCGCGTGGTGCCCGATATGTCCTGGGCTTTGGTGCCTGTCACCAAGGCCTCTGGCATGGTCGAGAACTTTCAAAGCTATGGCCGGCTTTACGAACAGAACCAAGAGTTGCGCGACGAGTTGCAGCAGATGAAGGCCTGGAAAGAGGCCGCGTTGCAGCTGGAGCAAAAGAACGCCCGGTTGCTGGACCTGAACAACGTGCGGCTGGACCCGATGCTGACGCAGGTCACGGGGCAGGTTCTGGCCGACAGCGGCAGTCCGTTCCGGCAATCGGTTCTGCTGAACGTGGGTCAAAGGGACGGCATCCGCGACGGTTGGGGGACGATGGACGGGATCGGCCTTGTCGGTCGGATTTCGGGCGTGGGCGACCGCACCTCTCGGGTGCTGCTCTTGACCGACAGTTCCTCACGGATTCCGGTTGTGGTGCAACCCTCGGGGCTGAAAGGGATTTTGTCGGGGGATAACTCGATGTATCCCGCGCTGGATTACCTGGAACATCCTGACCAGCTTAGCCCCGGGGACCGCGTCGTCACGGCGGGCGATGGGGGGGTTTTTCCCGGCGGGCTTTTGGTCGGTGAGGTCGTTCTGGGCGCGGACAAGCGGCTTCGGGTGAACCTTGCCGCCGATTATCAGCGGCTGGAGTATCTGCGGGTCCTGCGGTCCTATGCCTCGGCGCCGATCTCCGACCCCGGCGCGCTTTTGGTGCCAGAGCCGCCCAAACCGCTGCCCGCGGGCTTCCAGGGGCCTTTGTTGCCCGCCGAGGGCCTGCCCGCAGCCACAACCGATGCCCCCACGGCCACGGCCACCCCGGTCGAGGATGGCACGACGGGGGTGCGCAGTGATTAGGGCCTGGATCGGCGAATTGTGGTTCCACCGGCTGATCTTTCTGGCCGCGGTCTTTGTGCTGCTTTTCGTCCGATTGTTGCCTTTGGACACGGTTGCGGGCGCTTTGCCCGGTCCTGACCTGCTGGCATGTTTGATTTTTGCATGGATGGTGCGGCGGCCGGAATACCTGTCGGCCCCGATGATCGCCGCCGTCGTCCTGATCGAGGATATGCTTCTGATGCGCCCCCCCGGGCTTTGGGCCGCTTTGGTGCTGGTGGGGGCCGAGTTCATCCGCTCGCGCAGCGCGTTGACGCGGGAGCTGTCCTTTGGCGTGGAACTGCTGCTGGTCGCAGGCGTCATGATGGGGGTCTTTGCGGCCAATCGGCTGATCCTGGGCCTGGCCTTTGTCGATCAGCCGCCCTTTGGCATGGGTCTGGTGCAGATCCTTTGGTCGGTGTTTGCCTATCCTCTGGTCGTGGCGGTGTCGCGCTATGGGCTGGACCTGCACAAGCCCGCCATGGGTGAAATCGACGAGAGGGGGCGCAGGCTATGAGGCGACCGGTGCGCGATACCGAAGACAGCCACCGCAAGGTGACGCGGCGGGCGCTGTTCATGGGGGGCTGCATGGCGGCCACAATGGCGGTGCTGGGCGGGCGGATGCGCTATCTTGGCGTCGATCAGGCGCAGGATTTCGCGCTTTTGGCCGAACAGAACCGCGTCAACATCCAGCTGATCCCGCCCGACCGGGGCCTGATCGTGGACCGCAACGGCAAGCTGATCGCGGGCAATGTGCAGAACTACCGCGTCGTGATCACGCGCGAAGGCGCTGGCGATGTCGGTGAGGTTCTGAACCGCCTGTCGCATCTGATCCCCCTGACCCGCAACGACATGGAGCGGGTCTTGCGCGATGTCGACCGCAACCCCTCTTTTGTGCCGATCCCGGTCAAGGACCGGCTTTCGTGGGAGGAGTTCAGCCGCATCACCGTGAACGCCCCGGCCCTGCCCGGCGTGTCGCCCGATGTCGGCCTGTCGCGCATCTATCCGCGTGACACGGATTTCGCCCATGTCGTGGGCTATGTCGGCCCGGTGTCAGAGAGCGACCTTGAGGGGCTTGAAAACCCAGATCCCCTGTTGCGCATCCCCAAGTTCCAGATCGGCAAGATCGGGGTCGAACGCTGGCGCGAGGATGTGTTGCGCGGCAGTGCCGGCAACCGCAAGATCGAGGTCAACCATGTCGGCCGCGTCATGCGCGAACTGGAGCGGACCGAGGGGCTTTCGGGCGCCGATCTGATGCTGACCATCGACGCCGATATCCAGAACTTCACCCAGGCGCGGCTGGGCGAGGATTCGGCCGCCTGCGTCGTGATGGATGTCCACAATGGCGATATCATCGCGGCGGTCTCGGCGCCTTCGTTTGATCCGAACCTGTTCGTGCGCGGGATTTCCAGCGCGAATTACAATGTGCTGATGCAAAACGACCACCGCCCCCTGGCCAACAAGGTCGTGCAGGGCGCCTATCCGCCCGGATCAACCTTCAAGGTCGTGACCGCGCTGGCAGCCCTGGCCGAGGGCGCCATCGACGTCGAAACCACGGTCCGTTGCCCGGGCTATCTGGAGTTCGGCGGACGGCGTTTTCACTGCTGGAAACATGGCGGGCATGGCAAGGTCGACCTGGCCCGCAGCCTTGCCGAAAGCTGCGACGTCTTTTACTACGAGGTCGCGCAGAAGGTCGGCATCGACAAGATCTCCGAGATGGGGCGCCGCATGGGGCTTGGCATGCGCCATGACCTGCCCATGTCAGCGATCACGGAAGGCAACCTGCCGACCAAGGACTGGAAGCAGGCGAAGTATAAACAGGACTGGCGGATCGGCGACACGATCAACGCCTCGATCGGCCAGGGCTATGTTCTGGCCTCGCCGTTGCAACTGGCGGTGATGACGGCACGGGCGGCGACCGGGCGCGCCGTGGTGCCCCGCCTGATCCGCGCCATCGACGGTGTCGAAACCGAAATCGTGCCGCCCGAAAGCCTGGGCATCCCCGAAAGCCATCTGGAGGCCGTTCGGTCGGGCATGAACAACGTCGTGAACTCGCAGCACGGCACCTCCTATGGCGCGCGGGTCGCGGCTGCGGACAAGAAGATGGCGGGCAAGTCGGGGACCTCTCAGGTCCGCAACATCTCGGCCAGCGAGCGCGAGACGGGGGTGGTCGCCAACACCGACCTGCCGTGGAAATACCGCGACCATGCGTTGTTCGTGGCCTATGCCCCGGCCGAGGCGCCGCGCTATGCGGTGGCGGTGGTGGTGGAACATGGCGGCGGGGGGTCCTCGGCCGCGGCCCCCATTGCGCGCGATGTGCTGCTGCGGGTGCTGAACGGCGCCCTGCCCGACCCGGCCGATTACCCCGAGGCCCAGCGCAAGCGGATCGAGTCGATGCTGAAGGACCTGCGGTTGCGCAATGCCGACGGCAAGATGCCCGCCGAAAAGAAGGTCTGACATGTCATTCCTGGAATACCGCGTCAAATTCGCGCCGACCGGCCTGACCAAGGTGCTTTACGTCAACTGGGGGCTTTACCTGGTCATCACGGCCTGTGCGGCCATCGGCTGGCTGATGCTGTATTCGATTTCGGGCGGGGATATGGGCCAATGGGCCGGGCCGCAGATGAAGCGGTTCGGTGCGGGCCTGGTGCTGTCTTTGATGATCTGCCTGACGCCGATCTGGTTCTGGCGGTCGATGTCGGTGGCGGCCTATGTGGCGACCTTTGCGCTTTTGCTGGTGGTGCAGTTCTTTGGCGTTATCGGCATGGGGGCGCAACGCTGGATCGACATCGGCTTCATGCGCCTGCAACCCTCCGAGCTGATGAAGGTCGCCCTGGTCATGATGCTGGCGACCTATTACGACTGGCTGCCCGACCGCAGGGTCTCGCGCCCGCTGTGGGTGCTGGTGCCGGTGGCGTTGATCCTGGCGCCGGCCGCCCTGGTCTATCTGGAGCCGAACTTGGGCACGACGCTGATGCTGGTCATCGCGGGCGCGGGTGTGATGTTCGCGGCCGGCGTGTCGCTGTGGTATTTCGCGGGGGTCGTGGGGGTCTTTGGTGCGGGGGTGGCGGGGATCTTCCTGTTGCGCGGCACGCCCTGGCAGCTGATCCATGACTACCAATACCGCCGGATCGACACCTTCCTTGACCCCTCTGCCGATCCTTTGGGCGCGGGCTATAACATCTTGCAAGCCAAGATCGCGCTGGGGTCGGGGGGCTGGACCGGCAAGGGCTTCATGCAGGGAACGCAAAGCCGCCTGAACTTCCTGCCCGAGAAACACACAGACTTCATCTTTACCACCCTGGGCGAGGAATTCGGCTTCATCGGCGCGATTTCCCTGTTGACGCTTTATGCGGTCATCCTGATCTTTCTGTTCTGGGCGGCGCTTCAGAACAAGGACCGCTTCTCGTCGCTGTTGCTGATCGGGATCGCGATGAACTTCTTCCTTTACCTCGCGGTGAACCTGGCCATGGTCATGGGGCTGGCGCCGGTCGTGGGCGTGCCTTTGCCCTTCCTGTCCTATGGCGGATCGGCCACCCTGGTCTTGCTGATCGCCTTTGGCCTGGCGCAAAGCGCCATCGTGCACCGGCTGCGATGACGATCTGGCGCAAGCACAAACGGTTTCTGGTGGCGCTGGCCTTGGGACTGGGTCTTTGGGCGGCCTGTTTCGGCCTTGCGCCCGAGATGCGGGCCCTGGCCGGGGTGAACGGGTTCTTTGCCACCTATCTGGTGCTGGTGGGGCTGATGGGCCGCGGCCTGACCCCGCAAGCCCTGCGCGCCCATGCCGAGATCGAGGACGAGGGCGCGACCCTGATCCTGATCCTGGCGCTTTTGGGCGTGGGGGTCAGCCTTGCCTCGGTGTTTCTGGTGCTGAACCGCGACAACACCGCGCCCGAGGCGCTGTTTGCCCTGGCCGCCGCCCCCTTGGGCTGGGCCACGCTGCAGGTCATGGCGGCCTTCCGTTATGCCCATCTTTGGTTTGCAGCCGAGCCCGAGGGCGGGCTGAACTTTCCCGGCACGACGCCCCCCGACATCTGGGATTTCCTGTATTTCGCGCTGACCGTCGGCATGACCTTTCAGGTTTCGGATGTGGTCGTGACCTCTGCGCGGTTGCGGCGCATGGTCCTGCTGCATGGCTTGGGCAGTTTTTTCTTCAACACGGTCATTCTGGCTCTGGCGGTCAATGCCGCCCTCGCCCTGTCCCGATGAACCCTGTCCCGCTGAATCCTGTCCCGATGAACGCTTCGAGGTAACATGCTGATCCTGTTTGCCGCCCCCGCGCTTTGGCCCGAATATGAAACGCTTTTGCCCGCAGCCCTGGCCCGGGCCGGCATCGCGGCGCAGGTGGTGACAGAGGCCGCGCCTGAAGAGGTCGATGTGATCATCTATGCGCCCTCGTCCTGGCTGCAGGATTTCACGCCCTATGTGAAGGCAAAGGCGGTCCTGAACCTGTGGGCAGGGGTCGAGCGGATCGTGGGCAATGCGACCCTGACGCAAGCCCTGTGCCGGATGGTCGATCCCGGGCTGACCGAGGGGATGGTGGAATGGGTGCTGGGCCATGCGTTGCGCCACCACCTTGGGATGGACCGCCATATCGTGAACCCTGGCCATGTGTGGGATGCCACCTGCCCGCCTTTGGCGCGGTCGCGCCCGGTGGCGATGCTGGGCCTGGGCGAACTGGGCCTGGCCTGCGCGCGGGCTTTGCAAGCGATGAACTTCCCCGTGACCGGCTGGAGCCGCACCGCCAAGGACATCCCCGGCCTGCGCAGCCTGCATGGCGAAACGGGCTTGAAAGAGGCGCTGTCGCAGGCCCAGATCGTCGTGACCCTTTTGCCCAAAACGCCCGAGACCGAGAACCTGTTGAACGCCGAACGCCTGGCCTTCCTGCCCAAGGGCGCCGTGATCCTGAACCCCGGGCGCGGGCCCTTGATCGACGATCAGGCGCTGCTGGCGGCTTTGGACGGCGGGCTTGGCCATGCCACGCTGGATGTCTTTCGGACCGAGCCCCTGCCGCAGGATCACCCGTTCTGGACCCATCCCAAGATCACCGTCACCCCCCATATCGCCGCCGATACCAGGCCCGAAACCGCGGTCGGGGTCCTGGTGGCCAATATTGCGAGGGCGCGTGACGGCTTGCCGCTTTTGCATCTCGTCGACCGCGCGCGCGGCTACTAAGCGCTGGGAGGGCGCTGCCCTCCCAGACCCACCCGGAATATTTGGGCCAGTATGAAAGCGAAAGAGGTCGCTTTCTTGCAATCCCGGGCGCTTGACCCCCGCTAAGGTCCTGACAAAACGGGGGCTTTGATGCGGTATGGGACAGGAGCGGCGCTGGTCGTCGCCGCGGGCGTGGTCTGGTCGGTGCAAGGCGTGCTGATCGGCGGGATCGAACAGGCGGGCTCTTGGGCCGTGCTGTTCTGGCGGTCGCTGGGGATGTTGCCGGTCATGCTGGCCTGGATCGGACCGGGGCGCGCCTGGGGCGCGATCCGCGCTATGGGCTGGGCCGGGGTCCTGGGCGGGCTGGGCCTGGTCGCGGCCTTTGGCGGCGCCATCACCGCGCTGCAATCGACCACGGTGGCCAATGCGGTGCTTTTGTTCTCCGCCTCGCCGTTTCTGGCCGCGGTCTTTGGCCGTGTCCTGCTGAAAGAGCGCGTCAGCCCCCTGACCTGGGGCGCCATCGCGCTGGCCCTGGTGGGCATCGTCATCATGGTCGGCGGCGTGGGCCAGATCGGGGGCGGCACCGGCTTTGGCACGCTGGCGGCGCTTTTGTCCGCGGCGGGCTTTGCCGCCTTCACCGTGGCCGTCCGCTGGGGCCATGTCAGCGACACCCGCCCCGCTGTCCTTTTGGGCGGGGTCTTTTCGACGGCCATCGGCGCGGTCGGCGCCCTGCTGGCTGGCGAAGCCTTGCTCACAGCCCCCCAGGACATTGCCATTGCAACCGCGATGGGCGCCGTGACCCTGACCGGCGGCATGGCGCTTTACACCGCAGGCTCGCGCGTCGTGCCCGCGGCCCAAGCCACGCTGTTCTCGCTGATCGAGGTCCTGCTGGCGCCGCTTTGGGCCTGGGCGCTGTTGAACCAGACCCTGTCGCCCAACACCGCACTGGGCGGCGCGGTCTTGCTGACCGCCGTGGCCTTGAACGCCGCCCTAGGCCTGCGGCACCGCTGATCCCTTTCATCTTTTCATAAATATCCCACGGGAGGGTCCGGGAGGGTGTGAAACCCTCCCGGCGCTGTCCGCTAGCGATGCCGCCGAAAGAAGCGCGTGCGGGCGTAAAGGTCCTCCAACCGCCGCAACCTGGGTTCTGTCACCTCCCAGGTCGCGTTTTGCACCGCGGCCAACAGCGTTTCCACCAGGACCATCAGCACCGCATTGCTGTCCCAGGCACTTGGCGCCTCGACATGGGCGCACATCACATGCCGGGCGTGCGAAGCCGCAGGCGAGACCCAGCGGTCGGTGACAAGCACGATCTCGGCGCCCTGTTCCTTGGCCATCTCGGCCACCTGCAACACCGCATTTTCATAGCGGCGGATGTCAAAGACCAAAAGCACATCGCCGGCCTGCATCTCCAGCAGGGCGGGCGGCCAGGTGGCGGAATTGTCGGACAGCAACGTCACTTCCGTCCGGATCACCGTCATCAGGCTGGCGAAATAATCGGCAAGCGCATGGGTGATCCGCCCGCCCAAGGCAAAGACCCGGCGCGAGGGGTCCGCCAGCAAAGCGACCACCGCGTCGAAATCGGCCGGGTCGATCTGGTTCAGCGTCGATTGCAGATTGGCCACCACGGCCTCGGCAAAGCGGGTCAGCATGTGACCGGACGGCACGCCCTGCGCCCGCATCGCCTGTTTGGTGATGGGCGTCACCAACATGGCCTCGACCTCGCCGCGCAAAGACCCCTGAAAGTCGGGATAGCCCTTGTAGCCCAGCTTTTGCGCCAGCCGCACCACGGTCGGCGTCGACACCTGCGCGGCCTTCGCCAGCACCGTGATCGACCCCAGCGCCGCCACCGGATAATGCGACAGGATATGGGTCGCCAATTGCCGCTCGGCCCGGGTCAGATCGGGAAGAGCGGTGCGCAGTTGATCGTCCAGGGTCATCGGCGGTCTCCGTTTCGTAAACATCGTAACAGGATTTGCCCGGCGGAAACAATCTTGACAGTTTGGCCCAGCCAAGACAGCCTGTCGCAAAAGGGAGACCGCCATGCGGGCATTTCAGCCGATCATCGAGAATTTGTCTGCGACGGGGCGGCTGGTTCTGGTCTGCGAACATGCCTCGAACGCCTTTCCTGCACCTTGGGGCGACCTGGGGCTAAGCCCGGAGCAGCGCGCGGCCCATATCGCCTGGGACCCGGGCGCGCTGGACGTGGCGCGGGGGCTGATGCACCGCTTGGATGCGGTGCTGATCCATGCGCCCGCGACACGGCTGATCTATGACCTGAACCGCGCGCCCGACATGAAGGGCGCGATGCCGGCGCGGTCCGAAATCCACGACATCCCGGGCAATGCGACGATCACCGCGCAAGACCGGCTGGCGCGGACAGAGGCGCTGTATCTGCCCTGGGCCAATGGGTTGCACAACCTGATTGCCCGGCGCATTGCCTTGGGGCTGCGGCCGGTCATTGTCACCATCCACTCCTTCACCCCCATCTTTCACGGCCGCCCCCGCGCGGTCGAATTCGGGGTGATCCATGACGCCGATGCCGCCCTTGCCGTGGCGATCAACGACGCCGCCCGCCGGCTGACCCGGCTGAACGCGCAACTGAACGCGCCCTATTCCGCCGCCGATGATGTGACGCATACCCTGCGCCTCCATGCGACGCCTTACGGCCTGCCCAATGCCATGCTGGAGATCCGGAACGACCTGATCGCCGACAGCGCGGCCGCCGACCGCATGGCCGAGACCCTGGCCCCCGTGATCAACATGGGCCTGACCGAGATCCAGAAGCAGGCGAAGGCGAGCTAAGGCCGCCCGCGACCTGCCACCATGAAGCCCGACAACAGGGCCACACCCAACAGAGGAATCCAGATATGCCCGGCAATCTGACCCTAGACCGACTGAAAGACCTTGTGGACCAAGGCAGCATCGACACCGTTCTGGTCGCTGCGGTGGATATGTGGGGGCGCCTGGTGGGCAAACGCTTTCACGCGGCCTTTTTCGTGAATGGCGGCTACAAGGAGACGCATTGTTGCGACTACCTGCTGACCGTGGATCAGGACATGAACACGGTGCAGGGGTATAAATCCTCCAGCTGGTCAACCGGCTATGGCGACCATGTGATGAAGCCCGACCTGGCCACGATGCGGCTGATCCCCTGGCTGGAGGGGACGGCTTTGGTCCTGTGCGACCTGATCGACCATCACACCCATCAGCCGGTCCCCCATTCCCCCCGCGCCGTGCTGAAGGCCCAGGTCGCCCGCGCCCGCGCCATGGGCTTTGATGCGATGATGGCGACCGAGCTGGAGTTCTATCTGTTTGAAAACAGCTATAACAACCTGCGCGATGGCGGCCTCAAGGCCTTGCAGCCGGTCAGCGCCTATAACGAGGATTACCACATCTTCCAGACCACCAAGGAAGAAGACGTCATGCGCGCCGTCCGCAATGGGCTTTATGGCGCGGGCATCCCGGTCGAAAACTCCAAGGGTGAGGCCGATGCGGGGCAGGAAGAGATCAACTACCGCTATTCGGACGCTTTGGACACGGCAGACAACCATGTCCTTGTGAAGAACGGGGTCAAGGAAATCGCCTGGTCCAAGGGCAAGTCCGTCACCTTCATGGCCAAGTATGATACGAAAAAGGCCGGGTCGTCGTCGCATATCCACCAAAGCCTGTGGAGCATGGATGGTCAGGCCCTGTTCGCCGACCCCGAGGGGACGCATGGCATGTCCGACCTGATGCGGCATTACATGGCGGGGCAATTGCACCATGCCCGCGACATCACGGCCTTTCTGGCGCCCTATGTGAACAGCTACAAACGCTTCTGCGTGGGCCTTTTTGCGCCGACCAAGGCGGTCTGGTCGGCGGACAACCGCACGGCGGGGTTCCGGGTTTGTGGCGAGGGCACCAAGGCCATTCGCGTCGAATGTCGCATCCCGGGGTCGGATGTGAACCCCTATATGGCTTGCGCGGCGCTGCTGGCGGCGGGCCTGGACGGGATCGAAAAGAAGATGGCGCTGGAACCGGAGCTTTCGGGCGATATGTATACGGCCAACGGCATCCGCGAGATCCCCAAGACGCTGCGCGAGGCCTCGGAGCTGCTGAAGGGCTCGGCGATGCTGCGGGCGGCTTTTGGCGACGATGTGGTGGACCATTACCACCACGCCTGCCAGTGGGAGATCGCAGAGACCGACCGCGTGGTGACGGATTTCGAACTGCAACGCGGGTTCGAGCGGGCTTGATCGGGAGCGGTGCGTGGAACCACGCACCCTACCCCGGCGGAAACGGAGTGTAACATGATCCAACTGATTTCCCCGGTCGATGGCCGGGTCTATGCGGAACGGGCGCCGCTGACGCCCGAGGCGGCGACGGCGGCTGTTGCCCGGGCGCGGGCGGCGCAAAAGGCCTGGGGCGCGCGTCCCCTGGCAGAACGGATCGCGCTGGTCCGTGCGGGCATCGCCCATCTGAACGAGAAAAAGGCCCAGATCGTCGAGGAAGCCGCCTGGCAGATGGGCCGCCCGACCCGCTATAACGAGTTCGGCGGCGTCAATGCCCGGACCGATTATATGGCCGATATCGCCGCCGAAACCCTGTCCCCCAAGGTGATCGAGGACAGCGCGACCTTCCGCCGCTATATCGCGCGGGAGGCCCTGGGCGTCGTCTTTGTCATCGCGCCCTGGAACTATGCCTATCTGACCGCCATCAACACCATCGTTCCCGCGCTGATTGCCGGGAACACGGTCGTGCTGAAACACGCCAGCCAGACCCTTCTGGCGGGCGAGCGCCTCGCCGAGGCCTTTCATGCCGCCGGTATCCCCGAGGACGTGTTCCAGAACGTCGTCCTGGACCACGCCACGACCGAAGCGCTGATCAAGGCGCGCAGCTTCAACTTTGTGAACTTCACGGGGTCTGTTGCGGGCGGGCAGGCCATCGAACGCGCGGCGGCTGGCACCTTTACCCCCCTGGGGCTGGAACTGGGCGGCAAGGACCCGGGCTATGTCCGCGCCGATGCCAATCTGGATGCGGCGGTCGATACGCTGATGGATGGCGCGATGTTCAACGCGGGCCAGTGCTGCTGCGGGATCGAGCGGATCTATGTCCACGAAAGCCTTTACGACGCCTTTGTCGAAAAGGCCGTGGCCTGGGCGCGGGCCCTGACGCTGGGCAATCCCTTTGACGAAGGGACCACCCTCGGGCCGATGGCCCATGTCCGCTTTGCCACTGTCGTGCGCGATCAACTGGCCGATGCGCTGGCCAAGGGGGCGCGTGCGCTGATCGACGCGAAGGACTTCCCCTTGGACGGCGGCGCCTATGTCATGCCGCAGGTTCTGGTCAACGTCGACCATTCCATGAAGATCATGACCGAAGAGACCTTCGGCCCCGTGGTCGGCATCATGAAAGTGGCCTCGGACGCAGAGGCCCTGGCCCTGATGAACGACAGTCCCTATGGCCTGACGGCAAGCATCTGGACCGAAGATTACGACACCGCAGCCGCCATCGGCGCGCAGATCGAGACGGGGACCGTCTTCATGAACCGCGCCGACTACCTGGACCCCGCGCTGTGCTGGACCGGCTGCAAGGACACCGGCCGCGGCGGGTCGCTGTCCTATCTGGGCTATATGTCGGTCACGCGGCCGAAATCCTATCATCTGAAAAAGGTCTGAGACATGACGCACAACGTTCCGAACCGGAATTGGAACTACCCGACCGCGATCAAATTCGGCGTGGGCCGGATTGCCGAGCTGGCCGAGCATTGCAAGGCCACGGGCATCACCAAGCCGCTGTTGGTGACGGACAAGGCGCTGGCCTCGCTGCCGATCACCACGCAGGCGCTGGATGTGCTGGAGGCCGCAGGGCTGGGCCGCGCGGTCTTCTCCGAAGTGGACCCGAACCCGAACGAAAAGAACATGGCCGACGGGATCGCGGTTTACCTTGCGGGCGGTCATGACGGGGTCGTGGCCTTTGGCGGGGGCTCTGGCCTGGACCTTGGCAAGATGATCGCCCTGATGGCGCATCAGCGCGGCGACCTGTCCGTCTGGGATCTGGAGGATGTCGACGACTGGTATACCCGCGCCGATGCCTTGAAAATCGCGCCGATCATTGCGGTGCCGACGACGGCGGGCACGGGGTCCGAAGTGGGGCGTGCAGGCGTGCTGACCAATGCGCTGACGCATAAGAAGAAGATCATCTTCCACCCCGCCCTGATGCCCAAGGTGACGATCTGTGACCCGGCGCTGACCGTGGGGATGCCGCGCTTCATCACCGCAGGCACCGGCATGGACGCGCTGGCCCATTGCCTTGAGGCCTATTCCTCGCCCTTCTACCACCCGATGTCCCAGGGCATCGCACTGGAGGGGATGCGGTTGGTGTTTGAAAACCTGCCCAAGGTCTATGACAACCCGAACGACCTGGACGCCCGCGCGCATATGATGTCGGCGGCGGCTATGGGCGCCGTGGCCTTCCAAAAGGGGCTGGGCGCCATCCACAGCCTCAGCCACCCGATCGGCGCGCTGTATAACACCCACCACGGCACGACCAATGCCGTCGTCATGCCCATGGTGCTGGACTTCAACCGTGCCGTGATCGAGGACCGGATTGCGGCGGCCGCCGCCTATCTGGGCTTTGACGGCTTTGATGGCTTCAAGGCGGCGGTGATGGACCTGCGCGCCAAGCTTGGCATCCCGGCCAACCTGACCGCTTTGGGCGTCAAGGCCTCGGATCTGGACCAACTGACCGAATTCGCGCTGGAAGACCCGTCCTGTGGCGGTAACCCGGTCGTGATGACGGCGGAAAACACCCGTGCGCTCTTTGAGGCCTGCATGTAACAATCACTGGGCCGGGGGATGACCCCGGCCCGGGAGACCTTGATGGTGCAGCATATCTCTACCCAGATCGCCGTGATCGGCGCGGGCGTCGTGGGCCTGGCCGTGGCCGAAGCCCTGTGCGCCGAGGGGCTGGAGGTCGTGTTGATCGACCCCGAGACCCCAGGCGCCGGCGCCAGCTATGGCAATGCCGGGACGATTGCCGATTATGCGGTGATGCCGGTGGGGTCGCCCGATGTGCTGCGGTCGCTGCCCTCGCTGCTCTTCAACCGCAACTCGCCCCTGTCGATCCGGCCCGGGGCCTTGGGGGCCTTGGCGCCCTGGCTGATGCGCTTTGCCCGCCAGTCGCTGCCGGGGGCGACGCTACGCAATGCGACCGCGATTGCGGGGCTGCTGGACGGCGCCAAAGAGCTGTGGACCGACCTTGCTGCGCGGATCGGGGGCCTCGACCTGATGCGCGCCGAGGGCTGCCTTTACCTCTATGAGACGGAAAAGGCGCTGCGGACGGCGGGCGCGGATATGGACTTCCGCCGGACCCTGGGCGTCGAAGTCGAGCTGATCGACGACCACGGCCTGGCGCAGCTGGAACCCGGGCTGCAGGGCATGGCGGGGGCGGCCTATTTTCCCAACGCGGTCTTTTTGTCCGACCCCGGAGAGATGGTGGCGCGCCTCGCCCAAGCCGCGCTGCAATATGCCGGCCTGTTGCGGGGCCGCGTCGATAGGCTGACGCGGCAATTCGACGGCATCTTGCTGGAGGGCGCGGGCTTCAAGGTTCATGCGAAACGGGTGGTCCTGGCGGCGGGCGCCCATGCGCGCGACCTCGCCCGGATGGCGGGCGACCGCGTGCCCCTGGACACCGAGCGCGGCTATCACATCGAATTCGACATGGACCGGCCCTTGTTGAACCGGCCCTGCTGTCCGACGGCGCGGGGGTTTTACCTTTGCCCGATGACCGGGCGCCTGCGGGTGGCGGGCACGGTGGAACTTGGCGGGCTGACCGCCCCGCCCTCGGCCCACCGCATCGCGCGGCTTTTGGATGGCGCCAGGTCGGTTTTCCCGCATCTGGGCGAGCCTGACCGCACCTGGATGGGCTTTCGCCCCTCGATCCCCGATTCGCTGCCGGTGATCGGGCCCAGCCGGGCGGGGGCCGAGGTCATCCATGCCTATGGCCATGGCCATATCGGCCTGACGCTGGCCCCGGTGACGGCGCAGATCGTCACGGACCTGGTGATGGGGCGTGAGACCTCACGCGATATCAGCGCCTGTCGGGCAGACCGGTTTTAAAAGGGGGGCGCTGCCCCCCGCTTCGCTCCCCCCGGAGTATTTGAGCCAGTATGAAAGAGATCAGGCGCCCATCGCCTCGCGCCAATGCCTGCGACACAGGCTGACATAGGTTTCGTTCCCGCCGATCTGCACCTGATCGCCATCGCGCATGGCCCGTCCATCTGCGCCGCGCCGGATCACCATCGTGGCCTTCTTGCCGCAATGACAGATCGTGCGGACTTCGCGCATTTCATCCGCCCAGGCCAGAAGTGCGGCCGAGCCCGGGAACAGGTTGCCCTGAAAATCCACCCGCAGCCCATAAGCCATGATCGGCACGCCCAGATCATCCACCGCGCGGGCCAGTTGCCAGACCTGCTCTTTGGTCAGGAACTGCGCCTCGTCCAGGAAGATGCAGTCCACGCGGCCCTCGGCCAGGCGGGCCTGGATCTTGGCGAACATGTCCTCACCGGGTTCGAACGTGTCGGCGGGCTCGCCGATGCCGATGCGGCTGGCGATGCGGCCCTCTCCGGCGCGGGTGTCGAAGCGGGCCGTGACCAGATATGTCACCATCCCCCCCTCACGGTAGTTGTGCGACGCCTGCAACAGCAGCGTCGATTTGCCGGCATTCATGGTGGAGAAGTGAAAATACAGCTTGGCCATGCCGCCCTTTAGCCGAAAGCCACAGCCTCACGCAAGTTCGCGCATGGGGGGACGGGTCCGCCCTGCCCCCATCGCGAGACACAAGGCATGGCGGACCCAAACCCAAACCCGTGCAATCCAAGGCGGATTGATCCGGTCACTCGCACAATCCCGAACGTCGGGCCACCTTTATGCATGACAAATCTTTAGTTCCTGATTAATGGGAAAAGTTGCAGGAATTTCCCGCGCCCCTAAAGGGTTCAGAACATGTCGGTCGAAAGCTATCTGAAGAAACACGCCGAAGCCCTGGTCAAGGATGTCGGCATAGAGGCCGCCTGCGCCCTGACCGGCAAGTCCAAGGCGACGTTGGGGCGCTATTACTCGGATCAGGACGAACATGGCGACCGCTTCATGCCGGTCGATGTCGTGGCGCAGCTGGAATCGGCGGCGCGCTTTCCCCATGTCACGGCGGCGCTGGCCGATCTGCGCGGCATCACGCTGTCTTACAGCCCGGAAAAGCGCAATGCGACCTCGGGCGGGGTGAACCAGGACGTCGTGACGCTGGCGCAGCGATTTGCGCAGCTGATGGCGGAATACAACCTGGCGATCGAGGACGGAAAGATCTCTCCCAACGAGGCCAAAAAGCTGTTGCGTGAGACGCTGTCGCTGCAGGAAATCTTGCTGACGATGAAGCTGAACTTGGAACAGGGCCTGGCATAAGCCGCCCCAAGACCGAGACATGGAAAAGGGGGCCGAAGCCCCCCAAACCTTAGCGCGCCTTGCGCTGGGGCGTTGCGGCCCCACCCGTCGCAGGACGCGGAGGCCGCGCGCCCGCAGGCTTTGCGCCCATCGGCTTGGCACCGGCAGGCTTGGCGCCAAAGGGTTTCGCCCCGGCCCCGGCCGGCTTGGCCGGACGTGCGCCAGCCTGTTGCGGCCGCCCCTGGCCCTGACCTTGCGGACGCGGCGCATCGGACGGACGGCTTCCCGAACGCCCCTTGCCCTGCCCCGGCTTGGACGGAGCCGCAGCCACCGCAGCCGCCGACCAGGCCGCCCCGCCAACCACCGGGATGATCTTCTTCAGCAGCTTTTCGACGGCCTGCAGCTCGCCCATTTCCGAAGGCGAAACGAAAGAGGTCGCATTGCCCTCGGCCCCGGCCCGCGCGGTGCGGCCGATGCGGTGGACATAGTTTTCCGGCACATTCGGCATGTCGAAATTATAGACATGGCGCACGCCCGGAATGTCGATGCCGCGGGCCGCGACATCGGTGGCCACCAGCACATCCAGTTTGCCTTCGCGGAACTCGGTCAGGGTGCGGTCACGCTGGTTCTGGCTTTTGTTGCCGTGGATCGAACCCGCCTTGAAGCCCCAGGTCTCCAGCAGCTTGAACAGCTTTTCCGACCCATGCTTGGTGCGGCCAAAGACCAGGGCCTGTTCGCCCGGGTGCTTTTTCAGGTAGTCTTCCAACAGACGCGCCTTGTCGCCATTGGGGATGTAATGGACGGCCTGCACGATCTTGTCGGCGGGCTTGCCGGGGGGCGCGACCTGCACCTTGACCGGGTTGCGCAGATAGGTATCCGCGATCTCGGAGATATCGGCGGGCATCGTGGCCGAAAACAGCATCGTCTGACGCTTTTGCGGGATGAACTTGGCGATTTTCCGCAGGGCATGGATAAAGCCCATGTCCAGCATGTGATCGGCCTCGTCCAGCACCAGATAGCCGCAGGATTCCAAGGTCACGTCGCCGCGGTCCAGAAGGTCGATCAGACGGCCCGGCGTCGCCACCAGCACATCCGACCCGCGCTTCAGCCGCTCCGCCTGTTTGAAGATCGACGCGCCGCCCACGACCATGGTGATCTTGACCGCGGTCCCCTTGGTGAAAGAGGCGATGTTGTCGAAGATCTGGGAGACCAGCTCCCGCGTCGGCGCCAGGATCAGGGCGCGGACATGTTTCGGCGGCGGCGGATGGCCGATCTCCAGCAGGCGGTGCGCCAGGGGCAGGCCAAAGGCCGCCGTCTTGCCGGTGCCGGTCTGGGCCAGACCCATCAGGTCAGAGCCCTTCATGATATGCGGGATCGCCTGGGCCTGAATCGGCGTCGGCGTGGAAAGATTGGTGGCCTCCAGGGCCTTGAGAAGTTTCGGCGAAAGGCCGAGTTCGGCAAAAGTGGTCATATGTGACACCATCGCAAAAGGACCAAAGGCCCTCGGCGTCAGAACCTTCTGACACCCGTGCCTCTGTGGGCACCCCTGCGTGATGGTGGGAACCTGTGTCCGGGTCGAAAAGGTGCTCACGCGGCACGGACGTCGGACTTGGGGCAGATGCGCCCCTTTGACGCAAAAGTCAAGCGCCGCGAAAGTGCAGGTTCAGGCGAATTGCTCGACGATCAGCCGTTCTTCCAGCCCATGACCGAGATCAAACAGGATGCGGTGGCAGGTTTCGGGGGCCGAGCGGATCTCGACGCTGACGACATGGGTCACGGGCATCGTGTCGGCATCGGCGCGGACCGGGCGTTTGCCGGGGTCGATGACCTCGAACCGGACCACGGCGGATTTCGGCAAAAGCGCGCCCCGCCAGCGCCGGGGGCGAAAGGCCGCAACCGAGGTCAGCGCCAGCACATCGGCCCCAATCGGCAGGATCGGCCCATGGGCGGAATAGTTATAGGCCGTCGATCCCGCAGGCGTGGCCAGAAGACAGCCATCGCAAACCAGCTCTGGCATCCGTTCGACTCCATCGACCAGGATGCGCAGCTTGGCCGCCTGCGCCCCCATCCGCAAAAGCGAAACCTCATTGATCGCAAGGGCTTCGGTCACGCGGCCATCCTCGTCGACCGCCGTCATATGCAGGGGGTTCAAGCTGACCTCTTGCGCCGCCTCCAGCCTTTCGGCCAGGCCCTCGACCTCATAGGCGTTCATCAGGAACCCCACGGTGCCGCAATTCATCCCGTAAACCGGCAGACCCGAGGCCTGGACCTCATGCAGGGTCTGCAACATGAAGCCATCGCCCCCCAGGGCCACGATCACTTCGGCCTCGGTCAGCTTGCTTTGGCCATGGAGCGCGGTCAGGGCGGCAAAGGCCTCCTGGGCCGCAGGAGCACGCGAGGCACGAAAGGCGATGTTGCGGGTCATGAGGTCCTCCGCCTGCCATCTTGACCCTGGGGGCGCGGAACTCAACCCCCCCTCGGATCGGGTCGGAGAAATCTGCCGCCAATCTTAAAGGAAGTTTCCTATCGGAAACTTTTTTCGTCTCCGACCTCTTTCCCGTCGTTTTCCGCCCTATCCTTGTCGTCAGACTGCGGCTAAATGGCCGCAACCCACAGGAGAGACCCATGACCAACGGCTTCTTTACCGAATCCCTCGCGTCCCGTGATCCGGAGCTTTTTGGCTCGATCACCAACGAACTTGGCCGCCAGCGCGACGAGATCGAGTTGATCGCCTCGGAAAACATCGTCTCCCGCGCCGTGATGGAGGCACAGGGCTCGGTGATGACGAACAAATATGCCGAGGGCTATCCGGGCAAGCGCTATTACGGCGGCTGTCAGTTCGTCGACGTGGCCGAACAGCTGGCCATCGACCGGGCCTGCCAGCTTTTCGGCGTGACCTATGCCAATGTGCAGCCCAACAGCGGTTCCCAGGCGAACCAGGGCGTGTTTACCGCGCTGATCAAGCCCGGCGACACGATCCTGGGGATGAACCTGGCCTCGGGCGGGCACCTGACCCATGGGGCAGCGCCGAACCAGTCGGGCAAGTGGTTCAACGCCATCCAGTATGGCGTCCGTCAACAGGACAACCTGATCGACTATGACCAGGTCGAGGCCTTGGCCGTCGAACATCAGCCCAAGCTGATCATCGCCGGCGGCTCGGCCGTGCCGCGTCAGATCGACTTCGCCCGGTTCCGCGCGATTGCCGACAAGGTGGGCGCTTATCTGATGGTGGATATGGCGCACTTTGCCGGTCTGGTCGCGGGCGGCGCGCATCCCTCGCCCTTCCCCTATGCCGATGTGGCGACGACCACGACCCACAAGACCCTGCGCGGCCCCCGTGGCGGCATGATCCTGACGAATTCGGAAGAGATCGCGAAAAAGATCAACTCGGCCATCTTTCCGGGCATCCAGGGCGGGCCGTTGATGCATGTGATCGCGGCCAAGGCGGTGGCCTTCGGCGAGGCGCTGCGTCCCGAGTTCAAGGATTATGCGGCTCAGGTGATCAAGAACGCTCAGGCGCTGGCCGATCAGCTGATGAAGGGCGGCCTGGATATCGTCACCGGCGGCACGGATACCCATGTGATGCTGGTCGACCTGCGCCCAAAGGGCGTGAAGGGCAATGCGACGGAAAAGGCCTTGGGCCGCGCCCATATCACCTGCAACAAGAACGGCATCCCCTTTGACCCGGAAAAGCCCATGGTGACGTCGGGCGTGCGCCTTGGCACCCCGGCTGGCACGACCCGCGGCTTTGGTGAGGCAGAGTTCCGCCAGATCGGCCAATGGATCGTCGAAGTCGTCGACGGCCTGGCCGCCAATGGCGAAGAGGGCAACGCCGCCGTCGAAGCCGCTGTGAAGGCCAAGGTCGAGGCGCTTTGCGCCAAGTTCCCGCTCTATCCCGGCCTCTGACCGCTGCGACAAAGACAAAGGGGCTGGCCCAACCGCCAGCCCCTTTTGCATGTCATCTGTTCATACCTATCCACGGAGGGGGTCCGGGGGAGGGGCGTGCCCCTCCCCCGGGCGGGGGTGCGGGGGCGGCAGCCCCCGCGTCCTCCCGTGGGTTTCACAGGCATTTCATGCCTGTGAAACCCACGGGACCCGCCTAAAGATTGCCGCGCCAATAGATCGCCGCCAGCCAGAGCCCGCCCACGACCAACAGCGCAAAGGCAATGCGGGCCGCAACGTCCAACAGCATCCCCTTGCGCCGCGCCGACCGCCCCACCCCGTTCAGATGCCGCACCAGGATGTCATAGGATATCGCCACGGCCTCGTCGTCGATCCGGGCCATGAACTTGGGATTGGCCGACAGCTTGACCGCCTCGGCCAGAGCTTCGGCGGCGGCAAAGACCTCACGCGGCAGACGCCTGCGCGCGCGCGTCACCTGGACCTCCAGCGGGCCCTTGATCTTCAGCCGCTCGGCCATCAGGCCAGAGACGCGGTCGGCCATCTGCGTGATCGTGGTTCGGCTCATCTTGCCCTCGCTTGAACCTGATCCTTAGACCTGAGAAAAGGGCATTTCAACGATGGGAAGACGGCGAACATGCTGAACCAGGTGCTTCATCCGGCAAAAGAGGCCAAGTCGCTGCCGACCTTGCTGATTGTGCATGGGCTTTTCGGGTCGGCGCGGAACTGGGGCGCCATTGCGCGCAACCTGTCAGGCCCGCGCGACGTGGTGACGGTGGATCAAAGGAATCACGGCGAAAGCCCGCGCGGAGCGACGCAGTCCTATCCCGACATGGCCGCCGACCTGGCCCAGGTGATCGAGGCCCTGGGCGCTCCGGTCGATCTTCTGGGTCATTCGATGGGGGGCAAGGCCGCGATGCAACTGGCGCTGACCCGGCCCGAGCTGATCCGCCGCCTTGTGGTCGCCGACATCGCCCCCGTCGCCTATAACCACGACCAAAGCGGTCATATCGCGGCGATGCGGGGCTTGGACCTGACGGACCTTGCCAGACGTCAAGAGGCCGACCGCCGCCTGGCCCTGACCGTCGAAGACCCCGCGCTTCGGGCCTTCTTTCTGCAGTCGCTGGACCTGAAGGCGCAGCCGCCGCGCTGGCGGCTGAACCATGACGTGCTGGAGGCCGAGATGGACAAGATCATCGGCTGGCCGGGCACGACGGGCAGTTTCCCCGGGGCGACCCTCTTCCTGACCGGGGCCGACAGCCACTATGTCCGCCCCGAACACCGCGCGGCGATCAAGGCGCAATTCCCCAAGGCGCGCTTTGCGAAACTGCCCGGGGCGGGCCACTGGCTGCATGCCGACCGCCCGCGCGAATTCGAAGAGACGGTCCGCGTCTTTCTGGCCGCCTCCGCCTCGGACTGATCGGCGTCGCAGGGGCAGGCCTCGGATGGATCAGCGCGGCGTCCGCATCCGGTCCAACAGCCCGTCCTTCAGGACAAACTGGTGATACAAGGCCATGACCACATGGCCCGCGATCAGCACCCACAGCAGGGCCTTCAACGGACCGCCATGGATCTCGGCCAAAAAGGCCACGCCGCCGAAATAGGCGGCAAGCCCGGTGACAGGCAGGCCGATCATCAGCGCATAGATCGCCCAATGGCCGATCTTGCCGGCTTTCTCCAGCAGGGGGCTCGACGCTGGCACCTCGGGCGCACCGCGCACCAGCCGCACGCCCAGGCGCAGCACGACCAGCGCCAGCACCAGCCCGCCCACCAGGATATGCAACAGCGCCGTGACCGTCATATCGGTGTTGCCCCCGGTTTCGACGGCGCGCCACAGCTCTGACATGCCATCCGAAAAGATCAGGTTGAAGACGATCAAGACCCCCACAACCCAATGCAAGATGATCTGAAGACGGGAATATCCCTGCACCATATCGGCCTCCTGTTTTCGGCCATCAAGCAGCCATTGCCCCGAGGGCGCAAGATGAAAGCGGCCCCGAAGCTGACTTCGGGGCCGTTGGGTGACAAATCGCCACAGGTCAGATCAAATCGCCAAAGACCGCGCGCCCTGGGCAGAAGATTGCTCGGCCCGGTCCAGCATCTTTTGCAAAACCGCCCCGCGGGCAAAGTCCGGATCGGCCGCGCCCTCACCACGGATCGCCGCGATGAACCGTTGGTAGATATTGGCCAGCACCGGCGCCTCAACCTCGTGCCACTCGGCCTTCTCCAGCCCCGGGGCAAGGCAGGCCCGCAGGGTCGAGACGTTGTTTTCCCAACAAACCTCAAGCCCGCCCAGCGTGCCATATATCCGCAACCGCAAGTCGTTCAGATGACCAGAGGCAAAGCGCGTGGCCGCAACCGTGCCCAGCGCGCCGTTGGCCAGGACCACTTGCATCGTGGCGCTGTCATTGGCATCCAGCGGATATTCCCCGATCTGATCCCCCGGCGCCTTGGCAAAGGTCGCCAGCCGGCAAGAGATCTCGGCGACATCCTGCCCCGCGATAAAGGTCGCGTAATCAAGGATATGGATGCCCACATCGCCCAGAACGCCCTTGGACCCGTGCTTGGTCGACAGCCGCCACAGCCATTGGCTTTCGCGGTCCCAATGCCCCCAGGCGGGCTGGGTCAGCCAGGATTGCAGATAGCTGGCCTCGAAATGGCGGATCTCGCCGATGGCCCCCTCGCGCACCATCTTGGCCGCCTGCTGCAAGGCCGCGACATTGCGATAGGACAGGTTGACCATGTTGACGACGCCCGCCTTGGCGGCCGCCGCGGCCATCTCGTCGGCCTGAGCCTCATTGGTGGCCAGGGGCTTTTCGCACAGGATATGCTTGCCCGCAGCCAGAACCGGCATGGTCGTGGCATAATGCGCGGCGTCGGGCGTCACATTGGTGACGGCGTCGAATTCGCCCCAGGCGAGCGCCTCGGCCAAAGAGGCGAAGCCATGCTCGATCCCATGCTTGTCACAAAAGGCCTTCAGCTGTTCCGGGCGCGTATCGACCCCGGCCACAACCTTGACGCCCTCGATCTTGTTGAACTCGGTGGCGTGGTTGTTGGCCATGCCCCCGGTGCCGATGATCAGGATGCGGATGGTCATTTGTAACCTTCCTCGCCGTCATGGTGCAGACGGGGGCCGCGTTCCACGATGGGCTCCAAGGCCTTGTCGACCGGCGTGTTCGGCGCATCGTTCGGCGCCGCGATCCGCGCTTCGGGGTTAAAGGCCCAGCGGACGCCGTTCGCAATCACCTTCTGCACATTGGCATCGTGATAGGTCGGATAGGTCTCATGCCCCGGGCGGAAGTAAAAGATGTTCCCCGCGCCGCGCCGATAGGTCAGGCCAGACCGGAAGACCTCGCCGCCCTGGAACCACGAGATGAACACCGTCTCCAAGGGTTCCGGCACGCCAAAGGGCTCGCCATACATCTCTTCGGTTTCCAGCTCGAAATGATCGGGCAGGCCCCGTGCGATCGGGTGCTGGCGCGACGTGACCCAGATCCGCTCGCGCTCACCGGCTTCGCGCCAGGTCAGGTTGCAGGGCGCCCCCATCAGCCGCTTGAACGGCTTGGCGAAATGGGCGGAGTGCAGGAAAATCACCCCCATGCCGCCCCAGACCGCATTGCAAACGCGTTCGACGATGGCATCATCAACCTGGCCATGGGCGGCATGGCCCCACCAGATCAGCACATCGGTTTCGGCCAACTTCGCCTCGGTCAGCCCATGTTCGGCATCCTGCAAGGTCACGGTGGACGCCGCAATCCCGGCTTCCTTGTTCAGGAATTCGGCAATCGTGCCATGCATGGTCAGCGGGTAAACCCCCGCCACGACCTTGTTCTTCTGCTCGTGAACGTTCTCGCCCCAGACGGTGACGCGAATAGTCATGCTCTCATCCTCTCAAAGGGGGAACCGCTCCCCCTTTCACATTGGTTCAAATACTCCGGGGGGTCCGGGGGGCTGGCCCCCCGGCCTGTCCGTCAGCGCATCGGCTTCCCATCCTTGTCGAACCGATGCAAGTGCTCAGCCATCGGTCCGAAGGTCACTTTCGTGCCAAGCCCGATATCGGTCTTTCCGGGACGCCGGCAGATCAAAGGTTCATCACCGCCCATCTCGATGAAGAGGTAATGATCCGAGCCCAGGTCCTCGACATGGACCACATCCCCGGTCCAGGGTCCCTCGCCGATCATCACATGTTCCGACCGGATGCCCAGCGTCTCGCAGCCATAATCCGCAGCCACCTTGCCGGTCAGGAAGTTCATCTTGGGCGAGCCGATGAAGCCCGCCACAAAGATGCTGTTCGGGCGTTCATAAAGCTCGGTCGGCGTGCCGACCTGCTCCAGCTTGCCATCGCGCAGCACGGCGATGCGGTCGGCCAGGGTCATCGCCTCGACCTGGTCATGGGTCACATAGACCATGGTCACATCGCCCATGGAGTGATGCAGCTTGGCGATTTCCAACCGCGTCGCCACCCGCAAGGCGGCATCGAGGTTCGACAGAGGCTCGTCGAACAAAAACACCCGCGGATCGCGCGTGATCGCGCGCCCGATGGCCACCCGCTGCCGCTGACCGCCCGAAAGCTGCTTGGGCAACCGGTCCAGCAGATGCTCGATCTGCAGCAGTTTCGCCGCCTCGCGGACGCGCTTGTCGACCTCGGCAGGCGTCGCCTTGGCCAGCTTCATCCCGAAGGCCATGTTGTCATAGACTTTCATATGCGGATAAAGCGCATAGCTTTGAAACACCATTGCGATGCCGCGTTGGCTGGGGATGACATTGTTCACCCGCTCGCCGTCGAACAGCATGTCGCCCCCGGTGATCTCTTCCAGCCCCGAAATCAGGCGCAGCAGGGTGGACTTGCCGCAGCCCGAAGGCCCGACAAACACCATGAATTCACCCTTTTCGATGGTCAGGTCGATGCCCTTGATGACATCCACCGCGCCATAGGACTTCTTGATATTCTTCAGTTCGATCTTGGCCATGGTTTAACCCTTCACGCCGCCTGCGGTCAGACCCGCGACGATCTTGCGTTGGAAGACAAGGACGAGGACAACCAGCGGCACGGTCACGATGACCGAAGCCGCCATGATGGGCCCCCAGGGAATTTCCTGCACCGAGGCGCCCGACAGCATGGCAATCGCCACCGGGGTCGTGCGCTGCGTCTCGGTCTGGGTGAAGGTCAGCGCGAAGAGGAACTCGTTCCACGCGCCGATAAAGGCCAGAAGGCCGGTGGTCACAAGCGCCGGCCACATCAGCGGCAAGAAGACCTTGGTGATCACGATCCAGGGCGTCGCCCCATCGACCACGGCGGCCTCTTCGATCTCGACCGGCAGATCCCGCATGAAGGTGGTCAGCACCCAGACGGTGAAGGGCAGGGTAAAGATCGTATAGCTGATGATCAGCGCGAAGGGCGAGTTCAGCAGGCCCATAAAGCGGATCAGCTCGAACAGGCCGGCCAGAACCGCGATTTGCGGGAACATCGACACGCCCAGGATGGTCATCAAGAGCAGCCCACGGCCGCGGAACCGCACCCGCGCCAAGGCATAGGCGGCGGTCACGGACAGGAACAGCGCAAAGCCCACGGTGGTCGCGGCAATGAAGATCGAGTTCCAGATCGACCGCGAAAAGGCCCGCGCGCCCATGACCGTCTCGTAGTTCGACCAATCCCAGGCGGGCCAGAACCGCGCCTCGAACAGCGCCGATCCGGTCGAGAAAGAGGTGACGATCGCATAGTAGAACGGAAAGACCGAAAACACGACGATCACCACGACCAGCGCGTAAAAGGCCACGTTTTTCAACAGCTTGTTGTTGCCCATCACTTGGCCTCCCCGGTCAGGTCGACGCGGCCCAGCCAGATATACAGCGAGACAAAGATGGCCAGGATCGCGAACAGCAGCGTCGATTGCGCCGCGCCATAGGCGAAGTTGTTGTATTCAAACAGGTTCTGGCGCGAGATCACCGACATGGTCTTGGTGGCGCTGGAATCCGGCGTCAGCACATAGACCAGATCGAAGATCCGCAGCGCGTCCAGCATGCGGAAGATCACGGCGACCGCAACGGCCGGGCGGATCAGGGGCAGCGTCACCTTGAAGAAGACCCGCACCGGATGGATGCCGTCCAGCTTGGCCGCCTCGTAGATGTCGCGCGGCACCATTTGCAGACCGGCGAGGCAAAGCAAAGCCATGAAGGGCGTCGTCTTCCAGATGTCGACGATCAGCACCGCCGCCATGGCGGTATCAAGGCTGGCGGTCCAGGCGATCTTTTTCTCGATCAGGCCCAGGTTCAACAGGATGACGTTGATGATGCCATATTGGTCGTTCAGCATCCAGGACCACATCTTGGCGCTGACGATGGTCGGGATGGCCCAGGGGATCAGGATGGCAGCACGGACCCAGCCGCGGCCCTTGAACTCGGCATTCAGCACCAGGGCGACCATCAGGCCGAAGAAGGTTTCCAGGATGACCGAAACAAAGGCGAAGCGCACCGTGTTCCAGACCGCGTTCCACCAGGCCGGATCGGCCAGGGTGCCCTTGAACCGCCAGGCGCCCGAGGGCAGTTCCTGCACCCGCAAGTAGTTGTCAAAGCCAACCCACTTGCCGCCGTAAAGATTGTCCATCGACGTATCGGTGAACGAAAACCAGATCGTGCGCAGCAAAGGCCAGGCCGCCACACAGAACAACGCGACCACCATGGGTGCAAGGAACCAGAAAGCGGCTCTTTGGCGTTGTTGCTGCAGGCTGAGGCCGGCATCGCGCGCGCTGTGCGTCGGCGAAGTCATAGCAATCCCCCCCCTTTGGCCCCCTCCTGTTTACCCAAGGGGCCGAATGAAAAATGGGCGGCGGAACCGCCGCCCATTCTGTCGTGCAGGCTGTAAGGCTTATTTCCAGCCGTCGCCCTTCAGATCGGTCAGGTCAGCTTCCAGCGCGGCCAGGTTGTCGGCAGCCGAGCCATTGCCCGCCAGCGTCTCGTGGACCGCATTGAAGAACTTGGCCGAAACTTCCGAATACTTGGTCAGGGTCGGCGCCGAAGGCCGCGGCACGGCATTCAGGAACACGTCCTTCCACTGCGGGATGATCGGTGCCTTTTCGGCGATTTCGGCATCGTCATACAGCGACACGATCGTCGGCAGGTTGGTTTCGTTCAGGGCGCGCATCTTCTGCACTTCCGGGCCCGAGAGCCACAGGGCCAGCGAGATCGCCGCTTCCTGGTGTTCGGAATACTTCGACACGGCCACGTTCCAGCCACCCAGCGTCGCGGCCGACTTCTCATCCGCCGAACCGGCCGGCAGGGTCGTCACGCCGAACAGGCCCTTGACCTTGCTGTCGTCGCCATTGCCCAGCGCATAGGCATAGGGCCAGTTGCGCATGAAGGCCGCGTTGCCGGTCTGCCAGACGCCGCGGGCTTCTTCTTCCTGATAGGACAGGATGCCTTCGGGAGAGATCGTGCCGACCCAGCCCTTGGCGGTTTCGATGGCCTTGGCGGCCTTTTCGTTGTTGATCGAGATCGTGCCATCGGGCTCGACGATCTGACCGCCACCAAAGGACTTGACCCATTCCAGCGCGTCGCAGGTCAGGCCCTCATAGGCGTTGCCCTGCCAGACAAAACCCCAGAAGTCCGGGTTGGCGGCCTTTTCGCCGTCCTGGATCGTCTGCGCCGCGGCGGTCAGTTCGTCCCAGGTCTTGGGAACGGCGACGCCATACTTCTCCAGCAGGTCCTTGCGGTAATACAGGGCCGGCGCATCGGTGAAGATCGGCAGAGCGACCAGCTTGCCGCCGACGGTCTGCGATTCGATGATCGAGGGGAAGTGGTTGCCCGCGACGTCCTTGGCGGCTTCGGTCAGGTCAACGAACTGCTCGGCCAGCTGCGGCGCCCAGATCACGTCGGTCTGATAGACGTCGATGTCGGTCGAACCGGCGGCCAGCCACAGACGATATTGGGCGAACTGGTCGGTGGTCGAAGAGGGCATCGGAACCATGGTCACGGTGTGCCCGGTCTGCGCTTCCCAGGGCGCCACGTATTTCTTGAAGTTCTCGACGGCCGCGCCGGTGGCGCCCGAAACATAGAAGAGTTCGTCCGCCATGGCCGGCGCACCGAACACAGCCAAAAGTGCGGCAACAGCCGTCGCCCGATATCCAAAGGACATGGGTTTCCTCCCTAAACGATTGATAAGCGCCGATGTGGCGCGAGCTCCCTTAAAACGCGACGGACCCCCATCTGATGTGGGCCTCCTCCGAAGCGCTTCGGATCGGTTATCGCAGCAATTCGGCACAAGTCAACGATTCTCGCTTCAAAGCGCTTTCAAATTCCCTTTGCAGCCGCAGAAACGCGGCCAGTTGATGGCCGGGTCAACAGGGAAGACAGGTCGGTCAAAGCGCTTTCAACCAAGCTTTGCCGCGGTCCTCTGGAAAATCGCAGCGGCAAGGGCGCAAAAGGGGGCGAAAGGCCGGGGGGCACCTTGCCAAGCCGGGGCGGGCGGCTCATCCTGAGGCGCAACCCAGGCCCGGAGGAGCCCCCGATGCAGACGATTTCCATAGGCGGCGCCCTGCCCGCCTCGCAGGTGATCCTTGGCCTGATGCGGATTGCCACGATGGAGGATGCGGCGATCCGCAACCTGGTGGCCGCCGCGACCGAGGCGGGGATCACCATGATGGACCATGCCGATATCTATGGCCGCCCGCCGGTCCACACCTGCGAAGCGCGCTTTGCCGAGGCGCTGGCGCTGTCGCCCGCCCAACGCCAGCGCCTGGTGATCCAGACGAAATGCGGCATCCGCGATGGGTTCTTCGACTTTTCGCGCGAACATATCCTGGCCTCGGTCGAGGGGTCGTTGCGCGCACTGAAGACCGATTACATCGACATCCTGCTGTTGCACCGCCCCGATGCCCTGGTCGAACCCGAAGAGGTGGCGGCGGCCTTTGACCTTTTGCACGCCCAGGGCAAGGTCCGCCATTTCGGCGTGTCGAACCAGACCCCGGGTCAGGTCGAGTTGCTCAAGCGCAGCCTGAACCAGCCCCTGATCTGCAACCAGGTTCAGCTGTCGATCACCCATGCGACGCTGATCGCCCAAGGCGTTGCGATCAACATGGAGGGGCTGGAGCAATCGGTGGACCGCACGCTGGGGCTTTTGGATTATTCCCGCCTGAACAAGATGACGCTGCAGGCCTGGTCGCCGTTCCAGAAACGCTGGTTCGACGGCGTCTTCGTGGGCGACCCCGCCTTGCCCGCCCTGAACCGCGCCCTGAACGAGATCGCCGAGGCGCATGGCATCACGCCGACCGGTGTGGCCGTGGCATGGATCACCCGCCATCCGGCGCAAATGCAGGTGGTGCTTGGCACGACCTCGCCCGGGAGGGTGGCCGATTGTGTGGCCGGCGCGGGGGTAAAGCTGACCCGAGAGGAATGGTATCGCCTGTTCCGCGAGGCCGGCTATTCGGTGCCGTAAACAGCCCCGTTGTATACCCCGGGCTACGCAAACGGAGGCAGAGCGACCGGGACCGGCCGTGGCGCGCGGGGTCCAGCCGCGCAGCCCTCGGATGGACACCGCAGCCCCCACCGCCCAGCCTTGGCGCCACCGTTCCGCCGCGTAGCCCGGGGTATACCCCGGGTCTTGCCTCACTCCGCCGACAGGATCGCCCGGGTCAGGCTGCCTGTGGCCGGGTAAAGCGGGATCAGGCAGGCCTGCAGCGCGTGATAAATATCGCCCTTGCCAGGGAAAATCTCATAGGACGGCGCCAAGTCCTCGGTCCGTTCCTCATACCAGCCGCCGTTCTGGCGGTCGACGAAATGGGCGCCAATGACCTCCCAGATCCGGCGGTAATCGGCCTCCCATTCGCCGGGGACCAGTTCGTTCAGCCAATGCGCCGCCGCCGCGGCTTCGCACAGGGGCCACCACAGCTTCATGCGCTTGGCCGGGCGGTTCTCCCAATCCAGCGTATAGAACAGGCCGCCCTTGGCCTGGTCCCAGCCCAAGGCCATGGCCTGCGTGAAAAGCCCCTGCGCCGCCTCGACCATCCAAGCCTCGCGCTTGCCGTCCAGAACCCAAAGCTGCAGGATCAGCCGCGCCCATTCCAGCGCATGGCCCGGCGTGGTGCCCGCGGGGCGGAACATCTCGTTCGGGTGGTAATAATCGCGGTCCAGCGTCCAGTCGGCGGTGAAATGCTCGGCCACCCGCCAGCCGCAGGCGCGGGCGGACTGGCCGATCACCCGTTCGGCAATGGCGCGCGCCTTGGCCAGATACTCCGCCTCACCCGTGGCCTCGAAACCCGCCATCAAGGCCTCGGTCAGATGCATGTTGGAATTCTGCCCGCGGTAGGTGCCCCCCTCCAAAGGCTGCCAATCGGCGGTGAATTCCTCGGCAATGGCGCCAAATTGCGGCTCCCAAAAGCGGGCGTTCAGCACCTCGGTGATATCGCCCAGCATCGCATCCGCCAAGGGATGCCCCACCAACTTGGCCGACGAGGCCGCCAGCAGCACGAAAGCATGGCCATAGCCCTGCTTGTTGGCATCGACCGGAACCCCGCCCCGCATCGACCAGAAATACCCGCCATGGGCCGTATCGCGATGCTGACGCCACAGCATCTCCATCCCGTGATCGACGACCGAGGCCGAGCCCGGCCGCCCCAAAAGTTGACCGATGGCAAATCCATGCACCGCCCGGGCTGCGATATGGATGGGGTGGACCTGCCCCGCCGCATCCAGCGGCGCGCCCGAGGGTGCAAGGTCATAAAACCCGCCCGAAGGATCAACAAAGCCCTTCTGAAAGAAGTCCCAAAGCGCCTCGGCCTGCCCCCAAAGCCATTCGCGATGCAAGAGCTTGTCCGTCCAACGATCCATAACCGCCTCCCCGATTGCGCCGCCAAACTACAGCCCCAACCGCCACAGCCAAGCCCCGATTTTCATACTGGCAGAAATACTCACGGGGTTTCCAAAGGGGAGCGTGCTCCCCTTTGGTTGGGGGGCGCGGGGGGCGAAAGCCCCCCGCCTCCTCCCGCAGGTTTCAGAGGCATTTCATGCCTCTGAAACCTGCGGGACCCCTCACTTCATCAGGTCGCCCATCACCGCCAAAGCCTCAGCCGAGCCCCAATCCGCCCCGCCAATCAGCCTTGCGACCTCCTCGCCCTCCGGGTTGACGATCACCGTGACCGGCAGACCCAGCACCCCCATCTCGCGGGCGAATTGCTGCTTGGGGTCGCGCAACAGCCCGATGTGGCTGGCGCCCACCTCTTCCATGAAGGCCTTGATCTTCGGCACCGGGTTCGGCCCCACCGCCACGGCCGTCACGGCCACTTCCGGCAAGGCCACGGCCAGGGCCTCCAGCGCGGGCATCTCTTCGCGGCAGGGCACGCACCAGGTCGCCCACAGGTTCACCACCTGCCACTTGCCCTGCGGCAGCGCGCCCGGCCCGTCGGCCATGTCCAACAACGCCACACCCGGCAGCGCCCTCGGCTCCGAGGGCACCAGCTTGGCCATCTCGCCCGTGATCAGGCCCGGGTCCACCTCCGCCAAAGCCATGTTTGCGCAAGCCAGCGCCAGGGTATAAACAGCCGCCCGTATGATCCGCATCTCACCTCCGAAAGGGGCCGCACATGACCCAGGACAAATCCGCCAATAGCATGTGGGGCGGCCGCTTTGCCACCGGCCCCGATGCGATCATGACGGCCATCAATGCCTCGATCTCGTTTGACCAGCGGCTTTACGCGCAAGACATCGCGGGCTCGCGCGCCCATGCCGCCATGCTGGCCGCCCAGGGCATCATCACGCAGCAGGATGCCACGGCGATCCGGGAAGGTCTTCTCACGATCCTGTCAGAGATCGAGGCGGGGCGGTTCCAGTTCTCCGAGGCGCTGGAGGACATCCACCTGAACATCGAATCCAAGCTGACCGAGATGATCGGCGAGGCGGGCAAGCGGCTGCACACCGGGCGGTCGCGCAACGACCAGGTGGCCGTCGACTTCCGGCTTTGGGTGCGCGACCAATGCGACGCGGCGATCACGGGCCTGACGGCGCTGATGCGGGCCTTCCTGGCCCAGGCTGAGGCGGGGTCCGACTGGATCATGCCCGGCTTCACCCATCTGCAAACCGCGCAACCCGTGACCTGGGGCCATCACATGCTGGCCTATGTCGAGATGCTGGCCCGCGACCGTGGCCGGTTTCAAGACGCCCGGGCCCGGATGAACGAATGTCCCCTGGGTGCGGCCGCGCTGGCCGGCACCGGCTTCCCCATAGACCGCCATGCAACCGCAAGCGCCCTGGGCTTTGACCGCCCCACCGCCAATTCGCTGGACTCCGTCTCCGACCGCGACTTCGCACTGGAATTCCTGTCTGCCTCCGCCATCTGCGCCACCCACCTGTCACGCTTTGCCGAAGAGCTGGTGATCTGGTCCACCGCCCAGTTCCGCTTTGTCAAGCTATCAGACAAGTGGACCACCGGCTCCTCCATCATGCCGCAAAAGAAAAACCCCGATGCGGCCGAGCTTCTGCGCGCCAAGATCGGCCGCATCCTCGGCTCTACCGTCGCGCTCTTCACCATCATGAAGGGCCTGCCGCTGACCTATTCCAAGGATATGCAAGAGGACAAGGAACAGGTCTTCGACGCCGCCGACACGCTGATGCTGTCCTTGGCCGCCATGACCGGCATGGTCAGCGACATGACCGCCAACCAAGCGACCCTGAAAGCCGCCGCCGCAAGCGGTTTCTCCACCGCCACCGATCTGGCCGATTGGCTGGTCCGCGCGCTTGGCCTGCCCTTCCGCGAGGCGCATCACGTTACGGGCCGCCTTGTGGCCTTGGCCGAGGAAAAGGGCTGCGACCTGCCCGACCTGTCCATGACCGAGATGACCTCCGCCCATCCCGGCATCACTCAAGAGGTCTATTCGGTGCTGGGCGTGGAAAACTCGGTCCGGTCGCGGGTCAGCTACGGCGGAACCGCGCCGGATCAGGTGCGCGCCCAGGTCGCCCGCTGGAAAACGCTGCTGGGCTAAACCAATCTGCAGATCCAAACCGGAGATCGCCATGAGAAAACTCGCCCTCTTCCTGCTGCTCGCCGCCTGCGGCGCCGCCGGCGCCCCCGAAGCCCCCTCGCAGGGCGTCACCGTCACCGGAGAAGCTTCGGCTGGTGTGTCGGGGAGCCTTTAGGTCGGAATCCTTCTCGTAGCGGGGGGCTGCCGCCCCCCGCACCCCCTGCCCAAAGGGGGCCACGGCCCCCTTTGGAAACCCCGTGGATATTTCTGAAAAGATGAAAGTGAGAGGGGCTCTTTCCCTTTCATCTTTTCCCAAATATCCCCGCCGGAGGCTCTTTGGACCCGCCGTGGACATGGGCGCGCCATCTGGTAGAAGGGGCGCGTGATCAGGAGGCCTGCATGGACCATTTCATCTATCAAAACGGCAGGCTTCATGCCGAGGACGTCGATCTGGCCGAGATCGCCCGCGCGGTCGGCACCCCGTTTTACGTCTATTCCACAGCCACCCTGACCCGGCATTACAAGCTTTTCACCGAGGCGCTTTCTCCCCTGCCCCACCAAGTCTGCTTTGCCATCAAGTCGCTGTCCAACATCGCCGTCTTGAAACTGCTGGGCGACCTTGGCGCCGGGATGGATGTCGTCTCGGGCGGGGAATACCGCCGGGCGTTGGCCGCAGGGGTGCCCGGCGACCGTATCGTATTCTCCGGTGTCGGCAAAACGCGGGAGGAAATGCGCCTCGCCCTGACCCATGGCATCCGCCAGTTCAACGTCGAATCCGAGCCGGAATTGTTGGCCCTGTCGGCAGTGGCACATGCGATGGGGGCCACCGCGCCGATCACCCTGCGCGTCAACCCCGATGTCGACGCCAAGACCCATGAGAAGATCGCCACCGGCAAGTCGGAGAACAAGTTCGGCATCCCGATCGCCAAGGCCCGCGCGGTCTATGCCCTGGCCGCCACCCTGCCCGGGATCAAGGTCGTCGGCGTCGATGTCCATATCGGCAGCCAGCTCACCGACCTCGCCCCGTTTGAGGCCGCCTTCCAGAAGGTCGCGGAACTGACCCTGCAACTGCGCGCCGACGGGCACGAGATCACGCGGCTTGACCTCGGCGGCGGGCTTGGCATCCCCTACACGCGTTCGAACGAGGCGCCCCCCCTGCCCACCGATTACGGCGCCATGGTCAAACGCACCCTGGGCCACCTGAACTGCGAGATCGAGATCGAGCCGGGGCGGCTGATTTCCGGCAACTCGGGGCTTCTGGTCAGTGAAGTCATCTATGTCAAAGAGGGCGAGGGGCGGACCTTTCTGATCCTGGATGCCGCGATGAATGACCTGGTGCGGCCCTCGATGTATGGCGCGCATCACGACATTGTCCCCCTGGTGGAAAGCACCGGCCCCGGCCAGGATTACGACGTCGTGGGCCCGGTCTGCGAGACGGGCGACACCTTTGCCAAGGGCCGCGCCCTGCCCGCGTTGGCCCCGGGCGACCTGGTGGCCTTTCGCTCGGCCGGGGCTTACGGCGCGGTCATGGCGTCGGAATACAACACAAGGCCCCTGATCCCCGAAGTCCTTGTCCGGGGTGATCAATTCGCCGTCATTCGCGCAAGACCAAGCTTTGACGAAATCCTGAACCGCGATAGCATCCCCGAATGGCTGTAGCCTGGAAAAGCTGAATGGCTGTAGCCTGAAAGAGGACGATGACCGCGCCGGATGAGGCCCTGAAACGGATCGAGACCCCGCTTCGCCTGACCCTTCTGGGGCTTTGGGCGGAACGTCTGGCGCGTGGGTTCTGGCCGCTTTGGTCGCTGTGCATCACCGGTCTGGCGCTTGCGGCGCTTGGGGTGCAAGACAACCTGCCGTTGGAGGCGACCTGGTTCGGCCTTGTCTCGCTGGTGGGGTCTGCGCTTTGGGCACTGATCCATGGCCTGCGCGGCTTTCGCCGTCCGACACGGGCCGAGGCGCTGATCCGGCTGGACTCGCGGCTGAAGGGCCGCCCGATTGCGGCGCTTCTGGACACGCTGGCCCTGGGCGAGACCGACCCCGAGGCACAGGCGCTGTGGGCCGCCCACCGCGCCCGCATGGCCGACCGCGCCGCCAAGGCCCGGGCGGTCGAACCCGATCTTCGCCTGGCCTCACGCGATCCCTATGCCCTGCGTTACATGGCGCTGACCCTGCTGGCGGTGGCCTTGCTGTTCGGCTCGGTCTGGCGGGTGACATCGGTGGGCACGCTGACGGTCCCCGAGGCCCAGGCCGCCGCCGGCCCCGCCTGGGAGGGTTGGGCCGAGCCCCCGGCCTATACCGGCAAACCGGTGCTGTATCTGCGCGACCAGACCGACGAGGCGCTTTTGTTGCCGCAGGGCACCAAGCTGCGGCTGCGGTTTTACGGCGCTCCGGGGGCCTTGATCCTGTCCGAAACCGTGTCGGGGCGCGTCGATGTGCCCCCGGCCTCGGCCATGCAGCAGGAATTCACCGTGACGCAATCGGGCCGCCTGGGGGTCGAGGGCGCGGGCGGGCGCGAATGGCTTGTCACCATGATCCCAGATGCGGCGCCCGCGATTGCCACGGCCGGCCAGATCGACCGCGACGGCCAGGGCCGCTTTAAACAGCCCTTCACCGCCAGCGACGATTACGGCGTCACCAAGGGGGCGGCGATCATCGCGCTGGATCTGGGCGCGGTCCCGCGGACCTATGGCCTGGCCCTGGACCCCGAGCCGATTGCCCCCGTGACGCTGGACCTGCCCTTGCCGCAAAAGCGCGACCGGACCGAGGTGGCGGGCGTGCTGGTCGATGACCTGTCCAAGTCGGTCCTGTCGAACCTGCCCGTGACCCTGACCCTGCAGGCCCAGGACGCGGCGGCGCAAAAGGCGCTGTCGGCGCCGGCGCAAATCGTGCTTCCCGGCCGCCGCTTCTTTGATCCCCTGGCCGCCGCCCTGATCGAACAGCGCCGCGACCTGATCTGGAACCGCGCCAATGCGCCCCGCATCGCCGACCTTCTGCGCGCGATCACCTGGGAGCCAGAGGATCAGCCCGACCCGATCTTTCGCGACCGCGCCCACCGCGACCAGATCCGCGCCCTGATCCCCCGGCTTGGGCAGACGCTGGACGACAAGGCCCGCGATACGCTGGCCGAAGATATGTGGAAGCTGGCCTTGTCCATCGAGGACGGCAAACTGTCGGATGCCAAGGCGCGGCTGGACCGGGCGCAAGACCGGCTGGACCAGGCGATCCGCAACGGCGCCTCTCCGGCGGAAATCGACCGCCTGATGAAGGAAATGCGCGAGGCGCTGAACGATTACATGGCGCAAGAGGCCGAAAAGAACCCCAAGGGCGCCGACGAGCCCGACAGCGGGGATCAGGGCCAGACCATGACGCAAGACCAGCTGCAACAGATGCTGGACCGCTTGCAGCAGCTGATGAAAGAGGGCCGCATGGCCGAGGCTCAGCAGTTGATGGACCAGCTGCGGCAGATGATGGAAAACATGCAGGTCCAGCAGGGCGAGGGTCAGGGCCAAGGCCAGGGGCAGACCGGCCCGGGCGGTCAGGCGATGAAGGACCTGGGCCAAAGCTTGCGCGACCAGCAGGGCCTGTCGGATGACGCCTTCCGCGACATGCAGCGCGGCGGGCAGGACGGGCAGTCGCTGGCCGACCGCCAACAAGAGCTGCGCGACCGGATCGAGGGCATGCGCGAAGGCGGCGCCCTGCCCGGCGCCGGCACCGAGCTGGGCGAAGAGGGGCGGCAGAACCTGGATGACGCCGGCCGCGCCATGGACGAGGCCGAACAGGCGCTGCGCGATGGCGACACGGCCGGCGCTCTGGACCGCCAGGCCGAGGCGCTGGACGCTTTGCGCAACGGCATCCGCAACTTCGGTCAGGCGCAGCAACAGGCCGAAGACAACCGCGCCGCCGATGGCGAAAGCTTTGCCGAAAACGCGCCCCGCGGTCAGCGCGACCCCCTGGGCCGCGAGGCCGGTGAGGGGATGACCATGGGCACCGACGGTCCGATCCTGCAGGGCGAGGACGTCTATCGCCGCGCCCAAGACCTGCTGGACGAGATCCGCAAACGCGCGGGCGAACAAAACCGCAGCAGCGAAGAGCGCGGCTATCTGAAGCGGTTGCTGGACTTGTTCTAGGCGCACCAAAAGCGGGGTGGGGCCAGGCTTTTGGGTGCCCTCGGCGGGGGTTTGCGGACTGGGGACTGGCGGGGCGCGGTCCGGCGGTCAGGTGCAATAGCCGCGGCCGTCGCGATGCGCAGACGCTGACAAAACCGCGCTTTGCTTGAACCGCGTAGCCCGGGGTATACCCCGGGGATCGGGTCCCGCCCTGGCAGCGCTTACCCGGCCGAGCCGCCCGCCAAGCCGCGCAGCCAGCCGATGACCGCTTGCAACTGACCATCCAGCGCCCGGCGCAGGTCGTTAACCGTATCAACATAGGTCGCAACCGGCCCCCGCAGCGCGGGCACGGTTTCGCTGATCAAGGGCGCCATGACATAGACCGCAAGCAGCACGACTGCGACCAGAGCCACCAGCACAAAGCCCAAGCCGAACCCATTGCGCGGCGGCGCCGAAAGGCCGCCAAAGGTCTCTTCCTCGGGGTCCAGCGTCGGGTTCAGCGAGGATTTGATCTCTTCGATGGCAGGAAGCAACTCGCGTTTGCGCGGCGCACCGGGGATCGTGACGCTGGGTGCTTCGATGGCGGCAGAGGTTGCGGAAACGGCTGCGGCCTCGGTCGCGGCAGGCAAGGGAACCGGGGGAACCGCTGCCGCGAGGGGGTCAGCCACCGGACGCGACACAGAAAGGCGCGACGCAGAAGGGCGGGCCACCGCGGGGCGCGACACAAAGGATCGGGGCGACTCGGGCAAGGTCATCTCGGTCTGGGTCTCGAGGCGCGGACGCTCGCCACGGCGGGCGGCGGCCTCGCGCTCGGCCTCTTCGCGCAGGACGGCCAGGACGCTTTCGTCAATCGACCGGCGCAGGGGTTCGGGCTGCGGGTCGGGCTGCGGGTCGGGCTGGAGTTCAGGCTCGGCCTCCGAAGCGACGATCTCGTGGCCTTCGGGTGCCGCCTCGGAAACGGGGGAGGGTGTGTCAAGATCAGCTTCAGGCTGGCCCCCGTCCTGCGGGTCCCCGTCCTGCAGGTCCCGGTCCTGCAGGTCCCGGTCCTGCTCGCCCCCGTCCTGCGGGTCTCGATCCGACTGACCCCGATCCGACTGACCCCGATCCGACTGGCCCCGATCCGACTGGCCCCGATCCGTCTGACGGCGGTCCTGTTGGCGACGGTCCACCCGCTCGGGCTCGACAAGATCGCGCTCCGCTTGCCCCAACTCGGCGGGCGCATCGGGCGCCGTGCCCTCTGCGCGGGCCAGGATGTCTTCGGGCTCCCAATCGACGGCAGAAGGCGCGTCAGCTTCGGGCGTGCCGAAAAGCTCGGCCTCGTCCTCGGCCTCGGCCTGGACCTGGGGGTGGCCCTGAAACCACGCATGGCCGCAGCTGGAACACTGCACATCCCGCCCACTCGACGGGATGGCCGCGTCGTCAACTTCGTATTCGGCATCACAATTGGGGCAAATCAGCCGCATCAGAACCTGTCCCGCCGCGCCTCGCGGCCGTTTTGTTGGAGTTTGTAGCAACTAAACCGGGGAGGTCCAATGGTTTGTCCTCAAAATGTTAACTATTTACCCTCCCCCTGCAGCTTTGCTACATGGGGTCGATTGAATCCGCCGCTCATCTCGGCAATTCTCCACCTCGCCCTTATCCTCCGGAATGCGCCGCCGTGATCGCCTTCGAAAATGCTGCCTATTCCTACGGAGGCGGAGAGCTGCTCTCCGAGATATCCTTGCGCCTGGCGCCGGGGTCGTTCCATTTCCTGACCGGGCCTTCGGGTTCGGGGAAATCGACCTTCCTGAAACTGTGCTACGGCGAGCTTTTGCCCACCGCGGGCCGGGTCATGCTGTTTGACCGCGAGGTGCGCAGCCTGAACCGCGATGCCGTGGCCCTGACGCGGCGGCGGATCGGGGTGGTGCATCAGGATTGCCAGTTCCTGGACCATCTGCCGCTGGCGTCAAACGTCGCCCTGCCCCTGCTGGTTTCGGGGCGGCCAACGCCGGCGCGCGACCTGTCGGACCTGCTGTCCTGGGTGGGACTGGGGCAACTGGCCACCGCCCTGCCGCCGTCGCTGTCGGGCGGAGAGCGGCAACGCGCGGCGCTGGCCCGGGCGGTGATCACTGGGCCGGATGTGATCCTGGCCGACGAGCCCACGGGCAACCTGGACTGGGAGCGGTCCTTGCGCCTGCTGACGCTGTTGGTCGAGCTGAACCGGATGGGCAAGACCATCGTCGTGGCGACCCATGACCTGAACCTGATCCGTCAGGCCAAGTCGCAGATCTCGACCCGGGTGCTGCGGATATCAAAGCGGCGCATCCAATTGGCGGGGGCGGATCTGTGACCACACCGGGACCCGAGAATTTCCATGACCGCATCGTGCCGCCTTCGGGCGCGCCGGCCTGGCTGACAAGCTTTACCGCGGGGGCGATGACCTTCCTCGCGGTCTTTGCCCTGGCGCTGTCGCTGGCCGCCGACCGGCTGGCGACCCGCTGGGCCAGCGCCCTGGACCGCACCGCGACGATCCGCATTTCCGCCCCCGACGACCAGATGGACTTGCAGACCAAGGCCGTGCTGGCCGTGCTAAAGGAAACCCCGGGCATCGCCAGCGCCCGGGCCCTGTCGGTCGAGGAGACCCGCGCCCTGCTGGAGCCCTGGTTCGGCCCCGACCTGCCGCTGGCCGACCTGCCCTTGCCGCAGCTGGTCGAGCTGACCGAGGCCGCGCAGGGCTATGACGGTCAGGGCCTGAGGTTGCGCCTGACCGCCGAGGCGCCGGGCGCGGTGCTGGACGACCATTTGCGCTGGCGCAGGCCCCTGGCTCAGGCGGCGGCGACGCTGCGGGTGCTGGGGGTGACGGCGATTGCGCTGATCGGGCTGACCATGGCCGCGATGATCACCCTGGCGGCCAGTGCCGCGCTGGCGGCCAATGCGCAGGTGATCAAGGTCTTGCGGTTGGTTGGCGCCACCGATGGCTATATCGCCCGCGCCTTCACCAGGCGCTTCACCATGCGGGCCGCCGGGGGCGCTGTTGTGGGCGCGCTGGCGGGGACGGCGGGGGTCTTTCTTCTGCCCGCCCAGGACGAGGCCGGGGGGTTCCTGACCGGCCTTGGCTTTACCGGTGCGGGCTGGCTTTGGCCGCTTGGCTTCATTCCCTTGGCTGCCGCCATCGCCTTTGCCGCGACCCGGCTTGCGGCCTTTCGCACCCTGAAAGGGTTGACCTGATGCGTTGGATCTTGTCGCTGGTGTTTATCATCCAGATGTATGTGGCCCTGGCCGTGGTGTCCTTCGGCTTTGCCATCCCGGCGCTGATCACCCGCCGCGCGGCCTTTGCCGCGATCCACACCTATTGCCGCTATGTGCGCTGGTCGGCGGCGGTTCTGGTCGGCTTGCGGTCGGAGGTTCGGGGCGAGGTGCCCCAGGGCGAGGTGCTGATCGCCTCCAAGCACCAAAGCTTTTTCGACATCCTCATCTTGGCCTCGGTTCTACCCCGGCCGAAGTTCATCATGAAGCGCGAGCTGCTGTATACGCCCTTCATCGGGTTCTATGGGCTGCGGACCGGGTGTATCCCGGTGAACCGGGGCAAGCGTGGGGCGGCGATCGTCAAGATGAAGCAGGATGTGATGGCAAGCCCGGTCAAGGGCCAACTGATCATCTTTCCGCAGGGGACGCGCGTGGCGCCGGGGGCGGACCTGCCCTACAAGGTCGGCGCGGGGCTGCTGTATGATCAACTGGAGCAGGTCTGCGTTCCGGTGGCGACCAATGTCGGCGTCTTCTGGCCGCGCCATGGGGTGCTGCGCAAGCCGGGGCTTGCCGTGATCGAATTCCTGCCGGTGATCGAACCGGGCCTGAAGGTCAAGGCCTTCATGGGCCGGGTCGAGGCGGTGATCGAACCGGCATCAGATGCGCTGATGGCCGAGGCGGGCTGGAAACCGGCAGAGACTTGATCCAGCCGGGGACCTGCGGCCAAACCTTTTGCCTCGGCTCCGGCTTGCGCCTGCGTCTCCGGTGGGGGGCGCCGCCCCCCGCTTCGCTCCCCCCGGAGTACTTCGGTCAGTATGAAAGCGAAAGAGGCGCGGGTTTGCACCTGCGCCTCTTGGGTTTCACATCTTGGGTCTCACATTGCGCCAAAACCTGAGCCGGTTGGGCCGCAGGCCCAGAGGCGAGGCAAAAGGCTTGCGCGCAGCGCTCCTTTTGGAAGTGATCAGGCGGCAAGGCCCTTGACGCCCATGTCCAGGAACTTTTCGCGGCGGTCCTTGATCAGGGCTTCGGGCTTCTTGCCCGAAAGCTCTTTCAGCATGGCTTCGATGGCCTTGCCCACCGCTTCGATGGTGTCCTTGCGTCCGCGTTGCGCACCGCCCAGGGGTTCCTTGACGATCCGGTCGATCACGCCCAGCTTTTGCAGGTCCTGGGCGGTCAGACGCAGGGCCTCGGCCGCTTCGCGCATCTTGTCGGCGTCCTTCCACAGGATGCTGGCGCAGCCCTCGGGCGAGATCACCGAATAGACCGAGTGTTCCAGCATGGCGATGCGGTTTGCGGTGGCCAAGGCCACGGCGCCGCCTGAGCCGCCCTCTCCGACCACAACCGAGATCACCGGGACGCCGATTTGCAGGCACTTTTCCGTGGCGCGCGCGATGGCTTCGGCCTGGCCGCGCTCTTCGGCGCCCTTGCCGGGATAGGCGCCGGGCGTGTCGACCAGCGTCACCACCGGCAGGCGGAAACGGTCGGCCATCTCCATCAGGCGGATCGCCTTGCGATAGCCCTCGGGCCGCGCCATGCCGAAGTTGCGCTCGATCCTTGTCTTGGTGTCATGGCCCTTTTCCTGGCCCATCACCACCACCGCCATATCGTTGAACCGCGCAAGCCCGCCCATGATCGCATGGTCATCGGCAAAGTTGCGGTCGCCGGCCAAGGGGGTGAATTCGGTGAACAGCCCCTCGATGTAATCCTTGCAATGGGGCCGATCCTGATGGCGCGCCACCTGGCATTTCTGCCAAGGGTTCAAGGCCTTATACAGGTCCCGCAACATGGTTTCGGCCTTGCGGTCCAGACCCTCGGCCTCTTTGGCCACATCCATCGCCGGATTGGCCCGCGCCAAGGCCCGAAGCTCCTCGGCCTTGCCTTCGATCTCGGCCAGAGGCTTTTCGAATTCAAGGTAGTTCATCGCAGGCTCCCAGCATTACTGCCCTAATATCACTGCCCCTATATGGCGCCTGAACCGCCCAAGTGCAACTCGGCAAGATTTGTCGCATGATCCGCGTGCAGAAAGGGGCTGCGAAAGGAGGCATCATGGCACAGGATTATGAGCGGCGGATGGCACGGGTCATCGACCACATCCATGACAATCCGACCGGCGACCTGTCCTTGGACGCCCTGGCGGATGTGGCGGCGCTGTCGCGGTTCCACTTTCACCGGGTGTTTCAGGCGATGACCGGGATCACCGCGGCGGCCCTGGTGCGGCAAATGCGGCTGCACCGCGCGGCCGTGGCCCTGGTTCAGGGGGGCGAGCCGGTGGACCGCATCGCCCACGCCTGCGGCTTTCCCAGCCGGGCGGCTTTGGCCCGCGCCTTTGCCGATCACTTCGGTGCCACGCCTTTGGCCTTTCGCAAGTCGGGGGCGCATCGCCCCTTTACCCTCAGCCTTCCAATGAAAGGACCTCTCATGCATCCCGTCACCTTGCGGACCGACCCCGCCCGCCGCCTGGCCTGCCTGCCCCACAAGGGCGCCTATCACCAGATCAACCGCGCCTTCGAAAAGCTGGGCGCCACGCTGGGGGCCCGCGGGCTTTACGGCCAGGCCGGGCTGATGGTCGGCGTCTATTACGACAGCCCCGGCGCCGTGGCCGAGGCGGATTTGCGCTCTCATGCCGGGGTGATCCTGCCCGAGGGTGACATCGCGGCCCCGCTGGAGGCGATCACCCTTCCCGCCGGCCGCCATGCCGTCCTGACCTTTCGGGGGCCCTATGCCGGGCTTCAGGCGGCCTATGATCAGCTGTTCGGCATCTGGCTGCCCACCTCGGGCGAGACGCCGGCCGACTGTCCGATCTTTGAAGTCTATCTGAATTCGCCGATGGACACCCTGCCCGAGGATCTTTTGACCGAGATCTGCTTGCCGCTGGCCTGAGCCTGGAAATCTGACCCCGCGGGCCTGCCCCGGAAAACAGCAGCGCCCCGTGACGATGTCACGGGGCGCGTGCCTCCTCCCCAAGTTGCGACGCCGGGCCTCCTCTCCCATTGTCGCCGGGTATACCGTGGGACACTGTTTCGCGCCCCGTAGGACGAATGATTGACGTGGCGTTACCCGCCTGTCAACAAACTTTTACCAGCGCCATTTTTTCAGGCATCCGCCAGAAGCTCTGCCTGTTTCACGATCACTTCGGCCTGTTTGATCGAGGCGATATCGACCAGGCGCCCCTTGTAGACCGTTGCCCCTTGTCCTGCGGCCTTGGCGGTCTCCATCGCTGACAGAATCTCTCGGGCTTCCTGGACCGTGGCATCCGAGGGGGTGAAGACCTCGTTGGCCAAGGCGACCTGCTTGGGATGGATCGCCCATTTGCCGACCATGCCCAGGGTGGCCGCGCGCCGGGCCTGCGCGCGAAAGCCCTCGTCGTCGCCGAAATCGCCAAAGGGGCCGTCCACGGGCAAGATGCCATGGGTCCGGCAGGCCGCCACGATGGCCGCCGTTGCCCAATGCCAGGGGTCGGGCCAATACTGCGCCCCTTGGCGGGCCATGTAGTAATTCTCTTGCGTGCCGCCGATGCCCGTCGTCTGCATCCCCATGCTGGCGGCAAAATCGGCCGCCCCCAGGCTCATGGCCTGCAAACGAGGGCTGGCGCTGGCAATCGCTTCGACATGGCTGATCCCGGCCGCCGATTCGATGATGACCTCAAAGCCCACCCGTTTCGTCCGCCCCTTGGCGCGTTCGATCGCCGTCACCAGGGCATCGACGGCGTAAAGGTCTTCGGCGCAGCCCACCTTGGGGATCATCAGAAGGTCGATCCGCTGTGACCCCTGCTCCAGCAGGTCGACGACATCGCGATACCACCAGGGCGTGTCCAGGCCGTTGATGCGCACCGACAGGGTCTTGCGGCCCCAATCCACCTCATGCGTGGCGCGGATCACCTCGGCCCGGGCCGAGTCCTTGTCCAAAGGCGCCACCGAATCCTCAAGGTCCAGGTTCACCACATCGGCCGCACTGGCCGCCATCTTGGCGAAAAGCGCGGGCCGCGAGCCGGGGCCAAAAAGCTGACAGCGGTTCGGACGGGCGGGCGGAGTCGGTTGCAGGCGAAAGGACAAGATGGCCTCGCAAGTAAGTTTCAATCGTTGCGCCGTCAGGGTTATAATCTTGCGCGGACCCATGCAAGCTGTTTCGCAGGCGCAGCAATAGCCAGACGCGTCTTGACCCGGGGTCAGATTGCCGCCAAACCGCCGAAAACCCCACAGGAGGCCCCATGTCCCGCATCGTCCATGTCAACGGCGAATTCCTCCCCGAGGCAGAGGCCAAGGTTTCGGTCTTTGATCGCGGTTTCCTGATGGCCGATGGGGTCTATGAGGTGACATCGGTCCTGGGCGGCAAGCTGATCGACTTTGCCGGCCATTGTGTGCGCCTGGCGCGCAGTCTGGGCGAGTTGGAGATGACCAACCCCCATACCGAAGCCGAATGGCTGGCCCTGCACCGCGATCTGGTGGCCAAGAATGACATCGTCGACGGCATGATCTATCTGCAAGTGACCCGAGGTAATCCGGGCGACCGCGACTTCGCCTATCCGGCGGCCGACCTGCCCCCGACGGTGGTGATGTTCACCCAGTCCAAACCCGGCCTGGCCGATAGCCCCGCCGCCAAGACCGGCTGGAAGGTGATCTCGGTCCCCGACATCCGCTGGGGACGGCGCGACATCAAGACGGTGCAGCTTTTGTATCCGTCGATGGCCAAGATGGCCGCCAAGAAGGCCGGCGTCGATGACGCCTGGCTGGAGCAAGACGGCTTCGTCACCGAAGGCACCTCCAACAACGCCTATATCGTCAAGGGCAACCGGATCATCACCCGCGCCTTGTCCAGCGACATCTTGCACGGCATCACCCGCGCCGCCGTCTTGCGGTTCGCGGTCGAGGCCCAGATGGAGGTCGTCGAACGCAGCTTCACCCTGACCGAGGCGCAAGAGGCCGACGAGGCCTTCATCACCTCGGCCAGCGCCTTTGTGATGCCGGTGGTGGAAATCGACGGCAAGGCGCTTGGGCTCGGCAAGCCCGGCCCCGTGGCCGCCCGCCTGCGGGAAATCTACCTGGACGAAATGCGCAAGGCCGCCGTCTGATTTCATACTGACTTAAATATTCCCGCCGGAGGCGCAGGTTGACGCCAAGAGCCTCCGGCGGGAATATTTGGGTCAGTTTGAAAGTTCAGCCCTTGGGCGCGACATTGAGCGCGAAGGCCACCTCGAAGGCGGCTTTCTTGGCCGCATCGGCCTCGGTCTGGGTCTTGGCTACCCAATCGGCATAAGGCATGCCATAGACCACTTCCCGCGCCTGATCCTTGGTCATCGCGATGCCCCGCGCCTCGGCGGCCTCCTGATACCAGCGGCTCAGGCAATTCCGGCAGAACCCCGCCAGATTCATCAGGTCGATGTTCTGCACATCGGGGCGTTTTTCCAGAAGGTGATGCATCAGCGCGCGGAAGGCCGCGGCTTCAAGTTCGGTTTTCGGGTCGGTCATTGGGACTCCAATACGGCGCGCAGATGGGGAGCAAGGCGGGCGGCCCAGGCGCCCTGCCCCGCTGCATCGGATATGAGGTCGTTGCGGACCTCGATCAAGGTGTTGTGGCGGCCATGCGCCAGCCCGTGGCGGTCGATGCTGTCACCCGGCAGCGCCCCGGCATAGGGTTCATTGTCTCCGACGCAAAGGTCGGGCTCGGCCATCAGGCGCGCGATCAGGGGCCGGGAAAAGCGCGGGTCCTGATCGGCATAAAGCACACCGACATGCCAGGGCCGGGGGCTGCGGCCCCGCAGGCAGGGGGTGAAACTGTGCATCGCCACCACCGCGCGGCCGTCGGCCAGACCGGCCAAGGCGTCGTGATAGGGGCGGTAAAGCGTCTTGAGGCGGCGCTCGATTTCCGCCTCGGTCACGCGGGCATTGCCCGGAATGATCGTGCCGTCATAAAGCCGCATGACCAGGGTCGGGTCGTCCTCGCCCCGGTTCGGGTCGATCACCAGCCGCGAGAAATCACTGGCGATGACCGGGCTGTCCAACAGCTTTCCCAGGGCCAGCGCAACCCCCAGCGCCCCCACGTCCCAGGCGATGTGGCGGGCCATGTCCGCAGGGGAGATGCCAAGGTCGCCGCCGCAGACATCGGGGGGCACGCGGTTGGACGCATGGTCCACCGTGATCAGAAAAGGGCCGGGGCGCGTGGCCCCATGGATGTGAAAGGCGCTCATGCCCCCGACATAGGCCAAGACGGCGAAAAAGGGAATCACATTGCCGCGCAACAGGCTTTTGCGGCGCTTTCGCCGTCAAAAGCGGCGGAATTCGCATCGGTCTTTGCAGAATGTTCATTTCGACGGCATAAGACGTCATGGCAGTTGCCCCCCGTTGCCGGATCGGCCATAAGACCCGCGGCCCACCGTTAATCGAGACACGACGAAAAGGATCAAGGCATGAGACGCCTTCGGAACGTAAAGATCGTGGCCACTCTGGGCCCGGCCTCCAGCGACTACGCGACCATCCGCGCCCTGTTCGAAGCCGGGGCCGATGTGTTCCGCCTGAACATGAGCCACGGCACCCATGACGACATTCGGGCCCGCCATGTGATCATCCGCAAGGTCGAGGCCGACACCGGCCGCCCGATCTGCATCCTGGCCGACCTTCAGGGGCCGAAGCTGCGCGTTGGCACCTTTGCCAATGGCCCGGTCGACCTGATCGAGGGCGCCAAGTTCCGCATGGACCTGTCGACCGTTCCGGGCGACGTGACCCGCGTGAACCTGCCCCATCCCGAGATTTTCGCCGCCTTGGAACCCGGCGCGACCCTGCTGGTCAACGACGGCAAGATCGCGATGAAGGTTGATGACTGCGGCAAGGATTACGCCAATTGCACCGTCACCGTGCCGGGCGCGATTTCCAACCGCAAGGGCGTGAACGTGCCCGACGTGCTGTTGCCCGTGGCGGCGCTGTCCGAAAAGGACCGCGTTGACCTGGAATTCGCCTGCGAGCTGGGCGTGGACTGGCTGGCCCTGTCCTTTGTGCAGCGTCCCGAAGACGTGCTGGAGGCCAAGGACTTGGCCCGTGGTCGCGCCCTGGTGCTGGCCAAGATCGAAAAGCCCGCCGCCGTGAAGGCCTATGACGCGATCCTGCAGGTCTCTGATGGGATCATGGTCGCACGTGGCGACCTTGGCGTCGAACTGCCGGTCTATACCGTGCCGCCGATCCAGAAGCGCCTGATCCGGGGCGCCCGTGCCGCGGCCAAGCCGGTGATCGTCGCCACGCAGATGCTGGAATCCATGATCGAAAGCCCGGTGCCGACCCGTGCCGAGGTTTCCGACGTCGCCACCGCGATCTATGAAGGCGCCGATGCCATCATGCTCTCGGCCGAATCGGCTGCCGGCAAGTTCCCGATCGAGGCCGTGACCACGATGAACAACGTGGCCATCTCGGTCGAAAAGGACCCGACCTATCGCCAGGTGATCGAGTCCAGCCGTCAGATCCGCCGCGAGACCATCGCCGATGGCATCGTCGCTGCCGCGCGTGAAATCGCCGAGGCGACCAATATCCAGGCCATCGCCACCTTCTCGCAGTCGGGAACGACGGCGGCTTTGGTGTCGCGCGAACGTCCGCGCGTGCCGGTGATCGCGCTGACACCACTGATGTCGACCGCACGGCGCATGGCGCTGACCTGGGGCCTGCATTGCGTCATCTGCGAACCGCAAATCCGGCTGAAGGGCGCCGTTCTGGCCGCCGTCAAGGCCGCCCGCGACGAGGGGTTCGCCGGGGTCGAGGACAATATCGTCCTGACCGCGGGTGTGCCCTTCAACGTCAAGGGCACGACCAATGTGCTGCGCGTCGCCCCCTGCGATGAGCGGTTGATTTCCAACGTCGATCCTGAATAATCGGAAGGGTCCGCGACCTGATGGCTGCGGCCCCTTTTCCGAGGTTTTCATGGATAGTGATTTGATGCTTGTTGTGGGATCGCTGGCCCTCGTGCTGTCGGTCCCATCCCTCATATCCTCTTGGATCGAGGGGCAGGTGCCGCGAATCGGCGCCATCCTCGTGCTGATCGGCGGGGTGCTTGTCGTGGTCGCGCTGAAAGATCACGGGCGCCCCTATACTTTCGCCGAATTGCCCGGTGTTTTCCTTGGGGTTCTGGCTCGGTTCCTGCCCTGACCCCCTTGCGCCCCGCGCCAAGCCCCCCTATACGACCCCACCTGAATACCCTGCACGACCGGGCGAATGTGGCATGCCCGCCGTGCTTAAGATCGGAGATCAAAATGCCCAAGATGAAGACCAAATCCGCTGCGAAGAAGCGGTTCTCCTTCACGGCCAATGGCCATGTGAAGGCGGGGAATGCTGGCAAGCGCCACGGCATGATCAAGCGGACGGCCAAGTTCGTCCGTGACAGCGCCGGGACCATGATCCTGTGCGACAGCGACGAGAAGATCGTCAAAAAATACATGCCGTATAACCGCTAAGGAGAGCCAGATATGTCCCGCGTCAAATCCGGCAAGGTCACGCACGCCCGTCACCGCAAGGTCATTGCCAAGGCGGCTGGCTATTACGCCGCCCGCTCGACCAACTTCAAAACCGCAACGCAGGCCGTCGACAAGGCCCAGCAGTATGCGACCCGCGACCGCAAGGCCCGCAAGCGTCAGTTCCGCCAGCTGTGGATCGCCCGTATCAACGCCGCCGTGCGGCTGTTCGACCCGGCCTTCACCTACTCGCGTCTGATCGACGGCCTGAACAAGGCCGGCATCGTCGTCGACCGCAAGGTCCTCGCCGATCTGGCCGTGCGTGAGCCCGAGGCGTTCAACGCCATCGCCGCCCAAGCCAAGGCTGCCATGGTCGCTGCCTGAAGCTTCTGAAATTCCGGAAAACCCCGTGCCTCTGGCGCGGGGTTTTTCTTTGTCCGCTTGCATCCGGGGGCGTCAGGGGCTAGCACCAACTCCGATTGAAGGAGGCCCCGATGGACGGTCTGGACGCGCTGAAAGCCAAATATCTTGCTGCCTTGGGCAATGCTCAGGGCGAAGCCGCCTTGGAAGAGGTGCGCCTGTCCGCCCTTGGCAAAAAGGGCGAGATTTCCGCCCTGATGTCGACCCTGGGCAAGATGGAGCCCGAGGCCCGCAAGGCCGCCGGCGCCATGTTGAACGTGGTCAAGGACGAGATCGACTCCGCCCTGCGGGCGAAAAAGGCCGCCCTGGCCGATGCCGCGCTTGATGAGCGTCTGCGGTCGGAATGGCTGGATGTCACCCTGCCCGGCCGCCCGCGTCCGCGCGGCACGATCCACCCGGTGTCGCAGGTGATGGAAGAGCTGACCGCGATTTTCGCCGACATGGGTTTCGCCGTGGCCGAGGGTCCGCAGGTCGAAAGCGACTGGTATAACTTTGACGCGCTGAACATCCCGCCCGAACATCCCGCCCGCCAAGAGCATGACACGTTCTTCATGGCCCGCGCCTCGGACGATCCGCGCCCGCCGCATGTGTTGCGCACCCATACCTCTCCGGTGCAGATCCGCGCCATGATGGAGCAGGGCGCGCCGATCCGCGTCATTGCTCCGGGCCGCGTCTACCGGATGGACATGGACCAGACCCATGCGCCGATGTTCCACCAGGTCGAGGGCCTGGCCATCGACCGCGACATCAGCATGGCCAACCTGAAATGGACGCTGGAGGAATTCTGCCGCGCCTTCTTTGAGGTGCCCTCGGTGGAACTCCGCTTCCGCGCGTCGCATTTCCCCTTCACCGAGCCTTCGGCCGAGGTTGATATCCGCTGTTCGTGGAAAGACGGCCAGCTGAAGATCGGCGAGGGCGACTCGTGGCTGGAAATCCTGGGGTCGGGCATGGTCCACCCCAAGGTCCTGGCCTCGGCCGGCGTTGACCCGACCCAGTGGCAAGGCTTTGCCTTCGGCATGGGCATCGACCGTATTGCGATGCTGAAATACGGCATCCCCGACCTGCGCGCGTTTTTCGACAGCGACCTGCGCTGGCTGCGCCATTACGGGTTCAGCGCGCTGGACATGCCCAACCTGCCCGGTGGGCTTTCGTCGTAACCGTCGGACCCCGGGGTATACCCCGGGCTACGCCAATGAATTCTGGCCCGCATAAGGGGACAAGACATGAAATTCACCCTCTCCTGGCTGAAAGATCACCTGGATACCTCGGCCACGCTGGACGAAATCTCCGAGGCCCTGACCGATCTGGGTCTGGAGGTCGAAGAGATCGCCAATCCGCTGGCCAAGATCAGCGCCTTTACCCTGGCGAAAATCCTTGAGGCCGAAAAGCATCCCGATGCCGACAAGCTGCGGGTCTGCAAGGTGGAAACGCTTGAGGGCGTCAAGCAGATCGTCTGCGGCGCGCCCAATGCGCGGGCGGGGATCACCGTGGTTCTTGCCCGCCCCGGCGATTACGTGCCGGGCATCGACGTGACGCTGGGCGTGGGCAAAATCCGCGGCGTCGAGAGCCAGGGCATGATGTGTTCCGAGCGCGAACTCATGCTGTCGGATGAACACAACGGCATCATCGAGCTGGCCTCTGGCACTGTGGGCGAAAGGTTTGTCGACTGGCTGGCCGACAACCGCCCGGCCTTGGCCGATCCGATGATCGAGATCAAGATCACCCCCAACCGCCCCGACGCCTTGGGCGTGCGCGGCGTGGCGCGTGACCTTGCGGCGCGGGGTCTGGGTGTGCTGAAGCCCATGGCGGTCGAGGCCGTGCCCGGTGGCTTCCCCTCGCCCATCGGGGTCAAGATTGCCGATGACGTGAAGGCCAAGGGCTGCCCGCATTTCGCAGGCCGTGTCATTCGCGGCGTCAAGAATGGCGCCTCGCCGGATTGGCTGCAAGCGCGGCTGAAGGCGATCGGGCTGCGTCCGATCAACGCTTTGGTCGATGTGACGAACTATTTCACCTATGACCTGAACCGCCCGCTGCATGTCTTTGATGCGGCCAAGGTGAAGGGCGATCTGCGCATCCATGCCGCCACGGGGGGCGAAACCCTGCTGGCGCTGGATGGCAAGACCTATACCCTGGCCGCCGGCATGATGGCAATTTCGGACGACACCCAGGTCGAAAGCCTGGCGGGCATCATGGGCGGCGAGGCCTCGGGCTGCACCGAAGCGACCGTCGATGTCTTCCTTGAAAGCGCTTGGTGGGACCCGATCACCGTGGCCTCGACGGGGCGTGCGTTGAAGATCAACTCGGATGCGCGCTATCGGTTCGAACGCGGGATTGACCCCCAGTTCACCTTGCCGGGGCTGGAGCTTGCAACCCAGATGATCCTGGACTTGTGTGGTGGCGAGGCCTCGTCTGTGGTGCAGGATGGCGCGCCCAAGGACGTGGCGCGCGCCTATCGCCTGGACCCGGCGCGGCTGGTGTCCCTGGTGGGGATGGATATCCCCGAGGCTACCCAGCGCGCCACGCTCATGGCCCTGGGCTTCACGCTGAACGGTGACATGGCGACCCCGCCGACCTGGCGCCCCGATGTGCTGGGCGAGGCGGACCTCGTCGAAGAGGTCGCCCGCATCGCCTCCCTGACCAAGCTGCAGGGCAAGCCCCTGACCCGCGCCGTGGCCGGTGTGCCGCGCCCGATCCTGACGCCAAGCCAAGTCAAAGAGCGTGCCGCGCGCCGGACCCTGGCGGCGCTGGGGTATAACGAATGTGTGACCTACAGCTTCATCGACGGGGCGGATGCCGCGCTGTTTGGCGGCGGGTCAGATGCGGTGCGGATCGAGAACCCGATCAGCTCGGAGATGACCCATCTGCGGCCCGACCTTCTGCCGGGGCTGCTGCGGGCTGCGGCGCGCAATCAGGCGCGGGGCTTCATGGACCTGGGTCTGTTTGAGGTCGGTCCGGTGTTTTCGGGGGGTGAGCCTGGGGAACAGGCCTTGATGGCCACCGCCTTGCTGGTGGGCGCAAATGCGGCGCGCGACCCCTTTGCCTCGCGCCGGCCGGTCGATGTGTTCGATGTGAAGGCCGATGCCGAAGCGGTGCTGGCTGCCCTCGGCGCGCCCGCGCGCACGCAGGTCAGCCGCAAGGTGGCGGCCTGGTTCCACCCGGGCCGCTCTGGCGTGATTGGCCTAGGGCCGAACATGCTGGCCACCTTTGGCGAGATCCACCCCAAGGTCCTGGCGCAAATGGGCGTCAAGGGACCGGCCATGGCCTTGACGATTGCCGTGGCCAATGTGCCCGACCCCAAGGTCAAGACGCCGACGCGCCCCGCCCTGGGCCTGTCCGATCTGCAAGCGGTCGAGCGCGACTTTGCCTTTGTGGTGGATGCCCGGGTCGAGGCCCTGACGGCGGTGAACGCCGCTTTGGGGGCCGACAAGGTGCTGATCGAAAAGGTAGCGGTCTTTGACCAGTTCACCGGCGAAAAGGCCGAGGCACAGATGGGCGCGGGCAAGAAGTCCATCGCTTTGTCGGTGCGGCTGCAGCCCCGTGACAAGACCCTGACCGATGCCGATATCGAAGCCGTCAGCGCCAAGATCGTCGAAAAGGTGACAAAGGCCACCGGGGGCATGTTGCGGAAGTAAAGCGGCGTCCCGGCCGCGCGTCTGGCCCCGACGCCGCCGTCGGCCGGTCGTCTGGCCCCACGGCTGGGACGCGCTGCCTCCCCGAGCCCGGCCGGTATATGTGGGAAAAGATAAAAGGGGCGCCTCGACCAGGGCGCCCCTTTTTCTTTGCAGCCATGGTCCCAAGGTCAGGTCGCTCCGATCACAACACAGGCGCGACACGGCAAGGCCCCCGGTTTGCCCTTGGCAGCCCCCCTTCCCCTTTCACATTGACCTAAATATCCCGGGGGAGTCCCGGAACGGGACGGGGGCAGCGCCCCCAACCGGAGGCGCAATCACAGCCTTGGTCGCAGGCTTGGGTTCAGCGACGGAACAACCGGCGGAACCAGCCCCGGGTGCGGTCGCCGGCCTCTTGCACCTCGGCCATAGCGGGGTCCACCATGCGCTCCCAGAACTGCAGCCACATGGCGCGGACCCAGAAGATCAGCCCCAACAACAGCGCGATGATCACCAGGTTCAGCCAGGGGAAATAGGTGTAATCCGGCCCCGAGACCTCACGGATCGCAATGGCATTGGGCGTGATCGACAAAAGCGGGATGCGCCAGCCGTAATGCGTCACCATCACCCATTTGTCGCCCTTCAGGCTGGAGGCCACCGCCTGCAGGTTAGAGCTGTCGTATTTGAAATAGGGCGGCCAGATCCAGCCCGTGTCCTCGTTGCGATAGACCATCACCGACCCATCCTGAAACACCGCAGAGATAAAGCGGATGTCGCGGCCATTCGTCGTTTCGGCCGTGCCACTGTCGGGCGAGGCATAGAACATCGAATTCGCCCAAGAGACTGTGGTGATCCGGTTATAGACCTCGGTCACGCGCACCACGTCATGTTGCGGCAGCGTATACCACAGGATCAGGACCAGGATCAGCGCCAAGACCCCCCGGAAAATCCATTTCACCTTGTTCATGTCGGCCTCAATTCGCGTTGACGGCCCAGGCGATCGCCACCACGGCCAGAATGGGGATGATATAGACCAGAACCACGATCCTGGCCCTGAGCGAGCCTTCGTATGCGGCCATGCCCGCCGCGATGAAGTCCTCGCGCGTGCCCGTCTCGCCGCCGTTGTCGTAATCGCGCTCCAAAGCCTCGCGCCGCAGCGAGCGGAAATAGACCGCCACAACCCAATGCAGCAGGGGCAGGACCAAAATCCAAAGGGCGATAGCGCGCAGCATGGCGACCTCCTGCCCTTCAGGTAAGCCCCGGGGGGCTCCGGTTCAAGCCGGGATATTGTCGATCAGCCGCACGCCCTCCAGCCAGGCGGCCGCCAACAGCCTGCGCGGGTGGCCCGGGCGCGGCGCGTCCAGTGTCTCGGCATCATGAAAGGCCAGGTATTCGACGCGGTCAAAACCCGCCGCCAGAAGCCCCGCTTCGGCCTCATGGGCTGGGGTGCCCGCCGCCATCCGCCCCATCCACAAGGGCAAGGCCGCCGCCCGCGCCCGGGCCTGCGCCGACAGCCGCGCATTGCGCGAGGACATCGCCAGCCCGTCCGGGTCGCGTAGCGTGGGGACGCCCAGGACCTCGACCGGGATATTCAGATCTGCGACCATGCGGCGGATGACCTGCAGCTGCTGCCAATCCTTCTCGCCGAACCAGGCGCGGTCGGCCATGGTCATGCCGAACAGCTTGGTGACAACCGTCGCCACCCCCGCGAAATGGCCGGGCCGCAGCGCGCCCTCCAAGGGCAGGGCCACCCCGCCCACGGTCACTTCGCTGGCAAAGCCTGGCGGATAGACCTCATCAGGGTCGGGCACAAAGACCGCGTCCACCCCAAGGGGCGCCAGAAGGGCCGCATCGGCCGCTTCGGTGCGGGGGTATTTCGCCAGATCGGCTGCCGAATTGAACTGCCGCGGATTGACAAAGATCGAGACGATGACCCGGTCAGCACCCTGTTGGGCCGCTTGCACCAAGGACAGGTGGCCCTGATGCAGCGCCCCCATGGTCGGCACCAGGCCCACGACGCCCGTCTTCTTCCAGCCACGCACCAGGGCGCGCAGCTCGTTGACCCTGCGGATGATCATCAGTCGGCAAACCCATGTTCGGGCCCCGGAAAGCGCCGCGCCCGGACATCCTCGGCATAGGCGGCAATCGCATCGGCGGCGGTCAGGCCCAGATCGGCATAGCGCTTCACGAATTTCGGGCGGAAATCGGTGAACAGCCCCAGCATGTCATCCAGCACCAGGACCTGGCCATCGCAATCGACCCCCGCGCCGATCCCGATGGTCGGCACTTTCAGCGCCGCCGTCACCCGCCCCGCCAGCCCCACCGGCACCTTCTCCAGCACCACGGCAAAGGCCCCTGCCGCCTCGACCGCCATGGCATCGGCCAGCACCTTGTCGGCCTCTGCCGCGCGGCCCACGACCTTGTAGCCGCCCAAAGTGTTCACCGCCTGAGGCGTCAACCCGATATGCGCCATGACCGGGATGCCCCGCGCCGTCAGAAAGGCAATCGTCGGCGCCATATGCGCCCCGCCCTCGATCTTGACCGCCGGAGCCCCGGTTTCCGCCACGATCCGCGCCGCATTGCGAAACGCCTGTTCCGGGCTTTCCTCATAGCTGCCAAAGGGCATGTCGATCACTGCCATGGCGCGCGACAGGCCCCGCATCACCGACCGGCCATGCAGGATCATCATCTCCAGCGTGACGCCATGGGTCGAGGGCAGGCCATGTAGCACCATGCCCAGCGAATCGCCCACCAGCGCCACATCGCAATGTGCATCGACCAGCCGCGCCATGGGCGTCGTATAGGCGGTCAGCACGACCAAGGGCGCCTGGCCCTTCTTGGCCGCGATATCGGGCGGCAGAACCGGACGAAGGCTCGCTCCAGGATTAGCGCTCATCTGACAGGCTCCGCAGTTTCCCCCGGGCGGATATGGACACGTTTCCCCCCCACGCGCAAGATTGTTGCGCCGCATCGCAGCGCAGGTCAGGCTTGACCGGGGCGCAACCCGCAGGCGAAATGGCGGGATGGAACATCTGATCGCAATGACCCGCCAGGGCGTCACGCCCGAAACCTCCCGCCCGCCCCGTGTGGTCGAGGGCGACCCCATCCACACGACCTGGAACATCGAAGAGCGCCAGGCCCAACCTGCGCAGGCCCTGCCCGGCGAGGGCCAGACCCCGCATGGCGCGGACAAGGGGATGCTTTACGCGGGCCTCTGGCACACCACGCCAGGCGCCTGGACGGTGAATTACGAGGAATGGGAATATATCCGCATCCTTGAAGGCGTCTCTGTCCTGATCGACGAGCAGGGCGTTGAGACCCGGCTTCAGGCCGGCGACAGCCACATCATCCGCCCCGGTTTCAAGGGCATCTGGCGCTGCATCGAGCCCACTTTGAAGGATTACGTCATCCTCGCCTGACGCGCGCGCCAAGCCCCATGATCCGCCGGCCCATCTGCACAGCCTTGGCGGCCACATGTGCCCCAAAACCAAAAGCCGGACGCTGCCGCCCGGCTTTCATACTGACGCAAGTATTCCGCGGAGGTCCGGAGGAGTCGCACCCCTCCGGTTGGGGAGGTCTGGAGGGGGCAAGGCCCCTTCCAGTGGGGGTCCGGGCCAGTGGGGGGTCCGGGGGGCGAAGCCCCCCGACTTGGGGCCGCCGCGCGGGCCGAGCGCGCAGCGCGAGGCCCCCTGTTCCGAAACCCTTGGCCCCCGATAAGAGTGGCCGCCCGAAACCTCGTTCCGCCAGATTACTTCCCGCCCGCAGCCGCCGCCTGCAGCATGGCGCGGCGTTCGGCCTCTTGGGCCGCCGCCAGTTTGGCCGCGAATTCCGGGTCCGCCGCAGCTGCCTCGGCAATCGCCGCCTCGTCCTTCAGCTTTTGTTCCTGGTTTTCCGGCGTATCGGGCACGGCGCGGCCAAAGGCGTTGTCCATATAGGGCCCCTCGGCCGCCACGCTTTCCTCCAGCGTGCGAACCTTGATCTTCGCCCCGCGCTCGACCCGCTCATACAGGTCGATGGCATCTTGGTTGAACAGCCGGATGCACCCGGCCGAGGTCGCATGCCCGATCGAAGCCGGGTCCATCGTGCCATGGATGCGGAACATCGTGTCGCGCCCGCCGCGATACAGATACAGCGCCCGCGCGCCCAAGGGGTTGTCCAACCCGCCAGACCGTCCGCCGGCATATTCCGCGTAAAGGTCGGGCCGCGTCCGCACCATGTTCGCGGTCGGCGTCCAGGAGGGCCATTCCTCCGTCCGCCCGATCACGCCATTGCCGCGGAAGGACAGGCCCTGCCGCCCCACCGCCACACCATAGCGGATCGCCATGCCGTTTTCCTCGACCAGATACAGCTTGCGGGCAAAGGGATCGACCACGATGGTCCCGGGCTCTTCCTCGCCGGCATAGGCCACGCCGGTGCGCTGATAGCCGTCCTTCAACAGCGCCGGATCGACCGCGGGGATCTCGAAGCCGTTGTCCACCACCGCCTCATAACCCGCCACCGCGGGCGGCGGCACATCGACCTTGGGCGTGGGCGCACAAGCCGCAAGGCTGGCAAGCAGGGCAAAAGCAGAGAGTTTTGAGGCCAAAGCGCTAAATGGGGTCACGACGCCGTTCCGGTCTGTGAATTGTTGCGATTTTCGCACCAAGCGGAGAACGGGCCACCTGTCAACCCCTGGCGTCCCGCGCTGACCTTATTTTGAACAGGCGTTGCCCGGCGTCTAATCCCCATTCAGCTCACGGGCAGCGGACAAGAGCATGATCGGGATGCCGTCGCGGATCGGGAATGCGAGGCCCGCCGCCATCGAAATCAGCTCTTGCCGGTCGGGATCATAGCGCAAGGTGGTCTGGGTCTGGGGGCAGACCAGCGCTTCCAGCATGCGGCGGTCGGTTTCGGGCGAGGTCATTGCAGAACCTCATCCTCGCCGCCCGATTGCAGGGCAAAACTGATCAGGGTTTGCAGGACCTTGCGTCGGGCCGCGAGGTCGGGCGCCTCCAGCAGGGCCTGTTTCTCTTCGGGGGCAAAGGGGCACAGCATGGACAGGGCGTTGATCATCAACTCGTCTTCGGCCGTTTTCAGCGCGCCCCAGTCAACCCCCAGCTGGCGCTGTTTGAAAAACCGCGCCAGGTCGGCCAACAGGCCGTCGCGGTCCATGCCCGGGTCGGTTTCGGCGCGGCGTTCGGCCGAGAAAGACGCCCAATCCGGCCGCGCCCGGCGATAGGGCTGAAACCCCGTGACCTCTTCGGCGACGCGGAACCGCGCCACGCCGGTCAGGGTGATCATGTAACGCCCATCTTCGGTTTCCGAAAACGACGTCACGCGCCCGGCACAGCCCACCTGGTGCAGGTGGTCGCCCGAGGGTTGGATCATGCCGATCATCCGGTGATCGGTCTTCAGCGCGTCCCCCAGCATGGTCAGGTAACGCGGTTCAAAGATATGCAGCGGCAGGCGCGATCTTGGGAACAGGATCGCGCCGGGCAGCGGGAAGAGGGCGATGGTCTCTGGCAGGTCGGTCATCAACATGATCTGGCGCATCCCACCGAAATGACAAGTCAGGCGAAGATCATCGACGACAGCCGACGACGACCGGCGAGCGCAATCGGGTCCTGGGGCTTCAGCGCGCCAAAGATGGTCAGCAAAAGCGTCTTGGCCGCGCCCTCGTTCCACTCACGGTCCAGCTTGAACAGGTCCAAGAGCAGATCCACCGCGCCTTGCACATCCCCCGCCGCCTGCAGCGCGGTCGCAAGGTCGAACATCAGCTGAAGGTTGCCCGGATCGCGGGCAAGCGCCGCGCGAAGTTCCTGTTCCGGCCCCGCATTGGCCGCCTGACGGGCCAGCTCGATCTGGGCTTTCGCGGCCGAGACTTCCGGCCCCCCCGCGATCTTGGCCGGAGCGGCGGCCACAAGCGCCTCCGCCTGGTCCAGATCGCCCAAAGCCAACTGCGCACGGATCAGCCCGCCATAGGCGGCGGCGTTCTCGGGCTCTTCGGCCAGGATGGCGGCGAAGGTCTCGGCGGCGTCGGCCGCGGCGCCATCGGTCAGCATCTGTTCGGCCATCTCCAAAGCCTCGGTCAGGCCCTTGTCGGGGCCGGCCATGGCGATCAGGCCATCGACGAATTTCTTGATCTCTGACCCAGGAACGGCGCCCTGAAAGCCATCGACCGGCTGGCCGTTCACAAAGGCATAGACGGTCGGGATCGACTGGATGCGCAGCTGTCCCGCGATCATCTGATTCTTGTCAACGTCGATCTTGACCAGCTTGACCTTGCCCTTGGCGGCCGTCACCGCGGCCTCCAGCGCCGGGGTCAGTTGCTTGCAGGGCCCGCACCAGGTGGCCCAGAAATCAACGATCACCGGCACGTCGCGGCTGGCCTCGATCACGTCTTTCATGAAGCTGGCTTCTGTGCCGTCTTTGATCAGATCGGCCGCCACAGGAGTTTCCGTCAGTCCGAACATCATGCCCTCGGGTCAAGTTTTGTCCATATATGCGGGGCGCAGGGCCAAAGGCCAAGGGGTCAAAGCGAAAATGCCCTTGGCAAGGGGGGGGAGGTTGGGCCAAATGCGGCCATGCAGATTGAACCCACCTCCCTTCCCGATTGTGTCATCCTGACCCCTGCACGTTTTGGCGATGCCAGGGGCTGGTTCAGTGAAACCTGGTCCGCGCGGCGTTTTGCCGAGGCGGGATTGCCCGGCGACTGGGTGCAGGACAACCATTCGTTTTCCGCCAGCGTCGGCACGCTGCGGGGGCTGCACTTTCAACGCCCGCCCCATGCGCAAGACAAGCTGGTGCGCTGCACCCGTGGCGCGATCTTCGATGTGGCGGTGGATGTGCGGGTTGGCTCTCCGACTTATGGGCGCTGGGTCGGCGTCGACCTGACGCCCGAGAATGGCCGGCAATTGCTGGTCCCCAAGGGCTTCCTGCACGGTTTTGTCACAAGGGCCCCGGATACCGAGGTGCAATACAAATGCACCGACACCTATGCGCCCGATTGTGACGGCGGCATCCGCTGGGATGACCCTGTGATCGGCATTGATTGGGGCGTCACGGACCCCGTCCTGTCCGCCAAGGACCAGGTTGCCCCCCTGCTGGCCGATTGGGTCAGCCCCTTTGTCTGGGAGCCGAAATGAAACTTCTTGTGACAGGTGGCGCGGGCTTCATTGGCTCGGCCGTGGTGCGGCAGGCTGTGGCCAAGGGACATGAGGTCGTGAACCTTGATGCCCTGACCTATGCGGCCAATGTGGAGAACGTGGCTTCGGTGTCCACGTCGAACCTGTATTCGTTTGAACAGGCCGATATCCGCGACCGCGTGCGGCTGGACGAGATCTTTGCGCTTCACCGCCCCGATGCGGTGATGCATCTGGCCGCCGAATCCCATGTCGATCGGTCGATCGACGGGCCGGGGGATTTCATCCTGACCAATATCAACGGCACCTTCAACATGCTGGAGGCCGCGCGGGGCTATTGGACGCGCGCCGGGAAGCCTGCGGGCTTCCGCTTTCACCATATCTCGACCGACGAGGTTTTCGGGTCCCTGGGCGACACGGGCCAGTTCACCGAAGAAACGCCTTATGACCCGCGCAGCCCCTATTCGGCCTCGAAGGCCGCTTCGGATCACCTGGTGCGGGCCTGGGCCGAGACCTATGGCCTGCCGGTCGTCCTGACGAATTGCTCCAACAACTACGGCCCCTTCCACTTTCCGGAAAAGCTGGTGCCGGTGGTGATCCTGAACGCGCTGCATGGCCGTCCGATCCCAGTTTACGGCGCCGGTCTGAACGTCCGCGACTGGCTTTATGTCGAGGATCACGCCGATGCCCTGTTGACCGTGGTGGCCAAGGGCGAACTTGGCCGCAGCTATAACATCGGCGGCGAGAACGAGGCGCGCAACATCGACCTCGTCCGCCTGATCTGTCGCCTGATGGACGAGATGCACCCCGCAGGTGCCCCGCATGACCGGCTGATCACCTTTGTGACCGACCGCCCGGGCCATGATGCACGCTATGCCATTGATCCCGCGCGGATCAGGGCGGAACTCGGCTGGCGGCCCTCGGTGACGCTGGAGGAAGGGATGCGCCGCACCGTCCGCTGGTATCTGGACAACGAGGCCTGGTGGCGGCCCCTGCTCGACCGGCAAGGCGTGGGGCAACGTCTGGGCACCAAAGCATGAAGCTGATCGTATTCGGTCAAACCGGCCAGGTGGCGCGGGAATTGCAACGCCTGGTGCCCGAGGCGCGGTTCCTGTCCCGCGCCGAGGCCAACCTTGCCGATCCGCAGGCTTGCGCGGCGGCCGTCCGCGACTGTGACGCGGTGATCAACGCCGCCGCCTGGACCGCGGTCGACAAGGCCGAAACCGAAGAGGCTGCGGCCACTGTCGTCAACGGTCAGGCCCCCGGCGCCATTGCGCGGGCCTGTGCGGCGCAGGGCTTGCCGTTTCTGCATATCTCGACCGATTATGTCTTTGACGGCCAGGGGACGGCGGCCTTCAAGCCCTCCGACCCTGTGGCGCCCTTGAACGCCTATGGGCGGTCGAAACTGGAAGGCGAACGTCAGGTTCTGGCCTCGGGCGCGCAGGCCTTGATCCTGCGGACCTCTTGGGTCGTGTCGGCGCATGGGGCGAATTTCGTCAAGACCATGCTGCGGCTGGGCCGCGACCGCGATACGCTGAACGTGGTGGGCGACCAGGTCGGCGGCCCGACCCCGGCCGCGGCCATCGCCGAGGCGCTGTTGACCGCCGCCCGCGCCATGACCCAGGGCGTGCCGGGTGGCGTGCATCACTTCTCGGGCGCCCCCGATGTGTCCTGGGCCGATTTCGCGCGCCAGATCATGACCCAGGCGGGATTGTCCTGTCAGATCAACGATATACCGACCTCTGCCTATCCGACCCCCGCCAAAAGGCCCGGCAATTCCCGCATGGATTGCAGCGCGCTTCAGGCGGCCTTTGGCATCCAGCGCCCCGATTGGCGCGCCCATTTGACCCAGATCATCAAGGACCTGACATGAACCGCAAAGGCATCATCCTCGCAGGCGGCTCGGGCACGCGGCTTTGGCCGATCACCATGGGCGTGTCGAAACAGCTTTTGCCGGTCTATGACAAGCCGATGGTCTATTATCCGCTGTCGGTCCTGATGCTTGCCGGCATCCGCGAGATCGCCTTGATCTCGACCCCCGAGGATCAGCCAGCCTTCATCCGGCTTTTGGGCGATGGGTCGCAATGGGGGATTTCGATCACCTATATCATCCAGCCCTCGCCCGATGGGTTGGCGCAGGCCTATCTGCTGGCCGAAGACTTCCTCGATGGCGCGCCCTCGGCCATGGTCTTGGGCGACAATATCTTCTTTGGCCACGGCCTGCCGGAAATGTTGGAAGAAGCCAAGACCCAGGAAAAGGGCGGCACGGTCTTTGGCTACCGCGTGGCCGATCCGGAGCGCTATGGGGTCGTGGCTTTCGACGCCGAAGGCCGGGTGAGCCAGATCATCGAAAAGCCCGAGGTTCCGCCCTCGAACTTCGCGGTGACGGGTCTGTATTTCCTGGATGGCGATGCGCCGCGCCGGGCCCGCGCGATCAAGCCCTCGCCGCGCGGAGAGCTGGAAATCGTCGACCTGCTGGACACTTACCTGAAAGAGGGCAGCCTTTCGGTCCAACGCATGGGGCGCGGCTTTGCCTGGCTTGACACCGGCACCCATGCAAGCCTGATCGACGCCGGCAACTTTGTGCGCACCTTGACGGAACGTCAGGGCCAGCAAGTGGGCAGCCCCGACGAGATCAGCTTTCGCGCCGGGTGGATCGACCGCACGGCCATGGCGGCAAGGGCGGAAATGTTCAAGAAGAACGATTACGGCCGCTATCTGAAAACGGTCCTGGCGGAAACGGCCAGTTGATCTCGCGCCCGATCAGGGACGACATCAGCGCAAGGGCCAGGGCCGCCGCGGCCAGGGCCGAAAGCGCCTCCCGAAAGGGGGGCGTCGTGGCCTTTGCCTCATGCGCCCGGGCCAGAATCGCATAGGGCGCATCCAGCAAGCGGCCCTCGATCCGGGCGCGCACCTCGAACTGAGCCAGGTTCTTTTGCACCTCGGCATACTGGCTTTGCATCAGCGCGAGTTGCCTTTGCCCCGCCGCATCCAGGTCCTGTCCCGAGGACAGCGCGGCGATCTCTTGCCACAAGCGATCCTCTTCGGCACGATACAGGCTAAGCCTTTCGGCCCCAGCGTCGATCTGGCCCGCATCGGCCAGGTCCATGATCTGAAGCGCCAGGTCATTGGCGGTGCGGACGGCCTGGTCGGGGTCCGGCAGGCGGACGATGACCAGAAGGCCAATATTCTGAACCGCATAGCCCAGGGTCGTGCCCGCAGCACTGGTCAGCGGTTGCAGCGCGATGGCCTGCGAAAGGGCAACGGCAGAGGCGATTCCGTGCCGGGCCGCGGTGGCCTCCAGCATGTCGCGGGTGAAAAGGCGGCTTTCGATCAGCGGGACCGAATCGCCGCCGGGGCGGATCTGGACGACGGCAAAGGCCTCGTAGGCCGGGGTGGCATTCCAGAACCGGCCCAGGACCAACAGGAAAACCAGGCACAGCGCGACCGACAGCACGCGCATGGGGCCGCGCAACGGAGCGCCGCCGATCCTGACCGTTCTGCCCACCATTCGACTTCTGCCTTTCCCGCGCTTGGGTCGGGTATGCCAGAAGATTGGGGCCGAAGTTTGATGCCGATCAGGCGCGGATGCGGATCAGATGGGGCGGCGGATCAGGTTGGCGGCCTCGATCACCAGGGGGCGCAGGCCCATGCCGCCGCCATCCAGCACCTCGAACAGGTGGCGGCGCATCCGCGGCTCCCAAAAGTCGTTTATGTGACTGGAAAGCCCCTCCAACCCCTCGGAATGGGGCTTGGATTCCATGAATTTGGCTATCTGGTTCGCCATGGTGATCAGTTTGGCATGGGGCGTCAGGGTTTGGGTGTCATGCGACATGGGCTGCCTGCTGGATGCGATGGGGATGGGTGAAGATTTCGAAGCGGTCGGGGCGGGCCAGGCCGATCAGGGTGATGTTCAGCTTGTCAGCCAAGGCGACCGCCTGGGCCGTGGGGGCCGAGACGGCGATGATGACGGGCTGGCCAAAGGCCGCGACCTTTTGGACCATGTCAATCGACACCCGCGAGGTCAGGACCACGGCGCCAAACAGCGGCGGCGATTGCAGCACGCCGGGGATCGTGCGGTTGTCCCAAGCCCAAGCCCCCGCCAGCTTGTCCAGCGCGTTGTGGCGGCCGACATCCTCGCGGACGGCAAGCATTTTGCCATACCACAGGCCCGCCGCATGGACCGCCCGGGTCACGTCATGCAGCTTTTGAAACTGCGGCAAGGCGGATACGGCGGCCATGACCTCGGAAGGGCTCATCGAAAGGTCGGTGCTGACCGGCGCCAGCTCTCGCAACGCCTCGTCGATGGAATCGATGCCGCAAAGCCCGCAACCCACCGGCCCCGCCATATAGCGCCTGCGGGCCGCGAGCCGCGCCTCGGCGGATTTTTTCACCCAGATTTGCAGGTCAATGCCTTTGGAGGTTTCAACCGGCGTGATCTTGGTGATTTCCTCCAGCTCTGCCAGACCCTCGGTCAGGGCAAAGCCACGGGCAAAGTCGCGCAGATCGGCGGGCGTCGCCATCATCACCGCCTGGGTCGAGCCGTTGAAAGAGATCGCCACCGCCACTTCCTCGGGCAGCGCGCGGCCGCCCGAAGTCATGCCGTCCGGCCCAAAGGCCAGACGGGTCTGGGGGCGATGCCCTTTCATTCGGCCGCGATCCGCCGCGACTTGCTGGCCTGGGCGTTGTAGCCCTCTTGCCATTCGGTCGGGCCGTTCGACAGCGCCACTTGCACCGCCGTCACCTTGTATTCCGGGCAGTTGGTTGCCCAGTCCGAAAAGTCGGTGGTGACGACATTGGCCTGGGTGTCGGGGTGGTGGAAGGTCGTATAGACCACGCCCGGATTGACCCGGTCCGTCACGGTCGCCCGCAAAGAGGTCTCCCCGGACCGCGAGGCCAGCTTGACCCAATCGCCCTCTTTGACGCCGCGCTGTTCGGCGTCATGGGGGTGGATCTCCAGGATGTCCTGGTCATGCCACACCACATTATGCGTCCGGCGCGTCTGGGCCCCCACATTATACTGCGACAGGATGCGCCCCGTCGTCAGCAACAGCGGAAAGCGGGGCCCGGTGCGTTCGTCCGTCGCCACATATTCCGTGTTGATGAACCGCCCCTTGCCGCGGACAAAGCCGTCGACATGCATCAGGGGCGTGCCCTCGGGCGACTTCTCGTTGCAGGGCCATTGGATCGAGCCCATGGTCTCCAGCTTTTCGTAAGTCACGCCGGCGAAGGACGGCGTCGTCAGCGCGATTTCCTCCATGATTTGCGCGGGATGGGTGTAGCCCCACTCCGCCCCCATGGCGTTCGCGAACATCTGGGTGACTTCCCAATCGGCATAGCCCTGACGCGGCGCCATGACCTTGCGGACACGGTTGATGCGGCGTTCGGCGTTGGTGAAGGTCCCGTCTTTTTCCAGGAAGGTCGAGCCCGGGAAGAAGACATGGGCGTAATTCGCCGTCTCGTTCAGGAAAAGGTCATGGACGATGACGCAATCCATCGCAGCCAAGCCCGCCGCCACGTGCTTGGTGTCGGGGTCGGATTGAAGGATATCCTCGCCCTGGCAATACAGCCCCTTGAAGGTGCCCTCGACGGCGGCATCCAGCATGTTGGGGATGCGCAGGCCGGGTTCGTTGTCGATCTCGACGCCCCAAACCTGACGGTAGATGTCGCGCACCGCCTCGCCCTTGACGTGGCGATAACCCGGGAGTTCGTGGGGGAAAGACCCCATGTCACAGGAGCCCTGGACGTTGTTCTGCCCCCGCAGCGGGTTCACACCGACGCCCGGACGGCCGACATTGCCGGTCAGCATGGCAAGGTTGGCGATGCCGATGACGGTGGTCGACCCCTGCGAGTGTTCGGTGACGCCCAGCCCGTAATAGATCGCGCCATTGCCGCCCTTGGCATACAAACGCGCGGCGCCCCGGACTTCCTCGGCCTGAACGCCGGTCAGCAGCTGCACGGCCTCGGGCGAGAATTGCGGCTGGCTGATGAACTCGGCATAGGCTTGGAATTCGTCCCAATCGCAGCGGTTGCGGATGAAGTCCTCGTCAAAAAGGCCTTCCGTCACAATGACATGCGCCAAGGCGCTGACAACGGCCACGTTGGTGCCGGGCGTCAGGGCCAGATGGTGCGCGGCCTTGTAATGCGCGCCCTGCACGGTTTCGGTCCGGCGGGGGTCGACGACGATCAGCTTGGCCCCCTTGCGCAGCCGCTTCTTCATGCGGGAGGCAAAGACCGGATGGCCCGAATGAGGATTGGCGCCGATGACCATGATGACATCGGCATGTTCCACCGAATCAAAGTCTTGCGTGCCCGCCGAGGTGCCAAAGGTTTGCCCCAGGCCATACCCCGTGGGCGAATGGCAGACCCGCGCACAGGTGTCGGTGTTGTTGTTGCGGAAGACCGCCCGGGTCAGCTTTTGCACGAGGAAGGTTTCCTCGTTCGTGCAGCGACTGGAGGTGATCACGCCGACCGAATGTCGGCCATGCGTGTCGATGATCCCCTTCATCCGGTTCGCGGCAAACGCCATCGCCTCGGCCCAAGAGACCTCTTGCCAGGGGTCTTCAATCGACGACCGGATCATCGGCGACAGGATGCGGTCGCTGTGGCTGGCATAGCCATAGGCGAAGCGCCCCTTGACGCAGGAATGGCCGCGGTTGGCCTTGCCATGCTTGTAGGGCGTCATGCGCACCAGCTCATCGCCGCGCATTTCCGCCTTGAACTGGCAGCCAACGCCGCAATAGGCACAGGTCGTGATGACCTCACGCTGAGGCGTCCCGAGTTCGATCACCGACTTTTCCTGCAGCGTCCCGGTCGGGCAGGCCTGCACGCAGGCGCCACAGCTGACGCAATCCGAGGTCAGGAAGCTGTCCGACTTCAGGCCCGCGCTGACGCGGCTGTCGAACCCGCGCCCCGAGATCGTCAGGGCAAAGGTCCCTTGCACTTCCTCGCAGGCCCGGACGCAGCGCGAGCAGACGATGCATTTGGCCGGATCATAGCTGAAATAGGGGTTGGAATCGTCCTTGGGGATGTAAAGCGGGTTCGCCTCGCCGTTGCTGCGGGCCTGGAAGTGGTTCTCCACAGCCTCATAGCGCACATCGCGCAGGCCAACGGCGCCGGCCATGTCCTGCAACTCGCAATCGCCATTCGCGCTGCAGGTCAGGCAATCCAGCGGGTGATCGGAGATGTAAAGCTCCATCACCCCCTTGCGCAGTTTCGCCAGCTTGGCGTTCTGGGTGGAGACTTTCAGCCCGGGTGCGACCGGCGTGGTGCAAGAGGCGGGCGTGCCGTTGCGGCCCTCGATTTCCACCAGACACAACCGGCAGGACCCAAAGGCGTCGATGCTGTCGGTCGCACAAAGCTTGGGCACCTGGATGCCGATTTCGGCCGCGGCCCGCATGATCGAGGTGCCTTCGGGCACCGTGACCTCGAAGCCGTCGATCACCAGGGAAACCATGGTCTTGGACTTTGCGGCAGGGGTCCCGAAGTCGCGGTCCGGGATGATGAAGTCCTTCATGTCACGCGCCTTTCTTCTGGGCCAGCTGATGGGCCACAATCGCATTTGCATGGCCATGTCCAAGGCCATGCGTCTCTTTCAGATGCCCCACGATCTGCATGTGGGGTTGGTCCAGCAGGGGGGCTACCACCGCGAACCAGTGGTCCATGGGCTGGCCGTATTTCGCCTCGATCGAGGGGAAATAGCTGGCCGGGCCCCCAATCTTGGGTTTCGCATCGTTTTCCGTCATTCCGCCGCCTCTTTGGCTGCGAAATCATCGGGGAAATGGGTCAAAGCCGACATGACCGGGTAAGGCGTGAAACCGCCCAAAGCGCACAAAGAGCCCGACTTCATCGTCTGGCACAGGTCGATCAGCAGCGGCTTGGCGTCAGTGTCGCCGCGCGCGATGCGGTCGACGGTTTCCACGCCGCGCACCGCACCGATGCGGCAGGGGGTGCATTTGCCGCAGCTTTCGATGGCGCAGAACTCCATGGCGAACCGCGCCATGCCCAGCATATCGGCGCTGTCGTCAAAGATGGTCAGGCCGGCATGGCCGATCAGACCCTCTTTGCCCGCGAATTCCTCATAGCCAAAGGGCGTGTCGAACAGGCTGCGGGGGAAATAGGCACCCAGGGGCCCGCCCACCTGCACCGCCTTGACCGGACGGCCCGTCAAGGTCCCGCCGCCGATCTTGTCGACGATATCGCCCAGCGTCAGACCGAAAGCGACCTCATAAAGCCCGCCATGCTTCACATTCCCCGCGATCTGCAAGGGGATCGTGCCCCGCGACCGACCCAGGCCAAAGCCCTTGTAGAACTCTGCCCCGCGCGCGAAAATCACCGGCACCGAGGCCAGCGAGATCACGTTGTTGACCACAGTGGGCTTGCCCATGAAGCCCTCCAAAGCGGGCAAGGGCGGCTTGGCGCGCACAATGCCGCGTTTGCCTTCCAAGGAGTTCAACAGGCTGGTTTCCTCGCCGCAGACATAGGCGCCCGCGCCAACTCGGACCTCCATGTCGAACTGCCGGCCACTGCCCAGAACGTCGCCCAGCAGGCCACCGGCCCGCGCAACCTCCAGCGCCTTTTGCATCACCGCAATCGCCACCGGATATTCGCTGCGGATATAGACAAAGCCCTTCTCGGCCCCGCAAGCCAGGCCGGCAATCGCCATGCCCTCGATCAGCGTCAGCGGATCGCCCTCCATCAGCATCCGGTCGGCAAAGGTCGCGCTATCGCCCTCGTCCGCATTGCAGACGATATACTTGCGGTCGCCCTTGGCCTCGGAGACGGTCTTCCACTTGATCCCGGTCGGGAAGCCCGCACCCCCGCGCCCCCGCAGACCCGAGGCCGTCACTTCCGCCACCATCTCGGGCGCGGTCATCGCCACGGCGCGCTTCAGCCCCTCAAGGCCCCCATGTGCCACGTAATCCGAAAGCGACAGCGGATCAACGACCCCCACCCGAGCAAAGGTCAGCCGCGTCTGGCCCTTCAGCCAGGGCAGGTCCTCGGTCAGGCCCAGCGCCTTGGGATGGGCGGCCAGATCGCCAAACAGCCCCGCCACATCGCCGGGCTCCATCGGGCCAAAGGCCATGCGGCCCTGGGGCGTGACGACCTCGGCCAGGGGCTCCAGCCAGACCATCCCGCGTGAGCCATTGCGCACCAGATCGACCGCAACGCCCCGCTTGGACGCCTCGGCCAGGATCGCCGACGCCACCTCATCCGCGCCAAGCGCCACGGCAGCCGAATCCAAAGGCAGGTAAATCTTCAACGTCATTTCAGGCCCCCCAGGATTGCATCCAGCTTGGCCGCATCCAGCCGCCCGACCAGCTTGCCATCCACCAAAGCCGCAGGCCCGCAGGCGCACAGGCCCAGGCAAAAGATCGGCTCCAAAGTCACCGCGCCGTCCTTCGAGGTCTCATGCCAATCCAGCCCCAGCTTTTCGCGCACATGATCCGCAAGACCATCCGCCCCGACCGATTTGCAAGACTCCGCCCGGCACAGCTTCAGCACATGCCGCCCCGCAGGGTGTTCGCGGAAGTCGTGGTAAAACGACATGACGCCCGCCGCCTCGGCCTTGGTGATCACCAGCGCCTCGGCGATGACCGGAAGCGCCGCCTCGGGCACATGACCAAACTCGGCCTGAACGGCATGAAGGATCGGCAAAAGCGCGCCCTCCATGTCTTTGTGCGCAAAGAGGATCTCTTCGACACGGGCAATCATGCTGGCGGAATCAAGCATCCCGGGACCTTTCGCTGGCTTTCCCGCCTTTCTGCGTCAGGTCACGGGGGCAATCAATATCAAACTCCCGTCAATCAATAGCCAAATCCTATCAATGCTGCAGTGCACGGGGTTTCCAAAGGGGAGCGTGCTCCCCTTTGGGCAGGGGGTCCGGGGGGCGGCAGCCCCCCGGCTACCTCCCAGGCCGGTGACAAGGGCGTAAGCCCGCAGATCACCGCCGGGACAGCCGCCCGGCTTCCTCCATCAAGGCCATCAAGACTGGCGTTTGCGGGTCCCGCTTCGGCGCGATCAGCCCCACGACATGCTCGGCCTCTGGCGACACAATCGGCACCGAGACCAGCCCCGCGCCCCGGAACATATCCGCCAGCCGTTTCGGCACGACCGAGGCCCAGCGCCCCGACATCACATGCCCGATCAAGGCCATCGAGGAATTGCTCTCTACCCCCGGCGCGGCCTTCACCCCGGCTTCGGCCAACAAGGCATTGACGATGCGCCGGTTCTGCATATCGCCGGTCAAAAGGCAGAGGTTCTCCCCGGCGACCTCGGCCCAAGTCACCTGATCCCGCCCCGCAAGCGCCGACCCCGGCGCGCACAGGAACCGGTAGTATTCGACATAAAGGCTGACCTGGGACACCCGCCCCAGCGGCTCGTTGTCCAGATAGGTGATGCCGGCGTCCAGCTCCAAAGTCTCGATCCCCGCGAGGATCTCGGCAGAGGTCCGCGACAGTACCGTCACCCGCACATTCGGATGCGCCGCGGTAAAGGGCGCGGTCAGGTCGGCCACCATGGGCAAAGCGGTCGGGATCACCCCCAGCCGCACCACCCCCGACAGGCCCTTGTGGACCGACCGCATCTCGTCGCGCATCGACCGCACATCGCCCAAGATGCGCCGCGCCCAGTCCAGCACGCGCGCGCCTTCGGGCGTCAGACCCTGAAACCGGCTGCCGCGATAGACCAGCTGGACGCCCAACTGATCCTCCAGCGCCCTGATCCCCGCGGACAAGGACGGCTGCGTCACGCCGCAAACCTCGGCAGCTCGGCCAAAGTGCCGTTCCGCCGCCAAAGCCACGAACATTTCCAGCCGGTCGATCATGCCTCACCTTGTTCTGACGCCCGCACCACCATAGCTTCAACCCATGCAATTTCCCATCTTCCCCCGCAAGCCCACCGTCGCCGTGATCCGGCTGCAAGGCGCCATCACCTCGGGCCGTGGCCTGTCGGATGCCGCGACCGCCCCCCTGATTGAACGCGCGTTTGCCAAAAAGCCCAAGGCGGTGGCGCTTCTCATCAACTCGCCGGGCGGGTCCCCGGTGCAAAGCTCGCTGATCGCCGCCCGCATCCGCCGTCTGGCCGAGGAAAAGCAAATCCCCGTCCATGCCTTTGTCGAGGATATGGCGGCCTCGGGCGGCTATTGGCTGGCCTGCGCGGGGGATGACATCTGGGTCGATCCCTCGTCGATCCTGGGGTCGATCGGGGTGATCTTCGCCTCCTTCGGCTTCCCCGAGCTGATGGCGCGCCAAGGCATCGAACGCCGAGTCGTGACGGCGGGCACATCCAAGAGCCTCGCCGATCCCTTCCTGCCCCAGCGCGCCCAAGATATTGACCGGCTGAAGGCGATCCAGGCCCCGATCCATCAGGCCTTCATCGACCATGTCAAGGCGCGGCGCGGCAACCGCCTTGCGGATGCCGACCTGTTCAACGCCGATGTCTGGGTGGGGAGCCAGGCCGTGCAAATGGGCCTTGCCGATGGCGTGGCCCATCTGGTGCCCAAGATGAAGGCGCTTTACGGTGACAAGGTCCGCTTTCAGGTCTTTGGCCCGAAAAAGGGCCTGTTGTCGCGCTTTGGCTTGAACCTGGCTGAAGACATGCTGCAAACCGTCGAAGAGCGCCTGATGCGCGCAGGCTTCGGGGCCTAGATCGCTGAGGGACTGAATGTTCAAGATCGTCATCGTCTTTCTGATGGTCATGCTGATCATCTCCATGGCGGCTTCGGCCGTCACGCGGTTCTTGCGTGGCGCGGCCCCGCCGCCCCGGGTGGACAAAGGCCAAACCCGCGCCAAATGCGGCCATTGTGGGCGGGCCGTTCTGGGCACCGCCCCTTGCGTTTGCGGGAAGGGATGACATGCGTGCCTTGGTGACAGGAGCGGCCAAACGGGTTGGCCGCGAGATTTCTTTGTATCTGGCCCGGCGCGGCTTTGACGTGGCGGTCCACTATTCGGCCTCCGCCCCCGAGGCCGAGGCCCTGGTGGCCGAAATCCGCGCGCTGGGTCGTCAGGCCGTGGCGCTGCGGGCCGATCTCTTGGACGAGTCGCAGGTGGTCCCCCTGGTTGCCCGTGCGGCCGAAGCGCTTGGCGGGCCGCTGACGCTTTTGGTCAACAACGCCTCCATCTTTGAATATGACAATGTGAAGTCCGGGACCCGCCGGTCCTGGGACCGCGCTTTGGAAAGCAACCTGCGCGCGCCTTTTGTCCTGACCCAGTCCTTTGCCGCCCAGGCGCCCAAACCCGTGCTGGACGCGGCCAATGAGCCTCTGTCGCAAGCCCTGATCGTCAACCTGATCGACCAGCGCGTCTGGAAGCTGACGCCGGAATTCATGAGCTATACCATCGCCAAGATGGGCCTGTGGACCCTGACCCGCACCGCCGCCATGGGCCTGGCGCCCGATGTGCGCGTGAACGCCATTGGCCCCGGCCCGACCCTGCAAGGCGCGCGGCAGTCCGATGCGCACTTCGCCAAACAGCGCGCGGCCACGGTTTTGGGGCGCGGCTCCAACCCTTCGGATATCACGGCGGCGCTTGGATTTTTCCTCGATTCCCCCGGTGTCACCGGCCAGATGATCGCCACCGACGGAGGCCAGCACTTGGGCTGGCAGACCCCTGATGTGCTTGGTCTGGAATGACCCTGCGACGACTTGTCCACTTTCGCTACCACCGTCAAAAAACGTTCACGAAATATTTAGGTTTATCAGGGCCTTGCCTTTGGCTAAAGATTCTCTTCAATAAAATCAATTGGTTAACATTGTGCCTAAATTTTAGGCAAACCAATCAGGGCCCAAGAATCCAAGGCAAAATCCGGTCTCCCGAAAACTTCTCCGCAGACTTATCCACAGAAGCTGTGGACCTCTTCCCCCTTGCCCCCAGTGCCATATCATTGCAGCACCGACAGGGAATCGGAGGCCAAAGATGACGGAACCCAAGACCGGCCAAGAGCTGATCCAGGACTACCTGAAAACGCTGGATGGCTCGCCCGGGGTCTACCGGATGCTGAACGCCGCCGGAGAGGTCCTGTATGTCGGCAAGGCGCGCAACCTGAAGGCGCGGGTGTCGAATTATGCGCGCGGCAACGGGCACAGCGCCCGGATCGCGCGGATGATCTTTGAAACCGCGTCGATGATGTTCCTGACGGTCAAGACCGAGACAGAGGCTCTGCTGCTGGAGCAGAACCTGATCAAACAGCTGAAGCCGCGCTACAACGTGCTGCTGCGCGACGACAAAAGCTTTCCGAATATCCTGATCGGCAAGGAGCATGGCTTTCCGCAGATCAAGAAGCACCGGGGGAAAAAGACCGAGAAGGGCAGCTATTTCGGCCCCTTTGCCAGCGCGGGCGCCGTGACGCGGACGCTGAACCAGCTGCAGAAGGTTTTCCTGCTGCGCAACTGCACGGACAGCATGTTCGCGGGGCGGACGCGGCCCTGTCTGCAATACCAGATCAAGCGTTGCTCTGGCCCCTGTGTCGGCAAGATCGACGAGGCGGGTTACGCCAGCCTTGTGGCCGATGCGGAACGTTTCCTGCAGGGCAAGACGACGACCGTGCAGTCGAACCTTGCGACCGAGATGGCCACGGCGTCACAGGCGATGGAGTTCGAACGGGCGGCGGCTTTGCGCGACCGCATCCGCGCGCTGACCCATATCCAGTCGGCCCAGGCCATCAACCCGCATGGCGTGGCCGAGGCCGATGTGGTCGCCCTATATCTGGAACATGGCCAGGCCTGCGTTCAGGTCTTCTTCATCCGCGCCAACCAAAGCTGGGGCAACCGCGACTTCTATCCCAAGACCGGCGCGGGGGCCGAGGAACCCGAGATTATGGAGGCCTTCCTCGCCCAGTTCTATGACGACAAGGAACCGCCGCCGCTGATCCTTTTGTCGCATGGCGTGGAGAACCCCGACCTGGTGGGCGCTTTGCTGTCCGACCGCGCGGGGCGGCGCGTCGAGGTGGCGATCCCCCAACGCGGCGAAAAGGCCGAGCTGGTGGAAAACGCCGCCCGCAACGCCAAGGAAAGCCTGGCCCGGCGGATGTCCGAAAGCAGCACCCAGAACAAGCTGCTGCAGGGTCTGGCCGAGGCCTTTGACCTGGATGCGCCCCCCAAGCGGATCGAGGTCTATGACAACGCCCATATCCAGGGTTCGGATGCGGTGGGCGGGATGATCGTGGCGGGGGCGGAAGGGTTCCTTAAATCCCAATACCGCAAGTTCAACATCAAGTCGGATGCGGGCAAGAATTCCGACGACTTCGGCATGATGCACGAGGTCCTGACCCGCCGCTTTGAACGCCTGATCAAGGAAGACCCCGAGCGCAAATCGGACGCCTGGCCCGACCTGCTGCTGATCGACGGCGGCGCGGGGCAGGTTTCGGCGGTGGCCGAGGCTTTGGCGGAAATGGGGGTGGATGACGTCGCCTTTATCGGCGTGGCCAAGGGCATCGACCGCGACGCGGGCAAAGAGGAATTCCACCGCCCCGGGGTGCCCGCCATGGCGCTGCCCCGCAACGACCCGGTCCTGTATTTCATCCAAAGGATGCGCGACGAGGCCCACCGCTGGGCCAATGGCGCGCATCGGGCGAAACGCGCGGCCAAGGTCTCGATCACGCCTTTGGACGACATCCCCGGCGTGGGGGCGACCCGCAAACGCGCGCTTTTGGCGCATTTCGGATCGGCCAAGGCGGTCAGGGGCGCGGCCATTCCCGATCTGATGGCCGTGGACGGGATTTCGGCGGCCATGGCCGAGACGATCTACAACTTCTTTAACCCCTGAGCTGTGGCCCCAAAAAACCGTCACAAATCCATCATCAAACCGTTACGCGCGCCTTCTACCCCGGACCCAAAACGGAGGGCGCGATGGGTGAAGCAAACGACTGGATGGCCGAAGAGCTGGCCGATATCCTGGATGAAGACCTGGAGCTTGAACTCGAAGACGCCACGATCTCGCGCGAGGTCGCGCGGCTTTATCGCGAGCGTCACCCCGATGCGCTGGACAGCCGGACCTATCTGCAGGCGCTGATCCATCTGCAAGCCGAGCTGATCAAGCTGCAGGATTGGGTCGTGCACTCCAAGCAAAAGGTCGTCGTCCTGTTCGAGGGCCGCGACAGCGCCGGCAAGGGTGGCGTGATCAAGCGCATCACCCAGCGGCTGAACCCGCGTGTGGTGCGCACCGTGGCCCTGCCCGCGCCGTCCGACCGCGAAAAAACCCAGTGGTATTTCCAGCGCTATATCCCCCACCTGCCTGCCGCCGGTGAAATCGTGCTGTTCGACCGGTCGTGGTATAACCGCGCCGGCGTCGAGCGGGTGATGGGCTTTGCCAGTGAGGACCAAGTGGAGGAATTCTTCCGCTCGGTCCCGGAGTTTGAACGCATGCTGGTGCGGTCGGGCATCAAGGTCATCAAATACTGGTTCTCGATCACCGACGAGGAACAGCAGATGCGCTTCATGATGCGCATCCATGACCCGTTCAAACAGTGGAAGCTGTCGCCCATGGACCTGCAAAGCCGGGTCCGCTGGGAGGATTACACCAAGGCCAAGGAAGACATGTTCGCCCGCACGAACATCCCCGAGGCGCCATGGTATATCGTCGAGGGCAATGACAAAAAGAAGGCGCGGTTGAACTGCATCGACCATTTCCTGTCGCTGAACCCCTGCCATCCGGTCCCGCATGAGGAAATCACCCTGCCGGAACGGGTCTTCAACCCGGATTACGAACGCGCCACCCTGCCGCGCGAATTGTATGTGCCCGAGAAATATTGAACCCGCTCAGATGGCGCGCAGACGCGGACGGCCAGGGGCCATAGACCTGTGACGACAGGCTAGGTGGAAAAGACGGGCCAGGCGGAAAAGACAGGCTAGGTGGAAAAGACGGGCCCTGTGAAGAAACCGGCCAAATGAAATAAAGCGGCCCCGGATCACGTCCGGGGCCGCTTTGGTCTTGGGGCGGTCGTGGCGCCAGATCAGCGGGTCATTCTTCGACGACGTCGCCGCCCTCGTCGCCGCCCTCGTCCCCACCTTCGTCGGAGGAACCGTCATCGGTGGCGCCCTCGTCAGCGCCCTCTTCGGCCGATGCATCGTCACCGGACTCGGTGGTGGTGCCATCGTCGACGGCCTCTTCGCCCGCAGCCGCAGCCTCGTCGTCGCTGGCGGAATCCGCGCCGGTCATCTCCTCTTCGGCGAAGTCCTCCGAGGCCGCAGCCTCTTCGATCAGCGTCTCAGAGCTTTCGTAGGAGTCCGAGATCTCGGAGGCATATTCCGCGGTATATTCGCTGTAAGAGAAGCTTTCGTAGGAATAGCTTGACCAGGTCGACACGGTGGTCACGTCGATCACGGTCGCATAGCTTTCCAGCGTGATCGTGGTCGCATAGGTCGCAGCCTTGCCCGCGCGCCAGCCGTCGAAACCGAAGTCAAAGGTGCCTTTCTGGATCCAGTAATAGACCACCTCGTCCAGGGTGATCGGATCGGTGATCGCATGGCCATGGGCCAGGCTGATGACGTCGCCCGGCGCGACGCCGGCGGCATCGGCCACGCCATCGGGGGCGACAGCCAGAACCAGAACGCCGGCCTCATCGGCGCCAAGGCCGAAGGCGCTGCGGACCGCGTCATCGACGGGGATCAACACGGCATCCAGCGCGCGGCTGACATAGGGGGCGGGCAGATCGGCCGCCAGGGCCGGCAGGGCGGCCAAAACAAGGCCAAGCGGGGCAAGACGCAGAAGTCTGGACATGAAGACCCTTTCCAAGGTTTGGGGATAGCGCAGGTAAAGCAGTCGCCCCCTTAACGTCCAGTGAACTCTGGTGTGTTTTCGCGCGCTGCGGCAGGATGGCCACGAAGTTCCGCGCAAGCGCGCAGAGGCCCTTTCCCGTGACAAAACCATGGGCTAGGAAGTAACCATGAAATGGACGATCCCGAACACGTTGACCACGCTGCGCCTTTTGGCGGCGCCGGCCGTGCCGGTGATGTTCCTGTATTTCAATCGCCCCCTGGCCGACTGGTTCGCCCTGACGCTTTTCGTCTCGGCTGCGATCACCGATTACTTTGACGGCTATCTGGCCCGCCTGTGGAAGCAGGAAAGCAAGTTCGGCACCATGCTGGACCCAATTGCCGACAAGGCCATGGTGGTGATCGCCCTGCTGATCCTGACCGGCTATTCCGGCATGAACCCCTGGCTGATCCTGCCCGCCACCGTGATCCTGTTCCGCGAGGTCTTCGTGGGGGGCTTGCGCGAATACCTTGGCGCCAAGGCCGGGCTTTTGAAGGTCACCAAGCTGGCGAAATGGAAAACCACGGCGCAGATGGTGGCGATTGCCATCCTGTTCCTTGGCACCGGGCTTGAACATATCGAGGCGATCCGCCTGCAGGGCAAGACGGTCGAACAATATGCCGAGCTGGTCTCCAAGGGTCTGGCCGCGCCGATCCCGTTTTGCGGGACGCGGGATTGTTCGTCCTATGCGACCTGGGCGGGGTTGATGCTGATCTGGCTGGCGGCGGCTTTGACGGCTGTGACGGGCTGGGATTACTTCGCCAAATCCCTGCCGCATCTGAGGGACTGACATGCTGACGCTGCTGTATTTCGCCTGGGTGCGGGAGCGGATCGGCCTTCCCCGCGAAAAGGTGGAAACCGGGGCCGCGACCGTGGCCGATCTGATCGCCGAGCTGATCGCCCGCGACGAGGCCTATGCTCTGGCCTTTGCCGACCTGACCTCTTTGCGGGTGGCGGTCGATCAAAAGCTGACCTCGTTTGATGCGCCTTTGGCGGGGGCGCGCGAAGTGGCGTTCTTTCCGCCGATGACGGGGGGCTAGGGATGCTGCGCGTTCAGGCAGAGCCCTTTGACGCCGGCGCCGAGGTCAACGCCTTTACCGCGGGCGCGACAGGCGCGGGGGCCGTGGTGTCCTTTACCGGGATCGTTCGGGGCGATGGCGGGCTTCGGGCGCTGGAGATCGAGCATTACCCCGGCATGACCGAAAGCGCGATTGCCGCCATCATCGCAGAGGCCCGCGCCCGCTGGGAGCTGACCGATGTGCTGGTGATCCACCGGTATGGGCTGTTGGAACTGGGCGCGCCGATCATGATGGTCGCCACCGCCGCGCGCCACCGCGTCGCGGCCTTTCAGGCGGCCGAGTTCCTGATGGACTACCTGAAATCCCGCGCCCCCTTCTGGAAGAAAGAGGTCGGCGGCGATTGGGTGAAAGCCAAGGCCGAGGACGAAGACGCGCTGGATCGGTGGTAGTTATTTGCCTTTCGACTTCACCAGTTTCCACCAAGCTATAGCTGCGACCATAACCACGGTCATCGAATTGAAGGCCGTGATGTTATCGGTTTTAACAGGGGCCTTCACGGCAGGCGACGTAACGGTCGTGGCCTTTGCGATTACCGGCTCTGGCTTGATTTTGATGCACTTGAGTTCTGACATCTTGGGAAGCGGCTTTGCGACATTCTTGACGTCAAGGTTGGTCATGTCTTGCAGCGCCGCCAACAGAATCTCCAGATAGTCTTGCAGGGCTTCAGCCACTGCCTTGTTTCGAGCGATCAAGGTTTTAATGAACCTCTCTATTGCCTCGGCTTTCGCAAGATTCTGGTCAATGGCCTTCCCGTGCTTTGCGATCAGCCGCCGAAAGGCATCGGCTTCGGCCACCTTCGCCTGCGCCACCTTCTCTTTCGAGGTCTGCGCATTGGCCTGGGTCTTGGCGGGGTTTCTGCCGTCTGCGGGGCGCATCGCCATTCCACTCTCCCAAATTTGCACGTTCAATCCCTGGATCATCGGCTAACCGAGACCTTGCGTCCAGCACCTCTGTCGATCCCCCGCCATCGGCGTCGCGTGAAAGACCGCCCTGGCAATCGCGCGCGCCAGGCAACAGGCTGCGGCATGGCCCAGCTGGAACGGATCGCGCACAGGGTCGGCCAGAGCGCGGGCGCCAGTGGCGGCCGCAAAGACCAGGTCGCCGTCCAGCAGCGTATGCGAGGGGACGATCGCCCGCGCCATGCCGTCTTGCGCCGCCACAGCCAGCCGCGTCGCCTGGGCCTGCGTCAGCGCGGCATCGGTGGCGATGATGGCGATGGTCGTGGCCTCTCCCATCCGCTTGGCGGGCTCGGGCGCGGTGGCCTCGGCCATGCCGCCCGGACCCAGGCCGCCGAACTCTGCCCCCATCTCGAAGGGCGCGGCCCAGAAATGGCGGCCCTGGCCCACCGTGACCGACCCCAGCGCATTGACCGCGACCAAAGCCCCCACCGTGAACCCGCTGTCCAAAACGACCGAGGCCGTGCCCGTGCCGCCCTTCCATGTCCCGGTCAAAGCGCCATACCCCGCCCCGACCGAACCCAAAGCGACCTCGGGACCCGCCGCGCGCAAAGCCGCAAGCCCAAGGGCGTGATAGGGGTTGCGCGTCCAGTCCTTGTCGCCGCCGTTCAGCAGGTCGAACAGGATCGCCCCCGGCACGATCGGCACGCGCGCGGGCCCGACGGCAAAGCCGCGCCCCATCGCCCGCAGCCCATCCGCCACGCCCGAACAGGCGTCCAGCCCAAAGGCGGACCCGCCCGACAGGACCAGCGCATCGACCTGCTGCACCAGCCGGTCGGGCGCCAGAAGGTCGGTCTCACGGGTGCCGGGGGCGCCGCCCATGACATGGACGGCGGCGGTAAAGGGCGCCTCGCCCACGACCAGGCTGACCCCCGAGCGCAGCCGTGCATCCTGCGCCTGGCCCACCCACAGCCCCGCCACATCGGTGATCGTATTTCGGGGTCCGGGCCGCATGGCGCCTCCTTTGGACAGATGACGATTTGATGACAGGCTTTGATGCGGGTCAAGGACAGGCCGCCACGGCGGGCGCGAAACTGTCCCCAAACCGCAAAGGCCAAACCGCAAAGGAGTGACCATGGACGCCACGATCCCGCCGCTTGACGAGGCCACGCTTCAAGGCCCGCGCCAGTTTCCGGTCACAGAGGCCGACCGGCTGCGCCATGCCTTCGAGACGGGCCATTACCCCTATGCCCGCGCCCTTGGCCGCGCCACCTATGAGGCAGAGTTGGTCAAGCTGCAGGCCGAATTGCTGAAGGTGCAGATCTGGACCCAAGAGACCGGCCAGAAGTTCGTCATCTTGATGGAGGGCCGCGACGCCGCCGGCAAGGGCGGCACGATCAAGCGGTTCATGGAACATCTGAACCCGCGTTACGCAAGGGTTTGCGCTCTGACCAAACCGTCGGATGTCGAAAAGGGCCAGTGGTTCTTTCAGCGCTATCTGGCGCATCTGCCGACCTCGGGGGAAATGGTGTTCTATGACCGGTCCTGGTATAATCGTGCCGGGGTAGAGCGGGTCATGGGCTTTTGCTCGCCCGTCGAATACCTGGAGTTCATGCGCGAGGCGCCCGAGCTGGAACGGATGCTGACACGCTCGGGGGTGCGGCTGCACAAATACTGGTTCTCGGTCACGCGCGACGAACAGCGCGCCCGCTTTACCGCCCGCGAGACCGATCCGCTAAAGCGGTGGAAGCTGTCGCCCATCGACAAGGCCAGTCTGGACAAGTGGGAGGATTACACCGAGGCCAAGGAGGCGATGTTCTTTTACACCGACACCGCCGATGCGCCCTGGGTGATCGTCAAGTCGGATGACAAAAAGCGCGCCAGGCTGAACGTGATGCGGCACTTCCTGTCGACGGTGGAGTATCCGGGCAAGGACGCCGACGCGATCGGCGAGATCGACCCGCGGATCGTGCAGCACGCGGCGCAGGTGATGGACAAGGCAGGTCATATCCTGGACCGCGCCCGCCACCCGGCCGCGCGGCGCGGTTAGGGCGAGGCCCAGATCTGGATGGGCTGCCCGTTGTAGGGAAAGGTCAGCGGCCCGCAGAACCGATAGCCCGCCGCGGGGCGCAGGGCGGGCGGCAGGTCGGACAGCGCGGCCAGGGCCTCGGGCGACAGGGCCAAGACGCGGCGTTGCCCCGGGGCTTCAGTCCAATGCGCCATGACGCTATGGGCCTGGGCTGCATTGTTCAGCCAGGGCGACACCGGGGGCACGGCCTGCAGGGCAAGGGCCAGGCCCGGCACGTTATACAGGCCGAAAAAGGCCGCGCCGGGTTTCAGGTCGCAGGCCTGGATGGCGGCCCGGGCCTGGGTCAGCATCGTTTCGGTCTGCGGATCGACCTGCAGGGCGCCAAGCTCGGGCATGGTGATCTTGCGGGTCTGGCCGGTCAGGGGGGCGGCCAGGTGATAGGGGTCGCGCAGATAAGAGGTCGTGATCTGCACCGTCAGCAGGATCAGCAGGGCCGCGCTGACCGCCACGGGGCCCAGGCTGCGCGGCTTGTCCGGCGGGGCCAGGCAGGCCAGCGCAGTCACGGCCAGCGTCCAGGGCGCCAGCGCCACGACCACTTGGGTGAACAGCGAATTGCCGGTGCCGACCGTGATGGCAAAGGGCAAGACCAGCAGCGCCAGGATCACCAGCCGCACCCGCCCCGGCAAGGCCCCGCCGCCCAGCCCCATGACCGCGACGGCGGCGACCGCGACATAAATCGCCTCGGCCATGGCCTGATAGGACTGCATCCCGCCCAGGTGGTTGCCATAGGCCGACAGCGTCCATAGGCCAGCCGCCAGCGCGGGCAACAGCATCCAGCGCCGAGGAATGACCCACCACAGCGCCAGGGCCGCCAACGCGGGCGCAAAGGCGTAAAGCCCGCCGCCAAAGGACCAGGCCAACGTCTCGCCATAGCGCCAAAGCCGCGCGCCCACCGGCTCTGTCTGCACCTGTCGGAACAGCTCTAGTCCGCCTTGCAGGCTGGCCCAGACCCCCGGCGTCGCGGGCTGCAGCGCCACCATCAGCACCAACAGGGCCAGCGTCCCCGCGATGCCGCCCGCCAGCACCAGCGCCCCGCGCCGGTTGGGCTGCAAGACCAGCACCAGCCCCAGGATCACCAGGGCGACCGACACCCCGGCCGAGGGCTTGTTCACCAGGCAGACCGCCAGCGCCAGCCCCGCCAGCAGAGACCAGCCCCCGCGCCCCGCCAGCGCCATCAAGGCCAGCCCCACCGCGCCGTAAGCCCCAGCCGAGGCCAGAAGGTTATAGCTTGGCGAGGGCGCAATGGTCGCGACATATAGCAGCGCGCCAACCCCGGCGGCGGCCACCATCGCACCCTGGCCAGCCCCCAAAGGCCTGCCCAGCGCGCCCAAGGCCCGCCCCAGACCCAGCGCCAGCACCCCCGCCGACCCCAGCAGGATCGCCGCCCCGAGCAGCCGAAACGCCAGCAGGCTTTGCGTCACCGCCCAGAGGGGCGCCAGCGTCCAATGCTGCGCCGAGACATACAGCGTGACCTGATCCGGATGCAGGGCCGACAGGATGTAATAGGCCTCATCCGTCAGCTCGATCCCGCGCCCCGCGGCCCAAATGACCCCCAGAACCAGAAAGACCCAGCACGTCCAGGCCACAAGCGACAAAAGACGGATCATGAGCCCTCTTCGGTTTTGCGCAGCGACACGAACTTGGCCGAAACGAAGTTCAGCACGATGACGACGGGCATGGCGGCGACCTGCGACCAAAAGGCGTCATGGCCGCCCAGATCGACCAAAAGGAACAAAAGGCCAAGGTTGATCGCCACCGAAACGCCCCCGGTGGCCAGATAGGTCACAAAGCGCCAGCCAAAGGTCAGCCGCGGTTCAGGGCGAAAGACCCACAAGAAATTCAGCACATAGGTCAGCATATTGCCCGCCACCCAGGCCAGCAACAGCGCCAGGTGGTGATCGAGGTGCAGGCCCTTGAGCGCGAAGGTGAAGATCGCAAAGGTAAAGACGAAGTTCACCGCCCCGACCAACAGAAAGCCCGAAACCTCGGCCCGCGCGCGGCTCATCCCGGCTTGGACCCGGATTTGCGCGCCACCACGACCAGGGTCCCGCCAAAGGGCAGGGACAGGCCCAGTTTGATCAGCGCCTCGTCCAGATACATGACCTTGTCAAAGACCCAGTTCACCAGCGGCGAGAAAGTGACGCGGTCCGACAGCTCGTCGCCGCCGGCCTGCGGCGCCGCCCCCCGCGCCCGGTCCAACAGCCGCGACAGCGCCATCAACGGGAACAGCGCAAAGACATGGGACGTCACGCGCACCGGGGCAAAGCCCGTGGCGCGCAGCTTGGCCACCATCTCGGCCCGGGAATAGCGGCGCTTGTGGCAGACGATCTCGTCCAGGCGGCTCCAGAGGAACATGTGCTGCGGCACCGAGATGACAAAGACCCCCTCGGGCGACAGCATCTGGTGGACATGGCGCATCCCGTCCACATCGCGGTCGATATGTTCGAAGACGTCAAAGGCGGTGATGATGTCGAACCCGCGGTCCAGCACGCCTTCGGTCACGTCATACTGGATGAACTCGACCCCAGGCTGGCGCTTTTTGGCGAAATGCAGGCCCTTGAGGTAAATCTCCGACCCGGTGACGGTCAGCGTGCCATCCTTGACCAGATGTTGCGCGAAATCCCCCGTGCCGCAGCCGACATCCAAGAGCCGCGCGCGCCCCAGCCGCCGCAGCTCGCGGTGGACAAGCCAGGAAAACAGCCGGTTGCGGGTGCCGACCCAAAAGCTGGTCGCCGCCGTGTCATCGGTGACATCAAAGCCCGCATCCGGGTAATCGGTGTAATCCTGCGCGACATCCGGGCTATAGCATTGGATGCCCGCGACATCCCTAGCGGTCAGAGTTCTGATCATGGAGCCTGTCCCGTATGATGTAGTTCGGCCGCTTGCGCACCTCTTCGTTGATGCGCCAGACATATTCGCCGATGATGCCCAACATGACCATGATCATTCCGCCGATGATCAGCGTGACCATCATCAAGGGCGCCCAACCCTCAAAAGGGGTCGAGCCGAAGATCCAGGCCACAAGGATCGTGATGGCCCACAAAAGCCCCAGAAAGCTGGTGAAGACCCCGATCAGCGACATGGCCCGGATCGGCAGGTAAGACGAGTCCAGGATCGCGTCGATGAAGTTCTTCAGCTTTTTGGCGAAGTTGTATTGCGACCGCCCGATCGTGCGCTTTTGCCGCTCATAGGGGATAAAGCTGGTGCGGTAGCCCGGCCACAGAAGGTCGCCCTGAAAGAACCGGTGGCGGGTGTCCATGGCGTTGAACTGGTCCATCGCGATCCGGTCCATCAGCACATAGTCGAAGCCCCCCTTGGGGATCTGCGGCACGCCGATCCGCAACAGGCTATAGGCCAGCCACGAGAAGGCCTTGGCCGCCGCGGGGTCCGACCGGTTGGTCCGGTAGCAGACGACGATTTCCGCCCCGCCCTGCCATTGGCTGACCATCTGCGGGATCAGATCGACCGGGTCTTGCAGATCGGCCGAGATGTTGATGACCGCATCCCCCGTCGCCTCGGCAAATCCCGCCAGCATCGCCGCCATCTGGCCGAAGTTGCGGGTAAAGGACAGGACCTTGACCCGGGGATCGGCGCGGTGAATGGCGCGCAGCTCCTCCAGCGAGCCATCGGTAGAGCCGTCGTTGACGAAGACCATCTCCAGCTGATGACCCTTCAGCGGCCCTTCGAACAGCGCCGCGATCTGGTCATGGGTCCCGGTCAGCGAGCCCTGGTTCTGATAGACCGCCACAACAACAGAGATCTTGCGCGACAGGTGGGCGGTCATGAGCGGGGGGGCGGTCATGAGCGGGGCTCCTGTCCCTTGAGGCAAGGGGGGGCCTTGGTTTGAAGGGTCATGAAATCTCGCTCCCGACGAATGCGCAACAGCGCCCTGCATGCACCGAAGCGCCGCAACAGGTCAAGGCAGATGGCCAATGGGGAATGTGGCGACCCCGGAAGGAATCGAACCCTCAACCTCGGACTTAGAAGGTCCTTGCTCTATCCAGTTGAGCTACGGGGCCAAGTTGGTCTGCCATGGCGGTCTTTTGCCCAAAGGCCACCGCCTTCGCAAGGGGCCTTACAGGGCGCGGGTCATATAGACGGAATTCGGGTCCAGCCGGTAGTCGGCAAAGGGGCCAACTTCGGTGAAACCCGCCTTTTCATACAGCCGCCGTGCGGGCAGGAACATCGGCTGCGAGCCGGTTTCCAGGCTGAGGCGCGACAGACCCAGGGCCAGGGCCTCGGTCAGAAGGTGGTCCAGCATCAGGCGCGACAGGCCGCGGCCGCGGTCTTCGGCCAGGACATGCATCGACTTGACCTCGGCATGGCCCGGTTCGAAGACCTTGAAGGCGCCCATCGCAACCGCCCGGCCCGCATCACGCATCACGAAGAAATGCACTTCGGGAATGTCCAGCGCCGAGGCGGGCATCATGTGGATGCTTTCCGGCGGGGTGTCGGCATGCATGTCGGCGGTGTGGCGCGCAAAAAGCAACGCCAGCTCCGCCGACTGCGGGTTTATCCTGGAAATCTCCAGGGTCATTGACCGCCCATCATCGACACGCCGTTGATCAGCGGGTTGCTCGGGTCGGTCGCGTCGATTTCCCAGACCAGCTTGTCGCCGTCCTGCTTGGCCATGCCCTCTGCCATGCCAAAGCCCATCATGGCCTGCATCTTCATGTCGTCGGGCGCCTTGTCGATGGCGGCTTGCAGCACATCCGCCCCGGTCAGGGTGATCAGCGCTTTGCCCGAAGGCATCTCGGAGGCCATGTCGACGATCATGTCGCCCTGATAGGCCAGCTCATAGCCCTCACCGGTGACGGCCGAGGGGTTGATCGACACGGTGATCGTGCCGTTGGGGAAGAAGGCCTTCTGGACGGCGGCGTCGAATTCGGTCGTGTCGGCCATGCCTTCGGGCAGGTCGAAAGCGCCCAAGGCAGCCTGAATCCCGGCGGCGGCGTCAAAGCCCGAAGCCTGGAAGTCCAGCGAGACCTTTTGCGGCAAGATCGGCGCGGCCCATTCGGGAACCAGGCCCGCCGGCAGGGTCAGGCCCGAGACCGAAAAGGCCTCGCGGAACTTGCCCTCGGAAACGGCGCCGTTCATGTCGACGGTAAAGGTCATCTCTTCCAGGGCGACGGGGCCAACCGGGGTGTCGGCAGAAATGCCAGAGACCTTGCCATCGACAAGGACGTTATCCCAGACCGGCAGGGCAGCGGTGATCGCGGCCTTGGCCTCGTCCTTGGCGGACTTGATCGCAGTTTCGTCGGCATGGGCGACAAAGAACGCCACGACGCCCAGGATGCCTTCGGCGCGCAGGCCGGTCAGCTTGCCCGAATAGGTCGCCGAGGCCGCCTTGATGGCGATCGGCATCTCGGGGGCGCCTTCGCCTTGCGGGAACGCGGCGGTCATGGCGATACCGGTCGACTCATAGGCGATATCGGCATCTGCCCCACCCGAGGCCCCGGCCACGGCGGTCGAGGTCGAGGTGGTCATCTCGACCGTCGTTTCCGACGAGATCTTGGTGCCGTCGGGCATGGTCTGGGTGTTGACCGACTTCCAGCCCTCCATCGTGCCGGTCGAGGAGGTCAGGACCATCAGGCTTTCGTCGAACACGCCGTCCATCGTCAGCTTGGCGATGTCCTGCTTGCCCTCGGCGCCCATTCCGTCATTGGTGGTGATCGAAAAGGCCTGGTCCTGCAAGACGCCCCAGGTGCCGTCGCCGTTGTCGGTCAAGGTCAGCTCGACCGGCGAGACAGTGACCTGTGCGCCGGTCTGGGCCAGGGTGGCAAACAGGGCCGAACCGTCCAGGGTCACGGCATAGTCTTCGCCGTCGATCTCGACCGAAACCACGCCCTCGGTCGTGCCGAGATAGGTTTGGAAGACCTCGGTCAGATGGGCCGCGCCCTCTTCGGTGGCGGGACCGGCAATGGCGGTGGACGCCATCAGCAGGGGGATCAGGGCAAGGGTATACTTGGTCATGGGAAACTCCCGAAAAAGACAAAAGGGGGGGGAAGCAAAAGGGCCCCGCGCGGGGCCGCACGGCGTCAGGTCGGCGTCAATGGGTCCAGGCGCCCTTGCGGTCGGTGGCGAAATTTTCGCCATAACCACGGGCGCGGATGTTCGGCTGGCGGGCCTGGGGAAGCACCACGTCGAATTCGATGCCGCGGGCCGTGGCATAGGCCTCGGCCGCCTCGCGGGTTTCAAAGCGCAACTTGACCTGGGTTTCGGTATCGCTGGACGAGGTCCAGCCCATCAGCGGATCGACCTCCCGCGCCGAGGCGGGGGCGAATTCCAGCACCCAGGAATGGGTCTTGGCCGTGCCCGACTGCATCGCGGTCTTGGCAGGTTGGTAGATGCGGGCGCGCATAGGCAGAACCTCACGTTCGGAACACGCGGGCTATTTGACCGGAAAGGGGGAAAAAGGCAAGGTCTGTCGGCTGGTAGCTGGGAGTGGGTTGGGGTGTGTGTGCATCCCAGCCGACAGTTTGCTGCTTGCAACGCCAATATGCCTTGGGACTTTTTGCCGCGCAACCAAAAGATGTATTCTTTGATCCGTCTTTTCCTTAAAATTGCAAGGTCCATGGCAACCCTGCCGCAACTTCTGCTGATATCCGGTTAACGCAGGCCTTTTTTCGGAACAAAAACGGAATAGATTGGGGGTCAGATAGGGAATCACCCATGCCGCACAACAATTCCAACGCCTTGACCGAACGTCCCGATGTCCTGACCAAACCCAAGCTGGAGGGCGGGCGGCGTTTCGTCATGCACTCGCCCTTTCAGCCGGCGGGGGATCAGCCGACCGCGATCCGCGAGCTTTCGGCAGGCGTCCGGGCGGGCGACCGCGATCAGGTGCTTTTGGGCGCCACGGGCACGGGCAAGACCTTTACCATGGCCAAGGTGATCGAGGAAACCCAGCGCCCCGCCATCATCCTGGCCCCGAACAAGACGCTGGCCGCCCAGCTCTACGCTGAATTCAAAGGGTTTTTCCCCGAGAACGCGGTGGAATATTTCGTCAGCTACTATGACTATTACCAGCCCGAAGCCTATGTCGCCCGGACCGATACCTATATCGAGAAGGAATCCCAGATCAACGAACAGATCGACCGGATGCGCCACTCGGCCACCCGGGCTTTGCTGGAGCGTGACGATGTGATCATCGTGGCCTCGGTCTCGTGCATTTACGGTATCGGGTCAGTCGAGACCTATTCGGCGATGACCCAGGATCTGATCGTCGGCCAAAGCTATGATGCCCGAAAAGTGATGGCCGAACTGATCGCCCAGGCCTATCGGCGCAACGATGCGGCCTTTCAGCGCGGCTGTTTCCGGGTGCGCGGCGACGTGATCGAGCTGTGGCCCGCCCACCTGGAGGACCGCGCCTGGCGATTCTCTTTCTTTGGCGACGAGCTGGAGGCGATCACGGAATTCGACCCTCTGACCGGGGCGAAGACCGATGTGATCAAACAGATCAGGGTTTATGCGAATTCTCACTATGTGACCCCGCGCCCGACGATGCAACAGGCGGTCAAGGGCATCAAAGCCGAGCTTTTGGCCACTTTGGATCGCATGATCAAAGAGGGCAAGTTGCTGGAGGCGCAGCGCCTGGAACAGCGCACCAATTTCGACGTCGAAATGCTGGAGGCCACCGGGGTTTGCGCCGGGATCGAGAACTATTCGCGCTATCTGACAGGGCGGGCGCCCGGAGAGCCTCCGCCGACGCTTTTCGAATTCATCCCCGACAATGCCATTGTTTTCGCAGACGAATCCCATGTGTCGGTGCCGCAAATCGGCGGCATGTATCGGGGCGACTATCGGCGGAAATTCACTTTGGCCGAACATGGCTTCCGCCTGCCGTCTTGCATGGACAACCGCCCGCTGAAGTTCGAGGAATGGGACGCGATGCGCCCGCAATCGGTCTTCGTCAGCGCCACCCCGGCGGCCTGGGAGATCGAGCAATCCGGCGGCGTCTTTGTCGAACAGGTGATCCGGCCCACGGGCCTTCTGGACCCGGTCGTCGAGATTCGCCCCGTGGAAATGCAGGTCGATGACCTGCTGGACGAGATCCGCAAGGTGGCTTTGCTGGGTCTGCGCGTGCTGGTGACGACCCTGACCAAGCGCATGGCCGAGGATCTGACCGACTATTTCCACGAACAGGGCATCCGCATCCGCTATATGCACAGCGACATCGACACAATCGAACGTATTGAAATCCTGCGGGATTTGCGGCTTGGCGCCTTTGACGTGCTGGTGGGCATCAACCTTCTGCGCGAGGGACTGGATATCCCCGAATGTGGGCTGGTGGCGATTCTGGACGCTGACAAGGAAGGCTTTCTGCGGTCGGAAACCTCGTTGATCCAGACCATCGGGCGGGCGGCACGCAATGCGGATGGCCGCGTGATCATGTATGCCGACCGGATCACCGGGTCGATGGAACGCGCGCTGGCCGAAACCAACCGCCGCCGGGCCAAGCAAGAGGCCTATAACGTCGAACATGGCATCACGCCGACGACGGTGCGCAAGAATGTCGACGACGTGCTGTCGGGCCTGTGGCAGGGCGACACCGACCAATCGCGCATCACGACCAAGGTGGAAAAAGCCCAGGTTGGTCAGAACCTTGCCGCTCATCTGGATGCTTTGCGCACCACGATGCGCAAGGCGGCCGAGAACCTGGAGTTCGAAGAGGCCGCCCGTCTGCGCGACGAGGTCAAGCGGCTGGAGGCGGTCGAACTGGCGGTGTCAGACGACCCGATGGCCCGGCAAAGTGTGATCGACGACGCGGTCGAAGAGGCCGTGTCGAAATCCGGCCGATCAACCGCCGGGCGTGCGGGGCAAAGGGGCGGCAACAAGCGGCGGCGGTAGGGGCGCAAAGCGCTCTGTCTCCGCTAGCGTAGCCCGGGGCATGCCCCGGGACCCCTTGCCAAACGCGCCGACGATCGCCATGTCGGACCGAACCAAATGAGAGTCCGCGATGCAGAAACGCCCCTTCCTCGACCCCGACCATCCGATGTTCGCGCGTGCCTGGGTCCGCTGGCTTGTGTCGGTCGGTCCGATGCTTTGGGCGGGCTTTGAATTTTGGCAGAACCAGCCCATGTGGGGCATGATCTTTGCGGCCTGCGGCGGTTACGCCTTTTGGACGCTTATCTGGAACAGGAAGTAAGCCGCCCCCGCATCTCTCCGCTGTCGCCGGTTTCGACCACGGGGGTGCAGCCGGTGACTTGGCTGACCACCAGAAGCATCGTCTCGCGCACCAGGGGCTGTTCGGCGCGGGACGCCCAGCCGTGGCGGATGACCTCGAACTTCTTGTCCTGGCGGTAGACGTCATAGTCATGCGCCCCCACGGTCACGCGGGTGCTTTCGGCCCCCCGCATCTGCCAGGCGGGCGAGGCATCACAAGCGGCCAACAGGCCAAGGATCAACAGGTATCTCATCCCGCCACCCTCGCAGGACTTGGTTAACACACCGTTAACCGCCCTGAAGCGAGCCGCGCACCACAAGCCGCGGCGTGATCAACCGGTGTTCCGCCACCGCCCGCCCACCGATCCGCGACAACAGCGCCTGCGCCGCCATCCGCCCCATCCGCCGCCCGTCCTGATCGACAGAAGCCAATGAGATCAAGGGCAAAGCCGCCACCGGACTGTCGTCATAGCCCACGATGGCCAGGTCCTCGGGCACCCTGATCCCCATCTGATGCGCCAGGTTCAACAGGGGCACCGCGTCCAGATCCGACCAGCAGAACACCGCCCGCGGCCGGTCCGGCGCCGCCAACAAGGCGCGCAACTCCGCTTCGCGCGGCTGGTTCGAGGGCGGCACCCGGATGACCCGCGGCGTCAAACCCGCCGCAGCCATCGCCGCCACATAGCCCTTCTCGCGCTGTGGCGAGACATCGGCGGCGTGGTCGTGTTTGTCGTCCATGGCCAACATGGCGATGTCGCGGTGCCCCGCCTCGTATAGCGCCCGCACCACCATCCGCGCGCCCTCGAAGTCATCCGAGTTGATCGTGTCGAAACTTGACGCCGTGGGCTCGTGATGGCCCACCACGACCGTCGGGATCTGCCGCGCATAGCGGTCCAGCGTGTCGCCGGAAATCTGGCTGGCCACCAGGATCAGCCCATCCATCCGGTTGTCGATCATCTGCTCGATCAACTGCGCCTCGCGCCCGGCCCGCGCGGCGCCCACCCCCACCATGATCTTGTAACCCGCCTCGTCCGTCACGCTTTCGATGCCGTGATAGACCGACGGCAAAAACGGGTTGGCGATTTCCACCAGCAGAACCCCCAGCGTAAAGGTCTGCCCCCGCATCCCCCGCGCCGCCACCGAAGGCCGATAGCCCAGCTTTTCGATCGAGGCCTCGACCTTGGCCCGCAGCCCGTCCGACACGCCATAAGCATTGCGCAAAACCTTGGAGACCGCGGCCACCGAGACCCCCGCATCCGCCGCCACCGTGCGGATCGTCACCCGAGCCTCTTCCCTGCCATCTGCCATTCTGGTCCCCTTTGCGGCCACCCTAGCAAAAATGTCTTGCCTTGGAAACCGGGCTGTAGAATGATTGACGTATAACGGTATACGAAACGCCGGGAGGGCGATTCGCTTACCCAAGGGAGGATGTCAGAATGGGCCTTCAGGGGCAGTCGCAGAGCTTTTCTGCGGATGGTAAAGACTTGTCAGCGTTCAGCTTTTCGGCGGCGATGATCGCGCCGGCCTGTGATGGCGGCGAGGGCGGGCCGGGGTGCTTTGTGGCCCGTGACTTCGACCTGGATCAGGTGCCCGGGCAAGCCATGCTGCACGTGACGGCCTTGGGGCTTTACCGCGCGTTTCTGAACGGGGTGCGGGTGGGCCACGACCTTCTGACCCCCGGCTGGACCTGCTATGACGACCGCCTGGCCTATCAAAGCCATGACGTCAGCGCCCTGCTGAAGCCCGGGGCGAACCGGCTGGAGATCTGGCTTGGCGACGGCTGGTATCGCTCGCGGTTGATGTGGGCGTCGAACCCGATCCCGAACACCTGGGGCACGCGGACCGCGGCGATGGCCGAACTGGTGGCCGGCACGACGATCCTGCGGACGGATGAAAGCTGGGTTTCGGGCCTGACCCCGGTGACGGCCAACGGCATCTATTACGGCGAGGATCACGACGCCCGGATCGCGGTCAAAGACACCGCTGGGGTCGAGATCCTGCCCTTTGCCACCCGCATCGTTCCGCATGAGACCCATCCGGTCGTCGAACTGCCGCCCCATGCCCCGGTCGATCACTGGCAGGACCAGGGTGACATCTTCGACTTCGGCCAGAACTGCGGCGCCTATGCGCGGATCACCGTGCGCGGCCCGGCGGGGTCTTCTGTCCGGGTCGAGTTCTCTGAGGTGCTGGGCCCCAACCGCGCCTTTGACAACCGCAACTTCCGCTCGGCCCGCGCCGAACAGCGTTACATCCTGGCGGGCGGCGAGGCGACCTGGGCCCCCATGTTCACCTTTTTCGGCTTTCGCTATGCTCGCGTGACCACCGAGGGTTGTGAACTTGTGAAAATCGAACAAGTGCCGCTGACCTCGGTTCCCGATGTGGCGGGCGGCTTCACCTGCGGCGTGCCCGCGGTCAACCGGCTGGTGCAGAACACGATCTGGTCGCAGCGGTCGAATTTCATCGAGATCCCGACCGACTGCCCGCAACGAGACGAGCGCTTGGGTTGGACCGGCGACGCGCAGGTCTTTGCGGGCACCGCCTGCTGGCTGGCCGACAGCCAGTCCTTCCTGACCAAATACCTGCGCGATGTGCGCCATGACCAACGCCCGAATGGCGCGGTGCCGCATTTCTCGCCCGACCCGACGCGGCTTTTCCCCATCGACGCGCGCGGCGATTGGGCGGGAAGCACGGGTTGGGGCGATGCCATCGTCATCATCCCCTGGCAGCTGTATCTGCATTACGGCGACAAATCCGTGCTGGCGGAAAACTTCCCGGCCATGGTGAAATGGCTGGATTACCTTTGGGGCATCTCGGATGGCCCGATCATCCGCCCGCCCTCGCTGTGGGGGGCGCATGGCTTTACCTTTGGCGATTGGCTGCAGCCGGTGGGCGACAACCGCAAGCCGCGGCCGACCGTGGCCGATGACTGCGCGGCGACGCTGTATCACTATATCTCCACCGATCTGGCGGCGAAAATCGCGGGTCTGATCGGACAGGACCCCGCGCCCCTGCGCGCCCGGGCCGAGGCCATCAAGACCGCCTTTGCCCGCGAATACTTCTCCCCCACGGGTCGCATCGCGCATAACGACCAGACCTCGTGGAGCCTGGCGTTTCTGTATGGCCTTGTTCCTGATGAATATTACGACCAGGGCAAAGCCTATTTCCGCAAGGTGGTCGAGGATGCCGATGGGCTGATCGGCACCGGCTTTATCGGCACCCCTGCCCTGCTGCCCGCGCTGACGCTGCATGGCATGACGGACCTGGCCGAAAAGATCTTCCTGAACCGCAAGGTGCCGGGCTGGCTTTATCAGGTCGACCGCGGCGCCACCTCGATCTGGGAGCGGTGGGACGCCCTGGGCGAGGACGGCACGATCTATGACCCCGACATGAACAGCTATAACCACTATGCTTATGGCGCCGTCTGTCAGTGGCTGTTCGAAGGCGTGGCGGGCATCCAGCCGGAACCCGGCTTCGATGTCGTCACCCTTAACCCCCTGATCTTGCCCGCGCTTTCCCCCGTGGCCGCTTGGCACGACTGCCGCCACGGACGGATCGAGGCGGGCTGGGTGCTGGAGGGCGACCTTGTCACCTATACCGTCACCCTGCCGCCGGGCACCATCGGCCGCCTGGGCTTCCAGGCCCTGACCGTCGACGGCGCGGCCCCCCAAGGCGACCTGCCCCCCGGCCAGCACGTCATCACATTCCGCATCTGAAGCGGATGAAGAACCGGGCACCAAGCCCGGCCCCATCACCGGTCCATAGGAGGAGAGACCCATGAACTTCACCCCAAGCGCAGCCTTTTTGGCCGCCTTCTCGCTGATGGCGGGGTTGGCCCAGGCCGACACCGTCCTGTCCGTCACCACGGACGGCAATGCCGAAACCGTCACGGCGATCGAGGCCCTGACCAAGGCCTATACCGCCGCCCATCCCGACGTGACCTTTGAAATCGAAAACCGCCCCGGCGGCGCCGAGGGCGACAACCTGGTGAAAACCCGGCTTGCGACCGGTGAGGCGGGCGACATCCTGCAATACAACTCCGGCTCGCTGTTTCAGGCGCTGGACCCCGCCCGCAACCTGGCCGACCTGTCCGACATCCAGACCCATGTGCTGGACAGCTTCAAGACCGTGGTGACGGCCCCCGATGGCACGGTCCGCGGCGTGCCCTTTGGCGCGGCGATGGGCGGCGGGATCTATTACAACAAGAAGATCTATGCCGACCTTGGCCTGTCGGTTCCCAAATCCTGGGACGAGTTCATGGCCAACAACGCCAAGATCAAAGAGGCCGGCAAGGTCGCCGTCGCCACGACCTTTGGCGACACCTGGACTTCGCAGCTCTTCGTTCTGGGCGATTACTTCAACGTCCAGGCAGAAGTCCCCGATTTCGCCGCGAACTACACGGCCAACAAGGCGAAATATGCCTCGACCCCGGCGGCGATGCGCGGCTTTCAGTATCTGGAGGACGTCTTCAAGGGCGGCTACATGAACGAGGACTTCGGCGCCGCCAAGTTCGATGACGGCGTGCGCATGGTGGCCACGGGTGAGGCCGCGCATTACCCGATGCTGACCTTCGCCTTGGGCAACATCAAGCAGAACTTCCCGGAAAACCTTGAAGACGTTGGATTTTTCGCCCAGCCCGGGCCTTCGGCTGACAAAAATGGCCTGACCGTCTGGATGCCTTCGGCGCTTTATATTCCCGCGGCTTCCGAACATCAGGCCGAGGCCAAAGACTTCCTGTCCTTCGTGGCTTCGGTCGAGGGCTGCAACACGATGATCGGCGCCATCGGGGCGACCGGGCCCTATCTGATCAAGGATTGCGCCCTGCCCGCCGAGGTTCCGGCCGCCGTGGCCGACATGCTGCCCTATTTCCAGGCCGGCGCCACGGCCCCTGCGCTGGAATTCCTGTCGCCGATCAAGGGCCCGGCGCTGGAACAGATCACGGTCGAAGTGGGCTCGGGCATCCGTCCGACCGCCGAGGCCGCCGCGCTTTATGACCAAGACGTCGAAAAGCAGGCCAAGCAGCTGGGCTTGCCCAACTGGTAAGGCCCGCCTTTGGCCCAAAGAGGGCCCCCGCATGTCGGGGGCCCTCCCTCCCCGCCCCGCCGCGCGATGCGGCCCCCCAGCGAGACCCCATGATCCGCCAAAAATCCCCCTATCCCTATTGGTTCGTGCTTCCGGCCGCGGTGGTCTTTGTGACCCTTTTCCTGGTGCCGACGCTGGCAAGCCTGTGGTTTTCGCTGACCCGCTGGGACCTTTTTACCGCCCATTTCATAGGCTTGGACAACTACCGGCAGTTCTTCAAGGAACCCTTCCTGATCCAGGGCCTTGGCAATACGCTGGTCTATGCCGTGCTGACATCAGTGTCGAAATCGGTGCTGGGGCTTTTGTTGGCGGTGCTGCTGACAAGCGGCATCCTGTGGCAAGGCTTCCTGCGCGCCGTGGTGTTTTTTCCGGTGCTGGTGTCGACCATCGGGATCGGCATCACCTTTGCCGCGCTGATGCATCCGACCAAGGGGGCGATCAATGTGGCGTTGGCCTGGGTCGGCATCGACGGGCCGGCCTGGCTGTCGGACCCGGCGCTGGCGCTGTATTCCGTGGCTTTCATCGACCTGTGGAAGGGCGTGGGCCTGGCGACGCTGATCTATATTGCGGGCCTCGCCGCGATTTCGCCCGATTACTACGAGGCCGCGCGCATCGACGGCGCAACCCGCCTGCAGCAGTTCTGGCGCGTGACCGTGCCGCTGGTGCGCCCCGCGACCGTGACCGTGGTGACGCTGTCCCTGATCGGCGGCCTGCGCAGTTTCGACATCATCTGGGCCACGACCAAGGGGGGGCCGGGCTTTGCCTCTGACGTCCTGGCCTCGGTCATCTACAAGCAATATCAGGCCGGGTTTTACGGGCTGGCGACGGCGGGCAACGTGATCCTTTTCGCGCTGATCGCCCTTATCATCCTGCCGCTGACCTGGTGGCTGAACAAGCGGGAGGTCGACCTTTGAAACCGCACCAACGCAACGCGGGCCTGGCCGCCCTGGCCGTGGCCTTTGTGGTCTTTATCCTGCCCTTTCTCTTTACCTTTCTGATGGCGGTGAAAACCAAGAAAGAGGCCGCGCTTTTCCTGTTTTCATGGCCGTCGGAATGGCAGTTCTGGGCCAATCTGACAGAGGTGGTCAAGGCGCGCAACTACATGCTTTTGCTGGCCTATTTCAACTCTACGCTGATCACTTTGGCGGCGGTGTCGGGGCTTGTGGTGATGGGCGCCATGGTCGGCTATGTGCTGCAACGCAGGGCGTCGGGCTGGAACCGGCTGATCTATGCGGGGGTCCTGATGGGGCTGATGGTGCCGCCCGCGGTCGTCCCGACCATCTGGGTCCTGCAGGGCTTGGGGCTGTTCAAGACGATTCACGGCATGGTCCTGATCCAGATCGCCTATGGGCTGTCCTTCTCGATCCTGCTGTATCGGTCGTTCATCGGCACGATCCCCCGCGACCTGGACGAGGCTGCCCGCATCGACGGCGCCCGCCCCTGGGAGATCTTTTTCCGCGTCATCCTGCCGCTGCTGAAACCGGTGACTGTCACCCTGATCGTCGTGCAATCCATCGCGATTTTCAACGACTTCACCAATCCGCTGTATTACCTGCCGGGCAAAGAGAATGTGACCGTGCAGCTGACCTTGTTCAACTTTCAGACCCAGTTTCAAAGCCAGTTCAACCTGTTGTTCATGAATATCCTCCTGGTGACGATCCCGCCTTTGCTGGTCTTCATCTTCTTCAATCGCCAGATCGTCGCGGGCATGACCGCGGGCGGGGTGAAAGGCTGACACATGTCCTCTGTTATCTTGAAAAACCTGAAGAAATCCTTTGGCGCCGTGGGCGTGATCAAGGGCATCGACCTGCTCATCGAACCAGGTGAATTCTGCGTCTTTGTCGGCCCCTCGGGCTGCGGAAAGTCGACGCTTTTGCGTCTGATTGCCGGGCTGGAAGAGGCGAGTTCGGGCGTCATCGAAATCGCGGGGCGGGAAGTCACCGATGCCGAACCCTCCGAGCGCGGGATCGCCATGGTGTTCCAAAGCTATGCTTTGTATCCCCATCTGACGGTGCGCGAGAACATCGGTTTTGGCCTGTCGCTGGCGCGTCTGCCCAAGGCCGAGATTGCGGCCAAGGTCCAGGCTGCGGCAGAAATCTTGCAGCTGGGGCCGCTTTTGGACCGCAAACCCAAGGCCCTGTCGGGGGGGCAACGCCAGCGCGTCGCCATCGGGCGGGCCATGGTGCGCGACCCCAAAGTGTTTTTGCTGGACGAGCCCCTGTCCAATCTGGATGCCGCCCTGCGCGCCCAGATGCGGATGGAGCTGACCGACCTGCACCGCAAATTGGGCGCCACGATGATCTATGTAACCCATGATCAGGTCGAGGCGATGACCATGGCCGACAAGATCGTCGTGTTGAACGGGGGGCGGATCGAACAGGTCGGCTCACCGATGGAGCTGTATAACGCGCCGGTCTCGCCCTTTGTTGCGGGCTTTATCGGCAGTCCCAAGATGAACCTGGTCCCGCGCGACGGGGGCACCTTTGGCATCAGGCCCGAACACCTGGACCTGTCAACCAGTGCGGGCCTTTGGGAGGGCACGGTGCGCCATGTCGAAAGGCTGGGCGCCGAGAGCATCCTTTACCTGGCCACGCAAGAGATGGGCGAGTTGACCATCCGCATTCAGGGACAAGATTGCCCGGCCCTTGGTGCGCGTGCTTTCGCGACGCCACAGCCGGGCCGGGCCTTTCACTTTCAGGCCGCCTGACGTTTGCGGCCAGAGTTGTTGTCGATGCGGAAGACGGCCACCATCTCGGCCAGGTCGCGCGATTGGGCCCGCAGCGCCAGGCAGGATTCGGTCGTCTGCTGGGCCATGGCGGCATTTTTCTGCGTCACCTGGTCCAGCTGACCGACGCCGATGTTGATTTCGCCCACCGCGGCGGATTGTGCCCCGGCGCCCTTTGCGATGCCGGAAATCAGCTGGGTGATGTTCTGCACCCGGTTGGCGATCTTGGACAGGGCCTCACCGGCGTTCGACACCAGACCCACACCGCGTTCGACCTGCTGGGCCGACCCGTTGATCAGCGACTTGATTTCGCGCGCGGCCTCGGAGGACCTTTGCGCCAGCGCTCGCACTTCCGAGGCCACGACGGCAAAGCCGCGGCCCGCCTCGCCCGCCCGTGCCGCCTCGACGCCCGCATTCAGGGCCAGAAGGTTGGTCTGGAAGGCGATGTCGTCGATCACCCCGATGATCGTGGAAATCTGACCCGAGAAGCGTTTGATATCCTGCATCGCGGCCACGGCATTTTCGACCACGGCGCCGCTTTGCGAGGCCTCCGCCTCGGCGGAATGGACGATGCCTTCGACCTCTTGCGTGGAATTGGCGGCCGAGCGCACGTTGGAATGAAGCTCTTCCATGGCGGCGGCCGTCTCTTCCAGGGTCGCGGCCTGGTTTTCGGTGCGCTGCGACAGATGGGTCGTCTGCTGGCTGATGTCATTGGCCGAGGTCTCGATCCGGCGCGCGGTATCGACCACCGACTTCAACACCGCCCCCAACCGCTCCAGCGCGGAATTGTAGTTGTCGCGCAGCTCTTCATAGCCGGCGGGGATGCTGGCGGGCAGGCGCACCGTCAGATCGCCCTGCGCCAGTTGCCGCAAGCTGGCCGACAGATCCTCGACCACGATGGCCTGATCCGCCTGATCCATCTCGCGCTGCTGGCGTTCTTTTTCGGCCATGCTCAGGTTGTGCCGCATGACATCCAGCGATTGCGCAATGCGGCCGGCCTCGTCCGACCGGGTCCGGCCCGGAATCTCGGTCACGAAATCGGCATTGGCGACGCCATCCATCGCGGTGGCCAGCGACTCCAGCGGCTTTTTCAGGCTGCGGTTCAGATACCAACCGACAGCGCCCATCAAGGTCAGAAAGACCACGCCGGCAAGGATGATCGCCCGGGTCTGCTGCGCCCCATAGGAAGCCTCAAGCCCCGCCGATGTCCACTGCATGGCCACAGCCCCGGCCAAAGCGCCCTTTTCGCCAAAAACCGCCGGCGAGGCGAGGAAAAGGCCCGTTGCATCCCGCTCCAGCTGGCCGGAGGCCATGGCTTTCTTGGCAAGGTCGGCAAAGATCGCCGTCGTCGCAGGGTCCGGGCTGCCCAGGACGGCGCCCGGCGCACCCTCGGCGCTGAAGGCCTGCGCGGCCTCCAGCTTGTCGCCGATTTGCGCCTTGAAGTCGGTGAAAGCGGTCTGGATGATCGCCGTCTTGCCGAATTTCAGCGCCCCCGAAAGGTCGCTGGCGACCCCCATGGTCGCGGCAGCGGCCAAGTCACGCAGCCCGTTCCTGGCGACATCCTGAAGGAGAGTGGCCGCGTTGAACGTGACCATCCCGGCGACCAAAGCGGTCGTCACGGCCATCGCCGTCAGGCATTTCTGAAAGATCGTTAGCCCCTTGAAGGGCGTTTTGCCTGGTTTGGCCATGCGACACTCCCCCTTTGCGGATTACATCAAGGACTCGGCATTCACCCCGACGGTCAAGGTGCCGATGGCTTCGCCCGTCGCCGGATCGGTGATCGTCACCGAAATCTGACCCGAATAGATCTGGGTCGACTCGTCCAGTTCGACATCCGAGAACAGGACGCCGTCCTTGCCCTTGGTGAAAACCTCGGAGAACTTGGGCTCGTCGCCCTGCCAGAAGTCAGAGGTCGGCTCGGATGCGGCGACGTTCAGACCCTTGGCATCGGTCACGAAAGCCTCGGTCACAGCGCCGGCCGAGGCCTCGACTTGCGCGCGCAGGAAGTCCGACGCGGCATTGGTCAGGACGGGCGAGATCGTGGGTTGGGCGGCGGCCCCGACCTCTGCCTTCCAGGCGGCGTCAAGTTCGTCGATCTTGGCCTGATCATAGGCCGCACGTTCCGCATTGGCGGCCTTGATCGCCTCGACCAGGGCGGGATCACTGGCCCAGGGGCGGATCGAGGCGTTCAAATACGCCTCTTCCGCGGCCTGGAAATCGGCGGCATTGGCCATAGAGGCCATCAGCGCAAAGGGGAGCAACAAGGAAAAACGACGGACCATGGGAGCCTCTTGGTTGAGCGAAACATCGCGTCTTTGCCGCGATTAGCAGCAAAAATCGCATGAGAAACTTGCCAACCGATTAATTCAGCCCCGATCCGCCCGGATTCTTTCCGCCCGTTCAATCTGCAACGCCTGCGCCGCATCAACCCTTTGAAAATGAACCCCATCCCCCGGCCTGACGCGCGCCAGCGCATCCAGATCGGCATCCAGAATCGTTGCAATTTTAGGATAGCCGCCGGTGGTCTGGTGGTCGGCCATCAAGACCGTGGTCCCCCCCTCGCCATTCACCTGCACCGAGCCGCGCAACAAAGGCTCGGAGGGGATCGACAGCGCGCCCACCGGCACCAGCGCCGGCCCCTGCAGCCGAAGCCCCATCCGGTCGATGGCCGTCGAAACCACGAAACGCGCGGAAAAAAAGGTCTTCAGGTCCGCGGCGGCAAAGAACCGGTCCTGCGGCCCCGCCACCGCCCGGAACACCCGGCGCGGCCGTGCAAAAACCGGACAGGGCAGGATCGCATCGGGCAAAAGCCGCGGGGCCTGCACCTCCAGCACCTGGCCCGTCGTCAGCCGCCCGCCGCCCAGACCCGAGGGCCCATGCGTCGCCTGCGCGCCCAGCCAGTCCGGCGCCAGAACCCGCCCCGCAACCGCAACATAGGTCCAGGCGCCCCAAAACCCGGGCCGCAGCCGCAAAGTCTCGCCCTCCTGCAGCGTCAGAACCTGCCAGGAGCCGCCCTTGCCGCCATGCTCGGCGATGAAGCCGCCACCGGCCAGCGCCAGGCTGACCGCGCCATCCAGCGCCTGCAGCGCAAGGCCGCCAAGTGACACCTCGATGGCCGAGGCGCTCTCTGCCGCCCGCGTCGCGATGGCAAAGGCCGCGCGGTCCATCGGCCCCGAGGCGGGCACGCCAAAGCGCAGCATCCCCGGGCGCCCGCGGTCCTGCAGCGTCACATGCGGGCCGGCGAAAACCACCTTCAACCGGGTCATGGCGCGAACCGGACCGTGTCGCCGACCGCGAACAGAAAGGGGCGGCGGGCGTCGCCGGTCAGGACCTTGACCGGGCTGTGGCCGATGATCCACCAGCCGGTGGGCATGGTCAGCGTGGTGATCAGGCATTGCCCGCCCGCGATGATGACCGACCCCGCCGGCACATCGCGCAGCGGCGCGGTCTTGCGGTCCAGCCGCAGCGCGGGCGGCAGGCCACCCAGATAGGCATAGCCGGGCGCAAAGCCGTAAAGACAGACCTTATAGGTCGCCGCCGCATGAAGGGCCGCGACCTTTGGCGGCGTCAGCCCGGTCCGCGCGGCGACCTCGGCCAAGTCCGGACCGTCATAGGTGATCGCGACCTCATGGGCCTGACCGGCCCGGCTTTGCGCCTGGATCGGCAAGGTCGACAGGTGCCGGGCGATGGCCTCGGGATCGGTCCGCAGCGGGTCAAAGGTGATCAACAGGTTGACAAAGGCCGGCACGGTTTCGACCAATCCGTCGAAGGGATGGGCGCGCAGGGCGGCATCCAGGTCCAGCACCGCCGCATGGGCGAGGTCCGAGATCGCCTCGGCATATTCGACCAGAAGGGCGTGACCGGCAACCGGACGCAGATGGGGCGTCATGCGAAGGGCGCCAGGGTGACGCCCTCGGCCAAGAGGCGCGCGCGCAGGTCTTGGGCCAGGCTCAGGGCCTCGGCGCTGTCGCCATGGATGCAGATCGACTGCGCCTTCAAGGCCAGCGGCGCGCCGGTCGTGGGCATGACCCCGCTGCGCAAAAAGCCCAGGATGCGGTCGACCGCGGCTGGACCATGAAGCATCGCATCGGGCCGGCTGCGCGGCACAAGCCTGCCATCGGGCAGATAGGCGCGGTCGGCGAAAATCTCGGCAAAGACCGGGTGGCGGGCCTCTTGCGCCGCAAGCTGTTGCGCGGTGCCCGAAATCGCCAGAAGCGGCAGGTCGGGCGGCAGGGCGGCCACCAGGGCGCGGGCGACCTCGGGGCTTTCGGCGGCAAGATTGGCCAGGGCGCCATGCGCCTTGACATAGGCCACCCTTGTCCCCGCCAGCCGCGCGATGCCCTGCAGGGCGCCGATCTGGGCGGCAACCATCCGCGTGATCTCGGCCGGGGTCATGGGGATGACGCGACGGCCAAAGCCCATCGGATCGGCATAGCCGGGATGGGCGCCGACGGTCACGCCCCGCTCCCGCGCCAGAACCAGGGTGCGATACATGGTCTCGGGGTCGCCGGCATGGCCACCACAGGCGACATTGGCCGAGGTGACAAGCTGCAACAGCGCGGCATCGGGGCCCATGGACCAGGGGCCGAAAGCCTCGCCAAGATCGGAGTTCAGGTCGATGTTCATGGCGCCATGGAAGCGGAAGCCGCGGCGCGGGGCAAGGGGGAACCGCGCGCTTGCACGAAAGCCGCCCTAGGCGATGCGGCGCAGCGGGGAGGGGTTGGGCGCAAGAGGGGCGTGATGGGGCGCAAGCGGCGATTGGTGGGGCGCTAGCGCCTGGGCCAGGTCCAGAGCCTGCCGGTCGGCCAGCACCAGCGTCGCCAGGTGACGTTCGGCGATCAGGGCGTGACGCTCTGCCTCGGGCACAAGACCTGCGCCCGCCCCTTGCAGGCTCAGCGCCGCAGCCAGCCCGCCCGCCCCCTCTTGCAGGGTCCGCGCATCCGCCACCGCATCGCGCAGCGTTTCTTGCAGACCGGCCGCTTCCCGGCCCCGGGCCCCGCCCCCCTGCGGCGCCCATTGTGACAAGATCGCCCCAAACTTCTGCCGCAGCGCTTCGTTCATGTCCTGACGCGGGGGACGCCCCGCCGCCGCCGCCTCCAGCGAGGCCAGCACCGCCGATTGCCCCGCCGAGATCCGCACCAGCGCCGCCGTCAACCGGCCCGAGAGATTGCCCTTGACCCAGGTCGGCGGCGCCCCCGTCGCTTCGGCGATCTGTTCGGCAAGCCGCACCGCCGCCTCCAGCCCGCGGCCAAGCCGCGACAGGCCCAGCATCACCAGGCCAAAGCCAAGGACAAGCGCCCCATCGACCATCAGCACCAGCGTCATCCGCCAATCCGCCGCCGCCTCTTGGGCTGCGGCCTCGACCGCGCGGCGGCCGGTCTGCATCAGCCGCGCAAGGCCCGACAGACCCTCTTGGCGCTGGCGGTCCAGCGGGCGCAACTGCGTCTGAAAGATCGTTTCGGCCGTGTCCTGCCCGCCATCACGCACCAAAACCTCCATCTGGTCGTCCAGCGCCTGCAACTCGGCCATCAGATCACGCAGCGGGACCATCGCGGGCACGGGATCGGCGGGTAGCCGCGACAGCGCGTCCGCCATCTCGGCCCGGGCGAGGGCGGCCGCGGCCAGTTGACCCGTCACATAACCCGGCGCGGGGTCCAGCAGAGCGTTCTTCTGTGCGGCCGCAACCCCATTCAAGGCGGCCTTTGCCCGGGCCACCGCCAGGGCATTGCCGGTCTGCGCCGCCACATCATCCAGCGTCGCGATGATTTCGGCGCGCAGGGAAGGCATCTGCTGGGTCGCCAGAACCACAGCCTCGCCCAAGGTGTTGCGGGAGGAGATCGACACCAGCCGCGCGCGCAGGTCCGCCGCCTGTTTCGCCTGAAGCTGCAGGTCGGCGACAAGGGCCCCCTCGGCCCCTTGCGCCAGCCCGGCCAGGGTCGAGATCGCCAGCGCCTCTTTCGTGTCGGCGGCCAGGAGTTCGACGGCCAGCCCGGCCTTGTCCGCCTGGGTCCGGGCCTGCAGATGGGCCAGGATCAGACCCTGGGTCTGGAACGGCAAGGCGCCCAGCGTCGCCATCGCCTCGACCGCGCGATCCTGCCGCGTCAGGGCCGCAACCGAGGCCTGGACCTGCCGATCCAGAGCCGAGATCGACAGGACCGTCACGGCCCCCATCACCCCGGCCATCAGGGCGAAAGCGGCGAAGAGTTTGAAACGCAAGGAAATGTTCATGACGGCCTCCTGTCTTGTCAGGCAGTATGGCCGCGTCAGGGTTAACGTGGGGTTTAGAACGAAAGCGGATCGCGCAGGGTTGCCCCCGCGCGGCCAGCTAAAGTCGCAGCGCGCCCAGACGATGGGTCAGGTCAGGCGGCACAGGCGTGCCCGTCAGAAGGTTGGCGCCATTGCCCAGGGGCTGCGCGCCGGTCAACAGCGCCAGCGCCAGCGCCGAAGCCACACAGGGCGCCGCCGAGGACGTGCCCGACCGCACCGCAACTCCGCCGCTGCTTGTGGCCAGCGACAGGACCCCCTTGCGGACATTCCCGCGGTCCGCAGGCGCCGAGACATCGACGCCGCGCCCCATCCCCGCCGAGGAATAGCGCGCCGGTCGCCCCGTCGCATCGACGCTTCCGCCGACGTTCAACGACACAACTTGCGTCGCCAGCCCGTTCAGCCCGTCGCGGCGCGAGATCATGGCGCCGTTGTCCTCTTGGCCCGGGGCGCCCCAGACGTCAAAGGGCGCATGGGCCGGGTCGATCAGCCGCGACTGGCGGGCGCCGGTATGGCCCATGTCCTCGTCGCGCTGGATGCGGACCTGCACCACGCCCCGGGCCGTCGCAGGCCTGCGCACCGCGATCCGCCATTCCCCAGCCGGGGCAGGCCCATGCGGCAGCGGAGGCCGCGCCTTGGGCTCGGTCGGCGCCAGGCAAAACGTCGCCCGCCAGCGCCCGCGCTGCTGGTCCAGCATCGCAAGGCCGACCGTCCGCCCCTCGACCGTCACATCCTGCCAACCGGGCGCGCTTAGCGTCACGGCCTGACCATTCGGCGCGGTCAGCGAGACCTGATACCCCTCTGGACCGCCCGGCAACCAGACCTCGGCAAAGGACGAGGTCATGTCGCAGGGCGGCGCGAACCAGCCGATCGCAGCCTGACCCGCCACGAAATGCCCATCCTCCAGCCGCGCCGAAAGCTGATGGTTCAGCATGTTGCCCGAGGGCAGCACCAAAAGCGTTGGCGCAAGGGTTCGGCGGTGGGTGATGATCTCGGCCAGGGCGGCCTCGATGGGCGAGGACCCGTCATGCGGCCCACCCGACCAACCCAAAGAGATATTGACCACAACCGGCACGGCGGGCAGGCCATGGGCCGCGGCGATGCGGTCGGCGCGGTCAAAGATGTAATGCAGCGCCGACAGAAGGAACATGTCGGTGCCAAAGCCAGAGGTGTCCCACAGCGCGGTCGCGGGCAGATCGACCGCCACAAGCCGCACCTGATCCGGGCCTTGGGCTGCGGTGCCAAGCACATGGGTGCCATGGGTCACGCGCCGCGCCAGGGGCATCGGCGGACGGTTGGCCCCGCCCAGAAGGCCCGCCGCGCGGTAAAGGCTGTCTTCATCCGCCCCCGCGATCTGATCCCGCGTGAACTCGCGGCCAAAGGGCACGGGCTGGCCCGGCCCCGCCAAGGCCGATTGCGACCAGCAATAGTCCATCCGGTCGCGCAAGGCCTGGTGGGCAAAGCCGATGCCGTGGTCGATCACGCCCACCACCACCAGCGGCGTTCCCGCGGCCAAGGCGGGCGCTTGCGGCATGGCGGGCGCGGTGCCTTGGTTGATCGTCTCGGAGCGCAGCGGGAAGTTCAGCCGCAGATGCCGCGGCCTGGGCGGCAGAAGACCCAGCATCGTGGCCAGGCTGGCCGGATCATGGGCCGACAGCGGCGTGACCTGCCCCGGCTCCAGGAAGAAGGGCAAGAAGGTCGGGTGAAAGCTGTCCGGACGCCACAGCGGCGGCAGGCGCGGTTTCATGGTCACGCCATCGGCCCGCAACAGGCTGCCCAGCGCGGTCAGGGGATTGCGGACCGGGGTCGGGAACTCGGCCAGGCAAGACAGGCTGGGCGAGGCGTCCAGCCAAAGCCCCGGCAGGTCATAGGCCTGGCCGGGGCCGTAAAGCCAACGCTCATGCGGGCCAAGATCGGACAATTGGGTCATGGCGCGGCCTCACAGAGTGAATTCGCGGGCGGCCTCGCCCCAGGCCCAGGCCCAAAGCGGATCGCCCGCGACCGGGACGGGGTTGCCTTGGCCCGCAGCCGTCCACAGCGCCTTGGTGTCGTCGTAAAGATAGTCGCGGGCCGGGTCGGTGTTGGGGTCAAAGGGGGCAAGATCGCGCACCGAACCGCCCCCCGTCGCCATGGCCACCAGGATGCGGCCGATCTGCAGCCCCAACCGAGCGCCCGCCGCGGAATCCATCGGGTAATGCACGCCCGCCACCGTGCGGTTGCAGGCGATGCGCTGCGCCGCGCGGTAAACCAGGTCGACCCGCGCCGCCGCATCGCCGAAATGGGCGGGGGTCGACAGGATCAGCGCCTCGGCCACCACGGCCATGGCCATGGCCTGAGCCGCATGGCCGGAAGGATAGGCGCCATGGCCCGGCGTGCCGATCAGGGGGGCCACCCGCACATCCAGTTCAGCCGGGCGGCGGACGGCAAAGACATGTTTCGCCACCATAGTCAGCGGCCCGGCGATGGCCGGCACCAGGGACAAAAGCTCTAGCGTTTTGGGATTGCGCGCCGCGGTCAGGCCCATCAGATGCCCGAAATAGGCGGTAAAGGCGTCCATCTGGCTGAAGACCTCGGCGCTGCGGTCGCTGCGCTGATCGGCGTAATAGCGCACGAGGTCGCATTGCCGGGCCAAGGTGGCCGCATCGGGCGGCAAAAGCGTGGCCACCGTGTTGCCGCCCCAGGTCAGCGAGACGAAATCGCCCGCCGGATCGACCGCATGGCCCGCCTTGGCCGCCACCGCCCCTTGCAGCAGCATCCCCCGCACTTCGGGCGCCCAGCGCCGCATGTGGGTGGCGCTGTTCCGGGCCAGGGGCGCAATCCCCGCCTCGGGCAAGGGCGCAAGGCCCGCCGCGTGCATCATGGCCTCGGCGGCGGATTGCTGGCCCGACTCGGCCCCCGGCCCCGCCGCGCCCAAGCCGTGCAATCCGTGCAGCCCGTGCAGACCATGAAGGCCATGCAGCCCGTGCAAACCATGCAGGCCGTGAAGACCATGCAAACCGTGCAATCCGTGTTGAGTGTTAAACGTCGACATCAAATCCCCCTTGGGTTTCAGGAAATCAGGTCAGGCCGGCCTCCAGCAGGGCAGAGACGACCCTTTGTCCAATCTTCGCCTCGGCGGCCGGATGGGTGCGGCGATATTGCGCCACCGAAAACCCCGGCTGCCTGCGTTTCAACTCGTTCGCCACCTGGCGCGCCTCGCCGCCCCGTCCCAGGTGATGCAGCGCGCAAATCTTCGCCCGCAGCGTCGAGATATGCCGGTCGTTGCGCGCCAGGGACCGGTCCGCCAGCTCTAGTGTGCGGGTCCAATCCTCGGCCGCGGCATAGGCGGTCGAGGCCATGGCGTCGTAGAAATAGCCAAAGGGATCGACCGGAGAGAGCCGGATCGCCTGTTCCGCCCGCATCACCGCCCCCGCCCCGTCATCGCGGTAAGCCGCAAGCACCGAGGACAAAAGCCAGGCCAGGCTTTCATTCGGATTGAGGTCCAGCGCCGTGTCGAACCGCGCCCCCGCCGTATCCAGCCGCTGAAACAGGTTGTTCATCACCACCCCGTCGATGGTCAGGGCAAATGTGTTATCGGGGTCGATGGTCAGCGCCTCTTCGGTGGCGGCCATGGCGCGGCCCGCGTCGCGCAAGGTGTCATCCGACCAGCCGTTGAAGATCGCCATCACATACCACTCCGCCAGCCAGGCATGGGCTTCGGGCACGGCGGGGGCGCGGCGGATCGCCTCTTCGATCAGCTCACGCGATTTCGAGAATGACGACAGCCGCAGTTCATGCATCATCCCCACCCCGGCAATCAGCGGGTGGTGATCGGCCAGCGCCTTCAGGCTGCGGCCGCGGGCATGGGTCAGCGCCTCGGTTGCGACGGTGCGGCCGATGGCGCGGACGATCTCGGCCACGGAATCGGCATCGGGGGCCAGGAAATCGGCCATGCGACCCTGGGCCTGACGGGTCCACAGGATGCGCCCGGTGGCCACGTCGATGCAATCGGCATCCAGCACGACCTTTTCGCCCAGGACCCTTAGGCTGCCCAAGACGGCGTAATCCACCCCCAGGGCCCGGCGCAGACGCTGGGTGTCGGGCCGCTGCGCGCTGATCTCACGCGAGGACAGGTGGGAAATCACCGTCAGCAGCGGGCTGCGCGACAGGGCGCGGCAGATTTCCTCGGCCAGCCAGTCGCCCAGGACCGTGTGGATCGCCTCTCCGGCCACCAGGCGAAAGGGCAGGATCGCGATGGCGGGCAGGATGGCGCGGGCCGCGGGCGCAGGCGCCGCCCCGCCGCGCAACAGGGCGAAATACTGGTCCGGCGCCTGGCGGATGCCCTGCAGCCAGTGGTTGAAGTCGTCGTCGCGGATGTCGATGCCCTCCAGGAACTCTCCGGCGCTGGGGGCCCCGGTGAATTCGACCTTCGACAGGTCCAGCGTGATTTCGGTGTTGTCGACCTTTAGCAGCAGGTCAAAGGCGCCGCCCATCTCGGTGCGCAGCTTGGACAGGGCGGTGCGCAGCGACTGGCGCCCGCCGTCATGGGCCGAGGCGCCCCAAAGCATGTTCAGCAACCAGACCCGCGTCCGCCGCCCGCCATTGGCCGTGGCCAACAGCGCGAAAAGCGCGCGGTGCTTGGCTGGCTTGACCTCGAAGGCGCCGCTTGGGGCGGTTCCGGTCACGCTGCAGGCGCCAAAAAGGTTGATATGCAAGATTTTGGTCATTACAGGCCCAGGTCCACCCACACCGGACTGTGAACCCCGCCCCGCCACCGGGCAAGACCTTTGACGCTTTTTTAACATCGCATGTCGCATCGCAGGCGCCATGATCGCCCCATTGCAGGGCGGACGAACGAATGACAGGATTTGAGATGCGAGACGGTTCCGGTATTGCCCGCGAGGCCAGGACGACCTTGGCCCGCGCGCGAGACGTGGCGGATTTTCAAAACAGATGGACCGAATTCCGGCCCGTGGCGCTGGGGGCGCTGCGCAATCCGATGCTGACGGCCGATGAGGCGGACACTTTGGGCTGGATGATCGAGGTCATGGACCGCATCGGCGCCCGCGACATTCAGGACCAGGCGCCCTAGGCCGTCCGTGGCGGGCGACATCTGGGGGGGGCATTTGCGCATCAGCCCTTGAAACCTTGGCCGGAAAGGGCGATGTCAGGGCGGCTGATCAGGAGGTTTCCCATGCCGCACTACCGTTCCCGCACGACGACCCATGGCCGCAACATGGCCGGAGCCCGTGGCCTTTGGCGCGCGACGGGGATGAAGGATGGCGATTTCGGCAAGCCGATCATCGCGGTGGTGAACAGCTTTACCCAGTTTGTCCCGGGCCATGTGCATCTGAAGGACATGGGCCAGCTGGTCGCGCGCGAAATCGAAAAGGCCGGCGGCGTGGCCAAGGAATTCAACACCATCGCCGTCGATGACGGCATCGCCATGGGCCATGATGGGATGCTTTACAGCCTTCCGAGCCGCGAGCTGATCGCCGACAGCGTCGAATACATGGTCAACGCGCATTGCGCCGATGCCATGGTCTGCATCAGCAACTGCGACAAGATCACCCCCGGCATGCTGATGGCCGCCATGCGGTTGAACATCCCCGTCGTGTTTGTGTCCGGTGGCCCGATGGAGGCCGGCAAGGTCGTCATCAAGGGCAAGGAAGTGGCTTTGGACCTGGTCGACGCCATGGTCTCGGCCGCCGATGAAAGCTATTCGGATGAAGAGGTCGAGGCGATCGAAAAGGCCGCCTGCCCGACCTGCGGGTCGTGCAGCGGCATGTTCACCGCCAATTCGATGAACTGCCTGACCGAGGCTTTGGGCCTGTCGCTGCCGGGCAACGGGTCCACCCTTGCGACCCATGCCGACCGCAAGCGCCTGTTCGAAGAGGCCGGCCATGTGATCGTGGACATCACCAAGCGCTATTACGAGGGCGAGGACGCTTCGGTCCTGCCGCGCAACATCGCGACCAAAGAGGCGTTTGAAAACGCCATCGCCCTGGACATCGCCATGGGCGGATCGACCAACACGGTGCTGCATATCCTGGCCGCGGCCCATGAAGGCAGCGTCGATTTCACCATGGCCGATATCGACCGCATGTCGCGCAAGGTGCCCTGCCTGTGCAAGGTCGCGCCCGCCAAGCAGGATGTCCATATGGAGGACGTCCACCGCGCCGGTGGCATCATGGCGATCCTGGGTCAGCTGGACAATGCCGGCCTGTTGCACCGCGAGGTGCCCACGGTTCATGCGCGGTCTTTGGGCGCGGCCATCGACAAATGGGACATCAGCCGGACCAACCAAGAGGACGTGCGCCAGTTCTTCATGGCGGCGCCGGGTGGGGTCAGGTCTGCCACGGCCTTTACCGCCACCGGGCGCTTTGCCGAACTGGACCTGGACCGCGAACATGGCGTGATCCGCTCGGCCAAGACGCCGTTTTCCAAGGATGGCGGGTTGGCCGTGCTGACGGGGAATATCGCGGTCGATGGCTGTATCGTGAAGACCGCCGGGGTGGATGATTCAATCCTGGTCTTCTCGGGCCCGGCGCGGGTCTTCGACAGCCAGAACGCATCGGTCGAGGCGATCTTGTCGAACAAGATCGTGGCCGGCGATGTCGTGGTGATCCGCTATGAGGGGCCAAAGGGCGGCCCGGGCATGCAAGAGATGCTGTATCCGACGAGCTATCTGAAGTCACGGGGCCTGGGGAAGGCCTGCGCGCTGTTGACCGATGGGCGGTTTTCGGGCGGGACCTCGGGCCTGTCGATTGGGCATGTCAGCCCCGAAGCGGCGGGCGGCGGGGTCATCGGACTGGTCCGCGAGGGCGACATGATCGACATCGACATCCCGAACCGCAAGATCTCGTTGCGGGTGTCGGATGAGGTCTTGGCGGCGCGGCGGGCGGAACAGGACTTGGCGGGGTGGAAGCCTGCAAAGGCGCGGCCGCGGAAAGTGTCTCAGGCGCTGAAGGCCTATGGGATGTTTGCGTCCTCGGCGGATCGGGGCGCGGTGCGGATCTTGCCGGACGAGGTGTGAGCGGGTCCGGTTGGGATCAAAGGCATGAAATGCCTTTGATCCCAACCGGAGGACGCGGGGGGCTGCCGCCCCCCGCACCCCCTGCCTCAGGGGCTTTCACAGCCCCTGAGAACCCCGTGGGATATTTCTGAAAAGATGAAATCAGGCGGCTTTGGGCGAAAGCTCCAGGCCGCCTTCGTGTTCCAGGAAGGCCACGACCTGGTCAATGCCGAGGCCATGGCGGATGCGGGCCATGACATAGGGCTTGGTGCCGCGGGCGCGCTTGGTGTCTTCCTCCAGCAGCACGGGATCGACGCCGACATGGGGGGCAAGGTCGGTCTTGTTGACCACCAACAGGTCGGATTTCGTCACGCCCGGGCCCTTTTTGCGCGGGATGTCCTGACCGGCGGCGGTGTCGATGATGTAGATGCTAAGGTCGGCCAGTTCCGGCGAGAAGGTGGCCGAGAGGTTGTCGCCGCCGCTTTCGATCAGGATCAGGTCCAGGTCGGGGAACTGGCGCCGCAGGTCGGCCACGGCCGAAAGGTTGATGCTGGCGTCCTCGCGGATCGCCGTATGGGGGCAGCCGCCGGTTTCCACGCCGCGGATGCGGTCAGAGGGCAGGACCTGGGCGCGGGTCAGGTAATCGGCATCCTCACGCGTGTAGATGTCATTCGTGATCACCGCCATGGAACAGCGATGCGCCAGCGCCCGGCACAGCTGTTCGGTCAGCGAGGTCTTGCCAGCGCCGACCGGGCCGCCGATGCCGACTTTGAGGGGACCGGTGGATTGGGGACCGGTGTGGGTCATGTGCGGAAAATCCTTGGTTGCAGGGTTTCATGCGCCATGGCGGCGAGGTCGGCCGTCAGATGGGCCGAGGTGAGGCCTTGCGGGTTTGGGGCGAAACTGGGGGCCACAAAACTGGGAGCCAGCCGGGCCAGGACCTGCTGGCCCTGGGTCGCAGCCAGCGGCAAAAAGCGCACGGCGGCCGAGATCAGCTGCGCCGCAAGGGCCTGAAGATACAGCGCCACGACCTCGGCGGTTTCCAGTGGCAGGGCGGCGGTGGCGGCCCCCAGCGCCACGGGATAGGGCAGGTCCGGGCAGTCCAGCCCCAGCGCCCGGGCACAGACGGCGAAGGCCGCGCCCTGGTCGCGCAATTCGGCCGCGCGTTCGCCCGAGGTGGCATAGGCCAGGGCCAGGGCGGCCAGCGCGGGCAAGTCGGCTCCGGGCGCGCGGGCCTCGGCGACAAAGGCGGCGTCGATCCGGCCAGAGCCATACAGGATGACACCCTCGACCCAAGCCTCAAGCGAGGCCGCGTCATGGACCGTGGCCAAGCCTGTGGCCTGAACCATGGCGACCTCTAGCCCCTGGGAATAGGCGTAGCTGCCAACCGGAAAGGCCGGCGACAGCAGCTGTGTCAGGATCAGCCGCGCCTGAGGCTGCGGGATCGCCGGGGATGGGTTGACACTATGCGCCAAGACAGCGGCCGAGGGCGCGTCATCCGGGGGGCGCAAGGAAGGACTGCCCGCCCCCGTTATCTCCCCGGCTATCTCCCCTGCCATCTCGTCCGCCATCGCGTCCGTCATTTCATCGCAAAGGGGAAAAGCGGGACCGGGGCGGCAGGGTCAAAGGCGGGGGCGTGGCTGTGCCCCCCGTGACTGTGCCCCCCGTGACCATGTTCCCCGTGACTATTTTCCCCATGGCTATTTTCCCCATGGCTGTGGCCCATGGTTCTGCCATGGCCATAGGCGCCGCCTTCGGGGGTGAAGGGCTCGATCGCGCGGGACAACGTCGCGCCAAGCTGCGCCAACATCGCCTCGATCACGTGGTCCTGACGGATGAGCAGGCGCGCGGCCTCGATCTGGCAAGGCGTGTGGCGGTTGCCGATATGCCAAGCCAGCCGCGCCAGGTCGCCCTGGATCACCACGACGGGCTCTTCGGCGGCAATGACCTGGATCAGGCGGCCATCGTCCAGCCCAAAACAGTCGCCGTGGTTCAGCGACAGGGTCTCGGCCAGGTTGACCATGAAGCTAAGGTCATGCGCCGTCACAAGGCGCTTCCGGCGCAAGAAGCGTTCGTCATAGGTCAGGGTCACATGGTCATGCGCCGTGACGCCCTTGGGGCTGCGGATCACTTGGCGGGCTGTGGTCAGAAGGCTCATGGTCAATACAGGAAATAGCGTTGGGCGAGGGGAAGCTCGCTTGCGGGTTCACAGGTCAAAAGTTCGCCATCGGCGCGGACCTCATAGGTTTCCGGGTTCACCTCGATATGGGGCTTGGCGCTGTTGTGGATCATGCTGGACTTGCCGATCTTGCGGGTGTTTTCCACCGCGACCAGCGATTTGGCCAGACCCAGATGCGCCAGACCGTCGGCCTGTGCGGCCTGGCTGACAAAGATCACCGCGTTGCGTTCGACCGCGCGGCCCATGGCGCCGAACATCGGACGGGAATAGGTCGGCTGCGGCGTCGGGATAGAGGCGTTCGTATCGCCCATCTGCGCACAAACGATCATGCCGCCGATCAAGACCATCTCGGGTTTGGCTGCGAAAAACGCCGGGAACCACAGGACGAGGTCGGCGCGTTTGCCGACCTCGATGGAGCCGATGTGGCGGCTCATCCCCTGGGCGATGGCGGGGTTGATCGTGTATTTCGCGATATAGCGCTTGGCGCGGATGTTGTCGTTGTCGCCCTTTTCATCGAACAGGCGGCCGCGTTGGAGTTTCATCTTATGGGCGGTCTGCCAGGTGCGGGTGATGACCTCGCCCACACGCCCCATGGCCTGACTGTCAGACGACATGATGGAAAATGCGCCCATGTCATGCAGGATATCCTCCGCCGCGATGGTCTCGCGGCGGATGCGGGATTCCGCGAAGGCCACGTCCTCGGGGATCGACTGGTCAAGGTGATGGCAGACCATCAGCATGTCCAGATGCTCTTCCAGCGTGTTGACGGTATAGGGCATCGTCGGGTTGGTCGACGAGGGGATGACGTTTTCCGCAGCCACGACCTTGATGATGTCGGGCGCATGGCCGCCGCCCGCGCCCTCGGTGTGAAAGGCATGGATCGTGCGGCCCCGGATCGCGGCCATGGTGTTTTCCACGAAGCCGGATTCATTCAGCGTGTCGGTGTGGATCATCACCTGCACATCCATATCGTCGGCCACCGAAAGACAGCAGTCGATGGCGGCGGGCGTCGTGCCCCAATCCTCATGCAGTTTCATGGCGCAGGCGCCGGCGCGCACCATTTCCACCAAGGCCTCGGGGCGGCTGGCATTGCCCTTGGCGGACAGGCCGAAGTTCATGGGCAAGCCGTCCAAGGCCTGCAGCATCCGCCCGATGTGCCAGGGGCCCGGCGTGCAGGTCGTGGCCAAAGTCCCATGCGCGGGGCCGGTGCCGCCGCCCAGCATCGTGGTGATGCCGGAATGGAGCGCGTCCTCGACCTGACCCGGAGCGATGAAGTGGATATGGGCGTCAAAGCCGCCGGGGGTCAGGATCTTGCCCTCTCCGGCGATGATCTCGGTGGACGGGCCGATGATGATGGTGACGCCGGTTTGCGTGTCGGGGTTGCCCGCCTTGCCGATGCCCGCGATGCGCCCGTCGCGCAGGCCCACATCGGCCTTGTAGATGCCCGAGTGGTCCAGGATCAGCGCATTGGTGATGACGGTATCCGCCGCCCCCCCCGCGCGGGGGATCTGGGACTGGCCCATCCCGTCACGGATCACCTTGCCGCCGCCGAACTTGACCTCTTCGCCATAGGTCGTCAGGTCGCGTTCGACCTGGATGATGATATCCGTATCGCCAAGGCGCACCCGGTCGCCCGTGGTCGGCCCATACATCGCCGCATAATCGGCGCGCGGGATTTTATAGGACATTCACAGCGCTCCCATCACTTTGCCGTTGAAACCCCAGACCTGACGCAGCCCGCCATAGGGCACCAGATGCACTTCGCGCGACTGGCCCGGTTCAAAACGCACTGCGGTGCCGGCCGGGATATCCAACCTTTGGCCCCGCGCGGCCTCGCGGTCGAAACTGAGCCCCGGGTTGGTTTCGGCAAAGTGGTAATGGCTGCCGACCTGGATCGGACGGTCGCCGGTGTTGGCCACGATCAGCGTGGTGACGGGGGCGCCGGTGTTCAACTCGATCTCGCCGGGGGCGGTCAGGACTTCTCCCGGTATCATCGCCGCACCTTGACGACGACATAGACCACGGCGGCCACGGCGATGCCCATGAGAAGCAGGTGGTCGGGCTCGGTCAAGAGGTGCAAGAGACCCGCGTGGCTGTGGTCGCCCTGATGGGCAAAGGCCGGAGCGGGGATCAAGGCAAGGAGGGCAAGACGCTTCATATGGGGCCTCAACGGATCGGGTGATGGACGGTGACAAGCTTGGTGCCGTCGGGGAAAGTCGCTTCGACCTGGACGGAGTGGATCATTTCGGGGATGCCCGCCATGCATTGATCCGCCGTGATCACATGGGCGCCGGCCTGCATCAGGTCGGACACGGAACGGCCATCGCGGGCGCCTTCGACGACGAAATCGGTGATCAGCGCCACGGCCTCGGGGTGGTTCAGCTTGACGCCGCGGGCCAGGCGACCACGGGCCACCATGGCGGCGACGGAAACGAGCAGCTTTTCGCGCTCGCGGGGGGTCAGGTTCATATCGTGCCTCCGCTGGACCAGACGCGCGGCAGGGGGCGTCCGGAGAATTGAGTGATGACGGCGGCCATCTGGCGCCGCAGGGTCAGGCCGCTGGTGGCGGCAATGCGGACCAGGGCGCGCCCATCCCAGGCCGAGAATTCCAGCCGCGCGCCGTCGATTTGCACCGGGCGGGGCATGTCCTGGGCCGCCCTTGCGACCAGGGCCACGACGCCAAAGGCCGTGGCGCCGCCCAGAAGCACGGGGCGAGAAAGCGTCTCGGGCGACAGCATCTGGCCCTCGGCCCAGACCGGCACACCGTCGCGGCGCACCATGCGGGTGTCGGACAGGCGGGCGCGGGTCAGATGTTCGCCCATGGCGTGACGGCCCAGCACCAGGCTTTCGCACACCAGAACCTCGGCCTCGCCCAGCAGGTCGATTTCCGTCGTTCGGTTCAGGTGGCTGGCCTCGAAAAGGATGGTTTCCTGCGGCAGCCAATGGAGGCTGGCGCGGTCGACATGGGCGCGGAAGGTGACATGGGCGGCGGGGCCTTGGGACTGATAGGCGCGCTCGGCCGTCTGGGTCGTGGCGCTGACCTGGGCGCCCGGGGTCAGGGTCAAGGACAGGTCCAGACGGTCGCCCCCGGTCAACCCGCCGGAGGTGTTCAGAAACACGACCTCGGGCCGGTCGGTGACACGCGGCAACAGCACCTTGGCCGAGCCCTGTTGCGCCAGATCGACCAGCCGCGTGGTGCCGCGCAGGCCAAAGGCCACATGGGCCCGGCCTTTGGCGCGTTGCATCTGGATGGGGGCGGCGTCGAGCATCTGTCCTCCGGTTTGCGGACAGGATTGCGCCGGGATGGGATCAGGGCCAGTGGTGGCGCCTGTGCCGGATGGGGTTCACCGGGCTGCGCCGGTCGTTTGCCCGCAAATGCGGCATGTCGCCCGAAAAACAGGCGGTGCGCAAAGTGCTGTGGTGTGGAAACCGTTCCACAGAGCCTCTGGCCCTTGGCCGCAGGTCCCGCTAACATGCCAGTCACCCGCGCTTCGGAGGCCCCATGCCCTTGTTTTCTGACCCCGTCATCACCTGCATCGAAGACCTGAAACGGCTGCACAAGCGCCGCGTGCCCAAGATGTTCTGGGATTACTGCGAAAGCGGCAGCTATACCGAACAGACCTTCCGCGACAATGTCAGCGACTTTTCCCGGCTGCGGTTCCGCCAAAAGGTCGCGGTGGACATGACCAACCGGACGATTGCCAGCACGATGGCAGGGGAAAAGGTGGCGATGCCCGTGGCGCTGGCTCCGGTCGGTCTGACGGGGATGCAATCGGCGGATGGCGAGATCAAGGCGGCCCGCGCGGCCCAGGCTTTCGGTGTGCCCTATACGCTGTCGACCATGTCGGTCTGTTCGATCGAGGATGTGGCGGCGGCCACCGGCAAGCCCTTCTGGTTCCAGCTTTATGTGATGAAGGATTGGGATTTCGTGGCGGCAACGCTGGAGCGGGCCAAGAAGGCGGGCGTCTCGGCCCTGGTCTTGACCTTGGACCTGCAGCTGTTGGGGCAACGTCACAAGGACCTGAAGAACGGGCTGTCGACGCCGCCCAAGCCGACCTTGCGCAACATCCTGGACATTGGCTTGCGCTGGCATTGGGCGTTGGGAATGGCGGGGACGCGGCGCCATTCCTTCGGCAATATCGTGGGGCACGCCAAGGGGGTGTCGAACCTGTCCTCGCTGTCGTCCTGGACGGCGGAACAGTTCGATCCGCAGCTGGATTGGGGCAAGATCGCGCGCATCCGCGACATGTGGGGCGGCAAGCTGATCCTGAAGGGGATTTTGGACGAGGACGACGCGCGCCGGGCCGCCGATTTCGGCTGTGAGGCGATTGTGGTGTCGAACCATGGCGGGCGGCAATTGGATGGGGCCCTGTCGTCGATCCGCAGGCTGCCGGGGATCGCCCGGGCGGTGGGCGACAAGGTCGAGGTCTGGATGGACAGCGGCATCAGGTCTGGCCAAGACGTGCTGCGGGCGCGGGGCATGGGCGCGCATGGCGTGATGATCGGGCGGGCCTATATCCATGGGCTGGGGGCGATGGGGGAACGCGGCGTGACCAAGGCGCTGGAGGTCATCAGCCGCGAGATCGACACGACGATGGCTTTGTGCGGTGAGCGCGACATCGCGCAGTTCGGCGCGCATAACCTGATGATCCCCGCCGATTTCGAGGGCGACTGGAAGGCGTGAGGGCTTGGCAGGGCGGGGGTCCGGGGGGGGCGCCCCGCCTCAGGCGTTGACGTCGATGACGACGCGGCCCTTGACCTCTCCCTTCAGGATCGCCGGACCAAGAGCGGGCAGGTCGGCCAGCGTCACGTTTTGGACCATGGCGTCCAGCTTGTCATGCGGCAGGTCGGTGACGATGCGCGCCCAGGCCTTCACCCGGTCGGGATAGGGGCGCATCACGGAATCAATGCCCAGAAGGTTCACGCCGCGCAGAAGGAAGGGGATGACGCTGGTGGGCAGCCCTGCCCCGCCCGCAAGCCCCACCGCCGCGACCGAGCCGCCGTATTTCATCTGGCCCAACACCCGCGCCAGCATCGGCCCGCCGACGGCGTCGATGCAACCGGCCCAGGTCTCGGCCTCCAGCGGGCGCTTGACGGTTTCGGCCAGATCCGCCCGGGGGATGATGCGGGTGGCGCCGAGGTCGCGCAGATAGCCTTCCGTCTCGGGGCGGCCCGTGACGGCGGCCACCTGATAGCCCAGATGGGCCAGGATCGCGACCGCGGTCGAACCAACGCCGCCGGCCGCGCCCGTCACCAGGACCTCGCCCTTTGCAGGGGTCAGCCCGTGATCCTCCAGCGCCAAGACGGCCAGCATCGAGGTCAGCCCCGCCGTCCCCACCGCCATGGCCTGACGCGTGGTCAGACCTGCAGGCAGGGGCACCAGCCAATCGGCCTTGACCCGGGCCTTTTGCGCAAACCCGCCCCACCAGATTTCGCCCACACGCCAGCCGCCCAGAAGCACCTTGTCACCCGGGGCATAGCGCGGGTCCTGGCTGTCCAGCACGGTGCCCGCCATATCCACCCCGGGGATATGCGGCCAGGCCTTGACCAGGCCGCCGCCGGTCGGACCCATGCAAAGCCCGTCCTTGTAGTTCAGCGTCGAAAACTCCACCGCCACGGTCACATCGCCGGGGGGAAGGTCGGCCTCGTCGACGTCACGCAGGACCGGGATTGCGGTCTCGCCGGGTTTTTCCATCACCAGGGCCTTGAACATCGCCACCTCCATCTTTGGGCCAGAATGACAGGCGGGACGCGGGAGGCAAGGGTGAAGGGAGTATTTGGGTCAGTATGAAAGGATCAGCGGCGGCGCAAAGCCCGCAGGTCGGACAGGCGAAAGGCGCCGATCAGGGCTCCGACCGCGAAATAGGCCAGGATGCCGATGGCGCACAGCAGGCCCAAGGCCGGGAAGTGCCAGAAGCGGGCGTTCAGCGGGCCATCCAGGACCTGCGCCGCGCCCCAGAGGACTCCGCCCATGACGGCAGAGGCCAACATGATCCGCGGCAGGCGTTTGCGGAAGCGGGCGTCGAACTGCGCCTCGGCGGCCATCTTGCGCGAGCCCCACCAGAGCTGGCCCACCATGGCCCAGCCCGAAAGCGTCGTGGCCCAGGCGGCGGCCGAAAACCCCAAAAGCGGCAGAAGGCCCACCGCCAGCCCCACATTCACCACCATGGATACCAGCGCATAGACAAAGGGGCTGCGGCTGTCCTCACGCGCATAGAAGAGCGGTTGCAAGACCTTGTGCAGCACGAAGGCCGGCAGGCCCGCGCCATAGATGGCCAGCACCAGCGCCGTGGCCTGGGTGTCCGCCGGGCCAAAGGCGCCGCGCTGATACAGGACCTGGCACAAAGGCACCGCGATGACCATCAGCGCCACGGCGGCGGGCAGCGTCAGCATCAGGGCGAATTCGGCGCCGCGGTTGAAGGCATCGCGTCCGCCCTCGGCGTCGCCTGCCCTCAGGCGGCGGGAGAGTTCCGGCAGCAGGACCGTCCCGATGGCGATGCCCACCACCCCCAGGGGCAACTGATACAAGCGGTCGGCATAGGACAGCCAGGCCACCGCGCCTTCGGTAAACGAGGCCACCTGGCGGCCCACCAGCATGTTGATCTGCACCACCCCGCCCGCAAGCACCGCGGGCCCGGCGATCACCGCCAGATGCTTCAGCTCGGGCGTCAGGCGTGGCCAGCCCAGGGTGAAACCATAGCCCAGGGACCGCGCCGAGACCCAGGTGAAGGCCAGTTGCGCCACCCCGGTCACAGGCACGGTCCAGGCCAGGGTCAACCCCATGTCCCACCCGGCCCAGGCCGCAAGCCCCATGGCCGCGATAAAGACCAGGTTCATCAGCACGGGGACGAAGGAGGCCTCGGAGAACCTTTTGTGCGAGGTCAAGATGCCCGAGAGCAAAGCCACCAGCGAGATGAACAGGATATAGGAAAAGCTGATCCGCCCGAAGGTGACGGCCAGGTCGAACCGCTCTCCGGCAAAGCCCGAGGCCATGGCCCAGACCAGCCAGGGCATCGCCAGCGTGCCCAGCACGGTAAAGGCCAGCAAGATCCAGACCATGCCGTTCCAGGCGTCGCGGGCAAAGCCCGTGGCATCCTCGCCGCCCTCAAGCTTTTTGGCGAACATCGGCACGAAGGCCATGTTGAAGGCGCCCTCGGCAAAGAACCTTCGGAACATGTTGGGCAGGGAAAAGGCCACGAGGAAGGCCTCGGCCACCGGCCCGGTGCCGAGGTAAGCCGCCATCAGCACGTCGCGGGCGAACCCCGTGCCGCGAGACACCAGCGTCCAGCCGCCGACCGTCAGGATGGAGCGGATCACGCTTGCGCCCTTTCGGTGCCCTCGGCGATGGCCTGGCGAAGCTTCGCCTCCAGCGCCTCTTGTCGGTGCTTGGCATGCAGCTTTAGCCCGAACATGTCCTTGACGTAAAACGTATCCACCACCTGGGCCCCATAGGTCGCGATCACTGCGGATGCGATGTAGATGTTGTTGGCCGCAAGCGTCCTGGTCAGGTCATACAGCAGCCCCGGCCGGTCGCGGGTGTCGACCTCGACGATGGTGTAGATCTCAGAGCCCTCGTTGTCGAAGGCGATATGGGTCGGAAAGCGGAATTCGCGCTCGCGCTTCTTCACCTTGTCGCGATCCGCGAGGGCGGTGCGGGGGCGGACCTCGCCCTTCAGGGTCTTGTCGATCATGCCGCGCAGACGGGGCAGACGAGAGACCTCGTAGGGATGGGCTTCGGAATCCTGAATCCAGAAGACCGCGGTCGCATAGCCGTCTTTCGACGTATAGGTCCGGGCGTCGACCACATTGGCGCCGACCAAGGCCAGGGCGCCGGACAGCCGCGAGAAGATGCCGGGGTGGTCGACCAGGGCGAAACAGGCGCGGGTGGCGTCGCGCTGCGGTTCGGGATGCAGGTCGATGCGGATTTCATCGTCCTGCAGGCCCCGCAGCAGGCGGGCAAAGGCCTCTTGCGTGTCGGTGGTCAGGCCGGACCAATAGGGGTCATAGTGGCGGGCGGTTTCTTTGGCGGCCTCGTCGGCGGTGAAATCGGTCAGCCGCGCCCGCAGCGCCGCGCGGCTTTCCTCGACCGCGCGACCGCGGTTGAAGGTTTCAAGCCCGCCCTCCAGCGCCTCGGCGGTGTGAGAGTAAAGCTGGCGCAGCAGCATGGCCTTCCAGTTGTTCCAGGTGCCGGGCCCGACGCCACGGATGTCGCAGACGGTCAGGACGGTCAGCAGGTCCAGCCGCTTGCGGGTTTCGACCGCCTTGGCGAAGTCGCGCACGGTGCGCGGGTCGCCGATGTCGCGCTTTTGCGCCACGTCCGACATCAGAAGGTGATGACGGACCAGCCATTCGACGGTTTCGGATTCCTCGGCCGTCAGACCCAGACGCGGGGCGATGCGGCGCACCATCTGCGCCCCGAGGATCGAGTGATCCTCGGGCCGCCCCTTGCCGATGTCATGCAACAACAGCGCCACATAGATCACCCGCCGGTTCACGCCGGTTTTCAGGATACCGGTCGCCACGGGCAGCTCTTCGACCAGCTCGCCGCGTTCGATCTGCGCCAGGACGCTGACGCATTGGATGATATGCTCGTCCACCGTGTAGTGGTGATAGACGTTGAATTGCATCATCGCGACGATGGCTTCGAATTCGGGGATGAAGGCCGACAGGACGCCAAGTTCGTTCATCCGCCGCAGGGCGCGTTCCGGGTTGCCATGATCCAGCAGCGTCTGCAGAAAGATACGCACGGCTTGCGGATCGTCGCGGACATGGTCGTCGATCAGCGACAGGTTGGCCGCGATCAGCCGCATGATATTGGGGTGAAGCAGATATCCCGACCGCACCGCCTCTTCGAAGACGCGCAGCATGTTGACCGGGTCTTTCAGGAATTTGGCCGGATCGGTGACATCCAGCCGCCCCTGGACCAGTTTATACCCCGCGCCGACCTTGCGGCGGTTCAGAAAGCCCAGAAGCCGCGCCTCGGGTTTGACATGGCGGGCCTCCAGCTCTGTCAGAAAGACGCGGGTCAATTCGCCGACGCGGGTGGCGTGGCGGAAGTAGTCCTGCATGAAGTATTCGACCGCGCGGCGGCCTTGGGTGTCGCGGTAGTTCATCCGCTCGGCCACCTCGACCTGCAGGTCGAAGGTCAGCTGATCGGTGGCGCGCCCGGTGATGTAATGCAGATGGCAGCGCGCGGCCCAAAGGAAATTTTCGGCCCGGCTGAACAGGGCATATTCTTCGGCGGTCAGCAGGCCCGCGGCCACAAGGCCTTCGGATGAGTCCACCCGGTGCAGGTATTTGCCGATCCAATACAGCGTCTGCAGGTCACGCAGGCCGCCCTTGGCCTCTTTGACATTGGGCTCCAGGACATAGCGCTGGCCGCCCTGGCGTTTGTGGCGTTCACCGCGTTCGGCCAACTTGGCCTCGATGAAGTCGCGGCCCGTGGTGCGGAAAAGCTCGGACCACAGCCGGTCGTCCAGCTCTGCCGCCAAGGCGCGGTCGCCACAGATGGCCCGGTGTTCCAGAAGCGCCGTGCGGATCGTGATATCCTCACGGCCCAGGCGCAGGCAGTCTTTGACCGTGCGTGAGGCATGGCCGACCTTCAGCTTCAGGTCCCACAGGATGTAAAGCATCGTTTCAATGATGCTTTCGGCGCGGGCGGTGATCTTCAGCGGGTAAAGGAAAAGCAGGTCGACATCGGAATGGGGCGCCATCTCGGCCCGGCCAAAGCCGCCAACGGCCAGGACAGACAGACGCTCGGCATCCAGGGTGATGGCGGGGCTTTGCATCGCTTCGGCGGCGGCAAAGGCCAGCTGGACCAGGCCATCGGTCATCAGCGCCTGAGACCGGGTCAGCGGCAGGGCATTGCGCGGATCGACGGCAAAGGCCGCGGCCAGGCGGGTGTTGGCGGTGGCCTTGGCCTCGGCCAGGATCGCCCCCACCGCGGCACGGGCCGACTTGGCATCGGTGTCCCGCACAGCCGCCAGCACCCGCGGACGCAGAAGGCCGAGGTCCAGGACCTCGGCTTCCGGCAGGATAAGACCGACACCACGGGGCGCCAGAGGATTTGGCGCCGGCGCCTTGGGGGGTGTGGTCATCAGAACCCGGCGCCGCCAAAGCTTTGCGGGGCGGGGTCGATAATCTGGACCTGTTGGTTGACGATCTGGGCCACGGCCAAGCCGCGCTGGCTGGTGCCATTGCCGTTCAGGCGGAAGATGCCGCCGACGCCGACAAAGCCCTGGGGTTGGGTCAGGCCCTGGGCCGAGACCTGGGCCAGGCCGCCCTGTTTGACCAGGGCGCCGACCGCGGCAATCCCGTCATAGGCCAGGCCCGCGGTGGCATGGGGCGCGGCGCCATAGGTGGATTGATACCGGGTCAGGAAGGCCTGGGCCAGGTTCGGATCGGGCATGGCAAACCAGCCGTTCTGGACGCCGGGCTGGGTCAGGTTGGCGGTGGGGATATCCCAGCGCGTCAGGCCGATATACTGGGTGGCGGCCGGGTTGATGCCGTTCTCCATCAGCAGCTGGGTCAGCAGGGGCAGCGCCCCACCGGTGTCGGCGGTCAGGAACACCGCCTGCGCGTTCGAGGACTTGGCCGAGGCCGCGATGGCCGTGACCGCCTGGACGATGCCGTTCTGGCTGAAGGGATAGGACCCCGCCGCCGCGATCTGCCCGCCCGAAGCGCCGATGGCGGTCTGGATGGCGGCTTTGCCGGCCTCGCCGGCCGGGGTCTCGTCCGAGACGACCATGATCCGGGTCAGCCCGCGCGACACGGCAAAAGAGGCAAGGCGCCCGGCCGTCGACTCGAAGGTCTGGCCCAGGATAAAGACATTGCCGCCGGCGACCGAGGGGTTGTTGGAAAAGGACAGGACCGGCACGCCAGCCGGGGCGACCGTGGCGCCGACCTTGGCGGCCTCCAGCGCGTAGAAGGGACCGAGGATGACCTTGGCCCCGTCGGTCACGGCCTTGGAAGCCTGCGAGGCCGCCTGGTCGGGATTGGCGGCGGTCGGATAGACGCGCAGGTCGATCTTGACGTCGCCCAGATCGGCGATGGCCATGCGGGCGGCGTTCTCCAGCCCCTGTGCGATCAGGTCATCGGTGGCCTCGCCCGAGCCCGAGGGGACCAGCAGGGCCACGGGGACCGGCTCGCCGTTATAGGCGCCGGTGGGGGCGGGGCCGGTCGTGGTCTCGCAGGCCGAAAGGACCGTCAGCGCGGCAAGGGCGCCCAGCGTGGTGCCCCTGATGGTCGCCGTGACGGAGCTTGTCACCCGGGCGGCAAGATGCGACAGGGCAGGACCGGCGGTCCTTGCCAGGGCTGACAGAATGGCGACCATGGAAATCTCCTCATTCGGGTGCGGCGCTGGCCGACCTTGACCTGAACGGGAGTCTAAAGGGAAGCTGCGGTGAAGTAAACTTGGGCTGACCCTGGGTCGGCGGAAAGGGTGCCAGATGTCGGGTTGGACGGCGATGCCGGGGCGGGTGGTGCCGGGGCTGCATCTGGTGTCGACGCCGATCGGGGCCGCACGGGATATCACGCTGAAGGCGCTGGATGTGCTGGCGGGGGCGGATGTGCTGGCGGCCGAGGATACGCGGACGCTGCGACATCTGATGGAGATCCATGGCGTGGCGATCAACGGGCGCATGATGCTGCCCTATCACGACCACAACGGCGCCGAGATGCGGCCCAAGATCCTGGGGCTGTTGGCCGAGGGGAAGTCGGTCGCCTATGCGTCAGAGGCCGGAACGCCGCTGGTGGCGGACCCGGGCTTCCAACTGGCGCGCGAGGCGATTGCGGCAGGGCACACGGTGCTGGCAGCGCCGGGGGCCTCGGCGGTGCTGTGCGCGCTGACGGTGTCGGGCCTGCCCTCGGACCGGTTCCTGTTCGCGGGATTCTTGCCGCCCAAGTCCCAGGCCCGCAAGACCACGCTGCGCGAGTTGGCGGGCGTTCCTGCCAGCCTGATCTTTTACGAATCACCCAACCGCGTGGCGGCAACCCTGGCCGATATGGCCGAGGTCCTGGGAGCAGATCGCCAGGCGGCCCTGTGCCGAGAGCTGACGAAAAAGTTCGAAGAAGTGCGACGCGGGCGCCTTGCCGATCTGGCGCTGGCCTTGAAAGAGACTGATGTGAAAGGCGAAATCGTGCTGATCGTGGATCGCGGTGCAGAACGCCAGGCCACGCAAGCCGAGATCGAAGCCGCCCTTCGAAACGCTTTGCTAACCCTTTCCAGCAAAGATGCAGCAACGGCGGTGGCCAATGCCTTCGGCCTGCCGCGTCGCGAAGTCTATCAAATGGCGCTTGCCTTGGGGGATGCGGAATGACGATGCGGTCCAGACAGTTGCGCGGCAAGACCAACTACCTTGCAGGCCTTGCGGCCGAAGATCAGGTCAGCCGGCTTTACGACGACACCGGGCGCACGGTGATCGCGCGGCGTTGGCGCGGCACCGCAGGTGAAATCGACATCATCGCAAGGGATGGCGACAAGCTGATCTTCATCGAGGTCAAGAAAAGCTCGACCCACCTCATCGCCTCCGAACACTTTACCTGGTCCCAGCAACAACGCGTGCGTGTCACTGCCGAAGAGTTCTTCTTCACCGGCAGTTTCGAGGGGGTCGAGGAACTTCAGGTCGACCTGGCCCTGGTCGACAGTATGGGGCGAATCGAAATCGTCGAAAACGCGCTGGCGGCCTGATCAATTGCATCTCTTTGCGCGCTGGGTCATCAAGGGCTCTGTATCAAGGAGAGCGCCATGGGCTTGAACGTCGCTTTGCAGATGGACCCGATCGGGTCGGTCAATATCAACGGGGACAGCACCTTCCGCATCGCGCTGGAGGCGCAGGATCGGGGTCATTCCCTGTTCTTTTATACGCCTGACAAGCTGGCCTTCGTCGAGGGGCGTGTGGTGGCGCGCGGGTTTCCGATCACCCTGCGCCGCGAAGAGGGCAACCATGTCACCTATGGGCCCGAGACCGAGGTGGATCTTGCGACCTGCGATGTCGTCTGGCTGCGCCAGGACCCCCCCTTCGACATGGGCTATATCACCACGACACATCTTCTGGATCTGATCCATCCCAAGACGCTTGTCGTCAATGATCCTTTCTGGGTGCGCAACTGCCCTGAAAAGCTGCTGGTCCTGCAATTCCCCGACCTGCATCCGCCCACCGCCATCGCCCGTGACCTTGCCACCATCCGCGCTTTCAAGGCCAAGCATGGCGATGTCATCCTCAAGCCGCTTTACGGCAACGGCGGGGCCGGGGTCTTCCGGCTTGACCCCAACGACCGCAACCTGTCTTCGCTACATGAGCTTTTCACGTCGATGAGCCGCGAGCCGCTGATCGTCCAGAAGTTCCTTCCCGACGTGGTCCATGGCGACAAGCGCATAATCCTGGTGGACGGCGAGCCTGTCGGCGCCATCAACCGCGTGCCCCAGGCCGGCGAAACCCGGTCCAACATGCACGCCGGCGGCCGCCCCGAGAAGGTGGGCCTTACGCCGCGCGACCTGGAGATTTGCGCCGCCATCGGTCCGACCTTGCGCGAGAAGGGTCAGGTCTTTGTCGGCATCGACGTCATCGGCGACTACCTGACCGAGATCAACGTGACCTCTCCGACCGGTATCCAGGAGTTGGAGCGTTTCGACGGCACCAACACCGCCGCGCGGATCTGGCAGGTGATCGAGGCCAAGATCGCCGCCAGATGAGCCTGTCGCTGCGCCTCTTGAACCTGCTTCTGCGCTGGACGGCGCGACCCTCGGTCGCCCGTGCTCGCAACCCCGGGGTCGAGAGGCGCCGCTTCGCCAGCGCCGCGCGCTTTTTGCATCGCCCGGCGCATCTGTGTTTTCTGGACGGCCCCCTGCCCCGCGTCACCTGTCACCTGACCAATGACACCCATGCCGTGCTTTATTTCCACGGCGGCGCCTATATCACCGGCAGCCCCGAGACCCACCTGACCATCACCGGGCGCCTGGCCCGGCTGACCGGCCTACCGGTTTTTGCCCCGCGCTATCCGCTTGCTCCCGAACATCCGGCGCCCGCCGCTTTTGACGCTGCCCTTGCCGCGCATGAGCGGCTTTCGCGGATTTATCCGTGGCAGAACATCATCTTGGGCGGTGACAGCGCGGGGGGAGGCTTGGCGCTGGCCTTGATGTCGCACCTCTGCCAGACGGGCCGCCCGCCGGCCGGGCTCTTTGCCTTTTCACCCTGGACCGATCTGACCCTTGGCGGAGAAAGCCTGCTTACGAACGCCGATTCGGACGTGCTTTTGCCCGCGCATCGGGTCGCAGAGGCCGCAACGCTTGTCCGCGGCACCCTCGCGCCCACGGACCCCCGCATCTCGCCGCTGTTCGCCGCCTTTCCCGATCCGCCCCCCGTCCTGATCCAGACCGGCACGACCGAGGTTCTGCGCGACGATGCCCGCCGGATGACCAAAGTGCTGGGTGCGCGGCTTTCGGAATGGCCGGATTGCCCGCATGTCTGGCAGATGTTCGACGGTTATTTGCCCGAAGCCCGCGCGGCGCTGCGCGAAGTGGCGGCGTTTGTCGCTCATTTGGCCGACAGAACCGTCCGATAGCTGACCGCCTCGGCGATATGGCCGCGCGTCACATCCGGCGCGGCCTCCAGATCGGCAATGGTCCGCGCCACCCGCAAGACCCGGTGATAGCCGCGCGCGGTCAGGCCAAAACGCTCTGCCACGCGTTGCAACAGGGCCCGACCCTCGGCATCGGGGCGGGCGATCTCATCCAGCAATTCGCCCTCGACCTCGGAATTCACCCGCAGATCCAGCCCGTGATAGCGTTCGGCCTGGATCTCGCGGGCGGCCTGAACCCGGGCGGCGATGGTGGCGGACCGCTCTCCGTCTGCAGGCAAATCAAGGTCTTGCCAGGACACCGGTGGCACATCGACGCGCAGATCGAAGCGGTCCATCAGCGGGCCCGAAATCCGCCCCATGTAATCCTGCCCGCAGATCGGCGCCTTGGAGCAGGCCTTTTCGGCATCCGCCATATGGCCACAGCGGCAGGGATTGGCGGCGGCGACCAGCAGGAACCGGCAGGGATAGCGGACATGAGCCGAGGCGCGGGCCACCATAACCTCGCCCGATTCCATCGGCTGGCGCAAAGTGTCCAGCACCATGCGGGGGAATTCCGGCAGCTCGTCCATGAAAAGGACGCCGTTGTGGGCCAGGCTGATTTGCCCCGGTTTCGCCCCCCGCCCGCCGCCGACAATGGCGGCTTGGCTGGCCGTGTGATGCGGATCGCAAAAGGGGCGGGCCCGGGTGATGCCGCCCGTCAAAAGGCCCGCGACGGAATGAACCATCGAGGTCTCCAGCGCCTCTTCGGCCGACAGCGGCGGCAGGATACCGGGCAAACGCTTGGCCAGCATGGATTTTCCCGAACCGGGAGGGCCGATCATCAGCATGTGGTGGCGGCCCGCGGCGGCAATCTCCAGCGCGCGTTTCGCCCGCTCTTGCCCCTTGACGTCGCGCAGGTCCGGAAATTGCGTGGTCTCGGCCATCTCTGCGGCCTCGGCCCGGGTCAATGTCTGACGCCCGGTGAAATGCGCTACGATCTCGGACAGGGTGGTGACGCCGTAAACCTCGGTCATGCCGACCCAGGCGGCCTCGGCGGCGGAGGCCCGCGGCACCATCAGCGCCTTGCCTTCGGCCGCGGCTGCCACCGCCGCGGGCAGGGCGCCGGCGACAGGCAGGATGCGGCCGTCCAAGGACAATTCCCCCATGAAGACAAAGGCTTCAACCTGATCGGCCGGCACGATTTCCAGCGCGGCCAGCACGGCCATGGCGATGGGAAGATCGAAATGCGACCCCTCTTTCGGCAGATCCGCAGGCGAGAGATTGACCGTGATCCGCTTGGAGGGCAGGGCGAACGACAGGACGGTGAGGGCGGCGCGGACCCTTTCGCGCGCCTCGGAGACCGCTTTGTCGGCAAGGCCCACGACGCCAAAGGTCGCCATGCCAGAGGCGATGGCGCATTGCGCCTCGACCAGGCGCGCTTCGACGCCTTCAAATGCCACGGTGAAAGCAACTGCACCCATAGGGACCTCCAGAATGGTTAACAGATCACTTGGGATGGTTTAGGAAAAGTTAACGCGCGCCCTTGGGCCAGAAATTTCGTCGCAATATTTCGGGCTTAAAGCGCTCGTCCCATCAAAATCGCATCCTCGACCTGCCCCTGACCGCGGTAATAGCCCCGCCGCCGCCCGGTCGGCGCGAAACCACAGGCCGCATACAGCGCCTGTGCGCCCGGATTGGCCTCGGAGACCTCCAGAAATGCCGTTTCGGCGCCCCGCGCCCGCGCTTCGATCAAGAATCCTTGCACAAGGTCGCGGCCAATCCCCTGTCGACGCGCAAGCGGGTCGACGGCGATGGTCAAAAGCTCGGCCTCGCCCGCCACGACCTGACCCAAAAGAAAGCCGTCGGGCCGCGTCAGCACAAAGGCAAAGCGGCCGGCCAGGGTGGCCGCGAACTCGGCCTCGGACCAGGGCGGCGGCAGGGTAAAGCAAGCGGCATGAAGCCGCGCCATCGCGGCAGGCGTCACAGAATCACCGGCGGCGGGTCAGAGGGCGGGGCGGCGTCGGCGCCGCGCAAGTAGAAGGGCGCGGGCTTGCCGCCCTGCCCAGCCGCCGCCACGCGGGCGATGGACAGTGCCAGCGGCGGGGTCGGCAGCGCCACACCACCAAAGCGGGCAGCAAGCTCTTCGGCCCGATAACCCACGGTAAAGGCCGGGGAAAAGCCTGAAAGCTCTTCCCATTCCGCCAAAGCCGCCGGCCCCTCGGCCTGCACATAAACCGCACCACGCCGCGCATCCAGACAAGCCAAGGCCCCCGAGACCCCATGGCGCAGGGCCTGCAAAGAGGTCACGCCGACCAAGGGCACGCCCAGTCCCAGCGCCAGCCCCCGCGCCGCGGCCACCGCGATCCGCACCCCGGTGAAATTGCCCGGCCCAGTGCCCACCGCCAAAAGCGTCACGTCGCCCCAGCCAAAGCCCTGCCCGGCCAACAGCCCCTCGACCATCGGAAGCAGCTTTTCGGCCTGGCCGGTGGCCATGTCCTCGAACACCTCGGCCTGGCCGCCGGGGAAAAGCAAAGCGGCGGCGCAATGCGCCGCCGATGTGTCGAAGGACAGCGTGATGTCAGGCCGCAACGGGGCGGACCTCGGTCACTTCGGGGATATAGTGGCGCAACAGGTTTTCGATCCCCATCTTCAGCGTCAGGGTCGACGAGGGGCAGCCCGCGCAGGCGCCCTTCATATGCAGGTAAACCACGCCGCGGTCAAAGCCGTGGAAGGTGATGTCGCCGCCATCCTGCGCCACGGCCGGACGGACGCGGGTGTCCAGAAGCTCTTGAATTTGCTTGACGATATCGCCATCCGGGCCTTCATGCACGGCATGGGCCGCAGCCTGTTCGCCGACGATGACCGCGGCGCCCGACTGGTAATGCTCCATGATGGCGCCCAGGATCGCGGGCTTGACATGCTGCCACTCGACGCCCTCGGCCTTGGTCACGGTGACGAAATCGGTGCCGAGGAAGACCCCGGTCACACCGGCCACCGCAAAGATGCGGGTGGCCAGGGGCGATTTCGCGGCGACTTCGGCGTTCGGGAAATCGGCGGTGCCCATGGCCAGAACCTCCATCCCCGGAAGGAATTTCAGCGTGGCGGGGTTCGGCGTGGATTCGGTCTGGATGAACATCCGGTATCTCCTGACAGTTCCTGTCGGATATGCGCCCCATGGGGGCCGAAGTCAAGATTGGAATGGTTCCAGATCAGCCGTAATAGCCGAACATCTGCTCTAGCGCGGTCAGCGGGGGTTGCGGCGCGGGCTTGGTCGGTTGGGGCGTGTAATAGGACAGGCCCGGAACCTCGGGACGGGGGGCGGATTGCAGCTTGGACATGACAGACCCTTTCTTCCCCCCCCGGTTTGATGCGCCTTTGCCCCCCGCAACACCAGCGCCAAGGCCGCCCCTCCGCCATGCAGAAAACGCATGGCTAAAGGCCGCGCACCAGCCGCCGCAGCATGGAGCGGACGATCAGCCGATGAGCCGGACCCACGACCCACATATAAGCGCGGCCAAAAAGGTTATGCGTGACGACCGAAGCGGTGATCACCAGCCGCGCCCCGCCCTCCACGCAGATCATCACATCCAGGTGGCGATCCCGCGCCGTCAGGGTCAGGCGACCCGGTTCCGCCGCCTCGACCAAAAAGAAGTCCAGGTGGTCGCCGACCTTTGGCGTCCCGATCGTGGCCCCCGAAAACCCACCGATCCGCGCCACACCAAACCGCGCCGAGATCGCATCGCGGACCCGGAAGGCCAGGCGCATCCCGGGCAAGGGGTCGGCCATGATCCGCCCCCAGGCCATAGCCGGCGTCAGGGGCCGCGGCAAGTCGACCGCACCTTCGTGAAAGAAATCAAGCCTTTGCCTTGGCGCCACCAAAAGCGCGGTCACGAGATGCTCTCCAGCCGTTCCTTGCTCATGTCGCCGGGCACGATGGTGATGGGCACCGGCAGCGTCCCCGCCGACCGCGTCAGGGCCGTCACCAGGGGCCCCGGCCCGTGCTTTTCGTGGTTCGCGCCCAGCACCAGGACACCGACTTGCGGGTCCTCACGCACCTGAGCCAGGATCTCGGCGACCGGATCGCCCTCACGGATGACCAGTTCGGGGTTCACCCCCTGCTTGTCGCGCATCCACTTGGCAAAGACCTCGAAATGGGCCTCGATCCGCTCGCGCGCTTCGGCCCGCATCAGATCGGCGACGCCCATCCAGTGCTGGAACTCTTCGGGCGGGATGATGGACAGGATCTGCACGCCGCCCCCGGTATGCGCTGCACGCAGGGCTGCAAAGCGCATGGCGTTCAGACATTCCCGCGTGTCGTCAAGGACAACCAAGAACTTCCGCATCGGACTCTCCTTCGGGGCTGTTATCGCCGATGGGCGTCCAAGCGGCAAGCGGCTTTCAATTTGGTCCAGATACCGCGCCAAAAAAGACCCCCGGCCAAGCGACCGGGGGCGAGAGCCCGACAAGGACCCGGCCGAGGGGACGGCGGAAGGGTCAGGGTGCCTTCAACCTGCCCGCCCGTTGAATCGATTCCGTGACGCCGCAGCCCTTTTCTGGGGATAAGTCACCGTGAGCGGATCATGCCGACGATGTCCTTGACCTGGTTCAGGATCGGCCGCGCGATGGCGTCGGCGCGGTCGGCGCCCGCACCCAGGATGCGGTCGATCTCGGCGGGGTCCTTCATCAGCCGGTTCATCTCGGTCGTGATCGGCGCCAGCTTGGCCACCGAAAGCTCGGCCAAACGCGGCTTGAAGGTGCCGAATTGGGCGCCGGCATATTCCGCCACCACCGCCTGTGGGGTCATATCGGCCAAAGCGGCATAGATATTGACCAGGTTGCGCGCCTCGGGGCGGTCTTTCAGACCCTCCAGCGTGTCGGGAAGGGGCTCGGCATCGGTCTTGGCCTTGCGGATCTTGGCCGAAATCGCATCGGCATCATCGGTCAGGTTGATGCGCGACTGGTCCGAAGGATCGGACTTCGACATCTTTTTCGTCCCATCCCGCAAGCTCATGACACGGGTGGCCGCGCCCTCGATCAAGGGGTCAACCACCGGGAAGAAATCCACCTTGTAGTCGTTGTTGAACTTGATCGCGATGTCGCGGGCCAGTTCCAGATGCTGCTTTTGGTCGTCGCCCACCGGCACCATGGTCGCGTGATAGGCCAGGATATCGGCGGCCATCAGCGAGGGATAGGCGAACAGCCCCAGCGACACGTTTTCGCTGTTCTTGCCCGCCTTGTCCTTGAACTGGGTCATCCGGCTCATCCAGCCCATCCGGGCGATGCAGTTGAAAATCCAGCCCAATTCGGCATGGGCCGTCACTTGGCTTTGGTTGAACAGGATCGACCGCGCCGGATCAATGCCCGCCGCGATAAAGGCCGCGGCCCCCTCACGGGTCTGCTGGCGCAGCTTTTCCGGGTCTTGCCAGACGGTGATTGCGTGCATGTCGACAAGGCAATAGATCGTCTCGATCCCCTCATCCTGCTTTTCGACGAACCGCTTCAGCGCGCCGAGATAATTCCCAAGGGTCAACCCGCCCGAAGGCTGGATGCCCGAGAAGATCCGGGGTTTGAAACGGGACTGAGGCGTTTGGACCGGCTCGGTCATTTTAGGCTCCATCTGGAAAGTTCAGGTCCAAGGGCTTATCCAAGGGGACGCAATAGGTCAAACGAAAGCCCCAGATGGATCAGAATACGCCGCTTAACCCTTTGCCCGCGATTGCCTGGGTCCTGGCCCTGCCGATGATCGCACTAGAGATCGTGATTTCGGCGGGCGAAAACGGGCTGGTGGGCGGGCCCGGCGCCATCGGCTGGCGGTCCGAGGCGATCCAGATGCTTGCCTTTTCGCCAGAGTATCTGCGGCAAATGCTGGTGCTGGGGCAGTTTCCGGCCGATGGGCTGTGGCGGCCCTTTACCCATGTCTTCGTCAACAGCGACCTGACGGGGGCGCTGTTTTCCGTGGTGATCCTGCTGGCCTTGGCCAAGTTCACCGGCGAGGTCTTTCGGTGGTGGGCGGTGGCGGTGATCTTCCTCGCCTCGGCCGCGCTGGGGGCCGTGGCCTATACCGCGGTGCCCTGGACGCAAGCCGCGCTGACCGGGGGATGGCCTGCGAATTACGGGCTGATCGGCGCCTTCACCTGGGTGCAATGGATGCGCGGGCGGCTGACCGGGACGCAGACCCATGCCTTCCGGCTGATCGGCTTTTTGCTGGGCGTGCGGGTGGCCTTTGGCGTCGTGGCCCTGGTCGCAGGCGGATTGGACCAGTCCGAGGGCTGGATCTGGGTCGCCGACGCCGCGGGTTTTGCCGTGGGCTTTGCGCTGAGCTTTGTGGTGGTCAAAGGCGGATGGCAGGCGCTGTTGTCCCGCATCCGCCAAAGATAGGCCCCGGGGCCTCCCTCACACCGGTTCCAACAACCCGCGCCCTTTCAACAAGGGCTCGACCCCCGGCATCTTGCCGCGGAAGGCGACATAGGCGGCGTCGGCCTCTTGGGACCCTCCGGCCGACAGGATGAACTTCTCCAGCCGCGCGGCGGTGTCCGGGTCAAAGGCGCTGCCGGCCTCGGTGAAGGCCGCGAAGGCGTCGGCGTCCATGACCTCGGACCACATATAGCTATAATAGCCCGAGCTATAGCCGTCGCCGCTGAACACATGGGCGAAATGCGGCGTGGCGTGGCGCATCCGGATGGCCTGGGGCATCCCCATATCGGCCAGGATCTGATCCTGCCGCGCCATGATATCGGCGGGCGGCGCGGCCTCGTGGAAGGCCAGGTCGACCATGGCGCTGGCCACGAATTCCACCGTGGCAAAGGCCTGATCATAGGTCCCCGCCGCCAAAAGCCGCTGCAGCATATCGGCGGGCATCGGTTCGCCGGTCTGCCAGTGGCGGGCATATTCCTGCAACACTTCAGGCACTTCCAACCAATGTTCATAAAGCTGCGAGGGCAGTTCGACGAAATCCCGCGCCACATTCGTCCCGCTGATGAAGCCATAGGTCACATCCGACAGCATCTGATGCAAAGCATGGCCGAATTCGTGGAACAGGGTGCGGGCATCGTCATAGGACAGAAGGCAGGGCTCGCCCTTGGCAAAGTTGCAGACGTTCACCACGATGGGCCGCTGATCCCCGCCCAACTTGCGCTGCGGACGGATGTCCGAACACCAGGCGCCCGAGCGTTTGGAGCCCCGCGCAAAGTAGTCCCCGATAAAGACCGCGACATGGGCGCCTTTGCGCGTCACCTCCCAGGCCCGGCAATCTGGGTGATACAAAGGCACCGACAGCGGGCGGAACTCCAGCCCGAACAGCTTGGTGGCACAGCCGAACATGGCCGCCAGCATCGCCTCCAACCCCAGATAGGGCTTCAAGGCCGCCTCATCCAGGTCATGTTCCGCGCGGCGCCGCTGTTCCGAATAATAGCGCCAGTCCCAGGGCTCCAGCGGACCTGCGATGCCGTCGGCGTGAAGCATCGCCTCCAGCACGGCGGCATCGGCCAGCGCCTTGACCCGCGCGGGCGCCCAGACCCGCGCAAGCAGGTCGCGCACCGCAGAGGGCGTCTTGGCCATCTCGGGCTCCAGCTTGTAATCGGCAAAGCTGGCATAGCCCAGCAGCGCCGCCCGTTCGTGGCGCAGCGCCAGAGTCTCGGCGGCAAGGGCACGGTTGTCGGTCTCGCCCCCATTCGCGCCGCGCGCCACCCAGGCGGCATAGGCCGTCGCCCGCAGGTCACGACGCGGCGAGAACTGCAGGAAGGGCACGATCAGCGACCGGTTCAGCGTGACACAGGGCGCACCATTGCCGCCCGCAGCCCGCGCCGTCGCCACGACGAAATCCGGCAGGCCGTCCAGGTCGGCCTCGGTCAGCTCCAACTTCCAGGCGCGTTCGTCGGCCAGCACATTCTGGCTGAACCTTGTCCCCAGAACCGCCAGCCGCGCCTTGACCTCGGTCAGCCGCGCGGCCTGATCGCCCTCCAACAAGGCCCCCGACCGCACGAACATCCGGCGATACAGCTCCAGCACCCGCAGGCGTTCGCCCGTCAAAGCCCCGCGCCCCTGCCAGACCGCCTCGATCTTGGCAAACAGCGCCTTGTTGTTCGACACCCAGGAGGAATAATCCGACAGCTTCGGCGCCATCACGGACTGCAAAGCCTCACGCGCGTCATTGGAATCCGCGCCGACCAGGTTGTAAAACACCCCGCACACCCGGCTAAGGCTCTCTTCCGACATCTCCAGCGCCTCGATGACGGTCTCAAAGCTGGGGGCGCGCGTGTCCTCGGCAATCGCCGTCACCGCCGCCCGCGCCTGATCCAGCGCCGCCGCAAAGGCCGGGCCGAAGTCCTCATCCGAGAACCCGCCATAGGGCGGCAGGCCAAAGTCACTCGTCCATTCGGTCAGCAGCGCGTTCATCTTTGCCTCTTTCATACTGGCCCAAATACTCCGGGGGTCTGGGGGCAGCGCCCCCAGCGGTCAGCCTATTTCTCGACCACTTTCATCCCACGCTCGAACCGCCGCAAGAGCAGGGACAGGGAAATCGTCATCACAAGATAGATCATCGCGACCATGTTATAGGTCTCGAAATAGCGGAAATTGCCGGCGGCCATGACCTTGCCGATCTGGGTGATATCGGCCACGCCCAGGATGCTGACCAAAGACGAATCCTTCACCATGGCCACAAAGTCATTCCCCAAGGGCGGCAGGATCACGCGAAAGGCCTGGGGAAAGACGACATGGCGGAACCTTTGCCAGCCGTTCAGCCCCAGCGACATCGCGGCCTCGGACTGGCCCTTGTCGACCGATTGCAGGCCGGCGCGAAAGATCTCGGCCAAAAAGGCGGAATAGGCCAGCGTCAGGGCCATCACGGCCCGCGCGAGCAAAGGAAAATCGCGCGGCCGGATCGGGTCAAAGCCCACAAAGGCTGCCACCTGATTCCAGGCCCAGACCATGCCCGGCGCCACGACAAAGGCCACATACAGCAGCAAGACCATGATCGGCACGCCGCGGATGACCTCGATCCACAGCCGCGCCGCCTGACGCAAGACGCGAAACCGTGACAGCCCCGCCATGGCCAGCCCAAGACCCATCAGGCAGGCCAGCACATAGGCCACCAAAGTGACGCCGATCGTCACCCAGATGCCCTTGACCAGACCCGCCATGACCTCGGAATAGGCGGGGCTGGCCCAGACCTCATAGACCGCCCAAAGGCCGGTGGCGCCCAGCACCACCAGCCACCAGGGGAAGTCCTTGTTCGGAACTTCTGCGGACACTCAGTTCATCTTGTAATCAAGGAACCACTTCTTGTTCAGCGCATCCAGCGTGCCATCCGCCTTCAGGGCCGCGATGGCCGCATTCATCGGCGCCGCAAGGTCAGAGCCCTTGGGGAAGATGAAGCCGAAATCCTCGGTGCCCAGGGGTTCGCCCACCAGCTTCAGCCCACCGTTCGACGCATCGACATAGCCCTTGCCCGCCGTCATGTCGGTCAGAACCGTGTCGACATCGCCGGTCTTCAGCGCCTCGACCGTGGCGCCAAAGGTCTCCATCAGCTTGATGCGGGGGTTTTGTTCGTTGCCATCCAGCACCGAATAGACGGCGGTATAGAAGGGCGTGGTCCCGGGCTGCGCGCCGATCAGCAGGTCGGCATTGGCGGCAAATGAGGCCGCATCGGCAAAGCGGCTTTCGTCGCCCCGCGCCAGCATGATGCTTTCCGACCGCATATAGGGCTCAGAGAAGTCGATCTTTTCCTTGCGCTCGTCGGTGATGGTGATGCCGGTCATGCCCATGTCGAACTGGCCTTCCGACACCGCCGGGATCATCGCATCCCACGAGATATTGGCGTAAGTCACCTTCAGGTTCAGCCGCTTGGCGATTTCCGCGACGGCGTCATATTCCCAGCCCACCGCCTGCCCGTCCTTGTCGACGAATTGCAGCGGCGGATAGGCGTTTTCGGTGACGATGGTGATTTCCCGACCCGCCAGATCAGGCAAGGCCTGGGCAAAGGCGGTGGTCGAAAAGAGGCCAAGGGCGATCCCGGCAAGGGTCGAGGCGAATTTCATGTGCAGTCTCCCTGTTCTTCTGCAAAAGATGGCACGCAGCGATGGGGGATCAAACCCTGAATGAGGCCCGACCGCAAGGGGGAGGGGCGCAAAAGACGCCTGGTCTGGTCGTCTTTCCGCCGCGGAGTCTTTCACGTTGGCGGCTTTCACGTTGGCCGCCCTGCCCGCTCATCACCCCCCCGCTCGCCGCCTTTCCCGCTCGGTGCAAGCATGCACCCTGGCCCTGCCGTTCTGCACATTGCGCCAGGCGTCGCCCGGGCGCATCTTTGGCCCAAGGAGGTGCCCCGATGCCTGTTTCGAAACCCCGTATGCCCACCTATTTCATCAGCCATGGCGGCGGCCCTTGGCCCTGGCTGCCCAATATGCGCGCCATGTTGAAGAACCTGGAAGTGTCGCTCGCCCGGATGGCGTCGGAACTGCCGGAAAGGCCCAAGGCCATTCTGATGTTTTCGGGCCATTGGGAAGAGGAGGCCTTCGCCGTCATGACCTCGGCCCGCCCGGGGATGGTCTATGACTATTCCGGCTTCCCGCCCGAGACCTATCAGATCAGCTATCCCGCCCCCGGTGCGCCCGAGATCGCCGCCCGGACGGCCGACCTGATCGCGGCGGCGGGCCTGCCGGTCCGGCTGGATGCGAAACGCGGCTTCGACCACGGCACCTTTGCGCCGGCGGTGGTGATCTATCCTGAGGCCGATGTGCCGGTCTATCAGGTGTCGATGATGCATGACTATGATCCGGGCCGCCATTTCGCGCTGGGTCGGGCCCTGGCGCCTTTGCGCGACGAGGGGGTCCTGATCGTTGGCTCGGGCCTGTCCTATCACAACCTGCGGCTTTTCGGGCCGGGGGCAAAGGTGCCCTCGGCGGCCTTTGACGCCTGGCTGGATCAGACCATGGCCCTGCCCGCGTCCGAACGGACCCAGGCGCTGATGGACTGGGAAACCGCGCCCTATGCCCGGACCTGCCATGCAAGCGAGGACCATTTCGTGCCGCTGTTCACCGCTTTGGGCGCGGCAGAGGCAGAAGAGGCAGTGCGGGTCTATCATGACACCGACCTGTTTGGCGGCGTCACGGCCTCAAGCTATCGGTTCGGTTAGGCGGAAAGCGTCGGGCTTCACGCCCGCGACGGTCTTTTGCGACAGCACCGGGAGGGTTTCACGCCCTCCCCGATCTCTTGTGGCAAGCCCCGGGAGGGTTTCACACCCTCCCCGATCTCTTGGGGCAAGCCCCGGGAGGGTTTCACGCCCTCCCCGATCTCTTGTGGCAAGCCCCGGGAGGGTTTCACGCCCTCCCCGATCTCTTGTGGCAAGCCCCGGGAGGGTTTCACACCCTCCCGGACCCTCCCGTGGAATATTTTTGTCAGTATGAAAGGGGAAGAGGCGCGGGTTTGGCCTTGTGACCTTGTCGGCAAAGGCCGCCGCTTTGACAGCGACGCGGGCGCCCTAGTCCTTGCTGCAGACCGGGCAATCCGGGCGGCGGGTGATTTCGAAGCTGCGGGCCTCGGTGTAAAGCGCGTCGTAGAGGAAGAGGCGGTTCTTCAGCGTTTCGCCGGCGCCGGTCAGGTGTTTGACCGCCTCCATCGCCATCATCGACCCCAGGATGCCCGGCAGGGGGGCGGCGACGCCGGCTTCGGCGCAGGTGGGCACCATGCCGGGAGCGGGGCGTTCGGGAAAGCAGCATTGGTAGCAGGGCGTGCCTTCGGCGGTGTGGAAGAGCGAGATTTGCCCCTCCCATTGCGTGATGGCGGCCGAAATCAGGGGTTTGCGGGCCTGGTGGCACAGGCGGTTGACCAGATAGCGGGTGTCGAAATTGTCGCAGCCGTCCAGGATCAGGTCGTAGTCCGCGATCAGGGCGGCGGTGGTCTCGTCCAGGCGGGTGTCATGCGGGATGACGCGGATATGGGGGTTCAGGGCGGTCATGGCGGCTGCGGCAGAGGCCACCTTGGCCTGGCCGATGGTTGCGGTCTGGTGGATGATCTGGCGCTGAAGATTGCTGTCGTCGACGCGGTCGGCGTCGATCACCCCGATGGTCCCCACGCCCGAAGCCGCCAGATACATCAGCGCCGGAGAGCCCAAGCCCCCAGCGCCGACCACCAGGACCCGCGCGTCCTTTAGCGCACGTTGCCCCGGGCCGCCGATTTCGCGCAGCAGGATATGGCGGGCATAGCGGCTGAGTTCGCCGGGTGTGAAGGAGCGGGGCTTGGGGTCTGCCCCGTCCGCAAGGGGGATCGCGGCGAGGGGTGGCGTGGCGGCCACGTTGCCCCCCCATTCGGCAGGGACCCGGCCAGAGGTTTTTGCCCGGCGGCGCAGGTGGCGCAGCGTCGCCCGATAGGCCAGCACGACCCCCGCCACGACGCCAAGCGCGGCCCAGGTCCGCCAGCCACCCAGCCGCAGCGCCAGCACCGACCCCGGCGCCAGCGCCAGGACCAGCCCCACGGCGCCCCAGACCAGGCCCATCGGGATCAGCCGCTTGGCCGGCGCCACGTCAAACACCCAGCCCAGCACCCAAAGCCCGGCCAGAAAGCCCAGGACCACTGTCACGTCCGCCCCCTCATCCGCGGCCCGTCGAGCCGAAACCGCCCGTCCCGCGCGCGGTGTCATCCAGCGCCGTCACGACCCGGTAGCCCGCCTGGACCACCGGCGCCACCACGGCCTGCGCGATCCGGTCGCCGTGGCGGATCGTGTAATCGTCGCCGGACAGGTTGACCAAGGCCACGCCCAGGGGCCCGCGGTAATCGCTGTCGATCGTGCCCGGCGCATTGACCACCGTCACCCCGGACTTGACCGCCAGGCCAGAGCGCGGGCGGATCTGCATCTCATACCCTTGGGGGATGGCCAGCCTGATCCCGGTGGGCAGGATCGCGCGGCCCATCGGCGGCAGGGTGATGCCGTCCGCCCGGGCCTCGGGGGGGAGGTTGGCGCGCAGGTCGGCGCCCGCGGCCCCCAGGGTCTCATAGCTGGGCAGGGGAAGGGCGCGGTCGGCCCAGTCCTCCCAGATCACCGCGATTTCAACCATTCAGACTCTCCGCAATCCGCACGGCCAGACGCCGCGCCACCTCGTCCTTGGGGGCGCGCGCCCAGGTCTCTTCGCCCGCACCCGTGATCAGCGTCACGGCGTTTTCCGCCCCCCCCATGATCCCGGTGCCCGGCGAGACGTCATTCGCCACGATCCAGTCGCAGCCCTTGCGCAGGCGTTTGGCGCGGGCATGGGCCACCACGTCCTCGGTTTCGGCGGCAAAGCCCACGACAAGCGCCGGGCGCTGCGGGCCTTTTGACACCGTGGCCAGGATATCCGGGTTCTCGGCAAAGCTCAGGCTGGGAGCCGCGCCCGCCTGTTTCTTGATCTTTTGCGCCCCGGCGTTTTCCACCCGCCAATCGGCCACCGCCGCCGCCATCACCGCCGCATCACAGGGCAGCGCGCCTTGCACCGCCGCCAGCATCTGCGCCGCGGTTTCCACCCGCACCACCGTCACCCCGGGCGGAGGCGGCACGGCGGCGGGCCCGGTCACAAACGTCACCCGCGCCCCCAGATCGCGCAGGGCCACCGCAATCGCCGTCCCCTGGGCGCCAGAGCTGCGGTTGGCGATATAGCGGACGGGGTCGATGGGTTCATGCGTCGGACCCGAGGTCACAAGGACATGACGGCCGCTCAACGGCCCCTGAAACATCCCCTGGATCGCGGCAAAGATCGCGGCGGGCTCTGCCATGCGGCCCGGGCCATATTCGCCGCAGGCCATCTCGCCCTCGTCCGGGCCCACGAAGCGAACGCCGTCGGCCATCAGCGCCGCCAGGTTGCGCTGGGTCGCGGGGTGCTGCCACATCCGCACATTCATCGCGGGCGCCACCAGAACCGGCGTGTCGGTGGCCAACAACAGCGTCGAGGCCAGATCGTCGGCGCGCCCCGTGGCCATCTTGGCCATCAGGTCGGCGGTGCCGGGCGCCACCACGATCAGGTCGGCGCTGCGCGAAAGTTCGATATGGCCCATCTCGGCCTCGGCGGTCAGGTCAAACAGCGCCTCGTGGACCTTTTCGCCCGCCAAGGCGCCGACCGACAGCGCCGTCACGAATTCGGACCCCGCCCGGGTCAGAACCGGCGTCACAGCCAGACCCGCGCCCTTTAACAGCCTGATCAGCAACAGGCTTTTGTAAGCAGCGATCCCGCCGCCGATGATCAGCAAAACCCGTTTCATGGCGTCCCCTTTTGCGGCCAAGCTAGGCCGCAAAAGGCCTTAGCGCAACAGGTCGCCCATGCCCTGTGCCTCCAGCTGGCGGCGCAGCTTGGTGAAGGCGGCGGCCTCCAGCTGACGGATGCGCTCTTTGGACAGGCTAAGTTCGGCGCCCAGACTTTCCAGCGTGCGGGGCTCGTCGGCCAGCTGGCGTTCGCGCACGATCAGCCTTTCGCGCGGGGACAGCGTCGCCAAGGCCTCGGACAAGGCGCGGCGCAGGACCGCGCGGTCGTGGTCGCCGGCAAAGCCCGGGTCCTGGTCGTCCTCCAGCACGTCGATCCATTCGCGGCCATCCTCGTCAGAAGACTGCGTCGCGTTCAACGAGGCATCCGAGCCCGACAGACGCCCGTCCATCATCAACACATCATGCAGGGGAACGCCCAACTCGTCGGCCACGGCCTGTGACAGCGCCTCGCCCTGCAGGCTTTCGCCGCGGGCTGTGGCCTCCCGCGACAAACGCGCCTCGACCCGGCGCATGTTGAAGAACAGCGACTTTTGCGAGGTGGTCGAGCCGGTGCGCACCAGGGACCAGTTGCGCATCACATAGTCTTGCAGCTGCGCCTTGATCCAGAACATCGCATATGTGGAGAACCTGACCCCGCGGTCGGGGTCGAATTTCTCGGCCGCCTTCATCAGGCCCAGGGCCGCTTCCTGCGTCAGATCGCCCATCCCCGCGCCATAGCGGCGGAACTTCATCGCCATGGAAATCGCCAGCCGCATATAGGCCGTGATCAACCGGTCCAGCGCGTGGCGGTCCTTGTGGTCACGCCAGGCGCGGGCCAAGGTGGCCTCGCTCTCGGCGGTCAGAAGTTCGGCGCGGCGGGCCCGCAAGGCCAGCCTCGGGTCGGCGAATTGGTCCAAAGCCATCACGACCTCCAGGTTTGCTGTCTTGTCTTTCCAGTGATACGCACCATGTTCATGACCGGATCACACGAACTTCCAAAATTGTCGCTGGTTCTGGGCGGGGCGCGCTCGGGCAAATCGGGGCTGGCCGAGAGGCTGGTTTCGGCCACCGGGCGGCCGCGCCACTACATCGCCACGGCCGAGGCCTGGGATGACGAGATGCGGGCGCGGATCGCCCTGCACCATAGGCAACGCGGCCCGGATTGGGTGACGCATGAGGCGCCGCGCGATGTGGCGGCCGTGCTGGCCTTGGTGCCGTCGGGGGCCGTTGTGCTGCTGGATTGCGCGACGCTGTGGTTGACCAATGTGCTTTTGGCCGAGGGCGACATCCCGGGCGAAAGCGCGGCGCTGATTGCGGCGTGCCTGGCTTGCCCGGCGCCGGTTGTGGTCGTGTCGAACGAGGTCGGCTGGGGCATCGTGCCGGACAACAAGCTGGCGCGGGCGTTTCGGGATCATCAGGGGAGGCTTAATCAGCAGCTTGCCGCGGTTTCGGGGCTTGTGGTGGGAGTCATGGCGGGCTTGCCGATGATCCTGAAGACGCCGCCGGGGTTTCATCACGAATTCTGATGGCAGCCGCCACAAATGGGCGTTTCCTTATGCGGCGCGGCAGGGCTAGCCTGACCAAAAGGAGACCCCCATGTATGATCTGGTGATCGGCGACCGCGGCTATTCGTCCTGGTCCTTGCGCGGCTGGCTGTTGTTCGACGCTTTCGGGATTCCGGTGCGCACCCTGTCGGCCCGGCTTTATACCGACGAATTGGCCAATGTGCTGAAGGACTTCGCCCCCTCTCGGACCGCGCCGACCATGCGGACGCCCGAAGGCTGGGTCATCCCCGAGACCATCGCCATCGCCGAGGAACTGGCGACCCGCCACCCTGACGCCGGGATCTGGCCCGCCGACCCCCATCAGCGCGGCGTGGCGCGGGTTCTGGCAGCCGAGATGCACGCGGGCTTCGGCGCCTTGCGCAACCATTGCCCGATGAACCTGCGGGTCAGCTATACCGACTGCGCCCCGCCCGACGCCGTGCTGAAAGACCTGGAGCGGCTGGACAGCCTTTGGGCCTGGGCGCGAGAGCAGACCGGGGGCGCATGGCTGGCGGGGGCCTATTCCGCCGCCGATGCCTTCTTTGCCCCGGTGGCCACGCGGATTGCGACCTATAACCTGCCGGTTTCGGCTGCGGCCATGGCCTATGTCGATCAGCACCTGGCCCATCCGTCCTTCCGCAAATGGCGGGCCATGGGGCTGGTCGATGGCGCCGATCAGCCGTTTTACGCGCGCGATTATCCGACGCGGCCCTGGCCCGGCCCCAAGCCGCTTGCGGCCAAGGCGGTCCCCGGCACCCAGTCCGAGAACACCGCCTGCCCCTATTCCGGCAAGCCCATCACCCATGTGCTAGAGCTGGACGGCCGCCGCTTTGGGTTTTGCAACGCCTTTTGCCGGGACAAGACCGTGGCCGACCCGCAAGCCTGGCCTGCCTTCATGGCGCTGGTCTGAGGCCCGATGTGACGCCGCGTAAAACGGCGGGAGAATGCCCGCGCCTTGATCATATGATCAAAAAGCAAACCACCCCGCCGTTTTTCCCGTTGACGATAGCCCTGTGCTGCACCCTTAATCAGCGGTGAACGCCCGCGAACCGGACCTGAGTCTGGCGGACAGGGCATCGCTTTTGACAACGGGAGACAGATATGACCCTGATGAAATCGCTTTTGGGCGCCTCCGCGCTTTTGGCGCTTGGCACCGTGGCGGCTTTGGCCGAACCGGCGATCATTTATGACGTGGGCGGCAAGAACGACAAATCGTTCAACGAGGCCGCCTTCAATGGCGCGACCAAATGGGCCACCGAGACCGGCGGCACGTTCAAAGAGCTGGAAATGCAGAACGAGGCCCAGCGTGAGCAGGCGCTTCGTCAGCTGGCCGAATCGGGCGCCAATCCGATCGTCATGACCGGCTTTGCCTTTGGCGACACGCTGGGTGCGGTCGCTCCGGACTATCCGGACACCAAATTCGCGATCATCGACATGGTCGTCGATCAGCCCAACGTGAAATCGGTGGTCTTCACCGAAGAGCAGGGCTCGTATCTGGTTGGCATGATGGCTGGCCTGGCGTCCAAGACCGGCACCGTTGGCTTCATCGGCGGCATGGACATCCCGCTGATCCGCAAGTTCGGCTGTGGCTATGCCCAAGGCGTGATGGCCGCCAACCCCGAAGCCAAGGTCGTGCTGAACATGACCGGCACCGACGGGTCCGCCTGGAACAACCCGGTCAAGGGCGCCGAAATCGCCAAGTCGCAGCAGTCCCAAGGCGCTGACGTGATCTATGCCGCCGCGGGTGCGACCGGCGTGGGCGTGCTGCAGGCCGCCGCTGACCTGAAGATCCTGTCGATCGGCGTGGACAGCAACCAGAACTACATCCACCCCGGTTCGGTCCTGACCTCGATGCTGAAGCGCGTCGACAATGCCGTTTATGAGGCCTTCAAGGAAGGCGCCGACCTCAAGGCCGGGATCAATGTCATGGACCTCGCCGCGGGTGGCGTTGACTATGCGATGGACGACAACAACGCGCCCCTCGTCACCGACGACATGAAGGCCAAGGTCGAGGCTGCCAAGGCCGCGATCATCTCGGGCGAAGTCAAGGTGCATGACTACATGTCGGACAACACCTGCCCGGCGGCTCAGTTCTGATGCCTTCACAGGCCAATTTGGGGCGGCAGGCAACTGCCGCCCCCTTTGCTATCGAGTTGCGGGGCATCTCCAAGGCCTTTGGCCCGGTGCAGGCCAACCGCGACATCAACATCGCCGTGCCCAAGGGCACGATCCACGGCATCATCGGAGAGAACGGCGCGGGGAAATCCACCCTGATGTCGATCCTTTACGGTTTCTACAAAGCTGATGCCGGGACAATCCTTGTGGGCGGCGTCGAAACCGCCATCCCCGACAGCCAAAGCGCGATCCGCGCCGGCATCGGCATGGTTTTCCAGCATTTCAAGCTGGTGCAGAATTTCACGGTGCTGGAGAATATCATTCTGGGCGCCGAAGACGGGCCCTGGCTTGGCACCTCGCTGGCGCGGGCGCGCAGGGCCTTGGCCGATCTGTCGCGCGAATATGACCTTGATGTGAACCCCGACGCCGTCGTCGAGGATCTGTCCGTCGGTCATCAACAGCGGGTCGAGATCCTGAAGGCCCTGTATCGTCAGGCCGATATCCTGATCCTGGACGAGCCCACCGGGGTTCTGACGCCCGAAGAAGCCGACCACCTGTTCCGCATCCTGCGCGGCCTGCGCGATCAGGGGAAAACCGTCATCCTGATCACCCACAAGCTGCGCGAGATCATGGAGACGACCGACAATGTCAGCGTGATGCGGCGCGGCACGATGGTCGGCACGGTGAAGACCGCCGAGACCAACCCCGAAGAGCTGGCCGAGCTGATGGTGGGCCGCAAGGTCCTGTTGCAGGTGGACAAAGACCCGGCCAACCCCGGCCGCGAGGTTCTGCGCGTCGAAAACCTGCGCGTGATGACCGAAGGGGTCGAACGGCTGAAGGGTGTGTCCTTCTCTATCCGCGCCGGGGAAATCGTCGGCATCGCCGGTGTCGCGGGCAATGGCCAATCCGAACTGCTGGAGGCCCTGGGCGGCATCGCCGAGGCCACGGGCCGCATCGTCATGAACGGCGTGGACCTGCCGCTGAAAGGCCTGAACGGCCAAAGCCGCCGCGAGGCCGGGATCGCCCATGTCCCCGAGGATCGGCAGGTCCTGGGCCTGATCATGGACTTCGCGGCCTGGGAGAATGTGGGCTTCGGCTATCAGAACGACCCGAAATACCAAAGCGGGCTGTTCATGAACAACGGCGCCTTGCGGGCCGATACCGAGGCCAAGATGGCGCGCTTTGACGTGCGGCCTCCGATCCCCACCTTGGCGGCCAAGAACTTCTCGGGCGGCAATCAGCAAAAGATCGTGGTCGCCCGCGAGATCGAGCGCAACCCCGACCTGTTGCTGATCGGCCAACCGACCCGCGGCGTCGATATCGGCGCCATCGAGTTTATCCACAAGGAAATCGTGGCTTTGCGCGATGCGGGCAAGGCCGTGCTTCTGGTCTCGGTCGAGCTGGATGAGATCCGGTCGCTGTCCGACCGCGTCCTTGTGATGTTCGACGGTCAGATCATGGGCGAGCGCCCGCCACAGACCGACGAGCGGGAACTTGGCCTCTTGATGGCCGGCATGACGGAGACAACAGCGTGACCAAACTTCCCCGTTGGGCCGATGTCGTGCTGGTGCCACTGATCTGCCTGTTGATCGCCTTTGTCTTTTGCGGGCTGTTGATTGCCGCCATCGGGCAGAACCCCTGGGTGGCGCTGACCTCGATGATCCAGGGGTCCTTGGGGACGCAGTCGGGCTGGGGCTATACGCTGTTTTACGCGACCAACTTCCTGCTGACCGGGCTTGGCGTGTCGATTGCCTTTCACGCCAGCTTGTTCAACATCGGCGGAGAGGGTCAGGCGACCCTTGGCGGCCTGGGGGTCGCGGTGGCTTGCCTGTTCATCCCCTGGCCGCATTGGTCGCTGGCGCTGTTGGGGTCGATCACGCTGTCGGCCCTGTTCGGGGCGCTTTGGGCGCTGATCCCGGCCTGGCTGCAGGCGAAACGCGGCAGCCATATCGTCATCACCACGATGATGTTCAACTTCATCGCCTATGCGCTGATCTCATACCTGCTGGTCAATGTCCTGCGCCCCGAAGGCGCGATGGACCCGGCGACGGCGCGCTTCGACAAGGCCTTCAACCTGCCAAAGCTGGCCGATATCTTTGGCGTCATGGGCATCCCGTTTTCCAAGGCGCCGCCTGCGAATATCATGCTGTTTGTGGCCCTTGCCCTGGCCGTGGCGACCTGGGCGCTCTTGTGGCACACGCGGCTGGGCTATGCGATCCGCGCCTTTGGCAAGCAGGAAAAGGCCGCGGTTTATGCCGGCATCAGCCCGGTGCGGATCACGCTTTACGCGCTGCTTCTGTCGGGCGGCATTTCGGGGCTGATGGCGGTCAATGCGGTGCAGGGCGGGGCGCACCGGCTGGTGATGAACTCGGTCGAGGGCGCGGGCTTTATCGGCATCGCGGTGGCGCTGATGGGGCGCAACCACCCCTTTGGCATCGTGCTGGCCTCGTTGCTGTTCGGCTTTCTGTTTCAGGGCGGCGCGCAACTGGCCATGGCCTCGGACCCGGTGACGGGCGAGCAGCTGAAGATCCCGCGTGAGGTGATCACCGTGCTGCAAGCCCTGGTGATCCTGTTCACCGGCGCCCTGCCCTATATGGTGCAGCGCCCGCTTGAAAAGCTGTTCGCAAGAGGGGGCCGCTGATGGACCTGACAGCCATTCTGCAAATCCTGGAATCGACGATCCGCATGTCGACGCCTTTGCTCTTCGCCTGCCTGGCGGGGCTGTATTCCGAACGCGCGGGCGTCATCGACATGGGGCTGGAGGGCAAGATGCTGGCCGCGGCCTTTGCCGGTGCCGCAGCCGCCGCCGTCACCGGAAGCGCCGCTGCAGGCGTGTTGGCCGGGATCGGCGCGGCGCTGATCCTGTCGGCAATCCACGGGCTTGCCTCGATCACCTTCCGCGGCAATCAGCTGATTTCGGGCGTCGCGATCAACTTCTTTGCCAGCGGCCTGACCATCGTTTTGGGCGCAAGCTGGTTCGGCCAGGGCGGCCAGACCCCGGCCCTGTCCGAGGGTCGCTTGGCGCAGACGCCTTTGCTGGACCTGTTCGGCATCGAGGACAGCCCGCTGCTGGAGCTGTTCTTGGGCCATGGCACGCTGGTCTATGTGGCGCTTGCGGCGGTGCCGTTTACCTGGTGGCTGCTGTATCGCACAAGGTTCGGCCTGCGCCTGCGGGCCGTGGGCGAGAACCCGGCGGCGGTCGATACCGCAGGCGTCTCGGTCGCGCAGCTGCGCTATGCGGCGGTGGGGATCACGGCGGTTCTGTGCGGGCTGGCGGGGGTCTATATGTCGATGGGGCTGAACACGTCCTTTCAGCGCGAAATGACGGCGGGGCGCGGTTATATCGCATTGGCCGCCCTGATCTTTGCCAAATGGAAGCCGGTGCCCGCGCTTGGCGCCTGCCTGCTGTTCGGCTTTCTGGACGCGATTTCCATCCGATTCCAGAACATCGACCTGAACGGCATCGGGATACCCGTTGTCATCCCGGGGCAGTTCACCAACGCCCTGCCCTTCATCCTGACCGTCATCATTCTGGCGGGCTTTGTCGGCAAGGCCATCCCGCCGCGTGCGGGCGGCGAGCCCTATGTGAAGGAGCGCTAAATGACCGCTTTGGATGTGATCCGCGCCCGCGCGGGCGATGAACCCGTGGCTTTGGGCCTGATCCTGGGGTCGGGCCTTGGCCATCTGGCCCATGCGGTTGACGGCGTGGCGATCCCCTATGCCGACCTGCCGGGCTTTCCCCATGCCGCCGTTTCGGGCCACAATCCGAACCTGCATGTGGGCCTGCTGGAGGGCGTCCGCGTCGCCGTCTTTGGCGCGCGGGAACACTATTACGAAAAGGGCAACCCCGCCGCGATGCGGGTGGCGTTGCAGACGCTGCAAGGCCTTGGCGCGCGGGCGCTGATTGCCACCAATGCGGCGGGAAGCCTGGTTCCCACCACCCGGCCCGGCGATCTGATGCTTTTGTCCGATCACATCAACTTTAGCGGGCTCAACCCCCTGATCGGCGAGCCGACCGACGCCCGGTTCGTGCCAATGACCACGGCGCATGACGCGGGGCTTCGGGCGGGGCTGCGGGCGGCTGCGGCGCGTCAGGGCATCGACCTGGCCGAGGGCGTCTATGCCTGGTATTCGGGCCCCAGCTTCGAGACCCCCGCCGAGATCCGCGCCATCAAGATCCTGGGCGGCGATGCGGTCGGCATGTCCACGGTGCCCGAAGTGATCCTGGCCCGTTTTCTGGGCCTGCGGGTGGCTGCGATTTCGTCGATCACCAACATGGCGGCGGGCATGTCGTCCGAGAATATCTCCCACGAACACACCAAGGCCATGGCGCCTTTGGGGGCGGCGAAACTCGACCGGATTATTCGTGATTTCCTGAGGGAATATAAGGACCTGTGACCGATTTGCCCCTTGGCGGGCATTTGGCGGGAAAGGCCCGGCATGGGGCGATTTCTTCTTTGACAGGCCGGGGAAAGCCGCGCATCGCTTGGGTCTAACGAGGCCCTCCGATGCAGCTTTACCTTCCGATTGCCGAGGTATCGGTCAATGCCTTCCTCCTTTTGGGGATCGGGGGGTTCGTGGGGTTTTTGTCGGGCATGTTCGGCGTGGGGGGCGGGTTCCTGATCACGCCGCTGCTGATGCTGATCGGGGTGCCGCCCGGGGTGGCTGTGGCCACCGGGGCAAATCAGGTCGTGGCCTCGTCGATTTCGGGTGTCCTGGCGCAGTTCAAGCGTCGCGCGGTCGACATGAAGATGGGCACGGTGTTGACGGTGGGGGGGCTTGTCGGATCGACCTTCGGCGGCTGGGTCTTTGACCTGATGGGCCGCGCCGGGCAAACCGATGTCTTTGTCCAGCTGTCCTATGTCCTGTTCCTGGGCCTGATCGGCGCCATGATGCTGACAGAGAGCCTGCGCGCCCTGCGCCGCGTTGGCGCCCCCAAGGTGCGGCGCGGAAGGGTTCATTCCATCGTCCATGACCTGCCCTTCAAGGTGAAGTTCCGCGCTTCGGGCCTGTATATCTCGGTGCTGCCACCCTTGATGGCGGGCTTTGTCGTGGGCTTTTTGTCGGCCATCATGGGGGTCGGGGGCGGCTTCATCATGGTGCCCCTGATGATCTATGTGCTGGGGATGCCCACCAAGGTCGTGGTCGGCACCTCGCTGTTCCAGATCACTTTTGTGACCGCCTATACGACGCTGGTCCATGCCGTCACCCATCACACGGTGGACATGATGCTGGCGCTTTTGCTGATCCTGGGCGGCGTGATCGGGGCGCAGATCGGTACCAAGGTCGGCGTCCGGCTGAAGGCCGAACAGCTGCGCGTCCTCTTGTCGCTTCTGGTGCTGATGGTCGCGGTCAAGATCGGCTTTGACCTGATACTGACGCCCGCAGAGCTTTACTCGGTGACGTTACGATGACGGGAGTGATGAGGGGACTGTTGCTTCTTTTGGCGCTGGCGCTGCCCCTGCGCGCCGAAGAGATCGTCTCGGGGGTTTCGACCTCGGATATCTCGATCACCACGGATTTCAACGGCACGGCGATCCTGATCTATGGCGCGGCCATGCGCGAGGCGCCGCCGCCGGATTGGCCGCTGTTGCAGGTCATCGTGACGGTTGAAGGCCCCGCGACGCCGCTGGTGATCCGCAAGAAACAGCGGGTGGCCGGCATTTGGCTGAACCGTGGCGCGGTCGAAATCGCCTCGGCGCCGTCGTTTTACGCCGTGGCCACGACCGGGGAGCTGGAGGCGATCCTCAGCCCCGAAGAGGACGCCAAGCACCATGTCTCGATCCCCTCGACGATCCGGGCGATTGCGGGGAAAGAGGACGAGGACACCTATGTCGAGGCGCTGCAGCGCATCCGCGAGGGGACGGGGCAATATCGCCTGGCGCAAAACGCGGTCCTGCTGCTGCGCCAATCGCTGTTTCGCACCGATGTGACCTTGCCCGCCAACCTGGTCGAGGGCGATTACCGGGTGCGGATATTCCTGACCCGCGGCGGCAAGGTGGTGGACCTGCAAGAGAACGTCATCGACGTTCGCAAGGCCGGGCTGGAGCGGTGGCTTTATAACCTCGCGATGCAGCAGCCGCTGATCTATGGGCTTTTGTCTTTGGTCATCGCCATGCTGGCGGGCTGGGGCGCGTCAGAGCTGTTCCGGCGGCTGAGATTGTAGGGGGCTGAGGTTGTAGGGGGGCGCTGCCCCCCAACCCCCGGAGATATTTAGGTCAGTATGAAAGACCGCGGTGCCTCAGGGCATCAGGAAATGAGCCGTGGCGGCGGCGAAGGGTTTCAGGCGGTTGTCCTGCCAGGCCTCGACATGGACGGAGGCGAAACGGCGGCCCGAGCGGTTCACGCGGGCGCGGGCATAGGCGTCGCGTGGCAGGCCAGACCGCAGGTAATCCACGGTGAAGGTCACGGTTTTCGGCAGAGCGATGATCTCGGACATGGTGCCGGATTCGATGTCTTCCCAGAGGTTCGACCACGACAGTTCGATGATCGCGGTGATTTCCAGAAAAGCGGCCGTGGCGCCACCATGCAGGGCGGGCAGCATCGGGTTGCCGATCAGCATGGGTTGAAACGGCAGATGGGCGGTCAGTTCGTCGCCGCGCCGGTCGAACCTCGCGCCCAGAAATCCGATATAGGGGACGGAGGCCACGAGACGGGCAAGGGCGGCCTCGCGGCGGGATTTGACGACTTCGACGGGCTCGGGGGGGAGGCGCATCTACCGCTCCAGCGTGAAAGTGCCGGTGCCCATGGCGACCGGGCGAGTGGGGTCGGCGTCATGCGCCGTCACACGGATAAAGGCCACCGACCGCGTGACATGGTGACATTCGGCCCGCGCGGTGATCTGTTGCCCCGGCGTCGCGGGGCGCATGTAGTCGATGCGCAGGTCCAGCGTCGCGGTCGACCTTGGCGCCGAGGGATGCGACATGACCGAAGCGCCCGAGGCGGTATCCATCAGGGCCGAGATTGCGCCGCCATGGATCACGCCGGTTGCGGGGTCTCCGATCAGGCGGGGGTCATAGGGCATGGTGATCGTGGCCACGCCCTCGCCCAAATCGGTCAGCTGCATCCCCAGCGCCTTGGAATGGGGCAGCGCGTGGATGAAGCTTTGGGCCAAAGCCAGGCGCGGGTCTTCTGGGCGGGGGTCATCAGGGATGGGATCATCGGTCATGGGCGGTATCTTGGCGCAAGGGAAGCCGCCTGCAAGAGGGATTTGCATGGGGCTGACGTTGACGTTAAGGTAAGCTCATGGATGACACCCTTCTGACCTTCAAGGACATGTGCGCGAAGTTCGACGTGACGCCGCGCACCCTGCGCTATTACGAGTATATCGAACTGATCGCGCCGCAAAAACAGGGCCGCGCGCGGTTCTATGGCGCGCGGGAATGTGCGCGGATGACGCTGATTCTGCGCGGCCGGCATTTCGGCTTTTCGCTGGAGGAAATCCGGCAATGGCTGCTGATCTACAACATGAAGGGCACAAGGTCGCAGCTTGAGGCCTGGTTGGAGCTGGCGGATCGCCGTCTGGCCGCGCTGGCTGCCGAAGAGGCGGAGTTGGCCCGCCGTATTGCCGATCTGCGCGCCCTGCGCACCGCCTCGGCCGAGGATCTGTCGAACCTCCCGTGACGCCACGTTACCTTGACGTCAACGTCAATTTCCCTTTTCATGGCGCGGGGCACGCGCCATCCTGATCCCATGGAGGCTGTGATGGACGATGTCCTGACGATCGGCGAAATGTGCGCGGCCTATCAGGTCACGGCGCGGACGCTGCGGTTTTATGAGCAAAAAGAGCTGATCTGGCCGATCCGCCAGGGCTCGCACCGGCTTTATGACCGCAAGGCGCGGGCGCGGCTGCAGTTGATCCTGCGCGGCAAACGCTTTGGCTTTTCGTTGGAAGATATCCGTCAGCTTCTGGACATGTATGAGCGCGAGGGCTCCAACCAGGCCCAGCTGGAGCGGACCTATGCCGTGGCGGTGGACCGTCTGGGGCAGATGGTGGCGCAGCGGGACGAATTGGACCTGGCCATCGCAGAGTTGAAACAGGAATTGGCCGAGGGGGCTGCGATGATCGCGGCCTTCAAGGCGGCAGCGGAGTAAGACATGGGTTATCGCGCACCTTTGACGGACATCGGCTTCGTTCTGCACCATGTGCTGAAGGTGCAAGACAGCGACATTCCCGGCTATGGCGATCTGGATACGGGGTTTACGCAGGCGATCCTGGAGGAGGCGGGCAAGCTGTGCGCCGATATGCTGGCGCCCCTGAACGCGGTGGGCGACCGTGAGGGGTGCCGGTTGGAGAATGGCAAGGTCCGCGTGCCTTCGGGCTTTCAACAGGCCTTTGACGCCCTGCGTCAGGGGGGCTGGACGGCGATCGACTGTGACGTGGATCATGGCGGTCAGGGCCTGCCCTATATCCTGCATACGGCGGTGAATGAGACCTTCGTTTCGGCGAACATGGCCTTGCAGATGTATCAGGGCCTGACCCATGGCGCCTACTCGGCCCTTCGGGTGCATGGCACGGAGGCGCAGAAGGCCTATTACCTGCCCAAGCTTGCGACCTGCGAATGGACCGGCACGATGAACCTGACCGAGCCGCAATGCGGCACGGACCTGGGTCTGATCCGCACCAAGGCAGAGCCGCAACCGGATGGGTCCTATCTGATCACCGGGACCAAGATCTTCATCTCGGCCGGCGATCACGAGATGGCGTCGAACATCATCCATCTGGTGCTGGCCAAGGCGCCGGGCGGGGGTGAGGGGACGCGCGGGATCAGCCTCTTTGTCGTGCCGAAATACCTGGAGGATGGCAGCCGCAATGCCGTGGCCCCCGGCAAGGTCGAAGACAAGATGGGCATCCATGGCAATGCCACCTGCGTGATGAATTACGACGGCGCACGGGGCTGGCTGGTGGGGGACCTGCACAAGGGGATGCGCGCCATGTTCACCATGATGAACGAAGCGCGGTTGGGCGTGGCGCTGCAGGGCTATGCGGTGGCGGAAGCCGCCTATCAATCCTCGGTGGGTTATGCGCGGGAGCGTATTCAGGGCCGCGGTGTGACCTCGGGTCCCGGGCCGTCCGAGGCCTTGATCGTGCACCCGGACGTGCGGCGGATGTTGATGGATCAGAAGGCCTTTGTCGAAGGGGCCCGCGCGCTGACCTATTGGGGCGCCGTGATGCTGGACCGGGCGCATCGGCTGGGGGATCGCGCGGCGGAGGGGGTGGTGTCGCTGTTGATCCCGGTGATGAAGGGCTTCCTGACCGACAAGGGGTTCGAGGGCGCGGTGACGGCGCAGCAGGTCTGGGGCGGGCATGGCTATATCGAGGACAATGGGGTCAGCCAATATGTCCGCGATGCGCGGATCGCGATGATCTATGAGGGCGCCAATGGGGTGCAGGCCTTGGACCTTGTGGGCCGCAAGCTGACCGCAGAGGGTGGCAAGCCGGTGATGGATTTCTTTGACATCCTGAAATCCGAATGTTGCGCCCATGACGACCGGCCCGAGATGGCCGAGTTCACCGGCGCGCTGAAAGTGGCCTCCAAGCAGATGCAGGCCGCGGCCATGGTCTTTGCCGAGCGGGGGATGAAGAACCCGAATGACGCTTTGGCAGGCTCGACCGATTTCCTGCATCTGGCGGGGCATGTCTGCCTGGGCCTGATGTGGGTGCGGATGGCGCGGGCTGCTTTAGAGATGGGCGGCAGCTTTGGCGCGGCCAAGCTGGTGACGGCGCGGCATTACATGACCCGCGCTCTGCCGGCCTGCGCGCTGCATCTGGCGCGGATCGAGGCCGGGGGGGCTTCGGTCATGGCTCTGGCGGCGGAGGATTTCTGAGGGCTTGGGGGGGAGCGCGGCCCTCCGCACCCACCCGAAGAGCGGGGGTTTCACACCCCCGCACCCCCGTGGAGATATTTGGATCAGTATGAAAGCTGGACGGAATCGAGAGGGGGAGGCGTTGCGGCTTGGGGCGAAGAGGTTCAGGCTTAGGGCGAAAGGAGGGCCCTCATGCCCAAGAGATTTCGACTGACGCGGCGGTTTCCCGTTGCGATGACCGAAGAAGGATACCGCCGTCTGCGCCGTTTCGCGGCCGAGGCGGGGTTGGAGGAGGGGGAGGCCTTGTCCTTCCTGTTCGAACATTTCGACAGCGTCACGGACCATGAGAAACTGGTCCACCGGATGCGGCTGTTCCAGGCCGAGTTGGAGGAGAGGCGATGAAGCTTTACGGATTCGGCGAAAGCGGCAATGCCTATAAGGTGGCGCTGATGCTGGAACTGACCGGCACCCGGTGGGAGCTGGAGTTCGTGCCCTTCTTTACCGGGGGCGCCCGGACGCCTGAATTCCGCGCGCTGAACCCGATGGGAGAGGTGCCGGTGCTGGTCGATGGCGATCTGGTGCTGACGCAATCCGGCGTCATGCTGGATCACCTGGCGCAGGTCACGGGGCAGTTTGGCGGGCCGCGGGCGGAGGTGCTGCGCTGGCTGCTCTGGGACAATCACAAGCTGTCGGCGCAGATCGGGTCCTGCCGGTTCCTGATGAACTTCCTGCCCGAGGAGAAGCGACCCGTGGGGGTGATCCCCTTCCTGCAGGGGCGTTTGAGGGCGGCTTATCAGGTGCTGGAGGGCGAGCTTTCGCGCCGCGACTGGCTGGTGGGGGATGCGGCCTCAATCGCGGATATCTCGTGCTGTGGGTATCTGTATTACCCGGAGCCTTACGGCTTTGACCGCGCGGACTGGCCGGCCATCGGGGCCTGGCTGGACCGGATCGCAGCACTTCCCGGCTGGCGGCCTCCCTATGACCTGATGCCCCCCGCCTTCAAGTAATCGCGCCTTAAAGTAACTGCGCATATACCCGAGGAGACCCACATGGACGCCTATATCTTCGACGCCATCCGATCCCCCCGCGGCAAGGGGCGGCCTGACGGGGCCTTGCATGAGGTCACGTCGGTGGCCTTGTCGGCGCAGATCCTGGACGCTTTGGCCGCGCGCAACGGGATCACAGGCGCGGTGATCGAGGATGTCATCTGGGGCAATGTCACGCAGGTGGGCGAACAAGGCGGCTGCCTGGCGCGCTCGGCGGTCCTGGCCAGCGGGCTGGACGAAGCGATCCCGGGCCTGTCGATCAACCGGTTCTGCGCCAGCGGCATGGAGGCGGTCAACCTGGCCGCCCAGGGGGTTGCGGCCAATGGCGGCGCCTATATCGCCGGCGGGGTCGAGATGATGAGCCGGGTGGCCATGGGCTCGGACGGCGCGGCGATTGCGGTGGACCCCTCGCTGGCCATGGGCACGCGGTTCGTGCCGCAGGGGATTTCGGCCGACATCATCGCCACGGAATACGGCTTTACGCGGGACATGGCCGATGCCCTGGCGGTGGAAAGCCAACGCCGGGCGGCCAAGGCCTGGGGCGAGGGGCGCTTTGCGCGCTCAGTGGTCCCGGTGCGCGACCGCAATGGGCTGATGATCCTGGAGCATGATGAATACATGCGCCCCGGGACCGATATGGCGACCTTGGGTGCGCTGAAGGCGGCCTTCAAGGAGATGGGCGAGGTCATGCCGGGCTTCGACAAGGTGGCCTTGATGAAATACCCGCATCTGGAGCGGATCAACCACATCCACCACGCCGGGAACTCCAGCGGGATCGTCGATGGGGCGGCGGCGGTGCTGGTGGGATCAAAGGAATGGGGCGACGCCCATGGGCTGAAGCCCCGCGCCCGCATCCGCGCCGTGGCCCGGGTCGGCACGGACCCGACCATCATGCTGACCGGTCCCGTGCCGGTGACAGAACGCATCCTGAAGACTGCGGGCCTGACCATCCGCGACATCGACCTTTTCGAGGTGAACGAGGCCTTTGCCGCCGTCGTCCTGCGCTTTCAGCAGGCTTTCGACGTCGATCCGGCGCTTGTTAACGTCAATGGCGGGTCGATTGCCATGGGGCATCCTTTGGGGGCGACAGGGGCGATGATCCTTGGCACACTCTTGGACGAGATGGAACGCAGCGACAAGACGCTTGGCCTTGCGACCCTATGCGTGGCCAGCGGGATGGGCGCGGCGACGGTGCTGGAAAGGCTTTGAAATGAAGCACTTGGGGCGCAGACATGCCGGTTCGCGGGGGGCTTGGGGCGCATCCCCTCAGCCATGCCTGCGACGCATGGCCGCCACCCGAGTCGCTTTAGACCGACAAAGCGTCGCTTCAACCCTAAGGAGATTCCCCTCAGGTTGTATCGCGACCTCTGGTCCAAAGCGTTTCGAGGAACCCGCGCCCCATGTATGCCCGTCTGCAAGACCTTCTCCAATGGCGCATGTCGCTCTTTTTGACCGGGCGGCATGGCGATCTGGCGCAGGAATATCTTTACCCCTTTCCGATCTATACCGGCGGGCGGCAACAGGTCGTGCGGTCAGCCGCCGATATGGAAGCGACGTTCGGGCGCCTGCACAAGATGGCCACGGCCCGCGACATCGCCCGGATCGAGACCTGGGTGGTCGCCATCGAACTGCCGCGCGGTGGGCGGTTCCGGGTCTGGGTCGCGCATCGCGACTTTGGCAAGGATGGGGAATCGCTCGGGTCGGGGCAGATCGTGCATTACTGTCGCATGACCGACGCCGGGATCAAGACCGAGATGTCGGACTATCCGCAGTGTCAAAGCGACTGGCTTTCGACCGAACCGCGGCGCGCGCTGGCCTGAGGCTTGACGGGGGCGCGGATGCCTGACCGCGCCATCCCCGAACTGTCCGACCTTTTGACACGGGCCCTGATCGGCGGCGATTTCGCGCAGTATCGCACGCTTGTGACCTTGCCGATGCAATTCACGCCGCGGGGCGAAAAGCCCTATGTCCTGACGACCGAAGCCGACCTTCGCGCCGATTTCGACCTTTATGTCGGAATCATCCGCACCCATGGCGTGACGGATATCTATCGCAAGTTGCTGGGCGTGCACCGCACCGAACAGGGCGCCGAGGCGCGGCTTCTGACCCATATCCTGGTGCGCGCCCGCCTTCTGGCAGAGCCTTTCGAAACCCGGATGCGCCTGGTGCAGGGCAACGAGGGCTGGAAGATTGCCGAGATCGAAAGTTCGGAAGGGCATATCCACTGGACCATGGGCCGGGCCGAGGTGTCGGACGGCCGTTTCACCCCCAAGGAGACATGATGAAGATCGACCTTGCGCAAGTGCCGGTCAAGACCGGGTCCATCTATCCCGAACCCTATGCCGCGATGATGGCCGGGCGGTCCTCTTTGCGGCTGGGTCAGGCGGGGGGCCTGACGCAATTCGGCGTCAATCTGGTGACGCTGGACCCCGGCGCCCTGTCCAGTCTGCGCCACTGGCACCTGAACGAGGACGAGTTCGTGATGGTGACAGAGGGGACCTGCATCCTGATCACCGATGCGGGCGAAACCGAGATGCGCCCCGGCGACTGCGCGGCCTTTCCGGCCGGGCGCCCGGATGGCCACCATTTCATCAACCGCACCGACGCCCCGGCGCGGTTCCTGGTCGTGGGCACCAAGGCGCCCTCCGAGACAGCCACCTATTCCGATGTCGACATGATGGTCCATATGGCGGATGGCCAGGCGCGCTTCACCCACAAGGACGGCAGCGACTGGAGCGGCCCGAAATGATCGTCACCCCGCCTCAGGCTCTGGCTCAGGAGGGGCTGACCAGCATCCCCCTGTCGGATGCGGGCGGGATCACGCAATTCGGCCTGCATCTGCAAAGCCTTGACCCCGGGGCCTCCACCGGCAAGCGCCACTGGCATACGGCCGAGGACGAGATGGTCTTTGTGCTGGAAGGTCAGGTCACGCTTCTGGACGATGCCGGGGAAACCGCGCTGTTGCCCGGTCAGGCCGCCTGCTTTCGCCGCGGCGATCCGAACGCTCATGCCCTGGCCAACCGCAGCGCGGCGCCTTGCCGCTTTGTCATGATCGGCGCCCGCGCCCGGGGTGATATCTGCACCTATGACGACGGCACGCGCCAGGTCAACACCGCGACCGATTGGCACATCGAGACCCCGTTCGGCGAGCGCATCCGCGGCGGCGCCCTGCCCCCCCACCTGCTGAACCTGGCCGCGCCCTGGGGCGATCCGCCCGGCGCGGGGTCCCGCGTCATCCGCCCCGGCGCGCCTGTGCCCGCCCGGGGCTATACCCATCCGATCCTGGGCGGCGGCCTTGGGGATTACGATTACCACCTTCTGTCCGACCCCGGCGGCCTGACCCAGTTCGGATGCTTTGTCGAAATTCTGCCCCCCGGCAGCCGATCCGCCTTTCGCCACTGGCACGAGGCCGAGGACGAGATGCTGCATGTCCTGGACGGCCACCCCACCCTGATCGAGGATCACGAGACCGCTTTGCAGCCGGGCGATACGCTTGCCTGGCCCCGGGGCGCGGGTCCCGCCCATTGCCTGCAGAACCGGACCGACCGCCCGACCCGCTATCTGGTTCTGGGCACCCGGTTGCACCAGGACCGCATCCACTACCCCGACCACGGGTTGATCACCGAAAAAGACGGCACCGCCCGCCGCTATCTGCAAGAGGCCTGAATGGACAGCGCGGGCATCCTGCAAAGCTATCTGGACGAGGTTTCCACCGCGACCCTGCGCCTCGACTGGGAGGCCTATCGTGAGGCCGTAGCCCTGCCCTGCGCCGTCATCAGCCATGACGAAAGCAAGGTCATCACCACCGAAGACGAGCTGAAGGCCGGCTTTGACACCTTTGCCGGCACGCTGAAGGCGCTGCGCGTCACCGATTACATCCGGCTGGTCGAACAGGCCGCACTTTTGGACCATGACCTGATTTCTGGAAGCTATATCAGCCACTTGATCGCGGGGGGCCAGCGCGTTCTGGCGCCCTATCGGTCTATCATGACCCTGCGGCTGGTGGGCAACCGCTGGAAAGCCGCTTCTGTCACCAACGGGCTTGCCAACAGCCGCTGGCCCCTGATCCGTCTAGAACTCCCGGAGGAAAAATGACCGATTTCACCTATGACCTTGATGCCGATGGCGTGGCCGTGATCACCTGGGACACGCCCGGGCGGTCGATGAATGTCATGTCGATGGCGGGTTTTGCCGAGCTGGAGCGGCTGATCGACCGGGCCTTGGGGGATGGCGCGGTCAAGGGCGTGGTCCTGACCTCGGGGAAAAAGGATTTCGCGGGGGGGATGGACCTGAACGTCCTGGCCCAGATGCAGGCGGGCGGCACGCAGGCGGTGTTTGACGGCATCATGGAAACCCACCGTTTCCTGCGCAAGATCGAACGCGCAGGCATGGACCCCAAGACGCTGAAGGGCGGCAAGCCCGTGGTCTGCGCCATGCCGGGCACGGGGCTGGGGATCGGCTTTGAAATCCCGCTGGCCTGTCACCGCATCATCGCCGCCGACAATCCGAAAGCGAAAATCGGCCTGCCGGAGATCCTGGTGGGTATCTTCCCCGGTGCGGGCGGCACGACGCGACTGATCCGCAAGATGGGCGTGATGCTGGCCGCGCCCTTTCTGATGGAGGGCAAGTTGCTCTCTCCGCGTCTGGCCAAGGCCGAGGGGCTGATCGACGAGGTCGTCCCCGCCGATCAGCTTTTGGCCCGCGCAAAGGAATGGGTCCTGACGGCCAAAGAGGCCGATCTGGTGAAACCCTGGGATCAAAAGGGCTATAAACTGCCCGGCGGCGCGCCCTATCACCCTGCGGGCTTCCAGACCTTTGTCGGCGCCAATGCGATGATCCTGGGGAAAACCCAAGGCTGCTATCCGGCGGCGCAGGCCCTGCTTCAGGCGGCCTATGAGGGCACGATGGTCCCCTTTGACACCGCCCTTCGGGTCGAGGCCCGGGCCTTTACCGGCGTGCTGATGGACCCCACCTCCTCCGCGATGATCCGCAGCCTGTTCATCAATAAAGAGGCGCTGGAGAAAGGCGCCCGCCGCCCCGACCTGCCCGATGAAAGCGTCAAGGTCCTTGGCGTCATCGGCGCGGGCATGATGGGGGCGGGCATCGCCTATGTGGCGGCCAATGCCGGGATTTCCGTGGTGCTGATCGACGCCACGCAAGAGGCGGCTGAAAAGGGCCGCGCCCATGCCGAGGCGCTTTTGGAAAAGGGTGTCCAGCGCCGGAAAGTGACGCCCGAGAAAAAGGCCGAGGTCCTGGCCCGCATCACCGCCACCACCGATTACGCCGCCCTTGCCCCCTGTGACCTGGTCGTCGAAGCGGTCTTCGAAGACCCATCGGTCAAGGCCGAAGTCACCGCCAAGGTGGAGGCCGCAACCGGCGCGATCCTGGCCACCAACACGTCAACCCTGCCGATCTCGGGGCTTGCCAAAGCCTCGCAGCGCCCGGGCAGCTACATCGGCATCCACTTCTTTTCGCCGGTCGACAAGATGGCGTTGGTGGAAATCATCCGCGGCAAACAGACCGAAGACCGCGCCGTCGCCAAGGCGCTCGACTTCGTCCGGGCGCTGCGGAAAACCCCCATCGTGGTGAACGACGCCCGGTTTTTCTATGCCAACCGCTGCATCATCCCCTATATCAACGAGGGCCTGCGGATGGTCGCCGAAGGCGTCCCCCCGGCCTTGATCGAGAACGCGGCCAAGCTGCTGGGGATGCCCTTGGGCCCGCTGCAACTGGTGGACGAGACCTCGATCGACCTGGGGGTGAAAATCGCCACCGCCACCCGCGCTGCGATGGGCGACACCTATCCCGACACGGCGGTCGATCAGGTGCTGTTTCCCATGGCCGAACAGGGGCGGCTGGGGCGCAAGGCCAAGGCGGGCTTCTATGCCTATGACGAGGCTGGCAAACGTCTGGACCTATGGGAGGGGCTTTCGGACCTCTGGCCGGTCACACAGACCCCGGACCTGACGACGGTGCAAGATCGCCTCTTGATGATCCAGGCACTAGAGGCGGTGCGGGCGCTGGATGCCGGTGTCCTGACCGATATCCGCGAGGGCGATGTAGGGGCGATCCTGGGATGGGGCTTTGCGCCGTGGTCAGGTGGGCCGTTTTCCTGGCTGGACCGGATCGGCGCGGGTCAGGCCGTGGCGATCTGCGACGGACTTGCCGAACTGGGACCAAGATTCAGCGCCCCGCAAAGCCTGCGCGACATGGCGGCCTCCAGCGCGGCCTTCTATCCCCGCCCCGACGTTCACCCCCGCGCCGCCTGAGCCAACCCCAGCCCGGTCGCAGCCCCGATCAGGGTTGCGACCAGGTGCCGCGCGGCGGCCAGCGGCAGAACCGGCCGCTGCGGCGCCGCCATCAGCCGGGTCAAAAGATCGGCCTTGGCCTCCTCGGAGCCTTCCAGCCCCACAACGACCCCGGGGCCACATTCGATCAGGCTGGCGCGGTCCAGCCGGACTTGCCAGATCGGCAGGGTCGTGGCCCGCGCCACGGGCAGGATGCCGCGCCACCCCTCAAGCGACGAGGCCGGAACCAGCGCCTCGGCCTCTCCGGTATAGGGCATGGCGAAATCGGTTTGGACCAACACGGGCTGGCCGGGCGGCAACAGAAGGTCGGCGGTGTTCTCGAGGGCGCCCGCGGGGATGCGCACAGCCCACAGCGCCGGGCGCTCTTCGCGGGTCAGGCTGACGACGGGGCAAAGCCCGCGGTCGCGCGACAGCACCAGTTCCCCCGGACACAGGCTTTCAATGGCGGCCCAGCCCAAAGGCGTCCGCAGCACGGTGCCGGCATAAAGCCCGCGTGCAAGGCCGGCGCGGCCCGATATGGCGATGGTCAAGGCGGGATCGTGGCGACCCATGTCATGCCCTCCGATGTTTCCCACAAATGGCGCCAGGCGACGGGCAGCCACACGGAGGAATTGCGGCAAACAAACGGCCCTTCGTTAAAGATCGAAGCGCCTAGGGGTCGAACCCATAGCCAAAGCGGGCGATATCCTCGGCGCAAAGCTCGGCCAGAAGGGCCGCGGAGGCGTCAGAGTAATAGGGCCGGTAGTCGCGCTCGCGGTTGCTTTCATTGGCGCGGGGGACCTGCAACCGAAAGCCCAGATGCGCTTCGAAGGGGGCGATATCCGCGGCCAGATGCTCCAGCCGGATGAACAGGCTGGCGCGTTCGACGCCGGCGCGGTCGCGCATATAGGCGCCATAGGGCCAGAGGGCCAGGGCCGTGCGGGTCTGGGGATGGGCGAGGAAATCCGCGAAGCTCAGCGCCTTGGCCAGGCCCACGGCCGGATGGGCGAAACCCTGCGCCCGCAGCCAGTGGTAATAGCTGACCAACCGGTCCCAGGGGTTGCGCACCAGCGTCACGGTGAAGAACGACGCCACGTCCTCATCCGTGACCAGCCCCGCGATGTCGGACAGCGTCGAATGTTTCCACAGCCGCCCCGCTGCTTTGCCCCCCGCCACCTTGCCTCCCGCCAGGCGCCCCTTGCGCGCGCGGGCCTTGGGCGTGTCGCCGATCAGGATGTCATCAGCCTTGGCCCGCGCTTCCAGCGCCAGGGTCAGGGCCGTGCCCCCGGTCTTGGGGATATGAACAAAGATATAGCGCCGCCCGCGCGAGATGATCATCGGACGGCCCCTTTGGCACGGTTGGACGCTCCGCGGGGAATATTTATGTCAGTATGAAAGACAAGGCCGCTTTCATACTGACATAAATATTCCCGCCGGAGGCATTCGCCGCGCATCTCAGTTGACCGGGTTCAGAAGCGGGCGCCCCTCGGCCGAGGCGATCAGGTTGTCGACCGCCATCATCCCCATGGACTCGCGCACCTCCAGCGCCGCGGTTCCCAGATGCGGCAAAAGGGTCACGTTTTCCATCGCCATCAGGTCGGGCGAGACTTTGGGTTCGAATTCATAGACATCCAGCCCCGCGCCCGCGATCTGGCCGGACTTCAGAGCGGCGACGAGGGCCGCCTCATCCACCACATCGCCGCGCGCGATGTTGATCAGCAGGGCATGGGGCGCCATCAGGCCCAAGGCCTCGGCGTCGATCAGGTGGCGCGTCGTGGCGCCACCCGGCACGGCCAGGACGACGACATCCGCCGCCATGGCCTCGGCGAAGGTCCCTTGCCGCGCCGGAAGACCGGGATCGACCTGCGAGCGGTTGAAGAACACCACCTCCATGCCAAAGCCGAAATGACAGCGCCGCGCGATGGCCCGTCCGATGCGGCCCATGCCGATCACGCCCAACCTTTTGCCGGTCAGGTGCATCCCCAGCATCTGCGTCGGATGCCAGCCGGTCCATGCGCCCCGGCGCAGCATCCGTTCCCCCTCGCCGGCCCGCCGCGCGGTCATCAGGATCAGCGTCAGCGCGATATCCGCCGTCGCATCGGTCACGGCGCCGGGCGTGTTCGTGACCGCAACCCCAGCCGCCTTTGCCGCCGCAACGTCGATGTGGTTATAGCCCACGCCGAAATTCGCGAGGATCTTGGTGCGCGGGGCCTTTGCGAAGACCCCTGCCGCAAAGATATCGCCCAACGTCGGCAGGATCGCATCATATTCGGACAGGGCGGCGGTCAACTCGTCCGGGCTCATGGGAGTCACCTGATTGCGCCAGGTCACGTCGAAATGCGCCCCGGCGCGGCGCACCACGGCCTCGGGCATCGACCGCGTGATCAGCAGGTTCAAAACAGCCTCCCGCCCAACGGCACCTCATGGCCCGGCCCCACCAACACCACGGCCCCATCGGCATCGGGCACGCCAAGCACAAGCACCTCTGACATGACCTTGCCGATCTGGCGCGGCGGAAAATTCACCACGGCCAGCACCTGCCGCCCCACCAGCGCCTCGGGCGTGTAATGCACCGTCACCTGCGCCGAGGACCGTTTCTCGCCGATATCCCCCCCGAAATCGACCCAAAGCTTGTAGGCGGGCTTTTTGGCCTCTGGGTAGGGTTCGGCGCGGGTGATCACGCCCAGGCGGATATCGACCTTTTCGAAATCGGCATAGGTGATCATTTGCCCAGCTCCCGCCCGCGTTCGGCTGCGGCATGGACGGCGCGGGCCATCAGGGGGGGCAGGTCCTCCATCAGATGCGCCAGCGCCGCCGCCGTCGTCCCGCCCGGAGAGGTCACGTTGATGCGCAACTGCGTCGCGCTGTCGGGCGACCGATGGGCCAGTTCCCCGGCGCCGCAGACCGTGGCGCGGGCCAGTTTCATCGCGACCTCGGGCGAGAGCCCCTCGGCCACGCCCGCCGCGGCCATCGCCTCGATCAGGTGAAAAACATAGGCAGGGCCAGAGCCGGACACCGCCGTCACCGCGTCGATCTGGTGTTCGCCGTCCAGTTCGACGACCTCGCCCACCGCCTGCATCAGCGCACGCGCCAAGGCCAGCCCCGGTTGACCCGCCTTGTTCGCACAGATCCCGGTGATGCCGCGGCCGACCATGGCGGGGGTGTTCGGCATGGTGCGCACGATGGGCGTGGCTGCGCCCAAAACCGCCTCGAATGTCGCGATCGAGGTCCCGGCGGCGATCGACACGAACAGCGTCTTGCCATTGCCCAAAGCCTGCAGCGCCGGAAGCGCCGCGCCCATCATCTGCGGCTTGACCGCCAAAAGCGCCACGGCGGGCGCGGGCGGCACGCCTTCATTCAGATGCACGCCGCAGGATGTCAGCCAGTCGGTCGGATGCGGCTCTATCACCCAGACCGAGGCGGCAGGCACCCCGGCCTCCAGCCAACCGGTCAAAAGCGCGGTCCCCATCTTGCCGCACCCCAGCAAAACCAAACCCCTGCGGGCGACGTCTTCCAACATACCTGTCTCCATTCTTTGGCGGCAGGTTAGGAGGTTTCACGGCCAGAGGGCAAGGGGCAGACAGAAGGGGGTGTCAGCAGCGGCCATAGGCCTCGGCGATGGCGATCTTCAACGCATCGACCGGCATCTGATCGGACCAGGACACCAGCTGGAAGGCCGGATAGAACCGCTCACAAGCGAGGATTGCGCCCGAAATCAGCGTATCCACCTGCTCGGCCGAGGCAGAGTGACCGCCCGCCAGCACCAGGCCATAGCGCCAGACCATCAGCTTTTGTTCCGCCCACCAGGTGAAGGCGCCGGTCCAGACCATGTCATTGCAGCGGTTCATCAGGTCATAAAGCGGCGCGATGCGGCCCTCGGGGGGCTCCATTTCAAAGGTGCAGATCAGCCGCAGCGTCTCATCCTGCGCCGACCAGGCCAGCGTCAGGGAGTAGGTGCGCCATTGGCCCTCGACCGCCATGGCGATCTGGTCATCGGTGACACGGTCGAATTCCCAGGCATGGTATTCGGCGAGGCTTTCGACCACGTCGATGGGGTGTGCATCGTCCATCCCCATGAAATCTTCTGCAATCGACATGCCCGGCCTCTTTCTGGTGCTGACCGGGGGAAAGACCCCTAGCCGCAGGGTGTCTGGCAAGAAACTGCGATGCCCGACCCATTCCTTACTAGATATAGTGAGCCGCTGGGGGAAGTCTGTAAAGCGTTTTGTCATGAAATCTTCTGTGGACAAACGATCCACAGGCTGTGGCATCTCGTGCCATGGACAGGGGGGGCGCGAAGGTTTACCCAAAGGGCCATGCGTGTGATCCTGACCCTTGTGATGTCGCTGATCCTCGCCATGGCCTCTTTGACCGAGGCCGTGGCCCGGTCGGAAATGGCCGGGGCCACAAGCCAGGCACTGTGCGGCACCGGGTCGGTTCTGCTGGACGCCACGGGCAAGCCCATGGCCGCCCATGCCTGCGCGCATTGCCTGGCGGCTTCGGTGGCGGCGGTGGGTCTGGACGTGCCGGTTGTGACCCGGCCCGAAACCCGCGCCCGCGGCTCCCGGCCCGAAACGACGATGCTGGCGCAGTCGCGCCCCCTGCCCGCAGCCCTGGCCCGAGGCCCCCCAGGGCTCGTTTGATCGCCCCCCTTCCCCCTGATCAAACGAGGTTATCATGAAACTTACGCTTACCCTGTGTGGCGCCCTGTTCGCCCTTCCCGCCCTTGCGCATGAGGGGGTCCATGTCACCGACCCCTTCGCCCGCTTTGTCGGCCCCTCGGGCGCGGCCTATTTCCAAGTCACCAACCATGCGCAGGCGGACGACCGCCTGATCTCGGCCTCGTCGCCCGATGTCGGCATGGTGATGATCATGACCAATTCGGCCGATGAAAACGGCGTGATGAAGATGACGGACCTGCCCGATGGCATCGTCCTGCCGGGCGAGGCCAGCCATGACCTGGCCCCGGGCGGTGATCATGTCATGCTGATGCAGCCCAAGCATCCGGTGAAGGACGGCGAGACGATTTCGGTCACGCTGGTCTTTGAACATGCGGGCGCGGTGACGGTCACGATCCCGGTGATGAACAAGCGCGAAGAGGCGCCGGGCGACGGTCCGACCGACTTTGACGCGGCCAGCGGCGAAGAGGCGGCCGCGGTGGCTCCGGCCACAGACGCTCCGGCCACAGACGCTCCGGCCATGGGCGCGATCAGCACCGAGGACCAGGGGGCGATCATCACCCTGATGAAGGCGCAGTTCGACAAGCCCGAAGCGCCCCTGACCGTCGATCCGGTCGTGGTGATGGGGGATCACGCGCTGGCCTCTTGGGCGCAGGGCGACACGGCGGGCCGCGCCCTGCTGGAGCGTCGGGCCGAGGGTTGGGCCATCATCCTGTGCGCCGGGCCTGAACTGCGGGCCGCCGATTTCCTGGCGCAACATGGCGTGGCGGGGGCCGAGCATCTGTCGGCCATGTTCAACGCCGCCGAGGATGGCTTGGGCTCTGACGCCGTGGCGCGGTTCTCGACCTTTGACCAGGTGGTGATGATCACCGACCCGGCCTCGCATGGGGATCACGCCGCCCATGGCACCGCTGCCGACCCGCACGCCGCGCACAAACACGCCGCGCCCTAAGCCCACGAGGCCCGCATGACCCCCTTTCACCTGATCCCCGAAGCCCTGTCGCCCGATGAATGTGACCGGCTGATCGCGCTGTGCAAAGCGGGACCGATGAAGGATGCGGGCCTTGTCCGCCAGACCACGGCGCACCAGATCCGGCGGGCCGAACTGTCCTGGCTGGACGACCTCCCCGAAGCGGCCTGGGTGATGGAGCGGATGACCCGCCTCATCGCCCAGGCCAACCGCGAGGCCTTTGGCTTTGACCTGACCGACTTTCTGGAAAGCCCGCAGGTCGCGCGCTATGGTGCAGAACGCGAGGGACATTTCGACTGGCACTCCGATATCGGCAGCGGTCCGGCGGCGGCGCGGCGCAAGCTGACCATCGTGGTGCAATTGTCCACCCCCACCGATTATGACGGCGGCGTGCTGGAACTGCGGCCGGACAGCAACATCCGCCAAGTGGAAAAGGCGCGGGGGACGGCGGTGCTGTTCCCGTCCTTTGTGCTGCACCGCGTGACGCCCGTGACCCGGGGCACGCGGTGGAGCCTGACACTTTGGACGCATGGCCCGGCGTTCCGCTAGCCCCGGGCCAGGCAACCGGAACCAGAGCATTTGCGGCCCGGCCCCGGGCGCGCTAATCTGAGGCGCTCACGAAAGGCCCCCCGATGAAAGCTCCCCTCCCGAACGCGCCGACCGACCGCACCCGCCTGCGCCGCTTTTCCGAAAAGGCGGATTATGACGCCGCCACCGTCCATGCCGTGCTGGATGCAGCCCCGCTGGCCCATATCGCCTATCAGATGAACGGCGCCCCCATGGTCCTGTCAACGCTGGCCTGGCGCGAGGGCGACCGGGTCTTCTGGCATGGCTCCTCGGCCAGCCGGGCGCTCAAGGCCATGCGCGACCAGGCGGTCTGCCTGTCTGTCACCACGCTGGACGGGCTGGTCCTGGCGCGTTCGGCCTTCGAACATTCGGTGCAGTTCCGCTCGCTGATGGTGATGGGACAGGCGCAGGAAGTGACCGAGGGCAAAGAGGCGCATCTTCAGGCCATGGTCGAACGGCTTTTCCCCGGCCGCTGGGATCAGTTGCGCCCGATGCAGCCGCAAGAGGTCAAGGCCACGATGGTCATGGCGCTGGACCTGTCCGAAGCCTCGGCCAAGATCGCCAAGGGCGGCCCGACCGACCCGGACGAAGACCGCGCCTGGCCGGTCTGGGCGGGCGTCGTGCCGCTGTCGCTGCAAACCGGCGCACCCTTGGCCGAACCTGACAGCGCCGAGGGCGCGCCCGCACCGCAAGTCAGTTGGAGCCTGTAACGAAAAGGCCGCCCCACAAGGCGGCCTTTGGACTTAGCCCTGGCAAGAGGCGGCAGCCGCCGCGCTGAAGGCCTGATACCGGTCCCAGAACGCGTCATCGCGGTCCGATTGCGACATGCGCACGCTTTGCGCCTTGTCAGGGTTCTTGAAGAACGCCGCCACCTGGCGCTGATCGCCACCGGTCAGCGTCTGATTGGCCACGCGCTGAATACACGAACACAGCTGACGATTGGCCGCATCGCGGTCCGACCGCAGACAGGCGTTGTCAATCGGGCCAGCCTGAACCGCGCCAACCATCATCAGGGACAGGCCCGCCAACGCGGCCCCGAAAAACATTCTGCTCATGTTTCTGCCTCAGCTTGTTCGGGGTAACGACACGCCCCCCCGCTGTTTTTGTTGCCTACCGTTTACCGATTCGGAACGGAATTTTCAACCCTGGCAGGGATTTGCGCGGATTTCCGCCCTTGCCCGGACCCCACCCCCAAATCCGGTGGCCCCATTCCCAAGCCCCCCTAAATCTGCCCCTTTCATACTGACCCAAATATTCCGGAGGGGTCCGGGGAGGCAGCGCCTCCCCGGGGCTTGCCGCCAAACGCGCCGCTGGCTTTGGAATCACCCCGCAAACCGCCGGCAAACGCGGGCAGCCCCCTTCCCCGGCAGCCCGCCTTGGGCTATAGGGCGGCCATGACCGATCTTGACCGTATCCGCAATTTCTCCATCGTGGCTCACATCGACCACGGCAAATCCACGCTCGCCGACCGCCTGATTCAGGCGACCGGCACTGTCGCCCAACGCGACATGAAAGAGCAGATGCTTGACAGCATGGACATCGAGCGTGAGCGTGGCATCACGATCAAGGCCAACACGGTGCGGCTGAACTACCGCGCCAAGGATGGGCTGGACTATGTCCTGAACCTGATCGACACCCCCGGCCATGTCGACTTCGCCTATGAGGTCTCGCGTTCCATGCGCGCTGTGGAGGGGTCCTTGCTGGTCGTCGATGCCTCCCAAGGCGTCGAGGCCCAGACGCTCGCCAATGTCTACCAGGCACTGGACGCGGGCCATGACATCGTGCCCGTGCTGAACAAGATCGACCTTCCGGCGGCCGAACCCGAGCGGGTGAAGGCGCAGATCGAAGACGTCATCGGTCTGGACGCCTCGGATTCGGTGCTCATTTCGGCCAAATCCGGCCTTGGGATTCCCGATGTGCTGGAGGCCATCGTGACCCGGCTTCCGGCGCCGAAAGGCACGCGGGATGCGCCGCTCAAGGCCATGCTGGTCGACAGCTGGTATGACGCCTATCTGGGTGTGGTCGTCATGATCCGCGTCATCGACGGCGTGATCAAAAAGGGCGACCGCATCCGCATGATGGCCACGAACGCGGCTTACGGCATCGACAAGCTCGCCGTCCTCCGCCCCCAGATGGTCGATATCCCCGAGCTTGGCCCGGGCGAAATCGGCATCTTCACCGCCTCGATCAAGCAGGTCCGCGACACCCGCGTCGGCGACACCGTCACCCACGAACGCAAACCCTGCGAGACGCCCCTCGACGGTTTCAAACCCGCCCAACCCGTCGTCTTCTGCGGCCTCTTCCCGGTCGACGCCAACGACTTCGAAACGCTCCGCGACGCGATCGAGAAACTGGCGCTGAACGACGCAAGCTTCTCGACCGAGATGGAGACCTCCGCCGCCCTCGGTTTCGGCTTCCGCTGCGGCTTCCTCGGCCTCCTCCACCTGGAGGTGATCCGTGAACGGCTGGAGCGTGAGTTCGACCTCGACCTGATCACCACCGCGCCTTCCGTGGTCTACCACCTGCACATGAAGGACGGCGAGGTCCGCGACCTCCACAACCCCGCCGACATGCCCGACCTGACCTATATCGACCATATCGAGGAGCCCCGGATCAAGGCGACCATCATGGTCCCCGACGAATATCTGGGCGATATCCTGAAGCTGTGCCAAGACCGCCGCGGCATCCAACAGAACCTGACCTATGCCGGATCGCGCGCCATGGTCGAATATGACCTGCCGCTGAACGAGGTCGTCTTCGACTTCTACGACCGCCTGAAATCGGTGACCAAGGGCTATGCCAGCTTTGACTACACGATCAGCGAATACCGCGAGGATTTCCTGGTCAAGATGTCGATCCTGGTGAACGACGAGCCGGTGGACGCCTTGTCGATGATGGTCCACCGCGACCGCGCCGAGATGCGCGGCCGTGGCATGGTGGAAAAGCTGAAAGAGCTGATCCCCCGCCACATGTTCAAGATCCCGATCCAGGCGGCCATCGGCGGAAGGGTCATCGCGCGTGAGACCTTGAGCGCGATGCGCAAGGACGTGACGGCGAAGTGCTACGGCGGGGATGCCACCCGGAAGAAGAAGCTGCTGGAGAAGCAGAAAGAGGGCAAGAAGAAGATGCGCCAGTTCGGGAAAGTCGAGATCCCGCAGACGGCGTTCATCAATGCGTTGAAGATGGATTCGTAAAGGCCGCCCCAAGGGGAGACCCGTAGGGTGCGTGCTTGCACGCACCTTTTTCAAAAAGAGATGTTTCCTAACAGGGCCACGAATAGAATGACTGAACCTGAAAGCGTAAAGCCGAAGCACAGGACTCCTTTTGAAGACTTGGCTCGCCGGGTAGAAATGACACGCGATGCAAGATTTCAGGCGAATCTCCGACTTGAACGCCGTCAGCGAGAGTCCAATCTAATGGTCTCAATTCTTTCGCTTTTCGTGATCTTTCTTTCACTTATCCCGAATTTTAGGACGCTTGCTCCTCAGCAGAGCCAGCTGCTTCTGGCTTTGTCAGTAGTCAACTCCATATTCATCATTATCACCAGCCTTCTCGAATCCTCAGGTGGCTTCCAACTGAAGGGGGAGGCCCTTCATCGGAGCGCCAGAAAAATCGCTGCTGTCTATAGCCGGTTAATGCTCTTGACCCCGGAGGAGCGATCGGACGCAACCAAAATTGGCGAATTGCAACAGGAGTATCAATCGGCTCTGGATGACTGCGCCTTCAATCATGATAACCTCGACCATTACGGGGTCGTGTGCAGAAAGCCTTCTCTGTCTTCATCTATCTCCCCGTTTTGGCGAAATGGTTTCGTCTATCCAGTCAGATACTTCATCTGGGAAAAAAGCTGGATGAGCTTGCACATTTCGGTACTAATCGTAACTGGGATTGTTGTTTGGATGTCAATTTTTCCAAACGAGCCTCAGATGGACGAAAAGATTGATGCGGCAAGCCTACACGAACCGGAGAACAAGTGATCGTAGGGTGCGTGCTCGCACGCACCACTCCCCACCACCGTAATGGTGCGTGAAATCACGCACCCTACCCACCATCATCGCTTGATGACCTCCGCCACCCCACCATCGCCATGGTGCGTGAAATCACGCACCCTACCGCAAATCTCGGTGGATAGAGGAATAGGGCCAATCCTCGGGCCGCTCGACCAACCCATGCTTCACCGGGTTGATCCAACAATACTGCACATGTGCCGCGAAATCGGCCTCGTTGCGGATGTGGTGCTCCCAAAATCGCCGCTGCCATATGCCGCGCTCTTGCCGCCGCTCATGGCTTGCCCGCCGCGTGCCCATCGGGAGCCCCCGCGAAAACCGCGTCTTGATCAACCGCCACCGCGTCGAGAAATCCGTCTCCCCCTCTGGAAGCGTCCAGACGCAATGCAAATGGTCCGGCAAGACGACGAAAGCGTCGATCTGGAACGGTCGCTCGGCCCTGGTCACCGCCACCGCCTCGCGCAACCGTGCCACTTCATCGACCAACAACTGCCCGCCCCGGTCCTGCAACGTGACCGTGAAGAAGACCGAAGCGCCAGAGACGCGAGGGCGAACATATCCCGACATGCCCCCATCTCACCGGATCAAGGTTAACAACTGGTGTAGGGTGCGTGATTTCACGCACCTTTTCTGTCCCACCCAATCCCCCGCTCTGCGCGCCCTGCCCCCGGGGCCACAGCCCCGCCCCAACCCCTACCGACCGGGGCCGGGGGATAAATCCCCCGGCCCCGGAGAGCCCCATGACTCCGCCCCCCAAACGGCGGGATAAATCCCGCCCTACACCACCCACCCGAGCGCCCTACGCCAACCCCACCCGCGCCCACCGCCCGGCCCGCGAAAGCTTTCGCGGGCGTTCGGACCTCAAAATGGTCCACTGGACCATTTTGACCCCGAGGCCCAAGGGCCATGGGGTCGGTCCGAACCCTACGTCACGCTTCCCCTCTCCCCCGTCCTCCGCCATCCTCCAACCAAAGGAGGCCCACATGCACCCCCATCTCTTCACCCCCCTCCATCTCCGCCCCTTCACCCTGAAGAACCGCGTCGTCATGGGCTCGATGCACACGGGCCTCGAGGAACGCGAGGACTGGGCCGCCCTCACCCGCTTTTACCGGGCCCGCGCCGAGGGAGGCGCCGCCCTCATCATCACCGGCGGCATCGCCCCCAATCCCGAAGGCGCGGTCTTCCAAGGCGCGGCAGAGCTGACGGACGCGAACCTTTCCCACCACCGCCACCTCACTGACACCGTCCACCAACATGGCGCCAGGATCGTCCTGCAAATCCTCCACGCCGGCCGCTATGCCTTTTCGCCGCATTGCGTCGCGCCCTCTCCGCTGAAATCCCCCATCTCCCCCTTCCCGCCCAAAGAACTGACCGAAGAAACCATCGCCAAGCAGATTGCCGACATCGCCAGCACCGCCCAAAGGGCCATCAGCGCAGGCTATGACGGGGTCGAACTCATGGGATCGGAAGGCTATCTGATCAACCAGTTCCTTGCCCCCCGCACCAACCGCCGCACCGACCGCTGGGGCCAGGACCGCCGCCTTTTCGCCCGTGAGGTCACGAAAGCCACCCGCGACGCCATCGGCCCCAACCTATTGATCTTCCGCATTTCCCTCATCGACCTGGTCGACCAGGGCCAGACCTGGGAGGACACCGCAGCCCTGGCGCAAGAACTCTCCCCCCTCGTCGATATCTTCAACTCCGGCATCGGCTGGCATGAGGCCCGCGTGCCCACCATCGCGCAGAACGTCCCCCGGGCGGCCTTTGCCCCCCTGACAGCGCGGCTCAAAGCCCTGACCGACCGCCCGGTCATCGCCGTCAACCGCATCCCAGATCCGGCCACCGCCGAGGCGATCCTTGCGGCAAAACAAGCCGACCTGATCGGCCTGGCCCGACCGCTGCTGGCCGATCCCGACTGGGTCAACAAGGCCCAGAACGGCCAGAACATCACCCCCTGCATCGCCTGCAACCAGGCCTGTCTGGACCACACGTTCGAGGGCAAGGCGGCCACCTGCCTGACCAATCCCGCCGCCGGGCGCGAGGCGGAGTTCGAAGCCCCCCCAGCACCCGCCAAGACCGTCGCCATCATCGGCGCCGGGGCGGCGGGTCTGGCCTGTGCGCTGACAGCGGCCAAACGCGGCCACAAGGTGACGCTGTTCGAGGCCGCCGCGCAGATCGGCGGCCAGATGCGGCTGGCGGCCAAGGTGCCGGGCAAGGAGGAATTCCAGACCCTGCTGGCCTATTACGAGGCCGAGGCCCGCCACCCCAATATCACCCTGCGGCTGAACACGCGCGCCGGGACGGCCGATCTTGCGGGCTTTGACGCGGTGGTCATCGCCACGGGGGTCCGGCCGCGCAAGACCGCCCTGCCCGGCCCGGACTACCAACAGGCGCTGAATGGCGCGCCCCTGGGCCCAAGGGTCGCGATCATCGGCGCCGGGGGCATCGGCTTTGACGTGGCGGCCTTTCTGCTGGGGCATGAGGACTTCGCGACGGAATGGGGTTTGGGCGATCCGGCTGTCTCCGCAGGCGGTTTGCAAACGCCCCGCCCGATGAAGCCAAGCCGCGAGATCTGGCTTTTGCAGCGGTCAAAAGGCAAGCCGGGCAAGGGCTTGGGCAAAACGACGGGCTGGATTCACCGGGCGCATCTGGCCGCGCATGGGGTGACGATGTTGGGCGGGGTGGACTACAGCCACTTTGACGATCAGGGCCTGCATGTGCTTCAGGATGGTCAGCCCTTGGTCATTCCGGCCACCGACCTGGTGATCTGCGCAGGTCAAGAGGCCGTGGCCGACCTGCCCGGGCCCCGGATCGGCGGCGCGCGGGATGCCGCCGGCATCGACGCCAAGCGCGCCATCGAAGAGGGCACACGGATGGGCTTGGCTCTATGACGCCTGACCGCGCATAGGTCCAGCGACCGGCCGCGCTGGACCCAAGGATGAAGCTTTTGTAACAAGGGGCAAGGCCGCACCGGCCGCAAGGGAAACCGTCGCCCCATGTCCGTCTTCGTCATGCTGGCCGTCCTGGGCAGCGCCTTTTTCCATGCGCTGTGGAACACGCTGATCAAATCCGGCACCAACCGGATGGCGGCCACGGTGATCCTGTCGCTTGGGGAGATTCCCTTTGGCCTTGCGGTCGCGGCCTCGCGGCCCATGCTTGCAACCGAAGCCCTGCCCTGGGTCCTGGCGGCGGGCTGCACGCATTTCTTCTACAAGCTGTTCCTGACCCTGGCCTATCAGCGCGGCGACCTGTCCCGGGTTTACCCGATTGCCCGGGGGACGGCGCCCCTGATCGTGGCCGTCGTCTCGGCCTTTTTCCTGGGCGAGGTCCTGACGCCGCAGGAATTCGCCGGCATCCTGGTGCTGGGTCTGGGCATCCTGATGATGGCCGGCGGGGTGATCTTTGCCGGAGAGAACCGGCGGCTGATCCCCTTTGCCTTGGGGTCGGCGGTGGCGACCTCGATCTATACGTTGATCGACGCGCATGGGGCCAAGATCAGTGGCGATGCGGTGGCCTATGTGGCCTGGGTCTTCATCGCGGATGGGGTGATTTTCGCCGGAGGCGTGACGCTGTGGAAAGGGACGGGTTTCCTGCCGCGTGAGTGGAAACCCTGGATCACCGGGCTGATCGCGGCGGCGGCCAGCTATGTGGCCTATGCGATCTCGATTTGGGCCACGACGGTGGCGCCGGTGTCTTTGGTGGCGGCTCTGCGCGAGACGTCAATCCTGTTCGCGGTGGCGATGGGCTGGGTGTTCTTCCACGAAAAGATGACCGGAACCAAGGCGCTGGCCGCTTTGGTGATCGTCGGCGGCGTGGTGCTGACGAGGTTGTAACCCGGGGTATACCCCGGGCTACGCGGTTGCACATCGAGCGCCCTGGTTCCGCAGGGTAGCCCCCGGGTCTTGCGCTTAGCCGACGATGTTGGTTTCCGGGCCATAGGGATATTTGGTGATATCCTCGTTGCCGTCCTCGGTGATGAACAGGATGTCGTGTTCGCGATACCCGCCCGCGCCCGGCTGGCCTTCGGGGATCGTCAGCATCGGTTCCATCGAAATCACCATGCCCGGTTCCAGCACCGTGTCGATATCCTCGCGCAGCTCCAGCCCCGCCTCGCGGCCATAGTAATGCGACAAGACGCCAAAGGAATGGCCATAGCCAAAGGTGCGGTATTGCAGCACCTGATGTTCCTCAAAGAAGGTGTTCAGCTTGGCCGTGACTTCGGCGCAAGAGACGCCGGGCTTCAACAGGCTGATCCCGTATTCATGGGCTGCGACGTTGATATCCCAGATCCGCCGGCTGGCCGCATCACATTCGCCAACGAACATCGTCCGCTCCAGCGCGGTGTAATAGCCGCTGATCATCGGGAAGGTGTTCAGCGACAGGATATCGCCGCGCTGCAGCTTGCGCGAGGTCACAGGGTTGTGCGCGCCATCGGTGTTGATGCCGGACTGAAACCAGACCCAGGTGTCGCGGTATTCCGCATCGGGAAAGCGACGCGCAATCTCCAGCTCCATCGCGTCGCGGCCGGCCATGGCGATGTCAATCTCGCGCAGGCCCTCCTTGACCGCATCGCGGATGGCAAAGCCGCCAACATCGGCCACCGCCGCACCATGGCGGATGATCTCCAGCTCGGCCGCCGACTTGTGCATCCGCTGCTCCATCACCGCCTTCGAGATATCGACCCCGCGCTTCGGCTTCAGGAAAGCGTTCAGCTTTTCCGACTGCACCAGCGTCAGGTGATCGGCCTCGCAGCCGATGACCCGGCCTTCGCCCGTCACCGACAGGATCGCGCGCCAGTAATTGTCGCGCTGCCAGTCGGTATAGGTGATGTTGTCGCCATGACAGCGCCGCCAGGGTTGGCCTGCGTCGATGCCCGCGCTGATCGTGACGCTTTCCGTCGCCGTCACCACAAGGCCATAAGGCCTGCCGAAAGAGCAATACAGGAAGCCCGAGTAATAGGCGATCGAATGCATCGAGGTGAAAACGCAGGCCTCGACGCCGTGGATCTCCATGATTTCGCGCAGATCGGCAAGGCGCTGGTCGTATTCCGACGCGGCAAAGGGCAAGACACGGTCGCCCTGGTGAAAGCGGTATTGTTGCGGACGGTTCGTCATTTCAGACCTCATGCAAGGGGTCTGCTGGGGACCCCGAAAGGTCCCGGCGTACAGGACGACAGCGGCGGGGCGCCGCAAGCCGTGGGACATCCCTGGGGCGACGCCATCGCCCCGGCTCGGCAACAGGATGGGCCGAAGGGCGCGGTTTGGCAAGCCCGTCCGCGACATCGCACGGCGGAAACCGGCTGACTTGCGCTGGACGGCAAAAGGGCGGGCCTCCCCCCGGAGCCCCGCCCATCGACGGCCCAAGGCCGCCGCCCACACAGTGGGGCTATCGGAATCTCGCGGCCGGGATATGGCCTTGCCTGACGGATCGGCCCCGGGGGCCATCGACGTGCGGGGATCGGTGCGGGGATCGGGCAAGGCGATGACCGCCTTGCCCGCTTTTGGATCAGCAGCCCGGCTTGCCGACATCGCCCGCGCCGTCGCAGCCCGAGCCACCGGGGGTGCGGGGGCTGCGGCCCTTGCGGTCGAAGTCCTGCATCATCCCGATGTCATGCAGACCTGCCTTCAGCGTCATGGCCGAAACAGGGGCAACGGTCGACAGGGTGGCGGCGATCAGGGTGGCGGTCAGGATCAGCGTCTTCATGGGAACCTCCAGGTTGAGGAGCTTGATTGCTCCGATGCCCCCAACCTGCCCGATTCGAACCCTTTGCGGCACGGCCCGCGGTCGGGCAAAGATCAGGACCATGGACGGGTGGGCCTTCAGACCAAAGGCCCGCCCCTTCGCCGCCCAGGTTGGGGGCCAAAAGGTTGGGGGCCGGGAGAGGGGGGCCAGAGTTGCGGGCCAGAGCCACGTGGCTAAGTTGCGGGCCAAAGTTGCGGGGCGGAAACAAGGCGGAACGATCGAGAGCCGGGAGAGCGGGCCGGGGTCTTTGCCCTGTGGAATGAACCGCGGGCCGCCGACGCCCTTTCCGAAGGTCCCGGATCAAGGGCGAGTGCAAAGACCGCCGCCAAGCGCCCCCCCCCCCCCCCCCCCCCCCCCCCCCCGCTCCGCGCCTGCTCTGTGTCACGTTTCTCCGTGGCAACGCCGGACGAGGGGGCTCGATGCCCCCGAGGGCGGCAGCCCTCAAATGGTGGAAGCGGGCGGCAGCCCTCAAATGGTGGAAGCGGGCGGCAGCCCTCAAGGATCAGCGGCGGGCGGCACCCCTCAGGCTGAGTGGGTCGGGCGGCCTTCTGCTGCCGAAGTGTCGAAGGCCCTCAGACGCCAGAGGTCATGCGCCCTCCCTCCGCTACCATGCCCCCCCGGCGAAAGCGCGCGCAAGTTCCGGCGCAGGTGCTGGCGCAAGTTCCGGCGCACGGGGCCCACCCAAGGCGCCCCTCAAAGCCGCACCCACCAGCCGCCCCCTCACCCCTTCAGATGTTGCCGCGCCAGCATCGCCGCCTCGACCCGGTTCCGCACCTGCAGCTTCTGCAGGATCGAGGTCATGTAGTGCTTCACGGTCTTTTCCTGCAGGTCCAAAGCCTCGCCCACCTCGCGGTTCGACTTGCCCTGGGCCACCAGCTTGAGGATATCCTCCTCGCGCTTGGACAGGTCATCCAAAGGGTTCTCGGGCTTTTCCACCGGGCGGCGCATGGCGACCAAAAGCCGCCCCGCCAGCCCCGGCGAGACATAGGACCGCCCCGCCGCCAATTCCCGCACCAGATAGGCCAGCTCTTCGGCGCCCACCCCTTTCAGGATATAGCCCAAGGCGCCCAGTTTCAGCGCCTGCATCAGGTCCTCATCCGCCTCTGACGCCGTCAGCATCGCCACCTTGGGCGGACTGTCCTGCGCCATGATCCGCGCAAGCGCGCCGATCCCGCCCCCCTTGGGCATCGAGACATCCAGAAGCACCACATCCGGCCGCAGCTCGGCCACCATGGCGGCCACCTCTTCGCCATCGCGGGCCGCCCCCACAACCTCGATATCGGCCTCCTCGCCCAGGCTCATCACCAGACCCTGGCGATAGATCGGATGGTCGTCGGCCAAAACCAGCCGGATGATATCGGTCATTCCACGCTCCGCAAATCCAGAACCATGCGCAATTCCGCGCCCTGCCGCCCGTCAACCCGTGCCGTCAGCGCCAATTCCCCGCCCAAGCTTTCCACGCGCCCGGCCAGCCCCGCAAGCCCCAGACCGTAAAGATCCTCGCCCAGGTCCTGCGCCAGCCCCGGACCTGCGTCAAGCACCTGCGCCACCAGCGCGCCATCGGTCTCGACCACCCGCACCTCCTGGCCCAAAGCCCCGGCATGGCGGAAGCCGTTGGTCAGCCCCTCTTGCACCAGCCGCCCCAAACAGATCTTGACCGCAAGGGGCAGTTCCCGCGTCAGGGACAGGGTCAAGGCCACCTCATGCCCGGTGCGCGCCGCATGGGCATCGACCAGGCCGCGGATCACCTCGCCCATGTCGCGCTTTTCGATCTCGGGCAGGGATACCCCGCGTGAGATGTTGCGGATCTCGGTGATCGCCTCGCGGATCGCCTTTTGGATGCCGTCGATCTCGATCTGACCCCGCGCATCGGCGCCCTTGCGCAGACTGTCCAACCGCAGCGCGGCAAAGCCCATCAGCTGCGCCGGCCCGTCATGCAGATCCGCCCCGATCTGGCGCAAGGCCTGATCGTTCAGCGCGCTGAACCGCCCCGCCGCGCCCTGCACCTTGATGCGCAGGCTGACATTGCGGCTGGCCATCTCGGCCAGGGCCTCCAGCTGGCGTTCGATGATCCGGCTGCCGCGCAGGACGATGGCGAACAGCGTGCCAAAGATTGCCGCCATCACCATCAGCACCGCCATCCAGGACGACATCCGCGCCTTGGTCAAGTCGGCCTGCAACCCGGTGGCGACCTCGTAGAACTCGGCCACCGCGATGATCCGCCCCGAGCCCCTTTCGCGGATCGGCGTATAGACCTGCAGCAAGGGCAGGCCCAGGGCGCGTTCGCGGGCGTTCTCTGCGTCGTCCAGCTGGTCAAAGCTGGCCACGACCTCGCCCGCCCAGGCCGCGACCACGTCATGTTCGTCGGGAAAGCTTTGGCCGATGACAGCCGGGTCGGTCGCGGCCACAACCCTTTGCGCCCCATCCCAAAGCTTAAAGCTGATGACCCTTTTGCCCAGGCTCGTGTCCGACAAAAGCCCCGCAATAGCCGCCTCGGCGCCGGGCGTCAGCCGCGATGCATGGGCCATGTCCTGCGCCAAAGGCTCGATGAAGCTTTCCATATACAGGGCGGTCGTGTTGGCAGCATTGCGCACCACGACCCCCTCGATCCGCCCCGAGACCCAAAGCCCCACGACCGCGGTGGCCAGGGCCATGACCAACCCGCCGCCCAGGGCGAATTGCCCGGCCAGCGACAGGTCGGACCACCAGTTGCGCGTGTCTTCGGTCAGGCTCATGGCCCGACCCTAGCCGCCAAAGACAAAGGCCGCCAGCCCCGCAGCCACAGCGCCGCCCAGGGTGGCCGCCACGACCGACCGCGCCCAGGCCCAGACCGCCAGCACCCCCAGCACCCCCGCCGCGCCATGGACCAAGCCCGGCCCGCCCTCGCGGATCACCGGCAGCATCTCGGCCACGAACAGCGTGGCAATCGCCGCCGGACCGGTCGAGGCCAGAAACCGCGCCACCCAGCCCCGCGTCCCCATGCCGCCAAGGTCCAGCCGAATCGGCAGATACCGCCACAGATACGTCAGCCCCCCGGCGATCAGGCACAGGAACAGAACCTCACTTCGCATCCTGACCCCTCCGCATCAGACTGGGGCTCATCACGCCCAGAACCGCCCCGCTGATCATGCCGGCAAACAGCCCCACCGTCCCCGAAACCGCCCAGGTCCCCGCCACCGTGGCCAGCCCCGCCACAAGGATCACCGGCACCTGAGCCCCCGACAGGATCGACAGCAAAAGCGCCAGGAACAGCCCCGGCAACATGAAATCCAACCCCGCCGCCAGGGCTGGGAACCCGTCCAGCGCCCCGCCCCCCGCCCAGGCCCCGGCCGCCGTCCCCGCCACCCAGGCGCCATAGGCGGCAAAGCCCAGGGCGCCCATGAAGCCCTCGGAAAACCGCTGCCCCCGCGCCAAGGCGCCCAGCGCCGCGCCAAAAACCTCATCGGTCAGGGCGAAGGACCAGGCCCAGGCAAAGCGCCGCGACCCGCCCGCCCCTTTGTCCATGGCTCCGGCCTTTTGCAACACGACCGGCCCATACAGCAAATGCCGCAGGTTCATCGCCGCCAGCGTCAGCCCCGCCAAGATCACCGGCGTGCCGCTCGCCACCAGCGCAATCGCCAGAAACTGCGCCGCCCCGGCAAAGACGATGACCGACAGGGCCATGGCCTCCCACCCCGTCATCCCGCTGCGCGTCGCCGCCACCCCGAAGGAGAAGGCGATGGGAAAGTAACCCAACATCAGCGGCACGGCCTCGGCCAGTCCCGCCCTGATCCCCGATCGCTCCATCCCGCCCCCTTTCATACTGACCTAAATACTCTCTTGCGCCGCCCGGCAAACCACGACCGCTTTCATACCAAGTATCGGGCGGCAGGTCCCAGAGGGTACAAAACCCTCCAGCCCCCGGATATACAGTATGCAATCGTATTCCCCCCTCTTGCCAAATCCGACCCTTCATGGCTAGATTGCGACCGTCAGGTTCGGGAGAATCCGCAGCAATGCGGTGCCGAAGGAGCAACCGCCCCGGTAAACTCTCAGGCGCAAGGACCGTTTCTGGCACGAAAACTCTGGAGAGTGGCGCTTGCGCCCGCCGAAGGGATAACGATCTCAGGCGCCCGAACCATTTCTCAAGAATGGGGGGCAAGGACAGAGGGGGCATCGAAGGGCAGGGATTGGTCTGTCCGCTCGGTGCCGGAGGCATGCCCCCGGCCAAGAAGGAGGGCGTCTTGCAAGATGACCTGTTGAAACTGGGGCTGGATGGCCTGCATCGCGCATGGGGCGGCCGCATGGTGCCCTTCGCAGGCTATGACATGCCGGTGCAATATGCGGATGGCGTGCTGAAAGAGCATCTCGCGACCCGCGCAGGCGCTGGCCTGTTTGATGTCAGCCATATGGGCCAGGTGATCCTGCGCCCCAAGACCTCGCTGGCCGAACTCTGCTTGGCCTTTGAATCCCTCGTGCCCGCCGATGTGCTGGACCTGGGTGTCGGCCGCCAGCGCTATGGGCTTTTCACCGATGCCAAGGGCGGCATCCTGGATGACCTGATGTTCGCCAACCGCGGCGATCACCTGTTCGTCGTCGTCAACGCCGCCTGCAAGGCCGCCGACATCGCCCATATGAAAGCCCATCTTTCTGCTGTGGCCGAGGTCCTGCCGCAAGACCGCGCGCTTCTGGCGCTGCAAGGCCCCGGCGCCGAGGCGATCCTTGACACAATGGCCCCCGGGGCCGCCAAGCTGCGGTTCATGGATGTGGCTTACCTGGATTGGGACGGTGTCGAACTTTGGGTCTCGCGGTCAGGCTATACCGGCGAGGATGGCTATGAAATCTCGCTGCCCCAGGCCCGGGCCGAGGCCTTTGCCCGCGCCCTGGTCACGGCTGGCGCGCAGCCCATCGGCCTTGGCGCGCGGGACTCTTTGCGGCTGGAGGCCGGGCTTTGCCTTTACGGCCATGACATCGACCGCACGACCTCGCCGATCGAGGCCGCCTTGTCCTGGGCCATCCCGAAATCCCGCCGCAAGGGGGGCGAGCGTGAAGGCGGCTTTCCCGGCGCCGAACGCATCCTGCGCGAGATCGAGCTTGGCCCCGAAAGGCTGCGCGTCGGTCTGGCCCCCGAAGGCCGTGCCCCGATGCGCGAGGGGGTCGAGCTGTTCCAGGGCTCTGATCCGGTCGGGCGCATCACCTCCGGCGGCTTTGGCCCCTCGGTCGCAGCCCCCATCGCCATGGGCTATGTCCCCCTGGCGCTGTCCAAACCCGGCACGCGGCTAGAGGCGGAACTGCGCGGCAAACGCCTGCCCGTCACCGTGACGACACTTCCCTTCCACCCCACCACCTATAAACGTTGAGGCTTGCGATGAAATTTACCGAAGAACACGAATGGCTTCGCGCCGAGGGCGATGATGTGGTCGTGGTGGGCATCACCGCCCATGCCGCCACCCAACTGGGCGATGTGGTTTTCGTCGAACTCCCCGAGATCGAGACCATGGTGGCCGCAGGCGACGAGGCGGTGGTGATCGAAAGCGTCAAGGCGGCCTCGGATATCCTGGCGCCTGTCGATGGCGAGATCATCGCGGTCAATACCAAGCTGGTGGACAATCCGGGCCTGGTGAACGAGGACCCGCTTCAGGCCTGGTTCTTCAAGATCCGGGTCGATGACCTGGCGGTGATCGACGAGTTCATGGACGAAGACGAATACGCTGACCTGATCGGGTAAGGGGGCGCTGCCCCCGAGGCCCTTTGGGCCTCTCCCCCGGAGATATTTGCATCAGTATGAAAGCGGCAGGGTCCGCTAACGGAGAAGTCATGTCTTTCACGCCCATCGACTATAACCCCTATGACTTTGCGAACCGTCGTCATATCGGCCCCTCGCCCGAGGAGATGGCCGCGATGCTACAGGCGGTCGGTGCGGCCAGTTTGGAGGCGCTGATCGACGAGACGGTGCCGGGCTCGATCCGGCAGGCGATCCCCCTGGGCTGGGCGCCCTTGTCCGAACAGGGGCTTTTGGCGCGGATGCGTCAGGTGGCGGCGCGCAACAGGGTGATGACCTCGTTGATCGGGCAGGGCTATCACGGGACGGTGACGCCGCCCGCGATCCAACGCAATATCCTGGAGAACCCGGCCTGGTATACCGCCTATACGCCCTATCAGCCCGAAATCGCCCAAGGCCGGCTTGAGGCCTTGTTGAACTATCAGACCATGGTGGCCGATCTGACGGGCATGGATGTGGCCAATGCCAGCCTGCTGGACGAGGCGACGGCGGCGGCCGAGGCGATGACCATGGCCGAGCGCTGCGCCAAGTCCAAGGCGCGGGCGTTTTTCGTGGCCGAGGATTGCCATCCCCAGACCATCGGCGTCGTGCGCACCCGGGCCGAGCCTTTGGGGATCAAGGTCATCGTGGGGGCGGCGGCGGATCTGGACCCTGCGGCGGTCTTTGGCGCGCTTTTCCAGTATCCCGGGACCTATGGCCATGTCCGCGATCTGTCCGAGGATATTGCCCGCCTGCATGACGCGGGCGCGATTGCCTGCGTGGCGACGGATTTGCTGGCGCTGACCCTGTTGAAAGAGCCGGGCGCGATGGGGGCGGATATCGCTTTGGGGTCCTCGCAGAGGTTCGGCGTGCCGATGGGCTATGGCGGGCCTCATGCGGCGTTTTTCGCCTGCAAGGACGCGCTAAAGCGGCAGATGCCGGGGCGGATCGTCGGCGTCTCCATCGACAGCCGCGGCAACAAGGCCTACCGGCTGGCGCTGCAGACCCGCGAGCAACATATCCGGCGCGAAAAGGCGACCTCCAACGTCTGCACCGCGCAGGCTTTGCTGGCCGTCATGGCCTCGATGTATGCGGTGTTCCATGGGCCAAAGGGGCTGCGCGCGATTGGCGAGCGGGTGCATTTCCTGACCAACCGGCTGTATCGGGCTTTGGGGGCGGCGGGGGCCAAGGTGTCACCCAAGGCGTTTTATGACACGATCACGGTCGAGGTTGGGGTGGGTCAGGCGGGCATCCTGGCCGCCGCCCGGGCCGAGGGGTTGAACTTCCGCAAGATCGGTGCCGACCGCGTGGGGATCACGCTGGACGAGACGACGGATGAACAGGTCCTGATCCGGGTCCTGCGCGCCTTTGGCATCGAGGGCGTCCCGCCGCATCGCGCCGAGCTGTCCTTCCCGGAAAGCCTGCTGCGGGAAAGCGCGTTCCTGACCCATCCGGTCTTTCACATGAACCGGGCGGAATCCGAGATGATGCGCTATATGCGCCGGCTTTCCGACCGTGACCTGGCCCTGGACCGCGCGATGATCCCCTTGGGGTCCTGCACGATGAAGCTGAACGCGGCGGCGGAAATGGCCGCGATCACCTGGCCCGAGTTCGCCAATATCCACCCCTTTGTCCCGGTCGATCAGGCGGCAGGCTATCACGAGGTCTTTGCCGACCTGACCGACAAGCTGTGCGAAATCACCGGATATGAGGCCTTTTCGATGCAGCCCAATTCCGGCGCGCAGGGGGAATATGCCGGGCTGATGACGATCATCGGCTATCACAAGGCGCGCGGGGATCATCAGCGCACCCTGTGCCTGATCCCGACCTCGGCCCATGGCACCAACCCGGCTTCGGCGCAGATGGCGGGGATGGGGGTGGTGGTCGTGAAGACCGCGCCGAATGGCGACGTCGACCTTGACGACTTCCGGGCCAAGGCGGCGGAGGCGGGGAACCGGCTGGCCGCCTGCATGATCACCTATCCCTCGACGCATGGGGTCTTTGAGGAAACCGTGCGCGAGATCTGCAAGATCACCCATGACCATGGCGGCCAGGTCTATCTGGACGGGGCAAACATGAACGCCCTGGTGGGCCTGGTGAAGCCGGGAGAGGTGGGCTCGGATGTCAGCCACCTGAACCTGCACAAGACCTTTGCGATCCCGCATGGCGGTGGCGGCCCGGGCATGGGGCCGATTGGCGTCAAGGCGCATCTGGCGCCCTATCTGCCGGGGCATGGGCATACCGGCGGTCCCGCAGGCGTAGGCCTGCAAAACTCACCCGCAGGCGTAGGCCTGCAAAACTCAAGTGCCGGCCCCGTGTCGGCGGCGCCTTGGGGTTCGGCAAGCATCCTGCTGATCTCCTGGGCCTATTGCCTGATGATGGGGGGGCAGGGCCTGACCCAGGCGACCCGCGTGGCGATCCTCTCGGCCAACTACATCGCGGCCCGGCTGGGCGGCAGCTATCCGGTGCTTTTCATGGGCAACAAGGGACGGGTGGCGCATGAATGTATCCTGGACACGCGGCCCTTTGCGGCTTGCGGCGTGACCGTGGACGATATCGCCAAACGCCTGATCGACAACGGCTTTCACGCGCCGACAATGAGCTGGCCCGTGGCGGGGACGCTGATGGTGGAGCCGACCGAATCCGAGACCAAGGCCGAGATCGACCGCTTTATCACCGCGCTTCTGGCGATCCGCGAGGAAATCCGCGCGGTGGAAAACGGCGAGATCACGGCCGAGAACAGTCCCCTCCGCCACGCCCCCCACACGGTCGAGGATCTGGTGGCCGACTGGACGCGGCACTATCCCCGCGAGCAGGGTTGCTTCCCCCCCGGCGCCTTCCGCGTCGACAAATACTGGCCCCCCGTGGGCCGCGTCGACAACGTCTGGGGAGATCGCAACCTGCAATGCATCTGCCCACCCGTGGAGGATTACGCCCAGGCGGCAGAGTAGCGCGCCGGGAAGCGGGGGCTGCCGCCCCCGCACCCCCGCTTCAAGGGGGCCACGGCCCCCTTGAAAATCCCCGTGAGTATTTGGATCAGTATGAAAGAGGGCGCCACCGGCATGGGGCGCCCTCTTTCATACTGATCCAAATATTCCCGCCGGAGGCACGTCCGAGCCGGTTGGCCGCAGGCCAGAGGCGAGAAAATAACCTTGCGCCGCAGGCGCTCCGTTTACTTGCGGACCGTTTGCAGCAAGGGCATGACATCGGCCATTTCGGGGCCTGCGTCGCGGCCCGTCAGCGCGCGGCGCAAGGGGCGGAAGAGGCCCTTGCCCTTGCGGCCCGTGGCCTCCTTGACCGCCGCCGTCCACTGGCCCCAGGTGTCCTTCGTCCAGGGCTGGGCCGGCAGCATCGCAAGCGCTTGGGCCACGAAATCGCGGTCCTCTTCGTCCACCAGGGGCTCGGCGCCGTCGCGGAACAGGGTCCACCACGCGGCCAGATCGGCCATCACGGTGATGTTCTCACGCGCGACATTCCAGAAATCCTCGGCGATGGCATCGGGCACGCCCAGCGCCGCGACCTGAGCCTTGACCTGCGCGTAAGGCCGGGCCCCAAGGATCGCGCGGGTCAGGGGGAAGAGGTCCTCGCTATCCAGCTTGGTCGGCGCCGCGCCAAAGCTTTCGACGTCGAAACCCGCGATCAGCTCTTCCACCGAACCGGCCACTTCCACGGGCTTCGACGACCCCAGCCGCGCCATCAGGGACAGCAGAGCCATCGGCTCTACCCCGCGCTCGCGCAGGTCACGCAGCGCAAGGACGCCCAGGCGTTTGGACAGTTCCTCGCCCTGCGGCCCGGTCAACAGCGAATGGTGCGCAAAGGCCGGAGGCGTGCCGCCCATCGCCTGCATGATCTGGATCTGCGTCGCGGTATTGGTCACGTGATCGGCGCCGCGGACGATATTCGTGACCCCCATGTCAATGTCATCCACCGAAGAGGCAAAGGTATACAGGATCTGCCCATCCGCCCGGATCAAGACCGGGTCCGACACCGAAGCCGCGTCGATCGAGATATCGCCCAGGATGCCATCCGGCCATTCGATGCGGTTCTGTTCCAGCAGGAAACGCCAATAGCCTTGACGCCCCTCGGCGCGCATGGCCTCGCGCTCGGCCTCGGTCAGCCGATAGGACGACCGATCATAGACCGGTGGGCGGCCCATGTTCAGCTGTTTTTTCCGTTTCAGGTCCAGTTCCACCGGCGTCTCGAAACACTCATAGAACCGCCCCGCCGCCTTCAGCCCCTCTGCCGCCTCGCGGTAGCGGTCAAAGCGCAGCGACTGCTGTTCGATGCGGTCCCAATGCAGGCCCAGCCACTCCAGGTCCTGCTTCAGGCCGTCGATGTATTCCTGCTTTGACCGCTCTTGGTCCGTGTCGTCCAGCCGCAGGATGAAGGTGCCGCCGGTCTTGCGGGCGATCAGGTAATTCATCAAGGCGGTGCGCAGGTTGCCCACATGGATGTAACCGGTGGGCGAGGGGGCAAAGCGGGTGACAGTCGGACGGGTCATCATGAACTCCAGATTTCCGCTTTCCCTGTCACTTCCCAAGCGATTTGTCCAGCAAAAGGCCTTGCGGGACCGGGGCGCACCCCCCATCCTTGGCCGATGTTGACCCCATCCGACGCCCTTGCCCCCGATGGGGCGCTGATCCTCTCCTTGGCCGAGGCCGCGCGCCAAGCCCTGCCCGAGGCCTTTCGCATTGCCGCCACCGAAGTCCGTCTGGTGATCGCCGATTTCGCCGAGCCCGAAATCCTTGAGGCGCTGCAGATCGAGGACCCCTATGATCTGACCGGGCTTTACGACGGCATCCCCCTGACCGAAAAGCGCCTGTCAGAGCCCGATCCGCGGCCGGACCAGATCTTCTTGTATCGCCGTCCGATCCTGGAAGAATGGATCGACCGCGGGAATGTCTCTTTGGGGGAATTGGTGTCCCATGTTCTGGTCCACGAATTGGCCCATCATTTCGGCTGGTCCGATGACGATATCGCCGCCATCGACCCCTGGTGGGAATAGAGCGCGTGGATGAGCCCCCTTCCCCCACCCCCTGTTCACGGTTAAACCTGCGGGCATGACCTATTGCATGCGGATTTCTGCCGGACTTCTCTTGTGGGGTGCCCTCGCCTCTGCTGCCTTTGCCGGCCCGGTGGCCGATCAGGCCGCCGCCATCGAGGGCAAATTGGCCGAGGGCGATGGCGCGGCGGCGGTGTCGCTGGCCCAGGACCTGCTGGCCGGGGTCTGGGCCCAGGCGCTGGAGATGTCGTTCACCCAGGCCCTGCTGGTCGAAACAGAGGCCACGGGATACGGCGTCTATAACCCCCGCGCGACCAATGTCTTCAAACAGGGCGAGCCGGTCTTGATTTACTGCGAGCCGGTGGGTTTCGACTATGGCAATCCCGGCGAGGGGCTTTGGTCGGTCAATTTCTTCATCGACCTGCAGGTGCTGGATTCGGGCGGAAACCAATTGGCCAACCTGCCCGAGGTGACGCAATACAACACCACCTCGCGGCATCTGAACCGCGAAATTCCGGCCAATATCACCTATACTTTGCAGGGTATCAAACCGGGGCGCTATACTTTGGTGACAACCCTGCGCGACAAGAACAGCCAGAAATCCGGGTCCTTCCAGACCGCCATCGAAATCGCGGAGTAGCCGATGCCCAATCCCGCCCAGCAAACTCCGGTCGTGACGCTGACGCTGAACCCGGCGCTGGACATGTCCTCGGATGTGCCGGCGCTGATCCCGGATCAAAAGCTGCGCTGTTCGGACCCTTTGCTGGACCCGGGCGGCGGTGGGCTGAATGTCAGCCGGGCGATCAGTGCCCTGGGCGGGGAAAGCCTGGCGCTGGTGGCCCTGGGCGGGTTGACCGGCGACCGGCTGGCCGGCCTGATCCGGAATGAGGGCGTGCCCTTCCTGGCCCTGACCGCCCCCGGCGAGACGCGGCAAAGCCTGACCGTGACCGAGACGACCACCGGGCGGCAATACCGCTTCATGCTGCCGGGGCCGAAATGGTCGGACGAGGATCAGACGCGGGTCTTCACCCTGCTGCGCGCCTCGGCCCGCCCGGGGGCTTTTGGCGTGATCTCGGGCAGCCAGCCGCCCGGCGTGCCGGTGGACTTTCCGGCACGTCTGGCGCGGGCCATGCCGGGGCTGAACGTGGTGCTGGACACTTCCGGCCCCGCCCTGGTCGAGGCGGTCAGCAACCCGATCCCCGGCCTTGCGATCCTGCGGATGGATGGCGACGAGGCCGAGAGCCTGGCCGGTCGCCCCCTTGCCACCCGCTCGGACTCCGCCGATTTCGCCGCGGGTCTGGTCAAGGCGGGGGTGGCGCGGACGGTGATCGTGGCACGCGGGGCCGATGGGTCGGTGCTGGTGGATAACGACCGCCGCATCTTTGCCAAGGCGGCCAAGGTCAAGGTCAGGTCGACGGTGGGGGCGGGTGACAGCTTTGTGGCAGGCCTCGTGCTGACGCTGGCGCGTGGCGAGGGGCCCGAAGCCGCGCTGGCCATGGGCACGGCTGCAGCCTCGGCCGCGGTAACGACGGATGCCACGCAGCTTTGCCGGGCTGAAGACGTGCTGCGGCTTTTGCCGGAATGTGTGATCTCTCAGGTCTAGGCCCCACCGCGCAGGTCTGGGCCCCACCCGCGCAGGGGGGCGCTGCCCCCCTCACCCCCCGGAATATTTGGATCAATGTGAAAGACGAAGAAGGGCCCAACCGCGCCCCCGACCTCTAACCACGCCCCGCTGGCGCAACATCGCGCAAGATGCACTTGCCCGGGCCTTTGTCTTTCACATTGGCCCAAATACTCCCGCCGGAGGCCCTTCGCCCGAGCCGGTTGGCCGCAGGCCAGAGGCGAGATGAAAATCTTGCGCGCTTTGCGCGCTCCGCCTAGTTCTCAGCAGGCGCCTCGGGTGGGGCGATCAGGATGCCCGCGCGCCATTGGCCTTCTGACACATCGCCGTTCTTGTAGACCAGCTTGCCCTGGCCCTCGCGCACGCCGTTGACGAAATCGCCCTCATAGACCTCGCCGCCCGGATAGGTCGCCACGCCGCGGCCCCGGATCTCGCCCGTGACCCAGTCGCCGACATAGACAAAGCCATCCGCCATGATCAGCTTGCCCTTGCCCTGGCGCAGCCCCTTGGCAAAGCCGCCCTGATAGACCGTGCCGTCAGGATAGGTCGCGATGCCAAAGCCCTCGCGCTCGGCCGCCTTCCATTGGCCCTGATAGGTCTGGCCATCGGCCCAGGCCATGCGGCCGATCCCCTCGGGTTGGCCCGCCTTGAAAACGCCCTCATAGACCGCGCCGCCAACATAGGCCGCCCGACCCTTGCCCTCGATTGCGCCCTTGACCCAGGCGCCCTCATAGGAACTGCCATCCTTGCGGGTGATCTTGCCCAGGCCCTCGGGCAGGCCCGCCACAAAGGCCCCGTCATAGACCGAGCCATCGGCATAGGTCATCACGCCGCGCCCCTGCATCACGCCGGCAACCCAAGCCCCGCGATAGGTCTTGCCATCGCCCGAGACCCAGATCCCCTGGCCCTCGCGCAAGCCCGCCTTGAAGCCGCCCTCATAGGACCCGCCCGCCTTCCAGACGACCTTGCCCTGACCCTCGCGCTGGTCGGTCTTGAAGGCGCCCTCGTAGATGTCGCCATTGGCCTGGACCATGCGGCCCTGGCCATTCACCTGGCCCGCCGTCCAGTCGCCCTCATAGACCGTGCCATCCTTGGCCGTCAGCTTGCCCTTGCCCTCGGGCAGATCGGCACGGAAGGCGCCATCATAGACCGAGCCATCGGCATAGGTCAGCTTGCCCGCGCCCTCTTTCTTGCCCGCGACCCAGGCGCCTTCAAAGACCGCGCCGCCGGGTTCGGTGAGCTTGCCCTGGCCCTCGCGCTGGCCGCCCAGAAAGCCGCCCTCATAGACCGCGCCATCCGCCCCGGTCCAAACCCCGGTCCCGGTGATCGCCCCCGCCACCCAGTCGCCCTGATAGCTGCCACCCTCGGCCCAGGCGATCTTGCCGCGCCCGTCGGGCACCCCCGCCGCAAAAGAGCCCTCATAGATCGAGCCGTCGGGGAATTGCGCCCGGCCCTCGCCCTTGATCTCTCCGGCGACCCATTGTCCGGTGTATTCGAATCCATCGGGCATCTTGTAAGTGCCCGTCCCGTCCAGCTTGCCGTCCTTCAGCGTGCCTTCGTAAACCGCGCCATTGTCGAATTGCTTGGTCACGACCTCTTGCGCCATGGCGGATGCGACACCGCCCGCAATAAGGGCCGCCGTCACCCCAAGGACCATCCATTTCGACATCGCAAACTCCCTTGCCAAGCGCGCCCCGACCCTAGCCGCCCGGAGGCCCCGCTGACAAGCTGATCCCGGGCTCCTCCTTGGGCGCAACCCGGGGCACCACCCCTTTTCCCCGGCCCCGAACCTGCTAGAACCATGGCACCGCAGGAGCCCGCCATGACCCATTTCCGCCTGACGCTTGCCCAAGAAAACCCCATCCTGGGCGACCTGGATGGCAATGCCGCCCGCGCCCGCGCCGCCTGGGAGGCGGGCAAGCAGGCCGGCGCCCATATGGTCTGTCTGACAGAGATGTTCATCACCGGCTATCAGACCCAGGACCTGATCCTGAAACCGGCTTTCGTCGCGGCGGCATTGGATCGGATCGCGGCGCTCGCCCTGGCCTGCGCCGAGGGTCCCGCGCTGGGGCTCGGCGGGCCCGCCGTCAAAGAAGGCAAGCTTTACAACGCCTTCCACATCCTGCAGGGCGGGGTTGTGACCTCGGTCCTGAAGCATGAACTGCCCAACAACGGCGTTTTTGACGAAAAGCGCCTGTTCACCCCGGCCGATATCTCTGGCCCCGTCGTCGTGGGCCCCGTGCGCCTGGGCGTGCCGATCTGCGAGGATGCCTGGCACGCCGATGTGGCCGAAACGCTGGCCGAGACCGGGGCCGAGATCCTGTTCGTCCCCAATGGCTCGCCCTATCACCGCGGCAAGGTGGATGTGCGGATGGGGCTGATGGTGTCCCGCGTGGTCGAAACCGGCTTGCCGCTTGTGTATCTGAACATGGTGGGCGGCCAGGATGATCAGGTCTTTGACGGGGCCAGTTTCGTGCTGAACCCCGGTGGAGAGCTTGTGGCCTCGCTGCCGCAGTTCCAGACCGCGCTGGCCCATGTCGACTTCGACCTTGGCCCGGACGGCTGGCGGGCGCGGCCCACGGCTCTGGCGGTCTGGCCCGAGGCGCATGAGGCCGATTATCACGCCATGGTCCTGTCCTTGAAGGATTATTGCCGCAAGACCGGGTTTGCCAAGGTGATCCTGGGCCTGTCGGGCGGTGTGGACTCTGCCCTGGTCGCCGCCATCGCCGCCGATGCTCTGGGGCCTTCGAACGTCCATTGCGTCATGCTGCCGTCGCGCTTTACCTCGGCCCATTCGCTAGAGGATGCCGCAGGCGTGGCCCGCGCCTTGGGGACGCGGCTGGACACGGTGCCGATCAGCGGCCCGCAAGAGGCCGTGGGCGAGGCTCTGGCGCCCCTGTTTGCCGGCACTGAGCCCGGCATCACCGAAGAGAACATCCAAAGCCGCCTGCGCGGTCTTCTGCTGATGGCGCTGTCGAACAAGACCGGCGCGATGCTTTTGACCACCGGCAACAAGTCGGAAATGGCGGTGGGCTATTGCACGATCTATGGCGATATGAACGGCGGGTATAACCCGCTGAAGGACCTGTATAAAACCCGGGTCTTCGACGCCTGCCGCTGGCGGAACGCGAACCACCGGGATTGGATGGCGGGGCCTGCGGGGGTCGTGATCCCGCCGCGCGTGATCGAAAAGCCGCCCTCAGCCGAGTTGCGCGACAACCAGAAGGACGAGGACTCGCTTCCCCCCTACCCCGTGCTGGACGCGATCCTGGAGGGGCTGGTGGAAAACGAACTCTCCGTGGCCGAGATCGTATCGCAGGGCTTCGATGAGGCCATTGTGAAGCGCATCGAACACCTGCTTTACATCAGCGAATACAAACGCTTCCAATCCGCCCCGGGGGTCAAGCTGACGAAGAAAGCCTTCTGGCTGGACCGGCGCTATCCCATCGCGAACCGCTGGAGGGACCGCTGAGCGGCAGCCCCAAGGTCGCGTTTCGGCAGAACAGGGCCACGGCGCTGCTTTCCGTCCTGTTGTGGACGGCCTTCGGCGTGCTTTGTGTCGTGGCGCAGATCAATATGGGGCCAAGCCCCGCGCTTTGGGAAGGCCCCGCGCGCGACGCGCTCTTTCCGGTGGCCGCTCCGATTTGCCAGCTGCTGATGATCGTCTCGGTGATCCCGATTGTGTTTCGCCTGCAGCGCAACCCGGTGCTGCTGCGGATCAGCGCGGGGGGGCTGGAGGTCTGGCTGCTTGGCCTGATCCCTTGGGAGGACGTCGGCAGGGCCCAGGTCATCCAGGTGCGACAAGGCCGGTTCAACCGCGACTGCCTGCGCATCGAGCTGCACAACCTGACCCGCTACAAGACGCGGATGGATTTCTGGAGCCAGCTGCTTGGCGACCAGAATTTGAACAGGGGCGGGCTGCTGTATCGGTCCAGGGTCCTGGATGCGCCCCTGGCCGAGGTCATGGCCGCGCTTGAAGCCCACCGCCCACAGGAGACCCCATGAGCCTCCCGCTCTACGCCCTGGCCGCCCTGGCCGAGATCGCAGGCTGCTTTGCCGTCTGGTCATGGTGGCGCGGCGCAAGCGCGCTGTGGCTGATCCCCGGAGCGGCAGCGCTTGCGGTCTTCGCCTTTGCCCTGGCCCTGACCCCACCTTCCCATGCCGGGAAAAGCTATGCGGCCTATGGCGGGGTCTATATCGCGGCCTCTCTGGTCTGGCTCTGGCTGGTGGAAGGCGCGGTACCGACGGCAAGGGACCTGATCGGCGCCGGGCTGGCCCTGCTGGGCGCGCTGGTGATCCTCAGCCAGGCCTGAAGGGGGCCCCGCCGACTGCCCCCGCCCGACTGCCCTGCCCAACTGCCCTGCCGCGTCCGGACCTCCACCGTCGCCCCGCCGACTGCATTTGCGTTCAGGTGACCCGGGGGGCTTCTTCCGGCTCTCAGTCGGCAGGGCGACGGGGGGCGGCGCAGAGCGCGGGCGCAGTCGGCAGGACCCGCCCATGGCAAAGGGCCCCGCCCAAGGCGGAGCCCTTTGCCATGGTCAAGACTTCAGACGGCGACTTGCACACCCAGGTGCTTGGCGACGGTGAAGATATCTTTGTCGCCGCGGCCACACATGTTCATCACGATGATATGGTCGCGCGGCAGCGTCGGCGCGATCTTCATCACATGGGCGAGGGCATGGGACGGCTCCAGCGCCGGGATGATCCCCTCCAACCGGCAGCACAGCTGAAAGGCCTCCAGCGCCTCCTTGTCGGTGATCGACACATATTGCGCCCGGCCAATGTCGTGAAGCCAGGAATGTTCCGGCCCGATCCCGGGGTAATCCAGACCGGCCGAGATCGAGAAGCCCTCCAGGATCTGCCCGTCATTGTCCTGCAACAGATAGGTCCGGTTGCCATGCAGCACGCCCGGACGGCCACCGGTCAGACTGGCGCAATGCTCCATCCGGTCGTCCACACCCTTGCCGCCGGCCTCGACCCCGATGATGTTCACCGACGCATCGTCCAGGAAGGGATAGAACAGCCCCATGGCATTGGACCCGCCGCCAATGGCCGCCACAAGCGTATCGGGCAAGCGCCCCTCGCCCTCTTGCTCGGCCAGCTGCCAGCGCACCTCTTTGCCGATGATCGACTGAAAGTCGCGGACCATGGCCGGATAGGGATGCGGACCCGCCACCGTGCCGATGCAATAAAAGGTGTCGCGCACATTCGTCACCCAGTCGCGCAGGGCGTCGTTCATCGCATCCTTCAGCGTGCCACGGCCCGATGTCACCGGAATGACCTCGGCCCCCAAAAGCCGCATCCGAAACACGTTGGGCGCCTGACGTTCCACATCATGCGCGCCCATATAGACCACGCATTGCAGCCCGAACTTGGCGCAGACCGTGGCCGTGGCCACGCCATGCTGGCCCGCGCCCGTCTCGGCGATGATCCGCGTCTTGCCCATGCGCCGCGCCAGGATGATCTGGCCCAGCACGTTGTTGATTTTGTGCGCGCCGGTGTGGTTCAGCTCGTCGCGCTTCATATAGACCTTGGCGCCGCCCAGATGCTCGGTCAGACGGGGGGCGAAATACAGGGGCGAGGGGCGACCCACGTAATGCTTCCACAGGTCCTCCATCTCGGCCCAGAAGGTCGGATCGGTCTTGGCGAAGTTATAGCGCTCTTCCAGGTCCAGGATCAGCGGCATCAGGGTTTCCGACACGAAACGCCCGCCGAACATGCCAAAGCGGCCCTGCTCGTCCGGTCCCGTCATAAAGCTGTTCAACCCGTCCTCGGCCATGTCGCTCTCCCTGTGCTTTGAGCCATACCTAGCGCCATGGGGCTGCGGTGGAAAGGGGGCGCTGCCCCCCGCTTCGCTCCCCCCGGAGATATTTGGGCCAGTATGAAAGTGAAAGCGCGCGCGTTTTCATACTGACACAAATATCCCCGCCGGAGGCCACGCCCGAGCCGGTTGGGCGGCACGCCCAGAGGCGAGAAAAAAGCAATGCGCGCAGCGCTCAATTTGGCAAGGGCTGCGACGGAAACGCGGGCGGGCGGCGTAGGACGGATGACCGGCCCAGCAGAGGCCGGGGTTTTCAAAGGTCGGGACATGCTCAGCTTCTTCAACCGTTATGCCACACCCTTCATCACCGGGTTCTTCGTGATTTCGCTCGTCACCGGGGTCGCGCTGTTCTTCCACTTTGGCCCCACGGCCTTCCGTGAGATGCATGAGATCCTCAGCCTTGTGCTGATCCTGCCCTTTGCCTTCCACATCTGGAAGAACTGGCGGCCCATGGTGTCCTATTTCAAACATGCGCCCATGGTCGTGGCCCTGGGGCTTTCGATCCTGGCCTGCGTGCCGTTTTTCCTGGAGACCGGGACCGACACGCGCTCCGGTCCGCCGGCTTTCGCCTTCGTCACCCAGGCCATGACCCATTCGGCAGACGAGATCGCGCCCCTGCTTGACATGACCGGCGACGAGATCCGCACCAAGCTGACCGCCTCGGGCTATGTCTTTGCCGCCCCCGACCAGCCTTTGTCCGAAGTGGCGGCGGCCAAGGGGGCCGATGCCAACACGCTCTTTGGCGCGTTGTTCACCCCGGCATCCTGAAGGCGACCTTGGGCTTGGGTGCGGCGGCCTCGGCCGACCGCACGAAGGCCGCGATGCGCCCGGGGTCCTTTTGGCCGGGCGCGCTTTCCACGCCCGAGGCCACGTCGACCTGGGTGGCGCCGGTCAGGCGGATCGCCTCGGCCACGTTGTCGGGCGTCAGGCCGCCGGCCAGCATCCAGGGCCGCAGCCAGCGGCGCCCGGCAATCAGGCGCCAGTCAAAGGCCACGCCATTGCCGCCCGGCAGGACCGCGCCCTTCGGCGCCTTGGCGTCGATCAGCAGCTGATCGGCCACGACGGAATGATCGAAGATCGCGGCCAGGTCGCTTTCATCAGCCACGCCCAGCACCTTCATCACCGGCAGGCCATAGCGGGCGCGGACCTCTGCCACACGGTCCGGGGTCTCGTGGCCATGCAGCTGCAGCATGTCCAGCGGCACGGTTTCCACCAGAGCGTCCAGCATCTCATCCAAGGCATCGACCACAAGGGCCACCTTGGCCAGACCCACCGGCGCGGCAAGCGCCAGGTCGCGCGCTTGGCCCGGGGTCACATAGCGCGGCGATTTCGGGAAAAAGTTGAACCCGGCATAGGCCGCCCCCGCCTGAGCCACCGCCTGAACATCGGCCAGCGTCCGCAGGCCGCAGATCTTGACCCGGATCATTTGCGCGGCTTTTGCAACAGCGCCAGAACGTCATCCTGCGGCAAGGAGGTCTGGTCCTTCATCGCGGCCAACTCCCGCTCCAGCTTGGTGACAGCGCGGGTCTGCACGCGGGCCACCTTGCGGTGCTTGTGTTCGCGCAGCCACTCCCAGACAAAGCCGATGACGATCCCCATCACCGCGCCAAAGCCCAGCACGACGAAAACCGGCACCTCGGCCCGGGCCTGCCAGCCCAAAAGCATGGCCAGGTCCTCGGGCAAAAGCGTGATCCCAACCGGGCCGCGATTGGCCAGGGCCACGGTCAGGAAAGCCAAAAGCAGGGCCCCAAGGACCAGGTAGCGCAAAATCCGCATGAGACACCTCCTGGGGCCACTATCCCCGCGGGCGTCGCAGGGTCAAGCTTTGCCGTTCAGACGGTCACGCAGAAGTTTGCCGGTCTTGAAGAAGGGGACCTTCTTGTCGTCGACCTGCACGGCCTCGCCGGTGCGCGGGTTGCGGCCCACGCGGGCATCCCGCGCCTTGACCGAAAAAGCACCAAAGCCGCGCAGCTCGACCCGGTTGCCCTGCGCCAAAGCCTCGATGATCTCGTCAAAGACGGTGTTCACGATTTTCTCGACGTGCTTTTGCGTCAAATGCGGATTTTCGTCAGCGATCTTCTGGATCAGCTCCGAACGGATCATCAATTACCCCCCGTCGTGGTCGCCCTTGCCGTGTGCCCGGCCTTGGTTGCGCCAAATGTTAACTTCTGGTGGACTGTAGCGAGAAATTTACCGCTGACAAAGGTTTTCGCAGCGAAGCCCCCGCAACCAAACAAAAAGGCCCCGCCAAATGGCAGGGCCTTTCCGATTGTTTCCGGCAAAGGATCAGTTCTTGCCCTTCAGAGCCGCGCCGAGGATGTCGCCCAGCGAAGCGCCCGAATCGGAGGAGCCATATTGTTCAACGGCTTCCTTCTCTTCGGCGATCTCGCGCGCCTTGATCGACAGGCCCAGCTTGCGGGTCTTGGAGTCGATCGCGGTGACGCGGACGTCGATCTTGTCGCCGACGCCAAAACGCTCGGGGCGCTGGTCGCCACGGTCGCGGGCCAGATCCGAGCGGCGGATGAACGACTTGGCGCCGTTGTATTCCACTTCGATCCCACCTTCTTCGATGGCGGAAACCGCCACGGTGATGATCGAGCCGCGCTTCACATCGCCAACGGCGTCGGTGAAGGTGTCATCGCCCAGAGCCTTGACGGAGAGCGAGATGCGCTCCTTCTCGACGTCCACTTCGGTGACAACGGCCTTGACCATGTCGCCCTTGCGGTATTCCTGGATGGCCTCTTCACCGCGCTTGTCCCAGGACAGGTCGGAGAGGTGAACCATGCCGTCGATGTCGCCGTCCAGACCGACGAACAGACCGAATTCGGTGATGTTCTTGACTTCGCCTTCGATGGCAGAGCCGACCGGATGGGTTTCGACAAAGACTTCCCACGGATTGCGCTGGGTCTGCTTGAGGCCCAAGGAAACCCGACGCTTGGACGAGTCGATCTCCAGCACCATGACTTCGACTTCTTGCGAGGTCGAAACGATCTTGCCGGGATGGACGTTCTTCTTGGTCCAGGACATTTCGGACACGTGAACCAGGCCCTCGACCCCGGCTTCCAGCTCCACGAAGGCGCCGTAGTCGGTGATGTTGGTGACGCGGCCCTTGTGGACCGAACCCAGCGGATAGGCCTTTTCAACGGCATCCCACGGATCGGACTGCAGCTGCTTCATGCCCAGGGAGATGCGGTGCGTCTCCTTGTTGATCTTGATGACCTGGACCTTCACGGTCTCGCCGATCGCCAGGATCTCCGACGGGTGGTTGACGCGACGCCAAGCCATGTCGGTCACGTGCAGCAGGCCGTCCACGCCGCCGAGGTCAACGAACGCACCATATTCGGTGATGTTCTTGACGACGCCGTCAACGGTCTGGCCTTCGTGCAGGTTGCCGATGACTTCGGCGCGCTGCTCGGCACGGGATTCTTCCAGGATCGCACGGCGCGAGACAACGATGTTGCCGCGACGACGGTCCATCTTCAGGATCTGGAAGGGCTGCTTCATGCCCATCAGCGGGCCAGCGTCACGCACGGGGCGGACGTCAACCTGCGAACCGGGAAGGAAGGCAACAGCGCCGCCCAGGTCGACCGTGAAGCCGCCCTTGACGCGGCCAAAGATCGCGCCGTCGACGCGGGTCTCGGAGGCATAGGCTTTTTCCAGACGGTCCCAGGCTTCTTCGCGGCGAGCTTTCTCGCGCGAGATTTGGGCCTCGCCTTTGGCGTTCTCGACGCGGTCAAGGTAAACCTCGACTTCATCGCCCACATTGATGTTGGGCTGCTCGCCGGGATTTGCGAATTCTTTAAGGTCGATGCGGCCTTCCATCTTGTAGCCGACATCGATGATGGCCTGGCCCGCTTCGATCGCGATAACCCGGCCTTTGACAACCGTGCCCTCTTCGGGGGTGTCAATTTCAAAGCTTTCCTTCAACAGGGCTTCGAAGTCTTCCATAGTAGCTTTAGCGCACATGCGGCGTAGTCCTTTCAACATATGACAGGCCTGGCGGTTGTCTCCACCGGTCTTTGCCTTTTGCAGGCGATGGGTCTTTGCGGCACAAACACAAAAAGGGCCGGGGTTGCCCCCGCCCTGCCGCTGGCGTCCTGCTAAACGCTTTCGCCCAATCCCACAAGGCGATTCGGCATGAAAAAGGGGCGACCGAAGCCGCCCCTTTGCGCGAGTTCAGGCGCTTATTTGACTTCGACGATCAGGTCGGCGCGCGACTTGCGGACCTTGGGCAGATCCTTCAGCCAGTCGCCTTCGGCGGCACGGTAGCCGATGGGCAGCAGCGTGACCGAGCGCAGGCCATGGGCCTTCAGCCCCAGGATCTCGTCGACCTGGGCCGGATCAAAGCCTTCCATCGGGGTCGCATCGACGCCTTCAAAGGCGGCTTGGGCCAGGGCTAGACCAAAGGCGATATAGGCCTGACGGGCGGCGTGTTCATAGTTCACATCGGCCGGGCGCGGCAGATACATGCCCTTGAGGTTGTTGTAATACTCGGCCACGGCCTCGATCGGTGCGCCACGGTCGGCGGCGGTGCGCGTCACCACGTCGTCAATGCGCGCATCGGTGTAATTGTCCCAGGCCGCGAAGACCAGAAGGTGGCTGGCCTCGGTGACTTGCGCCTGGCCATAAGAGGCCGCTTGCAGCTTGGCGCGGATGTCCTTGTTGGTCACGACGATGACCTGGAAGGGCTGCAGGCCCGAGGAGGTCGGCGCCAGACGCGCGGCTTCCAGGATGGATTCGACCTTTTCGGCCGACACGATTTTGGCGGCATCAAACTTCTTGGTCGCATAGCGCCACTGCAGTTTTTCGATCAGCGCCGAGGAGGAGGCTTGGTCCAACATGGTAGAGTCCTTTCAGAGAACACAGAACTGGGTAATGGTTTCTTTACCATACCCGGTGTTAATTTGACACCGGTATACATAAGTAACTGGACGAGGAAAGCAACCCCCTTCATAATGGTGTCATCATGGATCACCCCGATTGCCCAGATCAGCGCCATAAGCTGTGCCGCGTGATGAACGAGGTCCTGTCGCGCGTGGGCGATCGCTGGTCGGTGCAGATCGTCTATGCCCTGTCGCGCGGCACGATGCGCTTCAACGAGCTGAAGCGGGAACTGGGGATTTCTCAGCGTGTCCTGTCGGAATCCCTGCGCGACCTGGAGCGTGACGGGCTGATCGCTCGCCGTCACTACGCCATGATTCCGCCCCGCGTCGAATATGACCTGACCGACCTGGGCCGCACCTTTCAGGAACCGGTCATGGCCATGGCGAAATGGGCCTTCGACCACCAGCCCTGCATCGAGGCCAACCGCCGCGCCTTTGCCGAAGCCGAACCCATCTTGTCAGACTAGCGTTCTGCGGACCTGCCCTGCACGAACCTCCTTCATCTTTTGATAAATATCCCGCAGGGGGTCCGGGGGGCGCGAAGCCCCCCGGCGGCCAGCCATGCGCGCGCCGCAATCCACCCTTGCGCAAGCATGGATTGGCGCCGCCTCCGCGCGGCCTTATGCAAGCCTATCCTGAGGAGGAGTTGCCCATGGAAGCCCTGGTCGAATGTGTCATCGAGGATGCCCGTTGGCAGGACTTCGGGCTGGAACCGCTGGCCCTGCGGGCCGTGCAGGCGACGCTTGCCGAACTGGGCCTGCCTGAGGTCGGCGTGACCGTCTCGGTCATGGGCTGTGACGATGCCCGCATCGCCACCTTGAACGAGGAATTCCGCGGCAAGGCCAAGCCGACCAATGTCCTGTCCTGGCCCGCCTGGGACCTGGCCGCCGACGCGGACGGCGCCGCCCCGGATGCGCCCGAGATCGGCTCGGCGGATGATCCCGAATCACTGGGTGACATTGCGATTTCCTATGACACCTGCGCCCGTGAGGCGCTGGAGACCGGCAAGCCCTTGGCCGATCATGTCACCCATCTGGTGGCCCATGGGCTGTTGCATTGTCTGGGATATGACCATGTCCGCGATGAGGATGCCACGCGGATGGAGGCTTTGGAGGTGCGGATACTTGCATCTCTGGGCCTTCCTGACCCATACTAAGTGCGCCCATGCACGGGCCAATCAAGGATTTCCGCGACCGCCATGGGCAGTAGCACCGAAGGACCGGCCCCTGCTGTGCCGGGAACGACTGACGAACCTCCCTTGCGACGGGGGCTGTTGCAGCGCCTGTTTCGCCGCAGCCCCGAGCAAAAGGACGCCCTGCCCGCCCAACCGGTGATCCAGGTCGTGGCGACGCATGGCATGTCGAACCTGCGCAAACTGCGGGTCGATGACGTGGCCATCCCCAAGGTCGACATCGTGGCCGTGGCTTTGGACATCACCAAGGAAGACCTGGTGGCGGCCTTCAAGGAACACGGGTTCTCGCGGATCGTGGTCTACAAGGGCAACCTGGACAGCCCACAAGGCCTGGTGCTGCTCAAGGACCTGGCGCTTCAGCATGGCTTTGGCACCGGAGGGCGGTTCTCGTTGAAGAAACTCCTGCGGCCGATCCTCTATGCGCCGCCGTCGATGCCGGTGGGGGTTCTGCTGCAAAAGATGCAGCGCGAGCGGGTGCATATGGCGCTGGTGATCGACGAATATGGCGGCGTCGATGGGCTGGTGACGATCGAGGACCTGATCGAGACGGTGATCGGCGAGATCGAGGATGAGCATGACGAGGACGAGGGCAACCTCTGGAAAGAGGAAAAGCCCGGCGTCTTCCTGGCCCAGGCCACCGCGCCGCTGGACGAGTTCGAACCGGCGCTTGGCTTGACGCTGCGGACGTTGGAGGATGACCAGGACATCGACACTTTGGGCGGCTTGGTGATGCTGCGCACCGGCCGGATGCCCGCCCGGGGCGAGATCGTGCCGCATGAGTCGGGGGCCGAGTTCGAGGTGGTCGACGCCGACCCCCGCCGCATCAAACGCATCCGGGTAAGGCTGCCCGGCGCTTTGACGGCGCCGGAAGAAGCGCCCAAGGCCGAGACCGCGGCGTAAGGCTGCCTTCCCCTGAGGCTGCGGCCGTCGGGGGCATCGAGCCCCCTCCGCCCGCGTTGCCACGGAAGGCGGCACCCGGTCGCCACCAAGCTTCGGCGCCGGGGCTTTGGGCCCGGACCGCGCAGCCCGGGGTAGACCTCGGGTCTGGGCCGTCCTCTGGTCTGGCCGACCCCCTCGGACAACACCGCATCCCACGCTCCCCGCCGTCCCGGGCTTGACCCGGGACCTCGACGCCGGGAAACTCCGCCCACCACATTTCGCAAAAACGAGGCCTGAGTTTGTCCGACACCGTCAATCTGAGCGTTGCTCTGCAAAAGGTGCACATTACGTCCGGCTGCCAGATGGAAGATCGCGTGGTGCCTTCATCAGAGCGGTCGCAGAACGCTATGGCGCACCTTTGTTGTCAGATGCTGGCGCCAGAACTCTTGCCTCAGAGAGCAATAGAAGACCGAGGCCGTCCTGTTCGCAGCCTACCTGCTCTGTTCATGGTGAATGGATTCCTCTGTGTCACGGACAAGGCCGCCCAGGTCCTGCGAGATCATGACTTGGGGAAAGGCGGTCTCTATAATCTGGAGTTGTTTCGAAGCGACGGTCAAACTCCCATCACTGGGCCATTCTGGGCTCTGAATTTCGGGGAAAAGAAGTCGGCACTGAATCTTGCGGAAAGCAAAGGGCTGGAACACTCCCCGCAGGACAGGTTCTCGCCGTCTCTCTTGATTCAGCCAGATGATGTCGCCGTTACCGCTGCGGCATTGCAGGGGGCAGACCTTTGGGGGGACGAGAAGCTGGTCAGTGGCTTCTTCGTCAGCCCGAAACTGGCGAAGGCCCTGTTCAAAGCGAAATTGGACAAGGCTTTTTACTTGGTCTCCTGCCGCGTGGTCCCGGAGTAGGGTGCGCTTCAGCGCACCGCGCGCCCGGAGGGTGCGTGAGTTCACGCACCCCACCCCCGCACCCCCAAACCGCCCAGGCCCCGGGTCAAGCCCGGAGCGGCGGGGCGCGCGCGACACGGGCTCCCCACCCGGCGGGGGCGGCGCTCGGACTCCGCCGCGTAGCCCGGGGTATACCCCGGGGCTCCCCCCGGCGACGGCGCAAGCCCCCTCTCTCCCTCGTGACCCGCGCGGCCCTTGCCAAAACCCCCGCCCGCCTCTACCCCCAAAGTCCCGTGACCCCGCCGCGCAAGGCCGACTGATGTTCCGCAAATCCTTCCCCGGCTGGCGCCCCTTCGCCCTGACTGCCGCTCTTGGCGCCCTGGCGGGACTTGGCCTTGCGCCCTTCCACCTCTGGCCCCTGACGCTGCTGGCCCTCGCCGCCGCCCTCCGCCTGGTCCCGAAATCCCCCTTCTGGCTGGGTTGGGCTTTGGGGATCGGCTGGTTCGCCTCCACCCTGAACTGGATCGTGAACCCTTTCCTGGTCGAGCCCGAGACCTATGGCTGGATGGCCCCCTTTGCTCTGATCCTGATGGCCGCGGGCTTGGGTGCCTTTTGGAGCCTGGGCCTCGGCCTTGGGTCCCGCCTTGGCGCGCCGGGGCTCGTGGCGGGGCTATCGGCCACCGAATTCGCCCGGGGTCATATCCTGACCGGCTTTCCCTGGGCCTTGCCGGGTCATGTCTGGATCGACTGGGCGCCGGTGCAGGTGGGCGCGTTGGTGGGTCCCTTCGGCCTGACGCTGTTCACCCTGGGCCTGGCGGCGCTGGCCAGCCGGCCAAGGACCCTGCCCCTGGCCGTCCTGAGCCTGGCCGCCGCCTGGGGCTACGGCGCCCATGTCCTGAGCCTGCCGATGTCCGCAGACAAGCCCATCACATTGCGCCTAGTGCAACCCTCGGCGGCGCAATCGTTGAAATGGGACCCGGATCAGGCCGCAGGCTTTTACCGTCGCCTGATCGAGGCGACCGCAGCCCCCGCGGGCCCCCTGGGGCGGCCCGATCTGGTGATCTGGCCGGAAACCGCCCTGCCCTATATGGTGGAAAACGCCCCCGACCTGCCGCGAGAGATCGCAGCGGCCGCCGGGGGGGGCGCGGTGCTGACCGGGCTGCAAAGGGTTGAGCGCGGGGCGGACAGCTTGCGCGGCTGGAACGCCTTGGCGGTCTGGGGACCGGGCGGCAAGACCATCGCGACCTATGACAAGCACCACCTGGTGCCCTTTGGCGAATATATCCCGCTGGGCGAACTGGCCTATGACTGGTTCGGCATCAAGGCCTTTGCGGCAAGGGTGGGGGCGGCCTATTCCGCGGGGCCGGGGCCGCAGGTTCTGGACCTTGGGCAGATGGGACACGTCCTGCCGCTGATCTGCTATGAGGCGATCTTTCCGCAGGACCTGCGCGGGGTTCCGCGCCCGGACTGGCTGTTGCAGATCACCAATGACGGCTGGTTCGGCACCTTCTCGGGTCCGTTCCAGCACGAGGGCCAGGCGCGGTTGCGCGCCATCGAACAGGGCTTGCCGCTGGTGCGGGTGGGCAACACTGGCGTGACCGAGGTTGTGGATGCGCGGGGGCGGGTCGTGGCCTCCTTGCCCTTCGGGCCGCAGGGGCATCTGGACGCGCGGCTTCCGGGGGGCCTGGATGCGCCGCCCTATGCGCGCTGGGGAGAGATCCCCTTCCTCCTGTTGCTGGCCGGTAGCGTTCTGTTTGCCATCTTGGTAAAAAGGCGTCGCATGGCTTGACGCTTGGGCCTATTCACCATAGCGCCAGCGTCACATTCCGTCACAACGGCTTCCTGGCGTGACGGTTAACCCCAATGGAGCATGTCCCAATGGCGCGTAAATCCTACGTCTTCACCTCGGAATCGGTGTCCGAGGGGCATCCTGACAAATTGTGCGACCGTGTGTCCGACGCGGTTCTGGATGCCTTTCTTTCGGTCGAACCCAATGCCCGCGTGGCTTGCGAGACCTTTGCCACCACGGGCCGCGTGGTCGTGGGCGGTGAAGTGGGCCTGTCGGACCCCGACAAGCTGGCCGAGATGATGGCTTCGGTCGATGGCATCGTGCGCGCCTGTGTGCGTGACATCGGCTATGAACAGGACGAGTTCCACTGGAACACGCTGCAAGTGCAGAACTACCTGCACCAGCAATCCGCGCATATCGCCCAAGGCGTTGACCGCGACGGGGCGGGCGATCAGGGGATCATGTTCGGCTATGCCTGCCGCGAAACGCCCGAGCTGATGCCGGCGCCGATCCAGTATTCCCATGCGATCCTGCGTCGCCTGGCCGAGGCGCGGAAGTCGGGCGCCGAGCCCACTTTGCGCCCGGATGCCAAGTCGCAGCTGTCCCTGCGCTATGAGGATGGCAAGCCGGTCGAAGTGACCTCGATCGTCCTGTCGCACCAGCACGCGTTGGAAAGCCAGGGTTCGGATGACATCCGTGCCATCGTGGAACCCTATATCCGTCAGGTTCTGCCCGAGGGCTGGATCACCGCCAAGACCGAATGGTGGGTGAACCCGACCGGGACCTTCGTGATCGGCGGGCCGGATGGCGATGCGGGGCTTACGGGCCGCAAGATCATCGTGGACACCTATGGTGGCGCGGCCCCCCATGGCGGCGGGGCGTTTTCGGGGAAAGACCCGACCAAGGTCGACCGCTCGGCCGCCTATGCGGCGCGCTACCTGGCCAAGAACGTGGTCGCGGCAGGCCTCGCGGATCGCTGCACCTTGCAGGTGAGCTATGCGATTGGCGTGGCCAAGCCCTTGTCGATTTATGTCGACACCCATGGCACGGGCCAGGTGGACGAGGCCGCCATCGAACGCGCCGTGGCCCAGTGCATGGACCTGACGCCGCGCGGCATCCGGACCCATCTGGGCCTGAACCGTCCGATCTATGCCCGGACCTCGGCCTATGGCCACTTTGGCCGGGCTGCGACCGAAGACGGCGGGTTCTCGTGGGAGCGCACCGACCTGATCGAGGCGCTGAAGAAAGCCGTCTGACCTGCACCAGTGGGCCAAGCGGCGGGCGGCGGGGGCATCGAGCCCCCTTCGCCCGCGTTGCCACGGACAGTGGACCGGGCGCAGCAAGGTGTCCTGCGTCACATGGGCGGTGCGCGAGTCGCCGCACTCCCAAACCAGCAAGGGCCCGGCTATCGGTCTGACCATCGGGCTTCGACCCTTCGTGCAGCACCCGCCAACCTGCCGCGAGAGTGCCTGACCACGCCCTCCGCCAAATCCGCCCTTGACCAAAAGTTCCCGCGGCAGCAGCGGAGGAAGGGGGCTCGATGCCCCCGACCTCCGCACCCGCAACCCGAAAACCTTCGGCGAAAACTTTCCCCGCCGCGCTGCCCGACCAAGCAAGGCTTGACCTTCGCCCTGCCGCGCCCTAACGGGCGGCCATGACCGACAGCACCACGCCCCCTTCCGAGTCTCCGCCCGCCCCCGGGCGCCGCAACTTTTATGGCCGCATCAAGGGCAAGACCCTGCGGGCCTCTCAGAAGTCTTACCTGGAAGAGGACCTCGGGCCGCTGACCCTGCAAGGCGTCACCCGGGATGAGAACCCCACCCGCACCCCCGTCCCGCTGGAACCCTGGCGCGGGCAAAAGCCGCTTTGGCTGGAAGTGGGCTTTGGCGGCGGGGAGCATCTGATCCACCAGGCCGCGCAGAACCCCGGCATCGCCATCCTTGGCGCCGAACCCTTCGTCAACGGCATCGCCATGCTGTTGGGCAAGGTCCGCGCCGAGAGGGTCGAAAACCTGCGCCTGCATCCCGGCGATGTCCGCGACCTGTTCGAGGTCCTGCCCGAGGCCAGCCTTGAAAAGGTCTTCCTGAACTACCCCGATCCCTGGCCCAAGGCGCGTCACCACCGCCGCCGCTTTGTGACGCAGGAATACCTTCAGCCCCTCGCGCGCCTCTGCGCCCCGGGGGCCGAGTTCCGCATCGCCTCGGACATCCCCGACTATATCCGCCAGGCCCGCGAGGAAGTCCCGCTGGCCGGTTTCACCCTGACCGACGACAGCCCGACCCCTTGGCAGGACTGGCTTTCCACCCGCTACGAGCAAAAGGCCTTGCGCGAGGGCCGCACGCCGCATTACCTGACCTATCGTCGCTAGGGGGCAGTCATGGCCAAGAAGCTCTTCATCAAGACCTATGGTTGTCAGATGAATGTCTATGACAGCGAGCGGATGGCCGAGGCCATGGCGCCCGAGGGTTACACCCTGACGGACAGGGCCGAAGACGCCGACATGGTCCTGTTGAACACCTGCCATATCCGTGAAAAGGCCGGGGAGAAGCTGTATTCCGACCTTGGCCGCCTGCGTCCGCTGAAAAACGCCAAGCCGGACATGAAGATCGGCGTCGCGGGCTGCGTGGCCCAGGCCGAGGGCGACGAGATCATCCGCCGGATGCCGATGGTTGACCTTGTCGTGGGCTCTCAGGCCTATCACCGCCTGCCCGAACTGGTGCGCGGCCCGCGCCATGCCGTCGACACCGACTTCCCGGTCGAGGACAAGTTCGACCTTCTGCCCAAGCGCACGGGCAAGCGCGGTCCCGCGGCCTTTCTGACCGTGCAAGAGGGCTGCGACAAGTTCTGCGCGTTTTGCGTCGTCCCCTATACCCGCGGCGCCGAGGTCTCGCGCCCGGTGGACCGCGTTCTGGCCGAGGCCCGCGATCTGGTGGACAAAGGCGTGCGGGAGCTTTCGCTTCTGGGTCAGAACGTCAACGCCTATCACGGGCAACTGGAGGGCCGCGACATCGGCCTTGGCGCCCTGATCGAGGCCTTGGCCCAGATCGACGGGCTCAGCCGCATCCGCTATATGACCTCGCATCCGAACGACATGACCGATGACCTGATCGCCGCCCATCGCGACCAGCCGAAGTTGATGCCCTATCTGCATCTGCCAGTTCAGGCGGGGTCCGATCGCATCCTCAAGGCGATGAACCGCAAGCACACGGCGGATGACTACCTGCGGCTGATCGACCGCATCCGTCAGGCGCGGCCCGATATCCTTCTGACCTCGGATTTCATCGTGGGCTTCCCCGGCGAGACTGACGCGGATTTCCGCGCGACCTTGGACCTGGTGGAAAAGGTCGGCTTCGGCATGGCCTACAGCTTCAAATACTCCGCCCGCCCCGGCACCCCGGCGGCAGAGAAAGAGACCCTGCCAGACGCCGTCACCGATGCCCGCCTGTCCGAGCTGCAAGCGCTGATCACCCGGCAGCAGCGCGCGGCCCAGGATGCAATGGTGGGGCGCGAGACGACGGTTCTGTATGAAAAGGCCGGGCGTCTGCCGGGTCAGATGGTCGGCAAGTCCGAACATCTGATGGCCGTCCATGTGACTGACCCCAAGGGCCAGGTCGGCGACCTGGTGCGGGTGCGCGTCACCGCCGCCTCGACCAATTCGCTGGCCGCAGAACCGGTGGCCTGACACCAGCTCCCCCCGGCCAAGTGATTCTCTGACCTTGTTTTCTTGACCGAAACGCCTTTGGGGCGCGGGTCCAATCATGGCACAATTGTGGCAAGATGTTTCCATCCGCGCGCCAATGATTAAGCTTGCACCTCGTTGGCGCCTGTCCGTAAACAATTACCCTGTAAATTCAATCACTTAGCCTAGATTTTGCTTTACTTCGGCCCTGCGGAAGGCCATTTCTGGCCTATGCGGGGGCATGATGTTGGTATGAACGAGGAGGCCTTGGCCGTGGAACGTATTTCCAGCGTTGTCAGGTTGGCGATCGGGGCTGTGACCCTTTCGGCCGGTCTGATGGCTGCGTCGATGAGCATGGCCCAGCAACTGGCGCCCACTGTTGCGCCGCAAGTGGCGGGCAAGATCAACTGGGGCATCTGGGTCGATGACGACGGCTGCCAGCACTGGTGGGCCGATGGCGGGCTGGAAGGCTATATGCTGGACCGCGTCGATCCCAAGACCGGCAAGCCGATCTGCCTGGCCAAGAACACCTGCTTTACCGAAAACACCGACACGCTGTTTGCCACTGACAGCGCGCGCCTGACGACCGATGGCCGCCGCCGCCTGTCGTCCTTCTTCCAAAGCGCTGGCGCCTTTGGCTATGCGATCTATGGCCATACCGATGCCCGCGCCTCGGATGAATACAACATGGACCTGTCCGACCGCCGCGCCAAGGCCGTGGGCGAGGTCGCCCGCTCGGTCGGCGCCGTCGTCGAACGCCAGATCGGCTTTGGCGAGCGTCAGCCCATCGCCGACAACACCTCGGCCGCCGGGATGCAGAAGAACCGCCGCGTCGAAGTGGTGTGCTATACTTGGGGGACCTCGAATTGATCCGCACTCATGTGATGGGCCTTCTGGCTCTGGTCTCTTTGTCGGCCTGCGTCGAGGGCGGGCTTGTGCCCTATCAGGCGGGCCCGAACACGGTCATCGCCACCAATGCCGACGGCGGCAATGACCGCAATCCGCTGGTCGATGGCCATGCCGCGATCGCCTATGACCCCGACGGCTGCCAGGGCTGGGTGATGGATGACGGCGTCGAAGGCTATACCGGTCGCCGCTATGACCCCAAGACCGGCCTGCCGGTTTGCAACGGGCTTTACCCGCCCGGCACCGTGGTCGGCGAATACCGCCAGCAGAACCGCATGTTCAACGACTGGGTTCCGGCGCAGTGATTTAGTGGTGCGATTGGTTCGGGGCCGCAGCTTGCTGCGGCCCCTTTTTTATTTTTCGGACGCGGCAGCTTGCTGCGGCCCCTTTTTTTGCATGTCTGGCGCCGCAGCGTGCCGCGTCCCCCCTTTACGGTCCGCGCGTCGCCACCTGCCGCCGCCCTTTTGTCTTTCCCCCATGCCGCTTCTTTTGCGCAAATTGTCACCGTATCTTCACGCTTTGCTGTCTGAATGAGATTCAGGGAGTTTTGGACTGGACAGATGACCGGTCCCGCCCCACACTTAGAGGTATCCAAGCCGCCTGCGACTGTATCTAGACCAGAAGGAGAGCCCTTTGGGCATCAGCGCGCTGACCCCCCCGACCCGTCCGGAAGACATCGTCGAAACCGTCCTTGAATTCCCGGATAATCGTTTGTTGATCGAGCTTTGCGGCGAATATGACCGCAACCTGGCCCAGATCGAACACCAGACCGGGGTGCATGTCCTGCGACGGGGGAACAGGTTGGCGGTGGTGGGCGACAAGCCCTGCCGCGACCAGGCCGCCGCCGTCCTGCGCGGGCTTTACGCCAAGCTTGAGGCTGGCAAGCACATCTCGGCCGGCGACATCGACGGCACGATCCGCATGGGCCGCCCCCAGGGCAGCGACGCCCGCGAGGAGCAGATCGAACTTTTCTCCGGCGGCATCGAGTTGCGCACCCGCCGCAAGGGCGTTGAACCCCGGACCGAGGCGCAAAAGGCCTATGTCGCCAATCTTTTCGCCAATGAGATGGGCTTTGGCATCGGCCCGGCCGGCACCGGCAAGACCTATCTGGCCGTGGCCGTCGGCGTCACGATGTTCATCAGCGGTGCGGTCGAACGCATCGTCCTGTCGCGCCCCGCGGTCGAGGCCGGGGAGCGTCTGGGCTTCCTGCCCGGCGACATGAAGGAAAAAGTCGATCCCTATATGCAGCCGCTCTATGACGCGCTGAACGACTTCCTGCCCGCCAAGCAGGTGCAAAAGCTGCTGGAGGAAAAGCGGATCGAGATCGCGCCGCTGGCCTTCATGCGCGGCCGGACGCTGTCCAACGCCTTTGTCGTGCTGGACGAGGCGCAGAATGCGACCTCGATGCAGATGAAGATGTTCCTGACCCGCCTGGGCGAGGGCTCGCGCATGGTCATCACCGGCGACCGCACCCAGGTTGACCTGCCGCGCGGCACGGCCAGCGGTCTGGCCGAGGCGGAGCGCATCCTGAAAGGCGTCAAAGGGGTCTCCTTCAACTACTTCACCTCCAAGGACGTGGTCCGCCATCCCCTGGTCGGCCGCATCATCGAGGCCTATGAGGCCGACGAGGCGCATCAAGGCTAACTTGACGCCCCAGTCCGGTTCTGACAGGTCAGGACCGAACGGGGGCAAAGGTTTGGACAAGGTGGATCAGGCGCCGCATCAGATGCGCGAGGGGCTATACGCGCTGCAGCCCCTTGTGTGGCCGCAGCCGATCCATCCCGTCCAGGGTCTGACCCTGCGTCGTCAGGGTGCCGTCGACCTTGCGCCCGGCATGCTGACCTTCGGCCCCGGCGGCTATCTGCGGTTGAACACGGCCTATAACATCTTCCCCTTGGGCAAGTGGCGCAGGCTGTGCGGGCTGCGGGATCTTCGGCTGGTGCTGCGGGGGACGGGGCTTCTGACGCTGTCGATCAAGGGCGAAACCCGCGACCGCCCTTTTGCCGAACGCCACGACCTGCGGCTTGCGGGCGTGGTCGAGGTGCTGCTGACCGACCTGCCCGCCGATGTCGAAATCCTCCACCTGTCGTTTCGCTGTGCGGATCAGGCGACGCTGACCGAAGTGACCTGGGCCACGACCGACGCGCCAAAGCGCCTGCCGCGGTTGGCGCTGTCGATCACCACCTATCACCGCGAGGCGCAGGTGGCGCGCACCATCGCCCGCTTTGTCCGCGAAACGCAGGGCGACCATCTGCGGCTGATCGTGGTGGACAATGGCCAGACCCTGACCGCGCCCGACCATCCCCGCATCCGCCTGGTGCCCAACCGCAACCTGGGCGGCGCGGGCGGCTTTGCCCGTGGCATGGCCGAAGCGCGGGCCGAGGGCGCCAGCCATTGCCTGTTCATGGACGACGATGCGGCGCTGGATTTCGCCTCGGTCGACCGGATCTGGACCTTTCTGGCCCATGTCACCGACCCCCGCACCGCGATTGCGGGGGCGCTGACCTCGGCCGAGCAGCCGACCGAGCTGTGGGAGAATGGCGCGGTTTTTCGCGGCCATTTCCAGCCGCTGGCCCGTGGGTTGGACTTGGCGGTCCCGGCCGACCTGCTGAAGGCAGAGCTTCTGTCCACCCCGGTTCCCACGAATTTCTATGGCGGCTTCTGGTGCTATGCCTTTCCGCTGGACCATGTCACCCATGCGCCCTTTCCGTTTTTCGTGCGCGGCGACGACACCAGCTTTTGCATCGCCAACGGGTTTTCCAATGTGACGCTGCCGGGGGTCTTGTGTTACCAAGACGTTGATTTCTCGGAAAAAGAGACCTCATTGACGCTGTATCTGGATCTGCGGTCGAACCTGATCCACCTTGTGACCCTGCCGCGACAAAGCCTGCGGCTGTGGCGGGCGGTGATCCTGCCGGCGCGGTTTTTTGGCCGCTGCCTGATGCAGCACCAGACGGATTCGATGGCGGCCTTGAACCGCGCGGTCGAGGATTTCCGGGCAGGCCCCGGCTTTGTCGAGGCAGAGCCCGATCTGGCCAGCCGCCGCGCCGATCTGGCCGCGGCCCGCAGGGTGGAACTGTGGACCCCCAGCACCAATGTCCCCGCCCCGCGTCAAAGGTTCAATCCGCACAGCCGGTTGCAGCGCTTGGCCCTGGCGCTGACGCTGAACGGGCTTCTGGCGCCGGGATTTGGCCGCTGGGGGGATCGGGTGGTCCTAAGCCAAAAGCAACGCGGCGTCGTGCGCTTTGCCTGGGGCGCGGCCGAGATCACCTATGTCTCGACCGATGGCGGGCGGGTGATGCAGATCCGCCAGAACAAGCCCGAGGCGCTGCGCCAAAGCCTGCGCATGGCCTGGAACCTGATGCGGTTGGTGGCGGCCTTCCCCCGGCTGCGGCGCGTCTGGGCGCGGGGTTACACGCGGATGACGCGCCCCGAATGGTGGGAAAACCAGCGCTAAAGCCGCTGACGGATGACCTGGGTCGCCAAGGCGATGGCCTGGTCGATGGTCAGGTCCGAGGTGTCGATGACCACCGCATCCGCCGCCGGGCGCAAGGGGGCCTCGGCGCGGGTCATGTCGCGTTGGTCGCGCTCGATGACCTCGGCCAGGACCTGCGCCGCGTCGCCGCCGACCTCCAGCCAACGGCGATGGGCGCGGACCGCTGGGCTGGCGGTGACGTAAAGCTTGACCCGGGCATCGGGGCAAATCACCGTGCCGATGTCGCGGCCATCCAGAACGGCGCCGGGCTCTTGGGTGGCAAAGCGGCGCTGAAACGCGGTCAGCGCGGCGCGGACCTCGGGGATCACCGCGACCCGAGAGGCCGCTTGACCGGCGGCCAGGCTGCGCAGGTCGTCGCGGGCCAGATCCTGCGGCGTCAGCGACAGGGCGGCCTGGACCGGATCACCGCCCTTGGCCCCCACGGCGCGATACAGCAACCCGGTGTCCAGATGGGCAAAGCCGAAGGCCGCCGCCAGCGCCCGGCTGATCGTCCCCTTGCCCGCCGCAGCCGGCCCGTCGATGGCGACCGTAAAGCTCATCGTGTCCGCCAGCCTTGCCACAAAGCCCAGGCCGCCAGCCCCACCGCAAGACCCAAAGCCAGGAACTTGCCCTGCGTCAGCGTCGAGGCCAGCATGACCTGAGAGGCCGTCATCTCGGCCCCCGCGGTCAAAAGCCGCGCGACGGCGTTGTTTTCGCCCAGGTCCGCCAGCCCATAGGCCAGCGCGGGCAGAAACCACATCTGCCCCCGCCCCCACAGCGGCAGCAAAAGCGCGGGCATCATCAGCAGCGGAAACAGCGTGTCCGCGATGCGCCAGGGGCCCAGATAGGTCGCCATGGCCTCGGGCGTCAGGGCCGCGACATAGGCCAGGGCCTCGGTCAGGCCATAGCCGGTCAAGCGCAGGTCAAAGGGCACCCCCGCCTGCTGCAGATCGGGCAAAAGCGTCCAGACCCAGACCCCGATCCCCGCCGCCAGCAAGGGCAGCAGCCAGGTGATCAGACGGTCACGCATTATCACGGCGCAGCGTGGCGCCCAGCGTCCGCATCAGGGGCTCGAACACAGGGAAGGACGTCGCGATGGGCGAGGCATCATCGACCGACACCGGCTTTTGCGCGGCCATGCCCGCCACCAGGAAAGACATGGCGATGCGGTGGTCGATATGGGTCTTGGCGGTGGCGCCGCCCGGCATCCCGCCCGGCCCCATGCCATGCACGATCAGCGTGTCTTCGTCCTCTTCGATCCTGACACCGCAGGCCTCCAGGCCCCGGGCCATGGCGTCGATGCGGTCGCTTTCCTTCACCCGCAGTTCCTTCACGCCGCGCATCACCGTCTTGCCGGTGGCAAAGGCCGCGACGACCGACAGGATCGGATATTCGTCGATCATCGAGGGCGCGCGTTCGGGGGGCACTTCGATGCCCTTCATGGCGCCGCTGAACCGGACGCGCAGATCGGCGACCGGCTCGCCCCCCTCTTCGCGGGGGTTCTGGAATTCGATCTCGGCGCCCATTTCCACAAGCGTGATGTAAAGCCCGTTGCGGGTCAGGTTCTGCGACACGCCGGGGACAAAGATATCCGACCCTTCGACGATCAGCGCCGCGCAAACCGGAAAGGCGGCGGACGAGGGGTCACGCGGCACGGCAACCGTCTGGGGCCGCAGGTTCGGGCGGCCTTGCAGCGTGATCACATGGCCCGCCGCGGTCTTTTCGACGTTCAGGCTGGCGCCGAAGCCCACAAGCATCCGTTCGGAATGGTCGCGGGTGGGTTCCTTTTCAATCACCACCGTCTCGCCCGAGGCATTCAGCCCGGCCAGCAGGATCGCCGATTTCACCTGGGCCGAGGCGACTTTCAACGTGTGGCGGATGCCGCGCGCATCGGCGGCGCCGACCACGGTCATCGGCAGGCGGCCCCCCTTGCGGCCATAGGCCAGGGTCCCGAACTCGGCCAAAGGCTCGGTCACGCGGCCCATCGGGCGCTTGCGCAAGCTGGCGTCGCCGGTAAAGGTCGCCGTGATCGCCGTCGTGGCCATGGTCCCCATGATCAGCCGCACCCCGGTGCCGGAATTGCCGCAGTCGATCACATCGGCCGGCTCGGCGAAATTGCCGACGCCCACGCCCTGCACCGACCATTCGCCCTGACCGTGGCGGGTCACGGTCGCGCCAAAGGCCTGCATCGCCTTGGCCGTGTCCAGCACGTCCTGACCCTCTAGCAGCCCTGTCACCCGCGTCTCACCCACGGCCATCGCGCCAAAGATCAACGACCGGTGGCTGATCGACTTGTCGCCGGGCACCGAGGCCGTGCCCTTCAGCGGCGCGGACTTGGCAGAGGTCATGGGTTGGGCTTGGCCATGCGACATCGGGGGCTCCTGTCTTGATGGACGCCTGATAGCGCAAGGCGCGGCACGGGTCCACCCTTGGCCGCAGCGCCGTCATGCGCTAGGCATAAGCCAAAAGGGGGCGCCATGCGCTATTCATCGCTGGATGCATTTCTGGAAACCGGCAAGGCCGCGCTGGCCAAGGGGCCGCTGGCCATCGTCATCGCGGAAGACGGGGTCGAGGTCGCTTCGACGCTGGCCCATCACCTGCGCATCGGCTTTTTGCGCGTGATCCTGCTGGCGGACCCCTCGCTGGAGCTGGACGCTCTGTCGCCCCAGGTTGACCGGATCGACCATGACACCCTGGCCGAAAATGCCGCGGTCGACGCGGTCAACCACATCCAGTCGGCGGCGCCGGGCATCTGGTTTTACTATTGTTTCAACGCGGAATACCTGTTCCATCCCTTTTGCGAGACGCGCAACATCCGCGAGGCCATGAGCTTTCACATCGAAGAGCGGCGCGAGGCGATGTTGTCCTATGTCGTCGATCTTTACGCCGAGGACCTGACAGCCCATCCCAATGCGGTGTCCCTGACCTCGGCGCATCTGGACCGGTCGGGATATTACGCGCTGGGGCGGCCGGACCCTGCGAACCACAACCACCCCAAGGAACGGCAGCTGGATTTCTTTGGCGGTTTGCGCTGGCGGTTCGAAGAGCACGTGCCCCCCGCGCGCCGCAAGATCGACCGCATCGCGTTTTTCAAGGCCAAGCCGGGGGTTGTGCTGCGTCCCGATTTCACCTTCTCGGAGGAGGAATACAACACCTATGCCTGTCCCTGGCACCACAATATCACGACCGCTGTCGCCTCGTTTCGCACGGCCAAGGCGCTGAAGACCAATGCCGGGTCGCGGTTCGAGATTTCGACCTTTCGCTGGCACAATTCGGTGCCCTTCCAATGGGGCAGCCAGCAGTTGATGGACCTGGGCCTGATGGAGCCCGGCCAGTGGTTCTGACCGGGTCGCAAAAGGTTACATCTCGGCCAGGGTAACGCGCCGCCCTTCGCGGGCCGAGCGGGCAATCGCGTGAATGGCGGTTTCGATCGCAAGCCCGGCGGTAAAGTCCAGGGGCGCCGCGGTCCGGTCACGGATGGCGCGCAACAGGCCCGCGGCCTCGATCACCTTCAGGTCGTTGAAGCCCAGCTGATGCCCGGGCGCCGGACAGAAGGCGCCATAGGGCGCATGGTCCGGGCTGGTCAGGATCGTGACAAATCCCGCCTTCGCGCGTTCGCCGCGGTTTTGATACAATTGCAGCTCGTTCATGCGTTCCTGGTCAAAGATCACCATGCCTGAGGTGCCATGGACCTCGAAGCCCAGCCGCGACTTGCGACCCCAGGCGCTGCGCGAGGCGGTGAAGGTGCCCTTCACCCCGCTGGCAAAGGTCAACAAAGCCGAGGCCGCATCCTCGTTCTCCACCGCGGCGCGGCCTGTGCCATCGGGCAGCGGGCGGGTCTGGTGAAGCGTCTCCATCTCTGCGACGACCGAGTCCAAGGGGCCCGCCAGACCGGTCAGCAGCGAAATCAGATGGCAGCCGATATCGCCCAGGGCGCCCAGGCCCGCATCCTTGATCTTGGCGCGCCAGGACCAGGGGAGGTCGGGATCGGCCTGATAATCCTCGTCAACCCAACCGCGGACCTGAATGACACGGCCGATCTCTCCGCCCTGCACCAAGCGGCAGGCATGGGTAAAGGCGGGGTTGGCGGTGTAGTTATAGCCCAGCTGCGTGACCAGACCGCTGGCGCGGGCGGCGGCCTCCATGTGGCGGGCATCGTCCAGCGTCAGGGCCATGGGCTTTTCGCACCAGACATGTTTGCCGGCGGCCAGGCAGGCCTCGGCCATCTCGCGGTGCAGGCCGTTGGGGGTGGTGATCGAGACCAGTTGCACGGCAGGATCGGCCAGCACGGCGCGCCAATCGTCGGTTGCCCGGTCAAAGCCGAACTGCGCGGCCATGGCTTCGGCCTTGGGCAAGGGGGTTTCCACCAGCGTCACAAGCCGGACGCCCGGCACATCGCCCATGACCGCCCGCGCGTTGCGATAGGCCAGGGCATGTGCCTTGCCCATAAAGCCGGTGCCGATCAAGGCCACTCCGATATCTGACATCTTGTCTCCTGAAAGGGTAGAGGCCCCCTTGCCTTATAGATCTGGGGGGCCTGATAGATTATGGGGGCCCGTTACATCCGGGGGTCCGGGGGTTTTTGGTCCTATTGCTGATCCAGCCAGTCGCGGAACTGGCTGACCACTTCGGCGTCGCAATCGACCAAGTATTGCGGAGCGGGATAGTCGCCGCCATGCACATCCTGAACGAAACGGCCCATCGCCTCGACCCGCAAGGCCTGCAAGCGGTCGCGTTCACTGGCGAAATCGGCATAGCGCTTGGCGTGGCGGGGCACCTTGCCGCGGGTCTGGCCCAGCACGTCATCGGTGAACAGATACTGCGCATGGCCCGCAGCCCCCGCCCCCATCGAGATCAGGAACAGGCCGGTCTTCTCGGCAATCGCCTGGGTGATCGAATGGGGCACGACCTCGATTTCGACGGCAAAGGCGCCGGCTTCTTCGGCGGCCTTGACCTGGGCCCAGACGACTTGCGCCATGTCCAACGTCTTGCCCACGGCCTTGAAGCCGCCGGTCCAGGTGCGTTTCGACGGGATCAGCCCGACATGGCCGCACACCGGAATTCCATGGTCAGACAGCTCGCGCACCGTGCGCATGGACCCCGAGCAATAGACCCCATCCGCCCCCGCCTTGAACAGCGGCATGGCCCAGCGCAGGAAATCATCCGTCCCGCCGATCTCATAGAAATTGTCACCGGGGAATGTGAAGGCATCGGGGGCAACCTCACGAAAGCGGCCATCGTGGATCATGGCGGGCGGGATCGAGAGCAGTTCCACCCCGGCGCGGGCGGCGGCCTCGGCCTCCTCCAGCGTTTCGACCCGCAGCATGGCGAATTGATGCGTGCCGCGGGCGTCCAGCAGGTCTTTGACGGTAGGGGGCATGTCAGACCTCGATCCAGACGCGGTCGGCTTCGACCTTCACGGGAAAGGTCCGCAGGTTCACGCAGGCGGGCAGGCGTTTCGCCTCGCCGGTGCGGTAATCGAACTGGCCGTTGTGCTTGGGACATTCGACCATGAAATCCATCACCAACCCGTCACACAGATGCACGTCCTCATGGGTGCATTTGCCGGCAGTGGCGTAAAACTTGCCATCCACCCCGTGATAGATCGCATAGGTGGCGCCGCCGTGGTCAAAGCGGATCAGGTCTTCGGCGTCGATATCATCGGTCGCGCAAGCATCAATCCAGGGCATGGTTCACTCCGCAGCAGGGGCGGGCATCATGCCCGGCACATAAAGTTGGAAGTCTTCGCGGTAGGGCTTGGCGGTGGCCGGCAGATCGCGCTTCAAAAAGTAGTCCTGATGGGCCAGCTGGCGCTTGATCGCGGGCCACATCTCGGCAAACCCCTCCGCGATGGACCGGTTCGGCGCGGGCAGGTCGTGCTTGATGATCTCATGCAGGCGCGGCAGGGCATGATAGGGCACCATCGGGAACATGTGATGTTCGACGTGGTAATTCATGTTCCAATAGATAAAGCGGCTGATGGGGTTCATATAGACCGTGCGACTGTTCAGCCGGTGGTCGACGACATTGTCCGCAAGGCCGCCGTGCTGCAGCAGGCCGGTCATGACGTGATGCCAGGCGCCATAAAGCCGCGGCAGGCCGATCACCATCAAGGGCAGGATCGACCCCATGGCCAGGGCCAGCGCCCCGGTGGCCAGATAGATCGCCAGATGGACCTGCGCGACGCGCTGGACCTTGGGCCATTCGGCCTGGGGCACAAAGGTCCGTTCCGCAGCGCTCGGGCCGGTCAGGGCATTTTGCACCAGGTTGGGGATGAACTTCAGCACATCCAGGATGCCAAAGAAGTTGACGATCAGCTTGGCCATCTCGGTCGGGCGCATGATGGCAATCTCGGGATCGCGGCCGACGAAATAGGTCTCGGAGTGGTGGCGGGCATGGCTCCAGCGCCAGGTGGCCGAGTTGCGCATGATCATGAAGCTGGCAATCTGATAGACCGCGTCATTCATCCAGGGCGTGCGAAAGGCGGTGCCGTGGCTACATTCGTGCCAGCGCGAGTCGGACGCGCTGCCATACAACACGCCGTAAGCCAGCCAGAAGGGCGCCGACCACCAGGTCGGCCACAGCGCGATGCCAAGCCCCGCCAGCACGATCATCGCGCCATACAAGATCACCGTGTCGCGCATGGCCGGGCCATCGCTGCGCGCCATCAGCTCTTTCATCACCTTGCGCGGCACGTCGGAATGATACCACTCCGCCGCCGTCAGCCCGCTTTCGACCGCACGCTTGGCGTCCGGGCCAAAGAGGTCGTAATCGCGATTTCCCATGTCGTCCTCCGGTCTAAGGCGCCCTTTTGGGGGCTTGGGCAGGAATAGAACGCAAATTCCATTTTCGGGAAGGGGGCGCGCTGGACATTTCGTCAGATTTCGTCAAGAACCGGTCCAGGTTGACGTGATATCGTCAGGAGGCGGAATGGCACGGCGCGCGGGATTGGTGGAACTGGCAGAGGCCTCGGGCGTGTCGCTGTCGACGGTGGATCGCTGTCTGAACGGGCGCGAACAGGTCTCGGCCACGGCGCGGGCGCGGATATTGGAGGCCGCGACTCGGATCGGCCATCCGGCGGCGCTGCGGCTGGGGGCGGGGGCGCCCGCGTCGTTGCCAGAGCTGCGCTTTGGGGTTGTGCTGCACAAGCAGGGGCAAGAGTTCTACAAGGCCTTTGCCGAGGAATTGCGCCGCGCCGTGGCGCAGGTCCAAGGGGTGCGCGGGCGGCTGGTGCTGGAGTTTGCGGCCAGCCAGGCGCCCTCCGAGATGGCCGCCCTGCTGCGGTCGATGGCCGGGCGCTGCGACGTGCTGGCGGCCACGGCGGTCAACCACCCCGAAGTCACCTCGGCCGTAGAAGAGCTGCGCGCCAAGGGGTTGCGGGTGTTCTCCTTGCTGTCGGATTTCGGTCAGGGGGTGCGGGCGGGCTATCTGGGGCTCAACAATCTCAAGGTGGGGCGGACGGCGGGTTGGGTCACGGCCATGGCGGCGCGGGGGCCGGGCAAGGTGCTGCTTTATGTCGGCGGCCACCGCTGGCATGGGCATGAACTGCGCGAAACCGGCTTTCGCGCCTATCTGCGCGAGGTGGCGCCGGGGCTGGAGGTGCTGGAGACCCTGGTGAACCTGGAGACCCGGCAGCTGACCTATGAGACCACCTTGCAGGCCTTGGGCCGCCATGCCGATCTGCGCGGGATCTATGTCGCGGGCGGCGGGATGGAGGGCGCGATTGCCGCCCTGCGCGAGGCGCGGCCTCCGGGTCAGGTCGTTTTGGTCGTCTCGGCGCTGACACCCGATTCGCGGGCGGGGCTGGCGGATGGGACCATCACGCTGGTCATCAACACCCCGCTGGAGAAGCTGTGCACCGAGCTGTTCCGGCGCATGGCGGACGGCTCACAAGCCGCTGATATAGGTCAGATATTCCTGCCCCCGGACATCCATGTTGCCGAGTCTCTCTGACGATAAAACATCAAAATGCGGGGCTATGGGCCCCTCCTTTGGTCGGAAAACGAAATATTCTGGTTGATCCGATCCAATCTTGGAATATCAGTTCCATTCAACGGGTTTGGGAGAGCCCGAAAGTGGAGACCAACATGACCGATTTCGCGCTGAACCACATGACCGTGGCCCGGCTGAGCTTTGTGCAGCTTGTCGAGCTGGCCGCCCAACTGGGCATGGTCGGCATCGAGGTCCGCAACGACCTGCCGCAGCCGCTGTTTGACGGCATGGCGCCCGAAGCTGCGGGCGCGTTGATCCGGTCGAAAGGCCTGCGCCTGCTGGCCCTGGCCGAGGTGAAACGCTTTAACGATTGGTCCGAGACCAAGGCCGCCGAGGCGCTGGCCCTGATGCAGATCGCACAGGCCGCGGGCGCCGAGGCGGTCAGCCTGATCCCGCGCAACGACAACCTTGGCATGGCCGATGGCGAGCGTCAGGCCGCGCTGCAGGCCGCCTTGTCCGGGCTGAAGCCGATGCTGGAAGACCACAACCTGACCGGCATGGTCGAACCCCTGGGCTTTCCGATCTGCGCCCTGCGTTACAAGGCCTGGGCGGTCGAAGGGATCGAGGCTGTGGGCGGCAAAGGCCGCTTCAAGCTGGTGCATGACACCTTTCATCACACCCTGGCCCATGGCGGCCCGCTGTTCCCCGAACACACGGGCATCGTTCACATTTCCGGCGTCGAGGACCCGGAACCCCAGGTCGAGGCCATGCAGGACGCCCACCGCGTTCTGGTTGGCCCCGCCGACCGTCTGGGCAATGTCGAACAGCTGCGCGCGCTGAAGGCTGCGGGCTGGCAAGGCCCGGTCAGCTATGAGGCCTTCGCGCCGCAGACCCATGCTTTGACCGATCCGAAAGCGGCGCTGCAGGCGTCGATGGACTTGATCCGCAAAGGCTGAGGCCTGACATAGCATTTGACAAACGCGATGTTTTGCAATTTTGGTTGCAAAACCTCTGGGAGACGGCCAGGCGTTCAAGACACCGCCCCAAAGGGCGGTCCGGCGGGAGAAACGGTGTGCCGGACACCGCATGTGGAGGAAAGAACCATGAAGAAGTCCATTATCGTTGCAGGCTTTGCCGCCTTGATGTCGACCGCGGCCATGGCCGATATCGGCGTGACGATGGCCAAGTTCGACGACAACTTCCTGACCGTGCTGCGCAACGGCATCCAGACCTATGCCGATGCCAATGGTCAAAAGGTCCAGATCGAAGACGCGCAAAACGATGTGGCCAAGCAGTTGGACCAGATCAACAACTTCATCGCCGGTGGCGTCACCGCGATCATCGTCAACCCGGTCGACACCTCTGCCACGCAAGCCATGTCTGATGCCGCTGAAAAGGCTGGTATTCCGCTGGTCTATGTCAACCGCGAGCCGATCAACGTCGACACGCTGCCCGACAACCAGGCCTTCGTGGCGTCCAACGAAATGGATTCCGGCACGCTGGAAACGCTGGAGGTTTGCCGCCTGCTGAAGGAAGCCGGCAAGACCGAAGCCAACGCCTATGTCATCATGGGCGAACTGTCGAACCAGGCGGCCGTGATGCGCACCAAGGACATCCATGACGTGATCGGCGGCCCGGATTGCGGCGTCAAGATCAACATCCTGGCCGAGCAGACCTCGAACTGGTCGCGCGACGAGGCGCAGAACCTGATGACGAACTGGCTGTCCACGGGGACGGCTTTCGACGCCGTGATTGCCAACAACGACGAATCCGCCATCGGTGCGATCCAGGCGATGAAGGCGGGCGGGATCGACATGGCTTCGGTCGTGGTCGCTGGCGTCGATGCCACCCAGGACGCTTTGGCCGCAATGGCTGCGGGCGATCTGGACGCGACCGTGTTCCAGGATGCGGCCGGCCAAGGCTCGGGCGCGGTGGATGCGGCGGTCAAGCTGGCGGCAGGCGAGGCGGTCGAGCAGAAGGTCTATATCCCCTTCCAGCTGGTGACCCCGGCCAACATGGCCGATTTCGCGGCCAAGAACTGATCTGAAAAGGTCGAACGGGGGGCGGGTCAAGCTGCCCCCCAACCGCCCGGCGCGCCGCGCCGGGCTTTGTTGCAAAGGGGGGAAAGATGTCGCAACCCACAAGTCAGGCTCATGGGCTTGGCGGCTTGAAATACGACCCGGCAAAGCGGACCCGCGCGCCGGAATGGAACGTGGCCCTGGCCCTGGTCATCATGGTGGTGATCTTCGAGGTCCTGAACCGGTTCAACGGCACCTCGTTCCTGTTCAACATGCGCGACAATGTGGACGCGCTGTTCAACCAGCAGCGCATCGACATCATGCTGTTGCAGGTGGCCATCGTCGGCATCATCTCGCTGGGCGTCACCCAGGTGATCATCGTGGGCGGGATCGACCTGTCCTCGGGCTCGGTCGTGGGGGTCACGGCCATGGTCGCCATGAGCTTTGCGCAAACCGCCCTCGTCAACGGCAACCCCAATCCCAAGGCGGTCTTCGGGCCTGCGCTGATGGACCTGCCGGTGATCATTCCCATCGTCGTGGGCCTGGTGGTCGGGCTTTTTGCCGGTCTGATCAATGGCTTGCTGATCGCCTATACCAAGATTCCGCCCTTTATCGCCACCTTGGGGATGATGGTTGCGGCGCGCGGTGCCTCGCGGTGGTGGTCGAACGGCAACCCGATCTCCTTTCCGACCGAGAGCTATGGCGCCCTGTCCAACGGCGACCTTCTGGGGACGCTGACCTTTGGCCTTTTGTCCTGGCAGGGGCAGAACCCGGCGCTGATCTTCATCGGGCTGGCGGTGCTGTTTCATATCCTGTTGAATCACACGCTTTACGGCAAATGGACCTATGCCATCGGGTCGAACGAGGCCGCGGCGCGGATGTCGGGGATCAATGTCGACCGTCACAAGGTGCTGGTCTATGCGATTGCAGGCCTGCTGGCCGGGGTCTCGGCGGTGCTTTTGACGTCAAAGAACCTGACGGCGCAGGCGGGCATGGGGGTCATGTATGAGCTGGACGCCATCGCCATGGCGGTCATCGGGGGGATTTCGCTGTCCGGGGGCCGGGGGTCGATCCTGGGCACCGTGCTGGGGGCCGCGATCTTTTCGGTGATCATCTCGGGCTTCACCTCGATCCAGCTGGACGCCTATTACCAAGAGATGGTCAAGGGCGTTATCATCGTCGGTGCCGTCGTTCTGGACCAGGCCCGTCAACGCAAGCGCATGAGGGCATGATGAGCGACATTATCCTTGAAACCCGGGGCCTGACCAAGCGTTACGGCGGGGTTCACGCGCTGGAGGATGCCGATTTCATCCTGCGCGCTGGCGAACATGTGGCGGTGGTGGGCGACAACGGCGCGGGGAAATCGACCTTCGTGCGGCAGGTGACGGCGGTGGAACAGAAATCCGCCGGCCAGATCTTTTTCGACGGCCGCGAGGTGAACTTCACCGGCCCATTGGAGGCGCGCGAGGGCGGGATCGAGACGGTGTTTCAGACCCTGGCCTTGGCCGATGACCTGGACGTGCCTTCAAACCTGTTCCTGGGCCGCGAGCTGTTCAAGTTCCGCTTTGGCCCGTTCTCCTGGCTGGACAAAAAGGCGATGCGCGACCGCACGCTAGAGGCGCTGAAGACCACGGCGGTGAAAATCCCCAATGTCGACAACCCGATCCGCAACATGTCGGGCGGTCAGCGGCAGTGCGTGTCGATTGCCCGGACGGCGGCCTTTGCGTCCAAACTGGTGATCATGGATGAACCGACGGCGGCTTTGGGGGTGCAGGAAACCGCTCAGGTGGAGAACATCATCCGCGGCCTGAAGGATCGTGGCATCCCGATGATCCTGATCAGCCACAACTTGCGCCAGGTCTTTGATCTGGTGGACCGGATCGTGGTGTTCCGCCGGGGTCGCATCGTCGCCTCCCTGCGCAAGGACGAGACGGATGGCAACGACGTCGTGGCCTATATCACCGGGATCAAGGGGCCTGCCGACAACGTGGCAGCGTAAGGGGCCCGCTCCCGGTCCCAAACTGACCGGACCGGCGTCGCAAGGCGCCGGTTTTTCAATGTCGCGCTATCGTTTGCGCAGCCGGATCACGACATCGACGCGCGAAATCTCGGTCCCATCGGGGGCGAGCGGCAGGCGCGAGATCTGGATCTGGTCGGCGGGGGCATCGGTCAGCGTGCCGCGGTCTTCCCAATAGAAATGCGGGTGATCATCCATCCGCGTGTCGAAATAGCTGCGCGAGCCATCGACCACGATTTCATTCATCAAGCCCGCGTCGCAAAACGCCCGCAGCGTGTTGTAGACCGTGGCGAGCGAGACTTTCTCTCCCTCGCCCCCCGTCAGGGCGAACAGGCTTTCGGCGGTGACATGGCGGTCCTGCCCGTCGCCGACCAAAAGCCGCGCCAAAGCAATGCGTTGCCGGGTTGGCCGAAGGTCGCCCTTCGCCAGCCAGTCGCTTGCCCGCTGTTCCGGTGTCATCGTCATGATCCCGTTATACTGCGCCCTTGCCCCTTGCGCCAGAGAGGATGCGCAACAAGGTCAAGCCCAGAACCGCCGCCAGTGTCGAGGCGCCCAGAACGCCCGCGCGGACGGCGTTCATCTCTTCTCCGCCGCGAAACGCCAGGCCGCCGATGAACAGCGACATGGTGAAGCCGATCCCCGCCAGCAGGGCCGCCGCCGCAAGATGCCCCCAGCCGACACCGGCCGGCAAGGCCAGCCCAAACCGGGACAACAGGACGGTGACGCCGAAAACGCCGACGAACTTGCCCACCAAAAGCCCCGCCGCCACACCCAGCGCGATGACGCCATCGGCGCCGGTCAGCGACAGGTCGGCCAAGGGCAGTCCGGCATTGGCAAAGGCAAAGATCGGCACGATGGCAAAGGCGACCCAGGGCGAAAGCCGGGTTTGCAGGTCGTGCAGCGGATGGCCTCCGCTGCGGCTGTGGGCGGGCAGGCAAAAGGCCGTGACCACCCCGGCCAAGGTCGCATGAAGCCCCGATTGCAGCACGCAGACCCACAAGACCGCGCCAAGGGCCAGGATCGGCCAAGTCCGGTCCTGACGCAGGCGCATCAGCGTCACCATCCCCGCCAGCGGCACCAAGGCCAGCGCCAGCCATGTGACCTGCAGGTCATGGCCGTAAAAGATCGCAATCACCAGGATCGCGCCCAGGTCATCCAGGATGGCCAGGGTCAGCAGAAAGCTGCGCAACCCCGCAGGCACGCCCGGCACCAGCGCCATGATCCCCAGGGCAAAGGCGATATCGGTCGCCGTCGGAATGGCCCAGCCCTGCACCGGACCGCCAATCCAAAGGTAGATCAGCGCCGGCACCACCATACCCCCCAGCGCCGCCAAACCCGGAAGCGCCACCGCACTTGGCTTGCGCAAGGCGCCGTCCACCATCTCGTGTTTCAGCTCCATGCCGACCGACAGAAAGAAGACCGCCATCAGCCCATCGTTGATCCAATGCAGCACCGACAGGCCGAATTCGGCGTGCAAGGCCGCCTCATAGGCCTGCAGCCCGCCAAGGTTCGCCACGGCCAGCGCCAAAAGCGTGGCGCCAATCAGCGCCATTCCGCCCAAAGCCTCTTTCGTCATCTGCCTCACCATTCTGTCGGCCGGGCGCGGAAAACCCGGCCTCGGTCTTGGCCCCGATAGGCGGGGCATCGCTTTGCGCAAGATAGGCCGGGGCGGCCCCAAAGGCAAAGCCCCCTCGACCCTTGCGCCTGTCCCTCACGCTCTGTTACATGGATTGAAACCTAGAGGGGGGTTCTGATGAGCGTCTATCCGACCAGTTTCGACAAGGAAGCGCTGTTGGCCTGCGCGCGCGGCGAGCTTTTTGGCCCCGGCAATGCGCAGCTTCCCGCGCCGCCCATGCTGATGATGGACCGCATCACGGAAATCTCCGGGGACGGCGGCGAATTCGGCAAGGGCCATGTCGTGGCGGAATTCGACATCACGCCGGACCTGTGGTTCTTTGACTGCCACTTCCCCGGCAATCCGATCATGCCGGGCTGCCTTGGCCTGGACGGGCTGTGGCAGCTGACCGGGTTCAACCTGGGCTGGCGCGGCTGGCTGGGGCGCGGCTATGCGCTTGGCGTGGGCGAGGTCAAACTCACCGGCATGGTCCGTCCCGACCGCAAGATGCTGACCTACCGCGTGAATTTCACCAAGGCGATCACCTCGCGCCGCCTGACCATGGGCGTCGCAAATGGCATCGTCGAGGCGGATGGCGAGGTGATCTATCAGGTCACTGACATGAAAGTCGCCCTCTCTGCGTCCTAAGATCCGCGTCCCCTGATTTGCGTCTCCAGAAAGGATTTCCCATGCGTCGCGTCGTCATCACCGGCCTTGGCATCATCTCGCCCATCGGCAACAGCGTCACCGAGGTCGAGGCCTCGCTTCGGGCGGGCAAATCCGGCATCGTCTTTGCCCCCGATTACGCCGAACATGGCTTTCGCAGCCAGGTGAAAGGCCAGCCGAACATCGTGCTGGAGGACCATATCGACAAGCGCGACCTGCGCTTCATGGGTCCGGGCGCGGCCTATAACTTCCTGGCGATGAAGCAGGCGATCGAGGACGCGGGGCTGGAACCCGGCGATGTGTCGAACCCGCGTTCGGGGCTGATCATGGGGTCCGGCGGGCCTTCGACGTCGAACTTCTTTCAGGCCTTCGATGCGGTGCTGAACAAGGGCGCGCCCAAGAAGATGGGCCCCTATATGGTGACGCGCTGCATGTCGTCGACCAACTCGGCCTGTCTTGCGACGCCGTTCAAGATCAAGGGCGTCAACTATTCGATCACCTCGGCCTGTTCGACCTCGGCGCATTGCATCGGCAATGGGGTCGAGCTGATCCAGATGGGCAAGCAGGACATCGTCTTTGCCGGCGGCGGCGAGGAACTGGATTGGACGCTGTCCTGCCTGTTCGATGCGATGGGCGCCATGTCGTCCAAGTATAACGACACGCCCACCACCGCCTCGCGGACCTATGACGCGACGCGGGATGGCTTTGTCATCGCGGGCGGCGGCGGGGTTGTCGTTTTGGAAGAGCTGTCGCACGCGCTGGCCCGTGGCGCCAAGATTTACGGCGAAGTGACCGGGTATGGCGCGACCTCGGATGGGCATGACATGGTGGCCCCCTCGGGCGAGGGTGGCGAACGTTCGATGCGCCTGGCCGTGGCGACGCTGCCCGAAGGCCGCAAGATCGACTACATCAACAGCCACGGCACCTCGACCCCCGCAGGCGATGTGACCGAGATGGAGGCGATCCGCCGCGTCTTTGGCCGTGGCACGACGCCGCCCACCGCCTCGACCAAGTCGCTGACCGGTCACAGCCTGGGCGCCACCGGGGTGCATGAGGCGATCTATTCGCTGATCATGATGAACAAGTCCTTCATCGCGGCCTCGGCCAATGTCGTGACCCTGGACCCGGCGATTGACCCGTCGGAAATCGTCACCACCCTGCGCGAAGGCGTCGAGCTGGACTCGGTCCTGTCGAACTCTTTCGGTTTCGGCGGCACCAATGCCACCCTGGTGATGAGCAAATATCGGGACTAAGTCCCCCGCCCGGGCGCCCTGCCCGGGCCAATCCCACGAACAAAGGAGCCTCGAAATGGCGGAACTGATGAAGGGCAAGCGCGGCCTTGTCATGGGCGTGGCCAACGAGCGTTCCATCGCCTGGGGCATCGCCAAGGCTTTGGCGGACGAGGGCGCAAGCCTGGCGTTTTCCTATCAGGGCGACGCGTTCGGCAAGCGGGTCGAGCCGCTGGCGGCCTCGGTCGGGTCGGATTTCCTGGTCGATGTCGATGTGACCAATGACGAAAGCCTGACCGCCTGCTTTCAGACGCTGAAGGACCGCTGGGGCACGATCGACTTCCTGGTCCATGCCATCGCCTTTTCCGACAAGAACGAGCTGACGGGGCGGTTCATCAACACGACCAAGGGGAATTTCCTGAATTCCCTGCATATCTCGTGCTTTTCCTTCATCGACGTGTCGCGCCGTGCGGCCGAGCTGATGCCGGATGGCGGGTCGCTGATCACGCTGACCTATGCCGGATCGAACCGCGTGACGCCGAATTACAACGTGATGGGCGTGGCCAAGGCGGCGCTGGAATCGGCGACCCGTTACCTGGCCAATGACCTTGGGCCGCAAAAGGTGCGGGTCAACGCGATCTCTCCGGGCCCGATGAAGACCCTGGCCGGGGCGGCCATCGGCGGCGCCCGCGCCACCTTCCGCCACACCGAGGCCAATGCGCCGATGCGCCAGAACGCCACGCTGGAGGCCATCGGCGGCACCGCCGTCTGGCTGTGCAGCGACTACGGCAACTGCACCAGCGGCGAGATCGTCCATGTGGACTGCGGCTATCACGTCCTGGGGATGCCGCAGGCGGAGAATATCTGACATGGCGCCGGTCCCGCCCATTCAGCGGGTCCTGGCCTTCATGATCGACAAGATGGCAGCCTGGGCACTGCTTGGGCTGATCATCGCCGTGACCGGCCTTGACACCACGAACGACAGCCTGACGGACCCGACCAGCGCCTTTGCGGCAAGCTTCGACGCCACTTTGGACAGCACGGAGTTTCGGCCCATGATCCGGCTTGGGACCACGACCTGCGGCGCGGCTGTGCCGGACACCGTCAAAGCCATCGGCGCCTTGGTCCCGGAGGCCAAGATTTCGGCAGTGACCTCTTGCATGGATCGCATCTCCGGCGTGGCCACCGGGGGGCGCATCGACTTCACCATGACGCATGGCGATGGGACGCAAGAGCCGGGCGCTTTGGACATTTCGGTCAACGGCCTGGTTTTCCGCCACATCGACGCCTTTGCTCTGCTTTGCCTGCTGGGCCTGTCGAGCCTGTGCCTGGCCGTGTTTCACACGACCCCCGGCAAAGCCCTGTGCGGGATCAAGGTCAGCGGCAAGGCCTGGGCCATGCCCCTGCGCGAGGTGATACGGCTAAGCCCTTTCCTCGTCTCTGTCCTCTGGGGCTCCAAGCTTCGCCTCAGCTTGACCGAAGTCGGCATCGAGACAAGTTGGGGCCTGATCGCTATCGCCATCAGCGCGGCGCTCGTCGTTGGGCTCTGGGTCGTTCCTGTGGCAAAGGATCACCCACTCATGCCCTGGGACCGCATCGCGGGCACCTCCACGGTCCGGCGTTGACTTCTGGGCAGGCCGCTCATAGTTTGACATCAAACAAAGGAGCCCGCCATGCCCCGGATGATCTTTATCACCCTGCCCGTCACCGACCTGCCCCGCGCCCGGGCGTTTTACGAGGCTCTGGGCTTCACCATCAACCCGAAGTTCTCTGGCCCAAGTTCGGCCTGTGTCGTGGTCTCGGACGCGATCTATTTTATGCTGTCGACCCATGAGCAGTTCCGCGAATTCTCGCCCAAGCCGCTGATCCTGCCCTCCGAAGGCGCCACCTGCCTCTTCGCCCTGTCCTGCGACAGCCGCGCCGAGGTTGATGCCATGACCGAGGCCGCCATCGGCGCCGGGGGGCGCGCGCTGCACGACGCCGAGGACCTGGGCTTCATATATTCCCGCGCCTTCGAGGACCCCGACGGCAACGGCTTTGGCCCCTTGTGGATGGACCCCGCCGCGGCTTGACCCAACCTTGGGCGCGCGGGCTTTCCCCTGCGGCGCGAACAGGGCATGATTTGCCGCATGGACTGGCAAGACGACGGCATCCTTCTGACCACCCGCCCGCATGGCGAATCCTCGGCCATCGTCGAGGTGCTGACCGCGATGCATGGCCGCCACATGGGCGTCGTGCGCGGCGGGGGGTCGCGCAAGATGGCGGGCGTGCTGATCCCCGGCACGCAACTGGCGGTCCGCTGGCGCGCGCGGCTTGAAGATCACATGGGCGCCTTTACGGTGGAACCGAAACGCTCCCGCGCGGTGATCCTGGAGGATAGGGGGCGGCTGGCTGCGCTCAGCTCTGCCGTGTCCCTGCTTCACATTTCTCTACCGGAACGCGATCCGCACCCGGGGCTTTACACCCTGTCGCTTGGCCTTTTCGATCAATTGGCCGAAGGGGAGGAGTGGTTGACCCATTACATCCACTGGGAAATGCAGCTGCTGGAGCAGATGGGCTATGGGCTGGACCTGACGGCCTGCGCGGTGACGGGCAGGCGCGACGATTTGGCCTATGTCTCGCCGCGGACGGGACGGGCGGTCAGTGCGGCGGCGGCGGGCGATTGGGCGCCGCGGCTTTTGCCCCTGCCGCGGATGCTGAGGCCCGGCGCGAATGGCGCGGTCGACCCCGATGCCGCGCTTGAACTGACGCGGCATTTCCTGGCCCGCGCCCATGCGGATGCCCCCCTGCCCGATGCGCGGGCGCGGCTGCAAGCCTGGGTGACACGTCACAATTCTGTCGCGGATTGATCGGCCCCGTCGCGGCCAAGCCAGAGCAGCCCCCCGCGCGGGCGCACAAAGCGGCATGTCCCTTGCGCGTCCCCTCTGGCATTTCGCCGCCCTCGCCGGCCTTGAAGCCTCGGTCCGCGGCATCCTGATTTCCGTGATGCCCCTGGTGGTGCGTGAGGCCATGGGATCAACGGTCGGCGCGTCAGAGGCCTATTTCCTGGTGGGGCTGGTGTCGCTGTCCTGGGGGCTGATGGTGCCCGCGGTGACGCGTTTCATCCCAAGGGGTTACACCTATTCGGTCGGCTGCACGCTTTACATGCTGGCCACCGTGCTGGCCTATGCCGGAACGCCTTGGGCGGTGACGCTTGCGCTGGCGGCGAATTCCATGGCGACGGCCACGACCTTTGTCTGTTTCAACGCCTATGTGCTGGACAATGTGGACCGCAAGGACCTGGGCCGCGTCCAAAGCCTGCAGATGCTGGTGGCGGCGACGCCCTGGACGGTGGGACCCATGGCGGGGGTCTGGCTGCATGGGCTGTGGCCGCCGCTGCCCTTCCTGTTGGCGGGCGGCTTTGCGATGGGACAGCTGGTGGTGTTTCAGCTGCTGCGGCTGGGCCATGGGCGCCAGATCGCCCGGGCCGAGGCGCGGGGCGTCAATCCGCTGGCCTATCTGGCGCAGTTCGCAGCCCAACCACGCCTGATCGCGGGGTGGAGCTTTGCGGTGATCCGCTCGACCGGCTGGTGGGTCTATGTCGTCTACTTGCCCTATTTCTGCATTGAACAGGGGTTGGGGGACCATGTCGGCGGGGTGGCCTTGTCGATTTCCAACGCGATGCTGGTGTTTTCGCCCTTGATCCTGAAACTGGCGCGCAAGGCCTCGGTGCGGATCTCGGTACGCCGCGCCTTTGCGATCTGCGGGACGCTGTTCCTGTTGGCGGCCCTGATCTCACCCTGGCCCTGGGGCACGGTGGGGGCGCTGATGGCGGCCTCGGTGCTGTTGGTGACGCTGGATGTGGTGGGCGGCCTGCCCTTCCTGATGTCGGTCAAACCCTCGCAACGGACCGAGATGTCCGCGATCTATGCCAGCTTTCGCGATGTCTCATCGGTGGTGACGCCAGGCATGGCTTGGGCCGTGCTGCTTGTGGCGCCGACCGCCGGCATCTTTGCCGCCGCGGGCGCGCTGATGGGCGGCGCCTTTCTGGTGGCGGGCCGCCTGCACCCGCGGCTTGGCACCGCCCGCCCGTCGCGCGGCGGAGAACTCACCGAATAGCGCGGCTGCGCCGCAAGTCTTTCATCTCGCCTCTGGCCTGCGGCCAACCGGCTCGGACGATGCCTCCGGCGGGAGTATTTATCCCAGTATGAAAGGAAAGAGCCTTCTTCCCACTTTCATACTGGCTCAAATATCTCTCGGGGGGGCCGAAGGCGGGGGGCAGACAGCCCCCCTCGACACATCCACCCGCAAGCCGGATCAGAACTGGAAGTATTTCCCACCGGGCGAGAGGGTGAATATCTCGCAGCCCGTGGCCGTCACGCCGACCGAGTGTTCATATTGCGCCGACAAGCTTTTGTCGCGGGTGATCGCGGTCCAGTCATCAGCCAGAACCTTGGTCTCGGGGCGGCCAAGGTTCACCATGGGCTCGATGGTAAAGATCATGCCTTCTTCCAGCACCGGGCCCGTGCCCGGGCGGCCATAGTGCAGGACATTCGGCGGAGCGTGGAAGACCAAGCCCAAACCATGGCCGCAGAAGTCACGGACCACCGACATGCGGTTGGCCTCGACGAAAGACTGGATCGCATGGCCGATGTCGCCAAAGGTGTTGCCCGGCTTGACCGCCGCGATGCCGCGCATCAGGGCCTCATGCGTCACCTTGATCAGACGCTCGGCAAAGGGTTTGGGCGTGCCTGCCGCATACATGCGGGAGTTATCCCCGAACCAGCCATCGACGATCACCGTCACGTCGATATTCAGGATATCCTGTTCCACCAGCACGTCACTCGACCGCCCCGGGATCTTGGCCCCCGGGATGCCATGGCACACCACATGGTTGACCGAAATGCAGGACGCATGTTGATAGCCGCGATAGCCCACGGTGGCCGAAACCACCCCGTGACGCGCGATTTCGGCCAGGATGAAATCCTCGATCTGCCCCGTCGTGGCGCCCGGTTTCACCAGGGGTTCGACATCGTCCAGGATCTGCGCCGCGATACGACCCGCCTCGCGCATGCCCGCGAAATCCGCGTCCTCATAGATGCGGATGCCGTCCTTGGTGATGCGGCCGCGGGTATCGTCCATCGGGTTGCCCTTTTTGTTCGCGACCTAGATAAGGGATCGGGCAGGGTTTTGCCAGAGGGGGACGCGATGACCAATCAAACCGCAGCCATGGTGGTGATCGGAGATGAGATCCTTTCAGGCCGCACCCGCGACAGCAACATGCATTACCTGGCGGGTCGCCTGACCGAACACGGGCTTTCGTTGTGCGAAGTCCGTGTCGTGGCCGATGATCACGCCGCCATCGTGGCGGCGGTCCGGGCGGTTCGGGGCTATGATCAGGTGTTCACCAGCGGCGGCATCGGGCCGACCCATGACGACATCACCGCCGATGCCGTGGCCGATGCCTGCGGCGTAGCCATCACCCACCGCGCCGATGCCATGGCGCTGCTGGGCGCGCATTACGCCGCCCGGGGGCTGGAGTTCAACGCGGCGCGTCAACGCATGGCCCGCATCCCCGACACCGCCACGCTGATCGACAATCCGATCTCGATTGCCCCCGGCTTTACGCTTGGCAATGTGCATGTGATGGCCGGGGTGCCCAAGATCTTTGAGGCCATGGTGGAAGGCGTGCTGTCCACCCTGTCCAAGGGCGTTCCCCTGCTCTCGCGCAGCCTGCGGGTGGAAAAGGGCGAGGGAGAGATCGCCTCCGCTTTTGCCGCCTTCAACGCGGACTGGGCCGATCTGCAGATGGGCTCCTATCCCTTTACGCAGGACGGCAAATACGGCACCAACTTGGTGATCCGCGGCCATGACGCCGCGCGGCTGGATGCGGCGCTGGAGGCTCTGGCGCAGGTGATGGCATGAGTTACCGCGCCACGCTGGAGGCCACCTGGCTGCCCGCCGAAACGCGGGCTCTGGGCTGCTTCACCCTGCGCAGGGGCGCGGGGGGCGGCAAGCGCGTTTCGGCCGCCAGTCTGGAGTGCGACTGGACGGGTCAGGACCTCGCCCCGGTTCAACAGGCCATGCGCGCCTGGGATCAGCCGGCGCTTTTCGTCCTTTGGCCCGGTCAGCAGGCCTTTGACGCGGAGCTTTCCCGCCGCGGATATCGGCTGATCGACCCGGTCGTGGGCTATGCCGCCGCGGTCAGCGCCTTTGACGCCCCGCCACGCATGACCACCTTTCCGCATTGGCCGCCAATGGAAATCGCCCGCGAGCTGTGGGCCGAGGCGGGAACGGATGCGGCCCGCCTGCAGGTGATGGAGCGCGCGGCGGGGCCGAAGTCCGTCATCCTTGCGCGCAGCGACGACAAGCCCGCCGGGATCGCCTTTGTGGCGCTGCATGGCCCCCATGCGATGATCCATGCCGTCGAGGTCCGCCCACAGGCGCGCCGCCGCGGGGTGGGCCGTCACCTGATGCAGGCCGCCGCCGGTTTTGCGGCAGAAAACGGCGCGGAAACGCTGTCGCTGGCCGTGACCGAGGGGAATTCCGCCGCCCGTGCGCTCTATTCTTCCCTGGGGATGCGGGTTGTGGAACACTATCACTACCGTATCCAAGAGCCGTGATGTGAGACGACCGCTTTTTGCCCTTTGCCTTCTGGCCAGCCCCGCCGGGGCCGCGCCCCTGCTGGAGATGCCCGCGCTGGCCTCCGAGATCGGCGGGCGCGGCGAAAGCCCCTCCTCCTTGCGCCTGCCCGAGGGCCCTTATGACGAGGGGATGATCGCGCTGCGCGAGGTCAAGGGCACGGTGGAACAGCGCGCCTACCGGCTTCAGGGCCGCCTGACCACCTTGCAATTATACGAACCCTTGGCCGCGCAGATCGCGGCGCAGGGCTATGATCTTGTGTTTTCCTGCCAGGCCGATGCCTGCGGCGGTTTTGACTTCCGCTATGGGATGGAGGTCCTGCCCGAACCCCAGATGCATGTCGACCTGGGCGACTACCGCTATCTGCTGGCCGAAAAGCCCGGGGGCAAAGAGGTCATCGCGCTTCTGGTCTCACGCACGGCGGATCTGGGGTTCGTGCAAGTGTCCAGCGTGTCGCCCGTGACGGCGCGGCCCTTGACGATCACCACGCCCAAGGCGCCAGAGCCAGAGCCCGCCAAGGGCTTTGACGCGGCCTTTGCGACGCGAGGGGCGCAGGTGCTGGAAGACCTGGTCTTTGCTTCGGGCTCGGGCGCGCTGGAGCCTGCCGATTACGCCTCGTTGCGCGACCTGGCGGCGTGGTTGATCGCCAATCCGGATCGCAAGGTGACGCTGGTCGGCCATACCGATGCCTCGGGGGCCTTGGCGCCGAATGTGGCGCTGTCGAAAAAGCGGGCGGGATCGGTGCGGGCGGCGCTGATCGCCCTGGGGGCTGCGGGCGGCCAGATCGACGCGCAAGGCGCGGGGTATCTGGCGCCAAGGGCCGACAATGACAGCCCCGAGGGCAGGACGCGCAACCGCCGCGTCGAGGTCATGTTGACCCCGGTGCCCTGAACGCAAAGGCGCCCCGGGCTTGACCCGGGGCGCCTTTGGTCTTGTGACAAGGTGTCACCAGTTGTCGGGACCTTTTTCCAAAAAGCGCCGCGCCAGGAAGTCGATGAAGGCGCGCACCTTGGGCTGGGTAAACCGGCCCGGCGGATAGACGGCATAGATGCCTTGCACTTCGGTCGGCAGGCCCGGGATGGCCTCTTCGACCTGACCCTGACGCATGGCGTCGGAATACAGGAACGAGGGCAGATAGGCGATCCCCAGACCCGACACGGCGGCATTGAGCAGCGATTGACCGTCATTGACCGTCAACCAGCCCGCAGTTCGAATTTGCCGCTTTTCGCCCGAGGGCGCGATGACTTTCCATACATTGCCATTGGCCTGGTTGGAATAGTGCAACAGCTTGTGGTCGTTCAGATCGTCGATCTTCAGCGGCCGGCCGAATTTCTGGAAATAGCCCGGCGCGCCGATCATCTTTTTCGTCGTCTCGGCCAGCTTGCGGGCACGAAGGGAGCTGTCCTCCAGCTCTCCGACCCGGATCGCCATGTCGAAGCCTTCGGAAATCAGTTCCACATAGCGGTTGTTCAGCACCATGTTGACGGTGATATCGGGGTATTCCAGCAGGAAATCCCCCAAGATCGGCGACAGAAGGTTGACGCCGAAGTCGGTCGCCACGCTGATGCGCAACAGCCCCGAGGGCGCCGATTGCATCGAAGTGACCAGCGCATCCGCCTCGCCTGCATCGTTCAGCACGCGGCGGGCGCGGTCGTAATAGGCAAGTCCGATCTCGGTCGGCGAGACGCGGCGTGTGGTGCGGTTCAAGAGCCTTGCCCCAAGGCGGGCTTCAAGGGCCGACACATGCTTGGACACGGCGGATTTGGAAATCCCCATCTTCTTGGCCGCATCCGTGAAGCCGCCTTGGTCCACGACCGTGGCAAAGGCTTCCATTTCCGTTAGTCGATCCATTGTTACCCCCAGGCGATCAGTCGGAGTGATGCTGCAGGATTGATCCCGGATTGGGGCAAGATCGCGGCAGGTCAAAGACACTTCCGGGGTATTCTGGGGGATCGTTTGCGGCGGGGAAACATTTCGCCGCCGTCTTGGTTATGGAAGGGTTAACGCCCGCAGGTCAAAGGCGTGGTGGGTCACGGGCAAAGCGGCGTAGCCCGGGGCCCCGCCCAGACCCGTTGGATACCCCGGGCGACGCCGCGCAACCAGACCGCCCTAGACCGCGGTTTCGACGCAATGGCGGCGGAAGGCGCGTTTCAGCATGTCGAGTTCGGCGCGCAGAAGGTCGATCTCGGCGCGCAGGTCGTCTTCCATCGCCACGCCGGTGATGATGGTGAAATGGGTCAGAACCTCGCTGCCCTGCGCGATCACAAAGGTCTGGACCCCGTCATTCAGCACCGCGGCGGGGATCGGCACGCAGACTTCGTGGCCGCCCTCGCAAGGCACCACGGTGACGCCCTCGATCCGGGCGCCCAGAAGCGTGACCTCCAGCCCCTCGGCCGGGCCGGTCAGGACCCCTTGCCAGACGCCCTCGCGGATGCGGGTCTTGGTCAGCGTGGCTTGCATCTGTTCTCCGCTTTACAAATCGGTCGTGTTTACAATTCCGCGCGGGGCCGGCGCGACAAGGTGACATCTCGCAAGATCACCTGGTTCATCTCGGGGCCCTCAAAGATCAGATCGACCCACAGCTTTTCGACCCGCTTTTCGTTGATCTTGGAATAAGCCAGGTCGAATTCCACCATGACCTCTTCTTCGGCCAAGGGCAGTTCGCGCACGATCTGTTCGACATTCGGCCCATGCTTGATGTTCAGCCGGGCAAAAATCTCCAGCGGCTTTTCCATCTCGACGATGACATCAAGCCGGATCATGTGGCGCAGTTTCAGGCCGCGGGCGGCCTCTTCGGGCAGGTCCAGCACCAGCGACAGGAAAGAGCCGTCAAAGCGGAACACATCCATCCGAAAGCCAAAGGGCGCGATGTCGCTTTCGCGGGTGTTGCGGATCTGGCGGATCGTCAGTTCCGACCGGCGGCAGTCGTGAAAGATCGTCGTGCCCTCGCCCACCGGGGCACGCGCCGGAACCGAGGCCATGCCCGGAAGCGCCAGCGGACCGCGCCACAGTTCGGGCCGCCAGGACCAGTCGGTCCCCAGGGGCTTGCGCATCGCGCTGGACCCGATCAGCGGCAGCGCCATGCGGAACTCTGCTGCGTGAATCACCCGGTCCAGATGGCGCCGCAAGGCCCGCGCCCAATGGGTCAACCGCGACAGCGTCGCCAAATCGGTCTCGATGGCCAATTCGCCATAAGAGGTCCAGCGCTTCAGCCCGCGCCGAAACAGCAACCGATCCACCAGACTGATACGGCGCTTTGCCATCTGCCCCCGCTATTGTCCCCAAATGGGAAACGATTCTCTTCTTGCCGGAAAATGCTTAAGGTTCCAACCCCTTTAAGGGATCGCAGGCCTTGCGGGCGGGGCGTGGTCGGGATTGCGGCGCTCCAGCAATTCGACGGTTTCCAGCACCAGTTTGAACCCCTGCTCCGGCGTCAAAGGCGCCCCCGGCGCGCCCGAGGCCGAGATCGTCACCAGCCGCCCCCTGATCCCCGAGATGGCGCGCCAGTAATCCCCCGCCTCTTGGTCGGTCAGCCGCAGGAAAAGCGAGCCCTCGCCCACCTTGGCTTCGGTGACAACGACATGGGCCGCCACCCCGTCGCGTGCCAAAAGCTTGCGCCCCGGGGTCGAGGTGAAGAATTGCGCCAGGGTCTCGGGGCCGGCGGCCAGGACGCCGGCCGATCCGGGCTCGCCCAGGGTCATCGACAGCAGCGCCGCGGCGACCTGGCCGCCTGCGGTGCAACGGCCGATCAGCACGACCACCGCTTCGCCGCGGTCGACCGAGGCATCGGGGTCGATGCAATAGCCGCGGGGGGCCGCGACCGTCACCGTCTTGTCCAGGATCTTCAGCTCGCGCAGGCCGATGCCCGGCAGGGGCGGCAAGGACAGCTGGCAGGCGGCAAGGAGCAGGGGCAGGGCCAGAAAGGGGCGCATGTCGGGTCCGGGATTGTGCCTGACAGCGATAGACCGCGCCCGGGGTGGGGGGCAAGGGGCAAGAGGGCGCCGCGGTTGCACCCCCGGCCTCGCGGGGGTAGGCTAAGGGCGCCTTTGCCCATGGAACCCAGATGTCCGACCCCCTGCCCGATCATGTGGCGGCCTATGCGCCGCTGACGGCCTATGCCGCGCCGGCCCGGGCCACGGCAGAGCCTTGGCGGCTGTTGGCCGTTCTGGTCCTGTGGGTGATCTTGCAAGACCTGGCCCATGTCCTGCTGACCGAGGCGGTGCGGGCCTGGTATGGGCCGGTCTTTGGCATGGTGGCGCTGGCCAACCTGACCTATGGCGTGACGCCGCTGGGCGTGACCGGAAGCCTGTGGCTGTCGCTGCCGATGGGGGGCGCCTTTCTGTTGGCGCTGGCCTTGGTGACGGGGCGCGGCCTGCCAAGCCTTCTGGGCCCCCTTGCACGGTTGCCCCGCGACCTTGCGGCGGGCTTCGCGCCGCTTGGCCTTGTGGGGCTGGCGCTGTTCATCCTGCCCGCCGATCCCGCGCTGACGCCAGGGCAGGACCCCGCAACGGTGCTGGCCTGGGCGCCCCTGGCCCTGCCCGGCATGGTGGTCACGGCCGCGGCCTCCGAGATGATCTTTCGCGGGTTCCTGCAGCAGCAGTTGGCGGCGCGGTGGCAGGCCTCTTGGGTCTGGATGGGCCTGCCTGCCGCGCTGTTCGCGCTGTTGCAGGGCGCGCCCGCGGCGGTGGGCGATCTGGCGGCGCTGTCGATCCTGTGGAGCCTCGCCTTCTCGGCCGCCTGTGCCGATCTGACGGCGCGAACCGGAGGCCTTGGCGCGGCCATCGGCCTGCAGGCGGCGATGCTGGCGCAGGGGATCTTCCTGGTCGGGCTGAAGGGGCCGATGAACGGTCTGGCGCTGCAAACGCTGGACCTGGGGGCGGCCTCGGCGCTGCCCTGGCTGGGTCTGGATTTCCTGATGCTGGCCGTCGGATGGCTTTCTGCGCGGCTGGCACTTAGGGTCTGATTGCTTTTCCCGGGCGCAGGGCTTATTTCGGGGCCAGCAGAATGACCGAAAAGGCCAGCCTTCATGAACTGGATCACCAATTACGTCCGCCCGAAGATCAACTCGCTCTTCTCGCGGCGCGAAACGCCCGACAATCTGTGGACCAAGTGCCCGGAATGTGGGACGATGCTGTTCCATCGCGAACTGGCGGACAATCTGAACGTTTGCAGCAATTGCGATCACCATATGGCGATCAGCCCGCGGGAACGGTTCACGGCGCTGTTCGATGGCGGGATTTTCACCGAGGTGAAGGTGCCCGAGCCCATCGTGGACCCGCTGCATTTCCGCGACCAGAAGAAATACCCCGACCGGCTGAAGGCCGCGCAAAAGGCCAGCGGCGAGCGTGAGGCGATGTTGGTCGCCGAGGGCGAGATCAACCGCACCCCCATCGTCGCCGTGGCCCAAGACTTCAGCTTTATGGCCGGGTCGATGGGGATGTTCGTCGGCAACGCGATGGTGGCGGCGGCTCAGGCGGCGGTCAAACACAAGCGGCCTTTGGTCGTGTTCACCGCAGCCGGGGGCGCGCGGATGCAAGAGGGCATCCTCTCCCTGATGCAGATGCCCCGCACGACCGTCGCGGTGCAGATGGTCCGTGAGGCGCGGCTGCCCTATATCACCGTCTTGACCCATCCGACGACCGGGGGCGTGACGGCCTCTTATGCCATGTTGGGCGATGTCCAGATGGCCGAGCCCAATGCGCTGATCTGCTTTGCCGGCCCCCGCGTCATCGAACAAACCATCCGCGAGAAACTGCCCGAAGGCTTTCAGCGCGCCGAATACCTGTTGGACCACGGCATGTTGGACCGCGTGACCCATCGCCGCGACATGAAGGATGAACTTGTCACCATCCTGCGCATGTTGACGGGCCAACCGCCCGCCATCAAGGGCGAGCTTGTGGCGCCTCCTGCGGCCGCAAAATGAGTTCGGATGCGATCCTGGCCCGGATGACGGCCTTCCACCCCAAGATCATCGACCTGACGATGGACCGGGTCGAACGGCTTTTGGCCGCCATGGGCAACCCGGAGCGGTCCTTGCCCCCGGTGATCCATATCGCCGGGACCAATGGCAAGGGGTCGACCCAGGCCATGATCCGCGCGGGGCTGGAGGCGGATGGCAAGGCGGTCCATGCCTATACCTCACCGCATCTGGCCTGGTTCCATGAACGCATCCGGCTGGCCGGCGCGCTGATCACCGAAGACGCGCTGACCGCGCTGCTGGACGAATGCATGGCGCTGAATGGCGAAGGGTCGATCACGTTCTTCGAGATCACCACCTGCGCGGCGTTTTTGGCCTTTTCCCGGGTGCCTGCGGATTACACGCTGTTGGAGGTGGGTCTGGGCGGGCGGTTGGATGCGACCAATGTGGTGACGCGTCCGGCGCTGTCGATCATCACCCCGGTGTCGATCGACCATCAGCAATATCTGGGCGAAACGCTGCCCGAGATCGCCTTTGAAAAGGCCGGCATCATCAAGCGGGGCGTGCCGGTGATCATCGGGCCGCAGACCGACGAGGGGCTTGCGGTCATCGAGGCGCGGGCCATGCGGCTGGGCGCGCCGGTGCTGGCCTTTGGTCAGCATTGGCATGTCCATGAGGAACATGGCCGCATGGTGTTTCAGGATGACAACGGGCTTCTGGACCTGCCCTTGCCGAACCTGCCCGGGCCGCATCAGGTGCAAAATGCCGGCGCGGCGCTGATGGCTTTGCGGTCGTTGGGCGCCAGTCCTGCGGCCTGTGAGGCGGCGGTGACGCGCGCCTTTTGGCCCGCCCGGATGCAGCGGTTGAAGTCTGGCCCCCTGGTCGATCTGGCCCCTCGGGTGGAATTGTGGCTGGACGGCGGGCACAATCCGGCAGGAGGGCAGGCCGTGGCCTCGACCCTGGCGCGGATGACACGGCGGCCGACGCATATGATCTGCGGCATGATCAACACCAAGGATGTCCGCGGTTATATGGAGCCCCTGGCGCCGGTCGCCGAGACCCTGCGCGCGGTCTCCATCCCCGGCGAGGCGAACACGCTGCCTGCCGAAGTGACCTGCGAGGCCGCGCGGGCGGCCGGGATCAAGGCGACGGTCTCGGGCTCGGTCGCCGAGGCTTTGAGCGAGATTGCGGCCGTGGAACCCGGCGCGCGGGTCCTGATCTGTGGGTCGCTGTATCTGGCGGGGACGGTCCTGCGCGAGAACGGGTAGCTTTCGCGGAAAGCGCCGGGGGCTGTCTGCCCCCGGACCCCCGAGAGATATTTGAGTCAGTATGAAAGGGGGGGGCGGTCTTTTGGTGCCGCGCCTTATCTCCCGGTGAGTTCCGTGGTGATGCGGACCGGGCCGGACGCGCCTTTCAGTTTGGCGCGGTAGATCACCACGCCTTCGGTGACGCGCATCACATAGGTGCGGGTTTCGGTGAAGGGGATGGTCTCTACCCAATCCACCACATCGACCGAGGGGCTGCGCGGGTCGCCAAAGGCCTCGATCCAGGCGGCGGGGCGGCGGGGGCCGGCGTTGTATCCGCTGGCAATCAGCGCGACCGAGGGGCCGAATTGATCCGCCATCTCGCGCAGATAGGCCGCGCCGATTTGCACGTTATAGGCCGGGTCAGATCCCAGTTTGCTTTCGGAATGGGGGATGCCGATGTCCTTGGCGACCTTGGCCCCCGTGGTGGGCAGGACCTGCATCAGGCCGAGCGCGCCGGCGGAAGACCGGGCGCGGGGGTCGAACTCGCTTTCGCGGCGCGCGATGGCGAGGGCGAGGGCGCGGCTGACCCTCAACTGGTCGGGCACCATGTCGGGGATGGGGAAATAGGCGCCGGGCAGGATCGTGCCTCGTTCGGCCGCGGCCTTGGCCAGCAGGACGGCGCTGCGGTAGTGGCCGTCTTTCAGCGACATGGCGGCGAGCGCGCCCAGTTGCGCATCAGACAGGCTTTCGGCCATGTGCAACAGAAAGCGGGCCGACAGCTGGTCGTTGCCGGCACTTGCCAGAAGGCGAGCGGCCTGCAGGACGGTTGATCCCGACAGCGCCTGCCAGTCGCCCGGTGGCGGGGCGTTCGAGACCAGCGCCTTGTCCAGCGAAAGCCCCAGTTTCTCGGCCGCCAGAAGCCCGTAATACGAGGTCTGGTGCCGGGCGGCCTCCTGATAGCTGGCCTTGGCCTTGGGGTCGCCCATCGCCTCTTGCGCCCTTGCCATCCAGTAATAGCCGCGGGCCTTGGTGATCGCGGTGCCGGCCTGGGTCAGGTGCTGGAAATGCGTCAGGGCGCGGGCCGGGTCGCCCAGTTTGCGCAAGGCTATGAAGCCCGCCAGGAATTCCAGATCGGCGCGGTCCTCCAGCGCGGTTAGCTGGTGCGAGGCCGCGACCCGGTAGGCGGTCTTGGGGTCATTGTTGCGGATCAGCCAGCGGGTCAGGCTGGCGCGCTTGTCGGCCCAGGCCTTGGGGTCGCCCAAGGCGCGGGCCGAGGTTGACCGCTCCAGGATCAGGGTCGCGGCATCGGCATAGCTGTCGTGCCGCATCCGATACAGGAAGCGGTCGAAGGCCAGGCCCGGATCTTGCGCTTGCGGAGCGGGGATGGCTTTGACCAGGGCCGTGACGCCCTCCCGGTCGGCGCGCAGGGCGATGCGGGCGCGGGCCAGGGCCTGCCAGCCCGGCGAGACGAGGTCCAGCATCCGCGCGGCCTCGGCGGCACGGTCGCCCGCCCAGAGCAGGCGATCCAGCCGCAGGTCATGGGCGACCTGCAGCGCGGGGCCATGGGCGGCAAGCGCCGCCGCCTGATCCTCGGCGGTGAATTCCAGGTCGATCCAGGCGCGGGTCATGACCTCATCCGCCTGGGTCTTTTGCCCCTTGGCTTGCAGGGCGGCGGCCAGGGCCAGGGCACCTTTGGCAGTCGCGGGGGCTTGGGCGCCGAAATAGGCGATGACGCGGTCGGGGGTAGAGGACCGGGCCACCGCCGCCTCGCCCTTTTCCCGCAGCAGGGGAAGGCCGGGCCAATCGGGATGGCGGGCGAGGAAGGCCTCATAGTCGCCCAACTTGCCGTCGCCCGCGCGCAGGCGTTGCCATTCGATGATCGTGGCGGCGGTCGTGCCCTGAACCGCGGCGGCGGCGGGCCAGTCCTTGGCATCGGCCAGCCTTTGGGCTGCGGCCAACGCCGAGGCCTCGTCAGCCCTTGCGGATGACAGAGAGAGGATCGCGGCAAGCGCCACGGCGGAGAAGATCGGAATGATGCGGGTCATAGGGGGAACCTGCCCCAAGCGGCTCCGGGCCACAACTGGATTTCCCGTGAACAGCCGCGCTTGGCAAGAGCCCGCCGGACCGTTAAGGAAGGCGCACTTGTTCCGCGGCCCGAATCCGGCCCAGATCCCAAAGGAGACGTTACCATGTTCAAAGGGTCCTTCCCTGCCTTGGTCACGCCGTTCAAGAACGGCGCCCTGGATCTGGACGCGCTGAAACACCTGGTCGAATGGCATATCGAACAGGGCACGCATGGCCTTGTGCCGGTGGGCACGACCGGGGAAAGCCCGACCCTGTCCCATGAAGAGCATCGCCAGGTGGTCGAAGAGGTCATCAAGGCCGTCCGTGGCCGCATCCAGGTCATCGCCGGCGCCGGGTCGAACAACACCGCCGAGGGGATCGGCCTGATCCGCCATGCCGAGGCCGTGGGCGCCGATGCGGCCCTGGTCGTGACGCCCTATTACAACAAGCCGACCCAGGCCGGGTTGATCGCGCATTTCACCGCGCTGCATGACGCCTGCACTTTGCCGATCGTGATCTATAACATCCCCGGCCGGTCGGTGGTTGACATGACGCCCGAGACGATGGGCGTTCTGGCGCGTCTGCCGCGGATCATCGGCGTCAAGGATGCCACCGGCAAGATCGAGCGGGTCAGCCAGCAGCGTGCCGCCTGTGGCCGCGACTTCATCCAGCTTTCGGGCGAGGATGCGACCGCTTTGGGCTTTAACGCGCATGGCGGGGTGGGCTGCATCTCGGTCACGGCGAATGTCGCGCCGAAGCTTTGTGCCGCGTTCCAGGAAGCGACGCTGAAGGGTGATTACGCCAAGGCGCTGGAGTATCAGGACCGTCTGATGCCGCTGCATGAGGCGATCTTTATCGAGCCGGGCTTGGCGGGGGCGAAATATGGCCTCTCGCTGTTGGGCAAATGCAGCGAAGAGGTGCGTTTGCCGCTGGTCGGCCTGACCGATGGCACCAAAGCCAAGATCCGCGCGGCGATGGAGTTCGCGGGCATCCTGTGACCCCCAATCTGCGGGGCGCGTGCTGGATGATGGCCTCGATGGCGGGTTTCGCCATCGAGGACGCCTTTCTGAAAACGGCGGCGGGGTCGGTGCCTTTGGGGCAGATCCTGTTGACCGAGGGGCTGGCCGGGATGGCGGTCTTTGCTTTGCTGGCCCTGCGGCGCGGCGAGGCGCCCTTGCCGCGCACGGTGCTGACGCGGACCATGGCGATCAGGTCGGCCTTTGAAATCACCGGGCGGCTGTTTTACGCGCTGGCGATTGCGCTGACGCCTTTGTCATCGACCTCTGCCATCCTGCAGGCGACGCCCTTGATCGTGGTGCCGGCGGCAGCGGTGCTGTTTGGCGAAAGGGTCGGGGCGTTTCGCTGGGCGCTGACCGGGATCGGGTTCCTGGCCGTGCTGGCGATCATCCGCCCGGGCGGAGAGGCCTTTACGCCGCTGTCTTTGCTGGCCGTCGTGGGGATGCTGGGCTTTGCCGGGCGTGACCTTGCGACACGGGCCGCGCCCTTGGGCCTGTCCAATGCGCAACTGGGGACGGCGGGGTTCGGCGTCTTGGCCATGGCGGGGGTGGTCCTGTCCTTCTGGACCGGGTTCAAACCCATCGCGACCCCCGGCCTGATCCTGGGCGCCATCGTCTTTGGCGTCGCGGGTTACGGCGCGCTGACCACCGCCATGCGCACCGGAGAGGTCGCCGCCGTCACCCCCTTTCGCTATTCCCGCCTTGTCTTTGCCCTGATCCTGTCCGTCCTGGCCTTTGGCGAACATCCTGATGCCATGACTTTGGCCGGATCGGCCGTCATCGTCGCCTGCGGCATCGCCCTGCTGACGCGCAGGGGATAGGCGCGAATCGTCTGATTCGAGCCCCGGGCAGCGCCCCGATTGTGCTTAATGACATGCTAATCTGTGGACCCTTCCGACAGGCCGTAAAGGCTTCGGGCGGGATTGTGGTGTTCGTGTGGACAAAGCCGCGATGATGTCGCCGCTGCGTCGAAATAAAGGCAAGATTCAGGAGTGGATTGGGCACTGGGAAGCGGGGGCGCCACAGAGGTTAAAACCGGAGGACAAGCCCATGTTCATGAAAGATTTCACCAAGCTGGCCGATGTCTGCGAGATCGTGCCGCCCATGGTTGCCACCGAAGCACCGGTCCTGACCGGGCTGATGGCGGGCACAAGGGTCGAGACCGAAAGGGGCTGGCAGGATGTCACCGCCCTGAACCGCGGCGACCGGATCTATACGCTGGACGGAGGTCTGGCGCGCATCCTTGGCCTTGATCGGCGCACGGCGCAGGTTCAGGCTTGGCATCTGCCGGGCGGCTATCTGGACGCCTGTTCCGACCTGTGCCTGTTGCCGCGCCAGCCGCTTTTGGTGTCCACGCTGGATGATCCGCAGATCGGTGCCGCTCCCTTTGTGCTGATCCCCTCCGAGGCGCTGTCCGTGCTGCCTTTCGTCACAAGGCGCGCCCTGACCGAAGAGATCATCACCCCGCTTTTTGCCGACGAAGAGGTGGTTTTCGCCAATTCCGGCGTCATGCTGCGCTGTCCCGGCGTGATCGAGGGCACCGGTCCCCTGATGATGGACAGCTTCTTTCCGACGCTGGACCTGAACGAGGCCCGCGCCTTTCTGATCCGCCGCGAGGCCCGGCTTTGGGGGTAAGGGATGCGGCGGGGGCCCGGTCGGGTTGCTGCACCCAACCCGACCGACATATCCCCTTGCGCCGCCATTCTGGCGCGGGGAAAGCAAAAGAGCCCGATTTGCGCATCCCTTTGCGTGCCGCAGCCCTGGCCTTGACCGCAGGGCCCGCCCTGTCTGCCGGCCTGTCGCTGGAGTTCAAAGAAATCCTGACCGCCCATGACGGCAGCCAATGGGTCGATGTGGCGCAAATCGACGACGGTGGCGCCAGCGGCCTTGGCTCCACCGGGCCGGGTTATGGTCTGCAGTTCGGCGCCCGGACCCAGGCCTTTTGCCAGACCCGGCCGGGGTTTGCCGCCTGTGGCTGCTTGTCCTTGGGGTTCCCTGTTTCAACACGGACCGCCTGATCCGCGGCCCGGCCCGCCTTGGTGCTAGCCCCGGCGTTTCTGTTCAACCTGGCCCAGGCGGATTTGCCGGAAGGCCTCGATCAACAGCGCGGTCAGAAGGCCGAAGTTCAGCAACCCGTTCGCCGCCTCCATCCCCGCCAAAAGCCGCCATTCCGGCGCGGGGACGATGTCGCCCAGGCCCAGCGTCGTATAGGCCACCAACGAGAAATACAAAGCCTCCTCCAGCGTCGGAAAGGCGCCAAGCGCGTCCAGTGCCACGGCCCAGATCCAGGTGCCCGCCGTGATCACCCCCAGCACCCAAAGCGAGACGCCAACCAGAAGCGCCACCAGTTTCGGCCGGTGCGGCTCGCGCATCAGCCAGGGGTGAAGCGACACGAAGATGACCTCCAGAACCATGGCCGCGACGGCAGCCATAAGGATGTTGACGAGAAGCAACCCGGTTCCGACGGCGATCTGGACGAACATGGCTCCCCCTTGCTGGACTTCTGCGGCCGCCTCACTTATCTGAGGACGATCATGGTAGAGAAGTCCGACCCCAATTCCAAACTGATCGCGGAAAATCGCCGCGCAAGGTTCGATTACCATATCGAAGACGATCTGGAAGCGGGCATCATGCTTCTGGGGTCCGAAGTCAAAAGCCTGCGCCAAGGCGGGTCGAACATCGCCGAAAGCTATGCCTCAGTCGAACATGGCGAATTGTGGCTGATCAACAGCTATATCGCGCCCTATCTGCAGGCCAAGACCTGGGGCCACGAGGAACGCCGTCACCGCAAGCTGTTGGTTTCGCGCAAGCAATTGGCGCGGCTTCATGCGGCCGTCGGGCGCGAGGGGATGACCATCGTCCCCCTGCGGCTGTATTTCAACGACCGCGGCATGGTGAAGCTGAAACTTGGGATAGCTAAGGGGAAAAAGCTGGCCGACAAGCGCGAGACCAGCGCGAAACGCGATTGGGACCGGCAAAAAGCCCGGCTTTTAAAGCAAAATACCCGCGACTGAGGGTTTGTTAAGGCTTGCTGGCTAGCCTGACGGAAGGACCGCGAATCCGCACCTTCAAGGGGCTTTACCAGTGACCGACATCGACCGTTCCCCTCTGGCCAGCAGGCTGTCGTTTTATGGGATAGACCCGAACTCCAAGGACTTCGCCACGATTGCCACCGCAATCGGCAAGTATGGCGATCGGGCTTTGGATGACTTTTATGTGAAAGTCGCCGCCACACCGGAAACGGCCCGTCACTTCTCGTCAAAGGCGGGGATGGACAGGGCGCACAAGGCCCAGTTGCAACACTGGCAACGCATGTTTGCCGGCGGTTTGGGTCCGGCCTATCTGGAGGCCTCCAAGCGCATTGGCGATGTCCATGCCCGCATCGGGCTGGAGCCAAAGTGGTATGTCGGCGGCTATGCCAATATCCTGGCCCAGGTGGTCGAAGGAATCCTGACCTCGGGGATGGGCAAATTCTCGCCCCGCCGCAAGGCAGAGGCCCGGATGCTTGGCACGCTGATCAAGGTGGCGCTGATGGACATGGACATGGTCATCACCCGCTATTTCGAGGTGGACGAGGAAAGCCGCCGCGACGTGATCGAACGGATCGGTTCGGCCCTGTCGGGCCTGTCGAATGGCGATCTGACCGCGGCCCTTCTGCCCCTGCCCGAAGCGTTCGGCCAGATCGAGCGCGATTTCCGCCAGACCCTGTCGCGGCTGTCGACCACGATGGGCGCGATCCTGGAAGGCTCGTCGCAGATCACATCGACCGCGTCAGAAATTCGCGCGGCTTCGGATGATCTGGCCAAGCGGTCCGAACAACAGGCCGCCAGCCTGGAGGAAAGCGCCGCCGCGATGGACGAGCTGACCCATGCGATTTCGGCCACGACGACGGCGATGCGGTCGCTGAACGACTCGGTTCGCCGCACGCGTGAGGCGGCGGAGGGCGGCGGCCAGGTCGTCACACAAGCGATGGAGGCCATGAGCCAGATCGAACGCGGCTCGGGCGAGATTGCCAAGATCATCGGCATCATCGACGACATCGCCTTTCAGACCAACCTTCTGGCGCTGAACGCGGGCGTCGAGGCGGCGCGGGTGGGCGAACATGGCCGCGGCTTTGCGGTGGTGGCCAACGAGGTGCGGTCTTTGGCGCAAAGCTCGGCCCAGGCGGCCGAACAGATCAAGGCGCTGATCAAGAAAAGCGTGACCCAGGTGGAAACCGGGGTGAAACTGGTGAACGACGTGGGCGATGCCTTGCACGATATCGTGCAGCAGGTGACGGCCACCAGCACTGTCGCCGTGCAGATCACCGAAACCTCGGCCGCGCAGGATGCCAACCTGCGCCAGATCAACATGGCGATCAACGAGATGAACGAAAGCACCCAGCGCAACGCCGCCATGGTGGAACAGTCCAACGCCGCCGCCCATAACATGGCCGAAGAGGCGGCAAGGGTCTCTGCCGCGGTCAATCACTTCAAGGTGCGCGAGAAGCGTCAGGTCTGGCAGGCGGCATAGTGTAAAAGCAGGGGCAGGCGCCAAGCCGCGCTTGCCCTTCCGCCCGCCGGGCGTTAGGTCGGAACCGTTCCCTTGCAGGAGCCTGACCCGCGATGACCGACGATCCCAAGACGCTTGTTTCGACCGACTGGCTGGCCGCCCATATCAAGGACCCCGATCTGCGGGTCCTGGATGCGTCCTGGTATCTGCCGGGCTCGGGTCGCGACGCCAAGGCCGAATATGCTGCAGGCCATATCCCCGGCGCGCGGTTCTTCGACATCGACGACATCAGCGACAGCCGGTCGAACCTGCCCCACATGGCCCCCCCGCCCGAGAAGTTCATCTCGCGGCTGCGCGCCATGGGTGTCGGCGATGGCCATCAGGTCGTGGTCTATGACGGACAGGGGCTGTTTTCGGCGGCGCGGGTCTGGTGGACCTTTCGGCTGATGGGCAAGACCGACATCGCGGTTCTGGACGGCGGCCTTCCGAAATGGCAGGCCGAGGGCCGCGAGATCGAGGATATGCCCCCCGTCGTCAAGGACCGCCACATGACCATCAGCCGGCAAAGCCAGTTGGTCCGGGATGTGACGCAGGTGGCCCATTCGGCCAAGCTGGGCGAGGCGGTGATCGTCGATGCCCGCTCCGCAGCGCGTTTCGAAGGCACGGCGCCCGAGCCCCGCGCCGGCCTGCGCGGGGGCCATATCCCCGGCGCGCGCAATGTGCCCTATACCGCCGTGTTGAACGGCGACGGCACGATGAAGGCCCCCGCCGACCTTCGCGCTGTGTTCGAAGCCGCCGGGGTCGACCTGAAAAAACCGGTGATCACCTCTTGCGGCTCTGGCGTCACAGCGGCGGTTCTGTCGCTGGCGCTTGAACGCATGGGGCACCGCAACCATTCGCTCTATGACGGCTCTTGGTCCGAATGGGGCATGTATGACGACCTGGCCGTCGAAAAAGGCCCGGCACGATAGGAGCGCCCATGCTTGAAGCCCTGAATCCCCAGCCGCAGGACAAGATCCTGCAACTGATCGCTTTGTATCGCGAGGACAAGCGTCCCACCAAGATCGACCTTGGCGTCGGCGTCTACAAGGATGCGACCGGCCTGACCCCGGTGATGCGCGCCGTGAAGGCCGCCGAGAAAAAGCTCTGGGAGGTCGAAACCACCAAGACCTATACCGGCCTCGCCGGTGAACCCGCCTATAACGCCGCCCTGGTCAAGATGATCCTTGGGGAAACCGACCGCGCGGCCTCGGTCGCGACCCCGGGCGGCACGGGCGCGATCCGTCAGGCTTTGGAGCTGGTCAAGCTGGCGACGCCCGGTGCGACGGTCTGGCTTTCAGCGCCGACCTGGCCGAACCATCCCTCGATCATCAAGTTCCTTGGCATGAAGATGGCCGAGTATCGCTATTTCGATGCCGCCACCTGCGGCGTCGATTTCGCGGGCATGAAAGAGGACCTGGCCAAGGTCGCCCCCGGTGACGTCGTGCTTCTGCATGGCTGCTGCCACAACCCGACCGGCGCCAACCTGACCGCGCCCCAGTGGGCCGAGACCGTGGCGATCCTGCAAGACCGCCAAGCGGTCCCCTTCGTCGACCTCGCCTATCAGGGCTTTGGCGACGGGCTGGAAGAAGACGCCGCCGCCACCCGCCTGATCGCCGAAAGCTTCCCCGAGGTCTTGATCGCGGCCTCCTGCTCCAAGAACTTCGGCATCTATCGTGAGCGGACCGGCATCCTGATTGCGCTCACGACCCCGGACCGCAAGGCCGTGGTGCAGGGCAACCTTAACTTCCTGAATCGGCAGAACTTCTCTTTCCCGCCCGACCACGGCGCGCGTCTTGTGACGATGATCCTGGAGGATGCGGCCCTGACCGCCGATTGGAAGGCGGAACTGGAAGAGGTCCGCCTTAACATGCTGACGCTGCGTCAGACGCTGGCCGACACGCTGCGCCAGCTGACCAACTCGGATCGTTATGACTTTGTGGCGACCCATCGGGGCATGTTCTCACGCCTTGGCCTGACCGAGGCGCAGGTTTTGCGCCTGCGCGAAGAGCATGCGATCTATATGGTGGGCGACAGCCGGATCAACATCGCCGGGCTGAACGCCCAGACGGTGCCGATCCTGGCCGCGGCCATCGTGGCGGTCGGCGGCTAAAGCGTTCCGCCGCCGCACAGGCAGACAATCGGCTGCCCATGATCGCGCTGGATCACCGTATCCGGCGCGATTTTGTCCATCTTGCGGGCCAGGTCGATGTCCAGATCCGAGAGCCCGTTGCAATCATGCGTGGTCAGGGTCACATCGACCACGTTATAGACATTGCGCCATTCGGGGTGGTGGTTCAGCTTTTCGGCCATCAGGGCCACACGGGACATGAAGCCCCAGGCCTCGACGAAGCTTTTGAATTTCCATATCTTTCGGATCGCATCACGACCCTCGACGGCGGCCCAGCCGGTTTCGCCCAATGCGGGAAGGGCCTCGGCCCGGACCTCTTCGGACAAGGGTGTCATTCGGTTTCCTCCCTGCGGTCTTTGCGAAACGGTCCGTAATCGGTCAGGACCTCGATTTCCTCATCCACGGCGGCGCGTTCCTGCTGCAGGTATCGCGCCACCGCGCCGCGGAGTCCGGGATCAGCGATCCAATGCAAACTATGCACCGGCGTCGGCAGATAGCCGCGCGCCAGCTTGTGTTCGCCCTGCGCCCCGGCCTCGACCCTTTGCAGACCATGCGATATCGCCCAGTCGATCGCCTGATAATAGCACAGTTCGAAATGCAGGCACGACAGGTTTTCCGTGCAGCCCCAATAGCGGCCGAAAAGCGTCTGCCGCCCGATAAAGTTCAAGGCGCCCGCCACAGGACGGTCGCCCGCATAGGCCAGCACCAAAAGCACATCATCGGCCATGGTCTCGTGGATCTCGTCGAAAAAGCCGCGTTTCAGATAGGGCGTCCCCCATTTCCGGCTGCCGGTGTCCTGGTAAAACACCCACATCGCATCCCAATGTTCGGGGCGCAGATCGGCCCCGGTCAGGGCACGGATCGTCAGGCCATGGGAGTGCGCCGCCTCACGTTCCTTGCGGATCATCTTGCGTTTGCGCGACGACAGGTCGGCCAGGAAGCCGTCGAAATCCGCGTAACCCCGGTTTTCCCAGTGGAATTGCTGGGTGACGCGGTGCAGGACCTGGGGGCCCGTCAGCGCCTCGGCCTCTTCGCCGGTGCAAAAGGTGACATGGAGCGAGGACAGCCCATTGTCCCGCGTGATGCCGATGGCGGCTTCCATCAACAGGCCGCGCAAGGCCGGGTCGCCCAGAAATCGCTTGCCCGTGGCAGGCGTGAAGGGGACGGCGGATTGCAGTTTCGGGTAATACTGGCCGCCCGCGCGCTCATAGGCCTCGGCCCAGCCGAAGTCGAAGATATACTCGCCCTGGGAATGGGATTTCACATACAACGGCATGGCGGCGACGGGCTTGCCATCTTCGCGGACCACCAAAGGCCGGGTCGTCCAGCCCGAGCCCTTGCCGGTCGACCGGGAGCGGTCCAGCGCCGCCAGAAACCGATGGGTGGTAAAGGGGTCAAGCGCGCGCCCGCCCTCGGGATTGGCCATATGGTCCCAATCCGCGGCGGAGATTTCCGCCATGCCCTCCAGAAGTGCGATCTCATAGGCCATGGGGATAGGATGGGTCCCCGGGCGCGAAGGTCAAGCGAAAGCCGCCGCGTAACCTTCAAAGGTAATGTTTTCGGCCACTTGCCGGGCCTTTGCCTCGTCCTCGGCCGAACGGATGGTCCAGCAGAGCACGCGCGCGCCCGCGGCCTTCAGCTCCGCCACGCGGGGACGGGCCAGGTCGGCGGCCTCGTGGCTGATGAAGCTTGCGCCCACGCGGTCATAATCGGGGATCTCCCGCAGGGCCGCGCAGGTGGCCGGATCCAAAGGCGCCCAATCCGACCCATAGGCGCTGGTCGTGATGCCCCGCGGCAGATGCGGAGCCAGGCGCGACAGATGGGCCAGACAATGCGGGTTAAAGCTCATCAGCGCCACGGGGCCAGAGTAACCGGCCAAGACGGCGACGGTCGCGGCCTCCAGCCGGCCATCGGTCGGGCCCATGGTCAGGGTCTGATCCTTGAGTTCGATGAGCAAAGGCACCGCGCCGCCGACAAGGGCCAGGACCTGCGCCAGCGTCGGCACGGTGTCCTCCGACCCCAAAAGCGGCACAGCCCCCAGCTCTGCCGCCGTGCGGTCCCAGACCCAGCCGGGCTGACCGGTCAGCCGCGCCATATCCTCGTCGTGAAAGACCATGGGCACGCCGTCTTTCGACAATTGCAGGTCGATTTCAACGGCATAGCCCGCAGCCCGCGCCGCCCTGACCGCCGAGGCCGAATTCTCGATCCGGCCCCGTGCGCGGTCGTGCAAGGCGCGGTGGGCGATGGGCGCGCGCAGGAAAGCCGCGGGCAGCGGGGTTTTCATCCGCGCACCTGAAAGATCGCCTCGATTTCCACCGCGACGCCGAAGGGCAAGGAGGCCGCCGAGACGGCCGAGCGCGCGTGCCGCCCGGCATCACCCAGGACCGCAACCATGAAATCCGAGGCGCCGTTGATCACCTTGGGTTGGTCCACGAAATCGGGCGTCGAGTTCACGAAGCCCACCAGTTTCACCAGCCGCACCAGGCGGCCAAGATCGCCGCCGCAAGCCGCGCGGGCCTGCGCCAAAAGCGCCACGGCGCAGGCGCGGGCGGCCTCGGCCCCCGCAGCCACGTCCAGATCGGCGCCCAGCTTGCCGGTGATCAACCCGGCATCACCCTTGGAAATCTGGCCCGAGACATGGACTAGGTCGCCCACCTGCACGAAGGGCACATAATTCGCCGCGGGCGCGGGCGCGTCGGGAAGGGTCACCCCCAGTTCGGCCAGACGTTCTTCGATGGACATGATTCCCCCCAGTCAAATGCTTCGGGCCGGAGGCTACCCCCGGCCCGTGACGCTCACAAGACGCGGTTCAATTCTCGCGGAAGGCCATGTGAACATAATCCCAGAAGGGCTTGATCAGATAGGCCATCGGCGTGCGATCCCCGGTCGAGACAAAACCTTGGACCGGCATGCCCGGCAACAGGGTCTGACCCTCCAGCTTGGCCATTTCGCCCGGGTCCAGCACGACTTCGCCGCGGTAATAGCTTTGGTGCGTCGCCTGATCGGTGATCGCATCGGGCGAAATCGTGGTGATCTTGCCCTTCAACTGCGGTGTCGTGCGGGCCGAAAAGGCGGCAAAGGCCACCTCGACGACAGAGCCGACGCGGATTTCATCGACATGGATCGGCGGGATCTGGATGATGATGATCAGCGGCCGATCCTGCGGGATGATATACAGCAGCGGATCGGCCGGGCGGATCACCGATTGCGGCGTCGTCACGGCCAGGCCAAGGACCACGCCCGAAACCGGCGCGCGGATGTCCAGGCGGTCGACCTTTTCGGTCAGGGCGCGACGGCGTTCCGCAAGCTCCAACGTCTTGTCCCCCATGTCGCGCAACTGGGTGTTGGCCTCTTCGCGCCGGGCCGAGCGGATTTGCAGGATCTGCAGCTCGATTTCCGTGGCGCGCCCCTCGGCCTGCGCCAGCGAGGCGGTCAGCTCGCCCTTGTTGCCCAAAAGGCGCGCGGCCTCGCGTTGCAGGTCGGCCACCTGGGCGGACTGCGCAAGCCCTTGATCCAGAAGCTTTTGCTTGGAGTCAATCTCGGGCTGCAGCAAGGATTCCTGGTCGTCGATGGCGGCCATTTGCGCGCGCACACCGTCACCCTGGGCCGAAATCTGCTCCATCCGTTTGTTCAGCTGGCTGATCTGGGCGTTGACCGTGTCCAGCCGCGCGGTGAAGAGCCGCCTTTGCCCCTCGATCTGTTCGGCGACATCGGGGCGGGTCTGGGCCAGGGCCAGAAGGTCCGGCGGAAAGACGGGCTCGGTCAGGTCGTCGCGCTCGGCCACAAGCCGGGCCTTGCGGGCGGTGGCGTCGAACAACTGCCCCTCGACGATGGCCAGTTCGGCCTTCACCTGGGTGCCGTCCAGCCGCATCAGAAGGTCGCCCGCGGCCACCGTCTGCCCCTCGGTCACAGAGATTTCGGCGATCATCCCGCCGTCAAGATGCTGAACAATCTGGCGATTTTGTTCAACCTGAATGATGCCCTGCGTCACCACGGCGCCGGAAATCGTGGTCAACATGCCCCAGCCGACAAAGAAAGCCAGCAGGACAACGACCGTCACGCCGCCGATCCAGATCGGCCTTTTGGCCGACCAGGTTTGCAGTTTCGGCGCCGGGGCCACGCCCTGCGGCAGGGCCACGGCGGTGCCCTTTTTGTCGACCTTGGCCAGTTCGATCGGGGACGGCGTCGTCAGGGACTGGCCCGGTTCGACGCGGTGCGGCTCTGCCGGGGCGGTGGAGAGCTTGGGGGTCTCGCTCATGTCACGCCTCCTTGTCCGGTGGATTTGGCGATTTCGGTGTGGTTCTTGACCATGTCCTTCAAGACCTGGTCGCGAGGGCCAAAGGCGCGGCGCATCCCGTCCTCCAGCACCAGAAGAAGTTCACATTCCTGGATGGCGGCGGGGCGGTGGGCCATGATCAGGATGGCGCGGCCCTGTTCCTTCATCACCTTGATGGCCTGGTTCAGGGCCATCGACCCTTCGTTGTCCAGGTTCGAATTCGGCTCGTCCAGAACCAGAAGCATCGGGTCGCCATACAGCGCGCGGGCCAGGCCGATGCGCTGAATCTGGCCGCCCGAAAGCCTGCCGCCCAAGGCCGCGACGCGGGTGTCATAGCCATCGGGCAGTTTGGTGATCATGTCATGGGCGGCGGCCTTTTTCGCCGCGGCCACAACGGCGTTGCCATCGGGGTTCGACGTCAGGCGGGCGATGTTCTCGGCAATCGTGCCTTCGAACAGCGTGATGCGTTGCGGCAAGTAGCCGATATAGCTGCCCAATTTGTCAGGGTCATATTGGTCCAGCGCCGCGCCATCCAGCCGCACCTTGCCGCCCGCAGGCTTCCAGGCGCCGATCAGCGCGCGGGCCAGCGTCGATTTCCCCGCCCCCGAAGGCCCGATGACGCCCATGGCCTGCCCCGGCTCCAACCGGAAAGACACCATGCGCAACACGGCCTGGCTTTCGCCGGGCGGAACGACGGTCAGGCTTTGCGCCTCGAGTATCGCCTTGGGCCGCGGCAGTTCGGTGCGCGGCGGTTCGGGCTGCACGCGGGTCAACAGTTCGGACAGGCGCAACCGCGCCTCTTGCGCGCGCGTCACCAGCGCCCATTGGCTGACGGCCACTTCGATCGGCTGCAAGGCGCGGCCCAGCAGGATCGAGCCGGTGATCATCGCGCCCGACCCCATCTCGCCTTTGATGACCAGATAGGCGCCCAGGCCCAGCATGGCCGATTGCAGGAATTGGCGGAAGATTTTCGACACGGTGCCAAAGACGCCGGCGGTATCGGCGGCCTCGATCCCCTGTTCCAGCGCATAGCGGCGGGCGACCTGCCAACGGTCAAAGGCCGCGCCTGTCATGCCAAGCGCCTGCACGACCTCGCCTTCCTGCTTGATGCTGTCGGACAGCATTTCCGACCGCATCGTGGCGGAATTGGCCTTCAAGAGCGGCTGTTTCGTCAGCCATTGGTTCAGCCAGGTGACGGCCACCAGGATCAGCCCGCCCGCAACCGACATCCAGCCCAGCAGCGGGTGGAAGGCGAAAATCGCGAACAGGAACATCGGCGTCCAGGGAATGTCAAAGATCGCGGTCAACACCGGAGAGGCCCAAAGCTGGCGGATCGCCTCCAGGTCGCGTTGCGCGGCGGTGGCCAGCGGGTCGTTCGGCACCAGCGACATCCGGCGCAGCGCGGCCGAAAAAACCCGGCGGTCCAGCTTTTCCTGAATCCGCGCCCCGATCCGGGTCATCACCCGGCCGCGGGCATAGTCCAGCACCCCCATTGCCGCATAAAGCACCGTCATCAGCGCGGTCAGCGCCCACAGCGTCGGTTCGGACCGCGCGCCCAGAACCCGGTCATAGACCTGCAGCATGTAAAGCGGGCCGGTCAGCATCAAGATATTGACGAATATCGAAAAAACGAATGCGGCGATCAGCAGGCCGCGAAGGTCGCGGCGCGCGGCGTCGAGTTCCTCGCGACCGCGCTTGAATTCCAGTGGCGCCATTCAGGCTCTCCTTGGTGTATCCCGGGTTCGGCGGAAAATGCCCGCAGGGCCCGTGGCCCCCCGCTTGCCCGTTGTCTTGTACGCCGCGTCAGCATATGGCTTGGCGCTTGAAAGGGAAAGCGGACGACTCTGGCTTTTCCGGGTGATTTCGGGGGCATTTGAGTGAACTGGGGCGTGAAACTGTCTTTGCCGGGGCTTTTGGCCCTTGCCGCCTGCGCGGCGCCGGCGCCTTCGGGGATCAATGACCCCTACGAGGGCTTTAATCGCAAGGTTCATGGCGTCAATGTGGCGGTTGACAAGAATGTGATCCGGCCGCTGGCCACGGGCGCCTCCAAGGTCGTGCCCGATCCTGTGGCGCGCGGTGTGACGAACTTTGCCGACAACCTGGCGCTGCCGGGGATGGTGGTGAATTCGGTGCTGCAAGCCAATATCGGCGATGCCGCGCACAACACGATGCGGTTCCTTGTGAACACAACCGTCGGAATTGGCGGGCTTTTCGACCTTGCGACCCCCGCGGGCGCGCCGGAACGGTCGACCGATTTCGGTGAGACGCTGCATGTCTGGGGCATGGCCGAGGGCCCCTATACCGAGCTTCCGCTTCTGGGCCCCTCGACCGCGCGGGACGCTTTGGGCAAGGTCGTGGACGTGGCGCTGGACCCCTTGCGGATGGTCATTCCCAAGGATCAGGCCTGGGTCGGGACCGCGGCCAAGGGTCTTGCGCTCTTGGACAAACGCGGGCGCTATTCCGAAACCGTGGATTCGGTCCTATATGACTCGGCAGATGGCTATGCTCAGGCCCGGTTGCTCTATCTGCAGAACCGGCGCTATGACTTGGGGCAGGCCGAAGCGGAAAGCGATTTCGAGGACCCCTATGCGCAGTGAGAAAAACCAAAGCATCCACCTGACCCGCCGCGCCTTTGGTGCCGGTCTGGCCGCGGGCACCGGTTTCCTGGCGCTGGCCCTGCCGGTGCGGGCGCTGACCGTCGACCAGGCGCGCGGGCTGATCGACAAGGCCGTGGGCGATGTGAACAGCGTCATCAACTCGGGCACCTCGGAATCCGCGATGTTCGGCAAGTTCGAGGCGATCTTTGCCAATTATGCCGATGTGCCGACGATTGCGCGGTCGGCCCTGGGGCCGGCGGCCAAGCAGGCCAGCGCCGGTCAGATGTCGGCCTTCACCAAGGCCTATCAGGGTTACATCAGCCGCAAATACGGCCGCCGCTTCCGCGAGTTCATCGGCGGCAAGATCGAAGTCACCGATGCCCGGCCGTATAAAAGCTACTTCGAGGTGATCTCGGTCGCCACCCTGCAAGGCGAGTCCCCGTTCGAGGTGCGCTGGTGGGTGGGTGACAAGTCCGGCAAGAACCTGTTCTTCAACATCATCATCGAGGGCGTCAACATGCTCGCCTCCGAGCGGACCGAGGTTGGATCGCTGCTGGATCAGAACGGCGGCGATGTGGACAAACTGATCGCGGCGCTGAACGCCGCCTGATACTGGTGGGCCCGGGCACCCCGGGCCAGCCGCGCCCTTGCAGTCCCTTTGTTCGAACCGATTTCATGACGTTTGCGAAAATCGACGTGGCGCTTCAGGCCTATAAAAAGCCGGAGTCCCTGATCTATACGCTGTTGACCCTGCATCGTCACAGCGCCGCCCGCATCGACCAGGTCTTCATCCGCGACGACAGCGGGCTCTCCGATGGGCTGGCCTTTCTGGACGATCCGACCCTGCGCGAGCGTCTGGCGCCCTGGGTGATCCGCGCCAGCCGGTCTTCCCGGCCCAGCGGTTGGGGGCTGCACCTGCAGACCGCAAACATGCCGATCTGGCGGACGAACCGACCCATCGGATGGAAGATCAAGACAGCGCTCATCGCCCGGCTGCGGCCTGACCTGCTGTGGGACGAAAACGACCTGCGCTATCAATGGGCGGTGAACCAGAGCGACAAGGCGCATCTGATGATCTTGCATGACGATATGCTGTTCACCGGCGATATCGTGGCGCGTCACATGGCGGCTTTCGCGCAGGACCCCAAGCTGGCGATCGTGGGGCCGCTGGGGCAATGCTGGCGCTGCGGCCACAGCGCGATCTGCGACCCGGGCAAGCTGATGCAGGGGGCGCGCCCGCCGCATTGGCCCCTGACCCCGCATCCGCAAAAGCCGGAGGCCTTCCCGCGCGCCTATCACCGCGACTGCCGGATCAACGAATGGTGCTGCACGATCAACCTGGACCTGGCGCGAGAGCTTTCGGCCGAGGGGATCTATTTCGGCAACTATCAAGACAAGGGCGACGTCGGCGCCTTTTGGCTGGCCGAGGTAGTCCGTCGCGGCCACCACTTTGCCGATGACTTCAACGGCGGCGACCGCGCGGCGTTTTACATCCATGCCTGGCAGGGCCATTCCGGCCATTCAGTCTGGGCGGATCAGGGGGTCGGCCAATCCTCTTACCGGGTCTCAGAGATCACCGACCGCCTGTGGTCCGAGTTCGGCTATCGGATGCCCGCCTAGTTCCCGCCGCCCAACAGGTCCTGGATGATCGAGGTGATCGGGTCCTGCTGCGGCTGCGCGGGGGGCGGCAGCGGCGATTCCGCGGTGCTGACCAAAGGCGGCAGCTTTTGTTCCGGCACGATCAGCGGCAGTTGCGTCACCGGGAGGCCATCCTCGACCCGCACCATGACCTCGTGCCAGATTTCCGCCGGAAGCCCACCGCCGGTCACGCCTTGCAGGGGCGTGTTGTCGTCGTAGCCCATCCAGACCCCGGTCACGTAATCGGCGGTGAAGCCGATGAACCAGGCGTCGCGCGCCTCTGACGTGGTGCCGGTCTTGCCCGCCACCGGCCTGTCGCCCAGGGCCGCGCGGCCCCCGGTGCCGCCCTGGATGACCTGCGTCATCATCCAGATCAGCTGCCCTGCCGCCTCGGGCGCGATCACCCGCGCGCCCATGCCGCCGGAGGCACCCATCAGCGGATCGGTGTCGCCCTTCAGCCGCAGGTCCCGCATCCCGTAAGGCGTGACCGAGGACCCGCCGTTCAGGATGCCGGCATAGGCGCCCGTCATCTCCAAAAGCGTCGCCTCTGACGCGCCCAGGGCCAGGGCCGGCCCCTTGGCAAGCTCTTGCCGGACACCGAAGCCCTGAGCCACGGCGCGCACCTTGTCCAACCCCACCGCCATGGCGATCTTGACCGCGGGGATGTTGCGGCTTTCCATCATCGCCTGAACGATGGGAATGACGCCCTTGAACTCTTGATCGTAATTCGACGGCGTCCAGGGACCAGAGCCCTTGATGTTCAGCGTCAGGGGGCTGTCGTCCACATAGTCATAAGGCGACCAGCCGAGGTCCAGCGCCGAGGCATAGACAAAGGGTTTGAAGCTGCTGCCGGTCTGGCGCAGGGCCTGGGTCGCGCGGTTGAAGCTTCCGGCCTGGGGCAGGTCGCGCCCGCCCACCATGGCACGGACCGCGCCATCCGCGCTCATGACCACGATGGCGGCCTGGGTTTTCGACCCGGCCCGCAGCTTGGTTTCAAAGACCGTCTTCAAGGCGTCCTCGGCGGCGCGCTGGATGCGTTGGTCCAGCGTGGTGCGGATCACCACATCCTCGGTCGTATCCGTGCCCAGGTAATCCGGCGTCGCCTCCATCACCCAATCGGCAAAGGCCCCGCCCGCATTGCGCGCGGCCGCCTCCGACAGCTGCGCCGGATGGGCCAGCGCCTCGGCGGCCTCGGCCTTGGTCAGATAGCCCTGATCCTGCATCAGCCCGATGATCACCGCCGCCCGATCCTGCGCCCGCTTCAGGTTGCCCGTCGGCGCATAGCGCGAGGGCGCCTTCAACAAGCCCGCCAGCATCGCGGCCTCTGCCGCCGAGACATCCGCCGCCGACTTGCCGAAATAGCGCTGCGCCGCCGCCTCAAAGCCGCGCGACCCCGCCCCCAGATAGGCGCGGTTGAAATAGATCGTCAGGACCTGAGCCTTGGTGTATTTCAGCTCCATCGCGATGGCATAGGGGACTTCCTTGATCTTGCGGTAAAGCCCGCCCGACCGGCAGTCGTCTTCATATTCCGCCTCGGATTTCCAGGCGCGGGGGTCATAGTCGACGCCCAGGCACAACAGCTTGGCGGTCTGCTGGGTGATGGTCGACCCACCGTTGCCCTCAAAGGCGCCGCGCCCGGCCTGCAGGTTGATCACGATGGCCGACAGGATGCCCCGGGGCGAAACGCCCAGGTGGTAATAGAACCGCTTGTCCTCGGTCGCGATGACCGCATGCAGCAGATAGGGGCTGACCGTATCGGGCGTGACCGCGCCGCCAAAGGTCTGGCCGCGCCAGGCAAAGACCTTGTCGTCGGCGTCCAGCATGGTGACAGAGCCCCGCGCCCGCCCGTCGATCAGCTTGGACACATCGGGCAGCTGGACGTAAAAGAACAGGACCGTGCAGCCCAGCACCAGGCCAAACAGCAGCCCCAGCCGCCAGACGATGGTCCAGACCGTGCCCCAGACCCACAGCACCAGCCGCGAGAAGATCCCGCGCTTGCGGGGCGCCGGTTTGCGCGGCTGCGGTTTTCTGGGCGCGGGTTGGGCGGCCTTGGCCGCGCCATAACGCCGGTCCGCCACCAAGCCGCGTGCCTTTCCAGTCGGACCCTTGCCGTTCGGTGCCATGCTGCCCTCATGCCTTCTGCCGCCACTTCCGGGCGTCTTGGCGCGCAGCATAGCGGTCTTTGTCGGGAAAGGGGAGAGGCCCGGAACAGCGATTCGGCTGCGCCATCCGCCCAATTTTTAGGCGTATCGCTACATTTGCACGCTTTTTAGGCTTTACCGCCGGTAAATAGGCCAGACGGAAAGGCGGCAAACTTGTGCTGACCGTCACAAAGCCCCGTCATGGCGGCAAGGCCCACCCAGGGGCCATGTCACAAAGAAGGGGTGCAACGTGAAGCTGATCATTGCGGCCATCAAGCCGTTCAAGCTTGAGGAAGTGCGCGAGGCGCTGACCGGGATCGGGGTGCGCGGGATGATGGTGACCGAGATCAAGGGCTTTGGCCTGCAGTCGGGTCACACGGAAATCTACCGTGGCGCCGAATATGCGGTGAATTTCGTGCCGAAGATGCGGTTGGAGATCGTGGTGGCCGATGGCCTGGCCGATCAGGTCGTGGACACGATCACCAAGACCGCGCGGACCGGCAAGATCGGCGACGGCAAGATCTTTGTGATCGACGTCGCCAATGCGGTGCGCGTGCGCACTGGCGAAATCGACGATGATGCTCTGTGAGCGGGGTGAGGGAAGAATGAAGACGCTAACCAAAATCGCGGGTCTGGGGGCAAGCGCCCTGATGGCCCTGCCCGCCGGGGCGCAAGACCTGATCAAGGCCCCCGACGCCGCCGCCATGGCCGGCATGGTCAACAAGGGCGACACGACCTGGATGCTGGTCTCCTCGGCGCTTGTCCTGTTGATGGCCATCCCGGCCCTGGCGCTGTTCTACGGTGGCCTGGTGCGCACCAAGAACATGCTGAGCCTGTTGATGCAGGTCTTCACGATCGTCGCCATCATGGCGATCATCTGGGTGACTTATGGCTATTCGCTCGCCTTCACCGGTGGCGGCGCCTATGTCGGCGGCCTGTCCAAGGCGTTTCTGTCGGGCGTTGGCACCGGCACCTATGCCGCGACCTTCTCGAACAACGTCTATATCCCGGAATATGCTTTCGTCATCTTCCAGATGACTTTCGCTTGCATCACCCCCGGCCTGATCGTCGGTGCTTTCGCCGAGCGTGTGAAGTTCTGGCCGCTGATGCTGTTCTGCGTGATCTGGATGACGGTGGTTTACCTGCCCATCGCGCATATGGTCTGGTATTGGGCCGGCCCGGACTTCCTGTCCGACAACACGGCTGACGCGGGCCTTCTGTGGGGCATGGGCGCTCTGGACTTCGCTGGCGGCACGGTGGTTCACATCAACGCCGGGATCGCGGGTCTTGCGGGCTGCATCGTGATCGGCAAGCGCCTGGGCTATGGCAAAGAGAACATGGCGCCGCACTCGCTGACCATGACGATGATCGGCGCCTCGCTGCTGTGGGTTGGCTGGTTCGGCTTCAACGCCGGTTCCAACCTGGAGGCCAACGGTCTGGCCGCCTTGGCCTTCCTGAACACCTTTGTCGCCACCGCTGCTGCGGCCCTCGCCTGGTCCCTGATCGAGCAGGTCCACCACGGCCGTCCGTCCCTGCTGGGTGCCGTCACCGGTGCCGTGGCCGGTATGGTCGCCATCACCCCGGCGGCTGGCTTTGCCGCCCCGATGACCGCGATCCTGCTGGGTCTGGTCGTGTCGCCGGTCTGCTATCTGTTCGTCTCGGTCGTGAAAAAGAAGCTGGCCTATGACGACAGCCTCGACGTTTTCGGCGTGCATGGCATCGGCGGTATTGTGGGCGCCATCGCCACCGGCATCGTGGCCGACCCGTCGCTGGGCGGTCAGGGTTGGGTCGACTACACGGTCTTTCCGGCGGTGGCTGGCGCCTATGACATGGGCACCCAGGTCATGACCCAGCTGAAGGCGGTTGCCTACACCGTGGTCTGGTCGGGTGGCGTGTCGCTGATCCTGTTCTGGCTCCTGGACAAGATCTTCGGTTTGCGCCCCTCGGCCGACGAAGAGCGTCAGGGTCTGGACCAGACCTCGCACGGCGAAAGCGCCTACAACATGTGATGACTGCCCGAGTTGAAGACCGGCGGCGCATCCTCCCGCGCCCCGGAAACCTGGACGGCCTGCGCTCCTCCTCCCGCGCAGGCCGTTTTTTTATGGGTCCGGATTATCAGACCCCGCAGACCCGGGCTATCCCCCGGGCGACGCAAGCGACGACAGAGCAACCGTCCTGCGACCGGGTCCAACCGTCCCGCGGCAGCAACAAAAGCGGCGGGCTCGATGCCCGCCGCTTTTGTAACTCCCCTCCTGCGGCTGGCGCTACCAATAGGCCTTGGGGATCACGCCAGCCTCATGCGCCTCACGCGACAGCTCTTCGCGGAAATCGGGATGGGCGATCGAGATCAGCAGCTTGGCCCGTTCCGGCACCGTCCGCCCCTTCAGGCAGACCATCCCGTATTCCGTCACCACATACATGACATCGGTCCGCGGCGTCGTGACCACATTCCCCCGCGTCAGCGCCGGCACGATGCGCGACCGCCGCGCGCCGTTCTTCTCATAGGTCGAGGCCAGGCAAATAAAGCTCTTCCCCCCCTTCGACGCATAGGCCCCACGCACGAATTGCAACTGCCCGCCCGTGCCCGAGATATGGCGAAACCCATCGGACTCGCTCGCCGCCTGGCCCTGCAAATCCACCTGGGTCGTGTTGTTGATCGACATCAGCCGGTCTTGCCGCATGATGTTGGCCGGAAGGTTGGTGTGGTCGACGGGGTGGAATTCCACCTCCGGGTTGCCGTCGATGAAGTCATACAGATACTGCGACCCCAGCGCAAAGGTCGCCACCATCTTGCCGGGGTCCATCTGTTTCTTCGCCCCGGTGATCTTGCCCGCCCGATACAGGTCCACGATCCCGTCGGTCAGCATCTCGGTATGGATGCCCAGATCGTGAATCCCGCTTTCCGCCAACAAAGAGCAGACCGCGTTTGGCATCCCGCCAATCCCGATCTGCAGGCAGGCGCCGTCCTCGATCTCGGCGGCGATCAGCCGGGCCACGGCGCGGTCCACCTCTGTCACCGGCGACTTTGGCAGCTCTGGCAGGGCTTGGCCGTCGCCGTCGATCACATAATCGACCTGGCTGACATGGATGCCCACCTCGGGCCCGCAAACCCGCGGCATGGCGGGACATTCCTCGACCACGATCAGCCGCGCCCTTTCGGTCAAGGCCTTCAGCCACAGCGTCGAGGGCCCCCAGTTGAACCAGCCGTCCTTGTCCATCGGCGCGACCTTCAGCACGACGATATCCACCGGGTCGATAAAGCGGCGGTAGTAATCTGGCACTTCGCCCAGGTTCACCGGCAGGTAATGCGCAATCCCCGCATCCGACTTGCGCCGGTCATAGCCGCCGAAATGGGTGGAGTGCCACATGACGCGCTGACCGGTCGGATCAGCCTCCAGCACCGCCCTGGCGCGGGCCGAGATACAAGATCGTATCTTGATCCCCGAAAGGCCCGCCGCCACCCGCGCCCCCAGAGCCGCATCAAAAGCATCAGGCTGGCCCAGGATCGCCCCGTAATCCAGCCACATCCCCGGCTGCACCAAAGCCGCCGCTTCCTCTGCGGTGATCCGCTTGACCATATCGTTCTCCCCCACCCGTTCTCCCCCACCCGTCCTTTCGGCGGCTGAGTGAAAACTATTCCACCAAAATGCGGCTTGCGAGAAGTTGCAAAAACGAAAAACCCCGCGACCAAACGGCGCGGGGTTCGTCAGGCGTCAAGGCCCCGGGGCGCGTGTGGCGCCCTTGTCGCACCAGGTCAGATCTTTTCAACCATCGCTTCGCCGCCCGAAATGTCGCAAACGCCCGGGTTGGTTTCCAGGTTCACGACCTTGACCACGCCATCGACCGCATGAAGCGCATAGCGATGCGACCGCGGCAGGTTGCGCACAAAGCCTGCGTCAAACGACAGGCCCAAAGCCTTGGTAAAGGACGCATCCGGGTCGGACGCCATGGTGATCCCGGCCTCGGTCGCGCCGGTGGCCTTGCCCCAGGCCTCCATGACAAAGACGTCGTTGACCGACACGCAGATCACCTGATCGACGCCCTTGGCCTTCAGCGCGTCCATGTTGCGCATGAACGACGGCACATGCGCGGTCGAACAGGTCCCGGTATAGGCGCCCGGCAGGCCAAAGATCACCACGGACTTGCCCTTGGTCAGATCGGCCAGCGCCGTATCGGCGATGCCATCGGCGGTCTTCAGCATCAGCTTGGCTTCGGGCAGGCTTTGGCCCTCAGAAATCGTCATAATCGGTCCCTCGCGCGTTTGCGTTTCATTCGTCCCAAGATATAGGGTCTGCACAAGAATTCGACCAGTGGGGGAAGTGATGGCGCATGTGGTGATCGTGGGCGCGGGACAGGCGGGGGCTGCGGCCGCGGCCAAGCTGCGGGCCTTGGGGTTTGACGGTGACATCACCATGATCGGCGCCGAGGCAGCCCCGCCCTATCAGCGCCCGCCGCTGTCCAAGGCCTATCTTCTGGGCGAGATGGATGAGACGCGGCTGTGGCTGCGCGCGCCCGAATTCTGGGCCGAGGCCCGGGTGACGCTGCTTTTGGGCGCCACGGTCAATGCGATCGACACCGGCGCGCGGACCGTGACCGTGCAGGACGATGGCGGGGTTCAGGTTCTGGCCTATGACAACCTGATCCTGACCACCGGCTCGACGCCGCGCCGTCTGCCTGCGGCGGTGGGCGGAGATCTGGGCGGGGTCTATACCGTGCGCAGTCTGGCCGATGTCGACGCGATGAAGGCCGAATTCGTGGCAGGGCGGCGGCTGGTCATCGTCGGCGGCGGCTATATCGGGCTGGAGGCGGCGGCGGTCGGGCGCAAGCTGGGGCTTGAGGTGACGGTGCTGGAGATGGCCCCGCGCATCCTGCAGCGCGTGGCCGCGCCCGAGACCTCCGCCTATTTCCGCGCCCTGCATCAGGCCCATGGCGCGGTGATCCGCGAAGAGACCGGCCTTGACCGGCTGTTGGGCTCTGATCGCGTGACAGGTGTGCGGCTGAAGGACGGGTCCGAACTGCCGGCGGATTTCGTGATCGTCGGCGTGGGGATCATGCCCAATGTGGCCGAGGCGGAGGCTGCGGGGATCGTGATCGAGAACGGGATCAAGACCGACCTGCGGGGGGCCACTTCGGTCCCGGGCGTTTGGGCTGCGGGCGATTGCGCCTCGTTTCCGCTGATGGGCGCGCAGATGCGGATCGAATCGGTCGGCAATGCGATTGATCAGGCGGAACTGGTGGCCGAAAACATCATGGGGGCTGCGCGCGATTACGTGCCCGCGCCGTGGTTCTGGTCGGATCAATATGACTGCAAGCTGCAGATCGCGGGGCTGAACATCGGTTATGACCGGATCGTGACGCGCGGGCCTGCGGGCGACGCGGTCAGCTTTTGGTATTTCAAAGCCGACCGTTTGATCGCCGTCGATGCGATGAACGACAGCCGGGCCTATATGGTCGGCAAAAGGCTTATCGAGGCCGGGCGGACCCCGGATGAGGCCAAGTTGGTCGACACGTCCGTCGAGATGAAGTCCCTGCTGAAGTGAGGATCCCCCGTTGCGCATAATCGGCGGCAAGTGGCGCGGGCTCACGCTGGCCGAGGTGGGCGAGGGCGACCCCAAGGCGCATCTGCGCCCGACCTCGGACCGGGTGCGCGAGGCGGTGTTCAATTTGGCTGTGAACGGCCGCCAAGGCGACCTGGTGCGCGGTGCGCGGGTGCTGGACCTGTTCGCGGGGACGGGGGCGCTGGGGCTGGAAGCCCTGTCGCGCGGCGCCTTGGCTGCGGTTCTGGTCGATGACGGTCGCGTGGCGGCCCGGCTGATTGCGGCGAATATGGCCAAGATGGCGGCGGGCGGCGCGGTTGTGGCGCGCCATCTTCGGGCCGATGCGACCGCCCTGCCCCTTGCGGTAGAGCCCTGCGACCTGGTCTTCCTGGACCCGCCCTATGGCAAGGGGCTTGGGGAAAGGGCGCTGGCCTCGGCCCGCGCGCAAGGCTGGCTGGCCCCCGGCGCCTGGGTGCTGTGGGAGGAAGGCGCGCCCCTGCCCCCGCCCGAGGGCTTCACGCAGGTCGATCAGCGACGCTATGGCGAGACCTGGGTGACGCTGCTGCAAGCCCCGGGGGCGGACTGACCCCAGGCCCAGGCTGCGGAAACCGCAGGGTTTATTCTGCGGCCCCCCTTTTGCGGCGGGGGCGATGCCTGTTGCACGGCTTTGCCCCCAAACCACGCCCGTCGCGGGCATCGAGCCCGCTCCGCGCGTTGCTGCCGCGGGGAAAATTGCACCCGGTCACGGCACAGACAAGGCTTCGGTCGGGTGGCAAGCGGGCGGACCCGTCCCTGCCCGCGCCCTTTCCCGACACGCAGGTGGCAGCCGCGGTTGGGCGCGAACGGCCCGGGACCCTGGACCACCTTTCCGGACAATCGCGCGGCAGCCGCCTTTGAAGGGGGCTCGATGCCCCCGCCAAAGGCCCCCCCCTCCGCCGAGCGGCGCAAGGGTCTCCCCGCGCGCACCCTCCCCCACAAACAAAAACCGCGGGCCTTGCGACCCGCGGCGTCCAATCCCGCAAAGGGACAGCTTACTTCACGCGTTCCTGATAGGTCAGGTCTTCGGTGTTGATGATGATCTTGGTGCCCACGTCGATATGGGGCGGCACCATGACGCGCAGGCCGTTGGTGCAGATCGCGGGCTTGTAGGACGACGACGCCGTCTGACCCTTGGTCACGGGCTCGGTCTCGGCAATCTCGACCGTGGCCTTCTGCGGATATTCGATCGAGATCGGCGCATCCTCAAACGTCTGGATATAGACCTTCACGCCCTCGACCAAAAAGACCTTGCCGTCGCCGGCGATCTCTTCGGAGACCGTCACCTGGTCATAGGTGGCCGGGTCCATAAAGTGATAACCCTCGCCGTCGGCATAAAGGTAGTCATACTGACGCTCATCCACCGTGGCCTTTTCGACCATTTCCGTCGTGCGCCAGCGCTCGGCCACCTTCACGCCATCGGAAATCCGGCGCATGTCGACCGAAGTCGTCGGCGTGCCCTTGCCGGGGTGGAAGTTCTCGGACTTGAGGACAACATAAAGCCGCCCTTCCAGTTCCACGATATTGCCCTTGCGCAGCGAAGAAGCGATGACTTTCACGTCGGGGATTCCTTGTGTCCACGGGCCCCCAAGGCTAAGCGGAGGCAGATGAAGCCGCCTTTAGCCTGCTTTGCAAGAAATCGCCAGAGAAAGAATATGTCCAACAAAAGCTGGTGGCACCCCGACCGACACCTGGACCGCCGACCGGCGCTGTTGACCCGCGCGCGGCTGGCCACGCAACTGCGGCTGTGGTTCGGGGAACAGGACTTCCTGGAGATCGACCCGACCGCCCTGGCCGCAAGTCCGGGCAACGAGGCGCATCTTCACGGGTTTGCGACGACCGCCATCGGCAATGACGGCCAGGCAGAGACGCTTTACCTGCACACCTCGCCCGAATTCGCGATGAAAAAGCTGCTTGCGGCAGGCGAGACCCGCATCTTCGCCCTGACCCATGTCTGGCGCAACCGTGAGCGGGGGCCGCGCCACCATCCCGAGTTCACCATGCTGGAATGGTATCGTGTCGGGGAACCCTATACCCAGCTGATGACGGATTGCCTGCATCTGATGCAGATGGCCGCGACCATCGCGGGCACCCGCGAATTCCGTTGGGGCGAGGCGCTTTGCAACCCGTTTGAGCCGCCCGAACGCCTGGGCGTTGTGGACGCCTTGAAACGTTACGCCGACATCGACCTGATGGAGTCGATCCGCGCTGATGGCACGACCGAAGTCGCTCCCCTCGCCGCCGCGGCCCGCGCGCGGGACCTGCGCGTGGCGCCCGATGACACCTGGTCCGACCTTCTGTCCGCGCTTTTGGTCACGCATGTCGAACCGCATCTGGGCATGGGCCGCCCCACGATCCTGGACCGCTATCCCGCCGCCGAAGCGGCCCTGGCGCGCCGACTGCCCGGTGATCCCCGCCTGGCCGAACGCTTTGAACTTTACGCCTGCGGGGTCGAACTCGCCAATGGCTTTGGCGAGCTGACCGACCCTGTCGAACAGCGCAAACGCTTCGAGGCCGAGATGGACGAAAAAGCCCGCGTCTACGGCGAGCGCTATCCGCTGGACGAGGACCTGCTACAGGCGCTGGCCCTGATGCCCCCGGCCTCGGGCGTGGCTTTGGGCTTTGACCGGCTGGTGATGCTGGCCACCCATGCGCCGCGGATCGACGATGTGATCTGGACGCCGATGGCGTAAGGGCGGCGGGATGAATCCCGCCGTCCATTACAACCAGCGCCCCCGGTTGGACCCCACCGCTGCCGCCACCGTATCAAAGCCCCGCGCGGCGAGAAGCGCGTCCAGGCCCCGCGCCACTTCGGCGGCGAGCGAAATTCCCTTGTAGACCATCGCCGTATACAGCTGCACCGCCGAAGCCCCGGCCTCGATCTTGGCCATCGCCTCTTCGGGGGAAGACACGCCGCCCACGCCGATCAGCGGTATCCGCCCCTCGGTCAACTGCGACAGTTGCGCCAGAACCCGGGTCGACTTCTCGAACACCGGCGCGCCCGAAAGACCGCCCGCCTGATCGCGATGCACCGACTGCAACCCCTCACGCGACAGGGTCGTATTGGTCGCGATGATCCCCGACAGACCCGAAGCCAGCGCCACTTCGGCAATCGAGGCCAGCTCGTCCCCCGTCAGATCGGGCGCGATTTTCAGGAAGACGGGGATCTTGCGGGCCAGGCCTGCGCGGACCTCCATCACGCCGGCCAGCAGGGCCGCCAGCGCGGCGGGCCCCTGCAGGTCACGCAGCTTTTCGGTATTGGGCGAAGACACATTGACCGTCGCGAAATCGACATGCGGCCCGCACAGCGCCAGCACCCGGGCGAAATCCGCCGCCCGGTCGGTCGAGGTCTTGTTGGCCCCCAGGTTCAGCCCGACCGGCACCGGGCCAGGCGCCCGCGCCGCAAGCCGGCCTGCGATGACCGTGGCCCCCTCGTTGTTGAACCCAAAGCGGTTGATCGCCGCGCGGTCCTCGGTCAGACGGAACAGCCGCGGCTTGGGGTTGCCGGGCTGGGGCAAGGGCGTCGCGGCCCCCACCTCGATAAAGCCAAAGCCCGACCGCGTCAGGGCGCTGACGGCCACCGCGTTCTTGTCATATCCCGCAGCCAAGCCCACCGGATTGGGCAAGGCCAGCCCCGCCACCGTCGTGGCCAACCGCGCCGAGGTCACAAGCCCCGGAAGCGGCGCAAGGCCCGATTTCAGCGCCGACAGGGACAGGGCATGGGCGGTTTCCGGGTCAAGCCTGTGCAGCAGGGCAAGGCCAAAGCGTTCAATCGACGTCAAAAAACACCTTCGGGAAAGATATGACCGGTCGCGCCCAGCGGCAGGGACTTGTCCCAGACCACATCGGTGGCGCGCAAGGCCCGGTAAAGATGGGGAAACAGCGCCCCGCCGCGCGAAGGCTCCCATTTCAGCGTGTCCAGCTTGTCGGCATCGACCGCCAACAGCACCAGGTCGCTTTCGGTGGTGAAATGTTTCGCCGCCGTCTCGGCCACCTGGGCCGCGGTCGAGAAATGGATATAGCCATCGGCCAGGTCGATGGGGGCGCCCAAAGTCTCTCCGGCGTCGCGGAAGGCCACCCATTCGGGGCGGCGGAAGATCTTGTAGATCAGCATGGGAAACCTCGGGTCGGATCGTGCCTCCCATGCCCGAAAGCGCCCCTGCGGTCAACCTTTGCAACGCTGTCACGCAATGCGGGCAAAGCTTTTGACAGGCGCCCCAGCCGGGCGCAGCCTAATTGCACCCAGAAAGGGAGGTTTGCATGACGAATCATCTGAAGATCCTGGCGCTTTTGACACTTGCCGCAGGACCGCTTGCCGCCGAGCCGGTGAAGATCACGCTTCTGGGCGTGGGCGATGTCTATGCCTTTGACGGCGATGGCAAACAGGGCGGCTTTGCCCGGCTGAACGCGGTGGCAAGGGCGGAGCGGGCGGCCAATCCGAACACGCTTTACCTGTTTGACGGCGACATGTTGTCGCCCTCGCTGATTTCGGGCTTCGACAAGGGGCAAAACACGGTTGACCTGACCAATATCGTGCCCTTTGACCTGGCCGTGCCGGGCAACCACGAATTCGACTTTGGCCCTGCGAATTTCGCCGAAAAGATGAAGGCGTCGAAATACCCTTGGGCCGCGATCAACCTGCAGATGGAGGGTCTGGGCGGGGTCGTGATCAAAGAGGTGGCGGGCGTGAAAATCGCGCTGATCCCGGTGGCGCAGGACACCTCGCCGCAGGTGTCCAACACCGGCGACCTGACCTTTGCCCCCACGGTGGACAGCGCGATCGAGGCCGCCCGGGCCGCGCGTGAAACGGCCGACCTGGTGGTGGGCGTCGTGCAAACCGATGTCTACAACGACCTGAAACTGATCCATTCCAAGGCCTTCGACGTCGTGCTTTCGGGCGATGACCACCATTACGCGACCTCTTATGACGGGGTGACGGCCTATGTCGAAACCTCGGTCGATGCGCGGATGCTGGCGCCCTTGGACCTGATGGTCGATGTGACGGAAAAGGACGGCAAGCGCGTCGTGAAATGGGTGCCGACCTTCCGCTTCATCGACACCGCGACGGTCACGCCTGATCCGGAGACTCAGGCGCTGGTCGACAGCTATAGGGCGGATCTGGATGCGAAACTGGGGGCCGAGATCGGCACAAGCGAAACCGCGCTGGACAGCCGCCGCAATGTGGTGCGGGGCGAGGAAAGCGCCATGGGCAACCTGATCGCCGATGCGATGCGGGCGGCGGTGGGGGCCGATGTGGCGCTGATGAACGGCGGCGGCATCCGCGCCGACCGGACCTATGACGCGGGGATCAAGCTGACGCGGCGCGATATGCTGACCGAACTGCCCTTTGGCAACACCGTGCAGTTGACCGAACTGCCGGGCAGCCAGCTTTTGGCGGCGCTGGAAAACGCGGTTTCGCAGGTGGAAAAGGGCGCCGGGCGCTTTGCCCAGGTCTCGGGGCTGGCCTTCACTTATGACGCCTCGGCCGAGCCGGGGAAGCGGGTTTCGGCGGTCACGGTGGCGGGCAAGCCGCTGGAGGCCGCCACCCTGTATAAGGTCGCGGTCAACAACTTTATGCTGGAGGGCGGCGACGGCTATGACGCGCTTGGCGGCGGGCGGATGATCAACGACACCGGTGCGGGGGTCTTGGTGGCCAATGCGGTGATGGATTACGTCGAGACGGCCGGGACCGTTTCCCCGGCCGTCGAAGGCCGCATCACGCGTCTGGGCGACTAAGGCGAGGCCCCGGGTCAAGCCCGGGGCAGCCCCTCACAGGTGAACAACCGAGATATCCGAGGCCCGCAGCGCCGTCGTCCCCATGACATGGGCGATGGGCTGACCGTTCAGATAGATCGCCGTGCCCGACCCATCGCCCAGGGCTGCGGTCGTCACGTTCTGCTCGGCGCCGGTGATCGGGTCCATGTCGGCATCGGCATGGTTGGTCGTGAACTCGATCACGATGCGGTCGGTCGAGGGTTGGTAATCGGTGATCCGGGCCGGTTGGGCATGATCGACGTCCCAGGACAGGTGGAATTCGTCCTGCCCCATGCCGCCGGTGCCGATATCGCCCGAGGCCAGCCACAGCTTGTCCGCCCCCATGCCGCCGTGCAGGCGGTCGACCTGGTGATCCTCGACCACGAAAGAGGTGTCGCCCCCCGGCATGGCATTGACCCGGTAGCCGTAAAGGCTGTCGTTGCCCATGCCGCCCCAGGCGCGGTCCTGGCCCGCGTCAAAGGTCACAAGGCTGTCGTTGCCCTGCCGCCCCTGAAGCGTGTCATTGCCGGCCCGGCCTTCCAGGAAGTCGCGCCCCGCCGTGCCCTCCAGCGAATCGTGCCCCGCGCCGCCAAAGACCTTGTGAACCGGAGGCGCCACAGCCATGGCCTGCGCCGGGTCAGAGGTTGTATCCGCGTTGGTTTCTGCCGTTGCTTCGGGGGTCGCGGTATCGGTTGGCGGGGCCGTATCCGTTGGCGGGGCCGCAGAAGGATCGGTCGCCGCATCTCCGTCACCGTTTGCCATCCCGTCGCCTGCCGTCGGGTCGGGATCGCCCCCCCCATCCGCATCGGCGTCAACGGTCGGCGTGGCGCCCATGTCGGCCCCGTCGTCCGACCCGCCCTCGGGGAAGCTGGCTTCGGGTTCCGGCGCCGGCTCGGCCCCCGGGTCAACCGCCGGGTCAACCGCCGGCCCCTCTGAGGGCTCCTCTGCGGGCCCCTCTGCAGGATCGTCCAGCAAATCCCCTTGGCCCACCGCCGCATCGGCGGCAAGGGCCTCTGGCTCTTCCTCGTCGTCGCCCGAGGAATCCACATGATCGACGAAAGCCGCGGCTGCAACGCCCAAGCCGGCCAAAAGCAAAAGACCCAACACGGCCAAACCCTCACCTTACTACCCAGGTTCAGGTTAGCCCTTTGCCCCTAACATTCCCCTAATCGTTAAAGAACGGCAGAAGCGCGGGGAATGTCCTGCATCCTGTCAGGCTTGGTGTCGCGCCAGATATCCTTAAGCTTTTCAAAGATTTCCCGGTCGCGGCGATAGACCTGATTGATGCGCGACTTGACCTTGTTGTCCAGCACGGCGTCCTTCTTGTCTTTAGAATTCGTCGCATAGCGCTCCATCTCGGCCATGACCGCGCCGATTTCGGGCACCAGGTCGCGCAAGAGCATCTCCAGCCGCCCATCCAGATTGCTCAAGGTCAGAAGCTTCAGGTCAAAGCCCTTCATGATGTCGCCGCGATACCATTGCGGGGTCCAATGCGCCTCACGCGGGAGGTCATTTTCGCCGGTCAGGTTCACTTCCAGCCAGTCGATCATGATCATGCAGTTGCGGCGATGCTCTTCGGGCGTGGCGGCCTCGACGTTCAGCCCGTGTTTCTGCAAAGTCGCGCGCAAAGGCACATATTTCGTCCAGCCCGACCCCACGACCTTGTCGAAATACAGCGACAGGAACCGGTCGACCGGGTTGCGCAGGATGGTAAAGGCGTGCTCTTCGGCGCGGATCGCGTCTTCGTCCAGGCCAAAGGCCGAGGCGCGGGCGAAATCCTCCATCACGTCATGGATGCGCTTGGGATTGTGGAAGGTCTGGCCGTGATCCAGCCGCCAGATCAGGTTCTTGACAAAGGTGCAGCCGCATTTGGGAATGAACAGATAGCGGATCGGCAGCTTGCGGCACGACAAAAGCCGCTCTGGATCGGCCTTTTTCTTCACATCCACCGCCATGCCCTGCCCTTTCCAAGGTTGACCCTCCCTAAGGGCCGTTCGCGCAAAGGGAAAGGCCATTCGGGGGCAAGATCAAGGCGGATTTTGCTTTACAGGTCGCGGCGCGCGCCCTATGCCCTGCCCCATGACCGTGACCCGCACCCTTTCCCTGCGACGCTGACACGCTTTTGCGTGACGCTCCCGTCATATCCTCCTGATACATCGTTGACCTTCCCGCCATTCCTTGGCACCCCTTGGGCTTCTTGCGAGGTAAAGTCCCATGATCTCTGCTGTTCTGCCGACCTATAACCGCGCCCCCCTGGCCTTTGTGAAGGGCGAGGGCGCCTGGGCCATCACCGCAGAGGGGACACGATACCTGGACCTGGGCGCCGGGATCGCGGTCAATGCGCTGGGTCACGCCAACCCGGCCCTGATCGCCGCCCTGACCGAACAGGCGAACAAGATCTGGCACGTGTCCAACCTGTATACGATCCCGGAACAAGAGCGGCTGGCCGAAATGCTGGTCGACAAGACCTTTGCCGACACGGTCTTCTTCACCAACTCCGGCACCGAGGCGGCGGAACTCGCCATCAAGATGGCCCGGAAATACCATTACGAAAAGGGCGCGCCCCGGAGCGAGATCATCGCCTTCGAGGGCGCCTTCCATGGCCGTTCCACCGGCGCCATCGCGGCGGCAGGGTCGGAAAAGATGACCAAGGGCTATGGCCCGCTGATGCCCGGCTTCACCCAGCTGAAATGGGCCGATCACGACGCGATCCGCGCCGCGATCACCGACCAGACCTGTGCGGTCATCATCGAACCGATCCAGGGCGAGGGCGGCATCCGCAAGGTCCCCGACCAGTGCCTGAAGGGCCTGCGCGACCTGTGCGACCAACACGGCGCGCTGTTGATTTTCGACGAGGTCCAATGCGGCGTCGGCCGCACCGGCAAGCTGTTCGCCCATGAATGGGCGGGCATCACGCCTGATATCATGATGGTGGCCAAGGGCATCGGCGGCGGCTTCCCGCTTGGCGCGGTGCTGGCCACCGAAGAGGCCGCGTTGGGCATGGTCGCGGGCAGCCATGGCTCCACCTATGGCGGCAACCCCCTGGCCTGCGCGGTCGGCGCCAAGGTGATGGAAATCGTGGCCGACGACGCCTTCCTGGCCGAGGTGGGCCGCAAGGCCGCCCTGTTCCGCCAGGGGTTGGAAAGCCTTGTGGCCTCCCACCCCAAGCTTTTCGAAGCCGTCCGCGGCGAGGGCCTGATCCTGGGTCTGAAATGCAAGGCCACCAACACCGATATCGTGAAGGCCGGCTATGCCCAGCACCTGCTGACCGTGCCCGCGGCCGACAATGTCATCCGCCTGCTGCCGCCCTTGAACATCCCGGACGCCGATATCGCCGAGGCACTGACCCGGCTTGAAGCCGCAGCCCAAAGCCTGGAGGCGTAAGTGCACCAAGCCCCCCAACACGCGTCAACCGAACGCGCGCATCGCTCTGGCCTGCGAGCCCGCTCTTTCATACTGGCGTAAATATCTCTCGGGGGTCCGGGGGCAGACAGCCCCCGGCGGGCTCCACCAAAAATCACGTGTGACATGAAACACTTCCTCGATATCAACAAGACCGACGCTAACGAACTGCGGGCCATGATGGACAAGGCCCATGCGATGAAACAGGCGCGCAACAACCGCCCCAAGGGCGCCCCCGATGACGACCAGCCGCTGGCGGGCCGCATGGTGGCGCTGATCTTCGAAAAGCCCTCGACCCGGACCCGCGTTTCCTTCGACGTCGGCGTCCGGCAGATGGGCGGCCAGACCATGGTCCTTTCGGGCAAGGAAATGCAGCTTGGCCATGGCGAGACCATCGCCGACACCGCCCGGGTCCTGTCGCGCTATGTCGACCTGATCATGATCCGCACGTTCGAAGAGCAAACGCTTCTGGAAATGGCCGAACACGCCACCGTCCCGGTCATCAACGGCCTGACCAACCGCACGCATCCCTGTCAGATCATGGCCGATATCATGACCTATGAGGAACACCGCGGCCCGATCGCGGGCAAAAAGGTGGTGTGGTGCGGCGATGGCAACAATGTCTGCGCCTCTTTCCTGCATGCGGCGGGCCAGTTCGGCTTTGACGTGACCTTCACCGGGCCGGAGACACTGGACCCCGAAGCCGCCTTTGTGGCCGAGGCCCGGGCCAAGGGCGCGACCATCACCATTGACCGCGACCCGCACCGCGCGGTGATCGGCGCCGATCTGGTGGTCACGGACACCTGGGTCTCGATGCATGACCCGGAATCCGCGAAAGAGCGCCGCCACAACCAGCTGCGCCCCTATCAGGTCAACGAGGCCCTGATGGCCGCGGCCAAGCCCGATGCTCTGTTCATGCATTGCCTGCCCGCCCATCGCAACGACGAGGCGACCTCGGCGGTCATGGACGGCCCCCACTCGGTGGTCTTCGACGAGGCCGAAAACCGCCTGCACGCGCAAAAATCCATCATGCGCTGGTCGCTGGGGCTCTGAGCTTTGATACTGGCCCAAATATCCCCGCCGAAAGGGCTTTTGAAAGCAAGAGCCTCCGGCGGGGATATTTTTGAAAAGATGAATGGACAAGGCAGCCCTTGCCATACGGCGAAATATCCTCATCCTGCGACCATCCCCAGGAGGAGCCCCCATGCAATCGCCCGTCCCCGCCTTTGTCCATTCGCTGACCGCTTTTTCTGCCATCCTCGGCAAGGCGCGAGCCCATGAAGAGGCCAAGAAGATCAAGCCCGAGGTTCTGGGCGAATTGCGTCTGATCGCCGACATGTTCCCGCTGTGGCGGCAAATCTGCATCGCGACCGACCATGCCAAGGGCGCCTCGGCGCGGCTGGCCGGGGTCGAGGTCCCGCCCTTTGCCGATACCGAACGCACGCTGGCCGAGCTGCAAGACCGCATCGCACGGACCCTGGCCTTCATCCAGTCGATCCCCGAAGCGGCCTTTGACGGCGCCGAGGCCAAGACGATCACCGTCAAGGCCGGCCCTCGCGAGTTGACCTTCGCCGCGCCCTTCTACCTGAACTCTTACGCCGTGCCGAATTTCTACTTCCACCTGACCACCGCCTATAACATCCTGCGCGGCAATGGGGTCGAGATCGGCAAGGTCGATTTCCTGGGGGGCTGAGGTGCGGACGCTGATCGTCATCGACCTGCAAGAGGCCATGCGCGCCGAACGCTCTGTCGACTGGCCTTGGGCCAATGACGCGGCCCCCACTGTGGCGGGGCGACTTCTGGATCATGCGCGGGCCCGGGGCTGGCGCGTGATCCATGTCCACCACCACGGCGATGATCCTGCCGACGGCTTTCACCCCTTGAACCCGCTTTGCGCGGCCATGGCAGAGGTCACGCCCCTGCCCGGCGAAGAGATCGTGGTGAAACGCGGCTCCTCGGCCTTTATCGGCACGGACCTGGCCGAGCGGCTGTCCGGCCCCCTGCTGATCTGCGGCGGCGAGGCGAACATGTGCGTCGAAAGCACCGCACGCATGGCGGGGAACCTGGGCTTCGCGGTCACGCTGGTCACGGATGCGCTGGTCTGCTTTCCACGCCGGGCGCAGGACGGCCGGGTCTTCCCTCCGCAAGCCGTTCTGGATATGAGCCTGGCCAATCTGCGCAGCTTTGCCCGGGCTGCCACCTCCGAAGAAATCCTGTCCCTGCCATGACGCCCGACACGATCACCCAAGCCTTCACCCATCCCGCGGGCTTTCGTTTTGCGCGCTGGGGGCGGCCCATCGTGCCGGTGGTCTTTGGTGTCGAAGATGCCACGCTGGCCGTCGTCAAGGGTGCCATCGAGGCCGTGGTGACGCTGGCCGGTCACAAGATGGCCGAGACCGATCCCGAGCTGGGCGCCAATCTGATGGTGTTTTTCTTCCGCGATTGGACAGAGCTGCCGCAGGTTCCGAACCTGGACCGGCTGGTGCCCGACCTTGCGCCGCTATGTGCGCGCCTGGCCGCCGAGGGCGCACATCACTACCGCCTGTTCCGTTTTGACGATCAGGGCGCAATCCGGGCCTGTTTCACCTTTCTGTGCATGGGGGGCGCGCTGGCGGACCTGCCGGCCGAAGACCTTGCCCTGTCCGAGGCCGCGCGGATGATCCTGCTGTGGGGGCCGGATGCGCCGGCCTTTCTGGCGCGGACGGCAGGGGTGACGGTGTTGTCGCCCGATGTCGCCGCCCTGATCCGCGCCGCCTATGATCCGATCCTGCCCACCTTTAGCCCGGACCCGATCCAGGCCTTGCGTCTGGCGGCGCGGATATCGCTTCGCGCTTAGGTCTTGGTTAACACCTTGGCGGCTAGTCTGGGACGCGCAGCAGAAGGTGTGACGCATGTTGGACGATTCGATTCCAGAGCTGGAGATCATCCACTCCATCGTGAACCGGATGAACGGGTTTCTGTATCGCTGTCGGAACGACAAGGATTACACGATGATGTTCATGGCGGGCGAAGTGCGCCGCCTGACCGGACATGACCCCCAGGCCTTCACCGGCGCCGGGCGGTCCTATACGTCGCAGACCCATCCCGAAGACCTGCAATCGGTCTATGACGCGGTCGATGCCGCCTTGGCGGAGAAGGGCAATTGGAACGTGGATTACCGGATCATCCGGCCCGATGGCTCTGCCATCTGGGTGCAGGAAATCGGCGGCGGGGTCTATCAGGGCGACGAGCTTTTGTATCTTGAAGGCGCGGTGATCGACGCCGACCGCGCACGGTTGGCCGAGCTGCACAACATCCAGATGCTGGCGGCGATTTCGCAAAAGGCGCGCGCGCTTTTGGGCAATACCGTCCCAATCGTAGAGGTTTTGCGCACCCTGCGGATTCTGGCCATCAATGCCAGGCTCGAGGCCGGGCGCGCTGGCCAATTCGGCGCCAGCTTTGGCTTTGTCGCGCATGAGGTGTCGCGCCTGGCCGAGGAAACTTCGGTCCTGGCCGAAAAGATCGCCGATGTGACGGGCGAGTTGCAGGACTTGTTGAAGGCGGGCTGACCATACGATCGGATCCAGGCCGGGGGTCAAACCCCAAGCCCCGGGACAGGCCAGGTCGGCCGCCCGGGGTTTTGCTTTTGCGCGTCGGGGACCTTGGGGGCAGGCAGGCGAAGCAGCAACAGACTGGCCCCCTTGACCGGCTTTGCGTAAGCCTCCGGTTCCGGCCGTCTGATGCCATTGGCTGATGTCAGCTAAGACGCTGACCTTATGGATGACTCTAAGTTCAGATCACAGGTTGAGGTTCTCTCGGTCGTCGACAAAGGTCGGCGGCGGGAATGGACGGATGCGGAGAAGGTTCGGATCGTCGAGGAGAGCTTGCGCGGGTTTCGGCAGTGCTCGGCGACGGCGCGGCGGCATGGGATCTCGCGGGCTCTATTGACGCGGTGGCGTCGGGATTACAGGGCCGGGCGGCTTGCCTGCGACAGGCGGCCCCAATTCCTTGCAGTGGAGGTCGCCTCGGAGATGGCTCTGAAGTCAGTGCCGCCGTCGGCGCTCGGTTCGGATGCTGGTCGTGGTGATCGCATCGAGATCACCCTGGGCAATGGGCGCAAGCTCGCGGTCGGTGTGACGATCGACCCGATGGCTCTGGCGCGCCTCGTTCAGGTCTTGGATCGGGCATGATCGCGTTTCCGGCGGCAGCAAAGGTCTGGATTGCGGGCGGCGCGACCGACATGCGGTGCGGGATGAACAGCCTCGCGCTGAAGGTCCAACAGGGGCTTGGGTGTGATCCGCACGGCGGGGAGATCTTCTGCTTCCGGGGGCGCAAGGGCGATCTGATCAAGGTGCTTTGGCACGACGGGGTCGGCATGTCGCTTTATCTCAAGCGGCTGGAGGCCGGGACGTTCATCTGGCCCGTCAGTGAGAACGGAACCGCGGTCCAGGTCTCGGCGGCCCAACTGGGCTATCTCCTGGAAGGCATAGACTGGCACAATCCGCGATGGACGCAGAGGCCTGCATCGGCAGGATAACGGCTCGTTTCCCTTTGTTTTATTGGCGTATTCCACCCCGACATGGTAATCCTCCCCCTTGCCTGCGAGCCCTTCAGAGATCGTGCTTTTGCGTGCCGCCCTCGCGGCTGCAGAGGCGCGGACCGCCGCTGCCGAGCAAGAATTGACGCGGAGCCGCGCCGTGATCTCGGCCTCCGAGGACATGATCCGCCACCTCCGGCTGGAGATCGCCAAGCTTCGGCGCGAACAGGCAGGGCGTGAGTTCCGAACGCCGCGCCCGGCTGATCGAGCAGCGGGCCGATGCAGCTCGAAGACCTGGAGACGGACATCGCCGTAGGCGGGGTCAAGCCGGGGGTGGAAGCGCCGAGATCCGTGGTCGGGGCCTTTGAGCGTCGCCGCCCAGGGCGCAAACCCTTCCCCGAGCATCTCCCGCGCGAGCGCGTCGTGATCGAGGCCCCCAACGCCTGCACCTGTTGCGGCTCGGGGCGCATCGTGAAGATGGGCGAGGACATCACCGAGACCTTGGAGGTCGTTCCCCGGCAGTGGAAGGTCATCCAGACCGTCCGCGAGAAGTTCACCTGCCGGGACTGTGAGAAGATCAGCCAGCCGCCCGCGCCATTCCACCCCACGCCCCGGGGTTGGGCGGGGCCCAACCTGCTGGCCACGATCCTCTTCGAGAAGTTTGGGCAGCATCTGCCCCTGAACCGCCAAGCCGAGCGTTTTGCCAAGGAAGGCGTCGAGATCAGCCTCTCGACCCTGGCAGATCAGGTGGGCACATGCGCCGAGGCTCTGGCCCCGATCCACGCGCTGATCCGCCCCCATGTTCTCGCCGCCAAGCGGCTGCACGCCGACGACACGACCGTGCCGCTTCTGGCCAAGGGCGGCGCCGCGACAGCCCGGCTTTGGACCTATGTTCGCGACGACCGCCCCTTCGGGGGCGGGGCGCCACCGGCGGCGCTCTATTACTTCTCGACAGATCGCAGGAAGGAACATCCGACCAAGCATCTCGCCGGCTGGACGGGCATCCTCCAGGCCGATGCATACGGCGGCTACAATGACCTCTACAGGGCGGATCACAAACCTGCCCCGGTGCTCAGCGCGCTGTGCTGGTCCCATGCCCGGCGCAAGTTCTTCGAGCTTGCCGACATCAAGGCCACTGCCCGCAAAGGCAAAAAGGTCGCCGAGGAGATCTCGCCTGTGGCGCTGGAGGCCGTCAACCGCTTCGATGCCATCTTCGAGGTCGAGCGCGGGAGTGAGCCATTGGGCGCCATTGGTCCGAGCCCAATGGCGAACGGGCTGGATGCCCAGGCACGCCGCAATGCCCGCCACGACCTGGTCCGCCCGCTCGTTGAAGACCTGCACGACTGGCTCAAGGCTGAACGATCCCGCATGTCCAAGCACAACCCGGTCGCCAAGGCGATCAACTACATGTTCGAGGAAACTGGCCGCTGGGAGGCCTTCACCCGGTTCCTCGACGACGGCCGCATTTGTCTCACGAACAACGCGGCAGAGCGCGCCCTGCGCGGCGCGGCCCTGGGACGCAAGGCCTGGCTCTTCGCGGGCTCCGCCCGCGGCGGGGAACGCGCAGCCTTCATGTATTCCCTGATCGTCACCGCCAAGATGAACGACGTTGACCCACAGGCCTGGCTCGCAGATGTCCTCGCCAAACTACCGGGCACAACACCCTCACGCCTGACGGGTCTCCTGCCATGGAACTGGAAAACCAAATAGCCACGGCCTAGACCGGAGGCTTACAGTTCGTCGCGGCATCGGCAAAGAGGGCAGGCTCCGCCAAAAGCAGGGCATGGGCTGCATCGGGTTGGACCGAAAGGGTCTTGCGCCCCCGTCTAAAGCTTCCCCTGGCCTACAGACCACTGGCCTACAGACCACTGGCCGGCAAACCCAAGGCGGTCGCCCCCCCGCCCTCAGTTCACCACGAATTCGGCATGCAGGGCGCCGGCGGCGTTGATGCTTTTCAGGATGTTGATCATGTCGCCCGGCGCCACGCCCAAGGCGTTCAGCCCGGCCACGACCTCCGACAGGCTGGCGCCACCTTGCACCTCGGCCAGGCCTTTGCCCTGTTCCTGCTGGATCTCGGCATTGCTGCGCGGCACCACGATGGTCTCCCCTTCCGAGAAAGGGTTGGGCTGCACGACCACGGGCGCCTCCTCGACCTTCAGGGTCAGGTTGCCCTGAGCGATGGCGACATGGCTGATGCGAACATCGTCATCCATGACGATGGTGCCGCTGCGTTGATCGACCACGACGCGGGCCCGCGCCTCTGGCTCGACCAGCAGGTTTTCCAACTGGGCCAGGACATGGGCCGTCGAACCCGCCCCGGTGGCCGCAATGTCCAGCGACACGGTGCCGGAATCCAGCATCTGCGCCGGACGGCCGCCAAAGGCGGCGTTGATCACGGCTTCGATCCGCGAGGCGGTGGTAAAATCGGGCTGGCGCAGAGCCAGGCGCACCGTGCTCATCTGATTGAAATCGAACTGAACTTCGCGTTCGACCCGCGCCCCAGAGGGGATCGACCCCGAGGTCGGCACGCCTTTGGTGACACTTGCGGCCTCCCCTTCGGCAACGATGCCGCCGGCGATGATCGCGCCCTGGGCCACAGCATAGATCTGCCCGTCCGCGCCGTTCAGCGGCGTCATGACCAGCGTTCCGCCCAACAGGCTTTTCGCGTCGCCAATGGCCGAAACGGTGACGTCAACCTTGCCGCCCGCCCGGGCGAAAGGCGGCAGGCTGGCGGTGACGAAGACAGCGGCGACGTTCTTGGGCTGGAACTGCTCGCCGGTGACATTGACGCCCAAACGCTCCAGCAGGTTGGACATGATTTCCTCGGTGAAGGGCGAGTTGCGCAGGCCATCCCCCGTGCCGTTCAACCCCACGACCAGGCCATAGCCCACAAGGTCGTTGCCCCGCACCCCGTCGAATTCGACAAGGTCCTTGATCCGGATTTCACCGGCCCAGGCAGGAAGCGCAAACAGAATCAACAGGATGGCCAGGATATGCCGCATCAGAGGTAATCCACCAGGCTTAGCCGAGAGGCGCGGGAGGTCAGGGTGTAAAGCTTTTCCAATTGTCCTTGCGTCTCTTGGTATTTGGCGGCCACCGCATAGGGATCGACCGACAAAAGGTTCAGCCGCGCCGTCTCCAGCGCGTTCTTTTCGGCGTCATTGCGGGTGGCGGCGTTTTGCATCGCGGCTTCTGTCGTGCCAAGACGCGCGGTCAGGCTGGCCAACATCTGCTGCGTGCCGATCAGGCTTTCGCCCGCCCGTTTCATCAGGTCAGACCGCCCGGTGGTCGAGCCCGCCAAGACGCCCTCGGCCAAAAGCCCCGCCATGGCCGTGCCCTTGATCGCCGCGACCACGGCCGGGTCCATGCCGGTGATGTCGATCTGGGCCGTCTCATCCGGGCCGATCTGAACCGCGTTGGTCGCCCCGCTGCCCTTATACATCACGGCCTGAAACCCGGCCGGATCGGCAAAGAAATCCTCGACCGCGGCCGCAACCCCGGCCGAAGTCAGAGCACCAGAGGCGGTGACGGCATCCTTCAGCGCGACCATCAGATCTTCGGCACTGCCAAAGGGGCTGACATCGGTGGCGGTGCCGGAAAACAGCGCCCTTTCCCCAATGCGCGAATTCAGCGCCGAGAGGCTGGATTGCAGGGTCGACATGGCCTGATCGGCCAAAGCGTCGATGCGCAGGTCCGATTGCGAGGAGACCCCGGCCAAAAGCGCCGCCCCCAGCGCCTTGGTCTGATCAGTCACCGTTGACAAGGCGGTCTGCATCCCGCTGGTCAGGATCAACTGTTCGGTGGTCACGTTGCGAAAGGCCTCGATCTGGTTCAAGCGCGATTCGATCCCGGCCAACTGCACATAGTTGCCCTTCAGCCGCGTGGTCTTGTCGGCGGTCAGGCCCGTCGTCGCCTCGACCGACAATTCGTTCATCTGGCTGCGCAGACGCGTGCCATGCCGCGTCATGATGCGGAACTGTGCAAGATCGCCCAAGGTGAAGTAGGACATCTTAGAGCTCCATCAATAGGTTGATCATTTCATCGACCGATTTCAGAACCTTGGCATTGGCCGCATAGGCATGTTCGATCTGCAACAGCATTTCGGTTTCCTGATCGGTGTCGACGCCGTCTTGCGCCTCGATCTGTTCGAACGTGTCAAGCCGGGCCGCGCTATAGGCGGTCTGGCCCTGAGCCGAGACCAGATCAGACGAAACCTGCGACAAGAAATCCCCCGCCAGGACCGAATAGCTGCGCGCCCCACCGATGAACTGGCCCGAGCCCGGCGCGCGCAGCGAGGTCAGCGCCGTCCGCATGTCGGTGATCAGCGCGTTGTTGCCACGCTCCCCCTCGACCGTGGCACCAAGACCGTCGCGCAGCCGCCACAGGGCGCCGCCCGCGGCCGGATCAACCGCGCCATTCACCGCAAGACGCTGGGCGAAGCCCACCTCGTCGGCGGTGTCAAAGGCCGCGCCGGCATCGGTGAAAAGCCCCGCATCGCCGGGCAAACGGGTCGCATCCAGCCCGCTGGCCTGAAACCTTTCGACCAGGTCGCGCGCCACGGCGTCCAACTGGGTCTGCGCCTCGGTCCCCAATTCGTCGCGCACCGCGAACTCTGCCGCCAGCGACCCGCCCCGGATCACAGAACTCGGCCCCCCGCTGCTGATCGGGCGCCCGTTCAGCGTCAGGCCCGAAAGCCCGCCCGATGCCTGGGTCATCTCGGGAACGATGGTGTTGGTCTTGGTAAAGCCAAAGACCGCCGCGGCGCCATCGACCAGCACCGCCCCCCCCGTCGCATAAAGCGCGATGGAGCCGTCGCCCTTGTCGGACACCCGCAGTGGCACGATCGAGGAAATCCGGTCCAGAACCTGTTGGCGCATGTCCAACAGCGCAGAAGTATCCTGCCCCAGCCCCCAGCCGCGGCGGATTTGCACGTTCAGTTCGACGACCTTGGACAGGCCGTCGTTCAGCTGCGTGACCTGGGCGTCAATCTCGTTGTCGGCGGCCAGGCGCGCGGATTGGACATCCTTGCCCATCCCGTTCAGCCCGGTCGCAAGACCCTTGGCCGCATTCAGGACCGCCTGCAACCGCGCCTCGGATTCGGGATGCGAGGCGGCCTGGGTCAGGGCCGTGTCAAAGGCCGAAATCCGGCCGCTCAGCGAATAAGCCAGATCGGGCGTGCCGATCGAAGTCTCGATCTTTTGGTAAAAGTCGGTGCGGGCGTCGGTGTCGCCCGCAGCGGCCTGGGCCAGTCTGCGGTCGGCGATGATGGGCAGGTTTTCCACCCGTTTCACCCCCACGACCTGCACCCCCTGTCCGGCGGTGCCGACGATACGCGAGGCGACAACCAATTCGCGCCGCGCGTATCCCGGGGTGGTGGCATTGGCGATATTCGACGACACCAACTCCGCAGCGCGAGAGGCTGCCGTCAGGCCGGAAAGCGCACTGGCAAGCGTGTTGGAGATCGTCATGGCTTATCCTCAACGCTTCAGATTTGCGGTTTCCTGCAGCATTTCATCGACCGTCTGGATGACCTTGACGTTCGAGGAATAGGCCCGCTGCGTGGTGATCAGGTTGGTCAGTTCGGTCGTCACATCGGTGGTCGACTGTTCCTGGCTGTAGCCGACCATCTTGCCGGTCGGACCATCGCCCGAATCCCACAGATAGAAGGCCCCCGATTCGGCCGAAATCTCATAGGTCTGATCCGAATGGGAAATCAGCCCGTTCGGATTGGGCACATCGACCACCGGGATCTGATAGATGACCTTGGAGAAGCCCTGGTCATAATTGGCAGTCAGATAGCCGTTGTCGTCGATGTTCACGCTGACGAGGCGGGCCACCGGGGTGCCGTTGATCGCCTTGCCGATGGGGGCGAAGTCCTGGCTCAGCTGCGTCATGCCGCCCGTCACGCCGACGGCCCCGATGTTCATGTTGATATTGCCGCCGCCGACGGTCAGGGGGATAATCCCGGTCGCCGGGTCATAGTCCGCCCCGCTGACCGTCGTGACCGAAGCAAGCGTCCCGCCCGAGGCCTGCGAGCTGTCGAAGGCCACGGTATATTCCGCAATCACGGCATCATCCGAGGCGCTGTCGCGAATCGTCATGGTCCATTCGTTCGACCGACCCGTGGCCGGAACCGTGGGGGTAAAGGTATAATGCAGCGTCTCGGACGTGCCGAGGTTGCCGGCATATTGCACCGTCATTTCCCAGGGATCGCCATCCGCCCCCGACGCGGTAGAGGTCGCGGGCAGGTTGGCCGACAGCGACAGTTCCGTCGTCGGGTTCGAGATATACTGGTTGGTGTCCAGCCGCACCGGCTGCAGCGCCGACATCGTGTCGCGCGGATAGTTGCCAAGCGACCCGTCCGGATTGGCCACCCAACCCATCAGCACCTTGCCGGTCGAGGTCCGCAAGACCCCCTCGGCATCGGGCTTGAACGACCCGGTCGTGGTCAGCGAGATCGGCAGATCGGCCCCCCGATTGACCGCGTCGATCGTGGTCACGGCCATGAAGCCGCGCCCGTCGATGGCAAAGTCGGTGGAATTCGTCGTGCCGATCAGCGGCCCGTGTTCGTCGATCAACCGATACGAGGTTGATCGCACACCACCCGCCGAATAGGCCGTGGACAAGTCCCCCTGCACCACGACCGAATAGAAATCCGCAGTGGCCTTTTTATAGCCATAGGTGGACGAGTTCGCGATATTGTCCGAAATCGTGGACAGGCGGTTTGCGTTGGCGTTAAGCCCCGCAACCCCCGCATTGAGCGAAGAAGTAATCGTCATCGACAGCGCCTTTCTGCAGCTCGATCTTACCCGATCACGCTGTCAGAGCCGCCTTAACATCCACCTAACAGATAAAAAGCCCCGCTTTTACCTGTTCTTTCGCAGCAAGATCATCTCGATCCGGTTGTTGCGCAGCGCCGTCGGGTCCGAGGTCGCGGGCTTGCGGTCGCCATGCCCTTCGACGCGGGCGATGCGCTCCTTGTCGGTGCCCGACCCTTCCATCAGCTGCCGCATGACCTGCGCGCGGTCGGTTGACAGCGACCAGGTCGGGTTCTTTTTCATCATCACCGGATAGGCCTTGACGAAACCCGCCACCGCGACCCGGTTGGTCGAGGCCGCAAACACCTCAGAGATCATCTGTGCCAGTTCGACCGCCAGCTTGGTCGGCTGGGCGCTGTCGGGTTCAAAAAGCGGCGCCTCTTCGGTGTCGAACAGTTCGACCACCAGCCCCTCGTCGGTGACGCGGGTCACGACATGGGACATCATGCTTTTCATCGTGGCGCTTTCGCCGCCATGACCCGACAGCGCGCTTTGCATGTTCGAGATCTGCTCGGCGTCCTTGTCGGACCCGCCATCGTCGCCGCCCACCTTGGAGTCGGGACCCTGGGTCGAGGCCGCCTGGCCAGACCCGTTGAAGGCAAAACTCTCATCGGAAAAGATCGAATCGCCGCCAAAGGCGCCGTTCCCCCCGCCCGAGACGCGGTTGATCGGAATCGTCGGATTGAAGTAATCCGCGATGCCCTTGCGTTGCTTTTCCGTCGTAGCGCCCAACAACCACATCAGCAGAAAGAAGGCCATCATGGCCGTCACGAAGTCCGCATAAGCGACTTTCCACGCACCCCCGTGGTGTCCGCCGCCCGCGATGACTTTCTTTCGTTTGATGATGATGGGCGCGGCATTCCCATTGCCGGCCATAACCACACACCCATGTATTCACACCCAATGCCGATCCTGCGCCAAGGCGGTCAAGATTCCATTAACTTCCGGCATTTTATCTGTTTCGCGCCGGCCGGGGGGTCCGGCGCGTCATGGGTTTCAGGCCGGTTGCGGGTTCCCGCCGGGCCGCCCACTCAGAACCGCCCGGGCGGCAAGCCCGATGTGGCGGTAATCGTTCAGGAATTGCCGCGTGGCCTTGCGGTTCAACTCGCGCTCCAGCCGGATCGGACGCCCCTCGCACAGCGCCTCAAAGGCGCCGGGCAACCCACGAGAGGCCAGGAAATCCGCCACATCGCGCCGCGACAGGGCGCCCGTGCCGGTGATATACAGGTCAAACCGCTGAAAGGCCTGATGGACGCCGTGCAGCCCCAGCCCGTCAAAGCGCGCCAGAACCCGGGCCAGGGTCGCGGCCTCCAGTCCGCAGGCCAGCGCCTGTTCCGAGCGATCAAGCCCCAGGATCGCCAGATAGCGCGCCAGATCGGGCGGCGCCACAAAGCCATAGGGCGCGAAAAGGTCATGGACCGCGCCAGCCTGGGCGCCCAGCGTCACCAGGACCCCGGCCTGACGCAACAGCGCCAGCCAGACCCGCGCCGCCTCGCCGCCAAGGTCGCGGAGCACAAGGCCCTCGGGCCCCTCCAGCTGGGCCAGATCGGCGCCGGGACACAGGCCCGCCAGCCGCTGCCGCAGGGCGACATCCGCCGGATCGGCCAGCCGCAATGACAGGTCAAAGCGCGGCGCCGCCTGATGCAGCGGCCCGACGCGCACCCCCAAAAGCCGCAACAGGGTCAGGCAGGACTCCGAGGCCTGCGCCCGCGTCGCAAGGATCGCCTCGCCGCGCGCCAAAAGCCGCTCTGCCTCGCCAGAGGCAATGCCAAAGGCCCGCGCAAAGGTCTCGCGCGCCACAAGCGCCGCGCCCTCGCCCGCCGAAATCGTCAGCACCACCGCCTCATCGGCGACCCGTTCCACGTCCATGACTTCCCCCGGATGACTGTTTTGCAGCCATCGTCCACACACCACGTCTTCATTGCGTGTCCGGGGCGTTAACGTGGCGTCAATAACAGGGGGAGTTTCCGAAGAAATCGTGGGAAACAGCGCCTTTTAGACAGGTTTGTCCAAAGGCGCTGCATAGGTCTGCAAAAGGCGTCAGATTTCGCTGACCAGGCGCAGCGCGTCATAGATCGCGGCGTGGATGTTGCGCGCCTCGACCGAATCGCCGATGCGATACAGCTGGAACCCTTCCGCCGCGGGCTGCGGGCGATGGCCGATCAGCGCCTCGTAATCCACCGCGCCCTTGTTGGCCGAAAGCGGCTTCAGCGCGAAATACAACTCATCCAGCGGCAAGGTCCCGTGGTTGACAACCACTTGATCGAAATGCCTTTCGATGCCCAGCTTGGCATAGTCGCTGTCGATGGTCGCCTTGATCCGGTTGCCGTCGCGCTCCACGCCCGACAGGCGATAGGTCACGGTGAACGTCACCTTCTTGTCCTGGATCGCCCGCATATAGGGCACCAGGTTCATCGCCATCACATCGGGGGCAAAGGTCCGGTCGGGCGTCATGATCTCGACGGTCGCGCCCGCCTCGGCCAGCTTCTGTGCGGTCTGCAGCGCGGTGTGGTCGCCCGCATCGTCAAACAGCAGCACATTGGTGCCCGGTTTCACATCGCCCGACAGAATGTCCCAGGAACTGACCGTCAATTCGTTGCCAAAGGCCAGGATGTCCTTTTGCGCCATGCCGCCCGTGGCCACGATCACCACATCGGGGGCCAGCGCCGTGACATCCCCCGCCTCGGCCCAGGTGTTGAAGCGGAACGCGACCCCCATCGCCGCGCATTGCGCCATACGCCAGTCGATGATGCCCATCATCTCGGCCCGGCGCTTGGTCTGCGCCAAAAGCCGGACCTGACCGCCGGGGGCATCCGCCGCCTCCAGCACAGTGACACGGTGGCCACGCTCTGCCGCGACCCGGGCAGCCTCCAGCCCCCCCGGCCCGGCGCCGATCACCACGACATGTTTCCGCGCGGGGGCTTTCGGCACCACGTGATGCTCGACCGCTTCACGCCCCGTCGCGGGATTGTGGATGCAAAGCGCCATGCCGCCCTGATAGATGCGGTCCAGGCAATAGGTCGCGCCGACGCAGGGCCGAATGTCATGCTCGCGCCCTTCGACGATCTTTTGCACGATATGCGGATCGGCCATATGCGCCCGCGTCATCCCCACCATATCCAGTTGACCACTGGCCACCGCATGACGCGCGGTCGCCACATCGGGAATCCGTGAGGCATGGAAGGTCGGCATCCCGACCTCGGCCTTCATCCGTCCGGCAAAGTCCAAATGAGGCGCTGACCGCATCCCGTGGATCGGAATGACATCGGTCATCGCAGGGTCCGTATGGATGCGGCCGCGGATGATATTCAGGAAATCGACATTGCCGGAGTCGCGAAACAGCTTGCCAATCGCGATCCCGTCCTCGGCGGTGATGCCGCCTTCGACCTCATCCGCCGTATAGCGCATCCCCAAAAGGAACTGCGGCCCGACCCGGTCGCGGCAAGCCTGCAGCACCTCCAAAGCAAAGCGCGCCCGGTTCTGCAGCGACCCGCCATAGGGCGCCTCCAGGTCGTTGGTAAAGGGCGACATGAACTGATCCAGCAGATGCCCATAGCACTCGAACTCGACCCCATCGAGGCCGGCTTCCTTCATCCGCTCACAGGCATCGGCGAAGTCGCTGATGACACGGGCGATGTCCCAATCCTCCATTCGCTTGGGAAAGGCCCGGTGGGAGGGTTCGCGGGAATGGCTGGCCCCCAGCACCGGCAGCCAATCCCCCTTGTCCCACCGCGTGCGGCGGCCCAGGTGGGTCAGCTGGATCATCACCGCGGCCCCCGCCTCGTGGCAATCATCGGCAATCCGACGCGTCCACGGCACGACCTCGTCCTTATAGGCCAGCACGTTGTTGAACACCGGCGGAGAGTCCTTGGACACCGCCGCCGACCCCGCCGTCATGACCATCGCCACCCCCGCCTTGGCACGCTCCAGGTGGTAAAGCCGGTAGCGGTCCTTGGGCATCCCGTCATCCGGATAGGCCGGCTCATGGCTGGTCGTCATGATGCGGTTGCGAAGCGTCAGATGCTTGAGCTGATAGGGCTGCAGAAGGGGATCGTTCGACATGGGGCCTCCGGGGTTTGGGGGCAGGATGCGGGGAATCGACACAGGTGTCAAGTTTTAAGGCCGGTCAGTCAGGGCCGGCGTGTCGATTGGCAAGCAAGCCACGCGCAGGGCCGTTTGATCCTGAGAGCCGCCGCACCAAGCCGCAGGCCCCCTCAGTCCATCGTGGCCTGCTGCACGTAGGTCGCACCCGTCAAGGCGTTCGGTCCATTTGCCTTAAGATGTGCCTTCACCGCATGAAGCAACGCGGCATCCGTCAGGTATGGTCGAAGGGCTTCAAGCTCAATTTCCGCACGATCGATCCTGTCTACGGCCCATTGAAGCTGCACCGCGGCAGCGTTATCCACCGCACGTCGCTGCGCTGTCCCAAGAATCTCACCCGTTTCAGGCTGGACAATCAAAGAAACCACAGGAGATGAAGCCACCGCTGCCGTCTGGTCAAGCCGTGATGCCTCTGCCTGAAGACGCCCCTCGCGGCTCAATGCTTCCAAAACAAAGTTCTGCGCATCCGTTGCCTGCTTTTCCATTTTCTTGAAGAAATCATCGACACGCCGGAGCAGATCGCGGATCGGCTTTGTATCAGCCAACCTGATCCTTCGACAGTTTTGGGCGCTTTCGTTTAATTGACGGGCAAACCGCTTGGCACGTTCGATATTTTCAGCGGTTTCCAATGTGGTGGGAATTCGGTCGAATGCCTCCAACAACAGGGTGTGGCGCTGCACCAATTCCGCGTTGGCCTCTGCAACGCTGCGTTCGGCCGCGTCGATGTCGATGGCGAAGATATTGCTTTTTGCCAAGTGTGCGCTCCTGAAATTCCAACAAATGAGCCCGCAAGCTGTAAAATCGGCCCGCATTGCAAATTTCCCACGATTCGCCCCGCTACGGAAGTCTGTTCAACACTCCCTTGCCCCCCTCCCCCCCGCCCCCTAGTCTGCGCGTCATGGATACCAAACCCGACAAAGGCTGGCGGGGCACGCCGGAGCTGTGGCTGGATGCCGCCTATGACCTCCTCGTCGAAGGTGGGGTCGAGGCGGTCAAGGTCATGCCCTTGGCGGCCAAACTTGGCCTGTCGCGCACCTCGTTCTACTGGCACTTCCCCGACCGGGAGTCTCTGCTGAGCGGCCTCATCACCAGGTGGGAAAGCCGCAACACCGCGCAACTTCTTGCCCGCTGCGAAGCACCGGCAAAAACCATCGCCGAAGCCATGCTCTCGATCTGCGACCTCTGGATCACCCCCGCGCTTTTTGACTCCCGGCTGGAATTCGCCATCCGCACCTGGGCCCTGACCGACCCCGCGCTGGCCCAGCGCCTGACACAAACCGACACCCTGCGCACCCAGGCCCTGACCGACCTCTTCCTGGCGCATGATTTCCCCGCGCATGAGGCCGAGACCCGCGCCCGCGCGCTTTACCTGACCCAGGTGGGTTACATCGCCATGCGCACCGAAGAGCCGCTTCCCCAGCGCCTGTCCCGCATCCCCGATTACGTCCTGATCTTCTGCGGCCAATCCCCCACGGCCGACGAACTGGCCGCCTTCCGCGCGCGCCACCCATGACCCCAGCCCCCCAAACCCCCGCCCCCGCACCATGCTGACCAACCCCCAGGCCCGCCGGCTGTTCCTGCACGCCCATGCGCTGACCGACAGCCCGACCGGCCCCGCCACGCCACAGCAAATCGGCGACCTCATCCACCGCATCGGTTTTGTCCAGGTCGACAGCATCAACACCGTCGCCCGCGCCCATCACATGATCCTGTGGTCGCGCCGCAACGCCTATCGGCCCGACACCCTGGACAGGCTCCTGGCCCAGCGCCAGCTTTTCGAACACTGGACCCATGACGCCTCGATCATCCCGACCGAATTCCACCCGCAGTGGCACCACCGCTATCAGGCTGCCGAATCCCGGCTGAAGGACAAATGGCAAAGCTGGTTCCGCCCGGGCTATGAGGAACAGTTCGACACGATCCTGACCCGCATCCGCGACGAAGGCCCGCTGACCGTGTCGGATGTCGGCCAGGACGAGGCCTCGGGCAAGGGCGGCTGGTGGGACTGGAAACCGTCGAAAACCGCGCTGGAATGGCTGTGGCGGACGGGCGACCTTGCGATCACCCGGCGGGACGCCTTTCGCAAGGTCTATGACCTGACCGAACGCGTGATCCCCGCCCCGCATCGCCACCAAAGCTCTGACCGCGCCCAGATGATCGACTGGGCCTGCAATTCCGCGCTGGATCGCCTGTCCTTCGCCGATCCCGGCGAATTGCGCGCCTATTGGCACATGATCACCCCCGAAGAGGCGCGCCATTGGGCGGCCCGGAGCCTCGCCCAGGGCACAATCGTCGAAACCGCGCTGCAAGGCGCCAACGGGGCCGAGAAAAAGACCCTGACCCGCCCCGCGACCCTGACCCATACCCCGCCCGAGCCGCCGACACGGCTGCGCATCCTCTCCCCCTTCGATCCCGCCCTGCGTGACCGTGACCGCGCCGAGTTCCTCTTCGGCTTCCGCTACCGGATCGAAGTCTTCGTCCCCGAAGCCAAACGCCAATACGGCTATTACGTCTTCCCCGTGCTGGAAGGAGACCGCCTGATCGCCCGTCTTGACGCCAAGGCCCGCAGGGACAAGGACGCCCTGCACCTGCGCGCCCTTTGGCCAGAGCCGGGTATCACCATGACCAAAACCCGCCAGGCCAAACTGGACGCCGAACTGTCCCGGCTGGCCCAATTCGCAGGCCTGACCCAAGTGACCCGCGAAGATGACTGGCTCCGCTGATGCTTTCACATTGGCTCAAATATCTCTCGGGGTGGGTCCGGGAGGGGCAGACAGCCCCTCCCGGGGCATCCACCAGCACCACCCCAAGTCCAGTGGACTCGAAACCATAAGTCCAGCCCCCAAGCCGAATTGGACAAAGCCCCGCCCCTGCGGCAAACCCATCCCAACCCATGAGGAGTCCCATCATGCTTGACCAAGTCACCGACCTGCGCGCTTTGCTCAAGGACCCGACGCTTCTGCCGAACAAGGCCTATGTCGCGGGCGAATGGGTCGAGGCCGCCGATGGCAAGACCTTTGCCGTCACCAACCCGGCGCGCGGCGATGTCATCGCCCATGTTCCCGACCTGACCCGCGCCGATGCCGCCCGCGCCATTGCCGCCGCCGACAAGGCCCGCCACGGCTGGGCCGCCCATACCGGCAAGGAACGCGCCGCGATCTTGCGCAAATGGTTCGACCTCTGCATGGCCAACCTGGATGACCTGGGCACCATCCTGACCGCCGAACAGGGCAAGCCGGTCGCCGAAGCCAAGGGCGAATGTGCTTACGGCGCCAGCTATATCGAATGGTTCGCCGAAGAGGCCAAGCGCATCTACGGCGAGACGATCCCCGGCCATCAGCGCGACAAGCGCATCACGGTGATCAAACAGCCGATCGGCGTGGCCTGTTCCATCACGCCCTGGAACTTCCCCAACGCGATGATCGCCCGCAAGGCGGCGCCCGCACTCGCCGCCGGCTGCGGCTTTGTCGCAAGGCCCGCCGCCGAAACGCCCCTCTCCGCCATCGCGCTGGCCGTGCTGGCCGAACGCGCCGGCGTGCCCGCTGGCGTCTTCTCGGTCATCACCTCGTCCCGGTCCTCCGACATCGGCAAGGAATTCTGCGAAAACCCCCGCGTCCGCAAGCTGACCTTCACCGGCAGCACGGAAGTTGGCCGCATCCTCCTGCGTCAGGCCGCCGACCAAGTCCTGAAATGCTCGATGGAGCTGGGCGGCAACGCGCCCTTCATCGTGTTTGACGACGCCGATCTGGACAAGGCCGTCGAAGGCGCGATGATCTCGAAGTTCCGCAACAACGGCCAGACCTGCGTTTGTGCGAACCGGATCTATGTCCAGGCCGGGGTCTATGACGCCTTCGCCACGAAACTCGCCGCCGCCGTGGCCAAGCTGTCCATCGGCGACGGGCTGAAGGCGGGCACCACCACCGGGCCCCTGATCAACATGGACGCCGTCGAAAAGGTCGAGGAACACATCGCCGACGTCCTGGCTTCGGGTGGCAAGATCGTCACCGGCGGCAAGCGTCATGCGCTGGGTGGCACCTTCTTTGAACCCACCGTGGTCACGGGCGTGTTGCCGACCGCCAAGGTCGCGACCGAGGAAACTTTCGGCCCCCTCGCCCCCCTGTTCAAATTCGACACCGAAGAGGAAATCATCGCCCGCGCCAATGACACGATCTTTGGCCTGGCCTCCTACTTCTACGCCCAGGACATCGGCCGCATCATCCGCGTCCAGGAACAGCTGGAATATGGCATGGTCGGCGTGAACACCGGCCTGATCTCGACCGAGGTCGCCCCCTTTGGCGGCGTCAAGCAATCCGGCCTCGGCCGCGAGGGCAGCCATCACGGAATCGAGGACTACCTGGAGATGAAATACATCTGCCTTTCGGTCTAAGCGCGCCGCGCGCCGCCAAAGCCAATGCAGGAACACCAAAGGCCCCCGACCAGGGGGCCTTTTCCTTTTTATAGCGATATCAGCGGATTGACCCTTTGTTATCGCCTATCAGGCCGGTGATTTTGTCTAGCACCCCGATTGGCCGCATCTGTGTCCCATCACCAAGGGCCCCGTCATCAAGGGCTCAGGAGAAGGAACCCGGAAATGGCCTCGCTCAAAACCAAAGCCCTGACGCTGTCGCTGATCACCACACTGATGGCCGCCCTGGCCGTCCCGGCCCCGGCGCTTGCCTGGGGCAAGAACGAGCAGAACTTCACCAAGGGCGTGGTCGCCGCCCTGATCGCCGGCGCCATCATCAAAGAGATGAACAAGCCCGCGCAGGCCCAACCCCTGCCGCGCCCGCAACCGGTCTATCAGCCGCCCATCTATCAACCCCCGGTCTACCAGCAGCCGCCGGTTTACCAACCCCCCGTCTACCAGCCCCCGGTCTATCAGCCCGCCCCCTCGGTCTATACGACCCCGGCGGCCCAGGCCTTCAACTCTTATTCCCGCAACGAGCGTCTGCGCATCCAGTCGACCCTGGCCAATTACGGCTATTACCGCGGCGGGATCGACGGGTCTTTCGGACCGGGCACCTATCAGGCGGTGACGACCTTTGCCCAGGCCCAGGGGCGCCTGGCCGATCTGAACACCCGCGGCGGGGCCTATGGGCTTTACGACGGCCTGATCTACTGAACCACCCAGAGGGCAGAACCCCCGAGCAGTGCGTGCGTCACCAGTGCCCCCGGAGCGGATGTCCCCCCGCTCCGGGGTTTTTCCATCCGCGCCGTTTTCACCGCAAGGCCCCTCACCCCAAGGCCCTTGCCAGGTCCTCCACCAGGTCCTGCGGGTCCTCCAACCCGACCGACAGGCGAAAGACCCCCTCCCCCGCCCAATCGCGATAGCGCGCCAGGGCCGCACCCTGCATCCGGTAGGTCGAGGCCTGGATTTCTGCCGTGGGGATCAGCACGCAGATCGACCGCTGATGGCCCAGCGAAAAGGCGTAGTGGATGATCCGCAGCCGCTCGGCCATGACCCGCGCCATGGCGTGCGGGTCCGCCACCTGAAAGGTGATCATCCCGCCGCCCAGATCCATCTGGCGCCGGGCCAGGTCGCGTTGGGGGTGATCCTCGGCCCCGGGCCAAACAACTCGCGTCACCTTGGGATGCCCGGCCAGGAACCCCGCCAAAACCGCCGCATTGGCACAGGACGTCCGCAGCCGCGGGAACAGCGTGTCGATGCCGCGCAGGATCGCCCAGGCATTTTGCGCCGACAGGCTGGCCCCCAGGTAAACCCCCGACCGCGCGCGCAGCCGGGCGATGATCTCTTTCCCGCCGATCACCGCGCCGCCCAGGGCATCGCCATGGCCATTCATGAACTTGGTCAGCGAATGGATGACCAGGTCCACCCCATGCTCCAGCGGCCGCGTGATCACCGGCGTGGCCAGCGTCGAGTCGACCGACACCAGCACCCCCGCCGCATGGGCAATCTGCGACAGACCCGCCAGATCGGTCAGCCGCAGGATCGGGTTGCAGGGGCTTTCCGCATGGATCAACCGCGTCTCGGCCCGGATCGCCGCCTTGACCGCCGCAAGGTCCGACAGATCCACCGCCGAGACCGCAATCCCGAAATCCGGCAGAATCCGCGTCGCAAGCTCGAACGCGCCAGCATAGCAGACCTCCGAAACGATCAGGTGATCCCCCGCCTTCAACAGCCCAAAGAACACCGCCGCAATCGCCGCCACCCCGGTCGCAGTGGCCAAAGCCTCGTCGCCGCCCTCCAGGGCCGCCAACCGCGCCTCCAGCGCCCGCACCGTCGGATTGGTCCAGCGCGCGTAAAGATAGGGCAGCTCGGTCAGATCCGCCCCCTCGGCCGAAAACCCCGCAGCGCCGGGCACAAAGACATTGTTGACCGAAGCCACCAGGTTCGGCGCAATCGCCCCCGTCACCGGATCGGGACGCAAGCCCCCATCCAGCGCCCGCGTCGCCGGTCGCATCGGCACATCCGCATGGGACACCCCCGGCAACGGCTGACTGGTCAACTCCATGGCACCCTCCCGCTTTTCCCCGCTTGTCCCCCGGCCCGCAATCCCAGGCAAGCCAAAAGGGGCACCCGCCGGCGCCCCTTTCACATTGACCCAAATATTCCACGGGAGGTCCGGAGGGTGTGAAACCCTCCGGGGGGTCCGCCTGCGCCGCGTGTCAGGCGTGCAGCGTCTCGGTCTTCTTCTCCAGCGCCTTGGGCCCGGTCACACCGATCTCGATCCGGCGCGGCTTCAGCGCCTCGGGGGTTTCGCGGATCAGGTCGATATGCAGCATCCCGTTTTCATGCACTGCACCACTGACGCGGACATGATCGGCCAGGGCAAAGCGGCGCTCGAAGGCGCGGGTCGCAATGCCACGGTGCAGATAGGTGCGGGGCTGCGCCTCGGGCGCACGCTTGGCGCTGACATGAAGCCCGCCGTCCTTCACATCGACCGAGAGTTCATCGGGAGAAAAACCCGCCACGGCGATAGAGATGCGATAGGCATCCTCGGCGGTCTTTTCGATGTTATAGGGCGGATAGGTCGGCTGGGCCACATCTGCAGCCACACGGTCCATCAGGTCGGCCATCCGGTCGAACCCGACAGCAGCACGGTAAAGCGGCGAAAAATCAAAAGTTTGCATGGCATCCTCAACGAGCGATACATGGAGCCCTCCATCACGGACGGGCGGTGAACCGAACCCCTTATGGGCATCCGGTCCTCATGATCTGGGAAGCCCGCTTCGGGGTTTCAAGACCCCCGGGTCTTCAACATCCTTGGGGCCTCAAGCCCCTCAGGGCGCCTCGGTCGCCTCGGGCTTCACGAATTTCGCCGACCCGCTGGCCCCGCCCCCCGACAGCACCACGACATTGCCCGGCCGATGGCTTTCCTGTTCCAGCGCCAGCGTCAGCACCTTGAGCGGGATCTCCAACCCCGAGCCAAGCGCGACCTTCTGGCCCTGCATATCCGCCTTGGCCGAAACGACCGAGACGATCTCGGCGCCATTTGGCCCGATCCGGAACACCGGCGCACCCGACGCCCCAAAGTCGACATCGCAGGTCATCACAAGGATGCCCTCCTGCCGGTCCACCACCGAACAGCCATCCTGCAACGAGGGCGCATCGGCCCGCTCCTGCGCATAGGACACGACGCCCACCGCCTCGCCGGGCAGGGGCGCGCGGCCGACGGCAAAGGGCTTGACCCCGGGCAGGCGGATCGGCTGGTCCAGTTCAATCAGGGCCACATCATCGGCGACGCGGTCCAGGGCATCTTCGCCGCCATAGGCATAGTCGGGATGGGCCACGGCCTGACGCACGCCACGGTAAGCCTCGGCGCGGCCATTCTGCCAACCGGCCAGGAACTTGATATCCTCGGGTTTCAGCCGCGCCCCGGTTTCCTTGTCGAACAGGCAATGCGCGGCCGTCAGAACCAGATGCGGCGCAATCAGCGCCCCGGTGCAGAACCCCCGGTCGCCCAGGATCAGCTTGCCCACCCCCTCCCAGCCCTTTGTGTCGTTCATCGTCTGCAAGGAAACCAGGGGCGCCGCAGAGAGATCTTCGGCAGCGTTTTCGGCGGCAGCAGGCAGGGACAGCAGCAAAAGCAGGGCAAGGGCGCGCATGGGACCTCCGGTTTCCGTCCGGCTACAGGCCTAACCCGGCGGAAATGCGGCAGGTTCCAGACCCTTTGGCAGCGGCCCGCCTGTGGCCCAATCCAACAGGCTGACGGTATGCACCACCGGCACGCCCGCACCCAACCCCTCTGCACCTTGGGCAATCTGCACCATGCAGCCAAGGTTGCCCGCCGCAATCACCTGCGGGCCTTTCGCCATCAAGGTCTCCACCTTGCGCCTGCGCAATTCCCCCGACATCTCGGGCTGCAGCAGGTTATAGGTCCCGGCCGACCCGCAACACAGATGCGCGTCGATGGGCTCCACCACCTCGAAGCCCGCCTTCTGCAGCAACTCTTTGGGCAGGGTCTTGATCTTTTGCCCATGCTGCAGCGAACAGGCGGAGTGATAGGCCACCCTAAGGCCACCCTTGCCCTGTGGCAGACCAAGCGCGCCCACCACCTCGGTGACATCCTTGGCCAGCGCCGCCACCACGGCGGCCTCTGCCGTTCCCAACAGCGCGGCGTAATCCTTGACCGTGGTCCCGCAGCCCGAGGTGTTGATGACCAGCGCATCCAGCGGCTTGCGGCGATGCTCTGCCATCACGGCCCGGACCTGAGCCAAGGCCAGCGCCCGCGCCCGCGCCTCGGCCCCCATATGCAGCGGCAGCGCGCCGCAACAGGCGATGCCCTGGGGGATCACCACCTCGGCCCCCAACCGTGTCAGCAGACGGATGGTCGCCTCGTTGATCTCGGGGTCCAGGGCCTTTTGCGCACAGCCCGTCATCAGCGCGACCCGCATCTTCGGCGCGGCGACGGCATAGGTCTGCGGGTCCTCGGCGCGTGACAGCGCGGGCAGGCGGCGCGGGGCCAGGGCCACCATCGCCTTCAGCCGCCCCGGCAGGAACCGCGCCAAGGGCCGCATCAGCCCCGCGCCAAACAGCGCCAACCGGAACCGCCCCGGATAGGGCAGCACCCGCAAGAGCACCCCGCGCAACAGCCGGTCGCCCAGGGGCCGCTTGTAGGTCGCCTCGACATGGCCACGCGCCAGTTCGATCAGATGGGCGTAATCCACCCCCGACGGACAGGTCGAGGTGCAAGACAGACACCCCAGGCACCGATCCAGATGCTTGACCGTCCGCGCATCGGCGGGGCGGCCCTGTTCCAGCATCTCCTTGATCAGATAGATGCGACCCCGCGGGCTGTCCAACTCGTCGCCCTGCACCTGGAAGGTCGGACAGGTCGCCTGGCACAGCCCACAATGGACACAAGACCGCAGGATCTTGTTGGCCTTGGCCGTGACCGGATCGGCCAGCTGCTCCGGCGTGAAAAACGTCTGCATCTAGACCATCCCCCCGGGATTGAAGACCCCCCGAGGGTCGAACTTCGCCTTCACCCCCGCCATCAGCCGCGCCACGCCCGGCGCCTCATCCCCCCAAGCCCGAGCCTCCCCCTTCAGCTCCCCCTTCAGCATCGTCGCATGACCGCGCCCTGCCACCGCGGCCCGCACGTCCAAACCCGGATCGCAGCCCACCCAGATCAGCCCCCCCGCCCAGTCGAAAGCCAGATCCGCCCCGGGCAAGGCCTGTGCCACCGCCCAGGCCTCGGTTGGGATGACCGACAGCCGCCAGACCTGCGCGCCCCTCACCGGCGCATCGCGCACCATGGCCCAATCGGCAGGAACCTCCTCCCAGCCGGGCAGCAGGTCCTTCAACCGCCCCGCCCGATAGGCGACCGAACCGGCCATGCCCTCGATCCGGACCCAACAGCCAAAGGCCCCCATCGCCGCGCCCGAGATGTCAAAGGCCGACCCCAAGGCCCGGCGCAGACAGGCCAGCCCCAAGGCCCCCCGCTCTGGCCCCGCCAAAGTCACCCCCGCCTCGGGGATCGCCTGCACCTTCAAGGCCACTTCCGTCAGAATCCCAAGCGTCCCCTGCGACCCCGCCATCAACCGCACCAGGTCCAGCCCGGTGACATTCTTCATCACCCGCCCGCCCGATTTCACCACCGCCCCGGTCCCATCGACAAACCGCACCCCCAAAAGGTGATCGCGCGCCGCCCCGCCCTGCATCCGCCTTGGCCCCGCCGCGTTCATCGCCACCACGCCGCCCAAGGTCGAAACCCCCTCGCGCCCCAACACCGCCCGCAGGTCAGGAGGCTCAAACGCCAGCCGCTGCCGTTCCCCCGCAAGCAGCGCCTCGACCTCGGCCAAGGGCGTCCCCGCACCGGCCACCAGGGTCAGCGCGCCGGGCTCATAAAGCCGCACCCCGGCCAGGCCCGACAGGTCCAGCACCGCGCCGCCGGTCAACACCCCCCGCGTCCCGCCGCCGCGCAGCGACAGGCCCCCAGACGCCACCAAGGCCCCCCGCACGATGTCGCAAACTTCCGCCTCGTTGACTGGTCTCATGCTTTCATACTTACCCAAATACTCCACAGGGGGTCTGGGGGACGTGAAGTCCCCCAGGGTTCAACCCACACGCCGCCCGGAACGTCTTGGATCGCTGGCCCCCAGAGGAAAGACCTTGGCCGGGTTCAACAGCCAGCCCGGATCAAACACATCCTTGACCCGCATCTGCGCCTCAAGGTCGGCGGGCGAAAACTGCACCGCCATCAGGTCGCGCTTTTCCACCCCCACGCCATGCTCTCCGGTCAGACAGCCGCCGACCTCGACGCACAGCTTCAGGATCTCGGCGCCCAGAGCCTCGCAGGCCTCCAACTGGCCGGGCGCATTGGCGTCATACAGGATCAACGGATGCAGGTTGCCATCCCCCGCATGGAACACATTGGCCACGGCCAGGCCCGCGGCTTCTGTCATCTCACCGATCCGCCGCAGGACGTAAGGCAAGGAGGACACCGGGATCGTCCCGTCCAGACACATGTAATCCGCGATATTGCCCATCGCCCCAAAGGCCGATTTGCGCCCCAGCCAGATGCGCCCGGCCTCTTCGGCACTCGCCGCCTCGCGCCAAACCTCGGGCGCGTGCCGCTCGGCAATCGCCTTGATGCGGCCAAGCTGCTCGGCAATCTCGCCCGGGCTGCCCTCGACCTCGATGATCAACAGCGCCTCGCAGTCCGGATAACCGGCATGGGCAAAGGCCTCGCAGGCGCGGATACAGGGGCGGTCCATGAACTCGATCGCCACGGGCAAAAGGCCCGCCCGGATGATATCGGCCACGCAGGCCCCCGCCACCTCGTTCGACCCAAAGCCCAGCATCACCGGCAAGGCGCCCTCGGGCTTGGGCAGGATGCGCAACCAGGCCTCGGTGACGACGCCCAACTGGCCCTCCGACCCGCAGATCACCCCCAACAGGTCCAGCCCCGCCGCATCCGCCCAAGGCCCGCCCAGCGTGATCACCTCGCCACTCATCAGGACCACGGTGACGCCCAGCAGGTTGTTCACCGTCACCCCATATTTCAGACAATGCGCCCCGCCCGAATTCATCGCGATATTGCCGGCAATCGCACAGGCCAACTGGCTGGAGGGGTCGGGCGCATAAAACCAGCCGTCCAGGGCGCCCGTCACCGCCAGGTTCGTCCGCCCGGTCTGCACCTTGACAAAGCGGTTGTCGTAATCGGCCTCCAGCACCCGGTTCATCCGGGCGACCCCCAGAACCACGCAATCCTCGGTCGGAAGGCTCCCCCCGGCCAACGAGGTCCCCGCGCCCCTTGGCACCACCTTGACCCCCAAGGCCGAACAGGCCGCCAGCACCGCCGAGACCTCAGCGGTCGACCGTGGCAGCACAACGGCAAGCGGCGGACAGCGATAGGCCGAAAGCGCATCACATTCATAGACCCGCAGCCCCTCGGCGTCGGAAATCACCGCATCGGCGGGCAAGATTTCGGCCAGCCGCGCCACGATCTGCGGCTTGGCCTCCAGCACCTTGCGGTCGGGAACAGGCATATCCATCGGGCACCTCCGGCCACCACGCTATGCCGCACGAGACCCCATGACAAGATCAGCCGCCCGCCCTATCGTGGCGCCATGAACCTGCTTGCCCCCCTCTCCCCCGCTTTCACCGCGCTGGATACCTTTGCTCTGGCCTTGCTGATCCTGTGTTGGCTCGGCACCGGCTTTCTGGCCGAACACCCGCCCGGCTGGCGCCCCTCGGTCAGCCATCTGATGAAGGACTACCGCCGCCGCGGCATGGTCGAGTTCCTGACCCGCGACCCCCGGATCTTCGACATCTCGCTGATCGACTCGCTTCGTCAGGGGACGGCCTTCTTCGTCTCGGGTTCCATGATCGCGATTGGCGGCGGGGTGGCGATGATCGGCAATGCGGCGACGCTGCAGGGCCTGGCGCGCGACCTGACCATCGGGCTTGATCCGTCGCAAATCCGCGTCAAGCTGATCGTCGTGGTGGGCCTCATGGCCAATTCGCTGTTGAAATTCATGTGGAGCCACCGGCTCTTCGGCTATTGCGCCATCATGATGGCCTCGGTTCCCAACGACCACACCCACCCCGAGGCCCTGCCCCGCGCCCTGCAAACCGCCGAGGTCAACATCGCCGCCGCCCGAGGTTTCAACCGCGGCCTGAACGGGGTCTATTTCGCCCTGGCTGCACTCGCCTGGCTTCTGGGCCCCGAGGCGCTGATCGCCGCCACCCTGTTCACCACCGGCGTCATGCTGCGCCGCGAATTCGCCAGCCATTCGCGCCAGGTGATGCTGGAGACGCTGTGATCCAGCTTGCCACCTTGGCCCTTGTGACGCTGGGCGCGGCCTATGCGCCGCGCTTCAACGCCCTGGCCTTTTGCGCCGGGCTCTGGTCGCTCGCCGTCCTGTTGACGGCGCCGGGAACCGGCACCTGCACCCAAGGCGACGCGGGTCAACTCTGGCTCGCGGCTTTCACCCTGCCCGGCCTCGTAGCCTGCCTCTCCATCGCCGTCCGAACCGACACCCCCCGCCGCCTTGCCCTTTGGCTCCTGCCGCTAGCCCCCCTGGCCCTTTGGGCCAGCTGGATGGGCCTCGCCCTCGCCTGGGCGCTGCTGATCCAGGGCCAAAGCGCCTGCGATCACCTGCAAGGCACCCAAGGCCAGTTTACCGACGGCAAAGAGACCTTCTTTGCCCTCCTCTGGCTCCTGGCCGCCGTCCTTCTGCCAATTGCCACGGCCCTCACCCTGGCGCTTCGCCGCAACCGGCGCCCCGCCTCCCCATTCATCTTTTCATAAATATCCCACGGTGGGGTCCGGGGAGGTGTGAAACCTCCCCGGGATCAGCCGCTAAACGACCCCGCCCGCCGCGATCCGCGCCCGAAGCGCGCGCCCCTCGACCAGCACGCGGCCGCAATGGGCGTCATCCATCTTGTCCCAGGTGCGATACATCTGCGCCATGCGGGGATTGCCTTGGAACCTCTCGCGGTGGCGGTCCAGGAATTCCCAATACAGCAGGTTGAACGGGCAGGCCTTTTCTCCGACCTTCTCCTTCACCTTGTATTGACAGCCGCCGCAGTAATCCGACATCCGGTCGATATAGGCACCCGAGGCGACATAGGGTTTCGACCCCAAAAGCCCGCCATCGGCAAACTGGCTCATGCCCAAAGTGTTCGGCACCTCCACCCATTCGAAGGCGTCGATATAGACGGCCAGATACCATTCATGCACCTGGGCCGGGTCCACCCCGGCCAACAGCGCGAAATTCCCCGTCACCATCAGCCGCTGGATGTGGTGGGCATAGGCCAGGTCGCGCGTCTGGCCCACGGCATCCGCCATGCAGCGCATCTGGGTCTTTCCGCCCCAATAGACCGGCGGTAAGGGCGCGTCATGGGACAGGGCGTTGGACTGCAGATACTCTGGCCCCTTCAGCGCCCAGATGCCGCGCACATATTCCCGCCAGCCGATGATCTGGCGGATAAAGCCCTCGACCGCGGCAATCGGCGCGTGGCCCGCGTGATACTCGGCCTCGGCCGCCTTGCAGACCTCCAGCGGCGACAGCAGGCCCAGGTTCAGACAGGGCGACAGCAGCGAGTGTGAGAGCCAGGGCTCCCCCGCCAGCATCGCATCCTGTTCCTGACCGAACCTCGGCAGGCTGTGCGCCATGAAATGCGCCATCGCCTGCAGGGCCTGATCCCGGTCGGTGGGCCAGGCAAAGGGCCGCAGCCGCCCGAAATGGGAGGCAAAGCGCGCTTCGACCAGGTCAAGCACCTCGGCCACGACCGCATCGGGGGTGAACCGCAAGGGTTGAGGCCGCAACAGGTCGCGCGCGGCCTTGTTGCGGTTGTCGTGGTCATAGTTCCACTCCCCCCCGCAGGGCTTGGCGCCCTCCATCAACAGGCCCGTCTTGCGCCGCATGTCGCGGTAAAACCACTCCATCCGCAGCGATTTGCGGTCCGCAGCCCAGGCTTGAAAGTCGGCAGAGCCACAGATGAAACGGTCGTCCTCCAGCCAGGCAATCGGCAGGGCGTCCAGCGCCGCGCGCAAACGCCAGTCGCCGGGCAGGACGGCTGCGGGGTCAAGCCCGGTCTCGGCCATCCGCCGCAAGACCTCTGCGGGCAAGGAGCCCGCGTTGTCCGCGTCATCCAGCCGCGTATACAGAACCCGAAACCCAAGCGCCTGCAACCGCAGGGCAAACTTGCGCATCGCGGCAAAGACCAGGGCGATCTTTTGCGGGTTATGCGGCACGGGCGTGGCCTCGGACGCCACTTCGGCCATCATCACCACATCGCGGGCAGGGTCGGCCCCACGCAAAGACGCCAGCTCTGTCGAGAGCTGATCCCCGAAAACGACAATCAAGCGGGCGTGTTCCATCCCTGCGACCTAGGCCCCGGGCGCCTGCCGTCAAGTGCGCCGCCGCCCCTCGACCAGCCAGGCGCCGACGGCCGCCAGACCCGCCAGCATCAGCCACAGCCACGAGGGCAAGACCGGGGCCACGCTGATCTCTCCGGCCTCATAGGCGCCGCGGGGGGTGATGCCGATCCAGCCGCGGCCTGCCGCCGGGCGGCCCGGGTTCACCAGGCGGATATCGGGAATCCCCGCCTCCAACCGCATGACCCCGCCCACGGTCGCGGCCACCAAAGGCGCCAGTTTATCGGCCGTGGCGATGGTCTCTTCGAACTCTTTCGGTGCCGAGGGACCCACGGCGACCACCAAAGACAATTCCCCCTGCGCCAGCCGATACAGCCCCAGTTGCGGCACGGGCCAGACCGCCTGAAACACCCCCGGCGATGCCTCTGCCAGGGGCAGCGTCGTCACGGTCCCATCGGGCAGCGTCACCGTCACCGGCAAAGGCACCGTGTCCAGCACGGTGCGGCGGCTGACTGTCATCGTCTGACCGGCGACCGAGGCGGTCAGCGCCTCTTCTTCCAGCTCGGGTTGTTTCAGCATCCAGTGACCCAGGCGGCGCAAAAGCTCCAACTGCGGCCCGCCGCCCTCGAACCCCTTGCCCCAAAGCCAGCTTTGGTCGCTGGCCAGCACAGCCACGCGTCCCTTGCCGACCCGGTTCAGCACCAGCAAGGGTTTCCCCTGCGGCCCCGACATCAAGGCCTGACCGGCGATCTGGTTGACCTCGACCAGGCGGAACCAACGGCCCCAGCCGCCTTCGGGCGCCAAGGCCTCCAGGCCTTCGGTCACGGGATGGCGGCGGCCCAGGTCCGTGACGGCGGGGCGAAAGCCCTCTTCGATCATGACCGAGGTCGGCTCGACCGGCAGAACCTGCGCCAGGGGCGACCGCCAAAGGCTGTCCACCGTCCCGAATTCCGGCCCCGCGGCGACCAGCACCGTGCCGCCCTCGTTCACATAATCCACCACGTTTTGCAGATAGGACATCGGCAGGATGCCCCGCATCGCATAGCGGTCAAAGATGATCAGGTCGAAATCCTTGATCTTGTCGACAAACAGTTCCTTGGTCGGAAAGGCGATCAGCGACAGTTCACTGACCGGAACCCCGTCCTGCTTTTCTGGCGGCCGCAGGATGGTGAAATGCACCAGATCGACCTGAGGGTCCGATTTCAGCAGGTTGCGCCAGACCCTTTCGCCGGGGTTCGGCTCACCCGACACCAGAAGCACGCTCAGCCGGTCGCGGACGCCGTTGATCTGCACCACGGCGGCGTTGTTGCGGTCGGTCAGCTCGCCGTCGACGCCTGCCACCGAAAGCTGCAGCACGTTGATCCCGGCATGGGGCAGCTGGATCGGAAGCTCCAACTCCTGCCCCAAAGGCACGGTGAAGGTCGCGGGCGGTTCGGCGTCCAGCGCGATGGTGACATCGACCGTCTCGGCCAAAGGTGCCGCGCCCTGGTCGTCGATGCGGAACTTCACCACGCTGTCCTCGCCCATGATGGCAAAGGCCGGCGCATTGGTGATCTGCAAGCGGCGGTCCCAGTCGCCTTGCCGCCCGGTCAGCAGCACTTGCAAGGGCGCGGGAAGGGCGGGGACGGCCTGCAGGTCATGGACCTGGCCATCGGTCAGCAGGATCGCACCGGCCAGCCGGGCCTGAGGCTCGGCGGCGACGGCACGCGACAGGGCCTCCATCGCAAGGGTGCCGGCGTTTTGCGCGCCATCGGGCACGGTGACGATGCGCAGTTCCGTGTTGGTCAGGCGCCCGACCTGGGCCTTGATCGCCTCGATGGCCTGAGCGGTCTGGAAGGCGCGGTCTGACAGGTCCTGGCTGGCGCTGTCATCGACGACCAGAATGACGATATCGGACAGGGGCTTGCGCGCCTCGTCCTGCAGCAGGGGATTGCACAGCGCGACCAACAGGCAGCCCAGGGCCAGCGCCCGCAGCGCCCAGGCCGCCAGCCTGCGCCAAACGGCAAGGGCCAGCAAGGCCGCAGCCAGGACGGCCAAAGCCACGATCCATGGCGCGCCGATCAGCGGTTGAAAGATCACCTCGTTCATTGCCCCAGCCTTTCCAGCAGGGCCGGAACATGGACCTGGTCGGATTTGTAATTGCCGGTCAGCACATGCATGATCAGGTTGATGCCAAAGCGGTAAGCATATTCGCGCTGATCATCCCCCGCCATGCCGCGCCCGACCGGAAGCAGGGGCAACCCGTCGCCATCCACAGCCCAGGCGGCGGCATAGTCATTGGCGCCGAAGACCACCGGCGTCACCCCGTCGTTCAGGTTGCGAAACGGCATCCCCTCGGCCTGGGTGGCGTCGGGGGGCGCGGCCTCGACCCAAAGGGTGCCGTCGGTAAAGCGGCCCGGAAAGGTCTGCAGCAGATAGAAGGTCCGGGTCAGGACGTGATCCTGGGGAATGGGCTCCAGCGCGGGGATATCCAGGCCCTGCGTGATCCGCTGCAGCGCCTGGGTCTCGGGCGAGCCCGCACCGTATTCGGCATCACGGGTGTCAAACAGGATCATCCCCCCGGTCCGCAGATAGCGGTTCAGCTTGGCATAGGCCGCCGCCGAGGGCGTGGCGGCATCGGCGGTCACGGGCCAATACAGGAAGGGGAAAAACGCCAGCTCGTCGGCCTCGATATCGACGCCCATCGGGGCCAGGGGCTCGATGGCGGTGCGATACATCAGCTCTTCGGACAGGCCCTGAAGCCCGGCTTCGGCGGTGTCGTCCACCGTCTGATCCCCGGTCAGGACATGGGCCAGAACCACGCCCTGCGTCGCCATGATCGCCCTGGCATCATCGGTGGCATCATCGGCGCGGGCCTCCGGCACGAAACCCAGCGCCAGCAGAACCACCGCCACCCGCATCAGCCGCCCCGAGACAGCCAGCGTCCCCAGGATATCCAGCGTCATCAAGGCCATGGCCAGCGCCAGCAGCGGCCCCTTCAGCGCGCGTTCCTGCGGCAAGGACAGGTCGCCCCGTGCAACGCCATCCGGCCAACCCGCCTCGGCCATCCGGAAATCCTTGGGCACCGCATTGATCGCCACCACCCGCGCCTCGTTTTGATACAGCCCCGCCGGAGCCGCCGCGAAGGGCCCCGCCTTCAGCGTGCGTTCCAGCATGGCCCCGGGAACGCCCGCCAGCCCGCCCGCATCCTCCAGCCCGCCAAAGCCATCGACCAGCCGCTTCGGCGTCCAGGTCAGGCCGGTCAGGCTTCCGGGCTCCAACGCCCCCCCAGCCGAGATCGCCAGCCGGTCCAGCATCTGCACGAACAGACCCGACAGCGGCAGGCTGGACCATTCCGCATTGGCCGTCACATGGAACAGCACGACCTGACCCGCACCCAGGCCAGCGCGCGTCACCAAAGGCGTGCCGTCGTCCAGCAAGGCCAAGGTGCTGTCCGCAAGCTCTGGCCCCGGTTCGGCCAGCACCTGTGTGCGCACCGTCACATCGCCGGGCAAGGCCAGGCCGCGGAACGGCGAGCTGTCGGGGAAGGCGGCAAGGCCCTTGGGCTCCCCCCAGCTCATTGTTCCGCCAGAGGTCAGGCCACCCGCGCGCAGCCGCACCGGCATCAAGAGATCGTCGGCCAGATCGGCGGCGGCCATCCGCGGCCCGGCAAAGCGCAAAAGCAGCCCGCCCTTTTCGACCCAGACCCGCAGCGCCTCGGCCTCGGTGTCGGGCAGGGTCGCCACATCGGCCATGACGATCACATCGGGCTTGGCAGGCACCACATCGGCCACCGCGCCCTCGATCAGATCAGCCGAGGGCGCAAGCGCCTGACGCAGGTAGTGCAGCGGGGCCAGCAGTTGAAGCCCCTCGCCCTCGGCCGCATCGGACACCAACGCGATCTTGCGGCGTTTGAAACTGTCACCGGCCAGACCCAGGGTCCCTGCCGAGGGCGGGCCGTCGATCACCAGCCGCGTGACGCGGTTGCGCAGTTCGGGCGGCAGGTCCATCAGCGCCTCGGCGCGGCCGTCCTGAAAGGTCAATTCCGCCCGCGCCAATTCGCGGTCCTGTCCCGAAGGGTCGGGCCCACGGGCGATGACGGTCGCTATGGCCTCGCCGGCAGGAAAGCGCAGCGCCTGAACCTTCAGCTTGCCCGCCTCGGTCGTGGTGGGAAGCAGGGCCAGCACCGGCGCAGCACCGGTCAGCACCGTCACCTCGCCGCGCGCTTGCAGGCTTGCGGCCAGCACCGGGCGGCCATCATGCGACAAGCCATCCGACAGCCAGATCGTGTCGAACGCCCCCTCTGGCAGGGTGCCCGCAAAGGCGTCCATATCGGCAAGCCAGGGCCGTGGGGTCAGGCCGGCGATGCGGCCCTTGACCTGATCGGCGGCCTGAAAGACCGGCACGCCGGGGGCATCGGTCAGCAAAGCCACGGCGACGGGGCGGCCCATCCGTTCGGCGGCATCGATCAGGCTGGCGGCCTTGGCCAGGCGCTGCGGCCAATCGGCGGCCTCGGCCCAACCGCCGTCGAACAGGATCAGCAGGGGCTTGCGGCTAAGATTGGCCTCAGAGGGGTTCAGCACCGGCCCGGCAAAGCCCAGCACCGCCGCCGTCACCGCCAGCATCCGCAGCAAAAGCAGCCACCACGGCGTCCGCGCCGCCTGCCGGTTTTCATCCGCCAGCCCCAGCATCAGGGCCACGCCGGGGAACCGCCGCGTGATCGGCGCGGGCGGAATGGCGCGCAACAGGAACCACAGCACCGGCACCGCAACCAGCGCCAAAAGGATCAGCGGAGAGGCAAAGCCGATCATGTCGCCTCCAACGCGCGATAGGCCCACAAGAGCGCGGTTTGCGCCGGGGCGCCGGTGTGATGCGAGAGGAATTGCCAGCCCGCCGCCCGGGCAAGGTCGGCCAGCCGGTCCTTGCGTTCGGCCAGCCGCGCCAGATAGCGGGCGCGCAGGTCGGCGGCGGATTGCGTTTCATGCGAAAGGCTGCCGGCCATCGAGGTGAACAGCGTGCGACCGTGAAAGGGGAAGTCCTCTTCGGCGGGGTCAAGGACCTGGATCAGCAGACCGCGCACGCCTTGGCCTGTGGCTGTGTGCAAGGCGGCCTCCAGCGGCGCAAGATCGCCCAGGAAATCCGACAGGAACACCGCCCGGCCATGGGGCGCAAAGCCCGGGATCGGCGCGCCGTAATCGGCCTGCGACAGGTCCAGCGCCAGGCTTTCGATCAGCCGCAGCATCTGGCCCTTGCCCGCGCGGGGATGGGAGGCGCCCGCAAGCCCGACCTGTTCCCCGCCGCGCAACAGCAGCACGGCCAGGGCCAGCGCCAGAAGCCGGGCGCGGTCGGATTTCGGGGCGCGGCCCCCGTCGCTGAACGCCATCGACTGCGCCGGATCGACCCAAAGCGTGATCTTTTGCGCCGCCTGCCATTCCTTTTCGCGGACATAGGCCCCATCGGACCGCGCCGAGTGTCGCCAGTCAATCGCGCGGTATTCATCGCCCGGATGGGCGGCGCGGTATTGCCAGAAGTCATCGCCGCGGCCCGCGCGGCGGCGGCCATGTTCACCCCAGGTCACGGTCTGCGCCAAACGCTCTGCCTCGGCCAACAGGGGCGGCAGGGAATGGCCAAGCGCCTCGGCCCTTGCGCGAAGGCCCGGCGCGCGAAGGTCTGGCGCCTTGGGGTCAGACAAAGTCACGCGGCGGCCTCAAGGCGCAACACGCGGGAGGTGGTGCGGGCGATGACGGCGGCCAGGCTCTCGCCCCTTGCACGCGCGGCAAAGGACAGCGCCATGCGATGCTCCAGCACCGGTTTGGCCATGGCCGCCACATCGTCCAGCGAGGGCGCCAGCGCACCCCGCAGCAAGGCACGCGCCCGGACGGTCAGCATCAAGGCCTGGGCTGCGCGGGGACCGGGGCCCCAGGACAGCGTCTCGGACAGGTCACGGCCCTCGGGCTCGCCAGGACGGCAGGCGCGGACAAGGTCAAGGATCGCCTCGACCACCTTGTCGCCTACGGGCATGCGGCGGACGAGGTCTTGCGCGGCCATCAGCTCAAGGGGCGTAAAGATGGCTTCCGCCGTGGATTGCGTGGCCCCGGTGGTGGCCATCAGGATATCGCGTTCGGCGGCGCGGGTCGGATAGGGCACATCGACCTGAACCAGAAAGCGGTCCAATTGCGCCTCGGGCAGGGGATAGGTGCCCTCTTGTTCAATCGGGTTCTGGGTGGCCAGCACGTGAAAGGGCGGGCCAAGCTTGCGATGGACGCCCGCGATGGTCACTTCGCGTTCCTGCATGGCCTGCAAAAGGGCGGATTGCGTGCGGGGGCTGGCGCGGTTGATCTCGTCGGCCATCAGCAGTTCGCAAAACACCGGACCGGGAAGGAAGCGGAAGCTGCGCGTCCCGTCGGCGGCGGTTTCCAGCACCTCTGACCCCAGGATATCGGCGGGCATCAGGTCGGGGGTGAACTGGATGCGGTTGGCCTTCAGCCCCATCACGGTCGCCAAAGTATCGACCAGCAGGGTTTTCCCCAGACCCGGAAGCCCGACCAACAAGGCATGACCGCCCGACAGGATCGCGGCCATGGTCAGCTCTACCACCGCCTCTTGCCCGATGAACCTGCCAGCGACCGAAGTGCGGGCCGCAGCGAGCTTCTCTTCAAGCGTTTCGATGGCTTGAACGAGGGTTGCATCTGACATCTGGTTCTCCTGCTGGACTTTGGGGCCACTAAACCCAATCTTGGGCGCAGGCACAAACGGCAAAAGGCGAAATGGCACAAATGATCGTGAAACCGGATGCGGATGGGCTGATGAAGGCGGTGGCCAAGCAAAAGGGCCCTCCGCCGGTGCATCTGTGGAACCCGCCGTTTTGCGGGCCGATCGACATGCGGATCGCGCGGGATGGGACCTGGTTCTATCTGGGCACGCCGATTGGCCGCGAGCGGATGGTGAAGCTGTTTTCCTCGATCCTGAAGCGCGAGGGCGAGGATTACTTTCTGGTGACGCCCGCCGAAAAGGTTCAGATCGTGGTCGACGACGCGCCTTTGCTGGTCGTCGATGTGACGGCCACGGGCGAGGGGCGGGACCAGGTTCTAAGCTTTGTCACCAAGACCGAAGACGAGGTCGTGGCCGGGCCGGGGCATGCCATCGAGATGCGCGACAGGGGCTTTGAGGCCACGCCCTATATCCATGTGCGGGCGGGTTTGTGGGCCTTGATCGACCGCAAGACTTTCTACCGATTGGTCGAATTGGGTTGCCATGAAGAAAAAGACGGGGATAGCTGGTTCGGGCTCTGGTCTCAGGGCGCCTTTTTCCCGGTGACAAGAAGCCAAGACCTGACCTGATGCCCCGATACGCCGCCAATATCACGCTGTTGTTCACCGAGGTTCCGGCCCTGGATCGCCCTGGCTTGGCCGGTCAGGCGGGGTTCGATGGGGTGGAAGTGCTGTTCCCCTATGACCATGGGGTGGCCGAGTGGAAGGCGGCTTTGGGCGGGCTGCCGCTGGCGTTGGTCAACACGCCTGCGGGGGATTGGGCGGCTGGAGAGCGCGGCCATGCGGCGGTGCCGGGCGCGGAGGCGGCCTTTCGCGACCATTTCCTGAAGGCGGCAGAGGTGGCCACCGGGCTGGGTGCCGGGCTGATCCATGTGATGGCCGGCTGTGCGCGCGGCCCCGAGGCCGTGCAGGTCTTTGCCGAAAACCTGGCCTGGGCGGCGGATCAGGTGCCCGACCTTGGCCTGACCATCGAGCCGCTGAACGCCGAGGATTGGCCGGGCTATTTCCTGAACGATTTTGACCAGGCGGGGCGGATCTTGGCCGACCTCGACCATCCGCGGATCGGGCTGCAATTCGACCTTTGGCACGCGGCGCGCATCCATGGAGACGCGCAGGCGGTCTGGGAAAAGCACCGCGAGCGGGTGAGCCATGTGCAGATCGCAGGCTTTCCGGGCCGGGGCGAGCCGGGGGGCGGCGGGTTCGACCTGACGGCGATGTTCCGCGACCTGGATGCGGCGGGTTATGCAGGCTGGGTGGCGGCGGAATACCGGCCCACGCGGGCCACCGTGCATGGCCTGGGCTGGCTTGCGGCGCTGAAGGCGCGGGATCGGCTGATCGGCGGGCAATAGGGCTTTTGTTCGCGGGCGCGGCAGGGTAATTTGGGTCTGAACCTTTGGCCCCGAAACTTTGGCCCGAACGCTTGGCAGGATATGATGATGAGCAATGCACCCGAAACCCAGAAAGTGACCTCTTGGAAAGTCGCCTGCGACGGCGGCGAGGGGGCCTTGGGCCATCCCCGCGTCTGGCTGTCGATCCCCGAGGACACCGGCTTCGTCGAATGTGGCTATTGCGACAAGCGGTTTGAAATCGACCGCGACCACGCCCATTCGGACCACTGAAGCGGTGGCGCGCAGGCCCCCTGCGGGCTGACGCCCTTGGGACCTGCGCGCGGTAGCCGGGGGGCTGCCGCCCCCCGGACCCCCTGCTTCAAGGGGGCCACGGCCCCCTCGAAAATCCCCGTGAGTATTTGGGCCAGTGTGAAATCAGGAGCTGAGCGGTTCGGGTCGCCGCTTTGCGCTTGGGCTTGGAGACTTGCTGGCTGCTGCGATGGTTGGCGCGGCCAGACTTGGCGCTTGAAAACTCCCTTGGACACCCTCTTTCCCCCGGTGGCAGTTTCCGCGCTTTGATGGCATTGTGAGCCGCAAACAGGGGGCGCGACCAATGACTTCGACGGGTTTCGGCAAAGGGCATCATCTTCATCTGATCGACGGATCGGCCTTTATCTTTCGGGCCTATCACGCGCTGCCTCCTTTGACGCGCAAGTCGGATGGCCTGCCCGTCGGCGCCGTCGCGGGGTTCTGCAACCTGCTTTGGGGCGAGCTGACCGCCGCCCGCGCGCAGGGCCCCACCCATATCGCGGTGATCTTTGACGCCGGGTCCAAGACCTTTCGCAACGACATCTACGACCTTTACAAGGCCAACCGCCCCCCCCTGCCCGAGGACCTGCGCCCCCAGTTCCCCCTGACCCGCGATGCCACCCGCGCCTTCAACGTCGCCTGCCTGGAAATCGACGGCTATGAAGCCGATGACATCATCGCCACCTTTGCCCGCCAAGGGCGTGAGGCGGGGGGGACGGTCACGATCTTTTCCTCGGACAAGGACCTGATGCAGTTGATCGGCGATGGCGTCGACATGCATGACCCGATGAAGAACAAGCGCCTGGGCCGGGATGAAGTGCTGGAGAAGTTCGGCGTCGGGCCGGAGCGCGTGGTGGATGTCCAAAGCCTTGCCGGGGATTCGGTCGATAACGTGCCGGGCGCGCCGGGGATCGGGCTGAAGACCGCGGCTTTGCTCATCAACGAATATGGCGATCTGGACACGCTGTTGGCCCGCGCCGGAGAGATCAAGCAGCCCAAGCGCCGCGAGGCCCTGGTGGACAATGCCGACCTGATCCGCATTTCCCGCGAGCTGGTGCGGTTGCGCGATGATGTGCCGGTGGGGGTGACGCTGGACAGTTTCGAACTGCAGCCGCCGGATGGCGAGACGGTCATGGGGTTCCTGCGGCTCATGGAATTCGCCACGCTGATGAAGCGGGTGGGCGACAAGCTGGGGGTTGCGGCGCCGGCTTTGGCCCCTGACCGCGGCTATGAGGTGGCGGGCGCGCATGAGCCTGCCAAGCTTGAGGCCAAGCCGATCGACCCCTCGGCCTATGTCTGCATCCGGGATATGGGCGCGCTGCAGGGTTTCATCGACCAGGCGCGGGCGCGGGGTTGGCTGGCGGTGGACACCGAAACGACCAGTCTTGACGAGATGCGGGCCGAGATCGTCGGGATCTCGCTGGCCGTCGAACCGGGGGTCGCGGGCTATGTGCCGCTGCTGCACCGCACCGGGACGGATGACCTTTTGGGCCAGGTGACGCTGGTTCCGGGGCAAATGGACCGCGATCAGGTGCTGGCGGCGCTGAAACCCGTGCTGGAGGACCCTGCGGTCCTGAAGATCGGGCAGAATATGAAATACGACGCCAAGATCTTTGCGCGGCTTGGCGTTCAGGTCGCGCCGATTGATGACACGATGCTGATGTCCTATGCCATGCACGCCGGGCTTCACAATCACGGCATGGATGAATTGTCCCAGAAATATCTGGGACATACGCCTATCCCGATCAAAGAGCTGATCGGGTCGGGCAAAAGCCTTGTCACCTTTGACCGCGTCGATATCGACCGCGCCACGCGCTATGCGGCCGAGGATGCTGATGTGACCTTGCGGCTTTGGCAGCTGTTCAAACCGCAACTGCATCAGGCGCGTGTCACCACGGTCTATGAGACGTTGGAGCGGCCCTTGGTGCCGGTTCTGGCCCAGATGGAAATGGCGGGGATCGAGGTCGACCGCCAGGTTCTGTCGCGCATGTCCGGGGCATTCGCGCAAAAGATGGCGCAGCTGGAGGAGGAGATTCAGACCCTCGCCGGCGAGAAGTTCAACGTCGGATCGCCGAAGCAGCTGGGCGAGATCCTGTTTGACAAGATGTCCCTGCCGGGCGGGGAAAAGACCAAGACCGGCGCCTGGGGGACCGGCGCCGATGTGCTGGAGGACCTGGCCACCGAACATGAACTGCCGGGGCGGGTGCTGGACTGGCGGCAGTTGGCCAAGCTGAAATCGACCTATACCGATGCGCTGCAGGACCATATCAACCCGGAAACCGGGCGGGTGCATACGTCTTATTCGATCAGTGGGGCGGTGACGGGGCGTCTGGCCTCGACCGATCCGAATTTGCAGAACATCCCGGTGCGGTCAGAGGAAGGCCGCCGCATCCGCGAGGCCTTTGTGGCGCCGAAGGGTAAGGTTCTGGTCAGCTTGGACTATTCCCAGATCGAATTGCGCATCCTCGCCCATGTGGCCGATATCCCGGCGCTACAGCAGTCCTTCCGCGACGGGATCGACATTCACGCCATGACGGCGAGTGAAATGTTCAACGTGCCGCTGGATCAGATGACCAGCGACATCCGCCGCCGGGCCAAAGCGATCAACTTTGGCGTGATCTATGGCATCTCGGGCTTTGGCCTTGCGCGCAACCTGCGCATCCCGCGGGCCGAGGCGCAGGGCTTCATCGACCGCTATTTCGAGCGTTTCCCGGGCATCAAGGAATACATGGCCGCGACGGTGAAATTCGCGCAGGACCATGGGTTTGTGCAGACCCTGTTTGGCCGGAAAATCCACACGCCCGAGATCAATGCCCGCGGCCCCGGGGCGGGTTTCGCCAAGCGCGCCGCGATCAACGCGCCGATCCAGGGGACCGCCGCCGACATCATCCGCCGCGCCATGATCCGGATGCCGGGGGCCATCGCCGACCTGCCCGCCAAGATGCTGCTGCAGGTCCATGACGAACTGCTGTTCGAGGTGGAAACCGAGGCCGCCGACACCCTGATCGCCCGCGCCAAAGAGATCATGGAGGGCGCCGCCCACCCGGCCGTCTCCATCAAGGTTCCGCTGGTCGTCGAGGCCGGCCGCGGCGCCAACTGGGCCGAGGCGCATTGATGACCCTGGCCCCTTTGCTGCGCGCCGAATGGGCCATCGTCATCCATGCCTTCCCGGCCATCGCGGCCTTCTTTCTGGGGCTTGTGCAACTGGTCCTGCCCAAGGGCGGGACAAGGCACCGGCTTTTCGGCTGGCTTTGGGTCGTTCTGATGGCGGTGACGGCGGGGTCGTCCTTTTTCATCCACACGATCTGCGTGATCGGCGGGTTCAGCCCGATCCACCTTTTGTCGATCCTGACCCTGGTCAGCCTGCCGCTGGCGGTGGTCCATGCCCGCAAGCACCGGATCGCCGCCCATGCCAAGTCCATGAAGATGCTGTTCTTTACCGCCCTCGTCCTGGCCGGAGCCTTTACCTTTCTGCCCGGGCGGATCATGCATGGCGTGGTGTTCGGCGGGGCGACGGTCGTGGGCGCCTGCCGATGAGCGACCCCCTGCCCTTCGCCACCCAAACCGCTTGGATGGACTGGCTTGCCGCCAACCCTGATGCGCCAGAGGTCTGGATTCTGTATCACAAAAAGGGCAGCGGCGTGGCCTCTATCGACTGGGAGCAGGCGGTGATAGGCGCCCTTGCCCATGGCTGGATCGACGGCATCCGCAAATCGGTGGACGAGACGCGGTTCAAGCAACGTTTCACCCCCCGCAGGGCGAAAAGCGTTTGGTCAGCCAAGAATGTCGCCCATTGCGAAAGGCTGATCGCCCAAGGGCTTATGACCCCCCGCGGCTTGGCGCAGGTTCAGGCGGCCCAGACCGATGGCCGTTGGGATCAGGCCTATCGGACCACCGACGCCCTGCCGCAAGATTTCCTGGATGCCGTGGCGCTTAGTCCCGCGGCGACGGAGGCGCTGAAGACCCTCGATGCCCGCAACCGCTTTGCGCTGGTCTACCGGATCGCTGCGGTCAAACGCCCCGAAACCCGCGCCCGCAAGATCGCGGAATATGTCGCCATGCTGGCCCAGGGGGCCAAGATTTATTAGACTTGCAATGCATCCCCCCCGGGCCTATATGGAACCTAACAGAGATTTCGGGGTCCAAACCTGAAATTGCCGACCTACCTTGGCCCCCTCTGGGGGCTTTTGCTTTTTTGGGGGATCATGTCCGACCTCATCGCCAGAACCGCCATCGACCGCCGCCTTGCCGACATCGTCGGCCCGGTGATCGAAGGCCTGGGATTCGAGCTCATCCGGCTGCGGCTGATGGGCGGCAATACCCGCATCCTGCAGATCATGGCCGACCGTCCCGACGGGGGGATCAATGTCGACGAATGTGGCGCGATCTCGACCGCCGTGTCGGCCTCCTTGGACGTCGAAGACCCGATCGAGGAAAACTATGTCCTTGAAGTCTCGTCGCCCGGCATCGACCGCCCCCTGACCCGCCTGAAGGATTTCGACATCTGGAAGGGCTGGGAGGCGCGGATCGAGACGACCGAGCTGATCGACGGCCGCCGCAGGTTCAAGGGCACCTTGGCCGGGATCGAGGGCGAAGAAGTCCTGATCGCGCTGGAAGAGGGCAAGGAAGAGGTCATCATCGGCCTCAACTTCGAATGGCTGTCCGATGCGAAACTGATCCTGACCGAAGAGCTGATCGCGGAAATGCTGCGTCAGCGCAAAGTCGCGGAACCCGAAGACGGCCAATTCGACGAAATCGAAGAAACCGGGGATGACGAAGAGTCCCCCGAACCGACAAAGCACTAAGGAGCGGATGATGGCGATTACCTCGGCCAACCAGCTTGAACTTCTCCAGACGGCAGAAGCCGTCGCCCGTGAGAAGATGATCGACCCCGAACTGGTCATCCAGGCGATGGAAGACAGCCTCGCCCGTGCGGCCAAAAGCCGTTACGGCGCCGAGATGGACATTCGCGTCAAGATCGACCGCAAGACCGGTCGCGCGACCTTTGCCCGCATCCGCACCGTGGTCGAGGATGAGCTGGTGGAAAACCACCACGCGCAACTGACCGTGAAACAGGCCAAGTCGCATCTGAAGGACCCGGTCGTCGGCGACGAGATCATCGACGAAGTGCCGCCCGTTGATCTGGGCCGCATCGCGGCGCAATCGGCCAAGCAGGTCATCCTGCAAAAGGTCCGTGAGGCCGAGCGCGACCGCCAGTTCGACGAGTTCAAGGACCGCAAGGGCACGATCATCAACGGCGTGGTCAAGCGCGAGGAATACGGCAATATCATCGTCGACATCGGTCGCGGTGAAGCCATCCTGCGCCGCAACGAAAAGATCGGCCGCGAAAGCTATCGCCCGAACGACCGCATCCGCGCCTATATCAAGGACGTGCGGCGTGAAACCCGCGGCCCGCAGGTCTTCCTGTCGCGGACCGACCCGCAGTTCATGGCCGAGCTGTTCAAGATGGAAGTGCCGGAGATTTATGACGGCATCATCGAGATCAAGGCCGTGGCCCGTGATCCGGGTTCGCGTGCGAAGATCGCCGTGATCTCGTTCGACAACTCGATTGATCCCGTGGGCGCCTGCGTCGGTATGCGCGGTTCGCGCGTGCAGGCCGTGGTGAACGAGCTGCAGGGCGAGAAAATCGACATCATCCCGTGGAACCAGGACCAGGCGACCTTCCTTGTGAACGCGCTGCAGCCGGCCGAGGTTTCCAAGGTCGTGATCGACGAAGAAGCCGGCAAGATCGACGTCGTGGTCCCGGATGAGCAACTGTCGCTGGCCATCGGTCGCCGCGGTCAAAACGTGCGTCTGGCCTCGCAGTTGACCGGTCTGGACATCGACATCGTCACGGAATCGGATGACAGCGCCAAGCGTCAGGCCGAATTCGCCGAGCGCACCAAGCTGTTCATGGAAGCTTTGGACATCGACGAGATGATGGCGCAGCTTCTGGTCTCCGAAGGCTTCACCAAGCTGGAAGAAGTCGCCTATGTGGATGTGGACGAACTTCTGTCCATCGACGGGTTCGACGAGGGCACGGCGGGCGAATTGCAGGCCCGTGCGCGCGACCAGTTGGAGGCCGCCAATATCAAGGCTTTGGAAAACGCCCGCAGCCTGGGCGTTCTGGAGGAGCTGGAAGGTTTCGAAGGCCTGACGCCCCAGATGCTGGAAGCCCTGGGCAAGGATGGCATCAAGTCGCTGGAAGACTTCGCAACCTGCGCCGACTGGGAACTGGCCGGTGGCTGGACGACCGAAAACGGCCAGCGCAAGAAGGACGAGGGCATCCTTGAAAAGTTCGAGATGACCTTGGAAGAGGCGCAGAACCTGATCATGACCGCGCGTGTCATGCTGGGTTGGGTCGATCCGACCGCCGGCGAACCCGAGGAGGTCGAGGCCTGATTTGACCCGCGGTGGATTCAAGAGCGAACAGGACGACCCCGAGCGGAAATGCATCGTCTCGGGCGAGGTTCAGCCCAAGGCCGGGCTGATCCGGTTCTGCTTGGACCCCGAGGGGCAAGTGGTGCCCGATGTGAATGGCAAGCTGCCGGGTCGGGGGTTCTATGTGACCGCCGACCGGAAGGCGATTGAAAAGGCGGCGGCGAAGGGCTTGTTCTCTCGCGCCGCCAAGGGGCCGGCAAAAGTCGCGCCCGGGCTGGCGGATCTGGTCGAAGACCTGATTGCGCGGCGGCTGGTCGATTCGATTTCCCTGGCCCGCAAGGCCAATGAGGCCGTGACCGGTTACGAGAAGGTGAAAGAATGGCTCATGAATGGCCGCGCCGTGCTTTTGGTGCAGGCCTCTGATGGGTCAGAACGGGGAAAAGCCAAGTTTCGGCCGCCAGAAGGCGGCTTTATCGGCCTTTTGACGGCCGCGGAATTGGGTTTGGCTTTCGGGCGGGAACGTGCGATACACGCGGCGCTTGCCGCTGGCACATTGGCCCGTCGTGTTGTAGATGAGGCCGCAAGGCTGGAGGGTCTGCGTGTGCAGAGCCCTGAGCAAGAGGACGGAGAAGACTCCGTCGTGAAGGATATGTAGGACGCATGAGCGATACAGACGGCAAGAAACCCCTCGGCCTGGGTGGCGATATACGTTCCGGTCAGGTGAAGCAAAGCTTCTCCCATGGCCGGACGAAAAGCGTCGTGGTCGAGGTCAAGCGCAAGCTGAACGTCCCGGTGAAGCCTTCGGCTTCGGCGGGCGGAGCGGCTGCGCCCTCGCCGCGGCTTGGTGACCCTTCGAAGCGCCCCGCCGGGATCTCGGATGCCGAGATGGAACGCCGTCTGGCGGCCCTGCGCAACGCCAAGGCCCGTGAGGCCGAAGACAATGCGCGCCGCGCCGATGAAGAGCGTCAGCGCGACGAAGACCGTCAGCGCAAGCGCGAAGAGGCCGACGCCAAGGAACGCGAAGCCCGCGCCGCCGAAGAGGCTGCAAAGGCCAAGATCGCCGAAGAGGCCGCCGCAAAGGCTGCGGCCGAAGCTGCCGCAAAGGCCGCCGAAGAGGCCGCACGCCGTCCGGCCGAAGCGCCGCGTGGCGAGCGCCCTGCCCGTCCGGCAGGCGACCGCCCCACCGGCGACCGTCCCTCGGGCGACCGCAATGCGCGTCCGGCCCCCGGCACCGCTGGCCGCCCCGTGCCGCCGCAGCCGCCGCCGGAAGACGCACGTCCGGCGCGTCCCTCGACCGCTCCGCGCAAGACCGACCGTGAACGCGAAGACCGCGAGCGCGCCGCCGCCAAGGCCAAGGGCGACGAAGGCCGTCGTTCGGGCAAGCTGACCCTGTCGGATGCGACCTCGTCGGGTGAAGGCGGGCGCACACGTTCGCTGGCCGCGATGAAGCGCAAGCAGGAAAAGGCCCGTCAAAAGGCGATGGGCTTTGGCAACAAGCCCGAAAAGCAGGTCCGTGACGTCCAGCTGCCCGAGACCATCGTGATCTCGGAACTGGCGAACCGGATGGCCGAACGTGGCGCTGACGTTGTGAAATCACTCATGAAAATGGGCATGATGGTCACGATGAACCAGGCCATCGACGCCGATACCGCCGAACTGGTGATCGAGGAATTCGGCCACCGTGCGATCCGCGTGACCGATGCCGACGTCGAACAGGCGATCGACACGGTCAAGGACGCATCGGAAAACCTGCTGCCGCGGGCCCCGGTCGTGACCATCATGGGCCACGTCGACCACGGCAAGACCTCGCTTCTGGATGCGATCCGCAAGACGACCGTCGTTTCGGGCGAAGCCGGCGGCATCACGCAGCATATCGGTGCTTATCAAGTGGTTACGCCGCGCGGCGAGACCGTGACCTTCCTGGACACCCCCGGCCACGCGGCCTTTACCTCGATGCGCGCCCGTGGCGCCCAGGTGACGGATATCGTGGTTCTGGTCGTGGCCGCGGATGACCAGGTCATGCCGCAAACCATCGAAGCCATTGCGCATGCAAAGGCCGCGAAGGTTCCGATCATTGTTGCGATCAACAAGATCGACAAATACGAGGCCGACCCGCAAAAAGTGCGGACCGACCTGCTGCAGCACGACATCGTCGTCGAAGCCATGTCGGGCGAAGTCATCGACGTCGAGGTCTCGGCCAAGACCGGCAAGGGCCTGCCCGAGCTGCTGGAGGCGATCAGCCTGCAGGCCGAAATCCTGGAGCTGAAGGCCAACCCGAACCGCGCCGCCTCTGGTGCCGTGGTCGAGGCGAAGCTCGACTCCGGTCGTGGCCCTGTCGCCACGGTTCTGGTGCAGAACGGCACGCTGAAGAAAGGCGACATCTTCGTCGTCGGCGAACAGTGGGGCAAGGTCCGTGCGTTGATCAACTCGGCCGGTGAGACGATCACCGAAGCGGGTCCGTCGATGCCGGTCGAGGTTCTGGGTCTGTCGGGCACGCCGGGCGCCGGTGACACGCTGAACGTCGTGGACACCGAAGCCCAGGCGCGTGAGATCGCGGATTACCGCGCCTCGGTGACGCGTGACAAGCGCGCCGCCATTGGTGCTGCGACCACGCTGGAACAGCTGATGGCCAAGGCCAAGGCCGACAAGTCGGTGGCAGAACTGCCGCTGATCGTGAAGGCCGACGTGCAGGGCTCTGCCGAAGCAATCGTGCAAGCGCTTGAAAAGATTGGCAATGACGAGGTTCGGGTGCGGGTTCTGCACTACGGCGTCGGCGCGATCACCGATACGGATGTGGGCCTTGCAGAGGCTTCCAAGGTTCCGGTCATCGGTTTCAACGTGCGGGCCAATGCGACGGCGCGGGCCGCTGCCCAGCAAAAGGGCGTCGATGTTCGGTATTATTCGATCATCTACGACCTGGTCGAGGACATCAAGAAAGCCGCCTCTGGCCTGTTGAAAGCCGAAATCCGCGAGCATTTCATCGGTTATGCGACGATCAAGGAGGTCTTCAAGATCTCCAACATCGGCAACGTGGCCGGTTGCTTGGTCACGGAGGGCACGGCGCGTCGTTCGGCGGGTGTGCGTCTGTTGCGCGACAACGTGGTGATCCACGAAGGCACGCTCAAGACGCTCAAGCGCTTCAAGGACGAGGTCAAGGACGTCCCGATGGGCCAGGAATGTGGTATGGCTTTCGAGCGCTACGAGGATATCCGGGCGGGCGACGTCATCGAAATCTTCGAACGCGAGTCGATCGAACGTTCGCTGTAAAGAAAAAGGCCGGGCAAATCGCCCGGCCTTTTGCTATTGGGGGGCGTTTCACGCCGCGATGCGATAGCCCGTTTCGACCGCATGGCCGACATAGACCTTGCCATCAAGACGCACGGCCATCCGGCCATCGTCAAAGGTTTTGACGTATTCGCCCTGGACGAAGATGCAGGACCCGATCTGGATGGTGCGCAGCATGTTATTCCTCCTTTTGTGAAGGAATGGTTGCACGATGCAGTTTACATCCTGTTAACGGGGCGCGGGATTTTCAGACAAACGCAAGAATGCTGAACAAATCACGAAGGCCGTTCACGAGGGGCGGTGGCTCGGAACCGGGCGGCCAACGAAGGTTTGCTCGCCCACGCGCACCGCGACATGGCCATTTTGGAGATCGCGGACCAGGATGCCCTGGATCAGCACACAGCTGCCGACTTCGATGGTTCTGATCATGTTAGTCCCCCGACACATGTCACTTTCTTGAAGGGTAGGGGGAAAATTTAGCTTAAGATAGCATCAAAATATAAAAAGCCGTGTTTTAGCCACATTGTTGCTTGCAAAGACACGATTCAGTAAAACAACTTTAGCGCGAATTAACCTCCTGCCACGTTTTTCCGCGACAGGCCGCATTTCGGGCGAATCACCTGCCCAGTTTGGCAGCAAATCGGCCGAGGTTCGGTTCGGCCTCGGGCGGCAATTCGGCCAGGTCAAACCACCGCATGTCGCTGAATTCGGTCGCGTCGTAATCCGGCACCTGGCGGGCGTTGCCGCGCAAGACATACCACAGCGAGACATCGACATGCCGGGTTTCGGGCGCGCCCTGGGTCAGGGTCCAGGTCAGGAACACCGGCGCCTCGGTGGCGAAATCGGCCAGAAGCCGCAGCTCTTCGCGACATTCGCGGCGTGCGGTGTCGGTCGGATGCTCTGCGGGTTCGACATGGCCCCCCGGAGGCAGCCAAAGCCCCGCGCCACGATGCGCGCCCAAAAGCACGCGAGAGCCATCCATCGGCAGGCAATAGCTGACCAGCTGCACCCCCGGCGTGGCGGGTTTGCGCACCCGCGCCAGCTCGACCCCCGAATCAATCCAGGCCAGGGCGCGGGCCTGGTCCGCCGCCTCGACCGCATCGCCCGGAACGATGGCCGCCACCAGCCCACGCACCGCCCGCCGCAGCGCCGGACCCTTTTGCGGCCGGGTCGCACGGGCCTGCCAGGCCTCCCACAGGTCGGGGCGCCGCTCGGCCGTCACGGCATGGGACTGCTCGGCCCGCCATTTCGCGATGGCCACATGGTTGCCCGAACTCAGCACGGCGGGCACCTCGCGGCCCTGCCAGACGGCGGGGCGGGTGTATTGCGGATGCTCCAGCAGCCCGTCCGAAAAGCTTTCCTCGATCGCCGAATCGGCATTGCCCAGCACACGCGGCAGCAGGCGGACCGTGGCGTCGATCAACGCCTGAGCCGGAATTTCGCCGCCCGTCAGCACGAAATCCCCCATCGACACCTCTTCGATGCCGTAGTGGTCGATGACGCGCTGATCCAGCCCCTCGAAGCGGCCACAGATCAGCGTCATCCCCTCGCCCTGGCTTAGCCGGCGCGCCATGGCCTGCGTAAAGGGCTTGCCGCGCGGGGTCAGAAAGATCACGGGACCGGGGCCAGCCGCGGCGGCCAAGGCGCGCTCCATCACGTCGGGGCGGATCACCATGCCCGCGCCACCGCCCGCGGGCGTGTCATCGACATTCCGATGCTTGCCCTCGCCGAAATTGCGCAGCGGCAGAGCGTCAAGGCTCCACAGCCCCAGGTCCAGCGCCTTGCCGGTCAGCGACAGACCCAGGGTCCCGGGAAAAGCGTCTGGAAACAGCGTGATGACCTTGACCGCAAAGGCGCCCTTGATCGTCGCATCCGCCATCAGGTCGCGCGGCTTGACCGAAAGCCGCACACCAAGCCGCCCATGAGAGCGGGATTTCTCGCCAGGTTCGTCGGACATGTCAGGCCAGCATCCCGCCATCGGCATCGTCGCCGGTTTCCTCGGCCAGCCGGTCATAGTTCGGCACGGTGATGCGGCGCTTTTCCTCCAGCTCCAGCACGCCATCCCGTTTCAGCGCCGACATCTGGCGGCTGACGGTTTCCAGCGTAAGCCCCAGATAATCCGCCATTTCCTCACGCGTCAGGGGCAGGTCAAAGCTGATCTGACCCTTAGGCGTCTTGGCCTTCAGCCCGGTTTCCCGCCGCGCCAGAATGGTCAGGAAGCTGGCGATCTTTTCCCGCGCGGTCTTGCGGCCCAGCAGAAGCATCCACTCCCGCGCGGCGTCCAGTTCGTCCAGCGTCATTTCCAGCAGACGTTGGGCGACATGCGGCGTCGTGGCCATCATCTCTTCAAACGGCTTGCGGCGGAAACAGCACATGACCAGATCCGTCACCGCCGTCACGTCATAGGGGGCAATCGCGCGGCCCGGACGGCCGACGAAATCGGACGGCAACAGCATCCCGACCATCTGGCGCCGCCCGTCCTCCATCGTCTGTGTCAGCGTCGCGATCCCCGAGACGACAGAGCCCACAAAGTCCATCCGATCCGCCGACCAGACGATATTCTGCCCCGCCTGAAAGCTGCGGTAATACTTCATCTCTTCCAACCGGGCGAGTTCATCCCCATCGCAGCGGGCGCAAACGGCCCGGTGACGGATCTGGCAATCCCCGCAATCGCGAGGGGCCAGTTTGGGCGCATGGAGCGACATGCACAGCCTTTCATTTGATCCGGATCAAGGAAGACGCGGTAACTTTGGCTAAACTACTCTCATGGACACTCAATCGCAACTCGCCCGCTTTGGTCTTTTTGACGCGCGTGTGCCGCGTTACACCTCTTATCCCACCGCGCCGCAGTTCGCGGGCGGCGTGGGACCCGGGGTCTTTGCCCGTTGGGTCGAGGAAATCCCCGAAGGCGCCGAGATTTCGCTATATCTGCATGTGCCGTTTTGCCGCAGGCTTTGTTGGTTCTGCGCCTGCCGCACGCAGGGCACGAACAGCGACGATCCGGTGATCGCCTATGCAAAAACCCTGAGGGCAGAGATTGCCATGCTGGCCCGCCACCTGCCCAAGAGTGTGCGCCTGTCCCGCCTGCATTGGGGCGGCGGCACGCCCACCATGTTGAACGCGGGTCTGATCCGCGATGTGGCGGGGGCGGTGTTCGATCTGGCCCCGATGGCGCCGGGCGGTGAATTCTCGGTCGAGATTGACCCGAATGAGATCGACGAGGCCCGGTTGGATGCCTTGGCCGCGGTGGGGATGAACCGCGCTTCGGTGGGAGTGCAGGACTTCGACCCGGAGATCCAAAAGACCATCGGCCGCGAGCAGGGCTTTCAGCTGACCGCCGATGTCGTGGCCATGATCCGCGCCCGCGGCATCCAGTCGCTGAACGCCGATATCCTTTTCGGCCTGCCGCATCAGACCCCGCATCGCATCGCCGATTCGGTGCAAAAGCTCTTGTCCTTCTCGCCCGACCGGGTGGCTTTGTATGGCTATGCCCATGTGCCCTGGATGAGCCGGCGTCAGCAGATGATCCCCTCGGATGCGATGCCCACGCCGCAAGAACGGCTGAAGCTGTTCGAGGTCGCCCGCAGCCTGTTTCTGGCGGATGGCTATGACGAAATCGGCATCGACCATTTTGCCAAGCCGACGGATGGGATGGCGGTGGCGGCCAAACAGGGCAAGCTGAAGCGCAACTTTCAGGGCTATACCGATGATCAAGCGCCGGTGCTGATCGGGCTGGGGGCCTCCTCGATCTCGCGCTTTCCGCAGGGCTACGCACAGAATGTCTCGGGGACTTCGGATTACACGGCGGCCATCCGGGCCGGGCAGTTTTCCACCCATCGCGGCCATGTCTTTGCCGGTGAAGACCCTCTGCGCGGCCGCATGATCGAGGCGCTGATGTGCGATTTCGCCATTTCGCGGGCCGAGATGGAGCGGCTGGCCCCCCGCGCCACCGTGGCCGCGATCCTGACCGAAGTGGCGGGCCAGTTCCCCGGCATGGTGCGGCTGGACGCCCAAGGCCTGTCGGTGCCCTTTGCCGCGCGGCCCCTGATCCGGGTCATCGCCCGGGCCTTCGATGCCTATGACCAAAGCAAGGCCAAACATTCGGCGGCTATCTGACGGCAGATGTCGCCAATCCGCATCGGAAGGGCGTCGGATGGCTTGATCCATCCGGCGCCCTTGGCATAGGATTTGATCAGATTTCCGGGGGCTCCCGGCAAAAGACAGGGATGATCCATGCGATACATGACAGCCGAGACGGCCGAAGCCGCGTCCAGCGCCTTGGCCGCCGAGCCAGGCTTGGCACGGGTTCTGGCCGGGGGGACTGACCTTCTGGTGCAGCTGAAGGCGGGGATGATCCGCCCCGACCTGGTGGTGGATATCAAGAAGATCCCGGGGATACGTGAGATCACGGCGGAAAATGGCGGCTGGCGCATCGGTGCCGCGGTGGCCAATGCGGAACTGAAGGAACACCCCGGCGTCAAGGCCGATTGGCCCGGCGTGGTCGAGGGCGCGAACCTGATCGGGTCCACCCAGGTGCAGGGCCGCTGCACCATGGCGGGCAATCTGTGCAACGGCTCGCCCGCGGCGGATGCCGTGCCGGGGCTGGTGGCGGCGGATGCGTCGGTGACGGTGGTCGGCCCCTCGGGGACGCGGGTGGTCAAGGTTGCCGACATCCCGGCAGGCCCGGGGCGCACGACCTTGGCCAAGGGCGAGATCGTGACCGCGATCCACCTGCCCGCCAAGGCTGCGCGGTCGTCGGATGCCTATCTGCGCTTCATTCCCCGCACGGAAATGGACATCGCCGTGGCCGCTGCCGCCGTGTCGCTGACCCTGTCCGAGGATGGCACGATCACCGCCGCCCGCGTGGCGCTTGGCGCGGTCGCGCCGAAAGTGGTGCTGGCCGATGCCAGCACGATCATCGGCACCAAGCTGGATGACGCGGCCCTGGCAGCCCTGGCAAAGGCCGCCGAAGCCGTCTGCAACCCGATTGACGACAAGCGCGGAACGATCGAATTCCGCACCTCCACCGCGGGCGTCCTGGCCCGCCGTGCCGCCGTCATCGCCTATAACCGCGCCAAAGGTGTGAAATGAAGTCCATCCCCGTCTCCACCACGATCAACGGCGATCCCGTCGAATTCCTTTGCACCCCGGATGAACCCCTGCTGGACGTCTTGCGCAACCGCCTTGGCCTGACCGGCGCCAAAGAGGGCTGCGGCACCGGCGATTGCGGCGCCTGTTCCGTCACCGTGAATGGCCGTCTGGTCTGCTCTTGCCTGGTGCTGGGTGTCGAAGTCGAAGGCGCCCAGATCGAGACCATCGAGGGCATGGCCCATGGCGAAACGCTGCATCCGCTGCAGCGGCACTTCATCGAGAAAGCCGCGCTGCAATGTGGCGTCTGCACGCCGGGCATCCTGGTGGCCGCCAAGTCCTTGCTGGAGAAAAACGCCAGCCCTACGGATGAGGAAGTCCGCTATTGGCTGGCGGGCAACCTTTGCCGCTGCACCGGCTATGACAAGATCATCGAGGCGGTGCAGTCTGCCGCCGCGGAAATGCGGGGAGAGGTCTGATGGCACTCGACGATCAAAAGCGCGCCTTCAAATATGTGGGCACCACGCCGAACCGGCCCGATGGGGTCGATAAAGTCACCGGCAAGGCGCAATACGGCGCCGATATCACCGCACCCGGGATGCTGATGGGCGCCGTTTTGCGTAGCCCCCACCCCCATGCGCGGATCGTGTCGATTGACACCTCGGCCGCCGAAGCGATGCCGGGCGTGCGCGCCGTGGTGACGGGCAAGGATTTCCCCGCGGTCGAAGACCAAGGCTTCGCCGATATCGGCGAGACCTGCATGGCGCGTGACAAGGTGCTGTATGACGGCCACCCGGTCGCAGCCATTGCCGCCACGACCCCCGCCATCGCCAAGGCCGCGATCCGCGCGATCAAGGTGGAATATGCGCCCCTGCCCCATGTCACCGATGTCGATGAGGCGATGCTTCCCGATGCCCCCGTCGTGCTGGAAGGCCGCGCTTTGGAGCATGTCCCCGCCGGCATGTCGCAAAATGTCACCAACACCTGCGAATTCGGCCATGGCGATCTGGAGGCCGGGTTTACCAAGGCCGACCTGATCCTGGAGCGCAGCTTCAAGGTCGGCGCCGCGCATCAGGGCTATATCGAGCCCAACGCCTGCATGGCCTCTTATGCCGCCGATGGCCGCGCGGACCTGTATTGCTGCACCCAAGGCCACTTCTTCGTCCGCGCCGTCTGTTCCGCGCTGATGGGGATGGAGGCGTCGCAACTGCGCGTCACCGCCTCGGAAATCGGCGGCGGTTTTGGCGGCAAGACGACCGTTTTCGTCGAACCCGTCGCCCTGATGCTGTCCAAGAAGTCGGGCCGCCCAGTCAAACTGGTGATGACCCGGGACGAGGTCTTCAAGGCGACGGGGCCGACCGTCCATGCCTCGGTCGATTGCAAGATCGGCATGACCAAGGACGGCCGCATCACCGCGGGCGACATGACCTTGCGTTACTCCGGTGGCGCCTGGCCTTCGGGCACGATCGAGATGGGCGCCCAGGCCGGGTTTGCCGCCTATGACATGCCCGCCGTGCGGACGCTGGGTTGGACCGCGCTGACCAACCGCCCCAAGGAAATCAGCTACCGCGCCCCCGGCGCCCCCCAGGCGGTCTATGCGGTCGAGTCTCTGATCGACGAGATGTGCCAGCAGCTTGGCCTTGACCCGGTCGAAACCCGGCTGAAAAACGCCGCGCGCAAGGGGACGCTGTCGTCTTATGGCGTGACCTTTGATGACATCGGCATGGTCGCCACGCTGGAGGCCGCCAAGGCCCATCCGCATTGGTCGGCGCCCTTGGGTCCGAACCAGGGTCGCGGGATCGCGGCCGGCTTCTGGTTCAACTTCGGCGGCAACACCTGCGTCAGCCTCAACATCAACGCCGACGGCACGGCCAGCGTGACCGAAGGCAACCCCGATATCGGCGGAAGCCGCGCGTCGATCAGCCTGATGGCCGCCGAAGAGCTGGGGATACCCTACGACAACATCCGCACCATCGTGGCCGATACGGCCTCGTTGGGGTATAATGACAACACGGATGGGTCGCGCGTGACCTTTGCCGTGGGTCTGGCGACGATCAAGGCCGCGCGTGCCGCGATCAAGGTCATGTGCGACCGCGCCGCCGCCATGTGGGGCATCGACGCGGAGGCTGTCGAATGGATCGACGGCGCGGCCGTCCCCGCGGGCCCCAATGCCGGCAAGTTCCCGCCCATGTCCTTGGCTGAAATCGCCGCCATGTCCTTTCAGACCGGCGGGCCGATTGCGGGCCACCATGAAGTCAACGTGGACGGCGCGGGCGTGTCCTTTGGCGTCCATATCTGCGACGTCGAGGTCGATCCCGAGACCGGCCACACGCTTGTGACCCGCTATACGGTGGCGCAAGACGCGGGCAAGGCCGTGCATCCGACCTATGTCGAGGGTCAGATGCAGGGTGGCGCGGTGCAGGGCATCGGCTGGGCTTTGAACGAGGAATACATCTACGGGCGTGATGGCCGGTTGCAGAACGCCGGCTTCCTGGATTACCGCATCCCGGTGGCCTCTGACCTGCCCAAGATCGACACCGTCATCCTGGAAATCCCCAACCCCGGCCATCCTTACGGCGTCCGCGGCGTGGGGGAAACGCCCATCGTGCCGCCCTTGGCGGCCGTGACCAACGCGGTCAGCCGTGCGATTGGCAAACGGATGTATCAGGTCCCGATGTCGCCGCCGCGCATCATGACCACGATCAAGGGCAAGTGATGGTCAAGGTCCGTCTTTGGGGCACGCTGCGTCAATGGACGGATGGCCAGCAGGACGTGGATGTCGAGGGCCAGACCTTCAAGCAGGTCCTCGACAACCTGTCGGCCGCCTATCCGGGCCTTGCGCCGCAGATCAAGCGCGGGGTGTCGCTGGCGGTGGATGGCGTGATCTATCGCGACGCCTGGTTTCAGCCCATCGCTCCGGGGGCCGAGGTCGTCTTGATGCCCTTCATGAAGGGCGGTTGATGGACTTCTTTACGCTTTTGCCGCATGACGGGGCCATCAGGATCCGGCCCCGAAAGGACGCAGCTTGCTTTTGACCTGCATCACCACCGTCTTTAACGACGGAGCCCTGTTGCGGAACTCGGTCCGGTCGATCCTGGGCCAAAGCATGACGGATTTCGAATTCCTGATCGTCGATGACGGTTCGGGACCAGAGACCCTGGCGATCCTGGACAGCCTGAACGACCCGCGACTTCGGGTGATCCGGCAGGCGAACGACGGCCTGTCCTCGGCGCGCAACCGCGCGCTAGAGCAGGCCAAGGGCGACTACATCTGCTTTCTGGATGCCGATGACAACCGGCCGAACTGGGCCTTTGCCGCGGCGGCCCGGGCGATTGCGGCGCATCAGCCCGATGTGATCCTGACCCCCGGCGTCCTGCAAGAGGTCCGCGGCGAGGTGAAGACCTTTTACGACCAGCCGATCTTTGACCAGCTGAACGCGGCGCTGCAGGGACGCCCGGTGCGGCGCGGCGATGCCGACTTTGCCAGCATCCGCGCCCTTGCCCACCGGACAGAGCCGCAATCGGCCAACAAGTTCCTGTCGCGCGCCTTCCTGAAACGCACGGGCCTTGGCTTTCCCAATGGCCATTTCTTCGAGGACATCTATTTCCACACCGGCGCCATCGCCATGGCCGACAGCCTGGCCTTTCTGGACACGCCGACCTTCGCCTATTTCCGCCGCTATGGCCGGGCGCAGATCACCTCGACCAACGGAGAGCGGCGGATGGACACGCTGGCCGTCGCCCGCCTGACGCTGGACAGCTTTGCCCGTCGGCCCGAGTTTGCCGATCCGCTGTTGCGCGGCGCGGTTCTGGTGGCGGTGCTGCGCATCCTGGCCTGGTGCGCCTCCGAGGTCAGCCACGCCGCCCGCCCGGGCTTTCACCTGGCCCTGCAGGCGATGCTGCGGCTGATCGACCCGGAATGGCTGGCGCTGGACTGGTTGACGCAGGACGCCGCCGCTGTGCCGCCCGAACTGGGCGACGTCAGCGCCGCCCGCGCCTTTGTCCGCGCGATCAGGAGCCCGTCATGACCCCGGACCACATCGAACTGCGCGCCTTTGGCCTGACCCTGACGCTGCAGGCGCCGGCGCAAGACTTCCTGCGCCATGACAGCCAATGGCGGATGCGCACGCATTACGAGCCTTCGATGGCGACGCGGTCCCTTGCGCCCGAGGGGCTCGCCTTTGACATCGGCGCGGGGTTCGGGTCGTTTGCGGTGCCTTTTGCCCTGGCCTATCCCGGCTGGACCGTCGTGGCCTTCGAGCCCGACCCCCAGGCCTTTGCCGCCCTGACGGCCAATGCCACGCGGCTGGGGGCGGTCAACCTGATCGCCCTGCCCATCGCGGTCGGCCCGGCCGATCTGCACCCCGAAGACCCGGATCTGGCCGCCGAACACCTGGCCGCCGCCCTGGAGGGCGACGCCCAAGCCGCCCTGGCCCTGGCCGATGCCCTGCCCAAGGCGGCCTTTGCGCGCCATTCCAACGACCATGGCTTCATGCAGCCGGGCGGCCTGCCCAATGACGACTTCCACGCGGTCCAGCTGCCCAGCCTGTCGACCGACATCCTGGAGAACCTCTCGCCGCAGCTGGTCAAAGTTACCGCCCCGCAGATGGAGCGCGCGATCTTTTGGGCGCTGCGGGATGCGCCCTTGGATCACATCCTGGGCGAGCGGTGGTCGCATGTCGAACACGGGCTGGTCTGTGCCGCCCGCCGTCCCGGCCTGCGCGAGACCTGGTTGCCGCAGACCGGCCCGGGTCTGGTCGGCACGCGGCGGTCGATTGCGCCCTCGCCTTTGCGGCCCGGGCTGGATGTGGTCGTGGCGCTGTACAATCAGCGCGCCTATATCCATGCCTGCGTCGAGGCGCTTTTGGCCAAGACCGAACCGGACCTGAGGGTCCTTGTCGTCGATGACGGCTCGACCGATGATAGCCTGCGCATCCTGCGTCAGGGCTTTGACGGCCATCCCCGGCTCAAGATCCTGTCCAAGGCCAATGGCGGCTGTGCCTCGGCGCGCAATTACGGGCGGATGATGTCGGATGCCAGCCACATCGCCTTTGTCGATGCCGATGACCTGCCCGATGCGGGCCTCTTCCCCGGCCTGCTGGAGCTGGGGCGGCAAACCGGGGCCGAGATGGTGCAGGGCGGCTTTCACCTGCTGGAGGACGGCGTGGTCACGCCCTCGATCGAGGCCGCCGATCCGATGCTGATCCATGCCTTTCGCCATCCGTTCGGCCATGACAGCTGTTGCCTGATGCCCGCGGCCCTGTTGGTGACGGGCCAGCCGACGATCTGGCGCCGCGTCTATCGCCGCGACTTCCTGGACAGCAAGAACATCTGGTTCCCCGAACATATCCGCGCCTTTGACGACCTGTATTTCCACCTGATGACGCTGCAATCGGTGGTCAATGTGCCGGTGCTGGACGGGGTGTCCTATGGCTATCGCCAGCACCCGGCCCAGGACATCAAGCTGAAGGACGAAAAGCACTTCTATGGGCTAGAGATGTTCCGCATGGCCTTTCAGCGCGGGATTGCCTCGGGTTGGGCGGATTTCGGGCCGGTGCTGCAATCCTATGTGAACACGGTCAACTGGGTGACGCAGGGCCTGCGCCCCGATCTGGTCGCCCCCTATTGCGAGGGCGCGGCAGAGCTGTGGGTGATGGCGGGCAAGGCCCTGGACCATCCGGTCCTGTCCGGCGTGCCGGGCTTCGGTCATCCCGAGATGCCCGCGCTGATCGCCCGCATCCGCGCCAAGCTGGAGGGTCTGCCGCAAAGCGCGGCCTATGTCTTTCTGGACAGCGTACGCTGGCAAGCGCCCCTGGTGCGGGCGCCCTGGGGCTAGGGCCTGTCCGACAAAAGTGGCCTTCGGTTTTGTCGAAAGGCAGGCGATAGGGAAAGGGCTAGAGCTTTGGTCTGCGTCAGACAGGCTCTAGGGCTTCTTGTGGTTCTTGTCGGTGCGCAGGTCGCCGAACAGGTTGCGGCTTTCCAGATAGGCGCGCTGCTGGCGATAGAACTCCAGCAGGAAATCCCATTGTTCGACCGGCACCGGGGCAAAGTCGATCCGGCGACAGATGGCGCAGGTGACGTCGTCCAGGTTCTTCAGCTCGGCCTTGGCCTTGGGGCGGTTGCGCAGGATCTGTTCCAGGACCTGCAATTCGTGGCGGCCATAGATGTCCAGCTGGGCTTGGGTAAAGACCAGCTCGGGCGCGGTGCGCGTGACCGAAAGGTCCGGCATCAGCCGCAGCCGCGGGTTTTCCACCACCACCGTTCCGGCCAGCATGTCGCCCAACCGCTGCGCCGGCTTGTTCAGGAAGGGCACCGCCAGAACCCCCAGCATCCAGAGCAGGATCAGCCCGTCAAAGGCCGTGGCAACCTCGGTCGAATATAGCAGCGTCTCGATCGGCAGGAAAACTTCCGCCTCTTTCATCAGGTTGCGCGCGACAATCTGATGCGGCGTCAGGCGGCGCCCATCCAGACTGATGACCCGCAGCCGCAAGATGCGCTTGCCCAGGGTGCGGCCGTTCCAGACCAGTTCGGACAGGATGTAATAAGGCACCCGGATCAGGAAAAAGGTCAGCACCAAAAGCGCAAACAGCGCCTCCCAGCTGAGGACATCCAGCCACAACAGCGCCCACAGCATCAGGAAAGCCGCCGTCCAGGTGATCAGGATATCCAGCACCTGCGCCCCGAACCGCGCCCCGCGTGAGGCGATGCGGAAGGGGATCGGCACGCCCTCGGGCGGGGTCTGGTGCAGGGTCTTGACGCCCGCGGTCTTGGTCAGGTTCATGCCCGCCTCCCGGCCAGGGTCAGCCAGGCCGCCCAGGCCGCGCCGATGCCCCAGCCGATGGCAAGGCGGACCTCGGTCGACTGCACGATCTGGCGGAAAAAGCCTTCGACCACCGCGGCCACGATCAACATGATCGCGGCAAGCCCGAAAAGCCGCACCGCATCGCGCCCCCGCGCCTTGAGCGCCGCGCGGCGCGTCAGGTCGCCGGGGTTGATCACCGCAAGCCCCATCTGCGTGCCCCCGGCGCAGGCCATGACGACGGCGGTCAGTTCGGTCACGCCATGGATCGACAGCCAGCCCGTCACCTCGTAGCCCAGCCCATTGCGGGCAAAGGCCATCCAGAAGGCGCCGATGATCAGCCCGTTGTAATAGGTCAGCACAAAGGACGGGATCAGCGCGAAGATCCCCACGGCAAAGATCATGATGGCGATCTGGGTGTTATGGGTGAACAGGAACGAGGCAAAGGTGGACAGCGTCTCGCCCTCTTGGCCTTCGGTGTCAAAAAGGGTGGATCGCAGGTAATCGGCCCCCGCGTCGGGCGTGCGGCCATCGCCCATGCCGGGGGGGACAAAGGTGTAAAACCAGCTTGGGTCCTGGGCCACCAGGACGGCGGCCGTGACCGCGCCAAGCGCCAGGGCCAGGAAGGCGATCAGGATGGCCGCCCAAGACCGCCGCACCGCCTGGGGAATGTCGCGGGCGAACAGCTTGCCCACCAGGCCCGACAGGCTTTCCTGGGGCGCATGGATCACCAGATAGGCCCGGGCCGACAGCGCCTCCAGATAGGCAAGAAGCGCGGCATCCATCGAAATCGCGCGGGCCACCGACAGGGCGTTGACGACCTGCTGATACAGGTCCGAAAGCTCCAGCACCTCGGCATAGGTCATATGGGCGACGCCCTTTTCGGCCTTGGCCACCAGGACCTCGGCCCGGGCCCAGGCGGGCTCGCGTTCGGTGCGGAAGCGGGCGGAGCGCAGTTGGTCGGTCATATCATCTCCCGCGCCTTGATATCCATGTAGCGCGAGATCAGCGCCGGCGTCAGGTCGCCCGGCGTCGTATCCAGACACAGAATGCCCAGCCGTTGCAGGCGGTCCAGCACGGCCTGACGCTCACGCGCCATGCGGCGGGCGGCGATGGCGGCGGCGATGGGGGTCAGGCCGGGCGCGGTGGGGGTGGACAGCGCGTCAAGGTCGGGATCACGCAGCGACACGTAAAGGATCAGGTGCTGGCGCCGCATCACCGTCAGGTTTTCGACCAGCAGTTCCGCGGTGACGCTGTCGCTGAAGTCGGAAAACACGATGACCAGGGTCCGCCGTTTCAAATGCCCCGCCAGCGAGGTCAGGCCCAGGGTGTGATTGGTCTCGGCGTCGTCCTGGGTCAGGTCGGCGGCATGCGCGCGGATGCGGGCAAAGCTTTTTTGCCCCGGCAAGGGCGGCAACCAGGCCCCCGGCCGCGGCCCGAACGAGAAAAAGCCCATCACATCCCCCGCCAGCACCCCCGCCCAGGTCAGCGCCAGCCCGGCATGGATCGCATGATCCAACCGCGCCAAGGCCCCCAGCCGCGCGCCCATCAGATGCCCGGTGTCCAGGCAGATGACGATCTGGTGGTTGCGTTCCGCCCGCGTCTCGCGGCTGACCAGTTTGCGCATCCGGGCCGACCGCTTCCAGTCGATTGTCCGCCGGTCCATCCCCGGCACAAAGTCGCGCAGTTGGTGAAAGTCGGACCCTTCGCCGCGCAGGGTCATGGCATGGCTGCCCTCGATCAAGGGCAGGACCTGGGTCTGGATCGCGCCCGACAGGATCGGGTGGATGTCAGGCAGGCCGGTGACAGTCAGATCCAGCGGCCAGCGCGCGATGATGTCAAACAGCCCCAGGCGCGAGGGGTAAAGCGCCTCCAGCCCCGTCACCCGATGCGCCCCGCGCCGCAGGATCGTCAGCGGCAGCGTCAGTTTGCGTTCGGTGACACCATCGGGCCGCGGCGCCTGCAGCCCCGGGCCATGCGTCACCCGCAGCGCCAAGGCCTTGGTCGCAGGCCCGGTCAGCGTCAGGGTCAGCGCCACGTCATGCCCGGCAAAGCCATGCGGCGGCAGGTCGGCCGTCAGGCTTAGCCGCCGCCCCGGAGGCGTGGCGATCATGTCCAGCACCGCCATCAGCGCCAGCGCCCCCCAGATCGCCGCGACAGTCACGCTGTCCACCCCCGCCCCCACCAAAAGCAGGATGGACAGGGCCAGAAGCCCCGTCACCAGCGCCAGAAGGCGGACCCCGGGCCGCATCAGCGCGGGGCGTCCTGACGGTTCAGGATCGTGGTCAGGACATCATCGGACGAGCGGCCTTCAATCTCGGCGGTGGGCCCCAGCACGATGCGGTGGCGCAGCGTCGGCACGAACAGGCGCTGAACATCGTCGGGCAGGCCGTAATCCCGCCCATCCAGCGCGGCCCGCGCCCGCACCGCCCCCGCCAGTGCCGAAGCCGCCCGGGTCGAGGCGCCGTGCAGGACCTCGGGGTCGACCCGCGTCGCGCGGATCAGGTCGACGATATAGGTCAGGATCGTGGCATCCAGCCGGATCGACTGGATCAGGGCATGACCCTCGGCCAGCGCCTCGGCGGTCAGGACCGGCGCGATCAGGTCCGGCCGCGGGGCGCCGGCCTGCAGGATGGCGATCTCGGCCGCCTTGTCGGGGAAATCGACGACCAGCTTGAACAGGAACCGGTCCAGTTGCGCTTCGGGCAGGGGATAGGTGCCGTGGCTCTCGATCGGGTTTTGCGTCGCGATCACGGTGAAATTCGGGCCAAGCGGATGGGTGACGCCGTCGATCGTCACCTCACGCTCGTTCATCGCCTGCAACAGCGCGGCCTGGGTCTTGGGCGGGGCGCGGTTGATTTCGTCGGCCAACAGCAGGTCGGTAAAGATCGGCCCCCGCGTCAGGGTGAAGGCATTGGTCTGAAAGTTGAACAGGTTGACCCCCAGCACATCGCCCGGCATCAGGTCGGGGGTGAACTGCACCCGGCCGAATTGCAGCGCCACGGCCCGGCCCAGCGACTGCGCCAACAGGGTCTTGGCCGTGCCGGGCGGGCCTTCCAGCAGCACATGGCCGCGGGCAAAGATCGCGGTCAGGACGGCGTCGATCAGCGGCTCTTGGCCGCGGATGACCTGGCCGATGGCGGTGCGGACCTGGCCTGCCAGGCTGCGGAAGTCGTCAAGCGTCATCGCCATGGGTCAAAGTCCTTTGAAGCTGGTGATAGGTGTCAAGCTGGCGCCGAAGCGCCGCAGGCGCCAGGGGAAGCCCGCGCATCAGGTCTTGGGCCAGGCGGTGAAAGGCCTCGGCCTGGGTCGGATTGCGCCGCGCAAGCAGGGGGAAAAGCCGCCCAACCTCGCCGCGGCCCGCGCCAAAGGCGGCCTCGGCCATGCGGGTCAGGTCGGTTTTCACATAGTCGGCGACCATGGCGGCATCCTGCCCGGTCAGCCGGATCAGCCGCGCCCGCGTCGCCACCGACTCGCGGCGAGAGCGTTCGGGGCTTTCGTCCTCGGCGCGGCGCAGGGGGCCGAACCTTGTGCCGCCCCGCCACAGGAACAGCGCCAGAAGGATCGACAACATGGCCCAGATCGCCCCCAGGGGCGGCTTGAAGAACCGCAAAAGGTCATCGGGCGTGCGTTCATAGGGCACGCCCTCGGAGTCATAGGTTCGGTAATCCGGCGCCAGGCGGTCCAGATAGACCAGCGGGTCGGGCATATCCAGCAAGAGGCGCACCATCTGGGTGAAGGCCGCGGCATTGTCGCCCAGCGTCAGCCCGTGGTTGTTCATCACATCGGGGTCGGACAGGTAATAGACCTCGGCGTAATCCTCTTCGGCGCAGCGGATCAGGATCAGCGCCGGCCCCTGCCAGCCCCAGGTCTTGCAAAACGCCGGCAAGGACGAGGCGACAAAGCTTTGCGGCTGGAACACCGCGATGTCATGGCCAAAGCCGTCGTCGTCGCGGACAAAAGCGGGCGCGGCGCGGGTCAGTTTCAGCCCCTCCAGCCCCAGTTGAGTGAACAGCTTGGGGTAATCGGCCAGCGGGATTTCGGTTTCGGGCGCCGCGATGGCCTTTTGCGCCGCAGCCCAGCGCCATTTCGGCAGGGCCACCAGGCCCTTGTTGTCATAGAATTTGCCGTGAAACTGCCAGTAGGCCATGGTGCGCAAGGTCGTGTCGCCCAGGGTCTCGGGCCGGTCGTCTTCCAGGTCCATGTCGTAAAGCGGCACGATGGTCAGGTCGATGTCTGTGGCCTTGACCGCGCTTCCGGGGCTGGCCACCTTGACCGCGATCCCGGCCTTGTCCAGCACCAAAGCCACCCCGTCGGTGCCCAGAACCGAGGCATCCAGCCCGCGCATGTCATCCCGCCCGCCCCAGGTCAGAAAGGCAAAGCCCAGCACCAGCAAAAGGACAATGGCCAGCGGGCCCAGGACCTTAGCCATGCCGCGCCCCCAAAAGCCCGCGTCCGGCCTGCAGGGCCGCGGCAAAGCCCGCGTCGCTGACCGGGCGGCCGCCGTAATGGGCCAGTTCCGCCGCCTGCAGGATCACCGCCAGCGCCGGCTTGTCGCCGGGCAACCGGGCAAAGGCCTCGCGTTCGGTATCGGCCCGGGCCAAGCGGGTGCGGGTCGCCTCGGCCGCCTGCAGAAGGCAATGGCGCAGCAGGCGGACCAGGGCGGCAGACCGGTCCTCCATCGCGGCGATCTGATCCAGCAGCGAGGCGGCGGGGATATCGGCCTCGACCTGCCAATGGGCGGGAACCTGCGGCGCCGTGCCCTCGGTGGGCGCGCGGCGGGTCAGGATGCCCGCCCCGCCAAAGCGCAACCAGACCCCAAGCGCCACGGCCACCGCGCCCAGCACCCAAAACACGCTAAGATTGCCGCCCGGAAGCGCCATGGCTTCGGGCGGGGGGGGCGGTTTCGGCTTGGCGATGTTCTGCGCGCTGGCGGCATAGGTCAGGGTCGTGTCGATGCCGCGGGCGGTCAGGTCTTGGGCCAGGGCCTCACCCGCCGCGGTGCGGGGCGGGGTCAGCGGCGCGTTCTCGGCCCCAGCCGAAAGCGCCCCCATGGACAGCGCCAGGGTCAAGAGGATCGCCGCCGCGCGCATTCAGGTGAAGACATCGGCAGAAGAGGGGTTCAGCGGATCGACGCCAAACCGGTTCGGCCCAGGCGTGCCCCGCAGCACGGTGATCACGAAAGAGCCAATCGAGGCCAGCCAGCCCACGGCGGGAATGAACCCCACCAGCACCAGGGCCAGAAAGACCCAGCCCGACAGGTCGCGGTCATGAAAGCGGCGCACCGCGACGGCCCAGATCGGCATCAAAAGGGCCAGGAAGATCAGGCCGGCCAGGACAAAGGCTCCAAGAGCCAAGGGGCTGCTCGTCAGGATATCGAACTCTGTTGCCCCGCCTGCCGTGGGTCCGGCCATGCCCAGGAACCAGCCCCCGATGAAGCTTGGGAGGAAGATCACGCCAAAGAAGAACAGCTGGAACCACCAATATTCCGACCGGCTCGCCCGGCCAGAGAAGGTGGCATAGTTGGAAAGGCAGGTTTTGACGGATTGGGCAAAGGTCATGGTTTATCCTGTGGCGCGTTCGAATAAGCGCAGGATAGGCAAAGGCTTGGGTCGGACGCAACCTCTTTGCGCGAAAAGGTCACGGCCTCGGGGCGTCGGCGCTTGTCATCGCAGCGCCCTGCTGTCGCCGCGTCGCCCGGGGCCTGACTTAGACCACCGGCGTCGGCAGGGACGCGCCCGCAAAATGCGCGGCCAGGTTGGCCAGCATCAGCGCGCCCATCGCCTGCCGCGTCTCGGTCGTGGCCGAGGCGTGATGCGGCTGCAGCACCACATTCGGCAGCGCCAGAAAGCGCGGGTCCAGGTTCGGTTCGCCCTCGAAGACATCCAGCGCCGCGCCGGCAATCGCCCCCGTCTCCAGCGCGGTCAACAGCGCCGCTTCGTCGATACAGGCCGCGCGTGAGATATTGATCAGGAACCCCCGCGGCCCCAGCGCCTGCAGAACCCTGGCGTCGACGATATGGCGGGTTTCGGCATTGGACAGGGCGGTGACGATCAGCGCCTCGGAGCGCGCGGCCAGTTCCACCGGATCGGGGACAAAGGCAAGCCCGTTGCCGCGGTCGCTGCGCGCGCTGTAGGCGATGTCGCAGCCAAAGCCGGCCAGCCGTTCCGCCACGGCCACCCCGATCCGCCCCAGGCCCAGGATGCCGACCCGCATCCCCGAAACCCGCCGCTGCAGGGGGAAACTCGCGCGGGTCCAGGGTCCGCGGGCAAAGGCCTCGGCCTTGACGATCCCCCGCGCCAGCGCGATCAGCATCCCCACGGCCAGGTCGGCGCAATCCTCGGTCAGGACATCGGGCGTGTTGGTGACACGGATGCCGCGCGCCCGGCAGGCCTGCAGGTCGACCGCATCATAACCCACGCCGAAAATCGCCACGATCTCGACCGCGGGACAGGCGGCCAGGATCTCGGATGGGACGCCCAGGCCGCCATGGGTCGCGATGGCGCGGACCCGCGGGGCGATGTCGGCCAAAAGCTTGGCGTCCGAAAGGGGCGACATGTGCAGCGGGATGACCTCATGGGTCTGGGCCAAGGGGGCCTGAACCCAGTCGGGAAAGGGGCAAAGCTGCAACAGGACGGGTTTGGACATCGGGGGCCTTCGGCTTGCGGACACGGTGCGCGACCCTAGCCACCGCCCCCGTAACTGTCGAGAGCCGGCACAGACGTATTGCAAAGCCTGAATACATGACTATGATCGGTGCAAAAGGTGGCCCATGTCGAACCCAGCCGTTTCCGCCCAGTCTTTCGATCCCGCCGGCCAAGGAGAGGCCCTGCGCCAGGCCGTCGCCCTGCTGCGCACCCTTGGCCACGAGGGGCGGCTTGATATTCTGTGCTGCCTTGTGGGCGCCGAACGCAATGTCACCGACCTGACCGCAGCGGTCGGGCGGTCGCAACCCGCTGTTTCGCAACAGCTGATGCGGCTGCGTGCCGAAGGGCTGGTCAGCAGCCGTCGCCAGGGCAAGATGATCCTGTATTCCATCGCCCGGCCCGAGGTTGTGCAGATCGTCTCGGCCCTGCGCGATGCCTTTTGCCCGCCGGTTCCGCAGCGGGGCTGAAATCGTGCAGACGTTTGCAGCCTGTTAAGACCTGAGAGGCTAGCCTTGCCCCTGGACGTCAAAGGGACAGGACATGCTGCGCACAATTTCGATTCGAAGCTCGCTTTTCTTGATCAGTGCGATTTCGATGCTGGCGGTCATTGTGATGGCCGGGCTGGGGGCGCTGACCTTCCATGAGGCCTCGATCAGCTATGACCAGCAGGTCACTTTGGGTCAGGTGACGCGGCATACCGTGACGACAGACATGTATCATGAGGGGATCGAGGCCGCCACGATACGGGCGCTTCTGGTCGGTCCCAATGGCACTCCGGCGGAAAAGGCGGAGGTGCAGGCCTCGCTGAACGATGCCATAGGTGGGTTCGAAGCCACGTTTGGGGCTTTGCAGGCGCTGGATGTCTTTCCCGAACTCAGTGCGCGGGTCGACAATGCCAAGCCGCTTGTCGACACTTATATGAAGACGGCACGCAGCACAGTCGATATTGCCTTGCAGGATGTCGCCATGGGCAAGGCGCAGCTTGCGGGCTTCATGGACAGTTTCTCGGCCCTGGAGGTAGAGCTTGAGGGCATCGCCGAAGAGGTCGAGACGATCAGCACCCGGGTCCAGAGCGGGAATGCCGCGACGATGCTGAAGTTCCGGTTCGTCGGCGCCGGGGGGGCTCTGGTCATGCTGTTGCTGATGGGCTTTTCGGCCTGGAAAGTGACTCAGATGATCGTCAGGCCGGTGACGCGGCTGCGCGCCGCGCTGGATCAGGTGGCCAATGGCGATTTCGAATACCGGATCGGCACGATCACCCGCAGCGACGACATCGGCGCCATTGCCCGCGACATCGACCGCGTGTCCGAACGGGTCGTGGCGATGATGGCCGAACAAAAGGCGCGCCAAGCCGAAGCGGATCAGGTCATCACCCGCATGGGGACCGAGCTGCGCGGCCTGGCCGCAGGCACGTTGACCGGCCAGATCACCGAAGTCTTCAGCGGCAGCTATGACCAGTTGCGCCAGGATTTCAACCAGGCCGCCCGGCAGCTGTGCCAGTCGATCCGCCAGGTGGTCGAGGTCAGCGATTCGATCCGCGCGCAATCGGCCGACCTGTCGCGCGCGTCCGAGAACCTGGCCACCCGGACCGAAAACCAGGCCGCCACGCTGGAGGAAACCGCCGCCGCCCTTGAGGAGGTGACGGGGGGCATGACCTCTGCCGCCGACAATGCCCGCGAGGTCGAGGACGTGGTGCAGCGCGCCCGGTCCGAGGTCGAACACAGCGGCACCATCGTGATGGGCGCCGTGACCGCGATGAACGAGATCGAGGCCTCTTCGGCGCAGATTTCGCAGATCATCGGGGTGATCGACGACATCGCCTTCCAGACCAACCTTCTGGCGCTGAACGCCGGGGTCGAGGCGGCACGGGCCGGCGATGCGGGCCGCGGCTTTGCGGTCGTCGCCTCCGAGGTGCGGGCGCTGGCGCAACGGTCATCGACCGCCGCGAAAGAGATCAAGGGCCTGATCAGCGCCTCGGCCGCCCAGGTCGAACGCGGCGTGCAGCAGGTCGACCAGGCCCGCAGCGCCTTGGGGGCCGTGGTCAAAGAGGTGGTGCAAATCTCGGAACTGGTGTCGAACATCGCCAAAGGCTCGCGCGAGCAGGCGAGGGCGCTGCATGAAATCAACCTTGGCGTCGCGCAGCTGGACCAGGTGACGCAGCAAAACGCCGCCATGGCAGAGGAAAGCGGCGCCGCCTCGCGGGCGGTGGAACACGAGGCGATCGGCCTTGAAGGGATCGTCGGTCAGTTCTCGGTCGGCCAAGGCCAAAAGGCACGGACCGAGGTCCGATCAGAGCCCGCCTGGCTCGCGGCCTAGGGGCAAGACCATGTCGCGATGGGCAATCCCGGCGTCCTGATAGACCTCGCCCACGGGTTCAAAGCCCAGCGCCTCGTAAAAGCCCAGGGCATGAACCTGGGCCCCCAGCTTGGCCCGGGCCAGGCCCATGAGGCGGAATCTGTCGACCGCGGCCCGGATCAGGGCCGCGCCGATCCCACGGCCACGGGCAGATTGCAGGACGCAGACCCGGCCGATCTTGCCGGTGTCGCCCTGGATCAACAGCCGGGCAGAGCCCAGCGCGCCACCCTCCTCGGCCAGAAGGTGAATCGCGACTTCGTCCAAGTCATCGACCTCATCGGCCTCGGGCACGCCCTGCTCCTCGATGAAGACCTCGCGCCGCAGCCGCCGGCACAGGGCAATGTCGCGGGTCTCGGCAATCGTCAGGCTCATGGGCTCCCCCTGTCATTGGCGCATCGTCATAGACCGGGCCGCGCGACGAGGAAAGCCCACCTGTCGTAGGCTCCGCCCCGGTCGCGAAATCGCGGCCATCGTCAGACCCCTCAAGCCCTTTGTCCGGCACTGCGCCGCCCGGCAGAGTGCAAAGACCTCGCCGAGCCGCACCCGGTCGGCATGGCAGGACGCCACTGTCAGCCCGCTTTCCGCAGGCCCCCCAACGGCAAAACCAGAAACTGCGCCCAAAACACGCGGGGCCAGAACGGCAGGAAACCGCGGTCAGCCCGCTGTCCAAAGGCGCCCGCTCAGATGGCAATGCCAAAAATGACGCACCAAACCACTGCCCAGCCAGCAAAACAGGACGCCGCTTTCCGCGAGCACCCGCATTCCGAATGATATCATCCGCAATCGGCCACTTGAACAGCAGCCGGTCGGCGACGAAGCCGGCGCGATCCATTCAATGCCTCAAAGCGTCCACAGCTTCAGCCGGCATAGCCCAAGGCGAAACCCGTCACACCATTGCCCAGCCTGCAAGGACCTCACCGCGTAGAGAGGCACGGCATGTCACCCCACGAAACGGCACGGCACCGCCCCCTACGGCACCACAGGGCTTCCCCCTTCGCGCCCATTCTGCAACACTCGACTGAAACCGAGAGCCCGTGACCTCCCGGCCCCATCCGCAACCCGCCAGCCCCCGCCCCATCCCTCAGGCGAAATAATCCCGCAAGATCCGCCCATAGATCGCCTTCAGCTGCGCGATTTGCGCCACAGGCACCGATTCGTCGACCTGGTGCATCGTCCGCCCCACAAGGCCGAACTCGACCACCGGGCAATGATCCTTGACGAAGCGCGCATCCGACGTCCCGCCCGAGGTCGAAGCCACCGGCCGCACCCCCGTCTCTGCCGCCACTGCCCCTGCCACCAGCTCGGTGAACGCCCCCGGAGAGGTCACGAAACTCTCGCCCGAAATCGACACCCGCATCCCGATCTTTACCCCGGTTTCGGCCTCGACCGCCGCCGCTTCGGCGCGCAGCCATTCGGTCAGGCTTGCCCCGGAATGGGCATCGTTAAAGCGGATGTTGACCGTCGCCTGACCCTTGGCCGGGATCACATTGGTCGCCGGATTGCCGCAATCCACCGTGGTGATCGCCAGGGTCGAGGCGTCGAAATGCGCCGTCCCCTCGTCCAGCGGCCGGTCGATCCGGCCCAAAAGCCGCACCAGCGCGCTCATCGGGTTCCGCGCCCGGTGCGGATAGGCCGAATGGCCCTGCACGCCCTCGGCCGTGAACCAGGCCGTCATGGACCCGCGACGGCCGATCTTCATCATCTCGCCCATCTCGTTCGGGCAGGTCGGCTCGCCCACAAGACAGTGGCTCATCTTTTCGCCATGCGCCGCCATCCAGTCCAGCAAAGCGACCGTCCCATCGACCGAGGGCCCCTCTTCGTCGCCGGTGATCGTGATCACCACGGCGCCATCGGGCGGCGTCGCGGTCACGAAATCCACCGCCGCCGCGACAAAAGCCGCGACGCCCGACTTCATATCCGTGGCCCCGCGGCCATACATGACCCCGTCCACGACCTGTGCGCCAAAGGGATCATGCGTCCAGGCCGCAGCGTCCCCCACTGGCACGACATCGGTATGGCCGTTGAACCCAAAGGATTTATTCGCCCCCCGTTGGCCCCAACGCGCGAACAGGTTGCTGACCCCGCCGCGGTCGACGCGGTGACATTCGAACCCCGCCCCCGTCAGCAGCTCTTGCAGCAAAACCAGCGCCCCCCCTTCGTCCGGCGTGACCGAGGGGCAGCGAATGAGGCGGGCGGTGAGATCAATGGCGTCCATTCCGCCTTTGTGCCCAAGCCAAAGCCGGATGACAAGTCACCGGCGCCGCGCTAGTATCATCGCAGATCCCGGCACAAGATCGGGCATGAGGCAGGCATGACCACAGCAGATATCGGCCCCACCACCTGGCGGGTGCTGTCCGACACCGATCTTCCGCCCGGCCCCTCGCATCTGACGGCGGGGCTTCTTGTGGTGGAATTCGCCTTGCCGCTGGAACGGCCCACCGTGCTGTTGCAGGCCGAGGGCGACAATCGTTTGGCACTGTTTGCCGATCCCGAGGCGGGCATCACCCTGACCCATCGCCGGGGCGAGCGTGTGGCCAACCACCGCCTGCCCGGCGCCCTGCCCGCCCTGCGCGCCACGGCCCGCCTGTCCTTCGGGTTTGAGTCGCGGTCGGGGCGTTGGCGGATGGACCTGCGGGTGATCGGCCTGCCCGGCCATGACCGCGCAGCACCCGGCGTCGGCGCGATGGCGCTGGAGATCCCGGCCCTGCAGACGGCGCGCCGCGCCCCCGCGCTGCTGTGGTATGGCGCGACCGAAGAGGCCCGGCTTCCTGCCCATGCGCCCTGGATCGGGCCGCAAAGCCTGATCGAGACGCCCCGCGGCCTGGTTCCGGCTGGCCAATTGCGCGGCGGCGACCTGGTTCTGACGCTGGACGAGGGCCCGGTGGCGCTGCGCCGCCTGATCCGGCGCCGCCTGCCCGCCCGCGGCAGCTTTGCCCCGATCCGGTTGCGCAGCCCGTTTTTCGGCCTGACCCGGGATATCCTGGTGTCGACCGATCAGCCGATCCTGATTTCGGGGCCTTCGGTCGAATATCTGTGCGGCACCGAAGAGGCGCTGGTGCCGGCCCTGGCGCTGTGTGACGGCAGCCTGGCGCACCGCGAAGAGCGCCGCGCGGTCGTGGAGGGGCTGGCGCTGGACCTGGGGCGGCCGGCGCTGATCCTGGTGGATGGGTGCTGCATGATGTCCCATGCCGCCCCGGGCGCCGAGGCCCCGCGCCGGACCTTGGCCGATTGGGAGACGCCGCCGCTGTTGGCGCTTTTGGGCCGGGTCGCGCTGCGCCACGTGGCGTGAAGGGGGCGGCCGCCGACTGCCCCCCTGAAGGTCAGTCGAAGAAGGGCGTCACCTGGGCCACGATCACCGAATTCTCGGCCAGGGCGCGGTCCATCAGCGCGCGTTCTTCGGCGCCGATCTCGTCGCCCGCCGCCTCGCGTTCCTCCAGCGTGCCATAGCCCTGCACGTCCAGCGGCGCCATGTCGGCGGTTTTCAGGATGGCCACGGTCTCGCGCACGGCCTCTTCCTCGTCCACGCCCGAGGCATAGCACAAAAGGCCCGCCCCCGTCGCCTTGGGCGGCAATCCGTCATCGGCCTTGCGCCCGACCTCGACCAAAAGCGTGAAGACCTGCTGCGGCCGCTTGGCCTTGACCGGCTTGTCGTCACTCGTCTGTTCGTCGCTCATCATCGCCCCCGGCTGGATTTGCGCCTTGTTATCAGCCCGGCGGACCAAAGCAAAGCGGCCCCGGAGGAGACTCCGGGGCCGCCTTCAGGATCGGCGGGCCTTAGACGCCGCCGCAGCGCGAGCCTTCGCGGCAAGCGCCCGAACGGCGGCCAAGGATATCGGCGCCCGGCATCACGGTATCGACGGTGACGCCCGTGGCGGTGGTCACATAGGCATGGTCCATGGCCAGCACGGGGGCTGCGATGGTGGCAAAAAGGACGGCGGCGATCAGGGTCTTCATGGGGAAACCTTTCCGGTTTTATGGGTTACGCGGTCATGACCCCAATTTGCCGCAGAAAAAGGCCCCCGGTCAGGGACCGAGGGCCAGTGATGTTTCAGACCTTGGGCCGAAGCCGGTCGGGCCCAAAGTCGCGCAAAACGCCCCGCGCGACCCTTCAGTCGCGCAACAACTCATTGATCGAGGTCTTGGACCGCGTCTGCGCATCCACCCGCTTGACGATCACCGCGCAATAGAGGTTGATCCCGCCCTTCGACGGCATCGACCCCGCCACGACGACCGACCCCGCGGGGACCTCGCCATACATGACGGCGCCGGTTTCGCGGTCGACGATCTTGGTCGATTTGCCGATGAAGACGCCCATCCCCAGAACCGAGCCTTCGCGGATGATGCAGCCTTCGACGACCTCGGACCGCGCGCCGATAAAGCAGTTGTCCTCGATGATCGTCGGGCCCGCCTGCATCGGCTCCAGCACGCCGCCGATGCCGACGCCGCCCGACAGATGCACGTTTTTGCCGATCTGCGCGCAGGACCCGACCGTGGCCCAGCCGTCCACCATGGACCCCTCATCGACAAAGGCGCCCAGGTTGACGAAAGAGGGCATCAGGACGACCCCCTTGGCGATATAGGCGCTGCGGCGCACGATCGACCCCGGCACGGCGCGAAAGCCCGCCGCTTTCCAGTCCGCCTCGGTCCAGCCCTGCCACTTGGACGGCACCTTGTCCCACCAGTTCGACCCGCCGTTCGACCCCGAAATCTCGTGCATGTCGGTCAGGCGGAACGACAGCAGCACCGCCTTTTTCGCCCATTGGTTCACGTGCCAGTCGTTGCCGCGCTTTTCGGCCACCCGCAGCGCGCCCTTGTCCAAGGCCTCCAGCGTCGCTTCGATTGCGTCGCGGGTCTCGCCCTTGGTGGCGGGGGTCAGCGTCTCGCGGGCCTCCCAGGCAGCTTCGATGGCGGATTCGAGTGCGGTATGCGACATGGTTGACCTCCAAAGTTTCACGCGGTGTAACGGCCCCTTGACCGCCGATCAATGCCGGATTGCCGACCGAGGGTTGCGTTTCTGAAACCTTTCGCCGCCTATGCTGGGCCAAAGCCGCAAGGAAAGCCTCATGTCCGACACGACCCGCCCCCATCCGTTCCGCGACTCTGTCCAGGATGTCGCCACCACGCGCCGCATCCCCGACACGCCGCAGACCCGCTCTCCGGCCTACAAGCTGGCCTTCGCCGATCCCGAATTCCTGACGCGTGAGGATCTGCGCCCGGTGCGGCTGCAGCTGGAATTGCTGAAGGCTCAGGTCATGCTGGACGAGGCGGGAGTGCTGTCGACCACGGTGCTGTTTGGCGGCGCGCGCATCCCCGCGCCCGAGTTTGCGACCACGGCGCGCACCCCGGGCCTGGCCGCCCTGACGCCCTATTACGACGAGGCGCGCAAATTCGCCTTCGCCATGACGCAGCGCAGCCTGGACCTGGGCGGCGGCCATTGGGTGATCTGCACCGGAGGCGGCCCCGGCGTGATGGAGGCGGGCAACCGCGGCGCCGATGAGGCCGGGGGGCGGTCGGTCGGGCTGAACATTGTTTTGCCGCATGAACAGGCGCCGAACCCTTTCGTGACGCCGGAATTGTCGTTCAACTTCCACTACTTCGCCATCCGCAAGATGCATTTCCTGATGCGCGCCGCCGCGATTTGCGTCTTTCCCGGCGGGTTCGGCACCCTGGACGAGATGTTCGAGGCCCTGACCCTGATCCAGACCAAGCGGATGAAGCCCGTGCCTTTCCTGCTGTTCGGTCGCGCCTTCTGGGAGGGGGTGATCAACTGGCAGGCGCTGGCCGATGCCGGCACCATCGCGGCCGAGGACCTGGACCTGTTCCGCTATGTCGAAACCGCCGAAGAGGCGCTGGCGGAAATCGACGCCTGGGGCGCATGAGCCCCGGGGCATGCCCCGGGCTACGCGGCTGAGGCAGAGCGCCGGGCGACCCAAGGGGGCTCTCTTTCCCCAGCGCAGCCCGGGATCTGCCCTTTCCCCCTTTCCCCCGGCCAAAATCCTGCTACATCAAAAGGGAACGAAAAAAGAACAAAGCCCTGATGACCGCGATCCTCTGGTTCAAACGCGACCTGCGCGCCCATGACCATCCGGCCCTGACCCTGGCGTCTGAAGGCCCGGTCATCCCGCTGTATATCGCGGAACCCGAGCTTTGGGCGCAGCCCGATGCCTCGGCCCGGCAATGGGAGTTCATCGCCGAAAGCCTGACCGAACTGCGCCAGACCCTTGCCGGTCTGGGGGCGCCTTTGGTGGTCCGTCAGGGCGAGGCGGTCGATGTTCTGGCGCGGCTGGCCCGCTCGCACAGGGTCAGCCACCTGATTTCACACGAGGAAACCGGCAACCTTTGGACCTTTGCCCGCGACCGGCGTGTCGCGGCCTGGGCGCGGGATCAGGGCATCGTCTGGACGGAACTGCCCGGGCAGGGCGTCATTCGGCGGCTGAAGTCGCGCAATGCCTGGTCCCGCCAGCGTGACGCCTTCGCCCAAGCCGAGCCCCTGCCGCCGCCCGCGCTGCACGGCCCGTCCATCGAGCCCGGGCCGATCCCCACCGCCCGCGGCCTGGGTCTGCGGCCCGACCCCTGCCCCCATCGCCAGACCGGTGGCCGCGAGGCGGGGCTTTTGCTGCTGACCTCTTTCCTGACCACCCGCGGCGCGCCTTACCGGACCGCCATGTCCTCTCCCGTCACGGCCGAGCGCGCCTGTTCCCGCCTGTCGCCCCATCTTGCCTGGGGCACGCTGTCCTCGCGTGAGGTCACACAGGCCACGACCCTGCGTCAGGCGGATCAGTTGCTGGTGCCCTGGCCCGGGGCGCTGTCCTCGTTTCACTCCCGCCTGGCCTGGCGCGATCACTTCATTCAAAAGCTGGAGGATCAGCCCAGCATCGAGACCCGCTGCCTGCACCGCGCGGCAGAGACACTGGCCCGCACCACGGATGCCACCCGCCTTGACGCCTGGACCCAGGGCCAAACCGGCCTGCCCTTCCTGGATGCCTGTATGCGCTATCTGCGGGCGACGGGCTGGCTGAACTTCCGGATGCGGGCCATGGTCGTATCGGTCGCCTCGTATCACCTGTGGCTGGATTGGCGGGCGACCGGGGCGCCCCTGGCGCGGATGTTCACCGATTACGAACCCGGCATCCATTGGCCTCAGGTCCAGATGCAATCGGGGACGACGGGGATCAACACGCCGCGGATCTACAACCCGGTGAAACAAGGCCAGGAACAGGACCCGACCGGCGCCTTCACCCGGCGCTGGCTGCCCGAACTGGCTGACGTGCCGCTGGTCCATCTGCAGGAACCCTGGCGGTGGGAGGGGGCGGGCCGGCTTCTGGGGCGCCGCTATCCCGAGCCTCTGGTGGATGTCGCCAGCGCCGCCCGGGCGGCCAAGGAGGCGATCTTTGGCCTGCGCAAGACCGCCAACCGCGCCGAGATCGTCGAGATCATCGAACGCCACGCCTCGCGCGCGGATCGGCGTTTCGTGAATGACCGGGTGCCGGCAAAGGCACTGGGGCGCCGTGCGCCGCAAGCCGCGGGCCAGCTGAGTTTCGACCTGTGAAGATGCGCAAGAAATCCGATTTGCCGACCAAGGTTTGCGCGACCTGCGGGCGGCCCTTCACCTGGCGCAAGGCCTGGGAAAAGGTCTGGGACGAGGTCAAATATTGCTCAGACCGCTGCCGGGGGGAAAGACCCCGCACCCCCAAAGCGTAGGGTGCGCTTCAGCGCACCGCCCCCGATGGTGCGCTAAAGCGCACCCTACGCTTGGGACCAGGTCAAAGCCCCAGCCGGTCGAACCCTGCGTCGATTTGCGCCCAGTCCTCGATCTTCAGCCGCACGACCAGGGTCATGACCTGCCCGCGAAACGAGGGCGGCAGGCGGACCGCGTCCTTTTCGGTCGTCACCAGCTGCGCGCCGCGGGCCATGGCCTCCAGCTCCAGCCGTTTCATCAGCGCCTCGGTCAGGGGTTGGTGATCGTCCAAGGCCACTTCGCGCAGGATATCGGCGCCCTCGGCCCGCAGGGTGGCAAAGAACTTGCCCGGATTGCCGATGCCGGCAAAGGCGATGACCCGGGCGCCCGTCCAGGGCATCCCCATCGGCAGCGGCTCTACCCGGCCGCGCACCAGGGGCACCGAGGTCGCCACCTCTCCGGCGCCAATCGCCAGCACCAGATCGGCACGGGCCAGCCCCACCGGCACAGGTTCGCGCAGCGGCCCCGCCGGGATGCAGCGGCCATTGCCCCAACCCAGCGCCGCATCCACCACGACGATCGAGAAATCCTTGACCACCAAAGGGTTCTGGAACCCGTCATCCATCACGATGACCTCGGCGCCCTCTGCGGCCGCCATCTGCGCCGTGGCGGCGCGGTCGGCGCCGACATAGACCGGACAGAAGGCCGAAATCAGCAAGGGCTCATCCCCGACCTGATCCGCGCGGTGGCCCCCCACCCGCACCGGCCCCGTCAAAGACCCGCCATACCCGCGCGAGATCACGGCAACCCTGCGCCCCCGGGACAAAAGCCGCTCGACCAGGGCCACCACGGTCGGCGTTTTCCCCACGCCACCGGCGTTCAGGTTGCCCACGCAGATCACCGGCACCGGCGCCTTCCAGCCCTGCCGCGCCACCCGCCGCGCCGTCGACCGGGCATAGACCCAGCCCAAAGGCGCCAGCACCACCGCCTGCCACCCTCCGACCTGCCAGAAGCCCGGCGCCCTCACAGCGCCTCTCCGTCCAGAACGTTGCGGACCAGGCCCATGACGCGCTCTGTCACTTCGGCCCCCTCCGAGGCGATGCCCCAGGCAGCCTGGGCCTGCCGTGCCGCGCGGTCCGGTGAGAGAAGATCCCCCAGCGCCTGCGCCAAATCCGCCCCCGACCCGACCATCCGCGCCGCCCTTGCCGCCGCCAGCCGGCCAAAGGCAGTGCCCCAGGCCCCCGGTTTCGGCCCGCACAGGATGGCAGAGCCCATCGCCGCCGTCTCCATCGGGTTGCGCCTGCAGCCGTCCCCCTCCAGACTGCCGCCCAGAAACGTCACCGGCGCCAGGCGATACCACAGGCCATATTCGGCATCCGACACGATATAGGCCTCGGTTTCGCCGTCGGGGTCCTGATCATGGGCGCGGCAGGCGACGCGCCAACCCTCGGCCTCCATCGCTTGCGCCAGGGCATCGGCGCGGTCCGGATTGCGCGGCACCAGGATCAACAGCAGCCGATGCGCCAGCCTGAGGGCCTCGCGGTGGGCGGTGATCACGGCGGCCTCTTCGGCGACGGCGATATCGGCGGCCAGCCAAACCGGCCGCGTGGCGAAACTTTGCGCCAGCGCGGCGCGGTCGCGTTCGACATGGGGAAGCGCTGCCGAGGGTTCCTCCATCCGGCCCGTCACCATCAGCCGGTCGCCTTCGACCCCCGCCTTGCGCAGGGCCCGCGCCGCGGCCTCATCGACCGCAAGCACCCGGGCAAAGGCCCCCAGCGAGGCCTTGACCAGACCCGGGAAAAACCCCTGACGGCCGATCCAGGGCGCGCGCGCCTCGACCATCAAGAGCTTGATCCTGCGCGCGGCCGCCTCGTGGATCAGGGCGGGCCGCAGCTCTCCGCCGCCCATCACCGCGACATCGGGGCGCCAGTGGTCCAGAAAGGCCGCCACATCGCGCGGAAAGTCCAGCGGGGCGGGCTGCACCAAGGCCGCGGTCGCGGGCTGGCCGTCGCAGGTCACAAGGACGGTCACGCCGTCCTCGTCGATCAGGCGGCGCGCCAGTTCCAGCATCGGCGCCAGCGCCTCGCCGGGGGCATGGCACCAGACGACGCTTCCGCCCGGACGGGGCGGTGGGGCGTTTTGCACCCCCTCGGGCCGGGCGCCGAGGTTATACAGCGTCAGCCCGACCGACTTCCATCCCAGCGACAGGCCCAAGTCAGGCGATCATGGCTTCAGTGGCCGAGCCCTTTTTGCCCTCTTCGCGCAGGCGGTGCAGGTTGGCGATGAAGTAACGCATATGGGCATTGTCCACGGTGCGCTGCGCCTCGGCCTTCCAGGCCAGATAGGCGCTTTCGTAATCGGGAAAGATCCCGACCAGATGCAGCGCGCTGACATCCTTGAAGACATTCTTTTCCGGCGACACCAGTTCGCCGCCAAACACAAGATGAAGCTCTGCCATCATGATCTCCTTTTGCGCCAAGATAGGCACAAACCTGTTAACGGTAAAGGTCGCCGCATCGCAGCATTTAATCTGCATTTTGGGCTATACAGAATCACAAATCCGCTGTAGAGGGCGAGACTTCGGCCAAAGGGTCTAATGCGTGTCGGAGGATACACGCAGCAGAATGATGGGCCGGAACGCTGGACATCATGGGGCCAAAGTGCCCCCTTTGGGAAAAAATATGGAAAACGCAAGCATTGCCGCGCCCTTGGCGCAGGCGCTGGCGGCGAAGGGCTATGAGTCCCTGACGCCTGTTCAATCGGCCATCCTGGAAGAGGGTGTTGCAGGCCGCGACCTTTTGGTCTCGGCTCAGACCGGGTCGGGCAAGACCGTGGCCTTCGGCCTGGCCATTGCGCCGGAAACCCTGCAGGGCGCGAACGAGCTCTTGTTCGCCGACTTCCCCTCGGCGCTGATCATTGCGCCGACCCGCGAACTGGCGCTGCAAGTCGCCCGTGAGTTCGAATGGCTGTATGGCGCGGCGCAAGCCAAGGTCGCAACCTGCGTCGGCGGCATGGATTACCGCACGGAAAAGCGGATGCTGGACCGTGGCGCCCATATCGTCGTCGGCACCCCCGGCCGTCTGCGCGACCATATCGAGCGTGGCTCGCTGAAGCTGGAGCGCATCGCCGCTGTCGTCCTGGACGAAGCCGACGAGATGCTGGACATGGGCTTTGAAGAGGATCTGAAGCTGATCCTGTCCTCCTGCCCCGAAGAGCGCCGGACGCTGATGTTCTCGGCCACCGTGCCGCGGGAAATCGAGGCCCTGGCCCGCACCTATCAAAAAGACGCCCTGCGCATCGCCGTGAAATCGGAACGTTCGCAGCACGCCGACATCGCCTATATCGGCTTCTCGGTGCAGAACCGTGACCGCGAAAATGCGATCTTCAACCTGCTGCGCTTCCATGAAGCCCGCACCTCGATCGTCTTCTGCAAGACCCGCGCCAATGTGAACCACCTGTTCGGCCGCATGACCGAGCGTGGTTTTCAAGCCGTCGCTTTGTCGGGCGAACTGTCGCAGACCGAACGGACCCACGCGCTGCAAGCCCTGCGCGATGGCCGGGCGCGTGTCTGTATCGCCACCGACGTCGCCGCCCGTGGCATCGACTTGCCCGGTCTGGAACTGGTGATCCATGCCGACCTGCCGGGCTCGTCCGAGACCCTGTTGCACCGGTCGGGCCGCACCGGCCGCGCCGGCCAAAAGGGCATCTCGGCCCTGGTCGTGACGCCTGCCGAATACAAAAAGGCCCAACGCCTGCTGCAAGGCGCCAAGGTCGTCGCCGAATGGGACAAGGCCCCGTCCGCTGACGAGGTTCAGGCCCGTGACGACGAGCGCATGTTGGACCACGAAGCCCTGAAGGCCGAAGTGGGCGAAGAGGCGGATTTCGCCGCCAAGCTGTTGGAGAACTTCGGCCCCGACCGCGTGGCCGCGGCCTTCATCCGCCTGTGGCGCGCCGGGCGTTCCGCTCCGGAAGTCCTGTCGGACAGCCTGCCCCCGCCCGCAGCCCTGCCGCCGCGGGAACGTGGCGAGTTCGGCCCCTCGGTCTGGTTCGAGCTGAACGCCGGCCACGAACAGCGCGCCGAAGCGCGTTGGTTGTTGCCCAAGATCTGCGACGCCGGTGGCATCGCCAAGGACGGCATCGGCGCGATCCGCGTGCAGACGACCCGCACCTTCGTGCAGATCGCCGAGGCCTTTGCCTCGCGCTTTGCCGCCACGACGGAACTTGACCGCGACCTGACCATGACCCGCGTCGAGGGCGAACCCGACCTGGAAAACCGGGCCCCGGCCCGCACGGCACGCGCTCCGCGTCCGGAAAAAGCCTATGGCGAGCGTCCGGTTTACGGCGAACGCGTCGCCAAAGAGCGTCCGGCCTATACGCCGCGCGAAGAGCGTCCCGCCAAGACCTATGAACCGCGCGCTGACAAGCCCGCCTACAAGCCCAAGCCCTCGCGCATCGTCGAGGAAGGGGCCGAAGGCGCCGCCTGGACGCCGCATGACACGCCGACGCTGAACGACAGCGCCCCGCGCAAGCCCTATGAGAAGAAGCCCTACGAGAAGAAGGCCTATGCGCCCCGGACCGAGGGGGAATACAAACCGCGCTCGGAAGGCTACAAGCCCCGCGCTGAAGGCGAATACAAGCCGCGGTCCGAGGGTTACAAGCCCCGCACTGAGGGTGCGCCGCGGTCCGAAGGGTATAAGCCGCGTTCGGCCAATTCCGAGGGCTACAAGGCCCGGACCGAGGGCTTCAAGCCCCGCACCGAAGGGTTCAAGCCCAAGTCGGAAGGCTTCCGCAGCCATGGCGGTCCGGCTGGCGAAGGCCGCGCGACGGGCTTCAAGACCCACGCGCCCCGTGATGGCGAGGCTCGCGCCCCCTATCGGCCCCGTGAAGACGGCGACAAGCCGCGTTCGACCGGGTTCAAGTCGGGCCCGAAGCCCGAAGGTTTCAAGCCGCGCACCGAGGGCTTCAAGCCCGCTGGCAAGACCTTTGGCGCCAAGCCCTATGCGGCCAAACCGCGGGCGGATGCGGCTGACACCTCCAAGCGTTTCGTTCCGCCGAAGCGCAAACCGTAAAGGGCGCTGCGCGCGCGCCGATACCTCGGCTCTGGTGCTGCGCACCAACCGCCTCAGGCGCGCTCCGCAAGGAGCGCGCCGCTTGCATTTCGGGGGGCGGCGCGCCATCAAGGCCGCAGGGGGACCGCGATGCAAAGCTTTCTGGAAATCCACGACCTGACGACCGGCAAAACGCGCCTGGTCCTGACCCATGACGGCGTGATCGAGGCGCCGAACTGGGCGCCTTCGGGGGATCACCTGCTGGTCAACGGCGATGGCCACCTGTTCCGCGTGCCCCTGGACGCGCCCCGGCTGGTCGAGGTCGAGACCGGTTACACCAAGCTGAACAACGACCACGGCATCTCGCCGGATGGGCGCTGGATCGTGTTTTCCAACCACCTTGGCATGGGCTCCGAGATCTTCGTGATGCCGGCCGAGGGCGGCCCGGCGCGGCTGGTCTCGCCGCAAGCGCCCTCGTGGTGGCATGGCTGGTCGCCCGATGGCCAGCGGCTGGCCTATGTCGCGGCCCGGGGCAGCCGGGTCATCGACGTCTATACGATCCCGGTCGAGGGCGGTGCGGAAACCCGCCTGACCCAGGGAGAGGGCCATTGCGACGGCCCCGATTATGCACCGGACGGTTGCTCGATCTATTACAACTGCGACCGCGGTGGCCATGCGCAGATCTGGGTCATGGCGGCGGATGGCAGCAACCAGCGCCAGCTTTTCGCCGATGATCAGGTGAACTGGTTCCCCCATCCCTCGCCGGACGGGCGCCACCTGCTGTATCTGGCCTATCCGCCCGGCACGCTGGGTCATCCGGCCATGCTTCCGGTCGCGCTGTGCCTGTGCGACCCCGATGGCGGAAATCGCCGCCGCCTGATGGAGTTCACCGGCGGCCAAGGCAGTATCAACGTCCCCTGCTGGGCGCCGGATGGGTCGGCCTTCGCCTATGTGCGCTATGAGGCTGCGTGAAACCCCCGACGGGCGCGGGGTAGGGTGGGCTTTAGCGCGCCACTCTTAAAAATCCAGATCCGCGTAATGGGCGGGCTGCGGGAAGCCGGGGATCTGATCGGCCAGCAAAGTCCGGAACGAGGGCCGGGACTTGATCTTGGCATACCAGTCCTTCACCGCCGCATTGCGGTTCCAGTCGACATCCGAGATGTAATCCAGCGACGACAGATGCGCCGCTGCCGCGAAATCGGCCAAGGTCATGACATCGCCGGCCAGCCACCGCCGCGTCTCCAGCAGCCAGCCCATGTAGTCGATGTGATACTTGATCCGCCCGGCGCCGAACTTGACGTTCTTGCTGTCGGGATAGCCCAGGCCCATGACCTTTTTATGCACCCGCTCATACAAAAGCTTCGAGGTGACTTCCTCGTGAAACTTGTCGTCGAACCAGGCGCAGATGCGGCGGACCTCATAGCGGGCCTCGGGGTCTTTGGGCATCAGTTGCGGCGCGGGATTGGCCTCTTCCAGATACTCACAGATCGCCTGGCTTTCCGACATCAGCCGCGCGTCGATCTTCAGCACCGGGACCTTGCCCGCCGGGTTGCGCCGCAGGAATTCCGGCGCCTGCTCCCAATAGCGCTCTTCGACCAATTCGACCTCCATCCGCTTTTCGGCGAGCGTCAGACGGACCTTGCGGCAAAAGGGCGAGAGCGGGAAATGGTACAGGCGGATCATGGGGTCCTCGGGGCTTCAGTCGTTCATAGCCGCCGGGGGGGCGCGGGGCAAGTCAGGGCGCGAAGAGTTGCGGATGGCTCCGCTTCATCCCGGCGACCAGGTTAGAAAACGCCGACGTCCTGTCGAGCCATTCCAGAAGGGCCCAATCGGCCGGCTTATGGCGCATGTTCCAAAGCTCGGTCTCCTGGTGTGAGACGAAGCGAGAAGCCATCCAGTATGCGCCCCGGGGCCAGGCCTGCCCGCCGAAGATTTCCCGCAGCGACAGGACAAGGCTCGCATCCACGGCGGGTTCGGGGCCCAGACGGATGCCCGCGCGGGACAGAAGCGTTTCGGGCGTGTCGTCCCCGGTGAAGACCAGGCGGTCGGCGATGGCGAAACCCCAGGGCTGATCGGGCCTCAGGATGGGGGCGAGGAACTCGCCATGGGCGTAAAACTGGTCCTGAAGGCGGTGCCCCTTCCGGTCATCGAGGCTGCGGATGCTGCCCCGGACCAGTTGCGCGGCAAAAAGCGCCTTGGGCGCAAGAGCATGCTCCTCCAGCCAGAGGTCCGGCAGCCGCCGATCGTCACGCAGCGCAAGTATGCAGGGCGCCTCTGCCCGGTCGGGGTCGAGCGCCTTGCAGTCCGCATCCGGCGCGCGGCGCCAGATCAGGCCATCTTGGTGGCCGCGCAGCCAGGCCACGTCCGGCCCGGCCAGAAGCTGCAGGCAAAGGCTCGGACATTCGCCCTCCCACCGCTCCGCGACCTCGATCCCCACGGAATGCGGGATATCAAGCGGGGCGATCCCGGCTTCGACGGGGGGCGGCAGGACCAGCCGCCGGGCCGCGACGACTTCGGCCCAGGTCCAGAGCCAGAGGCCCCCCAGCGCGCCAAGCGTTAGGGCCGCGCCCGCCCAAGGCCGCCCGCGACGGGACAAAAAGACCCAAGGGGCGCCAAGCAGCCAGAGCCACCAGAGATTGGCCAAGGCGAGCCAGACCGGCCAGAAAAGGCCATAGCTGAGGACGCTGCTCACGGCCACCAACAGAAAGACCGAAGCCCCCAGCGCACCAATGCACAGACGGATCAGCCACGTCCACCACCAGCGCGGCATCAATCGACCGTTTCGAAACAGGCCGCCCGCCCGTCCGCGGCAATTGTCTCGGCGCCGGACATGATCTGCGCCGCGCGGCCCCGGACATATTTCCCCGGGTCGGCGGCGTTGTATTCCTTGGGGTTGGGTAGGACGGCGGCCAGCCTTGCCGCCTGTTTCGGCGTCAGGCTGGCGGCGTCGGTGTCGAAAAGCTCGCGCGCGGCGGCGCCGACGCCAAAGACGCCCTCCGCCATTTCGGCATTGTTCAGATAGACTTCCAGGATGCGTTGCTTGGACCAGACGAGTTCGACCACCGGGGTCAAGATCGCCTCCATCGCCTTGCGGGTATAGCTGCGCCCCTGCCAAAGGAAGACGTTCTTGACCACCTGTTGGGAAATCGTGCTGGCGCCGCGTTTTTGGCCGTCCGCGATGGCCGCGCGGATTTGCTGGATGTCAAAGCCCCAATGCAGGCAGAAATTGGCATCCTCGGCGGCGACGACCGACCGGGCCATTTCGGGGGCGATCTGATCGAAGGCGACCCAGTCGCGCTCGATCCCGCCCAGGCGGATGGCCTCTTGCCACTGATAGATGTTGCGCGGCGGCGGCACGAAGGAAAACAGCACGATCAGGAAAAGGTAAAAGGCCGCCACCCCCAGCACCGCCCGCCCCACAAGCCGCAGCGCCCAGCGCCACAGCGGCCGGGGCGGGTCCAATACAAGCTGTGGGGCCTCATCGGCCTTGGGTTTCGGTTTGCGCGCCGCCATGGGTTGAAGAACCACGCCGCCTTGCGTCGGTCAAGCGATCAGCGCCTTCAGCGCCGCCACTTTCGCCCGGTCGGTGCGCTTTTCATGGCCGGTCTGATAGCCGAAATAGGCCAGCCGCGGGTCCTGGGCCAGGGGGCTGGCGCAAGACGCATGGACCTCGGTCACGCCAAGCCCGGCCAGCAGCGGCCAGGTCTGAACCGAAACACCCGAGCCCGGCATGATGGAAATCCGCCCCGCCGCGACCTCGATCATCTGCGACAGGCGTTCCAGCCCCTCGGCAGCGGTGCGCGCCCCGCCCGAGGTCAGGATGCGGCTGAAGCCAAGGCCGATGGCGTCCTCGACCGCCTCGGCGACATCGGGACACAGGTCGATGCAGCGGTGAAGCGACAGGTCCATGCCGGCGGCGGCGGCGGTCATTTCCTCCAGTGCCAGCAGGTCCAGGCTGAAATCGGGCCGCGAGGCCCCCAGCACCACGCCGGGCAACCCGCAATCACGGGCGGCGCGGATGTCATCGCAGATCGCCGCCAGCTCGTCCGGGCCAAAGCAGAAATCCCCCGACCGCGGGCGGATGATCGGATAGCAGGGCACGCCGCAATCCACCGCCATCCGCATCAACCCGGGCGAGGGCGTCAGCCCCCCCAGCCCCAGGGCGGAACACAGCTCGACCCGGTCAGCCCCCCCCGCCAAGGCCTCGATCAGGCCCAGGGCATCATCCACGCAGACCTCAAGCAGCGCCAAATTCCACCTCTCCTGCATAGGCGGCGCCGATCAGCCCCGCATCCGGCCCCGCCTCGGCCACCACGACAAGCGGCTGGTCCAGGCGTCGCAAGATCCGCGCCCGGACCGCCCGATCCAGCGCCGCAATCAGCGCCCGGTCATTGGACAGGCCACCCCCCACCGGCACGACCGAGGCGCCCACCACATTGACAACCATGGCCAATTGCCCCGCCACCAAGTCCAGCCACAGGTTCACCGCCGGCATCGGCCGCCCGCCCCGCCAGCGCCTTATGACCTCGACCGAGCCGATGATCTCGCCGGTCAGATGTTCGTGCAACCGCTCCAGCCCCCGGGCGCTGCCCACCGTGTCCAGACAGCCGGTCTGGCCGCAGCCGCAGGCCAGCGCCGGCGCGCGGATCACCGGCCCATGGCCCCATTCGCCGGCAAAACCGCCCGCGCCCTGCACAAGGCGGCCGTCGATCACCAGGCCTCCGCCAACGCCAGAGCCCAGAATGATGCCAAAGACATTGCGATGCCCCCGCGCCGCCCCCTGCGCCACTTCGGCCAGGACAAAGCAATCGGCATCGTTCAGCACTAGGACCCGGCGCCCCAGCGCCGCAGCCAGGTCCGGCGCAAGCCTGCGCCCGTCGATGCAGGGGATATTGGCCACCTTGATCGCCTGGGTCCCCGGATCGACCACACCGGCAATTGATATGGCCAGCGCGCGGTCCTGTGGGGTCAGAAACCCCGCGATGGCCGCGACAAAGGCCCCAACCTCTGCGGGGGTCGTGACCTCTCCCAAGGCCTGCCCGCCGCGCGCGGCCCTGATGCGCGATCCGCCGATGTCGAATGAAAGTCCCATGGCCGGACCCTATGCAAGGGGCCTGTGCTTGACAAGGCAGGGCCTGCCAGGGCGGGCGTTGAAAGGGCGAGAGGGCTTGACAGGGGGCGGGGGCTTGTCCATCCCCCGGAAAACCCCGGAGGACCTCATGGACGACCGACTGATCCTGGCTTGCGATGTCGATAACGTGGTGCAAGGGCTGGCTTTGGCCGACCGGCTGGGCGACACGGTCAACTTCTGGAAGATCGGGCTGGGGATGCTGACCGGCGGCGGGCTGGCCCTGGCCAACGAGCTGAAGCACGAACGCGGCAAGCGGGTGTTTTTGGACATGAAGTTCTTTGACATCGGCGCCACGGTGGAAAAGGCGGTGCGCGGGATTGCGCAGTATGACCTGGATTTCCTGACCGTGCATGGCGATCCGCAGGTGGTGCGGGCGGCGGCCGAGGGGCGGGCGGGCTCGGGGCTGAAGATCCTGGCGGTGACGGTGCTGACCTCTTTGGACCGGGCGGATCTGGATGCGAACTTGATCAAGCCCGGCGACCTGGGCCAGATCACGCTGGAACGCGCCGCCCGCGCGCTGGAGGCCGGGGCGGATGGCGTTATCGCCTCGCCACAAGAGGCGGCCGCGATCCGGGCCCTGCCCCAGGCCACGGGCAAGCTGATCGTGACGCCGGGGGTGCGCCCGGCCGGGGCGGCAAGCGGGGATCAAAAGCGCATCGCGACGCCGGCCGCGGCGATTGCGGCGGGGGCGGATCACATCGTGGTAGGGCGGCCGATCTGGGCCTCTCCCGACCCCGCGGCGGCGGCGCGCGCGATCCTGGCAGAGCTGGCCTCTCCGCAGGCTTTGCAGCCGAACCGCTGAGGCCGACCGAGGGGCCGCGACCCCGCGGAGGTTGGCGCCTATGGGGCTTTGCCTAGGCTTGCGCCCCATGGGCCAGGCCGCCCTTTCGCGGGGCAAGCCCCCTGCAAGGCGGCTTGCCATGGGACTGGCCGGGGGTGGCCCCTGCGGTCCGATCTCGGCTTGCCATCCGAAAACCCTGGTGGAGGGGAGAGAGCGGACCGCTTCGGAACATCCCCCCGTCTGGAGGCCGAGGCGGTATCTGGCAGCCTGGGGCATTGTCCGCGCCGGGATGCGGGTGGCAAGGTCCTGACGCAAGCGGGTTTGTTCGGCGTGACGGGCTGGAGCGCGACGGGCTGGGGTGCAACGGGCTGGGGTGCGACGGGCTGGGGCCAGCTAGAACAGCACCCCGCTGGATTGGGTCTTTGGCAGGCCTGGGCCGCGCCCCGGGGTAGCCTGTCTTCCGTCGCAGCAAAGTCCCGCCAACCGGAACCCGGTGCCGCGCAGGTCCCAGGGTCCAGACATCCGCCAAAATCCCAACCTTGTCAGACCCTTCCCCCGTGCCATCAGCAGTTCCAGGGGGAGCCCCCTCCGCCCTTGCGAGCGCGCCAGCCGCTGGCTAAGCTCTGCCCATTCAGGAGGCTTTCATGCGCACAATCATTTTGTCCCTCGTCGTTCTTGCCCCCTTGCTGGCCGCCCCGGCCCGCGCCGAGGCTCCAACCACCGAGATCACCAGCGACTTCGTGGGGATCGGCTATACGCTTTCGACCGGGGGCGAAGTTCAGGTCTATGCCGCCCCGCGCGAGATGGGCGGCAAACTGGCAATCTGCGGCTTTGTCCTCTTCCTGAAGGCCACCGCCACGACCCGCACGATCGAGCGGCGCGGCACCGCCAGCATCGGCTTTTGGCTGGGTCCGTCGCCGATCCATGTGCAAACCGACCTTTTCAAGCGCTATAAATCCGAAGAGGAAATCGCAGCCTCCCCCAAAGCCGGTTGTGCAGCCACGAATACCACCTGGGACCCCACCTATTCCAAGGCCCCGCTCAAGCTGGAAATGACCAACGGCACGATCAGCTATTGATCCCCCTGGTCAGCGGCCAGCCGCTTTCGCGCAGGGCCATGGCCAGGCGGTCTTGCAGCGGCGGGATGCCCCGGGGATGGGCCAGGAAATCCGCCACAGCCATCATCTTCCAGAACTGCCCCTCGTCGCCAAAGCGGATTGCCTCCACCTCTGCCTCGGTGATGCGGCCCAAAAAGAACCAGCCGCGGCGCCCGACCTCTGACATCGAGGGCAGCGACCAGCCATGCTCCAGTCGGGCAGGATCGAAGCGCAGGCCGAATTCCTCTTCCAACTCGCGCAGGACGCAGGCCTGAGGGCTTTCCTGCCCCTCTCGGCCGCCGCCGGGCAGGTCCCAATGCGCGGCCCAGGGCAGGCCCGGCAGGTCGTCGCGCAGATAGGTCAACAGCGCGTCGCCACAGATCAAGGCCAGCTTGGCCCCGTGGAAATCGGTGCTTTCCGACGTCACGAGGGCCAGCCGCGCGCTCATCCGAAGTTCCGGTGATAGGCGGCGCGCAGGGCGGGAAGCTTGGCCGCCTCTTCGGCGGCGCGCCACAGATGCGGGGTTTCGGCCTGAAACCACTCTTCCTTGGGGCGCCAATGGACCATGCAGGCCAGGAAAATGTCGATCGCCGTCAGCTGATCGCCCAGGAACCAGGGGCCGCCGCGCCGCGCCGCCTCTGCCTCCATCACCTTCCACATCGCCTTGCGGTGTTCGATGACATTGACCTGATAGGCCTCGCCGCCATTGCCCTTCACAAAACGTTCGGGCGTGTCGGAATAGACAAAAGACGGATAGATCGAGGCCACCAGAAAGATCAGCCAGCGGTAAAAGCTGGCGCGGTGTTTGGTGCGCGCCTTGGGCACCAGAAGGTCGGATTTCGCAAGATCGGCCAGGACCAGGGTGATGGCCGCGCTTTCCGTCATGACCTCGCCATCCGGCAAGACCAAAGTCGGCACCTGAATCAAGGGGTTGACCCGCCCCAAGGCCGCCCGCGCCACCGGGTCCTGATGGATGTTCCCCGCCCGCACCAGATCATGCGGCAGATCATACAGCGCCAATTGCAGCTCGACGATGGCAGACCCCCAGCCGGGATTTTCATAAAGCCTGATCATGCGGACCTCCGGGAATCACAGGAACACCCTAGGAACACGGGGTTTCCGGATGGTTAACCCCCACGTGTTTCGATCCTATCGGTCGTTGATATCCTCGGTCCAGACCTTGACCTGGCCCTTGGTCACGCCGACCGACCGGCGCAGCCCGATCCAGGCGGCCAAAGAGACCACCGCCCAAACCAGCGCCAGAGCCGCGACATTGGCGGGCGCCAGCCCCACGAGGATCAAGAGCCCGGTGACGACGGCCCCCAGCGCAAAACCCAGAAAGACGAAGCCCGGCACAACGACCTCCAGGATCGCCAGCGCGAGGCCTGCGACGACCCAAACCCACCAGATGGTCCACAGCTCCATGACGGTCTCCCTTTTCCCAAAGATGGCCCCTTCCCCCCGGGCTTGCAAGGGCCGCCCACCCAGGGGCCTTATTCGTAGACGAACTTCCCGATCCGCATGGGGCCGAAGAGCGTGATCCCTTCGTCCTCGGTCCGCATCAGGCCTTGGGTTTTCACATAGAACACCGAACGGGCCGCCGTGAAGTCGATCTGCGCGACAAGCCGGGGATCAGGCGTGAATGGCAAAAGCCGCAAGAACAGCGCCGCGTCGAAGGCAAGCCCCGGAAAATCCTCGCGGCCATAGACTTCGAAATCCCCTGGCTCGATGCGGCCACCAGCGAAGGTTTTCTGAAAGACTGACCGAAAGTCCCCGTCTTTGCCATCGACCTCATCCGGCGCGACTTGATCGTCGAGCGGCCGCTCGAAGGCGGACCGGAAGGCGCGGCCTGCGAAGTCGATGTCAAATCGGGCGATGACCTCGTCCGAGGACAGGAGGCGCGAGGAACCAAGATAGAGGTTTGCAAGGATCACCGCCCCTTGAGCATCCCGAACGCATTCGCAAAGGCGTCAAGCGCGGCGGCCGGCACGATCACCACCTGTTTGCCTGCACCCTGCCCCACAGCGGTCAGCGCCTCGACCTGCTTCAATGCGACCTGGTATTGCGCGGCCTCGATGCCGTTGTCCTTGATCGCACCCGCGATGACGCCCGTCGCATAGGCCTCGGCGTCGGCCAGCACGCGGCGGGCCTTGGCGCTTTGTTCGGCGGCATACAATTCCGCGTCGGCGTTCAGCTCGACGGAGCGCTTCTTGCCCTCGGCCTCGGTGACTTGCGCCCGGCGCGCGCGTTCGGCGTTCAGCTGCTGCAGCATGGCGTGGCGGGTGGCGTCGTCCAGAGCGACGTCCAGGATCTCGGCCCGCGTCACCTCGATACCCCATTCGTCGACCATCGCCTTGACGTGTTCGCGAATGTTGGCGGTCAGGGCGTTGCGGTTGGATTGCACCGCGTCCAGCTCCATCTTGCCGATTTCCGACCGCACGATCCCGGCCACGGTCGTGGCAATCGCCGCATCGACATCCTTGATCCGGTAGACGGTCTTTTCCGGCTCTGTCACGCGGTAAAACACCGAAGTTTCCACCTTAAGCAACACGTTATCCGTGGTGATCGCGTCCTGATGCGCGGTGGGCAACTGGCGTTCCAGGATCGAGACCCGATGCGCCACGACATCCAGAAACGGCACGGTAAAGTTGATCCCGGCGCCCAGGACGGCGTGCAAACGGCCGAACCGTTCGACCACGAATTTCTGGCTTTGCGGCACGATCCGCACGGCCTTGAACAGCGCAATGACGATCAGCGCGGCAAGCGCAAGAAAGACGATTTGTCCGCCAGTCATGAATACCTCCATCAAAGTTTGGAGCCATCCTGCACCCATCGGCGCCTTGGTGCAACCGCATGACAGGGGCGATGCGCCGCCCCCGTCAGGTGACTTTGGTCAGGCCGCTTCGGGACCCTTGGCGATGGCCAACAGGTAATCGGCCGGCTTCAGCCCGGCTTCGAAGAGGAAGCGGACGTAGCGCGCGCATTTGCCCGCGCGATGCGCGTCATAGGCGGCGCCGTCGAACTGGATCAGGCTGCGCAGCTTGGACCGGGTCAGCGGCTGTTTCAGCTCGGCGGCGCGCAGGAAGGGCACGCCGGTTTCGCGGCACATTTCCTCGGTCCGCGTGTCGATGGTGACGGTGCAGGCCATCCGCTCGGCCTGGATCGCCAGCTGGGCGCCGTGAAAGCGCGGGCCGATCAAAAGGTCGTGACGGCGCAGGTCATCCATCCAGGCGGGGACGTCATAATAGGACCGCGCATAGGTGTGGCACCAGTCCTTGAACTGATCCAGCGTGTAATGCGGCACGGTGTGCTTGCGGATCTTTTCCAGATCCTCGGGCTCCATCGCGTCAAACAACCCGCGCGAGATCTTGATCATGTTGCCCATCGACTGGACGATATACATCCCGGGGAAAAGCGGGTCCATCATCAGGCCGATCAATTGCTGTTCGATCTCGCGGGTTTCACGCCAGGCCTCGTGGCCCCCGGCGACCGCGATGCGCTGCGGCAATTCCTTCGATTCCCAATTCGCCTGAATCCGGCGGCCCAGATCGGGACGCGGATTGATGAAATGCGAGGGGCAGCCATTGGCCACGGTTTCTTCGCCGGTCAGCTTGAAGATCTGCTCGGAGGTATAGGGCCCGCGGGTGTAGATGTTCTGGATACCAAAACGTTTTCCGTTGGCGATCAAGACGTCCAGCCAGGCGCGGGTGCCCTCGGTCAGCTCGACATCCGAGTCGAACTCCTTGGCCTGGGCGCCAAGTCCGATGGCAATGATCGGCTTGTTCACCTGAGCCAGGTTCTTGGCCAGCCCGCCCAAATCGGTGTGCTTGCCCAATTGGTTGGCGCAGGGAATGACGACGACATCGACATTGTCATTCACGATTTGCGGTTTGACATGCCAGGGATAGTAATTGAAATCTGCGTCGATCTGCGACTTGACCGCATGGACAAAGGCCAGGTTGCCGTTGTTGTGGCCGATCTTGCGATATAGCGTGTCGAAATCGTCATTCGAGTAAAGACCCGTATCTTTGCTTTCCCACAAAAGTCCGATTTTCACGAAGAATCCCCTACCTGCCGCACGCCATTTTTGGACCTGCGCATCCTTCACGGATTGTCTTGGGTCGTCAAGGGCCGGGGACGGGCAAGGGGGTGCCATTCGCACTCATCCCTAACGACCAAGGAAATCAACGGCTTGCCCTCTGCTTCCCCCTTGGGGCGCGACGTGATATTCTGCCGCCATGCCCAGCCTCTGCCGCGATTGCCTGACCCTTTTCCCGGCCGGAGCCCGCTGCCCCGCCTGCCGGTCGCCGCGGCTTGTGGCCCATTCCGAACTGACCGCCCTGACCATCGCCCATATGGATTGCGACGCCTTTTACGCATCGGTCGAAAAGCGCGACAATCCGGCCCTGCGTGATCAGCCGGTCATCGTCGGCGGCGGGCATCGCGGGGTGGTGTCGACCTGCTGTTACCTGGCGCGGATCAAGGGCGTGCGGTCCGCCATGCCGATGTTTCAGGCGCTGAAGCTGTGCCCCGAAGCCGTCGTCGTCAAACCGCGTTTCGCCGCCTATACCGAGGCCTCTCGCGCCATCCGTGCCATGATGGAGGCGCTGACCCCCGCCATCCAGCCGCTGTCCCTGGACGAGGCCTTTCTTGACCTGACCGGGACCGAGCGTCTGCACGGCGCCCCGCCTGCGGTGCTGCTGGCCGGCCTGACGCGGCGGATGGAGGTCGAATTGGGCCTGACCGGGTCGGTCGGCCTGTCGCACAACAAATTCCTGGCCAAGATCGCCAGTGATCTGGACAAGCCGCGGGGGTTTTCGGTGATCGGGCGCGGCGATACCGACGCTTTCCTGAAGGACAAGCCGACCAAGATCCTGTGGGGCGTCGGCACCGCCACCCAGGCCGCGCTGGAACAGGCCGGCATCCGCACCCTGACCGACCTGCGGCGCTGGGACCGCGGCGACCTTTCCGCGCGCTTTGGCCAGATGGGAGAGCGGCTGTTCCACCTGGCCCGCGGCGAGGATCACCGGCGGGTCGAGCGGGACGAAAAGCTGAAGTCGATCTCGAAGGAGACCACTTTTTTCGAGGATACCTCGGACCCCGACCTGTTGGACGGCCATATCTGGCGGCTGTCCGAACAGGTGGCCGACCGCGCCAAGGCCAAGGCTTTGGGCGGCCGGACCGTGACGCTGAAACTGAAGAAGTCGGACTTTCAGACCGTGACGCGGCGCCATTCCCTGACCGATCCGACTCAGCTGACCGACCGCATCTATCGCGCCGCAGCCGACCTCTTCGCCCAGGCGCCCAAGGGTCCGTTTCGGCTGATCGGCGTGGGGATTTCCGACCTGGCCCCCGAGGCCGCTTGCGACCTGAGCCATGACCTTCTGGACCCCGACGCGGACAAGCGCGCCAAGGTCGAGCGCGCCGCCGATGCGATCCGCGCGAAATTCGGCCATGAGGCGATACTCAAGGGCCGCGCCCTGCGCTAGATCCCCTTATTCCCTTGACCCGGCCCCCCCCACGCGGTATCCGCCCCCGGTCCGGGGAGAAATCCCGTCGGACCGATTCCTTTTGGCCCAGGCCCGACCCACTTCGACCGGGCGCCCCAGGGGGAAGCGACAAGACAAAGCAGGCAGCATCTCCGGCGGGCGCTTTCCTCTTGAAAAAGGGGGTGCGGACCCGAACGAAGTCCAGGAGCTCTGATGCGGCATCACCTCTGCGGCACACCGCAGGCAACAGGAGACAGCGATGAATCTGATCGCTCAACTCGAAGCCGAACAAATCGCGGCTTTGGGCAAGAACATCCCCGACTTCCGTCCGGGCGACACCATCCGTGTCGGCTACAAAGTGACCGAAGGCACCCGCACCCGTGTTCAGGCCTATGAAGGCGTCTGCATTGCCCGCAAGGGTGGCGCGACGATCTCGGCCTCGTTCACCGTGCGCAAGATCTCGTTCGGCGAAGGCGTGGAACGCGTCTTCCCGCTGTATTCGACCAACATCGAGGCGATCGAAGTGGTCCGTCGTGGCCGCGTGCGTCGCGCCAAGCTGTATTACCTGCGCGATCGTCGCGGCAAATCGGCTCGGATCGTCGAAGACACCAACTACAAACCCAAGGCTTGAGGAGAGGCGCGATGAAGCAGGGCATTCACCCCGAATATCACACCATCACCGTCAAGATGACCGATGGGACCACCTTCCAGACCAAGTCGACCTGGGGCAAAGAGGGCGACCAACTGGCGCTCGACATCGACCCGCTGTCGCACCCGGCCTGGACCGGCCAGTCGGCCCGTCTGATGGACACCGGCGGCCGCGTGTCGAAGTTCAAGAACAAGTATGCCGGCCTGGGGTTCTGAACCCTTCCGCCGCAAAGACTCGGGGCGCCCTTGCGGCGCCCCTTTTCATTTCGAATAGCCGGTCAGACGAACTGGAAGTCGGCCGCCGTCAAATTGCCGATCGCGATGGCGTCGATGACGACCCGGGCCGCCCCCAGCTCGACCCAGACCGCGGTCCCATGGGTGGTGATCACCAGATCGGCAAAGCCCTGGCCCGCCGTCACGTCAAAGCGGAGGATGTCGCTGCCGTCCTGGAAGTCGAAGATCCGGTCGCGGCCCGAGGTCTCGTTGAACATGAACACATCGGCCCCGTCGCCGCCAATCAGCCGGTCGTTGCCCTTGCCGCCGACCAGCAGATCACGCCCGTCGTCGCCGCGCAGCTCGTCCGTCCCCATGCCGCCATACAGCTTGTCCGCCTCTGACCCGCCGCCCAGCGTATCCGCGCCCGCGCCGCCCAAAAGCGTGTCATTGCCGCCATTGCCCATGACGCTGTCCGACCCCCTGTAGGAATCGACATAGTCGTCGTCCGAAGACAGGGTGATCACATCGGCAAAGGCAAGGACTTGGTTGGACAGGGCCCTGTCGTCCTCCGTCGATGGCGTCAGGGCGAAGAAATAGAGGTCTTGCAGCGAAATCTTGAAATCGCGGAACTCGTAGTTGTAAAACCACTCGTCGGTAAAGCTGTCTTGAAAGAAGTTGTATTGCGCGGTGATGAAGCCCGAAAGCGGCGTGTCTTCATCCCGAAACTCAAAACCGAAGCCGTAGTATTCGTGGGTGAACTGGCCTTTGGCATCGGCGAAATCCAGCCAGACCACATCTTCGTAGGTCACGCCGTTCAGGATCACATAGGCATTGTCCGTGAAGCCACGGGAAAGCGCGGCGGTGATGTCTTCAAAAAGGTTGATACTGCGGGTGTCCAACACGTTATAAGCATTAATCTCGGCCATGCGCGATGTCTCTAAATCTGGCATCATGAATTCTTGATTTATTAACTATTTGCCCCACCCCTGTGCTGTCAAGGAAACCCGATGCGCGCCCTTGCCCTGTTGCTTTTGTGGACCTGCGCCGCCTCTGCCCAGGGGGTCGAGGCCTTTGCCGGGCTATACGGCTCGGCCAGCGACCCTGCGACCTCTTGTGCCGCGAACCCGCACCGGATCGACTTCATCGCTCAGCCGCCCCATGCGTTCTTGACGTGGCAAACCCCTTGGATCGACGCGCAAGGCGCTGAAATCACGATGCGCCGCTTTGACCTGGAGGCAATCGAGGGCCGCAAGCTGACCCTGCGCGAAGAGGGCGGGGCGCGGCTGGCGGATGGGTCGCGCCCGACCTGGGTCCTGCGCCTGACCACGGCACCCGCGGGCTATTGCTGGGGCCGCGCCGATTGGCCCGTGGTGCGCTGCGAGAACCAGCAGGTCTTGTGCAGCGCGCCCACTTCCTAGGGCAGGCGACCTCGTGACCCTTCCCTAAGCGCGCCCGGGCCCTTATACGGGGCGAAAAAGGGGGCCCTCATGGCGCATATCATCGTCGTCGGCAATGAAAAGGGCGGCTCGGGCAAGTCGACCACCTGCATGCATGTGGGCACGGCGCTGGCCCGGGCGGGGTTCCGCGTTGGCGTGCTGGATCTGGACTTGCGGCAAAAGAGTTTCGCGCGTTACGTCGAAAACCGCCTGGCCTATCTGGCGAACACCGGGCTGAACCTGCCGTCGCCGGTCTATATGGACCTGCCCGAAGTCGCCCCCGAGGCCCTGGCCGAGGGCGAGAACATCTATGACCGCCGCCTGTCCGAGGCCGTGACCACGCTGGAGGCGACCTGCGACTTCATCATCATCGACTGCCCGGGCAGCCACACGCGCCTGTCTCAGGTGGCGCATAGCCTGGCCGATACGCTGATCACGCCGATGAACGACAGCTTTGTCGATTTCGACCTTCTGGCCCGAGTCGACCCCGAGACGGGCAAGGTCAAGGGCCCCTCGATCTATTCAGAAATGGTCTGGTCGGCGCGGCAGTTGCGCGCTCAGGCTGGGCTAAAGCCGATCGACTGGGTCGTCTTGCGCAACCGTTTGGGCGCGCAACAGATGGTCAACAAGCGCAAGGTCGGCGCGGCATTGGAGGAACTGTCGCGCCGCATCGGGTTCCGCGTCGCGGCGGGGATTTCCGAGCGCGTCATCTACCGAGAGCTGTTCCCCCGCGGCCTGACGGTGATGGACCTGAAGGACACCGGCGTCGATCAGCTGAACATGTCGAATGTGGCGGCACGGCAAGAGGTCCGCGACCTGGTCAAAGAGCTTAGGCTCCCAGGGGTTGACCATACGCCCTGAACAGACCCCGACGCGCGCGATGCCGCGTTTCCCGTGACAGGATGCGGTCCAGGCGCAGGGAAAAGGCATCGGGCGCCCTGTCCTTGGGGCGGGTGAACCGGGCGATCAGGCTGTGGATCAGCGACATGGTGGGCTCCTTCTGGTCGGTCCAGATTTGCGACCAAGCGGGGCCGAAACGTGGCAGGCCCGGGGCCTTGGCGCGGAGTATCCCCGGCCAAGGGAAACAGTCCGTTTCCAGCGGGCCGTTTCCAGTGGACGAGGCGCGCGGGCCATGGCAGCAAAGCCGGTGGAGGTGCCGCCATGAACCCGCTTTACGATGCCCTGTTTGCACCGCTGGCCCGTCGCCAAGGCCCACTGATGACGCTGGCCGATGACGGCGTGGTCACGGCCCAAGCGTTTCATGCGATGATCGCGGGCTATGCGGGCGCCCTGCGCGCCCTTGGTGTCCAGCCCGGGGACCGCGTCGCCGTGCAGGTGGCCAAGTCGCCTCAGGCGCTGGCCGTCTATGCCGCGACCGTGACGGTTGGCGCAGTCTTTCTGCCACTGAACACCGCCTATACGCCCGCCGAGATCGCCTATTTCATCGCCGACGCCACGCCCGCCCTGTTCCTGTGTGACCCCGCAAGGGCCGAGACGCTGCGCCCCGTGGCGGGCCAATCCCGACTAGAGACCCTTGGGCCACAGGGTGAGGGCTCGTTTCAGGGCCAGCCCCCGTCGACCCCAGAGCCTCTGGTTGTCACGCCCCGCAGGCCCGATGACCTGGCCGCGATCCTTTACACCTCTGGCACAACGGGGCGGTCCAAGGGGGCGATGCTCAGCCATGGCAACCTTTTGTCCAACGCGCAGGCGCTGGCCGCGCTTTGGCAGTTCACAGACCGCGATGTCCTGCTGCACGCCTTGCCGATCTTTCACACCCATGGGCTTTTCGTGGCCAGCAATGTCAGCCTGCTGACGGCTGGACAGATGATTTTTCTACCCGGTTTCGACCTGGATCAGGTGCTGCGCCTTTTGCCGCAAGCCACGGTGATGATGGGGGTGCCGACCTTTTACACCCGGCTTTTGTCGGATGCGCGCTTTGACCGGACCGCTGCGGCGCATATGCGGCTGTTCATCTCCGGCTCGGCGCCTTTGCTGGCCGAAACGCATCGCGCGTTCGAAGCCCGCACCGGCCAGCGCATCCTGGAGCGCTATGGCATGACGGAAACCAACATGAACACCTCGAACCCTTATGACGGAGAGCGGCGGGCGGGGACGGTCGGGCTGCCTTTGCCGGGGGTCGATCTGCGGATCATGGGCGCGGCGGGCGATGTCGCGCCGGGAGAGGTCGGCATGATCGAAGTGCGCGGCCCGAATGTGTTTCAGGGCTATTGGCAGATGCCGGAAAAGACCGCCGAAGAGCTGCGCCCGGATGGCTGGTTCATCACCGGCGATCTGGGGATGATCGAAGACGGCTATGTCTCGATCGTGGGGCGGGCAAAGGACCTGGTGATCTCGGGCGGGTATAACATCTATCCGAAAGAGGTCGAGCTTCTGCTGGATGCCGTGCCGGGCGTGGTGGAAAGCGCGGTGATCGGCCTGCCGCATCCCGACCTGGGCGAGGCGGTCTTTGCGGTGATCGTGGGGGATGTGAAGGCCGAGGCGGCTTTGGCTGCAATTGCTGGCGACCTGGCGCGGTTCAAACAGCCCAAGGCGGCGGTTGTGGTGGCGGACCTGCCAAGGAACACCATGGGCAAGGTGCAAAAGAACCTGCTGCGCGAAAGCTACAAGGGTTGGTTTGCGGGCTAGCCGCCGGGGGCGCTGCCCCCGGACCCCCAGGATATTTTTGAAAAGATGAAAAACCGGGGCGCGCGCTTGAAGCATGCTGCGAGCTGCGTCTCCCCTTTCATCTTTTCATAAATATCCCACGGAGGGGTCCGGGGAGGTGTGAAACCTCCCCGGGGTTTCCGGCAGCGGGCCGCTTGTCAGCTGTGCGCGGGCGGCGGGTCGGCTTCATCGGCGAGCTCTGCCAGTTCGACCGCCAGAAACCGTTCGAAAGAGTCGAGGTCTACGGGGTCGAACTGGCCGAAGCCCTGCATCCAGACCGAGGCCGGGCCAAGCGCCAGGGGCTCCAGCTTGCACCATTTCACGCGGCCGGTTTTCTCTTGGCTGATCAGGCCAGCTTCGGTCAGGACCGACAGATGCTTGGAGATGGCCGCCAGCGACATCTGAAAGGGCTCTGCCACATCGGTCACGGCCATGTCGTCCTCCAGCAGCATGCGCAGGATCGCCCGGCGGGTCGGGTCGGCCAAGGCTGCGAAGACAAGGTCCAGCGGATTGGGCGGGGTTTCGGTCATCGGGCGACTTTGCGGGGGGAAAGGGCCAAGGTCAACCGGTTGGTTGAATATGCGGCGGGGGAGGGGACGAGGGGGCCACCCGCTCTGACCTGTTGTTTTTCAATGACTTAGGTTGCGTTATTCATTGCATAACCTTGGTTGACTCTTTGCCCCCCTGTTCTTAGTTTGCGCCCGAACGACATGAGGGCTTTATGACCCCGGACCCTGATCCTGAACGGCTGGCGGCGCTGGAAGCGCGGATTGCGGCCATGAAGGGCAAGGCGGGGGTGAAAAGGCCCAAGAAGGTCTCGGGTTTCTCGCAGGGCGAGATGGCCTGGAGGATGGTGATCGAGCTTGTGACCGGCATGCTTTTGGGCATGGCAATCGGATACGGGCTGGATTGGCTGACGGGAACGCAGCCCATTTTCCTGGTGATCTTTGCCATGCTGGGCTTTGCGGCTGGTGTGAAGACCATGCTGGGCACCGCAAAGCAGATGGCGACACAAGAGGCGGCCTCGGCCGCCACGGCACAGATGGCGGCCAAGGCCGACATGAAAAATACCGCGGCCAAGGCCGCAGGGGACGAAGGGGAATAACATGGCGGAAGAAGGCGGTCTGCAGATCCATCCGATGGACCAGTTCCAGATCCATTCGCTGTTTGGCGGTGACATCGGTATGTTCACGCCCACGAACCAGACCCTGTGGCTGGGCATCACCGTTCTGGCGATCTCGGCCCTGATGCTGGCGGCTTCGGCTGGCCGCTCGATGATCCCGGGGCGCGTGCAGTCGATCGGCGAGCTGTTCTACGGCTTTATCCATGACATGGTCGAAGAAGTCGCTGGCCACGACGGGGCGAAGTTCTTCCCCTATGTGATGGCGCTGTTCACTTTCATCCTCTTCTCGAACCTGCTGGGCCTTCTGCCCATGTCCTTCTCTCCGACCTCGCATATCGCGGCGACGGCGACGCTGGCGATCATGGTTTTCCTGACCGTGACCCTGGTGGGGATCTGGCGCAAGGGTCTGGGGTTCCTCGCGATGTTCTGGGTTTCGTCGGCGCCCCTGGTGCTGCGCCCGGTTCTGGCGGCCATCGAAGTGATCTCTTACTTCGTGCGCCCCCTGTCTCATTCCATTCGTCTTGGCGGCAACATCATGGCCGGCCATGCGATGATCAAGGTTTTCGCGGGCTTTGCTGGCGTGATGGGTGTGGCCTCGGTCCTGCCGATCGCTGCCATCGCCGCGATCTATGGCCTCGAACTTCTGGTCGCTGTCGTGCAGGCCTATGTCTTCACGATCCTGACCTGTGTCTATCTGCGTGACGCCGTCGGCGAAGCGCATCACTGAAACCAACCTCTAACGCAACGAAGGAGCTTCCCATGGAAGACGTCGCTCAATTCGCCCTGATGGGCAAATACATCGGTGCCGGTCTGGCAACCATCGGTCTCGGCGGTGCTGGCATCGGCGTGGGCAACATTGCCGCCAACTTCCTGGCCGGCGCCCTGCGCAACCCCTCGGCCGCTCCGGCCCAGACCGCCAACTTCTTCGTGGGCGTGGCCTTCGCCGAAGCCCTGGGGATCTTCTCGTTCCTGATCGCTCTGCTCCTGCTGTTCGCAGCTTGATCTTTCGGAACTGAATCCAGCGGCCGGGCGGGGTGATCCCGTCCGGCCGGTTTTCATCGCTGGAGGACCCCATGGCGACGGAAGAGACCGCACATGCTGCGGCTGAGGCAGCCCACCAAGCGGGCATGCCGCAACTGAATTTCGCGACCTGGCCGAACCAGATTTTCTGGCTCGTCGTGGCCATGGTCGTCATCTGGTTCGTGCTGGCGAAAATCGCCCTGCCGCGGATCGGGGGCGTTCTGGCCGAACGCAAGGGCGCCATCGCCAAGGACCTGGCCGCAGCCGAAGAGCTGAAGTCCAAGGCCAAGGCAGCCGAGGGCGCCTATACCGCCGCGCTGGACCAGGCGCGGGCCGAGGCGGCCAAGATCATCGCAGCGACCAAGGCCGAGATCCAAAAGGAACTCGACGCGGCCACTGCCGAGGCGGATGCCAAGATTTCGGCCAAGGCTGCAGAAGGCGAAAGCCGGATCGCAGAGATCCGCGCCGGGGCCGAAGCTGCCGTGGCCGAAGTGGCCAAAGACACCGCAGGCGCCCTGGTTTCGGCCCTGGGTGGTTCGGCGGACGAGGCGGCGATTGCTTCGGCAGTTTCCGCCCGCGTGAAAGGGTAAGGATATGAAAAAGCTTCTGACCCTTGGATTGATGCTGGCGGCCTCTCCTGCCCTTGCGTCATCGGGCCCCTTCTTCAGCCTGCGCAACACTGACTTCGTCGTGCTGTGCGCCTTTCTGCTGTTCGCCGGCGCGCTGATTTATTTCGGCGTGCCCGGGATGATCGGCCGCATGCTGGATGACCGCGCCAACACGATCAAGAACAGCCTGGACGAGGCGCGCGTGCTGCGCGAAGAGGCCCAGGCGCTGTTGGCCTCGTATGAGGCCAAGTCGCGGGAAGTGGCCGCCCAGTCGGCCCGCATCGTCGACTCGGCCAAGGCCGAGGCCCAGGCGGCCGCCGATCAGGCCAAGGCCGATCTGGCCAAGGCCATCGCCCGCAAGCTGGTCGCCGCCGAAGAGCAGATCGAAAGCACCGTGAAATCGGCTGAATCCGCGGTGCGGGATCGGGCGATCTCGGTTTCGATTTCGGTCGCGGCCGAAGTGCTGAAGGCCCAGATGACGGCAGAGCAGGCGGCGGCTTCGATCGACGCCTCCATCGGCCAAGTGGCCGCGCGTCTGCACTAAGCGACCCAACAGATTGGAAAAGGCCCGGGGTCGCTCCCGGGCCTTTTGCTTTTGCGACTTGGTCCTATCAGGACTTGGGCCGCACCAGGATTTCCACCCGGCGGTTCTTGGCCCGCCCGGCCTCGGTTTCGTTGCTGGCAACCGGCTGATTGAAGCCCTTGCCATAGGTCACGACCCGCGCCGCAGGCACGCCCGCCGACAACAGCAGCGAGGAGACCGCATAGGCGCGGCGTTCCGACAGGTCCTGGTTCAGCGCGGCGGTGCCCACGTTGTCGGTATGGCCCACGACTTCGATGTTCGAATTCGGATAGGTGACAAGGTTGGCGGCAATCGACTGGATGTCGCGGCCAAGGTCGGGGCGGACATTGGCCGAACCGGTGGCAAAGGTCACATCCTGCGGCAGGTTCACCAGCAGGTAATCCCCCATATTGGTCACGGTGATGTTCGGATTGCCCAAGTTGGCGCGCATGTCGGCGGCTTGTTTGTCCAGCGTCGCGCCGATGCCGGTGCCAATGGCCCCGCCAATCAGCGCGCCGCGCAACGCGCCCTCGCCCCGGTCATCGGAAAAGGCGGCGCCCAACAGCGCTCCGCCGACGACACCGGCGATGGCGCCGTTCTGGGCGCGGTAATTCGGGTCTTGAATACGGTCCGTGGGCGCACCGCAGGCGGTAAGCGCCGTCAGCGCGGCCATCGACAGGCCAAGGGTCTTCTTTGCAAACATTCTGCTGCCTCTTTCACAAAGGCCCCGGGGGGCCGCGGCGCCTTATACCACGCGCGCATGGCAGGGCGAAGGGGATGGGCGGGCTCGGCAGGTTCTTGCCGTCAGGCCTCCAGCCGGGCGGCCTCATAGGCCAGAATCGCGCGTTTGACGGGCAAGCCCCAGTGATAGCCGCCAAGGGCGCCATCGCGGCGCAAGGCCCGGTGACAGGGGATCAGATACGAGATCGGGTTGCGCCCCACCGCCGTCCCCACCGCCCGCACCGCCTTTGGCGCGCCGATGGCCGTGGCAATGTCGCCATAGGTCGTGACATGGCCCGAGGGGACACGCAACAGCGCCTCCCAGACCTTGATCTGAAAGGGCGCCCCGATCAGATGCAGATGCGCGCCCTGCCCGCCGAAGGCTTGGCTGACCCAATCGCGCAGCCGGGCGGGGTCCTCGCGGGTTTCAGCGCCCGGCCAGCGGGTCAGAAGGTCGGGCAAAGCGGCCTCGCCCATCTCGGCGGCGAAACCCATGCCGCACAGGCCCTTGTCGGTCCCCGCCGCCACGATCCGACCAAAGGGGCTGTCAAACCACCCCCAGTGGATCAGACCCGGGCCGCCCTTGGCATAGTCGCCGGGCGTCATCGCCTCCCAGGTCAGGAACAGGTCATGCAGCCGCCCCGGCCCGGAAAGCCCCGTGGCCATCGCGGTTTCCAGCACGGTATGGCGCGTGGCCAGCATCCGCTTCGCCTGATCCAGCGCCAGGTATTGCTGATACTTCTTCGGACTGACCCCAACCCAGGCCGAGAAGATGCGCTGGAAATGCGCCGGGCTCATCTCCATCCGCGCGGCCAGCGCCTCCAGCCCAAGGCCCGGCGCGGCGTCGATCTCGCGCAGGGCGCGGGCGATAACCTGATAGTGATAGCTGTGTTCCATAAGCCGAAGGTAAGCGGGCCTTGGGCGGCACGACACCCGATTCTTGCGCAAAGCCCCGGGGACAGGCATAGGAGAGGCATGAAACAGCTGGATTACCTGACCCTGAAGGCGATCTTCGCCCGGTTTGCGGAGTTGAACCCCGAACCGAAAGGAGAGTTGCATCACACCAACGCCTTCACCCTGTTGGTCGCCGTGGCGCTTTCGGCGCAATCGACCGATGTGGGGGTGAACAAGGCGACGGCGAACCTGTTCCCGGTGGCCGATACGCCCGCGCGTATGCTGGCCTTGGGCGAGGCGGCCCTGACCGAGCATATCAAGACCATCGGCCTTTTCCGCAACAAGGCGCGTAATGTGATCAAGCTGTCGCAGCGCCTGATCGACGATTTCGGCGGCGAGGTGCCCTCGTCGCGCGCGGCCCTGACCAGCCTGCCCGGCGTGGGCCGCAAGACGGCGAACGTGGTCTTGAACATGTGGTTCGGCCAGCCGACCCAGGCTGTGGACACCCATATCCTGCGGCTGGCCAACCGCACCGGGATTTGCCCGGGCAAGGACGAATTGGCCATCGAACGCGCCATCGAAGACCATATCCCGGCCGAATATCAGCATCACGCCCACCACTGGCTGATCCTGCACGGCCGCTATATCTGCACCGCCCGAAAACCCCGCTGCGGAATCTGCCCGATCCGGGAGTTCTGCCTTTTTGAGGACAAACATGAAAACCTATGACGTCGTCGGCATCGGCAATGCCATCGTCGATGTGATCTCTCCGGCCGATGACAGCTTTCTGGAGCTGATGGGCATTCAGAAAAGCATCATGCAGCTGGTCGAGCGCGAACGCGGCGAGATCCTTTATGGCGCCATGTCGGAACGCCGCCAGATCCCGGGCGGGTCGGTTGCGAATTCCCTGGCGGGCCTCGGGAACCTCGGGCTGCGGACCGCCTTCATCGGGCGGGTGCATGACGATGCGCTGGGGCGGTTCTATGCCCAGACCCTGGCCGAGGGCGGCACGGATTTCGTCAATGCTCCGGTGGCGGGGGGCGACCTGCCCACCTCGCGGTCGATGATCTTTGTCTCGCCGGACGGTGAGCGCAGCATGAACACCTATCTGGGGATTTCCTCGGACTTGGGGCCCGAGGATGTGTCGGACGATGTGGCAGGGGCCACGAGCCTCCTGTTCCTGGAGGGATACCTCTACGACAAGCCCAAGGGGAAACAGGCCTTTGAACGCGCGGCCAAGCTGTGTCAAAAGGCCGGCGGCAAGGCGGGGATTGCGCTGTCCGACCCCTTTTGTGTCGACCGCCACCGCGACGACTTCCGCCGCCTGGTCAAGGACCTCGATTTCGTGATCGGCAACGAACACGAATGGTCGTCTTTGTATCAGACCGACCTGTCGGCGGCGCTGGAACAGGCCTCACGCGATGCCGGAATGGTGGCCTGCACAAGGTCGGGCCATGAGGTGATTGTGGTGCGCGGTGACGAACAGGTCGTGGTGCCAGTGAACCGCATCGTGCCGGTCGATGCCACCGGCGCGGGCGACCAATTCGCGGCAGGCTTCCTTTACGGGATCGCCACGGGGCAAAGCCTTGCCACCTGCGGCCGCATGGGCTGCGTCGCCGCGGCCGAGGTCATCAGCCACTACGGCGCACGCCCCGAAACTGACCTGAAGGCGCTGTTCCGGCAACATGGGCTGATCTGACACATGTCGCAGGGGGGCGCTGCCCCCCTCGGCCTGCGGCCTCACCCCCCGGGATATTTATGAAAAGATGAATGGAAAAGGCGCGGCGGGACGTGCCGAAAAGCGGCCGGGGCGCGCGACTTTGGCCCTGCACTCCTCTTTCCATTCATCTTTTCATAAATATCCCACGGGGGTCCGGGGGTGTGAAACCCCCGGACCCGTTGCAAAACCGATCACTCGCCCAGCTTGGCGTGAACCTCGGCCAAGTCGACCTCTGCCGTGGGCATCTTGTTGCCCGGATTGTCGAAGTCGTATTTGAACAGCTGGAAGTCCTTCTTGTAGATCTCCCAGACCAGATGACGGCTGAGGTCGTCGAAATAATCCTCGACCGGATGGGCGCGGGCGGGCCCATGGCCTTCGCTTTCGTTAAAGCGCGGGATGGTCTTCAGGTCGATGGCGTGCTTGGGCGCCATCTTGTCGATGACCTTTTGCATCCCCTCGTTGAACTTCTCGGTAAAGAAGATCTGGTCATAGCGCCCGCCATTCACGATGAAGGTCGAGATATGGCCGCTCATCGCGCTCCAGTGGATATCGGGTTCCATCGGCTTCTTGAACCGGATGGTGTCGCGGGCGAACAGCAGAAACCGGCGGAACGAGGCGATCTGGTCGAAGTCCTCCTTGCCATCCGGGCCGCCGACCTCGATCCCGTATTTCTGCACCAGGGTCGGCACCAGATTGCCGCGATAGCGCCGGCCGTTCCGCTGGATGCCGCAGATCTTGTCGAAAAACGAGGACAGGATGCGGGTGTAGGGGTTGCGCACGCAGGTGAATGTATAGGTCTTGCGCGCCTTGACGACCTTTTCGATCAGGGGCTGAGAGGTCTCCATCGCCCATTTGTGCATCCCGCCGGTCGCATCATGGATGTCGCCGTCGAAAAACGTTCCATGATCGGCATAGAACATGATCTGCCCGATGGTCGAACAGGCGCATTTGGGCACCACGCGGTAGACCACGCTGCCACTTTCCGTCATCCAGGTGCCTGGAAAACCCATATCCTCGCCTCCTTCGCGGTCGTCGTGCCTTTGTGGCCCCAGACCACGGAAATTCTAGGGCGAAAAAAGCAAAGAATGTCTGTCTTTTCAATGTCCGATAAAGCTATCTAGGGCAACAAAGAAGCAAAGACCCGACGGATCGTTTCACTGATGGCGAAAATTGCCTATATTCTCCTGTGCCACAAGGACCCGGCCGGGATCATCGCCCAGGCCGAGCGGCTGACGGCTGCGGGGGATTTCATCGCCATCCACTTCGACGCCCGCGCCCGGCGCGAGGATTACGACCGCATCCGCGAGGCCCTGGCGACGAACCCGGCCGTGACCTTCGCCGCCCGCCGCGTCAAATGCGGCTGGGGGGAATGGTCCCTGGTCGATGCCACGCTGCAGGCCGTCGAAGCCGCGGTCGAGGCCTTTCCCCGCGCCACGCATTTCTACATGCTGTCGGGCGATTGCATGCCGGTCAAGACGGCGGAATATGCCCATAGCTTTCTGGATGCGACGGAATGTGACTATATCGAAAGCTTTGACTTCTTTGCCTCGGACTGGATCAAGACCGGGATCAAGGAAGAACGGCTGGTCTATCGCCACTATTTCAACGAACGCACGCAGAAGGGCTGGTTTTACCGCTCGATGGAGTGGCAAGAGCGGCTGGGCCTGCGCCGGTCGGTGCCCCATGACCTGCAGATGATGATCGGCAGCCAGTGGTGGTGCCTGCGCCGCCGCACGATCGAACTGGTCCTGGCCTTTTGCAAGGCGCGCCCGGATGTGATGCGCTTTTTCTCGACCACCTGGATTCCGGACGAGACGTTTTTTCAGACCCTGGTCCGCCATCTGGTCCCCGAGGTCGAGATCAGGGCCCGCACCCTGACCTTCCTGATGTTCACCGATTACGGGATGCCCGTCAGCTTTTACAACGACCATTACGACCTGCTGCTGGCTCAGGATTATCTGTTCGCCCGCAAGATCAGCCCCGACGCGCTGGAGCTGAAGGACCGCCTGGGCCGGCTTTACATCAAGGAGGGCCACCGGTTCGCCGTCTCGAACGAGGGGCGGAGCCTGTTTCACTTTCTGACGGGGCGCGGGCGGGTGGGGCGGCGGTTCGCGCCCCGGTTCTGGGAGACCGAGGCTTCCTTGGGCCGCAACCGGACGCTGTTGATGGTGACATGCAAGAAATGGCATGTGGCCAAGCGCCTGGTCGACCGGGTGCGGCAGGTGACGAATTTCCCGGCGGTGGAGTATCTGTTCAACGAGGCTTCGACCGCTCTGCCCGACCTGGGCGGCATCCAGTCGACGCTGGAAAAGCGCACCCGCCACCGGCGCGCGCTGGTGCGGATGCTGTTCGACTATTGGCAATCAGATGTGCTGGTGGTCTGCATCGACCCGGCCAATGTCGATCTGATGCAGGATTTCTACAACGACAAGGCCAAGGTGCGGCTGTTGGAGATCAACTGCGACTTCACCGATGACTACCTGATCGGCCATGCGAAACGCGTGGGTCTGGCGGCGGATTCGACCCCGCGTGAGGTGATCGAGCGGCTGTTGCCGACGATCCGCTATGACGTGCGCTTTGAAAGCGACCGCATCCGGGACGCGGGCTTTGCCGGGTTCTACCAGATCAAGCAGTCGGTCAGCGTCGATGAAAACACGGTGCCGCTGGCGGAATTCCTCGATATACCTGCGGCCAAGGCGCGCGAGATCGCTGCGACCTCTTACCTTTTCGTGGATTGAGACGCCCATGACCCAGACTGACTTCAGCTATGACCCGACCAATATCTTTGCCCGCATCCTGCGGGGCGAGATCCCGAACAAGACCGTTCTGGAGACGGCGCATAGCCTGGCCTTCCATGACATCCGCCCCCTGGCGCCGGTGCATGTGCTGGTGATCCCCAAGGGGGCCTATGTGTCGCTGGACCATTTCTCGGCCGAGGCCCCGGCCGAAGAGCTGGTGGATTTCCACCGGTGTGTGGCGCAGGTTGTGGCGATGCTGGACCTTGGCCCGGGGTTCCGGGCGATTTCAAACACGCGGGAGGCGGGGGGGCAGGAAGTGCCGCATTACCACCTGCATATCCTGGGCGGGCGGCATATGGGGCGGATGATCCAGCCGGAGTGACTGGGGCCGAGTGACTGGGGCCGAGTGACTGGGGCCGAGTGACTGGGGCCGAGTGACTGGGGCCGAGTGACTGGGACCCCAGTGATAGGGGCCCCTAATGACTGGGCGGCGTGAAAGCGGAAAGCCCGGGAGGGTTTCACACCCTCCCGGACCCTCCCGTGGAATATTTGTATCAATGTGAAAGCCAAAGGGGAGCGGCCGTGATGGTCGCGCCGCTCTTGATTTGGGGCCTGTGGCTTAGGGATGGGCGGGCGGGGCGCCGCGGGTTTTCCACAGCGAGACGGCGACACCGGTGGCCAGGATCACGAAAGTCACACCCAGCGAGAGCGAGGCGGGGAATTTGTCCCAACCCATCAGGTCGGCGATGAACAGCTTGGACCCGATGAAGACCAAGAGAATGGCCAGCGCATATTTCAGATAGGCAAAGCGGTGCAGGATCGCGGACAGCGCGAAGTAAAGCGCGCGCAGGCCAAGGATGGCGAAGATGTTCGACGTATAGACCAGGAAGGGGTCGGCGGTGATGGCAAAGACGGCCGGCACCGAGTCGACGGCAAAGATCAGGTCGGCGGTTTCCACCATGATCAGCGCCAGGAACAGCGGCGTCGCAAAGGTCACGCCGTTCTTCTTGGTGAAGAACTTCTCGCCGTCCAGGGTCTCGGTCAGGCGCATCCGGGCCTTCAGGAAGCGCACCACGGCATTGTCGGCCGGGTCATGGCTGTCCTTGGCGAACAGCATCTTGATGCCGGTGATGATCAGGAAGGCCGCGAAGACATAGAGGACCCAGTGGTATTGGGCGACCAGCGCCGCGCCAAGGCCGATCATGATGCCGCGCAGCACGATCACGCCCAGGATGCCCCAAAACAGCACGCGGTGCTGCAGGGCGCGGGGGATGGCCAGCGACGAGAAGATCAGCGCAATGACGAAAACGTTGTCCAGTGACAGCGACTTTTCCACCACAAAGGCCGTCAGATAGGCCGTCGCGGCGGGCGCCCCCATCTGATAGCCCACGAAGGCCGAAAAGCTGACACCCAGGGCGATATAGACAGCCGAGATGCGCAGGCTCTCGGCCACTTCGATCTCTTTGGCGCTTTTGTGGAACAGGCCAAGGTCGGCCGCCAAAAGGGCCAAGACCACGCTGATGAAGGTCAGCCACATCCAGGTGGGCGTGCCCATGAAGTCTGAAAGCAAATAGTCCAAGTCGAACCTCTCTGTTGGGCTCGAACGGGCGGGGCCCGATCGAGCTTTGCTCGATGCGGTCCGACATCACGTTTGCACGTCAGAGGGGCCCGGTCCGCATCTGGCAAATAGTCATGGACGGCGGGCGTTCAACCCCTTGTGATCGAAAATTGTGATGGATTTTCCATTGCGGGGGCCGCAGTGCGATCTTGTCGCCGGGCCGCCGCCGCAAGACAGGCGCATTGTTTCCGCCGCGTAGCCCGGGGTTCAGCCCTCGGCCCGCAGGATGGCGGCCAGCCCCTCGCGGTAGCTGGGATACAAGAGCCGGACGCCCAGGTCACTCTTGATCTTGTCGTTCCGCACCCGCTTGTTTTCGGCGTAAAAGCTGCGGGCCATATCCGTCATCTCGGCCTGGTCATAGGGGACCATGGGCGGCGGGGGCAGGCCCAGCATCTCGGCTGCGGCACCGAGGATCGTCTCGGGGCTGGCGGGATCGTCGTCGCAGACATTGTAGATGCCGGGGCGGGGGCGCGTCATCGCGGCCTGCAGGACATTGGCGATGTCATCGACATGGATGCGGGAAAAGACCTGGCCGGGCTTGATGATCCGCCGGGCCGTGCCGTCGCGGACTTTTTCAAACGGGCCACGACCGGGGCCATAGATGCCCGCCAGGCGGAAGATATGCAGAGGGATGCCCAATGCCGCCCAGGCCTGTTCCGCCTTCAGCCGGGCCGCACCGCGCGGCGTCGAAGGGTCGGGCGGGGTCGTCTCATCGACCCAGGCGCCGTCGTGATGGCCATAGACCGCGGTGGTCGACAGATACCCCACCCAGTCCAGCCCCGCCGCCGCAATCTGATCGCCATGCGCCGCCAGCACCGGATCGGCCGCCCCGGGCGCGACCGAGGTCAGCAGATGCGTCGCCTGATCCAGCGGCAAGGGCTCGCCGGGCCACAGCCGGGCCTCGACGCCCTTGGCCTTCAGCTCGGACACGCCCTCGGGCGTGCGGGTGGTGCCGATGATGCGCCAGCCGTCCAGCCGGCGCGCCAGGGCCTGTGCCGAATAGCCATGCCCGATGGAGAGAAGCGTTTTCATAGGCCCTTTTCGCCCGCCCCGTTCCGTCCTGCAAGGGGCGCCTGTCATCATCCTTTCACTTGCCTTGATCGGACGTCGCGGATTAAATGGATCATGCAAGACGATATCCATTCCCCCGACGCCCTTCCCCGCCATTCCTTCACCGATGCAGGCCTGGCCGTCGCCCGGCTGGAGGCGCTTTACGCCCAGGCCACCGGCTTTCTGTCGGATGCCTTTGCCGCAGCCCTGACCGAGGGCAAGCCCGCCCACCGCATCCGCGCCTATTACCCGGAAATCCGGCTGACGGTGATCAGCCATGACAAGATCGACAGCCGCCTGTCCTTTGGTCATGTCAGCCATCCCGGCATCTATTCCACGACGGTGACAAAGCCGGACCTGTTCCGCAATTACTTGACGCAGCAGCTGGAGCTGTTGATCAAGAACCACGGCGTATCGGTCGAAATCGGTGTGTCGGACACGCCGATGCCGCTGCATTTCGCCATGGCGGGCCAGACGGTGCCGCATCAGGGTGTGCTGGATTTCTCGCTGCGCGATGTCTTTGACGTGCCGGACCTGTCAACCACGAACGACGACATCGTCAACGGGACGCGGACGCATAACCCGGATGGGTCGCTGCCGCTGGCGCCCTTTTCCGCGCAGCGCGTGGATTACTCGTTGGCGCGGCTGTCGCATTACACCGCGACCGATGCCAGCCATTTCCAGAACTATGTGCTGTTCACCAACTATCAGTTCTATGTCGAGGAATTCGAGGCCTTTGCCCGCGCCTGCCTGGCCGATCCGGCCTTGGGCTATACCGGCTTTGTGGCGGGTGGAAACTCTGAGATCACCACTGCGGATGGCGTGCTGGCGCCAAGCACCAAGACGCCGCAGATGCCGACCTATCACCTGAAACGGGCCGATGGGAACGGGATCACCCTGGTCAACATCGGCGTGGGCCCGTCCAATGCCAAGACCGCGACCGACCATATCGCGGTGCTGCGGCCCCATGCCTGGCTGATGGTCGGCCATTGCGCGGGCCTGCGCAACAGCCAGAACCTTGGGGATTTCTGCCTGGCCCATGCCTATCTGCGCGAAGATCACGTGCTGGACGACGACCTGCCGATCTGGGTGCCGATCCCCGCCCTGGCGGAAATCCAGATCGCGCTGCAGGACGCCGTGGCCGAAGTCACCCAGCTGGAGGGCTATGAGCTGAAGCGCATCATGCGGACCGGCACCGTGGCCACGATCGACAACCGCAACTGGGAGCTGCGCGACCAATCCGGCCCGGTGCGGCGCCTGTCGCAGTCGCGGGCCATCGCGCTGGACATGGAATCGGCCACGATTGCCGCCAATGGCTTTCGCTTTCGGGTGCCCTATGGGACGCTGCTTTGCGTCAGTGACAAACCGCTTCATGGCGAGCTAAAGCTTCCCGGCATGGCCAGTGACTTCTATAAAACCCAGGTCAGCCGCCATCTGCAAATCGGCATCCGCGCCATGGAAAGCCTGCGCAAACGGCCTCTGGGCGAGATTCACAGCCGCAAACTGCGCAGTTTCGAGGAAACCGCCTTTCTCTGATGGCCGTTTTTGGCTTGGCCGGGTCAAACCCTCTTGCCATGGGGCGCAAAAACCTGTTCACGGAGCGGCAGGCCGTTTCAGGCATCCCAATCCGATAAAGATCCTCTGAGGGACATGATGACCAAACCGATGACCAAGACCCAACTCGTGGCCGCTCTGGCCGATGCCATGGGCGCTGACAAGAAGACCGCCACCGCGGCGCTGGACGCCATTTCCGAAGTCGTGGCGCGCGAAGTCGCCGCCGGCGGCGCCGTGACGCTGCCGGGCCTGGGCAAGGTCGTCTGCCGCGAGCGTCCCGCCCGCGAAGTCCGCAACCCCGCCACCGGCGAGATGGTCAAGAAGGACGCCGACAAGCAGGTGAAGTTCACCATCGCCAAGGCTCTGAAGGATTCGGTCAACGCCTGATCTCGGGCTTGATCGCAGCAAGGGGCCGCTCCGAAAGGGGCGGCCCTTTTGCTTTGCGGGTGAATGCCTCCGGCGGGAGTATTTGGGCCAGTATGAAAGCCAGAGCGCGAGGGGCCGCAAGAGAGTATTTGGGTCAGTATGAAAGACCGGGGTGCTTTCATACTGACCCAAATACTCCTTTTTCGCGCGCCAAGCCCGCCGCCCGCTTTCACACTGACCCAAATATCCCGGAGGGGTTAGGGGAGGTTTGACACTTGTTTCGCCACGGGTTCACGAAACACGTGTCCTGGCCTCCCCGGGGGTCAGGCCAGGACCGACATTTCGGCATCCTGCGCCTTGGCTTGGGCCAGGGCGGGGCGGCTTGCACAGCGGGCGACCCAATCGCGGAAAGCGGGCTCGTCCGGGACGAACTGCGGGAAGAACGTATAGGCCGAGCTGCAGATCAGGTCGGCGGCCGTGTAGGTGTCCCCACACAGCCAGGCGCCGCGGGTCAGGGCCTGGCGGATGCGGTCATTGGCCGCGTCGATGCCGCGGAAATTGCGGTCCAGGCCGGGGTGGTGGATGCCCATGGCGGCGGCCATCATCACCGGCTCCATCACGCCCTGATACCAGAAGAGCCAGGTCAGAAAGGCGCCGCGCGCGGGCGTGCCGGGGGCGGGGGCCAGGCCGCTGTCAGGGAAAAGCGCGGTCAGATACAGCATGATCGCCCCGCTTTCGGTGATCACGGTGCCATCATGGATCAGGGCCGGCACCTTGCCCTCCGGATGGGGATTGGCCGGGTCCGGGGCACCCGAGCCGTCGCGGTAGATGATGCCCACCGGTTGCAGCCGGATGCGGTCCGCGATCCCCATTTCGTGGATCAGGTGCAGCACACGGGTCGAGCGCGAGTTCGGGGCATGGATCAGGGTCAGCATTTCGGTCTCCTTGTGACGATGAGGCTTTATCGCAGGGCGCTCCTGTCATATCCTGTCAGGATGGCTCGCGCTGATCGCCTTTTGCGTCTTTTGTCCACCATACGCCGCCTGCCGCAACCGGTGACGGCGGAGCGTCTGGCTGCCGAGACCGAAGTGTCGGAGCGGACATTGTATCGCGATATCGGGGCCTTGCGGGCCGGGGGCGCCCTGATCGACGGGGCCCCGGGGCTGGGCTATACCCTGACCGAAGACCCCGCCCTGCCGCCGCAGATGTTCACGCGGCTGGAGATCGAGGCTCTGGTCCTGGGCCTGGCAGAGGTGCAATTGGCCGGTGATCCGGCCTTGGTGCTGGCCGCCCAGGCCGCGCAGGCCAAGATCATCGCCACCCTGCCCGAGCGTGTGCAGCGTCAGGCCCTGCATGTCGCCAGCCAGATTTACCGCTTTGAACGCCGCCCCGCGGTGCCCGATTGCCTGCCGCTTTTGCGTGAGGCGATCTGGGAAGAGCGCGCCGTTGCCGTCGCCTATACCGACCGTGGGGGCCAAGCCAGCCAGCGCGTGCTTTGGCCGCTGTCGGTGGTTTTCATGGACCGGACGCTGATGCTTTTGGCCTTTTGCACCCTGCGTCAGGACTTCCGCCGCTTTCGACTAGAGGCGCTGGCGGGCGTCACCCTGACCCGCGACAGCTTTCGCCCGCGCCGCGTGGCGCTGTTGCGCGATTTCGTGGCGCAGTTGAAGGCCGGGCGCTAATGTCCCGGCGACGCTGTGGAAACAGAAGCCCGGTTGCCGGAAAAAGTGCTTTGGCGTGGCCTGGGGTTCAACCGATCCGCCCGCGCAAGCCGCCGGTCTGGGCGCGGTCCAACAGCAGGTGATCGGCCAGAACCAGCGCCATCATCGCCTCGCCCACCGGGACGGCGCGGATGCCCACACAGGGGTCATGGCGACCCTTGGTCACAAGGTCGATCTCGGCCCCCGTCTGGTCGATCGTGCGCCGGGGCGTCAGGATAGAGGAGGTCGGTTTCACCGCAAAGCGACACACCACCGGCTGGCCCGAAGATATCCCGCCCAGGATGCCGCCCGCGTGGTTGGACAGGAACTCTGGCCCATTCGGCCCCATCCGGATCTCGTCGGCGTTGTCCACTCCGGTCAGCCCAGCCGCGGCCATGCCATCCCCGATCTCGACCGCCTTCACCGCGTTGATCGACATCATCGCGCTGGCAAGGTCGCTGTCCAGCTTGCCATACAGGGGCGCGCCAAGGCCCGCAGGCACGCCCTCGGCCACGACCTCGATCACCGCGCCGACCGAGTTATGCGACAGGCGCAGCCCGTCCAGATACTCGGCCCATTCCAAGGCGGCCACGGGATCGGGGCACCAGAAGGGGTTGTCGCCCACGGTCGCAAGGTCGACCCGCGTCCGGTCGATGCCCTTCGTGCCCATCTGCACCATGTAACCGGTGATCTTCAGCCCCGGCACCAGGGCTGCCAGCACCGCCCGCGCCACGCCGCCTGCCGCCACCCGCGAGGCCGTCTCACGCGCGGAACTCCGCCCGCCGCCGCGATAATCCCGCACCCCGTATTTCTGGTGATAGGTGATATCGGCATGACCCGGCCGAAAGGCCTGGGCGATGGCCGAGTAATCCTTGGACCGCTGATCCGTATTCTCGATCATCAGCGAAATCGACGTCCCCGTCGTCACGCCATCAAACACGCCCGACAGGATGCGCACCGCGTCATCCTCTTGCCGCTGGGTCGTGAATTTGGACGTCCCCGGTTTCCTTTTGTCCAACCAGGGCTGCAAATCGGCCTCGGACAGCGCGATCCCGGGCGGGACGCCATCGACCACCGCGCCAATCGCCGGCCCATGGCTTTCGCCCCAGGTGGTGAACTTGAAGACATGACCAAAGGTATTCAGCGACATATCGGGCCTCCTGTGCCCGCCTTAGCCGATTATCGGGCAGGGGTGAAGGGACCCCTTGCGCGCGTCCGCCTTTCGCCTATGTTCAGCCTCACCTCGGGGTGGCCTTTGGCCTGAGATGCAGCGATGCGGACCCGTTGAACCTGAACCGGATCATACCGGCGGAGGGAAGGTAAGGGCGCTATGGTGCCCCTCCATTCCCGCCCGCTGCACGAATGGAGAAAAGATGAAGTTCCTTCCTGCACTGGCGTTGCTTGCCACCCCTGCAATGGCTGACATGCCGACGCTGAACGTCCTGACCTATGACAGCTTTACCGCCGAATGGGGCCCCGGCCCGGCCATCGCCAAGGGGTTCGAGGCCACTTGTGCGTGCAAGGTCAACTACATCGCGGCGGGCGACGGAGGGGCGATCCTGTCGCGACTGAAGATGGAGGGCGCGGGCTCCGAGGCCGATGTGGCCCTGGGTCTGGACACCTCTCTGATGGAGGCCGCCCGTGCGACCGGGCTTTTCGCGCCGGTGGCGGCCCAGCCCAACACCCTGCCAGTGCCCTTCGCGGACGCCGAATTTCAGCCCTTTGACTGGGGCTGGTTCGCCTTTGTCCATCTGAAATCGCTGGAAAATCCGCCTGCGAACTTCAAGGCGCTGGCGGCGAGTGACCTAAAGATCGTCATTCAGGACCCGCGCTCCTCCACCCCGGGCCTCGGCTTGGTCATGTGGGTCAAGGCGGCCTATGGCGATCAGGCGGGGCAGGTCTGGGCGGATCTGGCTGACAATATCGTCACCGTCACCCCGGGTTGGGACGAGGCTTATGGCCTGTTCCTGAAGGGCGAGGCGGATATGGTGCTGTCTTACACGACCTCTCCGGCCTATCACCTGATTGCCGAAAGCGACGACACCAAGACCGCGGCGGCCTTTGACGAGGGGCATTACATGCAGGTCGAGGTGGCGGGCAAGCTGAAGGCGGCCAAGCAACCGGCGCTGGCCGATGCTTTCCTGGCCTATCTGGCCGGACCCGAGGCGCAGGGCGTCATTCCCACGACAAACTGGATGTATCCGGCCCAAGAGGCCGCCTTGCCCAAGGGTTATGAGACGCTGATCAAGCCCGCCAAGTCGCTGCTTTTGTCCTCCACCGAAGCCGAAGCTTTGCGGCAAGCGGCGATCGAAGAATGGCAAGCGGCGCTCGCGCAGTAACCGCCGCGGTTGCCGTGCTGGTGGCGGCCCCTCTGGCCGTGCTGGCGCTGCAATCGGGGCTTGCGCTCAGGGCGGCAGACCTTGCCGCCCTGAGGTTCACCGTGTTCCAAGCCCTGCTGTCGGCGGCGATCTCTTGCGTCTTGGCGGTGCCTTTGGCCCGGGCCTTGGCGCGGCGGCAGTTTCCGGGGCGGGGGGCGCTCTTGACGCTTCTGGGCGCGCCGTTCCTTTTGCCGAGCATCGTGGCGGTGCTGGGTATCGTGTCGGTCTTTGGCCGGTCGGGCTGGGTGTCGCAAGTGACGGGCGCGCCCTTTCCGCTGTATGGTCTGACCGGCGTCCTGATGGCCCATGTGTTTTTCAACCTGCCCTTGGCGACGCGGTTCCTGCTGCAAGGCTGGCAGTCGATCCCGGCAGAGCGTCAGCGTCTGGCCGCGACCCTGAACCTGCCCCCTATGGCGCGGTTCGCCCATGTCGAGGCGCCGATGCTGCGCGCCCATCTGCCGGGCGCTTTCGTGGCGATCTTCCTGGTTTGCCTGACCTCTTTCGTCGTGGCCCTGACCCTTGGGGGCGGGCCGCGGGCGACAACGGTCGAGCTTGCGATCTATCAGGCGTTGCGTTTCGACTTTGACCCGGGCCATGCGGCGGCTTTGGCTGCGGTCCAGGCGGGGCTGGCCGCGCTGGCTGTGACGCTGGCCGCCCGCATCGCCCTGCCCGACCTTGGCGCGGGTCTGGACCGCCCCCCCGTGCCGCAAAGCCGCGGGCGTCTGCTGGATGCTGCGGTGATCCTTGCGGCCACGCTTTATCTGACCCTGCCGCTGCTCGCCGTATTGGCCGAGGGCCTGCCCGCCCTGTCCGCCCTGCCTGCGCAGGTCTGGCCGGCGGCGCTGCGGTCGGTCGTCACGGCGCTGGCCGCCGCGGCTCTGGCTGTGGCTGCGGCGTTGGTCCTGGCGCTGGCCGCCGCGCGGGGGTCTCGGCTGGCCGAGTTGGTCGCCACCCTGCCCATGGTCGCTTCGGGTCTGGTGCTGGGCACCGGTTGGTTCCTGCTGTTGCGGCCCTTTGTGCGGCCTGAAAGCCTGGCCCTGCCCGCCACCGTGCTGACCAATGCCCTGATGGCGCTGCCTTTTCTGCTGCGCCTTTTGTTGCCCCAGGCCCGGCGGCTGCACCAAGACTATGACCGGCTGGCCCAGGCCACGGGGCTGACGGGCCTGACCCGGCTGCGCTATTTGACCCTGCCGCGGTTGGCGCGCCCCCTTGGCCTTGGCGCCGGGATTGCCGCCGCTTTGTCGATGGGCGACCTTGGCACCATCGCGCTGTTTGCCGATCAGGATCAGGCGACCTTGCCGCTGGTCGTGCAACGCCTTGCGGGCGCTTACCGGATGGAGGCGGCCTCGGGCGCGGCGCTGCTGCTGGTCGCGCTGTCGTTCACGCTTTTTGCAGCCTTCGACCTTGGGGGACGCCATGCCGGCAAATGACGGGCTAAGACTGGACCTGACGCTGACCCAGGGCGCCTTTCACCTGCGCGCCGATCTGACCATCCCGCGCGGCGCTTTGGTCGCGGTTCTGGGCGGGTCGGGTGAGGGGAAATCTTCGCTTTTGCTGGCCCTGGCGGGGTTCTTGCCGATCACGGGGCGCATCCTGTGGCAGGGCACCCCGATTGACGCGCTGGAGCCCGGAGCCCGCCCCGTGGCGATGCTGTTTCAGGATCAGAACCTGTTTCCCCACCTGACGCTGATGCAGAACCTTGGCCTCGCGCTGTCGCCCAAGCTGCGGCTGACCGAGGACCAAAGGGCGCGGGTCCGCGACGTGCTGGACCGCCTGGGCCTTGCGGGGCTGCAGGGGCGGCGGCCCGCTGAACTGTCGGGCGGTCAACAGGGGCGGGCGGCTTTGGGGCGGGTCTTGTTGCAGGGCCGGCCTGTTCTGGCGCTGGATGAACCCTTTGCCGCTTTGGGCCCCGCGCTGAAAGCCGACCTGCTGGAGCTGGTGCGCGACCTTGCCGCCGAGGCGGGGACGACGGTCCTGATGGTCACGCATGACCCCGAGGACGCGCGCCGTTTTGCCAGCCATGTCGTGCTGGTTCATGACGGGCTGGTCGATGCGCCGGTTCCGACCGAGGCGATCTTTGCCGATCCGCCCCCGGCGCTGCGGGCCTATCTGGGTTAGGGCAGAAGCTGCGGGTCAAGCCCGGAGCGGCTTCGCGCGGACGGAACGGGTCCGCAAAAGCAAAGAGGCCCCGGGCGTGACCCGGGGCCTCTTGTTTTACGTAAGGCGCGGCGTTCAGGCCAGCTTCTTGCCCTTGACGCGCGACCAGAGCCGCTTGTTCGTCAGGTAAAGCAGAACCGACAACAGGCCCAGGATCAGAACGGCCTTCATGCCCGATTCCTTGCGCACCATCATCCGCGGCTCGGAGGCCCACATCAGGAAGGCCGCCACGTCTTCGGACATCTGGTGCAGGCTGGCTTCGGTGCCGTCGGCATAGGTCACGGCATCAGCCGCCAAAGCCTCGTTCGGCATGGACATCCAGCCGCCCGGGAAGGCCTTGTTTTCGTAAAGCACCGTGCCGGCCTGTTCCTTGGTCTCACCGGTGAAACCGGTCAGCATGGAATAGATATACTCCGGCCCGCCGATCCCGTTCACCAGTTGGTTGACCACAAGGCCATGCGGCCCGGAAAAGCCCTTGCGGGCCTTGGCCATGACCGACAGGTCGGGCGCGCCCGCACCGGTATTGGCGGGGAAACGGTCGGCCGGGGTGGCTTCGCGGTCCTCGCCTGTGATTGCGTCGACGACGGTAAAGCCCTTGGCATAGGCCTTGACCGCATCTTCGGTCAGGTTGACGCCGCCCGGCTCTGACAAAGAGCCAAAGCGCAGGAACTTCATCCCGTGGCAGGCAGAGCAGACCTCGGTATAGACCTGAAGGCCGCGCTGCAGCTGGTGTTCGTCGAACTTGCCGAAGGGGCCTTCGAACGAAAACGCGATGTCTTCGATATGGCCGGCTTCATTGGCCTGGACCGGGCCAAGGCCCAGGACCAGGGCGGAAAGGGTGCCGATGGCGATTTTGCGGAACATCATCTTCCCTTTCATCACTCGGCAGGACCAGAGATCGGATCTGCGTAGTGGGACTTGAAGTCTTCCTCGATCGTGGCCGGCGCCAGCGTCGGCTTTTCCAGCACGCCCAACAGCGGCAGGATCACGAGGAAATAGGCGAACCAATAGGTCGAGGCGATCAGACCGACCCAAGAGGTGAAGGGCGTGGGCAGCTGGCTGCCGACCCAGGCCAGGACGACGAAGTCCAGGCACAGCACCGCGAACCAGGCCTTGAACATCGGGCGATAGCGGCCCGACCGCACCGAGGACGTGTCCAGCCAGGGCGCAAGGCCCATGACCAGGATGGCGGCGCCCATGGCGAGAACGCCAAACAGACGCGCATCGACGATGCCGAAGGTCAGGAACTGCACCAATTGCACGGCCCAGACCGTGTTATCAAAGCTGCGCAGGATCGCGTAGAACGGCAGCAGATACCATTCCGGCACGATATGCGACGGAGTCTTCATCGCGTCGGCCTGAATGTAGTTGTCCGGCTCTCCAAGGAAGTTGGGCATGAAGCCCACGATGGCGAAGAACACAGTCAGGATCACGGCCAGCGCGAACAGGTCCTTGATCACGAAATAGGGCCAGAAGGGCAGCGTGTCTTTCTCGGCCTCTTCTTTGGACCCGCGGCGCACTTCGACCCCGGTGGGGTTGTTGTTGCCGGTGGTGTGGAAGGCCCAGATGTGCAGGCCGACCAGGCCCGCGATCACGAAGGGCAGCAGATAATGCAGCGAGAAGAACCGGTTCAGCGTCGCATTGCCGACCGCGAACCCGCCCAAAAGCCATTCTTGCAGCGCGCCACCCACACCCGGGATGGCCGAGAACAGGCCGGTGATCACGGTCGCGCCCCAGAAGGACATCTGACCCCAGGGCAGGACGTAGCCCATGAAGGCGGTCGCAACCATCAGGAAATAGATCACCATGCCGATGACCCAAGTCACCTCACGCGGGGATTTGTAGCTGCCGTAATACAGGCCGCGGAAGATGTGCATATAGACGGCAAAGAAGAACAGCGAGGCGCCATTGGCATGCAGATAGCGCAGCATCACGCCGCCATTCACGTCGCGCATGATATGTTCGACCGAGGCGAACGCCAGGTCGACATGGGGCGTGTAATGCATGGCCAGCACGATGCCGGTCACGATTTGCAGGCCCAGACAGAAGGTCAGGACGATGCCCCAGATCCACATCCAGTTCAGGTTCTTGGGCGTCGGGATGGTCAGCGTGCTGTGCAACAGGCCAACGATCGGCAGACGAGCGTAAAGCCACTTTTCGAAACCGGACTTCGGTTCGTAGTGGTCGTGCGGAATACCAGCCATTGTTCCCCCCTCAGCCCAGCTTGATCGTGGTTTCGTTCACAAAGGACGCCACCGGAACCGCAAGGTTGCGCGGCGCCGGTCCTTTGCGGATGCGGCCGGCCTGGTCGTAGTGCGACCCGTGGCAGGGGCAGAACCACCCGCCGAAATCGCCCGCACCATCGCCCAGCGGCACGCAGCCCAGATGAGTGCAAACGCCCATCATCACCAGCCACTTGCCCTCGGGGTCCAGCGTCCGGTTCTCGTCGGTGGCCTGGGCCTCGGCGGTCAGGTTGTCATTCTCGGCCTTGGTGTCCACCAGATCGGTCAGCGCCACGGCACGGGCGCCCTCGATCTCGGCGGCATTGCGATAGCGGATGAAGACCGGCTTGCCGCGCCACAGGACCGTCAATTGCGACCCTTCGGTGACGGCCGAAACATCGACCTCGACCGAGGCCAGGGCCTGGACATCGGCCGTGGGGTTCATCTGGTTCACCAGCGGCCAAACCGCGGCACCAGCGGCCACAGCACCAGCCCCGGCGGTGGCGTAATACAGGAAGTCCCTGCGGCTCCCTGCGTGATCGTCTGTCTGCGACACCGATGTTCTCCCTTCCGTGGCCTGACGGCCTTATGCCAAGAGAGGCCGCGTCAAACGCAGCCTTGCGCGCCGGGTTTTAGACAAGGATTGATCCAAGGTCCAGCGGACAAAGGGTCATACCCCGGCAATCATGAAGATTTAGCTAGGGTGTGGCCTTGCGATGTCCAGCCGCGTCCCCATCTTTGGGGGTCAGGTCGGAACCGTCGCCCTCATTGCGGGCCGGGCGGCGAATCCTTCGGCCCAGGCGGCCAGCTGCGGACGTGTTGCGCGCCAGGCGCGGGCGTCGTGGCGGAAGTCCAGATACCCCAGCGCGCAGCCGATCGCGATCTGTCCCATGGTCAGCGGACCTTGCGGCGGCGCGGCCTCCAGCGCATCCAGGGCCCGGGCGATCTTGGCCCATTGCCCCTCGACCCAGGGGGCGAAACGCAGGCTTTCGGGGCGCAGACGGCCTTCATAGACCATCAGCAAAGCGGCCTCCAGGATGCCATCGGCCAGGGCCTCTTGCCGCAGGATGCCCCAGGTGTCCGGCGCATAAAGCCCGGCCCCCGCCTTGTGGTCCAGATAGCGGCAGATGACGCGGCTGTCGAAAAAGACCTCGTCGCCATCGACCAGCGCCGGCACCTTGCCCAAGGGGTTCAGTGCGACGGGCATCGACCCATGATCCAGCGGCGTCCCGGCGGCGGGGATGCGGTCAACCGTCAACCCCGTCTCAAGGATCAGGACCGAGACCTTGCGCACAAAGGGCGAGGTGGGCGAGTAATACAGCTGCATCATCATCGCCTTACGTCGCAGAGGCCGTGGCCAGTTTCAGCCCCAGCCCGGCAAAGGCCGCCGCAAAGGCGCGGCGCAGCCAGTCCATCGCACGGGCGCTTTCCAGCAGGCGCTGACGCCCGGCCGAGGCCAGCGCGGCGTAAAACAGGAAGGTCACAAAGGTGATCGCAGAGAAACCGGCGCCCAGACCCGCCAGATCGGCCAGACCCGAACCCGGGGGCAGGAATTGCGGCAGGAAGGCCACAAAGAACAGCGGCAGCTTGGGGTTCAGGATGTTCAGCAAGATGCCGCGCCAGACCAGCCGCGCCGCGCTTTCCGGTTGCGCCGGGCGCACCGAAAGCCCGCCCCGGTCCCGCAGCACCGCCCAGGCCATCCAGCCAAGGTAGATCACCCCGGCAAACTTCACCACCTGAAAGGCGACCGCGCTGGCATGAAGCACGGCGGCCAGCCCGGCCATGGCCACCCCCATATGCAGCATCGTGGCAATCGTGCAGCCGACCGAGGCCCAGAACCCCGCCCGCATCCCGCCGCCCAAAGTGGCCGACAGCGTATAGACCACACCAATGCCCGGTGCGAGGCAGACGATGAAAGCGGTCAGGATATAGTCGGCCGACATGGCGCCTCCGGATCAGGGTGTCCTGACCCTAGCCAGTGGCCCGCCGCTTGTCGCGCCCAAACATCCCGCGGGCTTACGAAAGCGCCAAATCAAAAGACCGCCACGGTTTCCCGGGCGGCCTTTGAAATCTGCTGCTGAACGCAGGCCCCTAGGGACCTTTGCCCCGAAGCACTTAGCCCTGACGGGCCTTGTAGCGCTTCTGCGTCTTGTTGATCACATAGACGCGGCCTTTGCGGCGCACGATCTGGCAATCGCGGTGACGCGTCTTCAGCGAACGCAGCGAGTTTGCAACCTTCATGGTCGACTCCCCTTTTGTCGCGGCGCGTCGTCGCGCCAGTTGAAACCTTGCCATCAGATGATGACGGTGAAAATGGTGGGCGGTACTGGGATCGAACCAGTGGCCACTACGATGTCAACGTAGTGCTCTACCGCTGAGCTAACCGCCCACTCTTCCACTGTTCAGCGCCGTTTCGTTTCCGATCCAACCGCTGAACTGCGAATGTGGGGTGCCTATAAAGAGAGTCGCGGGGGTGTTCAAGGGCTTTCGAAGCACCAGATTTACCGTTTATGCTGAAACCCATGGAATCTCCGCGCGAACAGGTTATCGAAACCCCCGCCTTCCGGCTGATCAGGCCGGCCGAGGTCACGACCAGCGTGGTCTTTTCCTCGCCCCATTCGGGCCGCGATTACCCTCAGGAATTCTTGGCCGCCAGCGTGCTTTCGCCCCTGCAGTTGCGGTCTTCCGAAGATGCCTATGTCGACCGGCTTTTCGCCCGTGCGCCCTTGATGGGGGCGCCTTTGTTCCTGGCCCGGGCGCCGCGCGCTTTTATCGACCTGAACCGCGGGGCGGATGAGCTGGACCCCGCCGTGATCGAGGGCGTGGCACGTCCGGCGCATAATCCGCGAATCTCTTCTGGCCTGGGGGTGATTCCCCGAGTCGTCGCCGGGGGCCGTGCGATCTATTCCGGCAAGATGCCCCTGCCCCAGGCGCGTGAGCGGCTTTTGCAGCACTGGCACCCCTGGCATGAGGGCCTGCGCGCGCTTTTGGCCGAGACCCAGCGCAACTTTGGCGAGGCGATTCTGCTGGATTGCCACTCGATGCCGCATGAGGCCATCGAATCACATGCGCGCCCGGGTCAGAACCTGCCCGAAGTCGTGCTGGGCGACCGGTTCGGCGCGGCGGCGGACCGCGAGCTGGTCGACCGGATCGAGGCGATCTTTCAGGCCGAGGGCTTTCGCACCGCCCGCAACTCGCCCTTTGCCGGGGCCTATATCGCCCAAACCTATGGCCATCCGGTCAGCCGCAAACATGTCGTGCAAATCGAAATCGACCGCTCGCTTTACCTGGACGAACGCCGGGTCGAGCCGCTGCCGGTGTTTTCCGCCTTTTGCCTGCGCATGGCCCGCGTGACCGAAAAGCTGGCCGGTCTGGGTCGCGCAAAACTGAGCCTTGCGGCGGAATGACTGTCCTTTCGGGTAGGGCAAAGCGCCAAACCTGTCCTGTTGCGTTCGAAACCATACGGCGGAACGCTGGACCCGGACGGGGGCTTGCGGAACATGGGCAAGCAACAAGGTTGCCCTAGATCAAGGAGAAACCTTGCGATGCGTGCCACGCTTTGACCATGGACCATCATTTCCGCATCCAGCCCGATCGCAGGCTTGCCACCTTCCATTTCCACGGAAAGCTGACGGTGAGCGAGGGCGCCGACCTGTTTCTGGCCTATGTGCGCGAGCCGGGCTTCGATCCCCTTCATGCGATGATCTGTGACGCGCGGGGGGTGACGCAGATCGAGGCCTCTTTCCTGTCGATCTTCACCCGGGTGGCGCGGCTGGCCCCGCAGCTTGCGGCCTTTCGCGAACCCGTGGTGTCGGCGGTGCTGGTGAACAGCGACACGGTCTTTGGCTATGTGCGGATGCTGGAACAGATCTTGGACATGACGACGGTCATCAAGATGCGCCCGGTCTGGACCGAGGCCGAGGCTCTGGCCCTGGCCGGGCAGTCCGGCCAGCGCTTTGACGAGGTCTTTGCCGCCTGACCCCTGTGCCGCCTCACCCCTGTGCCGCCTAACCCCAGGCCTGCCACAAGAGCCGCAGCGCCATCCCGATCGAGGTTGCGACCAACAGCGGCTTGATCAGCCGCGCGCCGATCCGCAGCGCCAGCCGACTGCCCAGCGTGGCCCCGCCGATTTGTGCCGCAGCCATCCCCAGCCCCACCGCCCAGAACATGTGGCCCTGCACCGCAAAAACCGCAAAGGACCCGATGTTGGAGGCGAAGTTCAGCATCTTGGTTTCCGCCGTGGCCTTCAAAACGCCCGAGCCCGCCAGAAGGACAAAGGCCATCATGAAGAAAGACCCGGTGCCGGGGCCGAAAAACCCGTCATAGCCGGCGATGACCGGAACAACCGTGGCGGTGAACAGTGGCGCGCTCAGGCGCCGGGCGCGGGGTTGGTCGGTCAATCCCGGCTTCAGCGCAAAGAACAGCGCGATGGCGATCAGGATGGGCGGCATGATCAGCCGCAGGACCTCGGCCGGCAGATGCGAGGCCATGAGCGAGCCCAGAGCCCCCGCCACCAGACTGACCGCCGCCATCGGCAGTTGCGCCCGCGGGCTGACCTGGCCTGCATGGACATAGTTGGCAAAGGCCGTGCCCGCGCCCGCCATGCCCTGCAGCTTGTTGGTGGCCAGCGCATTGACCGGCGGCAGGCCCGCCAACAAAAGCGCGGGGACCGAGAGCAGCCCACCCCCGCCCGCGATGGAGTCGATAAAGCCCGCAAGGAAGGCGACCGCGATCAGGATCAGCGCAAGATGGGTGGCGATTTCAAACAAGGGACAGCTTTCGGTGGATGCGGCCGACGACGGTCCCGTCCTTCAGCGCGAAATCGGGGTCATGGGCGAAATCGACGAAGCCCATCTTGGCGTAAAAGGCCAGGCCCGGGACATTGTCAGCCCGGATCGAGGCGATGATCTCGGGGATACCTGCCGCCCGGGCGCGCTGCAGGGTCAGGGCGAACATCTGCGCGCCGACGCCCCGGGCCTGGATGCCCGGCCGCACGAAGGACCCGATGTGAAACCCGCCCTGCCAGACGTCGATGCTTTGCCAGCCGATCACCTGCCCGTCTTGCGCCAGAACCGAGGTCCGCACCTCCGGCCCGTCGATATAGCCCTTCCGGACCTGGTCGGGGCTCTTGGGCTCTTGATGGGCCGTGGTGCCGCCAATCGCGATGATGGCGTTAAGAAGGTCAGCCATCTCGGCAGCGTCGGCGGGTCTGGTGTCGCGGATCAACATGGCCCCTTCATCCCAAGAGCAGCGCGGAATGTCGAGGGGGCGGTGTCGCGGTTGACGGCGCTGCCCATCGCGCGCTTTGGTGCCGCTGCGTAGCCCGCGGTATACCCCGGGACTGGGTCACGCGACGAAGTCTTCCCGGCTGTAGCCCTGCAGATACAAAAGCGCCGTCAGATCGCCGTGGTTCACCCGCACCTCGCATTGCGCCGCCACCGAGGGTTTGGCATGCAACGCCACCCCCATGCCCGCGCGGTTCAGCATGGCCAGGTCATTGGCGCCGTCGCCCACCGCGAGGGCCTGTTCCGGCGTGACGCCCAGCCGCGCGGTGATTTCGTTCAGCGCGTCCAGCTTGGCCTGTTTGCCCAGGATCGGGTCGGCCACCTGGCCGGACAGAGTGTCCCCCTCCGTCAGCAGCGTATTCGCGCGGTTTTCGTCAAAGCCCAGCACCGCCGCAATCCGCGCGGTAAAGGCCGTGAACCCGCCCGACACCAGCGCGGCATAGGCCCCGTTCGCCTTCATCGTCGCCAGCAAAACCGGCCCCCCGGGCATCAGCGTGATCCGGTCGCGCAAGACGCTGTCGATCACCGCAACCGGCAGACCGCGCAAAAGCCCCACGCGTTCCCGCAAGGCGGCCTCGAAATCCAGCTCTCCGTTCATCGCCCGCGCCGTGATGCCGGCCACATGCGCCCCCACCCCCGCCTCATCTGCCAATTCGTCGATGCACTCTTGCTGGATCATCGTCGAATCCATATCCGCGATCAGCAGCCGCTTTTTCCGCCCCAGGGTCTTTTGCACCGCCAGGTCGATCCCCATCGACTGGAACGAGGCCCAAACCTCCCACAAGTTCGCAGGCGGAATATCCACCGTGAATTCCGCCGCCACCCCGGGATCAAGCCACAACGCCTGCCCCCCGCCCCAGGCATTGCGCAGGGATTCGACCGCGACTCGGTCCAGGATCGGGCGGTCGGGATGGGTTAGAAGCGAGACGGTGAACATGGGCAAATGGGCCTTACAGGTTTCCGATAGTGGAAAAGCGCGTCGCTTTTCGCAGATGATGCGCCGCAATAGCGCGATTTTCCGTCTTGCGCCAGAGCGTGCGGGTCTTTACCCAAGGCGGTGGGACACCCCTCCCCACCGGGGGGCTTTTAGCTGGAAGGCTACCATGAACGATCTGACTTTGCCGGCAACGCGCCCGGCCAACCCGCGTTTCTCCTCGGGCCCCTGCGCGAAAATCCCCCATTATTCGTTGGACATGCTGGCAGACGCGCCCCTTGGCCGCAGCCACCGTGCCGCCGTCGGCAAGGCGAAACTCGCCGAGGCGATCCAACTGACCCGTGAGATCCTGGGCGTTCCGGCGGATTACCGCATCGGCATCGTCCCCGCCTCGGACACCGGCGCCGTGGAAATGGCCATGTGGTCGCTTCTGGGCGCCCGGCCCGTGGAAATGCTGGCCTGGGAAAGCTTTGGCGAGGGCTGGGTGACGGATGTCGTCAAACAGCTGAAGCTGGACGCCAAGGTCAAGATCGCCCCCTATGGCCAGATCGTCGACTTCGCCACCGTCGATTTCGACGCCGACGTGGTCTTCACCTGGAACGGCACGACCTCGGGCTGCCGGTTGCCGGGTGGCGATGCGATCCCGGCGGATCGCGCCGGCCTGACGATCTGCGACGCGACCAGCGCGGCATTTGCCATGGAGCTGCCCTGGGAGAAGCTCGACGTCACCACCTTCTCCTGGCAAAAGGTGCTGGGTGGTGAGGGCGCGCATGGGATGCTGATCCTCTCCCCCCGCGCGGTAGAGCGGTTGGAAAGCTATACGCCGTCCTGGCCCCTGCCGAAGATCTTCCGCCTGACCTCGAAGGGCAAACTGATCGAAGGGATTTTCGTGGGTGAGACGATCAACACGCCCTCGATGCTGGCCAATGAGGATTACCTCGTCGCGCTGAAATGGGCGCAAACCATCGGGGGGCTCAAGGGCCTGGTGGCGCGGGCTTCGGCCAATGCCCAAGCGGTCTGGGACTTCTGCGCGCAGAACCCCTGGCTCAAGAACCTGGCCGAGACGCCCGAGATCGCCTCCACGACCTCGGTCTGTCTGAAGTTCGACGATCCCCGCATCAAGGACCCGGCGACTTTCGCGAAAAACGTGGCCAAGCGGCTGGAAAAGGCGGGAGTTGGCTTCGACCTTGGCGCTTATCGTGACGCGCCGGCGGGTCTGCGCATCTGGTGTGGCTCGACGGTCGAGACTTCGGACGTCCAGGCCCTGATGCCCTGGATCGCCCATGCCTTCCACGCGGAAATCGCCGCGCAATAATCCCATCGGTGCGTGCAAGCACGCACCCTACCCAACCCTGTAGGGTGCGTGATTTCACGCACCGTTTGAAAGGATACCCCAATGGCCCCCCGCGTTCTCGTTTCCGACGAACTTTCCGAAACCGCCGTCCAGATCTTCCGCGACCGTGGCGTTCAGGTCGACTACATGCCGCAACTCGGCAAGGACAAGGACAAGCTGGCCGAGATCATCGGTCAATATGACGGCCTTGCGATCCGCTCGGCCACCAAGGTCACCGACAAGCTGCTGGCCCTTGCCACCAACCTGAAGGTCGTGGGCCGCGCCGGGATCGGTGTCGACAATGTCGATATCCCCGCAGCCTCGAAAAAGGGGGTCATCGTCATGAACACCCCCTTCGGCAACTCGATCACCACGGCCGAACATGCGATTGCGATGATGTTCGCCACCGCCCGCCAGATCCCCGAAGCCAATGCCTCGACCCATGCCGGCAAATGGGAGAAGTCGAAGTTCATGGGCGTGGAGCTGTTCAACAAGACGCTCGGCGTGATCGGCGCGGGCAACATCGGCGGCATCGTCTGCGATCGCGCGGTCGGGCTGAAAATGAAGGTCGTGGCCTATGACCCCTTCCTGTCCGAAGAGCGCGCCAAGGCGCTCGGCGTCACCAAGGTCGAACTGGATGACCTGCTGGCCCGCGCCGATTTCATCACCCTGCATGTCCCCCTGACCGACAAGACCCGCAACATCCTTTCGGCCGAGGCGCTGGCGAAAACCAAGCCCGGCGTCCGCATCATCAACTGCGCCCGGGGTGGCCTGATCGACGAAGCAGCCCTGGCCGAGGCGCTGAAATCCGGCCATGTCGCCGGTGCCGCTTTGGATGTGTTCGAAGTCGAGCCGGCCAAGGAAAACCCGCTTTTCAACCTGCCCAACGTCGTCTGCACCCCCCACCTGGGCGCCGCCACGACCGAGGCGCAGGAAAATGTCGCCCTGCAGGTCGCGGAACAGATGTCCGACTACCTGCTGTCCGGCGCCGTGCAAAACGCGCTGAACATGCCCAACGTCTCCGCCGAAGAGGCTCAGACCATGGGTCCCTGGATCAAACTTGCAGGCCATCTGGGCGCCTTCATCGGCCAGATGACGGATGAGCCGATCCGCGCCATCAACATCCTCTATGATGGCCGCGTGTCCTCGATGAACCTGGCCGCGCTGAACCAATCGGTCATCGCGGGCGTGTTGAAAACGCAGAATCCGGATGTGAACCTGGTTTCCGCGCCCGCCGTGGCCAAGGACAAGGGCATCCAGATCTCGACCACGCGGCAGGATCAGACCGGCACCTTCGACGCCTATATCAAGGTCACGATGGTCACGGACAAGCGTGAACGCTCGGTCGCGGGCACCTGCTTCAGCGATGGCAAACCGCGCTTCATCCAGATCAAGGGCATCAACATCGACGCCGAAATCGGCGAACACATGCTTTACACCACGAACGAGGACGTCCCCGGCATCATCGGCCTTTTGGGCATGACCATGGGCAAGAACAACGTCAACATCGCGAACTTTACCCTTGGCCGCTCTGGCGTGGGCCAAGACGCCATCGCGATCCTGTATCTGGACCAGGCCATCGACCCCAAGGTCATCGACACGCTGGAATCGACTGGCATGTTCTCCCAGGTGAAGGCCCTGCAGTTCGCGGGCGCCTAAGCCCCCGCGCCCTTGCGCTTTCATACTGACACAAATATCTCCGGGGGGTGCGGGGGGCTGGCCCCCCGCTCTTTCCGAAAGACCCGCTCTTTCCGAAAGACCCGCCTTTCTGAAAGACCCGCGCATGATCTACGCCATCGGCGACATCCACGGCCATCTCGGCCTCCTGAAAGCCGCCCATGACCGCATCGCGCGCGACATGGGGCAAAACGGCAAAGCCCCGATCCTGCATCTGGGCGACCTTTGCGACCGGGGGCCGGATTCGAAGGGTGTCATCGAATACCTCCGCCAGGGCATCGAAGACGGCGAAAACTGGATCGTGCTGAAGGGCAACCACGACCGGCTTTTCGCGCAATCCCTGCTGGACCCGGATTGGCGCGACCCGGGGCTTCGGCCGGAACATTCCTGGCTGCATCCCCGGCTTGGCGGCGCGCAAACGCTTGAATCCTATGGCGTCCATGCCCCGCAAGACCGCCCCACCGCCCATGTCCTTGCCGATGCGCGCCAAGCCGTTCCCGCAGCTCACCTGGACTTCCTGACCGCGCGTCCGGACCGGTTCAGCCATGAAGACGCGTGGTTCGTCCATGCCGGCATCCGCCCCGGAGTGGCCCTGGCCCAGCAAGACCAACAGGACCTCGTCTGGATTCGTGAGCCCTTTTTGTCCGACAAGGGCGACCATGGCGCCTTGGTTGTCCATGGCCACACCGCCATCGACCGCGCCACCCACTACGGCAACCGGCTGAACCTGGATTCCTCGGCGGCCTATGGCGGCCCGCTGACCGCCGCGGTGATCGAGGGGCGCCGTGCCTGGGTCCTGACCGACCAGGGCCGCGTCAAGCTTTAGCGCGCCATCCCGCGCCAAGAGGCCAGGGCCGCAAGGGTCGTGGCCCCCATCAGCCCGGCGACCAACCAAAAGAATCCGTGGCTGCCAAGCCCATCCATCGTGCGGGCAAAGACCTGCGGCCCCAGCGTCGCGCCGACCAGCCCGACGCCCAGGATGATCGGCGACACCCTGGGGTCCGCCCCCATCTTGCGCGTCGCGGGCACAAAGGCGCCCTGAAAGAACAGGCCCGCCGAAACGCCCAGCAGCGGAAAGAAAAACGCCGCCGACAGCGTCGCAGCCCCCAGGCCGCAGACCGCAGCCCAAGCCACCGCGATGACATAGACCGCGAAATCCGCCAGTCGATGCGCGAACAGCACCAGCCCCAGCCGCGCCACCAGCGCCGCGATAAAGAACAGCGACAACAGCGTCGCGGCCTTGCCCTCGGACAGGCCCGCCCGGATCAGCGCGCTTGGCCCCAGCCCCGCAAGGCTGGCCTCGCAGGCCACGCCCAGGGCGGCAAAGGCCAGCACCGGCAGGTTCAGCCGCAGCCCACCGGCCTCGGCGCGGCTGACCAGACCGACCTGACCCGCAGGCCCCGACAAGACCCATCCCAGCGCGGAAAGCCCCGCCATCCCCCAGTAAACCGGGCGCAAATCGCCGCCGATCAGGCCAAACAGCCCGGGTGCCGCGATGGCTCCGGCGGAAAAGACCGCATTCAGCATCGACACTTTGGACGGCCCCGTTTGCCCCCAGGACACCAGAAGCCGCGCGTTGAAAACCGCCGCCGACAGCCCATAGCCAAAGCCAAAGACCGCGGCCCCCACCAGGGTCAGCGACCAGTTCGGCGCCACAGCCAGCAGGGCCGAGCCGACAACCATCCCCGACAGCGCCATCCGCGGCGTGACATGTTCGGACACGAAATACATCGTGACCACGCCCGCAAGGCAGGCCAGCCACAGGGCCGACACCAAAAGCCCCGCCGTCGCCGTGGGGATGCCAAACATCCGCTCATAAACCGGGACGGCGGCGCCGGTGATCGCCATGGCGGCGCCAAGGGCCACGAAAGACACGAGGCCCGACAGAAGCAGGGCGAAACGGGGGGAGTTCATGCGCGGTTTCCAGAAGTTGCGCGCCATGGCTAACCCCGGAGGGCGCCGAGGTCAATCAACGCAACCTGACCCGCGTTCGGGCCGACCGGCCTTCGGCGTCGATCACCGTCAGCGTGACGAAGCCGCGCCCCAGATCGGGCAGAATCATCGGCCCTGGCTCCTCTGACCGACCGGCGGGGGCGCCATCGCGCAGCCAAGTATAGGGCGCGGTTCCGCCCTCGACCCGCACCATCAGGCCTTCGGGCAGAAGTTCGACCTCGGCGCCATCGGGGGGAAACGTGACCTTGGGGCTAAGCGTGTCGGTGAAGGCCGCCTGACGGGAGCGGAACTTCTGCAAGGGCTGCGGCAGTTGGCTGGTGGCCAGCATCAGCGTTTCGGGCGGGGCGGGGGGCTGCGGGGCCAACTCGGGTTTCAGCCGGGCAAAGGCCTGGAACAGGACCGGCGCCGCCAGGTCCGCCCCAAAGGCGCCGGGCATCGGCGTGCCATCCGCCCGGCCCATCCAAACGCCCACGACATGCGCGCCGTCAAAGCCAATCGCCCAGGTGTCGCGGTGGCCATAGGACGTGCCGGTCTTGTAGGCCAGCCGGTTCGAGGGCGCGCCGGGCGGAGGGGCAAGGCCTGCAAGGATATCCCCCACCTGCCAGGCCGAAACCGCGGTCAGGACGCGGGCGGCGTCCTGGGTCGGGGCTCCATGGGTCAGGGGGCGGGCGACACCTCCTCTTGCGATGGCGGCATAAAGCTGCACCATATCTTGCAAGGACACGCCAACCCCGCCCAGGGCCACCGCCAGCCCCGGCTGACCAGAGGGCAGGCGGCTGACCATCCCCGCGCGGTCCATGGCCTGCAGCAGTTTCGCGGGCCCCAGCGCCTCGGTGATCATCACCACCGGGATGTTCAGCGACAGTTGAAGCGCATCGCGCAGCCGCACCCAGCCGCGGAACATCCGGTCGAAGTTCTGCGGCCGATAGCCCGCGAAATCGGTGGGCTTGTCCTCGATCAGGGTTTCGGGATGGCCAAGGCCCTCGTCGAAGGCCAGGCCATAGACCAGCGGTTTCAGCGTCGATCCCGGGCTGCGCAGCGCCTGGGTCATGTCGATGAAGCCCAGGGATTCGTTGCCGTAACCGGCGGACCCGACCGAAGCGAGGATCTCTCCGGTCGCATGATCCGCCACCAGGATCGCCACCTGCATCCGCTCGCCCTTGGGCACCGAGGCCGCGGCCAACCGCTCCAACGCGGCCTGAAGCGTGGCGTCAATCGTGGTCTGACGGCCCCCCTCGGCGATGACGCGGTCGGCCAGATGCGGGGCCAGCATGGGAAAGGGACGGCGCGCGGCGGGGACCTGTTCGGTCCGCGCGGCCTGCGCCTGATCCGCGTCAATCAGCCCATCGCCCAGGGCGCGGTCCAGCACGCGGGCGCGGGCCTGTTCCGCCGCCTTGGGGTGACGGTCGGGACGCCGCGCCTCGGGGCTTTGCGGGATGGCCACCAGAAGCGCCGCTTCGGCCGGGGTCAGGCGGCGCGGCTCTTTGCCGAAATACAGGATAGAGGCCGCGCGGATGCCCTCGACATTGCCGCCATAGGGGGCAAGTGTCAGATAAAGCTGAAGGATTTCACCCTTGCTCAGCCGGGCTTCCAAAGCCCAGGCCAGCCGCACCTGGCGCAGTTTTCCGGCCCATTGCCCGGTGCCTGACCCCTCCAGTAACCGCGCCACCTGCATCGTCAGGGTCGACCCGCCCGAGACGACGCGGCCATTCCACAGGGCCTGGCCCAAGGCCCGGGTCAGCGCCGCGTAATCCACGCCGTGATGATCGTAGAACCCCTTGTCCTCATAGGTCAAAAGCAGGTCGGTAAAGAAGGGATCGACCGCGCCCGGCGACAGCCGCCACAGCCCGTCGCCCACCTGATAGGCGCGCAGAAGCGTGCCATCCCGGGCCAGAACCTCGGCCCCTGTGGCAATGGAAAGGGGTGGCAGCACGGTGGCCGCCACCCAATCATCGACCCAGTCCCGGCCCAAAGCCGCAAGCCAAAGGCAAGCGACCAGGGCCGCGAGCCACCTCACGGTTGGACCGTCACCCGGGCCTGATCGCTATGGGCGTTCAGGTCGGGGCGATACATGTCCTCGACGCTTGCGGCAGGCTGGTGGAAGGTGCCCGGAGACACCGCGCGCACCACATAGGCCAGGCGGAAGCTGGAGTTGTCCATCCGGTCGATCGCGGTCAGGAAGCGGTCCTGGCGGAACTCGGAATGGGCGACCTCACCCGCCAGATCCAGGAAGGACAGGTCCGAAACCGCCCCACCCGAGATCAGGTTGGGGTTGTCGATCTCGAACCCTGCGGGAAGCGGGTCGTTGACCATCAACCGCGCCTCGCCGCGACCAAAGGGCGTCACCTCCAGCACCACGACGACGCGGTCACCGATCTTGGACCCATCCAAAGCCGCGGGTTCCCCCTTCATCGTGTAATAGCTGCGCGTGATCGCATAGCCATTGCCGCCAGCCTTGACGGGGTCCGAGGGCACGCCAAAGGTCGTGACCGTCACCGTCGTATCCTTGGCGGTTTGAACAACCACCGGATCGCCCAGACCCTGATCCAGCACCTTGACCAACGGGCCATCCGCCGCCGCACCGTTCAGGGTGATGCCCGTGTCAGGCGCGGTGATCAGCGCATTGGCGGCCAGCAGCGTCCAGGTCGCCTCTTGCGTCGAAAGCGTGCCTTGGGTGGCGATGCGCGAGGTCAGCGCCTCGACATCCACGGCCTTTGACCCCGCCTCGACCGCCAGCGTCAGCACCGCCGCCGCATCCCGGTGCGCGGTGCCATAATCGGCGCGCCAAAGCTGCTCGGTTCCGGTGTCCTGCCCCAAGGCCGAGACCGCGCGGGCAAACATCGCATCCGCCCGCGGTTGGTCGCCATACATCGCCAAGGCCGCGCCCAACTGCGCCATCGCCGTCGGCGTGGCAAAGGCATCGCCCTTCTGGTCGGCATAATAACGCAGATCGCCCACCGCCGCCGCCCCTTCGCGGGCCAGAACCATCAGCGCATAGGCCAAAGGCTCGCCGCCCAGGTCAAAGTCGGCGAAGTAGTTGACCTGGTTCCTCAGGTTATCCAAGGCCATGCGGAAGGCCTGGTCCGGCACCTGCAGCCCCTGGACGCGTGCCCGGGACAGGAAGTCGGTGACATAGGCGTCCAGCCACATATCCCCCGAAGACGGCCCCCAAAGCCCGAAGGCCCCGTTGGCGTCCTGATTGGTCAGAACCTCGGTCACGGCCTGTTGCACGCGGCCGCGGATATCCGACCCTTGGGCCAAGTTCATCGCCTGCGCCACCTGGTCGAAATACAACAGCGGCAAGGCCTTGGAGGTGATCTGCTCGGTGCAGCCATAGGGATAGGCGTCCAAAGCCGCCAGAACCCCGGGCGCATTCAGCCGCGCCAAGGGACCCACCGACATCACCGCCCGGCCAGAGCCCGGCATCAGCCCGGCAAAGACATTGTCGTCAAAGGTAAAGCTCTGGCCCTTGGCAAGGTCCAGCCGCGTCACCGTCGGGACCTCCGGGTCGTTGATCTGCACCGGCAGACGCAGGGTCTTGGTCAACACGCGGCCATCGGGCGTCGTCAGGGCGACCTCGATGACCTGGGTCCCGGTGGGGCCCGCCGTCACCGGAATCTCAAGGCTTGCCTTGGCGCCTTGGGCCAGGTCGACCTCGGCAGGCACAGCCCCCAGCGTCACACCCGAAGATGTCACCGACAGCGCCATCTTGCCCGCGGGCCCCTCGGCATGGACCAGCTCCAGCAGCAGCCGGCTTTGATCCCCCGGCGTCAGGAAGCGCGGCAGCGAGGCCGTCACCACGACCGGATCGCGGATCACCACATCGGCCTGGGCCTGACCGATCCCGCGCTTGGACCAGGTCACAGCCATGACCTTGACCGTGCCGTTAAAGGCCGGAATGTCGAAACTCGCATGGGCGCGGCCATCCTCGCCAACCACCAAAGGCCCAGAGAAGAAGGCCACCAGTTCCTCCGTCGGCGGCGGGGCTTTCAGCCGCGCATTGGCCCCGGCATCCCCGCCCGACCGAACCGAGCCTTCGGCCCCGTTCATCCCGTCGATCAACCGGCCATAGAGGTCGCGCAGCCCCACGCCCAGCTTGCGCTGACCGAAGTAATGCGCCTGCGGATCGGGCGCCTGATAGCCGGTCAGGTTCAGGATGCCCTGATCCACCGCCGCCAGCGTGACATAGGCCGTTTCGCCCGCCTCGACGCCCTCCACCTTGACAGCGATATCAAGGGGCGCACGCGGAGCGGCCTTGGTGGCGACCTCGATGGTCGCCTCCAAGGCACGTGTGCCCGGGTCGATCTTGGCATAGGCCAGGCCCAGCGCACGCGCCGGGTTGCGCCCCGCCGCCACATCCATCGGACGCAGCACGGTCGCCGTCACATAGGCCCCGGTTCCCCAGTCATCCGTCACCGGCACCGGGATCACGTTTTCCCCGGCCACAACATCCTGTTCCAGGGTCGAAATCACCCCATTCGACAGCACCGTCACCAGGGCACGCCCCGCCGCCTTGGGCTCGATCCGCAGGTTGGCGGTTTCGCCCACCGCATAGGCGGGCTTGTCCAGCGACAGGGTCAGTGCATCGGGCGTATCCGTCCCTGCGCCCGACCCATACCAACCGGCATAGAAGCTCACCGTGGTCAGGGCCTTTTCGCCATCGGTGCGCGACACCGCCAGCTCATATTCGCCCCAGGTCACGGGGGCCGCGATATCGGTGGCCGCCGAAAGGTCCACCTCGCCGCCGCCGACTTTTTCGCGCCGTGTCACCGGCTCCCAATACCAGGAGCCCTCGGTTTGATACCACTGATAGTCGGTCTCGATCCGGGTCAGGCTCCACGATGCCTTCAGGGCCGCCGCCTTGCCATCCGTCCCCACGCCCACCAACGAAAACCGGGCCTCGGAATTCTCGGCCACAACCTGATCGAACAGCGGCTTGACGCCGATCATCGCGGCAGAGGGCATCAGCGGCTGGGTCAACCGACGTTCCACCGGACGGCCAGAGCCTTCCGCCACCCGCACCGCTACCAGGGCTTGCAGGGGGATGCCCGGGTCCTCGACCGAGGGCAGGGCGACCGAGACCATGGCCTTGCCCGCCTCATCCGTCCGCTCATCGGCGAACGACGTCACTTGGGTGGAAAAGTCGCTGTCCCAACGGCCAAAGCGATAACCGTCCCAGCCCGCAAGCCCCTCGGCGCGCTGCAACAAAAGCTCGCCCTCGATGGCAAGGTCGGCACCGACGGCGCCGAACAGATACCGCGCCTCGACGCCCACTTGCGCGGTGTCACCGATCCGCAGGGCCTCTTCCCCGGCAGTCAGGGTAAAGTCGATGCGTTCGGGCAGGAAATCCTCGACCAGGAAAGTCTTCGACGCCAAAGCCGGCGCGTCCAGGTCGCTGTAGACATCCATCCGCCACTGGCCGCGCGGCGCAGCACCCGCGACGGGGAAGTCGAACACATGGCCGCCCGCACCGGCATCTTCGGCCACGGCGCGGACATATTCCACGCCATCGGGACGGATCAGGATCGCGGTCAGGGGCAGGCCCTCGATCGCGGCCTGCTTGGCATCGCGCGACAGGGCCACGGCATGAACCGTTTCCCCCGCACGATAGGCGCCGCGGTCGGTATAGACAAAGACATCAACCGGAGGCGCCGCCGGATTGCCCTCGACGCCACGGTCCGAAAGGTCGAACTCCGGATCGGTCAGCGACAAAAAGGCCTCGTCGCCCTCGGCGCTGGCCACGACCAGCGCGGGCGCCGCCGAACCCGTGCCCCGCGTCAGGCCCGGTTCAAAGACCGCGCGGCCCGTGTCATCCGTCGCAACCGTCGCCAGCACCTCATTGGCCACCGACAGCAATTGCACCGACACGCCCGCGCGCGGCTGCGCATCGCCCAGGCCATGCACGAACACCGACATCCCATCAACGCCGGAATAGCTGGAGATCCCAAGGTCGGAAATCACGAACCATTGCCAGGCGGCGGGCACTTGCCAGGCCTCTTTCCCCGGAACCGAGGCGCGCAGGGCATAGATACCGGCAGGCTGACCCTTGATCGCCTCGTCCAGCGGAAGGCGGGTCGTCACGTCCTTGTTCACGTCCTGGGCCACCAGACCCACGCCCTCCCAGACCTTCGATGCCAGCTGTTCCTGGAAGTCATATTCCTGATAGTCATAGATCGGCTGATCGAAATAGCCGTTCTGCATGGCACGCAGAAGGTTGCGGTCGGTGACTTTCCAGACCTGCAGGTCGACTTCCTTCAGGTTCACCGTCACCACCGGGATCGAGGCCACCCCGGTCCGCGGCAGCACATAGCCGCGCCCCGAAAAGCGCACCCCGGCATCGCGGTCGCGGACATAGGCGGTGATTTCGGTGTCTTGCGCCAGGACCTCTCCGCCCGCCGAGGGCAGGCCCTTGCGGAAGGTCAGCGTATAGCGTTCGCCGTAAGCAATCCCCTCGACGCACAGCTGGTTGGTGCCGTCGACGGCCACCGACATGCCCGCATCCGGCAGCTGAACAAAGGGCGCGTAATCGACGCCCGACACCGCCAGCTGTTCGGAAAACACCGCGCAGAGGCGGGGCCGGTCGGTGCGGGTCTGGGTCTGGTTTTCCGTGATGCGGAAGCCGTATTTGCCGATGGCATCTTCCAGCATCGCCGCCGTATCGTCGCGGGACTGCAGGCTTTGCGCCATCCGCAGCGCCTTGACCATGTCGGAGCCGCGGCCATTGGCCTCCAGCGCCTGACCCATCTGCACCAGGATCGTGTGTTGCAGCGCCTTGTTGTCCGACCGCAGCCAGGCGTTCAGGCTGGCCGCATAGGCGTCGGCGTTCAGAACATAGGCGTTGTTCGTGTCATTCTGGGCCGCCAGCAGCAAGCGGCGGGCATATTCCGACCAGACAGCCGCCGAATCGTCCAGGTTCAGCGCCGCGCCGGTAAAGCGCCAGGCCGCGTTGAAATCCCCCTCACCCTCGGAGGCAGAGGCGCTGTTCAGGTGGTCTTCGGCGGTGAAGGGCCCGGTCACATGGCGGTCGGCCATGCCCGCGGCCAGATAGGTCGCCTGCGGCCAATCCCATTCGGGCACGAATTTCAGCTCGGGCTGGCGGGCGCGGGCCAGGGCCTCGGCGCCTTTGTCGGCCTCGATCACATATCCGGCATAAGCGCCCTGAAACGCCTCTGGCTCGTTGCCCGTCGACTTCAGGAAGCACGAGGCATTGGTGCCGTTGAACACCAGGGCCTGACACGAGGTGTTGGCCAGACAGGCGCGCTCACAGGTTGCAAGGTCGGTGTCAAAGATCGAGGACAGATCACCGCCCGGAAGATCGAAGTTTTCCAACAAGGTAAGGCGGCGGGCCGGGATCAGGTCCTCGGCGGCGACCGGGGCCGCAAAGAGGGTGACAGCCAGGGCAAGCGCCCGCAAGATCAGGCCACGCATGGAAAAACACCTCCGCAAATGTTGGCCCTTCATGGCATGGCCTGCCCCCTTGCGGCAAATGATTTCGCGTTAAGATAGGATTCACCGAAACCGTTCATTTTGTCCCTGAACAGCTGCCCGAAATGGGTGGTTCGGGGTTGGCGCAGAACGGGCACGGGATGGAACTGGTCGAAAAACTGGCGCAGGAGAGGCGGGCCCGCCTTGCGGCAGAACGACTGCTGGAGCAACGCTCACGCGAGCTGTTTGCCGCCAATGAGAAATTGGGGCTGCATGCCCGCTCCCTGTCCGATCAGATCGTCCAGCAAAGGGATATCGCGCAATCCGCCGTGTCCGAGGCAGAGCATCTGAAACAGCAGCAAAGCCGCTATATCCAGGATCTTGACCGCGCCCATTCCCATGCGGTCATGGCAGAACGGCGGCTGTGGGATTCGATCAACACGATCCAGGACGGGTTCGCCGTCTATGATTCGGACCTGCGGCTGGTGGCGGCCAATGGCGCGGCGCTGCGCCCCTATGACGGTCTGCCCGTGGCGCCCGGCATCACATATGGCCAGCAGATGCGGCTTTTGGCCGAACATGGTCGGATCGAGCTTGCGGGACGGTCGGTCGATGACTTCACCGAGGCCATGATGGCCGCGCTGGACTCCAACCCGATCGAGCCCGTCACCTTGCAATTTTCGAACGGAACCTGGTTCCGCTTCGTCAACCGTCGCGCCCGGGATGGCGATCTTGTCTCCCTGGGCATCAACATCACCGAACAAATGCGCATCTGGGCCGCGATCGAAGCGATCCCCGATGGCTTTGTGCTTTTCGACCGGGAGGATCGGCTCTTGACCTGCAACCAGCGGTTCCGCGACATCTTTTCCTTGGCCTCGCCCGTGATCAAACCGGGCGTCACCTTTGAAGAGATCCTGCAATACGGCCTGTCAAAGGGCCAGTTCGACGTCGAAGAGGGCCGCGAGGCCGAATGGCTGTCCGAACGCATGGCCCAGCACCGCGCGCCCGATGGCCCGCATGAACACCGCCTGGGCGATGGCCGCTGGATCAGGGGCCAGGACCATCCGACGCCGGATGGCGGCCGCGTGGGTCTGCGCATGGACATCACCCCGCAAAAAGAGGCCGAAGAGGCCTTGCACGCCGCGCGTGAGGCCGCGGAATCGGCCAATCGGGCGAAGTCGTCCTTCCTGGCCAACATGTCCCACGAGATTCGCACGCCGATGAACGGTGTCGTGGGCATGGCGGAACTCTTGTGTGACACGACGCTGAACCCCGAACAAAGGTTGTTTGCCGAGACGATAAGGTCCTCGGGCGAGGCGCTTTTGGTCATCATCAACGACATCCTGGATTATTCCAAGATCGAGGCCGAACGGCTGACGCTGTATCCGGAACCCTTTGATCTGGAACGCACAATCCACGAGGTTGCAATGCTGTTGCAGCCCAAGGCGCGGGCCAAGGGCATCGACCTGATGATCGACTTCGACATGTTCTTGCCCACCAGGTTCATCGGCGATCCGGGGCGGCTGCGTCAGGTTCTGACCAACCTGGTCGGCAATGCGGTGAAGTTCACCGAAAAGGGCCATGTGCTGATCCGCGTGGTGGGAATTGAAAGCGAACCCGGCCGTCAGCAACTGCATGTCACGGTCGAGGATACCGGCATCGGCATCGCGCCCGAGCATCTGGATCACATCTTTGGCGAGTTCAATCAGGTCGAATCCGAGGCCAACCGCAAGTTCGAGGGCACGGGGCTGGGTCTGGCGATCACCAGGCGGCTGATTGAACGGATGGACGGCGCGGTCTGGGTCGATTCAGACCCCGGCAAGGGCAGCTGTTTCGGCTTCCGCGTCACCCTGCCCATGGCCGAGGACGCGGTGATCCCGCATCTGCCGATTGCGCTGCGCCGGGTGCTGGCGGTCGATGACGTCTTTATCAACCGCACCATCATCGAGCGGCAATTGGCACCTTGCGGGGTTCAGGTCTCGCTGTGTCGGTCGGGGGCGGATGCGCTGGACCTTCTGTCGCGCGACAGCGATTTCGACGCGATCCTGACCGACCACACCATGCCAGAGATGGACGGCCTGACCCTGGCCGCCCGCATCCGCGCCATGGGCCTGACCATGCCCATCGTGCTGTTGTCCTCGAACCCTACGCTGGCCCGCGATGGGGCGGATACCTTTGCCGCCATCCTGCAAAAGCCGATCCTGCGGTCGGAACTTTACCGTCAGCTGCAGGAACTGGGCGGGGTGATGCCCCTGCGCGTGCCCGTGGCGCCGCCGGTCGTGCCCTCGCGGTCGATGCGGATTCTGACGGCAGAGGACAACCGGACGAACCAGCTGGTGTTTCAAAAGATGGTCAAAGAGGTCGACATCGAACTGGTCTTTGCCAACAATGGCCGCGAGGCGGTGGAGCTGTTCCAGAGCTTTCGGCCCGACCTGATCTTCATGGATATCTCGATGCCCGAGATGGACGGCCGCGACGCCGCCCGCGCCATCCGCGCGCTGGAGGCCGGGCAAAGCCACCTGCCCATCGTCGCCCTGACCGCCCATGCGATGGATGGCGACGCAGAGGGTATTTTGGCCGCGGGCATTGACCGTTACATGACCAAACCCCTGCGCCGGGCCGCGATTCTGGGGGTCATGGCCGAATTCTGCCCCCCCGAAGCGCGCCCCTTCCACCTTGAGGAGCCCGAGGCGATGACGGGGACATGACTCCCCGAGCCGCACTGCGGCAGCAGGGCACGTGCCCCCGGGCCCCGTTGACCCGGTCATCGGCCCCTAGCCGAAGCGGATGCAAAAGACCGCGCCGCCGGGCGCGGGTGGCGCCTGGGGCTTCTCCAGCGTGATGGCGGCCCCATGCGCCGCCAGCAGGTTGCGCACCACGGAAAGGCCCATGCCCGTGCCGCCGCCCTCGCGTCTTGTGGTGAAGAACGGGTCGAACACCCGCGCCGCGTTGCCCGCAGATATCCCCGGCCCGTCATCGGCCACCTGCAGCCAGCCGGGCCCGGCCGCCAGATGGACATGCCGCGCCCCGGCCTCATGGGCGTTGCGGAAAAGCTGCGTCAGGACAATCCGCAGCCCCTCGGCAGCCAGAGGCAAGGCGATATCGGCCCCGGAAAGCGTGACGCGCAGGCCGGGAGCAATGCCGTCGAGGATGGAGGGTATAGCCGCGGGGACGGAGGTGCCCTGATGGGCCGGAAGGCCCCGCTGTGCCTTTTTGTCCGGCCGCGAACCCGCGCCGAGGACCGGCCTGTCGGGTCGGCCCAAAAGACTGCCAGAGGGTTCCGGGCCCTTGGGCGGCAAGTCCAGAACCCCCATCACCAGAACCCCCATCACCTCGGGCCCCAAAACCTCGGCAAGCGTCGCCTGTCCCTGCCACAAGACCTCACGCGCGCGGGCCGCGGCGCCGAGGGCGGCAAGCTGCGTTTCGATCTGCCGGGCCGCGCCCTCGATCGCGGCGACCAGGGGGCGGTCGGCCTCGGTGACGTCCTCGGCCAGCATCTCGGCCGCGGCGCGGATCGCGGAGACCGGCGACTTGATCTCATGCGTGACATGGTCGGTAAAGCTGCGGATCGTCGCTTCGCGGTCGCGCAGGCGTTCGGCCATGGCGATGACGCGGCGGGCTGTGGCGTGAATTTCGCGGGTGCCGAAATGGGCGGGGGGTTGGTCCATATCCTCGGCGTAACGACCCAAGGCCTTGATCGGACGCAGCAAAAGCCGCAGCAAAAGCCAGCCCAACACCAGGGTTGCCAGCGCAATCCCCAGGCCCAGACCCGCCGCGGCCAGCTTGAACCCCGTGACCGGCCCCAGATACCGCAGCGCCACCAGACCGGCAAAGGACAGGGCAAGCGTCCCGCCCAAAGCCCCGCCAAGCACCAGCGCAAGAGAGGGGCGCCAGCGCCTCATCCGCAAGGCCCCAGCCGCATGCCTTGGGCATGGACCGTCTCGACCGCGGCGGGAAGCCCGGCCTCGGCCAGCTTGCGGCGCAGGTTGCGCAGGTGGCTGTCCAGCGTCCGGTCGGCGACCTGCGACCCCGGCCCCCACAGCGCCACGACCAGGGCCGCCCGCGACATCAGCCGCGCGGGCTCGGACATCAGCGCGGCCAGAAGCGCGAATTCGGTGGCGGTCAGGGCGACCTCCGCCCCCGCGACCCGGCAGATCCGCGCCTTGAGGTCCAGCGCCAACGCGCCCTGTCGCAGCTGGGGCGCCACCGGCCCAGCCGTCCGCTTCAGGATCGCACGGACCCGCGCCACCAGCTCTCGTGGAGAAAAGGGTTTGGTCACATAGTCATCCGCCCCCATCTCGAAGCCCAGAACCCGGTCGATCTCGTCGTCCCGCGCCGTCAGGAACAGGATCGGCACATCGGAACCCGCACGCAGCCGCCGGCAGGTCTCCAGCCCGTCCATCTCGGGCAGGCCAATGTCCAGGATGACCAGGTCGGGCGCCTCGCGGGTGGCATGGGTCAGGGCCGTGCGGCCGTCGGCGGCCAGGATCACGGCATGGCCCGCGCGTTCCAGCGCCAGGCGGACGAGGTCGCGCAAACGGGGGTCATCATCAACGAGCAGGATCTTCATGGGCCGCAACTCTATGGGCGACCGACCAGCCGCGGAAGCCCCATTCCTGCCAGTGGTCGATGCGCGGCGGGGCGCTGCAAGCGTCGCTCCAGCCATGAACGGCAAAGGCGGCGGCGGCCATCGGGCCAAGGCCGCAGATGTAGTAGAGATCCGGATCGGGGCGCGACAGGTTTTCAGCCGCGATCACCCCCGCGAAATTCACGAAACCGCAGACATAGAGCGTCCCCAGCCCCAGCGCCGCCGTCCGCCGCAACATCCAGCCGTTGGGATGCCCCCGCAGCACCTGCCACAAGCACAGCGCCAGGCCCAGCGCCACCAACCCCATCCAGATCGCCGCATGGACCCGCAGATAGCTGAGCCCCCAGGCCTGAACATAGCTCTGCAACCGCAGCGCCGCCGAGCCGGTCAGGGCGATGTTCTGCACCAGCCAAAGGATCAAAAGCGGCCGGATCAGGTTGTTTTCGTTCAGGAAGGGCCGGGCGGCCAGGGCGAAGGCTCCGGCCAGAAGCGCGGTGGCCAACAGGGGATAGGCACCGCGATGGGCAAAGGTCGCCAGGCTTATCCCGGGCGGCGGACCGGACAGGACGACCTGAAGGTCGAAAGCCATCTGTGCGCCCAGGGCGAGGTTGAACAGCACCAGCGCCCGCAGGACCGAACCCGCGTTCAGCCCCAGGCCTGGCAGGTTTGGGGCCCTCGGGTGCCACTCGGGCGGCGGGGCGGCCAGGAAGGGCAGGACCGCCAAGGCGAGCCCCGCCCAGAAGGCCAGCCGCAAGGGCAGATCACCCAGGTCAGGCGTCAGGGCCCGGGCGATCAGCGGATTGGCCTGCCCCAAAAGCGAGACGAGCACCAGACTGCCGCCCAGCGGAAAGGCCCAGTTGCGCCAAAGCCCCGGCCCCAACTGCACCCGCCAGCCCGGTCTGACCCGCGGCAGGTGGCGCAGAAACCCCAGCGCGCCCCGTGGCCCGACCTTGGCCAGCACCATCCCGGCCAGCAAAAAGCCCACCGACAGCGGCTGCACCAGGTCGATCGCGGGCAAGGCGCCCACCGCGAACCAGCCCCAATGCCGCGCCCCCGACACGGCCAGCACGGCAGCGGCGAAAAGCACCAGAGCGATCCCCGGCGACAGGTCCCAAAGCAGAAAATCTCCGAGGAGGACAAGGATCAGGAGGGCAAGGCCCCCGGGTGGTGTGGCGGTCATCGGCGCTTCCTTTTTCAGGTGGAGACTGCGCCCAGACTGCAAGGTCTGCCGTGCAGAAGCGGATGTGCAAGATTGCAGAAACCGTGCAGTCACGTCGCGCTTGCCAAGGGGGCTTTGGGCTCCTAACCAGAAGGGAAACAACCCAAGGTGTGTGCGATGCGCTCTGTCCTGCCCATGGTTCTTGCCAGCCTTGCCCTTGGTCCGGCGGCCCGCGCCGATGTGCCCTTGCCCGTGCAGGTCGTGACGGTCGCCGTGACGCCCGAGGTGCTGGATTACCGCCTGGCCGGCACGGTCGAGGCGCCGGACACGATCTCGGCCGGGTTTCGCGATGGCGGGCGGATCGTGTCGGTCGCGGTGCAGGTGGGCGACCACCTGGCCAAGGGCGACGAGATTGCCCGTGTCGATCCGACCCAGGCCGAGGCCGCCCATGAGGCGGCGGCGGCGCAGGCCCTGGGTGCCGAGGCGGCCTTGACCCAGGCGCAAAGCGTGCAAGCAAGGGTTGCGGCGCAGTTGGCGGGCGGGGTGGCGACGCGCGCCGATCTGGACGCCGCCGAACAGCAGTTGACCGCGGCGCGCGCGGCCCGGGATCAGGCCGCGGCCCAGGTTGCCAAGGCGCTGCGGGCGGTCGACGACACGGTCTTGCGTGCGCCGGCCGATGTGATCGTGACGGGCCGCACCGCCGAAGAGGGCCAAGTGACCGGCGCCGGTCAGACCGTTGTGACGCTTGCCGCCGATGCGCGGCGGGTGGCGGTGTTTCACGCGCCCGACAGCGTGGACGCCGGGACCTTTGTCGGCCAGACCATCGACCTTGCGGTGATCGAAGGGACGCTGACGCTGAAGGCGCGGCTGACCGAAGTGTCTCCGGTGGTCGATGCGGCGACCGGGACCGTCCGCGTCAAGGCCGAGGTTCAGGACCCGCCGCAGGATCAGCCGCTGTTGGGGACGCCGGTCCTGGGTCATGTGCGCATCATCAAGCCGCCGGTGATCCATCTGCCCTGGCAGGCGCTGACCGCGACGGCCCAGGGGCCTGCGGTCTGGCGCGTTGATCCGGCGACGATGGCGGTCGCGTTGGCGCCTGTCACCGTGGCCTCTTATGGCGCCGACGAGGTCCTGGTGTCGGCGGGGCTTGCGCCAGGGGATCTGGTGGTGGGGGCGGGGTCGCAAAGCCTTTACCCCGGTCGCGTGATAGAGGTTGCGCCATGAAATACCTTGTTCTTCTGATGCTTGCCCTGCCCGTCCATGCCGAAGTGCGCCCCGTGGTGACAGAGATCGTTTCGGCCGACGCCCTGCGCGCCCGCAGCTTTACCGGCGTGATCGAGGCCGAACACCAAAGCGCGCTGGCCTTTCAGACCGCGGGCCGCGTGGCGCAACTGGGCCTGGCGGTGGGCGACCGCGTGACCAAGGGTCAGCTTTTGGCGACGCTGGATCAGGTGACACTGGACGAGGATGTGACGACGGCCCGGGCCGCCCTGTCCTCGGCCCAGGCGGCGGCAGAGCTTGCGGCCGCCAACTTCGCCCGGGTGACAGAGCTGAACGCGCGGGGCGTCGCCTCGGTTCAGGGGCTGGATGCGGCGCGGCAGGGGCGTGACACCTCGGCGGCGGGGGCGGAGGCGGCGGCGGCAAACCTGCGCCGCGCGCTGGATGCGCTGGGGTTCGGCGCCCTGACCGCGCCCGAAGACGGCGTCGTCCTGTCCATCGCGGTCAAGCCCGGGACGGTCGTGGCGCCGGGAACCGCGGTCGTGACCCTGGCGCTTGGCACCGGGCGCGAGGCGGTGCTTGACCTGCCCGCCGACTATCTGTCGCTGGTGGACACCGGCAGCCCCTTTACCCTGTTTTCGCGTGTCACCGATGCCGCGCCCCTGACCGGCCACCTGCGGCTGATCGAACCCGTGGCTGAAACCGCGACCCGGTCGCGTCGGGTGCGCGTCACCCTGCCCGAGGCGCCCGACCTGTGGCGCATCGGCGCCCTGGTGCGGGCCGAACTGGCCGAGGGCGGCGCCCCGGTCATCACGCTTCCCGACTCGGCCATCGCGGATGGCGCGGTCTGGGTCGTGGATGCCCGTCGCCACGCGCAGAAAACACCGGTCACGGTCGGCGCCCCCCTGGGCGACCGCGTGGTCATCGCCCAGGGCCTGACCGCGGGCCAGGAAGTCGTGGTCAGGGGCGTCAACTCTTTGACCCAAGGTCAGGAATTGGGAGCACGGGAATGAAGTTCAACCTGTCGGATTGGGCTTTGCGCCACCGGTCCCTTGTCTGGTATCTGATCCTGGTGTCGGTCCTGGCCGGGGCGATTTCCTATACACGGCTGGGGCGCGAGGAAGACCCGGCCTTCACGATCAAGACGATGATCGTCCAGGCCTCTCTTCCCGGCGCCACGGCCGAGGAAACCGCGACCCAAGTCACCGACCGGATCGAGAAGAAATTGCAAGAGCTGGGCAGCCTCTTGCACACGCGGTCCGTCACCTATCCGGGCCTGACTCTGGTCTATGTCGACCTGCGCGACGACACGCCGGCCGCGCAGGTTCCCGCCACCTGGACCCGCGTCCGCCAGATGATGAGCGACATCCGCCCCGAGATGCCCGCCGAATTCGCTGGCTTTGGCTTTAACGACGATTTCGGCGATGTGTATGGCAATATCTATGCTTTTACCTCGGACGGCTTCACCCCGCGTGAGGTCGAGGACCGGGTAGAGGCGATCCGCTCGGACATCCTGCGGCTGGAGGATGCCGGCAAGGTGGATCTGATCGGCACCCAGGATCAGGTCGTCCATATCGAGTTTTCCAGCCGCAAACTGGCAGCTTTGGGGCTGGATCAGGCGGCGGTGCTGACCTCTTTGGCCGCGCAAAACGCCATCGTGCCCTCGGGCATGGTGCGCACCGGGGCGGAACAGATCCTGGTCCGGGTCACGGGGCAATTCACCTCGGTTGACGCGGTGGCGGATACGAATTTGCGTGTGGGCGACACCTATTTCGCCCTGTCCGATGTGGCCGAGGTCACGTCGGGCTATGTCGACCCGCCCTCTTCGGTGATCCGTTTCAACGGCGCCCCGGCCATCGCGCTGATCGTGGGCATGAGGGCGGGCGGCAATATCCTGGACTTTGGCGCCCAGCTTGAATCGTTGATGGAAGGGGTCGCGGCCCGCCTGCCGGTCGGGATCGAGATGCACAAGGTCTCGGATCAGCCCAAGGTCGTCGAAGACTCGGTCAGCCACTTTTTGCGCGCCTTGATCGAGGCGGTGGTGATCGTGCTGGCGGTCAGTTTCGTGTCGTTGGGCATGCGGGCGGGGTTGGTCGTCACGCTGACCATCCCCTTGGTGCTGGCCATCACCTTTGTCGTGATGGAGCTGATGGGGATCACGCTGCAGCGCATCTCGCTGGGGGCGCTGATCATCGCGCTGGGGCTGTTGGTCGATGACGCGATGATCGCCATCGAAACCATGATCGCGCGGCTGGAGGCGGGGGACGACATCAAAAAGGCTGCCAGCTATGCCTGGACCTCAATCGCCTTTCCCATGCTGTCGGGCACCTTGGTGACGGTCGCGGGCTTTATCCCCATCGGGTTCAATGCGTCGAAGGCGGGGGAGTATACGATCTCGTTGTTTTACGTCATCGCGATTTCGCTGGTGGTCAGTTGGGTCGTGGCGGTGCTGTTTGCGCCCCTGCTGGGGGCCTCGCTTTTGCCCGCCCGGATGGCGCATCATCAGGCCAAGGTCGGCCGGATGCGGCAGGGCTTTCGCCGCGTGCTGACGGCGGTGATGCGGGCGAAATGGCTGACCATCGGGGCGACGGTGCTGCTGTTCGGCGTGTCGGTCTATGCGATGCGCTTTGTGGAGCAGCAGTTTTTCCCGACCTCGGACCGGCCGGAACTGATCCTGGATGTGACCCTGCGCCAGAACGCGGCCTTTGCCGGGACGGATGCGGTCATGGCGGGGCTGGATGATTTCCTGGCCCGTCAGGACGAGGCGCAATATTGGACGACCTATGTCGGCCGGTCGGCCCCGCGGTTCGTGCTGGCCTTGGACGTGCCGGCCCCCGGGCCGCATATGGGGCAAATCGTGGTGATGACCGCCGATCTGGCCGCGCGCGATGCGCTGAAGGCCAAGGTCGAGGCCCATGCCCGGACCCTGACCGGCGTCGAGGTCTTCGCGAAATATCTGGAGCTTGGGCCGCCGGTGGGCAAGCCCGTGCAGTTCCGCATCCAGGGGCCCGACCCGCAGGTCCTGCGCGACCATGCCCGCGACCTTGCGGCGGTGGTGGCCGGGGACACGCGGCTGAAGGCGGTCAGTCTGGATTGGTCCGAGCCTGCCCGCGTCGCCCGCGTCGTGCTGGATCAGGACAAGTTGCGCCAATTGGGCCTGACCCAGACCGATGTGGCCCAGGCGCTGTATACGCTTTACGATGGCGCCACTGTGACGGAACTGCGCGACGGCCGCGTCCTGATCGACGTGGTGGCACGCGGGGCCGAGGATGACCGCGGGTCGCTGACCGGGTTGCAAAGCCTGCAGCTTGGCAATGCCTCGGGCGTGGCGATCCCGTTGCAAAGCTTTGCCACGATCGAATGGACGACCGAACAGCCGCAGATCCAGACCCGAGACCGGATGCCCACGATCACGGTCAAGGCCGCGATTGCGACCTCGGCCCAGCCTGCGACCATCGTCACCGCGCTAGGGCCCAAGGTGAAGGAATTCGTCGCCACCCTGCCCGCTGGTTACACGGTGGTGACGGGCGGCGCGGTGGAAAGCTCTGGCGAAAGCCAGGCCCCCATCGTCGCGGTCGTGCCGGTCATGCTGTTGGTCATGCTGTCGCTGGTCATGGCACAGGTGCAAAGCTTCCGGCTGATGTTCATCGTGCTGGCCGTGGCGCCTTTGGGGCTGATCGGGGTGGTCGCCGCACTTTTGCCCTCGGGCGCGCCCCTGGGCTTTGTGGCGATCCTTGGGGTGCTGGCGCTGATCGGCATCCTGATCCGGAATTCGATCATCCTGGTCAACGAAATCGAGGTTCTGATCCAGGAGGGCGCCTCACGCTGGCAGGCGGTGCTTGGCGCCTCGGACAGCCGGGCGCGGCCGATCCTGTTGACGGCGGCGGCGGCCTCATTGGCGCTGATCCCGATCTCGCGCCAGGTGTTTTGGGGGCCGATGGCCTATGCGATGATGGGGGGGATCATCGCGGGCACGCTGATCACGCTGCTGTTCGCCCCGGCGCTGTATTGCGCGGTCTATCGGGTCAAGCCAGAGCCGCAGCCGTAAGCACCAGGTCATCGGCGAACCAGCGCGCGGCCAGGATCACGCCGCCCACCCGTGCGGCGGGCAGGCCAAGCGCGGCCACCAGCCCCGCCATATCTGGCGGCAGAGCGACAAGGGGGCAGGCGTGCAGCGCCACGGCCCAGTCGGCCCGCGCCCTTGGTCGCAAGGCCAGCGCCTCCGGTGCCTCGGCGGCCCAGGCCTGGCCGAAGTCGGGCCAAGGCGGGACGAATTCCGTGACATCATAGCCCCTGAGCGTAAAGGGCAGGGCCGCACCGATCACGCGCGCGGCCGGTTGCGCGGCCACGGGCAAGGGCACCTGATCGGGGTCCTCCCACCGCCGGAGGCTGGCAGGCTGCAGGATGCGGCGCAGGTCGCGTGGCTTTGGAGCGCGGACCGCCGGCACTTCTGACAGGGCGCGAAACGCCCCCTCCCCCGGGTGACGGGGCAAAAGCCCGAAACTCGGCCGAAAGGTCAGGGGCGCTTGCAGGGCGGTCCCGTCCCAATCTGCGATCACCTCGAAGGGCGCAGGGCCGTCCGTGGCCATCGCCCCCGCGCGGGTCAGGTTTTCGGCGACCAACCCGCTGCCCTGAAAGGGAATACCGCACAGAAAGGGCGCATCGCCCGTCAGCCGCTTTTGGGCCGCTTGGGCGTCGGCCTGGGCGTCCCAGGCCTGCAGCACCTTGGCCACCGTCAGCGCGCCGGTCTGCAAGGCGTCCGAAAGCGCCTCGATAGACAGCGCCCGGATCTCCTCGGTCATTTCGGCTCCATGTCCAGCCCATTGGCGCGGCCGACGAACAGGGGCAGATGCGGCACGTAATCGGCATCGCCCGCGCCCCCGGTCGCAAGCGCCGCCACGAAGGAATTCTTGACCGCGTTGCCGACCGGATTGGCGACCCCCGCCGCGTCGGCCATCGCCTCCAGATAGCGCAAATCCTTGGCAGCATTGGACAAGGTGAACTTGTGCGCCTCGCGGTTGCCTTCGATCATGTAACCCATGAAGGTCTGGTAAAACCCGCAATCCATCCGCCCGCCGCGGATCACCTGATCAAAGCGCGGCGGAGAAATCCCCACCTTCTGCGCCAGAACCAGGGCTTCAGAGTAAAGCGCGGCATAGCCCAAGGACAGGAAATTGTTCAGAAGTTTCATCCGGTGCCCATCGCCCGGCCCGCCGATATGAACAATCTTGCCGGCAAAGGCCGAAAGCACCGGTTGAACCCGGGCAAAAACCGCGTCACTGGCGCCGACCATCACGTCCAGCGTCCCGGCCCAGGCCTCCTTCGGCGTGCGCGACAGCGGTGCGTCGACCAAAGTCACGCCCCGCGTCGCCAGCTCTGCCGCCAAGGTCGCCGTCGAAACCGGGTCCGAGGTCGAGCAATCGACCACCACGGCCCCCTCGCGCAGATGCGGCGCCATCTGCCGCACCAGGCTTTCCACCTGCGGCGAGCCCGTCACACACAGCACCACGATGTCACAGCCCGCGACCTGCGCGATGGAGCCCTCGACCGCACCCTTGCCCACCAGGTCCTCGACCGCGGTCCGGCTGCGATGCGCGGCCACCGTCAGCGGCCAGCCCTTTGTGACCAGGTTATGCGCCATGCCATGACCCATGAGGCCGAGGCCCAGAAATCCGATACGTTCCATCTTGGTCTCCCTTTGGCCCAGCGTGGCCTTGCGACGGCGTGATGGCAAGCCCCGCCGCAGATCGGGCGGGTTGTCGGATTTATGCCCTTGAAACCCCGGCGCGGGACTGCTAATCGGATCGCAACCTGCGGGCCTTGGCCTGGCAGGGCGACAGGGCCGGTGTAGCTCAGCTGGTAGAGCACGTCATTCGTAATGATGGGGTCGGGGGTTCGAGTCCCTTCTCCGGCACCAGTCGCCACAATAGCCGCGCAATCTCAACAGGTTGCGCGGCTTTTTCTTATCCTATCCCCCTATTTTTCCCCTTCTGTCGGCGCGTTGGTCAGTGAAGGACAATCGGTCCAAAATGCGTTTAGGGAAGACGGATCGCCTTGCAGCACTGGACATGCATCTATCAATGGCCATCCCACCAAAGTGCCGTTAACATGTTGTAAATACTTTCTCGCGAGGCAGCATGTTTGACCGTTTGAAGTCGGTGTTCCGGTCCGACGATTTCATCCCGACCTCTGCCATCTTCCCAAGCATCGATTCCGAGAAGATCGCCAAGGACCTGAAGCTTGCCGAGCAGGGCTCGTCCCGTGGCCGTGAGAACCAGCCGCCCGCCGATGCCAAGGACTTCGACCATATCGAGACCGGGATCATCGAACGTATCGAGGAGCTCCGCCGCAAGGGGATCGAGAATTTCGAGACCAATCGCCGGGTCTATAACGAGCGTCTCGCTCGGGCGGGCTCGGCCACAAAGGAGGTGGAGGTCGCAGCGGGAACAGCCAAGGGCGAGTTCGGGCGGCAGGTGCAGGTCTGGCAATCTGCCATTGAAGGCCCACGTGAGCGGCTGACCGACACGTTCAAATGGCGCGGCCGCTACCGGGCGATCAACCGGCTGGAGCGCCCCGCAAAGGAGTTCGAGGGCTGGGTCAAGGTCTTTTCTCTCGCCATCATCCTCATCGTGCTCGAGGCCGGGATGAACTCTTACCTTTTTTCGCAGGGCAACGAATTCGGGCTTTTGGGCGGGCTCCTGGCGGCCGCCATCGTCTCGGTCGTGAATGTCGGCGGCTCGGCGCTCTTGGGTTACATGGCGCGCTATATCAACCGCCGGAACTGGTTTCTGAAGTTCGGCGGGCTGTTGTTCGTCTTCGCCTGGATGGGCTTTGCGGTCACGATGAACCTCGGTGTCGCGCATTTCCGCGACGGGCTAGAGGCGGGCGTGCTGTGGCGACAGGCGGCGGGGCAGGCGGTTCCTGCATTGATCGCGCATCCCGTGGAATTGGCCTCGATCGAGTCCTGGCTGCTGGCGGTGATTGGGGTGATCATCTCGACGCTCGCCTTCCGCAAGGGCTGGCATACCGATGACCCGCATCCGGGCTATGGAAGGGTCGAGCGCGCGGTGAAGGTTGCCCGCGATCACTATGTCTCAGAGTTGGACCTTGCGCTGGACGACCTGGCCAAGACGCGGGACGGGGCGATTGCTGACCTGCAGGACGCCAACGAGCAAGTCCGCCAGGGCATCGGCGAGGCCATCGACACCCTATTCGGTCAAAGCACGCTCGGCGCGCATCTGCAGACCTTCATGGAGCAATGCGACGTCAAGGTCGCCCATCTTTTGGCGACCTATCGCGACGCCAATCGCTCGGCTCGCACCGAGCCTGCGCCGAAGTCCTTCGACAAGGCCTTCAAGTTCCCACCCTTCAAGCTGCAGGCCATCGAGACTTCGCGCCGCGACACCGCCGAGGCTGAGGCTGCCAAGGTGACTGCCACCGTCGAAGGGGCCGTGCGCGACATCTTCCAGCAGTTCGAAGAGGCCCGCAAAGCCTTCGACGTTGCCCGCGTCGTCCAAGCCGCCGAAGAGACGGGGAGGTCTTCCTGATGGCCCGCCGCCGTCCATCCAATTTCCGCAGCCGCCGCAGCAAGGGCGGCAGCCCCCTGCCCTATGCCTTGGGTGCCGTGGTCGCCCTGGGGCTGCTCGGCGGCGCTGGTTGGTGGATGAGCCGCACCGCCTCGACTATGGCTGTCGACGCAGCACTTTGCCCGCTGTCAGGACCGGTGGCCGAGACCGCGATCCTATTCGACCTGACCGACCCGATGGCGCCGGCGCAAACTGCACAGCTGCGGCAATATCTGGAGGGCGAATTCGCCGGGGCGGCCGTGGGAACCCAGTTCACAATGGGTGTGGTCAGCGAGGATCAGGCGCTTTGGGGCGCGACCGATCCGCTCTGCAAACCCGCCTCGGTCAAGGATGTCAGCAGCCTGACCCAGAACGTCACCCTGGTGCAGAAACGCTTCCAGGAACGCTTCCAAGACCCACTGCAAGTTAATCTTGACCGGATGATCTCGGCCTCGGGTGCCAAGACCTCGCCGATTATGGAGAGCCTGCAAGCACTGGTCGCGGACACGCCGGGCTTCCTGACCTATGCGGGGCCACGTAAGTTGATTCTTGTCTCGGACCTGTTGCAGAACAGCGATGCGATGAGCTTTTACCGCGGCGAGGATTGGCAAAGCTTCCAGGCCTCCCCTGCCTTTGCCCGGCTGGGCCGGACGCTGGACCGGGTCGATGTCACGATTTTCGCCGTCCCCCGCGAGGTCGCAACGCTGAAGGACCCCAAGGCGGTTGAGGACTTCTGGATCCGCTATTTCGAGCTGCAGGGCGCCAACCTGCCCAAGCTCCGCTCTCTCGGGGATCTGTGATATGCGCAGGCCGCAAAAGATCCATGACGTCGGCGCCCGGGAAAGCTGGGACAAGATCGTGCTGCTTCTGGCCTTTGTCGCGGGGGTCGGCGGCGGCATCGCGCTCAAGGTCCTGGGCGTCCATCCCTTCATCACGGCGGGTTATTCGGCCGCGATCCTGACGGCCTATGCCGTCATGGCCTATACGTCCACCGCCCTGCGGCTGGAGCCCGAGGTGATCGGCGACAACGCCTATTACCTCGGCTTTCTCTTCACCCTGACCAGCCTTTCCGTGACGCTTTACTTCGTCATCGAGGCCGGGGCCGAGGATCGCGCCAAACTGATCCCCGAGGTCATCTCGGGCTTTGGCGTGGCGCTGGTCTCGACCATCGTGGGCGTCTTCATCCGCGTTCTGATGATGCAGTTCCGCCTGGATATCGTCTCACGCGAACGCGAAACCCGGGTCGAGATCGACGAGGCTGCCCGACGCCTGCGCACCGAGATGATTCAAGCTTTGCAGCAGATGAAGCTTTTCGGCGTCGAAAGCATGCAGCATGCGGCTGAACGCGAGCAGCGATTTGCAGATACGACAGACAGGCTTGTCGAAGGAGTGAAATCCTCGTTGGGCGCCATGTCAGGACTTTTCTATCAAGAGCTGCAGAAGACCGTCCGCGAACAGACCACGGCGGCCGTCGAGGCCATCCGCTCGTCAGTTCAGGGCTCGTCAGAAGGAGCCCTGCGGCAGATGGGCACCTCGTTTGAAGAGCTGGCGCATACGATGCGCGGGCTTTCCGCGACCCAGGCCACGGCGCGGGGCGTGAACGAGCAGGCCAACGCGGCGCTGCACCAGCAGACAAACCAGATGACCGACCTCGTGGGGCAACTCTCACGCCGCATCCGCAGCGTGGCGGAGGAGGTCGAAAGCTCGGGTGCCGCCCTGTCGCGGTCGTTTACCCAAGCGGCGGTCAGGCTGGATCAGTCGCTGTCGGACACGACACGGCGGCTGGACACCGGATTGCAGGCCTTCGACGAGGCAAACCGTGCTTCGATGATCAAGACCGAGGTGACGCTGAGCACTCTGACCAATCGGCTGGCCTCGGCTACGGCCCAAGTCGAGGCCGCCTCTGCGAAGCTGACCGAAGAGAAACCCGCCTGAGGAGGGCATGATGGCACAGACCGACGGCGGACGTGGCTTTGATCGCAGCTACAAGCGTGGCGCGGTCATGGGGCTCACGGTGGCCGAGGCCTTCATCCTCTTGTCCTTCTGCCTGCTCCTCCTCTTCACCTGGTGGCAGATCGACACCGAAAAGCGCAGCCTGATTGCCGCCGATGCCATCGCCGAGATGACGCCTGACGAGAAAGCCGCCATCATCGCAGGCCTGTCGGATGGGACCTTCGCCTTGGCGGCGGAATTGCGGAAGGCTGGCGTAGATGCCAGTGACCCCAAGGTCGCGCAGGACCTGAAGGACTATGCCCGCTTCATGCGGGAAGAGGACTTCCAGCGATTGGTGGAAGCCACGGTCAAGCTGGACCCCGAGACACGGCTCAGCTTGGCAGACGCAGTTGAGGTGACTGACGAGGTGGCGCTTCGGGCCGCGCTGTCTGCCGTCAAGGGAGGCGATACGACGGCCGAGCGGGTGGCCGGGCGTCTTGCGGCCAATGCGGATGCCCAGAACAAGATGGTCGACAGGCTAAACGCAGCGCTGGGCGACCAGATCCGCGCGGCCGGGGGCTCGATTGACGGGATGGGGACAATCACCCTGCCGCAACAGGTGCTGTTCGACGTGGGTCAGGACCGGATCCGCGACACCTCCTTCCTGCGCGACTTCTGCGGGTCTTGGGTCGGCGCTCTGCGGGCCTCGGGGCTGGACCTTTCGGACCTGAAGATCGAGGGCCATGCCTCCAGCGAGGGACGCCCAGGGCAGGATGCGAATGGGGCTTACCTCTATAACCTCGACCTCTCGCAGCGGCGCGCCAAGAGCGCCTTGAACGCCTGCCTCGGCGGGGTCAGCGATCCCCAGGCGCGCGACTGGGCCAGCGCAAGGCTCGCGGCCATCGGCTATTCCTCAGCCCGGCTGATCATGAACCCCGATGGCTCCGAAAACCACGAAGCCTCGCGCCGGGTGATGTTCAGCGTGAACGTGAACCAGCAAGGCCTGATTGATGACATCGGCCAGGACGTCGGCGAAACTGCAGTTGTGATGGAGGCCGAGGGTCCGGCACGCGTGATCGACGGCGATACCATCGAGATCAAGGGCACGCGCTATCGTATCTCCGGCATAGACGCCCCCGAACGAGGCCAACCCTGCATCAACGCGACGGGCCAGTCCTTCGACTGCGGAGAAGTTGCACGTCGGGGGTTGGAGCAGGCGATCGGCGGGAAAGAGGTCTCGTGCAAGGCCGATACGGTTGACCTCTACCGCCGCCCTGTGGCGACCTGCACGGTAAGTGGCATCGACATCGGCAAGGCCATGGTGGTGCAAGGCCTGGCCGTGCCCTTCGAGGAATATTCCAAGGCATATGTCCCAGAAGGCACCGCCGCGGAGCTGGCGCATGCGGGGCTGTGGAACACCTCCTTCGACATGCCTTGGGACTATCGCAAGGCAAAGTAGGGCCCCACCAAAGAAAACCCCCGGCCGGGAGCAAGGTCATACGTCGGGATGTTGCACCTGCTTTCAGGGTTTCCGTGACGGGATGCGTTCACCGATATCGGCTCGGCTTGATCTGGTCTCGCATCAGAAGCGCCGAGCGGATGTCGCCCTCGGTATTGGCCCGCACGAGCGCGCGCAGCATGTCGGCCCGATCGTTGGCGATGCGCGCGGTCACGATCTAAGCGTCGGTCTCGTCCAGCCGCTCCTTTTCGACCTCGACCGTCTCGACCGCGGCGCTGTCGTTATTCATGAATAGCCGGACAACGGCTTCGGCGAATACTTACGACGGTTCGGGGGCTACGTGGCGACGTATCCTTGGCGCCGGCCTCAAATGCAGGCGTTGGGTTTGAAATCTGTGCGCAGCCAGGCTGATCCCATTCCAACGCCATCGCGGCAGGACATACCCCTTCATGGTGACAAGACAGGTCCGGGCCTTGTGGTCATCGTCCAAGACCAAGGCATCAGCTCGTGGAGATCAGGATTTGCAGGATCAGGAAGACGCATGCCGATTGACCGGGCTTGGCCGCACCTATGGCAAAGGGGTGTCGGCGCACAGGGCGCTTGACCGCATTGATCTGACGATCCGGTCCAATGAGTTCTTCACCCTGCTGGGGCCGTCCGGCTGTGGCAAGACCACGCTTCTGCGCCTGATTGGCGGGTTCGACCAGCCGACCGTGGGAGAGATTGCGATTTTCGGGCGCAACGTTGCGGGTCTTCCGCCCGAGGATCGTCCGGTCAATACGGTGTTTCAGACCTATGCCCTGTTCCCGCATCTGACGGTGGCACAGAATGTGGGATTTGCGCTGCGCATGTTGGGGCGACCCAAGGCCGAGATTGCAGCCACCGTCGCCCGTATGGTCGCTTTGGTGGGGCTGGAGGGGATGGAGCATCGCCGGCCGGATCAGCTTTCGGGCGGGCAAAAGCAGCGGGTGGCCTTGGCGCGTGCCTTGGCTCCGGGACCGAAGATCCTGCTGCTGGACGAACCTTTGTCCGCTCTGGATGCCAAGTTGCGCCAGCGGATGCGGTCCGAACTGAAGGCGCTGCAGCGCGAAACCGGCATCACCTTTGTCTTTGTCACCCACGATCAGGACGAGGCTTTGGCGATGTCAGACCGCATCGCCGTGATGCAGGGCGGGCGTGTGCAGCAGTTGGGAAAGCCGGAGGAGATTTACGAGGCCCCGGCCAACCGCTTTGTGGCCGATTTCATCGGCGGGGCGAACCTGATCCCGGCGCGGATTGGCGCAGGGGGCGCGATGTCCGAGGGGCTGGGCGTGGTTCCGGCCAAGGGGGACTTGGGGGCCGAGGTGACATTGGCGATCCGGCCAGAGCGGTTGGCGATCCTGCCCGCGGGCCTGCAGCAACCGGGCGATCTGGGGCCGCTTCGGGTGACGGAGCGCATCTATATGGGCAACGAGCTGTCGTTCCGGCTGGAGGGCGCATCGGTGCCCCTGCACGTCACCCTGCCACGCGGCGGTTTGCGCGGGGCGCAGGATTTCGCCCCCGGTGATTCCGTCTGTCTGCGGGCGGAACCCGGCGCAATCCGGGTGCTGGCGTCATGAAGCTGCACCGCCTTTTGCTGGCCCCGTCGCTGGGCACCATCCTGATCTTCATGGCGCTGCCCATCGCCATCACCACGCTGTATTCCGTGCTGACCCCGGCACAATATGGCGGGGTGATCTGGGAGCCGTCATCCGAGGCCTATATCCGGCTGCTGTTCGAGCGCGACATTTTCGATGACACGCTGACCTTCAACACCGATTACCTGCAAATCCTTGGCCGGTCGGTGCTGCAAGCAGGGGTGGCCACCCTTCTGTGCCTGTTCATCGGCCTGCCTACGGCATGGTTCATCGCCACCAGGCCTGCGGGGCAAAAGTCGCTGTGGCTGATGTTGGTGACGGTGCCCTATTGGGTGAACCTGCTTGTGCGGACCATCGCGCTTTTGCTGATCCTGCGGGATGAAGGCCCGATCAACCGCGCCTTGCACGCCATCGGCCTGACTGACGGGCCGTTGCCCTTGGCCTATAACAACTTCGCCATCGGCTTGGGGCTGGTGTCGTCCTTCCTGCCCTTCATGATCCTGCCGCTGTATGCCGCGATCGAGCGGTTCGACTTTTCGCTGCTGGAGGCCGCCTATGACCTGCACGCGAACCGCCGTCAGGCCTTCTTTGAGGTCGTCCTGCCGATCTTGCGGCCGGGTCTGATTGCGGGCGGGCTTCTGGTCTTTATCCCGGGCATCGGCAGCTACCTTGCACCCGACATCCTTGGCGGTGGCAAGACGCTGATGCTGGGCAACCTGATCGGGATGCAGTTTCAGGGCAGCCGCAACTGGCCCTTTGGGGCCGCCCTTTCCACCATCCTGATGGCCGTCACGCTGATCGCCTTGTTCATCATCGCCCGCCGTGCCGCACGGGAGGACGCGTGATGGCGCTGTTTGACACAAGGTCAAAGGATATCCGCAACCTGCCGGGCTTTGGCCTGACGGCAACCCTTGCGGTGGCGTTTCTTTATGCGCCGATCCTGTTTCTGGTGCTGTATTCCTTCAACTCCGGTCGGTCGATCAGCCGTTTGGATGGGCTGTCGTGGCAATGGTATCAGGCCGTCTTTGCCAATGAGGAGATTGCCGGGGCGGCGCTGAATTCGGTCCTTCTGGCCGTGATCGCCGCCAGTGTGGCCACAGTCATGGCCACCGCCGCAGCCTTGGCGATGGTGCGGATGAAGGTGCGCCGCCGCGCCGCCGCCTATGCGGTGTTGAACTTTCCGCTGATGGTGCCGGAAATCGTGACCGCCATCGCCAGCCTTATCTTCTTTTCCTCTGTGGGCTTGGGTCTTGGCTTTGGGTCGCTGGTCATTGCCCATACCACCTTTTGCATCCCCTTCGCCTACCTTCCGATCACCGCGCGGCTGACCTCGATGGACCCCGCGCTGGAATCCGCAGCAGCCGACCTTTACGCCCGGCCCTGGCGCCGGTTCACCCTGATCACCCTGCCGCTTTTGGCCCCCGGTCTGATCTCGGGCTGGCTCTTGGCCTTTATCGTCTCGCTCGACGACTTCATCATCTCGTCGATGTTGTCCGGCCCCGGTTCCACCACCTTGCCCGTCCACATCTATTCGATGCTGCGCCTTGGCATCACGCCCGAGGTCAATGCGGTGTCGTCGCTGATGGTCGCGGCCTCTGCCCTTGTCGTCATCATCTCGGGCCTGATCGCTCGCAAGCAAACCTGAAAGGACTCCCTATGCGCGCCCTTGCCATCCTGCTTTTGACAGCCGCCCCGGCCTTCGCCGAAGGGGATCTGTTCATCTACACCTGGGGCGAATACACGCCGCCCGATCTGGTGGCGAAATTCGAGGCCGAGTTCGGCGTCAAGGTCCATATCGACAGCTATGACAGCATGGAGACGATGATCGCCAAGCTGCGCGCTGGCGGTGCGGGCTATGACATCATCGTGCCGGGCGATGCCACGATGCAGGTGCTGATCGCCGAGGACATGGTTGAAAAGATCGACGTCTTCGCGATGCCGAATTACGTGAATGTCGATGACAAGTGGCGCGAGGTCTATTGGGACCCGAAACGCGAATACTCCGCCCCCTGGGCCTGGGGCTCGACCGCGTTTGCCGTGGATACGGCCGTGGTCAAAGGGGATACGTCCTCGCTGTCCGTGCTGTTCGCCCCCGCTGATGACGTCAAGGGCCGCATCAACATGCTGCGCGACATGAATGACGTGATCAACATGGCCGAACGCTATCTGGGCATCCCGCGGTGCTCTGAGAACCCAGACGAGATGAAGCGGGTGCTGGAGTTGCTGGAGACCCAGAAGGCATGGGTGAAATCCTACGATAGCGAGACCAAAGAGCTGATGGTGTCCGGCGAGGCCGTCGTGTCGATGAGCTGGAACGGCTACGCGATGCGGGCGCGGGATGAAAAGCCCACCATCGCCTATGTTTATCCGCGTGAGGGTTACACCGGCTGGATGGACAATGTCGCCGTGCCCAAGGGCGCGCCGCACCTCGACAACGCAAAAGCCTGGGTCAACTTTGTCATGGCTCCGGAAAACGCCGCGATGATCACCAACTACGCGCGCTATTCCAACGGCATCAAGGGCTCCGAGGCGTTCATCGAACCGGCCTTGGCCGCTGCCCCCGAAATCAACCCGCCGGCGGATGCGCCCGCGCCCGAATTCATCCCGACCTGCTCGCCCGAGGCTACGGCCCTGATCGACAAGGTCTGGACCAAACTGATGAACTGAGGAGAGTTCAAATGGCAATCGTGACATTGGCCGCCACGCAGATGGCCTGTTCCTGGGATCTGGACGACAACATCCACAAGGCCGAGGAACAGGTGACGGCGGCGGCAGAGGACGGCGCGCAGATCATCCTGTTGCAGGAACTGTTCCAGACGCCCTATTTCTGCATCGAAAAAGACTATGGCTTTCAGCGCTATGCCAAACCGCTGGAGGCTGACCGCGCGGTCCAGCATTTCGCGGCCCTGGCCAAGCGGTTGGGGGTGGTGCTGCCGATCAGCTACTATGAGGCGGCGGGGAACACGTTCTTCAATTCGCTGGCCATGATCGACGCCGACGGCACGGTGATGGGCAACTACCGCAAGACCCATATCCCCCATGCGACGGGATATGAGGAGAAATACTACTTCACCCCCGGCAACACCGGCTTCAAGGTCTTTGACACCCGCTTTGCCAAGGTCGGCTGCGGCATCTGCTGGGACCAATGGTTTCCTGAAACCGCGCGGTCGCTGGCGATCCTGGGGGCCGAGGTGATGTTGTTCCCGACGGCCATCGGCACCGAACCCGGCTACCCCGAGATTGACAGCTCGGGCCACTGGCAGCGCACCATGCAGGGCCATGCGGCGGCCAATATGGTGCCGGTTGTGGCGTCAAACCGGGTAGGGCTGGAGAAAGGGCCGAACCTGGAGATGACGTTCTACGGATCGTCCTTCATCGCCGATCACACAGGCGCGATGTTGGCCGAGGCGAACAAGGTGGACGAGACCTATCTGATCGCCCGGATCGACCTTGAGGCCACCCGCGCCTACCGCCAAAGCTGGGGCACCTGGCGGGATCGGCGGCCGGAAACCTATGGGCTGATCAGCCGCCACGACGCGGCATAAAGCAAAGGGGGCGGTGCAGGCCGCCCCTATTTGCAGGCCTGTTCCGCCTCACAAGTCAGCGCCAGTTCGGCCACCAGGTCCTTGATATCGGGGGATTGCGCGTCCCAGACCCCTTCGCTGCACAGATAGGCCATGTGATCTTCCAGATAGCTGGCCATCGGCGCGCGCCAGTCGGGCGAGGTGTCGATCATCTGTTCAGACGTATAAAGCAGGTATTCGACATAGGCCGCATAGGCGGTCTGTTCCTTGGGGTCTGTCAACGCGCAGTAGTCGGCATTGGCCAATTCCGGTTTCTGCACGGTCAGGTTCAGAAACTCGCGGTAAATCTCGCGGGCGGTCTGGTCACGCTGGATGCGGTCGGACTGGGCGATCTGGTAGGGGATCACGATCAGCGCGGTGACGGTGGCAAAGGCGGTGGCAAGGCCGCCCAGCCCCTCCAGCGCCTCGGAATGTCGTGTCAGCCAGTTCAGCACGTTACACCTTGGGTTGTTCATGGGTGGCACAGTGGATGCCGCCCCCCACTTCGCCCACCGCGTCAATGTTCAGCATCACGATTTCGCGGCCGGGGTAAAGGTCGGCCAGGATGGCGGCGGCCTCGGCATCGGCGGCCTCGTCCCCAAACTCTGCCGCGATCACCGCACCATTGCAGACGTAGTAGTTGACGTAAGACGCCACAAAATCCGGGCTGTCCACCCGGATGTCATAGGGTTCGGGCAGGGTGACGAGGTCCAACTTGCGCCCCTCGGCGTCGGTCGCGTTGGACAGAATGTCACGGGTTTCAAAGGCGGACACCGACCAGGGGTCGTCGGGGTCAACCTCCTCTCCCATCTGGATCAGCACTTGGCCCGGCTTTACGAACCGCGCCAAGGCGTCGATGTGGTAGTCGGTGATGTCAGCGCCCTTGATGCCCGGCGCCCAGATCATTTTCCGCGCCCCCATCGTGTCCAGAAGCATCGCCTCGACCTGCGGCTTGCTGCCTTTGTTGCGGTTGGGGTTTACCCATGAACTTTCGTGCGCGATCAACGTGCCATGTCCGTCGGTTTCCACCCCGCCCGCCTCGCCGACAAGACCCACATCGAAGACGGCCAAGCCCAGCTTTTCGGCCACCCGCGCGGCAATCTGGCCGTCGTTGCCATGCACCTGCTTGGCCCCCCAGCCGTTGAAGTTGAACTGCGTCACCGCCAGCCCGCCTTTGCCATCGACAACAAACGAAGGCCCAGAGTCGCGCGCCCACAGGTCATCGGTGGGGATGTCCCACAGCTCCACCTGACCGGAGACCAGTTTCCTGATCGCCTTGTGATACTTGGCCGCGGCCAGCATCACGACGGGTTCGAACTCGGCAATCGTGCTGGCGATATCGGCGATGGTGCCTTGCAGATCATACAGAAAATCCGGGTCATCATGCACGGCGGGGTTCACCGGCCATTGCATGAAGGTGCGTTCATGCGGGTCGGTTTCCTCGGGATACCAAAAGCCCTGCGCCCCGGCACCCGCCGCAAAGGTCCCGCGCGGCAAAAGGGACAGGCCACCAGCAGCGGCGGCAGAACGCATCAGGGAACGGCGGGTCATCATGAACAAGGCCTCAGTTCAGGTGGATCAACGGGTCGTCGGTGGAACCATGGGGCGCTGCACAGAGCGCCGCAAGAAAGAGCGAAAACAGCTCTGCCGAGGTGGCAAGCCCCAGCTTGGTATGGATGCGCTTGCGAAACACTTTCACGGTTTCCGGGCTGTTGCCCAGCATCCGCGCGATGACCTTGGAGGAATGGCCCTGTAGGATCAACTGCGCCACCTCGGCCTCGCGCTCTGACAGCCGCGAGGTGCCGAAATGCGCCATGGCGGCCATGACATGCAGACCCATGCCATGCGCCGTGAAGGCATGGGGGGGCAGGGCGGTCATGCGGGCTCCTGCTGGGTGATGCAGTGGATGCCGCCGCCGCCCAGGCAGATGTTGGGGATATGCACGCCGCGGATGCGATAGGACGGGAACAGCGCCTGAAAGATATCGCGGGCGATGGCGTCGTTGGGCGTGCCGTATTCGGGCATGATGACCCCGCCGTTGACGAAATAGCAGTTGACGTAGGACCGGCAGAATTTCTCGCCGATGATGCAGCTTTCCTCGGCCTCGGGGATCATCACCATGCGGATCTCGCGGCCCTGTGCATCGGTCTGGCCGCGCAGGGCGTCGATGTTGGCCTGCTTGATGTGACGCCAGGGATCGGTCGGATCATCGGCGCCTTCGATCAGCACCACGCCGGGGGCCACAAAGACCGCGATGCCATCGACATGGCCGTCGGTTTCCGTCTCATCGGCATTGCCGGGCAGCCAGATCACCTTTTCCCCGCCAAGGGTTTCCAGAAGCTCCTGCGTCACCTGTTCCCGCGTCCAGGTCGGGTTGCGGTTGGGGTTCAGAAAACAGGTGTCGGTGGTGATGATCGTGCCTTGCCCGTCGACCGTCACGCCGCCGCCTTCGGCCAAGAGCGGCGATTTGAAGGCGCGCAGACCCTCACGCGAGGCCACCGCCGCGCCAAAGGCTGCGTCCTTGTCAAACGGAGCATATTTGTGCCCCCAGGCGGAAAAGGTGAACAGGCTGGCGGCCTTGTTGCCCATGGCGTCCACCACGAAATTCGGCCCGGCGTCGCGGGCCCAACTGTCATCCAGCGGCACCTCGAACAGGTCAATGCCCGCGCCCAACATCGCCCGCGCCTCAGTGGCGTCCTCGGGGCGGACCGCCATGCACAGCGGCTCGAATTCGGCAATCGCCTGCGCCACCAGGGCATAGTCGCGCTTGGTGGCCGCCATGTCCGGCCAGACCTCGGCGCGGGTGGGCCACATCATCCAGGTGCGCTTGTGGGGGGCGTATTCGGCGGGCATGTGAAATCCAAGCGATTTCGGGCTGGCGTGCTGTGCCGGGTCTTGGCGGGTCATGGAATCCTCGGGGCAAAAGGGTCTGGACCCAAGGATAGGATGAGCATTACACTGGTCAAAACGCCAAATTCTGATCTATTCAATAGAAATCACTCATGAGCACCTATCGCAGCCTGCCCCCCCTCTCGACGCTGATCGGGTTCGAGGCCGCCGCCCGGCTGCAAAGCTTTTCCCGCGCGGCGGAAGAGTTGAACATCACCCAATCGGCCATAAGCCATCAGGTGCGGGTGCTGGAAGATCACCTGGGCCAGCCGTTGTTTCGCCGCATCGGGCGGCGGATCGAGCTGGTCGATGCCGGGCGCGATTTCCTGATCACCGCGCAATCCGCGCTGGAGGAGCTGCGCCACGGCGTCCGCCGCCTGAATGCCTATTCCAAGCCGGGATCGGTTATCGTGATGATGCCTGCCGCCTTGGCTTCGGGCTGGTTCCTACCCCTGTTGACACAACTGCGCGACACCCACCCCTGGATCGACCCTTGGGTCCATACCTCGGACCAAACGGAGGTGCCCGAAGAGGCCGAGATCGACATCGTTCTTGGACCGCGGCCTTGGCCCGCTGCAGGGGCGCAGTCGCTGCTTTTGGCCGAGGATGCGCTGATCCCTCTGTGTGCGCCCGCGCTTGCGGCCGGTCTGCCGGATGTGCCGGACCGTCAAAGGCTTGATGCCGCGCCGCTGTTGCATGACGAGACGCTGAACGACTGGCAATCGTGGTTCACGGCCGCTGGCTCTGCCCGGGCCGAGTTCTCGCGGGGCTATAACTTCTCGGACACGGGCCAGATGCTGCAAGCGGCGGAGCTTGGCCTTGGCATTTGTCTGGCAACAGCGCGCGAGGCGGACCGGGCCCTGAGGGGCGGCCACCTGGTGCAGGTCTGCCAGTCCGCTTTGACAAAGACCGTGCCGCTTTACATGTCCTGCTGGACCCGCAACTTCACGCGACCGCCCGTCCAGGCCCTTTGGGATTGGCTGCGATTGAGGAGCGATCCAGACGGGCAGCCAACACAGCAGGGCGACCGTTTGACCGCTATGAATTCAGAGACACCGATCAAATAGGCTGATGTGCTATCTCATCTGTCATGATGCGGCGCGGCCAGGGCTCCACGCTCAACAGCGCAAATCCTGACTGCAGTCTTGGAAAAATCGCCACCAAAAAAGGATCGACGGCCGTCACGCACTCTCGTTCAAGCGTCCGTTTTCGCGACACCAAGGTTCGTTCACCGACGGCTTTCCGCCCCTTGCGACGATCCGGGCAATGTCATCGCTCTTTGGCGCAAGAAGACTGTCAGTCCGCTGCGGCGACCCGGTGCCAGGCCGCCGCAGCGATCGGCTCAAAGCAGGAAGTCGCTGGCCATCAGAGGGCCGGTGATCCCGGCTTGCAGATCCAGCCGAAGTTCGAAATCGGCGCTTCCATTGCCGTCGATATCCCCCAGGACACGCAGATAACCCGCCGACCCGGTGGACACCCTGACTTCGCCCGCATGAAGCCCGAAGGCCGCCGTTCCGATGAACGTGAAGGCCTGATCGCCCATCGCAAGCGCATCGGCATCCATCAGGGACAGGTCGATCAAGTCCTCCCCTTGGACAAAGTCAGAGACCCTGTCCCAGGCGGTCGTCCTCGTATCAGAAGCCAGGGCGAAGACAAAGGTATCCGCGCCAAGCCCACCGGTCAGCACGTCCTTGCCGCTGCCTCCGTTCAAGACATCGGCCCCCGCGCTTCCGGTCATCGTGTCATTCCCGGCAAGGCCATTGATCGCGGAAATCCCCGTCAGGGTGACACCCGTCAGATCAAGCGCATCACTCTTGGAACTTCCGGCCATGGTTACACCCGCAAAGCCTGCGGCCGAGATGCTTTCCACATTGATCAAGGCCGAAACCCCGATGACCGTAAAGTCTGCCGCCGCGCGGATCTCGTCCTGACCTTGACCACCATCATAGGCATCGGTGCCGGAACCAAGACCCAGGGTGATCACATCGTCGCCGCCGCCGGCCTGGATGACGTCATTGCCCGCGCCGCCGTCGATCGTGTCGGATTGCGCCGAGCCGATGACCGTATCGGCCCCGCTGCCCGCCTCGATCCGGGTGATGTCGGTCAGGGTCGTGGCCGACAGGTCGATCAGGTTGGCGGCAGAAGTCCCGGCCAGCTTGACCCCAGCATATCCGCCCGAGGTGATCTCTTCGATACCCATCAGGGACGAGACGCCGATCACGGCATTGGCTGCGGATGCGGCGAGGATATCATACCCGGCACCGCCATCCACCGCGTCAAAACCATGACCAAGGCCCATCAGGAACCTGTCGTCGCCCGCGCCGCCGCTCAGGGCATCGTTCCCGGCCCCGCCCTGGATCGTGTCTGCCTGTGCCGAGCCCGTCACAGTATCAGCCCCGCTGCCACCGTCGATCACAGTGATGCCGGTCAGGGTCGTGGCCGACAGGTCAATCAGGTTGGCGGCTGAGCTGCCCACAAGTTTCACCCCGGCAAATCCGCCCGAGGTGATCTCTTCGATGCCCATCAGGGTCGAGATGCCGATCACGGTATTCGCGGCGGTTGCCCGGAGGACGTCATGCCCAAACCCGCCATCCACCGCGTCAAAGCCCTGGCCGGTGGCGACCAGGAAGGTGTCATCCCCCCCGCCCGAGGTCAAAAGATCGTTGCCGGTTCCGCCGGTCAGCGTATCGTTGCCGTCGGCGGTCGTGATCGTGTCATGGCCGCCCAAGCCATTGACGACATAGTGGTCGTTGGTGGCCGCCGCATAGGTGTTGGCCGCGCCGGTCAGGGTGACGGCAACGATCACCGGTTCAAAGACATCCGTCACATTCAGCGTCACCGCGGTCACAATGACATCCCCCGCAGCCGAGGTCACACGAACCCAGATCGTCTGGCTTGTCGCGGTCTCATAGTCCAGCAAGCTGCCGTCAAGCACGCTCACCACGCCAAGGGCATCAATCGCAAAGGCCCCCGCTGCAGCCAGAACGGTGCCCGTGGCATCCGTGACCAGCTCAAAGCTTGCCGGGATCGGGGCGCCGAATTGGTCCAGAGCCGCAAGCGTCACCCCGGTTGCGGTGCCTGCTGCGGACATCTCGGCAAGGCTGTCAGGGGCGGCATCCACATCCATGACCAATGTCAGGACCGCGGGTGCCGCAATCAGGGCGGCGGCGGCCACCGTGCCATCGGCAAAGGCAAAGCTTTCCGCGCCAAGGACCGTGTCGACGCCATCGGCCGCGCCGCGCAGATCGGTCAGGACAAAGCCGCCCGCCGTTGCTGCGACGTCGTAATCCGCCCGCAGCCCCGAGAAGGTCACAGTGTCAGCGCCCGAACCGCCGTCGAGAAGGTCGTTGCCCGCCCCGCCCGACAAGAGGTCATCGCCCTCGCCGCCCTCCAGGTGGTCATCCCCGCCGCGCCCCTCCAGCCGGTCGTTGCCCGCGCCGCCCCAAAGCCCGTTGTCCTCGCCCGCCCCAAGCACCGTGTCATCGCCGGAACCAGCATGGGCATCCTCGATATGGGTGGTCGTGGCCGCGGTCACGCCGTTGGTGATCGCCTGCACGATGTTCGAGCTGTTGGCCGTCAAAGACACCACAACCCCACGGCCAAGCTGGGTGGCCAGATCCTGATAGACCGTCTCGAACCCGCCGGCGATGGCAAAGATCGGCGTGATATTGGCCGCCGTCAGCGCCGCCGACAACTGGGCGATGGTCGGGTAATCCTCCATCGCGCCATTGCCGGGGAACAGCGGATCGCCGTTGTTCGGCGTCAGGATGCCGCCAAGCGCGCCATCCCCCGCCATGTGATAGGGCGCATCGGTGAACAGCACCACAAAGCGCGCCGAATCCGACCGGAATCCCACTTCGGTGTCATGCAGCGCCAGTTGCATCAGCCCCTCGATCTGGGCTTCGGGCGCGTCATTGCCGAAACGGATCGCCAGATTGGTGTAGGTCGCGGCCAAAGCGGTCGCATCCGTGGTCTGCATCAGCTCTTGATGGAACACCCATTCCCCGGTCGCCCCAAAAGGCGAAACCGGCTTGTCGATGAAGGACGACACGCCAAAGGTGCTGTTGACCTGCACCGCATGGATGGCGCCGACGATCTGAGGCACAAGGCCGCGCACATTGGCAATGTCATCGCCAAACGACCCCGACAGGTCTTGCAGGAATTGCACATCAAAGGGCCGCGAGGTCGTGCCGGGCTGGCTGATATGGACGATCCCACCTTCGATCTCGGACTCGGTTTCGCCCGAAAGGTCGATGTGGTCGTCGGTCACGCTGGCCGAGGCGTCGATTGCGTCGTGGCCCTCATAGTCCTCGATTTCAACCGTGCCGCCGGTCAGGTGATAGGTGTCGTCGCCCTGCCCGCCGACCAGCGTGTCATGGCCCGCATCCGCCGTCAGGTCGTCATTGCCCTCTTCGCCCAAAAGCAGGTCATCGCCGCCGCCGCCATCCAGGTCGTCATCGCCCTCGGCGCCCTCCAGCAGGTTGTCGCCCGCGCCACCCGTGGCAATATGGGCAGTGCCGGCAAGGTGGATGTTTTCGATATTGTCGGCAATCGTCAGACCATCAACCATGACGGTCACGGTGTCGATGCCGCCGCCCAAAGCCTCGATCACCACATCGCCCGCGTCGTCGATGACATAGGTGTCGTCGCCCGCACCGCCTTCCAGATAATCTGCGCCCGAACCGCCATCCAGCGTGTCATTGCCCTCTTGCCCGTAAAGGCTGTCGCTGCCCGACGATCCGGTCATCTCGTTGGCCAGCGTGTTGCCCGTCCCGGTCAGGCCCGCAACCGTCAGGGTCAGGTGTTCGATATTGGCGCCAAGGGTATGGCTGGCCGAGGCCAGCACGTGATCGACCCCAGGGTCGGCGCCCTCGGTCACGATGTCGCCCAGGTCATCGACGACATAGGTGTCATTGCCCAGACCCCCGATCAGCGTATCGGCCCCGGCCCCACCGCTGATCGTGTCATCGCCCGCCGTGCCGGTGATCACATTGGCGCTGCTGTTGCCGGTGGCCATGCGGGCCGCGCCGGTCAGGGTCAGGTTTTCGATCTCGCCCTCGGTCAGGGTATAGTTGAACGCGGTGGTGACGGTGTCGATGCCACCGCCCGCCAGTTCGATCACCACGTCGCCCATGTTATCAACGACATAGCTGTCATTGCCCGCACCGCCCGCCATCGTGTCGGCGCCCATCCCACCGTCCAGGGTGTTGGCCAAAGCATTTCCGGTCAGCATATTGGCCAGCCCGTTGCCCGTGCCCGAAACCGCAGAGCCTGTCAGGGTCAGGTTCTCGACATAGGCCGCAAGAACCGTTGTGGTCTGGGACGAGATCACCTGATCGGTGCCACCCCCCAAGGCCTCGACGATCCCGTCACCACCATAGGCCAGGATATAGGTGTCGTCGCCCGCGCCTCCGGTCAGAAGGTCGCTGCCAAAGCCGCCGTCCAGCGTGTCATTGCCCGCCCCGCCGGTGATCGCGTTGTTGTCATTATTGCCGATCCCGACATGGGCGGCCCCGGTCAGGATCAGGTTTTCCACATCATTCGACAGGGTGTAGTCGACCGAAGAGACAACCGTATCAATGCCACCGTTCAGACCTTCGACGACCTGATCGCCCGCGCTGTCCACGACATAGCGGTCATTGCCGAAACCGCCCACCATGCGGTCATCGCCTGCGCCACCGTCCAGCGTGTCTTGGCCATAGGTGCCGGTCAGCACGTTGTTCAACGCATTGCCGGTCGCGGTCAGGAAGCCCGCGGTCAGGGTCAGGTTCTCGACCTCTGCCGCCAAGGCATGGCTGACCGAGGCAAGGACCGTATCCGTGCCCTCGCCCGCCAGTTCGACCACCAGGTCCGCATCGTCCACGATGTAAAGGTCATCGCCCGCGCCGCCCACAAGGCTGTCCACCCCGGTGCCGCCGTCCAGCGAGTCGCGACCCAGCCCGCCAAGGATCGTGTCCGCGCCCGCCCCGCCCTCGACCGTGTCATCTCCGCCGCCGGCATCGACGCTGTCATCGCCCTCCAGCGCCATGATCGCATCATTGCCCGCGCCGATCTGGTGCAGCCCGCCAAAGCCGGGCCCCATGACATCCGCGCCGGTCGTGCCATAGATGTTCAGATCGGGCTGCCAGGACGTGGGCGTGTAGAGGACCCGCACGCTTTCCCCCGCGCCCGGAGCGCCAAGGATCAGGTCGGCCACCCCGTCGCCATTCATGTCGCCGCCAATCGCAACCGAGCTGCCCAGAAGGCTGCCCGCGTCGCCGACGATCTTGGCCCCGCCAAAGCCCTGCGCCACGGCGCCAAGGTCCACCGTGCTGCTGCCCGTGCCGCCCCAGACGACATAGACCGCGCCCGCATCAAACCCGCCCTCGGCATTGCCCGAAGCCCCGATCACCAGATCGGCGATGCCGTCGCGGTTCAGGTCGACACCACCAGTGACGACAAGGGTCGCAAGGTCTCCGCCCGCTTCGGCCGTGATCGCAAAGCCGTCGAAGGCGCCGGTCAGATCGACCGCCGCATGACCCGCCTGACCAAAGACGACATAGGCGCGGTCCTCGCCCGGGGCGCCGATCAGAATGTCATCGCGCCCGTCGCCGTTCACATCCCCGACAGAGGCCACCGAGGCTCCAACCCCCGACCCCGCCGCGCCACTGATCTTGTAACCCCCGCTCAGGGCGGCCAGGTTCACCGTGGCGCCGGTCGCCTTGCCATCCACGACATAGACCGCGTCTTGGCCGCCAAGCAGGATTTCCGACCTTCCATCGCCATTCTGATCGCCAAGCCGGGCCATGGCGCGGCCAATGCCCTCGCCCGCTGCCGCCCCGATGATCTTGAAGCCGCCGGTGCCCAGGGCCACGTTGTTCAACTGCACCGCTCCGACGCTGGTCTTGCCCCAAACGACATAGGCCGCCCCGGCATCCGTGCCGCCCGCATCCTGTCCTGGCGCGCCGATCAGGACATCGGCCCGCCCGTCGCCGTTCATGTCGCCGACCGACAGCACCGCATAGCCCGCCGCATCCCCCGCAAGCTGGCCCTTGATCGCAAAGCCACCGCCGTTCGCCGTGAAGATGTCATTCAAATCCAACCCGCCCGGCGCGCTTTGGCCAAAGGCGACATAGGCCGCCCCGGCGTCGGCCTGGGCGCCGACATTGACCCCGGGGGCGCCGATCAGCAGCTCTCCCAGCCCATCGGCATTCATATCCGCGCTGCCCGCAAGCGCAAAGCCCGCCAGGTCGCCCGCGTTCACGCCGTCGATGATCCAGGAATTCGTGGCGATCCCCGTGCTGCCCCCCGCCGTAATCCCGCCCATGGTGACAAAGATCCGCCCGGCATCGACCAGCTTGTCATCATCGCCCGAAGCCCCGATGGCGATATCGGCAATACCGTCTCCGTTCAGATCGCCAATGCCCGCAAGCCAGGCCGGCGCCGGCAGGCCGGTCAGCGTTGGGGCAAAGTCGCCCGCCGTATTCGGCGTCAGGGTAAAGCCGCCACCTGCCAAAATTGTGGAGCCAAGGAATATCTTCGTGTTGGGAATCGGCATCGTCGCACCTGTGCATAGGATGATGGGGCAAGCGCGATAACCTGCGTCTGCGGATGGTTCACCACATCGTGAGTTTGCAGGTTGGGGCAATCAACTAAAGGGCAGTCCCCCGGTCCTATCCCTTGGGTTGAGACAGAGGCGACATTCGCAGCGCCTCGGCATGTGCCCTGTAAGCGCCTGCTTACGGTGTTTTGGAAAGGACTGCGGCGCCCGACGGGCGCCGCGAAAAGATCTTGGCCGGCTGCGGGATCAGAACAGGAAGTCGCCTGCCGTCAGACTGGACATCGCGACGCCTGTCAAAGTGATCGTGTTCTGACCAAAGCTCAGAATCGTGTCGCCGGCCAGTTCGGTCATGTGGTTGGCCCTTAGATCGGCGAAACTCTCTGCTCCGGCCAGGTGCGACAGGTCGATGACCTCGCGCAGGGTGTCCGTGGAGAAGTCTGTGATGACATCATGGCCAAAACGGCCGGTAAAGATGAAGACATCGGCGCCTGATCCGCCCGACAAGACATCATCGCCCGCGCCACCGTTGATTCGATCCGCCCCGCCCAGACCGAATATCACATCACCCATCTTGGTCCCGGTCAGACGATTGGCCATGTCCGAGCCAAGGAGCAAACTGGCATCCGCGGCCCCGGTGACGGAGACCACGATTTCCGCAGCCGTGCCGTCAAGGCTGTGAACCGTGATGCGGTCCGTGACAACCTGCCCCGCTGTCAAAGCTTGCACGGCAAGTGCGGCATTGTCCAAGGCATAGGTCCAAGCCCCTGCTGCCCCCATCGACAGGCTGCCATAGACCCCGACCCGGGTTTCGACGACAAATCCCGCCTGATCATGATCCACATCGACCACCGTCAGCTGACCGGATGCCGTTAGGGTGCCGTCCTCGGTCACCGCCCCGGAAAATTCCCCCGAGACCTGCGCGGCATCATTGACCCCGGTCACAGTGATCACGGCCGAGGCCGCCGTTGTGGCGATCCCATCCGTCACGCCATAGTCCAGGCGCAGGGTCTGGACTTCTCCTGCGGCCAGGGCGTCAAAGGCCGACCCATCTACGGTGAAGCTTTGCGTCACAGGGTCAAAGCCGATGCCGCCGGGCAAGGGTCCCAGACCGGTCACGGACAAGACCGTGCCCACATCGCTGTCGCTTGCCGTGGCCAGCGCATCAAGAACCAGGGTGCCCCCTTCGACCAGGGCGCCCACCACATCGCCTGCGATCGTGGGGGCGCTGTTCGGCGCCACAAGCCAAAGCTCTGCGTCGGTGAATTGCAGATGCTCGACATTCACCGCCAGGGTGCGCCCGCCCGTCACCAGGTCATCGACCTGCAGCCAGCCGCCCGCGATCTGAACGATATGGAAATCGGCCATCCGACCCGCGAACTGCAAGGTATCCGTCCCCGTTCCTCCGTCGATCCCGGTGGCCGGAACCCGCAAAGCGCCGTTGACGGCGGTGCCATCCAGAAGGATCAGGTCATTGCCCGCGCCCGCGTCGATCTGGTTGGTCCCCGCGCCGCCATCCAGCGTATCGTCTCCTTCCGCCCCGATCAGTCGGTCGTTGCCCCCCAGCCCAAGGATGAGATCGTTGCCGGCCGTGCCGACCAAGCTGTCATTTCCGGCCGTGCCGGTGAGTGCTGTCACCATGAAAGTGAACTCCTGTCCGTCCCTGCGGGCCACATGCCGGCAGACAACGGAACCACAAGGCAAAACCCGCAGCCTTGCCGTCAATCAACGCCCGACCGATGTCCAGTTTCCCGGTCGCTTTATCCACCCGAACATAGGCACGTAAGCCGACGCTTACAGGCCTAGACGCTGACGCCGAAAAGCCGCCCGACCCCGGCGGTGATCGCCATGGCCGCAGCCCCCCAGAACAGCACACGTCCCGTTGCGGGCAACAAAGGCGCCCCGCCTGCCTTCGCGCCCAAAGCGCCCAACCCCGCCAGCGCAAGCAGCGTCACGGCAACAACCGCCGGAATAAGGCTGGCCACCGGTGATATTGCGGCCGCCAAAAGCGGCACCGCAGCGGCGAGCGTAAAGGTCAGTCCAGACGCAAGCGCGGCTTGCAAGGGATTGGCCGCATGGACCTCTGAAAGGCCAAGCTCTTCGCGCACATGGGCGGCCAGCGCGTCTTTTGCCGTCAACTCTCGCGCCACCACTTGGGCGGTCGCATCGGATAGACCCCGCGCGCGGTAGATCGAGGCAAGTTCGGCCTCTTCCGACACCGGGTCCAGCGCAATCGCCTGGGCCTCGCGCGCAATGTCTGCGCGCTCCACATCCGACTGCGAGCTGACAGAGACATATTCCCCGGCGGCCATCGACATGGCCCCGGCGGCAATTCCCGCGGTGCCAGCAATGAGGATTGCAGTCCGATCAGGCCCCGCCGCCGCCACACCCACGATCAACGATGCGACCGAAACGATCCCGTCATTGGCCCCAAGAACGGCAGCCCTCAGCCATCCTGCCCGATTGATGTAATGCGGCGCCTCATGGGCCGATTCGTAGGTCATGGCGTTATTTCCTTGTTGTGGCTTTGGGTTTCGATGGCGACATCATCAAGACGTTCTGGCAAATGCCCCATCAGCGCGTCCACGAAGATAGAGGCGAACTGAGCCCGGCTCGTGACGCCCGACTTGCCGTAGATCCGCGCCATTTGCGCCCGCACCGTTCCATTCGCGGCCCTGCGAAGGGTCGCGATTTCGGTGACATCGACGCCTTTCAAGACCAACCAGGCCACATCGCGTTCGGCAGGGGTAAAGCGCCAAAGGGCAAACTGTCGGTCAATAACTTGGCGAAAGGCCCCGCTGGCAAGCGCCAAGGTCCGCTCTGCGGCCTCCTTTTGGCGCAGAAGTTGCTTCAGATCGTTGAAGGTGAACCACACCCCCAGGCACAAGGCCAAAGCCACAGGAAACTCCGTCAAGGGGTGGCGCTTGTCAGGGTCCGTCGCCAACTCGAAGAGGCTGTCAAAAATGAAGAAGAAGGCAGCCAGCACCTGCACCACCAAGGCGAAAAGACTGCTGGCAGAGCGCCTCCAGCGCCAAGCTCTTGCTGCCTCGTTGTCATCAGGGGTCATGCGAAAGCCTTTCCAACAGAAATCCGGGCCACGGCGTGCCGCAGCCCGGTAGGTTTGCAATGCCCGACCAATCAGGGTTTCCCGGTGATCATCGGCTTGACAAGGTTGCGGCGCAACATGCGGCTTTCGATGCCGACGCCTGCCACATGGACAACCGCGAGGATCAACATCAGGTTTGCGAAGATCTCGTGAACCTCCTTGAGCACGCCCTCTTCCTCGCCGTCTTCTTCGCCTTCCGTCGGTGCCAGCTGCGACCAGTCGCCGCTATCGACAATGGCCTGTTGTGCCGAGATTTCCCAAGGCGTCGCGGCCTTGGTCATCACGAGGCCGGTGCCGATCACGATGGCAAGGGACAGCCACAGCGCGTAGATCATCAGGGCGCCGGCCGGATTGTGCGAGGCATGTTCGCGCGGCTTGCCGCGCATCAGGTCGCCGACATGCGCCAGGGCCTTGAAGGGCGCTGGCGGAAAGGATGTGAATCGGGCCTCGGTCCTGCCGATCACCCCCCAGATCAACCGCATCAGCAAGATAAGTCCGCCGCCCCAACCCAAGGCAACGTGCAAGGCCGATCCGCCGCCGGTGATCAGACCATTGGCAATGACCACAACGGCAATCGACCAATGGCTGAGCCGAACGACAAGATCCCAACCGGGCAGAGGCGTGCGGGACATGGATCAGTCGCCCATCTTGATGTCGGTGACGGCGCCCGTGGCCGGGTCGATCACGATCTCCATCATTTCACCCGTCGTTGCCATCTTGCAGACGGCTTCGACCTTGCCGTCTTCGGCTTCGAACTTTTCGACCGGGCAGCCCGCTTTTTCCAAGGCAACTTTGGCCTCGTCCCCATTGGTGCCGATCACATCACCGATTTTGACTTCGGCGGAAGCCAGCGACGGCAGAAAGGCGATGGCGGTGGCAAGAAGGATCTTTTTCATTTCAGTACTCCAGGTGGCCGAGGATTCGGCTCGGCCCCTGCCTAGCGCGACCTCGCGCCGCCCATCTATAGACCCAAGGGGGCATAAGATGGGGCGTAAGCACCTGCGTATGGAATTTCGCGGACAGGGCCGAAGAGAGATGGCACACGGCGCAGGCCTCCGAGGCGATCCACAGGGGCCGCACGTTCACCCGGCAGCGGTCCCAAGCCCCGTGCAACCCGGAGTGGCTGTCGTTCCGCATCGACCTGAAGCCGCTTGCGCCCCCATGATGGCCGGGACCATCGCTCCTCGTGCCCGCTTTCACCTCCCGCGGATCAATTCCAGAACCGTCCCTTGCCTTCGGCGCTCCTGGCAACCGTCTCTGCAAAGGCGCTATTGCCGCCTTTCATCGGTCTTGGCATCAATGATCCAGGCCAGGCAATCCATGCGGAAGGCATTGGACCGGGCTTCGAATTTGGCTTGGCCCGTCGGGTTTCGGGTTTCGGGTTTCGGGCAAGGCGCTCGGCAAACTCGGCAGGCAGCGCCAGAAGCTTCGGCGTCATGGCCTCACGCCAGGGGAGTTGCACGCCGGCTTCGGTCAGCGCGCCGCCCGGAGCGATGTCCAATCGCCAGGTCAGCTTGCCCATGAAGCGCTTGATCGCGGGCAGGCTGGAATTGGCCTGAAGCCGGCGGTCCGCCATCAGCGCATCTTTCCAGAACCCGAAGGGGCAATGCATCTTGAAGGCGGCGAAGATGCACATCATCTTTCCCCTTCAACCGAAATGCGGCTGTCCCCACTTCACCTCTTGGACGAGGTCTGGGCGGGCGCGGTGCAACAGAGGCATCAGGACCGGCTTGGTGAAAACCTTGCAGGCGGCCAGATAGGCGTCGACCTTCGGTTTGAAATTCTCTGGCAAAGTCAGTCTACCAGAGAATGGGGCCTAGTTGACCAGGGTCGAAAGCAGCTCGTCCAGGCGCTCCAGGGTCGAGGTCATGCCCGCCTCCATCCCCATGGCGATGACCTGTTCCAGCTCGGCCGCCGAACCATAGGCGACCACGGTTTCGACCAGGGTGCGCGCGCCCGCGTCCTTGAAGCTGACATCCCAGCGGGCCCGCGGCATATCCGGGCTCAGCGTCCCTGTCGCATCGCAAAAACCGTCCAACAGCGTATAGCCGTCGATCGGGCTGATCGTCTGGTAATCCATCCGGCCCCAGAATTCCTGCCCGTCTGGCATGACCATGGCATAATGCCAAAGCCCGCCCTCGGTGAAGTTCATGACCTTGGTCTTCGTGGTCAGGGGCTTGGGAGCGAACCACTGATCCAACAGGTCGCTTTGGGTGTGGCAGTCCCAGACAAGCTGGCGGCCCGCGTCAAAGGCGCGGCGGATGGTCATCCTGTGCAAGATGGTGTCGAAGGTGATGTCAAATTGCCGGGTCGTCATTCTTCACTCCATTCAACCTGGACATCAGGTGATCAAGATTGTCATAGCGGCTGGCCCAAAGCGCGCGGCGCTGCGCAAGCCAGGTGTCGATGGCCTGGATGGCCGGGGTCTGAACAAAGCAGGTGCGCACCCGCCCCTGCTTTTCGCTGCGGATCAGGCCGGCCCTTTCCAGGATGCCAAGATGCTTGGTAAAGGCAGGCAGGGCCATCGCATGGGGCTCGGCCAGTTCGCTGACCGAGGCCGGGCCTTGCAGCAGGCGTTCGACCACCGCCAGCCGGGTGGAATCGCCAAGCGCACTGAAACTGACATGCAGATACTTATCCATATGGTTAAGTTATCTGCCGCCCATCCGGACCGCAACGAAAACTTATCCAAACGGAGAAGTTTTCCAAGGCACGGCTCATGGCGAGACTGACCGGATCGGCACAACGACCGTCCCGGCGGCGCTACCCTGCTGGCGCGTATCGCCCAAAGATGCGACCAGCGGCGTCCTCGGACCTGACGCCCTGGTTGGCCCCCTGTGAATCCCCGCGGCCCCTGGCTAGACTGCAATAAACAGGAGCGCGCGATGACCATCACCCAGCAAGACGAACTCGACGGGCTGATGGCCATTGGCCGGATCGTCGCCAACACGCTGCAGGCCATGGGCAAGGCCATGGAGCCGGGCATGACCACGCGCGAACTGGATGCGCTTGGCCGGGCCATGCTGGACCGCGAGGGCGCGATCTCGGCGCCCGAGGCGAGCTACAACTTCCCCGGCGCCACCTGCATCAGCGTCAACGAAGAGATCGCCCATGGCATCCCGGGTGACAGGATCCTGTGCCGGGGTGATCTGGTGAACATTGACGTGTCGGCAAGCAAAGCGGGCTTCTTCGCAGACACCGGCGCCAGCTTTTGCCTTGGGCCAGTGCGGCCCAAGCTGCAGAGCCTTTGCCGCGACGGACGACGCGCGATGGAGATCGGCGTGACGCAGGTCGCGGCGGGCAGGCCCTTGGAGTCTATCGGCAATGCCATCGGCCGCTTTGCCACGGCGAGGGGCTATACTCTGATCCGCAATCTGGCGAGCCATGGGGTCGGCCGGGCGCTGCACGAGGCGCCCGATCAGATCGCCACCTGGCCCAACCGCGACCGCCGCAAGATGCATCGCGGCATGGTCCTGACGGTGGAGCCCTTTCTGGCCACGGGTGCCTTGTGGGCGGCTGAGGGGGATGACGCCTGGACGCTTTTGGCCGATCCCACCACGCCGGTGGTTCAATATGAACACACGGTCGTGGCGACCGAACGCGGCCCCTTGATCGTCACACTGCCCGGCTAAGCGCCTCTGCCGTCATTAAATGCACAAATGTGGCCGGGCAAAGGGGTCAACCCATGGCCCTCTTTGATTGATTGCGGATCTCTGAAGCTGACTTGGGTTGGACAAGTCCCTTTGGACTTGAATCGCTGCTGTCGAGGATTTTCGCAAACCTCCAAATAGGAGCTGAGCGAGTGCTTTCCGCACCTTGCAACGATCCGGGCCCATCGACGCGCTCGGCCCTTTGCGGGCACTCACTGGCGGGAAAAAGACTACCCCACCTTCTCACTCAAGGCCCAGCCTGCGCAGCGAAACGCTTCCGAATCCCCAGCCGCCCCCGATACGGCGGCGCTCTGAACATCCAGCGACAGTCCGGCCGAACTGAGAGAGGCGGCAATTTCCCTCTGAACTGACACGGTGGACCAATGCTGCCAAACCGGTCCGGTCTGGCCAGCCGGTTGACCGCTGCAAAGACGGTGAAACGCAAAAATGGCGGGCCGTACGGATCAACCCGACTGCCCCACTGCTCCATACAGCAGTTTTTCTCACTCGACAGAAGTGACAAAATTGACAGAACCAGGTGAGAGGGGCGCCGTGCATCTCTTGGTCACGGGGGGGCTGTCACTTTTGTCTTCTTGCCCGCAGAGCCCCATTCAGCCTTTCGCGAAGACGACAGGGTTGACGAGATAGAGGCGCGGTGGCGCCCCTCCGTTGGGTCCCGGGGAATGGGACGCGGGCCGGATGAGCTCTGCCTCTTCAAGCTTGCGCAGGGCGGGATCAAGGTCAGGCTTGCTTTCCAGCCCCTTGCGCCGGAGCCGTTGGATATCGCGAACGCTGAACCGCGGCTCCTTGCGTTCGGCCAGCAAGTCAAAATGCTGCCGGGCAGCCTTTTCGGATTTCGGCGGGCTGTCTTCGGCGAAGGTCGTGCGGGCCATGGGCAAGGCGTATTCTTTCAGGAAGGCTATAAACCTGCCGATGGCACCGAAGTGGATCGCGCGGGGCTCCACCTCGCCGGTCGCGGCCTATCAGAACCGTCGCCACCCTGATGGCAAGCCCCGGCAGCTTGCCGATGAAGGAGTGCAATATGCCGTCGGCGGTCGCCTCCAAGCCCCGGGTCTCATGACGCAAGATGTCTGGCAGATAAGTGAACGGCGCGACGACCGGATGCAGCCTGCCTTCCTCGTCTTGCTGCAGTTCCAGCGAAAGGAGACGCTCGTAAGCCGCTTGCAGGAAGCTGCCGTCATCCTGTTGGCAGGGGCGCTGGATGGGTGCGGGATTGGGCCAGAAGGTGAGGAAACGCGCGGTCAGCCCGTCGTTGTCGCTCTTCAGCAGCAGCGTGCGCAACCGAACCGGCTGGATCGACCCCAAGACTGCGATCGACAGATTTTGCAGGGTGACGCTCTCACGCCCCATCCTGTCAACCACACAGGGGCGCCCACCACAGGCCTCTTACCAGAAGCTCTGGTCCGTGCTGCCAGAATAGCGGGTCATCCCGGTGATCCAGGCTGACAGTTCGTCGCGGAAAAGCAGAAGCCCCCGCACCAAGCGCGAGAGATCGAAGGCCAGTTTCTCGATGGTCGCATTGTTCATCACGCGGCGCGCCGGACGCGGACCCGGGCCAGCATCGGCTTCAGCAGGCCGGTCAGGAACCGTATTTCCGGTCCTCATGGCCTGCTTGACCGCCTCTTTCCAGGTCAAATCGAAGATGGCGGCGACGTCAGCCTGTTCTTGCCACTTGCGCATCTCGGCCTCGATCTTGCGCAGGGGGTCGAGGATAGCATCCATGGCCGGGCTCTTGTTCATGCTGGGCGTGCCATTGTTCATCGCCCAAAGGATGGTGGATGCCCTCCGGCTCTGCCAGGGAGAGCCCCATTCGGGTTGGACGTCTTCAAGCTGCTGGATCATCACTGGCCGCCTTTCTGCATCAGCACATCGTTCCAATCGAGGCCGTCGGGCGCGGGCATCAAGCGCACCCTCCAGCCCAAGGCAGATGCACGGGTGGTCAGCTCCGTGGCAGCGGTCCTGCCCGCCACATCACCGTCTGATGCGATGATGAGGGAGCCCGGGCGGTCTGGCAGAGACAAACCCGCCATCCCCGGCAGACCACAGACGCATGGGCCAAAGACGCAAGCCACAGGCGAGGCTCAGGGCCGTCGCGATCCCCTCAGCCACGACGAGCGGCCCCGGACCATCCAGAAGCCGAACGGCACTCCCTTTGACGGGCCCGGGCATGGCCTTGTTGGGGTCCAGTTTGGCCTTGCCGGTGCCATCCTGTTTGATCCCGGTCCGATGCAGGGCAGGCAAAGCGCCGCCCTTGACGAACCCCAACATCGCAGGACCGTGCCGGGCGCTCGGCCCGCGCCATGCCGCAGGGTGGAAGCGGAGGTCCTGGACCGAGGCGCCATCGAGATTGCGGCCCCGCAAATAGACCTCGGCCGGCGTGCCCCGGATCGGCAGCGCCGCCCGCCAAAGCGCCAAGGCCTGGCGGGCGCGCTTCACGGCCTCGGCCCGCGCCTCGGCCTCAGCCCGGGCCAATTCCGCCGCATTGGCGCGTTTGAAGGTGCCGGGGACCAGTCCCAACGCCTTCGCGAGGTCCTTGAAGCGGCAACCCGCCTTCTTGCAATGGACGAGGAGCTTCTGATCCAAGGCTTCAGACAGGGTCAAAGCGTTCTGCCTCTGATGTCGTTCAGGCTGACAGATCGGGCAAGGTGCCGTGCCGTAACGCCCGTACCAATGGCCGCCGAGAGAGGAGGTCATCTCGCTGGCGCTGTTCATCGCTGGTCCCTCGGCAAACAGTTGCAGCCAAAGACCGGGACAGGCCCCAATGGCGGACGAAGCGCGCCATTCCAAGCGATGCTGTGATGTCTGCGCCCATATCCAATTGGCTCATCAAGGTCATGGTGCAGGCGATCAATCCGTCGGGCCGGTCATGGAAGAGCGCCGTTCGAAGCGTTCCTCGGGGCGTTCCCGGGTGTCAAAAGGCGGCCGCAGGTTCATGCCTTTCAACATGCCAGCCTGTTGACAAATGTTGACTTTGGAGCGGCAGATTTCGGCCTCGCTGAACAAGGCAGGGTCGGCAGCCGTGACACCCCAGCCAGAGGCACTGCAAGCCGGATCGGGGGGGGCAGTCTGTGCGGAGTTCAATCTTCTTCAACCTCTTCCATGAGAAGGGGCGGGCTGGACGTGCCATCTTCGCAGGTGTTTTGGCTGCCGAAGATGGAAGCCGCCGCCCGTGCAGAGGGTGGCGGCTTTCCTCCAGCGGGAGTGCGTTTGGCCTTGGCGCGCTCAATCACGGCAATCAGCTCGGATTGCGGCCAACGGCTCATGCCGCCAAGCTTCACGGCCTTCGGCAAGGTGCCTTGGGACACCCAACGCCAAAAGGTCGGAACTGAGATCTGGAGGAGGGCCGCGCCCTCGCGGGCGGTCAAAAGCGGGTCGGTCATCTAATGGCTCCATTTGAACCGACATGGAACGACAAATGATGAAATGAAAGCTGCGTGAATGGCTGGACTGGATCGGAAAACCTACCCACCCCAGCGTTCCGGTCAACCTGAGGAGTCCTCTAGGGACGTCTGACAAGGGACGTCTGACAAGGGACGTCTGACAAGGGACGTCTGACAAGGGACGTCGGCCTTCAGTTTCTTCAATGGAGTCCTGAACTGATTTATGTGGGCGTCTGCGGAACTCACATCTAGTCTAGCCGAGGCGCTGCGCCGGTTGGAGTCCAATTGACGACCGTGGCAACTCTTTCTTTCGCAGACTGGGAGATCGGCTCCTTCCCCTTCCAAGCTGAGTGATTTCGTTCGATCCATTCGGTGATCGCAGCCTTGCTGCTGCGCCTGAATATGTGCCCTTCTTCGAAGGCTCGCCAAGCAGAGACGTCCAGGGGAAGCTCTGGGGCAAAGTGGGGATGCTCAAATTGCATAAAGGTCTCTGGCACGGCCTGTAGGGATTCGATTTCAGGTTCGCCAAGAGGGCCTGCGAACAAAAAGCCCTTCGTCCAACCCTGGTTTCTTAGCCAATCCTTTTTGTCCTCAACAGCGGCCGTAGTCTTGCCCCAATCAGGTTCCTTCTCAATATAGACTTTCCCGCTTTCAGCATGTCCCACCCCATCTGCCCTTTCGATCAAACGCCAAAGATCGGGGTCAGAAAAACCCAAACGTGGCTTCGAATCCATTGGGACAGTAAGCGGAATGGTTGGCCGAATACCTGACTCGTGCGAGAAGTTTGCCTTCAACCACGGCAGTCCGCAGGGCAGCAGACATTGCGATGAAGCCAGGGGGCCAATGTCCGCTTGACGGCGATTGCGCGTCCAAACTGTCAAATTCCCAATCTTCCGCTCTGGGATCACCATCGGCCATTGGTATTGCGGCATCCTCAATCGAAAAACCGGACGCAAGCCGCCAAATCCAGAGTAAATCCTCATTGGTCATCTCGATTATCTCTTTCTATGCCTATTTGTCTTGACCCGTCACCTGCTTTACCCAGCGCGCCATTAAGACGCGCCTTTGATCAAGATAATCCGTCCGGCGACAAGCCCGCTGGACCGTGCCGCCCACGACATGGGCCAGGCAGCTTTCGACCACCTCATGGGGCGCGTCGGTGGCCTCGGCCAGCCAATTGCGCAGGCTAGAGCGGAAGCCGTGCGGGCGGGCTGCCACCCCCATCCGCTCCATGAGTCGTCCCATGGTCATGTCCGAGATTACGCCCTCTTTGACGCCGGGGAACGGAAGCCCTCCCGGGCCAGGGGCTTGGCTTGGTCGATTATCGCCAGAGCGGACACCTGTCAGGATGAGAAGCCGCAAGGCCAGGTGGGGGATGGAGCCGTCTGACGGGCTGGCATCCAAGGCGGGCACCTCTGGCCAGGGGACAGAGGGCACGTTCCGGACCTTATGCCGCTGCCTGCCCAGAAGCACCTTCGCCTTTTCGGTGGCCTGCAAGTCCACGTCGAGGCCCAGCGCCGCGGCATGGGTCAAGCAGATCCCCAAGCGGTTGAGGGCCTTCTTCGCGGTGTCGGCTTTCGTGTGCCAGATCGGCGCCAGAGTGTCGCGAATATCGGTCTGGTCAATGTCGGCCACGGGCACCTTACCCAGCTTTGGCAGAACGAGAAGCGCCCACGGAGAACCAACGCCCGGCCTCTCCATCACCCTTCAATTCGGCTTTGCGGCTGTTGAAGGCGTCCTCGGCACTGTCTTTCTGCAGGTGGAGGTTGCGCAGAGCCTCGCGCCGATCCTTTTCGCGTTGATTGATCGGGTCCACCTCTTGAGCCACCAGAGCCCGCCATTTAGAAGCCGCCGTCCTTGCATCCTATAGGCTAACGTCTTGGGTGGAGCCCAGACCCATTTCCCGCCGCCGCCCGTGAACCGTGACGCGCAAGACCCATTGGCCTTTGCTGCCCTCACGTTGATGGAGCCAAAGCCCGCCGCCGTCGCTATTCTTGCCAGGCTTGGAAGTTTTCGCCTCTTGGGCGGTCAACTTGTTCAGGGATGTGCGATCTTCCTGTCCACCCGTTTATCCACCTTTGACTTTAGGACCGGATGAGAGGGACTGTAGCGGATAGAAGACGTTGTAAGTCGGGTTCGGTCGAGGTCTGGTGTTTGATTAGACCTGAGAAGGACCAATATGGTGCTTCGTTGCCCATCTCCGGCACCAGTCGCCACAATAGCCGCGCCTCCGCAATGATGGCGCGGTTTATCTTGCGGTATATAATGCCGGTTTGCAGGCCTGACCATCAAGTTTTCAGCTTGCATTGGATAAAGAAAAGGAGTCCTAGTGGTTGAAAGCCGACAGTCGCTTAACCCATGCCACGCCCGACCCCGATCTTCTTCACCAGCCGCAGGATTTGATCCATTCCCTATCGTTGACGGGTCATTTCAACCCTGACGAAGGGTCGTCTGGATGCCCACCAACAGAGGATGGCTAAACCGCCAATGGCTCGATTTCATTCGCGAATTCCTCAACTCTGGCCAGATTTCGGCTCCAAACAGGACCGAAACTTATCCCAGAGGCGCGAATTCTTTCAAATACGTTTATTTCGCCGCACAATAGTCGTGCTATGGCAAAAGCCTCCGCCCCGCCGTATGGGATTCCATAGTAATTCTCGGTCAAGTTCTCAATTTTATAGGATCGCGGCAACGATTCCAAAAAAGAACGCTCAGAGGAAATATCGTAATCTGATAATACAATAGCATCGACAGTTTTCCTAAGCTCTGCAAGGAATAAAGGCAACTCGTTCTTTTGATAACAACCCTTTTCTCGCGGCAGCTCCTTGACCTCGAGCTCTATGAATTCCAGATTGGCCGAGTTGAAGCGTTCTTTCCAGAGTGATGATCGCCTATCCTTCACACCACACCCTCTCATCTGCAAATTGATCTGCGCAGGACCTGAGCCTGGTTTTCCAAAAATCTGAGCGAATACTTTCCGTGTAGAAGCGGACTCCAAAGGTGCCTTTGGCTGCAATGCGCAGAATTTTCCCCCATCCGTGAATGTGAAAATCGGATCAAGGTATTGCGCAACACCAAAGCAGAGTTTCTTGGCATAACGCAAGCCAGACCTTCTCACCTCCCACCCTGTACCCAGAGAATCTTTTTCCGTTTCCATGAAAATGCACAGGATTTCAGATTTCAAATACGAGGTCATGATTTATTTCGTCTTTCTTGCCAGCAGATCGCCGGACGCCACCAGGAAAAATTGATCCTTGCTGGAATTATGGCAGCTCTTGAGCGGGTAAAATCACAGGCCCTGCATTGATTGTAAATCAAACCCGCGGTTCCCGTCGTGATTTCAAGGCCAACAACGCCCGTGGCTTTGGGGAAAGGAAGGCGGAAGCCGGTCCATCCGGGCTTCGGTCAGCCGGCACGGGTTGCTCCCCAATCAGGTCTCCTGACCGACCATGAAGACACGCGCCCGGCATCATGAATGGCTCCTGACCCTAGACCCGGACGGCAAAGGCCTGTTGGTCGCCGACGCCAAAAACGCGCTTATACCGCGCGATCTCTTCGGCCGGGCCCATCGCTTTATTGGGGTTGTCCGACAGTTTCACCGTCGGGCGCCCATTGGCCGAGACCGCCTTGCAGACCAGGCTAAAGGGGGCCAGCCCGTCGTTCGGCGACAGGCCGACGAAGTCGTTGGTCAGCATCGTCCCCCAGCCGAACGAGACCTTGCAACGCCCGGCAAAGCGCGCTTGCAGGGTCTCGATTTCGGTCACATCCAGCCCATCCGAGAAGATGATCAGCTTTTGCCGCGGGTCCTCGCCGCGGGCCTGCCACCAGGCGATGGCGTTTTCCGCGCCCTCGGCTGGGTCGCCGCTGTCGATACGGATGCCGGTCCAAGAGGCAAGCCAATCCGGCGCGCGGTCCAAAAATCCTTTGGTTCCAAAGGTATCGGGCAAGATGATGCGTAGGTTGCCCTCATGCTCTTCCTGCCAATCGGCCAAGACCTGATAGGGGGCGCGGGCCAGTTCGGCATCGTTGCGGGCCAGTGCGGAATAGATCATCGGCAGCTCATGGGCATTGGTGCCGATGGCCTCGATGTCGCGGCGCTGCGCAATAAGGCAGTTGGAGGTGCCGGTGAACTTCGTGCCCAGCCCCTCCATCATGGCCTGAACCGCCCAGTCCTGCCACAGGAAAGAATGGCGCCGCCGCGTGCCGAAATCCGCGATCTTGAGGTCGGGGATCTGGCGCAGGCGGGTGATCTTTTCCCACATCTTGGTCATGGCGCGGGCGTAAAGCACTTCCAGCTCGAACCGGCCCAAGGTGCGCAGGACGGCCCTGCCCCGCAGCTCCATCAGCACGGCCAGCGCGGGAATTTCCCACAACATGACCTCGTGCCAGCGGCCCTCGAATGTCAGCTCGAACTGGCCGTCGCGCTTTTCCAGGTGATAGGGCGGCAGGCGCAGGGCCTCGAACCACTCCATGAAATCGGGGCGGAACATTTGGCGTTTGCCATAGAACATATTGCCGCGCAGCCAGGTGCTTTCGCCCCGCGACAGCGAGAGGCTGCGCACATGATCCAGCTGCTCGCGCAACTCGCCCTCGTCGATCAACTCGGCCAGGCGGATCTTGGAGGACCGGTTCAAAAGCGAGAATTGCACCGTCGTATCCGGCTTGTTGCGGAAAATCGACTGGCACATCAGCAGCTTGTAAAAGTCCGTGTCGATCAGGGACCGGACGATCGGGTCGATCTTCCAGCGGTGGTTCCAGACACGGGTGGCAATTTCGACCATGGATGGGCTCCTTCGGGCAGCACCATGGCACCGGGGCGGGCCAAGGTCAAATCAGCCGGTGTCGCGCAGGGGTTCGCCCGAGCAATGGTGGGCGATGGCGGACAGAAGGTCCTGTTTGCTCAGGGGTTTCACCAGAAAGCCGTCCATCCCGGCGGCCAGGCAGGCGGCGCGGTCCTCGCCAAAGGCATTGGCGGTCAGGGCCAGCACCGGGCAATGCGGCAAGCCGCCCTCTGCCTCGGCCAAACGGATGTCGCGCGTCGCCTGCAGCCCGTCCTTTTTCGGCATCAGCACATCCATCAGCACCAGATCGGGCTGGGTTTCATGCCACAGGCGCAAGGCTTCCTCGCCATCCTCGGCCTCGATCAGGGCGGCGACCTGATCTTTCAACATCTTACGCAGGATCATCATGTTGGTGCGGTTGTCCTCGGCCACGAGGATGCGCAGGCCCGGGCGCAGTTCGGTCTTGGCGGCGGCCGTGGCCTCGACCGGGGCCAGGCCAGTCAGCGGCATCGCGACGCGCAGGGTAAAGGTCGAGCCATGGCCGATTTCCGACCGCACCGAGATCCCGCCGCCCATCCGTTCCGCCAGCATGGACGAGATCGTCAACCCAAGCCCCGTGCCACCGAATTGCCGGCTGATGCCGTTGTCAGCCTGGGCAAAGCTTTCAAAGATGCGCTGGATGCGGTCGGGCGCGATGCCGATCCCGGTGTCCTGCACGGCGATTTCCAGCATCTGACCGGGCACGCAGGGCGGGCGGACTTTCAGAACCACTTCGCCCGCCAGGGTGAATTTCACCGCATTTCCCACAAGATTCACCAGAATCTGCCGCAACTTGCCCTCGTCGCCCAGAACGGCAGCAGGCCCCTCCATCTCGATCCGCAGGGCGATGCCCTTTTTGGCGGCAACCGGGGTCAGGATGCGGACCACGCCTTCGACCATGGCGCGCAGGTCGAAGGGCCGCGCCTCCAGCGCAGAGCTGCCGGACTGCAACTTGGCCAAGTCAAGGATATCATTTATGATTTCCAGAAGCAGTCGCCCCGAATCCAGGATCGTTTCGACGTAATCGCGCTGCGTCGCGTTCAGCCTTGTCTGGGACAAAAGCTCTGCCACGCCGATGACGCCATTCATCGGCGTGCGAATTTCGTGGCTCATGTTGGCCAGGAATCGCGACTTGGATTGCACCGCCTCTTCGGCGACCAGGCGTGCCCGCGCCAGTTCGGCTTCGCGCGCCTTGGCCTCGGTGATGTCGCGTTCGACGGCAATCCAATGGACCAGCGCGCCATCCTCGGCAAAGATCGGCGTGATCGAGGTTTCGACCCAGAAGAGCCGCCCCGACTTGCCACGGTTCAAGATCTCGGCCCGGACAGGTTGCTGTCGTCGCCGCGCCTCAACCAAGCGCGAGGTTGTGGCGCCATCCGTCTCGTCGGCGTTCAACACCTCTGCCGGAAGCTGTCCCATGACTTCGGACAATGTATAGCCGGTGATCCGCGTGAAGGCGTCATTGACCCAGGCGATGCGGCCATCTGGCGCACAAAGCAGAATGGAATCATTGGCATAGCGCGCCACCAGGGCCAGCCTTTGACTGTCGCGCGCGGATTTCGCCAGCTCTGCCCGGGCCAGGTCCTGTTCCTGCTGATGGCGCAAAAGCCGGTATTCCGACAGGCGGCGGTGTTCGTGATTGCGCTGCGCGGTCAGGATGAAAAGCGCGGCCAGAATCGCCAAAAGCAGGAAAGAGACCGCCATATACATATGGTCCTTGCTGACCCCGCCGGGGGTCTGCGCCATCTCCCAGGTGTTCAGCAAGACGCCGGCGGTCAGATAGATCGCCACCCGCAAATCGGCGATTTGCGGCAGATGCAGCCGCCCATAGCCCGCGTTGATGATCGCCCCGGCAAGAAAGACCGCGGCAAAGAACTGGATTCCGTGGTCGACCGAATGGCTCCAGGCGAGGTCGACGCTGGCCACCAGGGTCAGCGCCTGCACCACGGTGAACAGGGCGATGACGCGCAAAGGCCGGCGGCTTTGCACCCCGCGGGCGATGTCGCGTTCGGTCCATGCAATCGCGGTGCGCAGGCCAAGCGCGTCGAAGGCCTCTCCGACCATGCTGAGCAAAGCCAGCAAAAGCGCGAGGTTAGGGCTTTCCAGCATGGCCAGAACGGCGACGCCATAAAAGGTCAGGGCCAGCCGCATCGGAAAGGCCCGCAGACGCCCATGGGCAAAGCTCAGCAGACGGCCTTGCGGGCTCATCCGGTGTTCCAGCCGTTTCAGATCCAAAAGGACCTCGGAATCGTCGTCTTCCATGCCCACCTTCCGCAGTTCCCTGCAGGGTAAGGCAATGACCCTAATAGGGAATTAACCGAAGACCACGCCGGCGTCGGCCATCGCCTGCATTTGCCGCGCCAGCGAACCCGCAAGGTCGATGGCCCGGCAGGCCTGGGGCAGGACCGTGACGTCGAAGCCCAGCGCGCGGGCGTCCAGGGCGGAAAAGGCCACGCAATAATCGGTGGCCAGCCCCACCAGCGTCAGCCGCGTGATCCCGCGGCCACGCAAATAGAACTCCAGCCCGGTCGGCGTCGTCTTGTCATTCTCGAAGAAGGCCGAATAGCTGTCGACCGCGGCGCGAAAGCCTTTGCGCAGGATCAGTTGCGCCGGATCGGTGCGCAGGCCGGCATGGAACTCTGCCCCCTTTGTCCCCTGCACACAATGCGCAGGCCACAGCGTCTGCGGCCCGTAAGGCATTGCGATTTCAGTGAAAGCCTGGGCGCCCGGATGGTTCGCGGCAAAGGAGGAATGGTCGGCCGGGTGCCAATCCTGGGTCAGAACCACCGTATCGAAACGGTCCATCAGCGCGTTGATCGGCGCCACGACCTGATCTCCGCCCGTCACCGGCAGATCCCCCCCGGGGCAGAAGTCGTTTTGCACGTCGATGACGATCAGCGCTTCGGTCATGGCGGTCTCCTTTGGCCCAAGAGTGCCGCGACGCCGCGCCACAGGCAAGAGGCTGGACCTTGACCTTCCGCGGGTTTATCTGGCCCGCATGTATATCGTCGCGGCGCTTTATCACTTTACCGACTTCCCCGACCCCGATGGCTTGCGTCCGGGGTTGAAGGCGCTTTGCGCGGATCAGGGCGTCATGGGCTCGCTGCTTTTGGCGACCGAGGGGATCAACGGCACGATTGCCGGCACGCGCGACGGGATCGACGCGGTGATCGCCCATATCCGCGCGCTGGCAGGCTGCGCCGATCTGGTCTGGAAGGAAAGTCCTTCTGAAACAATGCCCTTCCCCCGCATGAAGGTGAAACTCAAGGCCGAGATCGTGACCCTGGGCGTGAAGGGTGTCGATCCGCGGGCCAAGGTCGGGCGCCATGTCCCGCCGCGCGACTGGAACGCCCTGATCCGCGCGCCCGATGTCGTGGTGATCGACACCCGCAACGATTACGAGGTCGAGGTGGGGACCTTCACCGGCGCCATCGACCCCAAGACCACGAAATTCCGCGACTTTCCGGCCTGGTGGCAGGCGCATCGCGACGACTTCGCGGGCAAAAAGGTCGCGATGTTCTGCACCGGCGGCATCCGCTGCGAGAAATCGACCAACTACCTGCTGGGCCAAGGCGTGGCCGAGGTTTTTCACCTGCAAGGCGGCATCCTGAAATACCTGGAGGAGGTGCCAGAGGCCGACAGCCTTTGGCAGGGCGAATGTTTCGTCTTTGATCACCGGATTGCGGTGGGTCATGGGTTGGCGCAGGGCAAGACCGGCATGTGCATGGAGTGCGGGCGGCCGGTGCCTGTGGGCGCCACACACCATTGCCCGAAATCACAAAACGGAATTTGACCTTGGCCGGTCAAGGCGTCAGTTTGGCCGCCTTCTCAGGAGCTCGCCCCATGTCGTCGTTGGCCAGACCTTCCGTCTTCAACCCCATCCTTATCGCCGGCTGCGTCGTCCTGATGCTGAACTTCGCGATCCGCGCCAGTTTTGGCGTCTTCCAGCTGCCGATCCATGACGCCTTCGGCTGGCCGCGGTCGGATTTCTCGATGGCGATTGCGATTCAGAACCTGGCCTGGGGCATCGGCCAGCCGATCTTTGGCGCCCTGGCCGAGCGGTTTGGCGACCGCCGCGCCATCATCGCAGGCGCGCTGATGTATGCGCTGGGGCTGGTCCTGTCGTCGTTCGCCACCACGCCGGGCGCGATGCAAGGGCTGGAGGTGCTGGTGGGCTTTGGCATCGCGGGCACCGGCTTTGGCGTCATCCTCGCCATCGTCGGCCGCGCCAGCCACCCTGAAAACCGGTCCATGGCCCTTGGCATCGCCACGGCGGCGGGCTCGGCGGGCCAGGTGGTCGGCGCGCCCACCGCGCAGGCGCTGTTGCATTACTTCCCCTGGACCACGGTCTTCGTGATCTTTGCCGCCGTGATCCTTTGCGCCCTTTTCGCCCTGCCCTTCCTGCGCGCCCAGGCCCCCGCCAGCAAAGCCGAGCTGCAAGAGAGCCTGGGCACCGTCCTGATCCGCGCCTTCAAGGACCCGTCTTACGCCATGATCTTCATGGGGTTTTTCTCTTGCGGCTATCAGCTGGCCTTTATCACCGCGCATTTTCCGGCCTTTGTCACCGAGGCCTGTGCGGCCATCGACCCGAATGGCGTGCTGGCCGGGATGGGGATTTCGACGACCTCGACTCTGGGAGCGGTTTCGATCTCGTTGATCGGGCTGTTCAACATCATGGGGTCGATCTATGCGGGCGCCCTGGGCAAGCGGTTTACCAAGAAATACCTGCTGGCGGGGATCTATACCGCGCGCACCATCGCCTCGGCGGCCTTTATCATGGCGCCGATGACGCCCTTTACCGTGCTGGCGTTTTCCGCCGTCATGGGTGCGCTGTGGTTGGCCACCGTGCCCCTGACCTCTGGCCTTGTCGCCCATCTGTTCGGCATCCGTTACATGGGGACGCTGTATGGTTTCGTCTTTCTGTCGCACCAGTTGGGCAGCTTTCTGGGCGTCTGGCTGGGCGGGCGGATGTATGACCTGACGGGGAATTACACCGTCGTCTGGTGGGTTGGCATCGGCGTCGGCGCCTTTTCCGCGCTGATCCACTTGCCGATCCGCGAGAACCGCAGCGCCGTTCCGGCATGAACCGGCTGGGGTTTCTATGGGCGCGGACCCTGCGGCAAGAGGACCCCTTGGCGGCGCTGTCGCAGGGCCTGAACCTCGCCGGGCATGTGGCGCTGGTCGGCAATGCGCGGTCCTTGACCGGGGCGGGCGCGCAGATTGACGCGGCCGGGACCGTGGTGCGAATCAACCGCGCGCCGATGCCAAGCGCGCAAAGCCACGGGACGCGGACCGACATGCTTGCGCTTGCGACCGGACTGCCCGCCGCCGACCTGGCGCGGCTGCGGCCCGGCCGGGTCCTGTGGATGAGCCCCAAGCGCAAGCGCCTGACCTGGGCCCTGGCCTCCAGCCCGGGGTTCTATCTGCATCCGTTGCAGGACATCGCCCGCCTGCGCCAGACCCTTGGCGCGCCGCCTACGACGGGGCTGATGATGATCGACCTTCTGGCGCGGTCGCGGGCGGAACGGGTGGACCTTTGGGGCTTTGACTTCTTTGCCTCTTTGTCCTTGTCAGGACGCAGGACCGCGGCGCAGGTGCCCCATGACTTTGCCGCCGAAAAGGCCTTTGTTCAGGCGCTGATCACCCGCGACCGCCGCTTTGTGCTTCACTCTCCGGCGGGCTGAACCAACAGGATCTTCAGGTCCTGATCCGGGGTGAAATCGGTCTTTTCGACAACGAAGGTGGTCGGCCCGGTCTTTTCCACCCCATCCGCGCACAGCGAAATCACGTTGCGCGCCTCGCCCTTGTCCAGCGTCAGGGTGAACCGCCCAATCGGCCCGGCCCAGGAATTCGCCGTCCGCAAGACATAGTCGATGTTATAGGCCATGCCCCAGGCGCCGTCCTGTGCATCGGGGCGGGCCAGGGCCTTGTAAATCGCCTTCGAGGTCCCCGCGTCGATGCAATAGGTCCGGGCGATGTCCTTCAGGTAATCCTGTTCCGGCGGGTCCTCCCAACCAAAGACGCCGCCGGTGGGGCGGTTTTCATAATCGTGATGGACTTTCGTCACAGCCCCCGCCTTGAAGGTCTGAGTCCAGTGATACCGCAGAACGACCGACCAATTCGGGTAAAGGTCAAAGCCCGCGCCGTCGTCATAGTCGCCGATCACGCCTTCGGCCAAAAGCGCATCGCGGGCGGCGGCGGGAAGGGCGTTGACCTCCTCCCAGGCCTTGCCGCCATCCAGCGTGACACTCATGCCATGGGCGGCCAAAAGCGCTGTCACATCGCGGCCGGGCGTGTCATATTGCGCGGCGGACGACAGGTCCCACCAGGCCTCGGGCAGGATCACCGCCAGCCGGTCGATTTGCACCTTGATCGGGACGCCATCGACCACGGCCTTGAAATCAATCAGGTTCTCGCGGTCGGTATCTTCGGGCAGGTTCCACATCCCGTTGATCAGATCGCCCATCGGCACCGGGGGAAGCGGAAAGATCACCTCGCCGGTGACATCCGTGTCGCCAAGGGTGCGAAAGGTGTAATCGACCGCAATCCGGTCGAGGCCGATCATCAGATCCTCGGTCTCCATCGCGACCTGGTCGGTCTGGCCAAAGGTCAGACCCGTGGCGGAAAAGCCACCAAACCCGTCGTTGGCCATCACCGGCCCCGCCAAAAGCACCACACAGAAAACCCGTTTCATCGCAAACTCCCTTTTGTCACGGAAGGGCAACCCGCCCGCCCAAGCGCAACGAATCCGCTTTCCCCCGCGCCCTATTCACGTTATGCGAGCCCGTCTTTCATGTCGAAAGTTCTATAGGAGAACCCCGATGGGCTATAAAGTCGTCGTCGCGGGTGCCACGGGCAACGTGGGCCGCGAAATGCTGAACATCCTCGCCGAGCGCGAGTTCCCCGTCGATGAGATCGTGGCGCTGGCGTCGCGCAAATCTCTTGGCACCGAAGTCAGCTTTGGCGACCGAACTTTGAAGACCAAGGACCTGGATACGTTCGACTTCACCGGCTGGGACATCGCGCTGTTCGCCGTGGGCTCGGACGCGACCAAGATCTATGCGCCCAAGGCCGCGGCGGCGGGCTGCATCGTGATCGACAACTCGTCCTTGTATCGCTACGACCCGCAAGTCCCGCTGATCGTGCCGGAAGTGAATGCCGATGCGATCTTTGGTTACAAGGCCAAGAACATCATCGCCAACCCCAATTGCTCGACCGCGCAGATGGTCGTGGCGCTGAAGCCCCTGCATGACCGGGCGCGCATCAAGCGCGTCGTGGTTGCGACCTATCAGTCGGTCTCGGGCGCCGGCAAAGAGGGCATGGACGAGCTGTGGAACCAGACCAAGTCGATCTACAATCCCGTGGATGACGTGCCGGCCAAGAAGTTCCCCAAGCAGATCGCCTTCAACGTGATCCCGCATATCGACGTTTTCCTGGACGATGGGTCGACCAAGGAAGAGTGGAAAATGGTCGCCGAGACCAAAAAGATCCTGGACCCCAAGATCAAGGTCGTGGCGACCTGCGTCCGGGTTCCGGTTTTCGTCGGACACTCCGAGGCGATCAACATCGAGTTCGAAGAGCCGCTGGACTGGCAAGAAGCGCAAGACATCCTGCGCGAGGCGCCCGGCGTGATGCTGATCGACAAGCGCGAGGCCGGTGGCTACATCACGCCGATCGAATGTGTGGGGGAATACGCGACCTATGTGTCGCGCGTGAGGCAGGATTCAACGATCGACAACGGCATCTCGCTGTGGTGCGTGTCCGACAACCTGCGCAAGGGCGCGGCTCTGAACGCGGTGCAGATCGCCGAGCTTCTGGGCAACAAGGTCCTGAAGAAGGGCTAAATTCGTTGTGATTTCAAAGGGGGCCCTGCCGACGGACGGCGGGGCCCCTTTCGTTTTGGCGGCCCTGCGGGCGGAAGCGGCGGAGGTCTGCACCGCCCAAACCTTGATGCGGCTAGGAGGACGGAGCCTCCGGCGGGAGTATTTGGGCCAGTATGAAAGACCGGGCCATCAAGCGACGTTTTGCCCCTGCTGCGACGCTGTTTGGCCTTGAAGGTCACTCCACAGCCCGGTCTGGTCTTTTGGGATGCGTATTTCCGCCAAGGTGAAAGACCAAGATCGCGCCCTGGGGACAGGTGTTGCCTGATCCCCAAGGGTGTCTTTGCGTTGCCGCGTCCTGCGTGATCGCCGCGCCCTTGGCTTTCACATTGACCCAAATATTCCGGAGGGGCTCGGGGAGGCAGCGCCTCCCCGCCTGTCAGCCATGCGACCGGGCGTCGCAGAGGGCGACAAAAGCGTCAAAAAGCTTGCGCATTGCCGGTTTCTTGTAGGGAAAGAGGGTCGCGCAATCCATGTCATGCACGATCATCGCCACGTCGATCTCGAAGACCAGAAGGCTGCCATCTGGCAGTTCGGCGCAGTCGATGCCGAAATAGTCCAGCCCCAGTTTCTCGGCCATCCGCGCCAGCGTCGCGCCATGACGGCGTGCGAAACCCGCGTCGAAATCCGCCATCCAGGCAGCTTCAGCGGCGCGGCGGTCGGCGTTCGTCTCCATCGCGGCGTTCAGGTAATGCACCATCCAATGGTCCGACACCGCCAGATGGCTGGCGAAGGGCTTGGCCCCGATCAGCACCACGCGGGCCTTGGCAAAGCGGCCGGCCGCGTTGCGGTAATCGACGAAGGGCGCGGTGTAGAACTCGTCCTCGGGGTTCAGCGACAGATAGGCCACCAGCTCGTCCGGGTCGCAAACCTTGACCAGACCGTGGCCCGCATGGCTGCCGATGGGGCGCAGAACGGCCGGATAGTCGAAGAACCGCCGCGCCTTTGCCACGCCGGTCAGCGCCGTGCGGGTCATGCGCGTTGTGGCCGGGCAGACCAGGCCCGGGATGTCCTGCAACATCGCGGAAACCCGGTCGCGGGACAAGCGCAAGATCATCTCCGGCGCGTTGTTCAGCACGGGGCCGGAGAAATCCTTGAGCAAATGCGAGAGGTTGCGCAGCACGGCCGCATTCTCCGGCCCCTCGCCCACGGCCATGAAGGCCACGTCATGCGGGGGCAGATCCGAAAGGCTCTCCGTCTCGGCATCGACGAAATGCAGGATCAGCACGGCATCGGTGCCGGCCAAAAGGAAGTCGATCGGCGTATTCGTCATGAAATCCCCGGGCGTCACCAGGGCCAGAATCCGCGGACCCGTCGCCTTGCCATGGGGGATTTCAAAGCTGCGCTGAAAGCGGGTTGCGGCGCGCTGCATCGCCTGACCCTCGACCGCAAGGGCCCCGCCTTGCGTCATCAGCAGTGTCGACAGGTCGAGAGCCGCTGCGGGATCGCGCGGACCTGCCCTTTCCGCCAGCATCGTGGCCAAGGGGCCAAGATCGGCCTGTTCATAGACCTTGCGCAAAATGGCCTCCTGGCCAAGGCTTTGCGCAAGAGGGGCGAGATTCGTCATGCCATGCTCCTTCTGGACCTGGGGGTCAGTTGGCCCCTCAGAGGTTCAGAATTGGTTGACGCGGGCGACGGAACGGCGGGCTTGCCGCGTTTCACACAGGAAGCTGCTAAAAATGAGGCGAAAATGCACAACGAAAAAGAGGGTCTGGCGCAGGATCTGCCGCGGCTGATGGGCCGGCGCGGGGTGCTTTTGACGCTGGCGGGGGCGGGGATCGCCGGCTTTGCCATCGCCCAGGGCGCCCCGCCTTCGGATGCCGAGGCCAATGTTTTCGGCCCCGACAAGGCCTGCCTGAAAACCCCGCGTGAGACCAATGGCCCCTATCCGGCCGATGGGTCGAACACCCGCGAAGGCCAGGTGGTCGATGTGCTAAAGCAGCAAGGCGTGATCCGCGACGATATCCGCGCCTCGTTTGGCGACCTGTCGGGGACCGCCGATGGCATCCCGCTAAAGCTGGAAATCGCGCTTGTCGATGTCGCGGGCTGCACGCCCCTGGCCGGTCATGCGATCTATCTGTGGCACGCGACGGCTGCGGGGCAGTATTCGCTTTATGACCTGCCCGATCAGAACTTTCTGCGCGGCGTCGTGCTGACCGATGCAAGGGGCGTGGCGCGGGTCACGACCATCGTTCCGGGCTGCTATGACGGGCGCTGGCCGCATATCCACTTCGAGGTCTTTGCCTCGGCCGAGGCGGCGACCCAGGGCATGGCACTCTTGACCTCGCAGATGGCCTTGCCGGAGGCCGTTTGCCGCCAAGCCTACGCCGATGCGCGCTATCCGGCCAGTCTGCAGAACCTGGATGATGTCACCCTGGCGCGGGACATGGTCTTTGGCGACAACACGGCGGAACAGGTGGCCCAGCAGACCCTTGCCATGTCAGAGACCCCCACGGGCTATGCCGCCAAAGTCACGGTTGGCCTGGCGTGACCTCTGTGTCCGCCGCGTAGCCCGGGGTATACCCCGGGTTTCCGGCCTTAGGCGGCGTCCAGCGCCTTGGCGAGGTCTTGCGCCTCTTCGCAGTCGCCGCACAGCTCTTGCAGGCGCAGAAGGTTCGCCTTGGCCGCGTCGATCTTGCCCTGGGTGATGAACAGCTCACCCTGATATTCCAGCGCACCGATATGGTCGGGGTTGATCGCCAGCACCTTCAGGTAAGCGGCGTCGCTGTCCTCCAGCGCGCCCAGCTTGCGATAGGTAAAACCCAAGAGGTTCCAGGCGTCGGCATTGCCCGGATCATTCTGCGTCAGGCCCACCAGCTTGGGCAGGGCGGCGGCAAAGCTGCCCTCTTCGACCATGGCCTTGGCCTCGTCATAAGGCGCGGTTTGCACCACGGTCTCTTCGGTCCCGGCCGAGAAAACCGGCCCCACCATCACCGTCACACAGGCGATCCCGACGATCATCAAGGCGGAATAGAACTGGATCATCGCGGCTCTCCTCTTTTTATCTGGCTACCACATAATCTGGCTCACGACTCATCAATGGAGCGTGAAAGTTAACCAATCCTTTCCGAATCCAGCACCTGTCGAATAGAAAGCGCGGTTATCTCGATGATCTCGACCAGTTCGGCGTCGGTTGCATTATAAGGCGGCGCCAGGATGACGATATCGCCGCGCTTGCCATCGACATTGCCGCCGACCGGATAGCAGATCAGCCCGTTTTCCATCGCCCGCGCGCGGATTTTCAGATGCAGCTTGCGGGCGGTGTCGAAGGGCTCTTTCGTCACCCGGTCCGCCACCAGTTCGGCGCAGATGAAATGCCCCCGCCCGCGAATATCGCCCACCCATTCCACATCGGCCAAAGCCTGCCCCAGCCAGGCTTTCAACCGGTCGCCATTCGCCGCCACCCGGGGCAAAAGCCCGTCGCGGTCGATCACCCGTTGCACCGCCAAAGCCGCCGCACAGGCCGCCGTATGGCCAGTAAAGGTGTGCCCGGTGCCAAAGGCGCCATCGCGGGCGGCGATCACCTCCCAGACCTCGGCCGAACACAAAGCCGCGCCCAGGGGCACATAGCCCCCCGCCAGACCCTTGGCCACCGACATGAGATCCGGGCTGACCCCGTCATGTTCCAGCGCGCGCCAGGTGCCGCAGCGACCCGCCCCGCACATCACCTCATCCGCGATCATCAACACGCCATACCGGGTGCAAATCTCGCGGACACGGGCCGCATACCCCTCGGGCGCGGGCACACAGCCACCCGCCGCCCCCACCACAGGCTCAAAGACGAAACCCGCCACGTTCTCGGCCCCCGCCTGCAGGATCGCGGCCTCCAGCGCGTCGGCGGGGTCCACCTCACCGGGGCGATAGGCATTGGCGGGCGGGATCTTGATCGAGGGGATGAAGGCCCCCTCATAGGCCGCCGTCCGCTCGGCAAACCCCGAGAGCCCCAGGGCCCCCAAGGTATTGCCATGCCACGATCTTTCCCGCGAGATAAACCGTCGCCGCGTCACCTCGCCCCGCGCCGTGTGATACTGCAACGCGATTTTCAGGCAGCTTTCCACCGCCTCTGACCCCGAGGACACAAAGACCATCTCGGCCATGCCGGTCCGGGCGCGCAGCACCGCGGTCAGCGACTCCAGCGCGTCGGTGGTGAAGTTATAGCGATATCCATGGGCGATGTCGCGCATCTGGGCAAAGACGGCCTCGTTGACCTCGGGATGGGCATGGCCGAGGCAATAGACCGCAGGCCCGCCCGACCCGTCGATATAGCGCTTGCCCGTGGCGTCCCACAGGTAAGACCCCTTGGCGCGGGTGACATTGGGCAGGTTCGGGATCATGGGGCACCTCCTGCGGGCAAGGTGGCAGGGCCGCGCCTTCCCCGCAAGGCTTTCCCACCTGCTGCAAAGGTGGTAGGGGAAGGGCATGATATCCCTTCCCAGCAAAGCCCAGATCCGCCAATGGATCGCCGAAAACCCGCTTCAGGCCAATGGCCGCGACATCGCCCGTGCCTTCGGCATCAAGGGCGCCGCCCGGGGTGACTTGGCCCGCATGATCGACGAGATCGAGGCCGAGGACGGCGTGACCCGCGCCCCCCGCGCCCGGACCTCCTACCTTGCCGCCGAGGGCGTGTTGCCCCCCGTCGCCGTGCTGGAGGTCCTGCCCCCCGACGCGGATGGCGACCTGTTCGCAAGGCCACTGGAGGCCGGCGTGCCGACCGATGGCCCCGCCATCCTGATCGTGCCGCAAAAGGGCGATGTGGCTTTGGGCGGCGGGATGCGCATCCTGGCGCGGCTGACCCGGGTCAGCGGAGAGGACCACGGCTATGAGGCGCGGTTGATCCGCGCGCTGGGGACGACGGCGCATAAGGTGCTGGGCATCTTCCGCAAATCGGCGGAGGGCGGGCGCATCCAGCCGATCGACAAGGGGTCCGACAAGGAATGGCGCGTCCCCCGCGATGGCGTCAACGAGGCGCGGGACGGTGAGCTGGTCGAGGCGGAGTTGATCGGCAAACGGTCGATGGGCCTTCCCTCGGCGCGGGTCATCGTGCGGCTGGGCGATCCTTCGGGGCCAAAGGCTGTCAGCTTGATCGCCATTCACCAGCACGGCATCCCCGACGACTTCCCCGATGCGGTGGTGGCCGAAGCGGACGGCAAGGTCGAGGCCCCGCTTGGGTCGCGCGAAGACCTGCGCGACCTGTGGCTTTGCACCATCGACCCGCCCGATGCCCGCGACCGCGATGACGCGGTTTATGCGGAACCCGACACCGACCCGCACAACCTTGGCGGCCATGTCCTGTGGGTGGCGATTGCCGACGTGGCGCATTACGTGACACCCGGCAGTCAGCTGGACCGTGAGGCGCGCAAGCGTGGCAACTCCAGCTATTTCCCCGACCGTGTCGTGCCGATGCTGCCCGATATCCTGTCGGGCGACCTGTGTTCCCTGCACGAAAATGTCGACCGCGCTTGCCTTGCGGTCCGCATGGTCATCGACAAGGACGGCACCAAGCTGCGGCACAGCTTTACCCGGGGGTTGATGCGCTCCAAGGCCGCTTTGTCCTATGCCCAGGTGCAAACCGCCATCGACGGCACCCCGGACGCCGCCACCGCGCCTTTGTTGGAGCCCGTCTTGCGGCCCTTGTATGCCGCCTATGCCAGCCTGAAGGCGGCGCGGGCGGCGCGTCAGCCTCTGGAACTTGACCTGCCCGAACGCAAGATCATCCTGAACGACGAGGGCCAGATCACCTCGGTCGCCTTTGCCGACCGCTATGACGCCCACAAGCTGATCGAGGAATTCATGGTGCTGGCGAACGTCGCCGCCGCCGAAGAGCTGATCCGCCTGAAGTCCCCGCTGCTGTTCCGCGTCCACGAGGAACCCAGCCCCGAAAAGCTGGACGCCCTGCGCGAGGTCGCCCAGGCCTCGGGCTTTGTGCTGGCCAAGGGGCAGGTCCTGCGGACGGCCCATCTGAACCGCCTGCTGGAGGCGGCTGCGGGCTCCGAATTTGCCGAGCTGATCAACATCACCGCGCTGCGGTCGATGACCCAGGCCTATTACAGCCCGCAAAACTTCGGCCACTTTGGCCTGGCCTTGCGGAACTACGCGCATTTCACCTCGCCCATCCGGCGCTATTCCGACCTGATCGTGCATCGCGGCCTGATCGCCGGGCATGGTTGGGGCAAGGATGGGCTGTCGCCGTGGGACCGCGAAAACCTGGAGGAAACCGCCAAGCTGATCTCGGACACCGAGCGGCGGTCGATGGCGGCGGAACGCGATACGACCGACCGCTATCTGGCGGCCTATCTGTCGGACCGCGTCGGCACCGAATTCAGCGGGCGGATTGCGGGGGTGCAGAAGTTCGGCCTGTTTGTGAAACTGGACGAGACCGGGGCAGACGGGTTGGTTCCGATCCGCTCTGTCGGGCGCGAGTATTTCCGCTATGACGAGGACACCCAGACTCTGACCGGCGCGGATACCGGCATCACCCTGGGCCTGGGTCAGCGCGTCACCGTGCGCCTGGCCGAGGCGACCCCCACGACCGGCGGCCTGGTGCTGGAGCTGTTGAACGTCGAGGGCGGCACGTTGCGCAACCCCGCACCGCGCGGCAAGGGCTATGCGCCACGCAAGGGCGCAGGCTTCAAGGCCCGCAGCGATGGCATCAAGAAGAAAGTCACCCGCACCCGCCGGTAAGTCCCGCCACAAAATCCCGGGGTATACCCCGGGCTACGCCGCGGATGCAGAGTTCTGACAGGCCCAAAAGGAAGCGTCCCATGCCGATCGTCCGGGTTGAAATCGCCAAAGGTGTCGCCACCGCCGAACAAAAGCGCGCGGTGATCCGCCGCATGACCGAAGTCCTGGTCGAAGAGCTGGGCCGCGACCCCGAATTTGTCTTCGTCCTGATCGACGAGGTCGACACCGACAATTGGGGCCGCAAGGGCCGCTCCCTGACCGAACTTTGGGCCAAGACCGACGAATGACGCCTTTCGCCCGCCTCGGTTGATTTCCCCCGCCCACCGTGTTACATAACCCCCGCGGACAGCACGTCCGTTTCACCCAAGGTTTCAACATGTCACCCGACAGTCGATCGACCGAGCCGTCCGAGGACCGCATCCAGGGGTGATACCCTTGTGCGCGGCCCGGGCGGCCGGTCGCACAAGGAGAATACGATGACCTTCATCCACAGCCGCTTTGAGCGGCTTGCCGAATGGATTTCCGCCGCCATGGGTCGCCCCCTGGCCTTTATCCTGGCCTTTGCCGTGGTCCTGTCCTGGGCCATCTCGGGGCCGATCTTTCAGTTTTCGGACACCTGGCAACTGGTGATCAACACCGGCACAACGATCAGCACCTTTCTGATGGTCTTTTTGCTGCAAAACACCGGCAACCGCACGATTGCGGAACTGCAAGACCACTTGCACCGGCTGGAGCGCCAGAACGCCGAGATCCTGGCCCTCTTGCGCGACACGCCGCGCCTGCGGGCTGCTTGAGGGGCGGCGGGATAAATCCCGCCCTGCGCGCAGGGGTAGGGCGGGGTTCACCCCGCCGCTTGCCATACCCCGTCCCATGAGGCATCAAACCCCCATGGGACGGTTCCTTCTCCTTCTGCTGGCGCTTGCCGCCCCGGCCCTGGCCGATCCGCCCGCCCACCGGGGCTATTCCCCCCTGTCCGAGAGCTGGATCATGGCCGACCTCCCCACTTGGCTTGACGCCTTCCACACCCGCGCTCTGGCGGCCGGGATCACCCAGGCCACCTGGACCCGCGCAAGGCCGCAGATGGTGGCGCGCGACGACGTGCTGGAGCGTGACCGCAACCAGGCCGAGTTTTCCCGCACGATCTGGGATTACCTGGACCGCGCCGTATCCGAGGACCGCGTGACCCGGGGGCAAAAGGCGATGCAGGACCATGCAGACGTGCTGGGGCGGATCGAGGCCGCCTATGGCGTTGACCCCGCCGTCGTGGTTGCCATCTGGGGGCTGGAAAGCGACTACGGCGCCAATCGTGGCGATGTGCCGGTGCTGGCGGGGCTGGCGACGCTGGCGTCTTCGACCCGGCGCGGGGCCTATTTCGAAAGCGAGCTGATCGCCGCCTTGAGGTTGGTGCAAAACGGCGCACCTGCGGACCTGAAGGCCTCTTGGGCGGGGGCCTTGGGGCATACGCAATTCATGCCCTCCAACGTCCTGACCCTGGCGGTGGATTTCGACGGCGATGGGCAAAAGGCGCTTTGGGCCGATGATCCGGGCGATGCGCTGGCCTCGACGGCGGCCTTCCTGGCGCATTGGGGCTGGGGCAAGGGACCCTGGGGCGTCGAAGTCACCCTGCCCGCCAACATCGACTGGTCCCTGGTGGGAGAGCGCGTCAAAAAGCCCGCCGTCGAATGGGCGGGCCTTGGGGTCAAGGGCGACTTGCCCGACTGCCAGGCCTCGCTTCTGGCCCCCGCAGGCCACCGCGGCGCGGCCTTTCTGATCTGCCCGAACTTCCACGCGATTGAATCCTATAACCCCGCCGATGCCTATGTCATCGCGGTGGGCCACCTGTCCGACCGCCTCAAGGGCGCGCCGCCGATCCGCGCGGAGTGGCCCCGCGACCTGCGCGCCCTGACCCTGGCCGAACGCATCCAACTGCAACAGGGCCTGACCCGCGCGGGCTTCGACACGAAAGGCGCCGATGGCAAGATCGGCCCCAACACCCAAGCCGCCATCCGCGCCTTCCAAAGGGCACAGGGCCTCCCCCCCGACGGTTACGCCAGCCCGGACCTTTTGCCGCTCCTCCCCTGATTTCATACTGACGAAAATACTCGGGGGGAGTCCCGGCACGGGGCGGGGGGCAAAGCCCCCCCAAACGCAAAGGCTTGATCCGCAGGATCTCCGCATGACAAAGGGCCGGAGCTTTCGCCCCGGCCCTTTTCAATCTCGCAAAGCCTTTACTCGGCCGGAACCTTAACCGCCTCATCCGACAAGGGATGCGACAGCCGCGAGACCATTTCCTTCGGGCAGACCTGCAGGAAATTCGCCCGCTCTTCGGCCCAATTCCCCAAGATGCGCGCCCCGTGCCGCGAACCGGTCTCGGCCACATGCGCCTCGATCAGGCCCTTCAGCTGGGCTTCCCAATGGGGGTGGCCCAGGCCGCAGGTCAACAGCGTCTCGTGGTTCATATAGTCTTCGGCCGTGCCTTCCGGGTCATAGAGGTAAGCCATGCCCCCGGTCATCCCGGCGCCAAAGTTGGCCCCGATCCTCCCCAGGATCACCGCAACCCCGCCGGTCATGTATTCGCAGGCGTTCGAGCCCGCGCCCTCGACCACCACCTTGGCGCCCGAGTTGCGCACGGCAAACCGCTCACCGGCGCGCCCTGCGGCGTAAAGGAACCCGTCGGTCGCGCCATAGAGAACCGTGTTACCCACGATGGTGTTCTCCTCGGCCTTCAGCGGAGAGGTCATCGACGGCCGCACCACGATCGTCGCACCCGAGAGCCCCTTGCCGACATAGTCGTTGGCATCGCCCTGCACCTCGATCTTCAGGCCCCGGACCGCAAAGGCCCCCAGCGACTGCCCGCAAGACCCGGTCAGCTTGACCGTCAGGTGATCGGCCTGCAGCTGATTGCGCATCCCGAACCGCTTGACGATATGGCTGGACGCCCGCGTCCCGATGGTCCGCAGAGTGTTGCGCACCGCATAGGACAGCTGCATCTTCTCGCCGTCTTCAAAGAAGCGCGCGCCATCGCGGATGATTTCGGCATCCAGCGTATCCGGCACCGCATTGCGCGGCTTGGAGCGGTCATAGGTGATCTTCTGCATCGCATCGACCGAGATCAGCAGCGGGTTCAGGTCGAGGTCATCGAGGAAGACCGACCCGCGCGAGACCTGCGCCAGAAGATCCGCCCGCCCGATGATTTCGTCCAAGGACCGCGCTCCGATGGAGGCGAGGATCTCCCGCACCTCTTGGGCATAGAAGGTGATCAGGTTGACCACCTTGTCCGCCGTGCCGGTGAACTTGGCCCGCAAGGCCTCGTTCTGCGTGCAGACGCCGACCGGGCAGGTGTTGGATTGGCACTGACGCACCATGATGCAGCCCATGGCGATCAGGGCGGCGGTGCCGATGCCGAACTCTTCGGCGCCCATCATCGCGGCCATGACGACGTCACGGCCCGTGCGGAGCCCGCCATCGGTGCGCAAAGTCACCCGTTCCCGCAGGTTGTTCATCGCAAGGACCTGGTGGGCCTCGGTCAGACCCATCTCCCACGGAAGGCCCGCGTATTTGATCGAGGTCCCCGGAGAAGCCCCGGTCCCGCCGTTATGCCCCGAGATCAGGATGACATCGGCCTTGGCCTTGGCCACGCCCGCCGCAATCGTCCCCACACCCGAGGAGGACACCAGCTTGACCGTCACCTTGGCGCGCGGGTTGATCTGCTTGAGGTCGTAGATCAGCTGCGCCAGGTCTTCGATGGAATAGATGTCATGGTGCGGCGGCGGCGAAATCAGCGTCACCCCCGGGGTCGAATGGCGCAGGCGCGCGATCAGCGCCGTGACCTTCATCCCCGGAAGCTGGCCACCCTCGCCGGGCTTCGCCCCTTGGGCCACCTTGATTTCCAGCTCTTCGCAGGCGTTCAGGTATTCCGCCGTCACACCAAAGCGACCGGAGGCGACCTGCTTGATCTTGGCCGAAGGGTTGTCCCCGTTGGCTTCCGGCAGGAAATGCGCGGGGTCTTCGCCACCCTCGCCGCTATCGCTCTTGGCCCCAATCCGGTTCATCGCGACGTTCAGCGTCTTGTGCGCCTCTGGCCCCAGCGCCCCCAGCGACATGCCCGGCGTTACGAAGCGCTTGCGGATCGAGGTGATGCTCTCCACCTCCTCAATCGCCACCGGCTTGCCCAGGGCCTTGATGTCCAGAAGGTCGCGGATGTGGATCGGCGGATTGGCCCGCATCGTCGCGGAATACTGCTTCCAGATGTCATAGGACGCCCGGTCGCAGGCCGATTGTAGCATATGCATGGTCTGGGCTTCCCAAGCGTGCTTTTCGCCCGACCGCCGCGCCTTGTAGAAGCCACCCACCGGCAGGACACGGGTATCCGCGACCCAACCCTTTGCGTGGACCTCTTCCGACTTCATCTGGATGCCGACCAGACCGATGCCAGAGATGCGCGACTGCATCCCAGGGAAATACTCGGCCACCATGGCGCGCGACAGGCCCACGGCTTCAAAGTTCAACCCGCCCCGATAGGACGAGATCACCGAAATCCCCATCTTGGACATGATCTTCAACAGACCCGCGTCGATGGCATCCCGATAGAGACGCATCGCATCGACCAAGGACCCCGGCAGCAACCCGCGCGTGATGCGGTCGGCGATGGTGTCTTCGGCCAGATAGGGGTTCACCGTGGTGGCCCCCGACCCGATCAGCACCGCGAAGTAATGCGGGTCGATGCACTCGGCCGACCGCACGTTGATCGAACAGAAGGTCCGCAGGCCCTTGCGGGTCAGCCAGCTGTGCACAGCCGAGGTCGCAAGGATCATCGGCATGGCGACCTTGCCTTCGCCCTGATGCTCATCCGTCAGGACCAGTTGGCCCGCGCCCGAACGCACTGCGTCTTCGGCCTCGGTCCGGATACGCTCCAGCGCCTTGCGCAGGGCATCCGGCCCCGGGGCAAAGGTGCAGTCGATATGCGCGACCTGGGCGCCGAAACGGTCCACCAGAACCCGGAACTCGCCATTCGCAATGAAGGGGCTTTCCAGGACCAGAATTTCGGACTGGCTGCTGTTTTCATCCAAAACGTTGCGCAGGTTGCCAAAGCGGGTCTTCAGCGACATCACCCGACCTTCACGCAAAGAGTCGATCGGCGGGTTGGTGACTTGGCTGAAGTTCTGGCGGAAGAAATGCGACAGCGGGCGGTAGACATTCGACAGAACCGCAACCGGCGTGTCATCGCCCATCGAGGCGACCATTTCCTTGCCATCCTCGGCCATCGGCAAAAGGACCTGCTCGATTTCTTCCAGCGTATAGCCCGCCGCCAACTGACGGCGGCGCAGGTCGTCACCGGTATGGGTCGGCGCCTCGGGGACATCGCGCAGCATCGCGTTCAGGTCGACGATCTTTTCGATCCAGTCGCCATAGGGCTGGGCAGCGGCGAGTTTGTCCTTCATCTCGGTGTCGTGGTAAAGCTTGCCCTCTTGCATATCGACGGCAATCATCTGCCCCGGCCCAAGCGCGCCCTTTTCGCGGACGGTGCCTTCGTCGACCGGAACCATCCCGGCTTCAGAGCCCGCAATCAGCATCCCGTCACCGGTGATGACATAGCGCATCGGACGCAACCCGTTGCGGTCAAGCCCGCCGCAAACCCAGCGGCCATCTGTCATCGCAAGCGCCGCCGGGCCATCCCAGGGTTCGATGATCGAGTTGCAATAGGAATACATGTCGGCCCAGGCCTTCGGCATGTTCACGGTCTGCTTGGACCAGGCTTCCGGCACCAACATCGTCTTGGCCATCGGCGCGTTCCGACCGGACCGCACCAAAACCTCGAACACCGCATCCAAAGCGCCGGAGTCAGACGTGCCGCCCGGGATGATCGGCTTGATATCCTCGGCCATGTCGCCAAAAGCCGACGAAGCCATGCGGATTTCGTGCGACTTCATCCAGTTGACGTTGCCCTTCAGCGTGTTGATCTCGCCGTTATGGGCCAGCATCCGGAAGGGCTGGGCCAGCCACCACTGCGGGAAGGTGTTGGTGGAATAGCGCTGGTGATAGATCGCAAAGGCGCTTTCAAAGCGGTCGTCCATCAGGTCGGGGTAAAAGACCGCGACCTGTTCGGCCAGCATCATCCCCTTGTAGATGATCGACCGGCAGGACAGCGAACACAGATACATGCCCTGGATGCCAGCCGCATTGGCTGCCTTTTCGATCCGGCGGCGGATGATATACAGCTCACGTTCAAACTGTTCCGGATCGGTGCCGTTTTCGCAGCGGATCAGGATCTGTTCGATTTCTGGCCGCGTCGCAGCCGCCTTATCGCCCAGAACCGAGGTATCCACCGGCACGTGACGCCAGCCATAGATATAATGACCCAGACGCAGAACCTCGGTCTCGACGATGGTCCGGCAACGCTCCTGAGCGCCAAAGTCGGTGCGCGGCAAAAACACCTGGCCGACCGCGATCAGCTTGCCCATGTCGGGCTCGTGGCCCGTGCGACGCACCTGGTCATAAAAGAACCGCGCCGGGATCTGCACATGGATGCCCGCGCCGTCGCCCGTCTTGCCATCGGCATCGACCGCGCCCCGGTGCCAGATCGCCTTCAGCGCGTTGATGCCGTTTTCCACGACCTTGCGCGACGGCTTGCCCGACACGGCCACCACCAGACCCACGCCGCAGGACGAATGTTCGTCCTCGGTCTTATACAGGCTGTTGGCGTCCATCCAGGCGCGCTTGGCTTCTTCGGCGGCAACCCAGGCTTCGTCGTATTGCGTCATCTTATGACCCTCCGTGGCTGTGGGGCAGGGCTTCCAGCTGCGACATCTGATCGTCACATTCGAAAAGCGGGATGGTGTTGCCGAACCCGGGCTCGCCGGGCTCGATGAATTTCACGGGGCTGTTGTCAGAGGCGACCCAAGAGCCGTCCTCCATCTCCCATTCGGACTTGCCGGACAGGAACGTGCGCCACTTGGGCGAGACATATTCGTGCCCGCGGGAATGGCGCAGGACGGTGCCGTCTTCGGCCGCCTGAGTGTATTCGTATTCCGATTCCTTCAGCGTGACGCCGTCGATGACGACCTCGCGGCCGGTCAGCTTGTCAAAGCCGGTGACACGGGTCTTGGTGCCATCCGCCTTGGTCAGGCCGAAGTCGAAAGAATCCAGCCCCGCCGTCAGCAGCTCGTCGAAATTGGCGCGGTCCTTGGGGTTGGTGTCCAGCGTCTCTTTCATCGGCGGGTCAAGCTCATAGCTTTCGACCCATTCGGTCTGTTGGTTGATCCGGCTTAGGTAAAACGGCCCGTTCGCGCCGTAATCCGCGCGCCATTGGTCGCCCGCTGCATCGCCCTCGCAGGTGTAGAAATGCGAGGCCAGACAGCCGCGCATCTGCACCGTCAGATGTGCAGTGCAGCCCTCGGGCGGGGCAAAGGTGCCCGCCGCGGCGGACGTGGCGGTCAGAAAGGCTGCCGTCAAAAGACAGGGGGTCAGCGCACGCATGGACATCTCCAATGGGCCGGGTTGGCCCTTCGCCCTACTCTGCCGCAACCGAGGCCGATTGTGCCAGATACGCGAGAATTTGATCGGCGGCCTCACGCCCATCGCGGATCGCCCAGACGACGAGCGAGGCGCCCCGCACAATGTCGCCCGCGGCATAGACGCCGGGCAGGCTGGTCACATGGGTGCGGAAATCGGCCTTGATCGTGCCCCAGCGGGTCACGGCCAGTTCCGGCACGCCCCAAAGCTTTGGCAGCTCTTCGGGTTCAAAGCCAAGGGCCTGGATCACCAGATCGGCGGGTTCGACGTAATCGGCGTCTTCGATGATTTCCGGCATCTGGCGGCCGGTGACATCGGGGGCGCCCAGGCGCATCCGTTGCACCAGGACACCTTCGACACTGTCACCGCCGGTAAAGCCCTTGGGCGCGGTCAGCCAGACGAATTCGACGCCCTCTTCTTCGGCGTTCTGCGTCTCGCGCTGACTGCCCGGCATATTGGCCTTGTCACGCCGATACAGGCACTTGACCGAGGTCGCGCCCTGGCGGATCGCGGTGCGCAGGCAGTCCATCGCCGTATCGCCGCCGCCGATGACGACGACGCGCTTGCCCATCGCGTTCAGCGTGCCGTTGTCAAAGGCCTCGACCTCGTCGCCGAAGGACTTCTTGTTCGACACGGTCAGGTAATCCAGCGCCTTGACGATGCCCGGCAGGCCAACGCCCGGAGCCTGAATGTCGCGCGCCTTGTAGACACCGGTGGCAATCAGCACGGCGTCATGACGGCCCCGGATGGCGTCAAAGGACAGGTCCTCTCCGACGCGGCAGTTCAGCACGAACTGGACGCCCGCGGCCTCCAGCTGGTCGATGCGCTGCATGACGACGGGCTTTTCCAGTTTGAACCCGGGGATGCCATAGGTCATCAGCCCGCCCGCGCGGTCATAGCGGTCATAGACCGTGACCTGCACGCCCGCACGCCGCAGCACATCGGCCGCCGCAAGACCGCCCGGACCGGCGCCGATGATGCCCACGGATTCGGTGCGATCCGCGCCCGGCTTGATCGGCGCGACCCAGCCGTTTTCCCAAGCCAGATCCGTCAGGTATTTTTCCACCGCGCCGATGGTCACGGTGCCATGACCGGATTGCTCGATCACGCAGTTGCCTTCGCACAGCCGGTCTTGCGGGCAGATGCGGCCGCAGATCTCGGGGAAGGTGTTCGTGGACTGCGACAGCTCGTAGGCCTCTTGCAGGCGACCTTCGGCGGTCAGGCGCAGCCAGTCGGGGATGTTGTTGGACAGCGGGCAATGCGCCTGGCAATAGGGCACGCCGCATTGGGAACAGCGGCTGGCCTGTTCGGCCGCCTTTTGTTCGGCAAACTGGCGGTAGATTTCGTGGAAATCCTCTGACCGCAGGGTTGCGGGGCGCTTCTCGGGGGTTTCTTTCCCCAAGGTCACGAATTTCAACATGCGTTGCACAGCCATGACAGCACCTCCGAAGTAACGGTCTGGGGGTGATAGCCGGGAGCCGGGGGGATTAAAAGTCAGTAGTGCTGACCTATATTCCGATTTCTTGCGGGTTTCCCGCCGCGCACCCGATTTTTCCGCCGAAAATGGGGAAACTGTGCTGACCTATGCGCCTAATAGCCCAGGGAAAGCAGCGCCAAGGCCCCCAGGCCCAGGATGATTCGCCACCAGCCGAACAGCGCATAGCCCCGGGTCGACACATAATCCAACAGCCAGCGCACCACCAAGCCGCCCGCGATCATAGCCGCAAGAAACCCCACCGCCAGCCCGGCAAGTGCCGAAAAATCCAGCTGATCCCAGGTTTTCAGCAGATCATAGCTGGCCGCGCCCAGCATGGTCGGCAGGGACAGAAAGAAGGAAAACTCCGCCGCCGCGCGTTTGGAAAAGCCCAAGGCCCGCGCGCCGACAATCGTGGCACCGGACCGCGACACGCCGGGCACCATGGCCAGGCATTGCGCGAACCCCAGCGCCAGCGCCTTGGCAAAGGGCACCGCGTCGGCCTCGGTCACGGTTTCCGTCACCTTCATGCGGTCAACGAACAGCAGCACCACACCCCCGGCGACCAGCATCGCGGCGATCAGCGCGGGGGTTTCGAACAGGACAGCCTTGATCACGTCATGCGCCAGCGCCCCGATCACCATGGCCGGCAAAAACGCCAGCGCGACCGAGATGATGAACCGCCGCGAGGCCGGATCGCTGTGGGCGGTGGAAAACACCCGCCCCAGCTTGGCGCGATACAGCCAGCCCAAAGCCAGGATCGGCCCCAATTGGACAAAGACCGCAAAGGTCGCCGAAACCTTCAGCCCCAGGAAATGCGTGGCCAAGAGCAGATGGCCGGTCGAGGACACCGGGATGAACTCGGTCAGCCCCTCCAGGATGCCCAGAAGGACCGCAGAGAGAAGATCCACCTCAGACCTTCTTCAGGTTCTTGGCCGAATCGCGGATCGCGGTGAACTGGCCCGCCGGGCGATAGCGCCAAAGGTATTCGCCAAAGACCGTCGCATAGGCGGTCGGCATGATGCCCAGATCGGCCAGCCCCCGCGCGCCCGGTGTCACGACATTATCGGTCCGCAACAGCTTGACCTGGTCGGGGGTGATGATCGTGTTCTTGAACAGGCCCAGGGTCAGCGCCTGCAGCAGGCTCAGCGCGCCGCCCATGGCCGTTCCGACCACGAAGGGCAGGTTGATCACAAGGCGACGGCGGCGGATTTCGGTCAACAGGTCGCCAATGATGGCGCGCAGGCTCTTGGCATCCGGGCCGCCCAGCTCATAGACGCCGGAGGCCTGTTGCGACAGGCCCTGCACGACGGCCTTGGCCACGTCCTCGACATAGACCGGCTGAAACCGGGCGCCCGCGCCGATCAGCGGCAGGATCGGCCCCATCCGCGCCATGGCGGCAAAGCGGTTAAAGAAGGCGTCCTCGGGCCCGAAGACCACCGAGGGCCGCAAGATCAGCGCGCCGGGGAAAGCGGCCAGAACCGCGGCCTCGCCGTCGCCCTTGGACCGCGCATAGGCCGAAATCCCCGCGGAATTGGCGCCGATGGCCGACAGATGCACCACTTGCGCCACACCGGCGACCAAGGCCAGCCGCGCGATGCGACCCGCGCCTTCGACATGCAAGGCGGTCTGGTTGTTGGCGCCCATCGTGTCAAAGGTGCCGACGCAGTTCACCACCGCCTGTGCACCCTGCAGCGCCTGCGCCACCGAGGCTTCGTTGCGGATGTTGCACAGCACCGGTTCGACCTGCCCCACAGCGCCAAAGGACCGGACAAAAAGCGCCTCGTTCGGGCGGCGGCAGGCGACACGGACGCGCCAGCCCTGCTGCGCCAAGGCCCGGGCGATATACCGCCCCACGAAACCCGACCCACCAAAGATCGTGACCAGCTTGCTCATGGCGCCCTCATAGGATTGTGCAGACCGGGCCTTGGATACAGCGGAGCCGGGATATCAGCAAGATCAAAGCCTTTCGTGTTTTTTTCGTGAGATTGTCATTTGGCCCTGTTGACACCCCCCGAATCCCTCGGTAAATCCCGCCTCACTGAAAGCGTGCCCAGATGGCGGAATTGGTAGACGCACTGGTTTCAGGTACCAGCGCTGCAAGGCGTGGAGGTTCGAGTCCTCTTCTGGGCACCATTTACAGGCCAAAAGCCGTGCAATCCTAACGGGTTGCGCGGCTTTTTCTTTGTCCCCCGGCGTTAACCCTGATCCAGCTTCGCGGTTCACCGGGGCGCCGGAAAGGGTTAAGCCTTTTCTCCCGCCGACGCCGCATCCGGGGCGCCGGTCAGAAGGACACAAGTCCCCAGGGAGCAAGGAAGTGACAGCAGCGTGGACAATTTGAAACATTCCCCCGGGCCGCGGCTGCCCGAAGTCTTGCGGCAGATCGAAGCCCGGGTGCTGGACCTGAACCGCCATGCCGCGGCCCTGACCGGCCAAGCGGCTGATCTTGCGGACATTGCCGCCTGCATCGCCCGCGCGCATCGTGACATTCGGGGATGACCCGGACGGACCCGGCTGCAAAGCTTTCGTTAAACCTGCGGTCAACTTGCGCAACCGCCACCCCGCGTTTCGTGCTACGGTAAACCCCTGATGCGCAGCTTGGAACAAGCCGCGCCACGTTCACCGACCGGCCGCGGCGAAGCCATGGCCTGTCTCTGGAAGTTCATGCGCATGGAAAAGCTGACAACTGGAAAACCCACGGTCTCTGATGCGCTCTGGCAGGTCGAACAAGGGTCCCGCACCCTGCAAGCCCATGCCGCCAAGTCGAGCGATATCTTCGAACAGATCGCCGTTCTGGTCAAAAATCTGAAAGCGGCCCAAACGAACTTCACCGGCTAGGTCCATCCGGCAACGCGGCGTGAAAGGCCCTCCGATGCGGGGGCCTTTTGCGTGCCTGCCCCCTGCATCATCAGGCGCGCAACCCGGGCCGAGTGCCCTGATTTTGCCACAATTCGGACCCACCCGCGCCCAAGGAATCGCATCTGGTCAAGTGATCAGCGGCAGAAGTTGCTTTCAACCTTTGGGCCCGGCCAGTCGCCAGAGACTGACCCCGGGTCCGGAACAGGGGAACGCATCTTGCCCACCACCTATACCGGAACCGGGGCGCCCGTGCGCCCGACCTTTGCCGCAGCGCCCTCGACCGCGGCCATTCAGACCATCGCCAACTATCTGGCCACGGGCTATTGGGCCGAGACGGGCCAGTCGGCCGCCAAGTTCAACGTCAAGGCGGGCGGGGCAATCACCGTCAACCTGAACGGCCTGACCACGGCGGGCAAGACCCTGGCGATCCAGGCGCTGGACAGCTGGTCGAAGGTGATCGGCGTGACCTTTACCCAGGTCAGTTCGGGCGGGAACATCGTCTTTGACGACAACCAGGCCGGGGCCTTTGCCTCTTATTCCAACTCGGGCAAGTTCATCACCTCGGCGCGGGTCAATGTGTCGACCGACTGGATCAACACCTATGGCACCGATCCGGCCGGCTATTCGCTGCAGACCTATATCCACGAGATCGGCCACGCGCTTGGGCTGGGCCATGCCGGCAACTACAACGGCAATGCCACCTATGGCCGCGACAACAAGTTCGCCGAGGACAGTTGGCAGATGTCCATCATGTCCTATTTCTCGCAATACGAAAACAAAAGCTCGGGGGCGTCCTTTGCCTGGGTCCTGTCGCCGCAGATGGCCGATATCAAGGCGATCGAGCAGCTTTACGGGGTGAACACCAAGGCGGGGGCGGGGAATACGACCTATGGCATCGGGTCGAATGCGGGGCTGGTGCAACAGGCCATCGGCGGGCTGATGGCGGGCGGCACCCTGGTCGAGCCGGTGGCCTTTACCGTCGTGGACCGCAACGGCACCGACCTGTTCGACTTTTCCACCGACACCAAGGCGCAGGTCATCAACCTGACGTCGGGGACGGTGTCGAACATCTATGGTCTGAAGGGCAATGTGGTGATCGAGGCCGGCACGGTGATCGAGAACCTGCGGGCCGGCAAGGGCTCGGACGCGGTGCGCGGCAATGCGGCGGCCAATGCGATCTATGGCGGACTGGGCGATGACACGGTCGAGGCGGGCGACGGCGCCGACACGGTCGATGGCGGGGCGGGCAATGACGCGCTTTTGGGCGGGCTGGGCAATGACGCCCTGATCGGGGGCGAGGGCACCGACTGGCTTTCGGGCGAAGAGGGGGATGACGCGTTGAACGGCGGGGCCGGGGTCGACACGCTGATCGGGGGGCTGGGCAATGACACGCTGACCGGCGGCGATGGCACCGATATCCTGGAAGCCGGCGATGGCAATGACGTGGTGAACGGCGATGGCGGGACCGAGCGGATCGCCGGGGGTCTTGGCAACGACAAGATCTATGGCGGGGCCGATGCCGATACGTTGATGGGCGAGGCGGGCAACGACAGTCTTTATGGCGGCGACGGGGTCGACAGCCTGGACGGCGGCGAGGGCAACGACCTTTTGTCTGGCGATGCCGGGGCCGAGGTTCTGACCGGGGGCGCCGGCGACGACAAGCTTTACGGCGGCACCGAGGCCGACACACTTTACGGCGGCTTGGGCAATGACCTGACCGATGGCGGCGACGGCGCCGACCGGCTTTGGGGCGAGGCGGGCAATGACTCGCTTTGGGGTCAGGCCGGGGCGGATACGCTGATCGGCGACGCGGGCAACGACAGCCTCGCGGGCGGGGCGGATGACGACCTGTTGCAGGGCGGCGACGGCACCGACGGGCTGAAGGGAGAGGCGGGCCATGACGCGCTGTATGGCGGCGCGGGCAATGACATCCTGGACGGCGGGGCGGGCGACGACACTTTGTCCGGCGGAGAGGGCGTCGATCAGCTGACCGGCGGGCTTGGCGCGGATGTCTTCATCCTGAACCCGATGGACAGCGCCCGCGACACGATCCGGGACTTTGTCTCGGGCGTGGACAAGATCGGCCTGGGCGATGGGTCCTTGGCCGATGGGGCGGGGATGATCGCCGCCCGGAGCTTCACCGGTTCGGCCGGAGAGCTGCGCTATACCGTCTCGCGGTCGGGGATCACGGTCGAGTTCGACGCCAATGGCGACGGGCTGGCGGATATGACCTTTGTCCTGACCCGGGCCACGGTGCTTCTGGCCAGCGACTTTCTGTGACGCGGCGCCTTTTCGCTTGATCCCGCGGCGGAGGGGCATCAGGCTTAGCCCATGCTGACCCTGACCTTCCGCCGCCTGTTCCTTGCCCAGCTTGTGGCCCTGACCGGCACGGGCCTGGCCACCGTGGCGCTTGGGCTGTTGGCGTGGAACCTGGCCGGGGACCGCGCGGGCGCCGTTCTGGGCACCGCCCTGGCTATCAAGATGGTGGCCTATGTGGGCTTGGCGCCTCTGGCCTCGGCGCTGGCCGACCGCTTGCCGCGACGCGGTTTCCTGGTGGGGCTGGACCTGATCCGGGCGGGCGCGGTCGCCCTGATGCCCTTTGTCACGACCGAGGGCCAGATCTATGCGCTGATCTTTGTCCTGCAGGCGGCGCAGGCGGGCTTTACCCCGGCCTTTCAATCCACCCTGCCCGATGTCCTGCCCGACCCGCGCGCCTATACCCGCGGCCTGTCCCTGATGCGCCTGGCCGAAGATCTGGAGCAGATCGCCTCGCCGCTTCTGGCCGCCGCGCTGTTGACCTTTGTCAGCTTTCCGCTGCTGTTTGCCGGGACGGTTCTGGGATTCCTCGCCTCGGCGGCGCTGGTCCTGGGCACCGCCCTGCCCCCGCGCCGGGTCGAACCCGAACGGTTTTTCCACAGCCTGACCAAGGGCCTGGCGATCTATGCCCGCACGCCCCGCCTGCGCGGCCTTTTGGCGCTGGAGGGCGCGGTGGCGGCGGCGGGCGCCATGGTTTACGTCAACACCGTGGTGCTGGTGCAGGCCGGGTTGCACCTGCCCGAGGGCTTTGTGGCCCTGGCCTTCGCGGCTTTCGGGGCGGGCTCGATGGCTGCGGCCCTGGCCCTGCCCCGGGTGCTGGAGACGCGCGGCGACCGTGGCCCGATGCTGGCCGGGGCGGGGCTGATGCTGGGGGCCCTGGCGCTTTTGCCGCTGGCGCCGGGCTTTGCCGGGCTGGCCGGGCTTTGGGCGCTGATCGGGGCGGGCTTTGCCGCCACGCAAATCCCCATCGGCCGCATCGTCACGCGGTCTTGCCGCGACGAAGACCGCGGCGCCGTCTTTGCCGCGCAATTCGCGCTGTCCCATGCCTGTTGGCTGGTGGCCTATCCGCTGGCCGGTTGGCTGGGGCCGGGCGGAGCGCTGGCGTTGGCCGGCCTGGGTGCCCTGGCCTGGGGCGCGGGTCTGGCGCTTTGGCCCGCCCATGATCCCGCGCGCCTGGCCCATGCCCATCCTGACCTGGCGCCGGACCATCCGCATCTGGTGGCCCATGACCACGACTATGTCATCGACCCGCTGCACCGCCACTGGCCATCAGCGCCGCACGCAGCCGGGCCAAGGCAGGGCTGACCGGGCGCAGCTGCGGCCAGACCAGCCAATAGGCGCCCTCCACCGGAGTATAGTGATCGGCCAGGGGATGCAGGCGGCCCCGCGCGAATTCCGCCTCGGCCAGGAACCGCGGCAACAGCGCGACCCCCAGGCCCAAGGCCGCCGCCTCGGCCATCTGAGTGAATTGGTCGAACAGCATCCCGCGCAGCCGTTCGGCGGGCGTGTCATGGCGGGCGAACCAATCCTCCCAGGCGCCGGGGCGGCTTTCCAGATGCAACAGCGGCAGGCCCAGAAGGTCGGCAGGCGCCACCAACCCCGGCACGGCCGCCGCCGGGATCATCTCTTCGCGCGTCAACGCCTGGTAATCGACACCCTGCCAATCCTGCCCGCCGAAATGGATGGCGGCGTCAAACGGCTCTCGCAGCACGTCAAAGGGCCGCAGCCGGGTCGACAGGTTCACCGTGATTTCGGGGTTGTCGGCGGCAAAGGCCTTCAGCCGCGGCAAAAGCCAATGGGTGCCAAAGGCGGGCAACACGGCCAGGTTCAGGCTTTGCCGCTCGCCCCCCGCGCGGATCTTCAGGCTGGCCCGGGCCAGGTCCTGCAGATAGCCGCGCACCGAAGCCGCATAGTCGCTGCCCGCCTGGGTCAGCGCCAGCCCCTTGCCCTCGCGGCGAAAGAGGGTGACGCCGATTTGTTCCTCCAGCGCCTTCATCTGGCGACTGACCGCGGAATGGGTCAGCGACAGTTCCTCCGCCGCTGCGGTGGCGGTGCCCAGCCGCTCGACCGCCTCCAGCGCCAGCAGGGACGAGATCGAGGGCAAAAAGCGGCGCGGGGCGATCATGTGCGTTTTACTCCAAGGATATGGAATAGAACTCGCTCATTTTATGGGGTTTGACCAGATAGACTGACGTCAAGCGACAGAATGGGATGTCTATGGACCGCGCAGAGATCGTGCATGAGAATTTCCGGGCGCGTGTGGCTTCGGGCGACCTGCCCCGGGGTCGGGCGCCTGCCGGGCCGCTGACGCCCGAACTGGCGGTGCAGGCCTTTCGCGCCGGATGCCTGACGCGGGCTTTGGACCGGCAAAGCCGCGCGATGAGCCGGGCGGGTCAGGGGTTCTATACGATCGGATCGTCAGGGCATGAGGCGATGGCGGCGGTGGCGCTGGCCCTGCGGCCCGGCGACATGGCCTTTTTGCACTACCGCGACGCGGCCTTTCAGATCGCAAGGGCGGGGCAAGTGCCGGGGCAGAACCCGGCCTGGGACATGCTGTTGTCCTTTGCCAGCTCGTCCGACGATCCGATTTCGGGCGGCCGTCACAAGGTGCTGGGGTCGCGGGCGCTGATGATCCCGCCGCAGACATCGACCATTGCCAGCCACCTGCCCAAGGCGGTTGGCGCGGCCTATGCCGTGGGGGCCGCCCGCAGGCATCGGCCCGAACATGCGCTGATGGCGGATGATGCCGTGGTCATGTGCAGCTTTGGCGATGCATCAGCCAACCACTCCACCGCGCAAGGCGCCTTCAACACCGCGGGCTGGACGTCGTATCAATCGGTGCCCCTGCCCTTGCTGTTCGTCTGCGAGGACAACGGCATCGGCATTTCCACCAAGACGCCGCGGGGCTGGATCGAGGCGGGGTTCGCGGCGCGTCCGGGGCTGAAGTATTTCAAGGCCGACGGGCTGGACATCTATGACACCTACCGCGTGGCCCAACAGGCCGCCGACTATATCCGCACCCGTCGCAAGCCGGCCTTTTTGCACCTGCGCACCATCCGGCTTTATGGCCATGCCGGCGCCGATATCCCCACCACCTATCTGACCCGCGAAGAGGTCGAGGCCGAAGAGGCGCAAGACCCGCTGCTGCACGCCGTCCGCCTGCTGGATCAGGCCGGGGTGATGGCGCCCGCCACGGCGCTGGACATATATGACCAGACCACCGCCCGCGTCGCCCGCGTGGCGGCCGAGGCCGTGACAAGGCCCCGCCTGACCGATGCGGCGGGCGTCATGGCCAGCATCCTCCCCCCCCGGCGCCAGAACCGGCCCAGCAACGGTGCCGACCGCGCGGCGGTCTTTGGGGCTGACCTGAAACAGATGGCCGACCCGCAGCCCATGTCGCGGCTGATCAACTGGGCGCTGACCGATCTGATGGCGGCGCATCCCGAACTGGTGATGATGGGCGAGGATGTCGGCCGCAAAGGCGGCGTCTATGGCGTCACGCAAAAGCTGCAAGCGCGGTTCGGGGCGGACCGGATGATCGACACGCTGCTGGATGAACAGGCGATCCTGGGACTGGCCATCGGCATGGCGCAGAACGGGTTTGTCCCCCTGCCCGAGATCCAGTTCCTGGCCTATCTGCACAACGCCGAGGATCAGATCCGGGGAGAGGCCGCGACGCTGCCCTTCTTCTCGAACGGGCAGTTCACGAACCCGATGGTGCTGCGCATCGCGGGGCTTGGCTATCAAAAGGGCTTCGGCGGGCATTTCCACAATGACAACTCTTTGGCTGTGCTGCGCGACATTCCCGGCGTGATCGTGGCGGTGCCCTCCAATGGCGCCGATGCCGCGATGATGCTGCGCGAATCTGTGCGGCTGGCGCGCGAGGAACAGCGGGTCGTGGTCTTCGTCGAGCCCATCGCTTTGTATCCGATGCGTGACCTGCACGCCGACAAGGACGGGCTGTGGATGCGGCATTACCCCGACCCCTCTCGGCTGATCCCGTTGGGACAGGTCGGCACCACGGGCAAGGGCGCCTGCGCCATCGTCACCTTTGCCAACGGGGTCTATCTGGCGACGCAGGCCCGGGCGGAACTGGAGGCCATGGGGCATCCCATCCGCATCATCGACACGCGCTGGCTGTCGCCCCTGCCCAAGGCGGCGCTGACCGAGGCCGTCGCAGGCTGCTCCCATATCCTGATCCTGGACGAGACCCGCCATTCCGGTGGCGTGGCCGAGGCCTTGATGGCGCATTTCCACGAGACCACTTCGGCGCAACTGGCCCGCCTGACCGCCGAGGACAGTTTCATCGCCACCGGCCCCGCCTATGCCGCCACGATGCCATCCAAGGCGGGCGTGGTCGCGGCGGTGCTGGACTTGGTGGGAGGCGTGAAATGACCCGCAAGACGGCTGTCGTGATCTGCCCCGGGCGCGGGACCTATAATGCCTCGGAACTGGGCTATCTGGCGCGGCACTTCCCCGACGCCGCGCTGTTGTCCCGCTTTGACGCCCTGCGGAAGGGCCAAGAGAGCCTGCGCGACCTGGACTCTGCCGCCAGCTTTCAGCTGTCGCGGCATGGACGGGGGGACAATGCCAGCGGGCTGATCTTTGCGGCAAGCTATGGCGACTTTCAGGGCCTTGATCTGGATGTCGTGGCCGTCACCGGCAATTCGATGGGCTGGTATACGGCCCTGGCCTGCGCGGGCGCCGTCACCCCCGAGGACGGCTTTCACATCGCCAACACCATGGGCCGCCTGATGACCGAGGCGCCCGGCGGCCAGCTGATCCACCCCCATACGACCGAGGATTGGCGCCCCGATCCCGCCCGCAAGGCCGCGCTTCTGGCCCGTGTGGCCGAGATTGCCACCCGTCCCGGCCACGCCCTTGCGCTGTCCATCGACCTTGGCGGCTTTCTGGTGCTGGCGGGCAATGACGCGGGGCTAAGGGCTTTTGAGGCCGCAACCCCGCCCGAAGGCCGCTTCCCGATGCGGCTGGCCCATCATGCGGCGTTTCACACGGGCCTGATGGCGCCCATCGCCGAAAAGGGCCGCGACCTCCTGCCCGCGACCCTCTTCAAGACCCCGGACCTGCCGCTGATCGACGGGCGCGGTCAGACCTGGTGGCCCGGCGCGCAGACGCCCGGCCAGATCCGCGATTACACCCTCGGCCACCAAGTCACCGAAGCCTATGACTTCACCGCCGCGATCCGCACCGCCGCCCGCGACTTTGCCCCAGATGTCTTTGTCCTGACCGGGCCGGGCACGACCCTCGGCGGGGCGACGCTGCAAGCGCTGATCCTCGCCAACTGGCGCGGCCTGTCCTGCAAGGCCGATGCCCAGACCCAAAACCCCCTTCTCTCCATGGCGCTGCCAGATCAGCGACCCCTGACAAAGGCCCACTCATGATCTCTCCCCTGCTTTCCCTGTTTGAAACCCAAGGCACCCTGCCCGTCTTTTCCCCCATCGACGGCGCCGAAATCGCCCGCGCGCCCGAAACCGACCCCGCCCTGATGCCCGAGGTTCTGGCGCAAGCCACCCGCGCCTTCCACGCCTGGCGCGAGGTCCCCGCCCCCCGCCGCGGCGAACTGGTGCGGCTTTTGGGCGAAGAACTGCGGGCCGCCAAAGAGGAGCTTGGCGCGCTGGTGACGCTGGAGGTCGGCAAGATCACCTCGGAGGGCCTGGGCGAGGTGCAAGAGATGATCGACATCTGCGATTTCGCCGTGGGGCTAAGCCGCCAGCTGTATGGCCTGACCATCGCGTCCGAACGCCCCGGGCATCGCATGGCCGAGACCTGGTTGCCCATCGGCCCGGTGGGCATCATCACCGCCTTTAACTTCCCCGTCGCGGTCTGGGCCTGGAACGCGGCACTGGCGCTGGTTTGCGGCAATCCGGTGATCTGGAAGCCGTCGGAGAAAACCCCGCTGACCGCCCTGGCCACGCAGCGCATCTTTGAACGGGCGCTGTCGCGGTTCGGGGACGCGCCCGAGGGTCTGGCGCAACTGGTCATCGGCGGCCCGGCGCTGGGGGCGGCTCTGGTGGCGTCAAAGGCCGTGCCGGTGATTTCGGCCACGGGATCGACGCGGATGGGGTCGGTCGTGGGGCCCGCCGTCATGGCGCGCTGGGGGCGGCCGATCCTTGAACTGGGGGGCAACAATGCGATGATCGTGGCGCCTTCGGCAGACCTCGACATGGCGGTGCGGGCGATTGTCTTTGGCGCGGTGGGGACGGCGGGGCAGCGCTGCACCTCCTTGCGGCGGTTGATCGTGCATCGGTCCTTGCGCGATGATCTGATGGCGCGGCTGATCAAGGCCTATGCCAGCTTGGCCCTGGGTGATCCGCGCAAACCGGGCACGCTGATCGGGCCGCTGATCGACCAGGCCGCCCGCGCCCGGATGCTGGCCCAACTGGACCGCGCCCGGACTGAGGGTGGCGTGGTCCATGGCGGGGTCGCCCTGGAAGGCCCCGGCGCCTATGTCACGCCCGCCCTGGTGGTGATGCCCGCCCAGACCGAGACGGTGCGCGAAGAGACCTTTGCCCCGATCCTTTACGTCCTGACCTATGACGACTTCCCGGACGCCATCGCCTTGCAAAACGACGTGCCGCAGGGGCTGTCGTCCTGCATCTTTACCCTGAACCTGCGCGAGGCCGAGGCCTTTTTGTCGGCCTCGGGGTCCGATTGCGGGATTGCCAATGTGAACATCGGGCCGTCTGGGGCCGAGATCGGCGGGGCCTTTGGTGGCGAGAAAGAGACCGGCGGCGGGCGGGAAAGCGGCTCGGACGCCTGGAGGGGGTATATGCGGCGCCAGACCTCGACCGTGAATTACTCGGCCAAGCTGCCGCTGGCGCAGGGGGTGAAGTTCGATGTCTAACCTTTGGCGCGCCACGGCGGAGGGGTTTTCCGCCCCACCGCTGGCCGCCGATGTCACGGTCGACCTGGCGGTGATCGGCGGCGGCTTTACCGGTGGGGCGGCGGCCCTGCAGGCGGCCGAGATGGGGGCAAAGGTCGTCGTGCTGGAGGCCGAAACCGCGGGCCATGGCGGGTCGGGGCGCAATGTGGGCCTGGCCAATGCCGGGCTGTGGTTGCCGCCCGAAACGGTGGTGGCCCAGATGGGCGAGGTCGCGGGGCGGCGGTTGATCGCGGCGCTGGCGGCGGCGCCGGGGCGGGTTTACGACCTGATCGCGCGGCATCAGATCGCCTGTGAGGCGACGCGCAACGGCACGCTGCATCTGGCCCATTCGGCCAAGGGGCTGGCGGACCTGCGCGACCGCCACCGGCAAGGGGTTGCCTTTGGCGCGCCCTTGCAGCTGTTGGACCGGGCCGAGACCGCGCGGCGGACGGGAAGTGTGGCCTTTCACGGCGCGCTGTTCGATCCGCGGGCGGGGACGATCCAGCCGCTTGCCTATGCGCGGGGGCTGATGCGGGCGGCGCAGGCCGCGGGTGCCATGGTCCACGAGGCCAGCCCCGTGACCGCGCTTGCCCGCGCGAACGGTTGGGAGCTGACTTGCCGCGGCCACCGCATCCAGGCGCGGGCGGTTCTGGTGGCGACCAATGCCTATCACCTGGGGCTTGCCGCGCTGGCGCCGCGCTATGTGCCGGTCAGCTATTGCCAATTCGCCACCGCGCCGCTGGACCGCGCCGACATCCTGCCCGGGGGTGAGGGCTGTTGGGATACCGCCATGGTCATGTCCTCTTTCCGGATCGACCAGGCGGGGCGGATGATCCTGGGGGCGATGGGGAACTCTGAAGGGCCTTTGGGGCCGCTGCACGCCGCCTGGGCGCGGCGCAAACTGGCGCAGGTCTATCCGCAGATCGCCGATGCGCCGTTCGAACATGCCTGGCGGGGGCGGATCGCGATGACAAGCGACCATGTGCCGAAGATCGTCGCCTTTGGGCCCCAGGCCTATGCCTGTTTCGGCTATTCCGGGCGCGGCATCGGGCCGGGCACGGTCTTTGGGACCGAAGCCGCAACGGCGCTGATCTCGGGCGACGAAAGCGGACTTCCCGTGGCCCCGATCCCGGCGCATCACGAAAGCCTGACCACGCCGCGCGCCGCCTGGATCGAGGCGGGGGCGGGGCTGATCCACGCGGTCTCGGCCCGGGGATAGGGGGGGGTGGTGTTGGGGGCGGTGCGCTGAAGCGCACCCTACGCTTTGGGCTGGGTCCCCCTTGCACCCTGCGGCGGCCCCTGACACTCTGGCGTCAGCCGCTTTGTCAGGACGTCGCATTTGACCTTCCGTTTCGTCCACACCGCCGACCTGCATCTGGACAGCCCGCTGGTGTCGCTGGCCCTGCGTGATCCCGGTTTGGCAGCCGAGGTCGCCACCGCCTCACGCATGACCCTGACCCGGATCATCGACCTGTGCCTGACCGAACAGGTCCATGCCCTGATCATCGCGGGCGACCTGTGGGACGGTGGCCAGACCTCGGCCAAGACGCCGCGCTTCTTGAAGCAGGAACTGGGGCGGCTGTCGGACGCTGGCATCCGGTGTTTCATCATCCGCGGCAACCATGACGCGGCCTCCAAGGTGACACGAGAGCTGGAGCCGCCGCCGCTGACCCATGTCTTTGCCACCAAGCCCCAGACCCAGACCTTCGAGGCCGGGGGGCATCAGGTCGCGGTCCATGGAATGTCCTTCCCCGAAGGCGCGGTGCCCGAAAGCCTTTTGCCGCGCTATCCGGCGCCCCTGCCGGGGGCCTTCAACATCGGGGTCATGCATACGTCACTGAACGGCAGCGCCGCGCATGATGTCTATGCGCCCTGCGCCGCGACGGAGCTTGACGCCCATGGCTATGACTATTGGGCGCTGGGGCATATCCACAAGCGCGCCGCCTATGTCGGGCGCGCTGCTGTGGTCATGCCCGGCATCCCCCAGGGCCGCGACATCGGCGAAGCGGGGGCCTGCAGCGTGACGCTTGGCAGTTACGACGGCACGCTGCGGCTGGAAACCCGGTCGGTCGCCAGCCTGCGCTTTGACCGTGTCACGGTGGATGCATCGGGGCTGACCGACTGGACCGCGCTGATCGACCGCCTGGCCGCAGCCCTGCGCCACGAGGCCCGCGCCCGCGCCGAGGATCACCTGGTCCTGCGCCCGATGATCACCGGCGCCACGCCCCTGGCCTTTCGCATCGCCCGCGACCTGGACCGCCTGACCGAAGAGGCCCGCACTCTGGCCGAGGGCCTGCCGGGCCTGTGGATCGACAAGCTTGAAAACCGCAGCACCGGCGCGCGGCAAACCACGCTGCCCGCCGACCTGCTGGCCCTGCTGGAGACCCCCGACCCCGGCCTGATGGCGGCCCTGACCCGCAGCGCCTCTGACCTGGTGCAGGACCTGCCGCCAGAGCTGCGCGACCTGCTGGGCCAGGACCAGGCCGCATTGGACCAGGCCTGCCGGGACCTGTTGGCCGAGGGTCTGGCGCAGCTGCTTCCGCGCCTGACCTTGGGTGAGCCGTGATGCGGCTGAACCGGCTGGACCTGACGCGCTATGGCCGCTTTACCGACCGGCGGCTGGACTTCCCCGCCCCCGAACCCGGCGCGCCCGACCTGAATATCCTGTATGGCCCGAACGAGGCCGGGAAATCGACGCTGTTTTCCGCGTGGCTGGACCTGCTGTATGGCATCCCCATGCAGTCGCGCTACGCATTTTTGCATCCGGGGCCGACGATGCAGATCGGCGCCAGCCTGACCGGGCTGGACATCCTGCGGGTGAAAAAGAACGCGGGCTCGTTGCAGGATGCCAGCGGTCAACCCCTGCCCGAGGCGGCCTTGCAAGCGGCCCTGGGTGGGCTCACGCGCGAGGCCTATCAGGCGATGTTCTCGCTGGATGATGACACGCTGGAACAGGGCGGCGAGGCGATCCTTTCGTCGCGGGGCGATCTGGGCGAGATGCTGTTTTCCGCCAGCGCGGGCCTGTCGGCGCTGGCTCCGCAGTTGGAAGGGGTGCGACGCGAGCTGGATGCGTTCCACAAACCGCGGGCACGGGCCTCGACGCTGAAACTGACCAAGGATCGGCTGGCCGACCTGGACCGGCAAAGGCGCGAGCTGGATGTGACGGCCGCGGCGGCGCAGGGCCTGGCCCGGGCGGTGTCGCAGGCGGAAAGGACCTGGACCGCCGCGCGGGAGGCCGAGGCCGCGATCGGCGTGACGCTGGACGGTCTGCGCCGCGCCCTGGCGCTGGTGCCGCAGCAGGCCCGCGCGGAACGGCTGGCGGCAGAGCTTCAGGCGCTGTCCCACCTGCCCGACCTGACCGAAGCCGATGCCGCCGAAGACCAGGCCCTGACCCAAGAGCTGCGCGCCCTTCAGGGCCAGTTGATCCCCCGCGCCGAGGCCGTGGCCCAGGCCGAGGCGCGGTTGACAGGCCTGGCCCGCGACCCCGTCATCCTGCCCCTGGCCGAGGCGATTGCCCAGGCCCAGGCGCTGTATCCCCTGCACCAAAGCGCCACGCTGGACCTGCCCAAGCGGCGCGATGCCCTGTCCGGCCTGACCGCCGATCTGGCGCGGCAGATGGCGGCGCTGGGGCTTGCGGGCGATCCTGCCGCCCATGTTCTGCCCGCGCCGGTGCTGGCCCGGCTGCGCGCGCTGTTGACCCGGCGCGAGGCGCTTGGCCTGGCCGCCACCCAGGCCGCCGAGGAACTGCGCCGCGCCGAGGAAAAGCGCGCCTCCCTGCCGCAGGCCGCCGCGACCGAGGATCTGGCAAGCCTGGCGCATCTGATGGCCGACCTGCGCGCCCAGGACCCCGAGGCGCAGGTGGCCCGCGCCGCCGAGACCCTGGCCCAGCGTGAGGCCGATCTTGCGGCGGCCCTGCTGCGGCTGGCGCCCTGGACCGGCAGCCCCACGGCGCTGGGGGCCCTGACGCCGCCTTCGGCCTGGGATCTTGACGCCTGGACCCGGGACGCGGCGCAGACCCGCGCCGCTTTGTCCGACGCCGCCCATGCCCTGACGCGCGCCCAGGGCACCGCCTCTGACGCCCCCGCCCTGACCGAGGCGCTGGACGCCCGTAGCCAGCGCGAGGCGCTTTGGGCGCTGCATCTGGCCGACCTGTCCGTCGAAAGCGCCCGCGCCTTCGAAGCCGCGCTGCGCCATGACGACCGCACCAATGCGCGCCTGGCCGAAGCCGCCCTTGCCGCAACGGCCCAGGCCGCGCTGGCCCGCGCCCGTGACGCCCATGACCAGGCCCAGGCCGCCCATGACGCGGTGACGGCCCGGATCGCGGCGGCGGCCCTGGCGCTGGACCTGCCCGGCGCCGGTCCTGCAGAGCTTGCCACCTGGTGCGAGGCACGCACCCGCGCCCTGACAGCCCTGACCGCCCGCGACGCCGCCCTTGCCGCGCTGACCCAGGCGCAAACCGCGCTGGCCCGGGCCGCCGCGGTCCTGGCTCAGGCGCTTGGCCACCCGCCCGCCGACCTGCCGCTGTTGCGGGCCGAGGCGCTGGCGCTTTTGGACCGCGCCGCCCGCCAGAACGACGCCGCCCGCCAGCGCACCGAGGCCGAAGCCGAGCTCGCCACCCGCCAAGCCGCCCTGACCCGCGCCGAAACCGCCCTGACCGATTGGCGCGCCGATTGGACCAGGGCCACAGAGGCCACGCCGCTGCAGGCCCGCGCCAGCGACGATGCCGGGCTGGCGGCCGTTCTGGATGGGCTGGACACGCTGGCGCGCACCGCGGCCGAGGCGGCGGAACTGGCGCATCGCATCGCGGGGATGGAGGACAACAGCGCCGCCTTCCACCGCGCCGCCGCCCGCGCCTTGCCGCCCGATACCGCCTGGGAGGGGCTGGCCGACCGCCTGAACCGCGCCCAAGAGGCCGAGCGCGCCCATGTTCAGGCCACGGCCGACCTGGCCCAGGCCCGCGCGGCTCAAGACAGCGCAACCCGGGCGTTGCAGGCCATCGAGGCGCGGCGCGCGGCCCTGGCCCTGCGTGTCGGCTGCGACATCGCGGCGCTGTCCGACCACATCGCCCAGGGCCTTCAGGCCGCCCGCTTGCGCCGCGACCTGGCCGAGCTGCGCGCCGAGTTGGGGCCAGAATTGGGTGCTGAATCCGGGCAAGCCCCACCGCAAGACCCCGAGGCGCTGGCCCGTCAGGCCGCCGACCAAGAGGCCCACCTCGCGCTTGCCCGCGCCGAGACCGAAGCCGCCTTTGCCGCCCTGACCGAGGCGCGCCGGGCTCTGGCCGCCGTGGGGGGTGACGATGCCGTGGCGCGGATCGCCTTTGACCGCGCCAATCTTGTCAACGACTTGGCCGAAGCTGCGCGCGCGCATCTGGGGCAACGCCTGGCGCTGATGGCGTTCGAGGCGGGGCTAAGGCGCTACCGCGAAAGCCACCGCAGCGCGATGCTGGCCCGCGCCTCCGAGGCGTTTTCGCGGCTGAGCCAGGGCGCCTATCGCGGGCTGGATGCCCAGCCCGAGGGCGGCTCCGAGGTCCTGGTGGCGCTGCCGGCCCAGGGCGGGGCAAAGCTGGCCGCCGACCTGTCCAAGGGGACGCGGTTCCAGCTGTATCTGGCCCTGCGCATCGCGGGATACCACGAGATGGCCCGCAGCCGCCCGCCCGTGCCCTTCATCGCCGATGACATCATGGAGACCTTCGACGACGGGCGGTCGGAACAGGCCTTTTTGCTGTTGGCCGAGATGGCGCAGACGGGGCAGGTGATCTATCTGACCCACCACGAACACCTGGCGCGGCTGGCGGTTCAGGCCTGTCCGGGCGCGCGGGTGCAGGCGCTGTAGACCTGCCAGGCGCGGTGCGCAGACAGGTTTGCAGACAGGTTCTCGGTCAGGTTCCAGGTCCGGCGGGGCCCCAGGCTTCGGCAAAGGGGTCCGACCATGTCGGGCGCAATCATGCCCGTTCGGTCATGGGTTGACGATATCCACCCTTGTCCCGACCACCTCGGCCGCGCGGCGCAGAGGGTCGGGCATGTGATCTGTCACGATATCATGGACCGCCGACAGGGGGGCGAGTTCAAAGACACCGGCCCGGCCCATCTTGGACCCATCGGCCAGGACCGTCACCCGATCCGCCCGCAAGATCATGGCGCGAGCGACCTCGGCTTCGGCGGGGTCGATGTCGTGGATGCCCCGTTCCGTGACCGAAGCGACCGTCAGAACTGCCCGCGCCGCCCGCAGCTGACCGATCTGCGCGACGACCAGGGGGCCCAAGGTCTCGCGCCCTTCGGCCCGGAATTCGCCGCCCAGAAGGATGACGCGGTTGCCCTCGCCGCGGTGACACAGTGCGGCGATATCGGCGGAATTCGTGATCACAATCAGACCCTTGCAGCGCGAAAGCTCTTCGGCGAGGTAAAGCGTCGTGCTGCCGGTGTCCAAAAACAGGCTGTCCCCCGGGCGCAGGCCCGCGGCCAGGTGGCGGGCGATGGCGCGCTTGGCTGTGACCGCCTCATGCATCCGCTGGTGAAAGGGGCCCTCTTGCACCGCCTGCGCCCCGCCATGGACGCGGCGCAACAGCCCCGCCCGGTCCAGCCGGGCCAGATCACGGCGGATCGTCTCACGCGAGGCGCCCAGGGTCAGGGCCAGATCCTCGACCTCCAGCCGGGCGCCGGACCGCGCGCGGGACAGGATGGCATCACGGCGGGCTTCTGCGTTCATCATCGACCGTTCAGGAAAGGATATTGACCGTTCGGGCATATGCCCCTAGTCATCAGGCCATGAAACGGCCCGGGGGTCAACGAGATGACGCGATATGATGCGGCGGTGATCGGGGCGGGCGTCACGGGGGTGGCGACCGCGCGGGCGCTGGCCTTGGCCGGGTGGCGCGTGGTGCTGATCGAGAAAGGCGCCGATATTCTGTCGGGGGCCAGCAAGGCCAATTCGGCGCTGTTGCACACCGGCTTTGATGCGCCCGAGGCCAGCCTGGAACTGGCCTGTATGCAGGCGGGCTACCGCGACTACATGGACCTGGCGGGGGCGATGAACCTGCCGATCCTGCGGACCGGCGCCATGGTCCTGGCCTGGACCGAGGCGCAAGAGGCCGCCCTGCCCGCCATCCTGGCCCAGGCCCATCGCAACGGCGTCCCCGATGCCGCCCCCCTGACCGCCGCCGAAATCCGCACGCGTGAGCCGCATCTGGCCCCCGCCCGCGCGGGCATCCTGGTGCCCGGCGAACATGTCATCGACCCCTGGTCGCCCTTTCACGGCTATGCCGCGCAACTCCTTGACCTGAAAGGCACAATCCTGCGCGGGACCGAGGTCACGGGCGGCGAATTCGACGGCCATTGGACCCTGCAGTCCCCCAAGGGACCCATCAAGGCGACCCATGTCATCAACTGCGCCGGGCTTTATGGCGACCGGGTCGATGCCTTGGTCTTGGGCCATCAGGACTTCACCATCCGCCCGCGCAAGGGTCAGTTCGTTGTCTTTGACAAGGCCGCCGCGCAGTATCTGACCGCGATCATCCTGCCCGTTCCCGATGCCCGCACCAAGGGCGTCGTTCTGACCCGCACCGCCTTTGGCAACCTGCTGGTGGGGCCGACGGCTGAGGAAACCCCCGACCGCCACCGCGCCACCACCACCGCGCCAGAGCTTCAGGCCCTGATCACCCGCGCCGCCGAAATCCTGCCCGCGCTGCGTGATATGCCCGTGACGGCGACCTATGCCGGCCTGCGCCCCGCGACCGAGTTCAAGGACTACCGCATCCGCCACGAGGCCGCGCGCAATTGGGTGACGGTGGGCGGCATCCGCTCTACCGGGCTGACGGCCAGCCTGGGGATTGCGCGGCATGTGGCGGGGCTTTTGGGCGCCGAGGTGCCGCGCCTCCCCGGCCCACCCATGCCCAACCTCGCCGAGCATTTGCCCCGCGACCACCAGACGCCGGGCTATGACGAGATCATCTGCCATTGCGAAATGGTGACGCGGCGCGAGATAGAGGCGGCCTTGGCCAGCCCCTTGCCGCCTGGCGATCTGTCGGGGCTGAAACGGCGGACGCGGGCGATGATGGGCCGCTGTCAGGGGTTCAATTGCCTGGGCGCCATCACCGACCTGACGCGGGGGAGGCTGTGATGCGGGTCGTGGTGATTGGATCAGGACCGGCGGGGCTGGCGGCTGCGGCGGAATTGGCCCTGAAAGGCGCCGAGGTGACGGTGGTCGAACGCCAGTCCGTCGCGGGCGGGGTGCCGCGGCTTTGCGGACACTCCCCCTATGGCCTGCGAGAGTTTCACCGGGTGATGGGCGGTGCCGCCTATGCCCGGCGCCTGCTGGAACAGGCGGCGGGGGCGCGCATCCTGCTGCGGCACGCGGTCACGGCGATCGACGAGCGTGTCCACCTGTCGACCCCCGACGGCCCGCTGACCTTGCAGGCCGACCGCATCCTTCTGGCGACCGGCGCGCGTGAGGCCTCTCGCGCGGAACGCCTGCTGCCCGGAGAGCGGCCACAGGGCATCCTGACCACCGGCGCGCTGCAGGACCTGTGGTTCGGCCGCGGCCTGGTGCCCTTTCGCCGCCCGGTGATCCTGGGGTCAGAGCTGGTGACACTGTCGGCGCTGTTGACCTGCCGCCAGGCGGGGATGCAGCCGGTTGCGCTTTTGGACGAGGGGCTGAGGCTGCCCTTCCGCGCCCTGCCCTTGGCCTTGGGCGTGCCCCGGCTGCGGGGGCGGGTCGTCGATATCCTGGCCACGGATGGGCAGATCAGCGGCTTGGTGATCGAAGAGGGGTCCACGACAAGGGAGATCCCCTGCGACGGCTTGCTATTGACCGGCCAGTTCCGCCCCGAAGCAGGGCTTGCCCGGATGGCGGGGCTGGACATCGACCCCGAAACGATGGGGCCCCGGGTGGATGCGCGCGGCCAAACCTCACGCCCGGGGATATTCGCCGCCGGAAACCTGTTGCGCGGGGTCCGGACGGCGGGCCAGTGTTGGTCCGAAGGCCGCGCCACGGCCCGCGCGATGCTGGAGTCCTGATGCGTATTCTGGCTTTGGATCAAGGCACGACCTCGACCCGGCTTTTGCAGGCCGACCCGGACCTGCGGGTCTTGGGCCAGCGCCGCCACCAGACCTTTTACCCGGGGCCTGAAAGGGTCGAGATGGATGGCGCCGAAATCCTCTCCCATTGCCGTCAGCTGTTGACCCTGGCCGGGCCTGCCGATGCTTTGGGGCTGGCGAACCAGGGGGAAAGCTGCCTGGCCTGGGACCGCGTCACCAAGGCGCCGCTGTCGCCGGTGATCTCGTGGCAGGACCGCCGCACCCTGGGCGACCTGGCCCGGCTGGAGCCCCTGGCCGAGGAGGTGCGCGCCCTGTCGGGCCTGCCCTTGGACCCCTATTTCTCGGCGGCGAAACTGGGGCAACTGGCGCGGGCCCATCCCGGGGCGCGGCTGGGGACGACGGATGCCTTTTTGCTGGACAACCTGACCGGGCATTTTGCGACTGACCGGGCCACGGCCTCGCGGACCGGGTTGATGAACCTGGACCGGGGGGAGTGGGATGCGCGGCTTTGTCAGATTTTCGGCGTGCCGCTGGGCGCCCTGCCGGAAATTCGCCCGACCTTGGCGGGGTTTGGCACGGCGCAGGGGGCGCCTGTCACCGCCGCCATCACCGACCAGCAGGCCGCCCTATACGGCCATGGCTGCCGCAATCCCGGAGAGGCCAAAATCACCTTCGGCACCGGCGCCTTTGCCCTGGCCCTGACCAAGGGCCGACCGCATCCCAAGGGCATCCTGCCGACGGTCGCCTGGGACTTGGGCGGCATCACCTATGCGCTGGATGGTGGGGTGCAGGATGCGGGGTCCGCCGTGGACTGGGCCTTGCGGGCGGGGATTGCGCAAAGCCTGGACGACTTCGCGGGCTTTGACACGCCGGCCATCGCGCGGGGGCTGGCCTTTCTGCCCGCCTTCTCCGGACTGGGCGCGCCGCATTGGGACCGGACGGCGGCGCCGCTGATCATCGGCATGGGACCCGATACGACGCGGCGCGACCTGTGCCAGGCGCTGCTGGAGGGGCTGGCCTTTCAGACCGCCGCCCTTGTGGCGGAAATCGCGGAACATGTGCCGCTGATGGGCCTGTTCATCGACGGCGGGATATCATCGAACAGCTATTTCGCGGGGTTTCTGGCGACCGTCACCCAAAGGCCGGTGACTTTGGCGGGCACCCAGGAATGTACCGCCTTTGGCGCGGCGAGCCTGGCCGCCCGCGCGCTTGGTGTGACGCTGACCCCGCCGCCGCCGGGGCCGACGCATCAGCCCGGCCCCCCGGCGCCGGAATGGGCCGCGCGGTTTGACGCCGCCCTGACCCGCGCAAGAGGCTGGCGCGACCTTTCCCTTTGACGCGCGGCGGAATAGGCTGCGGCCAAAGGGGACACGCATGAAACGCAATCGCCTGGGCCTGTCGGGCCTCACCGTCTCGGAACTCTGCCTTGGCTGCATGACCTTTGGCGCGCCTCTGCGCGGCGGCCATCCCTGGACCCTGCCGCGCGACCAGTCCGAACCGCTGATCCGCCAGGCTTTCGAGGCCGGGGTGACTTTCTTTGACACGGCCAATGTCTATTCGGATGGCAGTTCCGAAGAGATCCTGGGCGATTACCTTTGGACCCTGGCGCCGCGGGAAGAGATCGTCTTGGCCACCAAGGTTTACGGCGATGCGCAGCCCGACCGGGTGGGCCTGTCGCGGCGGCTGATCCTTCAGCAGATCGACGCCAGTTTGCGGCGGCTGAAGACCGATCATGTCGACCTGTATCAGATCCACCGCTGGGACCCGAACACGCCCATCGAAGAGACGATGGAGGCGCTGCATGACGTGGTGAAGGCGGGCAAGGCGCGGTATATCGGGGCCTCGACCATGTGCGCCTGGCAATTCGCCAAGGCGCAAGAGGTGGCGCGGGCCAATGGCTGGACGCGGTTCATCAGCATGCAGAACCAGATCAACCTGATCTACCGCGAGGAAGAGCGCGAGATGATCCCGCTGTGTCAGGATCAAGGGGTGGGCCTGATCCCCTGGTCGCCCATCGCCCGCGGTCGGCTGGCGCGCCCCCCGGGGGCCGAGACGGAGCGCACGCAAACCGATGCCTATGGCCGGTATCTTTATGCGCGGACCGCCGAGGCCGATGCGGAGGTGATCCGCGCGGTGCAGGACCTGGCCGAGGCCTTGGGCCGCACGATGGCGCAAGTCGCTCTGGCCTGGACGCGACAGAAACCCGGCGTCACCGCGCCGATCATCGGCTTTTCGCGCCCCGAGCAGTTCACCGAGACCCTGACCGGCCTGGACCTCGTGTTGTCGCCCGAAGAGATCGCAAGGCTCGAGGCGCCCTATATCCCCCATGTGGTGTTGCATTGATGACCCTGACGGCACCTTTGACGATCCGCGGCGTGACCTTCCCCAACCGGATGGTCGTCTCGCCCATGTGCCAGTATTCCCTGCGTGAGGGGCTGATGGGGGATTGGCACCTCGTCCACCTCGGCCGCTTTGCCTTGGGGGGCTTTGGCGCTGTGGTGGTGGAGGCCACCGGCGTGACGGCAGAGGGCCGCATCACCTATGGCTGTCCCGGCATCTGGTCAGAGGATCATATCCCGGGACTGGCCCGGGTGACCGGCTTCCTGCGCGGGCAAGGCGTGGTCTCGGGCATCCAGCTGGCCCATGCCGGGCGCAAGGCCTCGACCCTGCCGCCTTGGCGGATCGGGGAGGGGGCGGAGGCGGATGGCACGATGTGGCAGCCCGTGGCGCCCTCGGCCCTGGCGCATGGGCCCGACGCCCAGGTGCCGCGGGAGCTGACGGGGGATGAGGTGGCGGGCCTGCCGCAGGTCTTTGCCGAAGCGGCGGAGCGCGCGCTGCGGGCGGGCTTTGACTTCGTCGAAATCCACGGCGCGCATGGCTATTTGCTGAACCAGTTCCTGTCGCCCTTGGCCAATCACCGGACGGATGACTGGGGCGGGTCACGCGAAAACCGGATGCGCCTGCCCTTGGCCGTCATCGCGGCGGTGCGGGCGGTCTGGCCTGCGGATCGGCCGCTCTTCCTGCGGCTTTCGGCGGTGGATGGGGTCGAGGGCGGCGTGACGCTGGAGGATTCGATTGTCTTTTGCCAGAAGGCCGCGGCGCTGGGGGTCGATGTGTTCGACGTCTCGGCCACGGGCTTTGCGGGGGCCAAGGTCGCGCCGGGGCCGGGGATGTTCCTGCCCTTTGCCTCCGCCATCCGTCAGGCCACCGGCAAGCCGGTGATGGCCGTGGGGATGATGGATGATGTGGCCTTGGCCGCCGATGCCCTGGCCCGCGAAAAGGCCGATCTGGTGGCCATCGGGCGCGGCGCGCTGGATGATCCGAACTGGGCCTCTCATGCGGCCTTGGCTTGCGGCACGACGCCGCGCCAGGCCTGGACGAAACAAGTGGGCTATGCGCTGGAGCGCCGCCCTGTCAGGAGTGCGACATGACCTTTGCCATCGGACCGAACCAGACCGCCATCGTGACCGGAGCCGCCTCGGGCATCGGGCGCGCCGCCTGCATGGCCTTGGCCAAGAGGGGGATGCAGGTCGTGCTGGTCGACCTGCCCAGCCGGGCGCTGACCCAGGCCGCCCTCGCCTGCAACGGACGCGCCATCGCGGCCGATGTGGGCGACCGCGCGGGGCTGCAGTCTGTCGCGTCGCAGGTGGCCGACCTGCCGCCCGTGACCCTGGTGATGAACAATGCCGGCATGGGAGGGGACTCGGCCTGCCTGGGTGATCCGGGAGCCTTCGAGCGGACGCTGCGGACCAATCTTTGGGGGGTGATCAACGGGGCCCAGGTCTTCGGGCCTTTGGTCACAGAGGGGATGATCGTCAACACCGGGTCGAAACAGGGGATCACCACACCGCCCGGCAATCCGGCCTATAACGTCTCCAAGGCGGCGGTGAAGGCCTTTACCGAGGCCTTGGCCCATGAACTGCGGAACACAAGGCCCGAGGTCAGCGCCCACCTGCTGATCCCCGGTTGGGTCCATACCGGCATGACGGCGGCATCCGGCGCGCCGAAACCCGCTGGCGCCTGGACGCCCGAACAGACCGTCGATTTCCTGCTGGAAAGCCTGGCGCGGGGGGACTTCTATATCCTCTGCCCCGACAACGACACGCCCCGCGCGCTGGACGAGGCGCGGATCGCCTGGGCCGCGGGCGACATCATCCACAACCGCCCGGCGCTGTCGCGTTGGCATCCCGACCATGCCGAGGTCTTCAAGGCCAGCCTGGGCTAAAGCGTCGCGCCCCAGCGGACATGACAGTCGATCACGATGCGCGGGGTCTGATCGCCCCCCGCGCGTTGTTCCTCGATCAGGGACAGGATCGCGCGGACATAGGCCTTTTGGTCCAGCGCAAGCGACGTCAGGTCATGACAGGCCCAGCCGGCAATCTGGATGCCGTCCTGACCCACGATCCCCAGGTCGTCAGGCACCTTGCGGCCCATCAACCGCTCGGCCGCGTCGCGAAAGCCCACGGCCATGACATCATTGCCGCAGATCACCGCATCCAGCCTTTGACGCAGCATCACCACGGCCTCTTTATACCCGCTGTCATAGGTGTAATCGCCATGCCCCTCGGCCAGAAAGCCAAGGCCATGGGCGCCCAGCGCATCGGCAAACCACTGGCGGCGTTTCTTGTCGATATAGCTGGAGGCCCTTCCGCCCAGATAACCGAAGGCGCGGCGCCCCTGCGCCGCCGCCCGGTCGATGATGGCCCGCGCCGCCGCAGCGCCTTCGACCGCGATTTGCGCGGCCCGGGCGCTGTCCAGCGGCTGCGACGACACAATGATCGGCCGCGCGGTGCGAAAGATGCTGACCGCGTCATCCAGTGTCACCAGGTCGGAAAACACCACCACATGATCCACCTGATAGGTCGAAGCCAGCCGCATCAGCTGCAACCGGTCCTCATGCGCGCCACAGCACAGGACAATCGGCATCAGCGCCATCGCCTGCAGATGCACGATCAGCTCTTGCAGCTGTTCGGCCTCGGTCGGGTTCTGCACGGCATTGACCACCAAGGCCACAAGGCCCGAGCGTTGGTTGTTCAGCGACCGCGCCAGCGCATTGGGTTGGTAGTCATGCTGCGCCGCCAGCGACAGGATATGGCTGCGCGTCGCATCAGAGATCTTGGACTCCGGCGTGAAGGCCCGGCTGATCGTCGCCGAAGAGACCCCCGCCAGCCGCGCCAATTCCTTGGAGGTGATCCGCCTATTCATCCACCCGCACCGATTCCCCATCCCTGCTGGCCGAAAGCTTTATCGCATCCCAGAGCCTTGCGAAACGCAAGCCGTTCTGGATGGTCGAGGGGTTGGGGATCGCGCCCCGCCGCACCGCCAGAAAGGTGCGCATCGGGTTGTCGGTGATCTCGTCCTCTTCGCGGGTCCAGACACCGTTGCCATAGGAGATTTCGCGGCTGCCGCCCCAGGCGTCGATCCGCACCAGGGCGTTTTGGAAGAACAGCGTCATATGGCTGAAACAGCCCTTGGGCCCCTCGCCGGCCGCGTTCAGCGTTACCAAAACGCCGGATTTCGTCCGAGCGGATACCGCGCAGGTGATGTCCACCGGCTTGCCCCGGTTGTTCATATAGGCCGAGACGCGGTCGAAATCGGCGTCCAGCAGCTGACAGATCGTGTTCATCATATGGGCGCCGGTGTCGAACATGAAACCGCCGCCGCTGATGGCCGGGTCCTGTTTCCAGCCGCCGTTGTAGGCGTCCTTCCAGCCCTCCCAGATCGAACCCGAGACGCTGACGAGGGCGCCGAATTCGCCAGCCTCGATCCGGGCGCGGGTGTCGCGCACCAGCGGCGACAGCCCGCCGTTGAAGGCCACGACGATCAGGTTTCCGATGCGGTTCTGGGCGGCAATCAGCGCCTTGGCCTCGGCCACGGTCGTGACCATCGGCTTTTCCAGAAACAGGTCCAGCCCCGCTTCGGTCACGGCTAGGGCCTGTTCGCCATGCAGCACATGCGGGGTCGAGACATAGACCATGTCCAGATCCTTGCGACATTCCGTCAGCATCTGGCGGTAATCGGCATAGGCGCGGGGGCTGCCGCCGCTGACAGCGGCCAGCCGCGCGCAGGCCTGGGCCGACACATCCGCCACGGCCACAAAGCGCAGGTCCGGCATCTTGGCCCAACTGGCGGCATAGTCCACCGCCTTGCCGCCCGCCCCGATGACGCCGATGCGCAACTGCTCCATCTTCTCCCCCAGTGTAACCGTGTGCATGACCTTGGATAGGCGAAACTCGCGCCCCATCGCAAGCAAAATCAGGATAGGACAGAGGCTCTGACCGGGTTTCAAAACCCTCTTGTCAGATGATTGTAACCGTGTGCATGATCCTTGCGACTCGGAGGAGTCACCCAAGGGAGGAAATCACATGTTCAAGAAACCGCTTTTGGCGGCCGTGAGCCTTATTGCCCTGACCGCGCTTGCGGCTCAGGCCGAGACGATCCGCATCGCCGAACACCGCCAGGCCCGCATCGACGCGCTGAAAGCCGTGGCCCCCGCCATCGAGGCCAAGCTTGGGGTGACGATCGAGGTCATCGAATATCCGGCGCCGGAAAAGGACTATATGTCCAAGCTGCTGACCGAGCTGGGCGCGGGCAATGCGCCGGACGTCTTTACCGTGCCGGGCGACAGCGATGTGCCCGACCTGGCCACGGCAGGCTATGTCGCGCCGGTGACCGAGGCCTTTGCGGCCTGGGAGGGCGCGGCCCATACATTCGACGTGGCGAAAAGCCTGGCGACCGGGGCGGATGGCGTCATGTATGCCGTGCCGACCATGTTGTCGGTGCAGCAGATCTATTTCCGCCGCGATGTGCTGGAAAAGGCCGGGATTTCGACCGATCAGCCGAAGGATTGGGCCGACCTGATGGCCCGCGCCAAGGAGATCAAGGACAAGACCGGGCAATATGCGCTGCTGTTCCCGATGGGCGCCTCCTGGGGCGGCGGGGCCTTTGGCGAGGGGTTCCAATACATGCTCGCCGGCACCGATACGCCGCAACTGGTGGCGGCGGGTGGCAAGCTGGACCTGTCCAGCACCGGGGTCAAGGATGTGCTGACCTTCTATGCCGACCTGGTCAATGCCGATCTGATGCCGGTCGATCCCCTACTGGGGCCAGAGCCCTGGGTGATCCCGAAGTATGAGATGTTCCCGGCCGGTCAACTGGTTGCGACGACCTGCGGGACCTGGTGCTATATCTATGACTGGGGCCCCGAGTCCAAGAACCCGATCCCTGATGTGACCAAAGCCGTCGGCACCTGGGAGGTTCCGGGCAAGGCGGGCGGCAATGGCCATGTGATGGTGTCCTTGAACTCGCCCTGGTTGGTCAATGCCAATGCCTCGCCGCTGGCGACCCAAGTCGCGCTGGAACTGGGCTCGGTCGCGGCCGATGTCGCCTATGCCAGCCGTCTGGGCAATATCCCCGCCCGCCGCGATGCCGGCGACGACGCCGAGTTCCAGAAGCTGACGGCCCTTGTGCCGGTGCTGAAGGCGGTCGAGAACGGGACTTACCTGCAGGCCTCGGCGGGCTTCAGTGCGGTGTCCGAGGGCGTGGCGCGGGCGACCGAAGCCATCCTGCGCAAAGAGACCGACGGCGCGGGCGCACAGAAGATCCTGGTCGACTATGTCACCGACGTTCTGGGCCCCGACGCGGTCCAGTGACGTCGTAAGGCGGGCGCGGCTCCTCCCGCGCCCGCCGCTTTCTCGGCAAACCCCTATCTCGGCAAACCCCCATCCCCGGCAACCCTAGTGACCTATCAATCCCGCGCCCAATGGCAGCTGCGGCTGATCCTTCTGCCCTCGGCGGCGCTGCTTTTGGCGCTGGTGATCTGGCCCGCGCTTTATGCCGTCTGGCTTTCGTTCACCAATGCGGCGCTGGTCGGCCCCGGAGCCGCCAATCCCCGCTTTGTCGGTCTGCGCAACTATGCGCGACTGGTGGGAGATGGTGATTTCTGGAACTCGCTGATGGTAACGGGGCTTTTCGTCCTGGGCTCGGCCATCATCGGGCAATTCGTGCTGGGCCTGGTTTCGGCGGTGCTGTTGAACCGGCCTTTGCGGTTCCGCGCGGTGTTCAACGCGATCATCCTTTTGCCCAATGCGGTGCCCGAGGTCGTGGCGGGGTTCCTGTGGATTTCCATGCTGGCGGGCGGCGAAAGGGGCGTCCTGTCGCGGATCGTCATGGGCCTGGGGTTACAGCCGCAAGACTGGCTGAACACCTTCCCCCTGACCATGATCATCGTCGTCAACACCTGGCGCGGGATTGCCACGGCGATGATCCTCCTGACGGCGGGCCTCTCCTCGGTGCCGAAAGAGGTCCATGAGGCCGCCGTGATGGACGGCGCAAAGCCGGGGCAGATCTTTCGCATGATCACCCTGCCGCTGATCCTGCCGACGATCTTTCTGTATATGCTGATCTCGACCGTTTCGACGATCTCGATCTTTGGCTTCGTCTATGCCCTGACCCGAGGCGGCCCGGGCGGCGCGACCGAAATCTTGGGGATTTACCTGTATAATCAAAGCTTCACCGCCTATCAGCTGGGCTATGGCGCGGCTGTGGCCGTGGTGTCGCTGGTCTTCTCGCTGATCGTGGGGGTGATCTATGTCCGCGCCCTGAAGGTTGAGGTCTGACATGGCCAAACGCCCGCAGCTGATGGCCTATGCCACCTTGTCGCTGATCTCGGCCTATTGCGCCTTGCCCTTCTTTTGGGCGGCGCTGGCCTCGTTCGACGGCAACGCCAGCCTGTTCCTGAAATGGCCCGAGGATTGGACGACCGCCAATTACACCCGCATCTTCACGGTGGAAAACGGCCTGACATGGTTCATGAATTCGCTGATCGTGGTGGGGGCGGCGACCGTGCTGACCATGGTTCTGGGGGGGCTGGGCGGCTATGCGCTGTCGCGCAGCAACGCCTGGTGGAAGCGGCCCTTCCTGTATACGATCCTGCTGATCCGGGTCGTGCCGCCGCCCGCGCTGATCGTGCCGCTTTACAAGGTGCTTCTGACCGCCAACCGCGCCGTCCAAGAGGTCCTGCGCGCCGTCCTGCCGCCCGACATGCTGCGCCCGGCGATGCGGGTCTTTGGGCTGGTGGACGGCTATCTGGGCATGATCCTGATCCTGACCGCGCTGCAACTGCCGCTGGCGCTGTGGATACTCAAGACCTTCTTCGACACGGTGTCGCGCGATTACGACGAGGCTGCGCTTTTGGACGGCGCCAGCCTGATGCAGCGCATCCGCCTGGTGCTTTTGCCGCTGGCCCTGCCGGGCTTGGCGGCGGCGGGGCTCTTCGCCTTTATCTCGGCCTGGGGCGATTTCCTGATGCCGCTGATCTTCATCTCTTCGCCCGAGCTGCAGATGCTGCCCCTCGGGCTTTTCCGCGCGTTTTTGCGCGTCAACACGGTGGACTGGGGGTTCCTGACGGCGCTCGCGGTTCTGTATATGGTGCCTTCGGTCGTGGCCTTTGGCTTCGCCCGCGGGTTCCTGGTCCGCACCTTTGGGGGCGGGGTCAAAGGATGAAAGGAACCGACATGATCAACGTGACCATCTGGAACGAGGGCCGCCACGAAAAGCGCGATGCCCCGGTGGCGGCGATATACCCCGACCGCATCGACGGAGCCATCGCGGCGGGGCTGGTGGGCGATTTCGCCATCACCCGCGTGACGCTGGACGACCCGGAACAGGGCCTGCCGCAGGACCTTTTGGACCGGACCGATGTGCTGCTGTGGTGGGGGCATCTGGCGCATGACGAGGTGTCCGATGACCTGGTCTCCCGCATCCAGCAGCGCATCGTGGCTGGCATGGGGCTTGTGGTGCTGCACTCGGGCCACCACTCGAAACTCTTTGGCCGCATGATGGGGACCAATGCCAACCTGTCCTGGCGCGAATTGCCCGAAGGCGACCTGGAACGTGTCTGGGTCATCGACCCCGCGCATCCCATCGCCGAGGGCCTGCCGCCCTATTTCGAAATCCCCGCCTCGGAGATGTATGGCGAGCCCTTTGACATCCCCCAGCCCGACGAGCTGATCTTTCTGTCGTGGTATTCCGGAGGCGAGGTCTTTCGGTCGGGTTGCACCTTCAAACGCGGGCGGGGGCGGATCTTTTTCTTCAGCCCGGGGCATGAGACCTTTCCGATCTATCATGACGCGCATGTTCACCGGGTGATCAGCAATGGCATCCGTTGGGCGCATCAACCGCATCGGGATGGCCGCATCCTGGCCAATTGGCACCGCGCCGCGCCGCTTCACCCCAAGCCCTGAGGCATCATGACCGGCCTGCAACTGACCAACCTGTCGAAATCCTATGGCGGTCATCGGGTGATCCATGACGCCAGCCTGACCGTGCATCCGGGGGAATTCGTCGTCTTTGTCGGCCCCTCGGGCTGCGGGAAGTCGACGCTGTTGCGGATGATCGCGGGACTGGAAGAGATCACATCTGGAAGCCTGCAGATCGGCGGCCAGGTGATGAACGACGTCAACCCGGCAGAGCGCGGCGTGGGCATGGTATTTCAAAGCTATGCTTTGTATCCCCATATGACGGTGGCGCAGAATATGGGGTTTTCGCTGCGAGTGGCGGGCAAGCCCCCGGCCGAAATCGCCGCCCGTGTGGCAGAGGTGGCCCAGACCCTGCAACTGACCCCGCTGTTGGACCGCCGGCCTGCGGCCCTGTCGGGCGGTCAGCGTCAGCGCGTGGCCATCGGGCGGGCGATCCTGCGGCGGCCCAAGGTCTTCCTGTTCGACGAGCCCCTGTCGAACCTGGATGCCGAACTGCGCGTCACCATGCGGATCGAGATTGCCCGCCTGCACCGCCAATTGGGCGCCACGGTGGTCTATGTGACCCATGACCAGACCGAGGCCATGACGCTGGCCACCCGCATCGTCGTTTTGCGCGCCGGCCGGATCGAGCAGGTCGGCGCGCCCTTGGACCTGTATCACGACCCGGCCAATACCTTTGTCGCGGGCTTTATCGGCAGCCCGCGGATGAACCTGATCCCGGCCGAGGTTCTGGGGGTCTCGGCCGCTGGGTTGGACCTGGCGCTGACCGGGCTGGATGCGCGGGTGACGGTGCCGGGGCGGGCTGCGGTCGGCGACCGCGTGACGCTGGGCCTGCGCCCCGAGGATTTCGACCCCTTGGGCGCGGCCGAACTGACGCTAGAGGTCGATGTGGTCGAACACCTGGGCGCCGAAAGCTTTGCCTATGCAAGGGGCGGGGACCTGACCCTGATCCTGTCGGCCCGCGGGGTGCCAGAGGTCAAGCCCGGCCAGGGCTGCACCGCCCGCTTCGACCCCGCCCGGGCGCTTTTGTTCGACGCGTCGGGCCAGCGGCTGCGCCCCTGATCCGGGGCGCGGTTGACTTGGGCCAGGTCAGCGCAAAGTCTGCTTCCGGTTTCAAACAAGCGGCACCCTGCTGACGATGCGGGCGAAATACGGGTTGAAGGCCATGTCGGACCTTGCCCAACTGGACAGAGGCGCGGTCCTGCAAAGCCGCGAGATCGCAGAACGGCGGGGGATTTCCAAGAAATTCCTGAATGCGATCTTTGCCGATCTGCGGGTCGCGGGGCTGGTCTCCAGCCGCAAAGGGCCGGGGGGCGGCTAGATGCTGACCCGCCCGGCCAAGAATGTGTCGGTGGGCGAGATCGTGCGACTTCTGGACGGGCCGCTGGCGCCAGGGCATGACCCGAAGGCGCTGTGGCAATGCCCAGCCGCGTGCGGTCCGACCCGATCAGCCCCAGCCGCACAAGGCTGGCCCCGTGGCCAGAACGACGCGGTCGACCGTCAGGCGGCGCAACTCGGCCTGACCCCGCGGACGGACGGTCAGGCTCAGGTCCGCACGGCCCTCGGCCGAGATCAGCCGCGCGGCCATGGTTTCCAACGGCCCCGCGGCGGTCAGCGCCTCGGCGGCAGCCGCGGTTTGCGGCGCGATGCGAAAGCGGTGGATGTCCCACAGGCTGCGCAGGTGGCGGATCAGACGCAGGCGCTTGACCACGGGCAAAGCGCCCCAGACCGCGGGCCCCTGCGCCCGCAGCGTGGCCAGGATATCCGAAGCCGTCAGCCCATTGCCGATGATCGCCAGCCGGTCGTTCGCCCCGATGACCTCCAGCGCGCCGGGCGCCAGAGGGTCGGCCACATAATCGCCAAACCGCGCGCGGGAGGTAAAGGCATCGCCATTCGCCGCGCGGTCTGCCGGTCCAATCTGCGGCAAGGCCTGACGCTTCAGCCAACGGGCGTAGTCGTCGGGAATCTCGGTGCGCAGCGTCATCTTGGCATCGGGCACGTTCAACCTGTGCTCCGGGTCGGTGGCGGAATTGGCCAGGCCCGCCCCCAGCCGCGGCCTTGGTTCGACCTCCACGATGCGCAGGCCGAAATTGCCCTGGCCCCATTGTGCCGCGCCGGGTGGAAGGCGACCCCGGCGCCCGAAAGGCCTCCGCCCAGGATGGCCACGGTCAGGGGGGGCACACTTTGGGAGCCCATGTTTTCAGGACGATGACCGCGCGTTTGATCTCGGCCAGCGCGTCGGGCTGAAAGGCCGGATCGACCGAGCCGATCCTAGCCAAAAGCGGGCTGTCGCCGACGATCTCGGCAATCGTGTCATTGGGGAGATGCTGGATGGGCGTATGGCGAGACCGGCTTCAGCCAAGAGTTCGATGACATTCAGACGTGCGACCGGGTCGGCTACGGCCAAGTCCAGGATGAATTCGGGGACACCAAGGCGCTGATGCAGCACATCCAGCTCGGCGCGCACATCGGCGCTGGCGCCGGTCAGGACCGAGGGCTTGCGGGCCTTGACCCTATAGCTCTGGCCGCCCGACTGGCGCGCAAACTCGGCCGCGGCCTCTTCGCCCGGCAGGTTGACCTTGGTGCCATCGGCCAAAGTCACCTTCAGGATGCAATGGTCCGCACCCTGCGCTTCGGCCTCGGCGCGGGTCGGCGCGATGATGGCCGCCAAAGCCAGCGAGGGCTTGCCCCCAAAGGCCGCAAAAGCGCAGGAGATCGCCCCGGGATTGCCGTCGTGATGCCCGGCATAGGTGAAGCCCCAACCCAGCCGCGCAGCCAAGGCGGCGCTGTCCGACGAGGCGCCCAGAAGAAAGCGCTGCACCACGCCTTGCGGCTGCACCAGGGCGCCGTTCAGCGGATGGTCCGCCGGAAGGGTGCCCCGCAGGAAATGCGTGAGCTCCTGAAGCTTGGTCACGAAATCACGGCGGGTCCCGTGTTCGGACTGCGGCGCCCTTGTGCCATGCAGCATGCCGCCGGGTGCCTTGCCGATCCCCAGATCGACCCGACCGGGCGCCAGCGTGCCGAAGACCTCGGCCCCCTTGTAGGGGCTGTAATGCTGCAACAGGACCCCGCCCGTGCCGATGCGGATGCGCTTGGTGACGGCCAGAAGATGCGCCGCCCGGATATCGGGGGCCGAGCTGGCGCGTTGCGGCACGCCATGATGTTCGGCAAGCCACAGGCGGTGATAGCCCAAACGCTCTGCCGCCTTGGCGAAGGCGATCGAGGTTTGCAGGGCCTCGGCGGCGGTGCCCTTGGGGGCAACCGGGCCCTTGTCGAGGAGAGAGATGACATAGGGCATGACAGAGATGCTTTCGCAGCAGCTGGGGGGGGCGCGCTAAAAGTCTATCAATTTGGTAGACAGCTTGAAGGAAAGCATGAAATCAGGATTTTCTTTGTGCGGCCGATTTCTGTGGCGCTCTTCTGTTCTGGATGAGGTTTCGAGAATAAACTCCCCCATGCGGCGAATAATCCAAGTCGCGGGGGTTTCGCGCAGCTGACGGGAAGAGATGAGGGATGACGGAATAGTCTATATAAATGAAAGTCCAATCAGGGTCTTCGGGTGTCATCCCGGGGAAGCGGTGTGGAAATCTCTGCCCTTTCCCCGCGTCCAAAACCAAAGATCACCGAGCCGGAAAGAGGCGCCTGCCCTGGCTGCGACAGGATCACCCAACCTGTCCCGCCGAAACGCCCCCCGGAAACGCCTCATGAAACGCAACCCACCTCGTCCACCGACAGAAGCTTGACCGCAAGCCGAACAGGGCCGCCCGAAAGGGCCCAAGCACGGCGAAAGAGAGAGGTGGAGGTTGACCCAAGGCGATGCAACCGCAAGGCCTCGCCAAGGTTCAGACCAAAGACGCGCAGGAAACCTGTGCCCTCCGAGAGGAAATCAGACAGGCCCCCGACAATCGCGGGAACCAAGTTGCCCAAGCCCGACCGCGCAGGAGCAGACCGGGGTTCGTCCGTCACGACGCCATGATCCCCGCCCAAACCGCCCAATGGGGAAAGCGAACGAGCCAGGCGAAAGCCCAAACCTTTGAAAGCCACAACCTCATCCCCGCGGGGGCGGGGAACAGATTTTCGAACGGGGATCGACACCGGCCAGACCCGGGTCATCCCTGCGGAGGCGAGGAACAGGGCAATCCCTACCGGCTCAAGGTGTTCAAAGCCGGGTCATCCCCGCGGGGGCGGGGAACAGGCCCTCGGAGTCCGCGCCATTGTTCAGCGAGGCGGGTCATCCCCGCGGGGGCGGGGAACAGGGCAACCGTCGATTTGGGCGGTGGCGGCGGGTCGGGTCATCCCCGCGGGGGCGGGGAACAGTGCTGATCGACGGCGCAATCCTGATCCTGGTGCGGGTCATCCCCGCGGGGGCGGGGAACAGCTCGTCCAAACCCCAATCCAGTAGGTGACGCCCGGGTCATCCCCGCGGGGGCGGGGAACAGGCGGCACTCGGACACGACGTTTGGTCGTGCGACGGGTCATCCCCGCGGGGGCGGGGAACAGTGAGCGCAATCCACCGCGCCCCACCTGGCCCGCGGGTCATCCCCGCGGGGGCGGGGAACAGCGGATGGACGGGCGGCAACAATCGGCAGTCAGCGGGTCATCCCCGCGGGGGCGGGGAACAGGGGTTGCCTATCTCGCGCTTGAGGTCCGCAAGCGGGTCATCCCCGCGGGGGCGGGGAACAGTGCCCTGCGCAGCCTGTCCAGCACGGTCGGCTCGGGTCATCCCCGCGGGGGCGGGGAACAGGAGTGCTGGTTGGCCATTTCGTGTGTCTCGGGCGGGTCATCCCCGCGGGGGCGGGGAACAGGCAGTCATGCCGGGGAGCCAAGCGATATCCCACGGGTCATCCCCGCGGGGGCGGGGAACAGGGCCGAAGCGCCGCCAGAGGCCGCGCCTACCTCGGGTCATCCCCGCGGGGGCGGGGAACAGCCACGTCGCGCCGCCGAAATACTGCATGACCGCGGGTCATCCCCGCGGGGGCGGGGAACAGTGTGGGTGCCGAATGCGCTTTTGCCTGAAGGTCGGGTCATCCCCGCGGGGGCGGGGAACAGTTGTCCACGATGCGGGTCATTGCGGCGATCTGCGGGTCATCCCCGCGGGGGCGGGGAACAGCACCCCGGTAATATGGGTCATGGGGATTGCCTCGGGTCATCCCCGCGGGGGCGGGGAACAGTGCGCCCGCTCAGACTTGCTGATCCCGGACGTCGGGTCATCCCCGCGGGGGCGGGGAACAGTCCCTGCGCTGTCTTTATCCGTGACGTCTATGCGGGTCATCCCCGCGGGGGCGGGGAACAGTCTTCGTGGAAACTATTGATCTCACGTAATATTCACGATGTCAAAGAGCGCACCGAAATTTTGGCGTCGAAAACGGGCTTGCCGGGCGGCCCTCCGGACTTGGGAGTCACGGTCTTGGGGCTGGTCGTCCTCCCTCAAGGGGGGAGTTGTGTCCTGGTCAGGGGTTCATCCGGTCAAGAGGTTTGGGCCCCAGGCTTCCGGTCTCAGGCTTCCGGTCTCAGGCTTCCGGTCTCAGGCTTCCGGTCTCAGGCTTCCGGTCGGGGTCCGCATGAAGGCCCCCGCTTTCGGGGCCAGCTTTCGGGGCCTGCCCGACACCAGACTTGACGTCATCGCTTTCTGGCCTCCTCGGGCAGGAAGCTGACGAGGGTCATCCCATCGAAATCGGTGGGCACGCGGCGGTTCCGGCCATGGGTGCGAAAGGCAAAGCCCTGGTCGGTCGGTGCCTTCCAGGCCATCACCGCGTCGCCCTCGTCAATGAAGGACACGACCTGATCCCAGATCATCTCGCGGGTCTTGGCCGAGTAGTCGCCGACATAGACCCCGGCCCGCAGCTCGAGCAGCCAGGCGGTCAGGCGGCCGCGCAACCGGGGCGGCGCGTTTGTCACCACGACGACCATCACGTTGGGCCGCCCCCGCGGTGGCCTCATCCCCGGCGGGCTTGTCGGTGAAAGAGGGCGCGATGGCCTCGGGGGCGGGGTCGGGACGCGGCAGATCGCCGGCGGACAGGACCTCTTCGATGGCGGGGATGATCTTTTGCAACAGGCCCGTGCTGCGAAAGGCATCGCGGCAGGCCAGGCGGACGGCGCGATCCGGCGCCATGTCCAGCTTGCCCTTGGCGGCCAGCCCCGCGATGCGGAAGGCCTCGGGGACCACGGTCTGGAGTTTATACAGGTCGGCGATGTCATAGACGAAAGACAGCGGCCGGCCGCGGTGCAAAAAGCCGATGGCGGGGGCATAGCCTGCGGCAAGGACGGCGGCTTCGGTCAGGCCATGCAGGCAGGCGGTGGCGGCGGAGAGGCAGCGGTTGGGGATATCGCCCGCCTCCCAATCGGCGGCATCATAGGCGCGGCGCTTCCAGTCGACGCCGTATTGCCGGGCCAGAAGCGCATAGGTTTCGCGGACCCGGACGCCCTCGATGCCGCGCAGCTGATCGACCGAACGGCGCTGGGGCGCGTCCTCGCCAAAGCGCAGGGCGAACATCTTGCGCACGACACGCAGGCGGGCGGATTCGTCCAGGGCGATGGCGGCTTGCCACAAAAGGCGGTCGGCCCGGGCGCCTCCGGGTTGGCCGGCCGAGTAAAGCCGGACGCCGCCTTCGCCGACCCAGGTGATCAGCGTGCCGACCCGGGCCGCCAAAGCCACGGCGGCATGAGAGATCCGCGCGCCGGGTTCCAGCATCAGGCCCGCCAATCCGCCCACCGGGATCTGGGTGCGCGTGCCATCAGCGTTCACCGCCACAAAGGCGCCGTCCAGCACATCCAGTTGCGCGCGTTCCACAAAGACCAGCGAGGCGCGATCCTTGATCGGGATCGGGGCGGGGGGCGGCAGGCCTGCACCTTCGCTCATGCCCGGCGGATCAGCATGAGGCCGCAGCCATAGGACTTGGCGCGACCGAAGCCCTGCGAAAGCGCCGCGACGAAGGCCGCGGGATCGGTGACGGTCAGCATGCCGGTCATGTCCAGGATGCCGAACTGCGGCTGATCCTTGCGCGGGCCACGATGGCCCGGCAGGGCTGCGACGGAATAGTCGCCGACCTGCAAGGACAGGATGGAAAAGCCGGATTTCGCGCCCTGGCGGTCCATCCAGGCGCGGCCCTCGGTCTGGGCAAGCTCCATCCGCCGGGCGGCGCGCTCGGCCTGGGGCAGGCCATGCAGCGCATCCATCACCACATCGACGCGGCCCTTGCCCTTGCGGTCACGGGTCGCATTGGCCCGAAGCGCAAAGGCCAAGCGGTCGCCCTCGGCCAGCTGGGGGGCGAAGTCGCGGGTCTCGGGCGGGGCAAAGAGGTTTGACGGTTCTGGCGGGCGGGCGGAGAGGGTCATGAAGGCGCCGGGGGCCTCTTCGCGCCACAAAAAATCGCGGCGGCGGTCGGGGCCATCGGTGAAGGCCGCCCACAAAAGCCGGTGGTGGGCGTCCATGCGGCGGGCGGGGTCCTCGGGGTTCAGGATGGCGTTCAGCGCCGCCGTCTGGGGCGCCTTGGAGAGGGAAAGGCGCGAGAGGTAAAGCGTCATGCGGCACCTTTGGGCAAGTCGATGCGAGAGATAGCCACGCGGCGGGAGGCAAAGTGCCACAGGCCCCGGTCGATGGCGCGGTCGTGGCGGGTTTCGACATGGGCAGCGGCGTCGGCGGCGTCGGTGATCCATTGCGCCTGGGTCGGGCGCGACAGCCAGGCGGGCAGCTGCAGCGCGGTCAGCGCCTCTTGTGGGGTGGCGCAAGTCACGATCCGTGGCGCGGTCGGGGCTGAAAGCGGGCAGGATTTGCGCCCGAAATACAGGGTGAAATGCGGGTGTTGCAGGGCCTGGGCCAGGGGCTCCAAATCCCCACCCCAGACCACGACGCCACAGGCCACGCCCACCCGGTAATCGCGCAGGGTGATCGTCGTATTGGCGCGCAATCCGGCCTCGCGCAGCGCCTGGGGCCGGGAGTTCGGGCGTTTCACCGCCGCAGAGGGCACGGTTTGCACGGTGTGATAATCGCGCAACGGAGCGCCGGGATCGAGGACGGCCACAGCGACCGAAAGGGCCTCCAGGGCGCTGAAATCCTCATCGCGGCGGATGCCAAGCGCCGCGCCCAAGAGGCCCAGGACGGCAGAGCGCCCCGGCCAGACGAGAGAGCCGCGCCGCTCATGCCCCGCAAGGTCTCCCATCGCCGCAAGGGTCGCGGCGAGGGTAAAGACAAGATGGGGTTGCATCACGGCTCCCCGATGGAGGCGGCGGCAAAGGTGGCGATCTCGGCCAGGGTGCCGGACAGGCCCACCTGCATCACGGCGCGGTCGTCCCAGGTCCGGCCATAGGCCTGGTCGATGGCATCGGCAGTCTTTTCCAGTGCGGCGACCGAGGTTTCAAGCCAGGGCTGCGCCTTGATCGGGGCAAAGAAAGCGCCGGTCAGGTCGCGCGGCGCCCCAGTGCCCCGCTCGGCCCGGATGTAATGGGCGCGGGGGTGGTGGGCATGGGAATTCTGCTTGCCCTTGGGGGTCGAGGTCGCCAAGGCGCGGGCAAGCGCCTCCAGCCCCTTGGCGGCCAGTTCGCGGTCGCCGCCGAGGTTTTCCACCAGAAGGTCGACGTTGACGCAGACATATTGATAATAGATTCCCGAGCCGAAACCGCTTTCCCCCAGGTGCCCTGCCCCGGTGTCCTCGGCCTTGTTCAGGTCATCGACGGCGGAATACCAATCCTCTTCGGCCTGGGCCGCATGGGTGGTGATGGCATGGGCGACCTGCACCGCAGCATCGCGGTTGAACTCGGCGTCATCGGCCAGCATCCGGCCGAACATGGCGATATCCAGCGCGCCATCGGCCTTGCGCAGGACCAGCTTTTTCAGGTCCTTGTCCTTGGGCAGCGCCTCGCCGCTGGCGGCCTTGACCGCCAATTCCTCGGCCAGCGCCCATTCGGCGGGCGAGATGAAGGCGAGCGTCGTGGCCACGCGTTCCTCGGGGGCGTCCTTTTTCGGGGTGTCCAGCTTGCCAAAGATGCTGGCCACCTCTTCGGCGGCCTTTTGCACGGCAGCGGGGGGCAGGTCGCGGGCCAGAAGCGCGGTCTTCAGCTTTTCAAACAGCCGCTTGGTCCGCGTGCCCTGATGATCGGCCAGGTCCAGCGCAAAGAAGGTGCTTTCGCGCAAGGCCCGCTTCACGGACTGAGAGGACATGCGCAGGCGGGGGGCGCCGCCCACCATGGCCTGTTTCGGCCGCCCCTGGTCATCGCGGTTCGGGTTCGAGGGGCCATAGCTGGTCAGAATATGGAACTGAAGGAAGGTGGTCATTGGGAAATCTCCTCGGTCTTGTTGGCTTGAGGGGCCAGAATCTGAGGGGCCGGCGCCCCGTAATAGTGAAAGCACCAGCGCATGCGGGTGGCCTCGGACCAGTCCAAGAGGTCAGGGCCAAGGGCCGCCACGTTGCAAACCCCGTCGGCCATGGCGATGGCGCGGCGCATGAGGGCGGTCAATTCCGGCTCTTCGGCGCGGAGCAGTTTCTGGAAACGCAGGGTGGACAGGATGGGATCGGTGCCACCCAAGCGCTGCGCCAGGCTTTGGTTCGAATGTTCACGCACCTCGGCCAGAAGGCAGGCCAGCCGCGCCAGCGCCACGCCGTCGCGCAGGTTCAGCGCGCGGGACAGGTCGTGCACCTCGCCCTCGGCCAGGGCCGCCACCGGATCGGCGCGGCGCAGCCTTGCGGCCAGCGCCTTCGCCCGGCCGGTCTCGCGTTTGCCAAGATGGGTGGACCACCAGCCCAGGATGATGGCGCCCCGGGATTTTTCGGGGGATTGCGGGGGCTCGGTCATGCCGCTTTGCCTTTCTTGGGTTTTTCGGGCTTGGTCAGCTCCAGCGCCGTGAAAATCTTGTCACCATAGGCGCCATAGCCCTTGAAGGCCGCGCCCAGATAGCCACGCGCCTTGACGATGGCTTCGATCCGGTCGGTCTCGCGCTGATCCAGGCCAGGAAGCGCCAGGGCGTCAAATTGGCGCATGGCTTGGGCGGACAGGTCGGCAAGCCAGGCCTCGGCCACCGCAGCGCCACCTTTCAGCGCCGCGAAATGCGACAAAAAGGCCGCCTCGGTCGCCTGGTAAAAGGCCTCGCGTTCCGCCTCGCGGGCCTCGCCGCCGGCCAGCACGGGTTCCAGGGCCGAACGCAGGGCCAGCGCCGCCTGCTCCGCCGCCTGGATCATGCCACGCAGAGAATCGGTGCCTTCGGGCGACAGATCCACCATGGGCTGGACCGACCAGGTGAAATCGCGGGGCTTCATGTTGTCCATCGCCCAACCGGCCAGGATCACCTTGGCCGCGGCCCCGGTTTCCTTGGACCGCGAGTCCCAGTCGCGCAGGCAAGTGGCCAGATCGCGCAAGCCGTCCTGACCGACCTCGGCCAGGATGCCCAGCCAATGCCGATAGCCGAAGATCCCGGCGCGGGGATGGACTGGCAGCAGCTCGGTCCCTGGTTTCTGGCGGTAATAGGGCGTCAGAGGATGGGTCCAGAACGCGTAATTCGTGCCCCAGGGCTTTTGGACCACCCCATTCACGGCCGCCTCACCGATCAGCCGCAACCGGCGCGGCATGCCGAAAAAGGCCTCGACCGAAGGGGCTTTGGTGGGCGGCAGGGTCTCGGCGCCCTTGTCCGACACCCGGGTGGCGCGCGTCCAGGGCAGGTCGGCGGGTTTGCCGGGGGTGCCCTCGGGGACATTGGCCCAAATCAGCGACCACAGCCCCTGCCCCGGGTCGACCAGCGTCACCAGAGGCCCGCCGCCGCGCATCGAGGTGCGGTTGCCCGCGCCCCCGGCTGGCGCATGGGCCTGAAAGGCGAACAGCGCCATGGCAGCCAGCGGCAGGTCCAGCGACGGGTAGCGCGCGCGGTGGACCATCAGATCGGCGTTGTTCTTGGCCGCATTGGCCCCCGCGCTGTCGATGAACAGCATGTCGGGCGGGTTTGGCTCGCCCTCCAGCTTTTCCAGGTCTTGCAGGAAAAGCGGGCCGTCCCCCAGCAGGTTGAAGGCGGGGGCAAAGGGGGCGAGCCTTTCGCGCAGGCGGTCGGGGTCGGGCGGCTGGCGGGTGATCCAATCGCCAAGATCAGCGGGCGGATCAGCCATGAAAACCAGGCCGATGAGAAGCTCCAGGCAAGCGATGTTCAGATCGGCCCGGGGCCAATCGGGGAAAGACAGGCGCGCGTCGGCCATCTGCCAGGGGGCGATGAGCCGACGCGCGCCGTGCTGATCCAGAACGGGGATCCAGGCGTCGGAAATGAGGTTCAGTGACATGGGGGGCCTTTGAAATGCGCAATCTTCAGGAGAAGTTCACCATGACGAATCGCGTGAGGGAAGAGGGGGACATGGGGTGGATGACAGGATTTGTCGCGGATAAGGCGGCGCAAGTCCCGGGCTGCGCCTCAAGGACTTGTGCTGGATGGGGCAGAGCCTTGGGACGTTGTATCGGGGAGCGGGCTGGGTCAAACCCTGCCCTCCACGACCTTGAACAGCGGACTTTTGATCGACCCTGGTTCCGGTCCGTTCACGGCCAAGCCATCACCGGACCTGCTGCCGCGCCAAGACGGTCCTGGCCGCAACGCGTCTATGACCGGGCGGAGTGGGGGTCGGCCTGAGCGGATCGCACCGCGCCGGGAACATGCAAGGCAAATAGCCAACTGCGGGCCATCCCCGTCAGGACGGGGCCGGATAGACCATCCCCAGATCGGGGTCATAGCGCAAGCCCTCACAGATGGTGCCGTCGGCGGCCAGGGGCAGGACTGTCACCGTCTCTTGGCGCCATTTGGGCCAAGTGGCCCTGAGGGCCAGGATATCGGGGCGGGACTGATCCGGCACAGGCAGCGCGGCCAGCCTGCGGGTCGACAGGGTCAGTTCGGACAGCGCAAGCGGCTCGTCCGGGAAAAGCGGGGTCAGCGCCTCGCCTTGGCGCGCCAGCACCACGGTGGTTTGCGGCTCTCCCAAACGGGTGGGATAGCTGGCGTCGTCGTCGCCCCGCCCCTCGGCCCGGTAAGTTTTGCTGGCGTCCACCACATTCTGCCAGGCCAGCGCGCCCTTGGCCTGATCCTGGCCCCAGGCCTCGATCTCGGCGCGTTCCAGCAGAGGAGGAACGGCGGGTATGTCGCCATGCGCGGCCTCGATCAACCCGCGCAGGCCCGAAGGCGCGACAATCTGCCCCGCGGCAAAGAGGTGATGCGCCGTCCGCCACAGCAGGGCCTGGGGATAGACCCAGGCGCCACGGTCCAGCACCTGATGCAGCCAACGCGCGGTCGTGACCTGCGCCGGATCGGGCGAGACCACGTGCAGGACGGGCCGGGGCACAGGGCGGGTGGCCAAAGGTCGGCGGTCCATATGCCGCCAAAGCCGCCCGGCCCGCTGGATCAAGGCCGCCATGGGGGCGAGATCGCTGACCATCACATCGAAATCCAGGTTCAACGAGGATTCCAGAACCTGGGTCCCCACCAGGACACGGCCTGCCCTGCCCTCTCCGTCCGGGCCAAAGCGGCCCAGCTGATCCGCCTCGATCCGCTTGCGGTCCCCCAGGGCATAGCGCGCGTGCAAAAGCGCCGCCGGAACGCCCGCCGCCCGCAGCGCCTGCACCGCCGCGATGGCGTCATCGACCGCGTTGCGCACCCAGACGCAGGCGGCACCCTTGGCCGCGGCCTCGGTCAGCAGGCGGATCGCGGCATCGGCATCGGGCAGCCGCTCGACCGCCACCGCCCCCTTCGCGCCGGTCTTTTGCGGCAGATCGCGGCGGCGCGCGCCTTTGGCGATGGTCAGGGCGGGATAGGCCGGATCAGGGTCCGGCCCATGATCATAGATGTCCAACAGCGCCTGGCGCTGGTTCAGGGGCAGCGTCGCGGTCATCAGGATGGCAGAGCCCGCGGCCGCGCGGTGCATGGTCAGAACCTGGCGCAAGATGCGGTCGATATAGGGCTCTCCCATCTCGTGGACCTCGTCGACGATCAGGATCTTGGATGACAGGCCGTAATGCCGCAGCGTCTGCCATTTCACCGGAAGCGCCGACAAAAGCGCCTGGTCGATGGTGCCGACGCCGATTTCGGCCAGCAAAGCGCGGCGGCGGCTTTCGGCCAGCCATTCGGTGCAGCCCTGATCCTCGGGCGCGTTGGGCCGGGGCTGCACCAGATCGCGGAAGGTCTGGGACAGCGCCGCACGCCCATGAGCCAGGGTCAGGGTCGGGGCGCCGTGAAACATCGCCCGCAAGTGACGCGCCGAGCGGGCAAACATCGAATCCGCCGTGGCCATGGTGGGAAGGGCAAAGAACAGCCCCCTGCCCTTGCCTGCCAGAAGCATGCGTTGCGCCAGCAGCATCGCGGCCTCGGTCTTGCCCGATCCGGTCTCGTCCTCGATCACCGCCAGCATCGGACCTTCGGGCAGGGGAAGGCCGGCGCAGGCCTCTTGCATGGGGCGCAGGGAGGGCAGCGACAGAAAGCTGTGGTCCGAAGCCCGCGCGCCGCCCAGCCCAGCCCATTGGACAGCCACCATGGCCTTGGCGCGCGCCTGGGTCAGATAGTCGGCCAGGGGCAGCGGATCGGCGCAGGGCGGGAACCAGTCGACATTCGACCCGATCCAGTCCGCGGCCGAGGTCAGCCCCGGCAGCCACCAGGACAGCCGCCGCGCCTCGGCCTCGGTCAGTCCCGCCAGCGCGGCATCGGGCCAAAGGGCAAGGACCGCGTGCAGGAAGGCCAAAGCATCGGCCTGGGCCTCGGGTCCTGCATGTTTCAACGCTTTGCGCCGCTCGGTGTCGTTTTGCAAACCTGGCTCGGAGGGGCGCCCGTGATGGCCGGAGACGGCCTCGATCAGGGGGATCAGCACGGCGGTCCCCGGGCGCAAGGCCGCGGCAAGCACGGCACGGTTGTGCAGCAAAAGGACCTCGCTGACCTCCCAATGACGCCTGCCCTGAGGTCGCGCCCCCGCGATCATCGCCCGGAAGTCGGCGTTGAACTTGCCGATATCATGCAGCGCGACCAACACGGTGAGGGCGGATTTCAGCGGTGCCGCAAGGGGTTCGGGCGCAAGAAGGCGCTCGGCAACGGCGGCCACGTCCAGCATGTGATAGGCCGCAGGGTGCTGCGGGCCACCCGGGATCAAGGCGCTTTTACCGGGCCAGTCAAGGATTGCCACGGAATGTCTCCTGCAAATCGGCGGCGTGTCGGGGAAATGGGGCGGGAAGGGAAGCAGGGGTTATCGGACCAGGGTGGTCCGGCAGCACGGGATGTGATGATGGGGGGTAAAGGGTGACATTCCCTGTCATGTCCAGATCGGGTGGTCGCGTCGCGATGCCACGGCCATGGACGGATTTTCGGATGGACTGGCACAGGGCAATTCGACAGGCGCCCGACGAAGGCGTCGCGGTCCCGGCTTGTTCCCGTCTGAAAGTCGGGACCGCAACGCAATGATGTGGGGGCTGCAACCCGACCCTGAAAGACGGTGCAGCCCCCGGACTCGCGATGGCCGAAGTGACCCCGCGTTACTCCGGCTTGTTACTCCGGCTTGGCGGCGACCCATGTGATACTGCCGAGCTTTTGATCATCCACCGCAGAATCCACATGACCATCGCCGTTCTGGCCGGTCGATGCGTCAAACGAAAAGCCTTCGATCACCCAGCAAGGGGCCACGCCACAGCCCATGCCCTTGCCGGACTGGCCCGCAACAGTGAAGGGGAAAGAGCCGCCACCCGACATCAGGACATCAGGTGTCTGGCTCTCCCAGGTGTGAATCCCTGTGATGCTTTTGACCAGTTTGACATCGACCGTGTCGCCATCCGGCCATTGCAGCGAAACAATGATCTCTGTTGCAGAAGCTCAGGCCGGGAAGGCGATCAACACACAGCCCGCAAGCATCAATTTCAGCTTTTTCATCGCAAACTCCGTTTCAATACACGTCATCCGGGACACATCGGGCTGCCCCTTGCCCGCTTCATCCGCAAGGTCTGGCAGACAAAGGTATCAGTGATCGGCCACCTGATCGGTTTCGGACAGGCCCACCCAAGCCAGCACAGGTTTCAGATCAATCCGTTCCATGAAGCGCTCGCCACTGTCTTGCCAGTTCCTGGCATCGTTCAAGTCGTCGGGCGCGATGGGTTCATTGTCGTAGGTCCCTTTGCGAAACCTTTCGAACTCTTCGACGAAAAGCTGTGGGTCAGGGCCAGAACGGGCCAGCTGCGATCGGTTCAATTCGAAAGTCCAAGTCACCAGATTGCGCTGGCCGACGTTGATGGCCACGGCAGGCGCACCCGAAGGCAAAGTGTCGTCCGAGGACAGGGCAAGCCGCGTGGCGACCACCGAGCGGCCTTCGGCGTCCTGGCTGCGGGACAAGACGGTAAACCGCATCTTGGGGATGGCGTTTTCGGTATCTTTTTTCCCGTCGCTGCCATGGCGGCGGGTGGGGGCGGGGCCGCTGACTTGAACCTTCACGCCCCCACAGCCGTTCGGTCGCAGCATCACGCTGCGGTCGGGCATCTGCTGCGCCCATTGCACGACGGGGCTGGAGCAACGCCGTTCCGGTTCGGCATAGGGTTGATAACGCACCAGGCCAAACCGGATGAACGCATCGGGCGCAGACGACTCCGTCAGGTCAAGATCGACATACCACAGCTCGCGTTCCGGATCGAAACGCGGCGTCAGGGTCAGCAGCGACACCATCAGCCGTTCCGGCTCGGCTTGGCCGGCAGACGGCTCGGAGACCGGCATCAGCACCGATGGCACAAGCTTTACCCCGGGATCGCCGCGGGTGAAGTTGCGAAAATCGCCCGGCCTCAGGAAGAGGTTCATCTCTTCGCCCCCTCCGCGCACCGGGTCCCCGCCCCGCCGCGAAACGAACCGACCGCCCGGGCCAAGATCGCTGTCGCGGAAGTCCTTCAGGATGGCAATATCCCCATCGGGCAGCAAGACCCCACCCGGCGGCGGCGCGCCGCGGTCGTCGCCTTTGTCCACAGGGCCCTTGACCAATTGCACCGGAGGCCAAAGCACGATGCCCAGGACTTCGTCCGGCCCTGTCGTAAGCAAGCCGCGTTTAAGTTCAAGGCGCATCGCGCCCCGGCGTGTCGTCACAAGGCGCCAACCCATCGGCTCAGGAGTCAACATCACCGGTTCCCGGACGAAGACCGGCACCTGTCCCATGGCCACGACCGGGCCGGGAGGACTTGCCGAGGGGATCGCGAGTTCCTGCGCGGCAGAAAAGTGGCTTTGCTCTTTGGGCGACAGGGGCTGGGCTTCGATCATCTCGCCCAAAAGATGGCCTGTGACCGACTGCTGGTCGAACCAGGGATCGAACCGACCGACGATCCGGTCGATGGTCGTCAGGCGCGGAGCGGTCCGGGCGATGGCATTGGCCCGGATCTTCATCCGCCGGGCTTCGGGTCCGGGAAAGAGATGGCGATGCGTCACCCTTCCGCTGGTCGCGGGATCGGCAGTGCCCAGGAAATAGGGCAAGAGGTCAATACGCCCGGTTTCATCCCCAAGGCTAAGCGGAAGATCGTCGATCCGCAGCAAAAGCACCTCCTGTTCCGGCAAGGTGACGCTGTGATCGGGCGCGATTTCAAAGCCGAAGATATCCAGACCCTTGCGAAACGCGGGCGGCTGCCGCGTGCCGGCGGTCCAGGTCTGGCGCCGCAGGCTGACGGGCCAGGTTCCTGCGATCTTCATGTCGCGCGAACGCCCCCTGTCGGCGGAATCGAAGGCATCACTGGCGGGAAGCACGCCCTTGCCCCAGATTTCCAAGGCCCGGGTTGTGGCCAGATCAATGCGAACCGTGCCGCCGATCACAAGGCCAGTTTCCTTGGGGTCGGGACGCGGCAGGTCCTTGGGAAAGGCCTCGGGCGAGGATTTGATCTTGGCGCGCCAGGCATAGAGCGGGATATCGGATGCGCTGGCAGAGGGTTGCGGCACCTTCAGGGCAGGATGGTCAAGATGCGACAGACCGGGCTTGACCTTGAAGGACGGCGGCGTGGCGACTTGGTTCGTCGCATGGGTCAGGGTGATCGTCTTGACCGCCGAAATCTGAGCCAGGGGGTGTTGTCGGTGGAGTTTGGCCACGACGTCACCGATGGAAAGCAACACCTTGGTCGAGGGCGCCAGCGCGCCACCGGGGGCCACATAGGCAAAGCCTGTCTCATCGGCGCTGGTGCAAAGCTCTTTTTCAAGCATGCCGGCCAGATTCGAACCCAGCAGATTATCGGCGTCCTCGCGACATTTGGACAAACTGCGCTCACCGTCCAGCGCCTTGAAATCAAGAACGGTGCCGAGGCTTTGCAAAATGGCGAAATTCCGCGCGAGGCTTTCACCGGTCGGTGCCCACCAAAGATCGACCTCCCAGCTTTCCCCCGCATTCATCCTGATTTCGACGTCAAGGGCATGGTCACGACTTCCCTTGCGGATATCCCCCTCAAGGGAAGCATCGAAGCCTGTCTTGGCTGGCGATTTCTGGCCCTCGGACCAGATGATCGCAGTCTCTTCGCCAGGCTTGGCCGGCTTTAGTGTCAGCAATACGGGAAGCGGTTCGTCTGTAGGCCCTTTGCGCACATCACAAAGCACGGTTTTACAGGCCTTGCTTTGCCCCGGGCGGCGCAGGGCGATGACAAGGGTCGCGGCGCAAGGATCGGGAAACCAGGTGCTGGTCTGTCTATACCCCGCGTTCCGCCAGATTGCGTCGCCCTTCACCTCTTCGTCGGCCATGCGGGTTGGGGGGGCGTCGACCGAAGTGCGACGATCCAGCAGGAACTTGCGGCCGCTGATGCCCTTTTGATAGCGCGTCACCGTGACCGGAAAGCTTTGGGTCGGCCGCGAGAAGGTCAGCTGCGGATAGGCGCCGGAAGGCTGCTCCTTGCCCTCGTGACTGTCAAAGGCGCCGTGGCGGACATATTCATCCTGTGTGATGGTCGGCACCAGGATCAACCGCTGACACAGCGAAGGGGTTGCCCGCGCCGCAAGCTGTTTTTTGGCGCGCAGGCTGGCCTTTGGCTGTGTGGGGTCGTCAGAGGCAGGCTCACGCGTGGACCGGATCACCATCTCCGACGCGGCCTCTGCCCCCATCGGCCCGTTGGTTCGCGTCGCATGGCCAGAGGGCAGGAGGATCACCGGAGCGTCGATCCGTGCATGGCGCAAAAAGCGGACATAGGGTCGATACACGCCCCCCATCCCTGTCCCCGCCCCGGTCTGGGCGGCAACAAGCGCCTTGGCCGGCGGAAAGAACAAGTCGTCCGCCGTCTCGACCAGATGTTCCAAGGGCAAAGAGGCGCCCCCCGAAAAGACCGGCGTCAAGCACAGGCGATAGGCCTGGGAATACCGCAGGCGAAAGGGGCGATAGGGTTCGCGCGTGGGCAAGGTCAGAGAGCGGCCAAAGGACAGCACATCTTCAACCGGGGAATTGGGGTCGCGTGGGGCCGAGCAATCCACCCCCATGGGGGCCCCGGTCCAGACCGAGAAAAGCTGATCTGCAAAGGCAAGGTGCCCCTCGGTCCCGCTGAATGGGGAAGCCATGGTGCGCGTCGCCTGGGTCGTGAAGGTGGAATCCAGCGCGATCCTTCTGGCACTGTCCGAAGGGCCAATCAGGTGCTTCAGGGCGATTTCGACCGCATCGCGGTTCGGATCACCCGAGGTCCCGAAGGTCTGGATACGGGCCATCAAAGGCCGCCAGAGGGTGACATTCGGCGTCTGGCTGGGGCAGCCGACGTAAAGCCGCTGGCCGATGGTCAGATCCTCGGCATCAAGGATGACAACGCGCGTCTGGCCATCGAGCAGGCAGTGGGCCACGGGACTGTCGGCCGCCGGGTCGCATTTATGCTGATAGGAGGCAAGCTTGTTCACCAGCTCTTCGCAGGTGTGACGGTTGACCAGCGACAGGCCTGCGGTGTGAAAGGTGGTCGCTGCGCTGTCAGTGGCCAGCGGATCATCCGGGTTCACAGCCAGGCTGCGCGCCCGGTTGCCCGATATCGCTGCCCGCACATCCAGCGTGGTGATGTCGAAGCGGCGCGGCGAGCAATTGTCGCCGATCGCCCCGTTCGACAGGACCGTGATCGCATCGAACTGGGTCAGCGTTTCGGGCCTGGGTTCACCGCCTGTCACCCAGTTCAGGACCTCGGCCGAGGTGACGGGCCAGAAGTGCCAATGGCTTTGACCCTTGATGATGCGCTTTTCAAGCTTGCACAGCGTGACCAGGATTTCGTCCTTGCCCAGAGCTTTGCACCAAATATAGCCATAGGGTTGCTGGTCGGCCCCCATTGGCACCTTGAAATCCAGATCGACTGCAAATTGAAAGGCCCGCGCCAGAGAGGGCGTCGATTGCAGGGTGTGGAAGGCCTGTTTGGCATGGTCCAGCGCCAGTTCCAGTGCCGGGTCCAGCACCACGATGTCCGAAGTCTTGCCGGCCACCCGCTTTTTGGGCTGGGTCTCTCCGTGCTGCGGCCAGGTCGCAAGCTCTTCGCGGGCAAGCAGACCGTTCACCTGATCCTTGAGCCCGGACCGGGTGGCGGCCGTGAGCGCATCCATCTTGGGCGGACGGCAGTTGTCCGCCGCCGAGACGCCGCAGCGGCGCATCCCCCGAAGCGCAGCCGCATTTTGATCGCAAGAAAGCTGAAGGCTGTCAAAAATGGCCTTCTTGATGGACTCCAGCCTTTCCATGCGCATGGCTTTCAGCGCATCAGCAGGGGTATAGTCTTCTTTTACCGCCTTTAGCACCTTCGCCCCGGCGCTGGTCCCGTCCGGCACGGGGGCGGAGGTCGTGACGGCGGCCACAGTCGAAGCTTTCGTGCCGCTGATCGTGTCCAACAGCTCCAGGGCCCGCTGAGTTTCCAGCACGACGGCAAGATCGGCATGGGGCACTTCGACCACGTTGACCGTTTGGGGGGTCTCGGTCGTGGTGGCGGGAATGATTTGCCCGGCGTCGCCAAGCACCCCTTCTGCAACTTGCGTGCCCGTGGCGGGTGCTTCGGCCACCTTTGGGGATGTCTCATCCAGTGCGGTCCGCAGCTGCGCCCAGATGGTGCCACCATACGGGTTCGGAGCGATCGTGCTGACCCAAAGCTTGGTGAGCTTTTCCGTCTGCGATTTCGGCAAGTCGGTCTTGCGGATATCCGTGATCACCTGGCTATCCGGGTCAAGCCTCGGGAGCTCTGTTCCCCGGCCGATGGGCTGGAACCGGAGGTCCGGCGGGTTGGCCTCGCGCCAGTCTGCCATATCGGTGGGCCAATTGCGCAGGTTGATGGCGCCCCCCATCGCCGGCATTGGCGAAAACAGCAGCGTAGCCTTCAACCTGTCGCCCGTTCCCCCGCAGGGGATGACGCGAATCCTGGGCACCACACCGAAATCGCCCGTCTGATCCTTGTCCTTGTCAGAAGCCATCGGTCACCACCTTTTCCCGGGTGAAGTAGCTGTCATAAGTCTTCCAATCCTGGCCTTGGCAGACTGTCCCCGTCACGATATGGGCTTTGTGGACGGGCGCGCTGTCACCGCCGGCAACCAGATGGCGCAAAGCCAGGTCCACAGCGCGGCCAAGAGAGGCCTTGCGCCCGGGGCCACCACCGCCGCCACCGCCCGACACCTCGCCATTGCTGGAGCTCTCGGAATAGCCCTCTTCCTCCGATTTTTTCATGCGGACCGAATAGCGGAAATCGGCAAAGCCCATCGAGAAGCTGAAGTTGAAGATGGCCTCGCCTTTCATCCGCCCGTCGATCTGTCCCATGCGGACCATCAGCGAGGCCCCGAAAGAGAAGACCCAGATCTTGGCATCGCCCCCCAGATAGAAGGTCGCGGTGATTTCGGTCAGCTTCTTGTTCAGCGTCTTGTCTTCAAAGGTGCGGACATAAAGCCCCGCCATGGCGCGCCCCTTGCCCACCAAGGGGCCGAACTTGAAGATCGCGGCACCGCCGAATTCAAGCTGCAACTCCATGGACCGGATGCCATCCGCCGCGGCTTCGACCGCAAAGAAACCCGAACCGCCCCAGGGCAGGTAAGACACGGTGAAAGGCGACTCGCGCGTGCTGAGGGCCACGCGGAACGTGGCGTCGCCATCGCCAAAGGGCAACAGCACCGAACATGACAGGGCGACATTGGCGAAAGCGACCACGCCCATGGAAAACTCGCCGATGTTCAGCCGGTAGCCTGCCTCAAGCCGTGGGGGGGAAAGCTGGATGTCGACATAGGCGCCCGAACCCTCCGACGGGTTCATGATGTCTTGCAGCGGCTTGAGGAACTGCATCATCGGGCCGATTTCATGGCCGAGGTATTGCAAGTCGAACGTGGTATTCTGCCCGGAACCGGCCGAGAATTTCGCCCCGCCGAATTGCAGCGTCAGGGCCGTGAAGGCATTGCCCACCAGAACGATGTTGAAGGCCCCCAGCGTGCCCCCGGCACGAAACCTCATCGGTTTGTTGTCCAGCAGCGAAACACGGACCTCGCCATAGACATCAAGCCTGGGACTGCCCACCGGCACCAAAAGCCCCCCGGTGGCCGTGGCGACCTCTGTATCGGGCAGTTCCAGCGACGTGCCATGTTTCAGCACGACTTCGACGGGCAAAAGCGCCTTGATGTGCTGTTCGATCATGGCGCGCACTTCGGCGAGGTCGATCAGCTGCAAGACCTCGCCGCGCAGCAACGAGCGCAGAGCCGTATCCAGCCTGTCGAAAAGATACAGCGGCGACGACCGGCCCTCGCCCGCCCATTCACGCAGGAAGACCGGCAGGAATTCGGAGAACTTGTCCAGGCCTGCGGCATCGGGCGGCGGCAACTGCCGCAGCGCCTCGGTGTCGATGTCCAGCTGGTCGGCCTCTTCTGGCAATTCAAGTTCTTTGGCCAGCGCTTGGCGTATCGGGTCTGGAGCGATGGTCAGAGCCTCTTTCCCAAGCAGGGCCAGGCCGTTCTTTTCGGCTTGATCTATGATCTCCTGTCGGGCGGCCTGGATGGTTTTGTAAACACTGGCCAGCGTCATCGCCTGTTTGCCCGCGAAGGACACCTTGGCCTGCAGCACCTTGGTGATGACCGCGGCCAGCTCTTCCGTGGATTTCAGGACAGCCTGGGTCAGCGACCGGATGATCTCGTCGCGCAGCGTGGCAAGCGCGTCATCGACCTTGTCCTGAACTTCTTTCAGCCGGCTTAGGATGGGACTGAAATCCAGCTTTAGGGTAGCACCCGACGGATTGAACTCCACCATCAGCTTTCTGACCGCGTCGAGTGTCACCTTGGCGGTGGAGTCGTCCAGCAACGCCTTCGATTGGTTCGCGGCCCTTTCAAGCTTGTTTTTCAGAGTCGAGACATCATTGATTGCCGCGTCCAGAGTCTCGACCTTGACCCAGTCGCCCTTTAGCTTCTTGATGTCCTCCAGCGCCTTTTCGATCTTCTGCGTGACGGCGAGACCGTCTCGCAAAAGCGGGTCTGCGATGCTCAGTGTGCTGCGGGGCAGGTAATTGGCAAACTTGTCGACCTGATCAAACAGCGCACGTTTTGGCCATTTGCCAGCAATGGGCTTCAACAGCGCGGCCAGTCCCCCGACCCCCAAAGCGGCCTGGACCAGGGGCGAGTTGGCAAGCGTTTCAACGGCCGAAGACAGCCCTATCAGGCTGGTTTCGCTGCGGGTCAACATCTCCTTTCTTTGAACAAGGTAAAGGTCGATGTCCGTCGAGAGGCTGCGAAGGCTACCAACGTCCCCAGGGGTGGTGCAAAGAGTCCCTGCCGCGTCGATGGCGTCGGAGAGGCGTTTTTGCAGGGCCTGGGCCGCAAGACGCTCGGTGCAAAGTGTGGTAAAAAGCTGGCGGGCGGACTGTTTGACAGCGTCGATGGGGTCCTTGATATCGCCCAGGGCCTTGAGCGCATCCTTGATCGCATCCTTTTCGGACTGCGAGAGTCGATTGGCGTCAGACTCCAGCTTCTCGATCGCAGGCTTGGCGTCCAGCATGGCGTCATGAAGCTCTGCCAGCGCCAGATGCAGGCTTTCTGTGCCCGGCTTCGGGGCGGGCACAAGTTTACTGTCGAGACTGCCATTGGCCGTGATCTTGAAGGGCAAATCGGCGAACAACTTCAGGTCGCCCACATCCAGCGTTTGCAAAACCGGCGAAAGAGCCGCGTTGCACAGCGCGGTCAGACGGTCGACACCGGGGCCGCCGAAAAGCGCGGAAAGATCGGCGGCGGCGATCAGTGCGCCCCGCACATCCCCAGCCGTGAAGGCGGTCTGGAGCCTCTTCGCCGCATCCGCCACGCGGGACACCATGCGCCAGCGGGGCAAGCGCTGGTCAGTGACCACCCGGCGCAGCGCAGATGGGCTGAAGTCTTGCAGCGCTTTGATCTCTGCCACGAGGATCCCGGCGATGTCTTTGACTTCCGCGTCCAAAAGCAGGCCCAAATTGGCTTCTGCGTCTTTCAGGCGCCTCTGAAGGCTGGTGGTCAGTCGGTCAGAAACAAGCGGACCGCTGCCCTCAAGACCCTGGGGCGCCTTGGAGTCGAGGAAGGTTTGAACCAGATCTTCCGGCGTGCCCTCCGAATTCGCCAACACATGGGCGAAGAAGGCCACGGCATAGGGCCGCAAGTCTGAAGCTATCAATGTCAGCGGCTCCAGGGCCTTGTTCAGTGCTTCCTTTTGCGTGCCAGTAAGGCCCCAATCCGCCGGGATGGAGACGGCAAGGACGAGGTCCGCCGGGACGATCTTTTTGGCCAGCCATCCCGGCAACGCCGTGATGAGATCTTGGACGGCCTCACGCAGCTGGATGAACAGGCCTTGCACCAGGGTTTCGGCAACCGATTTGAAGAAAGCGCCGATCTCGTCCAGCTGCGTCTGAAGGGCCAGGGAGAAGCGCTCGACCGGATCGGAAAGGACACGCTGGATCGCATCAAGGAAGCGGCGGCCGGCCTCATAGACCACGCCCATGCTCATGGCGAAGGCGATGGCCTCGGTCTCTTGCATACCGCGTCGCAGGGCGGTTTCCAGATCGGTCAATCCGGCGTCGAGTTCAGGGAAAATGTCGGCCAGAGTGACATTTGCAACCACAGACTGACCGGCCAGCGCGGATTGCCTGGCCTTCAGCTTGGCATCGACCGCGGCCCAGGTTGCGCGGATATCCACCACGGCCTGAAGCAAGGGTCTCACAAGGCCATTGCGCAGATCGGCGACGGTCTGCTTGGCGCCCTTGTCGCCCTCTGCCATGCCATAGCGCAGGAATTCGGACATCTGGTTGGCGGCCTGACCCACTGAAGGCAGGCTGGACAGGACATTGATCAGGTCCGATATCTTTATGACGCCCATAAGCTTTGTATCGCCAAAAGCGCCGGACAGGGCTTCCCTGTGACGGGTCACTTTCCCGGGTTCGCCCGTTGGCGGCGGGGCGGGCTGGTTGGCAGGTTGATCCTCCAGAAGCCGGGACCAGGCCGGGAATGTGCCAGCAGGTACCTCATTGGGTAACTTTTCTTTCCAGAAGATCAGCCCGCGGCTGCGCGACAGGCCCAAAGGATAGCCCTGGGGCCGCACCATGCCGCCGACCCGGTCGCCGCTGTCGCCGACCCCCTGTTGACCGGCCCCCAGCAAGTCGAGGAAGATTTCCGCCCCCCGGCTCTCCGGTTTGTCGTCCTTGCCAAGAGGCGGCAGGCCGGTTTGCAGATAGCGGCCATCCAGCATGGCGTCGAAAGGGTCAAGCGCCTTGCCCGTGATACGCTCAAGCTGCCGCAAATGGACCCTGGCCTTTTGCAGGACCGGATAGAAGGGCGGCTGATTGGCCCCCAGCAGAACCGGCGTGGACTGGTAGTTCTCGTGCGAGAACGTCACGGTGTTGTCAGTGGTGTTGATCTGGGGCGGCCCCGCCTCGCGCCCGCAAACCGACAAGACCCAGGACTCGGTTTCCAAAGAGGCGGAGCCCGACTCCCTTTCATCGGCGTAGCGCATCTTGCGGGAATTCAGCTGCATCCGCCGCGTGTCGTCGTCCTGCTTGCGGTAATAATCCGCCAACTTGGACAAGGCCCCTGCATCACTGGCCAGAATGTTATCGACATAGATCAAAGGAAGATCGGTCTGCACGCCATCCAGGCTCTGCTTGAAGCGCAGCGTCCCGGCCGAGGTCGGCATCATCCGCGGCCAGAAGGCCATGCCATCCCCACCCAGCCCATCAATCCGGCCATTCGCGGTCACAGAAAAAGCCTCGCCCTTTTGGCCCTCGGTCGGATCGACGAGATCGGGCGTCACGGTCGTGATGATCGCCGCCAGGCGCACGGGAAAGGTCCGCCCATTCAGGGGCTGCCCCGGGGCGCCGAACTTCTTTTCGCCATGCTCGACACTGATGAACCGGCGCTTGTTGGTATAGGCCCGGATTGGCCAGGGCCCGAACGCGCCAGCCGTGCGGTCCTCGAGGAACACGCGTTCCGTGGACTGAACATAAGAGCAAAGATGCCCCGTGGGGAACAGATAGCCGCGCGACAAGGTTACGGTTTCAACATCGCGCCCGATTTCGATCCAGTGGTGATATTTCTCCAGATTGGTGCTTTCAGTGACCCGCACGCCCTTCAGATTCATGGCGCCGACGATGGGCTGAAACTGCGTCGTGTGCAGCAAGCTTCCCCCAAGGGTCGAAAGCATCAGGTAGACGACGTTCAGCGTGCGGGGCACATAAAAGGCGCTGCCCGCCCTGAGATCCAGAAGCATGTCACGCGGATCAGGCTCGGCCTGCGACGAATCCGCGGCAAGCAGCATGTTCGTGTCGCGCCGGCCCTCGACCGGAAGCCCCCAGACCGAGGACATGAGAACGATTTCAAAGCGCTGCCGGGCATCCAGCCCAGTGACGAAGCGCTTCACATCTTCGGACACCGGTTGCTTATTCAGCCGGTCGCATAGGACGGCAAAGAGCGCCGAGAACCTCTTGCGGCGTTCCGGTTCGGGACCAGTTTCCAAAAGCGCCTTGCAGAAGGCAGCGTCGTCCTTGCCCTCTGCCAGGGCCTTGGCCTCTTCGTCCCCCAATTCTTTCGCGGCCGTGACGGGGCTTGTGAACTCTGTTGGGACCGGGCCGCGCGGCAGGAACCAGGGCGCGAATGATCCCGCGGGCGGCGGCGCCCCGATGTCAAACAGCGGGTCCTTGCCCTGCGCTTCCTTGACCTGCCCTTCCAAACGGCCAAGATAGCGCAAGAGGAAATCGGGGTTGAAGTCCGGCGACGCAACGGCACGAAGCCCATGCGTATCGTCACCCGTGTAGAGCCGCGCGCTCCAGAGCCTTTGCGGCCGCGGTCCCCATGCTTGGCCCGGCCGAGTGGAGTAAACGTCATCCGGGACCGCTGTTTCGCCCTGGAAGACCCCGTTCTGGCTTGGCGAAAGGATCAGGCGGGTGGGCAGTTCGATCGCAGTCTCGAAGTCGCTTGGCTCTTTCAGGATGGCGCGGACCTTGGTCAGCCATTGCGTGGAAGTATAGGGGCCTGGGTCGGCGGGATCGTGAAAGCCCAGCAGATCTAGCATGGCGCCATTGTTCAGGTTGACCTGGCGACGAGAGGCCCGGTCGACCCGCCCTGCCTCATCGGGCGTATAAGCCACCCTTGCCCGGTTGATGACGGAAAGTTCCATGTCACCGAAGCGGGTCAAGGCCTCCAGGGTGAAGGCAAAGGTCTTGCGGCGCAGGCCGGGACGGTCAAGATTTGCCAGGCGTTCGGGGCTTGGATCAGCTGGCAGGGCAAGCAGGGTGGAGTCGGTTTCCAGACCGGGCACGGCAAGCCGAGCCGCCAGGACACCATCCCGACAGCCGATCCGATAGGCCAGGCGCGAGGGTTTCGACAGATGTCCCCGCATCAGGCCGCCTTCTGCTTCTGGATGCGCAACGAACTCTAAGAACGCGATCCATTTGCTCTGCGCCTTTTTCCACATGGCGCCCCAACTGGGGATATTGGTCTGGCCAGACCAGGGCGGCAGAAATCCGGTGACGGCCCACCAAGAGACCTCGGTGACAAAGGTCGACGGCGCGGCGTGACCCGAACTGATCTCTGACACGGCGTCTTCGCGATACCATGCCCGGAAATCGGCATAGAAGGGCACGGAGGCCTCAAGCATCCTCTCGATGGCGCTGTCCAGTTCGAACAGCTGGTCCCGGGACAGCGCCGTCCGATCCTGTTTATTCAAGAGCTCTTCGGCCCTTGACGTCACCTCTTTCAGCGCGGCCTTTGCGGTCTCTTGGACCGCAGCTTCTGCCAAGGTTCGGGCAAGCCTTCGCGCAACCGCCATGACATCGGCGCTCATGGCGAACGGACCAATATAGGTCCTTTCGTCCTTGGGGTAAGGCTTGGAGTTCAGTCGGTCAGAGCGTCGCGACAGAGCCCAGCGAAGCTTTTCGGCAAAGGTCTTGAAAGCGCTGGTTTGCGGAACGGCGGCCTTTTCCGCGATGATTTTGCGTTCGTGGATTGCCTTGCGGAATACGATCCTTTGCGCTTGACCCGGCAGGCAATTCAAGGCCCTCACGATCTCGGTCCGGCTGTTCAAGTCGATTGGCTTGCGCCCCTCGGCCGCGTCGTCGAACACTTCGCCACTGCGCAGGCAAAGATAGGCCTTCTGCTTGGGAAGCTCCACATCCGGAGGTATGGGATCGGTGCGCTGGGACAGCGCGGTTTCCATCAGATGCTGGGGCGGAAATTCGACGACAAGGATCGGATGCGTGTCCGCTCGGGTCTGGTGAGACGCGCCCGAAACCACCGGAGCAAAACATCGGTCGTTCAGGGCGACAAGCTCGGTCTCCTTGCCGTCGCAGATCAGGTAGATATCCGAAAACCGGAAGGCCAACCCAAGATTGCCCGCGACCCGGCGCGCCTTCAGACTAGCGCGGGCAAGGTCGATTCGGGCTCGCGGCTGGCCGCCCGTCTCACCCAGAAGGATCAGGCTTTCCAAGGAGGAGTCGGGCGGCTGTTCGCTGTAAAGCAGGGTAAGATCAGTGGGCTGGAACCGCAGATCACTGTAATCCGCATCCGGCAGCGCAAGCCCCAAACCCGTCAGGCGCGTGCGGATTTCAATGAAGCGCGTTTGCATCCGCAACGTCTTGCCGGCCTGCCACGTAGCATGAAACGTCAGCGGCGGCCGCGCGCCGGGCTCGAAGGGGTCGGGTGCGGAATCGGTCTTCGTGGCGGGCAGGATTTCGGCTTCCAAAGGGCCGATCGGGCTTGCTGCGGTCGATCGGGTGGCTGTGCCCGGCCCATTGCCCTCGATCGTCAATGTTCCGCCGGGCAAAAACGGTTCGCCACGACGATAGGCCGGGTCTGTCTCGGTCCGGGCAACAAGGCGCAAGGCTTCGACCGTGAAAGGCCCCGCGCCTTCGGTTGCCGAGCCGGTCACGCGAACGCGTTCAGCCGGCAAGTTGATGGCCATCCGAACCACATGGGGCCCCTCGGCATCCGCGTCGAACCTTTCGGCGCGCAGGTAGAGTTGGGCCGACTTGTCCTTATCGTGTGCAGAGGGCTTGTGCAGGTCGACCTGCAAGCCCGGCCCGACATCCGTCAGGGTCAGACTGCGATCATCGTTGCCCGGGGCCGGCGCAAATGCCACGTCGCCAACGGCTTCCAGATGGAGGCGGCGGACCAGTGTGGCGCCCGCGGCGTTCTCGGATCGAGCCCAGGCCAAATCGAGCTTGCGCAGGATAAGCCCGGGGATCAGCGCCCGAAGGCAGGGCGGGTCCGAGTCCCTGGGGGGAGAAATGGTCCAACTGGCGTCCTTGTTGAACGCAATCTTCAATTCCTGATTCCGCCGGTCGCGCGGCACGGCGATCATACTGTTGAACATCAACCGGAACGTATTGCTGACCCGGGCCGCCGGCAGGACCTCGGCCAGAATTGTCGGACGGCCGTCCGCAGCGTCCGGTTTTTTAGGATCTTCTGTTAGAAAATCTTCAAGTTGGACAAAGCGGAGGTCCCCTTGCGTTCTCCGGTTGCCATTCCTGTCAAAGGGCTCAAGGCTGAAGGCGTTTTCTTGATCGGGGGCCTTTTCGCTGCTCCACAGGTTGGTGTTCACCCCGACACCGATGCGATACTCCGGCTCGGTTCCTTCGGTGGCGCCATCTTTTGGCTGCTGCAGCAATTGCGTGAAAATCAGACTGAACTTGCGCGGCCTGGCCCGTCCCCAACTGGCATTGTCCACGCGAAGTTCGATCAGGAAGGGTTTCCCCGGACGAACAGTGGGTTTCTTCAATACGAACGTGGCGTCTGGCCCGAAACTTTCGGTCTTGAGCGTCCAGCCAGGGCTATCCGGGATCGGAGATTTCTGGGCCTGCTCTGAATCCGCATTCGGAGGGACTTTGGGCAGAACTTCTCGCCGCAATGGCTGGATGCGCAATTCGGTCCGATCTTCGTTCCAACTGAACGCGATGTCGAACTCTGTGAATGGCGGCACCTCGGCGGCAAAAGCGCCTGAGGCCATCGTGACGGCTTGGCTTAAAGGCGCCGCCACAGATCCGCCAAGGAATCCTCGGCGTGTCATGGTTAACGGCCCGGATGCACCAATTAACTTCCCGGACTTTTCGCGCGGTCCCATCAAATAAATTCTCCATGCCGGAGATTGATGAGATGAGGTTATCCAGCCTTCATGAAGAATCAACTGTTTTCTTGGGGACGGAGCGGTCGACCGGAAGGTGGATTGGGTTTTCCGCGGTGTTCATTGCCTTTGGTTTGTTATGTTCTGTTGCGTCTGGTTTATTGGTATTCGGTTTGTTGGGGTCTTGTGCCGGCGCTGAAGCTGGAAGGTCTCTATGACGCGATTGCCGAGGGTCTGCGGACGCCAGGGCTCAAGGAGCGGCTGGAAGGACTGGAAGCACGGCTCAAGGAACTGGGCGCGGACTTGGAGGCCCCTGCCCCGTCGCCTGTGCGGTTGCACCCGGGGATGGCGGAAGCCTATCGCAAGCGCGTTGGCGAACTGAGCGAAGCCCTGCGGGACCCTGAGCTGCGGGTTGAGGCCTTGGAGATCAGCCAAGGTCTGATCACGCGTGTGACGGTGACGGCGAAGGAGGATGGCGTGGCCCTAGGCCTGGAAGGTTCTTTGTCTGCCTTGATCGGGCTCGGCCAAGGAGCGATTGGCACGAATACCAAAAGCCACCCGAAGGTGGCTTGGTATGGCAGTTCTATGGTTCTGGTTGCGGGCGCGCGCAGCCGCCGTACCCAACCTGAATTGCGGTGCTAACTTTGACCTTTTGTCTTCTGCACTCTTCTGCGGAAGCTCGACTGAGCCCGATGTTGTCAAAGATGATCCGAACTCAGCGTGTGCAGGCGTCCATAGTGTGCCTGCATATCCGGGCTTGGCAAATGCCCTGTTGCCATCAGGCCCCCCCAAAGGCCCTAGGACCGAACCCGCAGCGCGGCCACGACGGCTGTGAAAACGGCCGAATTCTGATTGCGGCTGGGGTAATACAGAAAATAGCCGGGAAAAACCGGGCACCAGTCCTCTAGGCACGCAACAAGTGTCCCCTGTGCCAGGGGGGCAAGCACCAGGTCTTCGGGGACATAGGCGATGCCGTGGCCGTCGATTGCGGCCTGCACTGCCGCGCGCGAGGAATTGAAGGTCAATTGCCCCTCGACCCGCACCCGCATCTCTTGACCCTTGCGGGCGAACTCCCAGGCATAGGTGCCGCCATCGGCCGAGTGCCGGAAATTGATGCAATTATGCGTCATCAGGTCACGCGGGGTTTGCGGCGGGGTGCGGTCTGCGAAATAGCTGGGCGCGGCGACGGTCAACAGCCGCCAATCCGGGCTGACACGGACGGCGATCATGTCCTTTTCCAGCGCCTCACCCAAGCGAATCCCTGCGTCGAACCCCCCTTCGACGATGTTGCGGTGACTGCTGTCGATATGCAGCTCCAGTTTCAGTCCCGGATGGGCTGCCAGCAAAGGCGCCAACCGCGGCCAGATCACCCAGTCCAGCGAATGATCCGACACGGTCAGCCGCACCTGTCCCGAAAGCGCCTCGGTCTGGGCCATCATCTGCGCCAGATCGGCCTTCATCGCGTTCAACCGGGGTTCCACCGCGGCCACAAGCTTTTGCCCCACATCGGTCAAGGCCACGCTGCGCGTTGTGCGGGCCAAAAGGCGCAGGCCCATCCTTGTCTCCAGCCGCTTGATCATGTGGCTCAGCGTCGATTGTGCGATCCCAAGCTGAGCCGCCGCGCGGGTAAAACTTTTCTCGCGCGCCAGCACCAGAAACCATTCGAAGTCGTTCAGGTCGAAATCGGCCATTCATGCCCCCGGATGATAGGATCAAGCGATACTACCCGTCTAATTCAAAGCAATCACCTCTGATAGACTGCCCCTGCGCCAGAGCCGCCTCACATTTTGGTCAACCGATGAAGATCGCCTTTTCCTTTGCCACCTACCGCTTCACTGCCTCGCTTTTCGCCAATCCCGCGGCGCAAGAGCTTGTCATGATGCTGCCCTTGGACCTGTCGATCGAGGATTACGGGTCGAATGAAAAGATCGCCTATCTGCCCGCCAAGCTGAAGGCCAAGGCGGAACCTTTCGACAATCCGCGGATCGGTGATCTGTGTTACTACATGCCTTGGGGCAATCTGGTCTTTTACTACGACAGCTATCGCTATGACCCCGGCCTGTTGCGGCTGGGGCGGTTGGATGACGGCATCCAGCCTTTGATGACCCGCGGCACGCATCCCCTGCGCGCCGAGAAACTGCCCTGACACAGGAGACCACCATGTATGCCACCGTTCTGCACGGCCCCGGCGATATCCGCTATGAAAGCGTCGATGACCCCAAGATCCTGAAGCCCACCGATGCGATCATCCAGCTGGCCGCGACCTGCATCTGCGGGTCCGACCTGTGGCCCTATCGCGGGTTGCAGCCGATGGATGCGCCCATGCATATGGGCCATGAATACTGCGGCTATGTGGTCGAAGTGGGCTCCGAGGTCCGGACCGTCAAGAAGGGCGATTTCGTCGTGGGCTCCTTCTGCCTGTCCGACAACACCTGCCCGCATTGCGAGTTCGGCTTTCAGTCCTCTTGCGTCCAGCGTGAGTTCATGTCCGGCGCGCAGGCGCCCTATGCCCGCGTGGCTTTGGCCGACGGGACCCTGGTTGCGACGAAAGAGGCGCCTTCGCCGGGTCAGATCGTCGACCTGCTGGCCACCTCGGATGTCTTGGGCACCGGTTGGTTTGCCGCCGATGCGGCCGGGGTCAAGCCCGGCGCGACCGTGGTTGTGGTGGGCGATGGCGCGGTGGGGCTGATGGGCATCCTGGCGGCCAAGGAAATGGGCGCCGCGCGCATCATCGCCATGAGCGGCCATGCCCCCCGTCAAGCCCTTGCCAGCTATTATGGCGCGACCGATATCGTGGCGGAACGCGGGGCCGAGGGCATCGCCCGGGTGATGGAGATGACCAAGGGCGTCGGCGCCACCTCGGTGCTGGAATGTGTGGGCAATCAGGCCTCGATGGATCAGGCTTTGGCCTGTTGCCGTCCGGGCGGCACGGTCGGTTTTGTGGGCGTGCCGCATGGGATCAGCTTCTCGGGCGAGCAGATGTTCTTTGCGCAAAAGCGGATGCTGGGCGGCCCGGCCCCGGTGCGCCGCTTTTTGCCCGACCTGATGGACCGCGTGCTGTCTGGCCGCATCCAACCTGGACGCGTCTTTGACATGGATATCCCGATTGCCCAGGTGGCCGAGGGCTACAAGGCGATGGACGAGCGCCGCGCCATCAAGGTCCTGCTACGCGCATGAGTTTTGCGGGGGGCGAGACCCAGTTTCTTGCCCCCCGCTCTTGACCTTTCGGACCGACAAGTCCCCCATGGGCGCGATGAGTCCCTTTCTCCCCCTGCGTCACAAGGATTTCCGCAACTTCTGGGCGGCCAGCCAGGTGTCTAACTTTGGCGGGCTTGTGCAGGGGGTGGCGGCAGGGTGGCTGATGACCAGCCTGACCCGTGATCCGGGCATGATTGCCTTGGTGCAGGCTTCGACCTCCTTGCCGATCATGGTGTTTTCGCTCTTGGCGGGCGCCATGGCCGACAGCATGGACCGCCGCAAGATCATGCTGGCGGCACAGGGGTTGATGCTTGTGGCCTCGATTGCCCTTGTGGCTGCGGGCTTTGCGGGCGCGCTGACGCCTTGGTCGCTTTTGGGCTTCACCTTCCTGATCGGTGTCGGCACGGCGCTGAACAACCCGTCCTGGCAGGCCTCGGTCGGAGACTTGGTGCCGCGCGAAGAGGTCCCCGAGGCCGTGTCGCTGAACTCCATGGGGTTCAACATGATGCGGTCGGTGGGGCCTGCGGTGGGGGGCGCCATCGTGGCCAGCCTGGGCGCGCCCTTTGCCTTTGCGGTCAATGCTGTGACCTACCTGCCCTTTATCGGCGTGCTGGCCATGTGGCGGCCTGCGACACCCTTCAGCACGATCCCGCGTGAGGGCTTTGCCATCGCGGTCGGTGCGGGCCTGCGCTATGTCGCGCTGTCGCCCAACCTGTTGCGCGTGCTGGCCAGGGCCTTTTTGTTCGGCATGGGGGCGGTCAGCGCGCTGGCCCTGCTGCCTTTGGTCGCCCGCGATCTGATGGAGGGGGGCGCGCTGACTTTTGGCCTGATGCTGGGGGCCTTCGGCATGGGCGCCATCGGTGGAGGCGTCCTGAACCCCCATCTCCGCCGCAAACTGCAGGGCGAGGGCGTGGTGCGGCTGGCCTTTGTGGCCTTTGGACTGGCGATGCTGGCCTTGGGATACAGCCGCAGCCTGTGGACCGGCCTGCCGGCCATGGCTCTGGCGGGGGCGGCCTGGGTGCTGGCGCTGTCGCTCTTCAACGTGACGGTGCAGCTGTCGTCGCCGCGCTGGGTCGTGGGGCGCGCGCTGGCGCTGTATCAGGTGGCGACCTTTGGCGGGATGACGCTGGGGTCTTGGGCTTGGGGGAGCTTGGCGGGGGGCATGGGCCTGACCCAGACGCTGACGACAGCGGCGGGGCTCTTGTTCCTGGGGGCGGCCTTGGGCCTGCGTCTGCCCTTGCCCGACTTTGGCGCGCAGGACCTGCGCCCGTCAGATCGCTTCCATCCGCCGGAACTGGCCCTGGATCTGCAAGGCCGCAGCGGGCCGATCCTCGTGATGATCGACTACTTGATTGACCCCGAGGATATCCCCGAATTCCTGACCCTGATGACCGAGCGTCGCCGCATCCGCCGCCGCGACGGGGCGCGGCAATGGGCGCTGTTGCGCGATCTGGAACATCCGCAGATGTGGACCGAAAGCTATCACGTGGCGACATGGGACGCCTATCTGCGTCACAACATGCGCCGCACCGTGGCCGACACCGAAACGTCCGACCGGCTGAACCGCCTGCACCGGGGCGACGCCCCGCCCCGCGTCCACCGCATGATCGAACGCCAAAGCGTTGTCTCGCACGGGGATTTCGCGCTGAAGGACCACGGCCACCCCCATTGACCGGGCCACATCAACCGGACTGGTCGATCCGGCTGACCCGCACCGTCATCTCTCCCTTGATCCGCAAGGGATCAAGCGGCCCGTCAAAGCGGCCCATATAGACCAGCCCCGGCGATGGGTTCCAATCGGCATGAAACATCGCAAGGTTCCCCCAGGGGGCGAAATAGGCGATCTCTCCGGCCACGGGCGTATGGCTGTCGGGCGCGCCTTCGGTCGTCAGGTCGCGGGGCAAATAGGCGATCTTCTCGAAATGCATGAAGTCCTTGGCGGGCAGGTCAAGCGGCAGCAGGGACATCAGGTCGCGGGTGGTGGGATTGTCCTCCAGCGTGGCGGTGACATGATCCGCGCCAAGGTCGATGCGGATGTGAAAGGTCTCGGCAAAGGCGGGGGTCGACCACAGGGTCAGGGCAAAAAGACAGGCGCGCATCATGGTCCCATGGAAAGGAGGCGCCCTTTCGGGCGCCGCAAGGCTTCAGGAAAGATCGAACTGCGACAAGGGCAGGCTGCGCAGGCGGCGGCCGATCAGATGCGACACCGCATTGACCACCGAGGGCGGCACAGCCGCCACGGCCGGCTCACCGATGCCGCCCATCGGCGCACCGCTTTCGATGATGCGCACATGGACGCGCGGCATCATGTCGGGGGTCAGGATCGGATAGCCGTCATAGTTGCGCGCCACGGGCTGGCCGGCCTCGTAGTGATAGGCCTCGACCAGGGTTTGCGACAAAGCGATGGCAACCGAGCCTTCGACCTGCGCCTGCACCACCGCAGGGTTGACCACCGACCCCGGGTCGATGGCGACCCAGACATCATGGACCCTGATTTGGCCATCGGTGACAGAGACTTCGGCCATGGTCGCCACTTCGGTGCCAAAGGGCGAGGCCATGGCCACCCCCCTTGCCCGCTGCACGCCATCGACCGTGAAAGGCCCGCGCTGCCAGCCGCCCGCCAGATCGGCCACGGCACGCAACAGAGTCAGATGCCGCGGACTGTCGGCCAAAAGCGCCTCTCGCAGGGCAAAGGGATCGCGGCCCCCGGCATCGGCCACCTCGTCCAGAAAGCTTTCATAGAAGAAATCATGCTTGGAATGGCCGACCGAGCGCCAATAGGCGATGGAGGCCGGGTCCTTGACAGGAAGCTGGGCGATGCGGCGGTTGGGGATGGCATAGACCTTGCCCGAAAGCCCCTCGACCGCCGAACTGTCAGCCTGATCTGGGGCGCGGCCATACCAACGCTCGTTCGGGCCTTCGCCGACCGATACAGCTTCCAGCGTCACGGGCGCGCCTTCTGCATCGAGACCGGCGCTTAGGCGCGCCACGCTGATCGGGCGCAAGGCATCGCGCAGGAATTCTTCCTCACGCGACCACAGGACCTTGACGGGTTTGCCCACGGCCTTGGCCAGAAGGATCGCCTGCGGGAAGGGATTGGCCGCGCCATACAGGAAATGGCGACCAAAGAAGCCACCAAGCATCGGGGAGTGGATGCGCACGGCCTCGGGGGTCAGGCCCGCCACCGTGGCAGCCGAGGCCTGAAACATCTCGGGCGCCTGGTTGGGCAACCACAGGTCCAGCGTGCCGTCGTCATTGAACCGCGCCAGGGCCGAGGGCGGCTCCAGCTGGGCATGGGCCAGATAGGGCGCGTCATAGGTGGCCTCGATCCGGGTGGCTGTGGGGGTTCCGATATCGCCCGCCGCTTCGGCCGTCAGACTGTCGCCCGTGGCGGAGTGCAGGGCTGCCAAATGCCCGGCCGACGAGAAATCCTGGGGCAGACCGTCCGCGCTCCAGGTGACGGTCAAGGCCTCGACCGCTATGCGCGCACGCCACCAGCTGTTGGCCACAACGGCCACAGCGCCCGGCAGAAGATGGGCTGAGGCGACCCCCGGCATGGCCAGAACCTCGGCCTCGTTGGTCAGGGCCTCGGGCTCTTGGCCCAGACGCGGGGCGTGTTGGACGGCGGCATAGACCATGCCCTCGACCTTGGTGTCGATGGAATATTGCGCCTGCCCAGTGGACTTGGCATGGACATCAAGCCGCGCCAAGGGCTTGCCGATCCAGCGGAAGTCGGCCTTGTCACGCAAGGGCGCATCGGCGGGCGCGGGGAGCGCAGCCGCAGCCTCGGCCAGATCGCCATAGGGCAGGCTTTGGCCCGTGGCCGTGCGAACCACGCCATTGTCGGTGGTCAGCTCCGCCACGGGAACGCCCAAGCGTTCCGCCGCCGCCGCAAGCAGCATGGCCCGCGCCGCAGCCCCAAGCCGCCGCATCGTGTCATAGCTGCTGCGAACCGAGAAACTGCCGCCGGTAAAGCGCATCCCCGGCATCATCTGATAGACCGTCCCGGCCGGAGCGGTCTCGACCGTGAAGCGGGCGGGATCAAGGTCCAGCTCTTCGCCGACGATCTGGGCCATGGCGGTGTAGATGCCCTGCCCGCCCTCGACAAAGGGGCTGCGGAACAGGGCCGTGCCATCGGCGCGCAGTTCAAGGAAGGCCGCGACATCGGGGCCCGCGGCTTGCGCCTGCGCCCGGCCCATGGGCAAGGCCACGGACAGCACAAGCGCGCCCGTGCCGCCCAGGAAGGCGCGACGAGAGACGTTGACAGGTCTGGTCATGGCGGGCCTCACAGCGTCACAGCGCGGGCGACCGCGGCTTTGATGGCGTTATAGGTGCCGCAGCGGCAGAAGTTCACCATGGCGGCGGCGATGTCCGCCTCGGTCGGGGCGGCGTTTTCCTTCAGCAGCGCGGTGGCGGCCAGAACCTGGCCCGACTGGCAATAGCCGCATTGCGGGACTTGATGTTCGACCCAGGCCGCCACGACCTTGGCCCCCACGGGATCGGCCTCGGCGGCCTCGATCGTCGTGATCTGGGCGCCCACGACGCTATCTACCGGTGTCACGCAAGACCGTGTGGCCACCCCGTCAATCAACACGGTGCAGGCGCCACATTGCGCGACCCCGCAGCCATATTTGGTGCCCGTCAGCCCGATGGTATCGCGCAGCACCCACAACAGCGGGGTGTCGGCCTCGACATCGACCTGATGGGTCGCTCCGTTGATCTGCAAATCCATGACGCGCTCCTGTTTGGGTTGCCTCCAATATGGCGAAAGCGCTGCGCTGTTTTTAGGGGGCCCCGCTTGGTTGCCGCTATCGACCAAAGCCATAAGTGCGGACCTTGCATCTTTGCGCATCATGTCGGTAATGTGACAGCGGGACGAGGGAGACACTTCCATGGATGAAATGCTGACGAACCGGGCGTTTTTGCAGGTTGTCGAAAGCGGAAGCTTTTCGGCGGCCTCGCTGGAGCTGAATGTTTCGGTGGCCACCGTGGCGCGCCAGATCAACAGCCTGGAGGCGCGGTTGGGGGTTCACCTGCTTCATCGCACCACGCGGACCATGTCCTTGACCGAGGCCGGCAAGCTGTATCGCGACCGCATCCGCGACTTGCTGGGCCAGTTCGATTCCGTCAAACGCGAGATTGCGTCCTATCAAAAGGACGTCAAAGGCCTGCTGCGGGTGCATTTGCGCCATTCAGTTGGCAATCAGGTCATCGTTCCGGCGCTTCCGGCGTTCTTGAAGCAGAACCCGAACATCAAGCTGGAAGTGTCGCTGACCGACGAACGCCAGGACCTTGTGGCGCATGGCGTCGATGTCGCGGTCTGGTTGGGCAGCCTGGAGGATTCCAGCCTGATCGCCCGCAGGTTGACGCCCGGACGGCGCATGGTCTGCTGCAGCCCCGCCTATGCAAAAGAGCATGGGTTGCCGGAAACCCCGCAGGATCTGGCCCGCCACAACTGCATTGTCTACCGCGCCAAAAGCTATGACAGTCTCTGGCGCTTTGCAAAAGACGGTAAGATCGAGGCGGTCTCGGTCTCTGGCAATCTGGAATCCGAAAGCTCGGCGGTGTTGATGACCAGCGCGATTGCGGGGCTTGGGATGGTGATGCTGCAAGAGTCGATGGTGCGCGGCGCGATCACCTCGGGGCAGCTGATCCCGGTCTTTCCCGAATACCATGTCAGCTCGACTGATGCGGACACGGCCTTGTTCGCGGTCTATCCGGGGTCGAAACAGACCTCTCCCAAGGCCCGCGCTTTCATCGACTTTCTGGTGCGGCTGTTCAAGGAATACTGAAGGGCGCCGAAGCGCGCCCTTCAACTGGTCTTGGAGCGCGCCTTGCCATTGCCCACGGTATAGATCGCGGCGGCGGCGACGACGACGATGCCTTCGATCAGGCCCTGATAATTCGCGCCCAGGTTCAGGATGTTGAACCCATTGGTCAGCGAGAACAGCAGCAAGGCCCCCGCCACGGTCTTGATCACCGACCCCGCCCCCCCGAACAACGAGGTGCCGCCCAGGATGGCCGAGGCGATAACGGTCAGCTCCATCCCCGACAGCGCGGTGGGCGTCATGGACCGCAACCTTGCGCCAAACAGGATGCCCGCAAAGCCTGCCGTCGCCGAACACAGCACAAAGGCCCCAAGGCGATAGGCGGTGACATTGACGCCTGACAGCCGCGCGGCCTCGGGGTTGCCGCCCACCGCATAGACGCGGCGGCCCACGGTGGTAAAGGTCAGGACGAACCAGACAAGGCCCACAAAGACCGCCGTGATGACGACGGGGGCGCGCAGGACAAAGACCATCTCATTGGCCCAGGACAGGGCGGCCAAGGCCAGACCGCCAAGCGTCATGCCGATCTGCATAGGGACCAGACGCTTTTCGCGCAACAGGCTGACCCCCGCGACCGCCAGCATGACAAGCCCGGCCAGAAGCATGACGGGACCCACGTCAAACGTCGCCCCCTCCAGCGCCTTCAACTGCGCCACGGCCTCGGCCCCGCTGACCTGCAAGGACCGCCCGTCGGTATAGATCAGCACCAATCCCCGGATCGCCGTCAGCGTGCCAAGGGTGACGATGAAGGCGTTGATCCCCAGAAACATCACGATCGACCCGTTCAACAGCCCGCAGAGGATCGCCACCCCCATGGCCGCCCCAAAGGCCCCCGCGACGCCAAGGCTTTCGGCCGTGCCCACCATGACCGCCGCCGACAAAGCCGCGACCGAGGCCACCGACAAATCGAAATTCCCCGTGACAAGGATGACCGTCATCGCCGCCGCCATCATCGCGGTCAGGCTGGTCTGATACAGCACATTGGTCAGATTCTGCACGCTAAGGTAATTGGCCTTGCCCAGATAGGCGGTCAGGAAAGCCAAAGACACCACAAGCAGGATCAGCGCATAATAGACGCCCATTTCGCGCAGGCCGAAGGCGCGCTTCCAGTCGATGCGGGGCGGGTTCTTGGGTTGGGTCATCTTGGCTCAGGCTCCGATTGCGCGGTCGTGCGAGGAATGGGGGGAGGTGCTGTCCTTGCCCCCGGCAAGCAGCAGCAGTTCATGTTCATTGGTGTCATGGGCGGGTTTTTCGGCGACCTTGCGGCCATCGCGCATCACGATGATCCGGTCACAGGCAGCCATCAGTTCCTCGAACTCCGAGGAGACGATGATGACCGACTTGCCCTCTTCGGCCAGTTGACGGACCAGCCGCAGGATCTCGGTCTTGGCGCCGATGTCGATGCCGGCGGTGGGTTCGTCCAAAAGGAACAGCTGCACGTCACTGAACAGCCATTTCGCGATTGTGACCTTTTGCGCGTTCCCGCCGCTAAGATCGCTGACGATGGATTGCGCATCCGGCGCCTTGATTGCCAGCCGCTTGATGGCGGCTTCGCCCCGCGCGACCTCGGCCTTGTGATCCAAAAGGCCAAAGCGGCTGACACGGTCCAGAGCGGGCAGGGTCATGTTGCGCCAGATCTCGAAATCCGGGACCAGGCCTTGACCAAAGCGGTCCTCGGGGACCAAGGCCATGCCTGCGGCAACCGCGGCCCCGGTGGACCGCCGCATCAGCTGGCCGTTCAATCGCACCTCTCCCCGCGCAAAGCGGTCGGCGCCATAGATCGCATGAAGCAACTCGCTGCGGCCTGATCCCAAAAGACCCGCGACGCCCAGAACCTCACCCTTGTTCAGGGTCAGGTCTATCGGCGCCAGGCCCGGGGCCGAAAGGCCCGTCACCTGCAAGACCGGCTCACCGACATGGCGGGCGCGCGACGCCGTGGCCTTTTCCATCGCGGCGACCTCTTTGCCGACGATGGCTTCGGCGATCTGGGCTTCGACCAGCCCGCGGGTGGGCGAGCGGAACACCGTCGCCCCGTCGCGCAGCACCGTCACCTCGTCGGTCAAGGCTGTGATTTCGTCCAGGAAATGCGAGACAAACAGGATCGCCTTGTTTTCAACCTTGGACAGTTTGCGGACCGTGGCATAGACGATCTCGCGTTCGTCCGAGGCGAGGGAGGCAGTAGGTTCATCCATCACGATCAGGTCGGCCCCGGTGGCCAAGGCCTGAAAGATCGCCACCATCTGCCGCGCGCCGATCGACAGGTCCGAGACCAGCGCATCGGGGTCCAGCCTGTAGCCCACACGGTCACACAGGGCGGCAAAGCTCTGGCGCATCCCGGCGTTGACGCGCCACAGGCCAGTCTGGCCCAGAAAGACATTCTCGATCACCGAAAGGGTCGGCACCAAGGGGATATGCTGGTGGATCGTCGCCACACCCATGTCATTGGCCTGTTTCGGGCTGGACCAGCGCACCTCGGACCCGCGCCAGATCACCTGTCCCCCGGTGGCGGCATAGGCGCCCGACAGGATCTTGATCAGCGTGGATTTTCCCGCGCCATTGGCGCCCAAAAGCCCGTGAACCCGGCCCCGGTGGATGTCCAGATCGACGCCGCGCAGGGCGTGGACGTAAAGGCCGAATGTCTTGCGGACATTCTTCAACTGCATCAGTGGAACGTCATCTGCCATGACCCGACCCAAGCTCCCCCCGGTTCCTTGCGGCCTGTCGCCAGCCGCTTTGATATGATCCTGACTGCCACAATTCCCCTGTCCTGCCGCCTGAAAAGCGGTGCGGGTCGGGGTTGGGTCATAGCCTGGTGTTATGGATGCGGGCTCTCCCTTCCCGCATCCGGACAGACTAAGCCCCGGACCCCGGCCCAAACAGGACCGGGGCCGCGAAGCATTTTGACGCGGATCGCAAAGGTGACGTCAGACCCTGGCGCGGCGTTCGGCGATGGTCTTGGCCACGGTATAGCTGTGGTGCATCTCTGGCCCGCCCTCGCGGCCGATGCCGCTGTCGCGATAGCCACCAAAGGGCGCCTCGGCCCCCGGACTGGTAAAGCAGTTCAGCGCGATGGACCCCGCCTGCAGCTCATGGGTCAGGTGATCGGCCATGGCCATGTCGTTGGTGAAGACGAAGCCCGCAAGCCCCATGGGCAGGGCATTGCCGATCTGCAAAGCCTGGTCCATCGAGTCGACAGCAACGCAGGGCGCGATGGGGCCAAAAGTCTCATCTACCATGATCTGCGCATCCAGGGGCACATCGGCCAGAACCGTCGGCTGAAAGAACCAACCCCGGTTGCCAAGCCTTGCGCCCCCCGCCGTCACGCGGGCGCCGCGCGCGGTGGCATCGGCCACAAAGGCCTCCATCGCGGCCAGACGGCGGCGGTTGGCCAAGGCCCCCATCATCACGCCGGGGGTAAACCCGTCCCCGGTCTTCCAGTTCCGCGCCTCTTCGGACAGGGCCGCGACGAAATCGGCATAGACCGACTTGTGGACCAGAAACCGCGAGGCCGCCGAACAGAACTGCCCGCCCATGCGGAACTTCCAGTTGGCCGCCAGTTTCGCCACGCCCACTGGGTCGACGCCCTCGTCGATCAGCACGGGCGCATGGCCGCCAAGCTCCATCAGCACGGGTTTCATGGTTTCCACCGCCAGCCGCGACAGATGCTTGCCCACATGGGTCGATCCGGTCAGCGTCACCAACCGCGTGATGGGCGACAGGACCAAGGCGCGTGAGACCTCGTCGCTGTCGCCGAAAACCACGTTCAGCACCCCGGGCGGCAGGCCCGCATCCAGGAAGCATTGGGCGAACAGGCAAGCGGTGGCGGGGGTCTCGGATGAGGGCTTCAGGATGATCGAACATCCCGTGGCCAGTGACGCGCTGATCTTGCGCGAGGGCGCCGACATCGGCACGTTCCATGGCGTAAAGGCCGCGACTGGGCCAATCGGCTCGCGGATCACCATTTGGGTGAACTGCCCCTCGCTGGGGACGATGCGGCCGTAGTTGCGCTTCAGCTCTTCTTGGTCCCAGTCCAGGAAAGTGGCCGAGCGTTCGATCTCGTTGCGGACCTCGGTCAGGGTGCGGCCGGATTCGGCGACAAAGATCGGCGCAATGGCCTCGGCCCTTTCACGCACCAGGGCGGCGGCCCGGCGCATCAGGGCGGCGCGGGCGGCGGGCGGCGTCTTGCGCCAGATGTCAAACCCGCGGGCTGAGGAGTTCAGGGCCGCCGTCAGGTCCTCTGCGCTGGCGCGGGGGACGGTGCCGATGATCTCTTCTGTCGAGGGGTTTTCGACGTTGCACAGCGTCGGGCGGTCGTAAATCCATGTGCCGTCGATCAACAGGCCGATGCGGGGATAGGTCATGTCAGGCTCCAATGGGGATGCGATAGACGCGCGCCGCCGTGGCACACAGGACGGCGTGGCGGTCGTTCGGTGGGATCAGACGTTTTATGGCGTTCCAATAGGTCGCATAGGCATAGCTGCCCTTGTCGACCGGAAAGTTGCTTTCGGCCATGCAGCGGGTGGGGCCAAAAAGGTCGATGCAGGCCCCCACCCAAGGCGAGAACGCCCGGGCAAGATCGGCCGAGGACGGCGGCTTGGCCCGGCGGTCAAAGCCGAAGCCGGTCAGCGCCATGCCAAGCCCGCCGAGTTTCACCGTGACATTGGGACAGGTTGCAAGATCAGCCATGGCGGCGCGCCAGATCGGAAAGACCTGATCCCGGGGCGCCTGCACCCCAATGATGCCGCCGCAGTGGTTCACAACGATGGGCACCCGCGGAAAGGCCCGGGCCAGCGCCAGAAGCCGGGGCAGTTGGTGAAAATGCACCCAGGCGTCGAAGGACAGGCCCACGGCGTCCAAAAGCGCAAAGCCGCGGTGAAAGGCGGGGGTTGCGCTCAGATCCTCGGTCGTCGGATAGGCCGGGTTCAACAAGGATGTGTCGCTGTCCCAGGCCAGGATATGCCGGACCCCGCGAAACAGCCCCTGCCCTGCCGCCACATGGGCGTCCAGCAGATGTGCCACATCCGGCGCGGTCAGGTCGGCATGGCCAATGATGGCAGCGCATCGGGTCACGTCCTTGGTTTGGGCGGCATATTCCGTCTCGCCCACCGGATACAGGGTTTCGGGGCCCGACGTGCGGTAAAACCCGCGCGCCTGCACAAGGACCGATGCGATGATGTTATGGCCCGTGTTCTGGTCGGCGCGGAAATCGGCGGCCAGATACCGCGCGCCGGGGCGGTCATACAGATGATGGTGGGCGTCGATGATCGGCGCTTCGGGGTCGATCACCGGCTCTTGGTGCAAGGCCAGCCATTCGGGACGCACCCTTGGATGGGCCAGGCGGCTCATGGGACCAATTCGGCGGCGTGGCTTTCAGGCAGGCCGATGTCAAAGGCGTTCAGCGTCAGCGCCACCATCGAATAATAGCCCAAAAGCGCCACCAGTTCGACCATGCCGACCTCTCCCAAGGCGGCAAGACCTTGGGCATAAAGCGCATCGTCGATCCGGCCCTTTGCCAGAAGCCCATGGGAGACCGCATGGACCGCCGCCTGTTGCGGATCGTCAAAACTGGGCACCCGGCGGGCGGCGATCGCGGCGATGATCTGCGGGTCAAGCCCCGCCTCAAGCGCGATGCGTTTATGCGCCGTCCATTCGTGATGCGAAGTCCAGTGCCGCCCGCAGACCAGGATAGCCAACTCGCTGAGCCGGGGCGAAAGCGAGGTGTCAAACCGCAAGAGCCCGCCCATATGCTGCGCCCGCCGCGCCAGTTCGGGATTGCGCAGCCAGGCGATCATCGGCGCGGGCACCTTGCCGCGCTTGCCTGCAACGACCTCGGCCACCACCTCGGCCTGGGCCTCGGTCAGCGCCGGTGGCATCGTCAGGCGGGTCATGGCAGCCCCAGTATGGTGCGGGCCTGGGCAGGCGAGGCCACCTCGCAGCCGATCTCGCGGATCAGCCGGGCGGCACGGGCCACCATCGGCGCATTGCCCGGGGCCAGAACGCCCTTGGACATATAAAGGCTGTCCTCCAGCCCGACACGGACATGGCCGCCCATCACGACCGACATGGCGACCGCGGGAAAGTGCTGGGCGCCGACGCCAAAGGCGCTCCAGTTGGCATTGGGCGGCAGCATCGCGCGCATGGCCTGCATGGCCTCGGGCGTGGCGGGCGCGCCCCATGGCACGCCAAGACACAGCTGAAAGAAGGGCGGATCGGCGAAAATCCCTTTGGCATATAGTGACTTGGCGAGGGCGATGTGGCCAAGGTCAAAAACCTCAAGCTCCGGTTTCACACCCGCGGCCCGGACAGCGGTGGCGATTTCGGTGATATGGTCGGGCGTGTTCACAAAAGCATGTTTGCCGAAGTTCATCGTCGCCACATCAAGGCTGCAGATCTCGGGCGCCAAGTCCAGCACATGCGCCATACGGTCCATGGGCTGCGCCATGCCGGGGCTGGCATTGCGGTTCGGATCAACCGGATCGGGTGAAAAGCGCGCGCCGATCCCGGTGGTCAGGTTCAAGATCACCCCGGTTCCCGCGGCACGGATGCGGGTGACGACCTGACGGTAAAGGTCAAGGTCGCGGCTGGGGGCGCCGGTCTCGGGGTGGCGGACATGGATATGCACGACCGCCGCCCCCGCCGCATGGGCGGCCAGCGCGTCATCCGCGATCTGGGCGGGGGTCACGGGCACATGGGGGCTAAGCCCGGTGGTGTCGCCCGATCCGGTGACAGCGCAACTGATGATGACGGGACGGCTCATGAGACTTCCTTCAGGTGGACCTTGCGGCGGTCATGCCGCCATCGACCACCAATTGCGTGGCAGTGATATAGCCAGCCTCGTCGCTGGCCAGGAAGGCTACGGCATGGGCGACGTCCCAGGCATCGCCCATCCGGCCCATTGGCACGGCGGCATGGCGGTCAGCGATCAGCTTGGCCGCATCCCCTGCCCCCAGTTGGCGCACCAGCCGATGTTCGACCAGGGGCGTGTGCATCGACCCCGGGATGACGGTGTTCACCCTTATCCCCTTGCGGACATAGGCAATCGCGGTGGACCGGCCAAAGGCCACAAGCCCGGCCTTGGCCGCCGCATAGCCCGCGCTGACCCGCCCACCCAGTTGGAAGGTCATCGCCCCCACCGAGCCGATATTGACCACCGCCCCACCGCGCCCTTCACGGTCAAACTGCGCCTCCATCACCGGAAGCACATGTTTGCAGCCCAGGAAGGCCGAGGTCAGGTTCAAGTCCAGCTGCGCCTGCCAGACCTCCAGCGGCATCGAGACCGGATCACCCGGCGCGCTGCCGCCCACGTTGTTCACCAAGATGTCGATGCGGCCAAAACGGGCGACACAGGCCGCAACCGAGGCCCCCACCGCCGCAGAATCCAGAATGTCGCAGGTCAGCGGCAGCCAGGTCAGCCCCTCGGCCTGCATAATCGCGGTCGTGGCGGCCAAGGCATCCGCGGACTGGTCCAGCCCGCAGACCATCGCGCCTCGCCGCGCCAGCAGGACAGCGGTGGCCTTGCCATTGCCCCACCCCGCGCCGACCGAGCCCGCGCCGGTGACAAAGGCCACCTTGCCCGTGAAATCCAGCATCAGATCAGCCCCATTTCCCGCAGTTTGATCCCCATCGCGATGTAATGCGAGTAAATCCGGCAATGGGCGAAACCGCCACCCGAGAACCAAAGGCCGGGCTGCGGGGTGGCCACGAACATATTGGCGATCTCGCCGTTGGGCGCGATGCCCCAGATCTGGCCCACACGGTCGGCGATGGCATCGCCCAGCATCTCACGCACCACGGTTTCCTGGCTTTGATAGCCGGTTGCCGTCACCACCAGATCGGCCTGCAGGGTGCTGCCGTCCTTCATGCGCAGGCCATCGGCGGTATAGTGGTCGGTGTCTTCGGCCTGGACCACGGCGATCTCGCCCTTGGCGATCAACTCGGAGCAGCCGCAGTCAAGGTAGTATCCGCCATGACGGCGGCGGAACTTCATCTGGTGGCCGGTCTCATCCGCGCCGAAGTCCAGCTTGAAGCCGGCCTTCGTCAGGCCATCAAGCAGATCGCGGTCGATCTCCTTCATCTTGACCACGGCGGATTGATAACCCTTGACCAACAGGGGATAGCTGCTGGCAATGGCAATCCCGTCGCAATCCTCCAGCGGAATATCCTCTTCGTAATAGACCGAATGGACCAGGCCCGCGGCCTTGATGCTGGCCACCGTGGTCGCCCCGCGCTGGATCATCGTGACCTTGGCGCCATGGCCATGCAGGTCTTGGGCCACGTCATGCCCGCTGGTGCCCGCCCCCACCACAATGACATTGCGGCCGCGCCATTTCGCGCCCTCGCCATAGTCATTCGTGTGCAGGACCGTGCCCTTGAAGCTGTCCAGCCCCGGCAGCCGCGCCTTCAACGGCTTGCCCGCGATGCCATTGGCCATGACCAGATGGCGCGGCTTCATCACCCGTGTCGTGCCATCCTCGCGCCGCAGAGTGACCGTCCAACGGCCCTCGTCATAGGTCGCACCAAGGAATTCCGTGCTGGTCCAGACATTACATTCCATCGCCCAGGCATAGGTTTCCAGCCAGCCCGCGATCATGTCCTTGGGCAGATATTTCGGCCAGTTCGGCGGCCAGGGCAGATAGGGCATGTGGTTCAGCTTGACCTGATTGTGCAGCGCCAGACTGTGATAGCGGTTGCGCCAGACATCGCCCACGCGGGGGGTCTTGTCCACGATCAGCGTATCGACGCCCAAGAGCCCCAGGCGCGCGGCAATCGCCAGCCCCGCCTGCCCGGCGCCGATGATCAGCACCGCCGGGTCGCGGTCGGTGAAGGCCGCCTTCTTGGCGCGGATATCCGTCCAGTTGTCGCCGCCAAAGTTGCGAGAATAGGCCGAACCGGCCGGGCGGCGCATGTTGATGGGCTCTTCATGGCCCTTCAACTCGTCCAAACTGGTCGCCAGAACCCAAGCCCGGTCCGGCGCATCGGCCAAAAGCCGCAAGGTGCCGGAACAGCGCGCAAAGGTGGTTTCAAACGAAAAGAACGCCTCGATCGAGGCCGTGCCATGGCGCGTCACCCGGCGCGGCGCGGTCCGCGTCTCGGCCAGACGGAAGCTGTGCGCCTGCATTTTGGCTTGCGCCGCCAAGAGCCCCGCCACGGCGCTGTCAACATCGTCATGCGGCGTGATCGTCCAGGTCAGCGCCATCAGGTCGCGCCAATGGACCTGCGCGCCCAGGATGCGGCGAAGCGCTTCAGCGTCACCCGCCGTCAGCGCCGCTTCAAACGCCGCCAACCACCGCACGACGCATTGGGTCTCGGTCATGGCACCCTGGCTGATGTCGTTCATTGCTGCCCCTCCGCTTTGGCCCACAGGATTAGGGATGCGGACCCCGGTCGGATACGGGACAGGAAGCGAAGCTATTTGACGCCAGATGCAAAGATCACCCCATTGACCAAAGGGGGGGCGCGGGCGGATGACAGGGGGAACACAGGAGGGACCCATGCGCTTGTTCTATCAAACCCTTGGCATGTCGCGGGGATCAAAGACCGGCCATTATGGGCAGGTCCTGCAAAAGCTGATCGCGGCGGCGGCGGCGCCGGGCACGACGATTGATGTCTTTGGTCTGGCCCCCCACCGCGCCGTGGCCGACCAATACCGCTATCTTGAATTTCAGGACACGGCCGAGGTTCTGGAAAACGGCTTGCGCGCCGAGGCCGAGGGCTATGACGCCTTCCTGATCGGCAATATCTTTCAACCCGGCCTGCATGAGCTGCGCGAGCTTCTGAACATTCCCGTGCTTGGCCTGTCGGAAAGCGCGGTCCAGATGGCCTGTCTGATGGGGCCGAGTTTTTCGTTGATCAATGTGAACCCCAAGTTCAACCGCCGCGTGATCGAAGCAATCAAGCTGCAGGGGTTGGAAGGCCGGATGGTCTCGGTCGAGATGATGACGGTCGAACGGCCGGGGGTCTTCGATCTGGCCTTGCAGGATGCCGATGTGCGGGCGGGGATCGTGGATCAGTTCCGCGCCGTGGCCCGGGGTGCGCTGGACAAGGGGGCCGAGGTGCTGATCCCCGCCGGTGGCAGCCTGATGGCCACGCTGATCGAGGGCGGTGTGGCCGAGGTCGATGGCGCCCCGGTGCTGAACGGCATCGCGGCCCTGGTGAAAACCGCCGAGATGGCGGTGCAGATGCGGGCGCTTACGGGGGTGTTTACCAGCAAACGCCTGACCTATGCGCCGCCCACGGGTCGGATTTTGGCCGATGTGCGGGCGGCCTATGGGGCGGGCGTCTATCCGGGCGCGGTCTAGGCCTGATCATAGCCAAAGGTCAGTTGCCCCAGATTGGCCTTTGGTCCCAGCCACGACCGCGCGTCCTGCACAAAGGCCAGGGCGGTCTGGGTCAAGAGCATTGGCAGGCCCAGCCCCGCCGCACGGTCCTGAAGCGCGGACAAGGCCGCCTCTGCCTCGGGCAAGGTCCAGCGCAATTGGGCCGAGCGTCCTTCGGCCATGGCGGGCAAGATATCGTCGATCACCGCGCTCCAGGCGCTGCCCACAGCCAAGATCCGCGCCATTTCCGGCCCTGAAAGTCCATAGCGCAGCCCCATGGCGACACATTCGCTGATGGCGATCAGGTTGCAGGTGACGCAGGCCAATTCGATCTGAGCCATCAGGGCGGTGTCGGCAGACCCGTCGCCCGTCAGGGTTACGCCGGAGAGGCGCTCCGTCAGCGGGATCACGTCGTCCAGCTTGGCGCCCGGCCCCATCAGGTGCAGCCCCACCTGCATCACGCCGCGCGCCCCCGCCGTCAGGGGCATGGCCGACCCGGTGGCCGTGCCCAAGGTGAGGGCCTCGTTCAGGTCCTTGACCATCAGGGACAGCGCGAAATTCGTGGTGGACCGCCCCTCGACCAATCCGGCCAGCATGTTGCGGCTGGTGAAATTCGCGGCTGGGCCCGCGTTCAGCATGGCGACCAGGGGCGCCAGTCCCAAGCCCGCCGCCCGACCCAGCGCCACCAGTTCCAGCGTGGCCATGCGGTAGCCCGCGCCGATGGCATTGTTCACCAGCTTCAGCGCCTGGCCATCGCCGACCCTTGGGCTGCAATGAAAGACCTTGTCGCTGAGCGCCCGAAGGATCGGCTCAGCCCTCTCCCAGGCAGCGAGTGCCCCCGAGGCGATGATCGTCACCTTGCCCGCCTGCGCCGCAGGGATACCACCGCTGACCGGGGCATCCATCATCATCACACCCAGGCGCGCCAGGTCATCGGCAATCAGCGCCGTGGCCTCGGGGTTGCCGGAGGTTTGGTCGATGACCAGCTTGCCGGGGGCCAGACCCTCGGCCAGACCACCCGGAGCAAACAGCGCATCCCGCACATCGGACGTGCGCGGCAGGCACATGAGGATCACATCGCACCCCCGCGCCAGATCGGCAGGACGGGCCGCCTTGGCGCCCCGCGCCACCAAACCCGCCACCGCCGCCGGGTTGCGGTCGCAGACCGTCAGGTCCTGCCCCAGCAGATGCGTGGCCAAGGCCCCGCCCATCGCCCCCAGCCCCAGATAGCCGATCCGCAAAGTCACAGCCCTTCGATCAGCGCCGGGTTATAGCGGCCCTTGCGCATCCGGCGGATTGTGACCTTGGCAAAGATGCCGGCTTTGTAGAAGACCTCGTTGTGGATATAGGCCTCGGCCTCGGCACGGTCTGCCACGTTCAGGATGAACAGGCTGCCATGGGCGGTCGCCGCATCATCGGACTGCAGGGGGCCCGAGAAAAAGATCTTGTCCGCGAACAGGTCCAGATAGGCGCGGTGTTCCACCAGATGCTGGGCGCGCAGGTCATGGGTGTTCTCGGCATCTTCGCAATAGATCGAATACAGCATCGGGGGTTCCTTACATGCGGTCCGAACGGCCGCCATCGACGTGAAGCGTGTGACCGGTGACATAGCTGGCATCGTCGCTGGCAAAGAAGAGGATCGTGCTGGCGAGTTCGTCCAGCGTGCCGATCCGGCCAAGGACGACGGTTTTCTTGCGGTAATCCAGATGCTCTTGCACCTGTTCCGGGGTGCGGGTCGAACTGCTGATCCCGGTCAGGAATGTCCCCGGCGCCACGCAATTCACCGTCACGCCATCGGGGCCCAATTCGCGGGCCAAAGTCTTGGTCAGCATCCCCACCCCCGCCTTGGCCGAGGCATAGGCCGCCGATCCCCCCGGGGACCCCGCCGTGCCATGCGGTGCCGCCCCGGTGCCCAAAGCCGAAGAGATATTGACGATCCGCCCGTATTTCTGTGCCCGCATCTGGGGCGCAACCGCCTGGGCGCAAAAGAACACGCCCTTCAGGTCGACATTCAACACGGCGTCCCAATCCTCACCGGTTGCCGTGGCAAAGGGGCGATAGCGTGAGATGCCTGCGTTGTTCACCAGAATGTCGATGCGGCCGAATTGCCGGACGACCTCGGCCGCCATGACCTGCGTTTGCGCCTGATCCGACACATCGCAGACCTGCCCCACGGCGCGGATGCCGCGACCGTGCAGATCGGCCAAAGCCGTCGCGATATTGGCCGGGCTCAGGTCGGCTATGACCAGAATCGCGCCCTCGGCCCCGAAGAGGTCCGCGGCCGCCTTGCCGATGCCCGAGGCGCCTCCGGTGATGATCGCAACCTTGTCCTTCAGTCTCATGTCCCGCTCCTATGCTTTGGGGCCGTGGCGCAGGGCCATCAAGGTGTCGTAAACCGCCTGATCGACCTCGATCATGCCCCGGGCCTGTGCCTTGGCCCGCTTGGCCAGACTGCCGCGCCCCGGGACGCGGACGGCTGCGCCACCCGGCATGGGGCGAGAGGCCTCGATATGGGCGACCAGCGCGCCGACCTGCGCGCGGAAGTCATCGGCAGCCCCCAGCAAGGCCGGGTCGATGACGAGGAAGAAAAAGCCGCTGTCCGTGACCTCTTCGGCCACCATCTTGCCGCCCGCCATGATGGCCAGAACCTGCACCACCAAGGCCAGCCCATAGCCGCGATGCCCGCCCCAGGGCATGAAGGCTCCGGTCAGGGCGGCGCCAGGGTCCAGCGTCGGGTTGCCCGTGGCATCCACCGCCATGCCAGGCTCCAAAGCCTCGCCCAGCTTTTGGCGGAGCAAAACATTGCCCCAGGTCGTCTGCGCGGTGCCAAAGTCGATGACGAGCGGTTCGGGGTCGCAGGGGAAGGCAAAGGCCACTGGATTGGTGCCAAAGACCCGGTCGATCCCGCCCGAGGGCGCCACCCGCGCCTGAGTGCTGGCGGTGTGCAGCGCCATGAAGCCCGCCCTTGCGGCGCGTTCGACGTAATAGGCCAGCCGCCCGCTGAACCAGGTGTCGCGGATGCCCACGACGCCGACCCCGGTCTTGCGGGCCAGGTCGATCGCCTTGTCGATCCCGATCAGCGAGGTGACATAGCCATTGTTCCCCGCCCCGTCGATCACCGCCGAACTGGCGGATTTGTCGGTCACGGTGATGGGCCTGCCCGGCGGATGATCGGCCATGTGGTTGACCAAAGCCATGACGCGCGGCAGGCCCGCAAAGGCATGGCCTGCCCCTGCCGCATCCACCAGATGATCGGCCACGATGCCGGCATGATCCTTGGGCATCCCATGAGAGGTCAGCACATCGACCGCCAGTTGGCGCGCCTGATCCAGCGATAGTTGCATGGGGTCTCCTTTGACTGTTCCCCTGTCCTGCCACACATCGCGGCCCGGCGGGTAGCGCCATGGTATGGCGGTTATCTTTGCATCAGCCGTTCAAATCGCGCCGACATCCACGGGCAAGGTAAAGACCGCAGCCTTGCGCTGTCCGGCCACCAGATCGGCCACCGGGCCGCAATAGACGGTCATATAAAGGGTATGGTCGGCAATCACACAGGACACCCCGCAGCCGTCAAAGGCCACGCGGTCGGTGATACCCTCCCGCGTCACGCGCAGGAATTCGCCGGTGTTGAAACAGCCGGTCCAGATCGCGCCCTGGGCATCGGCGCAGATGCCATCGGGCTGGCGATGCCCAAGGTCGGCAAAGACCCGACGGTTCGACAGCACGCCGTCCTCCAGGTCAAAGGCGGTCAAGCGGCTCTCCCAGGTCTCGGCCACGATCAGGGTCTTGCCCTGGTCGATGATGACCATCCCGTTGGGGAAATCGACCTCACTGGCCGCCACGGTTACGCTGCCATCAAGATCGACCCGGTGGATATGCGTCGTCCGCCGCGGATCGCCCGCGTCATAATCATAGCCGAAATTGCCAACATAGATCCGCCCCTGCGCATCCACGGCAAAGTCGTTCACATCGCCCGTCGCATGGCCCGTCAGGTCGGCATGTTCGACCAAGGCGCCCCCGATGATCCGGTAAATCCGGTGATCCTTGGACGAGGCCACAACTGGCGTCCCATCGGGCAGGAACCCCAAGCCCGAGGGCCGGTGCGGCACTTGGCACATCACCTCCCGGGAGCCATCAGGCGCGATGCGATAGACCTTGTGGTCGAACACATCCGACACCCAAAGCTTCCCGTCGTGCCACTTCGGACCCTCCAGGAAAATAAAGCCATCGGCCAGGCGGGTCGCTTGATGGTCACGCATTCACATGCCGCCGTCGATCTGGATGTTCTGCCCGGTGATCAGGTCGGATTGCGCCGTCGACAGGAACACCGCGAGGTTGGCGATATCCACCGTCTCGATCCGGCGCTTGACGCTTTGGTTGGACAGGACCCACTGGTGGTATTCTTCGCGCTTGTCGCCGCGGTCGCGGAACTCGGCCTCGGACACCACAGCCCCCGGAGAGATGCCGTTGACGTTGATCAGCCATTCGCCCAATTCCCGCGCCAGACCCTTGATCAGCCCATACATGGCCCCCTTGGAGGCGATATAGGGCACATAGCCCGCCCAGCGTCCGGTCAGCGTCAAGGAGGTGATGTTGACGATCTTGCCGTATTTCTTGGCCTTCATGTGCTTGGAACAGATCCGCGACAGAACAAAGACAGCGGTCGAGTTGACCCGCATCTGATCCTCGTATTCCTGAAGCGTGAATTCGTCGTGCTGCTTGAAGATCACCAGCGCCGCGTTGTTCACGAGGACGTCGACACCGCCGATCTCTTCGGTCAGGGCGGTGGCCGTGGCCTCAAGCTCGGCCAGGTTGCCAAGGTCACAGCCGACAAACCTTATCCCCGGCGCAATCGCGTCCAGCGTCTTTTGCGCATCGGCAATCGACGGCAGGTCCAGCGCGATTACGGTGGCGCCCTCGATGGCATAGCGGGCGACCAAGGCCCGGCCGATCGACCCCAAAGCCCCGGTGATCAGGACATTCTTTCCCACAAGCTGCGCCATCGTCTCTCCCTTTCCCTTTTTTCAAAGGGTGTTCTCCTCGCGCCAAGTCCGGCGCGCCCGGCCTGACTATAGGCGCAGGGCTGCCGGGCGGATATGCGCCAGAAAGGACAAAGACCTTCACTTTTGCTGCAAAGCGCGATGCGGCATAGAAGGCCATTCATGCGGGGGGACGATAGGTGCAAACGGGCGGCGAGGGGTAACGGCGGGCTTTCAGGGCTGCTATGGGACGCGCAAGGAGACCCCTATGTCGCAATCTTCCGCCTCCAATTTCTCTGGCACCCGTGCCATCGCCTTTTGCGCCGCCGTCCTGGTGGGGACCGAGTTCCTGCCGGTCAGCCTTCTGACCCCCATGGCACAGGATTTCGGCGTGACCGAGGGGCAGGCGGGCCAGGCCGTTGCGATCTCGGGCCTGTTTGCGGTGATCACCAGCCTGACGATCTCGAAGGCGACGGCGGGTTGGGATCGCAAACATGTCGTCGCGGGGCTGATGGCGGCCTTGGTTCTGTCCTGTCTGATGGTGGCGCTGGCGCCCAGCTTTGCGATGCTGATGGCGGGCCGCGCGGTCTTGGGCGTGGCGGTCGGGGGCTTCTGGTCGTTTTCGACCGCCGTCACCATGCGTCTGGTGGCCCCTGCCGATGTGCCGCGCAGCCTTGCGATGATCGGCGCCGCCGTGGCGGTATCGACCACGGTGGCGGCCCCGGTCGCCAGCACTTTGGGCGACTGGATCGGCTGGCGTGGCACCTTCCTTGTGGCCGCGCCCCTGGGCGGGCTGGCCCTGGGCTGGCTGTGGTGGACCCTGCCCGCCCTGCCCTCGGGTCCGCATCGCGGGACAGGGTCGCTGGGGCTTTTGGCCCGGCCTCAGGTGGCCTTGGCCAATCTGGCGGCGCTTTTGGCCTTTATGGGGCAGTTCGTGGTCTTTACCTATGTCCGCCCCTTGCTGGAGGGCGTTTCGGGGTTTTCCGTGCCTGCCCTGTCCGGCGTCCTTTTGGTGATGGGCCTGTCGGGCGTCGTGGGGTCTTGGTGGGTCGGAGGCGCCCTGAAGCGCAGCCTGTTCCGTCCGCTGGTCGTGCTGCCGGGGCTCATGGCCGTGGTCGCGCTGGGGTTGGTCTTTGCGGCCACGTCGCAGCCTGCCGTGGTCGGGCTTTTCCTGGCCTGGGGGTTTCTGGCGGCCTCGGCTCCCATTGGCTGGGGCCTGTGGCTCTCGCGCGCCTTGCCGCAGGAGACCGAGGCCGGTGGCGGGCTTCAGGTGGCCGCGATCCAGACCGCGATTGCGCTGGGGTCGCTGACCGGAGGCCTGGTGCTGGATGCGGCGGGCTGGCAGGCCTCGATTGCCATGGGGGCCGGGGTCCTGATGCTGGCGTCCGGGGCGGCGGCGGTTACGGCTTTGCAGTTCCGGCGGGCAAAGTGACACCGGAAATCCGGGCACAGAGGCCCAGAAGCTGATCTTGAAACCCGGGATGGCGCGTGGCGGGATCGGGCTCGCAAGCCTTGCCATGGTGGACATAGCCGCCCGTCATGGGCGCATCCAGCGCCAGATCGGCCTGTGTCGCAGCCCCCAGCGCCAGATCATCCGGAGCCTGCGCACCGCCCATCCGGGTCGGCACCCAGCCCGGATCAACGGCATTCGCCGCCACATCCGGCCAAAGCCGCGCCACACCGAAGGCCAAAGTGGTCAGCAGGAACTTGGACGCGCCGTAATCCAGCGGCAGCCGCCATTCATCCTGCACCCAGGCCTTGGCCAGATCTAGCCGCCCCGGGCCGAAATGCATCGAGGAACTGAGGTAGACCAGCCGGTCCGGCCGATGCATCAACGCGGTCAAAAGGTAAGGCGCCAGCACGTTGACGGCAAAGACCAAAGGCAGGCCATCGGTCGTCAGCCAGCCCGTGCCGCGATCCCCGACGCCCGCATTGTGGATCACCGCATCAAAGCGGCCCGTGGCATTGCAGGCCAAGGCGACATCCGCCGCGCCGTCCATGGTCTCCAGGTCTCCGGTCACGATTTGCGCCCCGGGCAGGGTCTGGCCCAAATCGGCCTCTCGCGTCGGGTTGCGGGCGTGAAAGACCACCTCATGCCCAAGGTCGCGCAAGCGCAGCCCGGCCAGATAGCCCAAGCCCTGCCCCGAACCCGTGACGAATATCCGTGCCATGGGTCAGACCTGACGCCGGGGCGTGGCATCTTCGCGGATCATGGCGCCGCCCTTGACCCCGATCATGATGGTGGGCGCATTGGTATTGCCCGAAGTCAGGTTCGGCATCACCGAGGCATCGACCACCCGCAGCCTTTCGACCCCGCGCACCCGAAGGCGTTCATCGACCACGGCCAAGGCATCGCGCCCCATCCGGCAGGTGCCGCCCTGATGATGAGCCGAATTGCCGGTTTCGACCATGAAACGCAAGATATCCTCGTCGGTCCGCACCCCCGGCCCCGGCACCTCTTCGGCCACCACACGGGCGGCGATGGGAGGGGCGCCCATGATCTGACGGATCTGCTTGATGCCGCTGATCATCGCGCCAATGTCGTAAGGATCGGTCAGGAAATGCGGCGCGCAGACGGCCTTGTCGGTGGCGCGGCCCGATCGCAGCGTCACCGTCCCCATGGTGCGCGGCCGCAGCTGATAGACCGAAACCCCCATCCCCGGCTGACGCTCCACCGCCACCGTGCCATCGGGGAAATAGGCGAAGGTCATCGGGCGAAAGCTGATCTGCAGATCGGCGCGCGGCGCGTCGGGGTGGCTTTTGACGAAGGCCGCAACTTGCGATGACCCCAAGGCCAGATAACCGCGCCGGGTCATCAGATAGCGAAAGCCCTCCCAGTATTTCCTTAGGCCAGCGAGGTTGGCGTTATAAGAGCTGTCTGCCGTCGCCCGCCAACCGGTGTGGATATAGAAGTGGTCCTGCAGATTTTGCCCCACGCCGGGGCTTTCGTGGATCAGGGCTATGCCGTGACGCTGCAATTCCGCCCCCGGGCCCACGCCCGACAGCATCAGGGTCTGCGCGCTGTTGATCGCCCCGCCCGAGAGGATCACTTCGCGCAGCGCGCCGATCTGGCGGCCGTCCACCAGTTCGACCCCCACCGCCTCGCGGCCCAGAAAGAGCACGCGTTGGACATGGGCTCCGGTCATCACCGTCAGGTTAGGGCGGTCCAGCACGGGTTTGACAAAGGCCACATAGGCCGATTGCCTGCGACCGCGCTTGATGTTGTGCTGCATGAAGCCCACGCCGTCATGGACCTGACCGTTCATGTCATGGGTTTCGGGATGGCCCAGGCTGACCGCCGCCCGGATGAAGTCGCGGCTGCTGTCGGATTTCACCACCGGGTCGCTGATCGTCAGGGGCCCTTGATCGCCGCGCCAGGCATCGCCGCCGCGTTCAAAGCGCTCCATCGCCTTGAAATGCGGCAAGACATCGTCATAGCCCCAGCCGGGATTGCCCAGGTCGCGCCAGTCGTCGAAATCGCCCCGATGGCCGCGGATGAAGACCATCCCATTGATCGCACTGGACCCGCCCAAGGTCTTGCCGCGCGGCCAATACATCTGACGGTTGTTCAGCTGCGGGCTGGCCTCGGTGTGGTAATTCCAGTTCAGCGTCTTGTGGAAGTAAAGCTTCGCCATGCCCGCAGGCGTATTCACCCAAAAGCGGTCGGCATGTGGCCCGGCCTCGATCAACAGCACGCGGTTCGCCGGGTCGGCGGACAACTCGCGCGCCACCGGGCAACCGGCAGAGCCCGCGCCGACGATGATATAGTCAAAATTCTGCATTTGGGGCTTTCGTTGATGATTTGCGGCATCGGGTGTCGCAAACCTAACAAGCCGCACCCCCAAGGGCAGCATCGAAGCCTGATCGTGCCGCGCAAAACAGCTTACCGTTTTCTGGGTGGCCGCCTTTATGCCCCTGAAATTCCACACAAACCGGGGTAGGGATGCGATTTGCCCCGCAGCTGCGCCGCCTGTAACCCAGGATCAACCCGAGGCCCCCCATGCGCGACACCCGCCATCTTGCACGCCAGTTGCTGCCCGTCCTTGTGGCGGTGGCGGTGGTCTTTGTGATCACCGGCGCCTCGCTGGCGACGCTGCCGCTGTATGTTCATGACACCCTGGGCCACGGCGCCGATGTCGTGGGCGTGGTGGCGGGGGTGCAGTTCGCGGCGGCCCTGGCCTCGCGCATCTGGGCAGGGCGGCAGACCGACCGGGCCGGACCCAAGGCCACGCTGGTGACCGGGCTGGTGATGGCGGGACTTGCGGGGGTGGCCTATCTGGGATCGGTTTTGGCCGGCGGCGCATGGGCCTTGGGGTTCCTGATCCTGGGCCGCGCGCTTTTGGGCGGCGCGGAAAGCTTCATCATCACCGCAGGCCAGTCCTGGGGGCTGGTGGTGGCAGGGCCTGCGCGCGCGGCTTTGGTCATCGGTTGGGCGGGCACGGCGCTGTATCTGGGGCTGGCCTTGGGTGGGCCTCTGGGCGGGCTGGCCTATGGGACCGCGGGCTTTGCGGCGGTGGCTTGGATGACGGTCGTTCTGCCTTTGGTGGCCGGGGTCGGGGTCATCCGGATGCAAGCGCCGGCCAAACCTCCTGCCGTGACGCGAACCGGGTCGGTCCTGCGCGCCGTCTTGCGCCCGGGGCTGGCCATGAGCCTGGCGGGCTTTGGCTATAGCGCCATGGCCTTTTTCGCCGTGCTTTTGGCCGTAGAGCGGGGGTGGCAGCCCTCCTGGGCGCCCTTTACCCTGTTTGCGCTGGCCTTGATCGGGATGCGGTTGGGCTTTGGCAGCCTGCCCGACCGGTTGGGAGGCGCGCGGACTGCGCTGATCTTCCTGTCCGTCCAGGGCGCTGGCCTGGCACTTTTGGCGCTGGACGGGCCTTTGTGGATCGGCCTTCTGGCCAGCCTGATCGCCGGGATGGGCTATGCCTTCATCTATCCCGCCCTGGGCCGCGAGGCCGTGCGCGCGGTCGATCCTGCCCGCAGCGGGGCTGCGGTGGCCTATTACTCGGCTTGTCTGGACCTGTCGCTGGCCCTGGCGGGGCCGCTTTTGGGGCTGATCGCGGACCGTATGGGGCTGGATGCGGTCTTTGCCGCCAGCGCCGTGGTCTCGGTGCTGGCCTTGGGACTGGTGACCTCGATCCGGCGCTAAGGCTGTCAACACCAAGGCCCGAGCGGCACCTTTGCGCAGCCTGCGCGGGGCGGGACGCGCGGTCTTGGGTATAACATGGAACTTCACCCCAAGGGCACTAGACCCAAGCAGGGTTTGACGCAAAGCCCCGCTTGGCCAAGACAGGGGCAACACGGCAAGGATAACGACATGCACTATGACGCCACCTGTTACATCGACGGCGAATGGATCGTCCCCGCGGCCCCCGGCCTGCGCGACCTGATCGACCCGACCACGGAAGAGCCCTTTGCCAAACTCGCCTCTGGCGGCGGTATCCCAGAGGTCGAAGCCGCCGTCGCTGCCGCCCGGCGCGCCTTCGCCAGCTTTTCCCACACCACCCCCGCCGCGCGCATGGCCCTGATCGACGCGATCATCGCCGCCTATGAGGCCCGGGCCGATGACTTCGCGCAGCTGATCGCGGCAGAGGTCGGCATCCCCACCAGCTTCAAGGCGCAGGTCGCGGGGCCGCTGGGTCACATGCGGGTGGCGCGGGATTTGCTGGGCACCTATGCCTTCGAAAGCCAGTTGGCCGATACGATCATCCGGCGTGAGGCCATCGGGGTCTGCGCCCTGATCTCGCCGTGGAACTGGCCGATCCAGACCTCGGTCATCAAGGTGATCTACGGGATCGCCGCGGGCTGCACGATGGTGCTGAAGCCCTCGGATGCCTCGCCGATCAGCGGGATCTTCCTGGCCGAGGTGATGCATGCCGCGGGCGTGCCTGCCGGCGTGTTCAACCTTGTGGTGGGACCGGGCCGCGTGGTGGGCGACGCGCTGTCGCGCCATCCGGAGGTGGACATGGTGTCCTTTACCGGATCGACCGGCGCGGGGATCAAGGTCGGCGAGGCCGCGGCCCAAACCGTCAAGCGCGTCTGCCTGGAACTGGGCGGCAAATCGGCCAATATCGTCCTGACCGATGCCGATCTGGAGCGTGCCGCGCGCTGGAACATCCAGCGTTGTTTCACCAACTCCGGGCAATCCTGCCACGCCCCCAGCCGCCTTTTGGTGCATCGCGATCAGATGGAGGCGCTGTTGCCCTTTCTGGTCGACGAGGTCAGCCGCTTTCGGTTGGGCGATCCGCGTGACCCTGCCACGACGCTGGGCCCCGTGGTCAATGCGGCCCAATTCGCCAGCATCCAGACCCATATCGCTTCGGGCATCGCCGAAGGCGCGCGCCTGGTCTGTGGCGGCCTTGGCCGGCCCGAGGGGATGAACCGTGGCCTATTCGTGCGCCCCACGGTTTTCGCCGATGTCACCCCCGACATGACCATCGCGCGCGAAGAGATCTTTGGCCCCGTCCTGGCCGTGATCCCCTATGACACCGAAGAGCAGGCGCTACAGATCGCCAATGACTCGATCTTTGGTCTGGGGGCCTATGTCTTTTCCCAAGACCGCAAGCGCGGCTATGACTTTGCCAGCCGGATGCGCGCCGGGCGGGTGTCCTTCAACGGCGCCAACACCAATTCCCACACGCCGATGGGCGGTTACAAACAATCGGGCATCGGGCGGTCAATGGGGGTCTTTGGCCTGGAGGAATATCTTGAGGTCAAGTCGGTCTATGGCTTTGAACCCGAGGCGGCAGCCCTGCCGCAAGCTTGACCCCCGTCACACCGGACCTTGAAGGCCCAAATGAAAACGCCCGGTGTCACCACCGGGCGTTTTGCATGTCACTGGGGGGCGGGACCCTACCAGTATCAGATCACCAAGGCGCGCAACCGTTGGTATTGCCCGGAACCACGGCAACCATCTCGGGCGAGATATACTGGCCCTTCTTGGCCGCAGCCGGGTCCATTGCGGCCTCATACAGCACGTCAAAGGTCAGTTGACCCAGCAGGAAGGGGGCGTTGCAAGCCGAGCCTTCGGATTCGCCCGCAGCCACCAGAGCCATGCCCAGCGACGAACCACCGCCCGAGTCCACGAGGAAGGCTTTCGATCCCGCCGCATCCAGCGCCTTGGCGCAACCCACCGACATCGGGTCGGCATGGCTGTGGATCAGGTCGATGTCCGGCGTCGCGGTCAGCATGTTCTGGCACAGCTGTTCGCCCGATTCCGCAGTCCAGTCCGAGGGTTGCGAGGCCACGATCTCATAGTCCAGACCTGCGGCCTTCAGGACCTCTTCGAAGCCATCCTGACGCTGCTTGACGACCGAAAAGCCCGGAGCGCCCTCGACGACGGCGATCTTGACCTTGCGGTCCTTGGGCAGCAAGTCCAGCGCCAGACGGCCCGCCACGCGGCCAGCCTCGACGTCGTTGGTCGTGACCAGCGCGTTCAGGCCCGGATAGACATAGTCCAGCGGATTGGCGGCCGGATCGCCGACCGAAACGGCGGTGGCGGCAATCGGAATACCGGCCTCGACCACCTTGTCCACCAGCGACATGACCGCAACCGAGTCATTCGGCATGAAGCCGATGGCGTTCACCTTTTGCGACAGAAGGTCGTCGATCTGGTTGGCCTGGGTCTCCATGCTCATCCGGCTGTCCAGCACCACGACCTTGACGCCTTTGGCGGTGGCCGCCTGGGTGAACCCGTCAACCAGGGCGACGTTATAGGGGAAAGCCATGTTGTTGGGGATATAGCCGAAGGTCATGTCCTGGGCAAAGCTGGCGCCCCCCATCAGCGAGATGGCCCCCGCCATCAGAAGTGTCGATTTGATCCGCATTGTGTTCCTCCCTTTTTTCCGTTGTGGCGGTCTGGCCGCGCGCACCCTTTTGAACAGGCAAAGCAGCCCGTCCCTCCCTTGGTGCGCGTTGACCCGCCGCCGCTCTGACCGAATGGTTCCGGCAGCGTTCCAAAAGCCTAGCACCGCGCCGGGGGGGCAGAAATTGCACGCGGCGCAAAGGTGTTTGGCGGGAACGGCAAGGTCTGGGGCATAACGCGGACTTGTGACCCCCAAGGCTGCGGGCCTAGCCTGACCCCGGGGGCAGCCCTAACTTGGGCGCTTTTCCGGAGGGATGGCATGACGCAGGATACAAGACCTTTGGGGCGCGAGGCTGCGCAGTTCGTCCAGGCCGCGATAGAGGCCGGGGGACCGCCGCTCTCTGCCATGTCGCCCGATCAAGCGCGGGCGGCCATTGCCGCGATGCTGGCGCTTGGGGGAGAGCGTCCGGAGATGTCAAGCGCCGATCACAGGCTCCCGGTTGAGGGCGGCACGATCCTGCTGCGCCTCTTGACCCCGCCCGATCCCAAGGCGGTCATCGTCTTTCTGCATGGTGGGGGCTTCGTCACCGGCACGGCCGATCAGCACGACACGGTGGGCCGCCAGATTGCGGCGGCGACCGGATGCATGGTGGTGATCCCGGATTACCGGCTGGCCCCCGAACACCGCTTTCCCACGGGCCTGAACGATTGCTTGGCGGCGGTGGATTGGGCGGGCAGCCTTGGCCTTCCGCTCGTGGTGATGGGCGACAGCGCGGGCGGCAACCTGGCCGCCGTCGTGGCGCAAAGCCGGCCCGTCGCAGCGCAGGTCCTGATCTATCCGGTGCTGGACCTTGGCATAGACACTGCAAGCTATCACGACCCCGCCAACCAGCTTTTGCTGACCCGCGAGGCCGGAGCCTGGTTCTGGGACCACTACCTTGCCCCTGAGACGCTTCGGGACGATCCCCGCATCTCGCCGCTGCGGGCCGCCGACCTTGCGGGACTGCCGCCCACGGTGATGGTCCTGGCCAGCCATGACATCCTGCGCGACGAGGGCCTGGCCTATGCCGCCCGGCTGACGGCTGCGGGGGTGCCCTGCGACCTTCACATGGCCGAGGGAGAGATCCACGGGTTCTTTGTCCTGGGTGCCGTGATGTCTGCCGCCAAACCGGCGCTGGCCTTTGTCGCCGACAGGCTGCGGACGATCCTGGCATAACGCGCCGTTATGGAGGGGCGCAGGGCGGCCCCCTGTGCCGCTATCTGCACCCAGGCGCCCATGCTAGCCCTTGGGACAGGAGACGTCCCGACAGCCTGTCCAAGGTCCGCTCCTCTGCCCAAAGGGTCAAGGCCCCCTCAGGCGAAACCCCGGTTTCGTCGCAGGTTTTGCCATGCCCCAAAGCCAAATGCGCATGTTCAGGGAGGAACCGCATGAAAAACCCGACCAAACAGAAACCCGCTTCCCCAGCCGCCCTTCTGACCTCGGCCTTTCTGGCCAGCCTGGTCTTTACCGGCGCGGGCTTTGCCCAGGAGCTGACCTTCGGCTATATCCCGGCCAGCCTGGAATATCCCTATAACGTCTCGACCGCGCAGGGTTTCGAAGAGGCCGCAGCCGCAGCGGGCGTCAAGACCGTGGTCCTGGACCCGCGCGGCAGCCTGGAAAAGCAAAGCAATGCCATCGACGATCTGCTGACGCAGGATGTCGACGCCATCGGCTTTTTGCCGCTGGATTCGGTCGCGGCCGAAGGCTTTGTCGACAAGATCAACGAGGCGGGCAAGCCCGTCGTCGCCATCGCCCTTCAGGTCGGCGACAGCGCCACGCGTGCGGTCAACGACCCCTATCCGGGCCTTTCGGCCCTGGTCGCCACCGACAATTATCAGGCGGGCTATGTCTCGGGCGAGATGGCGGCCGGGCTTCTGCCCAAGGACCGCAAGGCCAAGATCGCCATCGTCATGGGCGACCCGGCCTATACGATCGTGAAACTGGACACCGACGGCTTCAAGGCCGCTTTGGACAAGGCCGGTGCTGATTACGAGATCATCGCCGAACAGCCGACCAACTGGACCCCGGAACAGGGCGAGGCCGTGTGCCAGAACTTCCTGACCGCCAATGCCGACATCGATCTGATCTACAGCCATGCCGATGACATGGCCATCGGCTGCGCCCGGGCGATTGACGCGGCAGGCTCCAAGGCGGTGCTGATTGCCACAGGCGGCGGGTCCAAGCTGGGCCATGACGCGATTCTGGCGGGCGAGATGTATGGCTCGGTCTGCACGCGTCCGAAACTGCTGGGCGCGCTGATGTTCCAGGCGATGTATGAGGCAGTGACCAAGCCCGAAACGCCCAAGGGCCGCTTCGTGTCCTATGACATGCCGCAGATCACCAAGGCGACCATCGACGCCTGCCCCGAACAGTGGTGAGCCTGTAAGGTCACGACATAACAGGCCGGGCCGCAGGGCCCGGCCCCATCGCATCCAAGGGACCCGACCCATGACCCAAGCCCCCCGTTTCGACTTTTCCGGCAAAGTGGCCTTTGTCACCGGCGCCGGAAGCGGCATCGGACGCGCCACCGCCCTTGCCTTTGCCGAGGCTGGCGCCGCCGTGACCATCGCCGATATCGCCCTGCCCGGCCTGCACGAGACCGAGTCCCAGATCGCGGCGCTTGGCGCCCCGGTGCTGGCCCTGCGCTGCGACGTTACGCAATCGGCCGATATCAAGGCAGCGCTGGATGCGACCATCGCCCGATTTGGTCGCCTGGACGCCGCCTTCAACAACGCGGGCATCGAACAGCCCGGGGCCTCGATCGTCGACCTGACCGAAGAGATGCTGGACCGCGTCCTGTCGGTGAACCTGAAAAGCGTGTTCCTGTGCATGAAGCACCAGATTCCGCTGATGCTGCAATCGGGTGGCGGGGCCATCGTGAACACCTCTTCGGGGGCGGGCGTCATCGCGATCCGCAACCAGTCGGGCTATTGCGCATCGAAGTTCGGGGTCACTGTGGCCTCGAAGGTGGCGGCGCTGGAATATGCCGATCAGGGCATCCGGGTGAACGCGCTGTGCCCGGGGATCATAGATACGCCGATGATCGCCCGCTATACCGGCGGCACCGAAGCAGGCCGCGCCGCGATCATCAAGCAAGAGCCCGTGGGCCGCATGGGCCGGCCCGAGGAAATCGCGGCCACCGTGCTGTTCCTGTGTTCGGACATGGGCGGTTTCATCACCGGACATGCCCTGGTTGCGGATGGCGCACAAACCGCAGGGATCTGAGCTTTGGGGGGCCAGGCCTTGGCCCCCTGAAGATCCTGTCTCGTGGCCGCTTTTCAGGCCAGGGCACGCATGACCTCGGTCGCATCGGGCAAGGTCTCCAGCTTTCGGGCCAGACCAAGGACAAGCGCCACACGGTCGGGCGCCACCGGGGTCTGGGCCACGGCCACACATTCGCGGAACTTGGCGCCAAGGTCATCCCAGCCCATCGGCGCATCGGCATTGCCGGGGACGTTATGCCCCTCGGCCAGCCAGCTGCGACCGTCATGGGTGGTGATCTGCACGCGCCCGGGCGGCAAGGCGAGGGTCCAGTTCAGCGCCGCATCGGGATGCAGCGTGACCTTGGCGGCCAGGGCCAGGACCTGAGGGTCGCGCAGCCCCTGCGCCGTGAAGTCGCCCACCGCCATCCCCCGGCGCAAGGTCGCCACCGCCACAAGGAACGGCAGGCTGAACTTCGCGTCCGCCAAAGTGTCGGGCGCGATGCGGGCGGACAGGGGGCGGCACATCGTATCGTGATAGTCCCCGACATGAAGACAGATTTCCGCGATATCCCCGGGCGTCAGGTTCTGCGCCGTCACGATGTCGATGGCGGCCTTCATGTGGCTGTGCGCCGTCCCGACACAGGGCCAGCGCTTGTATAGCGTCCCCGCCCCCCGCAAGTCGTGCCCCAGGTCGGCCAGGATCGCCGCTCGGTCATAGCTCCCGCCGAAATGACAGGCAAAGACGCCGGAGGGGCCCTCGAACAGATGCTCGATCCCGGTGACGCCGCCCCCTGCCATCATCACCGCCAGAACGGCCCCCTTGGCCGAGAACCCGGCATAAAGCCCGCGCAGGTCGCTGCCCTGGCCTGCGACCATCTCCATGATGCCGCTGGATTGCATCGAGGCCACGCCCATCGCATGACCGATCTGATCCGCCGTCAGCCCGGCCACCCGCCCCCCGGCAGCCGTGGCGGCATAGACGGCCAGGATCGTCGACAGGTTCCAGTCCTTCTTCCAGCCCACATGACAGCGCAGGCGGGCAAAGATGTCCTGACCGACCGCCACCGCCGTGATCATCTCGCGCCCCGAAATCCCGCCGCGGCGTTCGGCCAAGGCCATCACCGCCGGCACGATCGAGCTGGCGCAATGCTGCCCCCAGGGCGTCTGGTCGTCATAATCCAGTCCATGCGCCAACGCCCCGTTCCCCAGCGCCGCCATCAGCGCCGGAGCGGTCCCGCCAAAGCCCAGAACCGTGCAGGGCCCCGGTCCGCCCTCGGCCACAATCCGGCCCACGGCCTGGGCTGCGGGCTCCATCCCGCTGGCGGCCATGATGACGCCCAAAGTGTCCAGGATGCTTTTGCGCGCCGCATCCCGCGCGGGTTCGGGCAGCGCGTCATAGGTCATGCCTGCCGCGTGATGGGCAAAGTGGTGGACGATATCGCGGGTGGGGGCTGGCATGGGCGGTCTCCTGCTGTCGTGCCGTCATACATCCTGCGGCCGTCTGGGGGGAGGCCACCCCGACGGTCGCCCCATAACCTTATGCTATGGCATGTCAGGCCGGTCGATTGTGACGCAAGGCCACCAAGTCTAGGCTGAACCCCTAACATCAAGAGGGTGCCATGTCTGCAATCCTAGCCTTTCCGCCCCTTGCGGGCATGGACTATCCGGAACTTGAATCGCTCTGGCACGTCATCCCCGATCCGCAGGCCATCCCCGCCCTTCCCCTGGACCAACGGCAACAGGTGCGAGTCCTGATGACCAGCGCGTCGCGGGGATGCACGGCGGCCATGATCGACCTCTTGCCGAACCTTGGGCTTGTGGTCTCGCAGGGGGTGGGTCTGGACAAGATCGACCAAGGCGCCCTGGCCGCCCGCGCCATCCGCCTGCGTCCGGTGGGCGAAACCCAGACCGAGGATGTCGCCGATCTGGCCATGGCGCTGACCCATGCGCTGGCGCGCAACCTGATGCAGGCGGACAGGTTTGCCCGCAGCGGTTGGGAGACGGGGCGCTTTGACCTGGGCGACAGTCTTTACGGCATGACCATGGGGATCGCGGGGCTCAGCGGTCGGATCGGGCAGGCTTTGGCCGCCCGGGCGCGGGCCTCGGGGATGGAGATCGCCGGGCTGGACCGGGCGTCGAATGTCGGGCTGGGCCGGCTTTGCCCGGATTGGCAGGCCCTGGCTGCGGCCAGCGATGTGCTGGTTCTGGCGGTGCCGGGAAGCCCTGATCTGCGCCATGTGATCGACGCCAGCGTCCTGACCGCGCTTGGCCCTTGGGGGCGGCTGATCAATGTCGGGCGCGGGTCGCTGGTGGACACCGAAGCCCTGACCCGCGCCCTGCAAAGCGGCACGATCAAGGGCGCGGCGCTGGATGTCATCGACAGCGAACCCCATGTGCCCGAAGCCCTTGCCGCCCTGCCCAATGTCATCCTGACCCCGCATATCGGCGCGCAGACCTGGGGCCAGCGCGCCCGCGCTTCGGCCATAGCCCAAACCGAGGTGCTGGCTTATCTGGCCGCCCTGCCGTAGCCTGATCTCATGTTCGACATAGACCCCCGCAAGCTGATGTATTTCGCCACGGTCATAGAACTGGGCAGCCTCAGCCGCGCGGCCAAGGTTCTGGGCCTGTCGCAACCCGCGCTTTCGACCTCGATGAACCGGCTGGAGGCCGAGATGGGGATGCGCCTTTTGGACCGCGGTCCCAAGGGCATCACACCCACCCAATACGGCGAGATCCTGTATTGCCATGCCCGCCTGATCCGCGAAGAGGTGCAATTGGCCAAGCGCGATCTGATGAACGCCCTGTCCGGCCAACCAGAGTCCATCCGCATGGGAAGCCTGCCATCCATGGCGGGCAGCATCATCCCCATGGCCTTGGGGCGCTGGCGGGCTTTGTATCCGCAGGGGGACCTTCAGGTGGTCGAGAACGCGCAATTCGACCTGCTGACTGGGCTTCTGCGCCGGGATTTCGACCTGGTTGTGGGCTTTACCGAGGTTTTCGACATGCTGGATGGCCTGCGCCAACAGGTGTTGTTCCGCGACCTTCTGTGCGTCATGGCGCGCCCGGGCCATCCGCTGACCCAAACCGATGCGCTGACCTGGGCCGATCTTGTGGGCTTTCCGTGGATTTCGCCCACCTCGCGCCGCAGCCATACGGTCTTGCAACATGTCATGAGCACGCTGAACGTCGGCCCGCCTTCGCAGGTCACGGTCTGTGGCTCGGTGTCGCTGTTGAAATCGCTGGTCGCGCAATCGGACCATCTGGCACTGTTGCCCGCCTATGCCGCAAGGACCGAGATCGACGACGGCCGCCTTTTGGCCCTGCCCTTCGAAGATCCCGTCCTGCATCGGTCCATCGCGGTGTTCTTCCGCGAAGGCTATGCCTTGGACCTGCCACGCCGCGACCTGGTGCAAAGCATCAAGGATTGCGGGCTGGAATTGGCCCGCAATCCCTGAGGGTTCAGAACTTCGGCAGGGTGACGGCAAAGAAGACCGACTCGGCGGTGGCCGTGACATCCACCGGCGCATCCGAGGGCAGAAGCTCGATCGCGGTCTTGTCGCCGTAGGACTGGCCCGCCACCGTGATGGCGCCGGTGCCCATGAACAGAACCTCGATCTGATCGCGGGCGCCGGTGTTCATCGTGGCGCCGGCCTCCAGTTTGATCATGCGGATGCGGATGTTGCGTTCGCTGAAGGTGCCCAAAGGCTTTTCGGATACGCCCGCGCTGACCGGCATCCAGTCATAGGCCGCGGGCTCCATCACCACCACATCGTCATAGCGCGCCGGGGCAAAGGTCAGCTTGGTGCCCATCGCCTCCTCGAAGCAGGCGGCAGAGCCGTCCATGTTGTGCTTTTGGCCCTTGTCGTCGATCCAGGTGAAAATGCCGTCCTTAAAGGTGCCCTTGGCGTTCAGCCTTTCGTTGGCGGCCTCGCGCATCGGCGTTGACAAGAAGCCCGAACCGCTGGCGCCACCGAACTGGATCACCATCATCTCCAGCCCCTCGGGGCGGTCTTGCGGCCCGTAATGCACGCTTTCGGGGAAATAGGCGACCGAGCCTTCGCCCATGATCTTGTGCGGCGAAACCGGGTATTTGCCCTTCAGCACATAGCGGATCTGGTCGAAGTTGTGCCGGTGGCGCGGCGTGCCCCAGCCGCCCGATCCGGTCAGACCCACGTTCAGCAGGTAGTTGTTGGGCGACCCGTCCTGGCCCAGAAGCAGAAACTTCTGCACCAGCTTGCCTTCGCGCATCGAGCCGACCTGACCCTGTTCCGATGTCTCTGCTTCCGAAATCCGCATATCGCTCTCCAGTGTGGTTTCGCCCCAGATAAGACCCTTGAGCAGGGCTTGAATATCCCCCCGCAAAACGCCCCATAGCCTTATATTATTGCCCGCGGGACGCGCGGCGCGGGATGCCTTGCGCCCTGGGGCGTGGCGCTTTCATGGTGGGGGCCAATGATGATGGAGCCCGCCTTGACCCCGCAGACCAACCGGATGAAGACCAAGATGGAGGCGGGCGGGCTGGCCTTGGGCATGATCGTCCGCCTGATGCGCAACGTCGAAATCGCAGCGATTGCCCATAGCGCGGGGTTTGACTGCCTGTATATCGACCTGGAACATTGCAGCTTTTCGCTGGAGACGGTCAGCCAGATTTGCATGACCGCCACCGCCCTTGGCGTCACGCCCGTGGTGCGGGTGCCGGGCCATGACGGGGCCACGATCAGCCGCGCGCTGGAATGTGGCGCGCAAGGCGTCATCGTGCCCCATCTGGAGACGGCTGATCAGGCCCGCGCCGTGGTGCAGGCCGCCTGTTTTCCGCCCATCGGCAACCGGTCGCTCTTGGGGCCGAACCCGCATACGCTGTTTCGCACCGGGCCCGCAGCCGAAGTGATGGAGGCGATGAACAAGGCCGTTCTGGTGGTGGCGATGATCGAATCCGTCACGGCGGTGGACAATGCCGATGAGATTGCCGCCGTGCCCGGGATGGACATGCTGCTGGTCGGCACCAATGACCTGTGCAACGCGCTTAGGGTGCCGGGGCAGCTGGATCATCCGCAGGTGTTGGACAGCTACAAGCGCGTCGCGGCCGCCTGTCACCGGCATGGCAAGCATCTTGGCGTGGGCGGGTTGAACTCCCGCCCCGATCTGGCCCGGCAGATGATCGACCTCGGCGGACGTTATGTCTCGACCGGCAGCGATACCGGATTTTTGATGGCGGCTGCGACGGCGACGGCGGCCCTTTACGGAAAGGACAAGGCATGAGCGATGTCGTCAAGGCAGCACAGGATTCCGGCGTTCCCGAATGGGCGCGGGATTTTTCGGTCACGGGCCGGGTGGTAGTGATCACCGGCGCAGGCCAGGGGATCGGGCGCGAGGTCGCGCGGCAATTCGCAGCCGCAGGCGCCGTGCCGGTCGTGGCCGACCTGAACCTGGACAATGCCATCAGCGTGGTTGGTGAAATCACCGCGCGGGGCGGCAAGGCGCTGGCCCTGCCGGTGGATGTGGGCGATCCGGGCTCGATCCAGACCATGGTGGATGCCGTTGTGGCGCAGTTGGGCCGGATCGACGTGCTGATCAACAACGCCGCGATCTTTGCCACCCTGGCCAAGCGAAAATTCGAGCTGATCCCGCAAGACGAATGGGACCGGGTGATGAAGGTCAACATCAACGGCCCCCTGGTCTGTGCGCGGGCGGTGGCTCCGGTGATGCGCGCGCAGGGCTGGGGGCGGATCATCAACATCGCCTCGGATGCCGTGCCCAAGGGCGTGATGAACTACATGCATTACGTGACGTCAAAATCCGCGATGATCGGGATGACCAATGCCATGGCGCGGGAATTGGGCGAGGACGGGATCAACGTCAACTGCATCCGCCCCGGGGCCGTGGCCACCGAGGTTGACCGCGCCGTGAACCCGACGCAAGACTTGCGCAAGACCCAGATCGCACAGCAATGCATCAAGCGCGGGATGGAGCCGCCGGATCTGGTGGGGTTGATGCTGTTCCTGTCCTCGCCCGCCTCAAGCTTCATCACCGGCCAGACCATCGCTTGCGACGGCGGCTATACGCACAGTTCGTGAAGGAAAAGGCCATGAAAGTCGGTGTCGTGGGGCTGGGGTCGATGGGCTTTGGCATGGCAGCCTCTTTGCTGCGGGCGGGGCATGAGGTCTGTGGGGCGGATGTGAACCCCGATGCGGTCGCGCGCCTGCGCGGTTTGGGGTCGGCAGAGTGGGGGCCGGTTCAGGCGCTGGTCGTCGTGGTGCTGAACGCGGCGCAGGTCGAGGCGGTTTTGTTCGGGCCGCAGGGGGTTGCGGGTCAGTTGGCCGCTGGGTCGGTGGTGATCTGCTGCGTGACGGTCGCGCCGGATTTCGCCCGGGCGATGGCCGCACGGTGTCAGGCCCTTGGGTTGCACTATCTGGATGCGCCGATCTCGGGCGGGTCGGTCAAGGCGGCGGATGGGCGGTTGTCGATCATGGCCTCGGGGACGGCGGAGGCCTTTGCGGCGGCAGCCCCCGTGCTGGCGGCCACGGCGGAGAAGGTCTTTGACCTCGGCGACAGCGCCGGGGCGGGTTCCGCGATGAAGGCGGTCAATCAGATGCTGGCGGGGGTGCATATCGCCGCCATGGCAGAGGCGATGACCTTTGGCATGACGCAGGGCGTGTCCCCGGCGCGGTTCATGGAGGTAATCCCCGATTGCGCCGGCACCAGCTGGATGCTGGAGAACCGCGGGCCGCATGTGGTCGATGGCGATTATGCGCCGCGCTCTGCGGTGGATATCTGGCCCAAGGACCTTGGCATCGTGCTGGAGGCCGCCCGCGCCGCGCGCTTTGCCGCCCCGATCACGGCGGCGGCCTTGCAGCAATTCCTTGCCGCCTCGGGTCAGGGGCTGGGGCGCGAAGATGATGCCGCCGTGGCCAAAGTCTATGCCCGCAACGCAGGCCTCACCCTGCCCGGCGATCCGGCATGACGTTTTTCGGAAGCATAGCCGACGATTTCACCGGGGCCACCGATCTGGCGGCCCTGCTTTCACGGTCGGGCGTGGCGGTCTCCTTGCGGATCGGCGTGCCCCAATCGCCGCCTGAGGCCACGGCAGGACTGGAGATCATCGCGCTGAAAATCCGCACCGCGCCGGTGGATGAGGCGGTGGCGCAGGCGCGTGAGGCTTTGGCCTGGCTGCGGGCCGCGGGGGCGCAGCGCTTCTTCTGGAAATACTGCTCGACCTTTGACTCGACGCCCCAGGGCAATATCGGTCCGGTGGCCGAGGCGCTGATGGCCGATCTGGGCACGGCGCAAACGATCTATTGCCCGGCCTTCCCCGAAAACGGCCGCAGCGTCTTTATGGGGCATCTGTTTGTCGGTGAGGCGCTGTTGTCGGACAGCCCGATGAAGGACCACCCCCTGACACCGATGCGCGACGCGAACCTTCTGCGTCTGTTGCAGCCTCAGGTGAGGGGCAAGGTCGGGCTCGCCCCGCGCTCTGTGGTGGCGCAGGGGGCAAAGGCCCTGGCCGCGCGGCTTGCGGGCCTGGATGCGGCCCATGTCGTCGTCGATGCGGTGAATGGGCAAGATCTGGCGGTAATCGCCGAGGCCTGCCAGGACATGGCCCTGATGACCGGCGGCAGCGCGGTGGCCATGGCGCTTCCGCGGCTGTGGCAGGCGCGGGGGCTTGTGGGCCAGGCGCGCACGGCGGTGGCCAAGGCGGCCGAAGGTCCGGCGCTGGTCTTGTCGGGCAGCTGTTCGGCCATGACCAATCTGCAGGTCGCGGACTACCTGGGGCGCGGTCATCCGGGCTATCGGCTTGACCCCTTGGCACTGATGGACGGCCCCGGGGCGGCGCTGGATTGGCTTGCCGCGCAAAGCGGTGCGCCCCTGATCTATGCCACCGCTGAACCCGAGGCCGTCAAATCCGCGCAATCCGCCCTTGGCACAGCCCGCGCCGGCGCGCTGGTCGAAGAGGCCCTTGCCGCCGTCGCCACATTTGCCCGCGACCGGGGCACAAGGCGCTTTGTCGTGGCGGGGGGCGAGACCTCGGGCGCGGTGGCCAGCGCCCTTGGCATCGACCGGCTGGACATCGGCCCCGAAATCGCCCCGGGCGTGCCGTGGTGTTTCGCCACCAGCGGCGGGCATCCCATCGCCATCACATTGAAATCCGGCAACTTCGGCGGGCCGGCGTTCTTTACCCAAAGCCTGGAGCTGTTGGACCGATGACCCCAGACAATGCGCTGCGCGAAGAAATCTGCCTTCTGGCCAAGTCGATGTTTGACCGGGGACTGACGGCGGGATCGACCGGCAATATCTCGGCCCGGACGGCGGAGGGTGGGCTTTTGGTGACGCCCACCGGCACCAGCTTTGGCCGGTTGGACCCGGCCCGGCTGGCGCATTTCGACGCCAATGGGGTGCAGATCGGGGGCGACAAGCCGACCAAGGAAATGCCCCTGCACGCGGCCTTTTACGACACGCGGCGCTGTGGCGCGGTCGTCCACCTGCATTGCTGCCACGCGGTCGCGCTGTCTATGCTGCCCGAGGTCGACGCCGAAGATTTCCTGCCGCCCCTGACCCCCTATCCGATCATGCTCTTGGGGCGGGTGAAATTGCTCCCCTATTTCCGCCCGGGCGATCCGGGGATGGGTGAGGCGGTGCGCGGGCTGACGGGCAAACGCTCGGCGGTGATGCTGGCCAATCACGGCCCCGTCGTGGCGGGCCGCGACATCCAGGCCGCCTGCAATGCGATTGAAGAGCTGGAGGCCAGCGCCCGGCTTGCCCTGCTGACCCGGGGCCTGTCTCCGCGGGGACTGAGCCCGGAACAGGTGGCCGATCTGGTCACGACCTTTGACGTGGAGTGGGAGGCATGAAGTTCTCGGCCAACCTTGGGTTCCTTTGGGCTGACCGCCCGCTGCCCGATGCGATCCGCGCCGCCCATGCGGCAGGCTTTGACGCGGTGGAATGTCACTGGCCCTATGACACGCCCGCCGCCGCGACCCTAAAAGCCCTGCAGGAGACCGGCTTGTCGATGTTGGGGCTGAACACGCTGCGGGGCAATCCCGGTGAAAACGGCCTTGCCGCCCTGCCCGGCCGCGAAGCAGAGGCCCGCGCCGCCATCGACCAGGCGCTGGCCTATGCCCGCGCCACCGGCACAGGTGCCGTGCATGTCATGGCGGGCAATTCCAGCGGCCCGCGCGCAAGGGCGGCCTTTGTGGCGAACCTGACTTATGCGTGCAACGCGGCGCCGGACCTGACCCTTCTGATCGAGCCGCTGAACCCCCATAACGCGCCGGGCTATTATCTGAACAGCACCGGCCTTGCCGCCGACATCATCCGCGAGGTCGGCCTTGCGAACCTGCGGCTGATGTTTGATTGCTATCACATCCAGATCATCGAGGGCGACGTGACGCGGCGGCTGGAAAGCCTGCTGCCCTTGATCGGCCATATCCAGATCGCTTCGGTCCCGGACCGCGGCGCGCCCGATCACGGAGAGCTGGATTACGACTTCGTGCTGGCCCGCATCGCGGAGCTGGGCTGGCAGGCGCCCATCGGCGCGGAATATCTTCCGGGCGACGCCCCCGACTTCGGGTGGCTGGCCAAACATCATGCAAAAGGACATCGGACATGACGGACAAACCTGTGGTGGGCTTCATCGGCCTTGGCTTCATGGGCCACGGCATGGCCAAGAACCTCGCAACGGCGGGCTATCCGCTTTGGGTGCGGGGGCGCGCCAACCGGGCTCCGGTGGAAAGCCTTCTGGCGCTGGGGGCGTCCGAGGCCGCAAGCCCGCGCGACATGGCCGAACGCTGTGACATCCTCCACATCTGCCTGTCGAACTCGCCGCAGATCGAGGCGGTGTTTCGCGGCCCCGAGGGCATCCTCGCCGGCGCCCGCAAGGGGTTGATCGTGATCGAGACCTCGACCGCCGATCCGGGGTCGACTTCGGTTCTGGCGGCAGAACTGGCGGCTGTTGGGGGGCATTTCGTCGATGCGCCCCTGGGCGGCACGCCGGTGCAGGCCGAGGCGGGGCAGCTTTCGGCCATGGTGGGCTGTGACGAGGCGGTCTTTGACCAAGTCCGCCCGGTGATCGCTGCCTGGGCCGCCAAGATCACCCGCGTGGGCCCGGTGGGCAGCGGCCACAAGATGAAGCTCTTGATGAATTTCATGGGCCTGTCCTATGCCGCGCTGTATTCCGAGGCCCTGGCCTTGGGCGCCAAGACCGGGATTTCCCCCCAGACTTTCCGCGAAGTCATAGGCCCCAGCCGCATGGGCAACGGGTTTTTCGAGACCTTCATGGCCTATGCCGTAGATCGCAACCGCGACGCCCACAAGTTCTCGATCGCCAATGCCGCCAAGGACATGCGTTACCTGAACGCGATGGCTGCCGAAGCGCGGGTGATGAACATCATGTCTGGCGCCGCACTCCACTATTACGCCCATGCCGAGGCCTTGGGCCATGCCGAAGATTATGTCCCCATGCTGTCCGACCATGTGGCCGCGTTGAACGGGGTCAACCTGGCAGAGGTGGTCGCCAAGGGCGAGTAGGACCTTCGGGCGGTATCGGGGATGCTGTCCCGTGGAATGGTGTGGCTGGCGCTGATCGTCACCGTGAGGCTCGGCGGGGGCCGGCTTGATCAGGATGCCGCGGCGGGCAAGCTGATGACGGCATCTTCGCCCATCTGCGCGATGGTTTCCAGCGTCACCAGTTTGCGTCGCAAGACGGCAGGCGCTGCCTCTGATTAAACCGTCATGCAGCAGGCCCAGAAAATATGGGAAGGAGGCCCTTGCGGTATCTTTCGACCCTCTCATTCATCCAACCGATGATCTGACCACAGTCTTCGTTTGCCTCATGACCTTTTGGGATAGACTACAAAAGAAAGTAATCCCCGCGACCGGAGGGACCGAGGCTGGCCCCCAGTTCTGCCTCAAGGACGGCGCGATGCGGCTCCAGGAGGGCTGCAATCTCCTCTGGGTCCTCGCTTCGTCCGGCGCGCAGATAAATGCCGCTTTCGTTTCGCGCCAGGTAGATCGCGATATCAGCCCGCGATATCAGCCCACGGTGATGTAATTGTTCGAATAACGCCAAGGTCTGCAATGCCAGGCTAAAGTTCGAGAAGTGCCCGCCAAAAGGCCTGCTTCACGTCGCAATAGGCAGACCCCTCGTTGGTCGCGGTTTGCTTGACCTGCCGCTCCCAAGTGTTCGGCCTCTCCACGACCTCGAAGATCGGCGCAAGAGGACTGGAGCCGATCTGCACGACCCGAAGACGGACGGCGAAGAACGAGAAGCCTTCGGCGGTGTTCAGGTTCAGCCACCGGATCGCGGAAAGGTGCTGGTCCCGAAAGGCAGGGGCAATCCAGATGATCACCTTGGCCTGAAGCCCGGCCAGATAGGTCATGACTTGACCGAGATGGCCGTGGTCGCTGACCTCCAGCTGGTTTTCGATCAGAACCGTCGCCCCGTCGATGGCGCTGCGCGCTTCGTTGACCCAGGCGGAACGCAAGGGGATGTCACGCAGGCGGCCAAATTCCACTTCGGTCATCACAGGTTTGCCCTTCAAGGAGGGAGGTAGGCCGTGATGAACTTCGTGCAAATGTCGCGTTCGGAAAGGGCCTTCTTGTCCGTGCCTTGGCGTCCTCAATGACAGCCCACCGCGCGAAATTCCGGCAGCCTTAACGGCAAGCTACGGAAGAGTAACCGCATATCGACTAGATCGGCAACTGAGAACCATTCCGGTCAAGCCCACTTTAAAGTCAGAAGACCTCTGAAAACCTCCAGCAGAACACAAGCATGTGGCTGAACTATAGGTCCTTGGGCTTTCTGCGGCGCTAAACCCGCGCGAATGTCGATCTTGTCGCTGGGGATCTCTTGCAAGGTGGCGTTCTGTCGGATGTCGCCTTGAGTGTCCGTCCCGCCAAGCAGCGCAAGGATCGGGTCGTCAAAGGCTTCGATCAGGGCCCGCGGGTCTTGGCGGACTTCGGCAAGGGCCATCGGGCGACCAGCTGGGCCATGCGCCTGTTGGCCAGCCTTCCTGCCTCCGGCGCGGAGAACCGACTTTGTCCGCGCTGGCGGATTGCCGCTTCAAGATCAGGCGACCGCTTTTTCACAAGAACGTCCCGCTGCGGCACCCGTTCTTGGGCCACAAATCAGAGGGTCGGCGAAAAAGACCCGCATCGAGAAAGCGAGACCTTTGGCAAGGCAAGGGCCCCCGGATCGGGCCAGACCGCACCGGGGGCCCTTTGGGTTCACTGCAGGGCGCCGATCGTCCAGAACAGCGTCTCGCCCGAGGAGTTGTCGACACCGTCATTGTCGGTGACGACATAACCATTCCCGGCCGCGTCGATGGTAAACCCTTCGACCTTGTCCAGGGTATAGCCATGGGTCATGGCAAGGTCGGGGATCAGGTCGCGCAGGATTTCCTTTTTCACCACGGGCAAGGTCCCGCCAAGTTCGGCCGGCTTCAGATCGGCCAGGGCCACGCGGGTCAGGATCTTGGTCTTTGCCGAGGGTCCCACCTGATTGTCACGCTCGATCAGATAGGCAAAGTCGCCCTGGATCGTGATTTCCGAGAGACCCACCCAGGCGCCCTCGCCTGCCGCTTCCAGCGGGTAATGCACCGCGCCCCAGGTCTCGGTGTCAAGGTCATAGGACACCAGCTTGACCATGTCCTTGGGGTCATCGGTCCAGGGCCGCTGCACGGCCATCCACAGGACATTGCCCACTTTGGCGATCCCCTCAAAGCCAAAGCGGATCTCATGGGCCAAAAGCTCTGGCGGCAGGCCGATTTCCTGGGTGATGGCGCCCTCGGCATCGACATGGACCAGCCCATGCGGGATCATGCGGTCCGAGCGGCCTTCGGTCGCCAGCCAGAAGCCGCCCTCGCCGTCACCGGTCAGGCCTTCGATGTCCATCAGCTGCGCCGGATTGCCGCCGCGCGTGACGGTCAGGGCCGCGGTGATCTTGGCAGGCATCGCCGTCGCATCGACCGTATAGATCGAAGGCGCGCCAGACAGGATGCTGTCGGAAGCCGCAAAGAGCATGCCGGGGGCATCGCCCGCAGTCAGGGCCGATAGGGCGGCAAAGCCGATGTCGCCCTCGGCCTGGATGGTCGGATAGGCAGCCATGCCCTCGGCCCATTCATAGACCATGACAGAGGCCGCCGGACCGCCATCCGCGCGCGCGTCATATTCGTTGGCCGTGGCCAAGAGGTTGCGTCCCGGGATCGTCACCAGGCCTTCGGGGCTGATGCCCGAGGGGAGGATTTGCAAAAGCTTGGGCGCGGTCAGATCGGCCAGGTCATAGACGCCGACCAGCGAGGCGCGCTCGGCCGCCACGAACAGAAGCGTGCGGTCGCCATATTTGCCCACAGCCACCGATTCCAGCTCGACGCCCTTCTTGTTGCGCTTGTCGTTGTAATGCCCCAGCGCCGCCATGGCGCGTTCCAGGCTGGCGCCGGATTCGTAGACGACGGTGCCATCCTTCTTCCAGATGGTGAAGCTGCGCGAGCCGCCCTTCCAGTCGCCCTCGTTGGCGGTCACGAAATGGTCGCCGTCGATCCATTTGATACCATCGGGCTCACGCGCGACGTCTTCCATCTTGCCCGAGAAATCCAGGCGGCCGTCCTTTTTGGTGTCGATGCCCTCCAGCGTCACCTTGCCGGCCGAAAAGCCGCTGACGCTGTTGTCCGCCGCCACCACGACGATGTGGTTGTTCTCTTGCATCGTCATGGCGATTTCGCCCGCCTCGTTGATCGAGACGAATTCGGGCTCGGGGTCTTCGCCCGCCACTTCCGCAAGCCCGGTCACGTCGATCTTGACCATGGCGGCGCAATCGGCCGCGCCATCCTTGACCGGCAGCTTGACCAAATAGCCCGCGGGCATCTGCGGCAGGTCGCCGTCATTGACCTCTTCGTCGCGCTCGTTTTCGATCGCCACGGCGAGGAAGCTGCCATCGGGCGCCTTGGCGACCGAATCCGGCTGGCCGCCCAGGTCGCATTCCGCGACGATCTTCTTGCCCGCGATGTCCAGCGTGACCAGCTTGCCCGAGGGATTGGCCTTGGACTCGGACGTATTGACCCCCGCGAAAGCCATGGTGCCGATGACGACGGCCGTGGTGGGCTCGCCCCCCATGTCGACATTGCCAAGCGCCTTCGGAGCCTTGGGATCGGTGATGTCGACCAGGCCAAGCGCGCCCAGCGGGCTGTCCGAATAGATCAGCGTATTGCCATCCTCCGAGGCCGTGATGATCTCGGCCGAAGTGGCGCGTGCGCGGTCCTCGCCCTCGGCCATGTTGTCGGGCGTGGCAAAGGTCGAGATGCGGTTGAGCACCATCTCGGCCTGGGCTGGGACAGTGGTCAGGACAAGCGCCGTGGTCAGGCAAAGGCTGCGGATCGACATGAGAGTTCCTTTCGGCTGCGAACCGGGGGAGCCTTGCCATAACCCGTGACAGGGGCTTGTCGCGCGGGTGACAGTTTTGCAAACCCGTCTCGCCTCAGCGGTCCCGAACATCGCAGGCCGCACCAATGGAAGGCCCGTGTCAAACAGGCCCTCGCACCCGGTTCGCGATGCGGCAGAAAGGCCCATGCGCCCTTCAGCAAGGTCGCAGGGCGGAAAATGGTGCCCTGAGGGCCCGGGTGCAGTTGTCGCCATGACGTTTCAACGGGTACATTTTGTATTCTTCACGGTCGGGTCAGACAGGGGGGCGCCATCGGCAGATATGGGGATTGCCCCCTGTCACATTGCAACGGAGGCAAAGCCATCAGCAGAAGATGGCATAGCCCATTACTGCAGTTGCCTGGATTCCCCTTTGATCCGTCACGCGAAACCTCAACAGCTTGCGACAGACCTGGCGATTTTTGACACCTATTTTGCCAGACCCATCCGCTCCAGCACCTCTGCGGCCAGCGCGCGATAGGCCTTGGAGGCCACACCCTTGGGCGCTGTCGCCAAGAGCGGAGCCCGGTGGACGCCCATGCGTTCGATGTCCGAGGCAAAGGGGATCCAGGCCCGCAGGAAGCGCTTCTTATGCGCCGAAGTCAGGCTTTTCATCGTATCGCCATGCAGCGACTTCGAGGTCTGCACCATGCTGAAGACGCCCAGCAGTTTCGACTTGGGCAGGTCATGGGTGTCAAAGAAGTCAACCAGGTGTTCGAATGTGCGTTCTGACAGGGTCGTGGGGATCACCGGCACGACGATGGCATCGGCGGCCCGGAAGACATTCTCGGACAGGGTCGAGATATTCGGCGGGCAATCCAGCAGGATCAGGTCGTAATCCCCCTGAACCGCCGTCAGGGCCTTTTTCAACCGCGAGCGTTTGTCCCGCATCCGCGACAGAAAGACGTCGAAGTCGCGGAACCCCATGTTGGCGGGCAAAATGTCCAGGCCCTCGTAATCGCTGGCGCGGATGGCGTCGGTCAGCCGCGCGACATCCTCGAAGAACCGCGCCTCGGTGAGTTTTTTGGACGGTTTGACGCGGAAGTAAAAGCCCGAGGCACCTTGCGGATCGAGGTCGCACAGAAGCACCCGCAGGCCCATGGTGGCAAAGGCATGGGCCAGGTTGACCGAGGTCGCGGTTTTGCCGACGCCGCCCTTGTTGGAATAGCAGGCCAGGATCTTCATGGCAGGTCTCCTTGGCCTGGCAGCATGGAATGGAAGATCGTGCAGAGATCGGGTCCGGTGAAGGCCTGAAGCGCGGCAATGGCTGCGGCGCGGTCAGTTCCGTGGCAGCCATGCAGCACAGCCATCAAGGCGCCGACGCTTTGCGCCATGGCCACGGGCGGGGCCGCTTGCCGCAACAGGACCTCTTGCAGGCTGACCTGCTGGACCACTCCATCGTTGAACTGGCCCAAAAGGTCCTGCAAGCCTTTGATCGTCTTTCGCACCACCTTGTAGGGCACGGGCGCGAACAGCGGGGCGAAGAACTCGATCAGGTAGCGCAGCTTCTTCAGGTGCAGGCGGATCAGGTGCAGGTCTTCATCCGGTGTCTCGGGGGTGATCCGGGCGGCGGCCTGGCAGATCTTCTGGTGGCGGGCCAGGATCAGCCGAAGCGCCAAATCTGTGGCCAGGACATCAGCCAGCTTTCCCGGGCCCAGGTGGCGGGGCTTGTCGAACAGGCGCGTCAGGGTCTTGATTTCGGCAGCGTAGTCCCGGCCTTGCAGGTGGGCGGCCATCTGGCGCAGGGCCTCTTGCCGCTCGGTCGCAAGTGCTGCGAACAGCGCCTCCAGCCCGGGATGCAGCGAAGGTGGCAGCATCGCATGGGCGTGGTCGCGGTCCAGGATCGCCACGTCCAGGTCGCGCAGCGGCCCGGTGGCGCGCATCAGCTTTGCAAAGCGGTCGCGCAGGTCTTGGGTGCGGTCAGCGCGGTAGACGCCCTCGAAAAGCCCCAGGATCAGCCGGATTTTGCGCAGGCCGATGCGATACTGGTGCAGGAATTCCGTATCATGGTCGGCGAGGATCCCGGGCTCGTTGGCACGCACCACGGGCAGATAAGTGGCGATGATCCGCGTGGCTGCATCGAAGGCACTGTCTGCGGCTTCGATCCGGACCTCGGGTTTGGACGTATAGGGCGTGTCCCCCACAAGCCGGGCGCAAAGGGTCCGCGGCGCCTCCCCCCCCAGCGTCAGGACCTGCGCCCGCAAGGCCTCTAGTGCCTTGTCATATCCGCGCAGGCCCTGCAGGGTGATCAAAAGCGCGCGGGTTTCGGTGTTGAAAAGCCGCAGCTCGGCGCGAACGCAGGTCTTGTGCAGGTCGTCGGTCAGGGCAAGCCGCGTCTCGGTGATCTCGCCCCGCGTCATGGGCAAAAGACAACGCAGCGCCGAGAGATCGGCCAAGGCCGCCTTGACGGGACCCGGCGCCAGATCGGCCGCAAAGTTGCCCTTGCGGTCGGCGGCTTGGGCCAGGATCGCCCCGTCGGGCAAGAGCAGGGTGAACCGGCCAGAGTCCTCCCACAGCGCCCGGCCCGAGCGGCGCAGGGCCTGGTCGAATGTGTCCCAAACCGTGACCGGGGTCGGATGGCCCGGACTCGCAACCAGGCTCAGCTTGCCGCAGGGCCCTTGGGCAAGACTGGCAAGCGCCTTGGCGGGCAAAAGGTAACTGAGCAGGGGAAGCATCGGCGTCTCGGGCTGGGATCGGGCAACAGGGCTTCGCGCTGCGCCCAGAGGCGCTGCGGAGAGGGATCAAGGCGAAGGCGCCGGGGTCAGGCGGCGGGCTTCTTCTGGCGCTTGGGAGCGGCAGGGGCTTCGGGCGGCAGTTCTGGCAGCGCATCGGAGGGTGCTGCAGCAGCAGTCTTCTTGCGTCGCTTGGCTGCGGGAGCAGGTGCCACGGCCTCAGTCTCCGGGACGGGCGCCGCCTCGGGCTCCGGAGCTTCGGTCGCCGGAGCTTCAGAGATCGGGGCCTCTGGTGCCTCGGCATGGGTGGCCACCATCTCGCGCATAAAGCGGCGGATTTCGCGGGCTGCCGTCGTGTCCAGTCGCTCGCACAGCGCCACGAAGGCGTCACGTTCTGACTTTTCAATGCGCAGCACCAATTGGGCGGCCTTCTTCTTATCCTTGCCGTGGGGTTTCGACTTGCTCATCAGCGCACCTCGGAGAAAATGTATATACAGTGTATATGCAAATTCTTCGCTGATCAAGTCACTTGCGCATCCCGCCCGCAACAAGGTCCAGCCAGAGCCCGATGGCCGCCAGCGCCTCGGGTTCGTCCAGAAAGGGGATATGGCCGCGGTTGGGGATCTCTGCGGCGATCAGGTCAGGGCGACGGCGGCGCATCTCGGCCACGGTTTGCACCGAAAGCACATCCGAGGCCGCGCCATGGATCACCGCCAGCGGCAGGCCCGCGCAGGCGTCGAACAGCGGCCAAAGTTCGGGAAGGGGCGCGGCCATCGCGGCATCGAAGGCTTGGCGCAACGCGGGGTCATAGGTCAGGCCGACGTGATCGGCCTGTTGGGTATAGTGGCGCACGGCCTCTTCCTGCCAGCGCATCGGCGGCACATGGGCAAAGCCGGGTTGGGAGGCGGCGATGCGGTCGGCCACCTCCTCCAGCGTCGCCACCGAAGGCTCCACGCCGACATAGGCGCCGATCCGCAACAGCCCGTCGCGTTCGAGCACCGGGCCCACGTCGTTCAGGCAGAGGCCCAAAAGCCTGTCGCGCGCGGTGGCCGCAATCACCAGCCCCAAAAGCCCGCCACGGGACGACCCGATCACCGCCGCACGGGCCAGCCCAAGGTGGTCCAGCAGCGCCAGCGCATCGCGCGCCTCTTGCGCCACGGTATAGGTGTCAGGCCCGGTCCAATCCGAGCCTCCGCGTCCCCGGCTGTCCAGGCGGATCAGCCGGACATGAGGCAGATGGCGGGCCAGGTAGTCGAAATCCCGCCCATCCCGCGTCAGCCCGGCCAAAGCCAGCAGGGGCAGGCCATCACCCTCGTCACGGTAGGCCAGGCTTGCGCCCTCATGGGTAAAATGCGGCACGTCAGCGATACTCCGAGAAACCCTTGCCGGTCTTGCGCCCAAGGTAGCCGGCCGCGACCATCTGTTTCAACAGCGGCGAGGGGCGGTATTTCGGATCGTCAAAGCCCTGATACAGCGTCTCCATGATGTTCAAGACCACGTCCAGCCCGATCAGGTCGGCCAAGGCCAAGGGCCCCATCGGGTGATTGGCGCCCAGTTTCATCATCGTGTCGATGTCAGCGACCGTCGCCAGGCCCTCGTGGACGCAGTTGATCGCCTCGTTGATCTGGGGGGCCATCAGGCGGTTAACGATGAACCCATAGCTGTCCTTGGACACGCGGGGGGTCTTGCCCATCGCCTCGGTCAGGGCAGTCACCTTGGCCGCCACCGCGTCGGTGGTCTGCAGGGCGCGGATGATCTCGACCAGTTGCATCACGGGCACGGGGTTGAAGAAATGCATCCCGATGACGCGCCCCGGATGGGCCGAGGCCGCCGCCAGTTCGGTCAGCGAAATCGACGAGGTGTTGGAGGCAAAGATCGCATCCGCCCGGCAGATCGCATCCAGGCGGCGGATCAGCCCTGCCTTGGCCTCAAGCTTTTCCACGATGGCCTCGATCACCAGGTCGCGGTCGTCCAGCAGGTCAAAAACCGTGGTGGTCGAGATCAGCGCCTGGGCCTCATCGGCCTTGGAGGCCTCGATCGCGCCCTTCTTGACCATCCGGGCCAGGCTGTCGCCGATGGTCCGCGTTGCCCGCTCGAGTGCGGGTTCCGACAGGTCCTGCACCAAGACGTTGAAGCCCGCAAGGGCCGCCACCTGGGCGATGCCGCTGCCCATCGTGCCTGCACCGATCACGCCGATTTTCATCATGGTCTCCTATTGCGCGGTCCAGCCGCCGTCGATGGGCAGCGCGGTTCCGGTGATCTGGGCGGCGGCGGGGGAGCACAGGAAGGCGGCGAGCGCGCCCACTTGCCCGGGCTGCACGAAGCTGCGGGTGGGTTGGGCGGCCAGAAGGACATCGCGGATCACCTGATCCTCGGTCAGGCCACGCGCCTTGGCGGTCTCGGGGATCTGGCGTTCGACCAGGGGGGTCAGCACATAGCCCGGGCAGATCGCATTGGCCGTGATGCCATGTTCGGCACCCTCCAGCGCCAGGGTCTTGGTCAGGCCGACCAGCCCGTGCTTGGCCATGACATAGGCCGACTTGAACGGAGAGGCCACCAACCCATGCGCCGAGGCCACGTTGATCACCCGCCCCCAGCCCCGCGCCTTCATGCCGCCAAAGGTCGCGCGGGCCAGATGCCAGGCGGCATGAAGGTTGATCTGCATGATCAGGTCAAAGCGGTCGACCGGGAAATCCTCGATTGGCGCCACGGTCTGGATGCCCGCGTTGTTCACCACGATATCGACGCGGCCAAAGGCGGTTTCGGTGGCTTGCACCAGGTCCGCGATCTGCGCGGGGTCCGACATGTCGGCGCCGTGAAAGGCCACGGGGGCGCCGGTCTCGGTTTGCAGAGTCTCGCGCAGGGTGGTGATTTCCGCCGGGTCGCCCAGGCCATTCAGCATGACGGCATGGCCCGCCTCGGCCAGGGCCCGGGCGATGGCCAGCCCGATGCCCGAGGTCGATCCGGTGACAACGGCCACACGAAACGCGGAAGTGTCGGTAAAGTCGCGCATTTACAGCCTCATTTCCGGGATGTCTTCGGGCAGGATCAGGGGGGCTTCGGTGGCGGCAAGGATTTCCGCCACCGAGATGCCGGGGGCGCGTTCGCGCAGGGTCAGGCCCGCGTCACTGGGTTCGATCACGGCCAAGTCGGTGACGATCAGATCGACACGCCGGGTCGAGGTCAGGGGCAGCGTGCAGGCCATCACGATCTTGGACTGGCCCTTGGCCGCATGCTGCATGGCCACGATGACGCGGGCGGCCCCGGTGACAAGGTCCATCGCGCCGCCCATGCCCGGCACCATCTTGCCCGGCACTTTCCAATTGGCGAGCCGCCCCAGGGCGTCGACCTGCAAGCCGCCCAGCACCGTCATGTCCAGATGCCCGCCGCGGATCAGGCCAAAGCTCATGGCGCTGTCGATGCTGGCAGCACCTGGAACGGCGGTGACGAAGCCACCGCCCGCATCGGTCAGGTGGCGGTCCTGCATCCCTTCGGGCGGGCGGGCGCCAAGGCCGATGACCCCGTTTTCGGCCTGGAAAAACACGCCCAGGCTTTCGGGCACAAAGCCCGCAACCAAAGAGGGCAGCCCGATGCCAAGGTTCACCAGCATGCCGTGCTTGATTTCCTGCGCCACGCGGGCGGCGATCAGGTCTTTTGCGTCGCTCATGCGAAAGCTCCTGTCAGAAGGTGGTCGACCAGCACGCCGGGCGTCTTGACCGCATCGGGGGGGATCATCCCCACCGGCACGATCGCATCCGGCTCGGCAATCACCCGCGCTCCGGCCAAGGCCATGATCGGATTGAAGTTATGCGCGGTCAGCAGGTAGTTCAGGTTGCCGACGTAATCCGCCTGCCAGGCCGCGATCAGGGCGAAATCGGCCTTCAGGGGCGTTTCGACCAGGAAGGGGCGGCCTTCGACCGTCACCACCTGCTTGCCGTCCTGAACCTCGGTGCCAAGCCCCGTGGGGGTCAGCACGCCGCCAAGCCCCATGCCGCCCGCGCGGATGCGTTCGACCAGGGTGCCTTGCGGAACCAACTCGCAGGTGATGTCACCGGCGATCACCCGGGCCTGGGTTTCCGGGTTCAGCCCGATATGGCTGACGATCAAGTGGCGCACCAGACCCGCCGAGACCAGTTTGCCGATGCCGCGCCCCGGCATGGCCGTGTCATTGGCGATGACGGTCAGGTCACCCACGCCCCGCGTCACCAGCGCGTCGATCATCCGTTCCGGCGTGCCCACGCCCATGAACCCGCCGATCATCAGGCTGGCCCCCGGCGCGATCAGCGCCGCCGCCTCGTGTGGTTTCAACGCGCCCTTCATGCGACACCTCTTGCGGCTTTGGCGATCACAAGTTCCTCGTTCGTCGGCACGACAAGGACACGCACGCCTCCGGCCCCGATCTCGGGCCCATGCGCAAGGTTTCGCGCCTCGTCCAGCGTGATGCCCATCCAGCCCAGGCCCGCGCAGATTTGCCGCCGGACGCGGGCCGAGTTCTCGCCGATGCCGCCACAGAAGACCAAGCCATCTATGCCCCCCATCGCCGCCGCCAGCCCCGCCACTTCTCGCGCGCAGCGCAGGGTGAAATAGCCGATGGCCTGGGCCGCTTCCTTGGCGTCAGAGGCCTCCAGCACCCGCATGTCGTTGGAAATCCCCGACAGGCCCAGAAGCCCGGATTGCTTGTAAAGCAGGTCGCTGATCTCGGCCGGGCTCATGGCCTGCTGTTCCATCAGATACAAAAGGACGCCCGGGTCCAACTGCCCCGACCTTGTGCCCATCGGCAGCCCATCCAGCGCGGAAAACCCCATGGTCGAGGCGATGGACCGCCCGTCGCGGATCGCGCACATCGAGGCGCCGTTGCCCAGATGCGCCACGACCACGCGGGTCAGATCCGCGGGCAGAACCGAGGATACATAGTCATAGCTCAGCCCGTGAAAGCCATAACGCCGGACACCCTGGTCATAGAACCGCCGCGGCAGGGCGAAGGTATCGGCCTCCCAGGGGTGCGTGCGGTGAAAGGCCGTGTCGAAACAGGCCACCTGCGGCACGCCCGGAAAGGCCTGCATCGCGGCCTGGATGCCCGCCAGGTTATGCGGCTGATGCAGGGGGGCGAAGGGCGAAAGCGCCTCCAGCTCGGTCAGCAGGTCCGGGGTGATGGGCGCATGGGTCTCGCGCAAGCCACCATGGACGACGCGGTGGCCCACGGCCACAAGGTCAAGGTCCGGCCAGCGCAGGGTCAGGGCGTCGATCACCGCCTCGATTGCCACGCCATGAGAGGTGATCCGCGGTGTCTCGTGCAGGTCGGGCAGCTTTAGCCGCAGATGCCCGTCCGGGCCGATGCGGTCGGCCAGGCCCGTGGCCAGCGGCATATCCCCCGCCTCGGGGTAAAGCGCCACTTTCAGCGAGGACGACCCGGCGTTCAAAGTCAGGACAGCGCGGGTCATTTGGCGGCTCCGTAAAGGGCTGCCACCGCGCAAGAGGCCAGGCGCGACATCGGGCTGTCCGAGCGTGAGTTCAAGATGACGGGCACGCGGGCGCCCAGGACCAGCCCTGCGCCCTCGGCATGCGACATGAAGGCCAGCTGCTTGGCCAGCATGTTCCCGGCGTCCAATCCCGGCACGACCAGGATATTGGCACGCCCCGCGACAGAGCCTTTCAGCCCCTTGGTGCGCGCGGCCCCCATATCGACGGCATTGTCCATCGCAAGCGGTCCTTCGACCTGGCCGCCGGTGATCTGGCCTCGGTCGGCCATCTTGGACAGCAAAGCCGCGTCGATCGAGGATTGGATGGCGGGGTTCACGGTTTCCACCGCCGAGAGCACGCCCACGCGCGGGTCCATGCCCAGGGCACGCGCCAGGTCGATGGCGTTTTGGCAAATGTCGACCTTGGTGGCGAGGTCCGGGGCAATGTTGATCGCGGCATCCGATACAAGGATCGGTTCGGCCTGACCCGGCACATCCATGACGAAGACATGGGTGAAACGTCGCCCGATGCGCAGGCCCTGGGCCTTGTCCAGCATGGGTTTCAACAGGTCATCGGTGTGCAGATGGCCCTTCATCACGGCCCTTGCCCGGCCCTCGTGGACCAGCGCGCAGGCATGGGCTGCGGCCTGTTGATCGGTGGCCGTGTCGATGATCTCGATCCCGGTCAGGTCGGTGCCGATCTCGGTGGCCGTCTGGGCGATGCGGGCGGCGTTGCCGATCAGGATGGGGGCGATGATGCCTTCGCGCGCCGCCAAAAGCGCCCCGCCCAGCGAATTGGCCTCGTCGGGACAGACCACCGCAGTGGGCAAGGGGGCAAGGGCCTTGGCGCGGGCCACCAGCGCCTCGAAATGGCGGTGGCGCTGGACGATCAGGCCGGGAAGTTCCATGTCCTGATCGAACTTGGTGGTGGGGGCCATGACCAGCGCTTCGCCCGAGATCACCAGCGCGCCGTCTTGCCGGCGCACGGTGGTGGACAGGCGCACCGTGCCATCGGCGCGCTTCTCCAGCACCTCGACGCGGGCGGTCAGCTCGTCGCCCGCATGGGCCAGACCCTGAAAGTCCATCTCTTGCCGGCGGTAAAAGGTCCCCGGTCCCGGCAGGTCGGTGCCCAAAAGCGCCGAGATCAGCGAGGCCACGAACATCCCCGGCGCAATGCGCGCATGGCTGTCCGAGATGTCCATCGGGTTCAGGTTCCCCGAAGAGGCCGCAAAGACGTAAAGGTCGTCGGGCGTGACAAGGCGGCGAAGCTCTGCCGCGTCACCGGGCGCAAGCTCGTCGAAGGTGCGGTTGGTCAGGCGCATATCAGATCTCGCCAAGGGGGGGAACGCGACGGCGGGGACGCGCGGGTTGCGATGTTGGCTCTGGGTTGGCCTCGGGTTTGGCCTCGGATTCGGGGGGCGTTTCCCGCGCAGCGGAGGCTTCGGGATGCGCCAGCGGGTCGGCGATCACATCCTCGGTCAAGGGGGCCAGGCCCAGGACCTCATGGAAGCGTTGCAGCATGGCCAGCGTGCGCGGCGACATTTCCGAAATCGCGCCGGGGATGAATTGCACGACCTTCAGCGCCAATTCGCGCTCTTCGGGTTTCAGCAGCAGCGGCAGAGTGTCGACGGCGCTTTCGGGCTCGAAGGTCGCGATCAGGGTTTGCTGGTGGATCATCATCGCCCGACGTTCGGCCCCCAAGGACCGGAAGGGCTCGTCCTGGGTCAAGACAGCCGAAGACCGCTCCAGCCGGTCGCGGCGCACCTGGCCACGATTCTCGGCCAAAAGCACCAGCATGCGGATGACGGCCTCGGCGAAGCCACCCTGCTCGATCGTCATCAGGGCTGCCGCGACCTCGGGCAGGCCGCGGAGTTCCCCGTGGCTTTTCAGCGTCCGGCGGGTTTCATGGCTGCGGCCAAAGGCGCGGGCCCAGGGCGTGGACCACATGGTGAAAAAGCTGAGTTCATGGTTCATGTCGCGCATGTCGCGCATCAGGTCTATGGCCTGTTCGGTCGCATTGACCCACAGGGATTCCATCGCCAGGAAAGGGTTGGCGGCATCGGCCTTTTGCCGCTGGTCGCGGACTTGGGTAGCCCATGCCTCCATCCCCTGCATCATCGGGTTCTGCGAGGACATCAGCGCCCGCGACAGCCGCTGCGGATGCAGCGCGCGGGTCATCTCGGCCGTGGTCTCGGTGACCAGCGACTTGACCATGGGACGGATCAGGCTGTCGTAAAGCTGGGCCTGAACCTCGGCCGAACGGGCCACGGCGGCAAAGGGGCGTTCATCCTGCGCCCCGTCATCCAACAGGCGCAGATCGTCCAGCGTGCGGTCGGCAAAGCCCACGGTGAAATGCTTCTGGCCGTCCTTTTCGATGACATCCTCGATGCGCATCTCATACAGACCCGGGGCCAGCGCCTCGATGGTCTTCAGGGTCGAGGCGACTTCGGAATGTTCCTTCTTGGCGATCTGGGAGGAGACGAAGATCCCCAGATGGCCGACCTGATCATGCAGCATATAGACGATGCGTTGGCCGCGGATGCGGATTTCATCGACATCCGCATAGGTCTCGGCGATCCAGTTCAGCGCCTGTTGCGGCGGGGTGATGTTGTCACCATGCGAGGCGAAAACGATGATCGGCGCGCGGATGGCTTTCAGGTCGATGGGGCGGCCGGGCTCGATCCGGGCTTCGTTTTTCACCAGACGGTTGCCGACGAACAGCTGTTCGACGATCCAGCGGATCTCGGCCTCGGTCAAAAGGAAGAACCCGCCCCACCACTTTTCGAACTCCAGAAAGCTGGCGTCGCCCTTGTCGATGTCACGAAACAGGTCGGTATACTTGCGAAAGAGGGTCCGGCCGGGGTTCATCAGTTCAAAGTTTCCGACCAGATGCGCTCCGTCAAAGATGCCGCCGCCGATGTCCGACAGCATCATGGGAATCCAGGTGCCGCCCAGAACGCCGGCATTATAGCGCATCGGGTTTTCGCCCACGCGCCCGGCCCAAGGCGCCACCGGGGCGCCGTTGATCACGATGGGGCCGGTCAGGTCGGGATTGGTGGCCGCCAGCAAAAGCGTGGCCCAGCCGCCCTGGCAATTGCCGGTGATGACGGGACGCGAGGCCTTGGGGTGACGCCGCATCACCTCGCGGACAAAGGCCGCCTCGGAACGGGTGACATAGGACAGGAACTGCCCGGGCTCGGGTTCGCGGCGGAAGGCCACGAAATAGACCGGGTGGCCGGCAGCCAAGGCGACGCCCACCTGGCTGTCGGTCTTGAAGCCGCCGATCCCCGGACCATGGCCCGCGCGGGGGTCGATGATGACATAGGGGCGGCGCGTGTCGTCGATCGTGACGCCCTCGGGCGGAAGGATGCGCAACAGCATGTAGTTGGACGGATAGGGCTGATCGGCGCCATCCATCACCACCTCGTGGTCATAGATCAGCACCGGGGGGCAGCCCGCCGCCTCGTGGTCAAGGAAGATGTCGCCGCGCTTGCGCAGGGTATCCACGGTCAGGACCATGCGTTCCATCGCGTCGCGCATCCAGGCCATGGCATCGCCCGCAAGCTGGCCTTGGGCCTGGGCGTCACGGAGGCTTTCCATCACCTCGCGGCTTTGGGTCAGGATCGCTTCGGCCCGGGCGGAATGGCCTTCAGTCATGCGGGCGGAATGGATGTTGGCGGCCTTGGTCAAAAGCTCCACGGTCGCAGAGCCCGCCGCGATCTCGTCGCTGACCTCGGTCAGGCGGGTTTGCAACAGGGCCAGCGCGTCGGATTCCGGGCGCGGAATGTCCGGCTGATGGGCGGGGTTCAGAAGATCGAAGACATTCATGGGGTTACCTTACGCCGTGATCGAGAAACCGCCGTCGATGTCATGCACACCGCCGGTCAGATTGCGCGCCGCGTTCGAGGCAAGGAACGCGGCCATCGCCCCCACATCCTCGATTGTGGCCAGTTGATGGGTCGGCGCCCGTTCGGAGGCCGCCTGAAGAAGTTCGTCGAAATGGTCGATGCCAGAGGCCGCCCTTGTCGCCAGCGGCCCGGGCGACAGGGCATGGACGCGGATGCCCTTCTCCCCCAGCTCGGCCGCCGCATAGCGCACGGCGCTTTCCAGCGCTGCCTTGACCGGCCCCATCATGTTGTAATGCCGCACCACGCGGGAGGCGCCAAAGAAGCTGACCGAAAGGCAGGTGCCGCCCTGCGGCATCAGCGGCTCGGCCAGGCGGATCATCCGCAAAAAGGAATGGACCGAGATATCCATGGCAAGGCCAAAGCCCTCGGGCGAACAGTCGATCACCCGGCCATGCAGATCGGTCTTTGGCGCGAAGGCGATGGAATGGACCAGCGTATCAAGCCCGCCCCAAGTCTGGGCGATCTGGGAAAAGATCGCCTCCAACTGGCCCGGAACCGAGACATCCAGCGGCCCCATGATCGCGGCGCCGATCGCTTCGGCCAGAGGGCGGACATGGGGTTCGGCCTTGGCGTTCAACCAGGTGACGGCAAGATCGGCGCCCTGGGCCTTCAGGGCCTTGGCACAGCCCCAGGCGATGGATTGCTCATTGGCGATACCGATGACCAGGGCCTTCTGGCCAGACAGCGAAAACATGGAAGCACTCCGGTTGCTGGACTGCTCTCAGCCTGCGCGCCAGATGATTCAGCCCCATGTCGGTTGCATGTCATTTTCGTTTCTGCGCTGCGGCGAGGGAATGCCTCTTGTGCTTGGAAGGGGTTGCCCTCCGCCGGACAGGCGGCTGAGAATAACTGTGCGGGGCCCGCAAGGAGGCGCACATCCAGATTACTGCCCGCCGGATAGGCGGTTAAGGCCCGCGCTGAGATGCGCGGGCCTTTCTCAATTCCTCGGAGGACAAGGCTTTGATGGAGATCCGCCGACGCCCCGAAGAGACGGGCCTCGCCAAGTCCAAGAAACAGCCGTCACCCAAGAGGATCTCAACCCCTTGACAGTTTGCCCATACCCCCCCGAAAACCTTGGACAGATGGCCTCATGAAATTCTGGATTTTCTGGCTCGGTTCCATCAAGACGCGGCGGTGACGGGCTGTTTTGCACCACTCATGTCAAGCCCGGCCCAGGTCAGGCACACGCAATCCAGAGAAATCATGGGGAAAAGTGACCCCTACGAGCAAGTTCTTCACATGTATCTTGACGGGCCCGGCTTCCCAGGCCTCTGACCAGCAATGATAATCCAGTCATCGCATCCAAGATGATGGGCCCCCCCTATAGGGACAGGACGACTGGACGATGGATGATTTCCACGACGATGAAGCACATCATGAAAACCAAGATCAGGACAACGATAGCCACCAGAAGGACCCTGGCCAGTGCAGTCAGGTGGCCTTTCCGGCTGGCCCGGAACATGTCCCTTCCAACACATTTCGCATGGACGAGGCACCTGGGGCTGACGCGATTGACTGGCATTCCAAGATGATCGCCGACATGCCGGAAGGGTTCGGCTTCAATGCCGCAACGGACCGGATCGTTGATCTGGAGACCGGAAAGAGCCTCTGCGGCCCTCTCCGCGTCGCCTTTCGTCTCTGCGACATTTCGGGGCAGAACTGGCATTGCGGCTTGGAGTTCATCAATCACGGTGGTCAGCGGCAGGAAGTGATCATCGACGCCGGGCAGATCGAGAAATCGATGAGGGAGGTAGCCTGCTTGCTGGCATGCCTTGGCTTTGCGCTTTTGGGCACCGCCAGTTCCTTGGGCCGTTTCATCAGACATGCCGTACCCAAGATACTCGGCCTCATTCTTTTGCAACCAGGCCATGCGCGCTTGCCCGATGGCATCCCCATTTATGCCACTCGACATGGCGAAATCCTTCGAACGCAAGGATCACACGGTCTCCTGATCCGGACAAAGGAGTGCAAAGCACTGCAATCCGTGGCCGGGACTTTGCAGACGTGGCAGATTGAGGTTGCATCACTTGCAATGGGTAACCCTGCCTTGATCCTGGCTCTGGCCACAGCACTATCAGGCCCTTTGCTCGCCTATACCAACGCGGCTTCGATCGGCCTGAACCTCTACAGCTTGAACAGCTCCGGAAAAAGCACCGCGCTCAAGATGATGGGCTCAGCCTATGAAGACTCAAGTGTCTTGAACAATTGGCGGGCTACGCCAACGGCCGTAGAACTTATGGCCGCAGAAGCTAACGACGGCCTCCTGATACTCGACGAGTTCCCAAGTGAACCCGAACGCTGGCATGTCGAGACTGTCATGATGATCGGCAACGGCACCGGCAAGTCACGCAGCAATGTGACCCTGGCCCTGAATCGAGCGAAACGGTCGCGGGTCGTGATCGCGTCGACGGCAGAAGAATCGATGCGCCATTACATGACGGCGGCAGGCCTCAACCCGCCAGATGGGTTGTCCGTGCGTATGATCGACATCCCAGTGCGACGCTGGACGCATGGGGTTTTCGAAGATCTTCACGGCTATTCGGGCGGCGGGTCCTTCTCGAAAGCGATCTGCGATGCCGTGGCGCGCAACCACGGAACGGCGGGCCCCGCATTCATCCGCTGGATCCTGAAACATGACACGGAGCTTCGCGCCGAGATCGGCGCCTTGATTGCGTGCGCCTTCGACGAAATCGCGCAAGGCCTGGGTCTGGCCGTCGTGCCAGACGACGTCGGCCGCGTGCTCACTGCATTCTCGCTGATCAGCGTCGCAGGTGAACTTGCCATCCGCGCCGGCATCCTTCCCTGGAAAGCAGGCACCTCGCGCGCGGCCGTGGTGGATGTTGCCAAGATATGGCTTGCAGGCCGCAATGGCGAGGTTTCGCAGCGCTGCCGCAGAATCGCAGAAGGCATCCACGCTAAGCGTGACGCCTTCGTCGATCTGGCCGCGCCCGGCACATCTGCGCAGACCGAAACGGGCTGGAAGACAAAAGACTGGTTCTACGTCCTGCCTGCCGCCTTCGACGCCTTCGCGGGCGAGCATCCGCAAAACGCGGCGCGCGACCTCGAGGGTGACGGTCTGTTGCAGCGCGGCACGGAGGCGAACTGCCTTCTCTCCCGCATCAGCATTCCCGGGTTGAAAGAGCGCAAACGCGTCTATTCCCTGAAGGCCTCTGCAATCCTGGCGGCCCTTGGCCCTTCCGAGGATTGAGATGCGCCAAGACATCGACAACCTCCCGGCGCCGAGGGCGTCCGGAGGCGGCCAAGGCCTTTCGGATCTGGCATGGGCAGGGATGACACGTGGGCCGCTGCGGTTTTGGGGCGGACCTCGACAGCAGGCATGGAGCCCTCTAGGCCCTGGCACGCCTGGCCCGACGACGACACCGGAGGCCTTCCCCTCTTTCCGGAACACGGGTTTCAAGGGCATGGGGAAGGGCGGCATGCCCTTTGATAGCAGGCGGCTTTGGGCAGGTCGCCCGACGGCATATGGCCGATCATTGGGCCATGACGGCCTTTCCTCCTCTGCGGCCGCCGGGCTTGGCAGAGGGTCGTCCAGTGCAGAGGCGCCACCGTTGCGCCCGATCACGGAAGGGCGTCGATCTTCCGCAATGTCAGCAACTTCCGGAACAGCCGCCAGGGCACGGATGTCCTCGAAAAGCGCCCCTTCCTCACCGTCAATCCGCACCGAGGTCTCGTGGTCCAAGACATCGGAAAACCGAATTGACAGCGCAATGTCGTCAAAAAGTGAGGCTGTGTCGCTCGTGTCCATGCCGGTCTCCTGTCTGAACACAGGATCCCCGAGGATACAGAAAGTCCAAAGCCCTGAATCCGGCTGGAAATATCCGGAAGTTCTTTCGAGATCGCCCGCCAGGGTCGGCCAGTTTCGAACCATCTCGGGGACGGTCATCGCCCCCTGCCCTTGCAAGATACTTAATGAGTCTTTCCCTGCAAAAACTTGCGATCCGGCCGAGGAATCTTTCAAAACCTGTGCGAGGATTTTCTTCGCGCCCTCGCATCCTGATGTGACGAACACGATCACCAGGTGCCTCATGACCGCCCACACGCACATCACCGACCCAAATCCGTCAACCCAGAGCAGCCATCCAGCCGTCCTGACATTCAAGAAACTGCACCCCAAGGCTCTCGGGAAATTCCGGATGCATGATGAACGTCGCGGCGGAGATCTGGCGCATGTCGATGTTGGCGCCTCCGCCATGAACGAGGTTTTGCACGGTGGGCCCCGTTGGATCGATCAGGTCCGCGATGAAGTGCGTGAGGCGCGCATGAACATTCACCTAGAACACGTTGCGGCCTTGAGACGCAAATCGCGCCACAGGGACGCTGACGCCTTGGCTGCCTCGGGACCCTCTGATCCCTGGCGTCGGGTCAGCGAGGGTCCGTTGCGAGAGGGCATCCTGACCGTCAACAAGGCGTGGTTCGGCGGAAGCTGGCAAGCCCAATGGGACCCTGAAAAAGTTCTCGCCTTCAAACAGGCAGCAATGGCCTTCCTGCGGGACCACTTTCCAGATGACCAATTGCGTTATGTCAGCGCGCATCATGACGAAGAGGCCTTTCACATCCACTTCGTCGTCTTGGTCTGGAACCTCCGCATCAGCGAAAATCGCAGTCGCCAGCGCCTGATCGAGTCTGCCGCCAATCCGCTTCTGGCCAACTATGAACATGCACAGGATCTGATTGGCATGGCGCTTCAGCCCCTGGGTATCTGCAGAGGGATCCGCCGCGCCGAAGAACGCCGCCATGCAAAATGGGCGGGCCTGCCGGCAGATCCTCCCCGTCGCCATGTTCCACCGTCGATGTATCGTCAGACCGAGATTTCAGAGGGTCGGGCCGAGGCGGCACGCATCATCGCGGCGGCAAGGGAGGAGGCGAATGCCATGATGGCCGCAGCACAGAAATCGACGCAGGAGATGGCGCGGGCAGCCGATGAGGCGCGAGGCACAGACGGCACAAAAGACGGTGCAGCGGTTGGAGGCCGAAGTCGCTGCGAAGAGCGCTGAAATGCAACAGCTGAGCCTGACCACGATCAAGGCCGGAGAGATCCTCCAAGCTGCGCACGTTTCAACGAAGAAAGAGCAGGACAAAGCCGCTTCGGTCATCGCCACGCTGAACCTGGGGCTGAAGCTCTATGCCGAGGGTATGTTTGCCCTGACCGATGACGAGGCGGACATTGGACCTGTGATTGAATGGACGGCACAGGCCCGATATCTGCCCCAAGACGAAATCCATGCACAGCTGATGCCAGCTCTTCCCCTGTTGATGCGCTTCACCGGATCGTCGCCGGTGGCCAATAACTGTCGATCAACTCCTTTTGGTGTCGCAGAAAATCATCGGTCGCAGCCATTCTTGACCAACGAGGCTTACCCGCGGCGGCCTGAGGCATTGGGCCGACCCAAGCCTCGATCGGGGCTCTCTCCCTGCCCGGCTTGCGATGCGCCCCCCTTCGCCATAAGGTCAGCCAATTCCATGCACTTGCTCCGGACCCGATGGCCCTTTTCAAATTCTTCCGCCCTCGGCCCGAGGAGAAGCCGCTCTTGCAGCGCTGCCTGTCGGTGGATCTGGAGGTCGACCCGAAGACAGCAGTGATCTTCGACCTGGCGGCGGTGCGTCACGAGGGGCCTGCGGTGGTGGCCCCAAAAGGCGGCCTGTCGCGGTCGCTGGACCGGCTGGAAGAGGCTCTGGAGGGGGTCCATATCCTGGGCCACAACATCCTTCACCATGACATCGAGCATCTGGTGGCCGCCCGACCCCGCCTGCGCGAGAGAATGCAGGCCCCGATCGACACGCTTTGGCTGAACCCGCTGGCCTTCCCGCGGAACCCCTATCACCACCTGGTGAAGCACTATCACGACGGGCGGCTGCAGGCGGGGCATGTGAACGACCCCGAGCTTGACGCAAGGCTGGTCTTTCAGGTGCTGGAGAACCAGCTTCAGGCCTTCAGGGCGCAAAACCCGGATGCCCTGGTGGCCTGGCATTACCTCTCGACCCGGATGGACCGGGGCGCAGGGTTCGATGCGGTCTTTGCCGAGGTCCGCCGGGCGCCGGTGCCGGACCGATCCACCGCCTTGAAGGCGATCCGCACGCTTTTGGAAGGTCAGGCCTGCGCCGCCCAGGTCTCCCCCACGCTGGAGACCCTCCAAGACCCCCGCCGCGCCTGGCCCCTGGCCTATGCTTTGGCCTGGATCTCGGTCTCGGGCGGGGAATCCGTCATGCCGCCCTGGGTCCGCGCCGCCTTTCCGCAAGCCGCCGAGATCGTGCGGGACCTGCGCGACACCAACTGTGGCAAGGCCTCCTGCCCCTGGTGCGCGGTGATGAACGATCCCAAAGGCGCTTTGCAGAAGTGGTTCGGCTTCCCCGCCTTCCGCCCTGAACCGAAGGACGCCGAGGGCCGCCCCCTGCAAGAGGTCATCGTCGAACGGTCGATGGCCGGAGACAACGTCCTTGGCATCCTGCCCACCGGCACGGGGAAGTCGGTCTGCTACCAGGTGCCGGCGCTTTCCCTTTACGACAAGACCGGGGCGTTGACCGTGGTGATCTCGCCCCTGGTCGCGCTGATGGCCGACCAGGTCCAGGGGATGGAAAGGGTCGGGATCTCCTCCTCGGTCACGATCAACGGCATGCTCTCCATGCCCGAGCGGCAAGAGGCGCTGGACCGCGTCCGCCTCGGTCAGGCCGCCATTCTCCTCATCTCGCCCGAGCAACTGCGGTCGGTCTCGGTGCGCGGCGTGTTGAAGCAGCGCGAGGTCGGGCTTTGGGTGCTGGACGAGGCGCATTGCGTCAGCAAATGGGGCCACGACTTCCGCCCCGATTACCGCTACATCGGCCGCTTTGTCCGCGAGTTCTCGGGCGACCGGCCCCCGGCCCCGGTCCTGTGCCTGACGGCCACCGCCAAGCCCGAGGTCGTGGGTGACATCACCGCCCATTTCCGCGAGAGGCTGGGGGTGGAGCTGGCGCTTTTTGACGGCGGGTCGACGCGGACGAACCTGTCCTTTCAGGTGATAGCGACAGCCAAGACCACCAAGCCCGGCGATATCCTGCGGGTGCTGGAGACCCACATGCCCGACCTGCGCGCGCCGTGGGGCAAGTCCGGCGCGGTGATCTATTGCGCCTCGCGCAAGGGAACCGAAGAGGTCGCCGCAGCCCTGAAGGTCCAGGGCCTAAAGGCCGCCCATTTCCACGCGAAACTGTCGGCCGAGGAAAAGCGCACGGTGCAAGAGGCCTTTCGGGTGGGCGATCTGCGTGTCATCGCCGCGACCAACGCCTTCGGCATGGGGATCGACAAGCCCGACATCCGCCTGGTGCTGCATGCCGATATCCCGGGCTCTTTGGAGAACTACCTGCAAGAGGCCGGGCGCGCGGGCCGTGACCGCAGGCCTGCCACCTGCGTGCTGCTCTACCACTCCGACGACATCGAGCGGCAATTCACCCTCTCGGCCCGCTCACGGCTGGAGCGGCACGAGATCGGCGCCATCCTCAAGGCGCTGCGGCGCATCGACGAACAGGGCCGCAACGGCGGCAAGGTTGTCGCTACGAGCGGAGAGATCCTGCGGGAGGAGAAGGACCACGACTTCCTGCGCGACAGCACGACCGAGGACACCCGCGTCAAGACCGCCGTCGCCTGGCTGGAAGAAGCCACCCTCGTCTCACGCGAGGAGAACAGGGTGCAGGTCTTTCCCTCGTCCCTGCTGGTGCCCAGCCTGGACGCGGCCGCGCAAGTCCTGGAAAGGGCGGCGATCACCGGCGCGCGGCGCAAGCAGTTCCTGGACATCCTGCGCCACATGATGAACGCGGACCCCGACCGGGGGATCTCGACCGATGAGCTGACCGGGATCGCGGGCCTGACCCATCGCGGGCTGGCCAAGGCCATGGCCGACCTCGAGGCCCTTGGGCTGGCGCGCAACGACATCGCCATCACGGTGCAGGTCCATGTCGGCATCGCAAACGCTTCTCGCGTCAGGTTCTCTGCCGCAATGGGGCTGGAGAAGACCCTGGTCGCCACGATGCGCGAGATGGCACCGGAGGCGGGGCCCTTGGACCTGACGCTGGCCAGCCACAGAATGAAGGAGCTGGGTCACGAGGGCGCGGGGCCGCATATCCTGGAGCGGCTCTTGCGGTCGGTCGAGCGGGATGGGCGCGACGAGGAAGGCGGTCAGGGGAACATAAGGCTGAAAAAGCTCTCCTCCCGGACGCTGGACGTCACCCTTCAACGCACATGGCGGGTGGTGGAGCAGACCGCGGCACTCCGCTGGGCCGCAGCCGAACGACTGATGGAGTTCCTGATCGCCAAGGTGCCGGCTGGCACGCAAGGCAAGGATATCCAGGTGGAAACCACGCTGGGCGCGCTTCTGGCGGTGCTGATGGCCGATGCGGTCATCGCCGGAGCGGTCCGCGACATGACCAAGCTGATGGAGCGCGCGCTTCTTTGGCTGCATGAGCAGCAGGTGCTGACCCTGGGCAAGGGGCTGACCGTCTTTCGGTCTGCCATGACTGTCCACCTCAACCCCTCACGCGCGGGGTTTGTGGCCAAGGACTACCAGCCGCTTCTGGACCATTACCGCGAGCAGACGATCCAGACCCATGTCATGGATGAGTTTGCCAAGAAGGGGCTGGATCACATCGACGAGGCCCTTCGCCTGTCGGGCGATTACTTCGCCTTGCCGCAGGACCAGTTCCTGCGCCGCTGGATGCCGGGGCGGTCGGTGGAGCTGCGGCGTCAGACCACCGGCCGCGCCTGGCGCCAGATCGTCGACGACCTCGGCAATCCGACCCAGCAGGACATCGTGGCCGATGACCGCGAGGAGACCAATGTCCTGGTCCTGGCCGGTCCCGGCTCGGGCAAAACCCGGGTTCTGGTCCACCGCATCGCCTATCTGCTGCGGGTGCGGCGCGAAGATCCAAGCCGCATCCTCGTCCTGACCTACAACCGCCATGCCGCGGCCGAGATCCGCGCCCGGCTCCGCCACCTGGTGGGCGAGGACGCCGCCTTCGTCACGGTCTCCACCTGTCATGCGCTGGCGATGCGGCTGGTGGGGGCTTCCTTCACCGGCACCGAGGAGCAGGACTTCGACGGCATCCTGCGCGAGGCCGTCCGCCTCATTAATGGCGAGGGCCTGTCCCGCGCCGAGGCCGAGGCACAGCGCGAAGCACTCATCCAGGGCTATCGCTGGATCCTGGTGGACGAATACCAGGACATCGGCCCCGAGGAATATTCCCTGATCGCCGCCGTCGCGGGCCGGTCGCTGGAGGACCCCGACCAACGGCTGAGCCTCTTTGCCGTGGGGGATGACGACCAGAACATCTATGCCTTCACCGGCGCCTCGGTCTCCTTCATCCGGCGGTTCGAAGAGGATTACCGGGCGAAACCGAAGTTCCTGACCGAGAATTACCGCTCGACGCGGCACATCATCGACGCCGCCAACCAGGTGATCGAGCCCGCCCGCGACCGGATGAAATCGGGCCATCCGATCACCGTGGACCATGTCCGCGGGCTGGACCCCGGCGGCGGGGTGATGGCGGTGCATGACCCGGTGGCACGGGGCCGCGTCCAGTTCCTGGATGTTGCCGCCGATGAGACGGCGCAGGCCATGGCGGCGGTGGACGAGTTGGTGCGCCTCTCGCATCTTGACCCCGACTTCGCCTGGAGCCGGACCGCGATCATCTCGCGCGATTGGCGGCGTCTGGGGCCGGTGCGGGCCTATCTGGAAAAGCTGGGCCATCCCGTGCAGATGGCGAACGAAGAGCTGCCCTCGGTTTGGCGCCTGCGCGAGATGCGGGCGCTGGTGGCGGGCTTGCGGGCGACGCCTGCCGCGATGCTGAAGGTCCAGGACATCCTGGACGTCCTGAACCGTCAGACCCCCAACCGCTGGGTCGATCTGATCGCCGAGGGCATCGCCGACCTTGCCCGCGAGTTGGGGCCCAAGACCATCCCGGTGCCCGATGCGGTGGAATGGCTGGCCGAATGGGCGCGGGACGTGCGTGAGGGTCAGCGCGGTTGCCTGCTCCTGACCGCGCATCGCTCCAAGGGGCTGGAGTTCGACCATGTGGTGATCTTGAACGGCGGCTGGGCGGGGCTGTCGCAGGGCGAGGACAGCGAGGCGCCGCGCCGCCTGTTCTATGTCGCCATGACGCGGGCGAAGCGGACCCTGGCCGTGGTGACCTCGGGCGCCCATGTCTTCGTCACGGCCGACAGCGAGGCCGAGCTTCTGCGCAAGATCCCCCCGCCCCGGGCCTCGGACCTGCCCGAGCCGGATCAATACCTGCTGCCCGACATGAAGACGGTCGATCTCTCCTTCGCGGGGCGCTTGGCCGATGTCAGCCCCTCCCTTCAGGCCATGGCCGAGACGCAGGTCGGCGACCGCGTCACCCTGGACCTTCGGGACGGCAAATGGCTGATCTTGGACACAAAGGGCCGGGTGCTAAGCCGCATGGCGGGCAAGTGGCAACCGCCCCCGGGGAGGCTGGTCCGGGGCCAGGTCGGAGCCGTCGTCCTATGGCGCAAGGCCGACAACGAAGAGGCCTGGCAGGGCATGCTGAAGCGCGATCAATGGGAAACCGTGCTGCCGGACCTCGTCTTCCGACAGGAGAGCATGTGAGCCACCGGCGCGTCGTGGCTTTGACCAGCCGAAAAGGGCCGATCACAGCTGGTACGCGCCACCTGACCCTGGGACGTTGATGCGGCCCGACCTCTGCCCCCGCAAGTCACCAACCTCGACCTGCTTGCCGATCAGAACGATCCGCGCGACTTTGGGAATGTCGCTGCAAAGGGGGACAAGATCATGCTGACCAATGCAGATATCGTCGAACTGACGGAGTTCCGTCACCGCCTGCATCGCCATCCGGAAGTCTCAGGGCAAGAAGAATGGACGGCAGCGCAAGTCGCGCAGGCGCTGGAACCGCTTTGCCCGGGTCGCATCCTGACGGGGTTGGGCGGTCATGGCGTCGCGGCGGTGTGGAGCGCGCCCATAGCGGGGCCGACGGTGATGTTCCGCTGCGAACTTGACGCGCTGCCGATCGAGGACCTGTCCCAGTCCACGCATCGCTCGACCCATGCGGGCAAGGGACATCTTTGCGGGCATGACGGACACATGTCCATCCTGATGGGGCTGGCCCGCCTGATCTCCCGCCACCCGCCTGCGAAGGGGCGCGTGGTGCTCTTGTTCCAGCCTGCAGAAGAGGATGGATCGGGGGCCGCCGCTGTCTTGGCCGATCCGGGATTTGCCGAGATCCGGCCTGACTGGGCCTTCGCGGTGCACAATATGCCGGGCATGCCGCTGGGCCATGCCGTGATCGCAGCAGGCCCGGCGAATTGCGCCTCTGAAGGGCTCCGGGTCGTGTTTGGCGGGCGCACCGCCCATGCCTCGATGCCGGAAACCGGTCTGTCGCCTGCATTGGCCCTGGCAGCCTTGATGCCTGCAGCGCTTGCGGCAGGTCCGGGGGGCGCAGTCGTGCCGGGATTTCGGCTGGTTTCGATCTGTCACGCGCGGATGGGAGAGCCAGCCTTCGGCATCACCCCCGGCGAGGGGGAACTTTGGTTGACCCTGCGCACCTTGCTGGATGACGACATGGCGGCACTACGCGGCGAGGTCATTACCTTGGCCCAGGATCTGGCCGCACAGCACGGCCTGACGGTCGCCTTCACCCATCATGATCGCTTTGCCGCCTGCACCAACCAGGCCGAGGCCTCTGCGGCCATCATTCGCGGCCTTGAGGCCCTGGGGATCGGCCATGACACGCATGGCCTTCCCATGCGCGCCTCCGAGGATTTCGGGCTTTTCGGCACAGTGGCCAGATCCGCCATGTTCCTGCTGGGCGCAGGCGAGAACCGACCCGCGTTGCACAATCCCGACTACGATTTCCCCGATGATCTGATCGCGCAAGGTGTGGAGATCTTCGACCGCATTCGCCAAGACATGCTTGGCTGACACCTGCTGTTCAAACACGATGCATCGCCACGAAGGTCCGAAAAAGCACTTCATCCGTGCTGATCTTCGGATTTCAGCCGGGGATGTCGTTGCATACACTCAGGACCGAACACGTCGATTACGCGTGGACCGTCGCAAGGGGCGGAAAGCGGACTTTCACTGTCGCGGGCCTAGTTGTGCTTGAGAACGTTCAGGGAAACGCCAAGCAATACCCAGTTCCTGAATCTCTAGATCGCGGCGAACGACTTCGCGGCGCGCGGTTGGTCCGAAGTACTCTGATGGATCCGCCCCGGAAAGGATCCCGGAGCCGATTCCGGGCAGCTGGCTCAGGATTTCCAGTCGCGCCATCGGCGCCAGCGCCCTCAGTCCAATCCGGCCGGGATAGAAACTTTCGGTGAGCGCGCCATTGGCAATATTCACCTCGTGCTGCGCGAAAAGGAGATGGTGGTAGCGAACCTGGCGCCTTCCCTGCGCCACCCGAACCCCACGCATCGCCGCCTGAGCCAAATGAATGGCCCGCACCAGCACCTCATGCCCCTTCAGCGTGACAAGCATGCGATGCTGCTGCGAAACCCACAGGTCCGATGTTGCCCCCAATGTGCCGGCCTTGATCCGCACGGGCCGCATCTTGGCCGCATCCTTCAACTCTTGCGGTGTCATCACTTTGGAGCCAACCCATTTCAAGGGTTGGGCGCCATGGTCCAGGGTTTCCACCAGATCGCCTGGTCGCAGGTCTTCAACCAAGGCGTCGCCCTCCGGGACCTTGATCCGGGTTCCTGTCACAAAACAGGGGATACCCATGGAGTGCAGCGCCGCATAGGAATTGACGGATGCCGGAGAAATGCCGTCCAAGACGACGGATTCGCCATTCGGGAAGGTCAATCTGGCATTGCCGAAACCGTCATCGGTAACGACCACATCATTCACCCGGACGGGGTTTCCGTTCAGATCAAGCAGATCAGCCACATTCAACTGGTCGGTGGTTTTGCCCGAGACCAGAGTCATGTTGAAATCCGTGACCGTGTCCTGGCCGTCACCGTTCACCAAATCCAGAATGTCGCTTCCGGTTCCCAGCGTCAGGCTGTCATTGCCCGCACCGCCAAGAATGTGGTCATCGCCGGTCCCGCCGGAGATTGTGTCATTGCCTGCGCCGCCGAAAAGAAGGTCCGCATTGTCCCCCCCCATCAAGCAGATCCTGCCCCAAGCCGCCTTGCACCGTGTCATTGCCTGACCCGCCAAAGAGCTGGTCGTTGCCCGTGCCACCGTCGATTGAATCGGCGCCAGCGCCACCTGTGATGGCGTTCGCATTGGAATCGCCTGTCAAAGTGTCATTATAGCTTGAACCGGTCAGGTTCTCGATTCCGGTCAGCGTGTCGTCGGCAGCATATCCACCCGAGCTGACGGCCGTCGCAAGGTTGACGTTGACGGCCGCGGTTGAACTGGCATAGCTCGCAAGGTCGGTTCCATCGCCGCCATCCAGGATGTCGTTGCCCGCGCCGCCCATCAAAGTGTCATTGCCCGCCTCGCCATAAAGCGAGTCATTGCCGGCACCGCCGTCAAGGGAATCGTTGCCGTTGCCGCCATAGATTTTGTCGTGGCCCGCACCGGCCGATACGGTGTCATTGCCGTCGCCGGCCCTTACAAAATCATCGTTTCCCGATGATCCAGACAGAATGGCGTCATTGTTGTCGATCTTGTCGCCCGTGGCATCCGTAAAGGCGCTGCCAATGGAATCATCGCCTGTCGTGCCGTCAACATAGCCATCCGGGATTGGGCCACTGGAAAGCGGCGCAAAGGTGGAATAGCTGGTCTGCCCCGCGCCTGACCAGGTGTTGTAAGTCAGCGTGTCGCCAGCCGAAACCGGGATGGAGAACGCAACGCCGTTTGCAAGGGGATAGCCACCGGTTGTGTAAAAATTGATCTGGTATGCGACACCGGATTGTCCAGTGGTCTGGTTGTAGATGGTTGTTGCATATTCCGATGTCACCGCCGAACCGACGGGAACGGTCACACCATCCACAACCATCGCCGTTGTCGTCAACTGCGAGTAGGTGCCGTTGCTGTCAACCACCCCGCCCATGGCGGTTTAAACTTCGTTCAGAACCGTGTCGTTGTCGTTGACGCTAACGGCAATTGGCTGCGCGCCTGGCGAAACGGTTGTGACGCCGCCGCCACTGCTGGCCTCGGGGTTGGCACCATAGCCGAATATCTGGAATGTATAGATCGTCATAGGCCTGCGCCCGCAATCGGTGCGCTGGTTGCAACCGCACCCTCAAAGGACTGGAAGGATTTGACCATCAACTCTTGAACCTTGCCACCACCACCTGCGGCTGACATCATGCGCGATGAACGAACCACACTGGACTGTGCGCCGTTGCAACGCCCGAAATGCCACGCGTCTTCGACTGTAAGTGGAAAACCTCATCCACTTCCTAAAGCGGCCGAGGGGGCGTTGTCGGACTTCATTCAAGTTCATTCCAGTTTGGCGAAATCGACTTCTTCCCGACCGAGGGCGGCGGAACTGTAAAACAGCATTTCCAATACCGTGTTCTCAGGGCATTTGCCGAGAGGAATGCCTTCGGGCGCCTATCATGGCGCGTTGCGACCCTGCTATCAATCCTTCAGTCGCCCGAACGTGATCTCGATCCTGTTGTGACGTTAGTAGTGGCGCTTGTCATCTCTCTCGGGCACGGCACGCGACGTCCTGCCGGGGATGCACGCCGACGAATTGCGCATGGAAGCTGCCATTCAAAGGAGTTGGGTTGAGCGTCCGCTTTGGGCCGAACATGTCGATCACGCGCGGATGGTTGCAAAGGGCAAGAAGCGTACCCTTGGAGTCACGCTGGAGCCTATGGCCATGCGAGCTGGACGCAAGTCATCCACGGAACCCGATCCGTCGACCTGTGCCACCTGACCCGGGACAGCAAATGCCAGCACGACTACCGGATCCGGGGCGAGACCTGAGGTGCCGGCTCAGACTCAATTTGCTTGGATCATGAATCGATCATCAGGTAACCCGGCCGCAAGCGCAAAGATCATGGCTTGGGCTGGGTCGACCTCGATTTCGACCAACAGGCAATTCGCCAGAAAGGCGTCAGGCTCTGGCATGAAAGTGCTGGTGGCGATCGTTGGGTTGCAATTCTGGCAAGGCGTAAGGGCCATGGTGGGAAGAGAAGACATCAGTCGTTGTCGAGCGAGACGCCTATGAGGCCATCTCGATCCGGGAAATGAAAGCGGATGCCCTTGTCCACATAGACTTTTGCAAGGGCCTCGACGTTGCTGGAATTGGCCCGCCCCGGCCCTGAACTCTCGCTCTCTAGTCTTTTCAACGTGGGCAGAGATATGCCAGCCAATGCCGCTATTTCTGCCTGGCTTGCATCCAGCATGGCCCGCGCGGCACGGAAGTGAGCTGCCCGAAAGAACATGGGTGATCCTTTTATATCTTTTTTTTGGTTTCTACTTGATTACTCGATTTCCTTGATCTATTTGTATCACACGAGAACAGAAAAGCGCAACCGAATCGTATTCGACTGCCTCAATTGACGGAGTTTAGCCATGACCAACCTTCAGATGACCTTCGCCGCACCGGAACAGATTTGCTCGACCCTTCCGGTGTTGAACGCCTTCAACGCCTTTGTCGCCAGCCTCTTCGATCTGGCGGAAATCGAAGCCTTTGGAGTTGACGATGTATGGGATCCGGCGCTCGACGGATGGATCAAGACCGCCGAGGCCATGCGGTCAGAGGTGGTCAATCGGGCAGAGGTGGTGATGCTCATCGCCGGTTGCGAGACCTGGGCCGCGCGGTTGAAGAAGGTCTGCGCCGAATTCGTCAGGCTAATGAAGTCCTCTGAAGTCCGCGAATATTGCGAACTGGCGCAGGACCTGCGCAAGCGGCAATGGCGCCGACACTCTCGGACCCTGCCCAGGGCCCAAATGATCGCACTCGATGCATTCTCAGAAGCTTTCGAGAACCTGCTTCAATGCCCTGACCATTGTGTTGATCCTGCAGCGCCCGAGCCTGCCCAAGTTTTCGATCGGGCTGCCTGACCCCCGGTAACCCCCCATTCTTAACGGGGTGCATCCGTAGAACTCACGCGGCCGTCTTCAGTTTCTGGGCGGGTGTGATGCC
>NZ_JAPDGS010000021.1 GCF_025950525.1 Stagnihabitans lacustris | reverse complement strand
ATCGCCTCCCGCGTGGCGCAGTTCACCTCTCAGGTGGAACGGCGGCTGGATGGCTCGCTGACCGAAGACGAATTCCGCCCCCTGCGGCTGATGAACGGGCTTTATCTGCAGCTTCATGCCTATATGCTGCGGGTGGCGATCCCTTATGGCACGATCAACCCGCGCCAGATGCGGCAGCTGGCCCATATCGCCGACACCTGGGACAAGGGTTACGGCCACTTCACCACCCGCCAGAACATCCAGTTCAACTGGCCGAAACTGCCCGACGTGCCGGCGATCCTTCAGGCCCTGGCCGATGTGGGGATGCATGCGATCCAGACCTCGGGCAATTGTGTGAGGAACGTGACGGCCGACCATTTCGCAGGCGCTGCTGCCGACGAGATCGAAGACCCCCGCCCCTATGCCGAACTGCTGCGCCAATGGTCGACCGACCACCCCGAATTCCAGTTCCTGCCGCGCAAGTTCAAGATCGCCATCACCGGCAGCCCCCATGACCGCGCCGTCACAGCCGCCCATGACATCGGGCTGCGCATGACCGCGCGCGAGGGCCAGCCGGGGTTCGAGGTTTTCGTGGGTGGCGGCCTTGGTCGGACACCGATGATCGGCCACAAGGTCCGCGACTTCCTGCCCGTGACGGACCTGCTTCCTTACGTCGAAGCGGTCCTCAGCGTTTACAACATCCTTGGCCGGCGCGACAACAAATACAAGGCGCGCATCAAGATCACCGTCTTTGAAACCGGCGCCGCCGAGATCACCCGCATGATCGAAGAGCGTTTCGCCGAGATCCGCCCGCTGTTCAAAGGCCATGACCAGCAGCTTCTAGCCGATATCCGCGCGGCCTTTGCGATCCCCAGCCTGAAGTCGGCGCCCGTCACCGCCTATGACACGGCGCGCCAGGACCCGATCTTCCGCGCCTGGGCCGATACCAACCTCTCGGCCCATCGCGACGCGGACCACGCCATCGTCACGGTCTCGATCAAGGCCCATGGCGAGACGCCCGGCGATGCCACCAGCGCCCAGATGCGGGTTCTGGCCGACCTGTCCGAGACCTATGGCTATTCGGAACTGAGGATTTCCCACGAACAGAACGTCATCCTGCCGCATGTCCACAAATCCGACCTGCCGGCGGTCCATGCGGCCTTGCAACAGGCGGGGCTGGCCACGGCCAATGTCGGGCTGATTTCCGATATCATCGCCTGCCCCGGGATGGATTACTGCGCTTTGGCAACCGCGCGGTCGATCCCGATCGCCCAGGAAATCGCCACCCATTTCCGTGCGCTGGATCTGGAACACGAGATCGGCCCGCTGAAGATCAAGATCTCTGGTTGCATCAATGCCTGCGGCCATCACCATGTCGGCCATATCGGCATCCTGGGTCTGGACCGTGCAGGGGTCGAGAATTACCAGATCACGCTGGGCGGCGACGGCACGGAAACGGCGTCCATCGGCGAGAAGACCGGACATGGCTTTGCCTATGACCAGGTCGTGCCGGCGGTCGAACGCCTGATCCGCGCCTATATCGAGCACCGCAGCAGCCAGGAAGAAACCTTCCTGCAGGCCTATCGGCGCCTGGGGATCGACCCCTTCAAAGCGGCCCTTTACGGGTCTGGAGACACACAGGATGCCGCGTGACATGACTTTGGGTCCGGTCTCCGAACGGGTGGCGGTGCTGAACGCCCGCTACAAGCACCATTCGGCGACCGCCGTGCTGGAACATGCGCTGAAGGACGCCGATCTGGGCCGCGTCGCCCTGGTCTCGTCCTTTGGCGCGGAATCCGTGGTGCTTTTGCATCTTGTGTCGCTGATGGCGCCGGAAACGCCGGTGCTGTTCGTCGACACAAGGATGCTGTTCCAGGAGACGCTAGACTACCAGCGCGAGGTGGCAGAGCGTCTGAACCTTTGCGACATCCGCACCATCCGCGCGAACCCCAACCGGGTGTCGTTTGAGGACCCGGACGGCACCTTGCACCAGTTCTCGACCGATGCGTGCTGCGGCGTGCGCAAGGTCGAACCGCTGGAGCGCGCCTTGTCGGACTTCGACGGCTGGATCACCGGGCGCAAAAGGTTCCAAGGCAATGGCCGCGAGACGGTGGATTTCTTTGAAAACGAAGGCGACTTCCGCATCAAGGTGAACCCCTTGGCCCATTGGGGCCGCGAGGACATCGCGGAATACATGGAAAACAACAACTTGCCGCGCCATCCTTTGGTCGCCAAGGGCTATCCCTCGATCGGTTGCGCACCTTGCACCACGCCCGTCGCCGCGGGTGAGGACCCCCGCGCCGGCCGTTGGCGGAACTCGGATAAAACCGAATGTGGCATCCATTTCATCGACGGCAAGGCCGTCCGCCTGTCGAAGGAGAACTCGCTATGACCGTCCGCGTGACCGACAAGGGCTTTGCCACCGCACCCGATCTGTCCACCGTGACCCTGGCCGATCTGGCCAACCACCAGGGCGCGGTCGACCTGTTGCAGACCGACGACCCGGCCGCACTTGAAGCGGTCCTGGGTGCGCTGACCACGATCCGCGTGGCCTTCCCCGCCTTCAACGACGGCCGCGCCTTTACCGTCGCGCGCCGCTTGCGGATGATGGGCTACACGGGGCAACTCATCGCCCGCGGCCCGGTGATCGCCGACCAATATGCCATGGCGCGGCGCGTGGGCTTTGACGCGGTCGAAATCCCCGACGAGATCGCCGCCCGCCAACCGCAGGACCAGTGGCTTTTCCGCGCCGATTGGCAAAGCCACGACTATCTGGCCCGGCTGAAGGCCTGACCCCACCGCGCGCCCTTTCGCCGCGCCCCCTTTCGCAGGGGGCGGCGAAAGGCTATGTGACGCCCCATCCCTGCCCCGAGGTCCGACATGTCCGACACCGCCCCCCAAGCCGCAGCCAAGCCCCATCTGCCCGACGCCCAGACCGTGACCGCGGTGACGCATTGGACCGACCGGCTGTTTTCCTTCCGCGTGACACGGCCGCGCAGCCTGCGCTTTCGCTCGGGCGAGTTTGTGATGATCGGCCTGATGGGCGAGACCGGCAAGCCGCTGCTGCGGGCCTATTCCATCGCCTCTCCGGCCTGGGACGAAGAGCTTGAGTTCTATTCGATCAAGGTCCCCGAAGGCCCGCTGACCTCCCGGCTGCAGCACATCCAGGTCGGCGACGAGATCATCTTGCGCCCGAAACCCGTGGGCACTTTGGTGCATGACGCGCTGATGCCGGGCAAAAGGATCTATTTCCTGTCGACCGGGACCGGCTTTGCCCCCTTCGCCAGCCTTCTGCGCGAACCCGAGACCTATGAGAAATACGACCAGGTCATCATGATGCACACCTGCCGCGAAGTGGCCGAGCTGGAATACGGCCGCCGCCTTGTGGAGAGCCTGGCCGATGATCCGCTGATCGGCGAGATGGTGGCGGGCAAGCTGCTTTACTATCCGACCACAACGCGGGAAGCCTTTCCCCATATGGGCCGCGTGACCGACAACCTGTTGTCGGGCAAGGTTTTCGCCGATCTGGGCATCCCCAAGATGGACCCCGCCCATGACCGCGCCATGGTGTGCGGGTCGCTGGCCTTCAACGTCGATGTGAAGGCGATCCTCGAAGGCTTTGGCCTGCGCGAGGGCGCCAATTCCGACCCCAAGGAATTCGTGGTCGAAAAGGCCTTCGTCGGCGACGGGATCTAGGGGAACCCGGGGTATACCCCGGGCTACGCGGCTGACACAGATCACAAGGCCGGGGCGCGCAACGCTCCGGCCTTTGACTTTGCGCCCTGACGCCGTCATCGGCCCATATGATCAGGGGTGTGGCGTCCGGCCCAAGGCCCTCCACAAACGCGCCCGGGGGCCCAAAGCGCGCGGGTTCCATAGGCCGTAGCCCGGGGTAAACCCCGGGTCTTGCGGGCTGATCCAAGGCCGTTCCGGATGGCGCAAAGCAAAAGGGCCGGGGTTTCCCCCGGCCCTTCGCCATAAGCCTTGACGGCTTATTGGATCTTCAGCGCGGCCTTCACGGCAGCGACGACTTCACCCAGCTTGGTGGCGTCGGTGCCGGCAGCGGCGATCGAGGCCTTCAGCGCCATCTTGGTCGCATCGTCCAGGGTCGAGGTCTCGATGGCGGCGGTCACGGTCGCCGCATCAAACTTGGCCGGGTCCAGAGCAGCAGCCAAGGCGGCAGCGTCAGGCGCAGCAGCCTCGGTGGTCGCGGCCGGAGCGGCTTCGGTGGTCGCAGCCGGAGCGGCTTCGGTGGTCGCGGCCGGAGCGGCTTCGGTGGTCGCGGCCGGAGCGGCTTCGGTGGTCGCGGCCGGAGCGGCTTCGGTGGTCGCAGCCGGAGCAGCCTCGGTGGTCGCAGCCGGAGCAGCCTCGGTGGTCGCAGCCGGAGCGGCTTCGGTGGTCGCAGCCGGAGCAGCCTCGGTGGTCGCAGCCGGAGCAGCTTCGGTGGTCGCAGCCGGAGCAGCCTCGGTGGTCGCAGCCGGAGCAGCCTCGGTGGTCGCAGCCGGAGCGGCTTC
>NZ_JAPDGS010000020.1 GCF_025950525.1 Stagnihabitans lacustris | reverse complement strand
GAGCGCAGCGAGTCAGTGAGCGAGGAAGCGGAAGAGCGCCTGATGCGGTATTTTCTCCTTACGCATCTGTGCGGTATTTCACACCGCAATGGTGCACTCTCAGTACAATCTGCTCTGATGCCGCATAGTTAAGCCAGTATACACTCCGCTATCGCTACGTGACTGGGTCATGGCTGCGCCCCGACACCCGCCAACACCCGCTGACGCGCCCTGACGGGCTTGTCTGCTCCCGGCATCCGCTTACAGACAAGCTGTGACCGTCTCCGGGAGCTGCATGTGTCAGAGGTTTTCACCGTCATCACCGAAACGCGCGAGGCAGCTGCGGTAAAGCTCATCAGCGTGGTCGTGAAGCGATTCACAGATGTCTGCCTGTTCATCCGCGTCCAGCTCGTTGAGTTTCTCCAGAAGCGTTAATGTCTGGCTTCTGATAAAGCGGGCCATGTTAAGGGCGGTTTTTTCCTGTTTGGTCACTGATGCCTCCGTGTAAGGGGGATTTCTGTTCATGGGGGTAATGATACCGATGAAACGAGAGAGGATGCTCACGATACGGGTTACTGATGATGAACATGCCCGGTTACTGGAACGTTGTGAGGGTAAACAACTGGCGGTATGGATGCGGCGGGACCAGAGAAAAATCACTCAGGGTCAATGCCAGCGCTTCGTTAATACAGATGTAGGTGTTCCACAGGGTAGCCAGCAGCATCCTGCGATGCAGATCCGGAACATAATGGTGCAGGGCGCTGACTTCCGCGTTTCCAGACTTTACGAAACACGGAAACCGAAGACCATTCATGTTGTTGCTCAGGTCGCAGACGTTTTGCAGCAGCAGTCGCTTCACGTTCGCTCGCGTATCGGTGATTCATTCTGCTAACCAGTAAGGCAACCCCGCCAGCCTAGCCGGGTCCTCAACGACAGGAGCACGATCATGCGCACCCGTGGGGCCGCCATGCCGGCGATAATGGCCTGCTTCTCGCCGAAACGTTTGGTGGCGGGACCAGTGACGAAGGCTTGAGCGAGGGCGTGCAAGATTCCGAATACCGCAAGCGACAGGCCGATCATCGTCGCGCTCCAGCGAAAGCGGTCCTCGCCGAAAATGACCCAGAGCGCTGCCGGCACCTGTCCTACGAGTTGCATGATAAAGAAGACAGTCATAAGTGCGGCGACGATAGTCATGCCCCGCGCCCACCGGAAGGAGCTGACTGGGTTGAAGGCTCTCAAGGGCATCGGTCGAGATCCCGGTGCCTAATGAGTGAGCTAACTTACATTAATTGCGTTGCGCTCACTGCCCGCTTTCCAGTCGGGAAACCTGTCGTGCCAGCTGCATTAATGAATCGGCCAACGCGCGGGGAGAGGCGGTTTGCGTATTGGGCGCCAGGGTGGTTTTTCTTTTCACCAGTGAGACGGGCAACAGCTGATTGCCCTTCACCGCCTGGCCCTGAGAGAGTTGCAGCAAGCGGTCCACGCTGGTTTGCCCCAGCAGGCGAAAATCCTGTTTGATGGTGGTTAACGGCGGGATATAACATGAGCTGTCTTCGGTATCGTCGTATCCCACTACCGAGATATCCGCACCAACGCGCAGCCCGGACTCGGTAATGGCGCGCATTGCGCCCAGCGCCATCTGATCGTTGGCAACCAGCATCGCAGTGGGAACGATGCCCTCATTCAGCATTTGCATGGTTTGTTGAAAACCGGACATGGCACTCCAGTCGCCTTCCCGTTCCGCTATCGGCTGAATTTGATTGCGAGTGAGATATTTATGCCAGCCAGCCAGACGCAGACGCGCCGAGACAGAACTTAATGGGCCCGCTAACAGCGCGATTTGCTGGTGACCCAATGCGACCAGATGCTCCACGCCCAGTCGCGTACCGTCTTCATGGGAGAAAATAATACTGTTGATGGGTGTCTGGTCAGAGACATCAAGAAATAACGCCGGAACATTAGTGCAGGCAGCTTCCACAGCAATGGCATCCTGGTCATCCAGCGGATAGTTAATGATCAGCCCACTGACGCGTTGCGCGAGAAGATTGTGCACCGCCGCTTTACAGGCTTCGACGCCGCTTCGTTCTACCATCGACACCACCACGCTGGCACCCAGTTGATCGGCGCGAGATTTAATCGCCGCGACAATTTGCGACGGCGCGTGCAGGGCCAGACTGGAGGTGGCAACGCCAATCAGCAACGACTGTTTGCCCGCCAGTTGTTGTGCCACGCGGTTGGGAATGTAATTCAGCTCCGCCATCGCCGCTTCCACTTTTTCCCGCGTTTTCGCAGAAACGTGGCTGGCCTGGTTCACCACGCGGGAAACGGTCTGATAAGAGACACCGGCATACTCTGCGACATCGTATAACGTTACTGGTTTCACATTCACCACCCTGAATTGACTCTCTTCCGGGCGCTATCATGCCATACCGCGAAAGGTTTTGCGCCATTCGATGGTGTCCGGGATCTCGACGCTCTCCCTTATGCGACTCCTGCATTAGGAAGCAGCCCAGTAGTAGGTTGAGGCCGTTGAGCACCGCCGCCGCAAGGAATGGTGCATGCAAGGAGATGGCGCCCAACAGTCCCCCGGCCACGGGGCCTGCCACCATACCCACGCCGAAACAAGCGCTCATGAGCCCGAAGTGGCGAGCCCGATCTTCCCCATCGGTGATGTCGGCGATATAGGCGCCAGCAACCGCACCTGTGGCGCCGGTGATGCCGGCCACGATGCGTCCGGCGTAGAGGATCGAGATCTCGATCCCGCGAAATTAATACGACTCACTATAGGGGAATTGTGAGCGGATAACAATTCCCCTCTAGAAATAATTTTGTTTAACTTTAAGAAGGAGATATACCATGGGCATTGACCGTCAGTTCTCCATGCTGGCGAACAAAATCGAGCTGATTGAAAACGGCAAGATCCAATGCCCGGCGAAAGTGGGCAAAATCGACAAGATTAGCTACATCATGGATAAGTTCAAAGAGCTGAGCTTTGATGAAATGCAGCAAATTAACGGTGGCATTCGTTGGATCGGCACCGTGTGGCGTTGGATTCGTAAAGGTGTTGAGACCATCAGCATTGGCCAGGCGATCGACGAGTTCGGTCAAGGCTTTCGTGATGGCTATAACAGCGTTGAGCCGTGGAAGCTGCAAGAAAACTAACTCGAGCACCACCACCACCACCACTGAGATCCGGCTGCTAACAAAGCCCGAAAGGAAGCTGAGTTGGCTGCTGCCACCGCTGAGCAATAACTAGCATAACCCCTTGGGGCCTCTAAACGGGTCTTGAGGGGTTTTTTGCTGAAAGGAGGAACTATATCCGGATTGGCGAATGGGACGCGCCCTGTAGCGGCGCATTAAGCGCGGCGGGTGTGGTGGTTACGCGCAGCGTGACCGCTACACTTGCCAGCGCCCTAGCGCCCGCTCCTTTCGCTTTCTTCCCTTCCTTTCTCGCCACGTTCGCCGGCTTTCCCCGTCAAGCTCTAAATCGGGGGCTCCCTTTAGGGTTCCGATTTAGTGCTTTACGGCACCTCGACCCCAAAAAACTTGATTAGGGTGATGGTTCACGTAGTGGGCCATCGCCCTGATAGACGGTTTTTCGCCCTTTGACGTTGGAGTCCACGTTCTTTAATAGTGGACTCTTGTTCCAAACTGGAACAACACTCAACCCTATCTCGGTCTATTCTTTTGATTTATAAGGGATTTTGCCGATTTCGGCCTATTGGTTAAAAAATGAGCTGATTTAACAAAAATTTAACGCGAATTTTAACAAAATATTAACGCTTACAATTTAGGTGGCACTTTTCGGGGAAATGTGCGCGGAACCCCTATTTGTTTATTTTTCTAAATACATTCAAATATGTATCCGCTCATGAATTAATTCTTAGAAAAACTCATCGAGCATCAAATGAAACTGCAATTTATTCATATCAGGATTATCAATACCATATTTTTGAAAAAGCCGTTTCTGTAATGAAGGAGAAAACTCACCGAGGCAGTTCCATAGGATGGCAAGATCCTGGTATCGGTCTGCGATTCCGACTCGTCCAACATCAATACAACCTATTAATTTCCCCTCGTCAAAAATAAGGTTATCAAGTGAGAAATCACCATGAGTGACGACTGAATCCGGTGAGAATGGCAAAAGTTTATGCATTTCTTTCCAGACTTGTTCAACAGGCCAGCCATTACGCTCGTCATCAAAATCACTCGCATCAACCAAACCGTTATTCATTCGTGATTGCGCCTGAGCGAGACGAAATACGCGATCGCTGTTAAAAGGACAATTACAAACAGGAATCGAATGCAACCGGCGCAGGAACACTGCCAGCGCATCAACAATATTTTCACCTGAATCAGGATATTCTTCTAATACCTGGAATGCTGTTTTCCCGGGGATCGCAGTGGTGAGTAACCATGCATCATCAGGAGTACGGATAAAATGCTTGATGGTCGGAAGAGGCATAAATTCCGTCAGCCAGTTTAGTCTGACCATCTCATCTGTAACATCATTGGCAACGCTACCTTTGCCATGTTTCAGAAACAACTCTGGCGCATCGGGCTTCCCATACAATCGATAGATTGTCGCACCTGATTGCCCGACATTATCGCGAGCCCATTTATACCCATATAAATCAGCATCCATGTTGGAATTTAATCGCGGCCTAGAGCAAGACGTTTCCCGTTGAATATGGCTCATAACACCCCTTGTATTACTGTTTATGTAAGCAGACAGTTTTATTGTTCATGACCAAAATCCCTTAACGTGAGTTTTCGTTCCACTGAGCGTCAGACCCCGTAGAAAAGATCAAAGGATCTTCTTGAGATCCTTTTTTTCTGCGCGTAATCTGCTGCTTGCAAACAAAAAAACCACCGCTACCAGCGGTGGTTTGTTTGCCGGATCAAGAGCTACCAACTCTTTTTCCGAAGGTAACTGGCTTCAGCAGAGCGCAGATACCAAATACTGTCCTTCTAGTGTAGCCGTAGTTAGGCCACCACTTCAAGAACTCTGTAGCACCGCCTACATACCTCGCTCTGCTAATCCTGTTACCAGTGGCTGCTGCCAGTGGCGATAAGTCGTGTCTTACCGGGTTGGACTCAAGACGATAGTTACCGGATAAGGCGCAGCGGTCGGGCTGAACGGGGGGTTCGTGCACACAGCCCAGCTTGGAGCGAACGACCTACACCGAACTGAGATACCTACAGCGTGAGCTATGAGAAAGCGCCACGCTTCCCGAAGGGAGAAAGGCGGACAGGTATCCGGTAAGCGGCAGGGTCGGAACAGGAGAGCGCACGAGGGAGCTTCCAGGGGGAAACGCCTGGTATCTTTATAGTCCTGTCGGGTTTCGCCACCTCTGACTTGAGCGTCGATTTTTGTGATGCTCGTCAGGGGGGCGGAGCCTATGGAAAAACGCCAGCAACGCGGCCTTTTTACGGTTCCTGGCCTTTTGCTGGCCTTTTGCTCACATGTTCTTTCCTGCGTTATCCCCTGATTCTGTGGATAACCGTATTACCGCCTTTGAGTGAGCTGATACCGCTCGCCGCAGCCGAACGACCGAGCGCAGCGAGTCAGTGAGCGAGGAAGCGGAAGAGCGCCTGATGCGGTATTTTCTCCTTACGCATCTGTGCGGTAT
>NZ_JAPDGS010000001.1 GCF_025950525.1 Stagnihabitans lacustris | reverse complement strand
CTTTGGAAATCAAAGGAAATTCTTCGGGATTGAAAATCCGCGTGTCGCTGGTTCGATTCCGGCTCTGGGCACCACTACTTCCCGTTGAAATCGTTGAACAAAATATCCGGCCCGTGCGGAAGCTGTTTCTACGCCGTCCAGTCTGGACAACATCTGGACAACATGGCGCAGGCATTTGGCCCGCGCGGCTGCGCTAGCCTCAAGGGCAGCGATGTGGGCTCATGCATCTTTTTCGTCATTCGGAGCTCAAACTAGCTATAAGCTTGAGGTCGCCATCAAGGCGGCGTTTCAGGAGATTTTCATGAACGCCATCACGCCCATTCCCCGCCCCTATCTGACCGAGCAAGAGGTCGCAGACCGCTTTGCGGTCTCCCCCGACTCCATCCGGCGCTGGATCCGCGACGGCAAGTTCCCGCGAGGGGTCCGCGTCGGCAAAGGAACCACGCGCTGGCGGCTCTCCGATATAGAGGCCTATGAAGCAAGTCTCGATTGGGCCCTCTGCACCCTGCCGATGGACATCGACTTCGGCTCGGATCAAGCGCGGGCCTGACGCCATGGGACAGATGATCACCCTGCCCCGCGCGGCATATCATGAGGTCGAGGAAGAAGCGCCGACTTTGCGCCCCGACGGCCTGCCCCTCGGCTATGACCTCTTCCCCGACGGACTGTGGCAAACCTCCTCCGATGGGAAGATGCACCACATCGGCTCATGGCTCATCGTCGAGGCCCTCTTCAAGGAGGCCACCGGACAGGGCTGGGGCAAGGTCGTGACGCTCACCGACCCCGATGGCGCGCGCCACAGCCTCACGCTCCTCGACGGCGACATCGCGACGGGGTGGAACAAGGTCCTGTCGCGGCTGTTGAACGCGGGTTACCAGCTTGGAGACGCCCCGGAGGCGGCCAAGCGGCTTCAGCGGCTCTTGCAGGCCTGGCGACCCCATGCGCGGAAATCCCGCGTCAACCGGATCGGCGTGCATCTGACGCCACAGCCCTGCTTCGTGCTGCCCAACGGGCGTGTCATCGGGGCCCAGGGTCTGATCGCCGACGCTGCCGCGACCTCTGCCGCCAGTGACATGGAAGCGGCCGGCAGTCTGGAGGAGTGGCGCGACCAGATCGGCGCCCTGTGTTCCGGCAATCCGCTGATGATCATGGCCGTGTCGCTAGCCTTCTTCGGCCCCGTCCTGGGCCTGATCGACCCGGACATGGCCGGGGGCTTCCACCTCGGTGGCTCAAGCTCTCGGGGCAAGTCTTCGATTGCCGAGGTGGCGGCTTCGGTCTGGGGAGGTCCGCGCCTCCGCCGCAGCTGGAATGCCACGGCCAATGGGCTCGAGGCGCTGGCAGCGGCCCATAGCGGGACCCTCCTCGTGCTGGACGAGATCGGCGAGGCCTCGCCCAAGGTGATCGGCCGCGCGATCTATGCGCTGTCGAATGGGGCGGGCAAGGGCCGCATGACCGCTGAGGCCGGGTTGAAGGCCGGTGAGACCTGGGCGCTGGCCTTCCTGTCCACCGGCGAGCTTGGCGTCGCCCATAAACTGGCCGAAGCCGGGGTGGAGATCATGGCCGGACAGTCGGTGCGGCTGATCGAAGTCGCCGCTGACGGGCACCGCTTTGGGGCCTTCGATGCGCTTCACGGGGCCGATGATGGGGCGGGTTTTGCGGACCTCATCAAGGGGCGGAGGCTGCGTTTCCACGGCACGGCGGGCCCCGCTTTCGTCGAGGCCGCCTTTGCTGATGTCGAGGCCACGCGTGCCCGGATCACTGCCCTGGCGAAGGGCGCCTCGGACCGGATGCGCAAGACCCTTGGTGTGGAACCTGACGGCCAGGTCCTTCGCGCCCTGAAACGCTGCGCCCATGTGGCGGCGGCGGGCGAGCTTGCCACGCGGCACGGTCTGACGGGCTGGAAGGTGGGAGAGGCAGAAGATGCCCTCGTCGAGATATTCGAGGACTGGCTCTCTGCACGGGATGACGGTTCGACCTTGGCGGCGACCGCCCATCTTGAGAAAGTGCGGGCTTGGGTGGAGCCTCATGCAAACGACATGGCCGAGTTGGGCCAGGTCACGGCCAAGCCTGCGAAAGCTTGGCGGGACAGGGAGCGGCTCTACTTCCTGCCCGAGACCTGGGTCGATATCCACGGCCCCAACCATCAAGCGGTGTCTCGCGACCTTGTCGCAGCGGGGGCACTGGAACCGGGCGACGGGCGCAACATCGCGGCACGCGCCCCTCGTTCCATCCCTGGACGACCGAGGGTCTACCGGCTGCGCCGTGCATCCGTGGATAGCGACGGTCGGGCTGACGAAGCACCTTCAAGCTGACCCCTTCTTCCTGTCGGACCATGCGGACCAACTGGTCCGACTGGTCCGACACAATTCAGATGGAACTTCACGGAGCAGGCGCAGCGCATTGACCTGATTGACTTTTGCAGCCTTTCGAGCAAAGATAAGCAATCACTTATCTTCGCGGCCCGCCATGCGCGCATCCTTTGACCCTCCGAGCTTGACGCTTCACCTCTCTGCAGAGAGCCCCCTGGGGCAACATGTGCTGGCTGCGGTTGATCAGGCCCTGAAATCGGGGGACCGTCTGCCAAACCACACCCCCCTCATGCTGATGGCCTTTGCCGCCTTTGCCCAGCTGGCACCATGGCTCATCGAGCTTTCGCTGTCCTGGTAGCTATCAGCCGCCACCGTCTGCCAAACCACACCCCTACTTCTCGAGCCCTTCATGTCCCTGACCACCTGCAACCCCACCCGCCTCCGGATCGCCTATGCAAGGGTCTCTACGGAACAGCAGAGCTCGGATCTGGAAAGTCAGATCGCGGACTTGCTTGTCCATGCAGAGCAAAAGGGCATGCCCTTCGTTGAGCTCCATGAAGACATCGGTTCGGCCCACAAGCGGAACGCTTTCGCCTCCCTTCTTGGCCTGCAAGCGGCGTTGAAGCGCGCGGCCGAGTTGGGCTCGGGCCTGGTCGTGCGGGATCCCAGCCGCCTTTCGCGAAACCTGAAAGAGTTCCGCGACCACATCGCGCCGACGCTCGTGCCCATCCATTCGCTCAAGCACGGCCGCGTTCTTTCGGTGGCGGAGCTTGAGGAGGAAATCGCAAAGGCCGAAAAAGATGCCAAATCAACATCCTCCGGCACGAAACGCGTGCTGGGTGCGAAGAAGAAGTCCAGCTGCGGCAGCGCCGAGATGCGTCGGCGCGCGTCTATCGACGTCCAGAACCGACAGCTTCGAGTGACCGAAGATGTGATCGTCGCCAAGCGCATCGTCCGCGAAAATCCGACAATCACCGCGCGTCAACTCGGCGAGGCGTTGCTTCAGAATGGCCGTCGCCCTCCGCGCGGCGACCGCTTCACCATCCTGACGGCACGAGAGCGGCTGCGCGCGGCACAGGAAGAGATCACCCTCGAGGACGAAGAAGATGACATCGGCGCGGATCTCTGGACCGATGATGCCAACGACACCTCGGAGGAGATGCTTGGGAGGCTCAAGTCCGACGAAGACGACCTCGATGGTTACCTTGCATCCCTTCGCCAGCGCCGAGCCCAGATCGAGGTCCCGGCTCTGCCGGATTTCTCCTCGATGGCTGACGAAGGTCTCGATGACGATGGACACCGCGGCGTCCTGCGGACTCGCCCAGCTGTCGAAGCCCAGCACCGGGACCATGCGTCTGGGGCAAGCCCCGCAGAGGCCAGGAGGCCGCGCTACAGCGATGTAGCGGAAGGAACTGAGAGAAAGGTAAGGCGGCGAGGTGAGGCCCTTCCTTGGGCGCCTCCTGCGGAGCGCCCTCCGTGCGTTGAGCATCTCCTCGCAGGCCGCCCTCCGGAACCGAAGGAGAGGCCGCCTCCGGGCCATCGAAGTCCTAATCGACATGGCTTTCGCGGCCCCCTCAGCATCGCCATGACCCGGAACGCTATGATGATGCAGAGAGATTTCTGCAAAACATGGAGAACATCATGGCCAAGCGCCCCTTTGCGGACAGCAAACTCGCGCGTTTTGTGGATCAGCGGATCTTGGAGCTGAGACCCAAAAGGTCACAGGCCGAGATCGCCGAGATCGCGGGTTTCACCAACGCCAACTTCCTCTCGATGGTGAAGTCCGGCGTGTCGAAACTGGCCATCGACCGCGTTCCGGCCCTGGCGAAGGCGCTGGAATGCGATCCTGCGCTTCTCTTGCGCTTGGCGCTCGAGCAGGCCGAGGGCAACACGGCTGCGGTTGCGATCTTCCAGATCCTGGGCGAGCCGGTCAGCGAAAACGAACGCGGCTGGATCTCCGAGATCCGCGATGCGAGCGGCGACACCGATCCGCGACTGACGCAACGCTCCCGGTCTGCGCTTCGCTCGATCTTCGGGAAATGAGATCGCGATGAAGCACTTCGAGGACTTTCTTCTCGTGTCGCACAAACCCCTCACCGAGGCCGAGCGCGGCTGGATCGACATCCTCCGCGCGATCTTTCCGGGTGAGGTTCCGCGCCCGGATCTGCGTCGCGTTCAGTTGATGCGGCGCGTCATGAACGACCTCGGGATCGAAGCCGAAAATCAACGATCGCACCCATCAACATCGAGACTGCCTCGCTGAGTCCTGAATTTCAATGATCGTTGCTATTTTCACCAAGGATCTCTATTCTGGCACAAAACACAACGATCGTTTAAACCATGCCGCAACCCATCCCCGATATGCTCGTCCTCGGCGCCCTGATCCGCACGCGCCGCAAGGCGCTTGGCCTACGCCAAGCCGATGTCGCGGCGCAGAGCGGGGTCTCGGTGCCCACCGTGGGCGCAATCGAGGCTGGCAAGGCCACCGCCCATGTCGGTCTCGTCTTGCAAATCTGCCGCGACCTTGGCCTTCGCCTCTCGGCGGAGGACTGATCATGCTCGAACTCGATGTGCAGCTCGAGGGCAAGCTTGCGCCCATCGGACGTCTGACCCGGCGCGACGATGGCGTGCTGAGCTTCCGCTACCTGAGCGACGACCTGCCCCATCCGATCTCGCTCTCGCTTCCCCTGCGCGAAGCCCCCTTTGGGGATGCGGCAACCCGGGGCTTCTTTGCCAATCTGCTTTTCGAGAACCGACTGCGCGACCAGGTGGCCGAACGTCATGGCCTCGACCTCGACGACATCGTGGGTCTCTTGTTCCACATGGGGCGCGATTGCCCGGGGGCCATCTCTTGCGTGCCCTTGGGCGAAGGGCCTGCCAAGACCCCGGGGGACCTGACCCGGGATTACGACGCTCTTTCGGTCGAGCACCTGACGGGGATCATCACTTCGCTGCGCGACCACCGCAGATTGCCAGATGCAACGCCCGATCCCTCGCCGGTCGCGGGGGTGCAGGGCAAGATCGCGCTGACCCGACTGCCGGATGGGCGCTTCGCCCTGCCCAAACCGGGCCTGAACGTGCCGACCACCCATATCCTGAAAGTCCCGCGCCGAGGGGCCCATTCGGATGTCGGCCTTGAACACCGCGCGACGCAAATCATGGCCTCCTTGATCCGGCATCCAGTCCAAGTGACCGAGGTGCTGGGCGAGGGTGATCTTCAAAGTCTCCTGATCACCCGCTTCGACCGGGTGACCGATGGGATGCTGCTGCGCCGCTTGCACCAGGAGGATTTCGCGCAGGCCCTCGGCCTGGCTCCGTCGCTGAAGTATCAGAGGAACGGCAGCGCGGATCACTGCTTTTCGGCCCGAGCCCTCGCAGGTGTCCTCGCCCAGACCCAGAGCCCAGGCCCGTCGCGGGCGGCCTTCCTGCAGCTTACCATGGCCAACGTCATACTTGGGAACACCGACAACCACGCCAAGAACCATGCGTTGATCTATCGTGGAGCCCGACCCGAACTGGCCCCGGCCTATGACATCTTCCCCACATTGATAGACCCGACGGTGACGCACCAGCTTTCCTTCGACCATGGGGGCGCGCAAATGGCCGATGACATGACGCCCGATGATTTGAAAGGCTTGGTGCTGGATCTTGGATTTCCGCGCCTCTCTCCCGCGCTGCACCGAGAGCTGGTCGGGATGGCCAAGCGCGCTGCGGTCCTGGTTGCAGAGCTTCAGGGGCCAAAGCTGAAGCCCCTCGGCGATGCGATGGCAGAGGGCCTGCGCGCCCTGCGCATGGCCCTTGCAGAGGACTTCGACATCCCTGAACGCGACGCGCTGGTGATCAACCGCCCTTGAACAGCGGCGGTCTCAGAAAGGGCGACTTCCCGCAAGCGGCCGCCCGCCCGTCTGGATGATCGTGCCGGGTGTGAGACCAAAGGCGTCTCGGCCAGGCATGCGAACCAGGTCAACAGAGCAGCCAAACCTCTGACGCGCTTCGAGCTCGGAGTTTGCGACGACCCAGCCCGTGGCGTCATCGGGGAGATCAGGGTCGAGGGCGATGCGGAATTTCCAGAGCATGACCCGAGACTGGGACGCCAAAGTTAACAGGCGGTGAACACGCCGGCTCAGCGAGTAGTTCGTCAAGGTCCATCTGATGCCACACGACGGGGACTTCGCGTCGATACGCTGCATCTGGTCGTGTAGCCGCTTGGCAGCGCGCATTTCTCCTGCTTCAGACGGTGGTGCCGCGAAGACCAGATAACCATTGCAGGAGTCATGAGCTCCGCACAAGAAAGAGGGCCAGGAACGGCGCGAGGGATCAACCGACAACCCAAAATGGAAAATATGTAAACATTACTGACCTACTTGTGGAGATCCCGCATGAAGGATGTGATCAAAGGGCCCCGTGAAATGTCAACCATCCGGAAGCCCTTCGATGCAAAGGAGTCAAGTTTCATTACCACGCACATTGCCACTTAAAGCCCTTTGCGCCGTTCCGGCAAAATGCAAGCGCCCAGAGGGGAAAGGACCGTCACGGTGCTACAAGGCCGGGTGGAAGAATTCCCCGCGCGCCCGCACATATCTGGGGAAGCGCCCCCGCCCGTGTCCTTCCTCTGCGCCGGCTCTCGAATGAGGACCGCCTGCCAGGGCCAAGCAGAGCGCGACCATTCAAGCATATGGTGAGCTCGCGTGCGCTGCGCGGGGGGCGCTAACCTCTACGGGCAAGGCCACAAGCTCTTGTTCCACTCATCTCTGACACCCGAGGACCCAAGATCCTACACTCGGTAGTCACCTTTCCGCCGAAGATCACCATAGGCAGGCAAGATCGCGCCGATGTGACCGGCGCACAGGTCCGTTTCAGCAGCGCATTAATCCGATGTTAAGAACTGTGACTGAAATCTAACCACAGGCTTCAGAACGGAGAACCGAGATGGATAACCAGGAAAACTGGACACTTGCTCTGACTGCCGCCTCTGTCGCAGAGGCGGAAGGTTTCACCGAAACCGCGAAGGCCTTCGCCGAAATCGCCGCCATGGAGATGGACGTCACCGCGCTCTTCGATGCGCCGTGCAACCTCGACGACATCAGCGCCCTCGAGACCGTCGCGCCGGGCCCGGAGCCCATCTTTCGCTCGGTAAGACTTCGTTAAGCAAAGGCGGCGAAGCTGTTCCCGGGACGAAACCGTCGAGGGACACGATGGAAAAGCTGGAATGGATGCGGGACGTGTTGACCCGGATGGAGATCGACGCGACCAAACGCGGGTGGATCGAGATGATCGAGCAGATCAACGCCACGCGACGGGTGCTCACCGCTGAAGCTGCCCTGCACGGGCAGCCCGAGAACGTGATCAGGGTCGACTTCCGATCGGTTCGCAGCACGCGGCATCCGCAGATAAGCGTCTTCCCCTGAGCGCAGCGCACAAAGAACCTAGTGTTCCTGTGTAGCGACGGCATCTGCGCGATAGCCGTCTGATCACCGACGGGATCGCGGTTCGGGCATCGCTTGACGGGAATGAAAGCGCCTTTGCAACTTGGTGAAAGGCGTCAATGGGCAGCATTGCGTTGAACGCCGAAAGCAATCGAGGTGCCGATGCTCCGACCGATCCGAGACATGTGAGGGGATGCCCCAATCCCGCCACTCCTTCGTTGGAAGATCGGAGCACCTGCGCATCCGACCCCTATGTTCTCATGATCTGGGGATCGGTCGCGAATGTGTTCACCCATGTCACCCCGTCGTGCAGCACCAGGAATGGCCAGACGAAGTCCTAGAAGTGGGTCAGTTGGACGAGGGGGATCAATCTCGGCGCCACAGATCGGGGAAGCCCGAAAACTTCCGGAGGTCAGAGAATGTGAATCCGATATTCTGGACGCAATGTTTCCTTTTGAGACCGGTGCGACCGCATCTATTCGATCTTCAATGTCAACCCCGTTCCGTTTCTGATCCAATCCATGGCCGAGCCTGCCGTCGCTGACATGTCTCTTCGCGTGGCACATTCCCATATGATCGCCACCCTCCAGCCAAGCGCCACCAATTCGCCTATCCGCGCGGCATCCCTGTCCCGATTGCCCTGCAATTTCGTCGCCCAGAATTCCGGCCGGGTCGTCGGGAGTTTCGCATTCTGGCATCCTTGATGATGGTGCCAGAAACAGCCGTGGACGAAAATGGCGACCTTGTGCCGCGGCAAGACGATGTCTGGTGTTCCGGGCAGGTCTCGGCGGTGCAGGCGAAAGCGGAGACCTTGGGCATGTAGGGCGCGGCGGACCATGACTTCGGGCTTGGTATCCTTCGCCCTGATCCCGGCCATCATGCGAGAGCGGGTGGCTTTATCGACGACATCCATGGCAAGCCTTGCGCTTTGGGCCAGAACCTGGAAGAAGGGGCGGCAGAGAACGGAAGAACCATGCCAGAGCACATTGCCATCGTCGATTTGTTTTCCGGCCCCGGCGGTCTTGGCGAAGGCTTTGCTTCGGTCAAACGCAAGGACGGGTCCCGGGCCTTTCGCATTGCGGTCTCAATCGAGAAAGAGGCCTCGGCCCATCGGACCCTTCGCCTGCGCGCCTTCCTGCGGCAATTCGACCGATACCCACAGGAATACCTGAACTTCCTGCATGGGGCCGATCAGCCCGACTGGGCCAGGCTCTATCCGGCCGAATGGCAGGCGGCCGAGCACGAAGCGCAATGTCTGGAACTGGGAAAGCCCGAGACCTGGGACCTTATCGAGGCGCGGATTGCCGCGCTGGAGGCTTCGGGGGTGACAAAGACGCTTCTGATCGGTGGGCCTCCGTGTCAGGCCTATTCCCTGGTGGGTCGTGCGCGCAATGCAGGGACAAAGGGCTATGTGGCTGAAGAGGATCACCGGCACTTCCTTTACAAGGAATACTGCAAGGTCCTCAACCGGTTGAAGCCCACGATGTTCGTGATGGAGAACGTGAAGGGCATCCTGTCTTCGGCAGTTGGCGGCGGTCCGGTCTTTGGCGCGGTGATGGAGGACCTTGAACAAGCGGGTTACCGACTCTGTGCCCTGACCTCGGGGGGTGATCTGCTGGGGCGTCCGGCGGCCAAGGATTTCATCCTGCGGGCCGAGGAACATGGCGTCCCTCAGGCGCGGCATCGAGTGATCGTGGTCGGTCTGCGTGACGATCTTGGCCTGTCAGCCGGACCCTTCTTGCCGAAGGTGAATGCAAGGGTCACCGTCGAGGACACGATCGGTGCCATGCCGGAACTGCGCAGCGGGCTCAGCAAGGCTGACAAGGCCGAGGCCTGGATCGACGCCGTTGCTCTGGCCGTTGAAACCGTGAGCAGCGCGGCTCGGGCCGAATGTCTGTCGAACCCCTCAGCCTTTCGCAGCGCCCTGAACCGAACCTCGGCGCGTCTTTATGAAATCGCGGCCAAGGGACGCTCAAAGCACGCCTCCAAGGATACGACCAGTAACCTGCCCACGAAATTGGCCGAATGGCTGGGAGGCATGGCCAAAGGCGCCCTGCCCGGTCACGACACCCGCGGCCACATGGTGGAGGACCTTGCCCGGTATCTTTTTGCGGCTGCCTTCGCCAAGGCCGAAGGCTATAGCCCCAAGGCCGCGGATTTCCCGCAAGCCTTGGCCCCCAATCACAAGAGCTGGACCACGGGCAAGTTCGCGGACCGCTTTCGTGTGCAATTGGCCGACCAGCCCTCGACCACAGTCACCAGCCATATCGCGAAGGACGGCCACTACTTCATCCATCCCGATCCCGCGCAATGTCGCAGCCTGACCGTGCGTGAGGCTGCCCGACTGCAAACTTTCCCCGATGATTACATGTTTCTGGGCAACCGGACCCAGCAATATGTCCAGGTCGGCAATGCCGTCCCCCCTTGGCTGGCCCGCCAAATCGCCGAAGCGCTGCTTCCGCTCTATGACAAGATCTGACGCCCTCACCTGCCATATAGGGAATCACCAGGATTTCGCCACGATTTCGCCGGTAGAGGGTTGAAATAGCGCACTATCGCTGGTTGAGTTGCGGTGGGTGGAATTGTTTCAGTGATGTCCCTTTTGAAAACCAGCGAGACCATAAGACGCGGCGCGGGAGCTACAATCCATATCGCTCCGCTCCTTGACGACGAAGAGCGCGCCAGGCGACTGGTTGCGACGCCGGCCATGATCGACCTGCGCGATGTGTCGGGACGGACGGCCCTGCACCGCGCGGCCCAGAAGGGGAAATCACAGGTCTGCCGGATCTTGCTGGAAGGGGGTGCCAATGCGGGCATCCGCGATGCAGGTGGGCTTGATGCTGCGGCCCTCGCCCGGTTGTCGGGCCATCCGCAGTTGGCCAAGGTCATTGCCGAGCATCTGGCGCAGGTCGAAGCGCAGAAGCCTCGGTCGGAGATGGTTCCGCCCCTGACCAGCGCCGAGATCGCCCGGGTCCTGACGGTCCCCACCAAGACGGTAGAGACGCTCATTGCAACGGGTCGCCGGGATGCGCTTGATGCGCGCGGCAACACACTTTTGCACATCGTGGCCAAGCGCGGGGCGCTTCTGGCCTGCGAAAAGCTCTTTGCCGCCGGGATTGCGACCGACACCGCCAACAAGGATGGCAAGACTGCTGCCGACGTGGCCGAGGCTGCGGGCCAGGTGGCCATTGCGGAAATGCTGCGCGGCAAGGCCTTGCGCTTTGACCGGCCAGAGCCGCCAAAGCCGCAGGTGATCGACCTGCCCCCGCTGGAGGATTTCGACTTCAGTTTTGGCGTGGTCGACAGTGACGACGCTGAAACCTTTCACACTCAAGGCGGCTTCGGCGAGGCGCGGCCCGTTTTCGACTGGCAAATCGGGCGCGTCGTCATCCAGGGTGAGGACGCGGCGCCCGTGCCCGACCTGGACTTGGGCGATTTGGGCACGTTCGAGATATCGGGCGAGGGGATCGTCCCCCAGCCACGGGTTCAGGCCCTGCGCCTGCTTGACGACCCGAGCCAGCCCGAACACCGGACGGCCCCCGCCCCCTCACATCATGTGGCCCAGCCTGCCGCCTATCTTGAGGTCAGAACCAGCGGGCGCCGCAGCCGGAAGACCTCCCGTCCCTCGGAACTGGTCCCGGTCTCGCTGGAGGAGGCCGATTGCCGCGCATGGCTTGGCGAAGTCATTGCCCGGGGCCAGGCCAGCCCCGAACTGATCCTTGACCTGATCGACCTCTGCCAGGGCGGCTGGGACGATGACCTTGCCGCCAATGTTTCCCGCTTCCTCGAGGATTGCGGCTTTGAGGCCGAGAACGGTTCTTTCGACCCCTTGGCCGATCTGGATATCGACGAGATGACCGACGGGCTGATGGCCCTGTGCAACCGGACGCCGGTTCTTGTGGGGCGTCAGGCCTTTGCGCTGTCGGCCCATGAAGAACGCCGGCTGCTCGCCGAAATCCGGCGCTGCACCGCCGCGGCCGAAGCCGCCATCGCCGCCGACGATGTGTCGCGCAGCGCCATCATCTCCCTGGGGCGCGGTCTCCTGGCCGGGGCAATCGAAGCCTTTGAAGTCACCCGCATCGAGTTCCGCGAGGCGGACCCCGGCGCGGTGGAGACCTTCCGCAACCACCTCGACGACCTTGAAATCCTGCATGACGATATCGCGGCCGGAGTTGTGCCCGACACCTGGACGCAAGACCGCATGGCCAAGGCCATAGGAAGCCTGGAGCTTCTGCCCGAAATCGTCGAGGGCCTGGCCGAAGCCATCTCGTCCGTCGATCGCGCCAAGGCTTTGCCTGTGGTGCAAGCCGTGCGGGCGCAGCGCGATGCGATCCATGCTTTCCTTGGGCTGCATCTGCCTTGGGTAAGGCTCCAAGCCTCTCGTGAGGCACAGGAAGGCGAAGAGGTCGAGGACGTATTCCAGAATGCCTGGATGGGCCTTCGCCGCGCCTTGGTGCGGTTCGATGCAGCGCGTGGCATCCGATTCATGGTCTATTCCGCTTTCTGGATGAGGCAACACATCACGCGTGCCCGGCGCGACGAGTCCGCGCTGGTGCGCATTCCGGTTCACAGGCAAGAGCAGTTGGCCCTCTTGGATGCAGTCCGCGAAGAACTGGAGCTGAAGGGCTATCCGGTGACGCTGCAAGCCTTGTCCTCAAGAACCGGCTTCAACGGCGACCTGCTGCACATTTTGAACAGATCGCTGCGGAAACCAGAGGAACCAGGCCAAGATGCACAGGATTTCGCATGCGATGAACTTGGCTACGAGACAGTCCTTGCGCAGGAACGTAACCTGATCGTCTCACGGGCCATGGACCAATTGGACCCGCGCTGGCTTGCGATCCTGAAAGGTCGCTGCGGTTTTGACGATCAGGACGAAATGACGCTCGAGGAGCTGGGTCAGTCCATGGGAGTCACGCGCGAACGCATCCGCCAGATCGAAGCCAAGGCCATGGATTGTCTGGCCCAACCCTCCCGCCTTGGGAAAATTCGGAAATACCTGTAAAAATGGCCGTCAGAAATACGCCTCCGAATGCCTCTGCCATGCTCGAATCCCTGCGGGGGCTTGGCTACACGACCTCCACCGCCATCGCCGATATCGTCGACAATTCGATCTCCGCAGGGGCCAGCCTGGTCGATATCCGCTTTGAATGGGCTGACGCGCAATCCTTCGTGCGCATCACCGATGACGGGCTGGGCATGGATGACCCGGAACTTGAATCTGCTCTGCGCCTTGGGGCAAAGGACCCGCGCGACAGTCGGTCGAAAGATGACCTTGGCCGCTTTGGCATGGGGCTGAAGACCGCGACCTTCTCGCAGGCGCGGCGACTGACGGTGGCCACGCGCAAGGCGGGCGGGGCAATTGCCTGCCTGCGCTGGGACCTTGACCGCATCCATGAGGGCGAGGCCGGACAATGGCCGCTGTTCGAAGGCCCCGAGGCTGGCTCGGAGCCGCGCATCGCCGCGCTGGACACCATGGAGCAGGGAACCATTGTCCTCTGGGAGACCCTGGACCGCATCGTGACCCAAGGCTTCAAGCCGACCGACCTTGCCGATCTGGTCGAGCAGGTCGACAGCCACCTGGCCATGACTTTCCACCGGCTGATCGGGCCGCGCCTGACGATCCTGTTGAACGGCCGCAAGGTGCAGCCCTGGGACCCTTTCCTCTTGGGCCATGCTTCCAAACGCTGGGAAAGCGACGAATACCGTCTGGCCGGAGCGCCTGACGTCCTGGTGCAGTGCCATGTTCTGCCCCACCGCGATTTCTTCCCCAAGCCCGAAGTCTATGACAAAGCGGGCGGACCAGCGGGTTGGACCTCGCAGCAGGGTTTCTACGTCTACCGCAACGAAAGGCTCTTGCTGCCCGGCACCTGGCTGCGGTTGGGAGAACGCGGCAAGGCCTGGACCAAGGACGAGCCGCATCGGCTGGCCCGTATAAGGCTGGATATCCCCAACACGGCCGATGCCGAATGGAAGATCGACATCCTGAAATCAACTGCCGCGCCTCCGGTCCGTCTGCGCGAACAACTGGCGCGGCTGGCCCGCGAGACTCGCGAGAAGGCACGCGATGTCTTTGCCTTTCGCGGCGGGCGGGCGGCCTCGGCGCCATCGACGTCGGGCGCCCTGCCCGATGTCTGGAACGCCCGCGCCTTGGCGCAAGGGACGACCTATCGGATTGCCCGCGACCACGACCTCGTGGCCTCTATCCTGGACCGCGCCGGGCCCATGCGCGACGAGATCCTGTCGCTGTTGCGACTGATCGAAGAGACCGTTCCCGTCCAGCGTATCTGGCTGGACACCGCCGAAGACAAGGAAATCCCCCGCAACGGCTTCTCGGCAGCGCCAGACAAGGAAGTGCTTGAGACGCTGGAGACCATGTTCGACGTCCTTGTCCGACACCGTGGCCTGTCCGAGGACGAGGCGCGATCCCGCTTGGCCAAAACCAAACCCTTTGACGCTTTCCCCGCCCTTGTTGGCCAACTCGCTTTGAAAGACTGACCCATGAGCATTGCCGCCCAAAAGGCCTTCGACGACATCCTGAAGATGACCCAGATGCTGGTGACCCGCGCCTCGGCCAAATCCGGGGGGCTGGTGACGGCCGATCTGATCTCGGCCGAACTGAACAAGGCCGAGCTGATGTTGCCGGACGAATTCGCCCTGGTCGATCGCGACGCGCTGATCGACGAGCTGATCCGGCGGTCAAGCCAGAGCGTGGGGCGCAATGCGACCCTGTCCAGCAGCGAGGACCACATCGCCTGGCTGAATGCGGCGCGCAAGCAGGACTGGCGCTATTGGCGGCGCTACAGCGAATACATGGATGCCAAGCTGCCCTGGAAGGCGCTGGATGCTCTGGACCAAGCGACCGATGATGTCTTGCAGCAGTTGGAAGACCCGCTGCGGACGGGTGTCTGGGACCGACGTGGGCTGGTCGTGGGCCATGTGCAATCGGGCAAGACCGGCAATTACACCGGGCTGATCTGCAAGGCAGCCGACGCGGGTTACAAGATCATCATCGTCCTTGCAGGGCTTCACAACAACCTGCGTTCACAGACCCAGATCCGCCTGGACGAGGGGTTCCTGGGATTTGCGACCATCGCCAATGTCGACACCCTGCCCCGCGTGGGCGTGGGCGAGATCGACATGGATCACTCGATCAACCCGAACTACGGCACGACGCGGGGCGAGAGGGGCGACTTCACCAAGGGTCAGATTGCCTCACTGGGCGTGTCGCCCGAACAGCGGCCCTGGCTCTTTGTGGTCAAGAAGAACAAGACGGTTCTGGAGCGTCTCCTGCTATGGATCCGCAGCCGGGTGGCCAATGAGGTCGATCCGCTGACGGGCCGCAAGCTGGTGACCAACCTGCCTCTGCTGGTGATCGACGACGAGGCCGATCACGGCTCGGTCGATACCGGCGAGGATGTCGTCGATGAAAACGGCGTGCCGGATGAGGAACACAAGCCCACCACGATCAACCGTTTGATCCGGGCGATCCTGCACCAGTTCACCCGCAAGGCCTATGTGGGCTATACGGCCACGCCCTTTGCCAACATCTTCATCCATGACAAGGGCACCACGGCCGAACACGGCCCCGACCTTTTCCCGGCGGCCTTCATCACCAACCTGGCGGCGCCCTCTAACTATATCGGGCCGGGGCGGGTCTTTGGCTCGGCTTCGGCCTCAGTAGGCGATCTGCCACTGACCCGGCCCCTGGCCGACGACGATTTCACCCAATGGATGCCACCCAAACACAAGTCGCATCACAGGCCTGCGTGGCAGGGTGAATCCCGCCTCCCCGACACGGCGCAAGAGGCGATCCGGTCATTTCTTTACGCCTGTGCCATCCGGCATCTGCGGGGACAGGGGGGCAAGCATTGCTCGATGCTGATCCATGTGACCCGCTTTGTGGCCGTCCAGAATGCCGTGACCGTCCAGGTCGAGGATTATGTCCGCCTTCTGAAAGGCCGCTTGGTTCGGGGCATCGACCCGGCGGAGACCGAGGCCCTGATGGCCAGAGAATACGAGACGACCTTCCGCCCCGGCATGGCGAAAATCCGCGACACTTTGGCCAAGGACGAGGTGCTGGCGGATTTCTCCTGGGATCAGGTCCGTGCTGTCCTTCCCGAGATCCTTGACGACATCAGGGTCAAGGAGATCAACGGCTCGGCCAAGGATGCGTTGGATTACGTCGATCACGAGGGCACCGGGCTGAAGGTCATCGCGGTGGGCGGCGACAAGCTGGCGCGGGGTCTGACGCTGGAGGGGCTCTGCACCAGCTATTTCCTGCGCTGCGCCAAGATGTATGACACGTTGATGCAGATGGGCCGCTGGTTCGGTTATCGCGACGGCTATCTGGACGTATGCAGGCTTTACACCTCCAACGAGATGATCGAGTGGTTCGGCCATATCGCCGACGCCAGTGAAGAGCTGCGCGAAGAGTTCGACAACATGGAGGCGGCAGGAGCAACGCCCAAGGAATTCGGCCTGCGGGTGCGGTCGCATTCGGTGTTGACGGTGACCTCGCGGTCAAAGATGCGCAACGCCAGGCCCATGGAACTGACCTTCGCGGGCAATCTGTTGCAGACCATCGTGTTTGGCCTGGCCGATGTGAAGGCGAATTTCCTGGCGGGTGATCGCTTTGTCTCGTCCTTGGGGGTGGGCCGCGAGCTGAACGAACAACTGACCTTCCTGCCAAACCAAACCTGGTCGGGCCGGTTCTGGGAGGGCGTTCCAGCGGCCGAGGTGACGGCCTTTCTGCGCAGCTACAAGACCCATCCCTCCAGTTTCCGTATCATGAGCCCGCTGATTGCCGACTTCATCGACGTGATGACCAAAACGCAAGAGCTGACCGAGTGGACGGTTGCGCTGATCGGCAAGGAAAAGGCTGAGGAGGATCGCCTGGTCAAGATTGGCGGCCAGGACACCGTCATGCTGAAACGGAAGCGCAACATCGCGGACGACAAGCGCTATTCGATCAAGACCCTGACCTCGCCACGCGATCAGACCATCGGCCTGACAGAGGCCGAGTGGAACGCGGCCCTTGCCATCACCCAGGCCACCTGGCGGAACGACAAGGAACGCAATCAAGGCGACGAGGTCCCGAAAGAACCGCGCGGGCCCGCGATCCGCAAGGTTTTGGGCGAAGGGGTGCCAGAAGCCGGGGTTCCGCATCGGTGTCAGCGCGGGCTTTTGATGCTCTATCTGCTCGACCCCGCAAAGGACAAATCCGAGATGGAGACCTTGGACCCGGATGTGCCGGTTCTGGGCTGGGCGATCAACTTCCCCGGTTCGAAATCCGACACGCGGGTCAGCAATGAAAAATACATGGCGAACAGTGTGTTGTGGAGCACTGTGAGCGAAGGGAAAGACTGGGGGGCTGTGAATGACGGGCTGGACTGAAGAGGGGCTGATCGCCACTTGGCGCGCCTTGGCCAAGCCGGATGGTTCCGCCTGGCGGCTCTTGCCCCTGGCGCGAATCGGGGCGGTGGGCATCGACGCCGGCCGACGCTTTCCGGGCAGTCATGAGGCGCTGATCATCAGCTTTCCGGCCAGCGCGGGCGTCTCGGGTCAAGGCCTGCCTGAGGGGCGCGGCTTCGACATCGCCTTCCTTGACCCCTACCCTCTGGCCCAAGACCAGCGGGCAATCGCTCTCATGAGACGCGACGAAGGGTCAGAGGACATCTTCGCTGTCATCTGCCTGGACCTTTTGCGTTGCATGCAGGTCGAGACAGGGGGGCCTGCCGAGGTCATCGAGACCCTGATCGAGCGGATCGATGATTGGCAAAGCTTCCTTGCCCGCCGTCGCAGGCTGTCGCCCGAGGCTCAGATCGGCTTGATGGGCGAGTTGGTGACCCTGGAGACCCTGCTGTCGAGGGGCCTTGCGCGTGCAACTGCGCTGCGTGCCTGGGTCGGGCCGATGCGGGGTGCGCAGGATTTCCATCTTGGCTCGGGGTCAATGGAGGTGAAAAGCACGGCATCCAAAGCCGCCTTCATCGCCCGCATCAACAGCGTCGAACAACTGGACGGCGAGCGCGACCCGCAGTTCCTGCGCGCCCTGCGGTTCGAGCCCGAAGAGGGGGCCGATACGCTGGTGGCCATCGTGGCCCGATTGCGTCAGGCTTTCACCGATGCGGGTGTTGGCCGCAGTTTCGAGGGCTTGCTGATCTGCGCCGGTTACCTTGACGACCACGCGCCGCATTACCTGCGCGGCCTTCGGCTGGCCGATGCACGCAGCCTGCGCATTGACGCCGACTTCCCGCGGCTGAGGCGTGCCGATCTACCACGGGCCATCAGAAGTGCAAGCTATGCGCTTGATATCTCTGACCTTGTGGGCGAATCTGACCCCGAGGTCGTTTTCACCGAATTGGGTTGTTGACATGGATATTGCAGAGTTTCACCGCAGCTTTCGCGCCACCGTTCTGGCCGAGGTCAATGAAAGGGTGAACTCCGACGAAGGGGCTTTCCCGACCGAGGAACTGGTCTTCGCCGAAATGGTGATGGAGCATGTCAATGCTTCCGGCATTTGTGACACGCCGACCGTCTGTCATTGGACCGGCAAGGTGGGCAATGCAAACCTGCGCATCACAGGACATGCGCTATCGGTCGATGAAACCGTGCTGGACATCTTCGTGACGCATTATTGCGGGACCGAAGAGATCACGCCGCTCGTGGATACGCCGATCGTCAACACAGCCAAGCAAGCGGTGAATTTTCTGCTGAACTCGGCCAATGGCAAGCTCGGCGGCATGGTCGAAAGGTCCTCCGAGATTTTTGACCTTGTTCAGTTGATCCAAAAACGCTGGAACGACCTTGACCAGGTGCGGATTTTCGTCGTCACCGATGGGCAAACCAAGACGAAGCAGTTCCCGCGCCAAGAGGTTCAGGGTCGCCTGATCGGCATCGAGGCCATGGATATCGAACGTGTCTTCCGCCATTCGGAAGGCAAGCCGCGCGACGAGATCGCGATCAGCTTCGAGCAATCCATCGGCCGCGCCCTGCCCTGCGTTTATGTGCCTGACCCGACGGCCGACTACGACTATGCCCTGACCGCCATCCCCGCCGAGGTCCTGCGGGCGCTTTACGAAAAGTTCAACGCGCAGCTTCTGGAGGCCAACATCCGCACTTTCCTTGGCGCGGGCAAGAAGGTGAACAAGGGCATTGCCGAGACCCTGGTGAAGGAGCCCGGTCATTTCCTCGCCTATAACAACGGCCTGGTGATCGTCTGCGACCGAGCGGACTTCAGCCAGACCGAACTTGGCCTGGGGCTTTCCTTCATCAAGGGGTTGCAGATCGTCAATGGCGGGCAAACGACCTCGTCGATCTATTTCTCCAGCCGCCAGAACAAGGCGCTGGACCTCTCGCATGTCATGGTTCCGGCCAAGATCATCATCCTGAAGGGCGAAGACACCGACAGGCGCGAGGATCTGATCTCCAAGATCTCCAATTTCGCCAACAGCCAGAATGCCGTGAAGACGTCGGACCTTTCGTCCAACAAGCCCTTCCATCGGCAGCTAGAGAAACTGGCGAATGAGACCTGGTGCCCCGATGGTGTCGGCCGCTGGTTCTATGAGCGTGCGGGGGGGGCCTATCAGGTCCTGCTGTTGCGGGCGGGCACGCCGGCCCAGCAAAAGAAGCTGAAGGATGCCATCCCGACCAAACGGCGGCTGACCAAGAATGACATCGCGCGTGTCCATGAGGCTTGGGCGGTCAAGCCGGTTCAGGTCGCCCTGGGCAACGAGAAAAACTACGAGCAATTCGTTCTGGCTCTGGAGGAGGGCACTTCCAATGTGCCCACGCCGCTGGATGCCAAATGGTATCGGCAGATGATCGCCAAGGTGATCATCTTCAAGGCCTTGCAGGAAATGATCTCACGCCGGGATGCCAAACACATCTTCACCCAGGGCATGGTCAGCGTGACGACCTACACGATTGCGGCCTTCGCGGCGCGCTACGAGGGCCGGGTCGATTTCGAGCAGGTCTGGCAAAGGCAGGGCATCTCGGCCCCCTTCCGCAACCTGCTTTGGGATTGGGCGGCCAAGGTGAACCAAGCCTTCGTGGACTACGGCGGTGGTCGGCAATTCTCGGAGGTCGCGAAGGGCGCATCTTTCTGGCCTCGGGTCAACGGTCTGACCTTCCCCACACCATCCGAGCCCATCCCGGAGCTGCGCTAACCGATCACCCAGGCACCTTCCGCGTCGGGCTTTCCCATGGGCAGCCCGTCGCGCAGGAACAGGGTCGCCATGCTGTCGGTCAGCACATCGCCCTTCGGCCTTGCGGCCTCTTGTCCCAACATGGCTTGCAGGGCGGCCACATCGCCCTGATCGTCGCCCATCGGCCAAAGGGTTTGCTGGGCGAGGCGCCGTTTGCGGTTCATCAGGCTTTGCAGCACCAGGTCAAAGCTTTGCGCGCCATAGTCGGGATGGATGGCCAGGGGCACATGAACGGTCACAGGCCTGGTCTGGCCAAGACGGTGAACGCGGTCGTTGCATTGCTCCTCGACCGCAGGGTTCCACCAACGCGAAAGATGGATCACATGGGTTGCCGCCGTCAGGGTCAGTCCAGTCCCCGCCGCACGGGGCCCGAGGATCAACAAGTCAAAGCCTCCGTCCTTGTCCAGATGGCGCTGAAAGCGGTCGACGATGGCTTGCCGCTTGGGGATCGGGGTCTCGCCGTTGATGATGTCGACCTTGGACAGATTGAATTCCCGCCGGATTGCCTCGGCAAAGCGATGCTGCACCTTCAGGTGCTCGATGAAGACCAAGGCCCGTTCATTCCTGGCGCGGATGCGGCGCAGGATGTCGAAGACCGCCTGCAAGCGGGCCGACGCACTGATGAAGTCGCCCTCTTGCAGTCCGTCAAATCCCGGATGGACCGAGACGCTGCGAATGTGGTGCAGCATCTTGAGGACCGCCCCCATCCCGCCCTCGGCCAGTTTGCGCCGCGCTACCTCATAGGCGGCAGACTGGACAGCGGGCATCAGGCGGGGGTGAAGGTAGCGGGTCTTGGGCGGCAGATCGCGGGCGACCTGATCCTTCAGACGGCGCAGCGAAAGGGGCGGCAAGTCGCCCTGCGGATGGAAGACGCGGCCATGCAGTTCGGCCATCAGCCGCTCGTCTGGCTCACCATAGCGCGACCGGAAATCGCGCAGCGTGCCAAGCGCGCCTGGGGCCAATTGGTCCATGATGGCCCAAAGGTCCGAGGTCTCGTTCTCGATGGGCGTTCCGGTCAGGCCGATGCGGAACTCAGCATTGACCGAGCGCGCTGCGAAGGCCCGCAAAGACCCGGGGTTCTTCACCGCCTGTATCTCGTCGAAGACCACGGCGGCGAAGCGGATTTTCTGCAGGCTGTGCTGGTAGTTGGTCAGAGTCGTGTAGGTGGTCAGAACCCAGGTCAGATGACCCGCCCCGGTCTGTATTGCCTTTTCCAGGTCGGTGAAATCCAGCGTTGGCAGGCCCTGATCAGTGTCGAACCCCGAGGTCCCAGCGGCCTTGCGCGCCCGGGTCGCGCTGCCGTAAAGCCGGATCAGGTGGCCAAGGCCCGGCATCTCGACATGGCGGGAGACCTCGTTTTCCCAGTTTTCCAGAAGTGAGGTGGGCGCAACCACAAGGATCGGGCCGCGCCCCTGGGGCGTCGTCTTCATGTGCTCGTTCAGCCAGACGAGGAAGGCGATGGTCTGCAAGGTCTTCCCAAGGCCCTGTTCGTCGGCGTTCAGAACGCCCGGCAGGCCCGCTTTCCAGGCCTCGACCTGCCAAGTCAGGCTTTCCTTTTGATGCGGTTTCATCGCCGTGCGGATCGAGCCAAGAACTTGAGTTGACAGGGTCGTCACTCGCGGTCCGCGCTCGGGCCTCCAGGCGAGGGTCTCGAAATTGTCGGCGGTTTGCAGGATGATCGGGGCGGTTTGGTCGTCGTCCTCGGCTGCGTCGGCGGGGTCATCCGACAAGGGGGTCTTCACCGAAATCAGCGCCTCGACCTCTTGTTGGCTTGCAGGAGTGGCGGGCACCTGCAGAGTGTCGAAGGCAACCGTTTGCTGTCCCTCGGTCATCGCGCGCAGGATTTGATCCCGCAGCGCCTCAAGGCGGTCCAGCGGTGCGGAGCGCAGCGCCCCGGCCAGGGTCGCGTTGAATATCTCGGGCAGCCAGGTCATACCGCTGGAAGAGATGGTCCCCAGCGGATTGCCCTCATAGACGCCCACACCGGTAACCCGGCCCGAGAAGGCCTGATATTCGACAGTCTCGATCAGGATCGGCCCGGCGGCCTTCTCAACCGCCTCTTCACGTCCAGCGTCGCTCAGGTTGTCCAGGGCACCCGAGGCATCCAACGCCGCCTCTACCGCCAAGGTGATCCGGGCGCGCGGGTTGCGGATGAAGGCGCGGCGGACCTCTGGGGCGGCCCGCTGCATCTCGGCCATGACCTTCAGCGCCGGTGCGGCCCCCCGGTCCACGACCAGATAGCGGCCGGAGCCAAGGCGGTAGGCGTTCAAGGCGCCGCGTTGCGCAAGACGGTTGCGGAAGAGGCTGAGGTCATCGTCGATGAGGCTGCCCATGGTCTCAGTGATTTCACCCTCGGGCGCGTCTGCCAGGCTGCGGCCCGAGAAGGGGACGACCTCGAAAGTCTCGCCCTCGGCATCGGGCGAAATGGCGAAACGGTCGGCGAGCGAGACCTGAAGGCCGGACAGGAAGCCGGTCATCACCAGCTGGCCGACCTTGTTGCGGGCGACCGTTCCGGCGGCGGGGTCGATGGCCTGACGAAAGCGGGCCAGCGCCTCCCAATCCGCATCATCGCGGCCCTGGCCCTTGTGGCCTTCGGCAATCTCGACGGCCTCGAGCATCCAGAGCGGCAGGCGCTGCCATCCACGATCGGTCTGCAAGAAGGCACCGGTGCGCGCGGGGGTGCGACGCTGGCCGCTCCGGCTCCAGATGGCGGAGAGGCGGAAGCCCGGGGTGCCGACCAGCCCCTCGGCATCTGTGGAAAGCGTCAGGTCGGTCAGTCCGGGCAGTCCGATGGCTCTGGCGGTTTCGGCATCCACTCGGGCGGCAAGGCGGTGGGAGAGGGTGATGTGATCGGCGATCTCCAACGATTCGCCGGTTTCTTCCGCAAGGCTGCGCAGGTCTGCCATTGCCACCGCCAGGGGCCGCTCGGCTTCGGGCAGGTGGTCAAGGTCGGGGGCGCGACGGGCGATCAGGCGAGACAGAAGGCCGCTCGGCGCCTCGGGGCGGAGGGTGACGGAGGTGGCGGTGAGGGCGAAGGTGAAGATCATATCCGATGCCTCACCCAAGATTGCCAGTCGCCATGATGCATTTTGGTTTCCGAACCCGGTAGGTTCCGAATATCGGAAACATCATACCTTGATTCATAAAGCCTCGGTGTCTTCAATGCCGATTTTTCGAAGACATGCACTTTGAAGTTGAAAGTTCCCTCAACAATGATCTTGCCACCGACGTCCATGATCAATAGAGATTTGTCCCTCTCGCCAATCTGTCTCCCAAAACGTTTGACACCATTGCGTCCCCCTTCAGGAAGTTTGGCAACTGCAGCCCGGTATCCGGCTTCATTGAAGGCAATCCAAACCTCTTTGATCCGGCCCTGTTCGTATAGCGTCCACCAGAAATCCTCGCGGTCGGCCCACATGTGGTTGCGCTCGACCTCGGCGAGGGTCTTGAAGAGAAACCGGATGTCGGCCCCGGTGATCCAGCGCAAGAAGACCGCTTCGATAGCGGGGTCCACCTGGTTCCAGGCGGCTTGCCGGTTCACCTTGGGATGGCCGTATAGATCGGCAATCTGGTCGATCAGATGGGCTTGCAAGTCCTTTGGGGGCGTCTTTTGCATCCAGGGGCGCAGGAGGGCCATGATGGCTTCACCAGACCCCACGGCACGGGCAGGTTGGCCCGCAGGCTTCAGCCAGCTCAAAAGCGTGTCGATCATCAGACGCTCGTTCAGGCGCGGGCCCAGGAGCTTCAGATATTCCAGATGTGCGGCGTCCATCAGCCCCGGGCCATGGGGTTGGCGCAGGCCCAGCTCACGAAGGCCCTCCCAGGGCTCGGCCATGGTGATCATGCGGGCGGCAAGGTCTCTGGCAGCGGTGTCGGAATTGAACAGATCCGGCAAGGAGCCGATCAGGCGGCCCCACCGGCCCTGTTGCAAGACGGGTCTGGCGATCATCAAGGCTGCCGCCAAGGCCCGGCTGTGTGTCGCCCCCGGCACGAAACTGTCGAGGTAAATCCGCAGCATCGGGTTCAGGAACCCGTGTTTGGTCGAAGCGCGGACCTCGTCCAGGAGGAAGGTGCGCAGGGGGGCCCAGTCCAGACGATCCCGGAAACGCTGGGAGAACAAGAGGTCCGCTACCCGAACCACATGGTTCATTGGAACCTTGTGCCAATCATCCTCGCGGATACGGCGAGCCAAGTCGGCAAAAAGCTTCTCGGCGTCCTGTTCGATCCCCTTCTTCGGACGGTCGAAACGGTCGAGGATCGCGCGGACCGTGCGCTCCATCCGCTCTAGCGATGGGGGCGGCAGGACGTTCAGGGCGCGCGGCGCTGTCAGGCGTTCGGACAGGGGGATGTCCTCGCTCATCGTGCCTCCAGCTTCGCGCGGATCTGGTCGATCTCGGCCACGGTGTTGGGGACATACATGATGATGCGCAGGTCGATCCGGCGGTTGGAGGCTTTGCCCTCGGGCGTGTCATTCATGGCCACGGGGCGCATTTCGCCATAACCGGCCACTGACATGACAGGCTGGTCCTTCAGGTTAAGGTGCCCGGTCAGGCCCGAGGCGGCTTCGAGCATCGTCACGAAGGTCGCATTGGCCCGGGCGGTCGAGAGCTGCAAGTTGGTGATGTCACCCCCATCGGCATCGGTATGGCCCTCGATCTGAACGGCCTCGATCACGGCATGGGAGGCGTTACAGGTGGCATCCCAAGCGGCCTCGGGACCCAGGGTGTAGCAGGGCAACACCGATTGCAGGCGCGCGGCCACCGAACGGACGAAATCCACCCGATCCGGGCGCAGGGTGGCCGAGCCGCTGCGGAACAACCCGTCACCCTGAAACCGCAGCGCGTCGAACTGTTCGCTGATCTCGACGCCGATGTCGGGGAAGTCGTGCAGAATATCGGCGCGCAGGCGCTCCAGCAGGTGGCGGCGCTCCTGAAGGCTGAGGTTGATGTAATTCTCCAGCGGATCGGGCGCGGTCAGACGTTCGATCTCGGCCCGCATGCGGGCGATTTCCTCGCTTTGGAATTGTTCATGTTCACGGGCCGCCGCAAGCGCGGCGGTCTGAGACGCGATCTTGGCCTGAGCATCAAATATCTGAAGTTCCAGCGCCTTGATCAGGACATCCTTGGCGTCGTTGGCCTGCACCAGCTTGGCCTGATCGGCCTTGGCCCTTGACAAGGCAAGCTCGGAAGCATCACGGGCCTGAAGCGCCTGAGCCAGCGCCTTGCGCAGCTTTTCGACGATCTCGGCCTGGACCTGCAGGTCGGCCTGGGCCTGGTCTCGTTCGGTCACCACCCGGTCGTATTCCGGTCGCGGCACGGATTGGGTCGGGTTGTATTGGCTTGCGAAGAAGGCCAGCAGGATCATGACGATGAACAGGAAGCTGATCGTCATGTCGGTCATCGAGACGAAGACGGATTCCTCCTCTTCGTCAGGACTGCGGCGGCGGACATGGGCGCGCATCAGCTACGCCTTTGCTGGGGCTGGAATTCCTGCAACCCCTCGACGATGGCATTCAGGGTGGAAAGCGCTTGGTTCATCTCGTCGGCCATGCGCGAGACATGGGCGCGGATCGACTGCATCGCGTTCTCGGTCTGACCTGTGTAGAGGTCGAACGCCTTGCCGAGCTTGGTGTCGATCGTGTCCAGCCTGTCGCCCTGGCCCCGCATCCGCGCCAGCATCTCTTGCACGGCGGCGAGGCTGGCCTCGATCCCCCGGCGTTCGGCCGAGATGGTTTCACGCGCAGCCGTCAGCGCCAGCGTCGCCTGTTCCGCCGTGGTCCGCGACGACTGGGTGACGGTGGCAACCGCGCCCTGGGTGGCTTCGGCCAAGCTGCGCAGCGAAGTCTCGATACGTTCTTGCGTGCTGCGGACCGGGCCCGCCGCCTGGATCAGGTCCTGCGACGCGCCCCGGAACGAGGTCGCGGCCTCTGCACCGGCGCTGGCGCCATCGCGGACCGCCTCCGCCGCTCGGCGCATCTCGCCCGAGCCCTGTCCGATCAGCTTCACCAGCCCGTCCAGCTCGTCCGTCATGGCGGTGAAAGGGTCCAAAAGTTGGCGCGAAGCCGTGTCGGACAACGCCGCCCCGAGGCGGGCGATTTCGGCCCCGGCCTTGGAGAACCCCTCCAGCACCTGGCGACTGGCCCCGTCGATGGCTTCCCCTGCCCCGGTTCCGGCCGCCGAGATCATGTCCTTTGCCGCCTGAGCACCGGATTTCGCCGCGCCCTCCATTTCCAGGCGCATCGCCAGCGCCGCGTCCCGCATTTCGGCAGCAGCCGCCGAGATCGCCCTTGCGCCTTCGCCGGTATTGTCGCGGATGCTCTCCAGTGTGCGGTTCATCGCGCCAAGGATCTGGTCCGTTCCGGCGGCAAAAGCACCCGATGCCGACTGGGCGCTGTCGGTCATCGTCTTGCGCAGGTCGTCGACCGCCTGACCGACGCGGGCCACCACCTGCTCCATCTCGCTGCCCATGCGGCCCGAGGACTGATCCATCCGGTCGGCCAAAGACCCGAGCCGGTCGCCTGCCTGCCCCATGCGTTCGGCGGCCTGAGCGAGGGCGCCGCCGATGCCGGAAGTCAGTTGCCGCGACAGGTCCGCCGCCATGGTCCCCATGCTGTCGGTGCCCTGACGGCTGACCTGATCCAGCAAAGGCTGCATGGCCGACGAGATCGACGATGCAATCGCCAAGGGCAGCTCTTCGCGCAAGGGACGCCCCAATTCCGCGACCATCTCGGTCGCCAGGCGCCGCTGATGCTCGCGGCTTTCGATGATCGCGTCCAGTTGCCTTTGTCCGAGTTCCTCGAGGCTCAGATAAGTCAGTCGCTGTTCAAGATCGCGGCAAAGCTGGTGCAGGTCGTGATCCAGCTTGCCCATCCAGAGCCTCAGCCACAGCTGCAAGGCGATCGAACAGACCAGACCACAAAGCGACATGATGAACTTGGCCGACGCAATGGTCAGCAGGTCGCGCATGGTTTCTTCGTCGATATGCGCCTTGCTGGCCATTCTGTGCAGGGCGGCAATCAGGCCAAGGAAGGTCAGCGCCAGACCGACAGAGACGAAGATCCCCGGCAGGATCCGGAAGAAACCCGGGCCGAAATGGAGGTCTTCCAGGTTGAAGAAAGCCGAAGGGCGGACAGAGTTCCGCATGACGGGAGGGGAGACCTTGTCATCGACTATCAGGGTTTCGTTGAATTCGTCCCAGGCCGACTTGAGGCTTTCGATTTCCCGGCTGGACTTGCGCTTGGCGAATTCGGCAGAGATCGTCTCTCGCGCCGTGGCCATTCCGATTTCGGATTGGGCTTGCATTTGACGGCGCAACCAACCGATTGCCTGGCGTCTTGAGAGGAACGTCTTATAGCTGAGAAGGCAAACTAGGATCAGCGCGGCGCCAATCAGCAGGACAACGATGCCGGGAACATATTCCGCAGCCAACCAAGACGCGGCCTCCAGAACGCCATCCCTGATAAAACTGCCTGTGACTTCAATTTCGGACAAGAACGCCTCCTTCTGAATATTGCTGAAGGTCTATTATTCCGCGTTGAAGTTCAATGGCTTCTCCGATGGAGATAACAGCCGGACCTGATCCGTTGCGTCTCCGACACAATGGATGCGCCTCAGACGGACGCAATCTGCTCCAATGCCTCTGCCAGCTTGTCCAAAGCCTCCTCCTGCGGGTCGCGTTGGTTGGTCAGGACGCGGGTCAGCTGGATATAGTGCCCGGTGGCGCCTCCGACGCCTGCGTGTTTCAGCGGTTCGGCATGGGCCATGATCTGAGCGATGACGGAGGCCGGAACCTTCATCGCATGCATGATCGAGGCGGCCGTTCTCCTCAGGTCATGGCGGTGCCAGCCCGACGTGCCCGAGGCGATGTCCAGCTTCTTCTGGAAGCGGTCCCAGTTGCCCAGGGCGCCCTGCCCGGTCGCGTTCGGGAAAACCAGGTCCCGAGGCCCAGCCGTCGTCCACCCGGGGAGGCTGCGCAGAACATCGACGGCCGCATCGGACAGGGGCAGGTGCTGGCTTCGGGCCGTGCCCCTGGTCGTCTTCACCGAGGGCTTGAACCAGACCTTGTTCTGGCGGTCGAAGTGGCCCCATTGCATCGAACACACCTCTTCGAGGCGCGCAGCGGTCAGGAGCGTGAACCTCATGGCGATGGGGCGGAAATCCTGGTCAGGCGGGATGCGCAGGTCGCCGAGGTCGGGCGCAGGCCAGACCAAGAACGGAACGATCGCGCGGAGCTCGACCTCGGTCAGGATACGGTCGCGCTTGCCCGTGATGGTCGGATCGTCAAGGGCCGGGTCATGGACCTGCTCCAAGTTGGCCACGGCGATCCGGGGCACGCGCGAGGCCCCGAGCTTGGCGAACCCCTTGCGCCCGGCGGCCCAATCGAGAACCGGCCCCAGGTAGGCCCTTGCTCGCGACACCTGGCCATTGGCCGTGAGCTTGGTGCCGTCGGACTTCACGCGCTTGTAGCTCGACGTCACCTTGGCGAAATCCTCCTCGGTCAGCTTTGTCACATCCTTGGCCAAGAGACCTGCAAAGACGCGCTCGATGGCCATGCGCGCCTCTCCCTTCGTGGATTTCGGACCACGGGGCTGCCAGGTCTTCTTGCTGGGCGCGAACTTCTGCTCGTATTCGATGACCAGGGCCTCAAGCGTCACGACCTCTGCGGTGGCCTTGGCCGTCTCCCGGAGTTGGCGCTTCTTCGCATTGACGTCGACACCTGACTTCAGGGCAAGCCTCTGTCGCAGCGCCTCCTCTCGCGCGGCCTTCAAGGACAGATCGGGATAGCGACCAAGGGTGACCGTGACGGAGCGCGAGTCCGCGCCACGTCCGCTGAAGACAAAGACCGCCTCCCCTTGCGCCGAGACACGGGCACGCAGCCCCTGCACGCTGTCATCGGCGATGAAGAACCGCTCCCCGGTCGGCTTGAGCTTCCTGAGCGTGAGGTCGTTGAGGGTCAGCTTCTTTTCGGTCACGGACGGGTCCTGGACAACATATGGACAACATTTCGCGCGCTAGAAGTTGCACCCTGTTGCCCTGGGATGACCCCGGATGCACGAATGGGAGCGCGTCTTTATCACGCTATTTCAATACTATATGCCAAATCAGCCCCAGTCTGCAAGGAGTGCCGAACATATTGATCAGCGGATTGAAAATCCGCGTGTCGCTGGTTCGATTCCGGCTCTGGGCACCACTTCTTCCATTGAAAACGAAAAATCCCTTGTCAGTGGTGATCTGCGGTTTCGCGGGTTTCACACAGGGTTTGACGGCTTTCTTTCGGTGGGTTCGCAGTCCGGAGACCTCCACAGGCTTGTGGTTGCTTTGCGCGGGATTGGCGGTTCGCAACGGGGCCTCTTCTTCTTCTGCCCGGGAGTGACCGCGATTTTTCGGGATGACTCGACCCCGTCCCCAAGCACCGAGGCTGGTTTGCGGCTTGGTCCATTCCGGCCTCGTGCGCGATGAGGTCCGCGCGCAGGTTGGCTCAGCCGTCCTTGGCGCGTGGCTGCACTCTTGACCATCTGCCTTCCGACCCGGCGGCAGTCCACGGCTGACGTCCCCGGCGCCCGTCCTTTCCCCAGCCCGCGTGTCATGTCACAGGGCTTTGCCCGCATACATCACGGCCGCCCCGCGTCAGGGGTTCGATCCGTGATGACGACAGGTGGCGTTCCGTTTGAAAGGCGCCTTCCTCTGGCCGGCCTGAAGACGGGACCAAGGATTGCTTCCGGGAACTTCAAGGACGCCACATGCGTGACCCTGTCAGGGGGCCGGACCTTCGGACAGCTTTCGCCGCGAAGGGTCTGTGATCACTTGGGCGGCTTGCCTGTTTTCCGGGACTGGGATGGTTGCGCGGTCTCCGTGTCGGTGGAGCCAGAAGCGGACCTCTCTCGCAACCAGAGGCGATCGCGTGGCTGTCCTGACGGCGGCCAAACAGGATCTTGATGCAGCGGCGTCTTTTTGGCGGCGGCGTGGCGGATCTTCCTGCCCGCCGCCACCCTAGGCTGTTGGCCGGCATCCCCTTGTCCTGGAACGATTTTCTGCGCCTGTTCCCCAAGAGTAAGGCCATTCTGCTTCGGGAAACCCGCACAGGAGGGCGGCCGGGCTTTGGCATCGTTCCTTGCGTCCTGCGCGGCGCCTATCTCTATCCCCCGGGCAGGCTTTCTGTGACGCGGACGACAAGGCCCCTGCGGCATCAGCGCCTTGATCTGCCCCGAAGCGTCTTTGGTGCGCAGGGGCGGAAGGTCTGCGAAAAGGTTCGCCAAAGGAACGGCGGGATCAGGGTTCACTTGCCGCCCGGCCCGGTCGTGACCCGCTTAGGCCCAAAGGTCCGGTGAGCGGGGCATGAGGCTGTCACGCAGCGCGTCGGCTTCGGGACCCAGGACCTTGCGGACCAGGCGTTGCGCGGCGATGTCCTGATCGGCGACCTCCAGCGCGCAAAGAGCCAGTGCCACAAGATCGGTGGACAGGCCGCGGCGGGCGGCCAGTTCGACCGTTGCCACGCGGAAGAACAGCTTGCGCAGAAGCTGACGCTCGGCCACCGTCAGGGCGCTGAAATCGCCGCCAAGAAAGGCATTGGACAGGGCCGCCCAGTCGATCCGCAGGGCCAGTTCGCGCAGCCTGTCCCGCCCATCGGGGCGGTCGGAAAGGGCGAAGGCCGCCTCGACCACGGGCAGGCTTTGCAGCACCGGATAGTCCCTGACTGCAGAGGAGGCGCGCATCACCGGCATGCCCGAAAACGCGCCGCCATGGGCTTCGGCCAGGACAACCTTGCGGTGTTCGGGCAAGAGGCTTTGCGTCTCGCCCTGGTCGTCAACCAGGATCAGGCTGGTCGACGCGCTGCACAGGTCATGGGACAGCGCAAGGTCAAGCGCCTGATCGGGCGGCAAAAGCGCCATCTTGAGGGCTGCGGCATAGCGGCCGATGGCATCGGGGACGCCCGGGGCGCCTTCGGTCCAGCAGGCCTGCAGGCGCACCCCGCCCCTTGTGCAGGTCAGCTGGCCCGGGATCAGTTGCGCGACCTGACGCGGGGCACGGGCGGCGGTAAGGGCGGCCAGCAGGGCTGCGGCCACATCGGCGCCGGGGGCATAGTGCAGCTGGCCGCCCTTCATCGCCACAAGATGGCCGATGGTGGCGTCCAGGCTGCCGGGACCGACAAGGACCGCGCTGATCCGGGCGTCGCGGTTGGACAGGCGGTCGACCTCATGCGCCCAGGTCTGGCCATCGGTCATCACCAGGATATCCCGGGCGCCAAAGTCCAGCACGGTATCCAGCGCCGCCCCCAGCGCGGTGCCGCCTTTGGGCCCCTTGAGCTTGTCGGTCAGGTGGGCGGCCTCGGGGCCAGAGGCGGCGCCCAGCACCTGACAGGCGTCGTCGAACTGGGCAAGGACCACGCGGTCGCCCTGCCCCAGCCCGGCCAAGCCCTTGCGCAAGCCGTCCGTCATGGCCTGCCAGAGGCTGCGGCGCCCGACCCGCGCCTGGGTCGAGCCAGAGCGGTCAAACAGGATGGCGAGGTCGAGGCCGCCTTCGGCCTGCAGGGGGGACAGGGTCACGGAAACCGGCCCCTGGGCGGTCAGGCCGTGGCTGGTGCCAAAGCCCGCCTTGGGCAAGGTCAGTTCGATGGCCCGGTCCAGCGGCCAGTGGATCTCGGTTCCGGCGATGTCGCGGCCATCGGCCAGGGTCGGCAGGGGCGAGGTAACGCGCAGTCGGGCTTGGGCCAGCGCACCGGGCCCCGTGGTCAGGTCATCCGCGGGCATCAGCGGCGAGGCGCCATAAAGCTGACCCACGGTCTGCGGCAGGCGCAACAGCGCGCCCTGATGCAGGGCTGACAGGGGCAGGACCTGTTCCAGAACGATAAGCGCCTCGGCCCCTGGCCCGAGATTGGCCACCGAGAGCATATGGACGCCGCGCAGGACCTCTTCGTGCAGGACGGCGAGCTTTCCCGCGTCGATGGCCGCCTCATAGCTGGTGCGGGCGGCGTCGCGGGCCTGGGCGCGGGCGGTCAGGCGGCGGCCGCTGACCTCGGCGGTCAGGGAAGTGACCACGGCGTCAAAACCGATGGGGAAGGTCAGGATCGCTTCGATCGGGACCTCTTCGCGGTTGGTCAGGCTGCGGGTCGTGGTGACAAGGGCCAGGCCCGCAAGGATGCGGATGTCGATGTGCAGGGCGGTCAGGGGAACCGGATGGGCCCGGCCCGCGCAAAAGCCGGTGGCGCCGTCGTAAAGGGTTTCGAGCGAATGGCCGAAAGCGGAGATCGTCATGGGTCAATCCTTGCTGAAATAGGTTCGGACGGCTTTTGATAGGTCGGCAATCAGGGCCTCCACATCAACGGGTTCGGCGCTGGCTGCGATGCGCAGCTCGACACCGGAGGCCTGGAAGATCGGGATGGCCTGGTCGAAGGACATCAGGACCTTGATCGACGCGGGCTTCATCCCCATCCGGTAAAGCGCGAAATAGCGCCGCGCCTGGGCGAGATGGGTTTCGGTATAGGCATCGGCGGCGCGGCCGGTCTTTTCGGCCGCCGGAAGGATGTCTTCGGCGATCAGAAAGCGGATCTGGCGGGGCGAGACGCCCAAGTGGTCGGCGAGTTCGGCGAGGGTCATGGCGGCCTCCAACGCGACAAGAAGTATGTCACGAATTGGATCGCGTCAAGAACGTGACACGTTTTTGGGCGCGTTTATTTGGGCAAGGCGGCCGTGGGCTGCGGGGTCGGGTTCAGGAGGGGGCAAGGGGACCCCTTGGGCCGTTCACTCCGGGTTCAAAAATTCAAGTGTGACGGACCGGAAGGAAAAAGGTTTGCGGGGTAAATGGCGTGGAAATGCAAAAAGCCGCCCCTGCGGGTGCAGGGGCGGCTTGGGAGTTTGTGGGGCGCTTGGCGCTTTCGATCAAAGGTCGACGCGTTGCGCCGGTCCGGGTCCATAACGGTTCGAGACCTGCGCCACCGAAACGCTGCGCGGACCAGGTGCGCCGTCCTCGGCCTGCATAGCGGGTGTATAGGTCCAGCTTGGCAAAGTGACGACCTCTTGGCGCAGGATGTTGGAACCCTGGCTGACGGTCACCTGGTAAAGCTCGCTCTCCTCGCCCAGGGGCACTTCGAGGGATTGCCAGCTGTCGCCGTCGATCCGTGTGCGGCGAATCCAGTCCAGTTGCACCGTCCCGCCCAGACTGCCCGTGGCCTGAAGATGGGCCACCGAATAGGGGCGCAAGCCGTTGCCGTCGAAGGCCAGCGACCGGCTGACCACCTTGGCATCGGCATAGCCGCGCTCTAACGCGCCAACCCTATAGTTGCGGGTCAGGCCGCGGGCCGACAGGGGCAGGTCGATTTGCGGGACCGCGCCGTCCAGCATGACAAAGTAGCTGCCCGCCGGCCAGTGATCGGGCGCGACACCGTCCGACCCCGCCTGCCCGCGCAGCCGAAAGCGGATGTCATAGGTGCGCGGCGCGACAAGGTTGGCCTGCTGGAACTGGATGATCTCCCAGTTCCCCGCCGTCCCATCGCCGATGGCCGCGACATTGACGCCGTTCAGCACATCGTCTTCCGAGGCCGAAGACAGCGTCCCCGACGACAGCTTGACCCGCAGCGCCGGGCCGTTGTCCCACAGGCCAGAGGGCGCAAGCGGCAGGTCCGTCATGGTCAGGCCCAGCACCGCGGGCGCATCCAGCTCGCTGTTCAGCGCGAACCCGTCGGCGCTGGCCGAACTCCAGACCGCGATGGAGCCCGACCACGGGCTGACCGTGGCGGCGACATGAGGCGCCACGGGGTCCTCGCTGCCCGTCAGCAGGGGCAGATCCATGAACAGCGGAAAGACCTGGGTCGCCGCCTGCCGCACCGCCGCGCGTGAGACGATCTGGTCGACCTCCTCGGCCGGCTGATAGGCGCCCTGATCGACCCGGACGGCCTCCAGCTGCAGTTGCGCGCCCTGTTCCACCTTGTCGATGCGATAGGACTGGCCATCGACCTTGATCAGATCGCCCGCGCCCAGCGCCAGTTTCGACCGCGGCAAGGCCAGCCGCAGGCCATCACGTGCCACACGCGCCTCGACCAACCAGCGTTCGGCAATCGCCCGCGCCTCGGCATTGGTCAGCTGAAGCGCCAGCTCTGAGCCCGAAACCGCGGCCGAGGTTTCGTCTGGAAAGATCGCCTCGGTGCCGCGGGTCTCGTAGTCGCCCTCGGCCTCGACATAGGACAGGCGCACGCGACCGGGGGTCTCCAACTCGCCGCCACGGGTGGCCTCGATGCCGCTGTCCAGGTCCGAAGTGATGGCCAGCGTCGCGCGGTCGATCTCGGTCGATGCCACCCCGCTGCGCAACGAAAAGCGCAAGACGCCCTCACGTTCGGCGATGTTCAAGCCATAAGCCGTGGTCAGGGGCTGCAGCGCCTGGCGCGCCGTGCCGGTGTCGCCCACGATATAGCCCCGCACCAGGCCATAGGCGGCAGAGCTGTCGATGCCGCTGACCAACCCGGCCGAAGCGCAGATATCGGAGACGACGGCCGACAAGGGCTGTGCCCCGGTGCGCCCGTTCAGCCAATGGCCATGGGCATAATTGACCCCGTCGCTCCAGACGTCGTTGTTCGCCGGGAAGGCCGGATAGGGCCGCGCATCCCAGGCCCAGACATGGGCCCGGCTCATGTCCAGCATCCGCCCGGCATATAGCGAGGCCATGGGGTTATGCGCCGGGTCCTGCCAATAGTCCCGCATCGCCCGCAGGTATTGCAGCTGGATCAGGTCGTCCCTTCGCCCGTTCGACCCCCGCGGCAGGGCGGATTCCGAGGAATAGGCATCGAGGAACAGGTTCGGCTGATTGGTCGCCTTGTCCATGGCTGCACAGCCATATTCGGTGAACCAGATCGGCTTGGAGCCCGGAACCCAGGCCGTCGGCGTGCCTTGGCGCACACCGGCCAGGCGGGGATGGTGGGCATGGCTCCACCAACCCTCCAGGTCCTTGCGACGGAACACCCAAGGCTCGTTATAGGCGCCATCCGTGATCGGCTGACGCAACTGCGCGGCTGCCGTCACATCCGAGGCATAGAACCAGTCAAAGTTCTCTCCGCCGGCGACATTGGCCTTCAGGTAGTCAAGGTTGTAGATTGACCCCCAGCTGGCATCCAGGTGATCGGTCCCATCACGCCAATCGGACAGCGACATGTAATTGTCGATGCCCACGAAGTTGATATTGGCATCGGCCCACAGCGGGTCCAGCGGGAAATACAGGTTCCCATCGGCCTCATGGGTTCCATATTCCGACCAATCCGCCGCATAGCTGATCTTGACGCTTGGCCCCAGGATGGCCCGCACCTCGGCCGCAAGCGTGCGCAACGCCTGCACGAAGGGAAAGCTGTCCCCTGCCCCACGGATCTGCGTCAGCCCGCGCAACTCCGAGCCGATGCAGAACGCCTCCACCCCGCCCGCAAGGGCACAGACATTGGCATAATGCAGGATAAAGCGGCGATAGCCCCAGTCGTCGGGGCCATTATAGACGACCCGCCCCGAGGTCAGATTGAACAGGGCCGGGTTCGTGGTGCCCATGAAGGCCGCGACTTCGGCGGCTGCAGTCGCCGTGCGGTCAGGCGAACCCGGACGCCCCGGCGCCTCGGACAGGGTGATCCGCCCGCGCCAAGGCAAGATCGGTTGCGTCGTCGCATCCGACCAGGGATCTGCCAGCGTGTTGCCGACCGTCTGCGTCATCAGGATAAAGGGATAGAACATCACCGCCTTGCCGGAGACATGGATCGCGTGGATCGCCTCGATCACCGACTGATCGGTGGGCGTTCCCCCATAGATCACCTTGCCATCCACCGAGGGCAAGACCTGCGCTGTGCCCCGGGTCTGCCCTGCGACATACCAGGGCATCTCGACCCCATCCGAGCTGTTCTGATCGACCTTGGGCCGCAGTTCGCACAGGTTGCAGCGCAGGTCATCGCCAAACCAGCTGGTGACAAGCGAGACAGAGGCCACCCGCGGCAGCTCTTCGGTCAGTTGCTCAAGCGATTGGGCCAGGTCGGTGCGGTCCTCCAGCGAATGAACATTGACCACATGGCTGACGCCCGGCCCGTCGTTGAAGGTGACACCCGTGGTCGCCAGCGCATATTCGCCCGAGCCCGGGATCAGCGCGACCCCTTCGACCACATCGGCCAGATCCGCGCCCTCGACCCCGGCCGCCCGGAAGATTTCAAAGGTGAATTGCGGCACACGGTTGCCGAACCGGCTCAGGTCCAGGTCCTCGATCACCACATAGGCGATGCCGCGATAGGCAGGCGCTTGGCCCGGACCCTCGACCGCCTCGATCTTGGGGTCGGGCAATTGATCCTCGGAGCCCGGGTAAAAGCGCAGGTCCAATGACCCCTTGGCGATCTCCATCCCGTCAGCCCAGACCCGACCCAGACGCCGCGCCTCGCCCTGGCAAAGCGCAATCGCCAGGCTGATCGTATAAGAATAGTTCGTTGTCACCGGGCGCGGCGAACCCTTGCCGCCCTGCGTCCGGTTGGCCGTCTCAAGGAACCGGGTGGCCCAGATGACCTCACCCGACACGCGCATCCGACCCCAGACGCGCGGAATGGGCGCGCCCTCGCTGGCCGAGGTCAGGGGAAAGCGTTGGATGCGGCCCTGATCGACAGGGGCGGCCCCCGCCCCCAGAATACGCTGGTCGATGGCCTGACCCAAAGTGGCCCCCACCGCGCGCCCAATGACCGCACCCGACAGGCCCAGAACGGTCCCGCCAAAGCCCGAGCCCAGCGCAGCCCCCGCCGCCGACAGAAGAATCGTCGCCATGTCTCAGTCTCCTTTGGGGAAAACGAAATGCCCGGCAATCCGCCGGACCCAAGGGGCAGTCAGCGCGTTTTCGACCACGCCGTGCCCGGTATAGGCATGGATGAACCGAGGGGCCGCGCCCCCCAGGCTCACGATGCCCAGATGTTTGGCCACAAAGCCCTGCCGCATCCGAAAGACCACAACATCGCCGGCTTGAAAGCCCGGCCCCGCGGGCCTCAGCCAGCGCCGGGCGGCCTGCAACATGACCTCGTCGCCCCGCGCCTCGGACCAATCGACGGTATAGGGCGGCATCGCCTCGGGCTCTTCGCCCAACAGCTCCCGCCAGACCCCCCGCAACAGCCCCAGGCAATCCGAACCCACGCCCTTCAGCGAGGCCTGATGCTGATAGGGCGTCCCGATCCAGCCCCGCGCAACCACCACAACATCGGCCCGCCCCATCAGATCATCGCTCATCGAAACAGGCTCTCCCCGTTGTTTTGCCCACTGGAGACCGGGTAAGAGGTCATCCAATCCTCGCCCGGAATATGCGGAAAGCCGCGGAAGTTCAGGAAGTTGCCGAACTTTGCCTGGCAGGTCCCGGCCATCTTGTCGCAACCCGCCTCCAGCCGCAGGATGTCACCCACAACCGGCGTCACCCCGAAGTCGATCCAAAGCTCCACCCGCCGCGTGGTCGCATCGTCGCGGTCGAACTTCACCAGCCCCACCACGCCCTCCGCCACGCCCGAGATCATCCGCGCCCGCCCCCGGTCAAACCACCCTTCGGCAATCGAGACCTCGCGGGCGATGCGGTAGACCCCCGGTGCCTCGATCCCCAGGATCGGCGTTTCCAGGAAATAGCCCGGCAGGGTCAGGTTGAACTTGCACTGCCCATCCCCCAGCACCGCGGAACAAGAGCGCTGATAGCTTAGCCCCTGCACCTGGTTCAGCTGATCGGCCAAGCCTCGCAGTTCCGCCCGAAACGCCCCCGCCGACCGCACGACCTCGCCAAATGTCCCGGCAAAGCTCTTCATGCGCTGGCTGACATCCTGCCAGTTGACGATCCAGGACACGACCTCTGCCCCGTCGAAACGTCCGGCCAGAAGATCGTCCTCCGTCACCGCCGCATCCGACAGCGCCCCCATGGCCTCGGTATTGTCGACCGAAAGCCCGTTGGTCTGATGCAGGCTGCGCGCCGTCATGCCCGAGGCCGCCTTGAAGGTCACGCCCTCAAAGGTCAAGTCCCGGTCATGATCGGTGAACCCCAACACCAACCCATCGCGCCGCGTCACCGCCCAACAGGTCGAAACCGTCGAAGTCCCGGTCCCGAGGTGGGTCAAAAGGTCATCCCGGCCGCTCATAGCCGCACCTCGATGACCGGAACCTGAGGGATCTCGCCCGCATGAAACGTGGCGATCGTGACCGCGATCCGGTCGGTGTCAAACCGCACCGGCACGTCATATTCACAGCCGGCCGTGACCGAGGCACCCGCCGCCGGCGGCAGGTTGAAGGTCACGATCCCGGTCGTCGCATCGACCGTGAAATCCGCCCCCAACACCCGGGGCGCGCCATTGACCGCGACCTTCACCGTCCCCGCCACCGGCTTGGTGATCCGCCGCGTCCATGACCCGGAACCCGATCCATAGGCCTTGACCAGCTGAAAGGCGGTCTTGACCCCATCCCCGGCCCCGATCAGCTGATCAGTCGCCCCCACGACAAGCGAGGGCTTGCAGGTCTTGAAATCCGCCCAATCTTTCCAGCGGAACCCATGCAACTGCCCGCGCCGCGCCTCGAAAAAGGTGATCAGCGTGTCCAGATCATCCAGGGACCGCATCCCCGCCCCCGCATCATAGCGGCGGCGGCTGTCCGACCAGGGCGAATTGCGCTCTTCGAACCCGTTGACCAGGGTCACGATCTCGGTCCGACGCTCTGGTCCGCCGCTCGACCCCAAGGACAGGTTCGTCGGATATCTCACTTCATGAAAAGCCATGTCTGCCTCACCGATTGCGGTTGCCGCGAGAAAGCGCCTGCATCGCCTGCGCCGCGATCTGGCTTTGGCTGCGCTGGAAGCCGGCCACATCCGGGGTCGAGATGTTCATCACCACCGTGACGCCGCCCCCCCCCCCTTGCGCACGCACGCCCAACTTGCCGTCTGCGCCGCGGGTCAAGGGCATGATCGCCTCCGGCCCCGCTTCGCCCATCAGCCCCATTCCGCCCCGCATGCCGAAATTCGTGGGCGAACTCACGATGCCGCCCTGCGCAAAAGGCGTCACCTGCCCCGAGGTGAAAGCCCCGCCCTTGGCAAAGGCGCCGCCAAACAGCGAGTTCAACCCGCCCGCCAGAAACCCACCCACCGCGTTGCTGACAGGCTTCATCGCTGTGTTGAACACCGTCTGCGACATCGACTTCGCCAGGCCCTTCAGGGCGTCATCCAGCCGTGATCCGCCAAAGACCACGTCGCCAAAGGCCCGGCTCAACCCGCTGCTGAACCCCGAGGCCAGCGTGCTGACTTCGCGCCCGGTGAACACCAGGCTCTCTTGCATCTTCGACAGCTCCGCCTCGAAGGTCGAGACCATGCCGACCGTCCCGGTCAGCGCCGTCTCAAGCGCCGCGATCTGGTCCGTCAGTTCCGTAACTTCCGCCATTGGGCTCTCCATCGGGGAATTGGGCGGCCAGTTCCTCCAGCCGCGCCCTCGTAAGCATCGGGGCGGATTTGTCCGCCCCGAGCATGATCCGCAATTCGATGGGGGTCAGCTTCCAGAAGACCTCCGGCGTCAACCGCAGCTCATAAAGCCCCGCCCGCATCAGGCCCGGCCAATCCATCAGCTCTCACCCGGCACCGAGAAAGCCCGCGCCAAAAGCAGCGCCGCCACCTTGGCCGCGGTCAGTGGCCCGCCGCCGATGTCGACCTTCAACAGGTCCGCCGCGTTGCCCTGCCAGCCGCCACCGCGCAACCCCGCCACGACCAAAGCCAGGACATCACGGGTCGAGAACTTGTGGCTCTCGAACCGCGCGATCAGCTCGATCAGGCTGCCCCCGCCCAACTGGTCCTCCAGCTCGGCCAGGGCACCCAAAGTCAGCTTGGCCACATGGGGCACGCCGTCCAGGTGCAACGTCACCTCTCCGGTGAATGGATTGCCCATCAGATTGCCGTGAAAGTCAGGGCACCCGCCGAGGCCATCGACATGTCATAAGTGGCCTCGCCGTTATAGGTGCCGGCATATTCGATCGAGGTGATCTGGAAGGCGCCTTCAACCACGCCAAACGACGGGATCACCACCTGGAAATTCGGCACCACACCATCGAAAAAGATCTGGCGGGCGCGGGCATCCGTCCCCGCATCGCGAAACACGCCTGACCCCGACAGCGCGGCCGATTTCACCCCGGTCCCGGCCAGCAACTCACGCCAACCGCCTGCGCTTTCCAGCGTGGTCACATCCACAGTTTCCGCATTGAATGTCAGCCGGGTGGCCCGCAGCCCCGCCAGCGTCTGATAGCTCCCGCTCCCCGTCTGATCCACCTTGATCAACAGGTCCTTGCCGCTTTGAACAGCCATGTCATGCTCCGTAGGTTGTTATGATCAGAAGGCGACCCGCGCCCGAAAGGTCAGGTCAATCCGCCGGGAATCCCCGGTGTTCAGTCGCTTCGCACTGGCGCGCAGGAAATACAGCCCCACCAGGCTCCCCCGGCTCAGCACCAGGTCCGCCCCCACCAGCGCGTCCGAGACCTCTGCCGCCACCGTCTTGGCGGTCATGAAGCCATTGGCGTCGCTGATGATCGACACGGTAAAGACGTGATCCGCCCCCGCCGCCGTCTTGTCGGATTGATCGGCCACGGTCTCGGGGCCCAGGATGACAAAGGTCCCCGCCACATCGGCCGGAGGCAGCGCGTCGGCCACCTGCACCCCGGTCAGACCCGCCCAACCGGTCAGCCGCTGATAGACCGCCGTCTGCAGCGCCGCACTGGCAGCATAGCTCATTTCGGCTCCTCCTCTCGGGCGAAACAGGTCAGAAAGCGGCCGTCGCTGTCACGTTCCGTGACGGCCAGAATGGTGAAGACCCGCGTCCCATCCTTCAGCCGCTGTTCGGGGCGCGGCCTGCGCGCCGACCCCACCTCTGCCCCGCGCACCGTGATGCGATAGGGCACTTTGGACAGGCTCACCTCGACCCCTGCCGTCTCCGACCCCGCCCCGGGCACCACCTCGGCCCACAACGTGCCCTCGACCGTCCAGTTGATCGCAAAGCCCCCCGCGCCGTCATTGACCTTGACCGGAGTTTCCAGGGTCAAAAGCCGTTTCAGCTCGACCTTCATGCTGCCCCCCCGCCCAGAACCCGCACCGTCCGCCAACGCTCGATCAGCGCCGTGACCGGATAGGGCAACCCCGCCACCGTCCCGGTAAAGTCATTGCGGGTCTCGTAATATTGCGCCGCCAGCAGGAAGACCGCCTGCTGAAGGTCGGCCGGAACCTGCCCCCAAGCCGCCCCGAACCCCGCGTCAAACAGGATCTCGACCCGGCCTTCAGTGGGCACCATCGGCAAAAGATAGCCCTTGGAGGCCAGCTTCGGCCGCGACCCGTCCTGCACCAGCCGGTAGCGATCCGTTCCCAGAACCGTCGCCCCGCCGGCGCTGTCCACCAGCGTCACCGACACCAGCGCCGACACCGGCGCCACCGGCAAAGCCTGCTCGCTCGCATCGCGCCAATCGTTCAACACCAGCTTGAACCGCCGCGTCATCAAGGCCTTGCCCGTCCGCCCCTCGATGGCCGACATGGCGGCGCGAAGATAGCTTTCGATCAGGCTGTCCTGCATCGCATCATCGGAAAATCCGCTTCCCAGCCGCAGGTGATCCTTCAACCCCTGCACCGGCAAGGCGGCGCTGGCGACACTGGTCTCTTCGGTCAACATCATGATCTCTCTCCATCCTTGGCGCGCCAGAAACACGCGCCCGGGGCCCTTCCCCCGGGCGCGCCAAGTCACCCCTTAGGACAGGGCGACCTTCAGCAGCTTGATGGCCGCATAGTCGGTGATGTCGCCGCCCACGCGCTTGGACGCATAGAACAGGACGTTGGGCTTGGCCGAGAAGGGATCACGCAGGATGCGCAGGTCCGGACGCTCGGCGATGGTATAGCCCGACTGGAAGTCGCCAAACGCGATGGGATAAGAGTTCGCGGCGATGTCGGGCATGTCCTCCAGGATCACGACGCGGTAGCCCATCAGGGTCGCCGGCTGACCGGCCGAGATGCTGTCATTCCACATGAAGCGCCCGGTCGAGTCCTTGATCTTGCGGACCGCACCCGCCGTCTTCGAGTTCATCAGGAAGACCGCATTGGCCCGGTAATCGGCACCCAGCGAATAGATCAGCGTGACCAGGCAGTCGATCGGGTTGGACGCCGCAAAGTCGGCCGCCGCACCGGTGGGAATGTAACCCAGGTTGCCCCAGGTCCAGGACGCATTGGCGACCTTGGCCGGCAGCAGGATGCCCTTCGGCTGATCCACCCCCGTGCCGTTGACAAAGGCCGAGGCCTCGGCGCGGACAAAGCGGGTGGCGATGCGCGAGGCGATCCAGCCCTCGACATCGAACGACGCATCATCCAGCAGGCGCTGGCTGATCTTCGGCATGGCCGACAGGTCATTCAGCTTGATCGAGATGCGGTTGATGTTGGGCGTGGTCGATTCCGACACCGCGCCGACTTCCGACTGCCAGGCCGAACCCGGGTCAGAATTGTCGATGATCACGTCATAGGTCGTGGCGTCGATCTGCACGACATTGGACAGCGACCGCAGCGAGGTGGTCGAAGACAGCATCGAGTTGATCTGCTCCGCCATCTGCGGGTTCAAAAGGAAGCCACCATCGGCATTGACGGCCGTCGACATGGCCTTGCCTTCCAGGACCAGGCCACGCAGGCCGTCATCGTCGCCCGAGCGGAGATAGGCGCCCAGCGCCTTCTTGTGGGGCATATCCAGGTCGGCGGTGTTCGACAGGGCGGGACGGGCATAGGTCATGGTCTTGCGCTCCAACATATTCTGACGCTCTTGCAGTTGATGAAGATTGGTTTTCACTTCGCTCTGAAAGCCATTGAAGGCATTCAGAAATCCGGCCATCGCGGATTTCACTTCCGCACCGGGATGGGTCGGGGACAAATCTTCCCCGGCCCGAGCCTTGATCTCGGTCATCGTTGTTTCCCTACTGGTTGGTCGTGAAAGGCCCGCGTTACCGCTTGGCCAAAGAAAGGCGCGCCTCGTCGAAGGCCTGCGCCAGTTCGGCAAAGATGTCGCTGTCCAGGCTGTCGCCCTTCGCCGCCACCCGCGCCTCGGGAAGCATGGGGAAAGTCACCAAAGAGACCTCCCACAGCTCCAGCTCCGACAAAAGGCGCTGCCCCTTGCCATCGCGTTCCGCCTTGACGGTCTTGTAGCCGATCGACAAACCGTCAATCGCCCCCGCCGCCAGAAGGGCCGCCGCCTCGCGCCCCTTCTCCACCTCGGTCAGGATGCGCCCCTTGACCCAAAGGCCAGTGCCATCCTCGCGAACCTCATCCCAGATGCCGATGGGCTGGGTCGGGTCATGCTGCCACAGCATCTTGACGCCGCGCCCCGCCGCCGCCGCGCGCTTCAGGGACGCCGCATAGGCCCCCTTCTGCACCACGTCGCCGCCCTGGTCCTTCAGCCCGAAAAGGCTGGCGTAGCCCTCGATCACCGACCCTTCGGTGACTTTCAGGCTGCCGCTGTCGGGCTGGTGGAACTTGCGTTCCGGAGCCCCCGGTATGGTCCACATCCTATCACCTCACTTGTTTGCGGCCGCGATGATCGCCTCGGCCATCTGACTGAGCAGGAAGGCCGCGACGCCATAAACCCCCACCCAAATCCGTTTCTCCAGCCGCTCAAGCACTTGGTCGATCTGCTGAAGCCGGTAATCCAGAGCCGCCCATCTTTCATCGGCGACCCGTTCATTCGCTTCGATCCGGGCATGGGCCGCATCGAAACTGTCATAGAGAAACCGCGACCCATCCCCGGGACGCTTGATGGTCATCCTTCACCCCCCGGCATCAGGGGCGGCAGACCCAGCAAAGCGCGCTTCTCATCCGCCGTCAGGAAATCCGCCGCAGCCACCCGCGCCCAAACCTGATCGCGTTCGACGGCCAGCGCCGGCACCTGATCCAGGTCCGGCTTCAGCTCGACCTGTTCCCCGGTAAAGCCCGAAAGCCAGGACGACAAAGCCGCCGTCACCCGGGTCGCCAGGGGCAGAACCGTCAACCGGAAAAACGCCCGATTGGCCTCCTGGTAATTGGCATAGGTCGCATCGCCGGGAATGCCGATCAGCATGGGCGGCACGCCAAAGGCGATGCAAATCTCCCGCGCCGCCGACAGCTTGGTCTCATGGAACTCCATGTCGGACGGAGAGAACCCCATCGGCTTCCAATCCAAACCGCCCTCCAGCAGCATCGGACGCCCCGCATTCCGCGCGCCCTGGTGATGCGCCTCGATCTCGCCCACCAGCCGCTCATATTGCTCGGTCGTCAGCGTCCCCGCCCCATCCGCGCCCTTGAAGACCATCGCCCCCGAAGGCCGCGCGGCATTGTCCAACAAGGCCTTCGACCAGGTCGCAGCCGAGGAGTGAACATCCACCGAAACCGCCGCCGCCTGCATCGGCGACAGCCCGTAATGGTCGTCCTGCGGGTGAAAGCTCTTGATATGGCAGATCGGCTGATACTCTGCCGTCACGCCAAACCGATGCGTCCGCCCGTTGACCACATAGTCATAGGCCGCAGGCCAACCATCCGCCCCCGGCACCACATTCATCCGGTCAGACCGCAGCACATGCAGCTCGCCGGGCAAAGCGCCCGCCCCCGGAACCGCCTCGACATAGGCATTGCCGGTCAACAGCAAATGCCCATAAAGCGCCTCCAGCAGCTCTGCCCGCCCCTGATGGGCATTGGGCTGCCGGATCAGTTCCGAGACCGGATGCAGGTCATAGCGCCGACCCTGGTCTTGCAGGACCAAAGGCAAAGCCGCCGCCGCCTCCGAGATCAGCTTGACCGCCCGGAACCCGATCGGATTGCCCAGAAAGCCGCTTTTCATCAAGGAAACCGCATCCCGAGGCGACCAGGCGACCCGCCCCGAGGACCCCCAAGCCACCACCCGCCCCACGGCGGAGGCCTTCGTTTCAGGCACAGGGGCCACAGCCCCGCGCCGCAGGAAATCAAGGACCATTCAGCCTCTCCTTTATGACCAAGGCCGCCCAAAGGGCAAACCTCCACCGCGCCGCACCCGAAAGGCACGGCCCAAAGGCCCCGATACGCGGCCCTGACAAAGCCCGGACAATCCTCCTCAGCCGCCCCAAAGCGCCCAAAGACCCGAAAGCCCAAACCCTTTCATCTGTTCAAAAATATCCACGGGGTTTCCAAAGGGGCCCGTGGGCCCCTTTGGGCGGGGGGTCCGGGGGGCGGCAGCCCCCCGGCCTCCTCCGGTTGGTTTCAAAGGCATGAAATGCCTCTGAAACCAACCGGATCAAAGCCCCCGCACCTGTGGCTTCACCGGCGGCCGCGGGGCCTCCAGCATCACTTCGGTCAGCGCCCAAACCAGGGCATCCAACCGATCCGGAGAGCCCTTGCCCTGATAGCCCGCATGGGTCATCAAACACATCTGCTCTTCCAAGGCGCCAAGTCCCCGAACATGGGCCACCCGCCCCTGTTCATACAAAGCCGCAATCGGTTCCGCCCGCAGGTATTTCCCCTTGGTCGCCGTCACGCGTTTAAACGGCACCAGCGGGTCAATCGACCGCACCACCTGTTCGACCATCTCGCCGCCCTGGTTGGTCTCGACGACCATACGGTCCGCGTTATGCCGGTCCATCGCCGCCACCGCAGCCCGCGCCCAACCATCGGGCGAGGCCCCCTTCACCGTGGCATCCTCCAGCACCACCGCCTTCCAGGTGTTCACCGGCCCCTCGGTCATGGCGCCCACCACGACGATGCCACATTCATCCGACGCCTTGGTCGAGGTAACGGGCGGGTCCACCGCCACCACGATCCGGTTGAACCGCGGCACCTCATCGACCCGCATTTCGTCCAGGCGCAGATGGCTCCACAAGGCGCCATCCAGATCCTCCAGCAGCTCCCCTTCCAGCTCTTGCCGGCCAATCGACTGGCCCGCATACCGCGCCGTCACCTCTTCCAGGAACGACTTCGCCAGATATGCCTTGTTGGCCGAAGTCGGCGCATGGGTGCTGACCGTCGACGGGTTCTTCATGATCGCCTTCAGCACCTGCACATTCTGCGGCGTCGTCGTTACCACCTGCTGAGGATGCTCCCCCAGCCGCAGCGCAAACTGCAGATTGTCCCAGGTCTCCTGCGCCTTCTTCCACTTGGCCAGCTCATCGACCCAGGCCGCGTCGAACTGCGGCCCCCGAAGGCTGTCCGGGTCATGGGCGCTGAACACCATCGCCTCTGCCCCATTCGGCCAAAGCAGCCGCTTGCGCGTGGCCTGCCATTCGGGCCGCCGATCCGGAGGCGAGCAGGCCAGAATCCCGCTGTCCCCCATGATCATCACTTCGCGCACCTGATCGACCGTCTCGCCGACCAGGGCCACCCGCTTGGCCCGACCCGGGTCCATCGGCCCCGGCCCCTCGACCTGCGAGCGCACCCATTCCGCCCCGGCCCGCGTTTTGCCTGCCCCACGCCCTCCCATGATGACCCAGGTCTTCCAGGCCCCCGGAGGCGGCAACTGATGCTGCAACGCCCAGAACTCGAACAACCACGGCAGCGACAACAACGCATTGTCGCTCAGGCCGCCCAGAAACTCTTCAACCTGGCTCTGCGTTGCGGAGGCAAGCCAGGCGGCGCCCGATCTCGTCCCTTGCGGCAGAAAAGTCGAGCGCGCGGGTTCCGACAGTCCCGGCAGCCTGTTTGCGGAGTTTATCAAAACGGCCCCTCTCTTCCTGCATCAACTCGAAGGCGTCCCGCAGATCGCGGGCCAGCGCTGGCGTTTTCTTGACATCTGCCAGGGTGCCATCCTTCACCTTCTTCAGGGCGCGGGCCAATTCCTCGGCCGCCTCCCTCAGAAGGGTTTCGGTCACTTCTGCCAGATCAACGGGGTCTTCATCCCCGGCTGTAAAATGTATGCTCATGCCTGATGGACCTGCCTTCCCATAGCCGGAAAAGGAAAAGCGGCGCCGGGCGTGTTACCCGGGCCGCTTGCCCACCTCTTCCATCATGTCCAAACATATGCCATGGGCCGTTCGGAAAGTCAAACTAAAAATCAAACTATATCAAAGGCTTAGCGTGCGCTGCGTTAAGGATTTGTTAACACTTCGACGCAACACCCGCCCCTAGTTCTGGCCCTCCGCCGCAGCCGCCTCGATGGCGCGCCACTTGGCGACATTCTTGTTATGCTCTTCCAGGGTCGTGGCAAAGGCATGCCCCCCCGTGCCGTCTGCGACGAAATACAGGTATTCCGTCGCATCGGGATGCAAGGCCGCCTCAATCGCGTCACGGCCCGGATTGCAGATCGGCGTTTGGGGAAGCCCTTGTATCACATAGGTATTCCAGGGCGTCTCGCGGCGCAGCTCTGATTGGCGCAGGCCCCGGCCCAAGACGCCCTTGCCTTCCGTCACCCCATAAATCACCGTCGGATCGGTCTGCAGCTTCATCCCGTCCTTCAACCGGTTCAGAAAGACCGAGGCGACCTGAGCCCGCTCGGCCGCCACCCCGGTCTCTTTCTCCACGATAGAGGCCATGATCAAGGCCTCCTCCATCGTTTCATAGGGAAGCCCCTCCGCACGCCCCGCCCAGGCCTCGGCCAGAGCGGCAGTCTGCGCGGCCTCCATCTTGGCCAAAAGCGCTGACCGGTCGTCCCCCTTGGTCACTTCATACGAATCGGGCGCCAAAATCCCTTCGGCCGGGACCGCCTTGATCTCTCCGGTCAGGAAATCGGCGGCCTTCAAGGCCTCGACGATATTCCACGACGTCACCCCCTCGGCCAGCGTCACGCGCCAGCGCAGGTCAGGGTCCTGAACCGCATCCTGATAGGCTTGCGGCTGCGCGCCCGCTGGATCGAACTTCGCCACCTCGATCAGACCCGAACTCGCAGCATCATAAGACCGCAAGACGACCTCGGCCCCGGCCACCCCGATGCGCAGGTTCACATCCTGCCCGCAGGTCGATTGCCCGCCCACCGTCAGCCGCTCGGCCACCGCAGCCATCGAAATCGCAGGCTCCAGCAGATAGCTGCCGAACTTCAGCTGACCCGCAATCCCGCCATAGGTCGCGCCGATGCGAAAGATCCGCGCATCCGAAATCGCGCCCTGCGCCTCAAGCCCGGCCGAAACCGCGCTCAAACTGGCCCCGCGCTCGACCTTGAAGCACACCGCCTGCGCCAAAGGCCCCGGCACCGCATATTGCTTCTGCCCCCAAAGGATCACCCCCCCAAGGCCCAAAAGCGCCACGATGAACAGCGTCAGCGCATTGGAGGCGACCGACTTCCACATCACACACGCCCCAGCACAAGGCTGGCATTGGTCCCGCCGAACCCGAACGAGTTCGACAAGGCGATGTCAATCTTGCGCTTGACCGCCTTGTTGGCCGCCAGGTCCAGCTTGGGCGTCACCGCCGGATTGTCCAGGTTGATCGTCGGCGGCGCAATCTGATCGCGGATCGCCAGGATGCAGAAGATCGCCTCGACCGCGCCCGCAGCCCCCAGCAGATGCCCGATGGACGACTTGGTCGACGACATCGTGGCCCCCGCAGCCGCATCGCCCAACAACCGCTCGACCGCACCCAGTTCAATCGTATCGGCCATGGTGCTTGTGCCATGGGCGTTGATGTAATCGACCGCCGAAGGCTCCAGCCCCGCGCGCTTCAACGCCATCTGCATCGACCGGAAGCCGCCATCGCCATCCTCCGACGGCGCGGTGATGTGATAGGCATCGCCCGACAGGCCATAGCCCAGAACCTCGGCGTAAATCTTGGCACCCCGCGCCACGGCGTGTTCGTATTCCTCCAGCACGACGACGCCCGCGCCCTCGCCCATGACGAACCCGTCGCGGTCCGCATCATAGGGGCGCGAGGCCTTTTCGGGTTCATCGCCCCGCTTGGAGGACAAGGCCTTACAGGCGTTGAACCCCGCGATGCCGATTTCGCAGATCGGGCTTTCCGCGCCGCCCGCGACCATCACATCCGCATCGCCCCACTGGATCAACCGCGCCGCATCGCCAATCGCATGGGCGCCGGTCGAACAGGCCGTGACCACCGCATGATTGGGCCCCTTGAAGCCGAACCGGATCGACACCTGCCCCGAGATCAGATTGATCAGCGACCCGGGAATAAAGAAGGGCGAGACCCGCCGCGCCCCCTTTTCCTTGATCAGAACCGCGGTCTCCGCGATGTTCTGCAACCCGCCGATGCCCGACCCCAGCATGACGCCCGTCCGGCAGCGGTCCTCTTCGGTCGCAGGCTCCCAGCCCGAATCCCGCACCGCCTGCACGGCCGCAGCCATGCCATAGATGATGAAGTCGTCGACCTTGCGCTGTTCCTTGGGCTCCATCCAGTCATCCGGATTGAAGGTCCCGTTCGTGCCATCGCCGCGCGGGATTTCGCAGGCATATTGCGTCAGCACATTCACGGGATCAAAGCGGGTGATCCGACCCGCCGCCGATTGACCGGCCAAAAGCCGCGTCCAAGTCTCCTCGACCCCGCAGGCCAAAGGCGACACCATTCCCAAACCCGTGACAACAACGCGACGCATCCTGCCCCTCTCTGTCAACCGGCGCATGAAAGCGCCCTTTCCCGCCTGATACACGCGCCGCGCCTGCGCTGCAACCGGGCCAAGATCGGCAGGCGGGTCAACACCCACACCCAAGCCAACACCGCCAACCAGCCCCGGGCCAGCAGGCTTGACCTTTATTTGATATCCATGTAAATGAACGGAACATTTCTGCCTTGCAGCGTGATCATCCTTGACAGACTGTCACAGCGCCCCATATCAGTGAATGAACGTTCACTCCCAGATCTGGCCCCCATGAACCTGACCGCCCCGCCCTGCCCCGAGGCCACCGCCGTAATCCATCCCCGTCAGGCCGAAATCCTGCGCGCGGTGCGGCAAGCCTTTGTCGAAAAGGGCTTTGACGGCGCCTCGATGCAGGACCTTGCCCGGGCGGCGGGCATGTCGGTGGGCAACTTCTACCGCTATTTCCCGTCCAAGGCCGCGATCATCGGCGCCATGGTGCTGATGGATGCGCAGGAAATCCGGGCCGACTTTGCCGCCATCCTGGCCGCGCCCAGCCCCCTGACCGCGCTGCGCCACGGCCTGCGCGAGCGTATTTTCGGCGCCGACTGCGCCAAGGACTCCGCGCTTTGGGCCGAGATCGACGCCGCCGCCCGCCGGATGCCCGAAGTGGCCGAAGCCCACCGCATGATCGAATCCGAGGTCCGCGGCCAGCTGATCGCCGTCTTTGCCGCCGGCACAGGCCTGCCCCTGGCCGAGGCGAACCGCCGCTTTTCCACCCATGCCGCCTTCCTGCTGACGCTTTTCAAGGCCGCGGCCTGCGCCGATGCCATGTTGGGCGTCGACATCCCCGCCCTGCGCGCCATGATTGCCGAAACGCTGGACGCAAGGCTGGACGAAATCCTTCGTCACGCCACACCGCCGCCCGATTGATCCGGCAGGCCTCTGCCACCGTATTCTCACCATGTTCCCGAACGACCCGAACCGCGAAAGTCCTTCCATGCGCCGCTCCTCCCCGCTTTTGGCTCTCCTCCTGTTGACCGCCGCCCCGATCTTCGCCCAAGAGGCCGAGGCACCCGCCGCGACGGTCGAAGTGGCGCTTCCCGCCATCACCGTTTCCGCCGTCGAAACCCGCAAACTGTCGGACCACGTTCTGGCCTCGGGCCTGATCGCCGCGGTCGAAGAAGTCTCCGTCGTCCCCCTGGTCGAAGGCCAACCGATCGAGACCCTGGCCGTCGATGTCGGCGACACGGTGCAGGCCGGTCAGGTCCTGGCGACGCTGTCCACCGCGACTTGGGTGCTGCAGCAAAGCCAGCTGAGGGCCGCGCTCGCCTCGGCCCAGTCACAGGGGCTGGAGGCGCAAAAGACCGCGACCCGCTCGGCCGCGCTGTTCAAACAGGGCGCCACCTCGGCTGCGGCCAATGACCAGGCCCAGGCCTCGGCCATCGCGGCCCAGGCCCAGGTCGACAGCCTGACCGCCCAGCTGGCCAATGTCGAACTGATGCTGGACCGGACCGAAATCAAGGCCCCGGTCGGCGGCCTGATCCTGACACGTAATGCCCAGGTCGGCGCCGTGGCCTCTGCCGCCGGTCAGCCGATGTTCGTCATCGTCAAAGACGGTGCGCTGGAACTGCGCGCCGATGTCGCCGAAGCCGATATTCCCCGCGTCACGCGGGATCTGGCGGCCAAGGTGCAGCTGGCCGCCAATGTCGCGGCCCTGCCCGGCACCGTGCGCCTTGTCGAACCCGGCGTTGATGCCACGACCCGCATGGGCCGCGCCCGCATCGCCATCGACGCCGCCCCCGGCGTCCATCCCGGCATGTATGCCGAAGCGAATATCCTGGTGGCCACGACCGAGGGCCCCTCGGTCCCCGTCACCGCCATCGGCTCCGAGGATGGCCAAACCACCGTCATGGCCGTCAAGGATGGCGTGATCCACCGCACCCCCGTCACCACCGGCATCCGCGAAGGCGGCTGGGTCGAGATCACCGGCGGCCTTGACGTGGGCGCCCAGATCGTGACCCGCGCCGGCTCTTTCGTGGCGGACGGCGACCGCATCAACCCTGTTCTTGCGACGAATTGAGGCAAACGATGAATTTCTCCGCCTGGTCGATCCGCAACCCCGTTGCCCCCCTCCTTGCCTTTGCGATGCTGCTTCTGGTTGGCATCCAAAGCTTTTTCGCCTTGCCCATCACCCGTTTCCCGAACATCGACGTGCCGATCATCGTCGTCTCGGCCAGCCAGCCGGGCGCCGCCCCTGCTGAACTGGAAGGCCAGGTCGCCAAGGTGATCGAAGACGCCCTCGCAGGCGTCGCGGGGGTGAAGAACATCACCACCAACATCTCGGACGGCAATGCGACGATCCTGGTCGAATACCGGATGGAGGTCGAAACCGCCAAGGCCTTGCAAGACACCAAGGACGCGGTCGACCGCATCATCGCCGACCTTCCCGCTGATGTCGAAACCCCCAACATCGTCCAGCTGGACATCGAGGGTCAGGCCATCCTGACCTATGCCGTTTCGTCGACGTCGATGACCTATCAGGAACTGTCGATCTTCGTCGATGACGAGATCAAGCGGTCCTTGCAGGGCAAGCCCGGCATTGGCCGCGTCGATATCGCAGGCGGGGCCGACCGCGAGATCCTGATCGCGCTTGATCCGGTGCGGCTGGACAGCTATGGCATCACGGCGCAAGCGGTCTCTGGTCAGCTGAAGATCACGAACACCAACGTGGGCGGTGGCCGGGCCGAGTTTGGCGCCGGCGAACAGGCGATCCGCACCATGGGCGACACCCAGGACGTCGCCCGCCTTGCCGCCACCCCCATCGCCCTGCCCTCGGGAACCCAGGTGCGCCTGGACCACCTTGGCACCATCTCTGACACCACGCGCGAACTGCGGTCCTATGCCATGTCGGGTGACACCCCGGTCGTGACCTTCGGCATCTACCGCTCCAAGGGCGCCTCAGAGGTCTCCGCCGCCGAAACCGCCTTCAAGGAAGTCGACCGCATCATCGCCGCCCACCCGGAGGTGCAGATCACCAAGGTCGATGACATGGTGAAATTCACCTATGGCAACTACGAGGCCGCGCTTTCGACCCTGCTGGAAGGCGCGCTTCTGGCCGTTATCGTGGTGTTCATCTTCCTGAAAAACTGGCGCGCCACGCTGATTTCGGCCGTGGCCCTGCCCTTGTCGGCCATCCCGACCTTCTGGGTCATGGACATGCTGGGCTTTTCGCTGAACCTGGTGTCCTTCCTGTCGCTGACCCTGGCCACCGGTATCCTGGTGGACGATGCCATCGTCGAAATCGAGAACATCGCCCGCCACATCCGCATGGGCAAATCGCCCTTCAAGGCCGCGATGGAGGCCGCCGACGAAATCGGTCTGGCCGTTATCGCCACCACATCCACGATCATCGCGGTCTTTGTGCCGGTGTCCTTCATGCCGGGCATCCCGGGTCAGTATTTCCGGCAATTCGGCATCACAGTGGCCGTCGCGGTGTTTTTCTCGCTGATCGTGGCGCGATTGATCACACCAATGATGGCGGCCTATCTGATGCGGTCGTCGGATGGCGGAACCGAACATGACCACGCCGACGGCGCCATCACCCGCGCCTATATGCGCTTTGTCACCGCCTCGACCTCCAAACGCTGGTATTACGCGACCTTTGCCGCCGCCGTCGTCACCGTCATCATGTCGATCATGCTGATGCTGACCGTCCCGGGCTCTTTCCTGCCGCCCGAAGACAATGGCCGCGTCACGGTCTTTGCCCAGCTGCCCCCCGGCTCGCGGCTGGAAGATACCCGCAAGGCGACCGACCAGATCTACGCCAGCCTCAAGGACATCCCCCATATCCAGAACATCCTGATTATGGGCGGCACCTCGCCGACCGGCGACCTGGATGTGCGCAACGCCACGATCAACGTGATCCTGGAACCGCTGGACCATTCCTTGCTGCTGAAACTCAGCCAGGTGGCCTCGCGTATTCCGCTCATCGGTCCGCTGCTGCCCCAGGTTGAGAACCACGGCCGCCCCGTGCCGCAGGATCAGATCTCGGCCGAGGTCTTTAAACGCCTGGCCCAGATCCCCGACATCCGGGTCCGCAAACTGGATGACCGCGGCAGCCCCGAGTTCTCGTATTCGCTTTTGGCCGACAACGAGGATGACTTGAACGCCGCCGCGCGCATGGTCGTCGATGCCCTGCGCCCGGTTCAGACCCTGGACGACGTGATCGCCGACGGCGCCCTTCCGCGCCCCGAACTGCAGATCACCCCCCGCGCCGACGAGGCCGCCCGCCTTGGCGTCACGGCGCAGGCCATCGCCGCCACCGTCCGCGTGGCCACGGTGGGCGATTTCGACGCGGCCCTTCCCAAGGTCAGCCTGGACGACAAGCAGATCCCGATCCGGGTGCAGCTGTCGCAGGTCAGCCGCGAGGATGTGGCGCGGATTTCCAACCTGAAAGTCCAGACCAAGACCGGCGCCATGGTGCCGCTGTCCACCGTGGCCGATGTGAAACTGGGCGAAGGCCCGGCCACGGTCAAACGCTTCAACCGTCAGCGGCTGGTGCTGATCGCGGCCAACCTGCCGCTGGGCGTGGCGCTTGGCACCGCGACCGAAGACTTCACCAAGGCGACCGAGGGGCTGCAACTGCCCGGCACCGCGCGTCTGGTGGCCTCGGGCGATGCCGAGGTCCAGGCCGAGATGTCGGCCTCCTTCGGCAATGCCATGCTTCTGGGGCTTCTTCTGATGCTCTCGGTGCTGATCTTGCTGTTCGGCTCGATCATCCAGCCCTTCACCATCCTCTTCTCGCTGCTTCTTTCGGTGGGGGGCGTGGCGGTGGCGCTGATCGTCACGGGCTCGGCCCTGTCGATGCCGGTGCTGATCGGCATCCTGATGCTGATGGGGATCGTGGCCAAGAACGCCATCCTGCTGATCGACTTCGCGATCGAGATGCGGGCGCGCGGCATGGACCGGGTCAAGGCGGTGATCGAGGCGGGCCACAAGCGCGCCCAGCCCATCGTCATGACCTCGATTGCCATGTCGGCGGGCATGTTGCCCTCGGCGCTTGGCGTGGGCGAGGGCGGTGCCTTCCGCGCGCCCATGGCCACGGCCGTGATCGGCGGCATCATCGTGTCGACCGTGCTGTCGCTGGTCGTGGTGCCCTCCTTCTACCTGATCATGGACGACCTCTCCTGGCTGTTGGGCAAGGTCTTTGGCGGCGTCTTCGGCAAGGGCGAAAAGGAACAGCCTGTCGAGGGCAACGAGATCCTGGCCGAGCGCATCGCGCTTCTGGCCGCCGAACAAGCCGACTTGCGCGAAAAGCTGGCAGAGGCGACCACGCCGCGCTTGCGTCCGGGCATGGCGGCCGAATAGGTCGTCCCCAAAGCACCATCCGAGGGCGGGCCGGGGCATCCGGGCCCGCCCTCAGTCATTTCAAGCGGTTGGTCGTTAACCTTGCCCCGCTGCCCCTCAGTCACAATAATTGATCATTTTGGCCCGTTTCGCCCCAAGGTTGCCGTCCATCCAACTTGCGCGGGTCCACGAAAGGCATATTCTTTCACTGTATTTTAACGGTGGAGGCCGTGATGACGACCCATGTCCTGAACAACAACATGATTGGCGCGAACATCTGGTATGACCTCACCGCCGGGGATGCCCTGATCCTGCTGCCGAATGTCAGCTTCATTTCCTGGTCCGACATCTATGACACCGGGATTTTTGGTGTGGCGGGGGCCGGCGGGGTCTCTGTCACCATCGCGGGCACGCTGTCGGTTGAATTCATCCATCTTTACGGCGGCGACCGCCTGGTCAACACCGCGACCGCCACGATGATCCTGGAATCGCTGGACGGCGTTCATCTGACCACCGACCTTGCCCTGGGCCAGACGCGCTTCGTCAACGCCGGCAGCCTCTATTCCGGCATGGGCGCCATGGCGCGAGGCGTGACGGTCGAACTTGCCGGCGCCATGACCGCCGAGGGCCAGGCCGTTTCGATCCTGAACACCGGCCTGATCGAGGCCCGGGGGATCGGCGTCCGCCTGTCCGGCGCCACCAACGGCGCGCAGGCCTCGGGCCAGGTCGAAAACGACGGCACGATCAGCGGCACCATCGCGGTCGAGGCCTCTGGCGCCGCCGATGTCATCCTGAACACCGGCGTGATGACCGCCAGCGGCCAGGCCGTGGTCCGGCTGTTTGGCGCCGACACCGGCAGCTTTGCCCCCACGGTCGACAACACCGGCACCCTGACCTATACCGGCCGCATCGGGGCTTCGGTCCAGAACGCAGCCCTTTCCGTCTCACGCGGGGCCAGCCTTGATGCGACGGTGGATATCGTCAACAGCGGCACGATCGACGGCCGCGGACGGGCGATCTATCTGGACCTGGACAGCGCCACGGTGGAAAACAGCGGCACGATCAGCGGCGCGATCAAGTCGATGGGCGGCACGGTCACGGTCTCGAACATCGACGGGCTGATCCGCGGGGCGATCACCTTGGGCGGCGGGGCGGATACGCTGATCAACGCCGGCACGATCCGCGGCGGCATCGACATGGGGGGCGGCGACGACCTGTTGGACCTGCGCGGCGGGCGGGTCATCGGCACGCTGGGCGCCTCGGGTGGGACGGACAACGACAGCTATTACATCGACAACACCGCCGCCCATATCGTCGAGGCGGCCGAGGCCGGCACTGACACCGTCTTTTCCGCCGCCAGCTTCCGCCTGCGCCAGAACATCGAAAACCTGACCCTGCTGGAGGGCGCCGACCTCAATGGCTCGGGCAACAATCTGGACAATGTGATCACCGGCAACACCGGCGAGAACCGGCTGAAGGGCGCGGTCGGCAATGACATGCTTTACGGCAATTCCGGCGATGATACGCTGGAAGGCGGGGTGGGCAATGACCAGCTTTACGGCGGCCAGGGTGATGACGTCCTGATCGGCGGCTTTGGCATCGACCAACTGCATGGCGGCGCGGGGGCCGACCGTTTTGTCTTTGCCCGCGGTCATTCCGTCAAAGAGGCGCCCGACACGATCTTGGACTTCTCCCGGGGCGAGGATCTGATCGACCTGACCCTGATCGACGCCAATGTGACCAATATGCTGGCCGACGACGGTTTCGTCTTTATCGGCAGCGCCAATTTTACCGGCGTGGCGGGGCAATTGCGCTTTGGCATCGCGGGGGGAGAGACCTTCATCCGCGGCGATGTGAACGGTGACGGGTTCACCGATTTCAACATCAAGCTGGCGGCCTCGGTGGCGCTGACGGCCTCGGACTTCCTGCTTTAACCGCGCTGGCGGGCGATGATCCCGGTCACGCCCGCCAAAAGCTGCGCCGCCAAAAGCGCGCCTTGGCCGTCGATATCGCGCTCGGGCATGAATTCCACCATGTCAAAGGCCGCGATCCGGGCGCGGGCAGCCACGCCTTCGATCAATTCCATGACCTGCCAATAGGTCAGCCCCCCCGCCGTGCGGCCGATCACCGCGGGCATGATCCCGGGGTCCAGCGCGTCGACATCCAGGCAGAGGACGACATCGGCGCCCTCGGGGATGGCGGCGATGGCGCGGGCCAGGCCCGTGGTGGCCACCTCACGCGCGGGGACAAAGGTCACGCCCCAAGCCAGGGCATCGACGACATCGCCGGGCCGGGCCGACCCAAGGCCGCGTTGACCGACCTGCACAATGCCCGCGACATGGGCCATTTCACTGGCGCGCCGCATGGTCGAGGACAGGCCAAGGGCCTCGCCCCCCACCTCGTCGCGCCAGTCGATATGGGCGTCGATCTGCAGGATGGTCAGGGGACGCCCCAAGGCGGCCAGGCCCTGCAGCAGGGGGATGGGCAGGGAATCATCTCCGCCGACCAGGATGGGCACGGCATGGGCGGCCAGGATGGCTTCGGTGGCGGCGCGGATGCGGCCACGGTTGGCGGCAGGATCGGCGGGGTCCTGATCCAGGTCGCCCGCATCGACGGCCCGGACCCCTGGCGGCAGGACAGGGCCGCCCAGGTCGAAATGGTGATGGGCAAAGGCCGCCCCATAGGCCAGCCCCGCGGCCCGGATCGCCTGAGGCCCCCCGGCGCAATAGAACCCAACCGAGGGGTAAGGCGTGGCCCCCGCAGCGCCAAACAGCACGATATCGGCGTCAAGCGCGGTCCACCCGGCTTCGGGCAGGTCAAAGAACGTCGCCGCACTGCTTGCGCCGAACATCTCACCCAGGTTGGCCATCGGTCTCTCCACGGTTTTGCCGCAGGGTGACAAGGCCGCGGGCGAAGGGCAAGCGGCAATCGCGGCCGCCGGGCGGCAGAGCCCCCCCGCAAAGCAAAAGGCTCCCCGAAGGGAGCCCCGCCAAAATCCCAGGCCAAAGCCTGAAAGACTTATTGCGCCTTGGTGATGAAGCCCACCGCGTCGCCGAAGGTCTGGATCGTCTCGGCAGCGTCGTCCGGGATCTCGATGCCGAACTCTTCTTCGAAGGCCATGACCAGTTCGACGGTGTCGAGGCTGTCCGCCCCGAGGTCGTCGATGAACGAGGCGGTTTCAGTGACCTTCTCGGCCTCCACGCCCAGATGTTCGACCACGATCTTCTTCACGCGATCAGCGATGTCGCTCATATCCATTCCTCTGTCGTTGGGGTTGCCCCCGTTCGCATGATGCACCTTGACGGCGCGGCGCCCCTAGCGGGCAATGACTTCGCAGGCTGTGACCCAAAGGCCAGACCACCTTGCGCGCCTATAGCAAGACCGGGCGCGCAAGGCAAACTCTTTCCCGAAGCTTAATCATCCAAGGCCCAAAAGCCTCAGATCATCGCCATGCCGCCGTTCACATGCAGCGTGGCCCCGGTCACATAACCGGCCTGAGGGCTCGCCAGATACAGAACCGCCGCCGCGATATCCTCAGGCGAACCCATCCGCCCCGCCGGGATCTGCGTCAGGATGCGGCCCTTTTGCTCGTCGTTCAGCTTGTCGGTCATCGCCGTGGCGATGAAGCCCGGCGCCACGCAGTTGACCGTGATGTTGCGGCTGGCCACTTCGGCGGCCAGGCTTTTCGACATCCCCACCATCCCCGCCTTCGAGGCCGCATAGTTGCCCTGCCCCGGATTGCCCGTGGCCCCCACGACCGAGGAGATATTGACGATCCGCCCCCAGCGCGCCTTCATCATCGGGCGCAAAACGGCGCGGCACAGACGGAAGGTCGAGGTCAGGTTGACGTCGATGACCTGCGCCCATTCCTCATCCGACATCCGCATGAACAGGTTGTCCTTGGTCACGCCGGCGTTGTTGACAAGGATATCCAAGCCCCCCATCGCCTCCGAGGCGGTCTTGGGCAGGGCCTCCACGCTGGCAGCGTCACCGAGATTGGCCGGGCAGACAAAGGCCCCCGCGCCAAGTTCAGCGGCCAAGGCCTCCAGCGGTTCGACCCGCGTCCCCGAGAGCGCCACCTTGGCCCCCGCCTTGTGCAAGGCCCGCGCGATCTCTGCGCCAATGCCCCCCGAAGCGCCGGTGATCAGCGCCGTCTTCCCCGTCAGATCGAACATGCCCACTCCTTGGCTTTCGCTTTGCCGCTGTCATAGCAAAGACCGCCGCCCCGCGCCACATGGCAAAGGACTGTTGCGGGGGGGCCAACGCAAAGGGGCGGCCCCGCAGGACCGCCCCCTTTCGCAAGATCAAAGCCTCAGGACTTGCGACGCCGCACCGCCAGGCCGCCCGCCACCAAAGAGGCCAGCAAAAGCCCCGCCGCGGGCACCGGCACTGTCGGGATCGCATCGCGCAAAGCGAAGGATTCCATAGCGCCAAAGTTCCCCATGGCACCATTATAGATGTTACCTGCCGAAGCATCAGACCAGTCGCAATGGCTGTGAACGGTCGAGAACCAGGCCGAAGCACATTTGAAATTGCCCGAGGTGCCGAAGTTTGCCAAAAACCCCTGGATGTTCGGCAGAATATAAGTGCTGACCTCGGCCATGGAGGCGATGCGCCACCCTTGGGTCGACTGATAGGTCATGTCGACGACGCCGCAGCTGTTGCCGAAAGCATCGCAGGGCGCGGCCCAAGCCCAATCCAGGCTGCCGATCGTCGCATAATTCGTCGTCGGAACCGGCGCGTTGATCGGCGCCGCCGCCGAGATCGTGGGTGTCAGCGCGGGCAAAGCCGCAAGGGCCACCGCAAAGCCAAATCGTTGAAGCGTCATTTTGGGACTCCCTGGTTACACAATCCAAAAAGTTTACCACAAAGGCCGCAGATCACCAATGGTTTACTTCGGCGCCCGGAATTCAACCCGGGCGCGAAATGTGGCGTGTCAAGCCTTTGCCGCCGCGACATCTTCCGGCGTGCCGATGGCCCGGGTCGTGGCCTCTTTGGCGATGCGCTTGATCATGCCGGACAGTGCCTTGCCGGCGCCGACCTCCCAGAAGTCGGTGACACCGGCCGCGGCCATCCATGCGACCGACTCACGCCAGCGCACCGATCCGGTGACTTGTTCGACCAACAGCGCCTTCAGCACCGCCGGATCGCTGACGGCCTCAGCCCGCACATTGGCCACGACGGGCACGCTTGGGGCTGCGAAAGCCACCCCCGCCAGAGCCTCGGCCATGACCTCGGCTGCGGGCTGCATCAGCGCGCAGTGGAAGGGCGCCGAGACCGGAAGCAGCAAAGCCCGCTTGGCCCCCTTGGCCTTGGCGATCTCCAGCGCGCGTTCCACGGCGCCGCGATGGCCCGAGACGACGACCTGGGCCGGGTCATTGTCATTGGCGGCCTGGCAGACCTGCCCCCCCCCAGCTTGGGCGGCGGCCTCGGCGGCCACTTCGCTGGCCTGGGCGAAATCCAGCCCCAACAGCGCCGCCATGGCACCGACGCCCACCGGAACGGCCTCTTGCATGGCCCGGCCGCGGATGCGCAAGAGCCGCGCGGCATCGGAAACCCCAAAAACCCCCGCCGCACAAAGCGCGGAATACTCGCCCAAGGAGTGACCGGCCACATAGTCGCAGGCCGCCAGCCCCTCGGCCTCCAGCGCGCGATAAGCCGCAAGCGAGGTCGCCATCAAGGCGGGCTGGGCATTGGCGGTCAGGGTCAGCGCCTCGATCTCGCCCGCCCAGATCAGAGCGGACAGCTTTTCGCCAAGCGCCTCGTCCACCTCGGCAAAAACGGCTGCGGCGGCCGGATAGGCTTCGGCCAGGGCCCGCCCCATGCCGATGGTCTGGGCGCCCTGCCCCGGAAACACGAATGCGCGCATCTGATCCCCCATGCTGTGACCGGGCCTTACCCGGGCTTGGCCCAAGGGCATACAGCCCCCCCCCAGTGGCGGCAAGTCCGCCCTGCAAATCGGCCATGCACGTCGGGCCCTTCCCCCGCCCCCCGGAATATCCTAACCTATGCCCATTGCGGGGCCGGAGACGCCGGACCCCACCTGTCGCGCCGCAGGACAAGGACGGCGCCGCCCTGACAGGCCTTTCCATGTTCCAGATGTCCCCCCGCCGCCGCAAGATCGTCTATGCGATCAGCTTCGAAACCCTTGCCATCCTGATGGGGGCCGCCGTCCTGCGCCTGTTCTCCGGCGCGCCCGCCGAGGCGACCCTCGCCCTGTCGATCACCGGAGCCGTCATCGCGCTCGGCTGGTCCTATGGCTTCAACTCGCTGTTTGAGGCCTGGGAGGCGCGCCAAAGCGTCAAGGGCCGCTCGGTCAAGCGCCGCATCGCCCATGCCTTCCTCTTCGAATGTGGCATGACGGTGTTCCTTTTGCCCGTCACCGCCTGGTTCCTGTCGGTCGACCTCTGGAGGGCCTTTGTCTATGAACTGGGGCTGATCCTGTTTTACATGGGCTTTGCCTGGGTCTTCACCTGGGGCTTCGACCGCATCTTCGGCCTGCCGGAAAGCGCGAAGTAGCGGGGGGCTGCCGCCCCCCGCACCCCCGCTTCAAGGGGGCCACGGCCCCCTTGAAAATCCCCGTGGATATTTGGGCAGGTATGAAGGGGGGTTTGGACCCGCAAGGCGGCGTAATGGGCCAAAAGTGATATCCGAATTTGCGCATGTCCAAGATCGAACCTAACTGACTGACCACACGCCCTCCTATACTGCGCCCCAAATTTCATCTTTTCCCAAATATCCACGGGGTTTCCAAAGGGGCCCGTGGGCCCCTTTGGGCGGGGGGCTCGGGGGGCGGCAGCCCTCCGACCGGCGGGGGGTCCGGGGGGCGGCAGCCCCCCGGCTTTGGCCCGGAGCCCGAAGACCGCCCCTCCCCCCAGCGCACCCGAGGAAAGCGCATTTCCCCTTGCGTTCTTGGGCATCCCCGCTATAAGCCCCCAATCCTCGCATACCCATGAACCGGCGCAGCCTCTCGTGGACGGGCCGCGGGGATCTTGTCCGTCCTATGAAGTGCGCCTTGAACACCGGAGTTCACATGCCGCTTTACGAGCATGTCTTCATCGCGCGTCAGGACTTGTCCAACGCGCAGGCTGAAGGTCTCATCGAACATTTCGCAACGGTTCTCGCGGACAACGGCGGCTCTGTCGTCGAACGCGAATACTGGGGCGTCAAGACGATGGCCTACAAGATCAACAAGAACCGCAAGGGCCACTATGCCTTCCTGCGTTCCAATGCGCCCTCTTCGGCCGTCTTGGAAATGGAACGCCTGATGCGCCTGCATGATGACGTCATGCGCGTTCTGACCATCAAGGTCGACACCCATGCCGAGGGCCCCTCGGTCCAGATGCAAAAGCGTGACGACCGTGAACGCGGCGACCGCCCCGAGGGTGGTTTCGGCGGTGGTGAGCGTCGCGAGCGGTCCTTCGGTGACCGTCCCGAGCGTTCGTTCGGCGGCGATCGTCCCGAACGTTCCTCCGCACCGCGTCGCTGAGAAAGGATCTGACCCATGGCCAACAAGCCCTTCTTCCGTCGCCGCAAGGTCTGCCCCTTCTCGGGCGACAATGCTCCGGCAATCGACTACAAGGACACCCGTCTGCTGCAGCGTTACATCTCTGAACGCGGCAAGATCGTCCCGTCCCGCATCACCGCCGTCTCGGCCAAGAAGCAACGCGAACTCGCCGCCGCCATCAAGCGCGCGCGTTTCCTCGCCCTGCTTCCCTATGCCGTGAAGTGAGGAGATAAACATGCAAGTCATTCTCCTTCAGCGCGTGGCCAAGCTTGGCCAGATGGGCGAAGTCGTCAACGTCAAGGATGGTTACGCCCGTAACTTCCTGCTGCCGCAAGGCAAGGCGCTGCGCGCAAGCCAAGCCAACATCAAATCCTTCGAGGCCAAGAAGGCCCATCTTGAGGCCAACAACCTTGAGACCAAGAAGGAAGCCGAAGCGGTTGCCGCCAAGCTGGATGGTCAGATCTTTGTTCTGATCCGTTCCGCCTCGGATGCCGGCGCGCTTTACGGTTCGGTCACGGCCCGTGACGTCTCCGAAGTGGCGACCGCAGGCGGCTTCGAAGTCAACCGTGGCCAGATCGTGCTGGATCGCCCGATCAAGGAACTGGGCGTCCACCCGGTGACGGTCACGCTGCACCCGGAAGTGTCGTCCAAGATCAAGCTGAACGTCGCCCGTTCGGTCGAAGAGGCCGAGCTGCAAGCTTCGGGCAAGTCGATCCAGGAACTGGCTGCCGAAGCCGAAGCCGCCGCGGAATTCGAAATCGCCGAGCTGTTCGACGATATCGGTGCCGCCAACGACTTCGACCCGCGCGACGCACGCTAAGCCTCAGGCCTTTGGACCCCCGCGCATCGCAGGATGCGCGGGGTTTCTTTTTGCCCTGCACCGATTTCATCCGCCCTTGAGCGGCGTCAATTGAAGGAGACCAAATCATGACAGACCCCATTTTCCTGCGGGGAACTGGAACTTCCGCCACGTTTGGCACCGTGTCCCGTGACGGGTGGACGGGTTTCATCGCCTATTGCGAAAGCTCTGAGCGCGGCCTCATGCGCCGCAATGCCCTCACGCATGACACACCAGTCACCGCGAAGATGATGTTGACCGGCGACGAGGCCGTCGTTCAGGTCAACATGGCGGCGGATTTCAAACTTCAACTTGTGACCTCGAAGCCACAACAGGGCTGGACCTCGACGGTCTTTGTCACGGTCAACAGCGGCCACGAATTCCGCCTTGGCGCGACCGGTGGCAGTGACTATCTTTACGTTCAAAATTGGCGCAACGATCCGCCGGACGGGCCACAAAGCATTGCCAGGGTCTTTGGCCGTGGCGGCGACGATGTGATCAGCGCGCTTAGCGCGCGGGAGACCTACCATGCGCTTAGGGTCGAATTTCACGGCGGCCAGGGCAATGACACGCTTCACGGCGCGGCCTGGAACGATAGCCTCTTTGGGGGGGCGGGCGACGACTATATCTTTGACGGGGCGGGCGACGACCTGATCGTGGGCGGCGCTGGGGCCGACTACATCGACGCCCAGTCAGGTGCAGATACGTTCCGCTTCAACCGTGCGGTAGAGTTCGGCGACACCATTACCCACTTCGAGTCCGGCATCGACCAGATAGAGATCGCGGCCAAGGCGCTGCAGAATTCCGGGCAGGATGTGATCCTGTCCCATAGCTTTGCCGAGGGCAGCGCCGCGCAATTCGTCTTGGATGGTATTCTCCTTTGGTATGATCAGGATGGCATCGGCAGCAAGGCGGCGACCCTGATCCTGCAAGTCGGTTATGGCGACAGCCTTTCCGCCTCCGACATCCTGCTGGTCTGAGGACGACAGATCCACGCCCTGTCAGGTCGCCTCCAGACGCGACCTGACAGGGCCAAGGGCCACAGATGGGGCCATGAAAGCCTCTGTCCTTGCCATCCTGTGCCTCTGTGCCGGAATCGCCATCTTTTCCGTGCAGGACCTGATCCTGAAACTGCTCTCGGACCGCTATCCGCTGTCCGAGGCCATGGTGCTGCGGTCCTTGGCCGCCATCCCCTGCCTGCTGGTCCTGGTCCGGGTCTTTGACGGCGGGTTCTTGGGGCTGGTCTCGGCCTCATGGCCGATGATGCTGTGGCGCGGGTTCCTGAATTTCCTGGCCTATACCGCCTATTACCTGGCGCTGGCCACCCTGCCCATCGCGACCACCGTTGCGCTTTACTTCACCGCGCCGCTGTTCATCACGCTGCTGGCCGTTCTATGGCTGGGAGAGCGCGTGGCGCTGCACCGCTGGCTGGCCTTGGGGCTGGGCTTCTTGGGCGTGGTCATCATGGTGCGCCCTGGCGGGACCGAGTTCGACTGGGCCGCGCTTTTGCCGGTGTTTTGCGGTCTGGCCTATGCGGTGTCCATGGTTATGGCGCGGCGGATGGGGCAGCAAGACAGCGCCGCCGCCATGGCGTTCTGGGGCAACCTGGCCTTCCTCGGCTGTTCGCTGGGACTGGCTCTGGCCTTTGGCCGGGGCACGATGGAGGAGGGCTTGCATCCCTCGCTGTCCTTCCTGACCCGGGCCTGGGTCTGGCCAAGCGGGCTGGATGCCGGGCTGATGGCGCTTTGCGGGCTTATCGCGGCCGTCGGGCTGACGCTTTTGACCCAAGCCTACCGGATCGGGTCCTCCGCCATGGTGGCGCCTTTCGAGTTCACCTTCGCCTTTTGGGGCGTGCTGTGGGGCTGGCTCTTCTTTGATCAACTGCCCGATGCCTGGGGCTGGGTCGGCATCGCGGTCATCATCGCGGCCGGGACCTATGTCGTGACGACCGAACGGCCCGAGGCCTAAGTGGCATTGGCCTGCCGGGCGGCCCTGGCCACCGCGGCAAAGCGATGCAGCCCCGGCGCCGGAAGCCCCGGCAGGGCCTGGACCACGGTTTCGGCCCAATCCACATAGGTCAGGCGGCGGGCGCGGGGCCAATCCTCGGGCGGGCTGGAGGCGAGGGCGCCGACATTGCTGATCTTGTCACAGAGTTTCACCAAGGCCGCACCCGGGACCTTGTGGGGCGCATTGACCACTTGCAGCCGCTTGCGCTCGGCCTTGTCCACGGTCTTGTCGTCGGTCAGTTGGGCGACCATCAGCGCCACGTCGGGGCCAAAAAGCGCCTCGATCTGCGCGGGCAGGACATCGCAATCCTCGACCGTGTCATGCAGCCAAGCCGCCGCAATGGCCTCGGGCGAGCCGCCAAATTCCGCCGTCAGCGCCGCCACTTCGGCGAGGTGGGTGACATAGGGTTCCCGCGCGGCCCCCTTGCGGAACTGGCCCTCATGCGCCACCTCTGCGAAGGCTTTCGCCTTTTCAATCAACATCTTGCAAACCTTTCTCAACACGAAATGCCGCGCAGATTGCGCGGTGTCCGTCGTCATCAGTTTAGGGGAATAGAGCCTTGCTCTGACGCCATTGAACCCGAGGTTCACGCCCAAGTCAAACAAAAAGGGCCGCGCAATGCGCGGCCCCCTGTGGCGATCCGAATGGCGATCCGAATGGCGATCCGGGTTGGATTACATCTCGTCCAAAGCGTCGACCAACTTTTGCAGCTCGTCCTTCGAGATTTCCTTGTCGGTGACCTTGGCGCCAGCGACGAGGTGATCCACGACCTTGTCTTCGAAGATCGGCGCGCGCAGCTGCTGTTGCACTTGCACATTCTTCTGGACGAACTCGAAGTAAGCGCGTTCCTGGCCCGGGTATTGACGGGCGGCGGTCAGCACGGCCTGGGTCATCTCGGCATCCGAGACGGTGACTTCGGCCTTGCGACCGATTTCGGCAAGCAGCAGGCCCAGACGCACGCGACGCTCGGCAAGCTTCTTGTGCTCGTCGGTGGTCTCGATGGCGCCGTGGTTGTGGCCGTGATCATGGGGGTTTTCCTCATGATAGAGCTGATGCGCGATCTGGCCGGCTTCGGCTTCGACCAAAGCGGGCGGCAGGTCGAACTTCACCGCGGCGTCCAGCTGGTCCAGCAGGGCGCGCTTCAGCACCGCACGGGCGGCGCCGGCATATTCGGCCTCAAGACGGGTCGAAACCTGGCCCTTGAGCGCTGCGAGGTCATCGGCACCGAACTTCTTGGCCAGTTCGTCGTCGATCTTGGCTTCGACCGGCTTTTTGACTGCCTTGATCGTGCAGGCAAAGACGGCTTCCTTGCCGGCCAGATGCGCCGCGCCATAGTTCTCCGGGAAGGAGACGGTCACATCGACCGATTCTTCCGCGGCATGGCCGACCAGCTGGGCTTCAAAGCCCGGGATGAAGGAGTTCGAACCCAGAACCAGCGGGTAATCCTCGCCAGCGCCGCCATCAAACGGCACGCCGTCGATCGAGCCCTTGAAGTCGATGGTGACTTGGTCGCCATCCTTGGCCTTCACGCCTTTTTTGCGGTCCTCAAAGGACTTGGCCGAGGAGGCCAGGTTCTTGATCGCCTCTTCGATATCGGCGTCCGAGGCCTTGACGGCGACCTTTTCCAGGGTCAGCGAGGCGGCGTCGAATTCCGGGATCGGCGGCAGGGCTTCGTAGGTCATCTCGACCACGACGTCCTGACCTTCGGCCCAGGCCTCACCGTTCACCATCTTGACGTCGGGCTGCAGGGCCGGACGGTCGCCGGTGGCGTCGAAGTGATCCTTCATCGCCGTGTCGATCGACTCTTGCATGGCATCGCCGAAGATGCGCTGGCCGAACTGCTTGCGCAGGATGGCCAGGGGAACCTTACCCTTGCGGAAGCCTTTGATTTCGACGTCGGGCTGCGCTTCGACCAGCTTTTCAGTGACCTTGGCTTCAAGCTCGGCCGCCGTCACGGTGATCGTATAGGCGCGCTTCAGCCCGTCCTTCAGGGTCTCGATGACCTGCATCTTTCGTCCTTCTCATCCCAAAATCTGGTGCGGGTGAAGGGACTTGAACCCCCACGCCTTGCGGCGCTGGAACCTAAATCCAGTGCGTCTGCCAGTTCCGCCACACCCGCAATTCATACGAGAGGTCTTCCGACACGGAAAACCCAACCCGCAAAATCCGCGCCCTTCTAGCAAAGGACAGACCGGGATGCGAGAGGAAAATTTCGCAGGCGCCAGGCGGGGGATTGCGCGGGGATGGCCCGGTTTTTGGGCGGGGTGGCGGCAGTTTGGCGGGGGATTGGAAACAATTTTCGCGGAATGAGCCGCATTTTCCGGGGGATAGGGGGCAAAAACCCGGGGCTTTGTCGCCAAAGGGTCTCGCCGTTAACCCATTCTTGCCATATTCATCGGGAAAAACAAAAGAGCAGAGGCAGTGATGCAGGAGCAGATCTCATGGCGGTTCAGACCGGGTTCAAGACGGATGCAGCGCATGACGGCGCCGTGAGCCGCGGCATGGGGGCGGGGACGCCGGTCCTGACGCTGGATGGCGCGCTGCCGGTGGAATTCCTGTCGCCGGGGGATCGGGTGCTGACCCGCGCGGGCTCGCGGCGGGTGGCACGGGTCGAGGTGACGGTGGTGGCCCATGCGCGGATGGTGCGGGTCTCGGGCGATGCGCTTGGCGTCGGGCGTCCGGCAGAAGCCGTGATGCTGGCCGAGGATCAGGGCGTCTTCATCCGCGACTGGCGCGCCAAGGCCCTGTATGGCCAGGCGCAAGCCGTGGTTCCGGCCGCGCGGCTGTGCGATGGCGAATATATCCGGGCCGAAGTGGTTGCCGAGGCGCGGCTTTTCACCCTGGTGCTGGAAAGCCCGGAAGTGATTTATGCGGGCGGGCTGGAGCTTGCTTGCGAAGGCGTGGCGGTCCCGGCCTGAAATTGGAGCCTGTGTCCAATGGAAATAGGCGCCCCTCGGGGCGCCTATTTCCATTGGAGGAAGCGGGGGCTGCCGCCCCCGCTTCAAGGGGCGCACCATGCCACTTGTTTCTTGAACCAGCGGCGAACCAAGTGGCAAACCCTTGAAAATCCGCGTGCATATATGCGCAGGCATGAAATCAAAGCAGGAGGCGGCAGGGTTGGTGAGGGCTCGGTTTCTTTGTGCGTCAGTCGAGGTCGTGCCAATGACGGAAGCGTCTTTGGGGGCAGTGGGGCGCAAAAAACTGGGCAGGCAGGCAAAGACATCGTCCGCCGCGCCTGAGAAGCGTCAGAGCCCCAGAGTGCGGAAGACCTGCGGGATCATCTCGGGCAGATCCTCGGCGATGAGGCCGGGGCCGAAGGCGCGGGCGGCCTCGACATGCAGCCAGGCGCCGGTCTCGGCGGCATGCTGGGGCATGAAGCCGCGCGCCATGAGGCCGGTGATCAACCCCGCCAGCACATCGCCAGAGCCTGCGGTGGCCAGCCAGGGGGCGGCGCGGTCGTAAACTGCGGCGTGGATGGCGCAGATGCCACCCGGTGAGGCGATGACCGTGTCGGGGCCTTTGTAAAGCAAGGTGCAGCCGGCGCGGGTCGCGGCTTCGCGGGTGGCATCGACCTTGGAGAAGGCGGGGCCCTTCACGGCGGGGGCCTCCAACTTGGTGGCGAGGTCAGGGAAAAGCCGGGCGAACTCGCCGCCATGGGGGGTGAGGATGCAGCCCGCATGCAAGAGGGCGAAAAGTCCCGGGTCGCGCGCCAGCAGCGTCAGCGCGTCGGCATCAAGGACCAACGACAGCCCCGGACGCTCCGACGCTCCCCGGGGCCTCGACGCCTCCAGCGCCGCCCTGACCAAGCCCACCGCGCGATCATCCAGCCCCAGACCCGGCCCCAGACAGAGCGCGTTGATGCGCGGGTCGGACAGCAGCGCGGTCAGCGCCTCTGCCCCGGCCAAAGCCTTCAGCATCACCGCATCCAGACGGGCGGCGTTCTCGGACAGGGCCTCGGGCGGACAGGCAAGCGTCACCAGCCCTGCCCCCACCCGAAGGGCGGCGCGGGCGGTCATGCGGGCCGCGCCGCAAGCCCCCGCAGGGCCGGAAAGGATAAGCGCGTGGCCGTAGGTGAACTTGTGGCCGATGTCCTTTTCCAGACCGCGTGGCGTGGAACAAAGCCACAGATCGGCCCTGGCCCGCTGCAATCCGATATCGACCACACGCAATTTGCCACAAATCATGGGTCCGTCTGCGAGGAAGTGACCAGGTTTTGCGCAATGAAATGTCACCGTCAGATCAAACGGCGGCACAAAATAATCAGATGCATCGTCAAGAATATAGCGTCCACTGTCGGCGCAGATCCCGGATACAATGTCGACGGCGACCAAGCGACAGCCAAAGCCCTTGGCCGCGTTCCACAATCCCCGGGCAACATTGGTTGTGCGGGTCAGGCCGGTCCCAAAGAGGGCGTCAAAGACAATATCCGTCCCCTCAAAGATGAAACCGTCGAAGTTCCTGAAGGGCGCGACCTCCCCTCCCCACCGCCCATGATTCACCCGCGCATCAGGCGGCAGCTTTTCCGGGTCGCCGTAGAGGAAGACCTCGACCTCCCAACCGAGCCCCTTCAGCAGCCGCGCCACCACAAACCCGTCCCCGCCGTTGTTTCCGGGGCCGCAGAGCACCACGGCGCGGCCCGACCTCAGCTCAGGCCACTCCGCCAGCACCGCCTCGACGACCCCGGCCCCTGCCCGCTCCATCAGCTCCAGACCTGTGACCTGGCCGGAGGCAATCGCCTGCCTCTCCACCGCGCGCATCTGGGCCGCGGTCAGAATCTGGCGCGGCCAGGTCCCTGCGCCCGGTTTTTGCGCGGCCAAGGGAGTCTTGTCGTCACTCATGACATTTCCAGTTTTCATTTAGCCTATTTTTTAGACGTCACGCGCAAAATTTATGCGCATCCGCCAAAATCCCTGGCGCTTGGGCCGCAAGCCTCAGCCTGCCCCATTGTCCCCGCCCGCGGCAAGTGGTCAGAGAAGCCAAGGAGCCGCGCTGTGCCCAGGGGGAGTCGCATGAAGAAGATCGAGGCCATCATCAAGCCGTTCAAGCTGGACGAGGTCAAAGAGGCGCTGCAAGAGGCTGGCATCCAGGGGCTTTCGGTCACCGAGGTCAAGGGATTTGGCCGCCAAAAGGGCCATACCGAGCTGTATCGCGGCGCCGAATATGTCGTCGACTTCCTGCCCAAGGTGAAGATCGAAGTCGTCTTGACCGATGACATGGTCGACACCGCCATCGAGGCCATCATCTCGGCCGCGCGCACCGACAAGATCGGCGACGGCAAAATCTTTGTCTCCCCGGTCGAACAGGCGATCCGCATCCGCACCGGCGAAACCGGCGACGACGCCGTTTAAGGCCCGCGCCGCCCGACCCTTTGCCGTCTGAATTCCGGGGGCGACCCCGACACCCACACCGGGCCGAACTGCAAGCCCGACTGTAAACACCAACCCTGAAAGGCTAAAAGATGAGCGCGATCAAGGATGCTCTGAAGCTTATCAAGGACGAGGAAGTCGAATACGTCGATGTTCGCTTCACCGATCCCAAAGGCAAGCTTCAGCACGTCACCGTCATTGTGGACGAAGTGAACGAGGACTTCTTCGAAGAAGGCTTCATGTTCGACGGCTCGTCCATTGCCGGCTGGAAGTCGATTGACCAGTCCGACATGAAGCTGATCCCCGATGCGACCTCGGTCTATATCGACCCCTTCTATGCCGAAAAGACGCTTTGCGTGCATTGCGACGTGGTCGAGCCCGACACCGGCGAGGCCTATGACCGCTGCCCGCGTCAGATCGCCAAGAAGGCCGAAGCCTACCTGAAGTCTTCGGGCGTGGGCGACACCGCCTATTTCGGCCCCGAGGCCGAATTCTTCATCTTTGACGACGTGCGCTATTCGGTTCAGCCGAACAAGGTGTCCTTCCAGCTGGACGCCGAAGCGGCCGCCTGGAACACCGATGCCTCCTTCGAGGGCGGCAACCTTGGCCACCGCGCCGGCTACAAGGGCGGCTATTTCCCGGTGAACCCGGTCGATGAGGCCCATGACCTGCGCGGCGAGATGCTGTCCACCATGAAGCGCATGGGGATCAAGGTCGACAAGCACCACCACGAAGTCGCAACCTGCCAGCACGAACTGGGCATGGTCTTCGGCGGGTTGGTGGGTCAAGCCGACAACATCCAGAAATACAAATATGTCATCCACAACGTCGCGGCCGCCTATGGCAAGACCGTGACCTTCATGCCCAAGCCCATGAAGGGCGACAACGGGTCGGGGATGCATGTGAACATGTCGATCTGGAAGGACGGCAAGCCGCTGTTCGCAGGCGACAAATATGCCGACCTGTCGCAGGAGGCGCTGTATTTCATCGGCGGCATCCTGAAGCACGCCAAGGCGCTGAACGCGATCACCAACCCGTCCACCAACAGCTACAAGCGCCTGATCCCGGGCTTTGAAGCCCCGGTGCTGCGCGCGTTCTCGGCCCGCAACCGGTCGGGCTGCGTCCGTATTCCGTGGACCGAATCGCCCAAGGCCAAGCGCGTCGAAGCCCGCTTTCCCGATCCCTCGGCCAACCCCTACCTGGCCTTCGCCGCCCTGATGATGGCCGGCCTTGACGGGATCAAGAACAAGATCGACCCGGGCCCGGCCTCGGACAAGGACCTGTATGATCTGCCGCCCGAAGAGCTGGCGGCGATCCCGACGGTCTGCGGCAGCCTGCGCGAGGCTCTGGAAGAGCTGACCAAGAACATGGACTTCCTGCTGCAGGGTGGCGTTTTCACCCGCGAGATGCTGGAAGCCTATATCGAGCTGAAGTGGCAGGAAGTGTATAACTTCGAACACACGCCGCACCCGGTCGAATATCAGATGTATTACTCCTGCTGATCGGCAGGCAGTGACAGGAAAGGGCGCCTTCGGGCGCCCTTTTGCATGAAAAGACCAGGCCACCTCGGGCCCAAGGCCGCCCTTCCCTTTCATACTGACACAAATATTCCGGGGTCCGGGGCAGCGCCCCGGGGGTGCCAGTGTTCGGGGCAGCGCCCCGGGGGTGCCAGTGTTCGGAGCAGTGCCCCGGGCGTGCCAGAGTCCGGGGCACTGCTCCGGGGGTGCCGGGGTTCGGGGCAGCGCGCCCCGGGGGTGCCGGGGTTCGGGGCAGCGCGCCCCGGGGGGGCCGCTCGCGCCAGCGGAACCACCGTCGCTTGCGCCGCAACAATCCCCCCCGATTGTCATTGCGGCGGAAACACGGCGGAAAGGTTAACAATACCTTTCTTTCACCCAGATTTGCCCAGTTTCCCTCCACAATCGTTAACCATACCCAAGGTCAGAAAACCGGGAGACTGACCATGGGTCGTGATGAAAATCGGTTTGCGAGTGACGGTGTTTTCCACGCTTTGACGCGGCCTGCCCGCGCTGTTGTTCTGGGACGGCTGATCAATCCGCGCGCGCTTGGCCTTGCGCCGGCCCGGCTGGTTGCGGTGATCGACGCCACGATCCAGGACGCGCTGGAGGAAAGCCCCACCATCCTGTGGGAGACCGAAGAGACGATCCGCTTCGAACTGCCCGAGGCGCGCGTGCTCTTGTCCCTGGCCGATGCCGATGTGCCGGGGGCGGCGGGGCTGGCGCTGGGGGTGGTCTTCGAGGGCGAGAACGCGGCCGAAATCGCCCGGGCGCTCAGCCGCCTGATCTTGCGCACCATCGAGATGCGCTATCCCGCCTTCGCTCCCGACCCGGCCATCGTCACGCTGGAGGACGAGGCCATGGCGATCCTGGCCGAGCCGCTGCAAGGCGCCCTGCCCGCCCTGGCGCCGGTCGATACGCTGGTCGATGCCATGTGGCGCCGCGCCAAGGCCAGCACGCCCGACCGCAAAAGCACCGCGCCGACGCTTGCCAAGGGCTTCTGGCGCCGCTTCAGCCTGCCCCAGCTGGCCCCCATGCGCCCGACGGTCCGGGCGCTGGCGCTGATCCTTTTTGCCCTTGGCCTGGTCCAGGGCCCCTTGGGCCAGACCGCCGAGGCGCAAACCAGCCTCACCGCGCCCTAATGCCCCGCCGCCCGCAACATCGCCAGATCCTCGGGCGCGAGGATCTCGGCGGCGACGACCGTGGTATGGATCGAAAAGACCACGGCGCCGGTCTGCGGCAAACGGACCAGACATTGCCGCTCTGAGCGCATGAAGCGCCGCGCGCCGGTCCGCGGGCGGGCCTCGTCCTCGGATTTCGGCTGATGCAGGGTCGGATCGGCGTAAAGCAGGGCGTTCATCCGGTAAAGCGGCTGCTCGGCCCGGATGCCGTCAAACAACCGCTGCACCCGCGTGGCCAGGCCCGCATCATAGGCCGCGACCGGGATATGGATGCCCAGCAGCGGCCGGCCGATCTTTTCCGCCAGCGTCCAGGAGGCCGGAAAGCACAGGATCGCCCCGGTCAGCACATGTTCGGCGCCCCGTTTCTCCATCAGGCAGAAGTCCTGCTGAAACAATCGCCCCAGCGTCAGCAAAGGCTGATCCCGGTCCAGCGCAACCGTGACCCCATCGGGCCGCAGCGCCTCGGTCGCCCCAAAGCGGAACCCCGCCGGCGCATGGGTCAGCGCGGTGTCATAAAGCTCCTGCGCGGCCGGCATCGCCTCGGGCAAAAGCGCATGGACCGGGGCCGTCGCCATCAGCCGCGCGCGCTCGGCCATCTGCGCGCCATAGGCGTCATCGACCTCCAGCCAATCGGCAAAGTCACAGGGCAAGATCCCCGGCAGGCGCCACAGCGCGGGATTGGTCCAGGGGCGGCGGATAAGGCGGCTTTGCAAGATCATGCCGCAGAAGTGCCATGCCCAAAATCCGCCTGCAACCGCATGCGGTGTCGCATTTGGACCAGAAACCGCCACGCCGCGGTTCACTCTGATCCCCAGGAGGACCGAAGATGACTCGCCCGCCCCTGCGCAAGATCGACCCGACCCGCGGTGAGCACCTCGCCGATGGCAGCCCCAACGACAATGACCGGATCGAGATCGGCCCGACGCAATTGGCCTTTGCCGAATGGGCGGCGGCTGGGGTGCGCCCGCCTGACCTTGCGCAAATGCGCCACGACCGCTGGGCGGCCCTGGTGGCGGGCATCCAGGCGCGGGATTATGCGGGCCTTTTGATGTTCGACCCGATGAACATCCGTTACGCCACCGACACGACCAACATGCAGCTGTGGAACGCACACAATCCCTTCCGCGCCTGCCTGATCTGCGCCGATGGCCATATGGTGATGTGGGAATACAAGAACGCCCCCTTCCTTGTGACCTTCAACCCGCTGGTGGCTGAACTGCGGACCGGGGCGAGCTTCTTTTATTCGGTGACGGGGGATACCTCGCCCCATGACGCGCAGAATTTCGCCGCCCAGGTCGATGAGGTTTTGCGCGCCCATGCCGGAGAGAACCGCCGCCTTGCCGTCGACAAGATCATGATCCACGGGCTGCGGGCGCTGGACCGCGCGGGGTTTCAGGTGATGGAGGGCGAAGAGCTGACCGAACGGGTCAGGTCGATCAAGGGGCCCGAAGACATCGCCGCGATGCGCTGCGCCATGGTGTCTTGCAACCAGGCCATCGCCGAGATGGAGGCTTTCACCCGCCAAAACGTCCCCAAGGGCGGCGTATCGGAGGATGCGATCTGGGCCGAGCTGCACCGCGGCAATATCCGCCGCGGTGGCGAATGGATCGAGACGCGGCTTCTGGCCTCGGGTCCGCGCACCAATCCCTGGTTTCAGGAATGTGGCCCCCGCCTGGTGGGCAACAACGAGATCGTGGCTTTCGACACCGACCTGATCGGGGTCTATGGCATCTGCATCGACATTTCCCGCACCTGGTGGGTGGGCGACCAAAAGCCGCGCCCCGACATGATCTCGGCCTATCGCCACGGGCTGGACCATATCGCCGAAAACATGACCCTGCTGAAACCCGGCGCCCGCATCCGGGATCTGGTGCATCAGGGCCACCAACTGGCCCCGCAATACTGGGCGCAGAAATACTCCTGCAAAATGCATGGTGTGGGGCTTTGCGACGAATGGCCCTATGTGCCCTATCCGGATGGTTGGGTGGAAGGCAGCTTCGACCATGTGATCGAACCCGGCATGGTGCTTTGCGTCGAGGCCCTGGTTTCCCCAGAGGGCGGCGATTTCTCGATCAAGCTGGAGGAACAGGTTCTTGTGACCGAGACGGGGGTGGAGAACCTGACGACCTATCCGATGGACCCGCGACTTGTTGGATAGGGTGCGCTGGCGGACAGCGCTGGAGGGGTTTCACACCCCTCCAGACCTCCCCGTGGGATATATATGAAAAGATGAAAGGGAAGAGGCCTGCTTGGCCGCAGCGATTGCCTTTCACACTTGCGCAAATACTCCCGCCGGAGGCACGCCCGAGCCGGTTGGCGCGCCGCGCCAGAGGTGAGAGAAAAACCTTGCGCCGCAGGCGCTCCGCTGGACTCCGGGCGGGGCGCGCGCTAAGGGGCGGCATCGCAATTGGAGGCCTTCGCATGATCCCGCGCTATTCCCGCCCCGAGATGGTCTCAATCTGGTCCCCCGAGACCCGCTTCAAGATCTGGTTCGAGATTGAGGCCCATGCCTGCGACGCCCAGGCCGCCATTGGCGTGATCCCCAAGGCCAATGCCGAGGCCGTCTGGAAGGCCCGCGACGCCGAGTTCAACGTCGCCCGCATCGACGAGATCGAGGCCGTGACCAAGCATGACGTCATCGCCTTTCTGACCCATCTGGCCGAGATCATCGGCAATGACGAGGCGCGGTTTGTGCATCAGGGCATGACCTCCTCCGACGTTCTGGACACGACCTTCAACGTGCAACTCGTGCGCGCAAGCGACCTTTTGTTGGTCGCCATGGACCGGGTTCTGGCCGCGCTGAAGACCCGCGCGTTTGAGCACAAGGACACGGTCCGCATCGGCCGCAGCCATGGCATCCATGCCGAGCCGACCACGATGGGCCTGACTTTCGCGCGGTTCTATGCCGAAATGTCACGCGGCCGCGCGCGTCTGGTCGCCGCCCGGGCCGAGATCGCCACGGGCGCAATCTCTGGCGCGGTGGGCACGTTCGCCAATATCGACCCCTCGGTCGAAGAGCATGTCTGCAAGATGCTGGGCCTGACGCCCGAGCCGATTTCCACCCAAGTCGTCCCGCGCGACCGTCATGCGATGTTCTTTGCGACTTTGGGCGTGATCGCGTCGTCGATCGAAAACGTCGCCACCGAAATCCGCCACATGCAGCGCACCGAGGTGCTGGAGGCGGAAGAGTTCTTCTCGCCCGGTCAAAAGGGCTCCAGTGCGATGCCCCACAAGCGCAACCCCGTCCTGACCGAAAACCTGACCGGCCTGGCCCGTCTGGTGCGCATGGCCGTGACGCCCGCGCTGGAGAATGTCGCGCTGTGGCATGAACGCGACATCAGCCATTCCAGCGTCGAACGCGCGATTGGTCCCGATACGACGGTGACGCTGGATTTCGCGCTGCACCGTCTGGCGGGCGTCGTTGAAAAGCTGGTGGTCTATCCGGAAAACATGCTCCGCAACATGAACAAGTTCAAAGGCTTGGTCATGTCGCAGCGCGTGCTTCTGGCGTTGACCCAGGCCGGCGTCTCGCGTGAGGACAGCTACCGCCTTGTGCAACGCAATGCCATGAAGGTCTGGGAAAAGGGCGCCGATTTCAAGACCGAGCTTCTGGCCGATCCGGAAGTGACCGCGGCGCTGTCGCCCGCCCAGATCGAAGAGAAATTCGATCTGGGCTATCACACCAAACATGTCGACACGATCTTCAAGCGCGTTTTCGGCTAAGGCGCGCGGCAGGTCACGCGGCAGGTCACGCGGCAGGTCACGGGGCGCCGGGGGAAACCCTGGCGCCTTTTGCATGGGCTGCGAAATCTTTGCGGCTAAACCTCGGATTAACCGGGGGGCGCCATGGTGGGAAAGTCTGAAGAATCGGAGTGGTCCATGGCTTTCAACCCCGCAATGCTGGCCTCCTTGACCAATACCGAGGGCTTTGGCGCCCCGGCCGTGGTCGATCACGCACGCCCCAAGATCAAACCCAAGGAAAAGGCCGCGATCATCGTGCGCCTGATGTTGTCCGAGGGGGCGCCGCTGAAGGTGACATCCCTGCCCGAGGATATGCAGACCGAATTGACGCAGCAGCTGGGCAAGATGCGCCGCGTCAGCCGCGAAACGCTAAAGGCCGTGGTCGAAGAATTCCTGGGCGAGCTGGAGCAGGTCGGCCTGTCCTTTCCGGGCGGGCTTGAAGGCGCGCTCTCGCTGATGGATGGGCATATGTCGGCCAATGCCGCCTCGCGGCTGCGCAGGCTGTCGGGGGGCAATGCCTCGGTCGACCCCTGGGAGCGGATCAACGGCATGTCGCTGGAACGCATCGTCCCCGTGCTGGAAGAAGAAAGCATCGAGGTCTGCGCCGTGGTCCTGTCAAAGCTGCCGGTGCCGCGTGCGGCGGAACTGCTGGCGAAACTGCCCGGCGAAAGGGCGCGGGCGGTGGCCTATGCGGTGTCGCTGACCGGAAATGTCGATCCCGACACGGTGCATCGCATCGGCCTGTCCTTGGCCACGCAGTTGGACAGCCAGCCGCTGAAGGCCTTTGACGCGGGCCCGGGCGAAAGGGTGGGCGCGATCTTGAACGTGGCTGCGGCCACGACACGGGATGATGTGCTGAAAGGCCTGATCGAAGCCGACAAGGACTTCGCCGAGGTCGTGAAAAAGAACATCTTCACCTTTGAACATGTCAAGGCGCGGCTGGCGCCGCGGGATGTGCCCAAAGTGGTGCGTCTGGTGGATCAGAACCTGATCGTCACGGCCCTGGCCTATGCAATGGGCGTGCCCGACCTGGTGCCCTCGGCCGAACATGTGCTGGCCAACCTGTCGCAGCGCCTGACCCAGACCCTGAAAGAGGAAATGGCGGGCCGCGGCAAGATCAAGGAAAAAGACGCCGAAGAGGCGATGACGGCAATTGTCATGGCGATCCGCCAGCTGGAAGGCTCGGGCGAAGTGGTGCTGGTCGAACCCGAACAGTGATGGCGGTCAGGCGCCGCAGCGGCAAAGCCTTGGCTGCGGAAGCGGGAGGGGCCAGCCCTTCCCGCACCCACCCCGCCGAAGGACCCGTGCCGGGCCCTCCGGTCCTCCCGCGACCTGTGGAGGTATGGGCTTGGTCGGGCGGGCCAGTGCCAACCAAGGCGGGAGGGGCCAGACATCAGGTGGTCAAGCGGCACCTGACCCCGTGGTCAGGTGTGGGACATGCTGCGGGTGGACAACCTGCGGCAAGTGCGCACCGTCGCCGGCCGGGATGATTTGGCGCGAATGACTTGGCCGCTGATCCTGACCCGGGAACGGGATTGGAACTGGACCCGGCACCCAACCTTGGATCGGGCCAAAACCGGATCCTGATGCTGATGCTGATGCTGATGCTGATGCTGACGCTGACGCTGACGCTGACGCTCGCCAGCGTGATCGCACCTTCAAGCCCCTTTCCTGCCCCCACCCCAAGACAGCGGTTAGGTCACAGCCGTTCTGCTTTCATGCCAAAGGGCGGCCCCTGGGCCGCCCTTTTTTCCCAAGCCGGTTGGGGCACAGCCCCAGAGGCGAGACAAGCTCTTGCGGCGCAGCCGCTCGATTTCCTTGTCCAGTTGCCCCTGACTTGTCCAGCTGACCCTTACTTGTCCAGGTGCTTGCGCAGCCGCGAGGGGGTGTTGAACTTCGGGTTCTTGAACGGGTTCTTGTCGCCCTGAGACCGCAGCGTCAGCCGGATCGGCGTCCCCGGCATGTCGAAATGGTCGCGCAAGCCATTCACCAGATAGCGGCGATAGCTGTCGGGCATATCCTCGGGATGGCTGCACATCGCCACAAAGCCCGGAGGCCGCGTCTTGACCTGGGTCATGTAGCGCAGCTTGATGCGCTTGCCGCCAGGCGCGGGCGGCGGGTGCGCCTCGGTCATCGCGCCCAGCCAGGTGTTCAGCCGCGCGGTCGACACGCGGCGGTTCCACACCGCATGCGCCTTCAAGATCGCCTCGTGCAGCCGGTCCAACCCCCGCCCGGTCTTGCCCGAGATCGTGACCAAGGGCGCCCCGCGCAGCTGCGGCAGAAGCCGTTCGAACATCTCTTTCAGCTCGGCCAGCTTGTCCTGTTTTTCCTCTTCAAGGTCCCATTTGTTGACCGCCACGACCACCGCCCGACCTTCGGTCTCGGCAAAGTCGCAGATGCGCAAGTCTTGGGTTTCAAAGGGGATTTCCACGTCCAGCAGCACGACCACCACTTCGGCAAAGCGCACGGCGCGCAACCCGTCGGCGACCGAAAGCTTCTCCAGCTTTTCGACCACCTTGCCCTTTTTGCGCATCCCGGCCGTGTCGAAAATCCGCGTCGGCGTGCCATGCCAATCGGTCCGAACCGAGATGGCATCCCGCGTGATCCCCGCCTCGGGGCCGGTCAACAGCCGGTCAAACCCCAGGATCTTGTTGATCAGCGTCGATTTCCCGGCATTGGGCCGGCCAATCACCGCGATTTGCAGCGGGTGCTTGTCCGAGGGCGTCCAGGACAGGTCCTCTTCTTCGCTTTCGGCCTCTTCCTCGGAAATATCGACCTCGACCACCGGAGCGTTTTCAATCGCCCGGGCGGCGAACTGCTCTTCAAAGGGCAGAAGCGCGCGGTAAAGGTCGTCGATCCCCTCGCCATGTTCGGCCGACAGGCGGATCGGCTCGCCCAGGCCCAGCGACCAGGCCTCGATGGCGCCACTGTCGCCCGCCTTGCCCTCGGCCTTGTTCACGCCGACGATGACGGTCTTGCCCTTTTTGCGCAGGATTTCGGCAAAGGTCTCGTCCGAAGGCGTCACCCCCACCCGACCGTCGATCAGGAACAGGCTGATATCGGCCATATCGACCGCGCGTTCGGTCAGGCGGCGCATCCGGCCCTGAAGGCTGTCGTCCGTGACCTCTTCCAGACCGGCCGTGTCGATCACGGTAAAGCGCAGGTCGAAGAGTTTCGCATCGCCCTCGCGCAGGTCGCGGGTGACGCCGGGCTGGTCATCGACCAAAGCCAGCTTGCGCCCCACAAGGCGGTTGAACAGCGTCGACTTGCCCACATTCGGGCGGCCCACAATGGCGAGCGTAAAAGACATCCGGAATCCCTTCGAAGGAACCCGTCCCTTACATCAGCTTTCCTTCAGCGGAAAGCCAGAAGTTGCCCGCGCGCGGAAACGACAAACATCATGCCCTGCGCCAAGGCCGGAACCGCAGCCGCCCCGCCCGGAAGCGCCACTTCGGCGCCAAGCGAGCCGTCCTGCGGCGAGAAGCCCCGCAGCTTGCCATCCGACGAGGCGACCCAGACCCGACCACCGGCCAGCAAGGGGCCATAGCTTGCGGTGATGGCGCCCTGTTTCTTGGGCTTGGTCTGGTCGAAATAGGGCAGACCGCTGGCCCAGATTTGCGCGCCGGTCTGCGCATCCAGCCGCACCAAAGTCGCCTCGTCGTTGACGACAAAGACGGACCCGCCCACGACCAGCGGCGCGTTCAAGGCGCCCTCGACCGCGCCCCAGATCACGGCGCCTTGGGCCAGGGACCAGGCCCCCGTCCGCCCCGCCTCGGTGCCCGCATAAAGCATCCCGCCCGAAACCACCGGATCGCCCGTCACATCGCCCGAATTGGCAAAGGCGCGGCCCAGACGTTCCCCGGTGGCATAGGCGGTCCAGACCGGCTGCCCGGTCGAGGTCTCGACCGCGACCATGGCGCCCGAGGCAAAGGGGAAAACGACCAAAGACCCGGCAGCGGCCGGCGCCGCGCCGCCGTCGAAATGCAGGCCCTGCACGTTGCCCGCGCCAACCGCGGTCCAGACCACGCGGCCAGTGCCCGCGTCGATGGCCCAGGCCGTGCCGTCATTGCCCGCGACATAGACCCGCCCATCCGCCAGCAAGGGCGCGCCCGAAGCCGCAGCCCCCAAGCGTTGCCGCCAGATGACCGCGCCGGTGCCCGCGTCCAAAGCCACAACCTCGCCGTAGCCCGTCACCGCATAGGCCCGCGCGCCATCCGCGGCCAGCGATCCGCCCGAAAGCGCGCCGCCCTTGTCGAAATCGGCCTTGACCGAGGCCGACCAAAGCCGCTCTCCGCCGACGGACACCGCCGTCACTTTGGATGCGCCGTCCATGGCGAAAACCCGGCCACCCGCCACGACGGGCGCCGCCGTGATGCGCGACCGTTTGCCCGACCCGGCGCCGATATCCACGGCCCAGACCAGCGCCGGTTGCGCCGACAGCGCGCCATGCACGCCGGTATGGCTGGCATTGCCGCCGCGCTGACCCCAGTCGGCATTGCTGACCTGACCGGGCAGCGAAATCCCCGCCGCCACATTGGCCGGACGATCCGGCGCCGGCTGCGGATCGGGGTCGGCCTCGGACGGAACCGAGGCATCAAGCCCCCCCCGCAGCGGAAACCGCGTCCCCTCCAGCACCCGGTCCCGCTCGCAAGCCGCAAGCGCCAAGGTCGAGATCATCAGACCGAAAGCCAGATACCGCATGACGCCCCCTTAGCCCGCTTCGGGCATGGCACCCTCGGGCGCGATCTTTTCCGGCACCGTGCCGCCAAGCGCGGTGATGGTTTGGGCGGCGCGCTGTTTCAAACCCTGCGGCGCCTCCTGGTCCTGATACAGCGCAAGAAGTGCTGTCAGGGCCTCGGGCGTTTTGCCCTCTTCGATCAGCAGATAGGCGAGCTGTTCTTCGGCCAGGGTCCGCATGGCGCGGCCCGGCACGACCAAAGCGGTCAGCGCGGCGCGGCGGTCGGCCAACGGCGTTTCGGCCCCGGCAATCCCCACGCGCTTCAGCATGGCCATGTCGCGGTAAATCTGCGGCTGGGTGGTGTCGGCGGCCAGGGCATCCAGCGCGGCCAGACGCGCCGCACGGTCGCCCTCGGCATCGGCCGCACGCAACAGGGCCACGACAACGCCTTGCCCGCCATCGACCGGAATGGCGGCCAGCGCCGCATCCCGTGCCTTGGCATCCGTCAGCGCCAGGGCGGTCTGGACCGCGTCGCCAAAACCCTCGGCCCGAGCCTCGGCCTTGGCCTTGGTCCATTCGCTATAGGCCGCGCCGCCGACGATCCCCAGAACCACGACCCCACCGATCCAGCCATAGCGACGGAAGGCCGCATAAAGCTTGTCCCGACGCAATTCTTCGGTGACTTCATCGACGAAACTGTCCGGCGTGCTCATAAGGCCTCCCTGCGCTTTGATCCCGTCTTACCCTGCGCCCGCGCGACTGCCAAGCCCATCAGAAAATCCGGCGGGCCTCATTCGGTCTCTTCGGCCGACTGGCGTTCCCACATGGCGGTGTAACGGCCGCCCAGCGCGATCAACTCGTCATGCGTGCCGCGTTCGACGACCTCACCGGCCTCCAGCACCAGGATCAGGTCGCTGTCGGCGATGGTCGACAGGCGGTGCGCGATGGTGATGACCGACCGCCCCTGCCCCATGGCGTTCAGGCTTTCCTGAATGTCGCGTTCGGTCTGGGTGTCCAAGGCGCTGGTTGCCTCGTCCAGCACCAGGATCGGCGGGTTCTTCAGCAAGGTGCGGGCGATGCCGACGCGCTGCTTTTCCCCGCCCGACAGTTTCAGGCCGCGTTCACCGACTTTGGCCTGATAGCCATCCGGCAAAGAGGTCACAAAGTCATGGATGCGCGCCGCCTTGGCCGCGCGGATCACGCCCGCATGGCCTTCGTCCGGGTTGCCATAGGCGATGTTGTATTCGACCGTGTCGTTGAACAGAACCGTATCCTGCGGCACGACCCCGATGGCGCGGTGCAAAGAGGTCTGCGTGACCTCGCGGATGTCCTGGCCGTCGATGCGGATCGCCCCGCCGGTGATGTCGTAAAACCGGAACAACAGCCGCCCGATGGTCGATTTCCCCGAACCCGAGGGGCCGACCAAGGCCACCTTGGAGCCCGGTTTGACGGTGAAGCTGACCCCCTTCAGGATCGGCCGATTGGCGTCATAGGCAAAGCGGACGTTGTCAAAGGTGATCTCACCAGCCGGAACCTTCAGTTCGGGCGCATTGGCGATATCGGTGATTTCGGCCGGTTGGCCCAGAAGGCCGAACATCTCGCCCATATCGACCAGCGCCTGACGGATTTCGCGGTAGACCGTGCCAAGGAAGCCCAGCGGAAGCGTGATCTGCATCATATAGGCGTTGACCATGACGAAATCGCCCACGGTAAAGCGGCCCTGCTGCACGCCCATGGCCGACATGACCATGACCGCAATCAGGCCCGTGGTGATGATGACATTCTGCCCGATGTTCAGCATCGACAACGACTGCCCGGTCTTGACCGCGGCCTGTTCATAAAGCCCCATGGCACGGTCATAGCGCGCGGCCTCACGGGCCTCGGCGCTGAAATACTTGACGGTTTCATAATTCAACAGGCTGTCGACCGCCTTTTGGTTGGCGTCGGTGTCCTGATCGTTCATCGCCTTGCGGATCTTGACCCGCCATTCGGTGACCTTGAACGTGTAGAACACGTAAAGCCCGATCGTGGCCAGGACGACGACCATATAGGTCAGCCCGTAATAGATCGCAAAGATCACCGACACCATGGTCAGTTCCAGGATCAGCGGGATGATCGAAAACAGCATGAAGCGCAGCAGGAAATCGACGCCCTTCACCCCGCGCTCGATGATGCGCGACAGGCCGCCGGTCTTGCGGGTGATGTGATAGCGCAGGGACAGGCGGTGGATATGGGTGAAGGTCTCGTAGGCCAGTTTGCGCAGGGCGCGTTGGCCGACGCGGACAAAGACCCAGTCCCGCATCTCGCCGAAAAAGACGCTGCCCATGCGGGCGATGCCATAGGCCACGGTCAGGCCGACTGCCCCGAACAACAACACGCCATCGCGTGAGGTCTGCCCGGTCAGCGCATCGACGGCGACCTTGTAAAGCCAGGGGGTATAGACCGAGACAAGCTTGGAAATCAGCAAGAGAACCAGCGCAAAGACGACGCGGCGCTTCACCCAAGGCTCGCCCTCGGGCCACAAATAGGGCGCGACGCGTTTCATGGTCTGCCAGCCGTTCGCCGGGGCCTTGGCCATGTCTTCAGAGGTCGCAGAGGTGGTGACACGGCGCATGGGGGCTCCTTGGCGGGGCCAAAGATGCAAAAGGGCGGCCCGGGGCTTTAGGTGTGACAGGCGGGAGGCGATGTAAAGCCCCAAGCCCGGGATTCGGGGAATCTAATTCTGTGATGGAAGGCGGAAAGAGGGGGTTTGGGTTTGGGTTTGGGTTTGGGTTTGGCTCGGGGTCCGGTGTCGGGTGCGGGACGGGTGCCGGGTGCGGCCTCTGTCTTGGGTCCGCGCCTGGTGTCGGGTCTGGTGTCGGGTTTGGCTCGGGGTCCGGTGTCGGGTGCGATCTCTCGTCTGGGTCCGGGTCTGGTGCCGTTCAGGACTCGGTCCGGTGTTGGCGTCAGGTCCGGGCGTCAGGTCGGGGCGTCAGGTCGGGGAGGGGGAACGGGTCGGAGGGGGGCTGGTCGGGCATAGGCCCTCTGCCCCGCCTTGCGACGGGCCTGGAGGCAAGAGCGCGCGGTGACGCAAAAGGGCGCGGCCAGGCAAAAGCGCGCGGCGATGCAAAAGGGCGCGGCCCGCCTGGGGTCGCGCCCGATCGGCGAGGCTTTGGCGCCTATTCCTGCGGGATGGCGAAGACCTGGCCGGGATAGATCAGGTCCGGGTCTCGGATCTTGTCCTTGTTGGCCTCCCAGACCTGGACGTAAAGATAGCCGTCGCCAAGCTGCTGATTGGCGATGCCCCACAGCGTATAGCCGGGCTGGACCGTCACAGTGACCGGCTTGACTTGGGGAGCGTCTGGGGCAGCGTCTGGGGCAGCGTCTGGGGCAGCGTCTGGGGCAGCGTCTGGGGCAGCGTCTGGGGGAGCCTCTGCGGAAGTCCCCTCCGCCGTCCCCGTATCTGCCCCCGTATCTGCCCCCGTATCTGCCCCCGTATCTGTCCCCGTATCCGCGGCCGTATCGGTTCCCGTATCCACCGTTGTAGCAGTCCCCTCCGCAGTCCCCGTATCTGTCCCCGTATCCGTCTGCGCGGTGGCCGGTTCTGTCGGGCCGGGCTCTGCCAAGGACGCCGCGCCCGAGGTGGTCTCTTCTGGCGAAAGAGTATCCCCCGTTGTGTCCCCGGCGGTGCTCAATGTGGTGCCTGCGGTGCCCTCCGTCGTCACTGTCGCCGTCGTCGCAGTCTCCGCATCGGAGGCGGGCTCCGCCGACGGGGCCGTGGCCGAGGCGGCGTCACCCGAAGTCACGGCCTGGACCGCTGCCAGGGCCGCCACGGATTCCCGTTTGAAGGGCGTCTCATACCGCGACACGACCTTGCCGGCCCCGTCGATCTCGTCGACGCGCAGCGTATGGACGCCCTCGGCCATGCCCTCTTGCGTCAGGTTCCAGGCGCCATCCGCCCCGATCACGACGGGCGCCCCAAGGGGCTGGTTGTCCATATAGGTCTGGACGCGGTTGCCGGGACTGCCCTTGCCGCCCAGTTGCACGATCTGGGGCGAAGGATAGGCGATCGTCTCCAGCGTCACATTGCCCGTGACCTGAGGCGCCGCAGGAGCCTGCAGGACCTGCGCCCCCTCTTCGGTCACAGCGACCGCGGCCGGGGCAGTGGTCGGCGCGGAGGCCGGGGCAGAGTCTGGTGCGGAGTCTGGGGCGGAGGCTGGTGCGGAGGCTGGGGCCTGCTCTCCCGCGCCATCGGCACTGGCCGTTTCGGCGCTGGTTTGAGAGGCCGCCTGCTCCGGTGCGGGCTCTTGCTGCATCGCCGTCTGCTGCATCGCCGTCTGGGCGATGGCGACCGCGCCGCCAAGGGCCTTGACCGAGCCATCGGGCAAGGTTGCCTCCATGGTCATCAGGCGTCCTGCGCCACCGGGGGTCAGCGCAAACAGCGCCACGAACTTGCCATCGGCATCGGCCTGGGCCTCGGCCACTCTGGCGCCATCCAGCAGCAGGGCAACCTTGGCACCGGGCGCCACCTGACCGGCCACGACCGTCTGGCCATCGGGCTCGACGCGGACGATGTCAAAGCGGCTTTCGGCAGCAGAGGCCGGAGCCAATTCGGGGGCCAATTCGGGGGCCAATTCGGGGGCCAATTCGGGGGCAGTTTCGGGAACAGTCTGAGGGGCCTGCGTCGCCGCCGCCTCTCCAGAACCCGCCTCCGCATCGGCGGCAGGCGCCTTGGTCGGCGCGGCCGCCGGCGCTTCTGCCGAAACCGCACCCGTCCCCTCTGCCCCAGCCGTCCCCTCTCCCTCGGGCGCCGCCGCAAGGTCTGGTGCCTCGGGCGCGGGTTTGGCCCCGAAAAGCTGATACGACCCCAGCCCCAAAAGGATCGCCACGATGGCCCCCAAGGCCGCCTTGGTCCCGGTCCCCATATCCTTCAACGCCATCCCATCCCCCTTTGCCCGGGGCGCATTCTCCGCCGCCCTCGCGCTTTCCTTTGACCTTGGATACGGTTATGCCCGGCCCACAGCAGGAATCCAGAGTTTTCCCATGAACAGCGCCCAAAACCCCAGCCCCCGTTCGCTTTGTGTCTTTTGTGGCGCGCGGATGGGGACGAACCCGGCCCATGAGCAGGCCGCCCGCAGCCTTGGCCAGGCCATCGCGGCCCAGGGCTGGCGGCTGGTTTACGGCGCGGGGGATGTCGGGCTGATGGGGGCCCTGGCGCGGGCCGTCCAAGAGGCGGGCGGCGCGACCTTTGGCGTCATACCGGTGCATCTGATGCAGATGGAAGTGGGCAAGCGCGACCTGTCCACTTTTGTCGTCACCGAAACGATGCATGAACGCAAGAAGGTCATGTTCATGAACGCCGATGTGATCGCGATGCTGCCCGGCGGCGCGGGCTCGCTGGACGAGTTCTTCGAGGTCCTGACCTGGGCGCAGATCGGCTTGCACCGCAAACCGATCTGGCTGATCGACGTGGCGGGCTATTGGGGGCCGCTGCTGGCCCTGCTGGATCATGTCATCGACCAGGGCTTTGCCGCGGCCTCGCTGCGCGACCTGTTTCAGGTGCTGACGCTGGACGAGGCCCTGGCGCGACTGGAGAAATAAAGCGCGATGGCGGCCCAGATCAGCGCCAGCGCGATCCCATGCCAGGGGGAGACGACCTCGCCCATGATCACCCAGGCCGAAAGGAACTGCAGACTGGGGTTGAGGTATTGCACCAGCCCCGTGGTGGCCATCGAGACCCGCGCCGCGCCATAAGAAAACAGCACCAGCGGCAAGCCGGAAATCGGCCCCGCCACGGGCAACATCAGCGTATGGTAAAGGTCATGGCCGAAAAGGCCGCCCCCCTGCCAGGCCAACCAGACCAGCAAAGGCGGCGCGATGATCAGCACCTCGGCCAGGACGGTGATCAGGGCCGCGCCGCGGACCCCGCGCTTGACCGCCGCATAGGCCGCAAAGCTCAGCGCCAGGGCCAGAGAGACGACCGGCACGACGCCCAGGCCCCAGGTCAAAAGCCCCACCGCGACGGCCGCCAGCCCGATGGCCCAGACCTGTCCCCCCCGCAGCCTTTCGTGAAAGACCAGGGCGCCAAGCCCGGCCGAGACCAGCGGATAGATGTAATAGCCCAAGGAGGCCTCGACCGCCCGCCCCCCTGCCACGGCCCAGATGAACAAAAGCCAGTTGAACCCGATCAGCCCCGCCGCCAGCAGAACCCGCCCCCGCTGCGGCCAAAGGGCGCGCAGGGCCCCAAGCTCGCCGCGCAGCCCCAGCCAGACCCCGAACAGCACCGCCGTCCAGATCGACCGATGCGCCATCATTTCAAAGGGCGGCACCTCGGGCATGGCGTGATAATACAGCGGCGCAAAGCCCCAGACGGCACAAGCCGCCACAATCGCCCAAACCCCCACCCGCTCTGATTTCATCTTTTCACAAATATCCACGGGGTTTCCAAAGGGGCATGTATGCCCCTTTGGGCAGGGGGGTCGGGGGACGGCAGTCCCCCGATGGGGGGTCCGATGGGTATGCCACTTGGTTCGCCACTGGTTCGAGAAACAAGTGGCATGAGCCCCCTGGCCACCGCGCATCAAAAAGCCCGCCTGCAAGGGCGGGCTGATTGATGCGCAACGGGGTCAGATCACAGCTTGGCTGCGACCTTTTCCCAATCGACCAGCTTGTCCAGGAAGTTGGTCAGGTAAGCCGGGCGTTTGTTGCGGAAGTCGATGTAATAGGAATGTTCCCACACATCGCAGCCCAGCAAAGCGGTCTGACCAAAGCACAGCGGGTTCACGCCGTTTTCGGTCTTGGTGACTTTCAGGGCACCCGATGCGTCCTTGACCAGCCAAGCCCAGCCCGAACCGAACTGGCCGGCGCCAGCGGCGGCGAAGTCTTCCTTGAACTTGGCGACAGACCCGAAAGCCTCGACCAAGGCCTTTTCCAGCTCGGTCGGCATCACCTTGCCACCCGTGCCCATGATCTCCCAGAACAGAGCATGGTTCCAGTGCTGCGAGGCATTGTTGAAGATGCCGTTCTGCGCGACCGAAGTGGCGTTATAGGTGCCCACGACGATCTCTTCGACCGACTTCGACTCCCATTCGGTGCCGGCAATCAGCTTGTTGCCATTGTCGACATAGGCCTTGTGGTGGATGTCGTGGTGATATTCGAAGGTCTCTTTCGACATGCCAAGCGAAGCCAGCGCGTCATGGGCATAGGGCAGATCGGGGAGGGTGAAGGCCATGGGAAACTCCTGTTGGCGGGTTCTGCCTCAATAAGCTTACGGCAGGGGGCAAGGTCAAGGGCGGGCGGGCAGAAATCGCCATCTGGGGAGGGCAAAGGATGGGAGGCAAAGGACGGGGCGTCAATGCGCGGCGCAGAACCCCTCGCCCTCGGCTTGCAGATCGCCTGCGATGCGCGCCTCAAGGCTGATCGCTCCGGACAGATCCAGCCTAGCGCGAAAGCTGACATCGACAGGGTTGCCCCAGGTGTCGGAGGTCCGCACTTCCCAGCGGAAGGTCAGGCGGGTGACTTCCTCGGCGACACGGGCCACCTGGGGGCGCGACATGCGGGCCTTGATCAGCCCGTCATAGACCTGGGCCGTGACAGAACCCGGGGCATGGTCGAACAGGTATTGCGGCGCGATCAGCCCCTCGGCCCCCTGCCCCCGGCGCAAGCGACACTCGATGATGGCGGCCTGGGCCGTGCCCATGCCAAGCCCCAGCATCACGCCCGACAAAAGCCCCAGCGACAGGCCCCAGGCCAGCCGCACTGACACGCGTCCCCACAATCGCAACATGACGAAACCCCGAAGTCACACCCGGGGTTCAGCCTGTTCCCTTTTCGTTTGCAGGTCCAGTTAACGGGACGACTTGGGGGCAATCACCCCAATTCTGCCCCATTTGCGGCCGAAGCCTTAAGGATTCCCATCACATACGCCGCCACCGAGCGGAAGCAGACCAGCGTATAGCCCTCGCCCTCGACCCAGATCGCGGCGGCGACTTGCGCGGCGCGCGAACGGCGGAGTTCGTTCGGCCCCAGACGCGCCACGTCGATCGGCCCAAGCTTTTGCACCACTTGGCCCGCCTTGGCGCCCTCGATGCGAAAGATCGCCCGGGCATCCGAGACATCGACGGCCAGGTGATGCTGGCCCTCCAGCGACTGGCCAAGGCTGGCCAAGGCAGAGGCCACCTCCGCGTAAGGCACCAGGATCAGGTATTCATCCGGGCTCATCCAGCCCGCACCCTTATCCGTCGTGCCGGTCATCTGGCGATGGGCGGGCAGCGTAAGGCCAAGGGCGGCAAAGGCAGCCTCCAGCCCCGTGACATCCGCCTTGGCGCGGAGTGAGATCATGCCCAAGGGCCCGATCTCGCGGACGGTCACGAAACCTTCGAAAGAGGCGCCCTGCAAGGCGCTGACAGCATTAGACATTCTGCATCTCCCCTTCCTTGTCATAGAAGACCGGATCGACGATCCGCGCCTGGACGCCCTTGCCCGAGACGGTGTTGAAGGTGACAACCTCGCCCATCCGGGTCAGACCGCCCTTGATCAGGCCCATGGCGATGCCCTTCTTCAGCGTCGGGCTGAAATAGGTCGAGGTCACGCGGCCCTGGACATTGCCCTGGCCATTGGCATTGACGCCCGGGGCGATGATATAGGCGCCATCCGGAATGACAGACCCATCCAGGGTTTCAAAGCCCGCCAGTTTCCAGCGGTCGGGCGAGGCGAGGAAGGTGCGTTCCTGCCCGCGTTTGCCCAGGTAATCCGCCTTCTTCTTGCTGATCGCCCAACCCAGGTTGAGGTCTTGCGGGATGACCGTGCCATCGGTCTCGTCGCCGATCATGATGAAACCCTTCTCGGCCCGCATGATATGCATGGCCTCGGTCCCGTAAGGCACGACGCCGAATTCGGCCCCGGCCTCCATCAGCTTTTCCCACAGCGCCAGGCCGTGACCGGCCGGGACCGCGATTTCATAGGACAGCTCACCGGAGAAGGAGATGCGATGCACCCGCACCGGCAGGCCACCCAGGGTGCCATCGGCAAAGGTCATGAAGGGCATGGCCTCTTTGGAGACATCCATGCCGCCCAGCTTTTCCAGCACTTTGCGCGCCTTGGGACCGGCCACGGCGATCTGGGCATATTGCTCGGTGACATTGGCGGTATAGACCTGCCAATCCCACCATTCGCATTGCAGCCAGTCTTCCATATGGGCGTGGATACGCTCGGCCCCGCCGGTGGTCGTGTGGCAAAGCCAGGTGTCGTCGGACAGGCGGATCACCACGCCGTCATCGGAAAGGAAGCCCGATTCCTGGCACATCAGCCCGTAACGGCATTTGCCGACGCCAAGGTTCGACATGACATTGGTGTAAAGCATATCCAGGAACTTGCCGGCATCCGGACCCTTGACGATGATCTTGCCCAGGGTCGAGGCATCCAGAAGCCCCACGCCACCCCGCACCGCGAGGATCTCACGGTCGACGGCCTGGCCATGGGTCTCGCCGCCCTTGGGATAGCAATAGGCGCGGCGCCAGAGGCCCACGGGCTCCATATAGGCGTTATGCGCCAGGTGCCAATCGGTGATCGGCGTCTTGCGCAGCGGCTGGAAGATATCACCACGGGATTCGCCAGCCAGGGCGCCCAGGGTCACGGGCGTATAGGGCGGGCGGAAGGTCGTGGTGCCGACATTGGGGATATCGTCGTTCAAGGCGCCCGCCAGAACCGCGAGGCCGTTGATATTGGACAGTTTCCCCTGATCGGTCGCCATACCCAGCGTGGTGTAACGCTTGGTGTGTTCGACAGACTCATAGCCCTCACGGGCGGCGAGTTGCACATCGGCGACCTTGACGTCGTTCTGATAGTCCAGCCACATTTTCGACCGCAGCTGGATCGGCGCGCCTTGCGGCATGGTCCAGACGGGCTCCAGCGGGGCTTCCTCCGAGGGCGCTGCCTGGGCTGCGACCCCTGAAGGGGTCACGCCTGCGGCAGCGGCGCCGCTTTGCGCCGCGTCCTCCAACACCTTGGCGGGGGTCAGATGGCCATTGGCCGCGCCTGCCGGATAGACCATCGCCTGGCCGTCATGGCTGGTCGGCGGACGGGTCGCATCGGGGCGGAACATGGCGCCCGCCGCGTCCCAGGTGAGCTTGCCGCCGCAATGGGACCAGAGGTGGACGACGGGGGACCAGCCGCCCGACATGGCGACGGCGTCGCAGGCGATCTCTTCCAGGACGGCGCCTTCGCCAGCTTGCAGGCAGATCGCAACGCCGGTGACGCGCTTGCCGCCCTTGACCTTGGCGATGCCTTTGCCGGTCTCGACCCGGATGCCCATCGCGCGGGCCTTGGTGGGCAGCGGGCCATTGGCTTGGGCCCGGGCATCCAGGATCACCGGGACCGCAAGCCCTGCCTCTTTCAGCGCAATCGCCGTGCGATAGGCGTCGTCATTGTTCGTCACGACCACCGTGCGGTCGCCCGGAGACACCGCCCAGTTGATGACGTAATCGCGCACGGCGCTTGCCAACATCACGCCGGGGATATCGTTGCCCGCGAAAGACAGCGGACGTTCCAGCGCTCCGGTTGCGGCCACGATGCGGGTCGCGCGAATCCGCCACAGACGCTTTTTCGGGCGGCCATCGCCGGGGGTATGGTCGGCCACACGCTCTTCGGCGAGGATATAGCCGTGGTCATAGACGCCTGCCGCCATGGTGCGGATGCGCAGGGTGACGTTCGGCATGGCGGAGAGAGCCGCCACGGTGGCCTTGATCCAGACCTCGGCCGGCTGGCCTTCGATCACATCCCCATCGACCGGAGCGCGGCCGCCCCAATGCGGGGTCTGCTCAAGCAGGATGACGCGGGCGCCGCCGCTTGCCGCAGCCAACGCCGCCTGCAGACCAGCGATGCCGCCGCCTGCCACCAGCACATCGCAGAAGTCATAGGCCTGTTCGTAGTGATCGGCATCGGCATCCTTGGGTGCCTTGCCGAGGCCCGCGGACTGACGGATCACCGGCTCAAAGATATGCTTCCAGGCGAAACGCGGGTGGATGAAGGTCTTGTAATAGAACCCCCCCACCAGAAAGCGCGCGAAGCTGTTGTTCACCGCGCCGACGTCGAATTCCAAGCTTGGCCAATGGTTCTGCGAGGTCATCTCGGCGCCGGAAAACAGCTCTGTCGTAGTGACGCGCTGGTTGGGTTCCATGCGGCCACCGGTGCCCAGATGGACCAGCGCATTCGGCTCTTCGGCGCCGCTTGCCACCAGACCCCGCGGGCGGTGATACTTGAAGCTGCGGCCCAGAAGCATCTGGTCGGCACCCAAAAGTGCGGAGGCCAGCGTATCGCCCTGATAGCCACGCAAACGCTTGCCATTGAAGGCGAAATCCAGCGCCTTGGAGCGGTCCAGAAGACGGCCCCCTTTCGACAGACGGGTGCTCATTGGAAACCCTTCCACTCCGGCCGCTTGGCCTTGATCTTGTCTTGCAGGTCTTGCGGGGGCGCACCCACTTGCGCCGGATAGGTGCCAAAGACCTCCAAAGTGGCGGTGCAGCGCGCGGCCAGGAACCACTTGCCGCAGCCATAGGCATGGCGCCAACGTTCGAAATGCACGCCCTTGGGGTTCTTGCGGGCGAACATATAGGCCTCGAACTCCTGGTCGGTCGAACCAGGACCGAAGCGCTTCAGATGCGCTTCGCCGCCGGGGGAAAGTTCGGTTTCGTCAGCCATGACCCCGCAGCAGGGGCATTCAAGGATCAGCATGTGGTGCCTCCTGCAAGGGAGCGCGCATCGCAGCCGACAGCGCGCAAGGGAGTATTTGGATCAGTATGAAAGGACATCAGTGGGCCACCCCCGCCGCGACGCTTTCGTCGATGAAGCGGCCTTCCTTGAAGCGCCACATGTCGAATTCGGCGGCAAGGGGCCCGGGTTCGCCCTTGGCCATCAGGTCGGCCATGGCCCAGCCCGACCCCGGAATGGCCTTGAAGCCGCCCGTGCCCCAGCCGCAGTTGATGAAGCAATTGCCAAGCGGGGTCTTCGAGATCAGCGGCGAGCGGTCGCCGGTCATGTCCACGATCCCGCCCCATTGGCGCAGCATCTTCAGGCGCGAGATCATCGGGAAGGTCTCGATCAGGGCGCGCAGGGTTTCCTCGATGTGGTGGAAGCTGCCGCGCTGGGTGTAGTTGTTGAACCCGTCGGTGCCACCGCCGATCACCATTTCGCCCTTGTCCGATTGCGACATATAGCCGTGGACGGTGTTGGCCATGACGACCACATCCATGCAGGGTTTGATCGGCTCGGACACCAGGGCTTGCAGCGCAACCGCCTCGATCGGCAGGCGGAAGCCCGCCATTTCGGCCAGCTGGCCCGAATGGCCCGCGACCACGAAGCCGACCTTCTTGGCGCCGATATAGCCCTTGGTCGTCTCGATCCCCGTCACCACGCCACCCGCCGAGGTCACGCCCTTGACCTCGCATTGCTGGATGATGTCCATGCCCATGGCAGAACAGGCGCGGGCATAGCCCCAGGCCACCGCGTCATGGCGTGCCGTGCCGCCGCGCTTTTGATACAAAGCGCCCAGGATCGGATAGCGCGGCCCGTCGATGTTGATGATCGGCACCAGCTCTTTCACCTTTTGCGGCGAAATCCACGAGGTTTCAACGCCTTGCAGCGTGTTGGCATGGACGGTGCGCAGATAGCCCCGGACCTCGTGATGGGTCTGGCCCAGCATCAAAAGCCCGCGCGGCGAGAACATGACGTTGTAATTCAGGTCCTGCGACAGGTTTTCATACAGGCTGCGCGCCTTTTCATAGATCGCGGCCGAGGGGTCCTGCAAATAGTTCGACCGGATGATCGTCGTGTTGCGCCCGGTGTTGCCGCCGCCCAGCCAGCCCTTTTCGATCACCGCGACATTGGTGATGCCGTGGTTTTTCCCCAGGTAATAGGCGGTGGCAAGGCCATGTCCGCCGGCCCCCACGATGATGACGTCATATTCCTTTTTCGGCGCGGGCGAGGCCCAGGCCTTTTCCCAGCCCATGTGCCAGGACAGGGCTTCCTTGGCGAGGGCGAAGACGGAATAGCGTTTGGAGGGGCGCGGTTGGGCGGTCATGGCTTGGGCCTCTATCTGGCGGGCGCGATGGTCTATCCATGGCAGTCGATCCGGTTTTATCTGAGCCCCCCAGCGTCACAATGGGGAAAATTGCGACACAATGTCGGAGAAACCAAGGTTGCCCCCCCTCACAGGGCCGTGGGTCGCCCCGGTTTGCCCTTTTGTCGGGGGGCATGGCCGGGTAATCAGGGGGGGATTTGGCGAAAAGGGCGGGACATGATCACCTTCTGGATTTCGGCCGCGGCGATGGGGCTGATGGTGGCGCTGGTTCTGGTGCAGGCGCTGCGGCGCGGCGCCGAGAGCGAGGGCGCGGCCGATGTCGCCATCTACCGCGACCAACTGGCCGAAATCGCCCGCGACCAGGCCCGCGGCATCCTGGCCGAGGAAGAGGCCGGGCGGATGCGCATCGAGGTCTCACGCCGGCTGCTGGAGGCCGATCAGCGCGGCGAGTTGGCCACCGTGGGCACCGGCGGTTGGGGTCCGGTGGCGGTGGTCGTGGCGGCTCTGGTCCTGGCCCTGGGGATCTATCGCGGCATTGGCCCCTGGGAGGGGCTTGGTGCGCCGGGCTACGACGATTTGCCCCTGGTGGCGCGGCTTGCGGCCTCCGAGGCGGCCTATGCGGGGCGGCCCAGCCAAACCGAAGCCGAGGCGGCGCGGGGCCCTTGGGTGGCGCCAGAGGGCTCTGACCCCGCAAGTCTGGACCTGCTGAACAAGCTGCGGGCGGCGGTGGCGGGGCGGCCCGATGATCTGCAGGGTCAGGAATTGCTGGTGGAAAACGAGGCCGCCTTTGGCAACTTTGTCGGCGCGCGACAGGCACAAGAGGCGGTCGTGCGGCTGAAAGGGGCTGCGGCGGGGGCCGAAGACTGGCTGAAGGCGGCAGAGCTTGCGATCTATGCCGCGGGGGGGCAGATCACCCCCGAGGCCGAAGCGGCGCTTGGCGAGGTCCTGACCCGCGATCCCGCCAATGGCGCGGCGCGCTTCTGGATCGGGCTGATGGCGGCCCAGGTCGACCGGCCCGACCGCGCCTTCCAGATGTGGGAGCCGCTGTTGACGGAGGGTCCGCCGGATGCGCCCTGGATTGCCCCCATCCGCGAGCGGATCGAGGCCATCGCCGCGGCGGCGGGCGTGCCCTTTAGCCTGCCACAGGGCGGCCCCTCGGCCTCGGATATGGCGGCGGCGGCCGAGATGTCGGGCGAGGACCGTCAGGCGATGATCGAGACCATGGTGGCGGGGCTGGAGGACCGGCTTCTGTCCGAGGGCGGGCCCTTGGAAGACTGGGTCAAGCTGTTGAATGCGCTGAAGGTTCTGGGGGCGGTGGATCGGCAAAAGGCGGCCTATGACGCGGCACGCGCGGCCTTTGCCGCCGACCCCGCCGCACTAAAGACGCTGAACGAGGTGGCGCCTTGATCTTCACCGACATCACGGAATTTGCCGCGATCTTGCCCCGGCATGGCGCCTTGGCCGGGCTGGACCTGGGGACCGTGACGATTGGTGTGGCGATTTCGGACACGCGGCGCCAGGTGGCCTCGCCCTTTTCCGTCATCAAGCGGGTCAAGTTCCAGGCCGATGCGGCGGCCCTGCTGGAGATGTGCCAAAAGCGCGAGGTCGTGGGGCTGGTGCTGGGCCTGCCCTTGAACATGGATGGCTCACGGGGGCCACGGGTGCAATCGACCGAGGCCTTCGCGCGCAACCTTGAAAAGCTGACCGCGCTGCCGATCACCTATTGGGACGAAAGGCTGTCGACGGTGGCGGCCGAACGCGTGCTGTTGGAGGCGGATACGTCGCGCAAGCGTCGCGATCAGGTGATCGACCAGGTGGCGGCGGGCTATATCCTGCAAGGTGCACTGGACCGGATGGAGACGCAAACCCGTCTGGCCGCAACCCGGGGGCCAAGCGATGAGTGACGAGGTCTGGAAACGCGCCGAGGTCGAAAGCCCCTGCGTCAAGGTCTGCGTGATCCACCCCGCGGCCCGGCTTTGCGTCGGCTGCTTTCGGTCGATCGAGGAGATCTCGGGCTGGGGCCGGATGACCTCGGCCGAGCGGGCTTCGGTCATGGCCGACCTGCCGGGGCGGGCATCCGGCCTGACCAAACGCCGCGGCGGGCGGATGGGCCGCCTGGCCGACTGAGGCCAGGGCTTGCGCCGGCCATGGCGTCAGGGATGGGGGAAGGCGGGTGGGCCTTGCCCTGGGGGGTAGGCCTCGCCGCTCAGGGTGGGCCTTGGCCGTAAGGGTGGCCTGCCGGAATGGCTTGGCCTGGCTGGACGGCCAGAGAAGAGCCGAACCGTGCTAGTCTCTCTCAAGGGACACCGCAGGGCCGAGACATGGCTTTTGTTCCCCGCCTAGGGCCTGCGGTCTCCCCCCTCTTGCGGCTTGCGGCGGCGATGGGATGTGGTGCCTCGCCTGGGGAGTGCCTTCGGCTGGCGAAGAAAAGGCCTCTGCAGGCCCCGCAGTCTCAGGCCCCAAAGGCGCGTTCCGAACGGACAAGAGGATCACTGGCCGCAGAGGATCACCCCTCGGCAGAGGCCCCACAGCCTCTGGCCCCACAGCCTTGGGCCCCGCAGCCGGCGGGCGATCACGCGGCGCCTCGGCGGCGCACCGGTCCCGTCGGCCACGCCCCCCGCTCACGCCGCCGCCACCGCCACCGCTCTGTTGCGTCCCCGGCGCCGTCCGCCATCGCGGAAACCGTCGCGGATCTCGCCCATGCCGCGGTCGATCATCGCCGACAGATCCCCGATCCGCGCCAGAACCGCGGAAATCTCGGAGTTCAGCACATGAAGCGATTCGATCGTCGTGCGAATCCGGTCGCCCTCGGTGCCCAGCCGCGCGCCCTCGACCTTGCCCATCACCGTCACCGTCTCCAGGCTCAGCATCGACCGGCGCAGCTCTGCCCCTGCCCGCTCGATCACCTTGGCCAGGTCGCAGGCCTGGTCGATGGCTTCCATCGCAGCCTGCTCATAGCGCCGCCCCAGCGCCTCCAGGTGGCGCGTCTCCTCGGCCGGATCAAGGCCAGAGCCGCCCCAATCCTCGTGCCCGACCTGAACCCCCATTTCGCGCTGCAACTCGGCGCAAGTCACCATGAAAACCGCGCGGTCGAACCTTTCCGACATCCGGTTGCACAGGCTCGCTTCGCCCGAGGTAAAGGCGCTGATCTGCGCCAGCGTCTCTAGTGTGCCGGACATGTAAAGCCCCGCCACCGCGCCCAGCGGCCCGCCCTCGGGCTCCAGCCGCGCGGCCAGGATCGACAGGTTGGTCGGCAGGATCTTCATCCCCTCGAACTCGGTGCGAAGCCGGTGCTGGCTGGCCTTGGCATCGCCAAGCCCCTGACTGATCGCGGCAATCACCTCTTCGGGCAGGGGCGAGGCCAGGCGCGTCGCTGCGGCCCGGGCGATATATTCGGACCGCAGGGCCGCGCGCATGAAGGCGGGGTAATCGGCAAAGCCGTGCAGCGCCAGGACCCGCCCGATCTCGGCCACCCCCTCCTCGATCGAGGCGCCCGCCAATTCGGCCGCGCACAGTTCGGCGTAAAGCGTCTTGACCACGGGAAACAGCGTCGACGAGGGCTTGATGCGGATCGACAGATAGCCGCCATCAAAGGGCAGGATCGTGGCCAGCACCCAATAGGGCCGCCCATCCTCTGCCCGGTTGCAGACATAGGCCACGGCGGGTTCCCCGGCCTCGATCGTCTTCCACAGGATGCGGAACACCGCCTTGGGCGTCACCGGATTGCGGATGATCTTGTGCGGCGCGCCGATCAGCCTGGCCCAAGGGTAGCACGAGACGCGCTGAAACACCTGGTTGCCGGCCAGGATCACCCCGCGCCCATCGGTGCGCGAATAAAACAGCTCTTCGATGCCGAAGGGGACCTCTTCCCCCTCTGCCACCGGCGTGGTCGATGCGCCTCCGTCCATGGTCTGGGGTCCTGCAGCTGTGGTTCTGCGAACGTTAGCAGATCAACCGTAAACCGCAGGTGAACGCCGTCTGTCCCGCCAAACTGCGGCCAGGCAGCGCAGAGCCGGAGGGGGGGCAGAGCCGGAGGGGGGTGCGGGGCCGGAGGGGGGTGCAGAGCCGGAGGGGGGTGCGGGGGGAGGCTCTGCCTCCCCCCGCTTCCGCGCGGCGGCGCTTTCGTCCGCAAGGACGGATGCGCCGCCGCGCCACCCCTCCTGCGTCCCAAGGCCGCCCTGCCCCGGAAATCGCCAACCAAACGAGTCGGCGGCCGCACAGGAAAGGGCCCCCGACAAAGGGGGCCCCAAGTCACCGTCCTGCCCGAAAGGCTTAGCCGGCAAGCCCGTCGCAGGCGACCAGGCAAGCCACATCGCCCTCACCGCCGCCAAGGCTGTCATTGCCCAGCCCGTCATTGCCGGTGTCGTCCGGCGGGACCTCGGGGGCGTCGGTCAGCAGCGGCGGGGTTGTCGCGATCACCGGATCTTCTTCGGCCGTATTGGTCACGCCAATCCCCGCGCCGAACTGGATCGGCCCGCCCGCCATGTCAAAGCCCAGATCGGCGCCGACATAGGCATTGTCCTGCAGATAGGCGATGCCCAGCGTCGGGCGGATCGCGCCGCCCTGCAGGATGTAATCCACCCCGACCGAGCCCACGACGCTTTCGTTCTGATCATCGGAAAAGACCCGCAGACCGACCCCGGTCTGGGTCTGACCCGAGCCAAACCAGAAGGTCAATCCCAGGCCCACCACCGGATCGGCCGCCACCGGCGCCGCAGCCATCGTCGCCACAACCGCAGCCATCTTCGTCATCTTGCGCATGTCTGTCTCCCTCGGATCAAACAGGTTCAGGAATGGTGTCCAGCACGACGGCCTTTTCGCCATCCGCCGGAAGCTCTTCGGTCGGCGGCACTTCCACCGGCTCTTGCGTCAGGATCGGAGGCGTCACGACCGGCGCGGCCACCGGGTCTTCGGCCGTATTGGTCACGCCAATCCCCGCGCCGAACTGGATCGGCCCGCCCGCCATGTCAAAGCCCAGATCGGCGCCGACATAGGCATTGTCCTGCAGATAGGCGATGCCCAGCGTCGGGCGGATCGCGCCGCCCTGCAGGATGTAATCCACCCCGACCGAGCCCACGACGCTTTCGTTCTGATCATCGGAAAAGACCCGCAGACCGACCCCGGTCTGGGTCTGACCCGAGCCAAACCAGAAGGTCAATCCCAGGCCCACCACCGGATCGGCCGCAGCCGGCGACGCAGCCGTCTGGCCCAGGAAGGCAGTTCCCATAGCAAGGGCCGCCAAAATCGAATGACGCATGACAAACTCCAAAGTAGTTAAACAAGGAATAATGAGGCCATGGAATGGGCCAATCGTCAAGCTTTCAAGCGAATCGGCAGCCGTTTGCTTCTTTGTGCTGCTCTTGGCGCGCAAGGGGGCACGGGGGCGCGCAAGGGGCACGGGGGCGCGCAAGGGGGTCCAAGGCCCCGGATGCCTTGCGCATCAGGGGCTTGGCCCGCCAGAGCCCCTGCGGTGGGCGATTTACCCTGGGATCAGATTTCGCGCCCCAGCGGCGTCTGGTCGCCGACACGGCCGATCCGTCCGCCCCGTCGACGCGGCGCCTCGGGCGCGGTCAGGCCCGCGCGCAGGGTCGCCGTCATCGGGTGATCGGGCGCGCCCGCCCCGTAATGGTCCAAAAGCACCCGGATCGCCGCCGGGTGATCGGCATCGACCTTCACGCTCAGCGCCCAATCCATGAAGATCGACCGACATTCGCCCGCCGTGATCCCCTCGATCCGGTAGCTTTCGCGCACCAGCCCCTTGGGGTCGGCCTCTTCATGGGTCATCTCGCGCCTCCATCACCCGGTCAATCACCGCCGCGGCCCGCGCCGCCGCTTCTTGCAGCGCCTGCGTCAAACCCGCCGCATCCGCCGCCCCCGTTTCGCGCAGGACAAAGGCGCGGGCGCCCTCTCCCAATGCGCCCGGGTCCAGCGCGCGGTCCGACAAAAGCCGCCCCGCCGCCTGCAACTGCCAGAAAAGCCTGGCCGCTTCTTCCAGGCCCTGCTTCTCCGTTTGCGACAGGTGGCGGCCCCGATCTGACGCCAGTTGCCGATCCAGGCTGCGGGCCGGGCTTGCGGCCATCAGGGCAAGGGTCTGGGCGCAAAGCTCGATGTCCATCAGCCGGCCGGGGCCGTTCTTGGCCTCCCAGGGGCCCTGGGCGGGTTTCGCCTCGGCCAGGCGGGCGCGCATCTCGGCCACATCGGCGCGGACGCGGGCGCCCTGCCCCTTTTCGGCCAGGACCTGACGGCGCAGGCCCTCGACCTCGGCGGCCAACTCCACAGGCCCGGCCAGCACGCGGGCGCGGGTCAGGGCAAGGTGTTCCCAGGTCCAGGCCTCGTCGCGCTGATAGGCCGCAAATGAGGCGATCCCCGTGGCCACCGGCCCCTGCCGACCCGAGGGCCGCAGCCGCATGTCGACCTCATACAAACGGCCCTCGGGCGTCTGGGCGGTCAGGGCCGTGATCATCGCCTGGGTCAGTTTGGCGTAATAGGGCCGCGTGGCCAAGGGCTTGGGGCCTTCGGACATCTCGGCGCCATCCGCGTCATAGATCACGATCAGATCCAGGTCGGACCCCGCGTTCAACCGCGCCGCGCCCAGCGACCCCATCCCCAGAACCACCGCCCCCCGCCCAGGCGGCGGACCGTGACGGCGCGCGACCTCGGCTGTCACACGCGGCCAAAGCGCGGCCACCACGACCTCGGCCAGATCGGCATAGGCCTTGCCCGCCTCGAACCCGTCGATCAGGCCGCGCAGGTGATGTACGCCGACCCGGAAATGCCATTCCTTCAGCCAAATGCGCGACAGGCCAAGGACCTGTTCGTAATCCGCCCCATTCAGGCGGTGATGCAGGTCCTGCGCCAGCCCCTCACGCCCCGGCCAAGGCGCAAAGAACGACCCGCCGATCACCGCATCCAGCACGCGGGCATTGCGCGAGAGGTATAGCGCCAGGCTGGGGGCCGTCGCACAGATATCGACGATCAGATCGACGAGGGCCGGGTTGGCCTCGAACAGCGCGAAAAGCTGCACCCCCGCGGGCAGGCCCGACAGGAACCCGTCCAGCGCCACCAAAGCCTCTTGCGGTGCCTGCGCCCGCATCAGCCGCGACAGAAGACCGGGTTTGATCCGCGCAAAGATCGCCTGGGCGCGGTCCGACCGCAGCGCCGGGTAATTCGACCAGGCCTGAACGATGGTCTCCATCTGCGGGGTCAGGTCGGGGGAGGTCTCCTTGGGCGCGCTGGGGGCAAAGAAGCCCTCGGTCAGGCTTTCGACATGGGCCACCCGGGTCAGGAAGTCGCGGCGGAAGGTGGGTTCCGCCATCCCGCAAAAGGCCGCGATGCGGGCGATGCCTTCGGGGGTGGCGGGCATGGTCTGGGTCTGTTCGTCCAACACCATCTGCAGCCGGTGTTCCACCTCGCGCCAGATGCGATAGGCTGTCGTCAGGTCGGCTGTGACATCCTGGGGCAGCCAGCCCTTTGCGGTCAGGGCGGCCAAGGCGGCCTCGGTCCCCGTGGCGCGCAAAGAGGGGTCGCGGCCGCCTGCAATCAGCTGGCGGGTCTGGGCAAAGAACTCGATTTCCCGGATGCCACCGGGGCCAAGTTTCACGTTATGGCCCTCGACCTTGACCGGCCCGTTCAGCCCCTTGTGGTCGCGGATGCGCAACCGCATGTCATGGGCATCCTGGATCGCCGCATAATCCAGATGGCGGCGCCAGACAAAGGGCGTCAAGGCCTTCAGATAGGCCTGACCCGCCGCGATATCCCCCGCGCAGGGCCTGGCCTTGATATGGGCGGCACGTTCCCAGGTGCGGCCCTCGGCCTCATAATAGGCCAAGGCCGAGGCCATCGACAGGCAGACCGGCATGACCGAAGCATCGGGGCGCAGGCGCAGATCGGTGCGAAAGACATAGCCTTCTGCGGTGATATCCGACAGAAGCCCGGTCATCTTCCGGGTGACGCGGATGAAGGCCTGACGGGCCTCCATCTCGGTGCCGGGGTGTTTGGTCTCGTCGAACAGGCAGATGAGGTCGATATCCGAGGAATAATTCAGCTCAAACGCGCCCATCTTGCCCATCGCAAGGACGACCATTCCGTGGGGCGCGTCCGGCAGCTTGCCGCGGCGGATCTCTTCGGCGATCAGGTGATCCAGGCAGGCCTGAACCGCGCGATCGGCGAAATGGGTCAGGTGTGTGGTGACTTGGGTCAGGTCCCAGACCCCGCCCAGATCGGCCAAGCCCGTGAGCAAGGCGACCCGCCGCTTGGCCTGACGCAAAAGGGCCCCAAGCTGGTCGCCGGGGGCCTGGGAGAGGTCCGCCATCAGCCGGTCAAAGGCCACCTCGGGGTCAAGGTCAAGCGCCGGGGTCAGCCAGGCGCCCTCCCGCGTGATCAGGTCGCGGAGAAAGGGCGCGCAAGAGGCGCTGGCCGCGATCAGATCTGCGGCAGGTCCGGCAAAGCGGGGACGCAGGTCGTCGGCCGTCTGAAGGTCGAACACAAGGGGCTGGCGGGTGATGCGGGATGCGAAGGACATGGGGTTTTGTGGGGCCTGGCGCGCGGGAGGTCAACCGGGGAGGAGGGATTGCGCCGCCTGTCGGCGTCGCCCAATCGGGGGGCTTCCGCCCCCCGAGCCCCCCGACCCAGGGGGAGCACGCTCCCCCTGGGAACCCCCGTGAGTATTTGGGCCAGTGTGAAAGCTGGGGGACGGTTGGGGGGGCGAGGGTTTGGGATGGGCGCGCTGGGGAAGCGGGCCTGACTGGCGGGGTTTGGACGGTGCAGTGTAGGCGGTGGGGTTTAGGCGGTGGGGTTTGCAAGACGAGGCGACCTTTGCAGCTTTTACGCTGCGGCAAGTCCGGCCAGGGCGGAGCCATGGACTTGGGCTTAGGCCAAGGCCAAGAGCAACACCGTGACTAAGGTTGAGGGTGGGGTGAGTTGCGGTCAAAGCCAAGAACCTGCCACCACCAAGGCCGAGACCGTGACACCACGCAGCAACCGCACCCCGCACCCGTGCTTTCACATTGACCCAAATACTCCCGGTGGGGTCCGGGGAGGGGCGAGCCCCTCTCCGGGCTGGGGGGGTCGGGGGGATGGCAATCCCCCCGATTGGGGACTGGGGGGGGGATGGCAATCCCCCCGATTGGGGGCGACGCCGGGCAAGCGGCGCAAAGCCTCAACTGTGCTTGATCGGGCCTTGACCCGCGCGCGCCCATGGGGCAAGCGACAGCCCATGCTGAAAATTGATGACCTCAACTATTCCGTCGAAGGCCGCCCCCTGTTCGAGGGCGCGACCGCCACCATTCCCACCGGCCACAAGGTTGGCATCGTCGGGCGCAACGGGGCGGGGAAAACCACGCTCTTCCGGCTGATCCGGGGCGACCTGGCGTTGGAGGGCGGGGCGATCACCATCCCGCAGCGCGCCCGGATCGGGGGGGTGGCGCAGGAAGTGCCCTCGTCCTCCACCTCGCTGATCGACACGGTTCTGGCCGCCGACACCGAGCGCGCAAGTCTGCTGGACGAGGCGGAACACGCCACCGACCCGGGCCGCATCGCCGACATTCAGGCGCGACTGTCGGACATCGACGCCTGGAGTGCCGAGGGGCGCGCGGCCTCGATCCTGCGTGGCTTGGGCTTTGACAACGCAGCGCAGCAACGGCCCTGTTCGGATTTCTCGGGCGGCTGGCGGATGCGGGTGGCTTTGGCCGGCGTGCTGTTTGCCCAGCCCGATTACCTGCTTCTGGACGAACCGACCAACTACCTCGACCTTGAAGGCGCGCTTTGGCTGGAGAGTTATCTTCAGAAATACCCCCATACCGTGCTGATCATCTCCCACGACCGCGGGCTGTTGAACCGCGCCGTGACCTCGATCCTGCATCTGGACAGCAAGAAGCTGACGCTGTGGGCCGGCGGCTATGACCAATTCGCCCGCCAAGTGGCCGAGCGCCGCGCCGGGTTGATGGCCGAGGCGCGCAAGCAAGAGGCCAGGCGCGACCACCTGCAGGCCTTTGTCGACCGCTTCAAGGCCAAGGCGTCCAAGGCCGCCCAGGCGCAAAGCCGGGTCAAGATGCTGGAGAAGATGACCCTGATCACCCCGCCCGAAGAGGCGAAGCAGGTGGTTTTCTCCTTCCCCGAGCCCGAGGAACTGGCGCCGCCGATCATCAACCTGGATGGCGCCTCGGTGGGCTATGGCGGCCCGCCGATCCTGAAGCGCCTGTCGTTGCGCATCGACCAGGATGACAGGATTGCTTTGCTGGGGCGGAACGGTCAGGGGAAATCGACGCTGTCCAAGCTCTTGGCGGGCAAGCTGCAGGCCTCCGAGGGCAAGATGACGCGGTCGTCGAAACTGCGGATCGGCTATTTCGCCCAGCACCAGGTCGATGAATTGCACCTGGACGAGACGCCTTTGCAGCATGTCCAGGCGCTCCGCCCGGCCGAGGCGCCGCCGCGGCTGCGGGCAAGGCTGGCGGGCTTTGGCCTGATGGCGGAACAGGCCGAGACGGTGGTGGGCAGGCTGTCGGGCGGGCAAAAGGCGCGGTTGTCGCTGCTGCTGGCCACGATTGACGCACCCCACCTGCTCATTCTGGACGAACCGACCAACCACCTGGACATCGAAAGCCGCGAAGGCCTGGTGGAGGCCCTGACCGCCTATAAGGGCGCCGTGGTGCTGGTCAGCCATGATATGCATTTGCTGAGCCTGGTGGCGGATCGCCTGTGGCTGGTCAAGGATGGCGCGGTGGCGCCCTATGGCGCGGACTTGGACGCCTATCGGGCGGAACTTCTGGCCGGCGATGGGTCGGACAAGCCGGCCAAGCCCGAGAAGGAAAAGCCGAAAAAGGCCAGCCGCGAAGAGGTCCTGGCGCTCCGCTCCGAGGTCCGCAAGGCCGAAGAGCGGTTGGCGAAACTGAACGACATGCGCGACAAGCTGGCGACGAAACTGGCCAATCCCGAGTTGTATGAAGACACCCGCAAGGGCGATCTGGCGGTCTGGAACGGGAAATATGCCGAAGTCATGGGCGCCTTGGACCGCGCCGAAGAGCTGTGGCTTGCCGCCACCGAAAAGCTGGAGAAGGCCGAGACCTGAGGGCAGCTGTCGGGGCCAAGGACTTTCCTTCCGCCGCTGCTTCTTGGCTGCCCCCTTGCCCCAAGCGATGCAACCCAAATGAGGCGCCGGGCGCCGAGGTCCGCAGGACCTCGGCGCCCCCTCCGCGAGGACTTGGATTTTCTTTGAAAATCCAAGTCCTCGCGGACCCCGCCCCACCGGACCGGTCCACAGCAAGGCCGCTCTGCCTGCAGAGCGGCCCCCTCCCATGGAAAAGCCCGTATGCAACGCATACGGGCTTTTCCATGGGACCCCGCGCGGGGCGCCACGGGGCCGATGACCAAAGGTCATCGGCCCCGTCCAATCGGTTTCGGATGACCTTTGGTCATCCGAAACCGATTGGACCCCCAGACTTCAGAACAGGCAGCGCGGCGACTGGATCAAGCCTCAAGCGCCTCGGACAAAGCCTGCCACAGCGACTCCACCGGCTCGATCCCCACCGACAGGCGGATGAAGCCCGGCGCCACGGCGTCGCCCCAGCGCGCCCGACGCTCACCCGCCGAATGGGTGCCGCCGAAAGAGGTCGTCTGCGTCAAATAGCGGCACCGATCCAGGAAGGCTTCGGCCTCGGCCTCCCCCTCCAGCTCGAAGCTGATCAGAAAGCCGAAATCGGACATCTGGGCCTTGGCGACCTTGTAGGAGGCATCCGCGGGCAATCCCGGATAGCGCAAGGCCTTGACCCTCGGATGGGCTGCCAGCCTTTCGGCCACCACCATGGCGCTGGCACACATCCGCGACAGGCGCACTTCCAGCGTCTCCAGCCCGCGGTGCAAGAGCCAGGCCTCGAAGGCGCCCGGCACCACGCCCGCCAGCTTGCGCCACTCCGCCACGCGGGCCATCACCGCCGCATCGCGCCCCGCCACATGGCCATACAGCACATCCGAATGGCCGCCTGGCGCCTTGGTATCGGCCGCGACCACCAGGTCCGCCCCAAGGTCCAGCGGCCGCTGCAACAGGGCCGTCATCGTCGTGTTGTCCACGATCAGCTTCGCCCCCGCCGCATGGGCCCGCCGTGCCACCACCGCGATATCGGCGACATCCAGCCCCGGGTTCGACGGCGTCTCCAGGAACACCACCGCGGCCCCGGTGAAATCCGCCACCTCCATCTGCTCGGTCGCCACATAGCGCGCCGTCACACCAAACCCCGCCAGAAACCGATCTGCCAAAAGCCGCGTCGTGTAATAGCCATCCTCGGGCAGGATCACCACATCCCCCGCCTTCAGACAGGCGAACAGCGCCGCCGAAATCGCCGCCATCCCCGAGGGGAAGCCCACGACCGAAGCGCCTTCCAGGATCGCCAGCTGCTCTTCGACCTCTTCCCAGGTCGGCATCGACATCCGACCATATTTGAAGGCCGCGCCCTCCAGCCCCGCCAGGTGATAGGTCGTGGCCGACACCAAGGGCGGCGAGACCGGGTCGCCCTGCCCCAGCCGATGCCCGCGGTGATGCAGCATGTCGGCGAAACGGTGCCCCTTGGTCATTTCAGGAACCGTCGCGCAATCGAGGTCATCTGCCGCGCCTTGCGGCCGTTCTGCTTGGCCTCGCGGTAGCTGCGGCGCTCTTCGGGAGACATGGTGGCGGGATCACGCCCGCCGCGGGCCATATGGTCGATGCCCCGGTTCATCAGATGCCCCAAAAGGCGGTTAAAGATCATGCGGATGATGGCGTCCATCTTAGTCCTCGAAAAGTTCGGTTTGGCCGGGGGTTTCTTCGTCGTCTTCATCTGGGGTCGCATTTGCGCCAGGCAAGGGGCGGCTGTCCAGAAGACCCGCCGCGCGCAGCTCTTTGACGCCGGGCAGATCGCGGGCGGATTCCAGGCCGAAATGGTCCAAAAAGGCTTCCGTCACCACGAAGGTCACGGGCCGCCCCGGGGTCATCCGGCGACGACCCAGCCTGATCCAGTCCAGCTCCAACAGCAAGTCCACCGTGCCGCGGCTGACGGCGACGCCGCGGATCTCCTCGATTTCCGCCCGCGTCACCGGCTGGTGATAGGCGACGATGGCCAGCGTCTCGATCGCCGCGCGCGAGAGTTTGCGCGGCTCGACCGTCTCTTTGCGCATCAGATGGCCCAGGTCGGGCGCGGTGCGAAAGGCGTAAGCGTCGCCCACCCGCACCACCTGCACCCCGCGCCCCTCATAACGTTTGCGCAGATAGGCCATCGCCTCGGGCGCATCGCAGCCCTCGGGCAACCTTGCCGAGAGTTCCGCCATGGTCAGGGGTTCCGCCACGGCAAAGAGGATCGCCTCGATCATGCGTTCCTGTTCGGCGATGGGCGGGGCCTCGAACAGGCTTTTCTCGATGGGCTCTTTTGAGGGCTCCTTCATTCGGCTTTCCGCTTCAAATAGATGGGCGCAAAGATGTCGCCCTGGCGCAGGTCAACCTGACCGCGCTTGGCCATCTCCAATATCGCCGCGAAATGGGCGGCCATGGCAGAACGGCGGCGCGAGGGGTCCTCGCCCCAACCCTCGGGCAGGAAAGAGGTCAGGTCGGCCCAGGCCCCCATATACCCAATCAGCCCGCGCATCCGGTCCAGCGCCTGTTCCATCGTGTAGACGTTATGGCGATCAAAGGCATAGGGGCGGAATTCGTCCTTGGTGCGGATGCGGGCATAGGCGCGCATCAGGTCCAGAAGCGAGGCCTCCCATTTCACGGTGCGCAGATGGGCCAGGGCTTCGGGCGCGCCGCGGGGAAAGAAGTCGCGGCCCTTCTGGTCGCGCGCCATCAGCCTTGCTGCGGCCTCGCGCATGGCTTGCAGGCGTTCCAACTGAAAGGCGAGGTGAAGGGCGAGGTCCTCGGCGCTTGGGCCTTCCTCGGTCGGGTCAGGCGGCAAAAGAAGCCGCGATTTCAGATAGGCAAGCCAGGCCGCCATGACCAGGTAATCGGCCGCCAATTCGATGCGCAAAGCCCGGGCCTTTTCGACAAAGGCCAGGTATTGTTCGGCCAACCCCAGGACCGAGACCCGGCGCAGATCGACCTTCTGGCTGCGCGACAGCGTCAGCAGAAGGTCCAAGGGGCCCTCAAAGCCCTCGACATCGACGAGAAAAGCCTCTTCGGGCGGATCGGCGAAAAGGTCGTCAGTTGGGGCCATGGAACGCATCCGGCATGATCGCGCAAAGGTCGCGCTCTGCCTGACGGATGTCAACCGTGGCCTTGGGACGATGGGCCAGAACCCTTTGCGCACGCAGCCGAGCGGCAGGGGTCAGCTGCCCGGCCTCGGCGGCGACGGCCTGCATTTCCCCAAGGTCGCCCTTGCAATGCAACGCGATGTCGCAGCCGGCATCCATGCTGGCCCGGGTGCGTGAGGCCAGGTCGCCATTCAGCGCCTGCATGTTCAGATCGTCGGTCATCAGAAGGCCGTCGAAACCGATGTCATGGCGGATGGCCTGGATCACCGCGGGGGATTGAGTGGCCGGGCGGTCCGCGTCCCAGGCGGTAAAGACCAGATGCGCGGTCATGGCCATGGGCAGATCGGCCCAGGCCTTGAAGGGGGCGAAATCATGGGCAATGACCTCGGGCCGCGAGGCGGTCACGGTGGGCAGGTCGTGATGGGTGTCAACCTCTGACCGGCCATGGCCCGGCAGGTGTTTCATCACCGGCATGACGCCCGCCGACAAAAGCCCGTCGGCCACGGCACGCCCCAGACGCGCCACAGTGGCAGGGTCCGAGCCATAGCAGCGGTTGCGCAGAAAGGGATGGGTGCGGTCAGTGATCAGATCGCCCACCGGCGCGCAATCGGCGTCGATGCCGACCTCCAGCAGTTCGGCGCCCAGGATCGCATAGCGCAGGCGCAAGGCCTGTTCGGCAAGGTCGCCCGCCTTGGTCACGAAATCCAAAGGCGGGGTCCATTCGCGCCAATGGGGGGCGCGCAGGCGCTGGACGCGGCCGCCCTCTTGGTCCACCAGGATCGGCGCTTCGCGGCCCACGGCGTCACGCAGGGCCCCGGTCAGACGGCGCAGCTGGTCGGGGCTTTCGACATTGCGGGCGAACAGGATAAAGCCAAAGGGATCATAGTCGCGGAAGAAGGCCGCCTCATTGGCACCAAGGGTCAGCCCCTGACACCCAAAGATCGCGGCGCCCTTGCCCGGGCTCACTTTTTCACCACCGGGATGCAGTCGGTGACATTCGACGGCAGGCCCTTGCAGAACTCACGCGCCTCATCCAGCGAGGCGTAACCCTCGGCGCGCAAACGGTAAAAGTTGCGGCCCCCGGATTGCGCGGCCTCGATCATCGGGGTCAGGCTGCCCATGACCTCGGGGAAAGAGGCCATCAGCACGCCGTAACGTTCGCGCGCGGCCTCGGGGGTTTCAAAGACGCCGAACTGAACCAGGGGCGTGCCCGAAGGGATCGTGGCGGCGTCGATGGTCTGCACATCGGCGGGCGGGGTCGAGGTCTCACCGGCGACCGTCTGCACGGCGCGCAATTGCAAGCCCCCCCCCAGCGCTGCCGGACGCGAGGCCGGGCGCAGCGACACGCGGATCACATTGGGGTTTTCCAGCACCGTCTGATCAGGGCGCATCCAGTCCTCGGTGGCCTCGGCCACGGCGTTTTCGATCATCGCGCTTTCGATCATCGCGGTCTCGGTCGCGGGGGCGGCTTCGGGATCGGCCAGCATCAGCGCCGGAGGCACCAGCGCGGCCGCATCGGCGGCCAGCACCTCATCGGCAACCACGGGCGCATCTTCGGGCGACAGCGCGGCGGCGGTGGGGGCCAGGGTGATCTGATCGGCCGCAGGCAGGGCCGAGCCCATGGCGGCGACCGCATTGACCGTCAGCCCCTGGTTCAGCGCCTGTTGCCCGCCCGGATCGGCGGGCGATATCCGCATGGCGCCCGCCATGGCCCGCATGACCGGAACCCCTGTCACATCGCGCACCGCCAGTTGATAGCCCCAGATGCCAAGCCCCAGGATCAGCGCCACCGAAGACACCGCCCCCGCGATGTTCATCCAGGCCTGCGCCCGCACGCCAAAGCCAAGCCCCGGGCCCTGCGCCTGGTCATAGCCTTCGAACTGGTCGAAATCGTAATCCGCCATATGCCTCACCTCGCGGGGGCGATGCGCGCCGCCCCCTGTCTGACTGCTCTCCCCCTTGCCTGGGGGCCTTTTTCCAATCGGGGCGGCTTGTTACCGCATTTCCTCGACCGGTTTGACGCCAAGGATAGCGAGACCGTTGGAAATCACAACGCCTGTCGCGCGGGCGAGTGCGATTTTCGCCTGGGTTGTGGCTTTGTCGTCCTGCACGAAGCGAAGCGTGGTCTCGTCATTGCCCTTGTTCCACAGGCCATGGAACTCCGAGGCCAGCTCGTAAAGGTAAAAGGCGATGCGGTGGGGTTCGTTGCCCCTTGCGGCAATCTCGATCTCACGCGGGAATTCGGCGATGGCTTGCGCCATGTCGATTTCGGCCGGATGGGTCAGGATGGACAGGTCGGCCGCGGCCAAAGTGGCGTCGGACACGTCGATCCCGGCCTCTGCCGCCTTGCGCAGGACCGAGTTGATGCGGGCATTGGCGTATTGCACGTAAAAGACCGGGTTGTCCTTGGACTGTTCCAGCACCTTGGCAAAGTCGAAATCCAAGGCCACGTCGTTCTTGCGCGTCAGCATCATGAAGCGGGTGACATCGGCGCCCGCCTGTTCGACCACATCGCGCAGGGTGACAAAGGTCCCTGCCCGCTTGGACATCTTGAAGGGCTCGCCGTTCTTATACAGCTTCACCAGCTGGATCAGCTTGATGTCCAAGGGCACGCGGCCCCCCGACAGGGCCGACACAGCCGCCTTCATGCGCTTCACATAACCGGCATGGTCGGCGCCGAAAATGTCGATCAGCTCGTCAAAGCCGCGGTTCACCTTGTCGAAGTGATAGGCGATATCGGGCGCGAAATAGGTCCAGGAGCCATCCGATTTCATCACCGGACGGTCGACGTCATCGCCATGCGCGGTCGACCGGAAAAGCGTCTGGATGCGGGGCTCCCAATCCTCGGGGGTCTTGCCCTTGGGCGGCTCCAGCACGCCTTCATAGATCAGGCCTGCATCGCGCAAGCTGTTGATTGCGCTTTCGATCTGCCCCGTGCCGTAAAGCGCCTTTTCACTGGAATAGACATCCATCCGCACGCCAAGCGCCGCCAGGTCGCCGCGGATTTCCGCCATCATCAGCTCGGTCGCGATTTCGCGGATCTGCATGAGCCAGACCTCTTCGGGCTGGTTCAACAGGCTGTCGCCAAAGCGCGCCTTCAGGGCCTCGCCCACCGGGATCAGGTAATCGCCGGGGTAAAGACCCTCGCGGATTTCCGGCGACAGGCCATTGGCCTCGCGGTAACGCTCATAGGCGGACCGCGCCAGCACATCGACCTGGGCGCCGGCGTCGTTGATATAGTATTCGCGGGTCACAATATGGCCCGAAAAGGCCAAAAGGTTGGACAGCGCATCGCCCACCACCGCGCCGCGGACATGGCCCACATGCATCGGCCCCGTGGGGTTGGCCGAAACGAATTCGACATTGACTTTGCGACCCGCGCCAAGCGAAGAGCGGCCGAAGTCGGCGCCTTGGGTCAGGGCGGCATGGATGATCTTTTGCCACACCAAGTCCGAAAGCCGCAGGTTCAGGAAACCGGGGCCTGCGACGGCGGCTTCCTTGATGCGCGGATCGCGGGCAAGGCGGGCGGCCAGCGCATCGGCGATGGCGCGGGGGGCAAGGCCTGCGGGCTTGGCCAGCACCATGGCCGCATTGGTCGCCATGTCGCCATGGGCGGGATCACGGGGCGGCTCGACCGCCACATTGGCAAAGTCAAGGCCCGGGGGCAAAGCGCCTTCCGAGGTCATCGCGGTCAGTTCAGCCACGACGAGGGCGCGGAGATCGGCAAAGAGGTTCATTTGATCAAGTCCTGTTCTCTTGGCCCCGGGATGCCAGAGGCGGGGCAAGAGGTCAAGGACAGGCAGGGTTTTGCCTTCCGCCGTGGTGGTTGTGGCAAGCCCCGGGTGGGTTTCACACCCTCCCCGATCTCTTGGGGCAAGCCCCGGGAGGGTTTCACACCCTCCCCGATCTCTTGGGGCAAGCCCCGGGAGGGTTTCACACCCTCCCGGACCCTCCCGTGGGATATTTATGAAAAGATGAACGGAAAGAGGCGCGCCGGAGTTGGGGCGCGCCTTGGGGGATCGGGGGGAGATCGGGGCGTTTGGCGCGGGAGAGCTTTGTTTGCGCAGCCTAGCCCGGGGTATACCCCGGGGCTTCACTTCGGCGGGGTCTGGCGGCGGTAAAACGCCTCTCGTGAGCCGAAGAACAACGTGATCACCGCGCCGGCCAGCCACCACAGCGGCTCGGGGATGGCGGAAAGTGCCTCCATCCGGGCCTCGAACCAGGTCGGATTGATCGCGGCCACCAGGAACAGCGCGACGGTGGTCAGGGCGATCATCGGGCGCGGCAGGCGGTTCAGCGCGTCGATCAGGTGGTCATAGCCCGGCTTGGCCTTGGGGCCAACCTTGGGTTCGGGCAAGGGCGGCAAGGCGCCCGAGGAGATGGCGCCGTCCAGCTGGGCCGACAGCATCTCGGCCGTCGTCTCGATCGTGGCGGCGACGTCTTGCGCCTTTTGGCCGAGGCTTGCGGTCTTGGCGGCCAGGCCTTCGGCCTTTGTCGTCAGGCCTTCGGCCTTGGTGGCGAGGGTGGACAGGTCCATTTCGGTCTCCTTCAATGCCATTGCGCGATGCGCGCGCGGTGCTGGTCGGGGCTAAGGTGGAGGGCGGGAGACATGAACTCCTCTGCCCTGGTGATCCAGCCGCCCTTGCCGCCGTCTTTGCGACGGGCGTATTTGCGGCTGGCGGGGCGGGCATCGGCGAGCGCGTAATAGAAGTCGCGCCGGGCGACCGCATAGGCATCGGTGAAAGCGGTGGCGCCCTTGGCCATCTCGGCCCGGGTGGCGGCCAGCGTGCGCGGGCCCAAAAGCCCGTCATCCGTGATCTGGTGGCCGCGCGCCTTCAGGACACGTTGCAACAGCTTCACCGCCATCACGCCCGCGTTCACATACATGTCGAAGACGGAGGGTTGCAGCGCGGGCGGCAATGTCCCCAGCCCCGGGCGGTCGAAATAGCGGGTGAGGAAAATCTCCACCGCCTCGGCCTTGTCCAACAGGCGGACATCGGCGGGGTCGATGCGGCCATCGTGGTTGAGGTCGCGCCCCAAGGCCCGCATTGTATGGATGGTCACGCCATATTTGGTCGCCCCGCCCGGGTCGTCGGGGTCGTTCACATAGCCGCCTTCGCGGGCGACGATCTCTTGGGCAATATCCTGAATGGTCAGCATCTCGGTCCCCTTTCGGTTTCCAAGAGCCTGCCTGTCAGGGGTTAATTTGCGTTAACCGATGCGCGCGCTATTGCGTGGGTTCGACGTAGACGCCCTGTTCCTTCAGTGCGTCTACAACTTCCTTCGGCATGTAGGTCTCATCGTGTTTGGCGAGGATTCCATCTGGAGCGGCTACGAACACATTGCCCTCCATTTGACCGAGTGCCACAACACCCGCTCCTTCTGCGAACAGATCAGGCAGAACTCCCTGATAAACGACCGGAACAGTCTGGCTTGAGTCCGTAATCGTGAAGGTGATCTTGTCACCTTGACCACGAACGAGCGAACCGACTTCAACCAGACCGCCTAAACGGAAAATTTCGCCCTCCGCGGGCGGGTCGCTTTGCACCTGGGAAGGCGAGCGGAAGAGGTTGATCCCGTCTTTCATCGCATAGCCAATCAGCCCCGTGGAGAGGATCAGCGCGCCCAGGGTGACCAAGATGATCTGGATGCGACGGGTCTTCTTCAGCCCCTTCATGCCTGCCATTTCGGGCTCCTGTAATGCGCGTTCACGGGAAGATCGGGCCTCACGGGAAAATCGGGGCGAGGGTCAGGCCCGTGGTTTCGGGCAGGCCCAGCATCAGGTTGGCGTTCTGCAAGGCCTGGCCTGACGACCCTTTGTTCAGGTTGTCCAGCACCGAGACCACCACCGCACGCCCCGGGATGCGGTCGCCGATCACGCCCAGGTGGCAATAGTTCGAGCCTGCGATATCGCGGGTCGAGGGCAGTTGACCAAAGGGCAGCACCTGCAAGAAGGGTTCAGAAGCGTAAGCCTTTTCAAGCGTTTGATACACGGTCTTGGCGTCCCCCCTGACATAGACCGTCGCCAGGATGCCGCGGTTCATCGGCAAAAGATGCGGGGTGAATTGCACCTGCACGGGCCGGCCCGCGATCAAGCTGAACTCTTGGTCGAACTCGCCCAGGTGGCGGTGCTTGCCGCCGGCGGAATAGGTGTGGGTGCCGCCCGCAAGCTCTGCGTGCAGCAGGTTTTCCTTGGGCGTGCGGCCCGCGCCCGAGACGCCCGCCTTGAGGTCGATCAGGATGTCATCCAGGTCGATCACCCCCGCCGCAATCAGCGGCCGCAGCGCGAATTGCCCGGTCGCCGCGTTGCAGCCCGTGCCCGCCACCAGACGCGCTTTGGCGATCTGGTCGCGGTAGAATTCGGTCAGGCCGTAAACCGCCTCGGCCTGCAGATCCATCGCCTTGTGTGGCGCGCCATACCAGGCCTCATAGGCCGCAGCGTCCCGAAGCCGGAAGTCGGCGGAAAGGTCCACGATCTTCAGGTTGCGCGGCAGAGCCGAAATGACCTCTTGGGTCGTGCCATGCGGCAGGGCGCAAAAGCACAGGTCGACCTGGGAAAAGTCGATCTCGTCGATCTTGCAAAGCCGCGGCAAGGAAAGGTGGCGCAGGAAGGGAAAGACCTCGGCCATCGCCATCCCTGCTTTGCGGTCGGCGGACAGGGCGGTGATCGTCATGTCGGGATGGGTGGCGATCAGCCGGACCAGCTCTGCCCCGGTATAGCCCGAGGCGCCGAGGATGGCGATGCGATGGGTCATGTCGGCTCCTTTGCGCTTTGGGCTCTCATGTGGCCCCGAAGGCCCTGCAATGCAAGCCTATTCTTGGGGTTTCGGACAAAGCGGGGGCTGCCGCCCCCGCACCCCTGCCCAAAGGGGGCCACGGCCCCCTTTGGAAACCCCGTGAGTATTTGGGCCAGTATGAAAGGTGGGGGTCCGGGGGAGGCCCTGGCCTTCACCGGGTGGGGGGCTCGGGGGGCTTGCCGCCCCCCGAACTTGGGTCAGGCTTGGGGCTTCAGCTCTCCGGCGCGGATGGCGAAGGGGAGGCGGTTTTCGCGCGGCGGCAAGGGGCAGATGGCGAAATCGGTAAAGGCGCAGGGCGGATTGTGGGCGCGGTTGAAGTCCAGCGTGATGACCTGCGGCCCATCCGGCGCCGGCGCATCGGCGATCAGAAAGCGGGAGGCGGCGTAGGTTTCCTTGCCCGAGGTCGCGTCACGGATCACGAACATCGGCTGGCCCGCCTTCCAATGCGTGGCCAGAAGCGTGACCTGGACCCCGTCATGGGTGAAGCGGGCGGCATGGGTCAGGGTCACTTCGGTCGGACCCGCGCCCTTTTGTTCGACGGCCTGGGGACGCGGTGGCAGGGTCAACCACTCTGCCTGGATAACCCAAGCAGGATCAAAGGGATAGGACGCGATCTTCACCTGACGCGGCAAGGCGGGATCGCGGACGCGCAGCGCGGCTTGCCCCTCGACGCTGTGAAGCTCCAGGAGCAGACCGCCCGCCCGCAGCATCGGATTTCCGCCCGCGGCGACAAAGGCCACCCCGTCCAGCGCCGCATCCACCGCGGTCGCCGCAATCACCCCCAGGTGATCGGGGCCGCAGGACAGGATCAGGTCGTTGTCCGCAGCCCGCCCGACGCGCTGCGGGCCGGGCGGGATCTCGACCCGGTCGGTCAGGTTCAGCCAGCCGTCCTCGGCCGTCAGTGCAGCCAGACGCGCGGCCTGCCATTCGGTATGGGTCATGCCTCGATCCTGTCGCGCAGCCGCACGATATCGACCTCGGCCAGATAGCGCGGGATATTGGCCCAGACCGGGTGATAGCCAAAGCCGCCAAGCGTCAGCTCTGCCATGGCCTCGTCGCGCGACCAGCCCTGATACAGCATCCGGTACAGCGCGCAGATCACCCCAGTCCGGTCGGCGCCATGGTGGCAGTGGACCAGAACCGGCCCCTTGGCCTGGCGCAGGACTTGCAGCGCCGCCACGACCTGCGCCCCATCCCGTTCCGCCACATGCCGCGCCTTCATCGGCACGCGGATCAGAGTCAGGGCGGGATTGGCGGTCAGGCTTTGGTCCCGGACGGTCTGGCGCAGGTTGATCACGGTGCGGATGCCCAACTCGGCCGCAGCTTCAAAACCCGCCCCGTCCGGCTGGGCCGAGCGGTAAAGCAAAGGCGTCACGCGGTGCAGATTGGGCAAGGCCGAGGCCAAAGGGGCCGCCCAATGCGCCGGCCGGGCCTCTTTCCCCAGGCCAGGCAAGGGGAAGAAAGAGGCCGGCAGCGCCACCATCAGCGCGCGACGGGTCAGGGCAAAGGCCAGGCTGCTGGCGGTCATCGGCGGCTCCTTTGGGGCAGGATGCCGCAGTTGCAGCAATTTGGCAACCGGGGGCGCTGCGGCTCAGGCGGCCTGAAAGCTGATCTTGCGGCGCAGGAACTGGGTGGCCTTCGAAGAGACGTTGGACGGATCGCCTGTCGTCAGGAATTTCGACACCTGGCCGGGCCCGTGAAACTCGGGGCGGCGGGTCAGGTAATCGGTCAGGCTCTCGGCCACCAGGTTGGCCTGGGAATAGACTTTGACGCCCGCCCCCAAGGCATCCTGAAAGGCCTTTTCCATCAGCGGGTAATGGGTGCAGCCCAGCACGGCGGCCTCGGGATGCGGCATCCGGCGTTTCAGCGCCTCGACATGGCTGCGCACCAGGGCTTCGGCCAGGATCTCGTCGCCCTGTTCGATCGCATCGACGACACCGGCGCAGGGTTGCGCCTCGACATCCACCCCGATCGCACGGAAGGCCAATTCGCGCTGAAAGGCGCGGCTTGCCACGGTGGCGGGGGTGGCAAAGAGCGCGACATGTTTCACGGCCACCTCACGCGGCGGAGAGTTGTCGCCCCATTGTCGTTCGGTCAAGGCCTCGATCAGGGGGACAAAGACGCCCAGCACGCGCTTGCCCGGCGGAATCCAGGTGTCCTGCATGCGTTTGAGCGCGGCGGCAGAGGCGGTGTTGCAGGCCAGGATCACCAGGTCGCAGCCCTCGGCCCAAAGCCGTTCGGTCGCCTGGCAGGTCAGGTCAAAGATGTCATCGGCCGTGCGCACGCCGTAGGGGGCATGTTTGTTGTCGCCGAAATAGACAAAGGGCACCTGAGGCAGACGCCGCGCCACGGCATCCAGAACCGTCAATCCGCCCAGACCGGAATCGAAAATGCCAACTGCCATGATATGCCCCTTTGTTGGGTTGCACTGTAATCAACCCGCGCGGGAAGTAAAAGGCGCCTGTCGGGGACGTGATTTGCCAATTGCGGCGCCTTGTCGCTTTACACGGGTGCTGGCCTTGGGCCACAAAGGGCAAGACACGGGAGGCCGCCATGATGGACTGGGACAAGCTGCGCATATTTCATGCGGTGGCCGACAAGGGCAGCCTGACCCATGCGGGCGAGGTTCTGCATCTGTCGCAATCGGCGGTGTCCCGGCAAATTCGTGCGCTGGAGGAAAGCCTTTCCGTGACGCTCTTTCATCGCCATGCGCGGGGGCTGATCCTGACCGAACAGGGCGAGTTGCTGTTTGATGCGACCAGCCAGATGGTGCGCAGGCTGGAGGCGGCCGCGGCGCGGATTCGCGACTCGGAGGACGAGGTTTTCGGTGAGTTGCGGGTGACGACGGCGACCGGGTTCGGGACCCTGTGGCTGGCCCCGCGTCTGGCGAACCTTTACAAGAAATACCCGGCGCTGAAGATCGACCTGATGCTGGAAGAGCGCGTGCTTGACCTGCCGATGCGCGAGGCCGATGTGGCGATCCGCATGAAAGAGCCGACCCAGGCCGACCTGATCCGCAAAAGGCTGATGAACATCCGCATGCGGCTGTTTGCGACGCCGAAGTATCTTGAGGAACATGGCACGCCGCAAAGCATGGACGACATGGCGAACCACCGGCTGATCTGCCAGAACGCCGGGACCGCGCAGGTCGCGGCCGGCGCGCTGATGGTGGCGGAATTGATGAGCCACGACATCCCCTCGACGCTGACGGTGAACAATTATTTCGGCGTCCTGCAGGCGGTTTTGAACCACCTTGGCATCGGGGTGCTGCCTGATTACGTGGCGGCCGACAGCCCGCATCTGGTCCGCGTGCTCCCGGATTTCGAAAGCAATGACGTGCCGGTGTTTCTGGCCTATCCCGAGGAACTGCGCCACTCCAAGCGCGTCGCGGCCTTCCGCGATTTCGTCATGGAAGAGATCGCAAGTTTCCGCGCCAAGATGCCGGACTGAGTCCTCAGGGGCTTCGGGCGCAAGGGCGTATTTGGGCAATTATGAAAGGGGCGTCGGATTGGGCGCCCCATCGCTTTGCGCGGAACGCTGCGCCTCCGGCGGGGATATTTGGGTCAGTATGAAAGACAAGCGGAGGACAGGCGCGCCCTCCCCTTCATCTTTTCACAAATATCCCGGGGGGGCGAAGCGGGGGGCAGCGCCCCCCTCTGCCCTTTCCGCCAAGACCCCCGCCGTGTAGCCCGGGGTAGACCCCGGGTTTAGCCCAGGTCCAGCCGCGCCCGGTCGCCTTGGGCCACGCGGCGCAGCACGGCCGGGTAAAGCCGGTGTTCCTGCACCAGGATGCGGGCGGCCAGGGTTTCTTCGGTGTCGCCCGGCAGCACGGGCACCCGCGCCTGGCCAAGGATCGGGCCCGCGTCCAGGTCAGCCGTGACCTCGTGGACCGTGCAGCCGGCCTGGGTGTCGCCGGCCTGCAGCGCGCGGGCATGAGTATGCAGCCCGGGATATTTCGGCAAAAGCGAGGGATGGATGTTCAGCATCCGCCCCGCATAGGCCCGGATGAAATCCGGCGTCAGGATGCGCATGAAGCCGGCCAGACAGATCAGATCGGGTTGCGTGGCGTCGATCCGGTCGCGCAGCGCGGTTTCAAACCCGGCCCGGTCGCGTCCATAGGGGCGGTGATCCACCACGGCGGTCGCAATCCCCTGCCCTGCAGCCCAAGCGATCCCCCCCGCCGCAGGGTCATTGCTGGCGACAAGGCAGGGGCGGCAGGGGTGATCCCCCGCCATATCCGCCACCAGCGCCTTCATGTTCGACCCGCCCCCCGAGATCAGGAGCGCCACCCGCATCACAGCAGCTTGCCCGTGTAATGCACGCCCTCGCCCTCGACGATGGTCCCCAGGGTGCAGACCGTCTCGCCCATGTCGCGCAACAGCGCGGCGGTGGCCTCGGCCTGGTCGGGGGCCACCACGATCATCATGCCGATGCCGCAGTTGAAGGTTTTCAGCAATTCCGCCTGTGTCATGTTGGCGGTCGTCGCCAGCCAACGGAAGACCGGCGGCAATTCCCAAGCCGACAGGTCGATGGCACAGCCCAGACCCTCGGGGCACAGCCGCGGCGGGTTTTCGGTGATGCCGCCGCCGGTGATATGGGCCAGCCCATGCACGCCGCCCGCCCGGATCGCCGCCAGCGCCTGTTTCACATAAAGCCGCGTCGGCGTCAGCAGCGCCTGGCCGACCGTGCCTTCGCTGAAGGGCGAGGCATCTTGCCAGCCAAGCCCCGCCAGTTCGACCACCTTGCGCACAAAGGAATAGCCGTTGGAATGGACCCCATCCGAGGCAAGGCCCAGGATCACATCCCCCGCCACGACCCCGCGCGGCAGTTCGGTCCCGCGCTCCATCGCGCCGACCGCAAAGCCCGCAAGGTCGAAGTCACCGCCGTGATACATGCCCGGCATTTCCGCCGTCTCGCCGCCCACAAGCGCGCAACCCGACAGCTCGCAGCCCTTGGCGATGCCGGTGATGATGCGGGTGGCATCCTCGACCACCAGCTTGCCGGTGGCGAAATAGTCCAGGAAAAGCAGGGGTTCCGCACCCTGGCAGACCAGATCGTTGACGCACATGGCGACAAGGTCGATGCCGATCGTGTCATAAAGCCCGGTGTCGATGGCGATGCGCAGCTTGGTGCCCACCCCGTCGGTCGCAGCCACCAGGATCGGATCGTTGTAACCCGCAGCCTTCAAGTCAAACAGCGCGCCAAAGCCGCCGAGGCCCCCCATGGTGCCGGTCCGGTTGGTCCGCTTGGCCGCGGGCTTGATGCGTTCCACCAGTTCGTTGCCCGCGTCGATATCGACACCTGCGGCGGCGTAGGTCAGCCCGCCGCCATTATGCCCCGCTTGTCCGGCCATGAGGATCCCCTTTTGCGCTTTGCCGCCCCCTTAGCGCAAAGGGGGGCGCCCCGCAACCTTGACGCTTTGCCTGACCCTGCTTATGCAGACGCTACGGTGGGCCTGTAGCTCAATGGTTAGAGCCGGGCGCTCATAACGCCTTGGTTGGGGGTTCGAGTCCCTCCGGGCCTACCGTTCCCGACAGATGCGACGCAGGGCGGAGGGGGCTTTCGCCCGACCTCGCGGGCCGATAGGCTTTGGACGGGACTTGGGGCGATTGGGGCCCACTGGGGGGGACGTCATGACGGACAAGGCGCAGAAGACCATCGGCTGGGGCATCCTTGCAACCGGCTGGATTGCCGAGCTGTTCACCAAAGACCTGATCCTGGCCGGCCACAGGGTCGCGGCCGTGGGTTCGCGCACGCAGGCGGGCGCCGACCGGTTCGCCGCCACCCATGGCATCGCCCGCGCCCATGGCAGCTATGCTGATCTGGTCGCTGATCCGGCGGTCGATGTGGTCTATGTGGCCACCCCCCATCCCCAGCACGCCGAGGCCGCAAAGCTGGCCTTGAACGCGGGCAAACATGTGCTGGTGGAAAAGGCCTTCACCCTGAACGCCGCCCAGGCCGAAGAGATCGTCGCCCTGGCCGAGGCGCGGGGCCTTGTCCTCCTGGAGGCGATGTGGACGCGATTTTTGCCCCATATGGTCGCCCTGCGCGCGGTCATTGCCCAGGGCATGATCGGCGAGGTCCGCTCTTTGACCGCCGATCACCGGCAAAAGCTGCCCGACGATCCGGCTCATAGGCTGAACGCGCTGGACCTGGGCGGCGGGGCGCTGTTGGACCTTGGCATCTATCCGATCTCTTTCGCCTGGGACATCCTGGGGGCGCCGCAGACCATCGCGGCGCAGGCCAGCTTTCATGCGACGGGGGCGGATCGGCAGGTGGCGACGGTGTTTGGCTATGGCTCGGGCGCGCTGGCCACGACGCTGTCGTCCTCGGACAGCGCCGGGCCGAACCGGGCGGCCATCGTCGGCACCAAGGGCCGGATCGAGATCGACCGGACCTGGTATGCGCCGACCGCCTTCCGGGTCTATGACACGGACAACCAGGTGATCCACAGCTTTGACGGCAGTGTCGGCGGGCGCGGGATGCAGTTCCAGGCGGCCGAGGTCGAGGCGCTGATCGCCACGGGCGGGGTGTCGACGATCATGCCGCCGCGGCAATCGGTGGCCATCATGGCGACGCTGGACGAGATCCGCCGCCAGATCGGCCTGCGCTATCCGTCCGAGGGGGCGTGACAAACCGGCGCCAGCCCTGGCCCGGCGGCGGGGGAACCTGCAGGACGGCTTGACGGGGCCGCAGGACCCGGTAGACCCGCCCAAACCCCAAAGGAGCGCCCATGCACAAGGTCATTTTCGACACCGATCCCGGCGTGGACGACGCCATGGCCTTGCTGTTCCTGGCCCGTCACCCGCAGGTCGACCTTCTGGGCGTCACCACCGTCTTTGGCAATGCCGCCATATCGATGACGACCCGCAACGCCCTGTTCCTGCGTGAGGCTTTCGGCTTTGACGCCCCGGTGGCCCAAGGCGCCGGGGTCTGTTTCGACCCCGCCCGCGAGACCGGGGGCTTCCCCGATTTCATCCACGGCGCCAATGGCCTGGGCGATATCGCATTGCCCGACCCCGCTCATCTGCGCCCGCTGGATCACCTGGACGCTGTGGGCTTCATCATCGACACGGTGCGGGCGAACCCTGGTCAGGTCTCGATTGTTGCCGTGGGGCGGATGACCAACCTGGCGCTGGCCCTGGCCCGCGATCCGGGGATTGCCGCGCTGGTCAAGGATGTGACGATCATGGGCGGGGCCTTCTTTGTGCCCGGCAATATCTCTCCGGCGGCCGAGGCCAATATCCACGGCGACCCCGAGGCCGCCGATCTGGTCTTGACCGCGCCCTGGAAGGTTCATGTCGTGGGGCTGGATGTGACCGGCCAAACGCAGATGACCCGGGCCGAGCTGCGCGCGCTGGCGCCCAAGTCACCGGCGCTGACGCTTCTGGATGCGCTGTCGCAACGCTATATCGACTTTTACGACCGGCTGATCCCCGATGCCATGTTGGTGCATGACACCTGCGCCTGTGTCCATCTGGTGCGGCCCGACCTGTTCACCCGGACCGAGGGCGCCATGCGCGTCGTCTGCCAAGGCATCGCCACCGGCCAGACCATCCTGAAACCCCAGGGCCGCCCCTTCCCGCCGGGGGAGTGGGACGACCTGCCCGTCCAATCGGCCGTCACCGGGGTGCAGGCCGATCAGGTCATGGCTTTGGTGGCCGAGGTGCTGAGTTCCTAAGACGGTTTACGGGGCCAAGACGCCCCTCAGCCAGCCATAGGCCTCGGTCACGTCGTAATCCCCCGAATGGGCCGTCATCCAGGGCAAGCGGAAATCGACGCCCTGAACGTCTGTATCCGCAGCCACCGCCCGGGCCAGCGTCAGTTCGACCGCAAAGGACGTGTCGCGGTCGATCATCCCGTGGCGGAGATACCAATGCGGCGCGGTGGTGGCACCCGACCCCAGATAGGTCAGCGGGTTGATCATGGCGACTTGGGCGGCCAGGCCCGCGCCCTCGCCCGCCGTCCAGGTCGCCCAATCCGTCCCCGTGTCATCGCGCCCCACGCCGTCGCCTTCGACCTCGTTATGATTCCAGCCCCAGGGGGTGAAGTTGGAATAGGCCTGGGTTCCGGTGCCGAACAACGAATTCTCGCCATCCGCGCCCTGATTGCCGGTATTGGCGGTGCGGTCAAAGGCGGGGACATTCTTCAAGGCCGAGGTCCGGGCCACAAACCCCAAAAAGGCCGGAAGATCGACCTGGGGCTTGCCTTCTGACAGGGTCAGCCAGTCATTGACCACCCGCAACTCTGTCGTGCTGCCATCGCGGCCGCGCTGAGTTATCACGAATTCCGCGCCCAAGTCCGGCACCGTGCCACCGGCCGCGATATGGCGGGCGACTTCGGCCACGACCTCGGCCATGATCTCGGCCCGCATCGTATCGGGCGTCAGCGTCAGGCCCAATGAGGCCAGATAGTCCGGATAGGCCAAAGCCAGCGCGGCCGAGGCCTCTTGCGCAGGCGCGCCCCAATGGCCCATCGCCGTGTTCCCGGCGCTGCGGATGCCCTGATACTGCCATTCATAGGCCATATCGGCATGGCCAAGGTCGGTGATCGGGCAATAGGCGATGACGGCAAAGACATCGTCGGCCAAGGTGCTGGACCCATCCAAACCCACCCCCGCCGCCCCGATTTCAGCAAGAAAGGGCAGGAAGTCGGCGCTGTTGCCGCTGGCCCCCACCACCGCCGAAAGCCCACCCCCGCCCGAGGTGCCGGTGATCACGATCCGCTCGGCCGACCCCGCCAAAACCGCATCGTTCAGCCGCAGATAGCGGATCGCGGCCTTGGCATCGACGACCGCCGCCGGCGCCTTGCCGGGCAAGCTGTCGTCGGCCGCCACGATCCCCCGCCCCCGGCTGCCCAGATCGACATAGACATGACCCGCCGCCAGCGCCGCCCCGACCTTGTCGCGGTCATCGGACGAGGTATAGGCCCCGCCCGCAGCGATCCCCTCTTTCAGCTCGCTGGCAAACCAGCCGCCGTTGTTGACGTTCAAGATCATGGCCGACGCCTCGGTCGCGGTGTCGGGGACAAAGACCACCAGCTTTTGATAGGCCAGCGGATCGGTCAGGACCTGGGTCTTGGCGGCCGTGGGACTGCCGCCCGGCCCCATCTGGCGGGCGGGCTGCTGGGCCGCCATGGCGACGGGCTTGGCCACATAGACCGCCTCATAGCGGCGCAACGTCAGGGGCGCGCCATCCACCGTCACCTGAAGCGTGGTAAAGGCGGCGGGGTCCAGCCGCAATTGGGCGTCAAAGGCCCCCTCGGCCAGCGCGGCCCCCGCAACGCCCGCCCCCGCAACGCCCGCCAAAACCGTGGCACCCATCAAACGCTTGATCATCTTTCGCCCCATCTTGTCGGCAATCTGTATCGCTTGCGGTTTCAACGCGGGCCTTATGGTTTTCCGTCGCTCAGCCGTAAAAAAAGCGCCGTGAAAAAACCGCCGCAACCGAAAACGGGGGCGACGGAAAGCCCGGCACCCGGCGTTCAAGCCGCAAAGGAGCCACCATGACCCCCACGACCCAACGCCTGCGCCATGACACCCGGCGCCGCAGCCTGACCGTCACCCAGACCCACCGCCTGACGCCCAATATGCTGCGCCTGCGGCTGGAGGGCGACCTTGGCGACTTTGTCTCGGCCTCGCCGGGGGATCATATCAAGCTGTTCGTTCCCACTGGCGGGGCCGAGGTGATGCGCGACTATACCCCGCGCAGGTTCGACGCGGCGGCGGGCTGGCTGGAGATCGACTTTGCCCTGCATGAGGCGGGGCCCGCGACGCTGTGGGCGCTTGGCGCGCAGGTGGGGGACGCGGCGGTGATCGGCGGGCCCCGGGGCTCTTTGGTCATCGGCGGGGTCCAAAGCTGGCTGTTGATCGGCGATGAAACCGCCCTGCCCGCCATCGCTCGCCGCATCGAAGAGCTGCCCGCGGGCGTTCAGGTCACATCCGTCGTGGCCGTGCCCGGGCCGCAGGATGTGCAGCAAATCGCCACAACCGCGACGCACCGCGCCTTTTGGGTCCACCGCGCCGACCCCACCGATGCCAGCGGCCTGCTACAGGTGCTGGCGACCCTGCAGCTTGCGCCCGAAACCTTTGTCTGGATCGCAGCCGAGGCGGGCGTGGCGCGGGCGGCGCGCGACGCGCTGCCCCAGGTTCCGCCCGAATGGCTGCGCGCCGCGGGCTATTGGTTGGCCGGTCAGGCGGATGCGGCGGTCAAAGAGCTTTGACCGCCAGGGCCTCGATCACCACCCGCAGCGCCGGTGAGGTCTGGCGGCGGCTGGGGTAATACAGGTGAAAGCCCGCAAAGGGCTGCGTCCAGTCGTCCAGCACCTGCACCAGCCGCCCCAAGGCCAGATCGGCGCCCACCAGCGCTTCGGGCAGGAAGGCCAGGCCAAAGCCCTCACGCGCGGCCCACAAACAGGGGGCGACCGCGTTGAACGTCACCTGACCCTGAACCTTGACGCGCAGGCTTTCGCCCGCCCTGGCGAACTCCCAGGCGTAAAGCGCGCCACTGGCCACCAGGCGCAGGTTGATGCAGCGGTGGCCCACCAGGTCGCGCGGGCTTTGCGGCGCGGGATGGGCGGCCAGATAATCGGGCGAGGCCACCGCGATCAGCCGCCCATCCGGCCCGATCCGCACCGCCACCATGTCCTTTTCCACCGCATCCCCCAGCCGCACCCCGGCATCAAAGCCCTCGGCCGCGATGTCGCGAAACCCGTCGTCGATCGACAGATCCAGTTCGATGTCGGGATAGGCGCGCAGGGCGGGCATCAGGCGCGGCCAGATCACCTGCTCGGCCGCCACCGCGCTGGCCGTCAGCCGCACCCGACCCGCAGGCCGGTCGCGCAGCGCGGTCAACTGCGCCAGTTCGGCCGCGATCTCTGCCAGACGCGGCGCCAGCGTCGCCAAAAGCCGCTCTCCTGCCGCGGTGGGCGACACGGCGCGCGTGGTCCGCGTCAGCAACCGCAGGCCCAGGGTCTCTTCAAGCTGGCGCAGCTTCTGGCTAAGCGCCGAGGGCGACAGGCCCAGTTCTGCCGCCGCCCGGGTAAAGCTGCGCGCGCGGGCCACCTGGGCAAAGGCCGCCAGGTCATCCAGGCTTGGGCGGATCATTGTGAAGCCCCTCTAACAAGTAGATGCGGATAATGCCGGATAAACCCGGGGAACGCAAAGCGCTACAAGCGGGCAACAGCAAGGAGAGCGGCATGGAACAGCGGAATTTGGGCGGGCTGATGGTATCGGCCCTGGGTCTGGGTTGCATGGGGATGACCTCGGCCTATGGGCCCGCGGGCGAGCCTGCGGCGATGGCCCGGCTGATCCGCCAGGCCCATGACCTTGGCGTCACGCATTTCGACACGGCCGAGGCCTATGGCCCCTTTGCCAACGAAAGCCTTCTGGGCGAGGCCCTGGCGCCGATCCGCGATCAGGTCGTGGTAGCGACGAAATTCGGCTTTGACATCGACCCGGTGACGGGCGCCCGCGGACCGGCGGGCACCAACAGCCGCCCCGACCAGATCCGCCGCGTGGCCGAAGCCAGTTTGCGACGCCTGAAGCGTGATCGGATCGACCTGTTCTATCAGCACCGCGTCGACCCCGCCGTGCCGATAGAAGAGGTCGCAGGCACGGTCCGCGACCTGATCCACGAAGGCAAGGTGGGCCATTTCGGCCTGTCCGAGGCCGGGTTGGCCACGATCCGCCGCGCCCATGCCGTCCAGCCCATCGCCGCGGTGCAAAGCGAATACTCTCTGTTCTGGCGCGAGCCCGAAGCCGCGCTCTTGCCGCTGTTGGACGCATTGGGCATAGGTTTTGTCCCGTTTTCACCGCTGGGGGCCGGGTTCCTGACCGGGGCCATCACCGAAGCGACGACCTTTGCCGCCGATGATTTCCGCAACCTGGTGCCGCGTCTGGCGCCCGAGGCGCGGCGGGCCAATATGGCGCTGGTGGCCTTGGTGCAAGACCTGGCGCAAGGGCTGGGGGCCACGCCCGCCCAGGTGGCGCTGGCTTGGCTTTTGCAGCGCCGCCCCGCGATCTCGCCCATTCCGGGGACGACCAAGCCCCATCGCCTGATCGAGAACCTGGGGGCCGCCGCGCTGTCGCTATCGCCCGAGGATCTGACCCGGATCGAGACCGCGCTTGCAGATTTCACCCCCGAAGGCGCGCGCCTGCCCCAGGCGGTGCTGGCCATGACGGGATTATAAGTCGGGATCAGTCGTTGACGCCGCGGCCCGCCATGACCCTGTCGCGCGATTTCGTGATGCGGGTCAGGCGGGTCTTCACCTGCTTGGCCTCGCTGAAATGGATGATCCAATAGCGCTGGCGGCCCGGGGTCAGGGCGCGGAAGGCCTCGGCATAGTCGGGGTCTTCGTCGCAGATATGGGCCAGCTCTTCGGGCCAATCGGGCGCCTCGGCAGGGTCGATCCGCGCGCCCTCGGCCTCCAGCCGCCGGGCCTGGGCGATCAACTGCCGGATGCGGGGGGCCGCGGTTTCCACATCGGCGGCGGTCAGGAAGTTCAGGTAACGCCCGGCCCGCGAATTCTCGCCGGGCGACAGCAACAAAGGGTCGTCCAGCAAGGCGCCCTTGAAAAACGCCAGCCGCAGCCCGGTCTTGAACCCGCCCAGGATCGCGATATTGCCGCCCTCGGTGTAGCAGGGCTGACCCCATTTGATTGTCTCGGTCAGGCCCTGCGCCAAAAGGATGTCGCGCGCCGCCGCCATGGCCGCGGCCCACTCCTTTTGCCGCGCGACAAAGGCCGTCACCCGCGCATCCGAATTCAGCCCGTGGTCGGGGTCATGGGTGGGATTGAGGCTCACAACAGGCCCGCCGCGACCCATTCCTTGATCTTGTCTTCGGAAACCTCGAAGTGCATCGAATCCTCGCGCCCATAGGCCGCGCCCCAGACCCAGCCATCGGCGTTGAAGAAATCCGACATGATGGTCAGGCCAAGTTGCGTCCGCCCGTCGCCCAAAGTGTCCAGCACCCCGTCGATGTTCAGGTCAATCGCCGTGCCGAAGCTGTGCGACGACACCGAGGTCGTCGAGCCCCTGATCCAGCGGGCGCAGATCGTGCCGGCGGTGTTGATGCGGGCGTAAAGATCGGGATCGGCGCGCTGGATCTTGTCAAAGATCACCTGCAGGCTGTCCAGCGCCGGTTTCAGCATCTTGGCCTGGATGGGCCCAACCTGGCGTTCCTCCAGCAGGGTGGCCAGGCGCGGATTGGTGATCGGTTGGCAATCGTCGTTCAGGTTTTCGGCCGGCAAGCCGAACTGCCCCACCATGAAGGACGAGGTCGGCACCTTCAGCCCCGAATTCAAGCCCCGCCGCGCCGCGACCAGCACGACCTGGGCGTAATTGCCGGAAATCCCGTTGTCACCGTCGGGCGTGATGATCTGCAGCCCGTTGCTGCCATCCAGCGCCTGAGGCTGGGCCGCGACCTCGATCTGGTTGACCCGGTCTTCCAGCGAATCGACCTGGTCGCGCAATTCGTTGACCGTGTCGTTCAGCGCGGTCATGTCGCCGTGCAAAAGCTCGATGTCGATGCGGGCCTGGTTGTCGACCGAACCGCCCCCGCCCGCACTGGTCGTGGGAAAGAACAGCGGGATCGACACGACGATCATGGCCGCGATCAGGACCGAGACCGACAGCAGGATGGCAGGAAGCAGGCGCAAAGCGGGAAACCTCGGCTGGGAATGGCGCATCTGAACCCGGGGATTGCATGAAAGGCAAGGCATTTTGCGGGGTTTGGGGGGAACGATGGCCCATCCATAACCGTTGGCAAAGCCCCGGGGCCGGGCTAAGGTCCGTGTCAGCAAACATTTCCGGGGGTTTTCATGACGCGTGCAGTAGCCCGGGTGGCCTTTGGCGCCCTGATGATCTTTTCCGCAGGCGTCACCCTTGCGCCAGCCGCCTTTGCCCAAGACGACAGCGACCTGTCGGCCGAAGAACTGGCCCTGCGCTTTCAGGCCCAGTCCGAACAGCTGACGCGGGGGCTGGTCATTGCGCCCACGACGGCCGAACCCGCCTCGGCCGAGGCCGCAGCCGCCCTGCCCCCCGACACGACCTATGTCGCCGTCGATCCCGCGGCCCAGGTCAACATCCAGATCGAATTCGCCTTTGACAGCGCCGCCATCGGTGCGGGGCAGAACGAAAAGCTGACAACGCTGTGTCAGGTGATCAAGGCCTCGGATATCCCGGCCTTCAAGATCATCGGCCATACCGATGCCTCGGGGACCGAAAGCTACAACCAGAACCTGTCCAAGCTGCGGGCCGAAGAGGTCAAGCGCCACCTGGTCGAGGATTGTGGCATCGACGGGGCCAAACTGCTGGCCGAGGGCGTGGGCGAGGCCTTTCCGGCCGATGCCAGCGATCCCAAGGCCGATGCGAACCGCCGCGTGGAATTCCAGGTCGGCAGCTAGGCGGCGACGCAAAGGGGACAGGCATGGCGGAACCAAAGCCCGGCGACATCTTCCAACCGGGGGATCTGCTGAACAACACCTACCGGATCGAAAGCGTCCTGGGGCGGGGCGGCACGTCCGAGGTCTATAAGGCGCGCAACGACATCTCGGGGCGGTTTGTCGCCATCAAGGTGCTGAAAAGCGAGTTTTCCGGCGACGAAGCCTTCCTGACCCTGATGCGCCGCGAAGAGGAAATCCGCGAGATCCGCCACGACGCCGTGGTCCGCTACAGCGAGAACCACCGCACGCCCGAGGGGCTGGTTTACCTGGTCATGGACCATGTCGACGGCCCGGGGCTGGATGCGATCCTGAAGGCGGGCGGCATGTCGGCCGAAGACCTGATGCAGGTGGCGCGCCGCGTGGCCGATGGGCTGTCGGTGGCGCATGGACGGCGGATCATCCACCGCGACCTGTCGCCCGACAACATCATCTTGCGGGCCGGGCGCCCCGATCAGGCGGTGATCATCGACTTCGGCATCGCCAAGGACGCCAATCCTGGCGCCCAGACCATCGTGGGCAATGAATTCGCTGGCAAATACGCCTATGCCGCGCCCGAACAGCTGGCGGGTCATACCGATGCGCGATCCGATCTTTATGCGCTGGGGGCGCTGCTGCTGGCGGTTCACCGCGGCAAGAGGCCCGACCCCGGCGCCAATCCGATGGAGGTGCTGCGCAAAAAGGGCGAGGCGCTGGACACCGAAGGCGTGGCCGAACCGCTGAAGACGCTGATCGACCGCCTGGCCGCCCCCTTGCCCGCCGACCGCTTTCAATCCGCCGAAGAGGTGCTGGATTACATCGACGCGCAAAGCGACCGGACCCAGGTGGCGCCGCGCTTGCGGCCGCAAACCGTCCTGCCGACGGCACCGCGGCTTTCGACCGACACGGTGGCCCCGCCGACGGCGCCCCGGGCTGCGGTTCCCGTGCCGCCGATTCCGACCCCGACTCCGTCGCGGGCGGGGCTTTGGGTCGGGCTGGCGCTTTTGGCTTTGGGCGGCGGCGGGGCGGGGCTTTGGGCCGCGGGTGTCTTTTCGCCAGGGCCCGTGACGTCGGAAGAGGCAAGCGCTGTGAAGGCCCCCGACGCCCTGCCGCCACCGCCCTCTGACAGCCAGGCGGCGGCCGAACCTGACACGTCTGCACCTGACACGTCTGCACCCGATGCTTCCGCCGAAGCGGATGCTGCGGCCAAGGCTGCGGCCCTGAAGGCCAACGCGGACAAGGGCACACGCGGCAGCGCCGCCGCCCTGCCCGTCGCCGCGCCCTATCAGCTGATCGTCGAAAAGGGCGAGGACGGCCGCCCCAAGGCCATCGGCGTCGTGCCCTCAGCCGAGGTTCTGGCGGCGCTGAAGGCCACGGTCGAGGGCCAGGGCGGCAGCGTGACCCTGTCGCTGGCCTCGGGCGCCATCGGCGAGACCTGGGGGGCGGATGTGCTGACTGTCGTGGCGGGGCTGCAAAAGCTGGACCGCTATCAGCTGACGGTGACGGACAACCAGGCCGAAGTCAGCGGCGCCACGACCGATCCCGCCTTGCAAAGCGCGGCCATGGCGGTGGTGGGCCAATTGCCCGGCGTGCTGCAGGGCAAGGGCGCGGTTGATCTGTTGGCCAAGCCTTTGCCGATCCTTGCCGCCTCGGACCTGGTGCCGGTCCTGGCCAAGCTGGCCGATTGCGGCGACCTGGGCCTGGTGGGGCCGCCCGCGCTCGGCTATGGGCCTGCGGACAAGATCACCGTCTCGGGTCGGCTGGCCGGTTCGCAAACCCGGGTCGCGCTGTTCGAGGCGCTGCAGGCCGCGGCCCCGGGGCGCGAGATCGACCTAGGGGTCGAGCTGTTGAACCCCGCCCTGTGCCAGATCGAAACCGCGCTTCCCGCCGCCCATGAGGGGCCTTTCCGCTTTGACTTCGGCTTTGGCGACCGGCCCGAAGCCAACGAATCCGGCCGCTATTTCGTGGGCGAAAACCCGGTGATCGACCTGGTGATCCCGGCCGAGGTGACGACGGGCCATGTCTCGGTCTCGATCGTGGATGTGTCGGGCAATGTCTATCACCTGCTGCCGAACCTGAACCGGCCAGAGAATGCGGTGGAACAGCTGCGGGCGGGCCAGACCGGCGATCTGCGGGTCCGCATCGCCTATCCGCTGTCGGACAATGCCGATCCGTCGCATGTGGCCTTTACCGTGGATGCCAGCGCCTTGGGCAAATCCAAGGTCGTGGTACTGCAATCGCCGGGGCCGCTGTTCCCCGAGATGCGGCCGACGACGGAATCGGTTGGGGGCTATGCGGCGGCGCTCAAGGCGGGCGTGGCGGCGGGAAGCCTGGATGTGCTGTCGATCACCAGTCGGGTGCTGACCTCGGTCGCGCAGTAAAGCCCGGTGAGGCCGTGAGTCGGGGGCGGGCCTTTGGCCAGGCCCCGGCGCCCCCCTTCAGACCACATCCACCACGATGACCGAGACATTGTCCGCCCCGCCGCGGTCCAGGGCGACCTGGATCAGCCCATCCGTCACCATCTCCAGTGGCGCGGCGCGCAGCGCGTTGCCGATCTCGGCCACGCCCATGTATTTCGACAGCCCATCCGAGCACAGAAGGAACCGGTCGCCCCGCGCGATCTCGCCGCGGATCTTGTCCAACTCCAGCTCTTCGCCCACGCCGACAGCCCGGGTGATCGCATTGGACTGCGGATGCTTGCCCGCCTCGTCCCAGGTCATCTGACCGGATTCGACAAAGGCCGCCACCAGCGAGTGATCGGCGGTCAACAGTTCGACCTGACCGGAGCGCAGGCGATAAAGCCGGCTGTCCCCCGCCCAAAGCGCGCCGAAATGACCCTCGGAGAGGACCAAGGCCACCACCGTCGCCCCCATGACCGCGCCGCGCTGCAAGGCCTCGGCGTAGATCGTCGCATGGGCCTCTTGCAGGGCGCGCCGCAAGCCGCCCAGCTTTTCGGCGGGTTCCAGATCGGGCGGCAGGACGGCGATGGCGTCAACCACCGTCCGGCTGGCCCAATCGCCGCCCTCATGCCCGCCCATCCCATCCGAGACCACAAAGATCCGCGCATCGCCAAGCGCCAGGATCGCGTCCTCGTTCAACTTGCGCACCCGTCCGACATGGGTCTTGGCATTGAAACGCACCGCGGTCATGGAAGACCTCCTTCCTGGGCAATCTCGGCCGTTGGAACCTCGGCCGCTTCAAAGTCGGCCATGCCAGGGTCGGCCATGTCAGGGTCGGCCCCACCAATCTCGGCCATATCAAACGGGGCCACATCAAAATCGGCCATGTCAAAGGGGGCCACCTGAAACTGGGCCGCCTGAAACTGGGCCATGTCAAACAACCCCCGCGCCATGTCGGGGCCGGGCAAGGTCGGCGACAGCAAGAGCCGCCCCACGCCCTCGACCTCGCAGGCAAAGCCCACCGCCACCGGGCGCGCGGCAAGGGCCGCAAGCGCGCCCTCGATCCCCGCGCCCTGTGCCAGAGTGACCGCGCCTTGCGGTGTCACCAGGCCAGGCGGCGCGACCAAGTCCGGCAGGGCGGCAAGCCGCGCCTCCAGCGTGTCGCGGGTCATGCCATCCTCCAGGCAATCCAGCGCCAGATCCTCGACCGCGGCCCAAAGCGCATGGGGGCCGGCCAGGATCGCCATGGGCCCGCCCAAGACCGGATCACCCGACACCGGCGCCACCAGGGTCAGCGGAAACTGCCGCCCCACCCGGTCGACCGAGGGCATCAGAACCCCCGCCACAGCCCCTGCCCCCGCCACCCCGGGCGCCAGCGCAAAGCGCCAGATCGGGGCCGAGAAATAGGCCTCGGTCCAGGCCGGGCCTAGGGCGGATTTACCGCCCAGGATCATGGATTGCAGCCAGCCATCCCAGGCGGAAACGAAATCCGCCGCCACCCCCATGCGGAAGAAATCCCCCAGGGCCGGCATCTTGCCAAAGGCGCCCCAGGCCATCAGAACGACTGCGGGCAAGAGAAGGCCTTCATCGCGGGCAGCGCGAAGGCATTGTTGACCGAAGACATCTGCATTTCAAAGATCGCGATCCGCCCGCCGACGTTGAAGATGATCCGCCGCCGGTCGGGCGCATTGGTGGACCGCACCTCTGCCCCGTCCAGAAGCCGGAACCAGCCCCAGGGCCCGTCCTTGCGGATGCCGCTTTCGGCGCCGTTCAAAGGCGGGCCAAAGACGATCTGCGCCACGCCGACCGACCCCGGCCAAGTCACAGCCGTGGGCAGGGGTTGGCCGGTGTCTTGCGCAAACTCCAGCGTCTTGTCGTCGATGGTCAGGGACACGCTTTGCGCATTGGGGTCCAGCGCCACCGGGGTGATCTGGAAATTCACCGCCGGCGTCGGATTGGTGCCAAAGAAGGCCCCCTTGATCTCGGAAGCGGCCTCAAGCTTGGCCAGGACATCGGGCGAAATCCCCAGATCGACGCCGTTCACCGTCTTCCACTTCCAGGGCTTGGTCGAGGTGTCGATCATGTCCTTCAGATTGTCGGTCATGAAAGCGTCGATCAGCCCGCCCGTGCCAAACAGCTTGGCGAAATCGGCCATCCCGGTATCGGCCGCGGCCGAGCGCACAAAGGGATAGGTCGTCCCCGTGACCTGCGTGCAGAACGGCAGCACGTTCGACACCCAGGCCGTGTTGATGGCGGCTCTTGTGCCCTCGGCGGTGATGCCCGCCCCGCCCGTGGTGATTTGCGACGCCCACCGCGCCAGGGGCCCCTGGACCTGCTGCGCCGCCTGTTGCAGCGCGGCCAGGCTGTCGGACCCGGCATTGGGATCGGCAGAGGCGCCGCGGAAGGCGATCTTGTTCAGGTCCTGATAGACCTGCACCAGCGAGGCGATCAGGTTGTCCAGCTGCGAGGGCTGGTTTTCCTCGCGCCGCACCAGGTCATGCAGCCAGGCAAAGCGTTCCTCGACGATGGAACCCGGGGGCTTCGGCGGCGGCTGGCCCGCGGCCTCGGCGGCCGAATTCAGCGCCGAAATCAGCTGGCGCTGGCGGATCGAGAAGACATCCTCGATCAGATCCTCGCCGATGGTCTGCCCGGCCTCTTGCTGCAGAACCCCGGTATCGACCTTCACGGCCGAATGGTCCTGGGTCAGCGTGGTTTCCTTGTCCACCGCGTTCAGGATGTTGACAATGGGCGAGGTCGGACCGGACAGGATATTCGTCACCTCGACCGCCTGCTTGATCGAGGCCATGGGGATGACGTCCAGATCCCCCAAAACCCCGTCATAGCGCGCGATGAAGTCGTTGTAATACAGGTCCAGAACGTCGCGGGTGATGGCGTTCAGCGCCTGGGGGCTTTGGTCCATCTTGACCTTGGGCCCCAGAACCCAGCCCTCTTTCTGGATCGTCTCGGACACCGAAAGCGCCTGTTCCTTGAAGACCTTGTTAAAGCCGTCATAGGTGAAGATGCCGTCGATCCCCTCGTTCATCGGCTTGCCGCTGGTGCGCACAAAGGCCTTGTCCAGGTTCGGCCCGCCAATATCCGAAAGCCGCCATTGCGGGATCGAAATCGCCTCGGGCGAGTTGATGATCGAGTTGTAAACCCGCGTCGCCACCGGCATTTGCGCCAGTATCCCCTGAACCTGTTCGACCAAGGGACCGTTCAGCCCGATGTCCTGCATGGGTTGGGAAATCAGCGCATCCAGATGGAACCTCAGATCGGCGCGCAGGGCGGCGTTTTCGGAACCCGGATACATCAGCGACCAATCCGCCTCCATGAAGGCGTGGATTTCCTCGGCGTTCAGCGGGCCTTGCAGACCCAGCATCAGATAGACCTTCAACGTGTCATACAGCGTTTCAGGCGCGTTGATCGAGGATTGCATCAGCGTTTCCAGACGCAGCAAAAGCCGCGGCAAGAAGATCGTGTTCAGGCTGTCGCGATAGGAAATCCCCGTCTCGTTCGCCAGGCCCGCGCCCTGATACAGGCCCCATTCCAACCGGCTTTCGGGATCATAGGGCGAGGCCGCGGCCGGATCGACCGTCGGCGGGATCGGGTTCACCGGCATGGCGCGCAGGATGTTCAGCGCAGGCAGGGTGATCGAAGGGTCGATGTCCGCGATGGGATTGCCCGGCACCTGGGCCAGGGCCACCTGATAATCGGCCACCGACTTTTCGACCGAGGCCAACAGGTCGACATTGCCGAAATAGCTGCGCGCCCAAAGCCCGCCCATGGCCAGCGACACCAGAAGCGTGGCCATGACCCCGCCCCATTTCATCGCACGATAGCGGCGTTCGACCTTGTCATCGGACGACACCAGGCCCGCTTCGGGGAACAGCACCTCGCCAAACAGGCGGGTCAGGAAATAGCTGCGCCCCGTGCCGCGACCCGAACCAATCGCCTGACGCCCAATGCCAAAGGTGCGCGCCATGCCCATCATCAGACGGTCGATCGGCGTGCCCTCTTGGGTGCCAGAGGTGAAATAAACCCCGCGCCACAGCTGGCGCTTGTCATAGGCGTTTTCGGTAAAGACCTCGTTCAGGAAGGTCTTGGCCGTCTCACGGACCGAGGCCAACTGCGCCGGAAAGCCCGCGATTAAGGCGCGGCGCTGCGGGTCGGTCTCGGTCTGCATGCGCTCCAGCTGTTGCGCGTTCAACCGCGTGAGCAAAGCCGCGAACTCGCCGTCAAAGGCCGCCAGCGGTTGATCCTTTTGCTTGGGGATCGGCAGGGTGAAACCCCAGACCTGCTCGCGTTCCTCTTTGCCCAGGTTGTCAAAGAATTCGGCGAAACCGGCGATCATGTCGGCCTTGGTGAACAGCACATAGACCGGGAACCGCACGCCCAACTTCTCACGCAGTTCGGCCAGACGCCTGCGGATCGCGCGGCCGTGGGCCTTTTGCGTCGTCTCGTCCTGCATCGACAGATCGGACAAGGAAATCGCCACCATGGCCCCGTTGATCGGCTGCCGGATGCGGTGTTTTTTCAGCATCCCAAGGAAGCCCTGCCATCCAAGGTTGTCGCTTTCGGCGTCGCTTTCCTGGGTCGTATAGCGGCCCGCGGTGTCGATCAGGACGGCTTCGTCGGTGAACCACCAGTCGCAATTACGCGTGCCACCGACGCCGCCGATGGCCTCTTTGCCGAACTCGTCGGCCAGGGGGAAGTTCAGCCCGGAATTGGCAATCGCCGTCGTCTTGCCAGAGCCGGGGGGGCCGATGATGATATACCACGGCAGCTCATACAGGCTTTTGCGGCCCTTGGTGCGCAACTTGGCGATGGCCAGCTTCAGCTTGTCCTTCAGCTCTTTCATCTCTTCGGCGACGGCTTCGTTTTCCGGCGTCTCGGCGACGCTTTCGACGATCTTGGTCTCGACCGCCTTTTCGTCGAACTTGCGCACCAGCCAGACGATCAGCAACGTGATGAAGCACAGGCCCCACAGCACGGCGATAAAGATCCAGCGGCCGAAGGGTTCGTCAAAGGGGCGGAAGGCGTCGGTGCCGATGAAGGGCGAAAAGAACCAGACGCAGACCGACAGGATCAGGGTCACGACCGGCAAGACGAAATAGACCGAGGTCAAAAAGCGCCAGATGGCGAGGATCACGCGCATGTCAGTTGCCTCCGGTCGCAGGAGCAGGTTCGGCAGGGTCCGCCGCAGGATCGGCGGCCGGCGTGGGCGCGTCGCCCTTGACCAACATGATCTCGATCCGGCGGTTGGCCGCGCGGCCCTCGCGGGTCTCGTTGTCGGCGATGGGCTCTTTGGCGCCGCGCCCTTCGGCCAGCAGGCGGGAAGGGTCGCCCACCACCGGCGCCACCATCTTCAGCACGGCATCGGCGCGGGCCTGGGACAGTTCCTCGTTCGACTTGAAGCGGCCTGAGCCCACAGGCGAAGAATCCGAATGGCCCACAATCAGGATATGGCCCTTTTCCTCGGTCAAGGCCTCGGCGACGCGGTTGATCGGCTTTTCGAACTCGGCGTTCATCTTGTCCGATCCCGATTTGAACATGCCGACACCGGACAGGCGAATGATGATCGCGTTCTTTTCGGTCAGGATCGTGACCACCTTGTCGTTGATCTCGGGCGCAAGAAAGGTCGTCAGCTTGGCGATCTTGTCGACCTCGACCTTTTGCGGCGGCGGCGGGGGGGGCGGCGGGGCGCGGCGCAACAGCTTGGGCGCCTCTGCGGCCTCGACCGTGGCAATGGCGGTCAGGGCCAGACCCTGCCGCTGGTTCAACAGATAAGACAGGCCGCCGAAAATCATCGCCAGGATCAAGGCCATGGCGCCGACGGTGATCCAGACCGGCTTCCAGACCGACAGGATGCGATAGGGCTTTTCCAACCCTTTCCAACGCGGCGAGAGGTCGCGTTCGAACTCTCCGCGCTGGCCCCGGATGATGCGGGCCAAGGCCACGCGGATCTGGCCGTGTTTGTCCATCCCGCCCTGTTCGACGCGCAAACGCCCCTCAAACCCCAGCGACAGGCACATATACAGGAATTCCAGAAGGTCGATATTGGTGCCCGGGTCCTGTTCCAGCCGCGCCAAAAGGTCAAAGAAGCGGTCGCCGCCCACCGTCTCGCGGTGGAAGGTGCCCACCATCGACTGCATGGCCCAGCCCGATTGCTCGCCCCAGGGGGTGTTCAGCACCACGTCATCCAGCGTCGCACAAAGCGCATAGCGGGCGACCTTGACCTTCTGCGCATCCTCGCCAGCCTTTAGCGCGGCGTTTTCAAAATTGCGCACCTCGGCCATAACGGATTGGCGAAGCTTCTCCGGATCGGGGTGCTGGGCGCGGTTGCGGATACGGCCCAACAGCGCGAACAAAGGCGTCCCCAGCGCCACAAGCTGATTGACCCCGGTCAGCGCGATGGCATCAGGTTCGGCAGGCCCCCGCGCGGCGGATTGCGGCACGCCCAAAGGCGAGGCGCCGGGCGCTGACCCATAGGGCGCCGAGGCGCCAAAGGGATTGGGTGCGCCCGGCTCATAGGCGGGTGGCGCATAAGAGGGGGCCGCAGGCGCCGCCCCGCGCCGTCCGCCCGGATTGGGGCGAATGACGGTGCGTTCATGGTCATCGGGCTCGGCAAAGGGGTCTTTGGCCATCGAAGCCTCCTGTTAAGTTTGGCGGATCGCCCAGAGTTCCATGACAAGCCCCGGATATTCGCCCGAGACATGAACAGCGATGCCGCCCGTCGTGGTCATCTTGGCCCAATAGGGGCTGCCCTCTTCCATCGCGAAATAGACGACGCCCGCGTGATAGGGGATCTGACGGGGCGCGACCGGCAGGGGCCGCAGCCCGATGCCCGGCAGGGCAGAGTTCACCAGCTGGCGGATCTCCTCCACCGGGCCGATCTTGACCTGGCCAGAGAAATGGCGGCGCACGGTCTCATCGGGGATATCGGCCTTGACGGCCAAGACAAAGCCCGCGGTGGACAGAAGTTTCCGGTCGGCGATAAGCCCCACCGAAATGCCGTATTTGCGCGCCTCCAGCGGGATCATGACCGCGTTTTGTTCCAGCACGGCCGACAGATACTGCCGCAGGGTGCGGATCACCGGGGCAAAGGTGCGGTTCAGATCGTCATGCTGATAGGCCGGGAAATCCGGCGGGCGACGTTCGGCCGCCATGAAGGTCGCAAGCTCTCCGGCCAGCTGCACCAGATGGGCATAGAGCGTGATCGGATGCAGGTTTTCTTGCGCCCCGATCAGCCGCATCAGCGGCAAAGCGCGGTTGCAGACCTGCAACAGCAGGAAGTCCTGGATTTCCGCCACACCCCGCGCCGTGCCGCTTTCGGCCAACCGACCGGCCAGCGCGGTCACGCGGTGGTTCAAAAGCCCGTCCAATTCCCGCACGAAAGACCCCAGCGGAAAGGCCGCCCGCACATCCAGGCAAGAGGCGATAAAGGACGTGTCCAGCACCACTTCGCGGTCGGGGCGCACCTCGATGATGCGGGCGATCGGGATGGCCAGCTTGTCGGCCAGGTCATCGACCGCCAGCGCGAATTGCAACCGCATCTTGCCGACGCCCAGCGTGACGCCCTTGCGGTCAAGGCTCATGACATCGGTCACTTCGACCTCGGCCGGACGCAGGCGGCTGGCGGATTGTTCGGCCCCGGTCAGGTCAACTTCGGCCGCGCCCTGCCTGCGCTGCGGCACGGTCAGCATGACCACACAGTCCTTGATATTGGGCGGGACCTCGAGTGCCGGCGGATGGCTTTCCGCGGCAGGCACACGAAAGACCGTGCCGTCCTGCGTCAAGCCGCTGGCCGATTTGATCGCGATCTGCCCCACCTTCAGCGCGGCATCATCCAGTTCCAACCCGGACAGTCCCCAGACATAGGGCGCCACCCTGCCCGCCAATCCTGCGATCAGCGCCTCGTGGTAGCGGTCGGCCTGCTGGAAGTGATGCGGCTGAAGGAAAAGCCCTTCGGTCCACAATACCTTGCTGTCCCAGGACATACTGTCTCCCTTATCGGCCTATTCCTTGGCCGCTTTCAACTTGGCGAGCTGCGCGCGGTAGGCATTGGCGAATTCCGTGGCAAAAAGCTCTTGGAAGTCGTTTTCCGCCTGATCGCTGATCTCGGCATACATGGTTTCGTAGGTTTCCCAATACTGGGCCTTGCGGTTTTTCAGGAAACCGACGCCGCCCTTGGCCTCGATCTTTTGGGTCAGCGAGGCGGGGTCCAGCTTGCGCAGCACGCCTTTCAACGCGGCTTCCATGCCAGTGACCATGGCGATTTCATGGGCCTTGATATCCTCCAGCGCCTGCGAGGCGGCCTGATCGGCGGGCAGATAGCCGCGCGCCATGGGCTTCACCATGGCCTCGATCGCCTGTTCGGGCGAGACCGAGAACTTCAACGGGTTGTTGCCGCCCGAGTTCACCATGGTCTGTTCGATGCGGAACTCGGATTTGATCGACGTCCGGGTCATCAGGATTTCCCGCAAGCCGGTGATCATGGCGCCCAGCGTCTTGCCCAGCCGCGCCATGGTGGCGGGCAGTTCGGCATCCGAAAGCTTGACCTCTTCGGCACCAAGGGCCGCAAGGAAGGCGCGGGAGGCGTCAGAGGGCAAGGCGGGGGCGGGAGTGGGGGTGGGAGCAGAGGCGGGGGGCGCAACCGGGGTGGGGCGCTGCAAATTCGGGTCGGTGATGAAGGGATCAGCGGCAGGCGCAATCGGGGCCGCCACTGGGGGCGCCGGGGGTGGAACGGGGGGCGCCACGGGCACCGCAACGGGCGCGGGAGGCGCGAGGAGCGCGGCAAAAGGGTCCTCGACCGGCTCGGGCGCGGGGGGGGATGCGACAGGAGGGGGGGCGAAAGGATCGGCCCCGAACGGGTCCGCGAAAGCGTCGGCGAAAGGGTCCGTCCTGTGGCTGTGCAGGTCGGCGCCGGGCGGAATGGCCTGGGCCTGTGGTGCCGCGGGTGTCGGCGCCAGCAGGTCGTCCCAGTCATCCGGGATCACCGGCTTGGACATGGTGGGCGGGGCGGAGACGCGGAAACTGTCGCTGACCGAGGCGGCATGGTCGCGCATCGCAGGCCCCATCGGCATCTCGGGGCGGGGGGCCAGCAGGGGCCCATCCGCACCGATGGGCGGCAGAAGGTCGACCTGGTCTTCGGGCTTTTTGAAGGCCTTGGGGCCGACCGGGGTCGAGGGCCCCAGAAGGCTGTCCAGAAAATCCCCACCCGGCGCCGCGTCGTCGATCAGCTTGTAGGGATCAGGCGCCCTGCCCGCCTGACCATGCGAGGCCGGACCCTCGCCCAAAGGCGCCATCGGCTCGGACCAATGCTGATCGGGCGTGACCTGCACGATCAGCTCGTAAGGACCCAGGATCAGGACATCGCCATCCGACAAGGGCGTCGCCACCCGGCCCAGGGCCTGCTTGCCATAGTTCAGGAAGGTGCCATTGGTCGAGGTATCGACCACCACGACACTGCCGCCCTGATTTTCGATCACGCAATGGGTCTTGGAAATCATCCGGTCCGGGTCTGGCAACACCAGGTCATTGTCCGGCCCCCGCCCGATGGACAACGAGGGACCACGCATGGAAACCGGGCGCCCGTCGCCGGGCACCGCGCCAGAGGATTGGAATTTCAGCGTGACCGCCATCGTCGCCTTCTTAGCCCCCGATCAGAACCGTGGGGCAGCCCATAACGATCGTGCCCCCATGGGCAGTCATGTCGCCCAACCGCGCCGCAGGCAAGCCCCCGACAAGCACTGTGGCCGAACCTTTTACGATAGAGTCGGGCGGACCGACACAAACGCACATGTTTGACACCGTCGCTTGCGGCAACATCCCCGTCAGCACCGTGAAACAGCCCAGCACGATCGGACCGCCGACATGGGGCACGGGGCCGGTGAACATCGGGCAGACATGGGGGTCGGATATGCGGGATGCCAGCATCACACGCCCTCCAGCACGGGTTTCTTGACCTGGCCCGACCCGCCGCGCCCGATATCCAGGCCGCGTTCGATGACCAGGCCGATGGCCACCTCGAACGGCAGGCCGGAATGGGGAAGTGCGGTGATGTTCATCGCAAAAGCCGCCATTGAGGACCCGCCGGGCGGCGCGGGATGCTTGGCCAGATCGCCCGGCCCCAGGGTCCCGTCATGAAACTGCACCGCCATGGCGCAAAACTTGCTGTCGTCCTTCATCGCGGCCTGTTGAAAGGCGTGATGGGCCAAGGCGCGGTTTTCCTCGGTCGGCTTGAACACCCAGGCCTCGGCGGCGGCCAGGGGCGGCGGCACCCGGGCGCCCGCCGCCAGCATGTCGCGCGCCGCGATACAGGCCCACCAGACCCTTTCGCGCGCAGGCAGCGCCACGGCCAGCAGGCGCACCATGTCGACCCAGGCTTCCTTGCTGTCCAGCTCGCGCAAGACGACCTCGACCGGCGAGGCCGCAGGCGCCGCAATCGGCGTATCCAGCTCGACACTGTCGGCCGCCAGAAGCCTTGCGGCCGGCTGAGGCGGGATCTTGATCAGATTGGCAAAACGATCCATGGCGCCCCCTAGTTGATCATCGTGACGCCGCCCTTGAGGATCAAGATCCCCGAGGCCTTCGTCTGCACCAATGGCGCCTCGGCCATCAGCATGGCCGTCCCCTTGACCTGGATCATCGGCCCCTCGATCGTGACGCCCGAGGGGTCGATCTTGATCTTGCTGGCGCCCACTTTCAACTCGATGGACACATTGGCCTCCAGTGTGATCGAGGTCCCGGCCTTGATCTTCGTGCTTGTCCCGGTGGTGACGCCATAGCTGGAACCGATATCCAGCACCGAGCTGGAGCCCACCGCGATGTCCTGGGTCGAGCCCACGGTAAGCTCTTGGCTGGAGCCGATGACCACGGTCTGGCTGTCGCTGACATCGACCTGTTGCTTGGCGCCGATCGCGACGGATTGATCGCCGCCCACCGTCTGCGCATGAGCCCCGCCGACCGAATGAACCCGGTCGCCCGAAATCGCGGTGGTCTCGTTGGCGCCGTGGTTGACGGTGACATCAGAACCGACCGTCACGCTCAGCGCGCCACCGATGGTCTTGGACGAATCGCCGCCGATGGTTTCGGAATGATTGCCGCCGATTTCCTGCGTCCGGTTGGCCCCCACCTTCAGGTTGTCGTCGATGCCGACCTCCCAGATGCGGTTTTCGCCGATCGTGTGGTTCTGGTCTTTGGCAATCGTAGTCGTTTCCGACCCCGCCTGAACGTCCAGGGTCCTTTCCCCCGTCTCGACGGTTTCCGAGGTGTTGACATGGACGACCTGCGTCAGGCTGCCGCCGATGTTGATCTGGGCATTGGCCTTGACCAATTCCTTGTAGTTCTTTTCCGACTGGAAATAGGTCAGTTCCTTGCCCTTGGTGTCGTCAAAGGACAATTCGTGGAAATTCGACGCGCCGCCCTGCTTGGTCGATTGGGTGCGGATCACAAAGCGGTTCATTTCGCCCGGCAGGCCATAGGGCGGCATGTTGGCCGAGTTATACAGCATCCCCGTGCAGATCGGCCGGTCGATGTTGCCGCGTTCGAACTGGATGACGACTTCCATCCCCATCCGCGGGATGGCCACGATGCCATAGCCCTTGCCGGTCCAAGGCATGACGGTGCGCACCCAGCAGGTTGTCTTTTCGTCCTTCTTGCCCTTGCGGTCCCAGGGGAACTGCACCTTGATCCGACCGTATTTGTCGGTGTGGATTTCCTCACCCGAGGGGCCTGTGACCAGGGCCGTCAACAGCGCGGGGACCTCGGGCCAGGGAGTCTTTTTGGGCGGCTGATAGGCGATTTCGGCGGGCTGGACCTCGAATTCGGTCTCATAAAGCTTCATGCCTTCGGGGAAATGGATCGACTGGGCGTTGCGGTTGATGCGCGACAGCTCGGTGCCCTCGGCGCCGTCGTCAAACCGCACGTAATGGCGCGCCTTGATCACGGCATAGGTGCCCTCGACCGCCTGCCGGTCAGGATATTTCAGCTTGAAGCGGTGACCCACCCGCACATCGGCATGGTTGGTCAGGCCGGTCGCCCGTTTCACCTCGGCCGCATGGCCTTCGGCGGCGATGCGCGCCAGCGTCGTGCCGGCATCCGAGGTCGTGAAATGGCCGCCCGACTGATAGCGCTCGATCTGGCCATGGGGCTGGGCCGCGGTGGCAGAGGTCGCAGACAGCGGCGTGTTCGACTTGGTGAAGTCGTAATCCCAGACCGTGACCTTGCCCGAGGCCGCCCGGTCGCGCGTCGACCATTCATAGATCGTGTCGCGGTCGGCCCGCGAATAGGCCGAGATATTGGCCTCGGTGAAGGGGATCGTGCCCTTGTCGATCCCGGTCATGATATCGGTCGACAGGACCATCTTTTCGACCGCGCCCGAATAGTCGAAATAGTAATGGACCCCGTCTTCCTCCAGCAGGCGCGAGATGAAGGCGAAGTCGCTTTCCTTGTATTGCACGCAATATTCGCGCGTCGGCGTGGTGACACCCACGTCGATCGTGCCACCCAGCGGTTTCAACACATCCTCGACGATCTGCGCCGTGGTCAGGTTCTGGTAGATGCGGTTCTCCTCGCCGATGGTGGAAACCCACAGCCAGGGCCGCAGTTCGGCGGCATAGACATCGCCCCCCGCCATCAGCCCCAGATCCTCGACCTGCACCACCAGGCCCGACCAGGAAAAGCCCTGCTCGGTCTCCAGCTTGATGCGTTTGCCGATGATCGACCCGGGATCGAACTTCGCATCCTTGGACACGAATTCCATCCGCATCCGCGGGATTTCCGACAAGGCCTCTTCGGCCTGCGCGCCCACACAAATGAGATCCGTCGCCCCATCGCCCGAAAGCGTGATGAAGAGATTTTCGATCTGCCTGATTTCCGGCATAACCATCACCCTTTCAACCATCCCCTTGCGGGGCGACGCAAAGGGCCAGAGCCCCTTGCGCCATCATGCCCGGCCAAAGCCCGCCGGACCAGAGCTATTACAGGCGCCTAAAGGCTGGCCAACAGGGCGGCCAGGTCTGCGTCCATCTCGTCGTCGTTCCCCGCAGAGTCGGGGGGGGCCTCTGACGTGTCATCCGACGACCCGAAGTCATCGCCAAAGCCCGCCAGCAGATCGTCCAGCGAGGTATCCTCGTCGGACGCCGCATCCGTGCTGTCTTCGGCCACAGGCGCCGCGGCGGCCCCTGCAACGCTGGCTGTCCCTGCAAAGCTGGCGGCCTCTTTCGCCACAAAGGGCGGCACATCGGCCCAGAAGCCCAGCACCGGCGACCCGTTCAGCGCGTTGAAGGACCCAAGCCGCACCTCGTCGCGGCCCTTGACCGAAATCACCGGCATATAGCCGCGCGCCACCGTGGCTTGCGTCTTGGCCTGGGTCAGGTTGCGTTCGGTGCAGGGAAGCGCCACCTGATCGCCATGGCGGTCCTTGACATAGTGATACGGCATCCCGCCCAGCGACATGATCTTGCCAAGCCCCAGCGACGGCCCGTTCTTGCGGTAGCTTTGCGCCAGAAGGATGGCCACCAGCGCCACCGGATTGGCCCAAAGCATCCCCGAAAGGCCCTCGGTTTCCGTGAATTCCTCGAAGTCGAATTCATAGATCGGCTCGGACTTGGCCCCGTAAGGCCTGCGCAACAAAAAGCGCGGCGACACAAGGCCCACATAGCCCGCCTCGGGTTGGGCGCGCAGACTGTCCCAGGCCTCGGCCACCATGGGGTGACGGTCCTCGGGTTTGGTGTCCAGGAAGGTCGGCGTGATGGCGGCAAAGAAGGGCGCGCGGACATGGGCCGCCACTTTGGCGATGCGGGCCACCAGTTCGGCATGGGGCGGGGTTTCCTCGAAAGTATAAAGCCCGCAAACCGCGCTGAACGGCCCGCGCCCATCGGGGGTGGATTCCACCAGCAACTGGCAAAAGCCCGATTCCGTCAGATCGTCTTGGGCGGCCAGATCGGCGGCCAGTTCCTCGGCCGAAATGTCGTAAAGCACGATGTCCAGCTTTGCATCGGTTTCGACCGACCGCGCGATCAGGTCCAGCATGCGCCACTGGGCCTCGACCGACTGGAATTCGGGGTGATGCAGGACAAGGCGCATCGCCTCGGCAAGGCTTTCCTCGACCGCCTCTTGCATGGCGGCGGCATTGGGATCGGGCAGCGCCTGGATATGGGGGCCCACGACGCGGGCCAGCAGCTCATCGGTCGCAGAGGCCTTGACCTGCGCCGTCTTGCGTCCCGAAAGCCGCGCGAAATCCGACAGCTTGCGATCCGAGGGCACCGCATTGCCCGCCGATTTCCGCGCCGGAGGATTGACCTTGCGGCCAAACTCGCGGCCCCATTCGCGCAGCTCGCTCACAGCGCCCTTGGCGGTTGATCCCGTGGCAAGGCGGCGCTTCAGCGCGACCAACTCTTCGAACATCTCGATGCTGCCGAACAGCTCGTCCGGATGCAGATCGTCCAGGCCCCGCAGAGTGACCGCGATCCCCGCGCCCTTCTTGCCGATGGGCAACACCAGTTCCGTGGCAAAGCCCGCGATCACCTTTTCGACCGTGTCGATGTCCAGCTTGATCGGGCGGCGCTTGGCCAGGGCCGCGCCGGTCTCCAGCTCGCCCTTGGCCGCGCGGCCCGAGAAGTCGCCCATCAACGCGATGCGAAAGCGCGCAGGCGCCGGGCCGCCGACGGGCGCCGCGCTCATCGTGCCGAAGTTCATCGAAAATCCCAGTCCCGCCATGGTCTTCCCCGTTTTCCCTGTCCGGCCTGCCATAAGGCCCTGCGTTTACCTGACGCGCTTGCTCATCTCGTTGGCCAGCTCCTGCCGCCAGGCTTCTGCCCGATGCGCCAGAACCTGCATCACGTCGTCCACAGCCGCGCTCCAAGGCCCTGTGCCATCCGGCTTCAGCTTGGCGCGGATATCGGACGGCAAATTGACCGAAAACCGGGCCGTTTCCGGGATGAATTCGTTATAGATCTTCTCGTTGCCCTTTTCGCCGTTGCGGATCATCAAAAGATAGAACGCCACGTCGCCCGCAATGCTTTGCTTCTTGGCCCAGGCCTGAAAGTCGCGATGGGCCATCATGTCGTTGAAGTCGTAGTCTTCCTGCTTGGCCGCGGCCTTGATCAGGGGCGCATTGACCTTGATCCGTTCGGCGGCCTCTTTCTTGTAATCGGCCAGATAGCCGATCGTTTCCTTGTGCAGCGTCGCATTGGCTTTTTTGGTCAGGGCCGTCACCGCATCTTCCAGTTTCGACAGCGCCTGTTCATAGGATTTCAGCTTGGCGCTGTCGAAATCCTTGACCACGATGGTCCGGGCCGTCTCCATCACCTTGAACGCCTTTTCCACCGTATCGCCCTTGTCCATCAAAGTCTTCGCCTTGTTCTTGGTCCACCAAGCCGCGCTGAATTCCGCCTTCGCCATTCTTGCCTTCCATAAGCTTTCGTGTCGGGCGCGCCGGTTGCCCGGCACGCCCGCAATCATCAGTCAAACGCATAGGTGAACTGGCCGTCTTTCGCGTCCAGTTCGACCTTGGCCACGTCCTTGCCGGCAATCATCCGGCGCAGGAATTCGCCCGAGATGTCGGGCAGCATCGTGTTGGTCACGATGGCGTCGATCATCCGGCCGCCCGATTCGACCTCTTGGCAGCGGGCGACGATCAGGTCGATGACCGCATCGGAATAGGTGAAGGGCACGGAATGAGCGGCCTCGACCCGTTTTTTGATGCGGTTCAGCTGCAACCGAGTGATCTTGCCGACCATATCGGGCGACAGCGGGTAATAGGGGATCACGACCAGACGGCCCAGCAAAGCGGGCGGGAAGATCTTCAACAGCGGCTCGCGCAGTTCTTTCGCAATCGCCTCGGGGTCGGGCATCAGGTCGGGGTCGGCGCAGAGGTCCATGATCTTGTCGGTGCCGGCGTTGGTGGTCAGCAAAATCATGGTGTTGCGGAAGTCGATGGAGCGGCCCTCGCCGTCCTCCATGATCCCTTTGTCAAAGACCTGAAAGAAGATCTCGTGCACATCGGGGTGGGCCTTTTCGACCTCGTCCAGCAGCACGACCGAATAGGGTTTGCGCCGCACGGCTTCGGTCAGAACGCCACCCTCACCATAGCCGATATAACCGGGAGGCGCGCCTTTCAGCGAGCTGACGGTATGGGCCTCTTGGTATTCGCTCATGTTGATGGTGATGACATTCTGTTCGCCGCCATACATGACCTCGGCCAAGGCCAGCGCGGTTTCGGTTTTACCCACGCCCGAGGTCCCGGCCAGCATGAAGACGCCAATCGGCTTTTGCGGATTGTCCAGACCCGCCCGCGCGGTCTGGATGCGTTTCGCGATCATCTTCATGGCATGGTCCTGCCCGATGACGCGTTTCGCCAGATGATCCGCCAGGTCGATCACGGTTTGCAGCTCGTCTTTCAGCATCCGGCCGACGGGGATGCCGGTCCAGTCCCCAATGATTGTCCCAACCGCCACCGCGTCCACAATGGGAAGGATCAGCGGGCTTTCCCCCTGAAGTGCCGCCAACTCGTCATTCTTGGCGCGCAGTTCCGTGGTCAGGTCGATGCGGGCGGCGTCATCCAGGGGCGAATGACCCTCCGGCGCCGGAGCCTCTGCCCCGGTCGGACCGGTGGGGCCATCGACAGGCGACGCGCCCTCGCGCAGCTTGGCGCGGATCGCGAGGATCTGTTCGACCACGGCCTTTTCGGCCTCCCACCGCGCGGTCAGACCATTCAACCGCGCCTCTTCGTTCATGCGCAGGTTCAAGACGGCCTTGCGACGCTCGCCCACCTCATAGCCTGCGGTTTCGTCGCGGGCGATGATGCCAAGCTCGGTCTCCAACGCCTCGATGCGGCGGCGGCTGTCGTCGACCTCGGCCGGAACGGCGTGCTGGGACACGGCCACACGGGCGCAAGCGGTATCAAGGACGCTGACCGATTTGTCGGGCAATTGCCGGGCGGGGATATAGCGGGCCGACAGGTTCACCGCCGCCTCGATCGCCTCGTCCAGGATCTGCACGCGGTGGTGCTTTTCCAGCATGGAGGCAATACCGCGCATCATCAGGATGGCTTTGGTCGGGCTGGGTTCATCCACAACGACGGTCTGAAAGCGGCGGGTCAGCGCCGGGTCTTTCTCGATGTGCTTCTTGTATTCGGCCCAGGTGGTCGCGCCAATCGTCCGCAACGTGCCGCGCGCCAAAGCCGGCTTCAACAGGTTGGCCGCATCGCCGGTGCCCGCCGCACCGCCCGCACCAACCAGAGTATGCGTCTCGTCGATGAACATGATGATCGGCGTGGTCGAGGCCTGGACCTCTTCGATCACGGCCTTCAGGCGGTTTTCAAACTCGCCCTTCATCGAGGCCCCGGCCTGCAACAGGCCCACGTCCAGCGCCAGGATGCGGGCTTCCTTCAGCGCGGGGGGCACGTCGCCGCGCGCAATCCGCAGCGCGAAGCCTTCGACGACCGAGGTCTTGCCCACCCCCGCCTCACCCGTCAGGATCGGGTTGTTCTGCCGACGACGCATCAGGATATCAACGACTTGGCGGATTTCCTCGTCGCGCCCGACGATGGGGTCGATCTTGCCGTCACGCGCCTGCTGGGTCATGTCGGTGCAGAATTTCTTCAGCGCCTCTTCCTTGCCCATCGCGGCCGGCGCCATGGCCCCCGAATCCTCACCCGGTGCACCAGAGCCGACATGCGACCCATCCGTCGCCCCCTGCCCTTCTTCGGGCGAGCCATTGACCGCGGCGGCGAAATTCTCGGCCAGATCGTCCGGTTTCACCTTTTTGAACTCGGCCGAGATCGCGTAAAGAATGTTGCGCAGAGCCGGGGTCTTGACCATGCCCAGGATCAGGAAACCCGTCCGCACCTGAGAGGCGTTGAACAGCAGCGACCCCCAGACCCAGCCGCGTTCGGTGGCATCCTCCAGATGTTCGGACAGGTCGGAAATGCTGGAGGCGCCGCGCGGCAGTTGATCCAAAGCGCGCTGCATGTCGGCCACAAGCTTGGCCGGGTCCAATTTGAAATGCTCGGCAATGCGGTGGATGTCGGAATTGGGCTGCTGCAGGATTTGGTGCAGCCAATGGATCAATTCGACATAGGGGTTGCCGCGCAATTTACAGAAAACGGTGGCGCCCTCGATGGCCTGATAAGCCAGTCGGTTCAGCTTGCCGAACAGGGCGACGCGGGAAATTTCGCTCATCTTTGGGCTCCGGTATTCTGGCGCTGGCGGTGCAGCACATGCGGGGGGGAAAGGAAAAGGTCAGCGGCATCATGGGCTTGGTCGCGGCGCGCCCCAAGCCAGGTCGTATGGCCAAGCGCGGCATTGCGGCCGCCCAAAGCCACTCTGGGCACTTCGCGCGCTTTCAGGATGACATTCACATCCCAATCCAGCGCATCACCAAGGTAATTGCGAACCACCGCTTCAAGCCGTTCAATGGCGCCCTCATGATTGGGGTCGGCATTGGGCAAAAAGCGACGGTAATCCTCCATCGACAGGGGACCGATCATGATCCGGAACTTCGAGGCGCGGGACCATACCCGCGTGCCAATTGACGTCGAAAGCCCGAGGGCACCCATGCCCAATTGCCACCGATCATCCGGTTCCAAATCCAGCCAGCACCCGACGAATTCCTGCAGGTGAACCGGCACCTTGAAGAAGCTTTGCAACAACGTCACAAGACCCTCAGCCGTGCGCGTCCCCGAAGCCATATGCCCCGCAAAATAACGCTTGGCGAGGTCCGGCATCAGATCACGCGCCTGAAGCCCCGGCCCCATATGACCCGTCAGGGCGGCCACTTTCGGCTCGAAACTGTCGTCGCCCTTGCGGTCAAATTGCGGCGCCGGCTGTCCAGCAGCCCAAGCCCGATAAAACAGACCCATGATCCGATGGGTGAAAGTATTGGCAAATGCGATCAGTGTTGTATCGCGGAAATTGCGCCGCCTTTCGCGGGCATATTCCGTCATGTGCAATGGCAGCGGCCCCATCGGACCGAAAAGGCCAAAGAACCGATTGACCAGACGCGCAGGCTTGCCCGGTGCCTCGATGTAATCGGCAATGGTCGAGGTCGGAAAGGCCAATTCGGCCTCTTGCTCCAACCGAACCGCATCCTGTGCCGCCCGCCGCGACTGACCAAAGCGCGGCCGGTCGGCGTTGTGCGCCTCTAGCACGCGCAGGGCGTGGAAAATGTGATAATCCGTCGGATCGTCCCGGAGCTGCGCGATATGCGTCAGATCATCCGACCGAGCCCGCTTTCCGGTCGCCACCTTGTGATCTCTCCGCGCTGTTGGGTTGAAAGGACGGTTTCGGTAAACGAATTGATGGTTACATACTTGCGGAAGAAGCGTTCCAGGACCGAGGCGAGCACATAAACCCCTGATCCGTCAAAGAAAGACTCGTCAAAGTCCAGCTTGATTTCCAGGCCGCGGACCGCAGTGGACAGGACTTCATCCGTCATCCGCCGCACGATCGGACGAGTCGAAACGCCGCGCAGAGCCTCCATCTGCTTGGCAATCACGCGATCTCCGGTCGGGGCATAGAGACCCAAAAGCTCGCGCAGGGCCTCTGCGCCGCCCTGGCCGCCTTCGCGGTCATTGATCGAAAGATAGTTCAAACTCAGATGGCTGATGAGCCGCCAAGCCGTCTCGCCCTGCGCAATGGTCGGCCGCGGCCGCGTTGGCGCGACCACGGGTGTAATTGCCAAAACCGGGCCCCCATCCGGCAAGTGAAAGGCATCCTTGCCGGCTGACGACAGCAAAAGCGGCAGGTCCCGATTTGTGCAAAGGCCGGTAACGGCCAATTGCGTGAGTTCCGCCGAATAGGGCGCCTGCCGCGCGTCAACGAGGGAAAGATAGACCTCTGACCCCAGATAAGAGGTGCGCACACCACGCAGTCGTTCTTTCTCGGTCCGCTGTCGCATGCGACGATGGATCGTGTAATAAGTGTGATGGCTCTCACCCGCCGAAGTTATATCCGTGGCGGAATAGAAAGGGCGAAACTCGGTCTCTTCATTGGTCTTTGTCGAAATCCCTGTCACCTTGGTGATGGCATAGATCTCGAAATCCAAAGGTGCCGTTCGGATCGGCGTAATATATTGCTCGACATCCGAGTGGGTAATATGGACACGATCAAAGGGGCGCTCAAAGAGATTGACCGCCGGTATGGCGTTCAAAACGAAACTCTCCCGCCGAACGCAAGCGCCTTTGTCAGGCAGCGGCTCTGAAAAGAGGATATAAAGGTCGACATCATCCCCCATCGCCCGCGCCAAAGCGGGGCGAAGGCCGGTGAGTTCCACGAAATGAAACCGCTCTGGCATTGCAAAATATTCTTGCAGCAGACGATAGCCGTCAAATGAGCGACGCGGATTGGGCAAGAGCGCTTCTTCACGATCAAATCCACGCGCCCGCGCCTTCGCATTCAGCGGCAAAGTCCAATCCGAACGGCGATCCGTCGAACGCCCGGTCATCCCCGTCACGCGCGTGCAGAGCGCTTCATGCAAGACCCAGGCTTCACCCGCAGGACCAGACAAGTGGAGCATCAGCGAATCGAGCGGCAGTTCTTTGATCGGAGCCCCGTCAATACGTTTCAAGCGAACCCGAATTCCCGCACGCGCGGGCGTATCACGGCTAACACCCGCCGCAACGAGACCGCCACGGCTGTCGATATATTCAACTTCAGACACTTCAATCGGCCAAAGGGCCAAATCGGCAGAGGTGCGGAAAATACATGCCGTCTGCTCGCCATCAATCTGGCGCGACCGCAACTTCGTGCCGCGCTTCAAGACATAACCGTCCTTCACCGCAGCATTTCCCAGATCAGGCGCCATCTGCACGATCATCATGGAAGGCGTCGGCGCGAGGAAATGCGGATAGATGATCTCAAGTAAATTCGACGTAAATGCCGGAAACTGCATTTCCAAAGAGAGTTGAACGCGGGCCGAAAGAAAGGCGACCCCCTCCAGCAAACGTTCGACATAGGGATCAAGGACCTCCATGCCTTCCATCCCAAGCCGAGAAGCAACCTTGGGATAGGCAGCGGCAAATTCGGCGCCCATGTCGCGCAGAAAAGCCAATTCCGACTCGTAATGCGCGAGGAGCCGCGTATCCATTATCCCGCCCTTTCCAACGACACTTCCCCGGTCGTCACATCAACCGAGGAGCGCAGATACAGTTCGATCGGAATCGGCTCGGCCCACATATCGGCTCGTATATCAAATGAAATCACGGTCTGCCTTGCAACATTCTCACTGCGAATCTCAACCTGCGCCGATCCACGACGAATACGCGGCTCAAAGGCTTCGATGGCACCAGCAATAGATTTCCGTATCAATTGAGCGCGGTCTTTAGCGGCGAAGTCTCCGGCGACCTCGCGAACGCCATAATTCAACACGGATTTCGAAGCCAATGGATAACGTTCCGGATCAATCCACGTCTCGGAATTGTTCGTGTTCAAGAGCCAGGACAGATCACGTTGAACGATTTCACGCAACCGACGAATATCAATCACACGTGCCTCGCGGCTCTCCGCAGGGTTCGTAGGATCATCATCCGTAAGTCGGTCCAGCAGGGAGGGTTGCAGCCTCTCCGCCATCATCCTGTCAGCCATACGTTACTCCGAGAACGAAATGGTTCTGGCGTCCAACAAAGCAATATCGCCCTGATCGGTTGCCAAAATCTTTTGACCAAGTCCGATAAATGTATCTGCTCCCGCATCCGCGAAAGAGGTCGCGCGTCCCAATTTCTCCAGCGATTCACCTTTTTGTCCAGAGAGCGGATAGCGTGATGGAATCAACGCAACCACTTTACCCTCAGTTACCAACGTCAAATGCGCTGCAGTCCAAACGGAATCACGCAGATCCGTCGGAGGATCGAAGGTGATCTCCCGTAGTTGATTGAAAGGGACCCAATAATATTTGCCATTCACGATGGCTTCCAGGACCGGCCCCAAACGCATATCCGCATCTGCAATCCACTCAAACGGCACCCCATCCGCAATTCCCTTCGAACCCGGCGCAGCGTCGAAGGCACCGGCGCGCAGATCAGCGGCGGCCTGCGCTTCGCCCTTGGCAAGAAGCCTCGATGATTCAATCACTTGCGCCAACCAATCCTGCGGTTGACCCATCACGAGGGGCGATTTCTCTCCGGCAAAGACCTTCTCGCGATAGACTTCACAAATGATCGCCTCTCGGTAAGTCTGCGCCATGGGCAAGGCTGACGGATCTTTCTCTCCGCAAATCTTGAGTTGCCGGATTGCGCGATCCCATTGGCCCAAAACGCACATCAATTGAAAGAGGAAGATGCGCAAGCGGTTGTCGCCCGGATTGGTCCGAACTTGGTCGGAAAGCGCAGCCAAAGCGCCTGCCGCATCGCCGGATTTCAGAAGCTCTTCGGGCGTCATGCTCTTCCCCTTCAAAATGCGAAAACCGGCGCGGAGAATTGCCCCCGCGCCGGAAATATGTCAGATGGATCAGCCCATAACGCCGGCGCCAACATCCCACTTGAAGTTCTTGAAGGTCTGCAACTTGCCGCCCTTCGGATATTTGTATTCGATGTCGATCTTGGCCGCGCGGATCGCCCAGTCTTCTTTCGGAATGTCATCCGACGAAGCATTGACGGTATAGGTGTTCACTTGGGCATCTTCCAGCGTCCAGATGATATAGGGCTCCAGCGCCACAGCGGCGTCTTCATTCGCCTTGGTCTGGTGAATGATGACCTTCTTCAGACGCTTGCCGCCAGCGACGTGATACATCAGGTCGATGGTGTGGCGACCGAATTCCGAGGTGAAAGACACGTCCTTGAAGACGGCCTTGCCGAAACCACGGGTCACGACGCCACCTTCCTGCTCGGAGTGACGCTCCAGGCCAAAGCCAACGGTGTCGACTTCGATCCAATCCTTGTGGTTCTTTTCGACCGCATCACCCACGATACCGTCGATCTGCACAAAAAGCGTATTGGCCATGTCTTAGTTCCTCTTGGTGAAAGGCCCTGGCGGGGGCAAGGGCACGCTTGAAAGGGGGGCCGACCCGAACGCCGGGTCGGCAATCGGCATTAGCCCTTTTCAGAGGGCAATTTGGAGACCAGCCGCAGCGAAACACTGAGGCCTTCCAGTTGGTAATGCGGACGAAGGAAGAATTTCGAGGTGTAATACCCCGGATTGCCTTCGACCTCTTCGACAACGACTTCGGCAGCGGCCAGCGGTTTGCGAGCCTTTTCCGATTCGGACGAAATTTCGGCGTTGAAGTCGACGTATTTGTTGATCCAGTCCTGAAGCCAGGACTGCATCGCGGTGCGGCTCTTGAACGAGCCCACTTTGTCGCGAACCATGCACTTCAGATAATGTGCAAAGCGGCAGGTCGCGAAGAGATAGGGCAGACGGGCGCCCAAATTGGCATTGGCGCTGGCGTCCGGGTCGTCATATTCGGCAGGCTTGTGCAGCGATTGCGCGCCGATGAAAGCCGCCACGTCGGTATTCTTCCGGTGAATCAGCGGCATCATGCCATTCTTGGCCAATTCCGCCTCGCGCCGATCGGAGATCGCAATTTCCGTCGGGCATTTCTGGTCGACGCCACCATCATCCGAAGGGAAGGTATGCGACGGCAGGTTCGGCACCGCACCGCCAGATTCCACCCCGCGAATACGCGAGCACCAGCCGTATTCCTTGAACGAGCGGTTGATATTGACCGCCATCCCATAGGCCGCATTGACCCAGCCATAGGCGTCGTGATCCTTGCCGTCGGTGTCTTCTTCAAAGGCAAAGGCATCAACCGGGTCGGTTTTCGCTCCATAGGGCAACCGGCCCAGGAAGCGCGGCATTGCGAGGCCGACATATTTCGAATCCTCGGACTCCCGCAGCGAATTCCAGGCCGCATATTCCGGCGTCTGGAAAATCTTGGTCAGGTCGCGCGGATTGGCCAACTCGGTCCAGCTGTCCATCTGGAACAGCGTCGGTTCCGCCCCGGTGATCAACGGCGCATGAGCTGCGGCGGCAATCTTGGCCATCTCGCCCAGCAATTCGACATCGGGCGGCGAGTGGTCAAAGTAATAGTCCGCCACCAGCGTGCCATAGGGCTGACCGCCCAATTGGCCGAACTCTTCTTCATACAGCTTCTTGAAAATCGGTGACTGATCCCAAGCCGTGCCCTTGAATTTCCGCAGCGTCTTGGACATGTCCTTTTTGGAGATGTTCATGACCCGGATCTTCAGGTTTTCGTCGGTCTCGGTGTTGTTCACCAGGTAGTGCAACCCGCGCCAGGCCGATTCCAGCTGTTGAAAATCCGGGTGGTGCAGGATCTGATTGATCTGCTCGGTCAGCTTCTTGTCAATCTCGGCAATCAGCCCCTGGATCGACTTCAGCGCATCATCGGAAATCAGCGCGGTATTGGCCAGGGCCTGTTCCGCAAGCGTCTTGACCGCGGTTTCCACCGCCGATTTCGCCGCATCCGATTTCGGACGGAATTCCTTGTTCAACAGCGAGGAGAAATCCGACAGTTCCGTCGTGCCGACCGCGCCAATTGCGGAGCTTTGCAGTTCAGCCATGTTTTACTCCTCCGCTTCGGGCTTGGGCGAGGCCGCAAGCGATTTCAACAAGGACGGGTCCTGCATCACCTTGGCGATCAGCTCTTCGGCGCCGGTCTTGCCGTCCATATAGGTCATCAGGTTGGACAATTGCGTCCGGGCATCCAGCAATTTGGCCAGCGGCTCGACCTTTTTGGCAATGGCGCCGGGGGTGAAATCATCCATCGACTCGAAAGTGATATCCACGGCCAGGTTGCCTTCGCCGGTCAGCGTATTGGGCACCGAAAACGCGGCCCGCGGTTTCATCGACTTCATCCGGTCGTCAAAATTGTCGACGTCGATTTCCAGGAACTTGCGGTCGGCGACCGCCGGAAGGGGCTCTTCGGATTTACCCGACAGATCGGACATCACACCCATGACGAAGGGCAATTGCACCTTCTTTTCGGCGCCGTAAAGTTCCACATCATATTCGATCTGGACCCGGGGCGCCCGATTGCGCGCGATGAATTTCTGCGAACTCGTGCTCATCTAAAGGCTCCTTGTTGAGACGGACCCCGCGTCCGGGGTCGATTTTCCCGCGGTTGTTGTTCAGTCGTCGTCTTCGTCCTTCAGCCCGCCCACCGTGCGGACCATTTCCATCCCCTCGGGCGCCATGTCCCGGACGATGGTCAGAAAATCGGCGCCCACCAGGCGCTTGGCGCGTTCCAGAATGATCGGCACCGGGCTGGAGGGCTCGTGGCGCTTGAAATAGTCGATCACCCGGTCCAAGGCGGCCTTGGCGTCGGCGGCACTTTCCACCGAACCAGACCCCCCGCCGCGCACCGGCCGCGCAGTGGCCACCGGAGCATCGGCTTCATCTTCATCTTCCTCGACGGCCTCTGGCGCATCGCCGGCCGCGAATTCCTGGACATGGCGCACCATGGCGGCGGCCAGCTTTTGCAAATCCGACAGGTCCAGCCCGCCGCCCGCATCCATCACCTTGCGGTCGATGGCCTTAAGGTCGGCCACAACCGTCCGCGCCGCTTCCAGCGTCGCCGTCAGAACCTCGGGCGCCGTGTCCTGGAACGCCGCCCCGATGGTCGAGCGGTTGAACTCGGCCTCCTGATCCTCGCCCATCGGCACTTCGCCATAAGCCTGCTGGATCTGCAGGATCGAGGCGCGGCCAAAGGTCCGGCTGTTGGCCAGCGGCACCCGGCGCGCATATTTCAGCGTCCGCGTTGCATTGGTCAGGTCGCGGATCGCGTTGATCCGCATCGTCGGGTCGTTGTCGTCATCGGCGTCAAGTTCGGGATGGCAGGTCTCCCAACGCTCTTCCAGGACGCGGCGGATATAGGTCGTGACATCGGCAAACCCGGTCAGGCCCTTGGTGTTCAACCGCGCCTCGCCCAGAATGACGGCGGCGCGGATGTCATGGGCCCGGCCCAGGATGCCCAGGGCTGCGGCTTCGACGGCTTTGAAATCGGGCTCTTCGCCCGCCACGATCGTCGACCCCATCTGCTTTTCCTCACCCGGCGAGGCCAAGCGCTGCAGCTCCATGAAGTCGAAGTCGTATTCCAAATTCTCCCCGGACGGAGCCTCACCTTCACGGTCGGCCAAAAGCGCGTCCAGATCCATCACAACCTCCCCGCGCCCGGTCTATGACGGACGTCGTTTTCCGGCTGAAAAAGTCGCAGAGGGTGCGCCGGTTCCCCCCTGTCCTGGCCTGACGGCGTGCTGAAACATCCGCCAGTCCCCACCTGCGGCGCTTTGATATGACGTCAGGTCGTCCCCGTCTGTCAATCGTCAGTTGCGCCGTCATCGTCTGGAACCTGTTTTGCCAGAATGCTTTCCCCCGGGTCAGGTGAAAAGCGCGGGCTTTTTCCCCCCTTGGGTGCGGCGGTCCACTTTGCGATTCGACATGGGCCGGAAACAATGGCACGCGCCGTCCCGGGATTGACCATGACGAAGCCTTGCGCGGCGGGAACTTCACCGGTTTTCACGCCAAGTCTTGGTCCAAGTCTTGGAAAGCTTTGCGAAAGCAGCTAGCCATGCCGCAGATGCCCTTCCGCGAACAGGACAACCCATGACTTTGAAACTGACCGCACTGGCCGGCCTTTTGGCGCTGTGCGTGACGACCGTGGCCCAGGCCGCGACCTTCACCTTCACCTATGGCCTTTCGACGGGCAATGTCTTGCACGGCACCTTGACCGGGACTGTTGCGCAAGACGATTCCAACAAGGTCCTTGGGGCCTTCATCACAAGCTTTGGGGTCAACGCGTCGACCGGGGCGACCGTGGTGGCAGATATCACCGAGTTCTCTCTTGGCGGCAGCTACCTGAGGACTGGAAGCCTGGGGCTCGTGACCTTTGACGGCAGCACCATGGATATTCAGGCTTACAGTTCCTCTGACCCCGTCTTTCGGTTTCACATGGTGAAGAATTTTCCGGTCCGGGCCACCTATGGATTTGCCGGCGCGGCTTTGACCAGCGGGGCCTTCACCCCCGCCACCTGGCGCTTGACCCAGGTCGCGGCCCCCGCTCCCGTCCCCCTGCCCGCTTCGGCGCCCTTGGTGCTGGCGGGCATCGGCGCCCTGGTGGCGCTGCGCCGCAAGCGCGGCTGATCTTTGGGGCCATGTCCTGCAGGGGGAGGGCGCGCCGCGCTCTCCCCCTGACTTTTGCGCGATCCGGTTGATTTATGGGTGCAAAGGCGCATAGTCGCCGCACATCAAACCCAGGTCCGTCATGCGCTTTCTTGTCCTTGCCCTGCTCTTTTGCCTCTCCTCCCCGGCCCTGGCCGAAAAGGTCGCCATGGTCATCGGCATGGGGGCCTATCAGAACGTTCCGGGGCTGAAGAACACGATCAACGACGCCAACCGCGTTGGCCAAAAGCTGGAACAGGTGGGCTTCAAAGTCACCTATGCCATCGACGCGACCCAGGCGCAGTTGCTGCAGTTGATGGACCGCTTCAGCTTCGAATCGGAAACCGCCGATGTGGCGCTGGTCTATTTCGCGGGCCATGGGGTCGAGGTCTCGGGCGAAAACTTCCTGATCCCGGTCGATGCCAAGGTCGCCAATATCCTGGATGTGGCGCGGGTCTCGATCTCGGTCAATCAGATCCTCAAGACGGTGGATCACGCCCGCAAGATGCGGATCGTGATCATCGACGCCTGCCGCAACAATCCCTTTGGCAAACTGCTTCCGGTCGAGGGGTTGAATGACGCGCCCAAGGCCCAAGGGCTGGCGGCGGTCAATCCGGAACAGGGCACGCTTGTGGCCTTTGCCGCCAGCCAGGGTCAGGTGGCGATGGATGGGCGCGGCGAAAACTCGCCCTATGCGACCGCGCTGATGGAGGCCGTGGTTCAGCCCAACCTGGAAATTGGCCTGATGTTTCGCCGGGTGCGCGACGAGGTGCTTGCCGCCACCGAAAACAAGCAGTTGCCCTGGACGGATGGGTCCCTCTCGGGTGAGCCCTTCTATCTTGCCGGGACTTCGGCGGCCGCGCCAGAGGCTGCCGATGATCCGCGCCTGGCCTGGGCCGCAGCCCCCGCCGATACCGAAACCCGGATGCGGGCCCTGGCCGAAGAGGGCGACACGCGGTCGATGATTGGCCTCGCCTATATGGCGCAGAACCCCGACGACAGCCGCTATGACCCCAAGCTGGCCTTCGACTACATGAGCCGTGCGGCCAAGGCCGGAGAGGCCGTGGCGCAATTCGAACTGGCGCAGATCTATGAGCGCGGCCTTGGCGTGGCCCCCGATCCGACCCGCGCGCTAGAGCTGTATCAGGCCGCAGCCGATCAGGGCTTGCCCGACGCGCTGAACGACCTGGGCTTTTTGCATTTCCAGGGCGGGCTTGGCCTTGCCCCCGACCAGGCGCTGGGGATCGAATACTTCCAGAAGGCCGCCGATCAACGCCAGCCCGAGGCGATGTTCAACATGGCCGGCATGATCGACGCCGGTTTCATCAAGGGTCAGGGTCCCGCGCAGGCCGCCGCCTATCTGTATGACGCCTTGCGCGCCGGCAGCCAGGATGTGCTGGACCAGCTGACCACCAATGCCGATGCTTTTTCGGCCAAGACCCGGGTCGAGCTGCAAAAGATCCTGCAAAAGCGCGATTTCCTGAAGGGCAAGGCAGATGGGCAATTCGGGCCTTCGGCGATTTCGGCGATCCGCCTGGCCTATGGGTTGACCGGCTGACCGGCTGATGGGCCGCAAAACGCTTGCAAGTTGAAAGGCTTCGCCGCAGTCTGTTGCCAGATTTTCAATAGCGGAACCAGACATGCGCGCTTTCCTGACCCGGGGGATTTTGGCCCTCTCCTTGCTGTGGCCCGGCCTGAGCCTGGCCCAGACTGCCACAGAAACGACGACGGCAACGACGACGGCAACCACCACAGAAACGGCAACGGAAACGGCCGTTGCCCCGGCCCATACCGATGTCGCGGTCGGCGCCTATATTTTGCGGATGTCCAATGTCTCGCCGCAATCGGGGTCCTTTGACGTCGACATGTGGCTGTGGTTCCGCTGGCAGGGCGACGCCATCAAACCCTATGAAAGCTTTGAAATCGTCAACGGCGTGATCTCGTCGCGGTCCGAGGCGCAGGTGCAGACCGATGCCGGGGCGAATTATGCCACGGTGCGCGTCCAGGCGACGGTGTTCCACGATTTCGACGTCCGCCGATTTCCCTTGGACAACCACATCCTGCCGATCGAGATCGAGGACGGCGCGGCCATCGACCGTGACCTGTCCTATACCGCCGACGAGGGCATCGCGCTGGACCCCTCGGTCGAGGTCGCGGGCTGGAATGTCGCGATGAACACCCCCACGGTCGAGGTTCATAAATACGCCACCAACTACGGCCTGCGCGAGGCCGGGGAGGCCGCCAGCGATTATTCCCGCCTGACCTTCTATGTCGGGCTGGATCGCACCTCCTGGGCGCCCTTGTTCAAGTCGTTCTGGATTTCGGCCCTGTCGGTGCTGCTGGGGCTTTTGGCCTTTCTGATCAAGGCCGATGACCTGGATGCGCGCTTCGGGATGGGCGTCGGCTCGATCTTTGCGGCCAGCGCGAACACCTTCGTGATCACCGGGTCGCTGCCGCCCACCACCGCCGTGACCCTGGCCGAACAGATCAACCTGATCGCGGTGGCCATCATCTTTATCGCGGTCTTTGTGTCGATCTGGTCGCTGCGCCTGCGCTATCAGGACCGCGAGGCGGACAGCCTGGCGCTGGACCGCCGCGCCATGTGGGTGCTGGGCGGCATCTATATCGCCTTGAACGTGCTGGTGATGGCCGTCGATCTGAACGGGATCGTCGGCTGATGCTGATCGGTATCGACTGGGGCGGCACCAAGATCGAGGGCGTGGCTTTGACGCCCTCGGGCGCAGAGCTTGCCCGCCACCGGGTCGATACGCCGCGGGGCGACTATGCCGCTTGCCTTGCGGACATCGTGGCGATGATCGCCCGGCTGGAGGCAGACACCGGCCAGCGCGGCTCGGTGGGGATCGGCATCCCCGGCTCACTGGAGCCGGTCAGCCGCTTGGGCAAGGGGGCCTCGTCGACCTGGCTTCTGGGCCAGCCGGTCGAGGCCGATTTGCGCGCCGCGATTGGCCGAGAGATCCGGGTTGAAAACGACGCCGATTGTTTTGCGGCGTCCGAAGCGGTGGATGGCGCGGGGGCGGGGCATAACGTCGTCTTCGCGGTGATCCTGGGGTCGGGTGCCGGGGCCGGGATCGCGGTCGGGGGCCGTGCGCATCATGGGCCCAACAACTCGGGCGGGGAATGGGGGCACAACCCCCTGCCCTTTCCCGATACGACCGAAATCCCCGGGGCGCCCTGCTATTGTGGGCGGCATGGTTGCCTGGAGACTTGGGTTTCGGGCCGCGCCTTCGAGGCGGAATGGACGAAGCATACCGGACGCGCGCTGAAGGCCCGCGAGATCATCGCGTTGAAACGCCAAGGCGACCGGCTGGCCGGGATGCTGTGGGAGCGGTATATCGACCGCGTCGCGCGGGGCCTTGCCACCGTGGTCAACACGCTGGACCCCGATGTGCTGGTCATGGGCGGCGGCATGTCCAATGTCGACGAGCTTTACACCGATCTGCCCCCGGCCTTGGCGCGGCGGACCTTTTCGACCGTGTTTCACACGCCCGTCAAACGGAATGTGCATGGTGATGCCTCGGGCGTGCGCGGTGCCGCCTGGCTTTGGAAATGAAGATGGACCTGAAACCTCGTTTCGACTTTGCCCTGACCCTGGTGCAAGAGGCCGGCGCCCTGGCGCTTGGCTATTTCAACGACCTGGAGAGCCTGACCGTGCAGTCCAAGGGGCTGCAGGACATGGCCTCGGAAGCCGATCTGAACACCGAACTGCGGATCAAGGCGCGGCTGGCCGAGGCTTTCCCGGAAGATGCGTTTTTCGGCGAAGAGACCGGCGCGATGGCGATAGTGCCGGGCCAGGGTGTCTGGGTGGTCGATCCGATCGACGGGACGCAGCCGTTTTTGTCGGGGCTCTCGTCCTGGTGCGTGTCGATTGCCTTCGTGCTGGATGGGGTGCTGCAATTCGGCACGGTCTTTGCCCCGGTGCGCGGAGAGCTGTTTGCAGGCGGGCGCGGCTTTCCCGCCACGCTGAACGGCAAGCCGGTCAAGCGCCATCCCGGGCGGTCCCTGCGGGAGGGTCTGGTGGCCACCGGCTATAGCCCTCGCGTGTCGGGGGCGCAGTTCCTGGGGCCTTTCACCGGGCTTCTGGAGCAGGGCGGCATGTTCTTTCGCGACGGTTCGGGCGCCTTGAACCTGGCTTATGTCGCGGCGGGGCGGTTCCTGGGCTATATGGAGCCGCATATCAACTCTTGGGACTGCCTGGGGGCGATCGCGGTGATCGAGGCGGCGGGGCTGCGGGTCAACGACTTCCTGGTGGGCGAGGGTCTGCACAAGGGTGGCCCCATCGTGGCCGGGGTGCCAGAGGTCTTCCCGGAGCTGATGCGGCTGAACGGCTTCCAAGCGGAGCGCTGACGCGCAAGCCGATCTGTCGCCTGCGCTGACGCTTCGGCTCCGCGCAGGTGGACAGGTGCCGCCAAATTCAGACACCGCATTTCCCAAGGAAAAGAATCAGGCTTTACATCCAAGCGTTTTTGTCGGAAATAACGGCCAAGGCCGCGCCCTGCGGCCCTTTCCAGCCAGACCCGCTCTGGCGCCCATCGAAAGGACCGCCATGCGCCTGTTTCTGACGACCGCCCTTTGCACCCTGGCCCTGCCCGCCCTTGCCGTCGAAAAGACCGAGGTCGTGGCCCATTACGCCGATATCGGCCTGGCCACCTATTCCGACGCCCTGACCACGGCGCAGGCCCTGCAACAGGCGGTGGCCGCGCTGGTGGCCACCCCGTCCGAGGCGACGCTTCAGGCCGCCCGCGACGCCTGGAAGGCCGCCCGCGTGCCCTATCAGCAATCCGAGGCCTTCCGTTTCGGCAATCCGGTGGTGGATGATTGGGAGGGCCGCGTGAACTCTTGGCCCCTGGACGAAGGGCTGATCGACTATGTCGAGGCGGGCTCGGCGCTGAACGAGGAAAACGCCCAGGCCGGGTTGAACGTCATTGCCACGCCGAAGTTCGTGCTGTCGGGGGCGGAAGTCGATGCCACCACGATCACGCCGGACCTGATCGCGACCCGGCTGCACGAGGCCGAAGGCATCGAAGCCAATGTCGCCTCGGGCTATCATGCGGTGGAATTCATGCTGTGGGGTCAGGACCTGAACGGCACCGGGCCCGGTGCGGGCGCCCGGCCCTGGACCGACTTTTCCGCCACGGATTGCACGGGCGGCAATTGCGACCGCCGCGCGGCTTACCTCGTGGCCGCGACCCAACTTCTGGTCGATGACCTGACCGAGATGGTCGGCAACTGGGGCCCCGAAGGCGCCGCCCGCAAGGTCGTGACCGATGACCCGACCAAGGGCGTCATGGCGATCCTGACCGGCATGGGCTCGCTGTCTTATGGCGAGTTGGGCGGCGAGCGGATGAAGCTGGGGCTCTTGTTGAACGACCCCGAGGAAGAGCAGGATTGCTTCTCGGACAACACGCAGAACAGCCATTATTACGACGGGATCGGCATCCGCAACGTCTATACCGGCGCCTATACGCGGGTCGATGGCACGGTGCTGCAAGGCCCCGCGCTGGCCGATCTGGTGCAGGCCGCCGACCCTGCGGTGGATGCAGAACTGCGCGCCAAGCTGGACGCTTCGGTTGCGGCCCTGGGGGCGGTCAAGGCGCGGGCGGAATCGGGCATGGCCTATGACCAGATGATCGAGGCCGGCAATGCCGAGGGCGAGGCGTTGATCATGGGCGCGGTCGATGCGCTGGTCGATCAGACCAAGACGATCGAACGGGCGGTGACGGCGCTGGGTCTGGATCAGATCGCCTTCGAGGGCTCTGACAGCCTGGACAACCCCGACGCGATTTTCCAGTAACGCCGGTTTCTGTCGGCGCCACAGATGTAAAGCCATGGCGGCGCTGCCGCCTCAGCCAAGGGCGGGCAGGCCGCCGGTAAGGACCAGGATGCGTGTCGGATATCTGTCTGTGGCCATCGGCGCCCTGTCGCTGGTCCCCTTTTGGGCCGCGGCCCAGGGGCTGGAGGACCTGCATCTGAAGGTCGTGCCGCGCACCAAGGCCGAAGCGGCGCGCATCGCGGCGGTCCTGGCCGTGCCCACCGATTTCTCCAAGCCCGAGAAGTTCGAGGACAAGCCCGGCGGCGCCGCCACCGTGCGGGCCTCCGATACCGCCGACGCCTTTTCGCAACATTCGGCCAATATGCCCTTCGAGGGCGAGATGACCTTCAAACTGGGCAATGCGCTGTTTCGCAAGGCCTGGATTGCCGCGCCCTCCTCCACCCTGGCCTCCGACGGGCTGGGGCCGCTTTTCAACGCGCGGGCCTGCCAGGATTGCCACCTGAAGGACGGCCGCGCCCATCCGCCCGAAGGCGACGGGCCGCGCACGGGGCTGTTCCTGCGCCTGTCGGTGCCGGGGGGGGAAAGCCCGGCCATCCCGGGCTGGCATGCGACGCAGAACCACCCTCTGTATGGCGGCCAGATGCAGGACCTGGCCACCCCGGGCCAGACCCCCGAAGGCCGGATGGAGATCGCCTATACTCCCCTGCCCTTGACCCTGGCCGATGGCACCGTGGTGACGCTGCAACAGCCCGTCTATGGGTTCACGCCCCTGATGGGCGATCCGGGCGAGGTCCAGCTTTCCCCCCGCATCGCCCCGCAGATGATCGGGCTAGGCCTCTTGGAGGCGATCCCCGCCGCCGATATCCTGGCCCATGCCGACGAGGATGACGCCAATGGCGACGGCATTTCGGGCCGGGCGCAGATCGTTCCTTCGGTCGAATATGGCGTGCCCATGCTGGGGCGGTTCGGGCTGAAGGCCGGGGCGCCGACGATCAAGGCGCAATCAGCCGGGGCCTTTTCCGGCGATATGGGGCTTTCGACGCCCCTGCATCCGGAATCCTGGGGCGAATGTTCTGACGCGCAAACCGCCTGCCGCAGCGCGCCAGATGGTCAGGAACCCGGCATCCGTGACGGGCTGGAGGTCGACGGCAAAAGCCTGGACCTGGTGACGTTCTATTCCCGCAACCTGGCCGTGCCCGCCCGTCGCGGCGTGGATGACCCCCTGGTCCTGGCCGGCAAGCAGGTGTTTTACGAAACCGGCTGCCAATCCTGCCATGTGCCGAAATTCGTGACCAACCGGCTGCAGGGCCAGCCCGAGCAAAGCTTTCAGCTGATCTGGCCCTTTACCGACCTGCTGTTGCACGACATGGGGCCGGGCCTGGCCGACAACCGCCCCGAGGGTCGCGCCTCGGGGTCTGAGTGGCGGACCGCGCCTTTGTGGGGCATCGGGCTGACCGCGCAGGTGTCCGGCCAAGCGCGCTTTTTGCACGACGGAAGGGCGGGCAGTCTGCTGGAAGCCGTGCTATGGCATGGAGGCGAGGCGCAAGCCGCGCGCGATGCGGTGGTGGCCCTGCCGGCCGCCGACCGTGATGCCCTGATCGCCTATCTTGGGAGCCTGTGATGCGCGCCATCCTGTTTTGCCTTCTGGCCAGCCCGGCGCTGGCTGATATTCCTGAAGCCGTGCAGGATCACATCCTGCCGGGCTATGCCGCCTTTGCCCGCGCCTCGGACAGCCTGGCCGCAGTCGGAAAGACCTGCGACGTCAGGGCTTTGCAGGCCGACTTTCACCTGACGTATGATGCCTGGATGGCGGTGCAGCATCTGCATCTGGGTCCGGGCGAGGACGCGGGCCGCGCGCTATCGGTGCTGTATTGGCCCGACCCCAAAGGCATGGGGGCCAAGGCGCAAAAGGCGCTCTTGGCCGGCGACCCGGCCAAACTTGCGCCCGAGGCCTTTGCCCAACAATCGGTGGCCGCCCGGGGGCTCTTGGCGCTGGAGCGGCTGATTTGGCCCGCCGATACCTTGCCCGCCGATCCCTGCCCGCTGATCGCCGCCACCACCGCCGACCTGGCCCGCGTGGCCCATGAAATCGACACCGGCTGGCAGGATTACGCCCGCCTTCTGACCACGGCGGCAGAGCCGGGCAACACCGCCTTCCTGACCCGGGCCGAGGCGCGCCAGGCGCTGTTCACCCAACTGGCCACCGGATTGGAAAGCCTGTCCGATCAGCGCATCGGCCGCCCGCTGGGCAGCTTTGACGCCCCCCACCCGGACCGGGCCGAGGCCCGCGCCTCGGGGCGCAGCGCGCGCAATATCCTTTTGGCGCTGCAGGCCCTGCGCGCCTTCACCGCGACCCTGACACCCGATGCACCCCTGACGCTGGCCGCCTTTGACAAGGCCATCGGCCAGGCGCAGGCCCTGGCCGACAGCGATCCGGTCCTTGACGGCATCGCCACACCCGGCGGGCGGCTGAAACTGGAAATCCTGGGGCAGACGGTCACAGCGATCCGTGACCTTGTCCTGGCCGAGGTGGCCCCCGAAATGGACGTGGGCATCGGCTTTAACTCTGCCGACGGAGACTGACTTGCGCCCCTCTCGCCGCCTGTTCCTGTCCAGCCTTGCGGCCCTTGCCGTGGCGCGCCCGTCCTGGGCCGATGCGGGGTCGCCCGCCTGGCTTGCCGCGGCCAAAGAGGGCGAGGATTACCGGCTGCATGGCCTGTCGGAAACCGGCGAAAGCCTGTTCGCCCTGCCCCTGCCCGCGCGCGGCCATGCGGCGGCCGCCCATCCGACGCGGCCGCTGGCCGTGGCCTTTGCCCGCCGTCCGGGGACTTACGCCTTGGTCATCGACTGCGTGACGGGCGCGCAGACCCACCGGCTGACCCCGCCCCCGGGCCGCCAGTTCAACGGCCATGGCGCCTTCGCCTCGGATGGCCGGGTGCTGTATACCTCGGAAGTCGTGGCCGAAGGGTCCGAAGGCCGCATCGGCATCTGGGAGACCGAGGGCTTCACCCGGATGGGCGAATGGATCAGCGGCGGCATCGGGCCGCATGACATCAAGCTGACCAAGGCCGGGCTGATCGTCGCCAATGGCGGCATCCAGACCGACCCCGGCGACCGCACCAAGCTGAACATCGACACCATGGCGCCCAACCTGACCCTGCTGTCCAAAGGCGGCAGCATCCTGGATCAGGTGAGCTTGCCCGACCTGCCCCAGGCCTCGATCCGCCATCTGGTGCTGACCGAAACGGGCGTGGCCTTTGCCATGCAATGGGAGGGCGACCCCGCCGAGGTCGTCCCCTTGTTGGGCCATTGGGTCCCGGGGTCGGCGCCGGTTTTGTTTGCTGCCCCCGAGGGCGAGGCGCATCGGATGCAGGGCTATGCGGGCTCGATCGCGCGGGCCCGGGATGGGCGGCTGGCAATCAGCAGTCCCAAGGGCGGCGCGGTGCAGGTCTTTGCACCCGACGGGACCTTCCTGGCCACCCATGCACGCGCCGATGTCTGCGGGCTGTCGGCCTTGGGGGCGGGGTTTGTGACCTCGGATGGCAATGGCGGCATCTGTGCGCTGGACCAACAGGTCACGCCCCTGGCCCATCACGAGGCCGCCTGGGACAACCACATGGTCGCGCTAATCCTTTAACAGGGTCTCCAGCCGGGCCTTTTCCTCTGCGGACAGGCTTTCGGCCTCGGAGGACCGCGACCGCCGCCGCATCACAGCAAAGGCCAGCGCGCCACCTGCCAGCAATGCGGCAGGACCGGCCAGCCACAGCACCAGATTTGCCCCGGTGGCGGGCGGGTTCAGCAGGACGAATTCGCCATACCGCGCTGTGATGAACGCCATCGCCTGCGCATCCGTATCCCCCGCCACGATCCTTTCGCGCAACAAAAGCCGCAGGTCGCGGGCCAATTGCGCATCGCTGTCGTCGATATTCTCGTTCTGGCAGACCAGGCAGCGCAACTCGCGCGAGAGAGTCCTTGCGCGGGCCTCTTGTGCAGGGTCGGCCAGGATCTCGTCAGGCTGGACGGCCAGGGCCGGGCTGGCCAGCAGGCACAGGGCAAGGAGCAGGCGTTTCAGTCCGCGGTTTTTCATGCGGCGGTTTTTCAATCTGCGGTCCTTCATTCTGCGGGCACCCCGCGCAGTTTGGCGGCCCCGGCGGCGACGCGGTAGCGGCGGTCGGACAGCGACAAAAGCCCACCCAGACCCATCATCACCCCACCAACCCAAAGCCAAAGCGCAAAGGGTTTGATATAGGACCGCAAGGCATAGCCGCCGCCCTCTTGGGCATCGCCGACGACGACATACAGGTCTTGGGTCAGGCCGGGGCGGATCGCGGCCTCGGTCGTGTTCATCTGCGCAAAGGGATAGGACCTTTTGGCCGGATGCAGGGTCGCAATCATCACCCCGCCCTTTTGCACAACAACATCCGCGACTTGGGCGGTGTAGTTCGACCCCTGTTCCTCGCGGATATCCTGCAGCGTGATGTCATAGGCGCCCATGGTGAATGTCTCTCCCAGTTGGACGACGCGGATATCCTCCTGGCTGTAAGAGGTCAGGGTGACGACGCCAAAGATGGTCAGGCCAAGGCCGGCATGGGCGGTGACGCGGCCCCAATCGGCGCGCGGCAGCCTTGTCAGGCGCGACAGGCGAGCCGAGACAGCACCCCGCCCGCAACGCGCCCAGATGTCGGTGGCCGATCCCGCCACAAGCCAGGCCGCCAGCGCAATCCCCAGGGGCCCAAGGGTCGACCGCCCCGACCCCAGCGCATAGGCCAGAAGGGCTGCGGCCACAGCCAGGATCAGCGCCGGGGCAAAGGGGCGCAGCGCCCGGCCCAGCTCTGCCCGTTTCCACGGCAGAACCGCGCCGATGGGCAACGCAAGCCCCAAGGCCACGGCAAAGGGCGTGAAGGCCGCATCAAAAAACGGCGCGCCGACCGACACGGCGCGGCCCAACAGGACCTCGGCCACCAGGGGCCAGATCGTGCCAACAAAGACGACAAAGGCCGCCACGGTCAGCAGCAGGTTGTTCAACACCAGCCCGCTTTCGCGTGAGATCATGGCGAAGACGCCCTTGGCCTCCAGATCGCCGGCCTTGGCGGCATAAAGCGTCAGGGCGCCGCCCATAAAGACGCCAAGGATCGCCAGCACCGCCATCCCCCGCGTCGGGTCCGAAGCAAAGCTGTGGACCGAGGTGATGACGCCCGACCGCACGATAAAGGTCCCGATCAGCGAGAAGCCAAAGGCAAAGATCGCCAGAAGGATGGTCCAGGACTTCAACGCCTCACGCTTTTCGACCACGATGGCGGAGTGGAGGAGGGCCGTGGCAATCAGCCAGGGCATGAAGGAGGCGTTTTCCACCGGGTCCCAAAACCAGAACCCGCCCCAGCCCAGCTCGTAATAGGCCCAAAGTGAGCCCATGATGATGCCGATGGTCAGGAACATCCAGGCGGCCAGGGTCCAAGGCCGGACCCAGCGGCCCCAGGCGGCATCCACCCGCCCCTCCAGCAGGGCGGCCACGGCAAAGGCAAAGGACATCGAAAGCCCGACATAGCCAAGGTAAAGGAAGGGCGGGTGGAAGGCCAATCCGGGGTCCTGCAGGATCGGGTTCATGTCGTTGCCGTTCATCGGCGGCACGGCCAGGCGCAGGAAAGGGTTCGAGGTGAAAAGCGTAAAGGCCAGAAACGCCGCCCCGATCGCGCCCTGAACCGCCAGCACCCGCGCCTTCAGCCGCAAGGGCAGGTTCTGGCCGAACCAATGCGCGCAGGCCCCGAACAGCGACAGCGCCAGCACCCACAGCAGCAATGACCCCTCGTGATTGCCCCAGACCCCCGCGACCTTGTAAAGCATCGGCTTTTCGGTGTGGGAATGGGCGACGACCAGGGCCACGGAGAAGTCCGAGGTCACGAAAGCATAGGTCAGCGCACCAAAGGCCGTGGCGATCAGCGCGAATTGCACCGTGGCCGCGGGTCCCGCCAAGGCCATAAGCCTGCGGTTGGCCCTTTGCGCGCCGATCAGGGGAAGGCTCATCTGGATCAAGGCGGTGACGAGCGCGAGGATCAGGGCAAAATGGCCGAGTTCGGTGATCATGGGGCCTCCGGGGTTTTCGGGAACATAGGACGTTTCAGGGGCATAGGGAAGGCACGGGCCCGTGATTGGGGGGGCGTGATTGGGGGCCCGTGATTGGGGGGCGTGATTGGGGGGCGTGATTGGGGGGGCGTGATTGGGGGGGCTGGCGGCATGATCGGGCCTCTCGGGCCCCGCGGCATGAAATGCCTTGGGCCCTACGGGCGGAACCGGGGGGCTTCCGCCCCCCGGCCCCCCCGACCAAAGGGGCGCAGGCGCCCCTTTGGAAACCCCCTGCACATGGGCGCTACCGCGGGTGCTTCTGGTGTCATGACCCATTGGCGAAAAGACGTCCTCGCCGTCGCGGCGGCTGGTGGACCGTCTCGTGCCCTCAAAACCCCTGCCCCCCAGAGCCCGCGCACGGAAGACCTCCGCTTGCGTGTTTGCGCAAGCATGAAAGGCAAAGTGCAGCCTTTGGGGCCCGGGTTCGGGCAGAATGGTGGTGGACCGGGGCGGGCGGGCGCGGGATAAGGGGGGAAATGGAGGGTCTTATGGATTGCAGTTTGATTGGGGCTCCGGTCGACGAGGGGCAAAGGCGGGCGGGCTGCGTCATGGGACCTGCGGCTTACCGTGTCGCGGGGCTGGGGGCGGCCATGGCCGAACTGGGGCACGGGGTCGAGGACCTGGGCGACCTGCGCCCCGATGCGGTCGAGGGGGTCAGTTGCCCCAACCCGGCCGTGCATGACTTGGCGACGGTCGTGGGCTGGACCCGCGCCCTGCGCCGGCAGGTGGCAGAGGTGCTGGACCGGGGCCGGATGCCGGTCGTGCTGGGCGGGGACCACTCTTTGGCGCTGGGCTCGGTCGCGGGGGCGGCGGAACATGCGGCCCGCGCGGGGCGGCCGCTGTTCCTGTTGTGGCTGGATGCCCATTCCGATTTCCACACGCCCTTGACCACGACTTCGGGCAACCTGCATGGCACGCCCGTCGCCTGGATCGCCGGCCGCGAGGGGTTCGACGCCTTTGGCCCCTTCCCCGGCGTCATCCCGCCCGAGCGCATCTGCCTTTACGGCATCCGCTCGGTCGATCCGGCCGAACATGCGGCGCTTTTGACCCATGATATCGCCATCAACGACATGCGCGTCCTGGACGAGCGCGGCATCGTGGCCCCCCTGCGCGAGTTCCTCGACAGCGTCCGGGCGGCGGGGGGGATGCTGCATGTCTCGCTGGATGTCGATTTCCTTGACCCTTCGATCGCGCCCGCAGTGGGCACGACCGTGCCAGGCGGAACGACCTTTCGCGAAGCGCATCTGGTCTGCGAACTGCTGCACGAAAGCCGTCTGGTGACTTCGCTGGACCTGGTGGAGCTGAACCCTTTCCTGGACAAGCGCGGCATGACCGCGAAACTGATGGTCGAGCTGGTGGGAAGCCTCATGGGCCGCAAGGTCTTTGACCGGCCGACACGGTAGCGGGGGGCAAGGAAGCGGGGGACCTCTCCCCCGCACCCCCAGCTGAAGGGACCCGCGGGGCCCCTCCAGACCTCCCCCGGGATATTTGGGCCAGTATGAAAGGCCGGACCTTGGAGGTTTCATACTGACCCAAATACTCATCTCTTCCGCTTTTACACCGGCCCAAACACACACGGGGTTTCTCAAGGGGAGCCTGCGCCCCCTGAGGCGAGGGGCGGCAGTCCCCCGATCTTGCCGCGACCAAGGTCCCAAGCGGCGGTTTCGGGATTGTATCGGCCGGGTTCAGGCCTATCTTGGCAGCATGGCACCCCTCATCGACCCTTTCGCCCGCCCGATCTCTTACCTGCGCGTTTCGGTGACGGATCGCTGCGACTTTCGCTGCGCCTATTGCATGACCGAGCACATGACCTTCCTGCCCAAGGCAGAGCTTCTGAGCCTTGAGGAGCTGACGCGGCTTTGTTCGACCTTCGTCCGGCTGGGCGTCGAAAAGCTGCGGATCACTGGGGGCGAGCCCTTGGTGCGCAAGGGCATCATGACCTTCTTCGAGGCGATGGGGAAGCAGCTGGGGGCGGGACTCAAGGAGCTGACCGTGACAACCAACGGGTCGCAGCTGCGCAAATATGCGCGGGAGCTGGCGGCGGTCGGGGTCAAGCGGATCAATGTGTCACTGGACACGCTGGATGACGCGAAATTTGCCGAAGTGACCCGCTGGGGTCGGCTTTCGCAGGTGCTGGACGGGATCGCCGCCGCGCGCGAGGCGGGCTTGCGGGTCAAGATCAACGCGGTGGCGCTGAAGGGCGTGAACGAGGGCGAGCTTTTCTCCCTGACCGAATGGGCCGCGAAGGAAGGCCATGACATGACCTGGATCGAGGTCATGCCGATGGGCGAGATGGAGGCCGACCGGCTGGACCAGTTCTGGAGCCTCAAGGACCTCCGCGCGCGGCTTTCGGAGCGTTACACGCTGACCGACCTGGCGGAACGCTCTGGCGGCCCCGCGCGTTATGTGCGGCTGGAGGAGACCGGGCAAAAGGTCGGTTTCATCACGCCGCTGAGCCATAACTTCTGCGAAAGCTGCAACCGGGTGCGGGTGACTTGCACGGGCGAATTGTATATGTGCCTCGGCCAGGAAGACATGGCGGATTTGCGCGCGCCTTTGCGGGCGAGTGCGGAGGATGCGGGGCTGGAGGCGGCGATCCGGGCCGCGATTTCACGAAAGCCCAAGGGGCATGACTTCGACTATTCGCGCGGTGTGGCCGGCAAGATGTCGCGGCACATGAGCCACACGGGGGGGTAGGGTGAACGATACGCCCACCGGACCAAGCGCCCGCTTTGCGAACGCCGTCGGTGTTGTTTTTCTGGCTAGTAAGCTGCTCTTCGTGCCGCTGGTCGCGATCTTGCGTCATAGCCAAATCCTTGACGCAGGCCTGGCGCCGGTCGGTGCATGGATGTCGGACAACCTGCCCCATGTCGCTGTGCGCGTTGCGCAATCGGAGAGGGCTTGCACGGGCTGCGGCAGCCTCTACCTCATCGCTCTCGCCTATCTGGCGGGCCATTTTACGGTTTTTGCCCCTCTCTTCGCATGGCTTGCTCCGGGCAAGCCGCAGGTGCGGCCAATCTCAACTGGGTGGTTGGCGATTGGCCTAATTGCGATGCTCGGGTTCCTTGTCTTTGCCTCACCAGGGTCCGGTCGTCACAACTGGGTTCTGATCGGCTATCCCCACTTGGTCCTTTCAACCCTCTGCGCACCCTTCTTTGCAATCGCCCCGGTTATGGCTGCACAAAGTCTGCGGGAAGCTTGGGCCGCGCGCTAGGTCGGGCTTATATCCCCAAACCCACCGCCACCAACGCCAAGGCCGCAGGAACCGCCTGGATGAAAAGGATCTTCCGCGAGGCCGTCGCCGCGCCGTAAACCCCGGCCACCAGCACGCAAGCGAGAAAAAACACCGCGACATCCATGCGCCAGAGGCCCCAAACCAGCCCCGCCGCCAGGAAGCCGTTGTAGAGCCCCTGGTTCCCGGCCAGGGTCCGGGTCGCCGCGGCGAACTCTGCCGTGGTGCCAAAGGCGCGGCGGGCGCGCGGCGTGGTCCAGAGGAACATCTCCAGCACGAGGATATAGGCATGCAGCGCGGCGATGGCCGCTATGAGAACATTGCCGATCATCCAATCCTCCGTAGGGTGTGTGCTTGCACGCACCGGACTCTGAATCCCCCCCTCACCCCCGCGCCTCAACCATGGCCGCATACCAGCTGGACCCAAAGGGGATCGCATTGTCGTCGAAGTTATAGGCCGGGTGATGGACCATGGCCGTGTCGCCATTGCCGACGAAGATATAGGCCCCCGGGCGCTCGTTCAGCATATAGCTGAAATCCTCGGCCCCCATCATCGGCGCCACGTCCTCATCGACCTGACCCGAGATCGCCCGCGCGACTTCGACCGCAAATCCCGTGTTCTCGGGCGCGTTCATCGTCACCGGATAGCCGCGCTGGTAATCCACGACCGCCCGCGCGCCCAAGGCCAGCGCCGTGCCCTCGATCACCTCTGATAGGCGGCGTTCGACGAAATCCTGCACCTTCGGGTCCATGGTGCGCACCGTCCCCTTCAGGCGCACGACCTGAGGGATGACGTTATAGGCGGTCGAATCCGTCTCGACCACGCAGACCGAAACCACGACCTGGCCCAAGGGATCGACATTGCGCGAGGCAATCGTCTGCAAAGCGGTGATCACATGGGCCGCCACGACCACCGTGTCGACGCAGTCCTGAGGCTTGGCGGCATGACCGCCCTTGCCGGTCAGCACGACGTCGAACTGATCGGCCGCGGCCATCATCGCGCCTTCGCGGATCGCAAAGGTGCCGACCGGAATCCCCGGCATGTTGTGCATGCCGTAGACCTCTTGCACCCCCCAACGGGTCATCATGCCATCGGCCACCATCTCGCGGCCCCCACCGCCGCCTTCTTCGGCGGGTTGAAAGATACAGACGGCGGTGCCGTCGAAGTTCCGCGTCTCGGCCAGGTATTTCGCGGCGCCCAAGAGCATCGCGGTGTGGCCGTCATGGCCGCAGGCATGCATCTTGCCCGGCACGGTCGAGGCATAGTCCAAGCCGGTCTGCTCGTGGATCGGCAAGGCGTCCATATCGGCGCGCAGGCCAATGACGCGGCCTGGCCCCCGGCCCTTGATCACCGCCACAACACCGGTGCGGCCGATGCCTTCGACCACCTCGTCACAACCGAAACTGCGGCAAAGGTCCGTCACCTTGGCGGCGGTGCGATGCACATCGAACAACAGCTCTGGATGGGCATGAAAATCCCGGCGCCAGGCGGTGATTTCAGGCAGCATCTCGGCGAAACGGTTCTTGACGGGCATGGGGGATCTCCTTTGGCCCAAGGGTCTCGCAAAGCCCGGGGACCCGCAACCCCTTTCAGACCGGCCCCGATACGCGCGGGGATTTTCAAGGGTTTGCCACTTGGTGCGCGGCGTGGTCAGGAAAGCTGCGGGGTCAGGAAAGCTGCGGGGTCAAGAGACACCCGGCAAGAAGGCCGCTTTAATAGGGGGGTGCGGGGGGCTGAAGGCCCCCCGCTACCAGAAGATGCCGACCTTGCAGCGAAGACCCCCTATAAGGACGGTCCGGGCACCAGCCGGGTCCCATCCGAAAACCGCGACAGACGGAACCGCGACAAGTCATGGCCCACCTTGTTGCCCGCCACCAGATCGGCCACCACGCGCCCCACGCCGGGCCCGATGCCAAAACCATGGCCACACATGCCGGTGGCGATCACCAGCCCCGGCAGGCTTTGCACCCGGTCGATCACCGGCACGACATCGGGGATCGTGTCGATCATCCCGGCCCAGGCCTTGACGATCTGCGGCCGCCCGACCTGCGGAAAGGCCGCGGCAAAGGCGTCCTGCACCCGGGTCAGCGCCTTCATGTTGGGCGCGGGCTCCAGCACGCGGACCTGTTCAAAGGGCGAGACCTCGTCCCCCCCCCAGACCCGGTCCACCCCCCAGGCGTCGGGATAGCCCGCAGGCGCCCGCAGCCGAAAAGAGGTCTTGCGGAAATCGGCCTTCAGCATCCGCACAAAGGGCCAAAAATGCCGGAACGCATCCGGCCCGATGTAAAAGTCGTGATGCGCCCCGGGCGCCAGCGTATAGCCACCATCCTCACGCCGGCGAAAGGCGAACCGGTCATCCGCCGCATTGCCGGCAAAGACATCCGGCAAAGGCCCGGTTGCCGCCACCGAGGCCAGGACCGACAGTTGCGGGATCTTCACCCCATGCGCGGCCAAAAACAGCGAGGACCAGGCCCCGCCCGCCACCACGACCTGATCGCAGGCAATCCGCCCCTGTTCGGTGAAAACCCCCGCCACCTTTCCGCCCTGCACATCCAGACGGCGCACCGCACAATTTTCCACCACGGCCAGACCCTCGGCCGCCGCCGCCTGCGCCAGAATCGGCAGCGCCACCCAGGGCTCGGCCCGCGCGTCGCTGGAGGTCCAAAGCCCGCCCACCCAAGGCGCCCCGGCCTGAGGCATCGCCTCGGCCACCTGCCCCTGTGAACGCAACCGCACATCCAGCCCGTATTCGCCCGCAGCCACCTCGGACCAGGCCTCGAAGCCGCGCATTTCGGCGGCGGTGCGGGCCAGATACATGACCCCCTCTTGGCGGAACCCCAGCCCCGGCAGACGCAGCGAGAACCCCTGCCACAGCCGCAAAGACTCCATCATGATCGGCAATTCGGCGAAATCGCGGCCCTGTTGCCTTATCCAGCCCCAGTTGCGGCTGGATTGTTCGCCCGCGACGCGGCCCTTTTCCAGCACGACGGCCTTCAACCCGCGCTGCTGCAGGAACCAGCCCGACATCACGCCGATGATCCCGCCGCCCACCACGACGACGTCACAGGACTTGGGCGGCGGCCCGACATGGTGCAGCGGGCTGCCTGCTGTGACCGGACCTGACGCCATGACGCTCTCCTTTTTCGCCCGATCATTCCCGCCCCAAGCCGCGACCGCAAGCCCCGCTTTCGGCATACTGCAGCGCCGACCCTACATTCTGCCCGAAAAGACGCCATGTCGCCGCAAAAGATTCTAGGTTGATCGAAAGGACAAAATCGTCAATCTAAGGGCAATGGCACGGGGCCCTCGAAGGCCTCGGCAAGACAATCAGACCGAAAAAACAAGGTCGTGGGGGAAGACATATGCCCGATGGGGCCGCACCCGTGCTTGACGTCCGGGGCCTGAAGACCGTTTTCCGCACCCGCTCTGGCGAGGTGCATGCGGTCAATCATGTCAGTTTCAACCTGAAAAAGGGCGAGCTTTTGGGCGTCGTCGGCGAAAGCGGCTCGGGCAAGTCGGTGACGATGATGTCGCTGGTGGGCCTGTTGCCGCAGCCGCCCGCCGAAATCCGCGGCGGCCAGGTCATGCTGGGGTCGCGCGACCTGCTGAAAATCCCGCTGCACGAATTGCAGGATGTCCGCGGCGCCAAGGTGGGTTTCGTGTTCCAAGACCCGATGACCTCGTTGAACCCGGTCTTCAAGCTGGGCGATCAGATCATGGAGCCGCTGCGCCGTCACATGGGCATGACCAAGCCCCAGGCGCGGGCGCGGGCCATCGAACTGCTGGAGCTGGTGGGCATACCCGACGCCGAGGCGCGGATGAAAGCCTATCCGCATCAATTCTCGGGGGGGATGCGCCAACGCGTGATGATCGCGATTGCGCTGGCCTGCGACCCTGATGTGCTGATTGCGGATGAGCCCACGACCGCGCTGGATGTCACGATTCAGGCGCAAATCCTGGAGCTGGTGAAAGAGCTGCGTCAAAAGCTGGGCATGGCGATCATCTGGATCACCCATGACCTTGGCGTCATCGCAGGCATCGCCGACCGGGTCATGGTGATGTATGGCGGCCAGGTTGTCGAACAGGGCGCCGTGCGCGAGGTCTTCAAGCACCCCGCCCATCCCTATACCCGCGCTTTGCTGAAAACCGTGCCCGCGCTGCATGGGCCAAGGGCCGACCGGCTGATGGCCATCGAGGGCCAACCGCCGATCCTGATGGCCGAGCCCGCCTCCTGTTCCTTTGCGCCGCGCTGCGCCCATGCTTTCGACCGCTGCCGCGCCCAGAACCCTTTGCGCCGCGATCTGGGTCCGGGCCATGATGTCGCCTGCCATTGGGAGGCGCCCCATGCGTGATGCTTTGGTCAAGGTCCGCGGGCTGAAGATGTATTTCCCGATCCACACCGGGCTGTTCCGCCGCCACACCGGCGATGTGAAGGCGGTGGACGATATCTCTTTCGACATCCAGCCCGGCGAGACTCTGGGGCTGGTGGGCGAATCGGGTTGCGGCAAGTCGACCGTTGGCCGCGCGCTGATCCGGCTGTATGAGCCCACCGCAGGCACCGTGACGATTGCCGGCGACGAAATCACCACCCTGCCCCCCGAGGCCCTGCGCAAAAAGCGGCCCCAGATGCAGATGGTCTTTCAAGACCCTCAGGCCTCGCTGAACCCGCGCATGACCCTTGCGCAGATCATCGGCGAGCCTTTGGTGGAACATTCCGGCCTGTCCAAAGCCGCCCAGCTGGACCGCATCTATGAGCTGATGGACCAGGTCGGCCTGAACCGCCGCTTTGCCAACCGCTATCCGCATGAATTCTCGGGCGGACAGCGCCAGCGCATCGGCATCGCCCGCGCGCTGGCCCTGAACCCCAAGTTCATCGTTTGTGACGAGCCGATTGCGGCGCTGGATGTGTCGATCCAGGCTCAGGTCGTCAACCTGCTGGAGGACCTGCAGGACCGGCTTGGCCTGACCTATCTGTTCATCAGCCATGACCTGTCGATGGTGCGCCATATCGCGGACCGGGTGGCGGTCATGTATCTGGGCCGCATCGTGGAACTCTCGCCGCGTGACGACCTTTACGCCCGGCCCCTGCATCCCTACGCCGAGGCGCTGTTGTCGGCCGTCCCCGAGGCCGACCCCGAAAACCAGGGCCAACGCATCATCTTGAAGGGCGATGTCCCCTCGCCCGCCAATCCGCCCAAGGGCTGCGCCTTTTGCACGCGCTGCCCCCGGGCCTTCGATCTGTGCCGCAGCACCCGCCCCGTTTTGACCGAGGTCGAACCGGGCCGCCAGGTTGCCTGCCATTTGTTTTCCACCCCGTCGGGCGCGCAAGCCCCCGCAACCATAAACTTGCAACAAGGAGTGACATCATGAAACTGAAAGCGGCCCTTTTGGGCGCTGTCTCGGTCCTTTGCGCCTCGCAGGCCTTTGCCGAGCGTGGCGCGGATGGCCATGTCAATGTGCTGTATTGGCAGGCGCCCTCCTCGATGAACCCCTATCTGTCGGGCGGAACCAAGGAAATCGAAGTCGCCTCGATGGTGATCGAAGCCCTGGCGGGCTTTGACGAAAAGGGCGTGGTCTTCCCGCGTCTGGCCGTCGATGTGCCCACGGTCGAAAATGGCGGCGTGGCTGCTGACCTGACCTCGATCACCTGGAAGCTGAAAGAGGGCCTGTTGTGGTCCGATGGCACCGCGGTGACGGCCGACGACGCGGTCTTTACCTGGCAGTATTGCACCGCCCCCGATGGCGGCTGCGCCCAGGCCTCGAAATACGAAGGCGTGACCAATGTCGAAGCCATCGACCCGCTGACCATCAAGGTCACGTTCGGCGCGCCGAAGCCCAATCCCTATACCGCCTTCGTCGGCTCGACCTCGCCCATCCTGCAAAAGGCGCAGTTCGCCAATTGCCTGGGCGCCGCCGCCTCGACCTGCACCGACCAGAACAATGCCCCCATCGGCACCGGTCCCTTCAAGGTCACGACCTTCAAGACCAATGACACGGTCGAACTGGAAGCCAACCCGAACTACCGCGACGCGGCCCTTCCCGCCTTTGCCACGATGACCGTCAAGGGCGGTGGCGATGCCGAGGCCGCAGCCCGCGCCGTTCTGGAAACCGGTGAGATCGACTACGCCTGGAACACCCAAGTGAACCCCGAACTGCAGACCGCGATGGCGGCCGGCGGCAAGGGCGCCTTCGTCAACGGCTTCGGCACCCTGGTCGAGCGGATCGAAATCAACCTGACCGACCCGTCGCCCGATCTGGCCGAGGGCGAGCGTTCGACCGTCAAGCATCCCCACCCGATCCTGTCCGACATCAAGGTCCGCAAGGCCCTGTCGATGGCGATCGACCGTCAGCTTCTGGTTGACGTGGGCTATGGCACCGCCGGTCGTCCGACCTGCAATATCGTGCCCGCCCCCGAAGCCTATGCCTCGGCCAACACCGATTGCATCGCGCAGGACATGGAAGGCGCCAAGGCGCTGCTGGACGAGGCCGGTTGGACCGTGGGCGCCGATGGCATCCGCGAAAAGGACGGCAAGAAGCTGGCGATCCTGTATCAATCGACCGTCAACCCCGTGCGTCAGGACTTCCAGGACCTTGTGAAGTCGTGGTGGACCGAGCTGGGCGTTCAGGTCGAGCTGAAGGCCATCGACGCTTCGGTCTTCTTTGGCGGGGATGCGGCGTCGCCGGACACCTACCAGAAGTTCTATGCCGACGTGGAAATGTTCGCCAACAACTTCGACGGCACCGATCCGGAAGCCTATCTGGCGCAATACAAATGCGACAAGATCCCCGCGCCGGAAACCCAGTGGCAGGGCGAGAACATCAACCGCTTCTGCGACCCGGCCTATGATGCCCTGGCCGTCGAGATGTCGTCGACCGCCGACATCGCCAAGCGCACCGAGCTGGCCAAGAAGATGAACGAGATGCTGACCAAGGACAGCTACACCGTTCTGCCGCTGGTGGATCGGGGTCGCCTGTCGGCTGCCTCGAACACCCTGGGCGGCGTGGTCCTGAACACCTGGGATTCCGAGATGTGGAACGTCCAGAACTGGACCCGTCTGAAGTGATCTGAACGCAGGGGGCGACAGCTTCGCCCCCTGCCCCTCTTGCCTCGGGGACCCGATGCTGACCTTCATCCTGCGCCGCCTCTTGCTGGCCATCCCCACCCTTTTGCTGATTTCGGCGGCGATCTTCCTTCTGGTCGATCTGGCCCCGGGCTCGCCTTTGTCCGAAATCCCCCTGACCATCCCGCCCGAGACCCGCCAGAAGATGATCGAGGCCATGGGCGCCGATCAGCCGGTTCTGGTGCGCTATGTCCTGTGGCTGAAACAGTTTTTCTGGGTCGAGCCCGCCTATATGCTGGATGGCTGGTTCGGCACCAACCTCGCCGATGGCGCACAGCGGATCATCAGCTATCAGACCCGCGGCCCGGTCTTTGCCCTGATCGGAGAGCGCATCCCCCAGACCCTGACCGTCATAGGCACGGCCTATCTGGTGGGCGTGTTGATCGCCCTGCCCATCGGCATCTATTCCGCCTATCGCCAGTATTCCTGGTTCGACCAGGCCGGGACCTTTGTCGCCATGCTGGGCTATTCGGTGCCGACCTTCTTTACCGGCGTGCTGTTCATCGTGATCTTCTCCAGCTGGCTGCAGTGGTTCCCCTCGATCTACAACACCTCGTTGAAGGTCGTGGACTGGACGACCTTCTGGGCTCAGGTGCGGCAGATGGTGCTTCCGGTCATGGTGCTGGGCCTGGCCAATGCCTCCGAACTGTCGCGCTATACCCGCGCCTCGATGCTGGAAAACCTGAGCCAGGACTATGTCCGCACCGCCCGCGCCAAGGGCCTGCGCGAGCGTCCCGTGGTGCTGAAACATGTGCTGCGCAATTCGCTGATCCCGGTGGTGACGGTGATTGCGCTTGGCGTTCCCTCGATCTTTGGCGGGGCGATCATCACGGAAAACGTCTTCAAGGTGAATGGCATCGGCTCGGCCCTGATCGGCGCCATCCATGCCAATGACCTGCCGATGATCCAGACCCTGACCTTCATCTTCGCGATGCTTATCGTGCTCTTCAACCTGATCGCCGATGTGCTTTACGGCCTTCTTGACCCCCGGATCCGCTATGACTGAGACTTTGGCACCGCCCCGCTCCCAGGCGCGCGACATCTGGGACCAGTTCAAAAGCCACAAGGGGGCGATGATCGGGCTTTGGGTCCTGATCGGGCTGACGGTCTTCGTGCTGATCGGGCCGCTGATCTGGACCATCGACCCGGGCTTTGTGAACCCCGACAAGGTCCAGATGATGAAGCTGCGCAACAAGCCGCCAAGCTGGGCGCATCCGCTGGGCACCGACCAACTGGCGCGCGACGTGCTGGCGCGGATGATGTTCGGCGGCCGCATCTCTTTGGCGGTGGGAGCGGTGGCCATGGTGCTGTCGGTGTTCCTCGGCACGCTGATCGGCGTGCTGGCGGGGTTTTACCGCAGGCTGGACGGGCTGTTGATGCGGCTGACCGACCTGTTTCTGTCGCTGCCGCTGTTGCCCCTGTTGCTGGTGCTGATGTTCCTGTTCAAGGACGCGGTCTCGGGCGTCATCGGGCCGGCCCTCGGCGCCTTTGTGCTGGTGGTCCTTGCCATCGGGGTGACGTCCTGGATGTCCTCGGCGCGGATCGTGCGGGGTCAGGTCCTGGCCTTGAAAGAGCGGGAATTCGTGCTGGCGGCGCGGTCGATCGGCACGCCCTCGCATCGGATGATCACGCGGCACATCCTGCCCAACGTCATTTCGCCGGTCATGGTGGCGGCGGCGCTTGGCGTGGCCAATGCGATCATCACGGAGTCGGTGCTGTCGTTTCTGGGCCAGGGCTTTCCGCCAGATTTCCCGACCTGGGGGCGGTTGTTGTATGATGGCGTCGGCACGATGCAGCTTTATCCGGCGCGGGTGATCATCCCGGGGGTCGCGATCTCGCTGACCGTGCTGGCGGTGAATTACATCGGCGACGGCTTGCGCGACGCTTTGGACCCGCGGATCAGGGGGCGATAAAAAGGGGGGCGCTGCCCCCCTTTTTCATCAGGCTGTCTTTACAGGCTGATGTCCCCTTACAGGCTGATGTCGGTGGCGGTGATCACATGCAATCCCTTGATCTGGATCGACATGTCGGCCACCATATCGCCATTCACATCGGCCCGCAGATAGGTGAAGCCGCCCGATTGGAAGGTCCGCAGTTCCCAGGCGTGACCGGTAAAGACCCCGCTGCCGATGAAGGTAAAGGTTGATTCGTCCCCTTGGCCATAGGGATAGCGGCCCACATCCGACAGGTCGATGCGGTCGAGGCCATCGGTGAAGTCCAAGATCAGGTCGCGTGTCGAATTGCCCATGGCGCTGGCCTGCCAGTAGGAGAATTTGAACGTATCCGCCCCGGCGCCGCCCGTCAGCGTATCGGCCCCGTTGCCGCCGGTCAGCGTGTCATTGCCATCGCCGCCGAACAGCACATCCGCCCCGCCAAGCCCCAAGAGGTTATCATCGCCCGCCCCGCCGGTCAGCGTGTCCTTGCCGCCGTCAAGGGAGACATACTCGAACAGCGCATCGCCAACCAAGGTGTCATTGCCCGCCCCGCCCGTCAGGCTGTCATCCAGTTGATCGCTGGTGAAGGCATAGGCCTCAAAGCCCGCAAAGCGCGTCACGACGCCAGCCTTGGTGATCTCGACCCCTTGGGCGGTGACGGCCGACTTCCAGACCACCGGCGTGGCATCCGCCGCCCATCTCAGGACCAGCGTGTCATTGCCCAACCCGCCGTCAAAGACCTGCGCCCCGCCGTGATACTGCCCGATGATCGTGTCATTGCCCGAACCGCCATAGGCAGAGCCCCCACCATGCCCATCGGCAGAGATACTGTCATCGCCAGCGTCGCCGTAAAGCGTGTGGACCTCTCCGGAGTCAGAGCTTTGCAGCCTGTCGTTCCCCGCGCCCCCATGTGCAAAACCCGTGGTCCCGTCCAGCCACAGGAAGTCATCCCCGTTCCCGCCCTGCAGTTCGGCATGGGCGGTGATGCTGGGTGTATCATGCATGGTCAGCGTGTCATTGCCCGCCCCCGCATCCGCGATCAGGCTGCCGCCAAAGATATCGACCCGGTCCGCCAAGGCGCTGCCCGTCAGGGTCAGGTTGACGCTGTTGCCACGGAATTGCAGCGCCTCGAAGCCGTCGACGACCTGAGCCGTGCCATTGATGCGGAAGCAATTCAGGGGCATGTCGACGACAACAGTCGCGCCTGTGGTCGCCCCGTAGTTCAGGACCAGAACGTCGGCGCCTGCCCCGCCATGCGCCTCGAAGGCCAGGCCATTGACCTCGACCACATCATTGCCCGCGCCGGCGAAGATATGGTCGAACCCGCCGCCGCCCCGGATCGTATCGTCCAGCGCGCCGCCCGTGACGGTGTCGCTGCCCGCCCCCAGCGCGAGGTCAAGCCGCTCGATCCCCAGCAGATGCACCGAATTGGCCCCCGCCACCTTGGCCCAGACATCGGCGCCAAGCGTCAAGGTCACTGCCGCCGTGATCTCGGTCAGGTCCATCTGGGCGATATCAATGCCCAAGCCGCCATCGGCCAGATCCCCCGCCCCGACCTGCAGGATGTCATTGCCATCCCCGCCATAAAGCTGATCCAGCCCCGTCCAGCCCGTGATCGTGTCATTGCCGGCCCCGCCATAAAGCGTGTCATCGCCCAAGGCACCGACGACCGAGTCATTGCCAAAGCCGCCGTAAATCACATCGGCGCCGGTATTGCCCCAGATCGTGTCATTTCCGGCCAATCCATAGACCGTCTCGGGCGAGGTCGCGATGGTGTAAGCATCATTGCCCGAGGTCAAATTCTTGATCGCCATGCAACTCTCCAATGCGCATTACCAATTGCGCCAAGATTGTGGCAAGGTCGGCCGATGGTCAAGTCGGATGGGTCATTCCCGCCCTGATCCGACGCAATCCCAGCCAAACCCCCAGGATTACCAGCGGAGTCAGCAACGCCTTGTCGACACCCTCGGCCAAATGGAAATGCTCGGCCATCGGATGGACCAGATAGGCCCCGAGGCTGACCGCGTAATAACTGATTGCCACGACCGACAGGCCCTCGACCGTGTGTTGCAGGCGCAATTGCAGATCGGCGCGGGCGTCCATGCTTTCCAACAGCTTCTGGTTTTGCGCGCTGCGTTCGACATCGACCCGCGTGCGCAAGAGTTCGGCCGCGCGCTGCGCCCGTTCCGACATCGACCGCAAGCGGCTTTCGGTCGATTTCACCGTCCGCATGGCGGGATCATAGCGCCGCATCATGAATTCGCCAAAGGTCTGGCGCCCGCCGATGCGTTCCTCGCGCAGCGCCGCGATGCGCTGGGTCACGATGGCCTCATAGGCGCCGCTGGCCCCAAAGCGGAACGAGCTTTGGACGGCGAGGCTCTCCAGCTCGGACGCGATGGTCAACAGCTCGTGCAGGGCGGCTTCGGCGGGGCGGTCGCCGCGGTCCAGTTCGGCAATCAGCGTCGACAGCCGCGGGTCCAGCGCGTTCAGCTTGGTCGTCAGCTCGCGCGCCTGGATCAGGCCCAGCATCGACATGGCGCGGTAGGTCTCGATCTCGCACAGGCGCTGAACGATGCGGCCCACACGGCGCTCGCCGGTGCCGGGGCGGACAAAGACGGCAAAGCGCATGTGCCCGGCCGGGTCAATGCGGAAATCCCCGGCAATGACGGCGGCGCCATCGACGACGCGGGCGACGGCCAGGCTTTCGCGCACCATCCAGCCGTCCAAAAGCGCCAGCATCTCGGCCTCGGACGCGGGTTCGGGCAGGACACGCACAAGGACCGAGGTCGCGCGCAAGCCCGAGGCCGCAGCCAGCCAGCTTTCGGGGAAAACCTCGGCCTCGAACGGATCAAAGGGCCGGGCTGACACGCCGGGGGTAAAGGCGCTGAAGGTGACGAATTCGGTGTGGCTTTCCCATTTCAGTTCCGACCGCCCGATGGGGCCCGAGAAATGGTTGGCGTTGGGCTGCGGATGTGCCGCGCCGTGACGGTCCAGCAGGTCCAGCAGATGGGCCAGGTCCTGCCCCTTGTCGCGCGCGGCGCCCTCGGGCGGCATCAGCGCCATGAAGACCGCCGTGGCTGGCGCCTGCAGCACCGGAAAGGGCCGGGCGTGCAACTCGTTGACAAGGGCATAACGCAGGGGGTGGTCGGACATGGGCACCTCATGGGTCTGGCCCTAGAAGTAGGGCCCCACCCCGGCGGAGCAATCTGGAACCACGGGATACCGGCGTATGCCAGCCGAGTGTTGCCATAATGCATGCCCGCGCGAAACTTGGCGCGGTTCAGGATGATTGCCCGAAATCGCCCCAAACCGATTGCTAGGCGGTGTCATCGTCTGCTCAGGAGATCATCATGCAACGTTTCTTGCTTACCACCGCCTTCGTCCTTGCCGCCGGAACGGCCTCGGCGGCCACTCTGACCTTTGAGGGGACGAACGCTTTCGACACCACCATCACCTCCGAAGGCTATGACTGGGCCTTCTCGGCCTCCGGCTGGGGTATCTTGACCGCAAGCTACATCACCTATTTTCCCAACATGGTGACGAATGGCACCGGGGCGCTCGTGGCTGCGGGCGACCAAAATGGCACGCCCCGCACCACGATGACCCAGTCCAGCGGCGGCGTGTTTTCCGTCCAAAGCCTGTCGGCGGCCAGCTCGTATCTTTACGCCACCAACACGCTGCAGCTTTTGGGCGTCCAACAGGGCGGCGGCATGGTCTCGACCACCTTGACTCTTGGCACCGCCTTTGCCGATTTCACGCTGAGCGGGTTTTCCAACCTTGTCAGCCTGACCTTCGCGTCGGGCAATTCGGGGGCCTTCTATGCCACGGGCTTTACGCTGGACAACGTCAAGGTGAACGAGGTCCCTGCGGTGCCGGTGCCTGCCGCCTTGCCGCTTTTGCTGGCCGGGATCGGTGGGCTGGTCGCCTTGAAGCGCCGCAAGGCCTGATCACAGCCCCATGAAGACCAAAGGCCCCGAGGTTTCCCCCGGGGCCTTTGGCGATCTGTTTCCGCTTGCGTCGTCCGGGGGATAGCCCGGGTTCAGGCGATCAAGGGCAAAAGCGCATCCAGCGACTTCTTGGCGTCGCCATAGAACATCCGGGTGTTTTCCTTGTAGAACAAGGGGTTCTCGATGCCCGAATAGCCCGTCCCCTGCCCGCGCTTGGACACGATCACCAGTTTGGCCTTCCAGCACTCCAAGACCGGCATCCCCGCGATGGGCGAATTCGGGTCCTCTTGGGCGGCGGGGTTCACGATGTCGTTCGACCCGATCACGATGGCCACGTCGGTCGAGGGGAAGTCCTCGTTGATCTCGTCCATCTCCAGCACGATGTCATAGGGCACCTTCGCCTCGGCCAGCAGCACGTTCATATGGCCCGGCAGACGGCCCGCAACCGGGTGGATGGCAAAGCGCACCGTCTTGCCCTTGGCGCGCAGTTTCCGGGTCAATTCGGAAACCGCCTGCTGCGCCTGTGCCACCGCCATCCCATAGCCCGGGATGATGATGACACTATCGGCCTCGTTCAGGGCAGAGGCCACGCCATCGGTGTCGATGGCCACCTGTTCGCCCGTGATCTCCATCGCGGGGCCCGTCGTGCCGCCAAAGCCGCCCAGGATCACGCTGACAAAGCTGCGGTTCATCGCCTTGCACATGATATAGGACAGGATCGCGCCCGAAGAGCCGACCAAGGCGCCGACCACGATCAGCAGGTCATTGGACAGCGAAAAGCCGATCGCCGCCGCCGCCCAGCCGGAATAGCTGTTCAGCATGGACACGACGACGGGCATATCCGCCCCGCCGATCCCCATGATCAGGTGATAGCCGATGAACAGCGCGGCCAGCGTCATGCCCAGCAGGGCCAACGAGGACCCGCTTTGCAGATAGACCGCCAGCAGGACCAGGCTGATCAGCGCGGCGCTTGCGTTCAGCAGATGCCCGCCCGGCAGCTTTTTCGCTTTGCCGTCGACCTTGCCCGCCAGCTTGCCATAGGCAATGACCGACCCGGTAAAGGTCACGGCGCCGATAAAGACGCCAAGGAAGGTCTCGACCCGCAGGATGGTCAGTTCGACCGCGTCCTTGTGGGCCAGGATGGCGGCAAAGCCCGTCAGACCCTTGCGCCCGGCCTCGTCCATGGCCAGCACCCGCGCCGCCTCGATATCGGCGTTGAAGCCGATGAAGACCGCCGCCAGACCGACCAGCGAATGCATGGCCGCGACGAGCTGCGGCATCTCGGTCATTTGCACGCGCTTGGCGGCAAAGGCACCCAGAACACCGCCGCCCGCCAACATGACGACCGACAGGACGGTAAAGAACGTCCCCGAAGCCGCTTGCCCGATCAGCGTGGCCGCCACCGCAAGCGCCATGCCCGCGATGCCATACCAAACCGCCCGCTTGGCGCTTTCCTGACCCGAAAGCCCGCCCAAGGAAAGGATGAAGAGAACCGCTGCGACGACATAGGCCGCTGTTGTGAAACCCATTTTCCCTCTCCCTTACGACTTCTGGAACATGGCGAGCATCCGCCGCGTCACCATGAACCCGCCGAAAATATTGATCCCGGCCATAAAGACCGAGGCCGCGGCCAGCACGATCACCAACCAAGAGCCCGAGCCGATCTGCATCAGCGCCCCCAGAATGATGATCGACGAAATCGCATTGGTCACGGCCATCAAGGGCGTGTGCAGGCTGTGCGCGACGTTCCAGATCACCTGGATGCCGACATAGACCGACAGGACAAAGACGATGAAATGGCTCATGAAACTGGCGGGGGCGTAAAGCCCGGCCAACAGCAACAGCCCACCGCCCACGACCAGAAGCCCGACCTGGCTGCGGGTCTGGGCCTGGAAGGCTGCGACCTCGGCGGCGCGCTTTTCCTCGGCCGTCAGTTCGCGGGCCTTTTCCTTCGGCTTTTGGGCGGCAATCGCGGCGATTTTCGGCGGCGGCGGGGGGAAGGTGATCGCCCCCGCATGGGCCACGGTCGCTCCGCGGATCACGTCATCTTCCATATTCTGAAAGATCACGCCGTCTTTCTTGGGTGTAAGATCGGCCAGCATGTGACGGATATTGTTGGAATAAAGCGTCGACGCCTGGGTCGCCATCCGGCTGGGGAAATCGGTATAACCGACAATCGTCACCCCATTGGGCGAGACCACCTTTTGATCCGGCACCGTCAGGTCGCAATTGCCGCCCCGCTCGGCCGCAAGGTCGATCACAACCGAGCCCGGCTTCATCGCGGCGACCATATCGGCCAGCCACAGTTTCGGCGCAGGCCGCCCCGGGATCAGCGCGGTCGTGATGACGATGTCCATTTCGGGCGCCAGTTCGCGGAACTTCTTCAGCTGCGCTTCGCGGAATTCCGGGGACGAGGGCGCCGCATAGCCGCCCGTGGCCGCCCCGTCCTGCGCCTTTTCTGCGAAGTCCAGAAAGACGAAATTCGCGCCCATGGACTCGATCTGCTCGGCCACTTCGGGGCGCACGTCAAAGGCGTTGACGATGGCGCCCAAAGACACCGCCGTCCCCGTCGCGGCCAGACCGGCCACGCCCGCGCCCACAACCAGCACCTTGGCCGGAGGCACCTTGCCCGCCGCCGTCACCTGACCGGTCAGGAACCGGCCAAAGTTGTTGGCGGCCTCGATCACCGACCGATAGCCCGCGATATTGGCCATCGACGACAGCGCGTCCATCTTTTGCGCGCGCGAAATCCGCGGCACCATGTCCATGGCAATCGCGGTCGCCCCGCGCGCCTTGACCGTCTCCAAAAGCTCGGGGTTCTGCGCCGGCCAGAAGAAGGAAATCAGCGTCTGCCCCTCGCGCAAAGCCTGCGCCTCGGCGGGCTCTGGCCCGCGGACCTTGACCAGCACATCGGCCGCGGCCACCACATCGGCCGCCGAGGCCAGAACCTCGACCCCTGCCGCGCGGTAAGCCTCGTCCGAAAAGCCAGCCTTGGCGCCCGCTCCCGCCTGAACCGCGCAAACATGCCCCAGCTTGATCAGCTGCAAGGCCGAGTCCGGCGTCATCGCCACGCGATTTTCGCCCGGAAAAACCTCTGTCAAAGCGCCTATCTTCACGCTCTCCCCCCCTTTTGCCGGCCCGGACCAGAGGGCCGTTAACTCATATTTCCCGCATATCAGCAAAATCAAGCGATGCAACCGCTTCCTGCGCCGCAGCAAAGCCCGCGCCATATATTTCGGTTATGCCACATGAAGCGTCGTTTACCGGCAGGAAACAGGGTGGTATTTCAAGCTTGAAGCATCTGGACAGGCCGCGGGCAAGCCCCTAGGATCGCGGCCCAAGGAGAGCCACATGACCACAGATTTCACCAAGACCCGCGCGATGTTCGACCTGCCCCCAGGGGTGATCTATCTGGATGGCAATTCGCTGGGGCCGCTGCCGCGGGCGGCGGCCCTGCGGGTGGCGCAAACCGTGACGGCGGAATGGGGCCAGATGCTGATCGGCGGCTGGAACAAGGCGGGGTGGATGGACCAACCCTCACGCGTGGGGGACCGGATCGCGCGGCTGATCGGGGCAGAGCCGGGCCATGTCGTCATGGGCGACACGCTGTCGATCAAGGTCTATCAGGCGCTGGCGTCGAGCCTGCAGATGAATCCGCGCCGCGTGATCTTGTCGGACACCGGCAATTTCCCCTCGGATCTGTATATGGCGCAGGGGCTGTGTCAGACGCTGGGCGACCGGGACCTGGTGACGGTCGCGCCCGAAGCGCTGCTGGAGGCGATCGACGAAACCGTCGCCGTGGTTCTGGTGACAGAGGTCGATTACCGCACCGGGCGGCGGCATGACATGGCGGCGCTGTCGGCGCGGGCGCATGACAAGGGCGCGCTGATCATCTGGGACCTGGCCCATAGCGCGGGCGCCTTCCGGGTCGATGTGGCCAAAGGCGGCGCCGATTTCGCGGTCGGCTGCAGCTATAAATACCTGAACTCTGGCCCCGGCGGCCCGGCCTTCATCTATGTGGCCCCGCGCCATGCCGAAACGGCCCCCCCCGCGCTTTCGGGCTGGCTGGGCCATGAGGCGCCCTTTGCCTTTGACCGCGATTACCGCCCCGGTCGCGGGATCGAGCGGATGCGCGTCGGCACCCCGCCCGTCCTGCAATTGGCCGCTTTGGAGGCCGCGCTGGACATCTGGGACGCGGTCGACCTGGACGATCTGCGCGCCCGCAGCCTTGACCTGACCGACCGCTTCATCGCGGGCGTCGAGGCCGCCTGCCCGATGCTGACGCTTGTGACCCCGCGCGACCCTCAGGCCCGGGGTAGCCAAGTGTCCTTCGCCCACCCCGAGGGCTATGCGATCATGCAGGCGCTGATTGCGGCGGGCGTTGTGGGCGACTTCCGCGCCCCCGATATCCTGCGCTTTGGCTTTACCCCGCTTTACACCACCTTTGACGAGGTCGATGCGGCGGTGGCGATCCTGGCGCGGATCATGACGACCGGCGCCTGGGATCAACCGCAGTTCAAGACCCGCGCCAAAGTGACCTGAACCCCCAAAGTGACGTGAACCCCCAAAGTGACTTGAACCCTTTGACCTTGGCGCGCGGCGGGACTAGTCTGTGATCATCCTTTGGGGGAACAGAAATGTCTTTGCTCGCGCGCCTTTGTCTGCCGTTGTTGATGTTGGGTCTGACCGCCTGTGACGAGGCCACGATGGCCGCGATGAACGCAGGCCCCGGCGGCGTGCTAGAGGCCCCCGACCCCGCCCGCTATGGCGCCTCCACCGACCAGGGCTTCCGCATCAAACCCGTCCCGACCGAGGAAGTCCCGCCCGAATTCCTGCGCCAAGAGGTCGTCTATCGCAGCGCAGAGCCCGCGGGCACCGTGATCATCGACCCCCAGGCCAAGCATCTTTACCTGGTCACGGCCCCGGGCCGGGCGCTGCGCTACGGCATCGCGGTCGGCCGCGAGGGCTTTGGCTGGTCGGGCGTCGCCACCGTCACCGGCCGCACCACCTGGCCGCGCTGGACCCCCCCGCCCGAGATGATCGCCCGCCGGCCGGAGCTGGAGCGTTACCGGACCGGTCAGGCAGGCGGGCCGACCAATCCGCTGGGCGCGCGGGCGCTGTATCTGAAGACCAACGGCGTCGATTACGGCTATCGAATCCACGGCACGCCGGAATGGGAGAGCATCGGCAAGGACGCCTCGTCGGGCTGTTTCCGGATGCTGAACCAGGATGTCATCGACCTTTACACCCGTGTGGCCGATGGGGCCAAGGTTGTGGTCCTGAACGCCGATGGCACCACGCCGGACGCGCTGTATCTGCCCGGACAGACGGTGGATCTGGCGCCCGCCCCCGTTGTGCCCGCCCCGGTTGCGGCTTCCCCTGCGCCCACCCCCGCCGGTTAACGAAGTCCTCAGGATTTTCTTGTTCTGTTCCCCGGTTGGATTAATAACCCCTTAACTTCGCCACGCGAATTTGAGGGGACTTGCCATGACCACCTATGTGATCGACACCACCGCCACCTGGGTCGGGTTTCAGACCCTGGCCCAGGGGGACCGTCTGGCCGTCACCGGGACCGGCGCGCTGCTTTTGCCCGACACCGGTTTTGACCTGCGCGGCACCGGCGCGGCCTCGGTTGTCATCGCGGGCTATGCCTGGCTGGATCACCTGGCGGTCGATTGGCCCACGACGCTGACCGTGTCGGGCGGGGTCCTGTCTGATACCGAGAATTACGCCATAGGCCTGGGCGCGGCCGGTTTTGCCACGGTGACGGGGACGGTGACGGCCGCACGCGGGACCGGGGTGGCCTTGATGGGCGCGGGCGCGGGGCTGACGCTGTCGGGGGCGATCACCGCCGAAACCGGGATCGCGGTCACGGGGCGCAATGCGCATCTGACGCTGACGGGGTCGGTGACGGGCAGCCTTCTGGGCGTCGATCTGGGCGGCGGCGCGGCCAACCTGACCAATGCGGGCACGATCACCGGGGGCCTGCGGGTCGGTGGCGATGGTGGGATGCCGGCCACGGTGCAGGTGGCCAACCAGGGCCGCATCCTGGGCGATGTCGTCGTGGGGCTGACCGAGAGCGGCTCACAATTCTGGCTGGTCAACGCGGGGGCGGTGACGGGGAATGTGACCACGGGCGCCAGCACAGATATCGTGACGGGCCAAGGGCTTGTCACCGGAAATGTCTCGTTGGGGTCGGGCAATGACCGGTTCGAGGGCCGCTTGACGGGCACGCTGGACATGGGGCTGGGCAATGACCTGGTCGATGCGCGGGGCGGGGTTGGCCTGATCCGCGACACGGGGGGCGCGGATGTCTACCGCGTCAACGCGGCGGTGACGATCCTGGACAGTGGCCTGGGGCGTGACACGGTCGAGGCCTGGACCTCGTTCGATCTGGCCTCGGGGCTGGAGGTTCTGGTGCTGAAGGGGGCGGGCGACCTGCGCGGCGGTGGCAATGACCTGGCCAATGCGATGACCGGCAACGCGGGGCGCAACCTGCTGACCGGAGGTCTGGGGCGCGACACTTTGGTGGGCGCGGACGGCGCCGACACGCTGCACGGGGGCCGGCAGGAAGACCGGATTTACGGCGGCGCGGGCGATGACCGGATCAACGGCGGGATGGGCCGCGATGTGCTGACCGGCGGCGCAGGAGAGGACAGCTTCGTCTTTGCCCCCGGGCAAAGCCTGGCCGGAACCCCCGACCTGATCACCGATTTCACCACCGGCGACCGGATCGACCTGTCTTTGCTGCCGGGCGAGCTGACCCTTGCCACGGCCTTCACCGCCGCGGCTCAGGTCGTGGTGACGCAAGGCACGGACACGCTGATCCGCTGGGACATCAACGGCGACGGTCAGGCCGATGGCGCGGTGGTTTTGACCGGCCTTCACGCCCTGACCGAAGCGGACTTCTGGCTTTAATAGACCTCTTGCGCCCGGCGCGAGATCTGAAAGCCGTGGCCCATGGAGTTCTCGCAGATCACACCGGTCTTTTCCGACCAACAGGTGACGTCGCCGACCGTGATCTTGGCACCGTAATCCAGCACCTCGGCGCCGGGGTCGCGGACGGTGTCCGAGTAACACAGGACCTCGCCGACGTCGGACCATGAGGTCACGCCAAAGGCCCCGCCCCAGTCGAATTCGCAGGAATTCGGCTGGTTCGGATAGCTGGCGGTGTATTCGCCCAGGTCGCAGCGCACTTCCGTCGCCTCGGCCGCGATGAACTGGCAGCCGATATTGCCGGTGGGGGTCTGGAACAGGCTGAAAGAGGGCGGAACCCCCATGTCGCCATCGCCGGGGTCGCCCATCTGCTCGGCCGCCTCGGCATCCGGGACATAGTCGCCCGGGAAAGCCAGCTTTGCCGCGCGGTTGGCCGTGCCCGCCCCCAGATCGCCGGCAGTTTGCAGGATCGTCACCCCTTCGGCCGTATCGGCAAAGAAGATCCGCGAGTTGCCATCGGACCAGGTGTAACCCTTGGCCGTCGCCAGCGCCTGACCCTCGATCACCAGACAGGTCGTTTCGCCCTCGGGGCAAGGCGCCGAAGACAGGGTGAAGTTGAAGCCCCCATCGGTGACGCCATAGATATCCAGGATCGCGCCCTGGTCATTGGTCATGACGGTTTCAAAGGGATCGGCCATGCAGGGCGTGGCCAGAAGCAGAAGGGCAAGAGCTTTCATCAGGACACCGGTTGGGCGCGTTCCACAAGCCGCGCAAAGAAGGAGGCGCCGATGGGGGCGGCCTCGTCGTTGAAATCAAAGGCGGAATGGTGCAGGCCCGCGCCGGGGCCGGTGCCCAGGAAGAGATAGGCGCCGGGGCGCGCCTCCAGCATATAGCTGAAATCCTCGGAGCCCATTTCGCGGTTGGAATTGGGATGGCTGGCCTCGTCGCCCGCGACTTCGGCGGCCACGGCACTGGCAAAGGCCGCCTCGTCCGGCGTGTTGATCGTCGCGGGATAGCCCCAGTCGTAATCGACCCGCGCCGTGACGTTGAAGGCCAGCGCAGTGCCCTCGACAATCTCGTGGAAGCGCTTTTTCAACAGCGCCCGGACATCGGGTTTGAAACTGCGGATCGTGGCGCAGAACATCGCCTCTTCGGGGATGATATTCGACGCGGTCCCAGTGTGGATCTGCGTGACCGAAATCACCGCCTCGTCCAAGGCATAGACATTGCGCGGGATGATGGTCTGCACGGCCTGCACCATGGCGACGGTGGCCACGACCGGGTCGATGCAGTCATGCGGCGTGGCGCCATGGCCGCCCTTGCCGGTGATATAGACAAACGCCGTATCGACCGAGGCCATCAGCGCGCCGGGCGTGGTGAAGAAATGCCCGAACGGCAGGTTCGGCGCGTTGTGGATGCCATAGACCTGGGTGATGGCAAAGCGGTCCATGATGCCTTCGTTGACCATGACCATGCCGCCCGCGCCATCCTCTTCGGCGGGTTGGAAGATCAGCGCGACGCGGCCCGTGAAACGCCGCGTCTCGGCCAGGTATTTCGCCGCGCCCAGCAGCATGGTGACATGGCCGTCATGACCGCAGGCGTGCATCTTGCCTGGAACGGTAGAGGTGTATTCCGCCCCCGTCGTCTCCTCAATCGGAAGCGCATCCATATCGGCGCGCAGGCCAATCGTCGGCCCTGCCCCCGTGCCATTGATCACCGCGACGATGCCGGTTTGGGCGATGCCCTCGTGGATCTCATCCACACCGATTTCGCGCAGGCGGTCCGCGATGAAAGCCGCGGTTTGGACGCAATCAAAGGAAAGTTCGGGATGCTGATGCAGATGCCGACGCCAGGTCTTCATTTCTTCCGCATAAGCGGCGATACGGTTCAGAACGGGCATGGGGGTCTCCTCTTTGGCCTTTGATCAAATCTCAAATCCGGGGCGAGGGCAATGGCAGGCTTGGATGACTTGGACGGATTGGCGAAACTGCGGGCGATCATGGCGGCCTTGCGGCACCCGGTGACGGGCTGTCCCTGGGACTTGGAACAGACCTTCGCCACCATCGCGCCCTATACGATCGAAGAGGCCCATGAGGTCGCCGATGCGATCCAGCGCGAAGCTTGGGGGGAACTGCCGGGGGAACTGGGCGACCTGCTGTTCCAATCGGTCTTTCATGCGCAAATGGCCGAGGAGGCCGGGCTTTTCACCTTTGACGATGTGGTGGCGGCGATCAACGCCAAGATGATCGCGCGTCATCCGCATGTCTTTGGGTCCGAGTCGAACCAGAAAACGGCAGAGCAGCAGACCCGCGATTGGGAGGCGGTGAAGTCGGCAGAGCGCGGTTCGGCCCGGGTGCTGGACGGCGTCGCCATGGGGCTTCCCGCCCTGATGCGCGCGGTCAAACTGCAAAAGCGCGCGGCCCGGGTGGGGTTTGACTGGCCCTCGACGGATCAGGTGCTGGAGAAACTCCGCGAAGAGATGGAAGAGCTGGTCGAAGCGCGGGAGACCCTTGGGCCGCAGGAGGTCGAGGAAGAATTCGGCGACCTGCTCTTTGTCATGGCCAACCTGGCGCGGCATATGAATGTCGACCCCGAGGCGGCCTTGCGCGGGGCCAATGCGAAATTCACCCGGCGGTTCGGGCGGATCGAGGATTGGTTGGCGGAGGCGGGGCGCACACCCTCGGACAGCACGCTGGAGGAAATGGACGCGCTGTGGAACCGCGCCAAGGCCGAAGACAAGGCGCGTTAGAAGCGCCGCAGGTCAGGCGCCTTGACCAAGCGCGCCCGCCGAAAATTTTCGCCGAACCTTTGATTGACTGGGCAGCGTGCCTCCCGACTGGGCCGACGTGATCCCGACCCCGGCTGCAAATTTTTCCCGTGAGAATGTCCTCGCGCCGGAAAAAGTGAAACACTCAACTATTGACCGCGCGCCCGGATCGCGCCATAGCGGGGTATTCCTGACAAAAGGACTCTCCCAATGAACCGCATCGCCCTTCTTGCCCTCGCCTTCGCCACGCCCGCCCTGGCTGATGAGGTCAATATCTATTCCCACCGCCAGCCCGAGCTGATCCAGCCGCTGGTCGACGCTTTCACCGCCGAAACCGGGATCGCGGTCAACGTGGCCTTTGTCGACAAAGGCATGGCCGAGCGTCTGAAGGCCGAGGGCGACCGCTCGCCCGCCGATCTGGTGCTGACGGTCGACATCGGCCGGCTGATGGAGCTGGTGAACGCCGATGTGCTGCAACCGGTGGATTCGGGCGTGCTGGAGGCCAATATCCCGGCCGCCTTCCGCGATCCGGGCGACCTGTGGTTCGGCCTGACCTCGCGGTCGCGCGTCGTCTATGCCGCCAAGGACCGTGTCGCGGCGGGCGAGGTCACGACCTATGAGGACCTGGCCGACCCGAAATGGAAGGGCCGGCTTTGCGTGCGTTCGGGCCTGAACGACTACAACGTGGCGCTGGTCGCCGCCTATTCGCTGCACCATGACGCGGCCGAAACGAAGGCCTGGGTCGAAGGTCTGAAGGCCAATCTGGCGCGCAAGCCCCAGGGCGGCGACCGCGATCAGGCCAAGGCGATCTGGGCTGGCGAATGTGACATCGCCCTGGGCAACACCTATTACATGGGGCAGATGCTGGCCGATCCGGAGCAGAAGGAGTGGGCCAATGCGGTCAACGTCGTCTTCCCGACCTTTGCGGGCGGCGGCAGCCATATGAACATCTCGGGCATGGCGATGACCAAATCGGCGCCGAACAAGGACGCCGCGCTGAAGCTGATGGAATGGCTGGCCTCGGATGAGGCGCAAAAGATCTATGCCGAGACGAACCACGAATTCCCGGTCGAGCCGGGGGTAGAGGCCTCGGCGCTGGTCCAGTCCTGGGGGCCTTTCACGCCCGACACGCTGTCGCTGGCCGATATCGCCGCCGCCCGCCCCGCCGCCGTCAAGCTGATCGAAGAGGTCGATTTCGACAACTGAGCCTGGGGGCTCGGGTCCTGGGGCGCTCGGACCTTTCGGGCCGAGAGGCCGCGGCACGGGGTCCCGCGCCTGCCCTTTCCACGTTTGGCCTTCAGGGGCGGGCGGAAACCCTCGCCCCTTTCCTTTCCGCCCTGTGTCTTTGGACAGGTTTTCGGGTTAAATTTCCTGACCGGATGGACAAATCAACCAGAAGCTGTTCAGTTGGCATGCGAACAAAAAATCCACAGGAATTCCGCATGTCCAAGGCCCCGCGCAAGATCATCATCGACACAGACCCCGGGCAGGACGACGCCTTTGCGATCCTGCTTGCCCTGGCCAGCCCCGAAGATCTGGAGGTTCTGGGCATCACCGCGGTGGCCGGCAATGTGCCCCTGGCGCTGACCGAACGAAACGCGCGCATCGTCTGCGAATTGGCGGGGCGCCACGACGTCAAGGTCTTTGCCGGCTGTGACCGGCCCCTGGTGCGGCCTCTGGTGACGGCCGAACATGTCCATGGCAAGACCGGGCTGGACGGGCCCGAAATGATCGAGCCGACCATGGCGCTGCAAGAGGCCCATGCGGTCGATTTCCTGATCGAGACGCTGCGCGCCGAGGCGCCGGGGAGCGTGACGCTGTGCCCGCTGGGGCCGCTGACCAATATCGCCAGCGCCTTTCGCAAGGCGCCCGATGTGGTGGGCCGCGTGGCCGAGATCGTCTTGATGGGCGGGGCCTATTTCGAGGTCGGCAACATCACTCCGGCGGCGGAGTTCAACATCTATGTCGATCCCGAGGCGGCGGCCGAGGTCTTTGCCGCGGGCGTGCCGATCGTGGTCATGCCGCTGGATGTGACGCACAAGGTCCTGACAACGCGGGCGCGGGTCGAACGGATCCGGGCGCTTGGCAGCCGAGTCGGGCAGGTCGCGGCGGAATGGGCGGATTTCTTTGAACGGTTTGACGTGGCGAAATATGGCACCGAGGGCGGGCCGCTGCATGACCCCTGCGTGGTGGCCTATCTGTTGAAGCCCGAGCTGTTCTCGGGCCGGTTGATTAATGTCGAGATCGAAACGCAGTCCGCTCTGACCCTTGGCATGACGGTGGCCGATTGGTGGGGCGTGACGGATCGCAAGGCGAATGCCTATTTCGTGGGCGATGTCGACGCTCAGGGCTTCTTTGACCTTCTGACCGAGCGCCTGGCCCGGCTTTGAACGGCGCGTCCCTGCCGCACTGACCTCCGTCGGGGGCCGTTTTCCGCAGGAAAACGGCCCCCTCCCATCGGAAACGGCGCCCCCGCAGGGGGCGCCGTTTCCGATGGGACCCCGGCCATGCAGAGCGCAGGGCATTCGCCCTGCGCTCTGCATGGCCCTAGGGCCAGAAGGCGGGTGCATTTTGCGGCTTCGCCGCAAAATGCACCCGCTCCCCGGGAGGGGTGGCAATTTTCCTGCGGAAAATTGCCACCGCCAAGAGAAAAGGGCGCGCCTCTGGCGCGCCCTTTTCTCTTGGCAAACGACCCTCTCATGGAAAAGCGCCACAACCTGTTGCGCAACGCCGTCTTGGCCCTCTGGAATGGAGGGAGCCACGGCGGTCTACCGAAGCCCCCTCCCGCCAGAGCCTCAGCCGGCAGAGGCCGGCTTTTTCTCTTTCTTCTCGGAATGGACGATCAGCGGCTGGCCCTTGGCGCCCACCGATTCCTCGTTCACCACAACCTCCTGGATGCCCTCCATGCCCGGCAATTCGAACATCGTGTCCAGCAGGATATCTTCCATGATCGACCGCAGACCCCGCGCGCCCGTCTTGCGCTTGATCGCCCGCTTGGCAATCGCCGACAAGGCATCGCCCGTGAAGCTCAGCTTCACGCCCTCGATGTCAAACAGCCGCTGATACTGTTTCACCAGCGCATTCTTCGGTTCGGTCAGGATCGTGACCAAAGCCGCCTCGTCCAAGTCCTCCAACGTCGCCAGAACCGGCAGACGGCCAACGAATTCCGGGATCAGGCCGAACTTCAACAGGTCCTCGGGCTCCAGCTCCTTGAACAGCTCGCCCGCGCCGCGCGCCTCGGGGTCCTTGACGTCAGCGCCAAACCCCATCGCCGTGCCCTTGTTGCGCTGCGCGATGATCTTTTCCAGACCCGCAAAGGCCCCGCCGCAGATGAACAGGATATTCGTCGTATCCACCTGCAGGAACTCTTGCTGCGGATGCTTGCGCCCGCCCTGCGGCGGCACGGAGGCGATCGTGCCCTCCATGATCTTCAGCAGGGCCTGTTGCACGCCCTCGCCCGACACGTCCCGCGTGATCGACGGATTATCGCTCTTGCGGGTGATCTTGTCGACCTCGTCGATATAGACGATGCCGCGTTGCGCGCGTTCGACATTGTATTCGCTGGCCTGCAACAGCTTGAGGATGATGTTTTCCACATCCTCGCCCACGTAACCCGCTTCGGTCAGGGTCGTCGCATCGGCCATGGTGAAGGGCACATCCAGGATGCGCGCCAGGGTCTGCGCCAGCAAAGTCTTGCCGCAGCCCGTCGGGCCGATCAGCAGGATGTTGGACTTGGCCAGCTCCACGTCCTGTTTGGACGCATTGTTCAGCCGTTTATAATGGTTGTGCACCGCCACCGAAAGCACGCGTTTCGCATGCATCTGGCCGATCACGTAATCGTCCAGCACCTTGCAGATGTCGCGCGGCGTGGGCACGCCTTCCGTCGATTTCAGCCCCGAGGACTTGGTTTCCTCGCGGATGATATCCATGCAGAGTTCGACGCATTCATCGCAGATGAACACGGTCGGACCCGCGATCAGCTTGCGCACCTCATGCTGGCTCTTGCCGCAGAACGAGCAATAGAGGGTGTTCTTGCTGTCACTTCCCGAATTGGTCGCCATCGTGATCCTCTGCCTTCCGCACCGTTTCGGGCGCATGGGGGGCAGCTTAGGTCAAGGCCAAAGCCGCCACAATCCGAAATCGGCCCGGGCGCGGCTGCGCCCGGAACCGTGGTTACTTACTTGGCAGCGTCATCCGCCTTGCCGCGGGCCTGCACGATCTCGTCGATCAGGCCCCAGGCTTTTGCATCCTCGGCCGACATGAAATTGTCCCGCTCAAGACCCGCCACGACCTCTTCCATGCTGCGGCCGGTGTGACGCACATAGATCGAGTTCAGCCGATCCTTCAGCTTTTGCGTTTCCTGGGCATGGATCATGATATCGGTCGCCTGACCCTGATACCCGCCCGAGGGCTGGTGAACCATGACGCGGCTGTTGGGCAGCGAATAGCGCATCCCCTTTTCGCCGGCACAGAGCAGCAGCGACCCCATCGAGGCCGCCTGCCCCATGACGATGGTCGACACCTTGGGCCGGATATACTGCATCGTGTCATAGATCGACAGACCCGACGTCACCACGCCACCGGGCGAGTTGATATACATCGAGATCTCTTTCGAGGGATTCTCGGCTTCAAGGAACAAAAGCTGCGCACAGATCAGCGAGGACATGCCGTCATGCACCGGCCCCGCCAGAAAGATGATCCGCTCCTTCAAGAGGCGCGAATAGATGTCATAGGCCCTTTCGCCCCGCGAGGTCTGTTCGACCACCATGGGGACAAGGGTATTCATGTAAGTGTCGATGGGGTCACGCATGTGCTATCCTGCCTTCTGTCGCCCGAGCTTTAACCACGGAGTATTAGCAGAGTCTTAGTGAGCCGCGCCGCAAGCTGCAAGGGCACGGGAAAAATGTGTCCCTGGCTCATCCGAAAGGGGAGACGCCTGGTCCGACGTGCCGTGCGGGCTGCGCCGCGCCGCCGCCCCAAGCCGGCAAACCCTCATCCAAACTGCCGCCGCGCCTCGGCCACACGACCTGCCGCCGTGACCAGACATAGCGCGCCAAAGACCCAGGCCAAGGGGGCGAAAGCCGCGGGAAACAGACACATGGCCAGGAAAAAGGCCACGGTTTCGGTGCCCTCCATCAACCCGGCCGAATAGAACAGCGACTTTTCCCCCTGCGCCCGGGTCTTCAGCCCGCGTTTCTCGGCCAGGATCGCATAGGCCAGAAAGCTGGCCCCGTTGATATAGAACGCCGCGAGCAAGAAGGCCGCGGGCAACGCCGGGCCGGAAAAGGCGAATCCCAGCGGAAGGGCTGCGTAAAAGGCGAAATCCGCCACGATGTCGTAATAGCCGCCAAGGTCGGTGCGCGCCCTCGCCCTGGCCACCGCGCCATCCAGCCCATCGGCCAGCCGCCCCAGCACGACCAGAACCGCCGCCAGCCCAAAGGCGCCAAGCGCCACCGCGCCCGCGGCCCCAAGCCCCAGCGCCAGCCCGATCCCCGTGACCTGGTTGGCCGAGACCCCCCGCGCCGCAAGCCAGGCCCCGGCCCGGTTCAGCCCCGGGTCGATCCTTGGCCTGATCCATCCATCCAGCATCCACACACTCCTTTGCGCATAGGTGGCGCGGACCCGCGTCCGGGGCAAGCCCCCCAAAGACCCGGGGTATACCCCGGGCTACGCAGCGGGACCAAAGCGCCAAGGCGTCCGGATGCGCCTTTTGCGTGACCCGGGGCCCCGCCCCCCCCCTTGCAACCCGCGCCCCTTTGCCCCAGCTTCCCCGAAAAAGGAGACCCCATGAACCGCCGCCAGACCCTTGCCCTGCTTGCAGCCCTGTTGCCCTCTCGCGCCTGGGCCGAAACCTGGGCCCTGCTGGACCAGGCCCGCGGCCAAGAGGTGTTTTTCCACGCCTGGGGCGGCGATCCCAAGATCAACGACTTCATCGCCTGGCTGGGCGATCAGGCGGCGGGCCTTGGCATCACGCTGACCCATGTGAAGCTGGCCGCCACTGCCGACGCCGTGGCCCGCGTCCGGACCGAGATCGCAGCGGGCACCACCAAGGGCGCCGTCGACCTGATCTGGATCAACGGCGAGAACTTTGCCACGATGAAGCGCGAGGGCCTGCTTTTCGGCCCCTTTACGGAATCCCTGCCGAACTGGCCACGTGTCGACACCCAGGGCAAGCCCGCGACCGTCACCGATTTCACCGAACCCACGGGGGGTTACGAAAGCCCCTGGGCGATGGCGCAGCTGGTCTTTGAACAGGACGGCGTGAACACTCCGCCCCGGTCAATTGCGGCCCTGGCGGACTGGGCGGCGACGAACCCCGGGCGCTTTACCTATCCCCAGCCGCCCGATTACCTGGGGATGACCTTTCTGAAACAGGCGCTTTATGCCCTGCTGCCCGACCCTGCCGTGCTGCAATCCCCCCATGCGCCGGGCCTGGATGCGGCGCTTTGGCCCTTTCTGGACGCGCTGCACCCGCATCTGTGGCGTCAGGGTCGCGCCTTCCCCAAGGACGAGCCCGCGCTTGGGCTTTTGCTGGCCGATGGCGAGACGCGGATTTCGCTGGCCTTCAACCCCGGGCGTGCCAGTGCGGAAATCGCGGCAGGGCGGTTGCAAGACACGGTGCGCACCTTTGTCCTGGAGGGCGGGACCATCGCCAATGCCTCTTTCGTGGCCATCCCGGTCAATGCCAGCGCGGTGCAGGCGGCGCAGGTCGTGGCCAACCTGATCCTGTCGCCCCTGGTTCAGGCCCGCGCCCAAGACCCGGGCGTGCTGGGCTTTCAGACCGTGCTGAACATGGCCGCCCTGACGCCCGAGGACCGCGCCCTGTTCGACGCCCTGCCGCTGGGACCGGCCACCCTGTCGCCCTTGGCGCTGGGGCCGACGCTGCTGGAGCCCCATGCCTCGTGGATGACGGCCATCGCCGAGGCCTGGGCCGCGCGTTATGGCGCTGGCTAAGCCACTGGCGCGGCTGCCGCTTGTCCTGATCCTGGCCCCCATCGCGCTGGGGCTGGACCATACGCTGACCACAGCCGGGCCCTTTGCGGACCTGCTGCAGCATCCCGGCCTGTGGCGCGCCGTGGCGCTGTCGCTGGGGCCGGGCCTGGCCGCCACGCTGATCGCCACGGGCCTGACCGTGCTGATCCTGGCCCATGTGCCGCCGGATGCCCGGCTGTTCCGACTTTTGCCGCTTGGCCTCGCCCTGCCCCATGCGGCGCTGGCCCTGGGGCTGGCCTTGCTGATTGCGCCCTCTGGCCTGATCGCGCGGGCCTTGGCGCCGCTGATGGGCTGGGACGCGCCGCCCGACCTGATGACCTTGCAAGACCGCTGGGGCATCGGCCTGACCCTGGGCCTGGTGCTGAAAGAGACGCCGTTCCTGTTGTTCCTTGCCCTGGCCGCCCGGACACCCGCCATCGCCCGGCGGGTCGAGGTCGCAGCGACCCTGGGCCAAGGGCGCATGGCGCGGATGATCCGGGTCGAGTGGCCGGCGCTTTACCCCAGCCTGCGCCTGCCGATCCTGGCGGTCCTGACCTATGGCATGACCACGGTCGACATGGGCGCGATCCTGGGCCCCGGCCTGCCCGCCCCCCTGTCGGTCGAGGTCACGCGGGCGGCTCTGCGCCCCGACCTGGGCGGCGCGGGGCTTGCGGCATCTTTGGCGCTGTTGCAACTGGGGCTGACCGGGCTGGCACTGCTGATCTGGCGCGGGGTCGAACGCCTGGCCGCGGCCGCGCCGATCCCCCCCGATGCCGCGCGCCTTGCGCAGATGGCCTTGGCGCTGCTGACCCTGCCGTTGATCTGCCTGGCGCTGCTTGCGGTCCTGTCGCAAGGCGGGCGCTGGCCTTTCCCGGACCTGGTGCCGCATGTCGCGCCGCAGCTGCCCGCGGGGCTTTGGGCGCTTGGGCTGACGACGCTGGCCCTGGCGCTGGCCGCGGCGCTGGCCGCGCTGGCCTTGGCGCTGGTGGCGCTGCAGGCCCCTGCCTCGCGGCTGGAGGCGCTGATCTGGCTGCCCCTGATCCTGCCGCAGGTGGCCTTTTTGCCGGGCCTGGCGCGGGGGCTGATCCCGCTGGGCCTGGGTCCCTGGCCCCTGACCTTGATGGCCCATGTCGTGCTGGTCTTTCCCTATGTCTGGCTGGTGATCGCAGGCCCCTGGCGCGCCCTGCCCGCGCCGTTGACCCTGGCCGCCCGCAGCCTGGGCGCCGGGGGGCTGCGCTTGGCGCTGTTGCACCTTGGGCTGATGCGGCCCGCGCTGGCGGCGGCGCTGGCGGTGGGGGTGGCGGCCTCGGTCGGGCAGTATCTGGCGACCTTGCTGATCTCGGGCGGGCGGATCGCCACGCTGACGACCGAGGCCGTGGCCCTGGCCTCGGGGCCGGACCGGGCGCTTGTGGCGGGCCTGGCCCTGGCGCAAGCAGCCCTCCCCCTGCTGGCCTTTGCCCTGGCCGCCCGCGTGAAAGCCTTCCCTTCCCCGGGCCAAAGCCGTAAAAGGACACCATGACCGCTACAATCCTGAACCAGATCAAGGCCTACAAGCTGGAAGAGGTCGCAGCCCGCAAGGCCCTGCGCCCCCTGTCCGCTGTCCAAGAGGCCGCCTCCGCCGCCCCCGCGCCCCGCGGCTTTGCGCGTGCCCTGTCCGAGGCCGCAGCCCAAGGCTATGGGCTGATTGCCGAAATCAAGAAGGCCTCGCCCTCCAAAGGGTTGATCCGCGCCGATTTCGACCCGCCCGCCTTGGCCCGCGCCTATGAGGCCGGGGGGGCGACCTGCCTGTCGGTCCTGACCGATGGGCCGTCCTTTCAGGGCGCCGACGCCTATCTTCTGGCCGCGCATCAGGCGGTGAAACTGCCCTGTATCCGCAAGGATTTCCTGTATGACACCTATCAGGTGGTCGAAGCCCGCGCGCTTCATGCCGATGCCATCCTGATCATCATGGCCTCGGTCTCGGATGCCCAGGCGACCGAGCTTGAGGACGCAGCCCTTGGCCTTGGCATGGATGTCCTGATCGAGGTCCATGACCGCGAAGAGCTTGACCGCGCCGTCTTGTTGAAATCCCCCCTGATCGGGATCAACAACCGCAACCTGCACAGCTTTGACGTGACGCTGGAAACGACCAAGACCCTGGCCCGCCATGTGCCCGAAGGCCGGATGATCGTGTCCGAATCCGGGCTTTACACCCCCGAGGACCTGGCCGAAATGGCGCGCTACGGCGCCCGGTGTTTCCTGATCGGCGAAAGCCTGATGCGTCAGGCCGATGTGACCGCGGCGACCAAGGCGATCCTGGCCAATCCCTTGCGCGGCGACATGGGGGGCGGCGCATGACCCTGACCCATTTCGACACAGAGGGCCGGGCCCATATGGTCGATGTGGGGGACAAGGCCCATACGGCGCGGGTCGCGGTGGCGGCGGGCGCGGTGGTGATGACCGAAGCGACCCTGGCCTTGGTCACGCAAGGCACGGCGAAAAAGGGCGATGTCCTGGGCGTCGCGCGGCTGGCGGGCATCATGGGGGCCAAGCGGACCGCCGATCTGATCCCGCTGTGTCATCCGCTGGCCCTGACCAAAGTGTCTTTGGACCTGACCCCGGATGATGGCCTGCCCGGCGTGCGGGTCGTGGCGACCGTCAAGACCTCGGGCCAGACCGGGGTCGAGATGGAGGCGCTGACCGCCGTCACCGTCGCCTGTCTGACGATCTATGACATGCTGAAGGCCGCCGAAAAGGGGATGCGGATCGAGGGCATCCGCCTCTTGCACAAAGAGGGCGGCAAATCGGGCACCTGGGAGGCGGAATGATCCCGGTCGAAGAGGCCTTTGCCCGCTGTCTGGCCCTGGTGACGCCGCTGCCGGCTGAAAGCGTGCCGCTGCGTTTGGCCGTCGGGCGGATGATGGCGGGGCCTGTGGTGGCGGGCTTTGATCAGCCGCCCTTTGCCGCCTCGGCCATGGATGGTTACGCCGTGATGGGGGCGGTTCAACCGGGGGCCAGCTTTCAGGTGGTGGGTCAGGCGCAGGCCGGGCAAAGCCACGGGGGCGCCCTGCACCCGGGTCAGGCCGTGCGGATCTTCACCGGCGCCCCGGTGCCCGAAGGCGCGCAAGCCGTTGTGATCCAAGAGGATGTCACCCGCGACGGCGACCGGATCACCCTGGGCGCCAACCTGGGCACCGGCACCAACATCCGCCCGCGCGGTCAGGATTTCGCCGAAGGCGACCAGGTGTCCGCGCGCCGCATCCGCCCGCATGACCTGGCGCTGTTTGCTGCGATGAACCTGCCCCATCTGCAGGTCGCGCGCAAACCCGTGGTGGCGATATTGGCCACGGGGGATGAACTGGTGATGCCCGGCGATACGCCCGGGCCCGACCAGATCATCTGCTCGAACGCCTTTGCCCTGGCCGCCCTGGCCGAGGCCGAGGGCGCCACGGCCCGCATCCTGCCCATCGCCCGCGACCGGACCGAAGAGCTGAAGGCCGCCTTCCACCTGGCCGCAGAGGCCGATTTGATCGTCACCATCGGCGGGGCCTCGGTCGGCGATCATGACCTTGTGGGCCCCGTGGCCGAGAGCCTGGGCCTGACCCGCGCCTTCTGGAAAATCGCGATGCGCCCGGGCAAGCCCCTGATGGCGGGCCGCGTGCTGGGCCGCCCGATGCTGGGCCTGCCGGGCAATCCGGTCTCGTCGATCGTCTGCGCCCATCTGTTCCTGTTGCCGATGCTGCGCGCGATGCAGGGCCGCCCCGATGTCGCCCCGCCCGAATTCACCGCGGCTCTGGGCGCCGATATCGGCCCCACAGGCCCCCGCACCCATTACATGCGGGCGCGGGTGGCGGGCGGCGTGATCACGCCCTTTGATCGGCAAGACAGCGCCCTGATCGGCATCCTGACCGAGGCCAACGCGCTGTTGATCCGCCCGCGCGACGACGGGCCGCAGCGCAAAGGCGACATCGCGCGCTATCTCGCGTTGTAGTTTGGCGCGTTGCAGTTTGGCGCGTTGCAGTTCGACGCGCTGCAATTCGGTAAAAGTCTTGACACAAACCGGGAACACGGGCAGAACATTCCTCAAACAAGAGGGGTGCGCCCGGGGTGGACGCGCCTGTCGGATAAACAGACTATAACTTGGGGTAGGCAGATGCTGACACGCAAGCAGTTGGAGCTTCTGGAATTCATCCGTGGCCGTGTTGATGCCGAGGGCGTCCCGCCATCCTTTGACGAAATGAAGGACGCGCTGGAGCTGAAGTCGAAATCCGGCATCCACCGTCTGATCACGGCACTGGAGGAACGCGGCTTCATCCGCCGTCTGGCCCACCGCGCCCGCGCGCTGGAGATCGTGAAATACCCCGAGGCCGCGGAACGTGGCTTCAAGCCCCGCGTGGTCGAGGGTTCCCGGGTCGATCCGGCCCCGCGTCCGGCCTCGGCCCTGCCAGTAGAGACCGAAAGTGCCGCCAATGCCATGACGATCCCGCTGATGGGGCGGATCGCGGCCGGCGTGCCGATCGAGGCGATTGCCCATGTCAGCGACCATATCACGGTGCCGAACTCCATGGTGGCGGGGCGCGGCGCGCATTACGCGCTGGAGGTCAAGGGCGACTCGATGATCGAGGCGGGGATCAACGACGGCGACGTGGTGATCATCCGCGAGCAGGTCTCGGCCGAGAATGGCGATATCGTGGTGGCTTTGGTCGAGGACCTGGAAGCGACGCTGAAGCGGTTCCGCCGCAGAGGCAGCATGATCGCACTCGAGGCCGCGAACCCGGCCTATGAGACGCGGGTGTTTCCCGATCACATGGTCAAGGTCCAGGGCAAGCTGGTCGGCCTGATCCGCACCTATTAAGGGGCTTCCCGCGCGCCCGTTGGTGTGGTCCTGACCTCTGATTGTGTGCCAATCCCTGATCCCATAGCGCGCGCCCCAAGGCGCGCGCTATGTTTTTGCCTCACCTCTGGTTGGCCGAGCCTCTGGTTTTTGCCTCGCCTCTGGCCTGCGGCCAACCATCTCCGGTTTGGAGCAAGCTGACGCGCGGCGCCTTTGGGGGGTCAGGGGGGCGGCAGCCCCCCGCCTTGGGTCGGTCCCTCTCTTTCGGGCGCCAGCCCGAAGCCGAGGGACCGAAATCCCTTACCGTGTCACATGGGGCACAAAGACATCCTCGACCGCAACGCTGTTGCCGGTCCAGGGTCGGGCCTGGGCGCGCACCGGGACCAGGACCAACCCGCCCTTGACCACATGCCCGGCGAGGGCGCCGCTATGGGCGAACAGCGCCTTGTCAAGCAGCGTGCAGCCGCCACCACCGGTCGCCTCGCCCCCATCCACCGCTCCAAAGTCCGCCGCTCCGAAATCCACCGGCAGGATCACCAGGTCCGCCCCGGCGCAGGCCTCGGCCACCCGCCCCGCCGCCCCCTTGCCGGCCAGGATCACCCCCGTCACCGCACCGACCTGGAACCGCCGGTCGCCGCCCTTCTTGCCCACCACCCCCGCCCGCAAGGCGGCCTCTTTCGGCGGGGTCAGGTCGCCGTCATTGGCCAGCCAGGACTCCGCCGCAAACCCCGCCCCGCGTGAGGTGCTCAGCGCCCGGCCCTCCTGCCCCATGACCCCCGCAAGCACCCCGTCCGACGAGATCAGCAGCACCGGCCGCTCCACCATTGCCCACATCACCAAGGCCAGACCCACCGGCACCAGGCCCCAAAGCCGCGCCCGTCCGACCCAGATCACGACCCAAAGCCCCCCCAGCGCGATCAGCGGCACGACCAAGGGCCCCGGCTGCGCCACGGGCGTCACCGCGCCCTCCCAGCCCGAGACCCAATGCGCCACCCACAAGATCCAGGCCGAGGCCTTGCCCATGACCCACAGCGCCGGCCCCGCAAGGCCCAGGGGCGCCAGGCACAGCGCCACGACCCCCGCCCCCATCACGACGCTCATCACCGGCACGGTCATCAGGTTGGCCACCAGCCCCCAGGGCGCCGTCCGGTTGAAGGTCGCCGCCGCAAAGGGTGTGGTGGCCAGCCCCGCCAGCACCGAGGTCGCAACCAACAGCCCGAAGGCCTCGGCCAGCCTTGGCCAGCGGCGCGCCTTCATCCAGGCCTCGACCGGGCCAAAGCCCGCAATCAGCGCCACGGTAGCGGCAAAGGACAGCTGGAAGCCGGGGTTCAACAGGCTCTCGGGTTCCCATAGCATCAGGGCCATGGCCGCCAGCGCCACGGACCGCAGCGTGATGGCGCGGCGGTCCAGCAGCACCGCCCCCAGCATGATCGTCACCATCAAAAAGGCCCGCGTCGTCGCCACATTGGCCCCCGAGAGCGCCAGATAGAACCCCGCCACGCCAAAGGCCAGGACGGCTGCGACCTTCTTGGCCTCGACCCGCAGGGCCACGACCGGCACCAGGGCCAGGCCATAGCGGATCATGCCAAAGACAAAGGCCACGATGAAGGCCATGTTCATCCCCGAAATCGCCAGCAAATGCGCCAGCGACGAGTTGCGCAGATCGGCCACCACCTGCGCCGAGATCCCCGAGCGGTCCCCGGTCAGCGCGCCCGAGGCAAAGGCCCCGGCATCGCCCGGCACGGCGTCCGTCACCGCGCGCGACAGGCTGGCGCGGATGCGGTTGATCCAGGCCTCATAGGGCCCGGGCTCTGCCCAGACCACGACGGGGCTGGCGGTATAGCCCACCGCGCCCAATTGTTGAAACCAGGCCATGCGGCGAAAGTCGAAGCCCGTCGGCTCTGTCGCCGATTCGGGGGCGGCGATGCGCGCCGTCACCAGAACCGTCGCCCCCGGATCATAGACCCGCGGCGCGCCCTTCAGACTGACGCGCACGGTCAGCGGCGTCTGGTCCGGGCCAAGGTCCAGCAGGACCACCCTGTCCAGCGTCAGGCGCATGGCGTCGGTCTGGCTGCGGTCGATCTCGATGATGCGGCCCTGGATCGGGCCGTAATAGGGCACCGCCAGCATGGGCGAGGCCACGACCCAGACCCGGACCGCGCAGGCCAAGACCCCCACAAGGACCGCCCCCAGGGCCAGCGCCGGGGCATGCCAGACCCAGGGCCCGCGCCAGACGACCCAGATCAGGGCGACCACCGCCAGCACCATGACGCCATAAACCCACAGCGCCGGTTCATGTTTCAGCCCGAACCAGCCGCCGATGCCAAAGGCGGTACAGATCGGCAAGAACAGGAACAGATCGACGGGCGCCGCGGCCAAAGCCTCTGCCGCCCGCAGGGGCCATCCCCAGGGCGCGAAAACAGGCGCCACCTTGCCAGTGCTGATGTCCAAGACTAAACCCACTTCAACCCTTCGGCCCAGCATGGCCGAACATGGTTTCCCAAACGTTAACGCCTCCTGAAACACCCGCCGCAGCAAGGTTCCCCATGTCCCAGGTCGTCACCCGCTTCGCCCCCTCGCCCACCGGCTACCTGCATATCGGCGGCGGCCGCACGGCGCTGTTCAACTGGCTTTACGCCCGGGGCCGCGGCGGCAAGTTCCTTTTGCGGATCGAGGACACCGACCGCGAACGCTCGACCCCGGAGGCCACCGCGGCAATCCTGCGCGGCCTGACTTGGTTGGGCCTGGATTGGGATGGCGATGTCGTCAGCCAGTTCGACCGCAAGGACCGCCACGCCGAGGTCGCCCATGAAATGCTGACCCGCGGCACGGCCTATAAATGCTTTGCCACCAAAGAGGAAATCGAGGCCTTTCGCGCGGCGCACGACTCCTATGCCGTGTTCCAATCCCCCTGGCGCGACGCCGATCCCGCCAGCTATCCCGCCCTGCCCTATGTGATCCGCATGAAGGCCCCGCGCGAAGGGGCCACGGTTATTTCCGACGAGGTTCAGGGAATCGTTACCTTTCAGAACGATCAATTGGACGACATGATCGTTCTTCGTTCGGATGGGACCCCGACTTATATGCTGGCTGTGGTGGTGGATGACCACGATATGGGCGTGACCCATGTGATCCGGGGGGATGACCACCTGGCCAATGCCGCACGGCAAACGATGGTCTATGACGCCATGGGCTGGACGGTGCCGGTCTGGGCGCATATCCCGCTGATCCATGGGCCGGACGGCAAAAAACTGTCGAAACGCCACGGCGCCCTGGGGGTCGAGGAATATCAGGCCATGGGTTATCCTGCCGCAGGGATGCGCAACTACCTGACGCGGCTGGGTTGGGCGCATGGCGATGCCGAGATCTTTACCTCGGACGAGGCCAAGGCGATGTTCGACCTTGCGGGGATCGGGCGGGCTCCGGCGCGACTCGACTTCAAGAAGCTGGAACATGTCTGCGGCCAGCATATCGCCATGACGCCCGATGCTGCACTGTTGCAAGAGATTGAGGCATTTCTGGTCGCCCGTGGGGAACCTGCCCTGACGCAGGGTCAACATGCGCGGATGCTGAAGGGCATGTATTGCCTGAAGGAACGTGCGAAGACCTTGCCGGAACTTCTTGAAAAGGCACGCTTTGCGCTGATCTCGCGCCCGATTGGCCGCGACGAGGCTTCGGCGGCTGCGCTGGATACGGTATCCCGTGGTATACTGAAATCGTTGACGCTGCAGCTGCAAAATGCTACTTGGGAAAAGGCGGAACTGGAGTCTATCCTGACCGCTGCTGCGACCGAGGCGGGGATCGGATTCGGCAAGCTGGCGCAGCCTTTGCGGGCGGCTCTGGCGGGACGGACGGCGACCCCCAGCGTCTATGACATGATGCTTGTCATCGGCCGGGATGAGACGATTGCGAGGCTGAGCGAGGCGGCGGACTGACCGCCCAACTCGGCCCCCTAAGATGCCTGCCGCGACCTGCGGCGATATGCCTTTCGCTGCCATGAAAGGCCAAACGGGGGTAAAAATGACTGAACGTAAAGCCACGCTGAACCTGGACGGCAAGGAATTCAACCTGACCGTCATGTCCCCTGTCGCCGGCCCCGACGTGCTGGACATCCGCAAACTCTATGACGAAGCCGATGTCTTCACCTTTGACCCCGGCTTCACCTCGACCGCGTCTTGCAAATCCTCCATCACCTTCATTGATGGCGACAAGGGGGAGCTGCTTTATCGCGGCTATCCGATCGAACAATTGGCCAAGGAATCCAGCCATCTGGAAACCTGCTATCTGCTGCTTTACGGCGAATTGCCGACCGCGGCGCAGCTGGCGGATTTCACCAATCGTGTGACCAAGCACACGATGGTGCACGAACAGATGCACAACTTCTTCCGCGGCTTCCGTCGCGACGCGCATCCCATGGCCACGATGGTGGGCGTGGTCGGCGCGATGTCGGCGTTCTACCATGACTCCCTGGACATCAACGACCCCTGGCAGCGCGAAGTCTCGGCCATTCGCATGATCGCGAAACTGCCGACGATCGCCGCCATGGCCTACAAGTATTCGGTCGGCCAGCCCTTCGTTTACCCCAAGAACTCGCTGTCCTACGCCGGCAACTTCCTGCGCATGTGCTTTGCCGTGCCGGCCGAGGAATATGAGGTCAACCCGATCCTGGAAAAGGCCATGGACCGCATCATGATGCTCCATGCCGACCACGAACAGAACGCCTCCACCTCGACCGTGCGTCTGGCGGGCTCTTCGGGGGCCAATCCCTTCGCCTGCATCGCGGCCGGGATCGCCTGTCTTTGGGGGCCTGCGCATGGCGGCGCCAACCAGGCCTGCCTGGAAATGCTCAAGGAAATCGGCACCGTCGACCGCATCCCCGAGTATATCGCCAAGGCCAAGGACAAGAATTCGGGCTTCCGCCTGATGGGCTTCGGCCACCGCGTCTATAAAAACTTCGACCCGCGCGCGACGGTGATGAAGGAATCGGCCGACGAGGTGCTGGAACTTCTGGGCGTCCATGACAACCCGCTGTTGCAGGTCGCCAAAGAGCTGGAGCGGATCGCACTGTCGGATGAGTATTTCATCTCGAAAAAGCTGTATCCGAACGTCGATTTCTATTCGGGCATCATCCTGGAGGCCATGGGCTTCCCCACTTCGATGTTCACGCCGATCTTTGCGATTTCGCGGACCGTGGGCTGGATTTCGCAGTGGAAAGAGATGATCGCCGAAAATGGCAAGATCGGCCGTCCGCGCCAACTGTATGTCGGGCCCGCACGGCGTGACTATATCGACCTGAACCACCGCTAAGGCGGCCAAATCGCAAGCACAGCCGGACCTTTCGGGGTTCGGTTGTGCCATTTCGGACGGGACCATGCGGCATCTCATTCTTCACATCGGGTCGCACAAGACCGGGACGACCGCGCTGCAACAATGGCTTGGCGGCAATGCCGCGATCCTGGCCAGTCGCGGGCTGGGCTATCTGCGCGCTGGCGGCGAACCCCATGCCCATCGTCTTTTGTCGCAGGTCGACCCGGAAAGGTCCCTGCCCGGCGGCCATCGCGTGCACAACCCCCAGAAATTCGCCGAAGCCCTGAGCGAACTTCCCCAGGACACGGTCGTCGTCAGCTCGGAAAACTTTTCGTTCTTCCTTGACCCCGAGACGATCAAGACCCTGGCCGATACCGTCAAGCCGATGTTCGACAAGGTCTCCGTGGTGTGCTACCTGCGCCGCCAGGACCGCCAGGCCGCCTCTCATCATATGGAGGGCGCCCGCGCCGACCGCCGCACGGAATGGGAGCTGTGGGGCCATGGCTTCAAGGCCCTGCCCGAGCGCAACAGCTATCAGCCGCTGTATCTGAACTATTTCAACCGCATGAAGATGTGGGCCGACCAGTTCGGCGCCGAATCCCTGGTCGTCAGGGTCTTTGACCGCAACCATCTGGTGAACGGAGATATCGTTGCCGATTTCACGCAAGTGATGGGCATCGACAGGACCGATTGCACCAAGTCCAAGGACGTCAACACCTCTCTTGATCGGGTCAAGTCGCGGATGGGGCATATGGCCAATGTCATCGGCGGGCGCGAGATCCTGACGCGGACGCTGTTGGTGTCGACCAAGAACACCGAGGCCTTGTTGCGCCCGACCAAGGCCGAGGCGCGGGCTTTTCTGGCGCCCTACCGGGCCAGCAATGCCCAGCTGAACGCCTGGCTGAAGGTGAACGACCTGCCAGAGCTGTTCCCCGACGATTTCGACGACCTGCCCGATGTCGCCCCTTCGGACTGGACCGACGAAGAGTTCACCCGGGCCATGCGCGGCGCCATCACCACCCTGGCGCGCATGACGCATGAAACGGCCATGCCCACCTATGCCGATCTGCGGGCGGCGGCGCAGGCCCTGGCCCAGACCGAACCGCATCGCGCCCTGCGGCTGGTCGAGGCGGCCTTGGCGCAACGCCCCAAGGCCAAGGTCATGTGGGCGATGCAGGCCGAGTTGGAGGCCTTCATCAAGTCGGGGCGCGCCTCACCCCTGACTGATTATTCCGACGCCGACGAGGATTGACGCCGGGGTCTGAGGGTTAAAGCTTCAGCGCCAGCACGGTGCAAAGCCCCAGGTCGCCAAAGCCGTTGAAGCGGCTGTTGGTCACGGTCGTATAGGCGCCCATGCCGTGAAAGATCATGAAGTCGCCCTCGGCCAGGTCGGCGGGAAGGGCGATCTCTCCGGGCAGGCGGTCCACCGAATCGCAGGTCGGGCCAAAGCAGATGCGCGCGACCGTGGCACCCCGGCGCGGCTGCGCCTCGTGGTCCAGCACGGTCAGGCGGTCGATCAGGCCGATCTGGCTGAACTCCAGCATGGAGCCATAGATCCCGTCGTTCAGAAAGACATGGGCGTCGTCGCGGATCGCCTTGACGCGGGCGGCCAGCGCAAAGGCCTCGCCGCACAGGCCGCGGCCGGGCTCGCAGACCAGCGCGGGGCGGTCGGCACCGAAGGCCTCGGTCGTCGTGGTGTCGATGGCGGCGAAAATCGCCTCAAGGTCGATGACCTGCCCCTTGTGGCGGGCCGAGGGGAAGCCGCCGCCGACATTCAGCCGCGCGATGCGCACGCCGGCGCGGGCGGCGATCACGGCGGCCTCGCGGATATAGGCGACCCAGGGGCTGGCATCGGTGCATTGCGTGCCGGGGTGGAAGGTCAGCGAGGAGGTGAAACCGGCCGCGGCGACGCGCGCCAGCAGATCAGAGGCCACCGCAGAGGTCGCGCCGAATTTGGCGCCAAAGTCATAGGCCGCACCCGCCACCGGCAGCTTGAACCGGACCGAGATTTCGCAACCGGCCCCGCTTTTTGACACTGTCGGGACCATCTCGATCAGCTTGGCCAGCTCTGACCCGCTGTCCACCGACCACGAGGTCACGCCGCGGGCAACCGCATGGGCGATTTCGGCCCGCGAGCGGACGGGATTGTGGTAATGGATCGCAGCATCGGGGTCCAAACGGCGGATCATGTCGATTTCCACGCTGGACGCGCAGTCAAAGCCGCGCACGCCCGCGGCCATCAGATTCTCGACCACCTCTTCCGAAGGGTTCGACTTGACCGCATAGGTCACAAGCCCCGGAAAACCAGAGAGAAAACGGCGCGCCGTGGCCTGCAGAACCTGGGGCGCAAAGAACAGCACCGGGTTTTCCGGCTGCTGGTTGCGCAGGAATTCGGTCGGATTGGTCCAGATCGTCTTGGACAGTCCCATCAGCGTGATCCTTTCAGCCAACAAGATGCATGTCCCTCCCCGTTGCCCTGAAAAGGGAGCATCGGCCTTGGCACAAGCATGGTTTTTCCAACCAGGCCAGGTGCGTATGAGCCGCCCTTTTCCTGCAACAGAGGATGCTGCATATGGGTGACAACTTCACCGAACAAAACTATATAATTGCAGCAATTGACCGGCATAATGACGAAACGGGAAGGCAGATTGCATGGACGAACTGGATCGGAGCATCCTGGGGCTTTTGGGGGCCGATGCGCGGATGTCGGTGGCCACCCTGGCGCGGCGGCTGAAGGTGGCGCGGTCGACCATCCAGGCCCGGCTGGAGCGGCTGGAGACCGGCGGCATCATCGCGGGCTATACGCTGAAACTGGGGGAGGCCGCGCGGGAGGGGCGGCTTCGGGCCTCGGTTCTGCTGACGATCGAGCCGCGGGCGCAGGCGGGGATTCTCTCGCGGCTGAAGGCGATTGCCGAGGTCGAAAGGGTGCATACGACCTCGGGGCGGTTTGACCTGCTGTTGCAGGTGGCAGCGCCCAATACGACGGTTCTGGACGGCGTGCTGGACCAGATCGGCGCGCTGACCGGGGTGAAAAGTTCGGAAAGCCTGATCCACCTGTCGACCCGCATCGACCGGGCAGTTTGATGAGGCGCAGTTTGACGGCGCAGGTCCTTTGCCGCGCCTCAGGTCTGCGGCCAACCGGTTCAACCCGGAAGGTGGTCCAGGAAGGCCCCGGCCTCGCCCTCCAGCGTCAGGCGGTCTTGCACCTCGGCCCAGCGGTTTTGCCCGGTGACAAGGCCGTAAAGCAGATCGGGCGCCGTCGTGATCTCCAGCGCGGCGCGGCCGGGCTTGCGCAGCAGGGGCGCGCGGTGATCGGGCTGCCATTCCAGCCGGGGGCCGCCCAGCGAAAAGCCGATGGTCAGGCGCGGGGCCTTGGCCGGACGATTGGCGATGAAGGCGGTCACGGCGGCCACCGGGGTCAGACCGCCGGTCGTGGCCTGGGCCGGGGTCTGCAGGCCAAAGACGGCCAGCGTGAACAGCAGCGGCCACAGCGTCAGGGCCCGCGCGGTCGCGGCATAGCCCGTGGTGCTGCCCATCTCGGCCAGGCCCACCAGCCCCTCGGAGGCCATCTGGTCCAGCCGCCGCGACAGGATCGTCGCATTGATCCCCGGCACCGCCCCCTTGATCTCGGAGAACCGCAGAGGGCCGGGCAAAAGTTCGCGTAAAATCAACAGGGTCCAGCGCTCTCCGACCAAATCAAGCGCGCAGGCAATCGGGCAGGACATGTCATAGCGGCGGCGGTCTGGGGCGGTATCGGCAAGTGAGGGCATCGTGGAACCGTTCGAGATCAAATGAGGGTCGTCAACATGACAGGCAGCAGGGCAAAAGACGCAAGTCTGAAGAATGACATTAACCAATTGGCGCGCCAATCGGAACTTTCCATTCGTATAGGCCGAAATCTGACAAAAGGGGTGGCGAAAGAGCAACCCTTGTTGTTCAACCCAACAAATCCCCTGCCCCCCCATGGCTTGGCCCGCGATTTCCCGCATAAGGCTTTTCCAATCCGCCGCATTTGGGTAAGAGGCCTGTGAAACCAGCCAGGAACACTCCGATGCCCATGGAAAAGACCTTCAACCCCGCCGAGGCGGAAGCCCGCATCTCTCAGCTCTGGCTGGAGCGGAAGGTAGGGGCAGCCGGGGCCAATGCGCGGCCCAAGTCTGATGGATCGCGCGCCGAGGCCTTTTCCATCATGATCCCGCCGCCCAATGTCACGGGGTCGCTGCATATGGGCCATGCGTTCAACAACACGCTGCAGGACATCTTGATCCGCTGGCACCGGATGCAGGGCCATGACGTGTTGTGGCAGCCCGGCACCGACCATGCCGGCATCGCGACCCAGATGGTGACAGAGCGCGAGATGGCCAAGGCCGGCCTGCCCGGCCGCCGCGAGATGGGCCGCGAGGCCTTTACGCTGAAGGTCTGGGAGCAGAAGAAGGCCTCGCGCGGGACGATCATCGGCCAGTTGCAGCGGCTTGGCGCGTCCTGCGACTGGGACCGCGAGGCTTTCACCATGTCAGGCGCTCCGGGCGCGCCCGAGGGTGAGGCGGGCAATTTCCACGATGCCGTCATCAAGGTCTTTGTGGATATGTATAACAAGGGCTTGATCTATCGCGGCAAGCGACTGGTCAACTGGGACCCCCATTTCGAGACCGCGATTTCCGACCTTGAGGTCGAGAATATCGAGGTCAAGGGCCATATGTGGCACTTCAAATACCGTCTGGCGGGCGGTGAGACCTATGAATATGTCGAAAAGGACGCCGAGGGCGCGGTGACTTTCCGCGAGACCCGCGATTACATCTCGATTGCCACGACCCGGCCCGAAACGATGCTGGGCGATGGCGCGGTGGCCGTGCATCCCTCCGACGCGCGTTATGCGCCCATCGTGGGCAAGATGGTCCACCTGCCTTTGTGTGACCGGCTTATCCCGATCATCACCGACGAATATCCCGATCCGACCTTTGGGAGCGGGGCGGTCAAGATCACCGGCGCGCATGACTTCAACGACTATCAGGTGGCCAAGCGCGCGAACCTGCCGATGTATCGCCTGATGGACACCCAAGGCCGGATGCGCGCCGATGGGGCCTCCTATGAGGCCTGCGTGGCGCGGGCGCGAGAGATCGCGGCGGGCTCTCCGACGGATGAAAACGAAGTCGACAGCCTAAACCTGGTGCCCGAGAAATACCGTGGCCTCGACCGCTTCGAGGCGCGGAAACTGGTCATCGCCGATATCAACGCGGCGGGGCTGGCGGTGACCGTCATGGTCTCCGAGATCGACGAAGAGACCCATTCCGAACACCTCCGCCTTGTCCCGGTGGTCGAGGACAAGCTGATCATGCAGCCCCATGGCGACCGCTCCAAGGTCGTCATCGAGCCGATGCTGACAGACCAATGGTTCGTGGACACTGCCAAGATCGTGGAGCCCGCCTTGGAGGCCGTCCGCTCGGGCCGCACCCGGATCATGCCGGAATCGGGCGAGAAGACCTATTTCCACTGGCTGGAGAATATCGAACCCTGGTGCATCTCGCGGCAACTGTGGTGGGGCCACCAGATCCCGGTTTGGTATGGGCCGAAACTGCCATTGCCCGATCCCTTTGTTCGGTCTCAGGTTACTTACATACCATTTTGCGGAGCGACCGAGGCAGAGGCGATTGACCTCGCGAAAGCCTATTATGGCAAAGACGTTCGCGTGACCGTCTCTGCGAAGGGCGGCTTTGATTTCTATGCTTCACCTGAAAAAGTCTCGATTGACGAGCATGTTGAGCTCTACCGCGACCCCGACGTCCTCGACACCTGGTTCTCCTCCGGCCTCTGGCCGATCGGGACGCTGGGCTGGCCGGAGCAGACGCCCGAGCTGCAGAAATACTTCCCCACCTCGGTCCTGGTGACCGGGGCCGATATCATCTTCTTCTGGGTCGCCCGGATGATGATGATGCAGCTGGCGGTCGTCGAGGATATCCCCTTCCACACCGTCTACCTGCATGGCCTCGTCCGAGACGCCAAGGGCAAGAAGATGTCCAAGAGCCTCGGCAACGTCGTGGACCCCTTGGAGGTCATCGACGAATACGGCGCCGATGCCCTGCGGTTCGCCAATGCGGCCATGGCCTCCTTGGGCGGCGTTCTGAAGTTCGACCCGCAGCGCATTGCCGGCTATCGCAATTTCGGCACCAAGCTCTGGAACGCCTGCCGTTTCGCCGAGATGAACGGCGTCTGGGAGGGTCACGCGACCCAAGCCGCGCCCCCCACGGCCAAGGCGACGGCCAACCGCTGGATCATCGGCGAGACCGCCCGTGCGGCGGCCGAGGTGCAACAGGCGCTGGCCGAATTCCGCTTCGACTTCGCCGCCGACACGCTTTACAAATTCGTCTGGGGCAAGGTCTGCGACTGGTATGTCGAATTCGCCAAACCGCTGTTTGACGGCGAAGACGCCGCCGAGACCCGTCAGACGATGGCCTGGGTGCTGGATCAGTCGATGATCCTGCTGCATCCCTTCATGCCCTTCATCACCGAAGACCTTTGGGGCAACACCGGCACGCGGGCGAAACTCTTGGTCCATACCGACTGGCCCGCGCTCTCCGACCTTTCGGACGCGGCCTCCGACACGGAAATGGAATTCGTCACCGGGCTCATCGACGAAATCCGCTCGGCCCGGGCGCAGGTCCATGTCCCCGCAGGGCTGAAGATCGACCTGGTGGCCATGAGCCTGAGTGACGAGGCCCGCGCGGCCTGGACCCGCAACGAGGCGCTGATCAAACGCCTGGCCCGGGTCGATGGCTTTGCCGAAGGCGCGGCCCCCAAGGGCGCCATCACGCTGGCCGCTCCCGGGGCGACCTTTGCCATCCCGCTGGCGGGGCTCATCGACATCGCCGAGGAAAAGGCGCGGCTGAAGAAGTCGCTGGAGAAGCTCGCCAAGGAAATCGGCGGGCTCAAAGGGCGGCTGAACAACCCCAACTTCGCAGCCTCGGCGCCCGAAGACGTCGTCGAAGAAGCGAAGGCCAACCTCGCCGCCCGCGAAGACGAGGCCGCCAAGCTGGAGGCCGCCATGACGCGCCTGGCCGAGCTCGGCTAAGCCGCTTGCGGCACCGCAAGACCCAAGCGCGCAAGGCCCCGCCCGGCCTTGCGCGCGTGCATTTCTGCCCCGGCCTCTTGCGGTCTGACCCCGTTTTCGCCCGGCCGATTCGCACCGGTCAGGCTGAGGGCGCAGGGCATATACAACCCCAGATTGCACCCTGATTTCCGACCCCGAAACAATGCCATGGGATTCCCGCAACTTGTGTCAAAGCACACAAGACGGGGTTAACAGCGATGAACCAATTTGCATTAAAGGCAAAATTGTGGCAGGTTCCGCAGAAGTCTTATGGTTTGAAGGTGTAACATGATTTCCAAAATAATGACGACCACGGCTTTGGTTCTTGGCCTGGCGGGCGCTGCTTCGGCCGCGACCATCGTGCAGAACGGAAGCTTCGAAGACGGCCCGACCCCCGGCGGCGGCAGCTGGTGGATCGGTGAAGTGGACTATTGGTCCCACACCGCTGGTGGGGTCGAAGTTCAGACCACCGGCACCCTGCCCGGCGTGACTGCCTTTGACGGCAATCGCTATGTCGAGCTGGACGGCAACAACAACTACAGCCTCTGGCAGGATGTGGTGCTTTCGGTCGGCGCCTATGTGTTGTCCTTCGCCTATCAGCCGCGTGAAGCTGACGCGAACACCAACATCGTCGACTACAGCCTTGGCAGCCTGGTTGTCGGCTCGGTCACTGGGTCGAGCAGCTCGTTGCCCTCGGGCGGTTGGACCACTGTGACCGCGTCGTTCAACGTCGCCACGGCCGGGACCTATACGCTGCAGTTCGTCGGCGCCGGCAACAGCGAATCGCTGGGCGGTCTGGTCGATGCGGTCAGCATCGTTCCGACGGTTCCGGTTCCCGCGGCTGGTCTGATGTTGGTCAGCGCCTTGGGCGGTCTGGCTGCGATGCGTCGCCGCAAGCGCGCCTGATCACGAGCACAAACGAAGGGGCGCGGCCGGTCTGGCTGCGCCCCTTTCGCTTTCATACTGACCCAAATATTCTCGGGGGTCAGGGGGGCGAGCCCCCCTGCTTGTCACGCGCGCGCGGCTTGCCAGGCGCGCGGATCGGCCAAAAAGCTTTCGACCTCGGACAGGGTTGCCACATCAAAGGCGCCCTGCGCCCGCGCCTCGGCCAGCACATCCCACCAGGTGCAAAGGTGATGCAAAGCCACGCCGTGATCGGCCAGACGCTGCGTCGTTTCCGGGAAGATGCCGTAGTAAAAGATCACTGCGGTATGGGCGCAGGTCGCCCCCGTCTCGCGGATCGCATCGACAAAGGACAGTTTCGACCCGCCATCCGTCGTCAGATCCTCGACCAGAAGCACGCGCTGGCCTTCGGTCATCACCCCCTCGATCCTGGCATTGCGCCCATAACCTTTCGGCTTTTTGCGCACATAGGTCATCGGCAGGGCCATGCGCTCGGCCACCAGCGCCGCAAAGGGGATGCCCGCCGTCTCGCCGCCCGCGATATTGTCAAAGGCCTCAAGCCCGGCATCGCGCAAGACCGTCACGGTCAGGAAATCCATCAAGACCGACCGGATGCGCGGATAAGAGATCAGCTTGCGGCAGTCGATATAGGTCGGGGAGGGCAAACCGCTTGCCAGGGTAAAGGGCGTTTCGGCGTTGAAATGCACGGCCTTGATCTCCAGCAGGGCGCGGGCGGTCAGGCGGGCGATGTCTTCGCGGGGCGGGAAGGACGAGGGGATCATGCGAGGCTCCTTGCAGGGCAGCGGGGCGCCGGGGACAGAGGGGGAGCCTCCGGCGGGAATATTTGGATCAATGTGAATTCAAAGAACGCGCCAATGGACCGCGAAGCCGGGGTCAAAGACCGTCACGGGGCCGGCGCCGGTCTCGATCTTGGGCGGGAAGGCCACCGGAGTGGTCTCTTTCACCAAGGTCAGGCGGTCTTCATTGGGCGTCAGGCCGTAAAACGCTGCGCCGTTCAGCGCGGTGAACGCCTCCAGCCGGTCCAAGGCGCCGTCTTCGTCAAAGACATGGGCCAGCAGCGGCATGGTGTTGGTGGCCGTAAAGCAGCCCGCGCAGCCGCAGGCATGTTCCTTCAGCGCATCGACATGGGGCGCGCTGTCGGTGCCGAGGAAATAGGCCGGATGGCCCGAGGTCGCCGCCCGGCGCAGCGCCAGGCGGTGCTTTTCCCGCTTGGCCACCGGCAGGCAGTAGTAATGCGGCTTGATCCCGCCCACGAGGATATGGTTGCGGTTGATGATCAGGTGATGGGTGGTGATCGTCGCCGCCAGGTTTCCCCCCTGTGCGGCATAGGCCACGCCCTCTTCGGTCGTGATATGTTCCATCACCACGCGCAGTTCGGGGATACGGCGGCGCAAAGGGTCCAGGACCGTGTCGATGAACACCGCCTCGCGGTCAAAGATATCGACCTCGGGCGTCGTGACCTCGCCATGGGTGCAAAGCGGCAAGCCGATCTCGGCCATTTTCTCCAGCACGGGCATGACGCGGTCCAGGTCACGCACCCCGCCATGGGAATTCGTCGTGGCGCCGGCGGGGTAAAGCTTGACCGCCTTGACCAGCCCGCTTGCCGCGGCGGCCGCGACATCGGCCGGGTCGGTCGTTTCGGTCAGGTAAAGCGTCATCAGCGGCATAAAGCCCGGCGCGGCCGCCAGGATGCGGTCCCGGTAGGCCAGGGCCTGCGCCCCGGTCACAACCGGCGGCACAAGGTTCGGCATGATGATGGCGCGGGCGAAATCGCGGGCGCTTTCGGGGGCAACGGCTTGCAGCATCGCGCCATCGCGCAGGTGCAAATGCATGTCGTCGGGGCGGCGGATGGTGATCTGGGTCATGAGACCCGGCCCTAGCGGAAAACCCGCCTCAATTCCAGCCCATTTCCGGCTGGACATGCCCCCCGCGCCCCGCAATCCTGCGCCAAACCACCGGAGGTCCCATGCGCCATTTCCCTTTTGCTGTGATCCTGCTTGCCGCGCCTGCCTTTGCCGATTGCGCCGATCCCCAGACCCAGACCGAGATGACGCGCTGCGCGGGCCTGGCCTTTCAGGCGGCGGACGAGGATCTGAACGCCACTTACCGCATGGCCGTGAAGGTCATGTCGCAATGGGATGCCGATCTTCCCAAGGCCGAACGCGGCGCCGAGGCGGCCTTGCGTGCGGCCCAGCGCGCCTGGCTGCCCTACCGCGATGCGACCTGCGCAAACGAGGCGTTTTTCTACAAGGGCGGCACGATGGAGCCGATGGTTCAGGCCTATTGCCTGGAACGCATGACCCGCGCCCGGACCGAAGAGATCCGCGCCATCGCCGAGGGCGAGTGATCCGCCCCGAAGTTTTTGGCCGCGGTTAAGTGCCAGCCTCGCCCTCGCCCGGGACCAGTTCGGCGAGGCGGCGTCGAAATCGCTTTTGATCCAGCCGCGCCACGACATTGCGGCAGATCGCAATTTCGCGCGCCGGATGGGCCGCGGCGCTCATTTGCAGGTGGCGCAGATAGGTGCCGTCGCTGCGCCGCCGCCGCCACAGCGTGGCAAAGCGGCTTAGCGTCAAGCTGCCCTCCATCGCGGCGGCCAGCAGGTGATTCAGTATCCCCATCCGCGAGAACTGCGCCTCAAGGTCGCTGCCGCCGCGGCGGGCGGTGAAATGCCGGATATGGGGGCCGGTGAACAGCGCGGAATGCATCGCGTCCATCTTTTGACACGGGTCGGCGATGACCGTGACATCCGAGGCCGCCTCGACCATGTCGGGGGCAAAGCCATAGCGGGTGGCGAAGTCCATCCGCTTGGCCTCGCGAAAGCGGTCGTCCCAGCCGGCGAGGCCGGGGCTTTGCGTGGCGATCGGATTGAGCAGCAGCACCCGCGCCCCCGGCGCCGCCACCGAAAAGGCCGCCGCCGCATAGCCCAAGGGGCCGCCGCCGTAAAACAGCACGCGGTCAAAGCCGTCAAAAAAGCCCTCGTCGATCAGCTGATCGAACAGCGCATAGACCGCATCGGACCGGAACCAGGGATGTTTGCGCGCCAGGATGCACAGATGCGACCAGTCACATTCATCGGCCAGGTCCATGCCAACCGGCAGTTTGCGCGGCCGCTCAAAGGCGGTGCGATGCGTGTCGAACGTCACCAGAAGGCTGCGGCCATTGTCCAGGAACAGCGCCTGGTGGTCATTGGCCACCGCGCGAAACCAGCCCCCCGCCTGCCCGATCTCGGCCATCCGCTCCACCCAGTCCTCGGCCGTGGTTGCCGAAGAGGCGTCGAGCAGGTCATCTTCCAGATCAGTCATCAAGCGCCATCCGTGAGCAAAGCCGGGCCTCGACCAAGGCCGGACCCGTTGCGGCATTATCGCCCGGGTCGGTTAAGGATCAAGCAAAACGGGTGCGAAATTAAGGCGGTTTGGCGCATAATCCGCGGCGATTGTTGCCGGATGCGGTTTTCACGTCACAATCAGGAGTTGCGCACCCCATGGATCAGCGCAACTTCCGCAGGCGAGGGCAGCCGCGAGGGGCCCGCCATCAACAGCCGGCCAAAGAACTGGCGCCAGCTTTCCTCGGCCATCAGCGCGGTGATGCGCGCCCGCCGCCAGGCCTCGGCCTTGACCTGCAGCCCCGCAAGCACCGGATCGGCCAGAAGGGCGGCCAAGGGCGCCTCGATCGCGACCCGCAGGATCGAGCGGTCCTCGACCTGGTTCAGGTTGCGTTCAACCCAATAGCCCATGTCAAAGGCCCCCGCCTCACGGTTGGCCCGCCCCCGGTCGGCCTTGACCAGAAACCCTTCAGTCGAGCCCAGCGCATAGTGGTTCAACTGCACCAAGCCGTAATTGTCCTGCCGGTAGTCGCTGAACAGCCGGCCGCCCAGGTCAACCGCGCGCCCCGAGCCGTCGCACCAGCGCGGGGTGCCAAGGGGCTGCTTTGGCCGATGCACCCCCAGCTTGCCAAAGGCGGACGGGCGAAACAGCGTCTTGATCATCTGCGCCCGCCAAGGCCAGGACAGAACCGCCGGCGCCGCGCGGAAAAAGCGCCGCGTCACAGGCCCCGGCGCATGGCTCACCTGGCCCGCATTGCCGAACATCCGCCAGGTCAGGGCAATCGCCTCTGTCTCGGGCAGAGCCGCCAGCAGGTCCGAAAGCTGCCCCGCCCCGGCATGGATGTTGACGAATTCATCGACATCACCGACCAGGACCCAATCGGCCTCGCGGACCTCGGCCAGCCGTTCGGCCTGTTTCAGCGCGGCCCATTGCGGCCCCTCGGCCCAGGGTCCCGGATTGGGGATATGCCGCGCCAGCCCCATCGCCTGCAGCCGATCCGCCATCAGATCGGTGCCATCGCTGCAATCGTTGGTAAAGATCACCAGGTCGGTGAAGCCGATCGTGCGGTGATGGGCCACCCATTCCAGCAGGAACGAGGCCTCGTTCTTCAGGGTCGTGACCAGGGTGGCGCGCATGGTCCAGTGCTAGCCCGGCCTTGGAAGCCTGGCAAGCGGGGGGATTCGGCCTTTGTCGTGGCCTGACTGACGCTTGCTATCGCATAGCGGCGGTCATTCGGGCTAAGCACAAGGCCAAGGGGGCGGATTCGCCGCCTGTTGCGTCACGAAAGGCGAGACATGAAGGTTCTCATCAATTCCACGGCGATTCTGTCGCTGACACTTTATATCGTTCCCCCCTTTGCGGCCCAGGCCCAGGACTTCGTCGACGTCGGCGGACTAAGCGTCATGTGCCTGCCCGATGATCAGGCCGCCTGCCCCGATGGCGCGGCCTGCGTGATCGCCGCGGGCCCCGATTGCCAAGCCGCCGCCGACGCCCTGTTTGGCGCCCCGGTCGCGATTGCGCCGGAAGTGGTGCCGGAGGTTGTTCCCGAGGTTGTTCCCGAGCCCGCGCCCGCCGAGGAAGTAGCGCCTGAGGCCGCCCCCGCCGAAGAGGTCGCCCCCGAAGCAGCCCCGGCCGAGGAGGTAGCTCCCGAGGCGGCTCCGGCCGAGGAAGTCGCTCCTGAACCCGCTCCCGCCGAGGAAGTCGCCCCCGAGGCTGCTCCCGCCGAAGAGGCCGCCCCCGAAGCAGCCCCTGCCGAGGAAGTCGCCCCCGAGGCCGCTCCGGCCGAAGAGGCCGCCCCCGAAGCAGCCCCGGCAGAGGAAGTCGCCCCCGAAGCAGCCCCTGCCGAGGAAGTCGCCCCCGAGGCCGCTCCCGCCGAAGAGGTTGCTCCCGAAGCAGCCCCGGCAGAGGAAGTCGCTCCTGAACCCGCTCCCGCCGAAGAAGTCGCCCCCGAAGCCGCTCCCGCCGAGGAAGTCGCCCCCGAAGCCGCTCCCGCCGAGGAAGTCGCCCCTGAGGCCGCACCCGCCGAAGAGGCCGCCCCCGAACCCGCCCCCGAACCCGAGCCCGTTCCCTTGACCGAAGCGCAAGTGACCGAGCAGGCCGCTCAGGACCAGGCCGCCATCGAGGCCGCGCAGGCCAAAGAGGCCGAAGCCGCAGCCGTGGCCCTTGCCGATCCCAACCTCCAGCCCGTCGAGGCGCCGGTGGTCGAAGAACAGGCCGCCGAGGGCCTGACCTCGGTGCTGGACGCAGCCCCCGAAGCAGCCGCGACCGATACCACCGTGGCCCCCCCGGTAACGGAGGCCGCAGCCGCAGCCATCGACCCGACCGCGCCGCCTGCTGAACAGCCCGTGCCGGAAACCGCCACCGTGACGACCGAAACCGTGGCCGCCGCCGACACCCGCTCTGCCGCGCAGGAATTCGCCGCCGCCCCCGTGACCGTGGCCCCTGGCCGCAAATCGGGCCTGTCCGATCTGGAAAAGGCCGGTCTTCTCGCCCTTGGCGCGCTGACCATCGGCACGATCCTGAACAACAGCCAGAAACAGGTCGTCCAGAACACCGGCGACCGGGTTGTGGTGCGTCAGGACGATGGGTCCTATCAGATCTACAAGGACGACAATGCGCTGTTGCGGGAACCGGGGTCCAAGGTCACGACCCAGACCTTCCAGGACGGCTCGACCCGCACGATCGTCGCGCGCACCGATGGCAGCCAGATCGCCACGATCCGCGATGCCTCGGGCCGTGTGCTGCAGCGCATCGCCTATGACACCAAGGGCCGCGGCACCGTGCTGATCGACGACCTGAAACCCGAACAGCCGATCATCATCAGCGAGTTGCCGCGCCCCCGCGCCCGGGTGATCGACATCACCCAGGATGATGCGGCGATGCGTGCGGCCTTGGCCGCCGCCGAGGCCGAGGATTTTGGCGCGAAATACTCGCTGCGCCAGATCCGCACCATCCCGGAAGTCCGCCACCTTGCGCCGACGATCAATGTCCAGGAGATCACGTTTACCTCGGGCTCTGCCGCTTTGGACTCTGACCAGGCGAAATCCCTGAACGGCCTGGGCAAGTTCATCTCGCAGATGATCGCGACCAATCCCGGCGAAGTCTTCCTGATCGAAGGCCATACCGACGCCGTGGGCTCTGCCGCGTCCAACCTGACCCTGTCGGACCGCCGCGCCGAGACTGTGGCCAAGGCTCTGACCGAGTATTTCGGCGTCCCGCCCGAAAACATGGTCGTCCAGGGCTATGGCGAAAGCGAGCTTCTGGTGCCGACGCTGAAGGATGAACGCGCCAACCGCCGGGTTTCGGTGCGCATCGTGACGCCGATCCTGCGCCAGTAACCGCCCAAAGACCCAAGGGGGCGCGCCTGACAAGGGCGCGCCCCCTTCTTTTCGCTTGACCCCGCAGGCCCATCGGTCAAAACCCGACCCCATGGCAACCGCATCCCTCACCATCGACCTTGACGCCATCGCCGCCAATTGGCGGGCGTTGGACCGGGCCTCTGCCTCGGGCGTGCAAACCGCCGCCGTGGTCAAGGCCGACGCTTACGGCCTGGGCGTCGCCCCGGTCGTGCGCCGCCTGGCCGAAGCCGGAGCGCGCCGGTTCTTTGTCGCAGCCGCCGAGGAAGGCGTTGCCGTCCGCCGCGCCCTTGGCCCCGGCCCGCAAATCAACGTCCTGTCCGGCCATATGGCGGGCGATGCGGCCTTGATCCGCAACCACGACCTGACGCCAATGCTGAACTCGCTGGATCAGGTCACGCGGCATCTTGAGACACTCCCCGGCCATCCTTTTGGCATCCAGCTGGACACGGGTATGAACCGTCTTGGCATGGAAGAGGCCGAATGGGAGGCCGCGGCCCCCTTTGTGCTGGAAGCCTCGCCGGAACTTCTGATGTCGCATCTGGCCTGCGCCGATGACCCCGACCACGGGTTGAACGAGGTGCAATTGGCCAATTTCCGCGCCATGACCGATGGAACCGAGGTGCCGCGGTCGTTTGCCGCGACCGGGGGCATCCTGTTGGGGCCCAGCTATCACTTCGACCTGACCCGCCCCGGCATCGGCCTTTATGGCGGCCGTCCCTATGAGGGCGCGGCCCCGGTGGTGCGCCTGTCTTTGCCGGTGATCCAGACCCGCCCGGTCGCGACAGGCGAGCCGGTGGGCTATTCCTGCGGCTGGATCGCGGACAAGCCTTCGCTGATCGCCACGGTCCAGGGCGGCTATGCCGACGGGATCATCCGTTCGCTTTCGGGGCGGGCGACGCTTTGGGCGGGCGATGTCCCCTGCCCCTTGGTCGGTCGCGTCTCGATGGACCTGATCACGGTGGATGTGACGCATCTGGAGACTGTCCCCGAGACTTTGGACCTGATCGGCCCGCATCAGGGCATCGACCGCCTGGCCGATATCGCGGGCACCATCGGGTATGAGCTTTTGACCCGCATGGCGCCGCGGTTGAACCGCGTGCTTTTGGGGGCGAAATGAGCCGCTTTCTGGCAAGTCTAGGCCGCCCCGTGCTGGCCGTCCTCGCGGCGTTTGGCCGGGTGACGCTGTTTGCGGCCGAAACCCTGCGCCACCTTTTCACTCCGCCGTTCTACCTGCGCGAATTCGGTCAGGCCCTGTTGCAGATCGGCTGGTTTTCCTTGCCCATGGTCGCGATGACCGCCTTTTTCACCGGTGGCGCGCTGGCCTTGCAGATCTATTCCGGCGGGTCGCGGTTCAACGCCGAAGCCGTGGTGCCGCAGATCGTGGCCATCGGCATGGCGCGCGAACTTGGCCCCGTGCTGGGCGGGTTGATGGTGGCGGCGCGGGTGGCCTCCAGCATCGCGGCCGAGATCGGGACGATGAAAGTGACCGAGCAGATCGACGCCCTGACCACCCTGTCGACCAACCCGATGAAATATCTGACCCTGCCGCGCGTGTTGGCGGCGACGCTGGCCGTGCCGGTCCTGGTGGCGGTCGGCGACAGCATCGGCATCGCGGGCGGCTGGCTGGTGGGGACGGCCAAGCTGGATTTCAACTCGGCCACTTACCTCGCCAATACGCGCGACTTCCTGGAGGCCTGGGATGTGGGCTCTGGCCTGGTGAAGGGCGCGGTCTTTGGCTTTATCGTCGCCTTGATGGGCTGCTATTTCGGGATGAACTCGGGGCGTGGCGCGCAGGGCGTGGGGGCGGCGACCAAATCTGCCGTCGTTTCGGCCTCGGTCCTGATCCTGGCGGCGAATTACCTGCTGACGGCGGTGTTTTTCACATCATGATAGACCTGAGCGGCGTGCATAAGGCCTTTGGGGCCAACCGGGTGCTGCGGGGGGTGGATCTGTCGCTGCCCAAAGGCCAGTCCATGGTGATCATCGGCGGGTCGGGCACCGGCAAATCGGTGCTTTTGAAATGCGTGCTGGGGCTGGTGGTGCCCGATCAGGGGCGCATCACCGTGGACGGCCAGGACGTCACGACAGGCGATCGCGATGCCTTCCTTGCGCGGTTCGGGATGCTGTTCCAGGGCGCGGCGCTGTTTGATTCCATGCGCGTCTGGGAGAATGTGGCCTTCCGCCTGCTGCGCGGCCCGGGGCGCCTGCCCAAGGATCAGGCGCGTGAGATCGCGGTGGAAAAGCTGCGCCGCGTGGGTCTGAAGCCGCAGGTGGCCGACCTTTACCCCGCCGAACTGTCGGGCGGGATGCAAAAGCGCGTGGGACTGGCCCGGGCGATTGCCGCCAACCCCGAGATCATCTTTTTCGACGAGCCCACGACCGGCCTTGACCCGATCATGTCGGGCGTCATCAACACCTTGATCCGCGACATCGTGGTCGAAATGGGCGTGACCGCCATGACGATCACCCATGACATGACCTCGGTCCGCGCGATTGCCGACCGGGTGGCCATGCTGCACGACGGGATGATCCGCTGGACCGGGCCGGTGGCCGAGATGGACCAGGCCGCAGACCCCTATTTGCAGCAGTTCATCCATGGCCGCGCGGACGGCCCCATCGAGTCGGTGCGCTAAATCCCTGTGACTTTAGCGGCTGCTTTTTGGGCTTTCTCGGCCGCTGCGGCCAGCTTGTCTGCCTGATCCGAGATGGTCTTGAACTCCTTGACGCGCGCCTTCAATTGGGCGCTCAGGTCCGACATGATGTCGTATTGGAATTCGACCCCGTCACAATAGGTCTCGCCCAGCCGAAGCATCTCCATCGCATCGGAGTTGACCTTGGCGCTGTTCCGACTGGCCTTCACATAGGCCAGTTCTGCGATTTCGGCCTTTTGTTTCAGCGACTTGTCCATCTTGTTCTTGGCAAGCGCTTTCTTGGCCTCTTCCATCCTGTCGAAAAGCTCCGTCACGGTCTTGTTGTCATCTTCGAACCGGGCCAAGGCCATCTCGGCATCTGACTTGATGCGCTTGAAATCGGCGGGCACGCTCTTCAGCCCGGACAACCTGGCGTCCAAGTGGATCTTGACCTGCGCCATCGCCGCCACAATGTCCGCGGCCTCTTGCGCCAGATGGCCGTAGTCTTTCAGCGCATCCGCGCCGATCTGCGACAAGGCCTTGATATGACCATCGGCTGTGCTCAGCGCCTTTTTATAGGACGCGACCTGCTTCTTCACCTCTGCGGAACCAACAGCCATTGCCTTCTCCTTCAGGAATTTATTAAGGGGATGCTAACCCAAAGGGGCGGAAAAACACGGGGAAATCCGGGCACCCCGACACCGCAACGCGAATCATTGGCCCTGACAGGGAAACAATCCGCAGAGCCGCCGCAGATTTTCCGTCTCTTGCCACCCAACCCATGAAAAACATGGACTTTAAGGAAAACTTGCCGTGAATGGCCCCATACACGGGGGTGTGAATGGCGATTTCGATGACAGAGACCCTGCGGTCGATGGGCGGGGCCTCGCGCATATTGGCGCAGGGGGCGATTGTGACGGCGGCCCTGGGCCTGGTTGCGGCCAGCCTGGCGGCGGTTTTCGGCCTTTTGCCCTGGCCCGAGCTGAGCCTATCCTTTGGCGGGACGCCCCTGCCCCAGGCGGGGGTCTGGGCGCAACTGGGGCTGACGGGGCTTTTCCTCGCGCTGTGCTTTCATCTGCCCGCCAATCGGCGCATGGCGGCGCTGGAACGCTCTCATCGCAGCTTTGCCATCAGCCTGGATGACGTGGCCAGGGCCTATGTCCGCGCCCATGCCGCCGACCGCAAAGGGGTCTTTGCGCTGTCGGGGGAGTTCGAATCCGTCAAGACGCGGTTCGACCACCTGCGGACCCATCCCGACCTGGCCGATCTGGAGCCCGACCTTCTGGAACTGGCCGCCAAGATGAGCCATGTCTCCCGCGACCTGGCCCGGACCTATGCCGAGGACAAGGTGGCCCGCGCGCAAGGCTTCCTGACCCAGCGGCAAGAGGAAATCCACATGGTGGGCGAGCGCATCGCCACCGCGCGGCGCGTCTGTGCCGACCTCAAACGCTGGCTGTCCGATGTCGAGGCCGAAGAGCGCCAGGCCGAGGCGCAGATCGCACGTCTGGAAGCCGACCTGCGCGAGGTCCTGCCCGAGATCGGCTATATGCTGGACCACGATGAGCCCGTCTCTGGGGATCTGGTGCCGGACAATGTGGTCAGCTTGAACAAGCCCAAGCCCGTCTGACCGCAGCCGAAGCGGAGCCCGGGCCGTTGACGCCGGGGGCACTATGGCATCATCTTGGCGGCCATGCGCCTGATCCCTTACGCCCTGCTGATCCTTTACCCCATCGCCTGGTTCGCGCCCCTGATGCGGGCCTCTGTCCTGCCGATCTTTGGCATGGAGGAAATCTCGGTCGTCTCGGGGCTGGCCTCGCTGTGGGGCACCGATCCGGGGCTGGCGCTGCTTGTCACCTGCCTTGCGGTCTTTGTGCCCTATGCCAAGGTCATCGGCCTTGCGCTGACCCAAGCCGGGCTTTTGTCGCCCAAGGTCGCGCCGGTGCTGCATATTCTGGGCCGCCTGGCCATGGCCGACATCTTTCTGGCCGCGCTTTACATCGTGCTGGCAAAGGGCGTGGGCCTGGCCACCGTGGAAACCGCCTGGGGGCTTTGGCTTTTCACCGCCTGCGTGCTGGCGGGGCTGGTGGCAGGCCTGTCGTTCAAGGATAAGGGCGCATGAGCAAGAACACCTCGTCTTTCACCTGCACCGCCTGCGGGGCCGCGCATCGCAAATGGAACGGCCAATGCGAGGCCTGCGGCGGCTGGAACACCATCGTCGAAGAGGGCGCCTTGTCCTCGGGTCCCAAGGGGTCGCTGGCCAAGGGGCGGTCGATCCCGCTGACTGACCTCGCCACGCAAGGCGCCGCTCCGCCCCGCGCCTCGTCCGGCATATCGGAATTGGACCGCGTGCTGGGCGGCGGGCTGGTGGCGGCCTCTGCCATATTGGTCGGCGGCGATCCGGGGATCGGGAAATCCACGCTTTTGTTGCAAGCCGTGTCAGCCTTTGCCAACAAGGGCCTGAAATGCCTGTATATCTCGGGCGAAGAGGCGGCGGCCCAGGTTCAGATGCGGGCCGAAAGGCTGGGGCTGACGAAGGCTCCGGTGGGGCTTGGCGCGGAAACCAACCTGCGCGACATCCTGACGACGCTGGACCGGGAACGGCCCGATCTTGCGGTGATCGATTCGATCCAGACCATGTGGCTGGACACGATCGAGGCCGCACCGGGATCGGTCTCTCAGGTGCGGGCGGCGGCGCATGAACTGGTGACGTTTGCCAAAAAGAAGGGCGTCTCGGTCATTCTGGTGGGCCATGTAACGAAAGAGGGCCAGATCGCGGGGCCCCGCGTCGTCGAACACATGGTCGACACGGTCCTGTATTTCGAGGGCGAGCGCGGCCACCAGTTCCGCATCCTGCGCGCGGTCAAGAACCGCTTTGGCGCGGCCGACGAAATCGGCGTGTTCGAAATGACCGGCGGGGGCCTGTCCGAAGTCACCAACCCCTCGGCGCTTTTCCTGTCCGACCGCGAGAAAGCCACCGCCGGCAGCGCGGTTTTCGCCGGGATCGAGGGCACGCGCCCCATGTTGATGGAGATCCAGGCCCTTGTGGCGCCCTCCACCCTCGCCAGCCCGCGCCGCACCGTGGTGGGCATCGACGGCGCCCGGCTGTCGACCATCCTGGCCGTGCTGGAGGCGCGTGTGGGCATCACCTTCGCCGGTCTGGACGTGTTCCTGAACGTCGCGGGGGGGATGCGGGTGAATGAACCGGCGGCTGACCTCGCCATCGCGGGGGCGATTCTTTCGGCCCGCGAGGATGTGGCAATTCCGCCAGACATGGTGCTTTTCGGCGAAATCAGCCTGTCGGGCGCGCTGCGGCCGGTGTCTCAGATGGAAAACCGGTTGAAAGAGGCGGCGAAACTTGGTTTCACCCAAGCGGTTGCACCACGGGCGGCCAAGGTCCAATCTCAGGCGGGAATGACCCTGCGCGAGATGTCGGATCTGACGGCCTTCGTGGGGGAAATGTTCGGCGCAGGCTGACGGAGAGAGTTATGGACAGTTTTACCATCGTCGACGGCGTCGTGGCCGGTGTGATCCTTCTGTCGGCGATCCTCGCCTATTCGCGCGGCGTGGTCCGCGAGATCATGGCGATTGCCGGATGGGTCGGCGCCGCAGTGCTGGCCTATGTCTTTGCCGGCGCGGCGCAGCCGCTGGTCAAGGAAATCCCGGTCCTGAACAAGATGATCGGCGAGAATTGCGAATTGTCGATCATCGCGGCTTTCCTCGCGGTCTTTGCCGTCGGCCTGATCTTGGCCTCGCTGTTCACGCCGCTGTTTTCCTCGGTCGTGCAGCGTTCGGTTCTGGGGGGGCTGGATCAGGCGCTTGGCTTCTTCTTCGGCGCCGCGCGCGGCATCCTCTTGGTCGCAGCCGCCTTTGTCGTCTATGGCATGGCCCAGCAAGAGGTCGAGATGGTGGACAAGTCCCGCTCGGCTCAGGTCTTTGCCGGCGTGACGGGCGATGTCCAGGGCCTGGTTCCGACCAACCTGATGGCCACGATCCAGGGCCAATACGAACAGCTGACCGGCGTTTGCCGCGGCGCTGGCGGCACGACCGCCCCGCAAACCGGCACCACCACCGGCGGCTGACCGCTTCCTGTCGTTCTGGGGGTGACATGGCCGCTGCAAAGGCATAAGTGAACCCCACGCCAGCCTAGGAGGTTCCATGAAGCGCCCCCCCCTCGCCCATCCGTTCGACGCCGATCCGTTGACTGGGGACAAGCTGAAGGAAGAGTGTGGGATTTTCGGTGTGATCGGGGTTGGCGATGCGGCCAACTTCGTGGCGCTTGGCCTTCATGCGCTGCAGCATCGGGGGCAAGAGGCCGGCGGCATCGTGTCCCATGACGCCAGCCACGGCTTCAACTCGGCCCGCCGCTTTGGCTATGTCCGCGACAATTTCACCAAGCCCGATGTGATGGACACCCTGCCGGGGCCCTTGGCCATCGGTCATGTGCGCTATTCGACCGCCGGGTCCAAGGGGGCCACCGCGATCCGCGACGTCCAGCCCTTTTTTGGCGAATTCTCGATGGGCGGCGCGGCCATTGCCCACAACGGCAACCTGACCAATGCGGCAGCCCTTCGGCGCGAGCTGATCGAGCGCGGCTCGATCTTCCAGTCCTCTTCGGACTCGGAATGTATCATCCACCTGATGGCGCGTTCGATCCAGAAGACGATTCCGGAACGCATGAAGGACGCGCTGCGCCGCGTCGAGGGCGCGTTCTCTGTCGTCGCCATGACCCGGACCAAGCTGATCGGCGTGCGCGACCCCCTGGGCGTGCGGCCCCTGGTGCTGGGCCGCCTGGGTGACAGCGCCTGGGCCCTGTCGTCGGAAACCTGCGCGCTGGACATCGTCGGCGCAGAATTCGTCCGCGAAATCGACCCCGGCGAGATGGTGGTGATCGAGGACGGCAAGATCACCTCGACCCGTCCCTTCGGCGCCCCGGCCTCGCGGTTCTGCATCTTTGAGCAGGTTTACTTCAGCCGCCCCGATTCGATCATCGGCGGCCGCAGCGTCTATGAGACCCGGCGTCAGATCGGCGTCGAACTGGCGCGTGAGGCGCCGGTGGATGCCGACCTGGTCTGCCCGGTCCCCGATTCGGGCACCCCCGCCGCCATCGGCTTTGCGCACGAAAGCGGCATCCCCTTCGGCATGGGCATCATCCGCAATCAATATATGGGCCGGACCTTCATCGAGCCGTCCGAGTCGATCCGCAACATGGGCGTAAGGCTGAAGCTGAACGTCAACCGCGCGCTGATCAAAGGCAAACGTGTGATCCTGGTCGACGACTCGGTCGTCCGCGGCACGACGTCCCGCAAGATCAAGGACATGATCCTGGACGCGGGCGCGGCCGAGGTCCACTTCCGCATCGCAAGCCCCCCCACCGCCTGGCCGTGCTTTTACGGTGTCGACACGCCGGAGCGGTCCAAACTCCTGGCCGCCACCATGTCCGAAGACGAGATGCGCGACTGGATCGGGGTCGACAGCCTGAAGTTCATCTCGCTGGATGGGCTTTACCGCGCCACCGGCGAGGCGAATGGCCGCGACCCCAAGGCGCCCAAGTTCTGCGACGCCTGCTTCTCGGGCGACTATCCGATCATCCCCTCCGACAAGGTCGAAGAGGGTTTCGAGATGAAGGCCGCCGAATAGGCCTTGATCTGCGGCGCCTGCCGGGTTTCCCTTCGCCAAAGGGGGTCCCATGTCCGCCGAAGTCGATGCCTATATCTCCGCCCTGCCCCCGGATCAGGCCCAGGCCCTGACCTGGCTGCGCGCTGTGATCAAATCCCGCCTGCCCGACCACCTGGAGGTCATCTCCTACAAGATGCCCGGCTTTCGCCAACCGGGGTCCAAAGGCCGCATGGTGGCGGGCTACGCGGCCTTTGCACGCAATTGCGGCTATTACCCCCATTCCGGCAATATCATTGGCCAACTCGGCGATCTGACCCAGGGCTTCAAGACCACCCCCGGCGCGATCTCTTTCACCCCCGCCCATCCCCTGCCCGAGCCCCTGATCCAGGCCCTGATCCAGGCCCGCCTGGCCGAAATCACCCAAACCGGCAAATGAACGCCACAGGCGCAAATTTGGGCGCGCGGGATCAAGCCCTTGCAAGCCCGCTTGCGCTTTCTGCGTCTGCATCCTAATTCCTTTCATACTGGCCCAAATACTCCATAGGGTGCGCCGGTTGGTGCGCCATGGGTCCGAGAACCAACCGGCGCGGGGGGTGTGAAACCCCCGGGCGCTATCCGCCAGAAAAACGCCCAAAGCCAGAAAACGCCCAAAGCCAAAAAGCACCCAAAGGACGAGGCCCCAGATGACCCAACCCAAGCTTGCCCTCGTCACCGGAGCCTCCCGCGGTTTGGGCGCAGCCCTGGCTGAGCAATTGGCGGCCCAGGGCTGGCATGTCGTGGCCGTGGCGCGCACCGTGGGCGGCCTTGAAGAGCTGGACGACCGCGTCAAGGCGCTGGCGCTTCCGGGCGCGGGCGGGCTGACGCTGGCGCCGATGGATGTCACCAACGACGACGCCATGCGCCACCTGTGTCTGTCGATCCACCAGCGCTGGGGCGGCTTGCAGCTTTGGGCCCATACGGCGATCCATGCGACGCCGATGGCTCCGGCGGGCTCCTTGGCGCAAAAGGACTGGGACAAGGCCTTGGCCACCAACATCCGCGCCACGGGCCAGTTGATCCCGATGATCGAGCCGCTGTTGAAAGTGGGCCAGGGCACCGCGGTGTTTTTCGATGACCCCCGCGCCGGGCAGAAGTTCTTTGGCGCCTATGGGGCGTCAAAGGCCGCCCAGATCGCGCTGGCCTCCTCCTGGCAGGCCGAGACGGTCAAGATCGGCCCCCGCGTGGTGATCGCCACACCGCGTGCGCTGGCCAGCGCCACCCGCGCCCGGTTCTTCCCGGGCGAGGACCGCAGCAAACTCGCCGCCCCCAAGGCCGAGGCCGCAAGGCTCTTGTCGGAAATCCTCAAGGGCTGAGGCTGGGTCAATCTGGCCGCACACGTGCGCCGCAGCCGCCGTTTCCATCCCGTCGCTTCTCTCCCGGCACCCAAACTCGGGCACCCGAACTCGGCAATCCAAACCTGTCAGGATGGGCGCCAAGGCCGCTTTTGCCCTTGGGCAAAAGCGGCCCCCTCCGCCAGGATACGGATTTTTCTACGAAAAATCCGTATCCTGGCGGACCCGCACGCCATCCGCTTCCATATCGCCCAAGGCCCGGTCAAAGCGCACCCAGGCCAGACCCCGCCCGCCCGACTGGGTATAGACCGAACCCGCCTCCTTGCCGCCCGCCATCAGCAGGGTCCCCACCGGCACCGGAGCCTCCAGCGCGACCCGCACGAGGCCCTTCTTCAGCTCGGTCTTGTGCTTCATCCGGGCGGTGACTTCCTGACCGACGTAACAGCCCTTGCGGAAGTCGACGCCGTGCAGCCGCTCGAACCCCAGTTCCAGTGGATAGCTCTCCTCCGGGATCAGCTCGATGCCGGTTTCGGGGATCAGATGCGCCACCCGCAGCGCGTCCCAATCCACCGGGGCCTCTTGCCCGGAACCATAGAACCGCCAGCCCATAGCGTCATGGCGCGGGTCCTCCAAGGCACCCTCCGGGGCCGCCCCAATCCCCCGCACCACACCGCCCGCACGCGGCACAAAGCGCACATCGGCGCGCAAGCGATACAGCGTCAGCCGGCGCAAGACGCCCTCCGCCAAGGCCTCGGGCAGGTCCAGAAACAGCCCCGCCCCATCGCGACCGACAAAGAAATCCGCCAGATACTTGCCCTGCGGCGTCAAAAGCGCGGTCCAGATCAGGCCCGGGCCCTTCTCCAGCCGCAGGACGTCATTGGTCACAAGGCCTTGCAGAAACTTCAGGGCCTCTGCCCCGTCAAGACCCACGATCCGCCGTTCCATCCCTACCCCCTAATACTTCGGCGGCCCGCCCAGCCGTTTGATGAAACTGGCCGAGATCCGCGCCGCGTCGTAATCCTCTTCGACCCATTGGCGAAAGCTGCGGCCCTGCGCCTCTTCGCCATAACACAAAAGCACCTCGTCCATGATGCCGGTTTTCGACCGGCTCAGATGCAGATAGCGCAACGACAGCTGCCGCATGGCATCCGCCAAGGGACGCCCCGCAATCGCCACCAGATAGATGGCCGCAGCCATGCCCGTGCGGTCCGCCCCGCTTTTGCAATGGATCAGCGCGGGCTTTTCCATCTGGGTCATCGTGTCGATCAGGGTCAACAGCTCGTCCCGCTGTGGCGCACGGCGCGCGCCAAAGGGCAGGTCGATCCGGGTCAGACCCAGCGCCTCGGTGGCCTCTTTCTCGAACAGAAAGAACCCCTCGCGCGGCTGGCCCCGCAGGTTCAAGACCGTCCGCAACCCAAGCCGCCGCGCCCAGTCCGCCAGCCGCCCCGGAGAGGGCTGGTTCGACCGCCAGACCCCCGGCGCGATCTGATCCAGGTTCGTCCACCAAACCCGCAAGAAGGCGTGATCGTTCAGCTGGAAATGCCACCAGGCCGCGCGCCGGGCCTCGGGCGTCGAGATGTCGCGGCCATAGGCCTCGGTCAGCCTGTCTTGCAAGGCCCGAAGCCTGTCGCGCAATCCCATCTTTCGCCCTCTTGTCCGTCACGCAAGGACTTAGGGATTTTGACGCCCCCCCGCAAGCCGAGTTGACCCCGCTGGCCTGCAACTCTACCCCTATGGCCAAAGGAGCCCCCCATGACCGGACGCCATTACACCGCCATTCCCGGACCCTCGGTCCTGCCTGACCGCGTGTTGGCCGCGATGCACCGCGCCGCACCCGATATCTATGCGCCCGAGATCGAGGCCATGGCGGCAGACCTTGCCGCCGACCTGAAGACGCTGGCCGGGACCAAGGCGCATCTGGCGATGTATCTGTGCAACGGCCATGGCACCTGGGAGGCGATGGCGACCAACCTGTTTTCCCGCGGCGACCGGGTGCTTTTGTTGGCTTGCGGGACCTTTGGCCATGGCTGGGCGGGCGTGCTGCGGGGGTTGGGGGTCGAGGTCCAGCTGATCGACTTTGGCCGCAACACGCCGGCCGATCCTGCGGCGGTTCGGGCAGCACTTGCGGGCCCCGGGATCAGGGCCGTGCTTGTGACCCATGTCGATACGGCGACCTCTGTCCGGTCCGATGTGGCGGCGATCCGGGCGGCGATGGATGCGGCGGGGTCAGAGGCGCTGCTGGCGCTGGATTGCGTGGCCTCTTTGGGTTGTGACGAGGTTCGGATGGACGATTGGGGCGTCGATGTGCTGCTTGGCGCCAGTCAAAAGGGGCTGATGGCGCCGCCCGGCATGGGCTTTGTCTGGTTCTCGGAACGGGCGCGGGTGGCGGGGCTTTCGGCCGGTCTGCGCACGCCCTATTGGGATTGGACCTTGCGCGCGAACCCGGCCGAGTTCTGGCACTATTGGTTCGGCACCGCGCCCACCCATCACCTTTATGCCCTGCGGGAATCCCTGACCATGATCCTGCGCGAAGAGGGGCTGACCGCGCTGTGGTCGCGCCACGAAAGGCTGGCAAGCGCCGTCTGGGCCGCGGTTCAGGCCTGGGGCCAGGGCAATCCCGCGATCAGGCTGAATGTGGCCGATCCTGCGGCGCGGGGGCGGTCTGTCACCTCGGTGCATTTCGGCGCGCCCCATGCGGCGGCGCTGCGCGATTGGGTGACGCCGCACGGGTTGACCCTGGGCGTCGGGCTGGGCATGGGCACCGAACAGGACCCCAAGGCCTCGGGCTGGCTGCGCATCGCCCATATGGGCCATGTGAACGCCCATATGACGCTGGGGGCGCTGGCGGTGATCGAGGCGGGGTTGCAGGCGCTTGGCGTGCCGCATGGCAAGGGCGCGCTGGAGGCGGCTGCCGCGGCGCTGTCAGGCCCCGGCAAATAGCGCCGCCAGCGCCGCGGTGTCGATGCCCTTGACCACCAGCCCCCGCGGCTTGACCGCCGCCACATCGACCCCTGCGACAATGGCATTGACCACGGCCTCTTCGGTCGCCTCGGCCGCCGCAAGGTATAGCGGATCGACGATCTCCTGGTTCAGCTCTGACCGCGAAATCAAGGGCCAGGCCGCCTGGGGCATCGGCCCCGGATGGGCCGTCGAAAACGCCAGAAAGATATCGCCCGAGGAATTGCCCCCCGGCGTGCCGCCCCGCGCCACCCCCATCGCAGCCCTCCGCGCCAGGTGCCGCAGCGTCAGGGCCGACAGAGGCGCATCGGTCGCCACCACCACGATGATCGAGCCCTGTTCCCTGTCGCGCCAGGCGCCTTCGGGCATCAGCCGCCCCACCGGCCGCCCCAGCACCTGAAACCAGTCGCGCCGCCCGTGGTTGGCCTGCACCAGCACCCCCACCGTAAACTCCTGCCCCGCCAGCGTGACCCCGCGTGAGGCCGTCCCCGTCCCCGCCTTCCATTCATAGGCGATCATCCCGTTGCCACCCCCGGTCGAGCCCTCGGCGACAAAGCCGCCCTTGGCCGCCTCGATCGCCGCGCGCGCATCCTGCGGTGCCACATGCAGAGCGTTGATGTCGTTCAGGATGCCGTCATAGGTCTCGGCCACGACCGGCATGGCCCAGGCGTGTTCGCGGCCGAACCAGTCGGCATAGGTCTCGATCATCCATTCGGTCACGCCGTGATGAACCGCCCCCACCCCATGCGTGTTGGTCAGGCAGATGGGTCCGACGAAATAGCCCGCATCGTTGATCCAATGCGTCCCCGTCATCTCGCCATTGCCATTCAGCGTGAATTGCCCGGCCCAGACCGGGCTGGGCGAGGTCTCACGTCGGGGCAAGATCGCGGTCACACCGGTCCGCATCCCGCGGGCCGGATCGGTCAGGGTGCAAAAGCCGACCTGCACGCCGGCCACATCGGTGATCGCGTTAAAGGGCCCGGGCCGCCCCGGAAAGGGCAAACCAAGATCACGGGCACGGGGTTTGGGCATGGCGCGGCCTTATCAAGGGGTCTCCGCCCGATTTGCAGGCATTGCGCGCCCATGATCAAGCGACCTTGACCCATTTGCGCAATTTCAAGGCTTTCCGTTCCAGACTTCCTGACCTAGATTCGCTGAAACCGTCACGAAATCATCATGAACCGCAAAAAACGCCCCATCATCGGCATCATCGGCAATTACGCCCTGTTCAACGACCGCTACCCGATCCATTCGAGCGGCACGATGAACGCATCCGCCGTGGCCGATGTGGCGGGGGCGATGCCGCTGATCATCCCCTCTGACCCGGCCTTCGTCTCGGTCGAGGAATTGCTGGCGACCTGTGACGGCTTCCTTTTGACCGGGGGGCGGCCCAATGTGCATCCTTCCGAATATGGCGAGCCCGAAACCCCCGCCCATGGCGCCTTTGACCGCGCCCGCGATGCCATCACCCTGCCGCTGATCCGGGCCTGTGTCGAACGCGGCCAACCCTTCCTTGGTATCTGCCGCGGGTTCCAAGAGGTCAACGTGGCGATGGGCGGCTCTTTGCACCCCGAAATCCGCGAGCTTCCGGGGCGGATGAACCACCGGATGCCGCCCGATGGCCAGTTGCACGAACAATTCGCCCTGCGCCATGCCGTGCATCTGACCGAAGGCGGTGTGTTTCACCGCCTGATGGGCGCGACGCAGGTGATGACCAACACGCTGCATGGCCAGGGCATTGACCGCCCCGGCGCCCGCATCGTGATCGAGGGTCACGCCACCGACGGCACGCCCGAAGCGATCCTGGTGCGCGACGCGCCGGGCTTTACCCTGGCCGTGCAATGGCATCCCGAATGGAACGCCGCCGATGACCCGGTCTCGCGGCCGCTGTTTGCGGCCTTTGGCGAGGCCGCCCGCGCCTGGACCGCCGGCACGCCCCTGAAGATGAGCGCCTAAAGCCCCCTTCAAAGTCCGGCGTAATCCCGGGCGACCTGCTCCCAGACCTCGGCGCTGCTGGCGGCCAGAAGCACGCCCTCACGCCGGGTTGTGGTATAGTCCTGCCCGTCCAAAAAGCGCGCGACACCGCCCGCGGCCTGGGTCGCCAGGACCCCCGCCGCATGGTCCCAAGGATGCGCCACGGGGGCCGACAGCATGAAATCCACCTGTCCCGAAATCAGCATCCGGTATTCATGCGCCGCACAGCGCAGCGATGTCACGCGGGCGTAACCCTCACCGGCCAGCAAGGCGTGGCGCCGCTTGGGGCCGGTGAACAGCCCATGCGGCACATAGCCCACCAATTGCGCGGCAGGCTTGGGCGCGGCGGTCTTCAGGCGACGTGGACCCGCGGCGCTGGTCCAAAGCGCGGTTTCGGCATCCGCTTCGATCCAGTCGTCCAGGATCGGGTCGTAATTCACCCCCCAAACCGGGCGCCCCGCCTGCACAACGGCCAAAAGCACGGCGAAAAGCCCCAGGCCGGCCGCGAAATTCCAGGTGCCATCGACGGGGTCAAGGATCACGCAGGTCTCGGCTCCCATTCTGTCGCGCAAAGCGGGGTCGCGCGCCACGCCCTCTTCGCCGAACAGCGGCACATCGGGCCAGACCTCGGCCAGGGAGGCGGTGATCAGCGCCTCGGACTCAAGGTCGGCGGCGGTGACGATGTCTTGCGGGCCGGTCTTGGCCGCGATCTGCCCGGCTTGCAGGTTGCGAAAACGCGGCAGGATGGCGGTGCGGGCGGCGTCACGGACCGCCGCAAGGATGGCCTGCTTTGGAATCGTCAAGGGGGGAGCTTTGGGCTCTGACATCGGCGCAATCCGGATAATGGCAAAAATGCGGCGCAATCTTGAAAGACTTGGGCCGCGCCCCATATATCGTGGGTTCCATGCCCGCTTGGCAACCAGATTGTGGTTAACACATCCTGAGCCATGCACCAGACGCAAGGCGGGCTTGTGCTGACCGGTATGACGAATCGTCGCCAAACCGTTACAAGCGCGGAACGTCGGGAAAGACAAGACAAAGAAGAACTGGAACCGCCATGGCCGATTTCGTTGACAGCACCGCCTTTAACTTCGAACAAGGTCAGCGCGCGCGCAAGCTTTTTGCCGCTGTTGTGCTGGCTGCGTTGGATGATGCCATCGCGGATGACAAAAAATACGGCAATGGGCCGGATCAGATCGCCCGTTGGGCCCGTTCGCGCGATGGCCGCGAGGTTTTGTCCTGTGCCGGGATCGACCCGAACGAGCGTGTCGTGAAAGGTCTGATGGAATTCGTGGCCAAGGGGATTCGCACCTCTGTCGCGCTGTCGCGCGAAGAGAGCGAGCGCCGCCATGCGCTGGAAGCAGAGCAGGCCGACGCCGCCTGAGTTTGCCAAGCCTGAGTTTGCCAAGCCTGAGTTTGCCAAGCCTGAGTTTGCCAAGGCCCAGTTTGGAATACGCCGTGCCGTCTTGACGCGCCCTTCGGGGCGCGTTTTTCTTTGGGGGTTTGTCGGCTTGGGGCGCGCCAAGAAAAAGCGCCCCGCAGGGCGCTTTGGGTGTTCGCACGACAGGCCGGTTTCGCACGACAGGCCGGTTTCGCACGACAGGCCGGTTTCGCACGACAGGCCGGTTTCGCGCGGCAGGCCGGGACAGGTCCGGCCTATTCCAGGGCTTGAACCGAGATGGCGCGGGCGATCTCGGCCTTGACGAGTTTTCGGATGTTGCGGGTGATCCGCTCACCCAGGTCGCCTTGCAGCTGCTCGCGGATCAGGTCGCGGACCAATTCGCGCAGGACATCTTCGGAAAAGATACTGTCTTCTTGTTGCAGGATCGGTTGGACCGGCTCGGCCTCGGGGGTTTCCGCGCCAAGATCCAAGGGTTCGGCTGCGGGTTGCGGCGCGGGGGCGCGCAGGATTTCAGGCGCGGGGATTGGCTGCGATGCGGACGGCGCCGTCAAACGCTCTGCCGCGCGAGAGCGGGCGGCGTAGGTTTCGGCCATGGGGCGGCGGGCGAAGGTAAAACTGGACCAGTCGAGGCTGGACAGATCGGGCGAGGCATCGCCGGTCTCTGATTCCCAGGCGAGCGCATCGGCGCCAAGGGTCGTGGGCGTCAGACCGGGGGTGGCAAGATGCAGGCGGCCGGGCTCTGCCGACTGCGCCTTGGGCTCTGCAACGCCGGGCTCCTGCCCTGCCGACTGGACCACGGACCTTTGCGAGACGGACTTCGGGGGAAGCGCCGCGGTCAAAGGCAGCGGAGAAACGGACCCGGCAGCGAAGGCCGCGTCCTGGGGCAAGGCACCGGACGCAGGCGGAGGTGTCGCAGACGGTCCGGGCGCGCGCTCCTCCTGCCTGGCGGGGCGATGAAAAGCCTCTTCGGCTTCGGGCCAGGACTGCGCCGCAGAAGGCTCCGGCCGTTTCAAGGGCGTCACCGTTGCCGAGGGGCGATGGTCCGGCGCAATCCGCTGGGCCGGCGTCAGGATCAGGCGATCTTCGACCACCAGGCGCGACAATATCTGTGGACGCGGCGCAGTGGCCGCAGCCTTGCGGTCCTGCGAGACGAGTCGCCGGATCGAAGAAAGGATGTCCTCGATCTCTGCCGCCGTCTTTGCATCCGACATGGTTCCGCCTCGCCGCTCGCCTGTTCAAACGCCCACTCTGGGGCCTGATCCGAGATTAAGACACCCGGGCCTTGCCTTCAAGCAAAGCCCGGGTTTGGTTAATATTCTACGCAGATTGCGCCTTATTTGCCCAAGGTCGCAAGAATTTTGTCCAGCTTTGCCCCGCGGGTCGAGGTCGAGGGCGCCGATTTGACCGCGTTGTAATAGGCCTCGGGGTCGAAAGTCGGGATACCAAGCTGCAAATCTTCGGCCGTCAACAGGCCCATGGCGGACAAAAGCGCATATTGGCTGATCGACAGATTCGCCTGGGCCTGCAGCGCGGCCGCCTTGGCCGACAACAGCGTCTGTTCGGCCTGCAGCACGTCCAGCGTCGTGCGGCTGCCCAAGTCGGCCTCTTGTTTCACGCCGTCATAGGCCGCCTGGGCCGCGCGGATCTGCTCGCGGTTGGCCGAAAGCGAAGCATTGGCCACAAGGATATTCGACCACGCCTTGCCCACCGATTCCGACACCTGAACCCCGGTTTGCAACTGCGCCGCATGGGCCTGTTGCGACGAGGCCACCGCCGAGCGCAGCGCCGACGACAGCCGCCCGCCGGCATAGATCGTCTGATCCAGCGTCAAGCCCACGGATTTGTTCAGGTTTTCACCGTTGAACCCACCCTCGTCAAAGCCCTGCGTGATCGTGACCGTGCCCGAAAGCTCGGGGCGGAACTGCGCCTTGGCCAGCTCGATCCCGATATCGGCGGCCTTGGCCTGATGTTCGGCCTGCGAGATCACCGGGTGATTCGACAGGGCCAGCGCCCGCGCCTCTTCGACCTTGCGGACCGCGATCTTGGGATTGGGCACGGCCGAAAGCGCCGCCGGATAATGGCCGATGGCGGCATTATACCGCTCGCGCGCGGCGTTGAAATTGCCCTGCGCAGCAGCAAGCCCCGCCCGGGCCGAGGCCAGTTGCGCTTCGGCCAGGGCAACGTCGGTCTTGGTCACTTCGCCCACGTCGAACTTGTCTTGCGCGGCCTTCAGGTCTTCGGTGATCAGGCGGACGTTGGATTGCTGCGCCGCGACCAATTCGGTCTGCAAAGACATGTCCACATAAGCCGAAATCGCGTCCAGAAGCACTTGCTGTTCGACATTGACCAGCGACGCCCGCGTCGCCAGCACCAGTTCATTCTTGATGTCGATGCCCAGGCGCCCGCGACCGAAATCCAGAAGCGTCTGGGACAGGGCCAGGGTCAGGCTGCCGCTGTTGGTTTCCGATGAGGAAAACAGCCCCGGCTGGGTGTTGTAGGCATAGCCGACCTTGCCCTGAAAGCTCAGCACCGGCAAAAGCGTGCCGACCGCGGTGGCCACATCTTCATCCGCCGCGCGCAGAACCGCCTGATTTTGCTGCAGCAGGTTCGAATTGCGATAGGCCGCGACCAAAGCGTCGCTCAGGGTTTCCGACCAAGAGGCCATGGGGGCCAGAAGCGCCGCCCCCGTCATCAGTCTTGCCACGAGTTTCCGCATCATCCACCTCATTGCGAGCGTCCGGCGGGGACCCGTCGTGGCGCCATCCGGGCCTTTTGGCCCATGTTTAAACCACGAAGCCCTTAAAGCACGAAAGCGCGGGGAGCTTCGAATCCGGGCAGAACCGGGGCGGTCGCATTGAACACCTGCCGCCAGCCGATCTTGCCGTCCAACTTATGTGCGATCCGGCCGATGCCAAGGGGGCCTTCCATGAAGATTGCGCCGATGCGGCCGCCTTCGTTCAATTGTGCGGCAATCGCCGGGGGCAAAGCCTCGATTGCGCCCTCGATCAGGATCAGGTCGAAGCCGCCCTTGACGCCTTCGGCCAGCGGGCCAGTCACAACTTGGGCCAAGGCCCCAAGGTTGGCGCGCGCGGCCTCGGCCATGGTGGCGTCGGATTCCAGCGCCGTGACCTTGGCGCCCATATCGGCCAGGACCGCGGCAGCATAGCCATAGCCTGCCGCGATAACGAGGGCGGTCTCGCCCTGGTTCACATCCAGCGCGTCCAACAGTTTCGCCAGCGACCGCGGTTCCAGCGCGACGCGTCCCGGTGCCAGAGTGACATTCTGCCCGACATAGGCCGCTTCGCGCGCGGCCGCGGGCACATAGGCCTCACGCGGGACCGCGAGCATGGCGGCGATGATCGGGAATTTGGTCACGTCCTGCGGCCGGACCTGGGTATCGACCATCGTCACGCGGCGGGAAGCAAAATCGGTCATCTGGGGCATCCGGAAGGTTTGCGACACGGGAAGGGTTTGCGACACGGGAAGGGTCAGGCCGAACCAAGGGCCGCCCGACCCGCTGGACTTGTCTTGCCACAAGTGCCGGACAGGGGCAACAGGGCATGGCCGCGGTTTGCCCGCCAACATCCCGCAAAATGGCGGAATTTCGGGGCGGACAGGGGGGAGGCTTCCGGGCCGCAGGCAGCGGACAGGGCGGGAGAAACGGGGCGAAATCTTTGGTTAACCCTTCTGAGGCAACCTGAACATATCCAGAACGGAAGCCGCGCCGAACTTGGCCCATACCGGAGAATCCTGATGCCCGACCCTGCCCCCCATTCCGACATGACCACCAGCACGGCCCGACAGATGGCCGCCGAACTGGCCGCGATCCGGCGCGACATGGCCCGGCTGCAACGCCGCGAGGCGCAGATCCTGGCCAGAGCAGATTTGGCCAATCCAGATTTGGCCAGGGCAGAGCCGCGCCCCGGCTGGCCGATGCAAAGGCTTCAGGCGATGGGCGCCATGATCTCGACTTCCGCACCCGCGCGGATCGCGGTGTAAAAGCACGACCGCCGGTTGGTGTGGCAGGCCGGTCCCTCTTGCGTGACCAGCGCCAAAAGGCAGTCGCGGTCGCAATCAAGGCGCAGCTCGACCAGGACCTGATGGTGGCCCGAGCTTTCGCCCTTGACCCAGAAGGCCTGGCGAGACCGGCTCCAATAGGTGACGCGGCCGGTTTCCAGCGTGCGGGCGACCGCGGCGGCGTTCATCCAGGCGAACATCAGCACCTGGCCCGAGGCCTGATCCTGCGCGATGCAGGGGATCAGCCCGCGATCATCATAGCGCAAAGTGGCGGGATCGAAGGAATTGGACATGAGGACTCCTTGGCGGGGGCTGCGGCGAGGGCTATCTAACCATTTGTGGCCAGGTTGACCACAACCCCTGCTGCGGCCGTCAAAGCCATACCCGCCTCCCGTGGCCACTAATGCCACGCCCTCTCCGGTGGCCGTCCAGGCCGCTGCCAATGACGCGGCCGCCAAGGCCACACGCAATCCAATGGTCCCTTTGGCCCCCCATCTGGCCAAAGGGGCCGCTTCCAGCCGGAGCCCGCGATGAGCGATACCGACCTCGTTTCCCTCTATTCCGGCCGCATCCTCGCGCTGGCGGCTGACATCCCGCATCTGGGCAAGTTGGCCGCGCCCCAGGGCAGCGCCAAGAAGCGCTCGCCGCTTTGCGGGTCGACGGTCTCGGTGGATGTGCAAACCCAAGACGGCAAGATCACCGATTTCGCCCAGGACGTGCGGGCCTGCGCTTTGGGTCAGGCCTCGGCTGCGATCCTTGGGGCCGCGATCATTGGCCGGACCCGTGCCGAGCTGGAGACCGCCCGCGACCAGCTTGCCGCCATGCTGAAAACGGCAGGCCCCATCCCCGAGGCCCCGTTCCAGGGCTATGAGGTCCTTCTCCCCGCGCGCGATTACCGCAACCGCCACGCCTCGATCCTTTTGGCGCTGGAGGCCACGATCGCTGCGATGAACACGGCCACCGCCGCCTGACAGGTTCCGACCGCTTCCCCGTCAGACCGCAGCGCGCAGGGCAATGGCCTCGCGTCCTTTCCGGTCTTTCATACTGGCTCAAATACTCCACGGGAGGGTCCGGGAGGGTGTGAAACCCTCCCGGGGCTTGCCCCAAGGAATCGGGGAGGGTGTGAAACCCTCCCGGGGCTTGCCCCAAGGAATCGGGGAGGGTGTGAAACCCTCCCGGGCGTTCCAAAAGTGATCGGGGAGGGTGTGAAACCCTCTCGGGGTTTGCCGCAAGGTCCCCCCTTGGCCGACAAAGGCGCCAAAGACCGCGCCCCCTTGGCCAACCATCAAAGCCCACCCCTGCCCGAGTCCAACGCCAAAGGCGAAAGCCCCCCTACCCCAGCATCACCAACGCGTGACGCTTCTTGCCCGCAGTCAGCTTCAGCGGCGCGGCCAGTTCCCCCGCCCCGATCCTCAGGCCGGCATCCGTGGCCACCTCGTCATTGACCCGCGCGCCACCGTCCAGGATCAGCCGCTTGGCCTCCTTGCCCGAGGGCGCAAGCCCCGCGCGCACGAAAAGCTGCGCCAGCGTGATCCCCTCGGCCACCTCGGCGGCGCTCAGCTGCAAGGTCGGCAGGTCATCGCCCACCCCGCCCTTTTCAAAGACCTCGCGCGCCGTGGCCTCGGCCGCTTGCGCCGCCTCTGCCCCATGCAAAAGCGTGGTCGCCAGATTGGCCAAAAGGATCTTGGCCTGGTTGATCTCGGCCCCTTGCAGCGCGCCAAGGCGGTCACATTCCGCCACCGGCAGCTCGGTGAAAATCTTCAGGAAGCGGCCCACATCGGCATCGGTCGTGTTGCGCCAGAACTGCCAGAACTCGTAAGGCGACAGCATGTCACCCGAAAGCCAAACCGCCCCGCTTGCCGATTTCCCCATCTTGCGCCCATCGGACGTGGTCAGCAAAGGCGTCGTCAACCCATAGATCTGCTTGTCGATCACGCGGTGCGTCAGGTCGATGCCGTTGATGATATTGCCCCACTGATCCGACCCGCCCATCTGCAACAGACAGCCATAGCGGCGATTGATCTCAAGGAAATCATAGGCCTGCAGGATCATGTAGTTGAATTCGAGGAAGGAAAGGCTCTGCTCCCGGTCCAGCCGCGACTTGACGCTTTCGAACGACAGCATCCGGTTGACCGAGAAATGCCGCCCGATGTCGCGCAGGAATTCCAGGTAGTTCAGATTGTCCAGCCACTCGGCATTGTTCAGCATGACGGCATCCGTCGCGCCCTCGCCATAGGACAGATACCGCGAAAACACCCGGCCCAGACCCGCGATGTTGCGGTCGATCGCCTCAGAGGTCAGCAACGGACGCTCCTCGGACCGGAAGGACGGATCGCCCACCTTGGTCGTCCCCCCGCCCATCAGCGTGATCGGCTTGTGCCCGGTCTTTTGCAGCCAGCGCAGCACCATGATGTTCATCAGATGGCCCACATGCAGGCTGGCCGCCGTGGCGTCATAGCCGATATAGGCGGGCACCACTCCGGCAATCAACGCCTCGTCCAGCGCCTGATAGTCGGTGCAATCGGCCACAAAGCCGCGCTCGAACATCACGCGCAGAAATTCGGATTTCGGGTGGTAGGTCATGGCATCCCCATGCATTATTGACCGGGATCGTATAGCGGGGGCGCCGGTGAAGGAAAAGGAAGAACCGCTCTGGGTTCTGGGGATGATGTCGGGGACCTCTTTGGATGGGGTCGATGCGGCCATGGTGCTGACCGATGGGGTCCGGGTGCTGGATTTCGGCCCGCATGGGTTCCGCCCCTATACGGCCGCGGAACGCGCGGTGATCGCGGCGGGCTTTGGGCGTTGGCCGGGGGATCCGGGCGTGCGCGCCGCCGCCGAAGTGGTGGAGGGCGCCCATATCGAGCTTGCCTCGCGGTTTTCCGATGTGGCGCTGGTGGGCTTTCACGGCCAAACGCTGGCCCATGATCCGGGCGGGCGGGGCACGCATCAGGCGGGGGATGGCGCGGTCCTGGCCGAGGCCCTTGGCCTGCCGGTGGTCTGGGATTTCCGCAGCGCCGATGTGGCGCTTGGCGGCCAGGGCGCGCCTTTGGTGCCGTTTTTCCACCATGCGCTGGCCCGGCGGCTGGGGGCCGAAGCACCCCTGGCCTTTTTGAACCTGGGCGGGGTGGGCAATCTGACCTGGGTCGATCCGGGCCGCCTTTCCCCCGAGGCACCGGGGGCGCTTTTGGCCTTTGACACCGGCCCCGCCAATGCGCCGATCAATGACCTGATGCAGGCGCGCCTTTGCCTGGCGCAGGACGAGGGCGGCGCTTTGGCCCTGCAAGGCGCGGTGGATGAGGCGGTCATCGCAGGCTTCCTGCGCCAGTCCTATTTCCACCGCATGCCGCCCAAGTCGCTGGACCGCAACGCCTTTCACGACCTGTTGCCCGGCGTGGCCCATCTGTCGGACGCTGACGCCTGCGCCACCCTGACCCATGCGGCGGCGGCGGCCGTGGCGCGGGGCGCCGAGCATTTCCCGCAAGCCATCTCGCGCCTTCTGGTCGCCGGAGGGGGCCGCCACAACCAGGCCCTGATGGCGGCCTTGCGGCAAAGACTGCCGGGGATGTCGCACGGCGCGGTCGAGGATATCGACGCCACGGGCTTGAATGGCGACATGCTGGAGGCCCAGGCCTTTGCCTATCTGGCGGCAAGGGTGCGGCGCGGATTGGCCACCTCTGGTCCTGCGACAACCGGGGTTCGTGCCCATGTGGGCGGCGGGCAGATCAGCCAGCCGGACTGACAAAGCCCGGGGGCGCGCCCCCGGGCTTTGTCAAGCTCAAGCCTTACGGCGGCGAAGCAGACCAAGGGCGCCGATCCCCGCCGCCAAAAGCGGCAAGCCCGCCGGCAGCGGCACGGTCGCAACCGTCACATTGTCGATGCCGAAGCCCTCGTCATAGGCCTCCTGGCCCGAATTGCCGAGGAAGCTGATCTGGAAATCGCCATTGGCATCGGCCAGACCGGACAGGATCAGCCCATAGGTGTATTCCGTTGCCCCCGCCCAGCCTGAACTTTCGATGCTTGCGACGGCGCCGGTGCCGGCACTTGACCCGACCCCGCCATAGCTTTGCGGGAAGTCCGACGCCGCATCGAGGCTGCCCGGCCAATTCGAGAAGGAATAGTCAAAGACCGTCGACCCGTTGAAGGCCACGGCGAAGGTGTCCGGCCCCCACGTGGCATTGTCGCCGTCCAGCGACTGCAGCGTATAAAGGTCAAAGGTCAGTTCCAGCGCCTGGTTGGCCGCAAACCCCGTCAGGCTCAGCGTCGCCGTCGCCCCCTGGGTCAGGATGCCGTAAAACGCGCCATAGGTGCCATAAGTCGTCACCGCGGCGCCGGTAAAACCGCCGTCGCCCATCGAGAAATCATTCGTATAAACGGTCGATGCCTGAGCCCCCGCCGTCAAGGCGAGGCCGAAGGCCAGGGAAGTCAAAAGTTTCATGGGTCACTCCACAACTGCAGGAGTTCCCCCTACAACCAAAAGATGATCAACCCAAGCAAATACGGTGAACGAAACCTTTCGTTCCGGAATTGGAAACATTGGCCAGATTCGGCAACATAGGGCCCGGATTGGAAACATAGGGCCTAAGGAAAATCGGGCCTCAGCCGTAAAGCACCTTGGCCCTTGCCTCGAAGGCGCGCACCACGCGGGTCATGGCCTCGTTGAACACAAGCCCGATGACACCGGCCAGGATCGCGTTGCGGAACTCGAAATCCACCTCGAAGGCGACCTTGCAGCCACCCTCGGCCGGGGCAAAGCGCCATTCCGACTTCAGATGCCGAAAGGGGCCGTCGATATATTCCGTCAGGATGCGGCTTTCCCCGGGCAAGAGCGTCACGCGCGAGCCGAATTTCTCGCGGAACAGTTTGAAGGAGATCACCAGATCCGCTTCCATCACCTCGCCGCCCTCGACCGGGCGCCGAGACCTGATCCGGGCGGCGGCGGTCCAGGGCAGGAACTGCGGATACTGCGCCACATCGGCGACCAAAGCGAACATCTGGTCGGGCGTATGGGGGAGAAACTTCTCCTCGGCGTGGCGCATCGGTTTTTCCTTGCCAAAGGGGGCACAAGGCGCATTTGTCTTGGGGCTGCCCAAAAATCAAGCCCCACCAAGGACCGAACATGCAAGAGCGCCCCTATGTGATCGACCAGATGATCAGCGCCAAGACCATCGCCGCCCGAGTCGAGGAACTGGCCCGCGAGATCACCGAGCATTTCCACGGCACCGAAAAGCTGGTCGTCGTGGGGCTGTTGCGCGGGTCCTTCATCTTTATCGCCGACCTGATCCGGGAAATCCCCCTGCCCTGCGAGGTCGATTTCCTGGAGGCCTCCTCTTACGGCGACGCCATGCACTCCTCGCGCGAGGTCAAGATCCTGAAGGACCTGCGCGGCGAGATCGCGGGGCGCGATGTGCTGGTGGTCGAGGATATCATCGACACGGGCTTTACGCTGTCCCATGTCAAACGCCTGCTTCTGTCGCGTGAGCCGAAAAGGCTGAAGGTCTGCGCGCTGTTGGACAAGCCCTCGCGCCGCGAGGTCGAGATCAAGGCCGACTGGACCGGATTCGAGATCCCCGACGAATTCGTCGTGGGCTATGGCATCGACTTCGCGCAACGAAACCGCAACCTGCCCCATATCGGCAAGGTCCGTTTCGCCGAATGAACCTGTTCTTGCGGATGGTCTGGTGGTTGCGACATCCGCCCTCGCCGTCGCGGGTGCGGCTGGTGCTGGTCGTGGTCGCGGCCTGCGCCTTGATCGCGGGGGCCGAGCACCTGTGGGGCTGGCCCGAGTGGCTGAGGGTGAACGGCCGCCTGCGGCCCTGAGCCGCAGAACGCCGCCCCGTCACGGTCCGCCCCCCTTGCCGCTTCAGCCCGAAGCGGCGCCCACCCGCCCTTGTGTCGCAACCCTGCGCCGCTGCCGTCGCACCCTTCACACCCCCTGCTTCACGGCCCCCTTCACGGGCGCGTGTCCCCCGCTTGCCCGAAGCCGCGCCCCGTGTCAGGTTGGCGCAAAGAGGAGTTTCGCATGGGCCGTTTCTTTCGTCGCCTGCTTGCCTTGGGCATTTTCGCCGCAGCCGCCGGTTGGTTCCTGACCGCTCCCACCCTCCGCGACACCCAGGCGGCCGAGGCGCTGACCCCCGATCCGGTCCATGGCGAGACGATCTTCTGGGCCTCGGGCTGCGCCTCGTGCCATGCGGCGGCGGGGGCCAAGGGCGAGGATGCCAAGCTCTTGTCGGGCGGTCAGAAATTCGCGACCGCCTTCGGGACCTTCCTGGCGCCGAATATCTCGCCCTCCAAGGAAGGCATCGGCGACTGGACCACGGCGCAGTTCATCCATGCGGTCCAGGATGGCGTCCTGCCCGATGGCAGCCACGAATACCCCGCCATGCCCTATGTGGCCTATGCCAAGATGTCGGATCAGGACATCGTCGACCTCAAAGCCTTTATCGACGGTTTGCCGCCCTCGGATGTGGCCAGCCTGCCCCATGACGTGGGCTTTCCCTTCAACATCCGCCGCAGCCTGGGCGGCTGGAAGCTGTTGTTCGGCAATCCGGCCTATGTCCTGACCGGCACCATGACCCCCGAGGTCGAGCGCGGCCGCTATATCGCCGAAGCCATGGCCCATTGCGGCGAATGTCACACGCCGCGCAATGCGCTGGGGGGCCTTGATACCGCGAAATGGCTGGGCGGCGGGGTGATCGACGGGACGGCCAAAGTGCCCAATGTCACGCCGGGCGGCCTTGACTGGTCCGAGGCCGATATCCTGAACTACCTCACCACCGGGGCCACGCCCGATTTCGACTTTGTTGGCGGCGCCATGGCCCATGTCGTGGACAATATGGGCCACCTGCCCGAAAGCGACGTCCGGGCGCTGGTGGCCTATCTCAAGGCGGTGCCTCCGGTCAGCCCATGATCCTGATCGGCCAATACGACAGCCCCTTTGTCCGCCGCGTCGGCATTGCGCTGCGGCTTTACGGGATGGGCTTCGACCATCGGCCCTGGTCGGTCTTTGGCCAGGCCGATCAGGTGGCGGCGCTGAACCCCCTGATGCGGGTGCCGACCCTGGTGCTGGAGGACGGCTTGGTCCTGACCGACAGCCACATGATGCTGGACCACCTGGACCGGCTGGTCGATGCGCCGCTTTTCCCCCGCACGGGCATGGCGCGGACGCGGGCCCTGAGGCTGGCCACGTTGGGCACCGGGCTTGCCGAAAAGGCGGTCAGCCTGTTTTACGAACGCCGCTTGCATGAGGTGACAGCACCCGATTGGGAGGCGCGCTGTGCGCGTCAGATCGGTCAGGTCCTTGCCGCGCTAGAGTCCGAATGTCCCGCCGCCTGGTGGTTCGGCGCGCTTGGCCATGCCGATATCGCGGTCGCCTGCGCCCTGCGCTTCGTGACCGAGGCGCATGGCATGACCCTGCCGCCGGGCCTCGCGGCCTTTTCCATCCGGGCCGAGGCCCTGCCGGTCTTTGCCGAGATATGCCAACCCTTCCAGGCGCCGTAAGCAAAGCTGATAGGCCTGCTAAACCCGCGGCATAAGGTTAGAATCGCGCGCAAAATGGCTCTGGCCATGGGGCCGGCCCGGGTGCCTTGTGCAAGCACCGCGAGACTGCGAAAGGATTCGCCATGACACGTCTGAAACTGACTCCCCTGAAGCTGACCGGTGCCGCCGTGGCCCTGCTGTTGTCGACCTCCGGCCTTTGGGCGCAAGAGGACCCCTTTGCCGATGCGGTGGAAACCCGTCATGGGCTGATGCTGCAGATGGCCTCGGACCTTGGCAAGATCGGCGCCATGGTGAAGGGCGAGGTGGCTTATGACTCCGCCGCCGCAGCCAAAGCCGCGGCCAATGTCGCAGCCGTGGCCTCTGTCATCTCGCTGGAGCAATTCCCGGCCGGATCGGAAGTCGGCAAATCGGCCGACAGCTTCGCCAAGGCCGAACTTTGGGCGACGCCCGATGATTTCCTGGGCAAGCTGGCCGATCTGAACACCGCCGCAGCCACGCTGGTGGCGGGCGCAGGCACCGATCTGGATACGGCCAAGGCCGGCCTTGGCATGGTCGGCAAGGCCTGCGCCGCCTGCCACGAAACCTATCGCCAACCCGAGGGCTAAGCCGCGTTCTTGTCGGTGACGGGGCGCCTTCGGGCGCCCTTTTTCTTGGCCCGGCCTTGACGGGGCAGCGCCCGGATCGCTACCTGCGGCCAAAGCCAACTTGCGAAAGACATCCCTTGCGCCGCCTCGTTCTTGCCGCCCTTCTCGTCGCCTCCCCTGCCCTGGCCGAAGACCGACCTGACATCGACCGCGCCTGGCAGATCGCCCGCGCCACGGCGCTGGATTTCTCCAGCACGGCGGAGGGATATCAGGCGCGCATTTGGGACGGCCAGACCCAGGGGGGCTGGCTTTACCGCAGCCTGTTTCCCGAACTGGTCGACCCCGCTTTCCTCTCCCTCTCGGCCGCGCGCGACACTGGGGAGGGTATCAGCTCGCTGGATTGCACCCGGATTGGCCCCCAGGGCCTTGCCCTGATGCGGGCCGGTGGCAGGTTCGAAGGATTCTCCGATGTCGATGCCAATGGGACAGGCTCGGCACCGGACCTGCCCGAAGATGATGACACCCTGCGCCTTTTGGGGGGCTTGGCGCGCCGCCATGGGGCCGAGGGCGGTATCTTGATGCAATGCACCCTGAGCCAGCCAATCGACACGACAGACGGGGCGATCGACTATCTTGTGACCCGCCTCGCGCCGGACTTCGAAACCAAGGCTCCGTCGCTGTTCCAAGCACAGTTTCAGGGGGGCAAGCCCGGACCCCAAGGGCAAATCCTGACGCTGGACGTCGGCGTTGTTCCCGGTCCTATTGGCGAGAAGGCCGCGATGATGTTTTATATGATCAGCCGCAGCGGCCCGGGGACTTAACGCCCCAAGGCTGCCAGACGGTTCGCCCGCAGCCGCGCAAAGTCGTCGCCAGCATGGTAGCTCGACCGCGTCAAAGGTGTGGCCGAGACCATCAGGAAGCCCTTGCCCCAAGCCGCCGTCTCATAGGCCTTGAACTCGTCAGGCGTGACAAACCGCGCCACCGCATGGTGTTTCGGCGTCGGTTGCAGATATTGCCCCACGGTCAGGAAATCGACATCGGCGGATCGCATGTCGTCCATGACCTGTTTCACCCCCGCCGCATCCTCTCCCAGACCCACCATGATGCCGGATTTGGTGAAGATCGACGGGTCCAGCTCCTTGACCCGCTGCAACAGCCGCAGCGAGTGGAAATAGCGCGCGCCGGGGCGGACCTCGGCGTAAAGGCCGGGGACGGTTTCCAGGTTGTGATTGAAGACATCGGGGCGGGCCTCGACGACCGCTTCCAGCGCGGAGGGCGGGCATTTCAGGAAATCGGGGGTCAGGACCTCGATCGTGGTCGAAGGGGAGCGATGGCGGATCGCACGGATCGTCTGGGCGAAGTGATCGGCCCCACCATCCGCAAGGTCGTCGCGGTCAACGGACGTCACAACCACATGGTTCAACCCCAGTTCCGCCACCGCATGGGCGACGCGGCCGGGTTCGAAGGCATCCAGCGACGCGGGCTTGCCGGTCGCGATGTTGCAAAAGGTGCAACCCCGCGTGCAGATCTCGCCCATGATCATCATGGTCGCGTGGCCCTGGCTCCAGCACTCGCCGACATTGGGGCAACCGGCCTCTTCGCAGACCGTCACCAGCTTTTTCTCGCGCAGGATGTCGCGGGTCTTCTTGTAGCCCTCGGAGGTCGGCGCCTTGACCCTGATCCATTCGGGCTTTTTCGGCTGCGGATTGTCGGCACGATGCGCCTTTTCGGGGTGACGCTCTTCGGGGTTCTTCAGGTCACGCATCGCCACTCCTTGGGCCGAAGCCTCGCGATTATTCCCCGTTACATAGCCTTTGACCCATGAGACGAAAAGGTGTTCCGTAAAGATGGTTGGCTGCCATGCATTTCAGGGGGGACCACAGCGATGGCCGAAGATTGGGGCAAGTGGCAAAAGGAATGGGACAAGATCGAGCCCAAGACGCGCAACCTGACACTGGCGCGGGGCAGAAAGCTGCTTGATATTCTGAAGGCCCGCGACAAGCTGTTGGAAAAGCACGAAAAAGACTTTCGCGCCGTGCTGAAGGCCGCGGTCGAGGCGGGCGCCGCGGGCACCGACTACAAGGCCTTTGAGGGCAAGAAGGGCGTCCCCCAGGCCAAGGCGCTGTTGGACGAGGACGTCCGGCTGGTCGCCCAAGAGGTCAACGAGGTCAACCTTTATTGCAAAGAGTGCGACGCGCTGTTCAAGCCCATCGACAAGCTGACCGATGCCATGGGCAAGGCGATCAAGTCGACCAAGGAAAAATCAGCCGAACGCGACAAGGCGAAAAAGCTGTTCGAGACCATCGAGACCAAGCGCAAAGAGCTGGGCGAATCCGCGGACCTGCATTTCAAGGTCGATGCCTTTTTGCGGGAATTGCCCAAGCAATATCCGGCCTGGATCAAGCTGATCGTGACCGAGGCCGTCAAGGGCGGCAAGGCGGGGGCCGCGAAAGAGGCCGAGAAGGCGGCGGCCGTCGCGGGGATCGACGATAAAAGCCTGAAGGCTGCGGTGGCGACCATCGAAAAGATGCGGCTCAAGATGGAAAAGCCGCTGATGGCCGCCCAAGAGGCCTTTGAAACCGACCTGAAAAAGGCGGCTGATTTCGTCAAGCAGGGTCAGTCCGAGCTGGCCAAGATCAAGAAATTCGCGGCCGAAGTCAAAGCCTTGGGCGAGAAGAAGAAGAAAGAGATAGCCGCCGCCAAGGATGCGAAGACTTTGCAGGGCTATTTGAAAGAGGTGGCCGAAATCTCCGAGGGCGCGGGGGCCGACTTCAAGACCATCGCGGATGATTTCAAGGCGGCGATGTCCAAGAAGAAATAGCAGGCATGACCGGAGACGTCTGGCGTCAGGCATGGCGGGGTGTGCGACGCGGGGGATGATGGCCAATTCTTCGACCGGAGACGGGCCGGTCAGGCATGGCGGGGGTGTGCGACGCGGGGGGCTGATCCGGGGAGCGGATAGCGGGGGGGCTGATCCTCCCCCCCCCTTTGGCCCTACCCGATCAGCGGGCCAGAGCGGCCATAGGTCTCGTCATAGTGGCGGCGCAGGCGTTGCAGGGCGATGCGCAAGACGATCTTGCCCGACCGCGCCGCCCAACCCATCCGCCGCTCCGCCGCCTCGATGCCCTCCAGGAAACAGCAGACCCGCAGCGCCACATCGCCCAAGCCCGGACCAAGGTCGCGCAAAGCCGCCGCCACCCGGTCGCGCGCCGCCCGCGGACCCTCGGCCAGGCCATCGCTGCGAAAGCCGCCGCGGTCAGAGCCGGTCAGGAACCGCTCCCAGTTCTGCGCCACGCGGGGGCCCATCTGGGCCAGCTCGTAATCCTCGCGCAGGCGTTCGGCCGCATCAACCAGTTCGGGCGGCAAGAACACCTTGCCATCCTTGTCACGCCGCCGCCCCAGCACCGCCACCGGGCTTTCCGCCAGATTATACCGCATCCGCCGCGGACCCTCCTCGGTCGCGATCTCACGCGTGGCCCATTCGCGGTGCTGGTGGCCAAAGACCATGGGCGCCTCGGCCATCCCCTGCGCCAGGCCCTGCTTGTGGCCCTCCTCCGTCTCCAGCATCCGCTTCAAGGCCATGCGCCCCACCGTGGACAGCTCATAGCTTGTGACCCGCCCCGCCTTGCGGATCGAGATCCAGTCTTTCAGCGCAAAGGCCTGGGCAAAGGCGCGGTCAACGACCCCGGTGCGCGCCGAACGCCCATCGGGGAATTCGCGCATGACGACGGCCTTTTCCATATCGGGCGCCACGGCCAGGACCGCGCCGGGTTCCGCCAGGCGGCGCAGCACGCGCAGCCCCTCGCGGGCGATTTGCTTGTCGTCAAGGATCTGGTGGCGGATCGGAGCGGACATGGGATCTTCCTTCGTGGATGAATGGGGGCTTTCCCCGTCCCGGCAAACCAGGGAGGACAGCGCTTCATCCAGCAAAGGATCGTCGCGTCTTCCCTCATAGCGGCGCACCTGGCGCAGGACCGTCGAGGCATGGCACCCGTCGCGGCGGGCAATGGCGCGCAACGAGAGGCCCTGTTCGGTGTGGTCCAGGTAGAGGCGCACGGCCCCTGGCACCCAGGCAGGCAGGTCGGAACGGAGGCTCGGATTTTGCATGGGGATCATTTCCGGCATGGGCCCTTCCAACCGCATGTTCGATTTGTGCACTTCTGCAACCGTGAGTGGCATTGGTTACCCAAGAGTTAAAATCCAAGACAATCGCTATAATTGTTTCGAAATCTTAAACAACTTAGTAACCATCGCACGGTTGAAACGGCGGTTGCGCAACGCCCGGTTGAGTTGTGGCATGGTGATTGTATCCAGAATCGAAACGGAGTGTTGCCCATGTCTGCGAACCGCACCGATTTCCGCACCCTCTTGGCTGACCTGCGCCGGCCGCAGCTGCTGATTCGCGCCGCCCGTCTGGGCCTTGTGGAATACCGCCGTGACCGCGATTTGAAGCGGTTGATCGACGGGCAACCGGCGCCTGACCGGTCTGTCCCCCGACTTTTGTCGGAAGAAGAGCGGATGGAGGCCACCCGCCAGCGCGGCGACGCCGGTTATTCGGTGGCCCGTCATATCGAGGTCATGATCGCCCTGATGGCCGAGGTCAGCCTTCTGCCGCGCAATCCGCCCGATCTGCGCCTTGTTTGACCTGGCCCAGCGGGTCTGATTGTCCCGACCAAGGCAACAATCAGCCGCCAAGGACTGTCGCCAGCCTGGCGACAGTCCAAGGTTCGAAAAGCAAAAGGCCCGCCGGATCACCGATCCCGCGGGCCTTTCCATTTCACGACATTCCGCCTCAGATAAAGGCGTCGGGCTCCGACGCCTTGCGCTCGGCCACAAAAGCCTCCAGCGCCTCGGCCTTGGCCACGTCCAGCTCGGGCTGGACATAGTCGTTCAGCATCTTCTTCACGCGCTCATTCGCCAGCTGCATCGTATCGCGAGAGCCTTCCTCGGCCCAGGTCTCGAAGGGCTTGTAGTCCAGAAGGTCGGTGCGCCAGAACGCGGTCTTGAAGTTGGCTTGCGTGTGTTCGCAGCCAAGGTAGTGACCGCCCGGACCCACTTCGCGGATGGCGTCCATGCCCTGACCGTTCTCATCCATGATGATGCCCTTGGCCATGTGGTGCAGCGTGCCCAGTTGGTCGGCATCCATCACGAACTTCTCATAGGACGACACAAGGCCGCCCTCCAGCCAGCCGCAAGCGTGCAGCATGAAGTTCACGCCCGACAGAAGCCCCATGTTCAGGCTGTTGGCCGATTCGTAAGCCGCCTGCGCGTCGGGCAGTTTCGACCCGCAGAAGCCCCCGGCCGACCGGTAAGGCAGGCCCAGACGGCGCACCAATTGACCGACGCCGTAGGTGATGTGGCTGGCCTCCGGCGTCCCGAAGGTCGGCGCGCCCGAGTTCATGTCGATCGAGGTCACAAAGGCCCCGGCAATGACCGGCGACCCCGCGCGCACCAACTGCGAATAGGCCACGCCCGCCAGCACTTCCGCCAGAACCTGCGTCAGCGTGCCGCCGACCGTCACCGGCGCCATCGCCCCGCCCACGATGAACGGAGACACGATGGACGCCTGGTTCGCCTGCGCATAGGTCTCCAAAGCGCCCATCATGATCCCGTCAAAGGTCATGGGCGAGTTGATGTTGACCAGCGACGTCATCACCGTGTTCTGATCGACGAAATCCGCGCCAAACAGGATCTTCGCCATGGCGACCGAATCCACCGCCCGCTCGGGTGCCGTGACCGACCCCATGAAGGGCTTGTCCGACAGGGTCATATGGGCCAGCAGCATGTCCAGGTGGCGCTTGTTCACCGGCACGTCCGTGGGCTCGCAAACCGTGCCGCCCGAATGGTGCAACCACTTGGACATATAGGCCAATTTCACAAAGTTGCGGAAGTCGGCAATCGTCGCATAACGCCGCCCGCCCTCCATATCCCGCACAAACGGAGGTCCATAGACCGGCGCCAGCACCAGGTTCCGCCCGCCGATTTCCACATTCCGCGCCGGATTGCGCGCATGTTGGGTAAAGCTTTTGGGCGCCGTCGAACACAGTTTCCGCGCCAGGCCCCGGGGAATATGCACCCGCTCGCCGCGCACATCGGCGCCCGCCTCGCGCCAGCGTTGAAGCGCGCCCTCGTTTTCCACGAAGTTCACGCCGATCTCTTCCAGGATGGTTTCGGCGTTGTATTCGATGATCTGAAGCGCTTCTTCGTTCAGGATCTCGAAGTTGGGGATGTTGCGCTCGATGAAGCGCGCAGTCTCGAAGGAAACCGCCGTCCGCTCGGCGCGCCGGGTCGCCCCACCGCCGCCACGTGCCCGCCGTCCTGCCACTTGATCGTTCATCAAAGCCTCCAAAGCCGTTTGCCGCCGTTATGCGCCCAAATCCCCCGCGCTCCCAAACCAAATGCGGCACAAAAGGCCGAAAAGCGACACGACCACCGATCAAAACCGACCCCGCCTTTCAGACTGACGCAAATACTCACGGGGATTTTCAAGGGGCGCGTGCGCCCCTTGAAGCGGGGGGTCCGGGGGGCTTGCGGCCCCCCGGTTCGGCACCGCAAGCGATTCCCATCTTGCCAAAACCGCCTTCAAAAGCTACGCGACCCCATGAGCACCACATCCCCTGGGCATGATCGCCTCCTCATCATCGACTTCGGGTCGCAAGTCACCCAATTGATCGCGCGCCGCCTGCGCGAATTGTCGGTCTATTGCGAGATCCATCCCTTCAACAAAGTGGACGAGGCCTTCCTCGCCCGCTTTGCGCCCAAGGCCGTGATTTTCTCCGGCGGCCCGGCCTCGGTCTATACCGAGGGCGCGCCGATGCCGCCCAAGGGGGTCTTTGACCTGGGCGTCCCGATCCTGGGCATCTGTTACGGCCAGCAGGTCATGATGCATTGCCTCGGCGGTCATGTCGAAGGCGGGCACGGCACCGCCGAATTCGGCCGCGCCTATGTGACGCCGACCGATGCGAGGCTCCCGCTCTTGGACGGCTGGTTCGCAACTGGCGACGAACAAGTCTGGATGTCGCACGGCGACCATGTGTCCAAGATCGCCCCCGGCTTTCAGGTCTATGGCACCTCGCCCAATGCGCCCTTCGCCATCACGGCCGACACCGCGCGCCATTTCTACGCCGTCCAGTTCCACCCCGAGGTCCACCACACGCCCAAGGGCGCCATGCTTTACGAGAATTTCGTGAAGCTGGCCGGCTTCAAGGGCGACTGGACCATGGGCGCCTACCGCGAAGAGATGATCGCCAAGATCAAGGCCCAGGTCGGCGACAAAAAGGTCATCTGCGCGTTGTCGGGCGGCGTTGACAGCTCTGTCACCGGCATCCTCTTGCACGAGGCCTTGGGCGACCAACTGACCTGCGTCTTTGTCGACCACGGGCTGTTGCGCCTGGGCGAGGCCGAACAGGTCGTCAAGATGTTCCGCGAGAACTACAGCCTGAACCTGATCCATGCTGACGAGTCCGACCTTTTCCTCGGCGCGCTGGAAGGTGTCAGCGACCCGGAAGTGAAACGGAAAACCATCGGCCGCCTCTTCATCGAGGTCTTTCAGAAATACGCCAACCAGATCCCCGGCGCGGAATTCCTGGCGCAAGGCACGCTGTATCCCGATGTCATCGAATCGGTCTCGTTCAGCGGCGGGCCTTCGGTCACGATCAAATCCCACCACAATGTCGGCGGCCTGCCGGAAAAGATGGGCCTGAAACTGGTCGAGCCGCTGCGCGAGCTGTTCAAGGACGAGGTCCGCGCGCTTGGTCGTGAACTGGGCCTTCCCGCAAGCTTCATCGGCCGCCACCCCTTCCCCGGCCCGGGTCTGGCCATCCGCTGCCCCGGAGAGATCACCCGCGAAAAGCTGGAGATCCTGCGCCGCGCCGATGCCGTCTATATCGACCAGATCCGCAAACACGGGCTTTACGACGAGATCTGGCAGGCCTTCGCCGCCATCCTGCCGATGAAGACCGTGGGCGTGATGGGCGACGGGCGGACCTATGACTTTGCGGTCTCGCTCCGCGCCGTCACCTCGGTTGATGGCATGACGGCGGATTACTACCCTTTCACCCATGATTTCCTGGGCGAAACCGCCACGCGGATCATCAACGAGGTCAAGGGCGTCAACCGCGTCTTTTACGATTGCACGTCAAAGCCCCCCGGCACGATCGAGCTGGAGTAAGGCGCCAAAGCGCCCTCACCCTGGGCGCGGGCAAATACCGAAGTGACCCTTGGGCGGAAGCGCCCCAAAGACCCTGCGCCCCGCCGCGGGGTCTTTGGCCTCCGCCCTAGTCGAACTGAAACACCTGGTAATCCTCGGCGTAAAACGCCCGCGCCCGCGCCACCGCCTCGGCGCTTAGCATCGAGACATCGGCCTTCGGCCCGCCGGTCTGCTCATGCGGCATCACAAGTGTCCGCCCCACCCGGTCGGACAGGTCGCGCGTCAGCGTCGCCAACTCTGACATCTGGTAAAGCCGGTCGTAATAGGTCGGATCAGGGCCCAGAAACCGGACATGCGGATCGCTGTGACGCCGGATCGACACCGAGGCCGCGCGGTAAGCCTCCAGGTTCATCACGAATTCCTCCAGCTTCGGGCGCGGCGTCAGACCCGCGCCCGCGGGCGTTTCCGCCAGCCGCCCCACCTCCAGCTCGCGGTGATACATCACCCTGTTGCGCCAGACCGACACCAGACGTTTCAGCGGATCGCGCAGAACGGCGATTTTCCACAGCCCCGCCGCCTGCTCTGGCGGCAGGGCCTGAAAGTTCGTGCTGGAATGGATGTGGTGGATATGGACCAGCTTGCCATCCCGGCGAAAGGGTTCAAAGGGGCGGCCGTGTTCGATCTCGTAGAACATCCGCTTGATCGAGGTGCAGGCGTTCTTGGGCACCGAGGTGTAATGCAACCCCAGGTCGGGCAGGATGATGGGCAAGTCTGCCTCCTGTAAGGGACACTAGTCCTTGCGCGCCGCCTTTGGCTTGCCATGGGTCAGCCGTCGCCCCAGGACTTCGGCAATCGTGTCCTCGTGCATCTCCTCGCCCAGAAAGTCAAGCAAGGGCCGCAGCGCCTTGGGTCCCTGGATCAGGGTGGCATAATCCAGGTGAAAACAGCCCGGATGGGTGTCCGCATAGGCCGTGAACGCCGCATCCGCATGGGCCAGCTGCGGCAAGAAGTTGTCGGGCGGCTGCCGGCTGAACCAGGCCGAGGCCGCGACCTGCGCATGGTCGCGCGTCAGGAACAAGATGCGGGCGCTGGGGAAGTGGTGCTGCATGATCTCCAGCTGGCGCGGGATGAAGGTCACATCCTGCAGATAGCGGATTTCCTTGAACCCTGCGACGCGGGTTCCGGGCGGGATGCGCAGCACCTCGCGGGCAAAGACGTCGAACATGCCCTGCGCCAGGCGGTCGATGTCGATATCCTCGGCGCCAAACCAGGGATCGGCGGGTGTCCCCAGGAGTTTGGCGCGCTTGACCAGGCCCGCGCGCTGCGCCCGATGCGTGGTGATCTCGCGATTGCGCTCCAGCGTGTCGATCATCTTGCACAACGGGTGGATGGCATTGGCGTTTTCGCCGCGGATGCAATAGCCCGGGATCGCGTTCAAAAGGTTCTGCGTCACCGTCGAGCCGGAACGCCCATAGGTGACAAGGAAAAGATAGCCCTTGGACGGGCGGGCAAGGTCGGCGAAGTCCGGCTCTGCAAGGCCGGGGATCGGGGCGCGCGCGACAGTATCGGTCATGTCGGGTCCTTGGATATCTCAAACAGGCGGGGAAATCTGTGGCAGGGGGCGCGGTCCGGGCCTAGCCCTTGGGCGCCTTGACGTTGACCATGTGATCCAGGCGCCGCCCCAGCACCCGCGTCACCGCCGCAACATCCATCGGTTCGCCCAGGAAGTCATACAACGGCGCCAGGCCCGCAGCCCCTTGCGCAAAGGCCGCATAGTCCAGCGTAAAGCAATCGGGATGGGTCGCGGCGTAATCGGCAAAGATCTCATGGGTCTTTTCCAGCTTGGGCAAAAGCACCGTCTTGTCATGACCACGCCACCACGAGGAATTCGCCACCTCGGTGGGATCGCGCGTCAGGAACAGGATGCGCGCCTTGGGGAAAAAGCGCTGCATGATCGCAAGCTGGGTCGGCAGAAAGTTCAGGTCGTAGAAATAGCGGATTTCCTTGAAGCCCGCGACCTTGGTGCCGTTGGGGATGTTCAGGATCTCGCGGCAAAAGACGTTGCAAAACCGCAAGGCGGTGCGTTCGACATCGACCAGCTCCAGCCCATACCAGGGGTCGGCGGGCGTGCCGATCGCGGGCACCGCCTTGGATTTGCCGGCCAGCTGATCGGCACGCAGCTGGAAATTCGGTTCGCGCAAGTAGACGTCGATCATCCGGCAGATGTGATACAGCGCATTGGCGTTCTCGCCGCGGATGCAATAGCCCGGGATCGTGTTCAGCAGGCTTTGCAGCAAGGTGGAGCCCGAGCGCCCGTAGGTCACGATGAACAAGAACCCCTCGGAGGGGCGGCGCAGCACGGCGAAATCTTTGCTCGCGAGGTCTGGCGCGGTCATGGTCTCTCCGTTGGGCACTGGGTCGCGTACTGGCTTGCGGGGTCGGACCCTAGCGCCCAAGCCGGGTAAACTCAAGCGCGCCTGGGCAACCTCAAGCGGGCAAGTTGGCACCGCGCTTGACCCGGACCGCGCCGCCGTGTCCCATGGTTCAAAGCGGGAGGGTCAGATGCGCGCAGTGCGGCTTTTGGGGCTAGGGGATCTGGCGGTGGTCGATGTGGCGCGGCCAGAGCCCGGGGATCACGATGTGGTGGTCCAGGTGCAGGCCGCGGGGATTTGCGGCACGGATCGGCATCTGTTCCTGGGCGAGTTCCCCTCGCGGCCTCCGGTGACGCTGGGCCATGAATTCGCCGGGGTCGTGGTGGCGGTGGGGGCAAAGGTGGGGATTGCGCCCGGCACCCTGGTCGCCTGCGACCCGAACATCTTTTGCGGCACCTGTGCCGAATGTCGCCGCGGCCGGGTGAACCTGTGCGAGGCCAATGTGGCCATAGGCCTCGCCCGCGACGGCGGGTTTGCCGAATATGCCGTGATCCCCGCCCACCGCGCCTTGCCCCTGCCTGCGGGGATGACCGCCGAGGCGGGCGCCTTTGCCGAGCCCCTGGCCTGCACGCTGCACGGCCTGGATGTCGCGCGCCTGATCCCCGGAGAGCGCGCCATGGTTCTGGGCGGCGGGGTCATCGGCCTTTTGGCCGTGCAACTGGCGCGGGCGGCTGGGGCCGAGGTCCTGCTTGTCACCCGCAATCCCCACAAGCGCGCGGTCGCCTTGGGCCTTGGCGCCCAGCACACCGCCGCCACGCTGGACGAGGCCCAGGCGCTGTGGCCCCGCGGCGCCGATGCGGTGATCGAATGTGCCGGCGTGACCGAGACGATGACCCGCGCCCCCGACCTTGCGGCGCCCGGCGGCCGCGTCGTGATCCTGGGCGTCCTGCCCAAGGGCGCGAAGGTCGCCTGGCAGCCCTTTGACCTTTTGTTCCGCGAGGTTTCGATCCTCCCCGCCTTTATCAACCCCTTTACCCAGTCCCGCGCGCTGGACCTGATCGCGAATGGCACGGTGCAGACCGCCCCGCTGATCTCGCGCCGCGTGACGCTGGAAGAGGCGGCCCATGCCATCGCCACCCCCGCCCTGCCCGCGGATATCAAGCTGCTCGTCCTCCCCTGACGCAAGGTCCGGGCGCTCTGCGGTCGCGGCCTGTCGTCCGGCAACGGGTCCCCCCCTGACGCAGGTCCGGGAGGGTCCGGACGCTCTGCGGCCCCGGCCTGTCGTCCTGCACCGGCCCCCCCCTGACGCAGGTCCGGGAGCGCCCGAAACGTCACTGCTGGGGCGCGCGCAGCCCCCCCCCAACCTCCGCCCCCACCCCCCAAACCCCGGCCATTTCCCCCCTTGCCCCGGCCTGCCCCCGGATGCATGGTCGCGCCCAATCCCCCGCGCAGGACCCATTATGGCCGACAGCCCGCTTGCCTTTTTCCGCCGCCATCCCAATTACGCCCGCTATTTCACCGGCATGATCCCGATCCAGTTCGCGGCCCAGATCCAGGCCATCACGGTCGCCTGGCAGGTCTATCACATCGCCCGCGAGACGCGCAGCATCGAGGAAAGCGCCTTCATGGTCGGCATGGTTGGCCTGTGCCAATTCCTGCCGCTGTTCGTCCTGACGCTGTATGCGGGCACCCTGGCAGACCGGATCAGCCGCAAGACCATCGTGCTGTGGTCGCTGGTGGTCGAGGGCCTGGGCGTCGCGGCCCTGATGCTGACCGCGCTGGACCCCGACCCCTCCCTGACCCCGATTTTTGTCATCGCGGCCGTCTTTGGCGCCTCGCGGGCCTTTGTCTCGCCCGCGGCCTCGGCCATGGTGCCGATGCTGGTGTCGCGCACCGACATGCCCCGGGCGATTTCACTGTCGACGACGGTCTGGATGATCGCCATCCTGGGCGGCCCCTTTGTCGGAGGCCTGCTGATCGCCCATTCCATCGCCACCGCCTACGGCGTGGCCGTGCTGTGCTTCATCGCAGGGATCGCCGCGATGACCACGATCCGCGCCCATACGACCCCCGAGCGGCAAGAGGGCAACCCCCTGACCCAGCTGCGCGAAGGCCTGGCCTATGTCTGGGAGAACAAGGTGGTTTTCGGCGCCATCTCGCTTGACCTGTTCGCCGTGCTTTTGGGCGGGGCCACGGCGCTTTTGCCGGCCTTTGCCACCGATATCCTGCAGGTTGGCCCCTTGGGCAATGCGCTGTTGCGGATGGGGCCTGCGGTGGGGGGGCTTGCGGTTTCGACCTGGCTGGCGTTTTTCCCGATCAAGAACAAGGCCGGGGTCAAGATGTTCCTGGGCGTTGCGGCCTTTGGCCTGGCCACCATCGTCTTTGGCCTGTCCACGAACCTTTGGCTGTCGGTCGCGGCGCTGGCTGTGCTGGGGGCGGGCGACATGATCTCGGTCAATGTGCGCCAGACGCTGATCCAGATCGTCACCCCCGACCACATGCGCGGCCGCGTCTCGGCGGTTTCGGGCCTGTTCATCTCGGGCTCGAACGAGCTGGGAGAGTTCGAAACCGGCGTCGTCTCGCGCTTTATCGGCCCGGTGATGGCGGCTGTGACGGGGGGCATCGGGACGCTGATGGTGACAGGCATCTGGGCCGCGGCCTTCCCGGCCTTGCGCAAAGCCGACCGGCTTGATCATGAATGACGCGCTGAAGGCCGCGCTGTGGATGCTGGGGTCGGTCGCGGCCTTTACCGGCATCGCGGTGGCCGGCCGCGAGGTCCAGGCCACCCATGACAGCTTCGAGATCATGACAGTCCGGTCCGCCGTGGGCTTTACCCTGCTGGTCGCCTTTGGCCTGGTCACAGGCCAGATCCGCCAAGTCTCGACGGAAAGACTCTCCGGACATTTCGCCCGCAACATCGTGCATTTCGTCGGGCAAAACCTGTGGCTGGTGGCGCTTGGCCTGATCCCCCTGGCCCAGGTTTTCGCCATCGAGTTCACCTCGCCGCTGTGGGTCATTGCCCTGGGTCCGCTGTTTCTGGGCGAGCGTCTTACCCTGCCCCGGGTGCTTGCCGGGCTTTTGGGGTTCATGGGCATCCTGATCGTCACGCAGCCCGGCGCGGGGCTGATGAACTGGGGGACGCTGGCTGCGGCGGGGGCGGCGCTGTCCTTTGCCACCGTGGCCATCCTGACAAAGCGGCTGACCAAGGGGATATCGGTCTATGGCATCCTGTTCTGGCTGACCTTCATGCAGTTCTTCTTTGGCCTGATCGGGGCGGGCTTTGACGGCGCCGTCACCCTGCCCACGGCGCAGACCCTGCCCTGGCTTTGTCTGATCGGGCTGTGTGGCGTGCTGGCGCATCTGTCGCTGACCACCGCCCTGTCGCTGGCCCCTGCGGGCTTTGTCACCCCCATCGACTTCATCCGCCTGCCGCTGATCGCCGTCATCGGCGCGCTGTTTTACGCCGAGCCCTTCGACCCCTATGTCCTGCTGGGCGGCGCGGTGATTTTTGCCGGCATCCTGGTGAACCTGCGCGCGCAAATGCGGGTCCAGGCCGCCTGACGTGACGTAAAAATGACTGTTCTGTTGATCGGCGGGGTTGCGCCGGTCTAGCCTGTCTGACCGGGCCGCCCCAAGACGGCCCAACGAGGGAGGAAAAAATGATCAAACGTCTGGGCCTTGTGGCCTTGGGCCTGTCGACGGCCAGCACAGCCCTGGCGGGCGGCATCGACCGTTCGGGCCAGGACATCACCATCCTGTTCGAAAAGGGCACGGCGGCGCGGCTGGAGTTCGGCTCTGTGTCGCCCAATCTGCAGGGCAAGGGCCTGACGCCCTTTACCTCGGCCGTGGACAATGTGGCCGACGATTACATCCAGGCCCAGATCGGCTTCAAATCCGACATCAACGCCAAGCTCAGCTATGGCCTGATCCTGGATCAACCCTTTGGCGCCGATGTGGCCTATGCGGGATCGCCCACCACGACCTGGTTCGGCGGCACCTCGGCCAATGCCAGCTCTTCGGCGCTGACCGGGCTTTTGCGCTATAAATTCAACGACCGGATGAGCGTTTACGGCGGTCTGCGCCTGCAGGAGGCTTCGGCCAATGTTGTCCTGTCGGGCCGGGCCTATGGCGCGCTGACCGGCTATAGCGTGGACCTCGCCCAGGACAGCAGCGCGGGCTATGTGGTGGGCGCGGCCTACGAGATCCCCGATATCGCATTGCGTGTGGCGCTGACCTACAATTCCGCGATCAGCCATGACTTCGACACGGTCGAAAAGGTCGGCGCCACCACCGTCGGCATCAAGTCAACCGAGGTCGACACGCCGCAATCGGTCAACCTGGATTTCCAGACCGGGGTGGCGGCCAATACCCTGGTCTTCGGTGGCATCCGCTGGGCGGATTGGAGCAAATTCCGCCTCGACCCCGCCTTCTTTGTCTCGCGCACCGGGGGCGGGCTGGTCGATCTTGAGGATTCGACGACCTATACCCTGGGCGTCGGGCGCAAGTTCAACGAGACCTGGTCGGGCCTCTTCTCGCTGACCTATGAAAAGGCGGGCGATCCGCTGGTTTCGCCACTGGCCCCCACGACAGGCCAGATGGGCGCGACCCTGGGCGCCGTTTATACGATGGAGAAGATGAAAGTGACCTTCGGCGTCAACTACACGCGCCTTGGCGATGCCACGCCCGAGACCGGCACCCCCGATACCGCCCGCGCCGATTTCACCGGCAATGACGCGGTGGGATTTGGGGTGCGGCTGGACTACACGTTCTAAAGACACGGCCTAACGACACGGCAGGGTCCGGGCCGCCAAGCCCGGGCCTTTCCTTTGGCACAAACCGCCGGTTTCGGGTGGCGCCATCCCGCGCCCCGTGGCAGAAGCCCGCCATGACCCATCCGACCCAAGCCCGCCTCACCCCTCGCACCTGGGCGCTCATGGCGGCGCTCGCCCTGATCTGGGGCGGCTCCTTCACCGCCAATCACGCCGCCCTGACCGCCCTGACCGTCACGACGACCGTGGCCATTCGCGTCACAGGGGCGGCGCTGGCGCTTTGGCTTTGGGTCGCCCTGGCCCGGGCTCCCATCCCGCGCTCCCCCGCCTTCTGGCGCGATGCGGCGGTGATGGGGGTGACGAACAACCTCATCCCCTTTTCGCTGATCGTCTGGGGCCAGACACAGATCCCCTCGGGGCTGGCGGGCATCCTCAACGCCTCGACCGCGCTGTTCGCCGTCCTGATCGCGGCCCTGGTCTTCCCGGACGAGCGTCTGACCCGCAACCGCATCCTGGGCCTGATCCTGGGCCTTGTGGGCGTCGTCGTCACCATCGGCCCCGAAAGCCTGACCGACTTCGACCCGACCTCGCTGGGCCAACTGGCGATCCTTGGCGCGGCGCTGTCCTATGGGATCTCGGGCGCCTATGGCCGCGCCCGGCTGAAAGGCATCCGCCCCGAGGTCTCTGCCGCCGCCATGCTGACCATCTCGGCCGCAATCTATGCCCCCTTGGCGCTGATCCAACACGGATTGCCCAGCTTTACGACTGAAAGCCTCGGCGCCGTCCTCTACCTCGCCCTGATCGCCTCGGCGCTGGCTTACCGGATCTTCTACACGATCCTTGACGAGGCCGGCGCCGGCAACATCGGCCTTGTCACGCTGCTGATCGCCCCGGTCGCCGTGATCCTTGGCGCGCTCCTTTACGCCGAGACCCTGCCGCCCCAAGCCTTTGCCGGCCTTGCCCTGATCACCGGCGGGCTGATCGTGATGAACCGGAAATAACCCTTCCCCTTTCATACTGGCTCAAATATCTCCACGGGGGTGCGGGGGTGTGAAACCCCCGCTGCGTTCAACCGGGACCCACGCCATGATCTACCAGACCGCCGCCGACTACCTGAACGCCCCGCGCAAGAAACTGGCGCTGTTTGGCATGTCGGGCCTGGGCAAGACCCGGATTTCGACCCTGCTGCGCGACCAGGGCAACTGGTTCCACTATTCCGTCGATTACCGGATCGGCACGCGGTATATGGGCGAATTCATCGCCGACAATTTCAAGCGCGAAGCGATGAAGGTCCCGCTCTTGCGTGAGCTGTTGATGACCGACTCGGTCTATATTGCCTCGAACATCACCTTCGACAACCTGGCGCCCCTATCCACCTATCTCGGCAAACCCGGAGATCCTGCGAAAGGCGGCCTGGCCTTCACCGAATATCAACGCCGCCAGGCTGAACATGCGGGGGCCGAGGTCGCCGCCATGCTGGACACGACCCGGTTCAGCGAAAGGGCCGCGGCGATCTACGGATATCCTCATTTCATCTGCGACACCTCGGGCTCGATCTGCGAGGTGGTCGAGGCCAATGACCCCTCTGATCCCGTCTTGCGGGAAATGGCCGACAACCTGCTTCTGGTCTGGATCAAGGGCTCTGACGCGCATCGTGACGCGCTGTGCGCCCGCTTTGATCGCGCCCCCAAGCCGATGTATTACCGCCCCCAGTTCCTGATGCAGGTCTGGGCCGAATATCTGACCCAGTCCGGCTGCCTGGAAACCCAGGCCGACCCCGACGCCTTCTTGCGCTTTGGCTATGCGCGGCTTCTGGACAGCCGCCAGCCCCGGTATGAGGCCATGGCGCGCTGGGGCGTCAGCATCACCGCCGAAGAGGTCAGCGCTGTCCAGACGGCCCAGGACTTCGACCATCTCATCTCCCGCGCCCTTGACCGGCGCGGACCCGCTGCCTAAGTCGGGCGCCCAAGAATCCGTCCAAGCGGAGAGACCCATGCCGATCACCCTGCCCGAAAACCTGCCCGCCTATGATGTCCTTCGCGAAGAGGGCGTCATGGTCATGTCGCCCGACCGCGCCAGCATGCAAGACATCCGGCCGATCCGCATCGGCCTGTTGAACCTGATGCCGAAAAAGATCCAGACCGAGAACCAGTTCGCAAGGCTGATCGGCGCGACCCCCTTGCAGATCGACTTCCAGTTGATCCGCATGACCGAACATCAGACCAAGAACACCGCCGCCGAACATATGGCGACCTTTTACCGCCCCTTTGCCGAGGTCGAGGCCGGCGGAGAGAAGTTCGACGGCCTGATCATCACCGGCGCCCCGATCGAGCATCTGGCCTTTGAAGACGTCACATATTGGGACGAGCTTTGCCGCGTCATGGACTGGACCCAGACCCATGTCCATTCCACCTTCGGCGTCTGCTGGGGGGGGATGGCGATGATCTACCACTTCCACGGCGTGGCGAAACACATGCTGAACGCCAAGGCCTTCGGCTGTTTCCCGCAAGAGAACCTTGCCCCAACCTCTCCCCTTTTGCGCGGCTTTGCCGATGAGGCGCTGATCCCGGTCAGCCGCTGGACCGAGATGCGCCAGGACGAAATCGACCGGGCCGGCCTGCGCACGCTGTTGGGCTCACCCGAGACGGGGCCCTGTCTGGTGGAAGACCCGGGGCATAGGGCTTTGTATATCTTCAACCATTTCGAATATGACAATGGCACGCTGAAACAGGAATACGACCGCGATGTCGCGGCGGGCAAGGCGATCAACGTGCCGATGAACTACTATCCGGGCGATGATCCGGCGCGGGTGCCGGTGAACCGCTGGCGGCCCCATGCCCATCTGCTTTACGGCAACTGGGTCAACGAGATCTATCAGACGACGCCCTTTAATCTGAACGACATCGGCCTGAACGACAGCGGCCTGAACGACAGCGGCCTGAACGACAGCGGCCTGAACGACAGCGGCCTGAACGACAGCGGCCGCGTGGGTTGAACCCGCTGGAGGGGCTGCCGGCCCCTCCAGACCTCCCCCGGGAGTATTTGAGCCAATGTGAAAGACGAAAAGTGCCGTCTTCGTGACTGGGCCGGCGGCTTCGTAACGCTAGAGTAACAGTTCCGCTGCAGGCTGAACCATGGGCGAAAGGGGGGCGTGATGGGACTGTTTTTTCTGGGCTGCGCGCTTCTGGGCCTTGGGCTTTGGCTGCGGGTGATGTGGCGTGAGGCGGCGATCCGGCGGCGCTTTCCACCGGTCGGGCGCATCGTTGCGGTGGGCGGGCGGCGGGTTCATGCCATGACGCTGGGCGCGGGGCCGGATCTGGTGATGATCCATGGGTCCTCGGGGCAGTTGCGCGATCTTTTGCCTTTGATGACGCGGCTGGCGGGGCGGTTTCGTGTGACGGCCTTTGACCGACCGGGCTTGGGGTTTTCCGATGCCATAGGGGCGGAAGGGGTTTCCCCTGCGGGTCAGGCGCGCCATCTGGCGATGGCTGCGGCGGAACTGGGGATCACGCGGCCCCTGGTGCTGGGGCAAAGCTATGGCGGCACGGTCGCGCTGGCCTGGGGGCTGGAGGTGACGGGGGCGCAGGCGGCGCGGGGCTTGGTGCTGATCTCGACGCCCTCGCAGCCCTGGGTGGCCAAGCTGGACTGGTGGTATCAGCTGACCGCGACGCGGTTGGGGCGGGCCCTGGCCGTGCCTTTGGCCGCGGCCCTGGTGACGGATGCCTATATTGAAAAGATGATGCCGGGGCTTTTTGCGCCCTCTGCCCCGCCCGAGGGGTATTCGGCCCGGATCGGCGCGATTTTGGCGCTGCCGCCGGGCGCCCTGGGGGTCAATGCCGACCAGGTCAACGGCCTCTTGCCGCATGTCCTGGCCATGCAGAGCGAATATGCCCGCCTGACGCTGCCGGTTGAAATGGTGCATGGCGCCCATGATCCCATCGTGCCGATGGAGCTTCATTCCGGGCCCCTGGCCGCTCTTTTGCCCCAGGCGCGGCTGACTGTGCTGGAGGATGCGGGCCATATGCCGCATCACACGCATCTGGAAGCCGTCGAAGAGGCGGTGCTGCGCGCGATGGCCGCCTAACCCTTTTTGGTCAGGCCCGAGACGCGCTTTTCCACGGCCTCCATGATGCGTTTTTCCATCAATTTCAGGTCCAGCGCCGTGACCTGCTCTTTCTTGATGGCCTCGATCTCTTTGGTCAGGAAATCCACCCGCGCCGAAAGCGTTTTGACCTGCGTTGCCGGTTGCGCCAATTCGGCCGTCAGCGCTATGGCCTTGCTGAGCTTTTCGATCCCCATCGCATTCGTGCGCTCCTTGATCCCAAGATCGTCCAAGAGCTTCATCATCCTTTTGAATGTGGGGCTTTCAAGGGCGACACCATCACCCTCCGGGGTGGTGACCTCCTTCAGCAATCTTGCCACGAGGGCTTCGGTGCCCTTGATGCTTTCCTTCTGTGCCGCGACGATCTTTTCCAGCGCCGCTTGCTTGCGTTCAAAGGTCACAAAGTCGGGTTGGGGTTGCTTCGGAGCCTGTTTCTTTGGGGCTTCGTCCTTCTTCTCGACCGGCATGATATCTCCTCCGTTGAAAATGCCTGTAAGGTTAAAAGCACCGCAGGCAGCCGTCGAGAATAATCTGAGACATGGGTTCAGTTTTGCCGCGACACTTGCCATAGTGGGGAAAAGCTGGGGGCTTGCATGAACAGTCTGGGCGATCTTCCCTTCGACGGGGCCATCTCGCGCTATTTCAAGAAGGACGCGCCCAAGGAGGTCCGCCGCGTGATCGAGGCTGCGGGCAAGGATGACATCCTCTCGCCCACTTACCCCTACCGCGAAGAGATGAAGCGCAAGGACTATGAGGCGCGGATGGCCGAACTGCAGCTGCAGCTGGTGCGGATGCATTACGACCTGAAGGCGCGGGGCAAGCGGCTGATCGTGGTCTTCGAGGGGCGCGATGCGGCCGGCAAGGGCGGCACGATCGAGGCGATGCGGCTGAACCTGAACCCCCGCGTGGCGCGGATCGTGGCCCTGTCCAAGCCGACCGAGCGTGAGGCCGGGCAATGGTATTTCCAGCGCTATGTCGATCAGCTTCCCGCCGCGGGCGAGATCAGCCTTTTTGACCGCAGCTGGTATAACCGCGCCATCGTCGAGCCGGTCTTTGGGTTCTGCACGCCGGACCAGAAGGCGAAGTTCTTCCGCCAAGTGCCTGATTATGAACGCATGATCGTGGATGAAGGCATCGTCTTGGTCAAGCTGTGGCTGGAGGTCGACCGGGCCGAACAGCTGAAGCGGTTCCTGGACCGCGAGGGCGACCCGCTGAAGCAATGGAAGCTGAGCCAGATCGACATCGACGGCCTGGCCAAGTGGAAAGACTACAGCGCGGCCATTGCAGAGACGATGGCCAAGACCCATTTCCCCCATGCGCCCTGGACGGTCATCCTGTCGGATGACAAGCTGCGCGCCCGGATCGCGGCGGTTCAGGCGGTCTTGAATGCGATGGAGTTTGCAGGCAAGGACAAGGCGGTGATCGGGGCCATGGATGGCAAGATCTGCGGCGGTCCGGGTCTGATCGGGGGGTGAGGCCCTTCGTTCAGGCAGGGCGGTCTTTCGGGAAAGCTCCGTGGGGCGCTGCCCCACACCCCGGAATATTTGGGTCAGTATGAAAGACACGAAGAAGGTCGCTGCGAAAGACATGACGAAAGAAACGGGCCGTTGAAGCAGGGCTATCATCACGGGAACTTGCGGCAAGCCCTGGTCGAGGCGGCCTTGCGGTTGATTGCCGAACAGGGGCCGACGGGGTTCACCCTGTCCGAGGCGGCCAAGGCGGCGGATGTCACGCCCGCCGCCGTCTATCGCCATTTCGCAGGCCGTGACGAGCTGATCGCCGAGGTCGCGCGTCAGGGCTATGACATCTTTGCCGCTCTGATGGAGTTTGCCTACAACGGCGGCAAGCCCTCGGCCTTGGCGGCGTTCGAGGCGACGGGGCGCGCCTATCTGGCCTTTGCGCGGAAATACCCGGGTCATTACATGGCGATGTTCGAAAGCGGGCTTTCGTTCAACGCCCATCCCGACCTGGGGCAGATGGCGCAAAAGGCGCGGTCTGTGCTGGAACAGGCGGCGCAGGGTCTTGGCCAGCATCTGCCCGAGGGGAAACGCCCGCCGGGCTCGATGGTCTCGGCCCATATCTGGGCGATGAGCCATGGCGTGGTGGAACTGTTCATGCGCGGCACGCCCGGCGCGAAATCGCCCTTCCCGCCCGAAGACCTGCTGGAAACCGGGATCGGCATCTATCTGCGCGGCCTGGGGCTGTTGCCGCCCGACCGCTGAGGCTTGGGCTGGACCTTGTGGGGCCCGCGCCTTAGCCTTGCGCAAAAGGAGAGCCCGATGCCCGCAGCCCCGAACCGCCTGAAAGCCCGCCTGGCCGCGGGGGAAACCGTCTATGGCTCCTGGCTTGGCATGGCCGATCCCTATGTGGCCGAGATGGCGGGGACTTGCGGCTTTGACTGGCTGTTGATCGACGGCGAACATGCGCCCAATGACTTGCGCAGCATTTCCGCGCAACTGGCGGTCCTGCGCGGCGGGGCATCGGATGCCGTGGTGCGCGTGCCGGTGGGGGAGGCCTGGCTGATCAAGCAGATGCTGGATGCGGGCGCACAAAGCCTGATGGTGCCGATGGTGGAGACCGGGGCCCAGGCGCAGGCCGTTTATCAGGCGACGCGCTATCCCGGGGCTGGCGTGCGGGGGATCGGCTCCTCGCTGGCGCGGGCCTCGATGTTTTCAGCGGTGCCCGACTATCTGACCACAGCGGATGACCAGATCTGCCTGATCCTGCAGGTCGAAAGCCTGACAGCGCTGGAGAACCTGGACGATATCCTGAAAGTGCCGGCCGATTGCGTCTTTGTCGGCCCCTCGGATCTGGCGGCGGACATGGGGCATTTGGGCGGCGCCTCACACCCGGAGGTCAAGGCCAAGGTGCTAGAGACCCTGGCCCGCATCAAGGCCGCAGGGCGCGCGGCGGGCATCCTGACCACCGAAGAGGACTATATCGCCGAGGCGCGCCAAGCTGGGGCGCGGTTCATTGGCGTGGCCATCGACGTGCTGCTTTACGTCCAGGCGATGCGCACCGCGGCCGCCCGTTTCAAATAGAGCGCAAAGCGCAAGATTTTCATCTCGCCTCTGGGGCTTGCGCCCCAACCGGCTCGGGATTTGCGCCGCACGTGGGGAAATCGGCAAACACAATGAACGCGCCCGATCCCCGGCGCGCGCCTTATGCTTTCATACTGACTCAAATATCTCTCGGGGGGTGAGGCGCGCCAGCGCCGAGGGGGGCAGACAGCCCCCCTGCCCGGTTTCCGTCACGCCTCGGGTTCAAAGTCCAGCGCCACGCCGTTGATGCAATAGCGCAGGCCCGTGGGTGCGGGGCCGTCGTCGAAGACATGGCCCAGATGGCCGCCACAGCCCTCACAATGGACCTCTGTGCGGACCATGAAATGGCTGCGGTCCACGGTTTCCCCAATCGGCGCGCCCTCGGCGGGGGCAAAGAACGACGGCCAGCCGCAGCCTGCGTCGAACTTGGTTCCGGCGCGGAACAGCTCTGCACCGCAGCCCTTGCAGTAATAGACGCCGGGCGCCTCGGGGAAGTTGTCATGGCTGAAGGGTCGCTCTGTCCCATGTTTGCGCATCACGCGGAAGGCCTCGTCGCCCAGCTGCTTCAGCCATTCCGCGTCGCTCTTTTCCAGTCTATCCATGGACACCTCCGGTTTCACTGTCAGATTTAGGCCATGAGCGCGATGCTGCAAGCCCCAAACCTTGACCTAGGCCCGCTGACGGCCCGGCTGTTGCCGCCGGGCAGCGGCGCGGGCATGGATCTGCGGCGGCTGGCCTTTCCCGGTGACAGGGGGGATGGCCATGACGCAACCTGTCACCATCTGGTCATCGAGACCCGCGGCAAGGTCCTGGCGACCGGGCGGCTGAGGGTCTTCGACGGTCCCCCAAAGGGCGCCTATGCGGCCGAGTTCTACGACCTCGCGCCCCTGACCCTGACAGGTCGCAGCCTGGAGCTTGGCCGCTTTTGCCTGCATCCCGATCACCCCGACCCCGGCATCCTGCGGCTGGCCTGGGGCTTCCTTGCCCGGATCATCGCCGCTGAGGACATCGCCCTGCTGTTTGGCTGCACCTCCTTCCCCGGCGCCCAGGCCGACCATGGCCCCGCCTTGGCCGCCCTGCGCCCGCATGTCGCAAGCCCCGGCCCCGGGCGCAGGGCCGCGGCTTTGCCCCTGCCCGACCGGACCCCCGACCCCACAAGCCTGCCGCCCCTGTTGCGGTTTTACCTGAGCCTGGGGGCCAAGGTGTCGGATCATGCGGTGATCGACCGCGACCTGGACACTCTGCATGTTCTGACCCTGCTGCGCATCGCGGATATCCCCCCGGCGCGCGCGCGCTTCTTGACGCTGGCTTGACCGCGGCGCCGCCAGTGGATACCTGCCACCCATGGCACGCGCACCCCTTTTGCAACTCTCTTCGCTGTCGCTGACCTTCGGCGGCAATCCCTTGTTTGACGGCATCGACATGACGGTCCAGGAGGGCGACCGGCTCGCTCTTGTGGGCCGCAATGGCTCGGGCAAGTCCACGCTGATGAAGCTGATGGCAGGCTTTGTCGAGGCCGACAAAGGCGCTCGCCATGTCCCGCCCGGCATCACGGTCGGCTATATGGAGCAAGAGCCCGAGATGACGGGCTTCGAGACCTTGGGCGATTATGCGGCCTCGCGGCTGGATGTGGGCGAGGAATGGCGGCTGTCGGTCGCGGCCGAGGGTCTGGGGTTCAAGCCCGAGACGCCCATCGCCTCGGCTTCGGGCGGCGAGCGGCGCCGGGCGGCCTTGGCGAAACTGGTGGCCGAGGCGCCCGAGTTGATGCTTCTGGACGAGCCCACCAACCACCTGGACATTGCCGCCATTGAATGGCTGGAAAACTTCCTGAACGACACCCGGGCGGCCTATGTGCTGATCAGCCACGACCGGGCCTTTTTGAACCGGCTGACCAAGGCGACGCTGTGGCTGGACCGCGGGCAGATTCGCAGGCGCGAACTGGGCTTCTTTGGGTTCGAGGAATGGCGCGAAGAGACCTGGGCCGAAGAGGATGCGGCGCGTCACAAGCTGGATCGCAAGATCAAGGCCGAGGCGAAATGGGCGGTCGAGGGCATCTCGGCCCGGCGCAAGCGCAACCAAGGGCGGGTGCGGGCCTTGGCGGAATTGCGTGAGGAACGCTCAAGCCAGATCCGCCGCAAGGGCACGGCCGCGATGGAATTCGATCAGGCTCCGATCTCGGGCAAAAAGGTGATCGAGGCCACGGGCATCGCCAAGGCCTTTGGCGACAAAGTGATCCTGAAGGATTTCGACCTTAAAGTTCTGCGCGGCGACCGGGTGGCCTTTGTCGGTCCGAATGGCGTGGGCAAGACGACGCTGTTGCGGATGCTGACCGGAGAGATCGCGCCCGATGCCGGCACGGTGTCGCTGGGCACGCAACTGGAAATCGCGGTCTTTGACCAGGCGCGCGCGCGGCTGGACCCCGAAGAAAGCCTTTGGACCAACCTGACCAATGACCCTCTGATGGCCGTGTCAGGCAATTCCGATCAGGTCATGGTGCGGGGTTTTGCGCGCCATGTGGTCGGATATCTGAAGGACTTCCTGTTCGACGAGGCCCAGGCGCGGGCGCCAGTCAAAAGCCTGTCGGGCGGTGAACGGGCGCGGCTTTTGCTGGCGAAACTGATGGCGCGGCCTTCGAACCTTTTGATCATGGACGAACCGACCAACGATCTGGACGTCGAAACGCTGGACCTGCTTCAGGACATCCTGGGCGATTATGACGGCACGGTCCTCTTGGTCAGCCACGACCGCGACTTCATCGACCGCGTGGCCACGACCACCGTGGCACTAGAGGGTCAGGGCCGCGTCATGGCCTATCCCGGCGGCTGGAGCGACTATGTCAGCCAGCGCGGCCCCCGCGAGGCCGAGGCGCGGCGCGAGGCCGCCAAGGCCGCGGCTGCCCCCGAACCTGTCCGCGAAAAGAAGGCCGATGGCCTGACTTTTACCGAACGCAAGCGGCTGGAGACCCTGCCCGGCGTCATTGAAAAGCTGGAGGCCGAGATTGCCAAGCTGAATGACCTTCTGGCAGATCCGCAGCTGTTCACCCGCGAGCCGGTGAAGTTCAAGAAGGGCACGGACATGCTGGCCGAACGCCAGGCGGCGCTGGCAGCGGCCGAAGCGGAATGGCTGGCGCTGGAGGAAAAGGCGTAGCGGTGCGTGTGAACACGCACCCTACCCAGGTTGAAACACGCGCCCTGCGCCGTAGGGTGCGTGCTTGCACGCACCGCCACCCAAAGCCCCGCAGGGTGCTTGCACGCACCGCCCCTAGCGGTTTTTGAACAGGCTGCCCGCGTCGACGCGGCCGAAGTTCGAGAAGATCTGGCTTAGCGCCGACTTGCCCTTGATCGGCTCGGAGGTGACGCGGCGCGACAGGGCCACGACCTCGCCACGCTCCAGGCCGAATCGTTCGATGTTGGCCACGCGGCCATCGGCGTCGAACGACACCGCCACGACCTGACGGTCATATTCCTGCGGCGCCTTGATGCCCTGCGACTTCCACCGGCTTTGCACGTAATACCAGGCGCCGTCGGACAAAAGCCCATCCGTCGTGGGCCGCCCCAGAAAGGCCGCCACCGTCTCGCGCGTGTCCACCCCTGGCTCGATCTGCGCCAGGGTCTCGTCGTCGGGCGTATAGCCATGCATGGAATAGATCGGCGTGCAGCCCATCACCGCGCACAGCGCCAGCCCGCGCCAGACCGCGCGCCATTTCACCCGAATACCGCTCGTGACCGTCATGCCGTCCCCTGCCGCAACCGTGGCCAAGCCGCGGTCCGAACGCCCCCCTGACGACACAGATTCCCTCTCTGCGCCGCATCATTTTCCATCGCTTACATCATCGCAGGCCGCACGCCAAGAAAGGAACGCTTGACCCCCCCGCCGCTTCGGCCATAACGCGCAAGAAAACCGAGACGTTTCACAAATCCGGGGGCCCGCATGACCGAGACCGCTTTTCCGACCCTGCCCTTCCGCGTGGCCGCGATTTCGGGCCGCACAACGACGCATGTGAAACTGCGCCCCTCTGCCCCCGAACGCGCGCTGATCGCCAAAAGCCTGGGGCTGATTGACCTTCCGGGGCTGGAATTCGACGGCGATATCCGCCCCTTGGGCAAGCGCGACCTGATTCTGTCGGGCCGCCTGACCGCCCGCGCCGTCCAGGCCTGTGTCGTGACGCTGGACCCCGTGCCCTGCACGATCGACGAGGCCATCACCCGGAAATTCATCGAGGATTGGCAAGACCCCGAGGCCGACGAGGTCGAAATCCCCGAGGACGACACGACCGAACCCCTGCCCGAGGTGATCGACGCCGTCAGCGTGGTGGTCGAGGCCCTGTCGCTGGCCCTGCCATTGTATCCCCGCGCCCCCGGTGCGGCCTTGGGTGAGGCGGTCTTTGCCCAACCCGGCGCGGCGCCTTTGCGCGATGATGACCTTCGCCCCTTCGCCGCCCTGTCGAAATTGATGAAACCCGAGGGGGATAAAGGGTAAACGCCTTGACCTTGGGGGCGTAATGGCAGATTGGGGGTTGCGCTCGGGAAGAAAATCCGTATCTTCCGCGCCTCATCCAAGGGGTCTTTTGGGGGTCTTTTTCCCGCCAGACTTACCGGAAATCGAAATGAAATCAGGGGTATGTCCCCTCTCGTTAAAGGTGTGACATGGCTGTCCCGCAGAATCGCACGACCTCGTCCAAGCGCAACATGCGCCGCGCTCATGACTCGTTGGTCGCAGCAAACCCCAACGAATGTTCCAACTGTGGCGAGCTGAAGCGTCCGCACCACGTTTGCGGCGCTTGCGGCCACTATGACGCCCGCGAAGTTGTGGCGGCCAAGTCGACCGTCGACACCGACGAAGACGCAGCCTGAGCCCTTCTGACCCATGTCACAGGCGATCCAAAGTCAAGGCGTTGGACCGCTTGCCATGGGTGCAGATATTGTGCTTTCGGTCGATGCCATGGGCGGAGACCGTGGACCGGTGGCAGTTGTCGCCGGTCTTGCCATTTGCGCGCCCCGGATGGCGGACACGCATTTCCTGATCCATGGCGACAGCGCGCAGCTTCAGCCCCTGCTGGACCGCGAACCGGCCTTGAAGGGCCGTGTCACCCTGCGCCACGCCGCCCGCGCCGTGACGATGGAGGACAAGCCCGCTCAGGTCATGCGCCACGGTCAGGACACCTCGATGTGGGGGGCGATTGACGCGGTCAAGACGGGCGAGGCGCAGGCCGCGATTTCCTGCGGCAACACCGGCGCGCTGATGGCGGTGGCGATGATCCGCCTGCGCAAGATCCCCGGGATCAACCGGCCCGCGATTGCCTGCCTGTGGCCGTCGCGCAATCCGGGCGGCATGAACCTGATGCTGGACGCGGGCGCCGACATCAAGGCCGATGCCGAGGACCTGTTGCAATATGCGATGATGGGCGCCTCGTATGCGCGCAACGGCATGGGGATCACCCGGCCGCGCGTCGGCCTGCTGAATGTCGGCACCGAGGAACACAAGGGCTCTGCCGAGCTGAAAGCCGCCTCCGATTTGATCGCCGAGGCGGCAACGCGCGGGGATTACGACTATATCGGCTATGTCGAGGGCACCGACCTGCCGTCGAACCGCGTCGATGTGATCGTGACCGATGGCTTCACCGGCAATGTCGCGCTGAAGACGGCCGAGGGCACGGCGCGGCTGATCGGCGACTTCCTGCGCCAAAGCTTCAAGGCGACGCTGTTTTCCAAGCTGACCGCGGTTTTCGCCTCTGGCGCGCTGAACCGCTTGCGCGAACGCATGGACCCGCGCCGCGCCAATGGCGGGGTTTTCCTTGGGCTGAACGGGGTCGTGGTGAAGTCGCATGGCGGGTCGGATGCGACCGGGGTGGCGGCGGCGGTCGATATGGCCTGGCGGCTGGCCCGCAGCCACTTCCGCGAAAGGCTGGCCGCCCGGGTTGCATCGGGTGTGGCTTCGGGCGTTGCATCGGGCGTGGTCCCGGGGCAAGGTGCCGCATCTTTGGGCGAAGCGGGAACAACCGAATGACATTGCGCGCCGTGGTGATTGGTGTGGGCCATTATCTGCCCGCGCGTGTCGTGCCCAATTCCGAACTTGAGGCCTTGGTGGAAACCACCGACGAATGGATCAAGTCGCGCTCTGGCATCGAACGCCGCCATTTCGCGGCCGAGGGCGAGATGACCTCTGACCTTGGCGCCCATGCCGCGCGGGCCGCCTTGGCCCATGCCGGGCTGCAGGCCAGCGACATCGACGCGGTGATCCTGGCGACCTCGACCGCCGATCTGACATTCCCGTCTGCCGCAACCATGATCCAGGCCAAGATCGGCGCCGGCGGCTTTGCCTTTGACGTTCAGGCGGTCTGCGCCGGTTTCGTCTTTGCCCTGACCACGGCCAATGCGCTGATTCTGGCGGGTCAGGCGCGGCGGGTGCTGGTCATCGGCGCCGAGACCTTTTCCCGGCTGATGGACTGGAAAGACCGCACGACCTGTGTCCTTTTCGGTGACGGCGCGGGCGCTTTGGTGCTGGAGGCCCAGGAGGGCACCGGGACCTCGGCCGACCGTGGCATCCTGTCGGCCGATCTTCATTCGGATGGCCAGTTCAAGGACCTGCTTTACGTCGATGGCGGCGTCAGCACGGGGACCACGGGCCACCTGCGGATGCAGGGCAAAGAGGTCTTTCGGCACGCGGTCGAAAAGCTGGCCTCCACCGCCCATGCCGCCTTGGAAAAGGCCGGGCTGACGGCGGGGGATGTCGATTGGATCGTGCCGCATCAGGCCAATATCCGCATCATCGAAGGCACGGCGAAAAAGATGCAGCTGCCGATGGATCAGGTGGTTGTGACGGTGCAGGACCACGGCAACACCTCGGCCGCATCGATTCCCCTGGCGCTGTCGGTGGGCGTCAAGCGCGGCCAGATCAAGCCGGGCGACCTGCTTGTCACCGAGGCGATTGGCGGCGGTCTGGCCTGGGGTTCGGTCGTCCTGCGCTGGTAATCTGGGGCTTTTCCCGGGGATTATCCATTTCCGGGCCGCCCAAAGCGTCTGAAAGACGCCATCCAAGCCATTGTTATTGACTCGCAATTTGAACCGCCGCAATCATGGGGAAAATCCTTTGGGGGGACTCTTGATGACGGAGAAGACACTTACGCGGATGGACCTGGCGGAATCGGTGTTTCGTGAGGTTGGCCTTTCGCGCAACGAATCCGCAAGCCTTGTGGAATCGGTGCTGCAACATGTCTCGGACGCGCTGGCCGCCGGTGAGACGGTGAAGATCTCCTCCTTCGGCACCTTTTCGCTGCGCGAGAAATCGGCCCGCGTCGGCCGCAACCCCAAGACCGGCGACGAGGTTCCGATCTCGCCGCGCCGGGTTCTGACCTTCCGGCCCTCGCATCTGATGAAAGATCGCGTGTCGGGCGGCACCGAGTGAACAAGTAAGGCAGGGCCATGGACAAGGCGCCGGACGCATTCCGCACCATCTCCGAGGTGGCGGATTATCTTGAAACCCCGTCCCATGTCCTGCGTTTCTGGGAGACGCGCTTTCCGCAGGTGAAACCCGTCAAGGGTGCCGGTGGGCGGCGCTATTACCGGCCCTCGGATGTGGCGCTGCTGGCGGGCATCCGGCGGCTTTTGCACACCGATGGCATGACGATTCGCGGCGTGCAAAAGATCCTGCGCGATCAGGGTGTGCGCCATGTGGCCGAACTGGGCGCCGAACTGAACGGCGAGCCCCTGCCCGAGCCCGAGGCGCTGACCGATCTGCTGCCCCCCGCGCGTGCCCCGGCCGAGGTCGTGGCCCTGCGCCCCGCAGCCCCGCCCGAGCCTGAGCCCGCTGATCTGCCCCCGCTTGCCGAGCCAGACGACGCTTTGCCGCCAGATGTGGGGGTGCTGCTGCCGCCCTTGGAAGAAGGCTTCCTGGACGCGGCGGCGATCGGCTCCGAAGCACAAGACGGCGATACGCAAGAGGGCGAGGGTCTGCAGACAGAGGCCACCAAAGCCGCTCTGCCCGACGCCGCCGACCTCCTTGCCGCGATTCGCGACGATCTGCCCGAGGAAGAGCCCGCACCCAGCTTTTCCCCCGCCATCACCGGCTTTGGCGGCTTTGGTCTGGACCTTGATGTGCCCCGCGATGGCGAGGGTGGCTTCATCGCCTTTTCCGGCGGCGCCGAGCCCGCCGCCCCTGCGCCGCCCGTGGGGTTCGTGGCGCCCGAGGCCCGGCCAAAGCGCCCCGCCCCGGCCCAACCCTCGCTCTTCGACCTGCACACCGACGGGGCCAACGAAGCGCCGCACGACCTGCTTGAGCCCATCGACGAAGCGCCCCATGTCTTCGTCGACAGCGACGATCCGGCGCATGACCTGTCCGCAGAGGATGCGTTTGCGGAAGATCGGTTTGCGCAAGATCGGTTTGCGCAGGGCGACCAGGGGGCCAAGGTCCTCGCCTTTGCCGCCAGTGATTCGGCAGAAGACGGGGGCGAAGACGAGCCCTTCCACCAACCCGATGCCGACCCCGAACCACAGCCCGAAGAAGACCCGCAGGACCTGCCCGAAGAAAGCCCGCAAGACGTGCCGGAAGAGGCCCCCCAGGATGGCCCCGAGGACCTCTCTTTCGCCGACCCGCTGGCCCTGTCCGATCCGCCCCCGCAGGTCCCCGCCCTTGCAGGCCTGACCCCGCGCCTGCGCCGCCTGTCCCAGATGGACCCTGACCCGCTCTTTGCTCTGGCCGATCTGCAGGCCCGGCTTGGGCTCTTGCACGCCCAGATGGTCGAGGCCGCCGCCCGCCACCGCCGCGCCCCCGGCGAATAGACTGCAGAAAAGTGCAAATTCGCCCTTGCCCCTGCCCGGAATATTGTTATGAAGCCTGCACATCGTCGGGCCGTAGCGCAGCCTGGTTAGCGCGTCCGTCTGGGGGGCGGGAGGTCGAGAGTTCGAATCTCTCCGGCCCGACCATGAAAAAAACCGCCCGCTGGGAAACCAGTCGGGCGGTTTCTTTTTGACTTCAAGCCTGTGACCAAAAGGGGCCCATGATGACCGGTGTTCTGCCTGCCCAAGCCCTAGAGGCCCTGATCGCGCGCGGCGTGATCGCGGCGGACACGGAATTTGCCCCGGGCCAGGTGCAGCCCGCCAGCCTGGACCTGCGGCTGGGCACCAAGGCCTACCGGGTGCGCGCCTCGTTTCTGGCCGGCGCCGGGCGCCTCGTGGCCGACCGGCTGGCGGCCTTTACCATGCACGAGATTGACCTTGGCCCGGGCGCGGTCTTGGAAAAGAACTGCGTCTACCTGATCCCGCTGATGGAGCGTCTGACCCTGCCGCCGGGCCTGTCGGCCGTGGCCAATGCCAAAAGCTCGACCGGGCGGCTGGATCTACTGACCCGGGTGATCACCGATGGCGGGGTGGAATTCGACCGCATCCCCGAGGGTTACGACGGCCCGCTTTATGCCGAGGTCTGCCCACGCAGCTTTTCCGTCCTGGTCCGTCCCGGGCAACGCCTGAACCAGATCCGCTTTCGCGACGGCCAGGCGGTGCTGTCGGATGCGGACCTGCGCGCGCTTCATGCCGCAGAACCCCTGGTCAGCGGCGAGGCGCTGATCTCTGAGGGTCTGGGCTTTTCGGTCGATCTGGCCTTGCCCGGCGGACTGGTGGGCTACCGCGCCAAACCCCATACCGGCGTCGTCGACCTGGACCGCATCAGCCACTATCCCGCCCGCGACTTCTGGGAAGAGGTGCGCACCGATCAGGCGCAAATCATCCTCGACCCCGGCGCCTTTTACATCCTGGTCAGCCGTGAGGCGGTGACGATCCCCCCCGACTACGCCGCCGAGATGGCGCCCTATCTGGCCATGGTGGGCGAATTCCGCGTGCATTACGCGGGCTTCTTTGACCCGGGCTTCGGGCACAGCGCGGCGGGCGGTGCGGGGTCCCGCGGCGTGCTGGAGGTGCGCTGCCACGAGGCGCCCTTTGTGCTGGAACATGGCCAGGTCGTCGGCCGCCTGGTCTATGAACGCATGTCCGAGCGCCCTGCAACGCTTTACGGCCAGGGGATCGCGTCGAACTATCAGGGTCAGGGGTTGAAGCTGGCCAAACAGTTCCGCCTGTAATCCAGTGGAGGTCCCCCAAGGCTTTGCATAAGGGGGGCGCTGCCCCCGAGGCCTTCGGCCTCTCCCCCGGGATATTTTCGAAAAGATGAAAGGAAAGAGCAGCGCTTTGCCTTTTCATCTTTTTCCAAATATCCCCGCGCGGAGCGCACCGCGGAGCCGGAGGGCGCAGCCTGCAGGCGACATATAGGCTTGCGGCGCAGCCGCGCTATTGGATCACGGGTGCCACGACCGCTTCGGGTTCCGCAGCTTGGCCGACCGTCAAAGCCTCGGCCTTCAGGATGCGGGCGATCTGGGCGCAATCCTCGGGCGTGAAGGTCAGGGGCAAGCGCAGGTCGATCAGCCCCGCCAATATGCGGTCGGTCTGCGGCAGGCTTTGTTTCGGCGCATATTCCCAATGGTCATAGCGCGAGGTGAAGGCCGCGGGCTTCTCCGCGCCAAACCATTTCAGCTCGACCCCGCGCGCCAAACAGCGCGACAGGTAAAGCCCGATGCGCGCCGGGCTCCAATCCGCCAGCCGGAACTGGAACGAGCTTCCCACAAAGACCTCCTCGGCCGGGCGATGGATCAGCGTGATCCCCGGCACCGCCGGAAGCCCCGCCTCCAGAGCGCGGTAAAGCGCGCCCCACCGCGCCACCCGCTCGGGCAAGGCCCGAAGCTGAGGCCGCAGGATCGCGGCGCGCAGGTTGTCCATCCGGCCCGAGACATTGGGCGTGACCATCCGCGCGGCCTCGAACGCCTCGGGCGGGGGGGCGGCCCGATGCTTGCCGTAAAGCATGTAACTGCCCGACAACAGCACCGCGCGGGCCATCGCCGCAGCGTCATCGGACACCAGAAACCCGCCCTCGCCCGAATTGATATGCTTGTAGGTCTGCATCGAATAGCAGGCCATGACCCCATGCCGCCCCGAGGCCACCCCGCGCCAGGTTGCCCCCATCGTATGCGCGCAATCCTCGATCACCAAGATCCCCAGCCGGTCGCACAAAGCCATCAGCCGGTCCATGTCCACCAGATGCCCGCGCATATGCGACAGCATCAGCAGGCGGCACCCCGCAGCCTTGGCCGCAAGGTCGTCAAGGTCGATCACCAGATCCTCGGTCACGTCGACAAAGACCGGAACGCCGCCCGCCGCCGCAATCGCCCCCGGCACAGGCGCCAGCGTGAAGGCATTGGTCAGCACCCTTTCGCCATGCGCCATCCCCAAGGCGCGCAAGGCGCACCCCAGCGCATAGCCGCCCGAGGCCACGGCCAGGGCATATTTCGCCCCGGTCATGCTGGCGAATTCCTCCTCCAGCAAAGCGGCCTCGGCGACCTCTCCGGCGGCCTCGTTATAGCGGTGAAGCCGCCCGTGGCGCAGGACGCGCAGAGCCGCTTCGATCCCCTCTTCGGGGATGGGTTCCTGTTGGGTGAAGTTGCCGGCAAAGATTTCCACGTCACGCCTCCCGCTCATGGCCGATCAGCCAAAGGAACACCGCCAAGGCGCCAACCATCCCCGCCCCCGCCACAAAGAAGGCGACATTGGGCGATTGAAAGGGCGCGGATTCACTCATGAAATAGCCGAAAAGCTGGGCGTAAAACACCGTGCCCAACATCATGGCGATGTTCATGATGGCCGAAAGCCCGCCCTGCAGCTCGCCTTGCGCGTTTTCCGGCACGTTTTTCGACATCAGTGCGGTCAGCATCGGATGGACAAAGCCCTCGGGCCCATGGACGAACATCAGCACAAAGACCAGGGGCAGCGACCAGACGACGCCATAGCCAAAGGCCGCCACAGCCGCGCACAACAGCCCGATGGCCACCGTCTTGCGCTCGCCGAACCAGCGGACAAAGCCGCCGGACAGGCCGCCTTGGAACCCCGCCATCACCACGCCGAACATGGCCAGCGTCAGCCCCACCATGGCTTCGGACCAGCCAAACCGCGCCTTGGACCAAAACGGCCAAAGCGCCGGATAGACCGAGGTGAAAAAGAAGAACATCGCCAGCACCAGGCACATCGGCAGCACGCCCTTGTAGCTGGCAAAGATGCGAAAGGCACCAAAAGGATTGGCGCGGGACCATTCAAAGGGGCGGCGGTTTTGCGGGGCGAGCGTTTCGGGCAGGATGAACCAGCCGAAGATCAGGTTCACCACCGAAACAGCCGCCGCCACGTAAAACGGCACCCGCGGGCCAAAGGTGCCCAACAGCCCGCCGATCGCCGGCCCGATGATGAACCCCAGGCCAAAGGCCGCCCCCATGATGCCGTAAAGCCGCGCCCGGTCCTCGGGGGCGGAAATGTCGGCCACGAAGGCATTTGCGATGATCCAGGAGGCGCCGCAGATCCCCGCCAGCACGCGCCCGGCGAAAAGCCAGGCGAGGTTCGGCGCCAGGGCCTGCATCAGGAAATCGACCCCCAGCCCAAAGACCGCGATCAGCAACAAGGGCCTGCGCCCGAAGCGGTCCGACAGGTTGCCCATCAAGGGCCCGAACAGGAATTGCGCGATGGAATAGGCCGCAGCCATCCAGCCGCCGATCACCGCGGCATGGGCCAGATCGACATGGCCCACCGTCTCGATCAGTTGCGGCAGAACGGGGATGATGATGCCAAAGCCCACCATGTCCAGCAGCACCGTGATCAGCACGAAAACGAAAGCCTTGTTGATCGGCGCCTTTGCGTCGGACATGAAGGTACCCAATCCTGGTAAATGTTCCGCTTTTGTCTCAGGAAATCAGCCGGTCTGCAAGGGCCGGCAGGTCCTCATAACGCTCCAGCAGGGCGTCGGGGGACAGCCGCGCCACGCCCGGCCCCTCGGGACCAAAGCTCACCAAGACCACCGGCACCCCCGCCGCCCGCGCCGTATCGCGGTCGGTCACGGTGTCGCCAACCAGAAGCGAGCGCTGCGGATCGCCCCCGGCCCGCAGGACCGCTTGCACATAGGGCAGCGGATCGGGCTTGCGGACGGGCAGCGTATCCGCCCCCACCAGCGCGCCGAACAGGTCGCCAACCCCCAGCCGCCGCACCAGTTCCACCGCCAGAGCCTCAGGCTTATTGGTGCAGATCGCGGTGGCAAAGCCCGCCGCGCGCAAGGTCGTGACCGCCGCCACCGCACCGGGGTACAACCGCGTCGCCCGGTCCAACCCTTCGGCGTAATGCGCGAGCAAAACGGGGTATTGCCCATCGACATCCCCCGCCACCCCCAGCCGTTCATAGCCCAGCCGCAGCATGGCCCGCCCGCCGGCAAAGGCCGTCAGCGCATCCGCGGCCCCCAAAGGCGCCCCAAACCCCAGCCCCGTGAAACAGGCATTGGCCGCGGCCAACAGGTCCTCTGACGTGTCCGCCAGGGTCCCGTCCAGATCGAACACCACAGTCCTCATCCTGCCGTCCTCATCGCCGCTTTGCCTTTCATACTGACCCAAATACTCCGGGGGAGGCCGCAGGCCGGGGGGCAGAGCCCCCCTTCTTGACTTGCAGCCGGGCAGCGCCCCCCTTCTTGACTTGCAGCCGGGCAGCGCCCCCTTCTGTAACATCGCGTGAGGCCAAGCCCCCTTGGCCCCTGCCCCCTGCCCGGTTAGAACGGCGGCAAAACAAAGGAAAGAGGCAGATGGAACTTTCGCTCATCGTTCTGGCCGCCGGCATGGGCAGCCGCATGAATTCCGACCTGCCCAAGGTCCTGCATCCCCTGGCCGCCGTGCCGCTGTTGCATCATGCGCTGGCCGCGGGCCAGGCGCTACAGCCCGCGCGCATCGTGGTTGTCACCGGTCATGGCGCGGACCTGGTGGCCAAGGCCGCCCATGACTTCGACCCCGACATCGTCACCGCCCTGCAAGACCCGCCCCAGGGCACCGCCCATGCCGTCGCCGTGACCGCGCCGCTGTTGTCGGATGCCGCGGGCGAGGCGCTGGTGCTTTACGGCGACACGCCCTTTGTGCGCCCCGAAACGCTGCAAGCCATGCTGGAGGCCCGCGCGTCCCATGACATCATCTTCCTTGGCTTTCAGGCCGCTGATCCGACGGGCTATGGCCGCTTTGTGACCGAAGGCGCCAACCTCCTTGCCATTGTCGAGGAAAAACAGGCCACCGAGGCAGAGCGCCAGATCACGCTGTGCAACTCGGGCGTGGTGGCGGGGGCGACGCAAACGCTGCTCCGGCTGGCCCGCGCCGTCCCCCTGCGCGCCAATGTCAGCGAATATTACCTCACCGACATCATCGACGCGGCCCGGGCCGAGGGGCTGACGGTGGGCTTTGTCACCTGCCCCGAGGCCGAAACGCTGGGGATCAACACCCGGGCGCAACTGGCCGCCGCCGAGGCCGCGTTTCAGACGCACAAGCGCGCCGAGATGATGGAAGAGGGCGTCACCCTGATCTCGCCCGAGACCACCTTTTTCGCCCGCGACACCTATATCGGCCGCGATGCCACCGTGGGCCCGGCCGTGATCTTTGGCCCGGGCGTCACCATCGAAACCGGCGCCGAGATCAAGGGCTTTTGCCACCTGGAGGGCTGCCATATCTCTCGCGGGGCCACGGTCGGCCCCTTTGCCCGCCTGCGCCCCGGCGCGGAACTGGCCGAGGATGTCCATGTCGGCAATTTCGTCGAGATCAAGAACGCGGTCCTGGACGAGGGCGTCAAGGTCGGCCACCTGACCTATCTGGGCGATGCCCATGTCGGCGAATTCACCAATATCGGCGCGGGCACCGTCACCTGCAATTACGATGGCGTGATGAAGCACCGCACCACGATCGGCAAGAACGCCTTCATCGGATCGGATACGATGCTGGTCGCGCCGGTCACGGTGGGCGACCATGCGTTGACGGCTTCGGGCTCGGTCATCACCGAAAACGTGCCCGCAGGCGCCCTGGCCGTGGGCCGCGCCAAGCAGGTGAACAAGCCGGGCCTTGCCGTCCGGTTGATGGAGAAACTGCGGGCGCTGAAAGCCGCCAAGAAAGGGTCCTGACATGTGCGGCATCGTGGGCGTCCTGGGGTCGCATGAAGTGGCGCCTTTGTTGGTCGAGGCGCTGAAGCGTCTGGAATATCGCGGTTATGACTCTGCGGGCATCGCCACGGTGAACGCCGGGCGGCTGGATCGCAGGCGCGCGGTGGGCAAGCTGGTGAACCTGTCCGATGTGCTGGTCCACACGCCTTTGGCGGGGAAATCCGGCATCGGCCACACCCGCTGGGCCACCCATGGCGCGGCCACCGAGGTCAACGCCCATCCCCATCGGTCGGGCGGGGTCGCCGTGGTCCACAACGGCATCATCGAAAACTTCCGCGCGCTGCGTGAGGAACTGGCCGCCCTGGGCCTGAACCCCGACTCCGAAACCGACACCGAAACCGTGGCCATGCTGACGCGCCACTACCTTGATCAGGGCCTGTCCCCGGTCGAGGCCGTTTCCCGCACCCTGCCCCGGCTGCAGGGCGCCTTTGCGCTGGCCTTTTTGTTTGACGGCGAAGACGATCTGATGATCGCCGCCCGCAAGGGCTCTCCGCTGGCCATCGGGCATGGCGACGGCGAGATGTATATCGGATCAGACGCCATCGCTCTGGCGCCGATGACCGACCGCATCACCTATCTGGAGGAAGGCGACTGGGCTGTGATCACCCGCGCGGGCGCCGTGATCCATGACGCGGCAGGCCGCCTGGCCAACCGCGCCGAAAGCCGCATCGCGGTGGATCAGACGCGGATCGAAAAGGCGGGCTTTCGGCATTTCATGGCCAAGGAGATCGCCGAACAGCCGGTGGTGCTGGCCGAGACCCTGCGCGGTGCGGGCCTGCCGGATGTCGATTTCACCGGCGTGGACCGCGTGGTGCTGGTGGCGTGCGGCACGGCCTCTTATGCCGGTCACATCGCGAAATACTGGTTCGAACAGCTGGCGGGGCTGGCGGCCGAAGTCGATATCGCATCCGAGTTCCGCTATCGCGACCCGGTCTTGTCGGACAAGTCTTTTGCCATCTTTGTCAGCCAATCGGGCGAGACCGCCGATACCCTGGCCGCCCTGCGTCACGCCCGCGGTCAGGTGGCCAAGGTGCTGGCGGTGGTCAATGTGCCGACCTCCTCCATCGCGCGCGAGGCCGATCAGGTCTTGCCCATCAAGGCGGGGATCGAGGTCGGCGTGGCCTCGACCAAGGCCTTTACCGCGCAGCTTTTGACCCTGGCCCTGCTGGCGCTGAAGGCCGGCGTCGACCGGGGGCGCATCTCTCCACAAGCCCTGGCGCAGCACCTGGCCCAGTTGCAGGCCCTGCCCGGGCTGATGAACCACGCTTTGTCGCTGGGGCCGCGCATCGCGGAAATCGCCGAAGAGCTGTCGCGCGCCCAAGATGTGCTGTTCCTGGGTCGGGGGGCGATGTTCCCCCTCGCGCTGGAAGGCGCGCTGAAGCTGAAGGAAATCAGCTATATCCATGCCGAGGGCTATGCCTCCGGTGAGCTGAAGCACGGCCCCATCGCGCTGATCGCCCCCGAGGTGCCGGTGATCGTGCTGGCGCCGCATGACGGGCTTTTCGACAAGACGGTGTCGAACATGCAAGAGGTCATGGCACGCCATGGCAAGGTGCTGCTGATCTCGGATGCGCAAGGGGTCCACGAGGCCGGGCGCGGCACCTGGGCCACGCTGACGCTGCCCGACTGCCCCGGCCCCTTTGCGCCGATCCTTTACGCGGTGCCGGCGCAGCTTTTGGCCTATCACACGGCGGTGGCCAAGGGGACGGATGTGGACCAGCCGCGCAACTTGGCAAAATCCGTGACGGTGGAATGAATGGCCAAGCAATTCGACGCCTTCTCTGACGACCACCGCGCCTTTGTGGCCGAACAGATGATCTTCTTTGTCGCGACCTCGGCGCCGGGGGCGCATCACAACCTGTCGCCCAAGGGGATGGACTCGCTGCGCATCCTGGGGCCGAACCGGCTGATCTGGCTGAACCTGACGGGGTCGGGCAACGAGACGGCGGCCCATCTGGCGGTTGATCCGCGCATGACGGTGATGTGGTGCAGCTTTGGCCCCCGCCCCCTGATCCTGCGGGCCTACGGGGTGGCGCGCACGGCGCATCGCGACGACTGGGACCTTGCGCGCCATTTCCCCGAGACCCCCGGCGCGCGCCAGATCTATGACATGCAAGTCAACCTTGTGCAGACCTCTTGCGGCTTTGCCGTCCCGACCTTTGAGGGCGGCGCGGAACGCCCGGTCCTGCGCAATTGGGCCGAAGGCCAGGGGGCGGAGGGCCTTCGCACCTATTGGGACACCCGCAACCGCCAGTCGATCGACGGGCTTTCCACTGGAATCGAGGCCAACCTATGACCCCCAACGACGCCCTTGCCGCCCTTCACGCGCTGGCCGACCCTGCCAAGGCCGAGGCGGCGCTGGCCTATCACAAGACCCCGCGGACCTATTTCGGCGTGAGTGTCCCGCAGATCACCGACCTGGCGAAGTCCTGGCGTGAAGGGTTGGACACGGCGGGGCGCGTCCAGCTTGCCGGCGCTTTGTGGGAGAGCAACATCCACGAGGCGCGGGTGGCTGCGGCGAAACTGCTGACCCAGGCGCGAATTGCCGACGACGCGGCGGTCTGGGGTCTGATCGCCTCTTGGGTGCCAAGTTTTGACGGCTGGGCGATTGCCGATCAGGCCTGTGACGCGGGGGAACGCCGCCTGGTGGCCGACCCGTCACGGCTGGACGAGGTCGAGGCCTGGACGGGTTCGGAGCACATGTGGACCCGCCGCGCGGCCTTGGTGATCACTCTGCCCTGGACCAAGCAGAACTTCCCGAAAACGGCCGATCTTGCGATCCGTGACCGGGTGCTGGGCTGGGCTGCAGGCTATGTGAGTGACCCGGACTGGTTCATCCAGAAAGCGGTGGCCTGGTGGCTGCGCGACCTGTCCAAGCACGATCCAGACCGGACGCGGGCCTTCCTGGAAGGTCCGGGTCAGGGGTTGAAACCCTGGGCAAGGGCCGAGGCGGCGCGGCACCTCTCGTAGCCGGGGGCTCCCGCCCCCGGACCCCCGGCTCAAAGGGCCCACGGGCCCCTTGAGAAACCCCGTGGATATTTGGGTCAGTCTGAAAGCGGAGGCTTCGCGCCCCTGGCAGGACCGCGTTGACAGGTTGCCTTCGGCGTGACGGTCGGTGCCCAGCGGCTTGGGTTGCGCTGCGTGTTCAGACCACAGCGAAAGCCCGAAAAGCGAGTATTTGGGCCAGTATGAAAGGGAAAGGACCCGCCTTTCAAACGGTCCGCAATATCCACGGGGTTTCCAAAGGGGGGCGTGCCCCCCTTTGGGCGGGGGGTCCGGGGGGCGGCACGCCACCCGGCTTCCTCCGGGAGGTTTGGCGGCCATTTCATGGCTGCCAAACCTCCCGGACCCAGTTTAGTGCAACCGGAACTCGGCCACGACGTTGCGCCATTCGGCCGGGCCGATCAGCTTGCGGTGACAAAAGCGGATGGAGTGCAACGGGCCCTCAATCTCGCGTTGCCAGAACTCGATGAAGCCGAAGAGCTTGGGGTAATCGGGGGCAAGGTCATAGTCCTGCCAGGTGAAGGTGTTCAGCACATGGGGATGATCGGGCATGTGGTAAAACAGCTCTGCCGTGGTCAGGCCATACCCCTTCAACATCAACTGGGTCTCGCGCATCCTTGAACCTCCTGATCCAGCGCCCACAGGGCACTCCAGACATGGATCTGGAAAACCCCGTTTCATGATGATTCCACCCACATCTGAAAAATCAATGAAAACAATATATTGGCACTCTGATGGGCCTGCTGCCAAAAGCCCTGAAACCCCGCCTTGCACCCTATCTGTGGTATGGGGTAAAGTGCGCCTCAACCAGATATGGCCAAGCCATCCGCAAAGGCAGACCCCTTGACCGATACGCCCGAAGCTCCTGAAAACACGGAAGAATCCCCGATCAACCCGCATAAGGGTCCGCAGATCGACATCTCGACCGAGATGAAGTCGGCCTATCTTGACTATGCCATGTCGGTCATCGTCAGCCGGGCGATCCCCGATCTGCGCGACGGGCTGAAACCTGTGCATCGGCGCATTTTGTTTGCGATGCAGGAATCGGGCAATACCCACGACAAAAGCTATCGCAAATCCGCCCGCCCGGTGGGTGACACGATGGGGAAATACCACCCCCATGGCGACAGCGCGATTTACGATGCCCTTGTGCGGATGGCGCAGCCGTTTTCCATGAGCCTCAAGCTTCTCGACGGTCAGGGCAACTTTGGCTCCATGGACGGCGATATGGCCGCCGCCATGCGCTACACCGAAGTGCGGATGGATAAACCGGCGGCCTTTCTTCTGGCCGATATCGACAAGGACACTGTCGATTTCCAAGACAATTACGACGGCAAGGACCGCGAACCCACCGTCCTGCCTGCCCGCTTTCCCAACATGCTGGTCAACGGCACCGAGGGCATCGCGGTCGGCATGGCGACCCGTATCCCGCCGCACAACTTGGGCGAGGTCATCGACGGCACCCTGGCGCTGATCGCCGATCCCGACCTGTCGATGGAACGGCTGATGGAGATCATCCCGGCCCCCGACTTCCCCACCGGGGGCCTGATCCTGGGCCGTTCGGGTGCGCGCAAGGCCTATCTTGAGGGCCGTGGTTCCGTCATCATCCGGGCGAAAACCCATGTCGAAGAGCTGCGCAAGGACCGCTTTGCCATCATCGTCGACGAGATCCCCTATCAGGTCAACAAGGCCTCGATGATCGAAAAGATCGCCGAGATGGTGCGGGACAAAAAGATCGAAGGCGTGGCATCGGTGGCCGACGAAAGCGACCGCGTCGGCGTGCGGGTTGTCGTCGAACTGAAGCGCGACGCCACGCCGGACGTGGTCTTGAACCAGCTGTTCCGCTTTTCGCCCATGCAGGTGTCTTTCGCCTGCAACATGCTGGCCTTGAACGGTGGCCGCCCGGAAACCCTGTCTCTGCGCGATTTCCTGACGCATTTCATCACCTTCCGCGAAGAAGTGGTCGCCCGCCGCACCGCCTTTGAACTGCGCAAAGCGCGTGAACGCAGCCATATCCTCTGCGGTCTGGCCGTCGCCGTCAGCAATGTCGACGAAATCGTCCGCACGATCCGCGCCTCGGCCGATGCCTCTGAGGCGCGCGAAAAGCTGATGACCCGCCGCTGGCCTGCCGCCGACATCGCAGCCTATATCCGGCTGATCGACGACCCCAGCCACAAGATGAACGACGATGGGACCTATAACCTGTCCGAAACCCAGGCCCGCGCCATCCTGGAACTGCGGTTGCAACGTCTGACCGCTTTGGGCGTCAAGGAAGTCACCGACGAGCTGGAAGAGCTGGCCGCCAAGATCAAGGACTACCTGGAGATTCTGGGCTCGCGCGAAAGGATCATGTCGATCATCTCGGACGAGCTGACCGAGGTGAAGACCAATTTCGCCGTCCCCCGCCGCACCGAGATCGTCGATTGGGCCGGCGATATGGAGGACGAGGACCTGATCGAGCGCGAGGATATGGTCGTCACGATCACCTCTGGCGGCTATATCAAGCGCACCCCTCTGGCCGAGTTCCGCGCGCAAAACCGCGGCGGCAAGGGTCTGGCCGCGATGGACACCAAGGAAGACGATGTGGTCACGACGCTGTTTGTCGTCAACACCCACACGCCTTTGCTGTTCTTTACGACCGATGGCATGGTCTATAAAATGAAAACCTGGCGCCTGCCGCTTGCGGGGCGCAATGCCCGCGGCAAGGCCATGGTCAATATCCTGCCGATCCAGACCGGCGTTTCCATCGCGGCGCTGATGCCGGTCGATGCGCCCGAAGATCACTGGGACGACCTGCAGATCGTCTTTGCGACCTCGGATGGCGATGTGCGCCAGAACGACCTGAGCGACTTCGTCAACGTCAAGCGCAACGGCAAAATCGCGATGAACCTGCCCGAGGGCGTGACCCTGGTCAACGCCGCCATCTGTTCGGACAGCGATGATGTGATGCTGGTGACGGCCCTGGGCCGCGCGATCCGGTTTTCCACGACCGAAATCCGCGTCTTCAAGTCGCGCGGCAGCACGGGCGTGCGCGGCATCCGCCTAGCCGAGGGTGATGTGGTCGTCTCGATGTCGGTGATCCGCCATTTCGAAGCCAACCCGGCCGAGCGCGAAGCCTATCTGAAACAGCGTCGCCTGATGGCGGGCGTCACCGAAGAGGTCGAAGCCGACGAGGAAGAGGCCCCCGAAGACGGCGCCGAGGCCGAGGGCCAGCTTTCCCCCGAACGCTATGCCGAGATGTCGGCGGCCGAAGACCTGATCCTGACGATCACCACAAGCGGAGCCGGGAAACTGTCGTCCAGCCATGACTACCCGGTGCGCGGACGCGGCGGCATGGGCGTGCGGGCGATGGACCCTGCGATGCGCGGCGGCAACCTGATCGCCTCGTTCAAGGTGGAGCTTGGCGATCAGATCATGCTGGCGACTTCCTCTGGCCAGTCGATCCGGGTCCCGGTCGACCAGATCTCGTTCCGGTCAAGGGGCGCGGGCGGGGTCAAGGTGCTGAACACCGGCGGCGAAGAAGAGGTCGTCTCGGTCGCCCGCATCGTGGAAAGCGAAGCCTAGGCGGCAAAGTCCCGGGGGCGCGGCCCCCCATGCCATCGGTGCCATCGGTTCTTGAACCGGTGGCATACCCCGGAATACTTGGGCCAGTATGAAAGACGCGCCATGCTTCCTGGTCTGACAGAGCGCCTTTCGCAACTGATCCGCACGGGCACGGCGACGACCTATGGCGCCTTGGCCAAAGACCTTGACGTCGCGCCGCTCTCTCGCCTGACCGAAGCGCTGGAATCCCTGATGGAAGAGGATGCGGCCAAAGGACATCCTTTCCGCGCCGCATTGGTCTGCGCCCGTCTGACGCCCGACCTGCCCGCGCCGGGGTTCTTCGACAGGGCAGCGGCGCTTGGCCGCTATCACGGAGAAGAGCCGCGGGATTATGTCGCGCAGGAACGCGCCGCTCTTCAAAGCCGCTGCAAGGCATGAGGACGTCCACCAACCGGACCATGCCCGACCTTCATGCTTTCACATTGACTCAAATACTCCACGGGGGTGCGGGGGTGTGAAACCCCCGCTCTTCGGGTGGGTTCGGGGGTGTGCCCCACCCCGCTTTGACTTTAGTGCTGGGGTGTGCCCCACCCGCAACCGCGCCTGGATGCGGCGTGCCGCGCTTTTTTGACTTGGCCGCGGGCCTGCAAGGCCCTCGCTCTTTCTTTGGCCGGCAAAAGCGCCTAAATCCCCCCCATGGAACCTTTACACATCATCGGTGGCGGCATGGCGGGCTCTGAGGCCGCCTGGTCCGCCGTGCAAGCGGGCGTGCCCGTCGTCATCCACGAAATGCGCCCCCTCAAGGGGACCTTCGCGCACCGCAGCGGCGATTTCGCCGAAATGGTCTGTTCGAACTCTTTCCGCTCGGACGACCACGAGCAAAACGCGGTCGGCCTTCTGCATTGGGAGATGCGGGCGGCGGGCGGCTTGATCCTGGAGGCCGCCACGGCGCATCGCCTGCCCGCCGGCGGCGCGCTGGCCGTCGACCGTGAGCCCTTTGCCGCCTATGTGACGGCCAAGCTGAAGGCCCATCCGCTGGTTTCTGTCAGCTATGAGGAAGTCACCGAACTGCCCTCGGACGGTCAATGGATCGTGGCGACCGGGCCTTTGACCTCTGGCGCCCTGGCCGAAAGCATCAAGGCGGCGACGGGGGCGGAGTCTTTGGCCTTTTTCGACGCCATCGCGCCGATTGTCTATGCCGAAAGCGTGGATATGTCGGTGGCCTGGATGCAAAGCCGCTACGACAAGGGCGAGACGGTCGAGGAACAGACCGCCTATATGAACTGCCCGATGGACCGCGAGCAATATTACGCCTTCATCGACGCGCTTCTGGCGGCCGACAAGACCGAGTTCCACGAAGGTGAAACTGCAGGTTATTTCGACGGCTGCCTGCCGATCGAGGTCATGGCCGAACGCGGCCGCGAGACCTTGCGCTTTGGCCCGATGAAGCCGGTGGGCCTGACCAATCCGCACAACCCGGTCAAACCCTATGCCGTGGTCCAGCTGCGCCGGGACAACAAGCTGGGGACGCTTTACAACATCGTGGGCTTTCAGACCAAGATGAAGTATGGCGCGCAAGCCACTGTTCTGAAAATGATTCCCGGCCTACATGAGGCGTCCTTCGCCCGGTTGGGCGGGATTCATCGGAACACGTTCATCAACTCTCCGACGCTCTTGGATCATCAGATGCGGCTGAAATCGCGGCCCAATATCCGCTTTGCAGGCCAGATCACCGGGGTCGAGGGCTATGTGGAAAGTGCCGCCATGGGGCTGGTGGCCGGGCGCATGGCCGCGGCCGAGATGCTGGGGCGCGTGCTGCCTCCGCCCCCGCGTGAAACGGCCATGGGCGCGCTGATCGCCCATATCACCGGCGACGCCGAGGCCAAGACCTTTCAGCCGATGAACGTCAACTTCGGCCTCTTCCCCCCCATCGACGCGCGCGGCGGGCGCAAGGGGCGCGCCGACCGCTACAAGGCCTATACCGACCGGGCGAAGGAGGCGTTCCAAGCTTGGTTGTGACGCGCTTTGCGCCCTCGCCCACCGGGCCCTTGCACCTGGGTCATGCCTATGCGGCGATCTTTGCCCATGACCGGGCGCGGGCTTCGGGGGGGCGGTTCCTGCTTCGGATCGAGGATATCGACCGCCAGCGCAGCAAGCCCGCCTGGGAGCGGGCCTGCCTGGACGACCTGGCCTGGCTTGGCCTGACCTGGGACAGCGTGATGCGGCAATCCCAGCGCCAGCCGGCCTATGACGCGGCGCTGGATGCGCTTTGGGCGCGGGGGCTGCTTTACCCCTGCCGCTGCACAAGGCGCGACATCGACGAGGCCTTGGGCGCGCCGCAAGAGGGCGTCCTGGGGCCGGACGGCCCGGTCTATCCCGGCACCTGCCGCGCGGTGCCCCTTGGCCCGCGCCCCTTGGACCAGCACTTGCGGCTGAACATGAAGAAAGCCGTGCAAGGCCTTGATACGCTTTTCTTTCATGATGATGGCATCGCGGTTGCGACCCTTGCCGCGGCCTATGTCGATGGCATCGGGGACATCATCCTGGCGCGGCGCGACTTCGGGACGTCCTATCATCTGTCGGTCGTGCTGGACGATGCGGCGCAGGGCGTGACGCTGGTCACAAGGGGGGCGGACCTGCGCGAGGCCACGGCGATCCACCGCCTGTTGCAGCATCTGTTGGGCCTGCCGGTGCCCGACTATCTTCACCATGGGCTGATCCGGGATGACGCGGGCAAGCGGCTCGCCAAGCGCGACGATGCGCGGGCATTGGCGAAATACCGGGCCGAGGGGGCCAGTCCCGAAGACATCCGCCGGATGGTGGGGCTGGGGTGAAAGGGCGCTGGGGAGGAACGGCTCTGGGGTAAAAGGGCGCAGGGGTTGCCCACCCAAAGGCCGGACACCGCGCTGTCCCGGGCTTGACCCGGGACCTCTCCCCCTGAACGGCAGGACCGACGGCCAGCCCCATTCGCCCGACCAGACCGCCAGACCAGACCGCCAGATTGATCCGCCCGCCCCGAAAGCTGAACCTTTGATCAAATCGCCTTGAAGCCCCGCCCCACCCCGCCTAGGGTCTGCCCGCGACAGGAAGCCGGCCGGACAGTTAGCCGGAAGGACAGTTTGCCGGAAGGACAGGCGGGACCCGATGGACCAGACGACCAAGAAGGGGATCGGCCTGCTGGCTGCGGCGATCTTTGCCTTTACCGCGATGGATGCGCTGGCCAAGCACCTGGTGGCGCTTTATCCGACCGCGCAGGTGGTCTGGGCGCGCAACATCGGCCAGCTGATCTTTGTCATGCTTTACCTTGGCCCGCGGCTGCGCCTGGCGGTCAAGACGCGCTTTCCCGGCCTGCATCTGGCGCGGTCCCTGACGCAGCTGGGCGCCACGGCCTTGTTCTTTCTGTCGCTGACCCAGATCGGCCTGGCCGAGGCCACGGCGCTGGCCGGGATCAACCCGGTCCTGATCACCCTGGGCGCAGCACTTTTCCTGGGCGAGAGGCTGACCCGCGCCCGCATCCTGGGCCTTGGGATCGCCATGGTCGGCGCGATCATCGTGATCCGGCCGGGGATGGGCGTCTTCAGCGCGGCGGCGCTTTTGCCGATCCTGTGCGCCTTTTCCTATGCCGGCAACATGCTTTTGACCCGCCGCGTTGGCGCCCATGAAAGCCCCTGGGCCGCGATGTTCTATTCCGCCCTGTTTGGCACCCTTGTGACCAGCGCGTTCTTGCCCTGGGGCTGGCTGACGCCGACCCTGCCCGACCTGGGGCTTTTCGCCGCCGTGGGTCTGCTGGGCGCGGTGGCGCAGCTTTTGACGATCAGGGCCTATTCGCTGACCCAGGCTTCGGTGCTGGCGCCTTTCGGCTATCTGGACATGGTGTATGCGCTGTTCTGGTCGGTCACGGTCTTTGGCCAATGGCCCGATCTTGCGACGCTGGGCGGGGCGCTTGTGATCGCGCTCGCGGGGATTTATGTCTGGCGCAAGGAAACGGGAGCGTAATTTGGGCTGGCGCCAGGACTGGAGCGAACGCGGACAGAACCTTTTCGCCCTTGCGGTGATCGGCCTGTTGCGCGCCCTGCCTTACCGCTGGCGCGTGCCCCTGGGCGGCTGGGTGCTGCGGCGCATCGTCGGGCCGCTGGCGGGCTATGACCGGCGCATTGCGCAGCATCTGGGCCTGATCTGGCCCGACCTGCCCCCGGCCGAGGTCGCCCGCATCACCGCCGGGGTTTGCGACAACCTGGGGCGGACGCTGGCCGAGCTATACTCTCCGGCGGCCTTCAAGGCGCGGGTGGCCAATGCGCCCTTGCGCGGCAGCCTGGACAAGGTGCTGGAGGCCCAGGCGCGCGGACAAGGCGTCATCCTGATCTCGGGTCATTTCGGCAATCACGACATTGCGCGTGCCATGCTGGACGGGCGCGGGCATCCGGTGGCGGCGCTGTATCGGCCGCAGTCGAATGTGGCCTTCGACAAGCATTTCTCGGCGACGATCCGGGCGATTTCCCAGCCGCTTTTCGGGCGGGAAAGGCGAGAGCTTGCGGGCCTTGTCACCCATCTGAAGAAGGGCGGCATCCTGGGGGTGCTGATCGACCAGTTCTATCACCAGGGCGAGGATCTGGATTTTCTGGGCCGCCCGGCGCGGACCTCGACCGCGATGGCGGCGATGGCCTTGAAATACGACCTGCTGTTGGTGCCGGTTTATGGCATCCGCCAGCCCGATGGCCTGTCCTTCGAACTGGTCGTCGAAGAGCCGATCCCCCATACCGACGCCCGCACCATGACCCAGGCCGTCAATGACAGCCTGGGCCGCATGGTGCGCCAGCATCCCGAGCAGTGGTTATGGACCCATCGCCGCTGGCGATAAGTCTGTTGGGGTTATGGACCCATCGCCGCTGGCAGGCAGCTTGGCGACCTACAAATGATCGCGCAGCAGGTGCAGGACGGGTTCAGAGGGCACATCGGCGGCCACAAAGGCCTCACCGATGCCGCGGGCCAGGATGAACCGCAACTGGCCGTCGACGACCTTTTTATCCTGCGCCATCAGGCCCAAAAGCGCCTCGGCCCCCGGCAGATCGCCCGGGATGTCGGAAAGGTCGCATTTCATCCCCATGGCCTTCAGATGCGCCCGCACGCGGCTGGGCGCCTCTTGCGAACAAAGCCCCAGCCGCTGTGACAGTTCAAAGGCCAAGGCGCAGCCGATCGCCACCCCCTCGCCATGCAACAGCCGATCAGAATAGCCCGTGGCCTTTTCCAGCGCGTGACAAAAGGTATGGCCCAGGTTCAAAAGCGCGCGGTCGCCCTCTTCGGTCTCGTCGCGCTCGACGATTTCGGCCTTCATCTGCACCGACCGCGTGACGGCATGCAGCAGCGCCGAGGGGTCGTGGCGCAGGCGGGGGGCATGGGTCTCCAGCCAGTCGTAAAACCCCGCATCCCCCAGAAGCCCGTATTTCACCACCTCTCCGTAACCGGACAAAAGGTCGCGTTGCGGCAGGGTGGACAGGATCGCGGTATCGGCCAGAACCAAACTGGGTTGGTGAAAGGCGCCGATCAGGTTCTTGCCATGGGTCGAGTTGATGCCGGTCTTGCCGCCCACCGAACTGTCCACCTGGGACAAAAGCGTGGTCGGCAGCTGCACAAAGCGCACCCCGCGGCGCAGGACGGCGGCGGCAAAGCCCACGAGGTCGCCGATCACCCCGCCGCCAAGCGCCACCACGATGTCCTTGCGCTCGACCTTTTGGTCCAAGAGCCAGTCCACACAGGTCGCGAAATGCGGCCAGGATTTCGTGGCCTCTCCGGCCGGAAGCGTCAGGGCGGTGTGGGCGATGCCCTCGGCCTCTAGCGCGGCCTGCAGGGTGGCCAGATGCAGGGGCGCCACGGTGGCATCGGTGACGATGGCCACGCGTTTGCGGCGCAGCAACGGCGCGATCTCGGCGCCCGCGCGGGACAAAAGGCCCGGCCCGATCCGCACATCATAGGACCGGGCGCCAAGGTTCACCCGGACAAGATTCATGGGGGCAAGGGTCATGGGGGCAAGGGTCATTCCGTCTCCGCGGGTTTGAAGGCGCCCGATCTTGTGGCGCCCGATCTTGTGGCGTCAGACTTGGAGGCCTCGGGGGCATAGACATCGGGCCGCGTCGCAAGGGCCTGGGCCACCCGTTCGGCCATCTCTTCGACCGAATAGTCGGGCGCGGCATCCACGGCGAGGTCGGCCAGAGCATAGGACGGCAAGCGCGCCTCATAGAGGCCGCGCAGGGTCTCACGCGGGTTGGGGGTGCGCAGCAGGGGGCGCGTCGTCTTGTGGCGGACGCGCTGCCACAACAGCTCCAGATCGGCGCGCAGCCAGACCGATACGCCCGCTTGCTGGATCAGCGCCCGGTTGGCCGGCGCCAGAAAGGCCCCGCCCCCCGTCGACAGCACACAGGGCGCGCCATGCAGCAGGCGGTTCAGCACCTCGGTTTCGCGCGCCCGAAAGAACGGCTCGCCATCGCGTTCGAAAATCTCGGCGATGGATCGGTGGGCGGCCTTGACGATCTCTTCGTCCGAATCAAGGAAGGGCACCGCCAGCGCCCGGGCCAGCGCGGTCCCCACCGCCGTCTTGCCCGCCCCCATCATGCCCACAAGGACCACGGTCTTCTTCAACACCGGCGTGTTCCCCCTTTCCCCCATCCCCAAGGCAAGATAATGCCGCCTCAGGGTGCAACTTTATGTCCTGAATGGCGTGAAGTCGCGACAAAAGCCATATATATTCGTATGCGAAGAGGCCCGGAAGCGGCCTCGGTCCGAGGCAGTCAAAGGGGCGCGAAATGGGACGTTTGGTCATGGCTTTGGTCGTGCTGGCATTGCTTGGGGTCGCGGGACTGGCAGCCTATGCCTATCTGGCCGACCTGACGCCCGCCCAATCCGAGGTCAAGGTTCCGGTGACGCTTCATGCGGACTAAAGCCCTTGTGCTGGCCCTGATCCCCAGTCTGGCCCTGATCCCCGGTTTGGCCCAGGCGCAGGAAACGCCGCTGTCGGCCATCGACTGGCTGTCGCAATCGCTCGCCACCCCGGTCGTGCAGCCCGTGACGCCCGAACCGCCCGTGACGCCGCAAACCGAAGAGGGGGTGTCGACCCAGACCCTTGGCGCGCCGTCGACCGATGGGCTGGGGCTGCTGACGCCGCTGACCACCGGCTTTCCCCAGGCGCTGTGGGGGGCTGCGCGGCTGGAGGACATCGGCGCGCTTCTGGCCGACCGCGGCCCCGATCTTCCGGCGGTCGAGGCGCTGTTGATCAGCCTTCTTTTGGCCGAGGCCGATCCGCCCATGGGCATCCCCCGCGGCGAAAGCCTGTTCCTGATGCGGGTCGACACGCTGATGGACCGGGGGGCGCTGGATCAGGCGCGGGCGCTGTTGGACACCGCCGGCGCCACCCGCTCTCCCGAGATTTTCCGGCGCTATTTCGACGTGACGCTGTTGATCGGCGACGAGGACCGCGCCTGCAAGGCTCTGGCCAGCGCGCCGGGCCTGTCGCCTGCCCTGCCCACCCGCATCTTTTGCCTCGCCCGCGCCGGAGATTTCGCCACGGCGGAACTGACGCTGGACACCGCCCGCGCGCTTGGCAATGTCACGGCGGAAGAGGCCGTGCTTCTGGCGCGCTTCATGAACCCCGACCTGGACGAGGATGCGGTATCCCCCCTGATGCCGGAACCCGTCACGCCCCTGATCTTTCGCATGTATCAGGCCATCGGCGAGCCCCTGCCGGATACCAGCCTGCCGCTGGCCTTTACCTATGCCGATCTGGACGCCTCGGCGGGCTGGAAGGCGCAGCTGGATGCGGCCGAACGGCTGTCGCGGCTGGGGGTTGTGGCGCCGAACCTGCTGCTGGGGCTTTACACGCAGGAAAAGCCCGCGGCCTCGGGCGGGGTCTGGGACCGCGCCGCCGCGGTTCAGGCGCTGGAGGCCGCCTTGGCCGCCCGCGACCCGCGCCTTGTGATGCGCGCCCTGCCGCCCGCCTGGGCGCTGATGCGTCAGGCCGAGCTGGAGGTGCCCTTTGCCACGATCTATGCGCCCGACCTTGCTGGGATGGCGCTGACCGGCGAGTCTGCGGCGGCGGCGCGCGATATCCTGCTGTTGTCGCCCGATGCGCCGAAACTGACGGTGGGCCTGACCTCGGCCGATCCGGCAGGCGCCTTCCGCCTGGCCTTGGCGCAGGGCGCGCTTGCCGGGGTGACGCCGGTCGATGACACCTCGGCCGCCATCGCCCGTGCCTTCACCGCCCCCGAGGTCCCCTTGCAGATCCAGGCGCTGATCGACCAGGGCCGGGTGGGCGAGGCGCTGTTGACCGCCCTGCCCCTGATCCGCGCCGGCGCCTCGGGCGAGAACCATGCCCTGGCCGAGGGGCTTTCGGTGCTGGTCCGCCTGGGCCAGGTCGAACCTGCACGGCGCGCGGCGCTTCAGGTGCTGCTTTTGGACCGCAGGGGCTAGGATGGCCGATCCGGCACAAGCGATCTCTGCCTTCCTCTCGGCCGGGGCCGCCGAAAAGAACGCGGCGCGCAACACCTCGCTGGCCTATGGCCGCGACCTGATGGACTTCGCCGAACACTGCACCGATCTGGTTCAAGCCTCACGCGCGGATGTCGAGGATTACCTTGCCCATTGCGACGCCCAGGGCCTGTCCAAGGCGACCCGGGCGCGCAGGCTGTCATCCATCAAGCAGTTCTACCGCTTTGCCGTCGAAGAGGGCTGGCGCACCGACAATCCCGCCATCCGCCTTTCGGGTCCGGGGGCGTCCCATCACCTGCCCAAAACCCTCTCGCCCGAAGAAGTGACCGCGCTGATCGACCAGGCCGGCCAGATCGGCCGCACCCCGCAAGACCGCCGCCGCAACCTGGCGCTGATCGAGCTGCTTTACGCCACCGGGCTGCGGGTGACGGAACTGGTGACGCTGCCCATCGCGGCGGTCAAGGGCGATCCGCGGATGATCCTGGTGCGCGGCAAGGGCGGGCGCGAGCGTCTGGCCCCGCTGTCCGACCCCTCGCGCATCGCCGTCACCTTCTGGCTGCGTGACCGCGAGGCGCAAGACGACCTGGCGCGGCGCGCGGGCAAGCCGGTCAGCCGCTATCTGTTTCCCGGCCCGGGCAAAGAGGGCCATATGACGCGCCAGCACTTCTTTGTGCTGCTGAAGGACATGGCCTTGCGCGCGGGCATCGACCCGACCCGGGTGTCGCCCCATGTGCTGCGCCATGCCTTTGCCACCCATCTGCTGGCCGGTGGCGCGGATTTGCGGGTGATCCAGACGCTTCTGGGCCATGCCGACCTGTCGACCACCGAGATTTACACCCATGTCCTGGAAGACCACCTCAAGGACCTGGTGCTGAACCACCATCCGCTTGCCAAGAAAGCCCCGGAGCTAAAGGAATAACATGGACTGGATCGCCGCAAACCTCGAACTCGTGCTGACCGCTTTGGCCGTCACCGCGCTCCTGGTGATCTCGGCCTTCTTCTCGGCCTCGGAAACCGCCCTGACCGCCGCGTCGCGCGCCGGGCTGAAGGGGCAGGCCGACAAGGGCTCGCGGGGCGCCATCGCGGCGCTGGGGGTGTCAGAGGACAACGAGCGCATGATCGGCGCGCTTTTGTTGGGCAACAACGTCGCCAACACGCTGAACGCGGCGCTGACGACGGCGCTGTTGACCGGCATCTTCGGGACGCAAGGCGTTGCGATTGCCACCGTCATCGTCACCGTCCTGGTCCTGGTCTTTGCCGAGGTCCTGCCCAAGACGGTGGCCATCCTGAACCCGGTCGCCGTCTCGATCCGCGTGGCCCCGGCGATCCGGGTGCTGATCGTGCTGTTTTCGCCCGTGGTCTCCACGGTCCGGGCCCTGGTGCGCGCCATCCTGCGCCCCTTTGGCCTGAACCCCGATCCGGGCAGCCATATCCTTGCGCTTCGCGATGAAATCGCCGGCGCCATCTCGCTGGGCCATTCCGAAGGCGCGGTGGAGAAAGAGGACCGCGACCGGCTTTTGGGCGCCTTGGACCTGTCGCACCGCACGGTCGACGAGATCATGCGCCATAGGCGGAACTGCGAGATGGTCGATGCCGACCTGCCCCCCGATGACCTTGTGGGCCGCGTCCTGGCCTCCAGCCACACCCGCCTGCCGCTCTATCGCAACAGCGACGAGAATATCCTGGGCGTGATCCATGCCAAGGACCTGTTGCGAGAGGTCGACCGCCTGATCCACCTGCACCCGACCCGCGAAGAGGCCTTGGCGGCCTTGGACGTGGTCAAGGTGGCGATGAAGCCCTATTTCATCCCCGACACCACGACGCTGGACGAACAGATGCGCGAGTTCCTGAAACGGCGCACCCATTTCGCCTTGGTGGTCGATGAATATGGCGGGCTGCAGGGGCTGATCACGCTGGAGGATATCCTTGAGGAAATCGTGGGCGAGATCACCGACGAATTCGACAAGGTGGACAATGCCGCCAAGCTGAAGCGCGACGAGGATGGCGCGGTGACGGTCGAGGGCGCCATGACGATCCGCGACGTGAACCGGGCGACGGATTGGAACCTGCCGGACGAAGAGGCCAACACGATCGCAGGCCTGGTGATCCACGAGGCCCAGATGATCCCGGTGCAAGGCCAGGCCTTCTCCTTCCACGGCTTCCGCTTCGAGGTGGTGACACGCCGCGAAAACCGCCTGACCCGGATTCGTATTCGCAAGCTCTGAAGCCGCGGCCCGGCCTGCCTTGAGGCCTGCCTTGAGTCCCGCAACTTGGCCCCCGGCCCTTGACGTTTGCGCCCCGCCTGCACGGAAACCGGCGGCCAACGGGGCGCAGCCTTCGGGGCACAGCCCTCTGAACGCAGCCCCCTGAACACAGTCCACACGGCGCAGGCACCGCGTCAAGGCTCCGGGTCAAGGCTCCGGGTCAAGCCCGGAGCGCGGCGGGCCGCAAACCGGACGGCCAAGCTCAGGCCCAACCCCGCCGCAAGAAAGCCCGCCCCCCCTTTCACATTGACTCAAATATCTCCGGGAGGTCCGGAGGGCGGCGCCCTCCGGGGGTGCCACAAGCCCTAGCGCCTCCCGAAAAGCCCGCCAAGGATGCCACGCACCATGGCTTTTCCGGTCTGCGTGCCCATCTGACGCGCGAAACTCTTCGCAAAAGCCTCGCCCAGGCTGTCCGATCTGGAACTGGCGGGGGACCGCGCTGCGGCAGCCGGCGCCGAGGGGCTCGATGCCCCGTAGGCGCCGCCCCCCACGCCGCCGCCCCCGATGGCGCCCCCCCCGATCCGGCGCGCCGAACTGTAGACCGGAGCCCCAGTCCCTGCCCCACCAGACACAGCGGCCCCAGGTTCTGCCCTGTCTTGCACAGCGGCTGCGGCGGGCTGCACCACGCCCGCCCGCGCCTGCAAAAGCTCATAGGCGCTCTCGCGGTCCACGGCCCGCGCATATTTCGCGGCCAAGGCCGATCCCGCGATGACCGCCGCCCGCGCCTCCGGCGAAATCGGGCCCAGCTGGCTTTGCGGCGGGCGGATCAGGGTGCGTTCGACCACGCCCGGGATGCCCTTATCCTCCAGGAACGAGGTCACGGCCTCGCCCGTCCCCACTTCGCGGATCGCCGTCGCCGTATCGAACCGCGGGTTGGGGCGGTAGGTTTCCGAGGCCTTCTCCAGGTCCTTTTGATCCTTGGGCGTGAAGGCGCGCAGCGCGTGTTGCACCCGGTTGCCCAGTTGCCCCAGGATCGCTTCGGGGATATCGGCCGGGTTCTGGCTGATGAAATAGACCCCCACCCCCTTGGAGCGGATCAGCCGCGCCACCTGTTCGACCTTGGACACCAAAGCCTTCGGCGCATCGTTGAACAGCAAATGCGCCTCGTCGAAAAAGAACACGAGCTTCGGTTTGTCGGCATCGCCCACTTCGGGCAGGGTCTCGAACAGCTCGGACAAAAGCCACAACAGAAAGGTCGCATAAAGCTGCGGCGTCAGCATCAGCTTGTCAGCGGCCAGCACGTTGATCAGCCCGGCGCCTTGCGCATCGACCCGCATCAGATCGGCCAGCTCCAGCGCCGGTTCGCCAAAGATCGCCGCCCCGCCCTGGTTTTCCAGCACCAGAAGTTGCCGCTGGATCGCCCCCACCGAAGTCCCCGCCACAAGGCCATAGCGGCGCGAGATCTCTTCGGCATGTTCGGCCACAAAGACCAACAGCGCCTGCAGGTCCTTCAGGTCCAGCAAAGCCAGCCCCTCTTCATCCGCCAACCGGAAGGCGACGTTCAACACGCCTTCCTGAACCTCGTTCAGGTCCAGCATCCGCGCAAGCAGCAGCGGCCCCATCTCGGCGACCGTGGCGCGGATCGGATGGCCCACCTGGCCCCAGATGTCCCAAAAACAGACCGGATATTGCCGATAGGTCAGTTCATAGCCGATAGTGGCGGCGCGCTTGGCAAAGGCCTCGTGCAGCTTGTGGGTGGCGCTGCCCGCAGCCCCGACCCCCGACAAGTCCCCCTTCACATCCGCCATAAAGACCGACACACCGGCGGCCGAAAACCCCTCGGCCAGAACCTGCAGCGTCACGGTCTTGCCCGTGCCCGTCGCCCCGGCAATCAACCCATGCCGGTTGCCGTATTTCAACAGCAGGTTTTGCGGCAGCCCATAGGCCTCGCCGCCGCCGCCTGCAAAAATCCGGTCTGCGGAAATCCCGTCCATTTTTAATCACCCCGGCCACTTTTTGTTCTCTTTCGCTCGGGCGGATAATACATCCTTAACCATTAACCGCCATAACCAACTCATCGGGCCTGCGACCCTCTGGTTGCCGCCCGGTGACTTCCTCCCTGTCAGACTGCCGCACCTTCGGGTGCGGCTTTTTTCTGTCCTCACGGGACCGGTCTTGTCTTCACGAGCCCCCTCTCTTCACGAGCCCCCTCTCTTCACGAGACCGAGAGGAAATTGACACAACCTGTCACAAAGCCTGTTGACGCCTGATGCGTCCCGACATAACGTCCAATCCATGAAGTCGGCCAGTCCGACAGGGAGCAATAAAGACATTGAAAAAGGCCCGCTCTGCCGCGGGCCTTTTTCCTTTTTGGGGCCCGATTTTCCTGCTTGGTCAAAAGCTTCGCCGTTACCGCTCACATCTGCGCAAGCCAGGTGCGCAAAGCCCGCCTATCGTGCGAAATGGGCCTGACGGCGGGCGCGGTGCATGGTAAAGCAGGCGCGAATTGACCTTCCGCAGGACACCGATATGACCCGTCTGCCCGCCTTGGCCGCCCTCTGTTTCGCAAGCCTTTCCCTGGCAGCCCTTCCCGGCGCCGCCCAAGAGGCCACCGCTGATTCGGCCGCCCCCGCCGCCCCCGCCGTGCCCGAAGTGTCGATGGGCATCCCCGCCATGCCCGATGCCACCACCGCCCAGCCCGGCCAGCTGTATCTGGCCGCCAAGTTCGAGACCTGGGAACAGCGCTGCATCAAGGCCACCGAGGGCAAGGACCCCTGCCAGCTGTATCAGCTGCTGCTGGGCGCCGATGGCAGCCCGGTCGCAGAGATCAGCTTCTTTGGCCTGCCCGCGGGTGGCCAGGCCGTGGCCGGTGCCACCGTCGTCGTGCCGCTGGAGACGCTGTTGACCGCAAACCTGCGCGTCAGCGTCGATGCCGACCAGGGCAAGCTTTACCCCTACAGCTATTGCAACATCAACGGCTGCGTGGCCAAGGTCGGCTTTACCGCCGATGAGGTCAAGGCGATGGAAAACGGGAACCAGGCGACGTTGACCATCGTTCCGGCTGCGGCCGCCGATCAGACGGTAAAGATCGCCATCTCGCTCAAAGGCTTTACCGCGGGCATCGCGGCTGTCGCACAATAAGCGGGCGGCGGGGCAATCATCCCGGCTGCAGCACCAGAACTGCGTTCAGGCCGCCAAAAGCGAAAGACGTCTTGATCACGGCCCGGGGGGAGACCCTGCGGGCCGTCGTCACAAGATCGACCGGGGCGGCAGGATCGGGGCCGATAAAGCCCGCCGTCACCGGGATCGTCCCCGCAAGCCCCAGCAGCACACCCAGCAATTCGACCGCGCCCGAGGCCCCGATCAGGTGGCCATGCAGGGATTTCGTGGCCGTCACCGGGATATCGCCAAAGACCGCCCTGATCGCCGCCGCCTCGCAGCGGTCATTGGCCTGGGTGCCGGTGCCATGGGCGTTGACATGGCCGATGTCGGCGGGCGTCAGGCAGGCATCCTGCAGGGCCGCGCGGATCACCGCCTGGGCCCCCTCGGCCGAGGGCGCGACCATGTCGCCCGCCTCTGCGCTCATGGCGAAGCCGGTGATCTCGGCCAGGATCTGCGCGCCGCGGGCAAGGGCATGGGCACGGTCCTCCAGCAAAAAGACGCCCGCGCCCTCGCCCATGACCATCCCGTCGCGGCCCATGGAAAACGGGCGGCAGGCGGTGGGGGACAGGACGCGCAGCCCCTCCCACGCTTTGATGCCGCCGAAGGTCAGCATGGCCTCGGCGCCGCCAGCCAGCATCATCGGCGCCCCAGCGCGGACCATCTGAAAGGCCAGACCGATCGCATGGGTCGACGAGGCGCAGGCGCTGGCCACGGTGAAGGCGGGCCCGGTCAGCGCCAAGTCACGCGCCACCAGCGACGGCGCCGCCGAGGCCATCAGACGCGGCACGGTAAAGGGATGCACCCGGTCGCGCCCCGCCTGATAGACCGCGCGATAGGCGTCATCGGTGGTCTGCAAGCCCCCCCCGGCCGACCCAAGGATCACGCCGGTCCCCGGGTCAAGGTCCACCCCCGCCACCGCCGCACGGGCCGAGGCCACGGCCATCGTGGCAAAGGGATCGGCCCAGGCGCCAAGGTCCAGATCGGGCACCTGCGCCTTTGCCCCGATGCGGATCGACAGCCGGTCTAGGTCGGGCAGGTCCAGCGGCCCGATGGCCACGCGGCCCTCCGCCATCGCGGCCAGGGTCTGCGCCAGATCACCCAGCGGGGTCACAGCCCCTGCGCCGGTTATCACCACCCGTCTCACGACAAGCGGGCCTCGATCAGGGTCAGGAAATCGCCCAAAGTGGCGGGCGCCTGTTCCGCCTCATAGGGCAGCGCGCGGTCAAAGGCCTCTTCGATGGCGAAAAGCGCCTCGACCATGGCGACGGAATCCAGCCCCTGCGCGGCGGGGGGAAGCGACAGGTCCAGCGCCTGCACCGGGACCCGCGCCTGAGCGGCAAGGATGGCAAGAACCCGGTCGCGGATCATGGCTTGGCCTGGCGCGGCAAACGGCGCAGCGCCTTTTGCATGGCGATCTGGGTCTCCATCCGGACGGCGGGATAGCCCAGCAGCACGCGGCCCGCCGGCGCATTGGTCATGATCAGCGTCCCCGCCCCGGTGATCACATCATCGCCCACAAAGACATTGTCCACCACGCCCACCTGCCCCGCCAGCACAACCCGGTTGCCGATCCGAGAGCTTCCGGCGATGCCCACCATGGCGCACAAGAGGCAATCTTCGCCGACCTCGACGTTATGGGCGACATGGACAAGGTTATCCAGCTTGGTCCGGTGGCCGATCCTTGTGGCGCGGATCGTGCCGCGGTCCACGGTCGAATTCGCCCCGATCTCGACCCCGTCGCCGATTTCAACCAAGCCAAGCGAGTGGATGCGCTCCCAGGATTGCGGTTTGATCTCTGCCCTGACGCCAAGGGTCTGGCGGATCTCTTCGACGCCTGAGACCTCGGGGGTGACGAAAGAGAACCCGTCGGCGCCGATCACCGCGCCGGGGCCGCAGATGAACCCGTCGCCGATGATGACATGATGGCCGATCCGCGCGCCCTCGTGGATCAGGGCGTCGCGGCCGATCACCGCCCCCGCACCGACCGAAACATGAGAGGCGATGCGCGCCCCCGCCCCGATGCGCGCGCCGGGGCCAATGACGACAAAGGGGCCGATGGCCGCGCCCTCACCCACCTGGGCCGAGGGGTCGACCACGGTCATCGGATGCACACCGGGGGCAATCGCCGGACCGGGGTCCAGGGCCCGCGTCAGCCCCGCCATGGCCAGCCGGCCCCGCGGCGCGATGATGGCCGCTTGCAGCCCCATGCCGCGCCAGTCCGCACCCGGCCAGACCACCGCCGCCCTTGCCTGCCCCGCGGCCAAGCCTTCGGCATACCGCGGGCTCATCGCCAGGGCGAGGTCGTCCGGCCCCGCCGTCCCAGGCTCTGCCGCGCGCGCGATCACAAGGTCGCCCGCCCCCTCAAAGGGCGTGCCCATCGCCGCCGCGATCTGTGCCACGGTGAACATGGCTTAGGCTTGGGTGCCGCCGAAATCGGCCCCGGCCTCGGCCAGGGCATCTGCCAACTTGGCGTCGCGGCCATAGATGTCACGGAACCAGTTCATCTGCCCCGTCTCGTCCGGCCAGGCGGTGAAATAGACCAGATGCACCGGGATCGGGGTGTCGAAGTTCAAAGTCGTCTCGCGCCCGGTGTCCAGGTGTTCCTTGAACAGGGCCTTGGGGTCATCGGTCTGGCGCGCCAGCAGCACATAGGCGAGATCAAACGGAGAGCCCACGCGGATGCACCCATGCGAGAACGCGCGCACCTCTTTGGCGAACAGGGGCTTGGTCGGCGTGTCATGCAGATAGATGTTCCACTGGTTCGGGAACATGAACTTGACCTTGCCAAGCGCGTTGCCATCCTCGGGCGGCTGGCGCAGGGCAAAGGGGAAGTTGCCGGGCGTATAGGCCGCGAAATCGACAGTAGAGCGGTCGACCACGCGCCCCGACCGGTCGATCAGCTGCAACTGACGCTGCGCGCCGGGGTTCTTCTGGAACTGCGGCAGGTATTCCTTGACCACGATGGACCGTGGCACCGACCAGGTCGGGTTGATCACCATGAACTCCATCAGCTCGGAGAATTCCGGGCTGGCGGTGTCATGGCCGGTCTTGCCGATGATGACGCGGGTTTCAAACGTGACCGCGCCGTCGTCAATGACGCGGGCCTTGTATTCGGGCTGGTTGACGCGGATGTGACGCGCGCCCAGCGGCGCATTGCCCATCCAGCGCAGACGCTCCATCGCGACGATGACCGATTTCAGCCTTGCGTCGGCGGGGGTGTTCAACGCCTCGGCGGTGGATTTGCCCACAACGCCATCGGGCAGGATGCCATGAGCCATCTGGAACCGGCTGACCCCGGCCTTCAACTCGGCGTCATAGGTTTCGGTGAAAGAGGCCTGCAGATAGCCCAAAGCGATCAACCGGTCGCGCAGGGCCACGGCGGCGGGGCCCGTTGTGCCGGGCTCGGTCTCGGACAGGGGGGCGGCGCTGTCAAAGCCCCCCCGGGCCAGAATGTCTTCCAGGCGGAACTTTTCGGCCATCAGGCGGGCATATTCCGGCGCCTGGGGGGCAAGGTTGGAGAGAAGGTCGCCAAGCCCGGTTTCCAGCCGCGAGAGGGTCAGGGCCTCGTCGGGGCGGACGATCTCGCGCTTGATGCCGTCGTCGATCTTGGACGGGGTCAGGGCGCCCGAGGACAGGTCGCGCACAAAGGAGAGGACCGCCTTGGTCATCCGCGCCTCGATCCGGCCAAGGTCGCCCTCGGTCTGGGCCGCGGCCATGGCGGTGCGCAGGGCACCCGCATCATAGCGCGGCACGGGAAGGCCATGGTCGCGGGCGGTGTCGAAAGCGGCCAGCGCAAGGGCGCGGCGGTCGGCGTCCTGCGGCCCGGTCCAAAGGCTGGCATAGCCGCGCGTCGCATAGAAGTCCTGCGCGGCGGTCAGATCGGCAAGCTCTTCGGCCAGGGCCTGGGTATAGGCTGTGGGCAAGGTGGAGGCCCGCAGCGGCCCGCCGGCCAGAAGGGCCAGGCCAGAGGCCATCACGCTCAGCGCGCCGCGCCGGTTCAATCCAAAGCTCATCGTTCCAATCCCAACCCAGTTCCGCATCCGGCCCAAGGCCCGACCCGTTTTCCGCTTTCCTGACCCCTGACGCGCGCCTGTCGGCACCGGCATGGCCTGTCTATGCGAAAGGGTAATCGCTTTTGGCCCGCATTGCAAACCGCGCACCCCGGGATAAGCGAGGAAATCAGGGGGTTTCACGGCCGATTCCCGGGTTTTCACGCGGGCGTGACCCGGACCGCCAAAGGGTTTTTCGCAGTGCTTCACATTTAGGGGGAATTTTCGGCAGAAGTTCGCCCTGACGTTCAGCGATTTTTTGCCTATCACTGGCAAGCTTCCCCCATCGGACAGAATTCCGGGTTTGAGCATGGGGAAAACTATGCCACTAGTGTCTCGCAGCCCACTCAAGGGGTTGATAAAACGCCGCCGCTCAAGGTGGCTCGGGGATACGGGACAGTCTCATGAGCTTTGGTGACACCGCAGGTTTCTCGCGCCGCTCTTTGCTGCGCATTTTCGCTGCGGCAACGGTGGTTGCGGCGCCGACCTATGCCAAGGCTTTCGGCCTGTTGCGTGGTTCGGGCGATATCCGCCAGGTCAACATGATCTCGGGCCGCTCGGGCGAAAGCATCAACGCGATCTACTGGATCGACGGGGACTACATCCCCGAGGTCTGCAAAGAGATCAACCACTTCATGCGCGATCTGCGGGCCGATCAATCGGCCAAGATGGACCCGCACAACTTCGACATCATCGCGGCCACGCATCACCTCCTGGACACGAAAGAGCCCTATAACCTGCTGTCGGGCTATCGGACTCCGGGGACCAATGCCATGCTGCGCGAAAACAGCCGTGGCGTGGCGCGCAATTCGCTGCATATCAAGGGCCAGGCGGCCGACCTGCGGCTGAAGTCGCGTTCGGTCGGTCAGATGTCCAAGGCGGCAGAGGCCTGCTCGGCCGGCGGCGTGGGCGTCTACAGCCGGTCGAACTTCGTCCACATGGATTGCGGCCCGGTCCGCACCTGGGGCGGCTGAGGCGGGGCTTTCCAGCGGTGCCTGCGAAGGCTGCCTTGTCAGGACCGGGCCGCATCGCTGTCAGTCGGCAGGGCGAGGTTTCAGGGGGACGCGCTGCGGTGCAGTCGGCAGAGCCCCCTTCGGGCGACAGGGTCCAAGAGAAAAGCCCGCATCTTCGATGCGGGCTTTTCTCTTGGAGGAAGCGCGGCCCGCGCAAGGGCGCGGGCAACGGTGGGCGTCAGGATCAAAGGCCCGACCCGCTGTCTGGCCCCGGCAGCGACACGCGCTCGGCGCATCCGGAAAAGCAGGGGCAAACGGCAATCCCGGTCATCCGACGCGGCAGCCCCCCCCCCCGGACCGGCGACGCACTTGCGGAAAAACCGGGGCACGCGGCGAGGCTTGTGAAAAGCCAAGCGCCACGTTCAGGCCAGGAAGGCGATCAGCCCTCGGCCCTGTTGTCCCTGTGCCTGTCATCCGGCTCTGCGTCGTCCGGATGCGCATCCAGCCCCTGCCCCGGCAAGAGACCCCAGCCATCGGGACGGCCGCGAAACCCTTGGGCCACCACGAATTTCTCGGAACTGTCGCTGCGGCTGGCCGGGGGTTTCACATTGGCGACCTTCTTGAAGGCCTTCTTCAAGACCGTTTGCATCTCGATTTCGGCGCCACCGGCCAGAACTTTGGCCACGAAGGTCCCGCCCTCTTCCAGCACGTCAAAGGCAAAGCCAAGCGCCGCTTCGATCAGCGCCACGATGCGCAGGTGATCGGTCCCCTTGTGCCCCGAGGCCGAGGCCGCCATGTCGGACATGACCACATCGGCCTTGCCCCCAAGCCAGCCCTTGACCAGGCCATCGGCCTCATCGCTGAGGAAATCCAGCTGATGCAATTCGACCCCGGTGATGGGCTCGACCTCTTGCAGGTCGATGCCAAGCACCGTCCCCACAGGCTTGCCCGCCCGGTCGCCCAAAGCGTTCACCCGCGGCACGGCCACCTGGCACCACCCGCCCGGCGCGCAACCCAGGTCGACCACCCGACAGCCGGGCTTCAAAAACCCATAGCGGTCGTCCAGCTCCATGATCTTGTAGGCCGCCCGCCCCCGATAGCCTTCTTTCTTGGCCCGGATCACATAGGGGTCGTTCAACTGCCGCTCCAGCCAGAGCGTCGAGGACAGTTTCCGCCCCTTGGCCGTCTTGACCTTGACCCGAAGGTCCCGCGTGCCGCGCCCGGATGTGTTCTTGTCGGTCATAGGAAAGGTCCGTCCTCAAGCACGCCATCGGCGCTCATCTGTGCATATAAAAGCCCCTCGCGAAGCCCGCGATCGGCCACCGACAAGCGATCCGTCGGCCAGATCCGCATCAGGGCCTGCAAGATCGCCGCCCCCGACATGATCAGCGTATGCCGATCCCGCCCGATGCGCGGGTCCGTGCGCCGCCCCTCGGGGCCTAACGTCAGATAGTCGCGGATCACAAGGTCAATCTGATCCGAAGTCATCACCAAACCATCAACCTTGGCCCGATCATAGCGCCTGAGGCCAAGATAAGAGGCCGCAACCGTCGTCACTGTGCCCGATGTGCCGATGATCTGGAACCCCGCCTTGGGCTGGGCCGACTTGGCCGGGCTGAAATTCGCGAGGGATTCTTCGAAAAACCACGACATCAGCGCGAACCTTGCGCCGTCATCTTCGACATCACCGAACTGGTCCTTCAGCGTCGCCACCCCCAGCGGAACCGAGATCCAATCCACCACCCGCGCATCGCCCAAGCCCTGCTGATCAAAGCCGGTGTTCAGCCGCATGATCGACCGCGGCCGGTCCTCGGGCGCGACGCCGGACAGGTCGATCCACACGAGTTCGGTCGACCCGCCGCCGATATCGACGATCAGCAACTGTTCGCTGTCCCGCCGCACCAATGGCGCGCAAGAGATCACCGCAAGCCGCGCCTCTTCGACGGCCGGGATGATCTCGATGGTCAGGCCGGTCTCGCGTTTGACCTGCCTTATGAAGTCGCGCGCATTTTTCGCCCGCCGGCAGGCCTCGGTTGCGACCAGACGCATCCGCCGGACGCCGTGTTTCTCGATCTTGGACTGACAAATCCGCAGGGCCTGGATCGTCCGCCCCATCGAGGCGCGCGAGAGTTTGCCCGAGGCCTCCAGCCCCGCGCCCAGTTGCACCGTCTTGGAGAAACTGTCCACGACCAAAAACTGACTGCCCCGCGGTTGGGCAATCAGCATCCGACACGAATTCGTCCCCAGATCGACCGCGGCATAAAGCCCGCCGTCCGGGGTTGGAGGAGCAGCCGTCACCGGCACCGGGGAGCTGGTCAGCTCGACCTTCGGCCTGTTTGCGCCCGCCCTCCGGGGACGCCTGGGCGCCATGTCGCCCTCCATCTTCAGTTGCCCCCAACGTAACGATGATATGTCGCATCCTCAAGGGCACATTCACCTTTGGCCACCTGTCGCGATATGACGCCCCCCCAGCGGCGGCGCGGTGGCGCTGTCGCGTAATGACGGATCAATGTCGAAATCCGGCTTCGCCTGTCGCAAATTGGCGTTACACAGGGGGCAACAGCCAAAGGCGGAATCACGAAATGCCCGAAGTCACCATCGTTTACTGGCGCGACATCCCGGCCCAGGTCATCGTCGGCAAGGGGCGCTCTGGCTCCAAGGCGAAACTGTCGGAACGCTTTGAACAGGCCATCGACCGCTGCGCCATGAAGATCGGCGCCCGCGATTCGGACGCCTATCTGGCGGAATGGCGCAAGGCGGCCCCCTACACGGTCGAAGGCGAGCCCGCCGATGTCGCAGCCCAGGTCGCCGCCGAGATCGAGACCACCTATGACACCGAACGCCTGAAAACGCTCATCAACGCAGAGGGTTGGGCGCAAGCCTGACGTTACCCATGGCCCTGTTCAACTTCCGCCGCGACACCGCCCCCACCGCCGTGACCCCCGAAGTCGAAGCCTTTTTGAAAGGCTATTCGATCGAGGTGATGCCGCGCACCGCCGAAAAGGTCGAGGATTTCCGCGCGATCCTGCCCAAGGGCACGCGCGTCTATATCGCCCATATCGACGGCACGCCGATTGAGGACATGGTGGCCACAGCCCGCCGCATCGCCGGTGAGGGCTTTGACGTCATGCCCCACATGCCCGCGCGGATCATCAAGGACAAGGCCACGCTGGCCGATTGGATCGCGCGCTATCAGGGCGAGGCCGGAGTGAAGCAGGCGCTGCTTTTGGGCGGCGGCATCCCGCAGCCGGTCGGCGATTTCGCCGATTCCATGCAGCTGATCGAAACCGGCCTGTTTGACGGCTTTGACCGTCTGCATGTGGCGGGCCATCCCGAGGGCAACAAGGACATCGACCCCAAGGGCGGCGATGAAATTGTCATGAAGGCCTTGGCCTGGAAGAACGCCTGGGCCGAGCGGACGGACGCGAAAGTCGCCATGGCCACCCAGTTCTGCTTTGAGGCGGGTCCGGTGATCGAATGGGCCAACAAACTCTCGGCCGCGGGCGTCAAGATCCCGGTTCATATCGGCGTGGCAGGTCCCGCCAAGCTGCAAACGCTGATCAAATTCGCCATCGCCTGCGGGGTTGGCCCCTCGCTGCGCGTCTTGCAAAAGCGCGCCATGGATGTGACCAAGCTGCTGCTGCCCTATGAACCCACGGACTTCGTGGCGGAACTGGCGCAGCACGCCGCCCAGACGCCGAATTTCAACATCGAACAAGTCCATTTCTTCCCCTTGGGCGGCATCAAGACCAATGCCCAATGGGTCACTGACAACGGCGGCGCCTCGGGCGTCCCCATGAACGCCTGAGGAAAACATGACCCGCACCGTCATCGAATCGAAAACCAAGACCGTCATCATCGGCTTTGACGAGCCCTTCTGCGTCATCGGCGAGCGCATCAACCCCACCGGCCGCAAAAAGCTGGCGCTGGAACTTGAGGCCGGGAATTACGAAACCGTCATCCGCGACGCGCTGGAGCAGGTGGCTTGCGGCGCGACCGTCCTGGACGTGAATTCGGGCGCGGTCTTCACCAACATGATGGCGAAAGACCCGCGCTATGCGGACAACAACTTCGTCGAGCCGCCCTTGATGAAGGCCCTGATCGAGATCGTCCAGCAAACCGTTGACGTGCCGCTGTGCATCGACTCGTCGGTCCCCGGCGCGCTTGAGGCCGGTTTGATGGCCTGCGAGGGTCGGCCCTTGTTGAACTCGGTCACGGGTGAGGAAGAGCGTCTGGAACTCGTCCTGCCGCTGGTCAAGAAATACAACGTCCCCGTGGTGGCGATTTCCAACGACGACACCGGGATTTCCCAGGACCCCGACGTCCGTTTCGCGGTGGCCAAAAAGATCGTCCAGCGCGCCGCCGATTTCGGCATCCCGGCCCATGACATCGTGGTTGACCCCTTGGTCATGCCGGTGGGCGCCATGGGAAGCGCCGGTCAGCAGGTCTTCGCCCTGGTCCGTCGTCTGCGCGACGAACTGGGTGTGAACACGACCTGTGGCGCGTCCAACATCTCTTTCGGCCTGCCGCATCGGCACGGGATCAACGGCGCCTTCCTGCCCATGGCGATCTGCGCCGGCATGACCAGCGCCATCATGAACCCGGTCCGCCAGCAAGAGATGGAGGCGATCCGCGCCGCCAACTTCCTGATGAACCATGACGCCAATGGCGCCGAATGGATTCGTTTCGCCAAGGTGCTGGAGGCCGTCGAAGCCGGAGCGACCTTTGCCGAGGCCTCTGCCGCCCATTCCGCAGCCGCCTCGGGCCGTCGCGGTGGCCGCCGTTCGCGCGGGGCGGTCGAGGCCTAAGCCATTCCCCAACAACGCTTGCGGGCCGGGGGAAACCTCGGCCCTTTTCCGTGACTTAATAGGCTTGGCGGAACCCGATGCCCAGAGCCTGACCCTGTGACCCGCCCTGAGCCCAGGACTGCCGGACCCAGATTTCGACCTCTCCGCCCCACAGCGGATGACGCAGGGCCAAGGTCACGGGCAGCGAAATCACCGTCGTCTCATGCGTCAGGTCGATCAGCGGCGAGCGCGCGCGGATCTTGACCCAGTCGGCCTGCAGCCCCAGCCCGATCCCGCCCCGCCACTGGCGCCCCAGGTCGCGCCAGACGAAACGTTCCGCCCGCAGCCCCAGGCTGACCCCCACCACCGCCGCCGGATCGGTGAAGATGCCGATCCCCTCGGGCAGCACCGCCGCAAAGGGGGAGCCACGCACCCCATAGCGCCACTGGTCCGAACAAAAGCCAAGGTCCACCTCGGGCGCGCGGTAAAGCCGCACCCGGGTGCCCTGGTTCAGCACCTGGTCGGTAAAGCTGCCGCCCAGCCCGCTGTCATAGGGGCCCAGGAACTCTGCCTCGGTGCGGTTCAGCGCCGCCCATTCCCCCGCCTCGATCCCATAGCGCAGATGCGTCGACCCGCAGGCCGCCAGCCCCAAGGCCAGCGCCCCCAGTGGCAGCGTAAACCATAGGGCCACGAGGGCCATCAGGTTAACTTTGATAAAACTTTGCACAAATGCGCTCCACTCGTAGACCGAACCCGGGGCTCTGTTTCTACTCCGAGGTGTGTTGTGGCCAAAGTGACTTTGACGAATCTGGTTATCGACCGGTTAGAGGCGCAGGGCCTGGCGGGCCTGTCCTTCGCGCTGGACCATGGTGCGGCTCTGGCGGCCATGGACCTTCAGGGGCCGGGGCGGGCGCTTCAGGTCTCGGCCGGGGGGGTGCGGCTGCAATGGGGCGACTACGAGGTTCGGGTGGCGGCCTATGGCATTGGGCCGATCTCGAAGGCGGGCCAATTGCAAGCGGCGCTGGACCGGGCGCTGGCCACGGGGTTGATCCCGGTCGTGTCCACGTTGCAGGGCGGTGTGGGCATCCTGGACATCGTCATGATGCCCAACGGCATGACGCTGAACAGCGGGGCGCAGAGCCTGACGCTGATCGGCGCGCCGCCCGCCAGTTTCGCCGCCCTGCGCGCCTTGCAGAACCTGGGGCTTCAGGCCGACCGGATCGACACGATGACGGCGGAGGAACGCGCGGCCTGGCTGACGGCGCTGGCCGATCACGGGATGACGGGCCTGGGCCTGCGCCACGATGGCCAACTGGTCTTTGCCTATCGTCTGACCGAGGACAGCGCGACCTTGCAGCTGGGGGATCTGCGCCTGGTGTTGACCGGTCATTTCACCGGTTTCGCCGATGTGGCGGGGCGGATGGCGGCGGTGCTGACCGGGTTCCAGCTGACCGGGCGGCTGGAGCTTTCGGGCCTGGCGGGACTGGCGCCCGAGTCGCTGCGCCTGGCCGATGCCGAGGGCACGACGCTGTTGCGGGTCACGGATTGGGACTTGGGCGGGGCGGGATTTTCCCTGGGCGGGCGGGATTACGGCGAATGGCTGGGCCTGCGCGGCGCGGGGTCGCAAGTGCTGGTCGGGGCTGCGGGCGCAGTCGCAAGCCTGCTGACCGGCTATGGCGGCGATGACCGGTTGCTGGGCCTTGCGGGCGATGACGGGCTTTACGGCGGGACGGGACACGACACGCTGAACGGCGGGATGGGGGATGACCTGATCTTCGGCGGGGCCGGAAAGGATACGGCGGTCTTTACCGGCACGGCGCCGCTGCGGGTCGATCTGCGGCTGACAGAGGCGCAGGCGACGGGCCAGGGCAGCGATGTCCTGCAGGGGATCGAGAACGTGATCGGCGCCCAAGGCGCGGATTGGCTGCATGGCAACCGGGTGGGCAATCTGCTGATGGGCTTGCAGGGCAATGACACGCTGGACGGCGGCTTCGGCAGGGACACGCTGATCGGCGGGATGGGTCAGGACGTGCTGATCGGCGGCCCGGGCGATGACCGGTTGGAGGGCGGGGCGCAGGACGACACGCTGACAGGGGGGGAGGGGGCCGATGTCTTCGTCTTTGGCGTCTCGGGCGGGCAATTGCCGGGGATGGATGTGATCACCGATTTCCAAAGCGGCGACCGCCTGGCTCTGGTCTTGCCGGTGCCCAGCGGCCTGACCTCGGCCCAGGTCGTGGCCATGTTCGGCGTCATGGTCGCAGGTCACGCCGAGCTGCATTTCGCGCCGGGACAGGGCGTGGTCTTTCAGGGCGTCTCCAGCCTGGCGGGCCTGGTCGATGCGCTGATCTTGTGACACCCGGGCCGCGCCTGGCCCGGGGACAGGTCACTTGGCCGCGTCCATGGCGGGGCGCAGTTGGCGCATCAGGTTGTCTTCGGTGATCGGCCCGGCCAGGCGGAAGACCACCTTGCCGGTGCCGTCGATCACATAGGTCTCGGGGACGCCATAGACGCCCCAGTCCAGCGCGGTGCGCCCCTCGTCGGCGCCGATCATGGCAAAGGGATTGCCCATCTCGGCCAGGAAACCTTGGGCCGCCTCGGGCTTGTCCTTGTAGTTGATGCCGTGGATCGTGATCCCCTCGGCCTTCAACCGCTCCAGCATCGGATGTTCGACGCGGCAGGGCTGGCACCACGAGGCCCAGAAGTTCACCAGCTTGAGCCCCGGTTTGCGCAGATCCTCGGCTGTGGGCGCCTTGTCCTTGCCAAAGGCGGTCAGCGTCAGGGCGGGGGCCTCTTGCCCCACCCGGGTCGAGGGCAGCGCGGGGTTGCCCTCAGTCGCCTGGTCCGACAGCTTGGGGATGATGACTGCACCGATCAACGCGGCAAAGATCACGACGGGGGCGAAATACAGCGGGCGAAAGGCCATCAGTCGGGGTTCCTTTCCAGGGCATCCAGTTTGCGCTTGGCGCCTGCGCCTTGCCACAGCGTCAGGCCGACCAGCCCGGCGATCAGGGCCAACGAGGCGCCATAGGCCGCCAGCACCGTGACGGCATATTTCCCAAGGTCGGGCATCATTCCATCCGCTCCCGTGCCATCAGGGCCCGGGCGCGGCGCAGGCGGATATGCATCCTTGTGCGCAAAAAGACCAAGGCCACGAACATGAAGAAAAACCCGGTGATGCAGGTGATCAGGGGCCAGGCATAGACATTGGACACCTCGGAGCCGCCGGCGACCGACAAAGAGGCCCCTTGATGCAGGCCCTGGTTCCAGAACAGCACGGCATAGCGCGACAAAAAGGCAAAGACCGATCCGACCAGGCACAGGACCGCGGTCAGGTCGGCGGCCGTGTCGGGGTCCTCGATCGCGGCCCAAAGCGCCAGATAGCCCAGATAGAACAGGAACAGGATCAGAAAGGCCGTCAGCCGCGGGTCCCAGGCCCACCAGGTCCCCCACATCGGCTGGCCCCAGATCGCGCCGGTGACAAGGCCGATGAGGGTAAAGGTCAGCCCCACCGGCGCCGCCGCACGGGCGGCCAGCGCGCTGACATGGTGGCGCCGGATCAGCCAGATCAACGAACCCGCCAGCATCATGAACCAGGCGCCGACCCCCATCATGGCGGCCGGCACATGCAGGTAGATGATCTTGACGGTCGAGCCCTGTTTGTAATCATCCCCGGTGAAGAAAAACCCCCAGGTCAGGCCCAGGGCGATCAGCCCGAAGGCCAGCCCCGCCACCCAGGGCAAAAGCACCCCGGTGGTGGCCATGAACTTCTTTGGATTGGCATATTCCCAGATCGACATCAGCCCTCTTTGCCCGCTTGGGCCCCTTCACCGCGCCGGCCCTGCCCCATGAAGCGGCCCTGCCGACTGTATCCTGGCCCTGCAAGGCCCCCCGCCTACGGCGCCGCCCCGGTCTTGCATGCCGCGGGTTTCCGTTGCGCGATGTCCTGCCCTTTTGTCCGGGCTTTGGCAACTCACCATCCTGTCAGGTCAAGGGCAAGCCCCCTTTGCGACCGGCCCCCGCGTCGGGGTCTGCCAGCCCGGGGCGCCGCGGACCATGACATGGGTCAATCCCAACGGTCGGCCGCGCCGTTCACTTCAAATTCGCCCGCAGCGCCGCCGCCGTGGCAAAGGGCAACAGCGCCAGGGCCCCCGCCGAGATCCCCGCCAGCAAAAGCATCGGCACCCCGGCCTCCAGCCCCGCAGCCCCGCGCCGCACCGCCTCGGCGCCAAAGATCAGCGTCGGCACATACATCGGCAGCACGATCAGCGACAGGATCAGCCCGCCCCGCTTCAGCCCCACCGTCAAGGCCGCGCCAAAGCAGCCCACCACCGACAGGGCCGGCGTCCCCAGCAGCAAGGACCCCAACAGCCAGACATAGCCCCCGGGCTCCAGGCTCATCAAAAGCCCCAACACCGGAGAGATCACGACCAAAGGCAGCCCCGTCACCAGCCAATGCGCCAGCGCCTTGACCAAAGCCACGCCCTCCAACGGCAGCGGAGAGACCGCCATCAGGTCCAGCGACCCATCCTCGAAATCCAGCGCGAACATGCGGTCCAAGGACAAAAGACAGGCCAAAAGCGCGCCGACCCACAGGATGCCCGGCGCGATCCGGCCCAAAAGCGCGCCCTGTGGCCCGACGCCCAGGGGGACCAACACCGCCACCATCAGGAAAAACGCCAGCCCCAGGCCAAAGCCCCCGCCCGCCCGCATCGCCAACCGCAAATCCCGCATCAGCAAGGCGATCATGGGCAAATCCCTCCGCAGCGGCCCTGCCCCCTTAACCGGCAGGACAAGGCCCAAGTCAGGCCCCTGACCTGGCCGTCGGCAAGACCCATGCCCCCCCTGCAGAAGGCCCGGCCCCTCATGCAAATGCCTCATCAAATCCGCCGCGCGCCCGGGGCTTGGCGCGATAGGCGCCGATGTCCAGCTCGCGCGCTTCGGGCAAGCCGAGGTCGATATGCGTGGCCAGCACGGCCGCCCCCCCCTGCCCCAGATGGCCCCGCAGCATCGCCCCGAAAAGCCCGACCGAGGCCGCGTCCAGCGACACCGTCGGCTCGTCCAAAAGCCACAGCCGTCGCCCCGTCACACCCAGCCGCGCCAGCCCCAGCCGCCGCTTTTGCCCGGCCGAAAGATCGGCCCCCCGCCGGTCGCGCAGCGCCCCCAGGTTCATCGCCGCCAGCGCCGCCGCAACGCCCCCCGACACCCCATGCACGCGGGCCCAAAACTCCAGGTTCTCGGCCACCGTCAGCATGGATTTGATCCCGTCGGCATGGGCGGCATAGGTCAGGCTGTCGCCCTCGACGGTCACCGCGCCCTCCAGCGGCGGTTGCAAGCCCGCCAGAACCCGCAACAGCGTGGTCTTGCCCGCGCCATTCGGACCGCGCAGCACAAGCGCCTGACCCGGGGCCAGCGCAAAGCTGACCCCCTCCAGCAAGGGGACGCCGCCCCGCGCAACTGCAAGTTTCTCAACCGTCAACATGGCCCATCCCTAGCGCCTTCCGCTCCCGACCGGAACCCCAAGCCGTCACGCCCCCCCAAACCGCGAAAAATCCGGCCCGGGGCTGATCCGTGTCACTTCGCTGTCGCAGAAAAACCCGATGATGGGGGCGACGGAAATCCTGACCACAACCGTTAGATGGCCAAAGACCCAATCGGCAAGCCCCAACATGGAGAGAGCCCATGTCAGCCCTGCAACCCGCCTTTCCGACCGACAGCGCAGGCCTTCTGGCGGCCGAGGCGCTGCGTGCCATGGAAGCCGACCTGCGTCCCGACCGGCGCCCCCTTCGGGCCAGCGACGCCGCGCCGCCGCGCCGCCATTTCCCCGTGCTGTTCCTGTCGGACCTGCATCTGGGGTCACGGGCCTGCCGCGAGGACCTGTTGTTCTCTTTTCTGCAAAGCCATTCGGCCGACACGATCTATCTGGTCGGCGATATCCTTGACACCTGGATGCCGACCCGGCACTGGAGCCCGCGGCAACAGGATATCCTGGGTCTTTTGCTGGCCCGGGCGACCGAGGGGGCGCGGCTGATCTATACGCCGGGCAACCATGACGCCTTCTTTCGCCGCTTTATCGGCCAAGCCCTGCTGGGGGTCGAAATCGTCGACCGCCTGATCCATGAAACCGCCGAGGGGCAAAGGCTGCTGGTCGTGCATGGCGACGAAGGCGACCTGTTCGAGACGCGTTTCCCGCGCATCACGCGGCTGGTGGCGCGCATCGACGGCGCCTTTCGCGGCGCGGTGGCGGGGTGGAACCGGCTGCGGGCGGGGATGGGGCTTGCGCCCTCGGGTCTGGCGGAACGGGTGGTGAAATGGGTCAATGACGCGGCGCGGGCCTGCGATGATTTCGAAACCCGCCTCTCGGGGATTGCGCGCGATCATCAGGCCGATGGCATCATCTGCGGCCATTTCCACAAGCCCGCCCTGCATGGCGCGGCGGGCGCGGTCTATGCCAATTGCGGCGATTGGGTGGAAAACGCCACCGCCCTGGTCGAGACCTGTGGCGGCAGGCTGCAGTTGATCGACTGGGCGGCGGCGCAAGAGGTCGCACCCGCTTTGGCACATCCGGCCTTGGGGCTGGAAATTTCGCCCCATCCGGTCCATATCGGACTGACACCGGCGTAACCGCCCCCCTTTGCCCGGCCCAAGAGGTGTGCCCTGACACTGCTGCTTGCCTTCGTGGTCCTGTGCCTGATCCTGCAATACCTGGGCACGGGCCTGGCTCTTTGGGCGCTTGGCCGGGCGCCGGGGGCGGACAGCGGCGCGCCCGTCACCGTGCTACGCCCTATCTGCGGCCTGGAAAACAACCTGGCCGAGACGCTGGAAAGCACCTTTTCCGCCCCGGGCGCCTATGAGGTGATTTTTTGCGCGGCCGATCCTGCCGATCCGGCGATTGCCCTGGCGCAAGAGATCATCGCCCGCCACCCAGAGGTTCCGGCCCGGGTGCTGGTCGGCGACGACAAGATCTCGGGCAATCCCAAGCTGAACAACCTGGTCAAGGGCTGGAAGGCCGCCACCCATGACTTGATCCTGATGAGCGATTCCAACGTGCTTTTGCCGCCCGACTATCTGGCGCGGCTGCGGGGGCAGATGGGGCCGGGCGTGGGGCTGGTGTCCTCGCCGCCCATCGGCATCCGGCCAGAGGGCTTTGCCGCAAGGCTGGAATGTGCGTTTTTGAACACCCATCAGGCGCGGTGGCAGATGGCGGGGGCCGCGCTGGATCAGGGATTTGCGCAGGGCAAGATGCTGTTCTGGCGCCGCGATGTGCTGGAGCGCGCCGGCGGGATCGCGGCCCTGGGGACCGAGATGGCCGAGGATGTCGCCTCGACCAAGGTGGTGCGCGCGGCGGGGCTGAAGGTGCGGCTGGTGGGGCAGTTCTTTGAACAGCCGATCGGACAGCGCGATTTCGCCGTGGTCTGGGGCCGCCAGATCCGCTGGGCCAAGGTGCGCCGCATGGGGTTTCGCGCGCTGTATGTCCCCGAGGTTCTGGCAGGCGCCGCCCTGCCTTTTGTGGCGCTGCTGGCCAGTGGCGCCTTTTGGGCCCTGCCCGGGTTCCTGCTGGCCTGGTATCTGCCCGAGGCCCTGCTTGCCGCCCGCGCGGGCTGGCCGCGCCAGGTCGAGGATATCGGCGCCTGGGTCCTGCGCGACGCGCTGAACCCCGCGCTGTGGGTGCTGGGCTGGCGCGGCACGTCGTTTGAATGGCGCGGCAATGCCATGGACAAGTCACAGGTGGGGGGCCCGGTGGGGCCCGGATCAGACAAGCCAGGGTCAGACAAGCCCGGTTCGGTCAAGTCATGACCCAGGCCGATATCCTGGCCCTGGTCCAGGCCCATGGGCTGTGGCTGCTGGCGCCGCTTGCGGTGATCGAGGGGCCCATCGTCACCATCGGCGCGGGCTGGCTGGCGCGGTTGGGGGTCTTTGCGCCGCTGTGGGTCTATGTGATCTGCGTGGTGGGCGATCTGGTGGGGGATGGCATCTGGTATTGGGTCGGGCGGCTGGGGCCCAAGCTGTTGCCGCCGCGCTGGTGGATGCGGCTGGGCATGACCCGGGCGCGGCGCTATGCGCTGGCGGGGCATTACGCCGACCGGGGGGGGCCGACGCTTTTGTTCGGCAAGCTGACCCATACGACGGGCCTGCCGATCATGCTGGCGGCGGGCATGGCGCGGATGCCCTTTGGCGCCTATCTGTTCTGGAACCTGGTGGGCACCCTGCCCAAGACCGCCGCGCTTTTGGCGGTGGGCTGGTTTCTGGGGCAGGCGATGGATTCCATGGATGCCTGGCTTTGGCGCGCGACGCTGGGCCTGGGTCTGCTGGCAGTCGGCGTGGGCTTTTGGCTGTGGAGGCGGAAATGCGCCTGACCTGCGTGATCCCGGCCTATAACGAGGCCGCGCGGCTTGGGCCGGTGCTGGAAGCCGTGGTGGGCCATCCGCTGATTGACGAGGTTCTTGTGGTCGATGACGGGTCTTCGGATGGCACATCCGCGGTGGCCGCCGCCTATCCGGTGCGGCTGATCACGCTGGCGCGGAACGGCGGCAAGACGGCGGCCCTGGCGCGGGGCTTTGCCGAAACCGCCTCCGAGGTCGTGCTTTTGATCGACGCCGACCTTGTGGGCCTGTCGCCGGACCACCTGACGGCGCTGATCGAGCCGGTGAAGTCGGGCCGCGCCGCCATGTCGATTTCGCTGCGCGACAATGCGCCGGGGCTGTGGCGGTGGATCGGCCTTGATTACATCTCGGGCGAGCGGGCGATCAGGCGCGACCTGCTTGCGGGCCAGGATGAGGCCCTGCGACGGCTGCCCAAGTTCGGCTTCGAAGTGTTCCTGAATTCGCTTGCGATTGCGGCGGGGGTGCGGATCGCGGTCGTCCGGCTTCCGGGGGTGGTCAGCCCGTTGAAATCGGCGAAATACGGGCTTTGGACCGGGATTTGGGGCGATGTGCTGATGATGCGCGACCTGTTCCGCGCGGTGCCACCCCTGGGGCTGCTGCGTCAGATCCTGGCGCTGCGGCGGATGCGGGTCTGAACCCGGCGGGGGTGCGCTCGCTGACGCTCGCGCCGCTCGGCGGACCCAAGCGGGGGGCTGCCGCCCCCCGCCCCCCGAAATCGGGGGGACCAGTCCCCCCGAGCCCCCCAGCCAAAGGGGCGCACGCGCCCCTTTGGAAACCCCGTGGATATTTGGGAAAAGATGAATGGCGAAGTGTCCCCAAGGCCCGGTGGGGTCCGGGGAGGGGCGCCCCCTCGCCGGTTCTTATGCTTTGATCTTGTCGCCCTTTGGGTCGTAGAGGGGCGCCAGGGTGACGCGGGCGGGCAGGCGTTCGGAGGCGACTTCAAGTTCCCATTCGCCCGCGTCCAGGAAGGCTTGCGTGACATCGGGGGTGCGGATGAAGCCCATGCCGATGGGGCGGTTCAGCGTATGGCCATGCCCGCCCGAGGCGAGCCAGCCCAGGCGCTCGCCGTTCCTGTAGATCGTCTCGCGGCCCAGAAGCGTCACATCGGGGTCGTCGATCCAGAAGGTCGCGAGGGTTTTCCGCACCCCCTCGGCGCGCTGTTTCACAAGCGCCTCGCGGCCCTTGAACGGGAGATCGGTGGCCAGTTTCGTGGCCCAGCCCAGGCCCGCCTCCAAAGGCGTGTGATCCGGGCCGATCTCGGCGCCCCAGGCGCGGTAACCTTTCTCCAGCCGCAGCGTCTCGATCGCGCGGTAGCCCGCCAGCGTGACGCCCTGGGAGAGAAGCGCATCGTAGACGGTCTGGGCGTAGTCCATCGGCAAATGCAGCTCCCAGCCCAATTCGCCGACATAGGTCACGCGCAGCGCCAGAACGGGACAGCGGGCGATGTGGATGTGCCGCGCGGTGCCAAAGGGGAAGCCGGCGTTGGTCAGGTCATCCTGGCTTAGGGCCTGCAAAACCTCACGCGACCTTGGCCCCATCACCGACAGGACGGCACTGCCCGAGGTCACATCGGTCAACTGGCAATCGCCTTGCAAGAGGCTGCCCATCCAGTGAAAATCGCGGGTCGCAAAGCCGGTGCCGGTGACGATGTAATATTCGTCGGGCGCAAGGCGGGCGATGGTCACATCGGCCTCGATCCCGCCCTTGTCGTTCAAAAGCTGGGTATAGGTCAGCGTTCCGGGCGCGCGATGGGTGCGGCCTGCGGCGATCCAGCTTAGGGCCTTTTCGGCATCCGGCCCCACCAAGCGGAATTTGGCAAAGGAGGTCTGGTCGATCAGCACGCAGCCTTCGCGGGCCGCCTGATGCTCACGCTTGACGGCATCAAACCAACCGGGGCGGGTATAGCTGTAGACATCACGCGGCGCCTCGGTCGTGGCGAACCAGTTCGGACGCTCCCAGCCCAGTTTCTCGCCAAAGACGGCTCCGGCGGCTTTCAGGCTGCCGTAAAGCGGCGAGCGCCTTGTGGGCCGGGCCGAGGTCATTTCCTCTGACGGCCAGGCGATCGTGTAATGCTTGCCATAGGCCTCGGTCGTGCGGGTCCGCACCCAGTCGGTCGACCGGTGATGCGGGCCAAAGCGGCGGATGTCGACGGGCCAGAGGTCATAGGGCGCTTGACCGGTGGCCACCCATTCGGCCAGCGCCATGCCTGCGCCGCCCCCCGATGCGATGCCAAAGGCGTTGAAGCCCGCCCCGATGAAAACCCCCGCCTGTTCCGGCGCCTCACCCAGGATGAAATTGCCATCAGGGGTAAAGCTTTCGGGTCCGTTCAACAGCTGTTTCACCCCGGCGGTTTCCAAGGCCGGGACGCGGTAGATCGCATCCTCCATGAACTGCCCGTAATGGTCGAAATCGGGTTGCAGGGTCTGGAAATGAAAGCCCTCGGGGATGCCGTTCTGCGCCCAGGGTTTCGGGTTGGGCTCATAGCCGCCCCAAACCAGGCCGCCGACCTCTTCCTTCCAATAGGTCAGCCGGTCGGGGTCACGCAAAGTCGGCAGGTCGGGGGTGACGCCGGGGATCGCCTCGGTGATCATGTATTGGTGTTCGACCGACACAAGCGGGACATTGACGCCGACAGTGGCGGCCAGAGCCCGCGTCCATTGGCCCGCGCAGATGACGACCTTTTCACATTGGATCGTGCCTTGGGCGGTTTGCACGCCCTTCACGCGGCCATCTTCGACGATGATCCGGGTGACGGCCGTGTCCTCGAATATCTTGACGCCGGTCATCCGGGCGCCGCGCGCCAGGCTTTGCGTGATGTCCGAGGGGTTGGCCTGACCGTCCGTCGGAAGATAGGCCGCCCCCACCAGGTCGTCGATGCGCATCAGCGGCCAAAGCTCTTGCGCCTCCTTCGGCGTCAGAAGGTGCATCTCCAGGCCAAAGCTATGCGCCGTGGTGGCCTGGCGCTTGACCTCGATCCAGCGGTCGGCGTTGCAGGCCAGACGCAGGCCGCCGTTCATCTTCCACCCCGTCGCAAGCCCGGTCTCTTCGGCCAGACGCTTATACAGGTCGACCGAATAGCCCAGAAGCTGCGTGATATTGGCGGAGGTGCGCAGTTGCCCCACCAGGCCCGCCGCGTGGAACGTGGTGCCCGACGTCAGCTTGGCACGCTCCAGCAGCACGGTATCGGTCCAGCCGAGTTTCCCCAGGTGGTAGGCCGTCGAACAGCCGATGATGCCGCCGCCGATGATGACGGCCTTTGCGGTGGTGGGAAGCATGGGAACCTCAGGTTTGTTCAAAGGCGTCATAGGCCGCCCGAAAGGTGTCAAGATTGGCCGCCGTATAGGCGGGATAGTCGAAATCCAGCTCGGAATGGATTTCCGAGACCATGGACCACATCGCCTCACGCAGGGCGGCGGCGGCCTTCATCGCCGCGTAACGGCGCATCAGATCGCGGTCCACTGTCCCGAAATAGCGCTGAAGCATGACGGTTTCCTGCGCCTGCGACAGGCCGGCATTGGCCGCAAGTCCGCCAAGGTCGAACAGCGGAGAGCCCCAGCCCGCATAGTCCCAATCCACCAGCCACATCCGGTCGCCCTGAATGAAATTCGCGGGCAACAGGTCGTTGTGGCCAAAGACCATCTGGATGGGGCCCACGGCCTGTTCCAGCCGTGCGGCCTGGGCCAAAAGCGCGGGCAAGGCGTCCAGGTGGCGGCTGTCGCCATCGGTCAGGGTCAGGGCATAGTCCCGGATCACCTGAAACACCCAAAAGGTCAGCGAGGGGCCGCGCAGGTGCCGGGGGATGTCGCGGTGGGTGCGGATCACCAGATCCAGGGCCGGGTCCAGCGCCCCATCCCGCAGGTCGGCGGCGCTTAGGGTGCGCCCCTCGACAAAGTCGATGACCAATATCCCGGGTTCATGGTGCAAAACCTGCGGCGAGACCCCGGCCACAAAGGCCGCGCGCGAGGCCGCAAGTTCGTTGAACCGCATGATCTGGTGGACCGGAATATCGTCGCCCACCCGCACGACACAGGTCCCCCGGCCATCCGTCACGCGAAAATTGACATTAGTGATGCCGCCGCCCAAAGGCGCGGCCCGGGGCGCGCCCTGCCAGATCTTCAGCCCCAGAACCCGGTCGATCGGCTGCATGTCCCCCCCATTTGCCACAGGAAAAGCCGGGGGGCGGCCCAAGTCAACCGAATTTGGTCACGTGATCTCCAGCGCCAGGGCGGGTTCATCGGGAAAGAAGGCCCGCGCCGCGGTCAAAGAGGTCGCCCGCGCTTCGGTGATCGCATAGGGGTCGGTCAGGGTCACGCTGTCCAGCCAACAGCCCAGCGTCACAAGCCGGATGGCGCGCGCAATCCGCGGCGCGTGACCCGGCAGGCCATGGCGGGCGAGAAGCGCCGCCACCACGGATTCCAGCAGCGCAACATAGGCCTCGTCATTGGTCTGGAACCGCGCCTGATACAAAGGCCGCACCTGCGCCTCGCCCAGAAAGGCGCACCAGGCCGCAATCCGCATCGGAGAGGCCGCCACCGGGTCATATTCGGCCAGGATCAGCGCGGCCAACTGCGCCCCCGGGTCCTCGCCCGCCTGCGCCAGATAGCGTTGCCAATTGCCGCGGTATTCCTCGGCCAGGTGGGTCAGCGTCTCTTCCAGCAGCTTTTCCTTGGAGGCGAAGTGGAAATTCACCAGCCCATGCGACAGACCCGCCGCCTGCGCGACCTCTAGCAGCGTCACGCGGGCGTAACCGCGGGCGGCGATGGTTTCCAGCGTGGCTTCGATCAACTGGACACGGCGCGCCTCGCGGCTTTGCTTGCGCGGGCCGCGATCCTTCACGGTTTCAAAATCGGTCATTGCAATCTCCTGCCCGCGATTATGCCACGGGGGAGAGGTTTGGCAAACGTTTTACAAGCACAACCCTGCGGCGAAGTGTCAGGATGCCTTGGACAGGGCAACCGTCTTGAGGATCGCGTAAATCTGTTGGCCCGGCGCAAGGTCCAGGGCGCGGACCGACCGCAGGGTCAGGCGGGCCAGAAAGCGGTCTTCGGCCATCGCAAGCTGGACCAGGGCCTGACCCTCGGCCTCGGCCACCTGAACGATGCGGGCTTGCAGGATGTTCAGGGCGGACAGGCCAAGGGGACGGGCGCGTGACAGGATGATGTCCTGGGCCGGCAGGCGCAGGCGCAGGCGGGCACCCTCGGGCACGGTCAGCGGCAGATACAGCGGGCCGCCTTGGGTGCGGACCTCGGTCAGGCCATCGGCGGCGCGGGGGCCCGCCACGGCAGAGATGACAGAGCCCGCCTCGGACAGGCCGATCAGCGGCGCAAGGGCGGGGTCAGAGAGCAGGTCCTCCAGCGTGCCTTCGGCCCGTTGCGCGCCCTGGTCGATCACCACCATCCGCCGGGCCAGCCTTGCGATTTCCGGCATGGCATGGCTGACATACAGCACCGGCAGGCGCGTCGTTTCGGCCAGGGTCTCCAGCCAGGGCAGGATTTCGGCCTTGCGCGGGGCGTCCAAGGCCGACAGCGGCTCGTCCATCAGCAAAACGGCGGGGTTGGACAAAAGCGCGCGGCCGATGGCGACCCGCTGCGCCTCGCCCCCGGAAAGCGCGCCGATGGGACGTTCCAGCACCCGGTCCAGCCCCAGCAGGTCGATGACCTGGCCCGGATCAGGCCCCCCGGGCTGCGCCCAACGCTGACCATAGGTCAGGTTCTGGCGCAGGCTCAGATGCGGGAACAACCGCGCCTCTTGAAACACCACGGCGACGCGGCGGCGGTGGGGGGCGCGGGCCAAGGGCGCGCCGTCCAGCGTGATCACCGCGTGATCGGCCCGCAAAAGCCCCGCCACCGCCATCAGAACCGAGGTCTTGCCCGCCCCCGAGGGCCCGAACAGCGCCGTGACCCCCGGCGGGACGGTGAAATCGACCTCCAGGCGCGGGGCGCGGTTTGTGATCTGAACGCGCAGCATCAGCCCCTCCCCCGGATGCGGCGGGCGATGCGGGCGGACAGCAGTTCCGACGCCCCCAGCGCCGCAAAGGCCAGCGCGACAGAGATCAGGACCAGGCGGCCCGCGGCGGCGTCTCCGTCGGGTTGCTGCAACATGGTGTAGATCGCGGCCGGCAGGGTCTGCGTCTGGCGCGGGATGTTCGACACGAAGGTGATCGTCGCGCCAAACTCGCCCAGGGCCTTGGCAAAGGCCAGGATGGCGCCGGTGACGACGCCGGGCAGGATCAGCGGCAGGGTAACGGTGGCAAACACCGCCCAAGGCGGGGCGCCCAGGGTCCGGGCGGCCTCTTCGACTTTGGGATCGACCGCCTCCAATCCCAGTCGCATGGCGCGCACCATCAGGGGAAAGGCCATGATCGCCGCCGCCAGCACGGCCCCGGTCCAGCGAAAGGCCAGGACGATGCCGATGCTCTCCAGCGCCGCCCCAAAGACCCCCTTGCGGCCGAACAGCAACAAAAGCCCATAGCCCGTGACGACCGGCGGCAGGATCAGCGGCAGGTGGACGACGGCGTTCAACAGCCCATGGCCGGCAAAGCGGCAGCGCGCCAGCGCCCAGGCGCACAGCAGGCCGAAGGGCAGGCTGACCGCCACCGCCCAAGCCGAGACTTTCAGCGACAGGTAAACCGCCGCCCATTGATCCGCCGTAAGCTCCATCTGCCCCCCGCTTCAGGCCGTATCAAACCATCCCGGCCCGCAAGCGCAAGCCCTTACGGCAGCAGGGTGAAGCCCGCATCGGCAAAGAACCGGCCCGCCTCGGGGGTCTTCAGGAAGTCAAGAAAGGCCGCGGCCTCGGGCTTTGCCCCGGTCAGGGCGGCACCGGGATAGGTGATCGGCTTGTGGCTGGTTTCGGGGAAAGTGGCCACCGGGGTCAGCCCCGCGCCCCGCGCATCGGTGCCATAGACGATGCCGTAAGGCGCCTCGCCCGAGGTCACAAGTTTCAGCGTGGCCTTGACGTCATCGGCCTGGGCCACGTTGGGCTCGACCGCGGTCCACAGGCCCAGCGCCGTCAGCGCCTCCTTGCCATATTGGCCGGCCGGGACCGAATCGACCAGGGCCATGGCCAGTTTGCCCCCCGCCAGAAGGCCGTTCAGGTCGGTCTTGTCATCCAGCGTGACCGGGGCCGCCGCGAGGTCGGCGGCAATCAGAACCAGCGTGTTGCCCAGGAAATCATGGCGCGTGCCCTCTTGGATCGCCTTGGCCTCGGCCAGCTTGTCCATCCAGTTGGTCGCCGCGGACAAAAAGACATCGGCCGGGGCGGCCTCCAGGATCTGCTTGGCCAGGGCAGAGGACCCGCCATAAGAGATCGTGACACTGTTGCCCGTGGCCTTGCCCCAGGCTTCGGCCGCCTGGTCCAGCGGCCCTTTCAGCGAGGCCGCGGCAAAAACGGTGATGTCTTCGGCCTGCGCCATGGTTGGGATCGTCAGGAGAGTGGGCAGGGCCAGCAGGCCCGCAAGAAGATAATTGCGCATCGACGACTCCCGTTATGTTTTTGGGAATATAACGGGAGTCCGATCAGGCCGCAAGCCACCCGGCCACCATAATACGTGCCCGAAATTGCGGATACGGGGAAACGTCGGGCGCACGGGGACCCGGGGCCCCAAGCAGACTGGGCCCCAAGCAGACTGGGGCGCAAATCTCAGTCTTGCGGGGCCGGGTCCTGCGGGCTGTCCCCCCGGAGCCGCGGCGCCAGAAGTCCCGAGATTGCGGCCAGATGGCCCGCGCCCTGCCCGGCCACCAAGTCCATCAAGGCGCGGTAATGGGTCAGGACCTCTTGCCCCGCCGGGGTGACGGTGGCGCCCCCCTTGGCCGCCCCGCCCCGCGCCGTGGCCACCAGAGGCGCGGCGAACAGCGCGTTCATTTCTTCGACCAGGTCCCAGGCGCGTTTATAGCTCATCCCCATGGCGCGCCCCGCCGCCGAGATCGAGCCCTGTTCCGCAATATGCCGCAACAGCGCCGCCTTGCCCGGACCAAAGGGGATGTCGTCGAAGTAAAGTCTGAGATGCAGCCGGGGTTCCATGGCGCGATCCTGCCCCGGCGGGCCGGTCGGGGCAAGCCCCGGGGAGGGGGGGGAGGCCAAGCGCCGCGCCTGGGGCGCGGAGGCGTCCTTGCCCGGGTCACGTGCCCGAAACCTCCGCAGCAAAGCCCCCTGGCCCCATGTGGGCCCCGGAGTTCCTGCCCCGGAGTTCCTGCCCCATGTTTCGTGCCGCTGGTCCCTGCCCCGTAGACCCTGCCGCATATTTCCAACCCCGGAATTCCAGCTTCAAAGCCGTTTCATGAAACCCTGCCCCAAGACCCTGCCCCAAGACCTTGCCCGTACCGGGTTCCGCCCCCGCCCACCCCCCCGCCCACCCCCCCGCCAAAACCCCAGCCAAAACCCCAGCCACCCGCTGCCAAAGCCTCTTGCAAAACCCCGAGGCCGGCGCTAAATCACCGTCACCTTCGGCGGCGGGTTGGCGGAGAGGTTACGTACCGGATTGCAAATCCGTGTAGACCGGTTCGATTCCGGTACCCGCCTCCAAGGAAATCAGGGCCCTGTGGGCCGACCCTCCCCTATCTTGCACATCTCACGACAGGCCGGCGGCTTGGCTTTGACGCTTGCACCCGCTTTGGCCATAGTGCGGCGGGGGGGAATGGCGATGCGCGTGCTTCTGGCTTGGGAATTGGGCGGCAACTGGGGCCATGCGCGGCGGCTGGAGGCCGTGGCGCGCGCGCTGCAGCGACGCGGCCATGAGGTTCACCTTGCGGTTCAGGACCTTGGCCCCTTTTTGAACATGTCGCATCTGACCCAGACGCATCCGGACCAGGCGAACGACCAACCCGGCGCCCGGCTGTGGCAAGCGCCGCTTTGGGGCGGGCTCTTGCGGTTCTCGCCCATCCGGCCCCTGGGCCCGCCGCGGCGCTTTGGCGATCTTTTGGCCAATCTGGGCCTGCAGGACCCCGCCGCGCTGGAGCCGCTTTTACGCGCCTGGGAGACGCTGTTTCACGCCATTCGCCCGGATGTCCTGGTGGCCGACTTTGCGCCCTCAGCCCTGTTGGCCGCCAGGGGGCGCCTGCCACGCATCGCCATCGGCACGGGCTTTACCGTGCCGCCGACGCATCTGGCCGAATTCCCGCCCTTTCCCGGCGCCGAGCCCGACCCCCAGACCGCCGGCCCCCTGATCGCCGAGCCCCTGCTTTTGGCGAAGGTCAACGCGACCCTGGCGCGGATCGGCCGCCCCACCTTGGACCGCCTGCCCCAGATCACCGAGGCAGAGGCGCTGATGCCCGCCGTCTTTGCCGAACTGGACCCCTATCGTGGCCTGCGGTCCATGCCGCATCTGTCGCCCTTCCTGGCCGGCCCCCTGCCGTCCCGGCCTGCAACGCGTGAGGGGATCTTTGCCTATCTGCCCGGCCGCAGCCTGACCGAGGCGGGCTTTGCGACGCTGCTGGCGCTGGGGCCAAGCGTCCTGGCGGTGATGCCGGACCTGGACGCCCCGCGCCGCGCGGCACTGGTTGCGGCGGGGGTGCGCCTGTCGGACAAGACGCTTGGCTGGGGCCAGATCGCCACCCATGCCGCCGTGCTGTGCAATGGCGGCATGGGCACGGTGTCGCAAAGCCTGGCCATGGGCCTGCCGCTGGCGGTTCTGCCGGGCGGCGTCGAACAGGACCTGACCGCGCGCGCGCTGGCCGCCTGGGGCCTGTCCATCGACCTTGTCACCCTGGCCGACCCCTTGGCGCTGCTGCGGGCGGGGCAGCGAGCCGAGGCGCTGGCAAGCGACTTCCGCACCAGGCTGTCGGACCCGGCCCTTGCCGTGGCCGAACAGGCCGAGACGTTGGCCAAGGGCACGACCTGCGAAATGGTCCACAAACCCGAAACAAGTTGACCCTTCCCCAAGCGGTCCGGTAAACTTTGTTTTAATCATTTTTCTCCGGTTTGAAGGTTCCATCATGATCGTCCTGTTTGATATCCGCTTGGATGGAAGCCTGCTGGATGGGTCCGGCATCAATGCAACCCTGAGCGAAGACACGCAATCGGGCGCCCTGATCGGCGAGCTTTCGGGCGGAACGGATTTCACCCTGCTGGACGATGCCGGCGGTGCGGTCTTTCTGGATGGCAACCAGCTGCGGCTGAGCGAAACCGCGGTTCTGGACGACATGGGCCAGCCGCAACTGACGGTGACGCTGCAAGCTCTTGACGCCCAAGGACAAACCGTCACGGTCGAGGTTCTGATCGGCGTCGAGGCCGCGCCGTCCCACGAGACCTTCCGCGGTTCGGTTGACGGCGACGAGATGTCCAGCGACAACCCGGGGCGCGACTTTTTCATCGGCGGGGCGGGGAATGACACGATCCATGCCAATGGGTCGGATGTGGTCGTCCTGACCGGAAGCCGCAGCGATTACGCCATCGACACGGCCTTCATCCCCTTCACCGATGGCAGCTATGGCGGGACCTATGAGACGACGGTGCAGGACCTGCGCGACGGGGGCGCTGACGACACCGACCTGATCCTGACCGGTGGCGCCGTGGGCTTTCGCTTTGCCGACGGGGATTATCGGCTGGACGAGATCATGGACAGCGACACCCCGGCCCAGCTGACGCTGGATGGCCGCGTGCTGGAGGTGGACAAGCTGATCGCCGAAGACCAGGGCCCGGGCGTGATCGGCCAACTGGGGTTGCGGGGCCAGCCCGGCGCCGTGCCGGGCAACATTTTTGTTGAAGTCCTGGCCTTCAACGACTTCAGCGTCTTTCCCGATACGCTTGACCCCGAATTCAGCCCCTTTGCCATCGACGAAAACGGCGTGCTTAGCCTGACAGAGGTGCTGGATTACGAAGTCTACCAATCCTATGCCCTGCGGATCTTTTATGAGGACGCGGCCGGCAACAACACCATGCAGATCATCGAGATCCAGACCCTGGACCGCGACGATGCGCCGGTTCTGGTGTCGGCCCCCGGTCTGGACGAGCCCTTTGCCATCACCAATTTCACCGATGTGTCGTCCGATCTGCTGGTCGGCACTCTGTTTGCCGATGACCCGGATGGCACTGCGGGGGTGCTGACCTTTGTGCTGGGCGGGGCGGATGCCGACAAGTTCTATGTCCAGGACGGCAACCTGTTCCTGATCGCGGGCACCGTGATCAACACCGGCGCGCCCTTTGACTTTGACCTGACCGTGACGCTGGAGGACAGCGCCCTTGGCGCGGGCGCCGCCATTGACCTGGACATCCGCGTCACCGTGCCCAACCCTCTGGATGCGCTGCGTTGGGACTTTGTTGCGCCCTCTGACATCAAGGTCTTTATCCAGCCGGGCGGCATGACGATCCTGGAAGACTATCTGCTGTTCCAGAACCCCGATGCGGGCTTTGTTTCGCTGGAGTTCTCGGCGGCGCAGGTGACGGCGATCCAGGCGGCCTTTGGCCTGTTCAGCGCCGTGGCCAACCTGACCTTCACCTTTGTCTCGACCCTGGCCGAGGCCGATTTCGCGATGATCGCGGCGCCCAGCCTGGACGGCGCCTTGGCCGATTGGGCCGTGGCAGGCGGGACGCTGACGGCCGACGGCGAGGCGGTGGCCTTGGACGGCTGGGGCCGGTTCGACATGTCGGACTTTGGCAGCGCCAGCTTTGTGCCGGGGACCGAGGCCTTCTATGCCCTGATCCACGAAATCGGCCATGGCCTGGGCCTGGCCCATCCGCATGACACCGGCGGCGGATCGGTGGTGATGGAGGGGGTGACGGCCGACTTCGGCTCGGTTGGCGCCTTTGACCTGAACCAGGCAATCTATACGATGATGTCCTATAACCGCGGCTGGGCCAGCGGGGCACTGGGCCAGGCCACGGCGGCAGGCACTGGCCATGGGGCCAGCCCTGCGGCGCTGGACATCGCGGTCCTGCAAGAGAAATACGGCGCCAACACCACGACCCATGCGGGCAATGACATCTATGACCTGGGCGACACCAGCCATGTCACGATCTGGGACACCGCCGGCATCGACCGCATCCGCTATCAGGGGGCGGTGAACGCGGTGATCTCGCTGGAGGCGGCGACGCTGGATTACACGCTGACCGGGGGCGGCGTGGTGTCGTATCTGGAGATGACGCGGGGCGGGTTCACCATCGCCGCGGGCGTCGAGATCGAAGAGGCCCAGGGCGGGACGGGCAATGACATCCTGTTCGGGAATGCGGGCCGCAACAAGCTGATCGGCGGTTCGGGCGACGATTGGCTTTCGGGCGGGGCGGGCAATGATCTGCTGGCGGGCGGCGGCGGGATCGACCTGCTGGAGGGCGGCGAGGGGATCGACACCGTCAGCTATCAGGCCTCGGCCTGGCGGGTGAATGTCGACCTGGCCACGGGCCTTGGCCGTCTGGGTCAGGCGGCGGGCGACCGGCTGACCGGGATCGAGGCGCTGACCGGCTCTCGCGGGAATGACTGGTTGGCGGGCAATGACGGGTCCAACACGCTGCGCGGCGGGGCGGGGGATGACACGCTTTTGGGCCGGCAGGGCGATGACGTTCTGGCCGGAGGGCTGGGCGCCGACCGGCTGGACGGCGGCGACGGGATCGACCGCGTGACCTATGCCAGCTCGGCCGAGGCGGTGCATGTCGATCTGGGCGCAAGGGCGGGCTTTGGCGGCGAGGCCGAGGGCGACCTTCTGTTGCGGATCGAGGATGTCCATGGGTCGGCCCATGGCGACGACATCACCGGCGCGGCCGGGGCGAACTGGCTGATCGGGGCTGCGGGGGATGACACCTTGCGCGGCGCGGGCGGGGATGACCGCCTGGCGGGCGGGACCGGGGCGGATGTCTTTGTCTTTGACCTGGGCGATGGTCATGACCGGATCACCGATTTCGGCGCGGATGACCTGATCATGCTGACCGCGGCTTTGTGGGACAGCCTGGGGCTGGAGACCTTCGAGGACCTGGTGGCGCTGCATGCCACCCAGGTCGGCGCGCGGGTCGACTTGGCCTTCGGCGCCTTCGATGTCCTGCAGCTGGATGGCACGAACCTGGCCGACCTTGTCCCCGACCGCTTCACCATCCTGGCGGTGATCTCTTGACCTTCGGGGCTTGCAATCGGCGGCTCTTGGCCCTTGTCTGGGGCCAGGAGGAACCCCATGACCGATATCCTGCGCCGCGCGCCCTTCAACCTGTCCGATGAGGCGATTGCCTGGGTCGAGGCCACCAAGGCCCGCCTGACCCCCGCCGAAAAGGTGGGGCAATTGTTTGTCTTTCACTCGATGGGCCAAGACCCCGAGGCATTGGCCCGCCTGGCAAGCCTGAAGCCCGCCGGCATCACCCGCAGCTATACGCCCGACCTGGACTATGAGGCGACTTTTATCGAGGCGGCCCAGGCCCAGGCCAATGTGCCGCTGCTGGTCTCGGCCGACCTGGAGGGCTCGCGCATGAGCCTGGCCGTGGGCACCGAGGTCCCGAACCCGATTGCACTGGCCGCGGTCGATGACCTGGCAGCCAGCCGGGGGATTTCGCGGATCATGGGCGCCGAGGCCCGCGCCATCGGCATCAACTGGAGCTTTACCCCCGTCGTTGACCTGAATAAGGCCTGGCGCAGCGCGATTGTCGCGACACGCGGCTTTGGCGCGGATATCGACACGGTGCAGGCGCAGGCCCTGGCCCAGATCGCCGAGTTCCAGGCCCTTGGCGTGGCGGCGACCGTGAAACACTGGCCCGGAGAGGGCTTTGACGACCGCGACCAGCATCTTGTGACGACGGTCAACCCGCTGTCGATGGCAGAGTGGCGGGCTACCTTTGGCAGGCTTTACGGCGCGGCGATCGAGGCGGGCGTGATGTCGGTCATGTCGGCCCATATCGCCCTTCCGGCCTATGGCGGCGCAGGGGTCGAGGCTTATCGCCCCGCCTCGGTCAGCCGGGCCTTGAACATCGACCTGTTGCGCGGGGAACTGGGGTTCAACGGCGTCATCGTGTCGGATGCAACGCCGATGGCGGGCTTTGGCGCCTGGGGGACGCGGTCCGAAATGCTGCCGCAGGTGATCGAGAACGGCTGCGACATCATCCTGTTTTCCCCCGATGCCGCCGCCGATGTGGCGCTGATTTCGGCTGCGGTGGCGGATGGCCGGATCTCGCCCGAACGGCTGGACGCGGCGCTGACACGGGTCTTGGGGCTGAAGGCCTGGGCGGGGCTGCACAACTCCGCGCCCTTCCGCGTGGACCGCGCCGCGCTGAAACGGCCCGAGGCGGCCGAGTTCGCCCGCAGTGTCACCGCCCGCGCGCCGCATCTGGTCAAGGATGTGGCGGCGACCCTGCCCCTGTCGGTGGCGCGCCATCGCCGCGTTCTGGTGGTGTCAGGCGGGGTGGTCGTGCCCTTTGTCCCCGTCCCCCTGCCCTTCGACCTGCCCGACATGCTGCGCGCCGAGGGCTTTGATGTGACGCTGTTCACCCCCGGCATGAAGGTGATCCCCGAGGACTGGGACCTGATGCTGTATCTGTTTGGCGAGGAAACGCTTCTGACCCGCGGGCGCATCCATCTGGACTGGCTGCGCCTGACCGGCCATTTCGGCGAGGCCATGGCGCGGCGCTGGCATGACATTCCGACCGTCATGATCTCGTTTGGCTGGCCCTATTACCTGTATGACGCGCCCCGGGTGCCTTGCTATATCAACGCCTGGGCCACGATGCCCTCGATGCAAAGCGCGGTGGTCGACTGTCTGATGGGCCGGGCGACGTGGGGCCGGGGGACGCCGGTCGATCCGTTCTGCGGCTTGGGGGATGCGCGGTTCTGACGCCGGGTCTGCAATAGCCCGAGGGCGACCTTTCGGTCGCCCTCTTGTTCTGATCAGGACTTGCGGCGACGCGCGGCGACCAGGCCCGCCAGGGCCGACACCAGCATCAGGCCAGCGGCCGGCACCGGAACGGTGGGCACGGGCGCGGCGGGGGTGTCAAAGCTGATCGACTGCACGGCGTCAAAGCCCAGGTCAAAGACCAGGCTGCCGATATTGCCGCCCGAATAGCCAAACGAGCGGCTGACCCCAGCGGCAGTGTTCATGTTGATCGTGACCAACAACGCGCCAGTCGGATCATAGACCTTGCCGGTGGTGGGCCGGCCGGAGCAGCCTTCGCACATGATCACCTGGAAGGCATTGATCACCGCCTGCGTCACGGTTCCCGGGGTGACAAAAGTGAAAACCAACCGACCATCATAACCGTTGTCGCCAAGGCATCCGTTGGAGCCGGGCGTTATATTGCCGCAACCGCCCTTGCTGTAGCCATCGTTCGACGACAGCAACAGACCGTCATTGATATAGGTCGTGTTTGTCGGCACGGAATCGAAGCTGATCGTCGCGGCATTGACCGCCGTCATGGTGCTGAACGACAGCGCAATGGCGCCGAAAATTTTGAACATCTTGAACATGGCATCTCCTGGGTGGGGCACGTTTCATGCCTTCATGCCCCGAGGTTGGGAAAAATTCGCAAGCCCGATCAAGCCCTTTTGAGCTTCGGTAAAGTTTATCGCGTGTTTTCGGAAACAATGAAGCCGGAACTGCAGGGCATGGGGTGTTTTCGGAACCGACGATCTGTTCGGACCTGTGACGGCTTTGCGGCGCATGTGTGGCACAGCCCAAGGGGCAGCGAATCACTTCGCCAATCGCGCTAAAGATGTGCCAGAACCGAACGTGCGGCGCGCAGGCCCGGGGGCTCTGCGCCTTGGCCAAGACGGTGCATGGTCAGGCGCATGGCGGCCTGTTGGGCGGCGGGGTCGCCAAGCGCCTGGGACAGCGCCTTGGCCACCGGGCCGGGGCGGAAGTCCTCGCCGATATATTCCGGGATCGCGCGGGTGTCGGACACCAGGTTCACCAGCGTGAACGTATCGGTCAACGCCATGCGCCGCATCAGCCACAGCGTCAGCGGGTGCAAGTCATAGGCGATGACCATGGGGCATTGATTGGCCGCAAGCTCCAGACTGACGGTGCCAGAGGCCGCCAGCGCCACATCGGCCTGGGCAAAGGCCGCACGCTTCTGGGCCGGATCGGTGGTGATCAGCGGCTGGACCGGCCAATCCTGGGTCATCTCTTCGACCAGGGGGCGCAGATGGGTCAGGGTCGGCAAGACGGCGGTCAGGCCGGGGTGGGACTTGGACAGCGCGGTCAGCGTCTCACCGAAGCGGGGGGCAAGGCGCAGGACCTCGCTGCGCCGAGACCCCGGCAGGCACAGAACCAGCGGGCTTTGCTTGGGCAGAGTGGCGAGGTCGGCGGGGCTGGCGAGGGGTTCGGCCACGACCGGATGGCCCACGAAGTCGCAGGTCATGCCGGCGGCGGTCATATAGGGCGGCTCAAAGGGCAACAGCGCCATGACATGATCGACATGGGCCGCCATCTTGCGCGCACGCCCCGGGCGCCAGGCCCAGACCGAGGGGGCGACGTAATGGATCGTGCGCAGCCCGGCCGGTTTCACCTGCGCCGCAACCCGCAAGCAGAAATCCGGGCTGTCGATGGTGATCAGCGCCGCAGGTTTGGCGGCGATACAGGCCTGGGCCGCCTGCGCGATGCGGCGTTTCAGGTGGAAATACTTCGGCAGAACCTCGGCGAGCCCCATCACCGACAGCTCTTCCATCGGGAAAAGCGAGGTCATGCCCTCTGCCTGCATCAAGGGCCCGCCGATGCCCTGAAAGGTCACACCGGGCGACAGCTGTTTCAGCCCCGCCATCAGCGCCGCGCCCAGTTTGTCGCCCGAGGGCTCTCCGGCGATCAGGAAAAAGCTTAGCGCGCCCATAGATACAGGCCCTTTTCCGCGGCAAAGGCCAGAGCCTTGGTCCGGTCCAGAAGGATCACGCCATGGGCCTCGATCACCAGACCCGCAAGCCCCGCCTTGGCCACACCCTGCAGCGTGGTCAGGCCCACTGTGGGCAGATCGACGCGGCGGTCCTGACCGGGCTTGACGGCCTTATACAGCAGCCCCTTGGCGCTTTGCGGCGCCCATTCCGCCACCTGCGCCAACAGCGCATCGGTGCCGGGCAAGGCCTCGACCCCCAGACACAGGCCCTGCGACACGACGCAGGCCTGACCCAGATCGACCGCCCCCATCGCGGCAATGATGGCTGCGGCGCGGGTGGCGTCCCGCGCGGCGTCCATGGGCAATGTGCCCGCCAACAGGCCGGGGCCGGGCAGCAGGTCGGGGGCCAGATCGGCAATGCCCTGAACCTGCAGCCCGTGATCCTCGAACAGGCCAAGGATAAAGCGCAAGGTCCCGTCATCGCCGCCCTGAAACGCCGCGAGAAGCTGCGGCACCAGCATGGCGGTGGCAGGATCGAACAGGGACGGGTCAAGACGGGGCCGCGTCACAGCGCCCGCCAGGCAAACCCGGGTGATGCCGCGGTCGGTCAGGTGGCGCAGAAAGGGGATCAACCGTTCCAGCCGAAAGGTCACATCCGGCACCATCGCCGGGGCAAAGCCGTCCAGCGCGCACAGATAGGGACGTTCGGGCAAAGCGGCCAGCAGGGCGCCAGGCAAGCCGCCCTGCCCCGCGATCAGGGCCAGGGTCATTTCGGCGTCAAAAAGCTGCGGTCCGAGGACTGCAGGATAAAGGCCGCGATCTCGGCCACTTCAGGGGTCTGCGAGTCCACCAACCGGCGGGCGCGGTCGGCAAAAGAGCCCTCGCCCTTGGCCAGTTCCTCGAACGCATGACGCAGGGCATGGATGGCGGCGCGGTCCAGGCCGCGGCGTTTCAGGCCCACAAGGTTCAGCCCGTCCAGCTCTCCGCGTTGGGCCTGCACCAGGCCATAGGGGATCACGTCGTTCGTCACCATCGTCACCGCGCCGATGATCGCGCCGCGCCCGATGCGGACCCATTGGTGGATGCCCGACAGACCGCCGATGATCACGTCATCGCCGATCTGGCAATGGCCCGCGATGGCGGCGCAATTGGCCACCACGATGCGGTTGCCCAGGATGGCGTCATGCCCGACATGAGAGCCCGCCATGAAAAGGTTGTCATCGCCAACCTGCGTCAGCCCGCCGCCGCCCTCGGTGCCAAGGTTCAGCGTGGCGCCCTCGCGGATGCGGTTGCGCGCGCCGACGATCAGCCGCGTGCGCTCGCCCTTGTATTTCAGATCCTGCGGCACGCCGCCGACCGTGGCATGGGGAAAGATCACCGATCCGGCGCCAACCTCGGTCCAACCCGACACAACGGCATGGGACTTCAGGTCAACCCCGTCGCCCAAAGTGACCTCGGGGCCGACCAGGCAAAACGGGCCGATGGTGACGTTTTCCCCAAGCTGGGCGCCCGGTTCGATCACCGAAGAGGGGTGAACGACGACCGCCATTACTTCGGGATCTCGAACATGGCGGTAAAGGTGGCCTCGGTGGCCATCTCGCCATCGACCATGGCCTTGCCCTCGAATTTCCAGACCTTGCCACCGCCGCGCAAAGCTTTGACATGCAGTTCCAGCACATCGCCGGGCACAACCTTGCGGCGGAATTTCACGCCGTCGACGCCCATGAAGAAGACCTTGGCCTGCTTGTCGACCAGATCCATGGACAGACCGACCAGCACGCCCGAGGTCTGGGCCATCGCCTCGATGATCATGACGCCGGGCATGATGGGCATATCCGGGAAATGGCCCTGGAAATGCGGCTCTGAATTGGTGACGCATTTGATGCCGACGCAGGATTCGTTGATCACCACGTCACGGACCTTGTCGATCAGCAAAAACGGATAGCGGTGCGGGATGATCCGCTTGATCAGGTCAAGGTCTGCACTGGTCACGGCGTCGGTCATAGGGTCCCCCTGCGTCTTTTCCCCTGACTATCAGGCGAAAAGAGACAGGACAAGCCGGGGGAGACCCGGGCTACGCAAGCGGAGACAGAGCCGCCCGGCGCTTTGGTTCGACCGCGTGGCCGGGGGTATGGGCGTGGAGAGGAGGTCAGGGCGCGGGGGGCACAGCCTCACGCGGGCCGGTGCCGTCGCCCAGGCGCGCGTCCAGCGCCGCGATGGCGCGGTCGGTCAGGTCGATCGAGTCAAAGGACAGGATCACCGCCTCTTTGTTCAGGATCGCATAGGCGCCGATCTGGCCCATCAGCTCTGCCAGGATCGGAACCGCAGCCTGGAAAAACGCCTTGCGGTCGGCGTCCCGCTCGGTCTTCAGCGCCTCGACCTTGGCGGCCTGATCGGCGCGGACCTTCTCGACCTTGGCGTCAAAGGCCTTGGCCAAGGGTTCAAACGCCTGCGGCGTCAGGCCCTGGCGGCGCTGGGTCAACTCGGCCTCTTCGGTCGACAACTCCGCCTCGATCCGGCGGTTTTCGGTGGCCAGAGCCTGGCTTGCGGCCTGGGCCTTGGCCTCCAGCGCGCGGCCAAAGCGGCTTTCGGTGTAAAGCCGGTCCTGATCCAGGGTGGCGATCTGCGGCGCGGGAAGCGGAGCCGCCGGGGATGGGCCAGTCTGGGATGGGCCAGTCTGGGTCGGTTCAGTCTGGGCCGGGGCCACCGTGCCCCAGGCCAGCAGCCCCGCAACAATCGCCACCAGGCTGCGGAGCCCCAGGCGCATCAGAACTTCGTCGTGATCGAGAAGTCGAAGTTCTGCTCCTTGTCGGAGTCCTCTTTCTTCAGCGCCTTGGTGAAGTCAAAGCGCAAAGGCCCGATCGGCGTGTCCCACAACAGCGACAGGCCCAGAACGGACCGCAGCTTGAAGCTGTCGTCCACCGTGCCGCCGCCCGTATCATCCAGACCCCAGACCGAGCCCACATCGACAAAGGCGCCGCCGGTGATGCCATATTCCTCGGGCAGGCCCAGGGGGAATTCGCTGTCCAGTTTCGCCACGGCAAAGAGGTTGCCGCCCAAAGCCTCGCCGCTTTGCACCGGACCCAGGCCCCGAACCTCGAAGCCACGGATCTTGCCGCTGCCGGAGAAGCGGTCGATGACCCGGCTGCCCGTGTCGCCCAGCGAAGAGACCACCCCGCCCTCAAACGTGGCGCGCAAGGTCACGTCGTCGTTGAAGACCTTGGTTTCCGTCAGCGCACGCAGGTTGGTCGTGATCGACTGGCCATCGCCGCCGATGCCGGTGAAGTCCTGGCCGAACTGCACCAGGGTGCCGCCCTTGGGGTTCAGACCGGTGCCGCGGGTGTCCCAGATCAGGCTGTAGCCCAAGGACGAGGCCCAACGCCCGCCCTCTTCGGCCTTCAGGATCGACGAGGCGCCGTCGATGTTGTCGATCGTCTCGTTCGCGATGCGATAGTTCAGCCGCAGCCTTGTGGTCGAGGCAATCGGGAAGGTCAGGCTGGGCGAGAAGGACGCAATGGCCGTGTCGTAATTCGCGTTGGTCGCATGTTCGGTGGTGTTATAGGACGCCGAAAGCCCCAGCGACAGATCACGCCCCAAAAGCGCCGGTTCGGTAAAGTCGATGCGGCTGTCGACATTGTCGGCGCCGGACTGGATGTTGATCGTCAGCCCCTGGCCACGGCCCAGGAAGTTGCGCTCGGCAAAGCCCACGTTCAGGCCAAAACCGGACGACCGCCCATAGGCCGCCCCAAGGGTCAGCGACCCGGTCGGCTCTTCGGCGACCTCGACCTTGACGACAGCGGTGTCGGGCGCGCGGCCCGGCTGTTGGGTCACGGCCACACCGGAGAAGAACCCCAGCGCCCGGATGCGTTCGGCCGCCTGCGCGATGTCGCGGCGGTTCAAGGGGTCGCCCTCGACGGTGCGGAACTGGCGGCGGATCACCTGGTCCAGCGTGGTCGTGTTGCCCTCGATGTCGATGCGTTCGACAAAGGCGCGCTCACCCTTGATCAGGACGAAGTTGACATCGACCGTCCCGGCCGCGTCGTTGCGGGTGATGCGGGGATCGACGGTGACGAAGTTCAGCCCGTTTTGCAGGGCAATGGTCTCCATCGCCTCGACGGTGTTTTGCACCGTGTTGGGCGAATAGGCCGTGCCGCCACGCGGCTTGCGGGCGCGGTCGAAATCGGCGGCCGCAAGCCCCTCGATTTCCGAGGTGACGGTGACAGCGCCGATCTTGAACGCCTGGCCTTCCTGAATGGTAAAGGACAGGAAGGTCCGATCCCGTTCGCGGGCATAGCTGGCCGAGGCGTCCAGGATGCGGAAATCCATATAGCCGCGCGACAGGTAAAAGTCGGCCAGAAGCTGCTTGTCCAGCTCCAGCCGGTCTTCGTTATAGGTGTCGCGCTGGATCAGGCGGCGCAGGATGCCGGCCTGTTTGGTGTTCAGGATCTGGCGCAGGCGGTAATCCGAAAAGGCCTGGTTGCCGACGAAAGAGATCTCGGCGATCTCGTTCACGTCGCCTTCGACGATTTCAAAGACCAGGTCGACGACATTGCCGCTGCGGCGGATCACCTTGGGGGTGACGCGGGCGGCGGTGCGGCCCTTGGACTGATACAGGTCGGTGATGGCGGCCGCATCGGCCTCGGCCTGGGCGACCGACAGGATGCGACGGCCGGCCAGTTTTACCACGGTCAGGATCTCTTCGTCCTTGACCAGCTTGTTGCCCTGGAAATCGACCTCGCCGATCATCGGGTTTTCGATGACATCGACGCGCAGGGTGGACCCCTGCGGCACCAACTGCACCGACCGGAACAGGCCCGAGGCAAAGATGCGCTGCCAGGCGTCGTTCAGCTGGCCCTGACTGACCTCGCCCTTGGGAAGCGCCAGAAATGCGGTGATCGTGGCGCCATCCACCAGCTGATTGCCGCTGATCGCCAGGCTTTGCACCGTGAAGCCCTGCGGCACTTCGGCCACCGGGGGGGCGGCCTGCTGATCGGGCAGGCCCATCGACAGGCCCAGATCCTCGGCCGTCTGCGCAAAGACCGGATAATCCGGGATCGTCAGCCCCAACAGAGCCACAACCGCAACCGCCGCGCCCAAGCGCCCCGTCACACCGATATTCCGCGTCATCATCGCATTCCGCCCCAACCAATTCCTGTCTGACTAGCCCCTTCCCCGGGGCTTGTCAAAATGAGGGCGCTGGAAGGCCAGCTTTGCCTGTGGATAAGTGCCTAGCAGCGGTAAAGATCGTTCGACAGCGCAAAGAGCATCACGCCCAGCAAAAGCGCCATCCCCGCCGTCATCAGGACCTGCATGACACGGTCCGAGGGCGGCTTGCCGGTAAGGGCTTCATAAACATGGAAAACCAGATGACCGCCGTCCAGCACCGGGATCGGGAACAGATTGAGCAGCCCGATGGCCAGCGAAAAGACCGCGACGGTCTGGATGAAGCGGTCGAACCCCACCTCGGCCGCGGCCGCCACGGCCCCCGCCATGCCCACGGGCGAGGACAGGTTGCAGGTCGATATCTTGCCCGCCACCATGGCCACCATGCCCTCCAGGTTCACCCGGATCACGGTGATTCCCTGCGTGACGGCCAGGGTCGAGGCCTCCCACAGGCCCGGGGTCCGCGTCTCGGGTTCAAACAGCGCGCCGGGCGACAGGCCGATCAGCCAGCGGGTCTCGAACCCACCCTCGGCCTTGGGCAGGTCCATGCGGCGCGGGGTCATGGTCAGATCAAAGGTCTGATCGGCGCGGCGGATGGTCAGTTCGACCGGCTTGCCATCGCTGGCCTTCACGATATCGGGCAGCTGGTCGAAACTGGCGATGTCCTGGCCTGCGGCGCGCAAGATGATGTCGCCGGGCTGCATCTCGGCCTCCATCGCGGCCGATTTCAGCATGACTTCACCGACCAAAGGCGGCAGGGGGTTGGGGCCAGTCAGGCTTAGCGTCTGGCCCGCGCGTTCGACCTGATAGGCGACCTGGGCCTTGCCGGTCAGCGTGCCTGCGACCTCGTAAAAAGCGGCGAAATCCGGGGTCTCTTGGCCATCGACCGAAACGATGCGGTCGCCGGCCTGAAAAATCGCGCCCAATTCCGTGGTCTTGCCGATGCGGACCTCGTCGGTGGCCAGCCCCTGCGCGAAGATGACGCTGACAAAGATCACGAAGAACAGCAGGAAATTGGCGAAGGGCCCGGCCAGGACTGTGGCGGACCGCGCCCACAAAGGGGCACCCTGCATGGTCTGGCGGCGCTCGGCATCTGAGAGTCCCGAGACATCGCCGGGCGCCGAGGCCGCATCGGCGTCGCCCTTGAACTTGACGTAACCGCCCAGCGGGATCGCGGCCACCTGCCAGCGCGTGCCATGCCGGTCGACCCGCGAAAACAGCTTGGGCCCGAATCCGATGGAAAAGACCTCGGCCTTGATGCCCGACCAGCGGCCCACGATGTAATGGCCATATTCATGCACCGTCACGATGATGACGATGGCCAGAAGAAACCACAATATGCCGATCATGCCCGCCCCCATTCCGCCGCGATCTGATGCGCGGTCTTGCGGGCGAGATGGTCCATCGCCAGCACCTGTGCAAGCCCCTTGGGGCTTTGGTGAAAATCACTTTCGCGGGACAGCGCGGTCAAGGTCGCCTGCACCAGGTCCGCCATCTGCAGGAAACCCAGGGTCCCCGCGATGAAATGATCCAGCGCGCTTTCCTTGGCCGCGTTGAAGACCGCGCCCGCAAGCCCGCCCGCCGCCATGACCTCACGGGCCAGACGCAGCGCCGGATAGCGGGTCAGATCGGGCGCCGCAAAGGTCAGCCCGCCCAGCGTCGCAAAGTCCAGCCGCTTCACCGGCAGGGCTGCGCGGTGGGGCCAGTTCAGCGCGTAACCGATGGCATGGCGCATGTCGGGCGTGCCCATATGGGCCATGATGGCGCCGTCCTGAAACTCCACCGCGGAATGGATGATGGACTGGGGATGGATCACGACCTCGATCTGATCGGGGGTGACGCCAAAGAATTCCCGCGCCTCGATCACCTCCAGCGCCTTGTTGAACATGGAGGCGCTGTCGATGGTGATGCGCTGGCCCATGGCCCAGTTGGGATGGGTGCAGGCGTCCTGTAGCGTCGCGCGGGCCAGCCGTTCCAAAGGCCAATCCCGCAGCCCCCCGCCCGAGGCGGTCAGCAGGATGCGGGTGACGGTGGACAGATCCTCATGGGCCAGCGCCTGAAAGATGGCGGAATGTTCGCTGTCGACAGGCAGGATGCGCGCCTGATGCTGGGCGGCATGGGACAGGATCAGGGGGCCCGCCGTCACCAGGCTTTCCTTGTTGGCCAAGGCCAGCGTCGCCCCCGTGGCCAAAGCCGCCATCCCCGGCGCCAGACCCGCGGCCCCCACGATGGCCGACATGACCCAATCGGCCGGGCGGCTTGCGGCCTCGATCACCGCTTGGGTGCCCGCTGCGGCCTCGGTGCCCGTGCCGGTCAGCGCGGCACGCAGGTCGGGCAACAAGGCCTCATCGGCGATCACCGCAACCTCTGCCCGCAGCGCGCGGGCCTGAGCGGCCAATCGCGCGACATTGCGGCCGCCGGTCAGGGCCACGACCGCGACATCGGCATCCTTCAGCAGATCAAAGGTGCTTTCCCCGATCGACCCCGTGGCGCCCAGAACCGAGACCTTGCGCATGTCAGCCTCCGATCGGCAGGGGCAGGACCAGCCCCCAGACCCAAACCGCCAGAACCGCGCCGATCAGCGCGTCAAAGCGGTCCAGCACGCCGCCATGTCCGGGGATCAGGTTGGACGCGTCCTTGACCCCCGCCCGCCGCTTCAACAGGCTTTCGGCGATGTCGCCCAACTGGCCGGCAAAGGCCACCAGCGGCGACAGCAGCACAAGCGCGGGCGTTCCATGGCCGGTGATGACCAGCCCCAGCCCGACCAAGGCCGCGCCGACCCAGCCCGCCACCGTGCCCGACCAGGTCTTTTTCGGGCTGGCCTTGGGCCAGAACTTTGGCCCCCCCAGCAGGCGACCGGCAAAATAGCCCATGATGTCGGACACCACGACGACCAGCACGATCCAAGCCACCAGGATCGCGCCGCGCTGATCCAGCTCGATGAAATGATGCGCTGCAAACAGCATCACCGCGGCATAAAGCCCCAAAAGCCTGCCATCGCGGCGCGGGGTCAGGGCCAGGGCCAAGGGCGCCGCCAAAAGCGCCGGCCAAAGCCCCCATTGCGCCGCAAGGATGCCCCCTGCCCCCAGTCCCGCCACCAACAGCCGCGAGGGCGCATGGTCCGCATCGGTCAAGGCCGCCAGCTCCCAGGCCATCAGCGCAAAGATCGCCGTGGTCATCAGGACAAAGGTCAGCCCCCCCGCCCAGACCGACAGGACCCCAAGCCCCGCCAGCACAAGGCCCGAAGCCAGCCTGACGCCCAGGTCAGCCCAGCGGTTTGACCTCATGCCGAAACCACCCCGCCAAAGCGCCTTTCGCGGTTGCCAAAGCGCGAGACGATGCGGGCCAGTTCCTCGGGCGAGAAATCGGGCCACAGCGTCGGGGTGAATTCATATTCGGCATAGGCCGCAGCCCAGGGCAGGAAATTCGACGTCCGCGTCTCGCCACTGGTGCGGATCACCAGATCGGGGTCGGGCAAGGCGGCGGTGTCCAAGCGCGACGAGATCAGCTGCTCGCTCACATCGCTGGGCGCCAGATGCCCCGCCGCCACATCGGCCGCAATCCCCGCCACCGCGCGGCGCAGTTCATCGCGGCCGCCGTAATTGATCGCGATGGTCAGGTTCAGGCGCGAGTAAACCGAGGTCCGCGCCTCGATCCCCGCCATCAGTTTTTGCAACCGGTTGTCCAGTTTCGACCGATCCCCGATGAACCGCATCCGCACAGATTCAGCGGCAAGGCGGTCGGCCTGATCCTCGATATAGCGGGCAAACAGCGACATCAGGCCAAGGACCTCTTCGGTCGACCGCTTCCAGTTTTCTGTGGAAAAGGCATAGATCGTCAGCCACTTGATCCCCAGGTCGGGGGCGCAGCGGACGATCTCTTTGACGCGCTCGGCGCCCTTGCGGTGGCCGACAAGCCGCGGCCACCCCTTGTTCGTGGCCCAGCGGCCATTGCCATCCATGATGATGGCGACATGTTCGGCGGGGCGCCCCCCAAGGGCTGAGGCTGCGGTCACGGGCTCAGACCTGCATGATCTCGGCGGATTTCGTTTCCAGCATCTTGTCGATGACCAGGATGCATTTGTCGGTCATCTCCTGAACCTCGTCCTGCCACATCTTCTGGTCATCCTCGCCCATGCCGGCGGCTTTGGCCTTCTTGATCTGGTCCATGCCATCGCGGCGCACGTTGCGGACGGCGACCTTGGCATGTTCGGAATATTGGCTGGCGACCTTGGTCAGCTCTTTGCGGCGCTGTTCGTTCAGCTCCGGGATCGGCAGGCGGATCAGCGGGCCATCGGTGACGGGGTTGATGCCAAGCCCGCTCTCGCGGATCGCCTTCTCCACCTTGGAGATCATGCCTTTGTCCCAGACGTTGATCACGACCATCCGCGGTTCGGGCACGTTGACGGTGCCCAACTGGTTGATCGGCGTCATCTGGCCGTAAGCATCGACCTGGATCGGATCGACCATCGAGGCCGAGGCGCGGCCCGTGCGCAGCGAGGCAAATTCGTTTTTCAGCGCATTCAGCGCGCCATCCATCCGGCGCTGCAGCGCAACGGTGTCGATATCCAGATCGTCCTGGGCCATGGTGTCCTCATGCGTTTGCCCCTCTGCCGGGGGCGTTTTCCGTTCTATAGGGGAAAGCGCCCCGCAGGTATAGCGGGGGCGCTTGCAGGAAATGTGCAGGGGGCTTAGCCGCCGACCTTGGTATAAGTGCCGCGGCCCGAAAGGATCGCGCGGAACCCGCCGGGCTCGTCCAGCGAAAAGACCACGATGGGCAACTTGTTGTCGCGGGCCAGGGCGATGGCGGTGGCATCCATCACGCCAAGGTTCTTTTCCAGACATTCGTCATAAGAGACCGTGTCATAACGCACGGCATCGGCGTGTTTCTTGGGGTCCTTGTTGTAGACGCCATCCACCTTGGTGCCCTTGAAGACCGCCTGACAGGCCATCTCGTTGGCGCGCAGCGTCGCCGCGGTATCGGTGGTGAAATAGGGGTTGCCGGTGCCCGCGGCAAAGATGCAGACGCGCTTTTTCTCCAGGTGGCGGACGGCGCGGCGGCGGATATAGGGCTCGCAGACCTGATCCATCGGGATGGCGCTGATGACCCGGGTGAACACGCCAAGCGATTCGAGCGCGGCTTGCATGGCCAGCGCGTTCATCACCGTGGCCAGCATCCCCATGTAATCGGCCGTCGTGCGCTCCATCCCCTGGGCGCTGCCCTGCAACCCGCGAAAGATATTGCCGCCGCCGATCACCATGCAGATCTCGACACCCAGGTCGCGGACCGAACGCACCTCTTCGGCGATGCGTTGCACGGTGGGGGGGTGCAGGCCATAGCCCTGGTCGCCCATCAGGGCCTCGCCCGAGATTTTCAGCATGACGCGGTTGTAGGTGATCTTGTGGTCGGTATCGGTCATGGCGGCCCCTCATTGGATTTCGCCGCAAAATGGGCCAAAACCGCGGCAGGATCAACCGTGTGGGGGCCAGCCCCCACACCCCCGGAGATATTTGGGTCAGTATGAAAGAGATTTCGCGCGAAAGGCCGGTTCTGATCGCGGGGCCGACGGCCAGCGGCAAGTCAGCCCTGGCGCTGGAGCTGGCGGCGCGCGATGGGCGGGTGGTGGTCAATGCCGATGCCTTGCAGGTTTACGCGCAATGGCGGGTGCTGACGGCGCGGCCCTCGGTGGCCGAAGAGGCGCGCGCGCCCCATGCGCTTTATGGCCATGTGGGCCGCGTGGCCTATTCGGTGGGCGATTGGCTGCGGGATGTGGCGGGCCTGCTGGATCAGCCGGTGGTGATCGTCGGCGGGACGGGCCTGTATTTCATGGCGCTGACGGAGGGGCTGGCTGAGGTGCCCCCCGTGCCGCCCGAGGTGCGCGCGCAGGGCGATGCTTTGCGGCTTGGGGATTTCGCGGCGATGGTGGCGGGGCTTGACCCCGAGACCGCGGCGAAAACCGACCTGAAGAACCCGATGCGGGTGCAGCGCGGATGGGAGGTTCTGACCGCCACGGGGCGCGGTCTGGCCTGGTGGCAGGCCCAGACACCGGCGCCTTTGGTGCCGGTGGGGGCCGCCGAGGCGCTGGTGTTTCGCCCCTCGGTCCCCTGGTTGGACGCCCGCATTGCCCGGCGCTTTTCCGTCATGTTGGAGGAAGGCGCGCTGGAAGAGGCGCGTTTGGCCCTGTCCCATTGGGAGCCCCTGGCTCCCTGGGCGCGGGCGATCGGCGCGCCCGAACTGGTGGCGCATCTGCAGGGCCGGATGACCTTGCCCCAGGCGCAAGAGGCCGCCACCCTGGCCTCGCGCCAATATGCCAAGCGTCAGCGCACCTGGTTTCGGGCCCGCATGGGCGACTGGCAACCTGTGACCCCCGGGTGACGTCTGGGCGTCATTCCGCCTCTGGTTGCACCCGCGCCCTTCTTTCGCCACTTTTTTCGCTTGGGACTGCGGCCATGCCTTGCTATCGGTAGGGCTCACGAGAATGCGAGCCATCATGACCACCCCCACTTTCCGCCTTGTCGCCATTCCCAGACTTGCCGCCGGCGGCCGCTGGCGGGTCGAGGCGATGCGGTCCCTGTCAGAGGCTTGTTTCCTGTGGTTCACCAAGGGCCAGGGCCGCATCACCATCGCAGGCCAGACCCGCGGCTATACCGCCCACAATGGCATCTATATCCCCGCAGGCGTCATGCACGGCTTTGAGGTCGGCGGCCAAGTCTTTGGCACGGCGGTGTTTTTCGGGAAAGAGGACCTGGACCTTCCCGCCGATCCGCTGCATCTGCGCATCCGCGAGGTTCACGCCCAGCAAGAGCTGAACGTGACGCTGGACGCCATCCAGCGCGAGTTGGACACCGACACCCCCGGCCATGACAAGGCGGCGCGGGCGCATCTGGGGCTTTTGGCCGTCTGGATCGAACGCCAAGCCGCCAAATCGGGCGAGACGCTGAAACCCGATGCCGCCAAGAAGCTTGTCAGCCGATTCACCAAGCTGATGGAGGAACGCTTTCGCACCGGGGCGGGGGTCGGCGACCTTGCGGCCGAACTGGGCGTGACGGCCACCCATCTGACGCGCTGCTGTCGCCAGACCTGCGGGCGCAGCGCCATCGACCTGCTGCAAGACCGCCGCATCTTTGAGGCGCGGCGCATGTTGGCGGAAACGAAACTGCCGGTGAACCAGATCGGCGAGAGCCTGGGCTTTCACTCGGCCGCCTATTTCACCCGCGCGTTTCAGCACCTGACGGGGGCTTCGCCCACCGCCTTCCGCCGCAGCCAGTGAACGATTCGCCTCCGTTGTAACGGAGGCCCGTTGGTCGCCCCAGGACGGCCCACAAGCCCCTGAACCGCCAAGCTTTGATCAAAAGCCGCCCCTGCTGCGGTGCGGCATTTGCTCATGCAGCGGCAAGGCGTCCAACCGATGTCGCAAATGAGCCCCCATGCGGCGAAACCAACCGTTGACGCCGCGTCGAAAAAGGGGCCGAATACGGTTGCAAGGGACCCCATGGAAGGGTCCTCGCCAAAACCAAGGCCAGAACCAAGCACCGGGTCGCCAAAGGCCCGGGCCTGACAGGGAGAGTTTGATGAAAGATACCACGATGGGCCTGCATCCCGCAGCCGCCATGCATCTGGACGAAGTCCGCGCCGGCAAGCTGGACCGCCGCGAGTTCATGACCCGCGTCACCGCCTTGGGCGTGACCGCAACCGCCGCCTATGGTCTGCTGGGCCTGTCTGCCCCGGCCGTGGCCCAAGACGCCAAGGTCGGCGGCATCATGCGCGTCGGCATGGAAGTGAAGGCGCAAAAGGACCCGCGCCTGGCCGACTGGCCGCAGATCGCCAACATCTATCGCGGCTGGCTGGAATATCTGGTCCAGTATAACCCCGATGGCTCTTTCGAAGGCCGCTTGCTGGAATCCTGGGAAGCCAATGCCGACGCCACCGAATACACGCTGAAAGTGCGTCAGGGCGTCACCTGGAACAACGGCGATGCCTTCACCGCCGATGACGTGATTTTCAACTTCACCCGTTGGGCGGATGGCAATGTCGAGGGCAATGCCATGGCCTCGCGCTTCCCGGGCCTGGTGGACGAAGCGACCAAGACCCTGCGCGCCGACTCTATCGTCAAGGTCGACGATTACACCATCACGCTGAAGATGAACGCCTCGGACATCGCGATCATCGCGGCGGTCTCGGACTATCCGGCGGCCATCGTGCACAAGTCGTTCAAGGACGGCGATGATCCCTCGGTTGCGCCCATCGGCACCGGCCCCTATGTGCCGGGCGAAATCGCCGTCGGCCAAAAGGCCACCTTGGTCCGCGCGCCGAACCACACCTGGTGGGGTGGCACCGCGCCGCTGGACGAGATCCACTATATCGACTTCGGCACCGATCCTTCGGCCATGGTCTCTTTGGCCGGGTCCGAGGAAATCGACGCCAACTATGAAACCACCGGCGACTTCATCGCGCAGATGGACGGCCTGGGCTGGACCAAGGTCGAGGCCGTGACGATGTCGACCATCGTTTGCCGCTTCAACTCGGGCTCCGAGCTTTACAAGGAAAGGGAAGTCCGTTCGGCCCTGCAGCGCGCGGTTGATCCGAAAGTCGTCCTGGACCTGGGTTACAAGGGCCTGGGCACCACGGCGGAAAACCACCATGCCGGCCCGATCCACCCGGAATATGCGCAACTGCCGGCCCAGACTTTTGACAAGGCCGGCGTCAAGGATGTGCTGGCCAAGTTCAACCTGACCGATGCCGAATTCGAGCTGATCTCGCTGGATGGCGGCTTCGAGCTGGACACGACCGACGCGGTGGCCGCCCAGCTGCGCGACGCAGGCGTGAACGTCAAGCGGACCGTCATGCCGGGCTCGACTTTCTGGAACGACTGGCAGAAGTATCCCTTCTCCTCGACCACCTGGAACCACCGCCCGCTGGCCGTGCAGAACATGGACTATGCCTATACCTCGACCGGGTCCTGGAACGAGACGGGCATGGCCAATGCCGATTTCGACGCCGCCATGGTCAAGGCCAAGTCCTTGGCCGATGCCGATGCGCGCCGCGAAGTCATGGCCGTGATGGAAAAGATCCTGCAGGACGAGGGCTATATCATCCAGCCCTACTGGCGTTCGCTCTATCACCACCAGAAGTCGAATGTCGTGGGCTATGACATGCACCCGGCCTTCGAGCATCACCACTTCAAGTGGTCGCTGGCATAAGTTCGACGTCATCGGGGCGGGGGGCCTTGCGCATCCCCGCCCTTTTTCTATCCGGTGACTGCCGGAGGAACCGTCATGGCTGGTGAACCCGGCATGAGGAGAGCAGGATGCTGATATTCGTCCTCCGGCGACTTGGGGTCATGGCGCTGACGGCGCTGGTCCTGACCTTCGTCGTCTTTTACCTGACCAACCTGCCGCCCAACCTGGAAAAGCTGGCGCGCTCCGAAGGATCGGTGCGCATGACCGACGAGTCAGTGGCGGCCTGGATCGAACAGAACGGCCATGGCGGATCGGTCTTTGGCCGCTATGCGCAGTGGCTGGGCGTGGTGCCGGGCTGGACCTATACCGATGAAAAGGCCGTGACCCGCGGCCGCTGCATCGCCCAAGGCGACGACCCGGCGCTTGCCGCGACCTATTGCGGCGTCTTCCAAGGGTATTGGGGCCAATCCACCGTCTTCAAACAACCGGTGCTAAGCGAGCTTGGCGGCAAACTGGCCGCAACCGGCTGGCTGATGCTGGCGGTCATGCTGGTCATGGTGCCGGTCTCGCTGGTGATCGGCGTGCTGGCCGGGATGCGAGAGGGCTCGCGCACCGACCGCGTGCTGTCGACGTTTTCCATCGCCTCGACCGCGACGCCGGAATATGTCTCGGGCGTGATCCTGGTGGCTTTGCTGGCCTCGCCGATGACCGGCCTGTCGCCTTTGTTGAACCAATGGGGCGTGATCGAGGGCAAGATCCTGTTCCAGGGCACCGCGACCTCTGCGATGGACGACATCACCTTCTGGAACTTCACCCTGCCCGTCATGACCATCGCCTTGTATGGCATCGGCTACATCGCCCGCATGACCCGTGCGTCGATGACCGAGGTCATGACCCAGCAATACATCCGCACCGCGCGGCTGAAGGGCGTGCGCTTTCGCGACGTGGTCATGAAACACGCGCTGCGGAACGCGCTGATCGCCCCGTTCACCGTCATCATGCTGCAGTTCCCCTGGCTGTTGAACGGGGTCGTGGTTGCCGAAACCCTGTTCAACTACAAGGGCTTCGGCTGGACCCTCGTCACCGCCGCCGGCAACAACGACATCGAGATGCTCCTCGGCTGCTCCGTTGTCGCCGTCTTTGTCGTTCTCGTGACGCAGCTGATTTCCGACATCGGCTATGTCTTCCTCAACCCCCGCATAAGGCTGAGCTGACATGCCCGACATGCTTTCCTGGCCCATGATCATCGGCCTGATCATCAAGCAATTCTGGCCGGTCTGGGCGGCTTTGGCCGTGACCTTCGTGGCCTCGATCCGCTTCAAGCGCCGCCTGGGCCTTTACGGCAAGCTGTTTGACAGCCCTGTGGGGATGATGGGCTTTGCCATCGTGATGTTCTGGGTCTTTACCGCGTTCTTTGCGCCGATGATTCAGACGCTGGACCCGCTGGCGCAGTTCGGCAATGCCAAAAACCCCCTGCCCGGAGCCCCCACGCCCGAAGGCTCGCCCTATGGCTGGTTCCTGTTGGGCGGCGACCACCTGGCGCGCGATGTGTTTTCCCGCATGGTGGCCGGTGCGCGTCAGGTGCTGATCATCGCGCCCGCAGCCACGACCTTTGCCTTCCTCGTGGGCATCACGCTGGGCCTGCCCGCCGGTTACTTCGGCGGCAAACTCGACACCGGCCTGTCCTTTGCGGCCAACCTCGTGCTGGCCTTCCCGGTCATCTTGCTGTTTTACCTCCTCGTCACGCCCGAGATCCGCAACACCGGCATCCCGGTCTATCTGGCGGCCGTCCTGTTCATCTTCCCGGTGATCTTCTTTGCCGTGCTGTTGAATGGCCGCTACCGCACGAACCCGCCGCGCCGGAACCTTTACGTCGGCGTCACCCTGGTCTTCGGCCTTTGGGCCTATTCGGGCCTGGCCTTCAACATGGACCCGCTGGGCGTCTGGGGGATGGAGCCGAACCTTCTGAACGTCTTCGTGTCGGTGGTCTTCGTCAACGCACCGACGGTCTTCCGCATCGTGCGCGGCATCGTCATGGACATCAAATCGCGTGACTACGTGGCCGCAGGCCAGACAAGGGGCGAAACCCCCTCCTACATCATGATGTGGGAGATCCTGCCCAACGCCCGCGGCCCGCTGATCGTCGATTTCTGCCTGCGCATCGGCTATACGACCATCCTCCTCGGCACGCTCGGCTTCTTCGGCCTGGGCGTCTCGCCGGAATCCCCCGACTGGGGCTCCACGATCAACGCCGGCCGCAAGATCCTGTCGATGGTCCCGCACCCGGCCGTGGTCCCCGCGTTGGCCCTGATGTCCCTCGTCCTCGGCCTGAACCTCCTGGCCGACGGCCTCCGCGAAGAAAGCCTGAAGGATTGAAAGAGCGCGCTCCACCCCAGGCGCCCCACCCCTCTTTCATCTTTTCATAAATATCCCACGGGGGTCCGGGGGTGTGAAACCCCCGGTTTTAGCAACGGGTCCGGGGGTGTGAACCCCCCGGGTCCGCCCGCAGCCATCAGGAGCCACCGATGACCACTTGGGACCCAAGCCAACCCATCCTCGAAATCGAGAACCTCTCGATCTCCTTCTTCACCCGCCTGCGCGAAATCCCGGCGGTCATGGATTTTTCGGCCAAGGTCATGGCGGGGGAATCGATGGGCCTCGTGGGGGAATCGGGTTGCGGCAAATCGACCGTGGCGCTGGCCGTCATGCGCGACCTGGGGAAAAACGGCCGCATCGTCGCGGGCTCGATCAAGTTCAAGGGCCGCGACCTTGTGACCATGGACGATGAGGACCTCCGCCAGATCCGCGGCAGCGAAATCGCCATGATCTATCAAGAGCCGATGGCAAGCCTGAACCCCGCCATGAAGATCGGCGCGCAGCTGGCCGAAGTGCCGATGATCCATCAGAACATGGCCAAGGATGAGGCCTGGGCGCTGGCCCGCCAGATCGTCACCGATGTGCGCCTTCCCGACCCCGACCGCATCCTGAACGCCTATCCGCATCAGCTTTCGGGCGGCCAGCAACAGCGCATCGTCATCGCCATGGCGCTGATGTCCAAACCTGCGCTTCTGATCCTGGACGAGCCGACCACGGCACTTGATGTCACGGTCGAGGCCGGGATCGTCGATCTGGTCAAGGCACTGGGCGAGAAATACGGCACCTCCATGCTGTTCATCAGCCACAACCTTGGCCTGATCATGGATGTCTGCGACCGGCTGTGCGTGATGTATTCCGGCGAGGCGGTGGAAACCGGCGACGTCGTGCAGGTCTTCGACAAGATGCGCCATCCCTATACCCAGGCGCTGTTTCGGTCGATCCCCCTGCCCGGCGCGGATAAAAACGCGCGACCCCTGATCTCGATCCCCGGCAACTTCCCCCTGCCGCATGAACGGCCCGAGGGCTGCAACTTCGGCCCGCGCTGCGACTATTTCGAAGCGGGGCGCTGCAATGCGGGGGCCATCCTCATGGATGCCATCCCGGGCGACGACCGCCACGCCTCGCGCTGCCTGAAGTGGAAGGAAATCGACTGGAACGCCCCGCCAGCCGCTCGCATCGCCAAGCCCAAATCCCCCATCGGCAAGGTTGTGCTGAAGATGGAGGAGCTGAAGAAATACTACGCCCTCTCTTCCGGGGCCTTTGGCGGCGGCGCGAAAAAGGTCGTCAAGGCCAACGAGACGCTAAGTTTCGAGGCCCGTGAGGGTGAGACCCTCGCCATCGTCGGCGAATCGGGCTGCGGCAAATCGACCTTCGCCAAGGTGCTGATGGGACTGGAAACCGCGACCTCCGGTTCGATCATGCTGTTTGACGAAAACATCCAGTCGACGCCGATTCAAAAGCGCAACATCGACACGGTCAGTTCCGTGCAGATGGTGTTTCAAAACCCCTTTGACACGCTGAACCCGTCGATGACCGTGGGCCGTCAGGTGATCCGCGCTTTGGAGGTCTTTCGTTATGGCACAAGTGACCAAGCGCGCGAAGACCGGATGCTGGAGCTTCTGGACCTGGTGAAGCTGCCCCGCGCCTTTGCCGACCGGATGCCGCGCCAGCTGTCGGGCGGGCAGAAACAGCGGGTCGGCATCGCGCGCGCCTTTGCCGGGGGGGCGAAGGTCGTGGTGGCGGATGAACCCGTGTCCGCTTTGGACGTCTCGGTTCAGGCGGCTGTTACCGACCTTCTGATGGACATCCAGCGCGAGAACAAGACGACGCTGCTGTTCATCAGCCATGACCTGTCGATCGTGCGCTATCTGTCGGACCGGGTGCTGGTGATGTATCTGGGCCATGTGGTCGAAACTGGCACGACCGATCAGGTCTTTCAGCCGCCCTATCATCCCTATACCGAGGCCCTGCTGTCCGCCGTGCCCATCGCCGACACCAAGGTGATCCGCAAGCGCATCGTGCTGGAAGGCGACATCCCCTCGGCCGTCAACCCGCCGCCCGGCTGTCCGTTCCAGACGCGCTGCCGGTGGAAAAGCCAAGTTCCGGGCGGGCTTTGTGACCGCGAGATGCCGCCGATGCGGACGCTGGAGGGCGGCCATCAGATCAAGTGCCACCTGTCGGCCGACGTGCTGGCGGGGATGGAGCCGGTGATCAAATCGGCGGCGGAATAAGGCTTTCAGCCCGGTGCGACTTGGGCTGATGTCAGGCTTCGGACTCCGGGAAGCGGGGGGCTCCCGCCCCCCGCACCCCCTGGCCGAGAGGGGCGCGCCCCTCTCGGACTCTCCGCCGCCGCGCCCTTGGAACCGACAGTCTCAGCCGAGAATCGCCGCGACATAGGCCTTGGTTTCCTCATAGTCGGGCACCGCGTTGCCGGCATCCTCGACCGCGCCTGGCCCGGCGTTATAGGCCGCCAGTGCCAGTTTCCACGACCCGAAACGGCTATACATCATCGCCAGATAGCGCGCGCCGCCGTCCAGGTTGTCGGCCGGATCGTTGGGATCGACGGCCAGAAGATCGGCGGTGCCGGGCATCAACTGCGCAAGACCAATGGCGCCCTTGGAGGACACAACCCCCGGGTTCCAGCCGCTTTCCCGCTGCACAAGGCGCAAGAACAGGTCCTCGGGCACGCCATGTTTGCGGGCGGCGGCGCGGGCGACATCCAGGTATTCGCCCCGGTAGCGGCCGGAATAGACGACCTTGGTGGCGTCCTTGTCCTTTTCGGCCCCCGGCTTCAACCGGTCAGAGGCGGAATATTGCTGCGACAAGCGGCCATCCAAAAGCGCAACCTGGCTGCGGAACACCGCCGAACGGTCGCGTGAGCCGCCCAGAACCAGGCCCTCGGCATGGGATTGCGCGGTCATGGCCAAACCCAGCACGACAAAGAGTGCCGCCCCGCGCGCGCCGTTCCGTGGTCCGGTCATCCGCCTGCCCTCATCATCCAGTCCCGTCCATCTGCGCCCTGCAAGATAGGGGTTTTGCGCGGCCAGACAAGCCCCGGGCCCTTGCGCCCCACCTTGGGGGGCAAGACTTCGCCAAAACGGCGCAACTCGGCGCACAGGTTTAGGCGCAGGCACCCAAGGGCTTTGGTTGCGCTTTGGCGCGGGCTGCGGCATAGCTTGGGCCATCGTCCCGCAGGGGGGCAAACAGGGAGTATGTCATGGCCGGATCGGTCAACAAGGTGATCCTGGTGGGCAATCTCGGGCGGGACCCGGAGGTGCGCACCTTCTCGAATGGCGGCAAGGTGGTGAACCTGCGGATTGCGACCTCGGAAACCTGGCGCGACAAGCAATCGGGCGAGCGCAAGGAAAAGACCGAATGGCATTCGGTCGCGATCTTCAACGAGAACCTGGCCAAGATCGCGGAGCAATATTTGCGCAAGGGCTCGACCGTTTATATCGAGGGCGCGCTTGAAACCCGCAAGTGGCAGGACCAATCCGGGGCCGACCGTTACACGACGGAAGTCGTGGTGGCGCGGTTCCGCGGCGAGCTGACGCTTTTGGGCGGTCGCGGCGATGGCGGCGGCGGGGCGAGCTATGACGACCGTGGCGGCTATGAGGATCAGGGCGGGTCGGGTGGCGGCTCTGCTGCGGGCTCGGGTGGCGGGTCTTCGGGTGGTGGCCGCGGCGGCTATCAGGGTGGCGGTTATGGCCAGGGCGGCTATGGCGGCGCAGAGGGCGGCCGGTCCTCGGGTGGTGGTTCGGGTGGCGGCTCGGGTGGTCGGTCCGATATCGACGACGAGATCCCCTTCTGATGCTGGCCCGACTGGGCTGATGGATGCCCCGGAGATGATCCGGGGCATTTTGCCATTCCCGGAGGGGGAACGTTTCAGGGGGAACGCTTGAGGGGGGCTCAAGGGGGGGGGCTGCCGACTGGGCCCTTTCCGCCCGCGCGGCCAAGGGCGCCCTGCCGACTGCGAGGTCCGCGCGCCGGGGCCCGAACGGAGCGGGCGGCCTTGGTGGAAGGCGCCTCTGGACCTTGGGCGCAAGATTCCCTATATAAACTCTCAACATCTCTTGGAAGCGCGCCATGACCGAACAGCCAGAAACGCTTGAGGGCACCCCCCTGATCCGCCCTTCGACGACCGATCATCCCTTGTATGACGCGGTGGTCGATGCGTGCCGCACGGTCTATGACCCTGAAATTCCGGTGAATATCTATGATCTGGGCCTGGTCTACACGGTCGAGATCGACACCGAAAATGCGGTCTCCATCGCCATGACCCTGACCGCGCCGGGCTGCCCCGTGGCGGGCGAAATGCCCGGCTGGGTCGAAAACGCCGTCGAGGCAACGCCGGGGGTCAAGGACGTCAAGGTCTCCATGGTCTTTGATCCGCCCTGGGGGATGGAAATGATGTCGGACGAAGCGCGGCTGGAACTGGGGTTCATGTAGCGCCCCCGAGGCCGGGCTTCGGGCTTCGGGCTTCGGGCTTCGGGCTTCGGGCTTCGGGCTTCGGGCTTCGGGCTTCGGGCTTCGGGCTTCGGAAACAAGCCAAGGGGCTTGATCTTGCAAAAATCAAGTTTAAAGGCTTGATTTCTTAGGAAACAGGCAAAAAGGCTTGATTTGAACAGAATCAAGCCTTAAGACTTGATCCATGCAAGAGGCAGCCATCCTGACCGGAGACCTGATCGGGTCGACCGAAGCCCCACCCGGCGCGACCGAGGCGGCGCTTGGCCTGATCGCCCAAACCCTGATCGCCCAAGCCCTGATCGCCCCCCCCTCGGACACAACCGAAACCGCCACGCCCCACCCCATGGCGACCCGGGCCGAACCCACACCTGCCCCGCGCTTTACGCTCTTTCGCGGCGATGGCTGGCAATGCGCCCTCGCCCCCGACCAAGCCCCCCGCATGGCGCTGCGCCTCTTGGCCTGCCTGACCGCAGCCGGGGGCCTGCAAAGCCGCATCGCCATCGGCCTTGGCGCGGTGGAGGACTGGGGCAAGGGCGGGGACCTCTCCCAGGCGCGGGGGTCGGCGCTGACCGCCTCGGGCCGGGCGCTGGACGCCATGACCGGGCTCCTCGCCCTGGCCGCCCCCGACCTGCCCGCCACGATCGCGCATCGTGACCAGGCCTTGATCCGGCTTTGGGAGGTCATCGCCCGGCGCTGGAGCCCGGCCCAGGCCGAGGCCATGGACCTGGCGCTGCAAGGCCTGCGCCAGACCGAGATTGCGGCCCGCCTCGGCGTCTCGCCCCAGGCCGTGTCGCTGCGACTGAAGGCGGCCGAGGCGGGCGCCGTGATCGACAGCCTGACCCTGTGGGAGGCCGCAATGCGCAAGGACAAAGCATGACCGAAACCTTCGCCGCCCTTTACCTCGCCCATGTGCTTGCCGATTTCCTGTTGCAAACCAAGGCTATGGCCGAGGCCAAGCGGCGGCCCCTGACCCTGGCGCTGCATGGCGTCATCGTGGGGCTGACGGCGATGGCGGCCACGGGCAGCGCCTCGGCCTGGCTTTTGGCGCTGGTGGCGGTGCATCTGGGCATCGACTTGGCCAAGAGTTTCGCGCCCCGCGGCGTCCAGGCCTTTCTGGTCGACCAGGCGGCGCATGGGGCGACACTCCTGACGCTGGCGCTGTGGCGGCCCGATCTGGTGGCGCAGGGCCTGTGGGCCGCCTATCCTCTGGTTCCGCCCCTGATGGCGCTGGCTGCGGGGATGGTGCTGGCCACGCGGGGCGGCGGTTACATGGTCGGGCTTCTCATGGAGCCCTGGGCCGATCAGGCGCCCGAGGGACTGAAACGCGGCGGCTGGCTGATCGGCCAACTGGAGCGCGGCTTGATCATGGTGCTGATCCTGACGGGCCAGGCGGCGGGGATCGGCTTTCTGATCGCGGCCAAGTCGGTTCTGCGGTTTTCCGACACCAAGGACGACCGCAAGATCAGCGAATATGTAATCATCGGGACGCTGGCTTCGGTGGCCTGGGCGATTTTTGCCGCCGCCCTGACGCAAATTCAGTTGAATGGCCTCGCACCGCTTGGAATCCCCGACCTGACGCCTTAGATTGCAAGGACAAGCGCGAAGGACCATCCCGATGTTCTCGATCCCCGGCAAGGCCGCCGTCTCCCTGACCCCCGCCGCCAAATCCGCCATCACGCGGCTGATGGCGGAACAGAACGCCCGCGGCCTGCGGCTGGGCGTGAAAAAGGGCGGCTGTGCGGGGATGGAATACACGATGGATTTCGTGGCCGAGGCCCAACCTCACGACGAGGTGGTCGAGGACGAGGGCGCGCGCCTGTTGATCGCGCCCCTGGCCCAGATGTTCCTGATCGGCACCGAGATCGACTATGAAATCGGCCTGCTGGAATCAGGTTTCAAGTTCCGCAACCCGAACGTGACCGAGACCTGCGGCTGCGGCACCTCGGTCAAGTTCCGCGACGCCTGACCCAAAGGCGCGCCTTTCAGGCACAAGGTGATCTCTCGCCTTTAAGGCTTGCGCCCCCACCGGCTCGGCCCCCCCCTTCCTTTCATCCTCTCCAAAAGCGGCGGCCGCAGATCCTGCGCGCGCCCTTCCCCTTTCACATTGACCCAAATATTCCACGGGAGGGTCCGGGAGGGTGTGAAACCCTCCCGGGGCTTGTCCCAAGGGATCGGGGAGGGTGTGAAACCCTCCCGGGGCTTGTCCCAAGGGATCGGGGAGGGTGTGAAACCCTCCCGGGGCTTGCCGCAAGTGATCAGAGAGGGCGTGAAACCCTCCCGGGCGTGTCCACAAGGGATCGGGCTGCGGCTTTGCGTCCCCAAGCCCCCCCTTCCCTAAGCCCCCCCGTTCCGTTACCTCTTTCTCCGCAACCCCGTGGAGGACCCCGATGCAGAAACTCGCCGCCGGCAATTGGAAGATGAATGGCTCGGGCGCTGCCCTGGCCGAGTTGGTGGCCCTGACCGAGGCCCATCCCGCCCCCGGTTGCGAAATGCTGATCTGCCCGCCCGCCACGCTGATCGCTTCGGCCGCGGCCATGATGGCGCGCGGGCCGTTGAAGATCGGCGGTCAGGATTGCCATGCCCGAGCCTCGGGCGCCCATACCGGTGATATCTCGGCCGCGATGCTGAAAGATGCCGGCGCTTCGCATGTCATCCTGGGCCACTCCGAACGGCGCACCGATCATGGCGAGACCTCGGCCCAGGTCAAGGCCAAGGCCGAAGCCGCCCTGGCCGCAGGCCTGACCGCGGTCGTCTGCATCGGCGAGACCGAGGCGCAGCGCGACGCGGGCACCACGCTGGACATCTGCGGCGAACAGCTGCATGGCTCGCTGCCCGCGGGCGCCACTTCGGCCAACACCGTGCTGGCCTATGAACCGGTCTGGGCCATCGGCACCGGCCGCACCCCCACCATTGCCCAAATCGCCGAGGTCCATGCCTATCTGCGCGCCGAACTGGTCAAGGCCCTGGGCGAGGACGGCAACGGCGTCCGCATCCTTTATGGCGGCTCGGTCAAGCCCTCCAATGCGACCGAGATCTTCGCCGTGCCCCATGTGGACGGCGCCCTGGTCGGCGGCGCCAGCCTCAAGGCGGCCGATTTCGGCGCCATCGTGGCCGCGCTTTCCGCCGCCTGACGATTTGGCGCGAACAGAACTTTTGCCGTCGCGGGCAGGCGCGCAAGCCCCCCGCCCGCGCGGCACAAAAGCCCGATGACCGCGACAACAGCCCCAATCCCGTCCACCCTCTCCGCCAATCTCGTCTGCATGGCCTCGATGCTGATCTGGGCGGCGGGCTTGCCTGCGGCGGATTTCATCATTCCGCTTCTGGCCTCCGAACAACTGACCGCGCTGCGCATGGGGCTTGCGGCGCTGGCGCTTTTGCCGGTCTGGGCGCTGATGGAGGGGCCTGCCGCCCTGACACGGGTCAACTGGATCAAGGGGATCTTCGTCGGCGGGTTGATCGGCCTGGGCGCCTGGCTTTTGATCATAGGCCAGGCCAGGGGCGGCGCCGTCACGGCCGCCGTCATCTCGGCCACCCTGCCCGTCGTCGGCATGGCCATCGAAATCCTGCTGGACGGGCGCCGCGTGACGCGGGGCCTGGTGCTGGGCATCATCCTGTCGCTGGCGGGCGGGCTTGCCGCGCTGGACTGGGCGGGGGGCCTGTCGCTGGGCCTTGGCGCGGTCTTTTGCTTTGGCTCAGTCGTGACCTTTACCGTGGGCTCGCGGCTGACGGTCACGTCCTTTCCGGCCCTGTCGCCCATCGGCCGCACCACGCTGACCGTCACCGGCGCGGCCATCGCCACCGGCACCGTCGCGCTGATCCAGGTGGCCCTGGGCAGCCCGCTGCCGGATTTCACCCCCTGGGGCCCGGCGGAATATGGCGCGCTTCTGGCCTTTTCCGTGGGCTCCTTTGCCATCAGCCAACTGCTGTGGATCATGTCGGTCGAGCGTCTGGGCATCGGCCTTTCTGCCCTGCATATCAACGCCGCCCCGTTTTATGTCATGGTCCTGCTGTTTCTGTTGGGCCATGGCTGGTCCTGGGTTCAGGCCGGGGCCGCCTGCCTGGTGGCGCTTGGCGTGCTGATCGCCCAAGGCATCATCGGCCCCCACAGCTTCGCGAAAAAGACCTCATGATCACGCTGCACCAATCGCCCACCGATCCCGCCTTCGTCCAGAACCCCTATCCGTTCTACGAGGCGGCACGCGCACATGGGGCGTTTTTCCGCTGGGCCGATTATGACCTGACCTGCACCGGCAATGCGGCGGCGGTGAATGTCATCTTCCGCGACCGCCGCTTCGGCCGCGAGGCGCCGCCCGAAATGGCGCCGGTCATCCCCGACCACCTGAAGCCGTTTTACGCGGTCGAGGCCCATTCCATGCTGGAGCTGGAGCCGCCGCGTCACACCCGCCTGCGGTCTCTTGTCCTGCGCGCCTTCACCTCGCGCCGGATCGAGGCTCTGCGCCCTGAAATTGAGGCCCTGGCCCATCAGCTGATCGACGCCTTTCCGGGGGGCGACTTCGACCTTCTGGAACATTTCGGCCAGAAGCTGCCGGTCATCATCATCGCCCGCCTCTTGGGCGTCCCCGAGGACATGGCGCCCGACCTTTTGCGGTGGTCCAATGCCATGGTCGGCATGTATATGGCCGGCCGTGACCGCGCCCGTGAAGACCGCGCCGTCAAGGCGACCGAGGATTTCGTGGCCTTCCTGCGCACCTATGTCGAGGCCCGCCGCCAGGACCCGCGCGACGACCTGATCACCTCGCTGATCCAGGCCGAAGAGGCGGGCGAGCGTCTGACCACGGACGAGCTGATCACCACCTGCATCCTGTTGCTGAACGCCGGCCACGAGGCGACGGTTCACACCATCGGCAACGGCGTCAAGGCGCTGCTGGAGACCGGTCTGCCGCTGGGCGACCCTGAACGCGCCGTCGAAGAGATCCTGCGCTTTGATCCGGCTTTGCACATGTTCACCCGCTGGGCCTATGAGGATATCGAGGTCATGGGCGTCACCTTCCGGCGTGGCGACCAGGTCGGGCTTTTGCTGGGCGCGGCCAACCGCGATCCCGGCGTCTGGGAGGCGCCCGAGGTCTTTGATCCGACAAGGGCGGCCAAGCCTCTGGCGACCTTTGGCGCGGGGCTGCATTTCTGTGTTGGTGCGCCGCTCGCCCGGTTGGAGCTGCAAGTGGCCTTGCCCATCCTGATGGCCCGCCTGCCCGGGCTGCGTCTGGCCGAGGCGCCGGTTTACGCCGATGTCTACCACTTCCACGGGCTGCAACGGCTGTTGGTCAGCGCCTGATCCGCGCCAGCACCCAGACCAGCACGGGCACCAGGCACAGCGCGAGGGCGGCCGTGACAAAGGCCGCCCGCAGGCCATAGGCGCCCGCGATAAGCCCCAATCCCGGCGGTCCGATGAAATAGCCCGAATAGCCCAGCATCGTCGCGGCCTGGATGGCGCGGGCGCGGTCTTCGTCGCGGCACAGCGCGCCCACCAGCGTGAATGCCGTGGGCGCAATGACCGAGGCGCCCAAGCCCATGACGACAAAGCCCAGATAGGCTTGGCCCGGGCTTTGCGCCATGGCGATCCCCAGGGCCCCTACCGAGGCCAGACCCGCGCCCAGCACCAAAAGCCGCCCCGCCCCCACGCGCGCCACCAGCCCATGACCCAAAAGCCGCGAGACCCCCATGGTCAGCGCCAAAAGCGCCGGCGCCGCCGAGCCAAAGGCCGGGCTGCCACCCAGGGTCTGTTCGATATGCAGCGCCGACCAGTATTCCGCGGCGTTTTCCGTCAGAAAGGCGATCAGCACGACGCCGCCGCCGACCAGAGGCACAAGGCCCAGCCGGGCGCGGGCGGCGGGCCCCAGGCCCTCGATCCGCGCGCCGTCATGGGACAGCAAAGCGAGGAACGCCGCCGCCACACCGATCGTCGCCATGACGCCCGAGGGGCCGAACTCCAGGCTGCGCAAGGCTCCGGTGGCCAGGGCGCCGCTGGCATAGCCGAAGGAATAGGCGGCATGGGCCAGCGTCATCAGACTGCGCCCCCCGGCCTCCAATGCGGCGATGCGGGCATTCATCAGGACATCGACCGCGCCGGTGGTGGCGCCGCACAAAAGCATGGCCAGCGGGAACAGATACCAGGTGCCCACCTGCCCCGGCAGGGTAAAGGCCAGCGCCATGGCCAGGGTCGCGGTGATCAGCGCGCGCGGGCCAAGCGCCTCGGCGATGCGGCCCGACAGCGCCATGGCGATCAGGGCCGCGATGGGGGTCATCAGAAGAAGAAGGCCAAGCCGGCTCTCGTCGACGCCCAGCATGGTCTTGATATCGGGCAGGTCAGCAGCAAAGCTGCCCCACAGCACGCCCATGGCGAAAAAGGACGCAAGCGGCGCCCGGGCGCGGGTCAGGTCGGAAAGCGCGGTCATGGGGGCAGGTTAGCGCCTGACGCAGGCGGTGCCGCGCCCCCGCCCGACACGCCATGTCGCGGATGGAGAGCGGGCGTCGGGGCCAGGCCGTCAGCGGAACCGAAGCCCCCAGTCGGCAGGGCGACACCCGGCGCCGGGCGCTGCGGGACAGTCGGCAGGGCCCCCGGGCGGCCGCGCTCAGGGCGCGGTCAACCCGGTGATCCCGTTCGACTTGCCCTCTCGGATCGTCTGGATGCCAAAGCCCAGGTCCGCGAACCAGATCCAGCGCCCGGCCACCGCGGTTTCGCCGTCGCGCGTCATCTCGACCGGCAGGACGCGGTAGGGACAGCCCGAAAGCGTGACCTCCTTGCCCTCCAACACCGTCCAGGTCGCGCCATAGCTCACTTGGCTGCGCGAATGAAGCTCGACCATCTCGGTCCCATAGCCGACCTGGTCAAGCTCTTGGCGCAGCGTGCCATGCCAGACCATCCCCGGCTCTGGCCGGGGCGGCGTGGTCTGGTAGAACCAGCTCAGCCGATCCGCCCCCGAGCCCACCACGGGCAATTCGCTGTCCTGGCGCAGCCGCTTGACGTCATAGATGCCATAGCGCGACTGGCGCTCGTCGATCTTGGCGCCCTTGTTGGTCGCATAGTTCAGGGCGACCATCTGCCCCGAGACCTGAACCGTCCCCTCTGCCCCATCGGCCAGGGTAAAGCGGACCCCGGTGGTGGCATCTTCGGCCGTCACGCAGGCGAAACCGGGGAGGGCCGCCAGCACGGGAAACAGGGCGCAGACAAGGGCGTGACGCAAGATGACCTCCTGTAAAACCGGCCGGCACTGGTCCGGGCATGAAAACCCGGGACGTGAACACCCGAGCCATGAAGAACCGGGACATGAAAAAACCCGGGCCATGATGACCCGGGTTCCCTGATGACGTCAACGGGGTCAGCGCGCCTGCCAAAGCCCCTCGGCCTTGACCGCGGTGTAACATTCGTCGATGGATTTCCAGGCGCGGTCGATCAGGATGTCGATCTCTTCGGGCGTGATCACCAGCGGCGGAGAAATGATCATCCGGTCGCCGACATGGCGCATGATCAGGTCATTGGCAAAGCAGCGCTCGCGGCATTTGTAGCCGACGGTTCCGGTGTCGGAGGCGAACTTGGCGCGGTTGGCCTTGTCGGGCGTCAAGGCGATAGAGCCCATGAGCCCCACCAATTTCGCCTCGCCCACCATCGGATGCTCGGTCAGGGCAGCCCATTTCTTGGCAAGGTAGGGATGGGCCACGTTGCGGACATGGTCCACGATGCCCTCGTCCTGCATGATACGGATATTTTCCAGCGCCACGGCGGCGGCGACCGGATGGCCGGAATAGGTGTAACCGTGGTTGAAATCCCCGGCCGAACCCATGACCTCGGCCACCTCGTCACAGACAATCGACCCGCCGATGGGCTGATAGCCGGACGACAGGCCCTTGGCGATGGTCATGATATGCGGCTTGATGTTGAAGGTGGTCGATCCGAACCAGTTGCCGGTGCGCCCGAACCCGGTGATGACCTCGTCGGCAATCAACAGGATGCCGTAGCGGTCGCAGATGCGCTGGATTTCCGGCCAGTAGCTGTCGGGCGGCACGATGACGCCACCGGCACCCTGGATGGGTTCCCCGATAAAGGCCGCGACGTTTTCCACGCCAAGGTCCAGGATCATCTTTTCCAGTTCCTGCGCGCGCATCAGGCCGAAGGCCTCGGGCGTCATGTCGCCGCCCTGTTCCCACCAGTTCGGCTCGCCGATATGGACGATGCCCGCGATCTTGCCGCCATGGGCATGGATGCCCGACATGCCGCCCAGCGACCCGCCGCCCAGGGTCGAGCCGTGGTAGCCATTCTTGCGCGCGATGATGATGCGCTTTTCCGGCTGGCCCTTGATGTCCCAATAGCGCCGCACCATGCGGATATTGGTGTCATTCGCCTCGGAGCCTGAGCCGGCAAAGAAGGTGTGGTTCATGCCCTCGGGCGCGACTTCGGCGATCTTGGCGGCCAAGGCAATGGCCGGAATATGCGAGGTCTGAAAGAAGGTGTTGTAATAGGCCAGTTCCAGCATCTGGGCGCTGGCGGCATCGGCCAATTCCTTGCGGCCATAGCCGATGTTGACGCACCAGAGGCCAGCCATGCCGTCGATGATCTTGTGACCCTCGGTGTCGGTCAGCCAGACGCCCTTGGCCGATTTCATGATCCGCGCGCCCTTTTTGGCCAGCGCGGAATTGTCGGTGAAAGGATGCATGTGGTGGGCGGCGTCAAGCGCCTGAAGTTCCGCAGTCGGCAGGTGGTTGGTGATCTTGACGGGTTGGTTCATGGCATCCCCCTTGGGTCGAATCCGGTGCGGCTTGGTCCGCCTTGGGGGGAGTTTATGATCAAATCGTCCCGGCTTCAAGAAATTTGATCAAATTTCGGCGCGGTCTTTGAATGTCCGCTCGGTCAATGTCTGCTCGGGCGCCTGAGTCCGCAGCAGACCTTGATGTGACCGAGGGGGGCCCTGCCGACTGAACCGTCCGCCCTGCGCCCCCGCCCCTTGGCCCTGCCGACTGTGAGGGGGCCGCGGCGGTCAGGATCTTGCGGAAAGGGACAGGATCAGATCTCTCCCTTTTCCAGCGCGGCCCGGACCTGTTCCACCCCCTGGTCGATATCGGCGCGCATGGCCCGCGCCACGCCCGGGGCGTCGCCACGGACCATGGCCGAAAGCATCTCTTCGTGCAGGTCAGGCAGGCCCGAGGCGCCGCCCCGCTCGATCACGAACCGCAAGGAGGGGCCAAAGCGCAGCCAAAGCGACTGCGCCATATCGGTCAGGACCCCTGCCCCCGCGGCGTCATAAAGCGCAAAGTGGAAGGCGTGGTTGCTTTCCAGATAGGCATGGATGTCGCCCGCCTTGATCGCGGCATCGACGCGGGCGTCATGGGCCTCAAGCGTGGCGATCAGCGCGGGAGAGGCCTTGCGGGCGGCAAGTTCGGCCAGGTGGGGTTCAAGGGTCAGGCGCGCAAAGGCGATCTGGCCCAGAAGACCGGGATCAAGACGCGGCACCGTCACCCGGCGGTTGCCCTGGGGCATAAGCGCGCCCTCGGCGGCCAGGCGGCGGATCGCCTCACGCACGGGGGTCATGCCGGCCGACAGATCCTGGACCAGGCCCTGGATCGTGACGGGCTGACCGGGGGCAAGGCTGCCGAAAAGGATCATGTCACGCAGGCGGACATAGGTCACTTCATGGGTCGGGATCTTGCGCGTCTCGGTCATCTTGGCCCCGGTTTGATCAAACCCGGTTATGGCGGGTTTTGCGGGCGGATCAAGCGGAAATCAGGCGCCTCGGGCCAAGGTCGCACGGGAAAGCCCGCGCGCCCCGCACCGCCGAAGAAGCCCCTTCCACCAATGAGTATTTGGGCAAATGTGAAAGAGCGCCGGTTTCCCGCGGCGCTCTCGTGGCTTTCATACTGGGATAAATATTCCGTGGGAGGTCTGGAGGGACCCCGCGGGTCCCTCCAGGCAGGGGGTCCGGGGGGCGGCCGCCCCCCGGCTTCCTCCGGGAGAAACCTGCGGCATTTCATGCCGCAGGTTTCTCCCGGACCCCGCCTCAGGCCAAAAGCGCGCGGGCCTCTTCGATGCCCAGGGCCTCGGGTCGGGTGCAGGTCGTGGTCAGCGTCACGAACTGCCCCGTCTCACCCGACTTCAGGATCGAGGTCATGACGTCGACGCCGTGCAAGGTCCGCTCCAGCGAGCAGCGGTGTTCGCGGCCCGTCAGATGCGCCACGGCCATGTCGGCCAGGCCCGCGGTGCGATAATTCGCCAGCTCGCGGCCATTGTGGTTCTGGTTCACCACAAGGAAAGGGTGATCCCAGGGCGCGACCGCAACAGCCTCGCCACCCGGCTTGGCCACCTCGACCGTGCCGCCAAAGAAGTTCGGGTCCGGCACGTAAAGCGTCCCCTTGGTGCCATAAAGCTCGAAGTGGTTGCGCTTGTGGTGCCAGACGTCCCAGCTTGCCGAAAAGCTGATCGTAGCACCCGAATGGAACTCCAGCAGCGCCTGGATGTTCGAGGGCGTGTTGACGTCGATCAGCTCACCGGCACGCGGGCCAGAGCCGATCGGACGCTTGGCCTCGGCCGAGGAGGTCAGCGCGCCCACGCGGCGCACCGGACCCAAGAGGTTGATCAGGTTGGCGAAGTAATAGGGCCCCATGTCCATGATCGGACCGGCGCCGGGCTGATAGAAGAAGTCCGGCGAGGGGTGCCAGCTTTCCGGACCATGGCCCTGGATCGCGGCGTTCCCCGTGGTGATCGTCCCGATCTCGCCGCTGTCGACGATGGCACGGGCCTGTTGATGGGCGCCGCCCAAAAAGGTGTCCGGCGCGCAGCCGACCGACAGGCCCTTGGCCTTGGCCAGATCGCGCAGTTCGACGCCCTGTTCCAGAGTCAGCACCAGAGGCTTTTCCGAATAGGCGTGCTTGCCCGCCTGCAGGATACGCTTGGTGATCGGAAAATGCGCTTCCGGGATCGTCAGGTTGATGATGATGTCCAGATCCGGGTTGGCCAGCAGGTCATCGACCGACTGGGCCGTCGTGTTGAACTCGGCGGCGCGCGCGGTGGCGGCCTCCATGTTCAGGTCGGCGACCGCGCGGACCTCCAGCCCCTTGAACAAGGGCGCCAGGCGCAGATACGAGGTCGAGATATTGCCGCATCCGATGATGCCGATGCCGAGTTTTTCCATCTTAAAGGCCCTTCACGTAGGCGGCCGAGCGGGTTGCAAACCGCTTGTGATCGGCCGGGTTGTCATGTTCCAAAACGAAATTCTTGCAGCCCACGGCCTGCAGCGCGGCCATCAGCTTTTTCCAGTCCACCGTGCCCTGGCCGACATCAGCCCAACCGTCCTCGGCCAGGTTCTCGCCCTTGGGCGCGATGTCCTTCACATGGGCGGCGGTGATGCGGCTGCCGTAGCGTTCGATCCAGGCCATCGGATCGGCGCCGCCACGGATCACCCAAGCCACATCCAGCTCGATTTCCAGCGAAGGCCCGCCCTCAAGGATTGCCGCCTCGGGGATCGCGCCATCGGCGCAGGCGATGAACTCGAAGTCATGGTTGTGCCAGCCCGTGCCGTAGCCGGCCGCGCGGATCGGCGCAAAGGCACGCTCCAGCCGCGCGCCGAACTCACGCCACCCCGCGCCCGTGGTGGGGCGGTCTTCGGCCATGATATAGGGCACGTAAAGCCGCTCCATCCCCAGGGTGCGCGCGACCTTCAGCGCCCAATCCGGCGTGTCCTCGATCTGCGAGAGGCCGAAATGGCCGGTCTTCATGGTCAGGCCCGCCGCATTGATCGCAGCCGCCGTCTCGGCCAAAGCGGCCTCATCGGCATAAAGCCCGCCAAAACCCTCGGTGCCCTCGATCCCCGCCTCTGCCAGCATACGGCAGGTTTCGGACAGGGGGGGGAAATTGCGGCTGGAGTAAAGTTGATATGCGATCATGTCGCGTCCTTTCCATAGGTGGCCGAATACAGGTCGCGCAGGGTAAAGCGCGGCTCGGGTCCGGGGTGATCGGGGGTAAAGGTGATCCGGGCGGGATGGCCGGGGAACAGCGTGAAGGCGTTGTCACTGAAGCGGCCAGGCTGATCGGCCTCCAGCGCGACGAAAAGAGCCAGGGACTGCGTTTCCACCGTGATCTCATAGGCTTGCCCGACGGTTTTCACCTTTTGGGTGAGGCGCGGAGGCAAAAGGTCATAGGACTTGTAGGGCTTCGGCGCGAAAGTATCACCGCCCTGGTGGCCATCGCCCGCCCAGGTAAAGGCCAGAATCTCGTGATCCTCGACCGTGACACAAAGCGCCGGCAGCGCTTGACCCGCGACCTCGATGGTCGCGCGGGCAAGCTCGCGCGTTTGGCCGGTCATGGCCACCGCATGGGCTACCACGGTCAGGTTCACAGGCGCGCCGGTGTCATTGATCGCCCGAAGCTCGACCCCGCCCGCAACCGGCACCGCCGAAACCGTGACCGGCGCAAAGAAGTCCTTTGCCATGTGGTGCAACAGCTTCCAATTGCCGCCGTGGTCCAGCGAGGCCCAGGAACACACCGGCCAGGTGTCGTTCAGCTGCCAGATCAAGGTCCCCATGCAATGCGGCCGCAGGCTGTGCCAATGGGTCACGGCGGTCTTGATCGCCAGGCCCTGTTGCACCTGGCTCAGGTAAACGAAGTTCTCGAAATCCACCGGAAAGCGGAAATAGCGGAACATGGTTTCCGCGATGCGGGCATTGCCACCGGCGTTCTTTTGGTGGCTCTCCATCACCGGCGCCGCGATATTCCAATCGCCGGGCGCTGCGAATTTTCGGATCGTTGCCATCGACGGATAGCTTTGGAAGCCGAATTCCGAACAGAACCGCGGGCTGACATCGCGGTAATGGTCGAAATCGCGCCCCTCGTGCCACACGCTCCAGAAATGCATGTCGCCCTTGCTGTCGTCATGCCAGGCGTCTCCGAAATCCATCGGGCCGGGAGACGGCGAGGAAGGCCACCATACGGCACCCGGCACGGCAGCCTTCAGCGCGGTTTCAATGGTGCGGTTCAGCCGGTCATAGCCGACCAGGTAGAGGTCGCGGTTGGCGCGGGTTTCGGGGAACCAGGTCAGCGCGCCGATCAGCTCGTTATCGCCGCACCACAGCGCAAGGCAGGCGTGGTGATGCAGGCGCAATGCGTTCTGGCGGACCTCTTCGGCGACGCCCGAAAGAAAGGCCTCATCCGCCGGATAGATGTGGCACGAGAACATGAAATCCTGCCAGACCATCAGGCCCATTTCGTCACACAGGTCATAGAACCACGTCGGCTCATAGCGCCCGCCGCCCCAGACGCGGATCATGTTCATGTTGGCGTCAACCGCCGATTGCAACAGCCCCCGCGTGTCGGCCTCGTTGATCCGGCCCGACAAAGCGTCCTGCGGTATCCAGTTTGCGCCTTTGGCAAAGACATCGCGGCCATTGACACGGAACTTGAAGCCCAGGCCGACGGCGTCTTTTTCCGTCACCAGCTCCATCTGGCGCAGGCCGATCTTGCGGGTCAGCACATGGGCGCCCATCTTGACGCTGAGCAGATGCAAGGGCTGCGCGCCCTGCCCGGCGGGCCACCACAGCTGCGGATCGTCGATCGGCAAGGCGACCTGTGCCACCCCGCGCCGGACCACGGCCCGGGCATGGACGCCACAAAGCACGAAACTGACTTCGGCGCCCTCTGCCTCGGAATGGGCCGCGACCGTCACCGTCGCCTTCCCCGGCTCATGGGTCTGGGCGATCACCAGATGGTCGATGCGCGGGCCTGCTTCCTCCAGGTAAAGGTCGCCATAGACGCCAAAGGGCGCAAGCGCGATGTTCCAATCCCAACCGAAGTCGCAAGACGGTTTGCGCAACATGTTGCCGTTGTGGATCGGCGTGTTGTTCGCGGAAAACGGCACGAAATAGCGCTGCGCGTCCTGACGGCGTTGACCCTCGGTCACGACATTGCCGAAGGTCAAGGTGATCTCGTTCTCGCCCTGCCGCAGGGCGCCCGACAGGTCGACCCGGTGCGACAGGAACATGTTGTCCGACACCAGCACCGTCTGACCATTGACCGCAACCGTCACCAAACAGTCCAGCATCGAGGCCACAAGAACCAGATCGGTGCGCGTCGTGGTAAAAGACCGCCGCGCCACCCAGGTCCGGTCGGAAATCCAGCGCAACCCATATTCGTTGCGCCCGAAATAGGGGTCCGGGATGACGCCCGCCTGATGCAAAGCGTCGATCCCGTCGCCGGGGAGCGTGAAGGGGATGTCATGGCCTTCTGACGAAAGCACCCAATCCCCGGCCAGGTTCAGCATGATCAGACCCGCAGTTCCGTGGTGGCGTCAAAGATCGACGCCTTGGAGATATCGACCTTCAGATGGACCTGCGCGCCCTTCACCGGCCGCCGCTCAAACGGCACCCGGACCGAGACTTGCTGGCCCATGACCTGCAGCCAAACCAGGGCGTCGGCGCCCATCGGCTCATCCAGTTCGACCAAAGCCGGGATCGTGTGTCCCGCTTCGGCATGGTCCTGGATGGTCAGATGTTCCGGGCGCAGACCCAGGATCGCTTGCGGACGGTCGGTCGGTTGACCGCCGTCATAGCCGGCAAGGTCCAGTTTCACATCCCCCACCTGGATCGCGCGGCCATTGTCGACCGTCGCCCCTTTCAGGAAGTTCATCGCCGGCGACCCGATGAAGCCCGCGACGAACAGGTTCACCGGGCGGTTGTAGATCTCTTGCGGGGCGGCGAGTTGCTGGATGATGCCGCCGCGCATGATGGCGATGCGGTCGGCCAAAGTCAGGGCCTCGATCTGGTCATGGGTCACATAGATCATCGTGTTGTTCAGGCGGCTATGCAGACGCTTGATTTCGACCCGCAGTTCGGCGCGCAGTTTGGCGTCCAGGTTCGACAGCGGTTCATCGAACAGAAAGACGTCCACATCCCGCACCAGAGCGCGACCGATGGCCACACGCTGACGCTGTCCGCCCGAAAGCGCGGCCGGCTTGCGGTCAAGCAAAGGCTGGATCTGCAGGATCTCGGAGGCGCGGGCGATGCGGCGGTCGATCTCGTCCTTGGGGACCTTGGCGTTCTTCAGGCCAAAGGACAGGTTCCCGCGCACGGTCATCTGGGGATAAAGCGCATAGCTTTGAAAGACCATGCCGATGCCGCGGTCACTGGGCTCGGACCAGGTGACGTTCTTGTTCTTGATCCAGATTTCGCCGTCGGTGATGTCCAACAGCCCGGCCAGACAGTTCAGAAGCGTCGATTTCCCGCAGCCCGAAGGCCCGAGGAGGACAATGAACTCGCCCTCGGCCACATCAAGGTTCAGGTTTTTCAGGACAGAGACAGAGCCGAAGTCCAGCTTCAGGTCCTTGACTTGGATGGAATGGGTCATGGGTCAGCCTTTCACGGCACCGGCGGCAATGCCGCGGACGAAGAGTTTGCCAGAGACGAAGTAGACGATCAGCGGAACCAAACCGGTCAGCATGGTCGCCGCCATGTTGACGTTGTATTCCTTCACGCCCTGCACCGAATTGACGATGTTGTTCAGTTGCACGGTCATCGGATAGATCTCGGGTTTGGTGAAGACGACGCCAAACAGGAAGTCGTTCCAGATGCCGGTGATCTGCAGGATCAGGGCGACGACGAAGATCGGCATACTCATCGGCAACATGATCTGGAAGTAGATGCCCCAGAACCCTGCGCCATCGACACGGGCGGCCTTGAACAGCTCTTCCGGCAAGCTGCTGAAATAGTTGCGGAAGAGAAGCGTCAGGATCGGCATGCCAAAGATCGTATGCACCAGGATCAGGCCCGACAGCGTGCCATAAATCCCAAGCTCGCGCAGGATGATCACGATCGGGTAAAGCATGATCTGATAGGGGATGAAGCTTCCGAAAATCAGGATGGTGAAGAAGACTTCCGACCCTTTGAATTTCCAGTTCACCAAGGCATAGCCGTTCACCGAAGCCACGATGATCGAGATGATGACCGAAGGCACCGTGATCATCACCGAGTTCCAGAACCCGCGCGAGAGCCCGTCGCAGTTCAGCCCGGTGCAGGCCTGGGACCAGGCCTTGATCCAGGGTTGGAAGGTCACTTCCACGGGGGGGGCAAAGATATTGCCGACGCGGATTTCGACCATGTCCTTCAGGCTGGTCATCACCATGACATACAGCGGCAGAAGGTAGTAAATGCTCATCACGCCAAGGATGCCATAAAGCACGATGTTGTTGGTGGTAAAGCGGCTTTGCGGGCGCTTGCCGCGCGGGGTCACGGTGTCAGCCACGCTTTTTGCCTCCGAATTCCAGATAGGCCCAGGGGATCAGAACGATCAGGACCGAAAGCAGCATCATGGTCGAGGCGGCAAAGCCCTGACCCAGGTTCTGCGCGGTGAACATATAGCGGTAGACATACATGGCAGGCATTTGGCTGGCGTTGCCCGGGTTGCCGTTGGTTTGGGCCACGACCAGGTCATAAAGCTTGATGATGCCGGCGGCGACCAGGACCAGGGTCGTGATGAACACGGGCCGCATCATGGGGATGACGACGAAGATATAGGTCTTCCAACGCGGGATGCCGTCGACGCGGGCGGCTTTCCAGATGTCCTCGTCGATGCCGCGCAGACCGGCCAGCATCAGGCACATGGTGAACCCCGTGCCCTGCCACAGCCCCGCGATCAACAGGCCATACAGCACCGTGTCAGGGTCATGAAGCGGGTCGAAGGAGAAGCTCTCCCAACCCATGCGGCGCACGACCTCTTGCAGACCCATGCCGGGGTCAAGAATCCATTGCCAAACCAGACCCGTCACGATGAAGGACAGGGCAAAGGGATAGAGCATGATGGTGCGGAACGTGTCCTCGAACCGGATCTTCTGGTCCATCAGCACGGCCAGCAGAAAGCCGATCCCGATGGTGAAGACCATGGACATGACGCCAAAGAAGAGCAGGTTGTGGATCGCGGCGTTCCACAGGTCGTTGTTCCACAGCCGCTCATATTGCGCGGTGCCGACCCATTGCAGCTTGGGCAGCAGTTTCGAATTTGTGAACGAATAGATCACCGTCCAGATCGTGCCGCCCACAAAGACCACCAGCGTGGTCAGGATCATCGGCACGGCGGCGATTTTGGCATTCAGGTTGCGCAGCACACGCACCGGTCTGGTTTGTCCTGACATAGCCCCCCCTATTTCAGTGTTTTTGGTGGCAAAAGGGCCGCGCCTTGGCGGCGCGGCCCCCTGCTTCAGGCTTGGCTTACATCGAGGACTTCAGGATCTCGACATAGGCGGCTTGGGCGTCTTCGGCCGACATGTCGCCCGACCAGAACTGACCCTGAAGGTCGCCCAGCTGGGTTTGCACGTCGGGCGACCAGACCTGATCACCGGCCGGAACGATATTGCCCGAAGCCAGGATCTCCAGACCCTTCTTCATGCAGTCGTTGGCGGTGGACATGTCGATGTCGCCCCGGATCGGCAAGGAGCCCTTCTTGAGGTTGAAGGCCACCTGGACGGCGGGCGAGACCAACAGAGCGGCCAGACGCTTTTGCGCGGCCTCTTTTTCGGCGTCGCCCGTGACCGGGAAGTAGAAGGCGTCGCCGCCGGTCGAGATATAGGCGTTCAGGCCCATGCCCGGCAGGCAGGTGTAGTCGGTGCCGGCAACCTTGCCCGCGACCTGGAATTCACCCTGCGCCCAGTCGCCCATGATCTGACCCGCGGCTTCGCCGGTGATCACCATGTTGGTCGCCTGGTTCCAGTCCTGGACGGTCGACTTGGCCGCCAGTTTGCGCGCATCAGCGGCAGCCTGGAAGACCTTGAGCATGTCGGCGCCACCGGCCGCGTCCATGTTCTTGTCGACGTTGATCGACTTCCACAGGTCAAGCCCGCCGACGCCGATGGTCAGCGCGCCGAAAGCCAGGTTCGACTGCCAGGGCTGACGGCCCAGAGCCAGCGGGATCTTGCCAGCGGCTTCGACTTGCGCGGCCGAGGCCACGAATTCGTTCCAGTTGGCCGGAACCGGCAGACCCAGATCGGTATAGACCTTGTTGTTCAGCCACAGCCACTCGGGCGAGTGGATGTTCAGCGGCGCGCAATAGATCTTGCCGTCCACGGTGCAGCTGTCCAGAAGGCTCGGCGGATTGATGACTTCCTTCCACTTGTTGGCCTCGGCCACGTCGGTCAGGTCCAGCATCAGGCCGGCCTGAACCAGTTCCAGCGCTTGCTGGCCATGGTTGAACTGGGTGGCACCCATCGGGTCGCCGCCGGTGATGCGCGAGATCATCACGGGGCGGGCGGTGTCGCCGCCGCCAGCGATGGCGCCGTCGATCCACTTGTCGCCCGAGGCGTCGAAAGCCTTGGCCAGTTCGGCCACGGCAGCGGCTTCACCGCCCGAGGTCCACCAGTGGGTCACTTCAAGATCGGTGGCGAAAGAAGCAGTCGGCACGGCCACGGTGGCCAAGAGCGCTGCGAGTTTAAACGTCTTCATTGGGTCTCCTCCCCAGTTTCTAAATCGTTATAGACCGATCCTATAACGTTACAGATTTTTCGAGCAAGCAATCTTTTCGCTTGCGGCCCGGGTTTTTCGCGGCCTTGATTGATGATCGGAACCCGGTCAAAAGACCGGGATCATCGCTTCGGAAAGCCTTTGCCGGATATGGACAGAACCGCGACATTCTGCGCTGCAACATCACGCCCGGGGGCTTGTGGTGCAGGGCTTTGCCTTGCGCCCGCCGCGATGCGGCACAGCAGGCGCGGCACGGCGGGACCGACCCGGGCTTGCGCCTGCCCCGGCCCCGAAGTGATTCGCCAAACCAGGAGCGGCCTTGCATGGTGAATGGCCTGCCTGCCCCTTTGGGCGATTCGGAACGCCCGACGCTGAAAACCATCGCGGCCGAAACCGGGCTTGCGGTGGCGACCGTCAGCCGCGCGCTGAAAGACGCGCCCGATATCGGCGAAGAGACAAAGAAGCGCGTCCGCGAGGCCGCCTTGCGGCTGGGATACCGGCCCAACCGCGCGGGCGTCCGTCTGCGCACCGGCAAGACCAATGTCATCGCCCTTGTGCTGTCGCCCGAAGCCGATGTGATGAACCACACCTCGCGGCTGTTGTATTCGCTGGCCCATGAACTGCGCGGCACGGCCTATCATCTGGTCGTCATGCCGTTTTTCACCGACCAGGACCCGATGGACCCGATCCGCTATATCGTGGAAACCGGCTCGGCCGATGCGGTGATCCTGAACCAGACCAAGCCCGACGATCCGCGCGTGCGCTATCTGGCCGACCACCAGTTTCCCTTTGCCACCCATGGCCGCACCGACATGGGGATCGTGCATCCCTATTTCGACTTCGACAACGAGGCCTTTGGCCAGATGGCCGCGCGCGAATTGGCCGCCCGTGGGCGCAAGCGGCTGTTGCTGCTGCCGCCGCCGCGGTCGCATTGCTATGCCGGCCATATGATCACCGGTTTCGCCGGAGCGGCCGCCGCCCATGGCGTGACCTTCGAGATCATGGATACCGTGACCTCGGACGCCCCCGCCTCGGCGGTCGAGGCGGCGATGATGGCGCGTCTGGGCTCTGAGCCGCGGATCGACGGCATCGTCTGTGGCTCGACCACCTCGGCCATGGCGACAGTGTCGGGGGCGGAGCGGGCGGGGCGCGCGATCGGGCGGGACTACGACCTGGTGGCCAAGGAGGCGATCCGCTTTCTGCACCGCTTTCGGCGCGAGATTCTGGTGGTGCCCGAGGATGTCAACCGGGCGGGGTCTTTCCTGGCCCGCGCCGTGATGGCGGCCATCGAAAAGCGCGCGCCAGAAGACAGTCAAGAGCTTGAGGTGCCGGGGGAGTTCCTGGCGGCCGAAGTATAGGAGGACAAGGATGAAGACGATCAAGGGACCGGCGCTGTTTTTGGCGCAATTCGCGGGCGATGCGGCGCCGTTCAACTCGTGGGACTCGATCACGAAATGGGCGGCCGATTGCGGGTATGAGGGCGTTCAGGTGCCGTCCTGGGACGGGCGGCTGTTCGACCTGGAAAAGGCCGCTGCGTCAAAGGCTTATTGCGAAGAGTTCAAAGGCGTCGCCGCCGCCAATGGCATCGAGGTGACAGAGCTTTCGACCCATCTTCAGGGCCAGTTGGTTGCGGTCCATCCGGCCTATGACACCGCCTTTGACGGGTTTGCGGCGCCGGACGTGCGCGGCAATCCCAAGGCGCGCCAGGAATGGGCGGTCGACCAGGTGCGCAAGGCCTTGACCGCCTCGCGCAACCTTGGCCTGACGGCGCAGGCGAGTTTTTCGGGCGCGCTGGCCTGGCCCTATCTGTATCCCTGGCCGCAGCGCCCGGCGGGTCTGGTTGAAGAGGCCTTTGACGAGCTGGCGCGGCGCTGGGTGCCGATCCTGAACCATGCCGAAGAAATGGGCGTGGACCTCTGCTTCGAGATCCACCCCGGCGAGGACCTGCACGACGGGATCTCGTTCGAAATGTTCCTGGACCGCGTCAAGGGCCACACCCGCGCCAACATGCTGTATGATCCGTCGCATTACGTGCTGCAGCACCTGAATTATCTGGAGCATATCGACATCTACCACGAGCGGATCAAGATGTTCCACGTCAAGGATGCCGAGCTGAACCCGACCGGGCGGCAGGGGGTCTATGGCGGCTTTCAGTCCTGGGTCAACCGCGCGGGGCGGTTCCGGTCTTTGGGTGACGGCCAGGTCGATTTCGCGGGGATTTTCAGCAAGCTGACGCAGCATGATTTCAGCGGCTGGGCGGTCGTGGAATGGGAATGTTGCCTGAAGCATCCCGAAGATGGCGCGCGCGAGGGGGCCGATTTCGTCAAGGCCCATATCATCCGGGTGACGGAAAAGGCCTTTGACGATTTCGCGGATGCCGGGACGGACCGGGCTGCGAACCGCAAGATGTTGGGGTTGGCGTGAGGGGTCCGGGAGGTTTCAGAGGCATGAAATGCCACTGAAACCTCCCGGAGGAAGCGGGGGCTGCCGCCCCCGCGCCCCCGCTTCAAGGGGAGCACGCTCCCCTTGAAAATCCCCGTGAACTTTGAACAAGGAAGGGTAGATGATGGCCATTACGGCGGCACATGTGGCGCGGGCTCCGCGTATTCGGTTGGGGATGGTGGGCGGCGGTCGTGGCGCCTTTATCGGCGCGGTGCATCGCATCGCAGCGCGGCTGGACGACCAGTTTGAGCTGGTCGCGGGGGCGTTTTCCTCGGACCCCGAGAAATCGGCGGCCTCGGCGGCGGACCTTGGCGTGGCGCGGTCCTATGGGTCCTTTGCCGAGATGGCGGCGCGGGAAGCCCGGCGCAAGGATGGGATCGAGGCCGTGGCCATCGTGACGCCCAACCACATGCACGCCCCGGTGGCGATGGAGTTCCTGAAGCGCGGCATCCATGTGATTTGCGACAAACCCCTGACCGCGACCCTGCCCGAGGCGAAAAAGCTTGCCAAGGCCGCAGAGGCTTCGGGCGTGGTCTTTGCGCTGACGCATAATTACACCGGCTATCCGATGATCCGTCAGGCGAAAGAGCTGGTGGCAAGCGGCGCCCTGGGGGATATCCGGCTGGTGAATGTCGAATATATCCAGGACTGGCTGGCCGAACCGGTCGAGGCGACGGGGCAAAAGCAGGCCGATTGGCGCACCGACCCGGCGCGCTCGGGGGCGGGGGGCTCTACGGGCGACATCGGGACCCATGCCTTCAACCTGGCCAATTTTGTCTCCGGCCTGACGCTGGAAAGCCTGGCCGCCGATCTGCAGGCCTTTGTTCCCGGCCGCCGCGTCGATGACAATGGCCATGTGCTGATGCGCTATGAGGGCGGGGCGCGCGGGATGCTGTGGTGTTCGCAGGTGGCAAGCGGCCAGGAGAACGGGTTGCGCCTGCGGATCTATGGCACCAAGGCCGGCATCGAATGGGAGCAAGAGAACCCGAATTACCTTTGGGTCTCGCCTTTGGGGGCGCCGAAATATCGGCTGACCCGCGGCGGTCCGGGTTCGGGCGAGGCGGCGGGCCGTGTCACCCGCATCCCCTCGGGCCATCCGGAGGGCTATTTGGAGGGTTTCGCCAATATCTATGCCGAAGCTGCGCGTGCCATCATCGCGCGCCGGGATGGGGTGGCCGTGGATGAGGCCGTCACCTTCCCGGGGCTGAAAGAGGGGCTGGAGGGCGTGGCCTTCGTCGATGCCTGCGTGCGGTCCTCGAAGAAGAACGGCGCCTGGACGAAGCTTGCGTTGTAAGCGGATGCGAGAGGGGCCTTCTGCCCCTCTCGCGCTCTCCCCGAGAATATTTGGGTCAGTATGAAAGACGAAGGGGCCGCGCGCTTTGGTGTTGGTCTTGGTCGTGACCCTGACCCGCGAGGCGGCGTCGGGCGGACCAAGGCAAGAGCCTGCCAGATCACTCCCTACCGCGCAGCGGGGCGGTCAACCTGCGACCCCCATCAAAGCCCGCGGCCCCGTTTCATCTGTTCGCAACCCTCACCGCCCGCGCCGAATCCCGAGCCGGTTGGGGCTTCAGCCCCAGAGGCGAGATATGAACTTGCGCTTTGCGCTCATTTTGGCAACCGAAGCCGCGGGCGCTCGCGTTGCAGCCATAGCGCGGTCAGGGTCAGCGGCGCGTTGTCCACCGCACCTGCCGCCACCAGCTCCATGAAGGCGTCGAAATCCAGCAGATGGCCGCGGATGTCCTCGGCCTCTTCCGCCAAGCCAAAGACGCCGGCCGCGTCATCGGGCAGGTCGGTCAGGGCGACATAGGAATAGATATATTCCGACAAGGCCCCGGGCGAGGGGTAATAGCGCGCCACGAATTCCAGGTCGCGCAACGCAAGCCCCGCCTCCTCGACGGCTTCGCGCCGCGCGGCCTCTTCGGGCGTCTCGAAAGGATCGACGCGGCCGGCAATCGCCTCGATCTGCCACAGGGCGCCATCGCCGCGGACATAAGGCCCCACGCGGAACTGTTCGATCACCAGGACCCGGTCGCGCTTGGGATCATAGGGCAGGACCGTCACCGCATCGCCCGACAGAAAGGCCGCCCGCGTGGCCACTCCGCTCATGCTGCCGTCAAAGCGCTGCCAGGACAGGTCATGCTCTTCGATGGCGAAGAAATGCGCATAGGGCTGGCGCCAGGCCTGGGCCGCCACCCGCCCCGCAAGGCGCGGCCCCGGGGGTGCGGCCTGCGCCTGCGCCCGCAGGCGTGAGGCGGCGCGCACCAGCATCGGCCCCAGCCTGCGCGCGATGTCTTCGGGCGCGGCCCGGCCCTGCAGGGCAAGGATATCGCGGGCCAGAGCCAGGATCACCGACATGATTTCGGGCATGACCTCGGGCGCCGCGTCACTCCCACAGCCAAGCCAATGATCGCCCTCGGCCCGCAGGCCCAGCCCGGTCAGCAGATGGGCCAGCGCCACACGCTCGGCCTGGGGCGCGTCCAGCGCCAGGCCCGGAACCTCTGCCCGCCCGGGAACCGCCACGGCCCAAGGGCCCGCCGCCGCCCGCACCATCTGCAATCCCGGAACCGTGACCGCCCTGCCCTGCCCCGAAGGCGCGGCCAGTTGCCAAAGCGCGGGCTCTGCCGCGAGGCCGAACAGGATCATCCTACCCCCAACGCCGCGCGGTGACTTCCACCAGCAGCCCGCCGATGATCCCCCCCGCCGCCAACACCATCAGCACATCGGCCTGCAGCATGTAATTGCCGTATTGATACATCAGATCCGGGATATCCAGCAGGGCCGCAAAGGGGTCGGCGCGATACATCCGGTTGGTCGATTTGCGCAGCATCAACAGCAGCGCCACGCCAAACATCGCCAGAAACCCGATCAGAACCGAGGTCCGCAGCCCATAGGCGACGCTGTCGCGATAGCCCTTGCCCGCCATTGGCCCCATCGAAAACCAGCCCAGCAAGATCCCCAGACCCAGCATCGACAGCGGCAGCCTTGGCAGGCTGACATTGTCGGGCAATTTCGTGTTATAGGTCACTGCCGCCCAATACCCCACGATGGCGAAAACCACGGCGGCGGCAAGTTTGGCGAATGTCGGCATCAGGCAGGCCTTGTGATCGTGATCTGCGTCACATCACAATTGCCACCCTGAAAGCTTCCCGCGCAAGAGCAAAGATAGAAGTTCCACATCCGCCGGAAGCGTTCATCAAAGCCCATGGCCTGAATCTCGTGCCAGCGGTCGTTGAAGGCCTCGTGCCAGCGGCGCAGCGTCTGGCTGTAGCTTTGGCCGAATTCGACCGAGCCCAGGACCTTCAGCCCGGCCTTTTCCACCTCGCGCTTCAACACGGCCGGAGAGGGCAACATACCGCCCGGGAAGATGTATTTCTGGATGAAATCCACCGTCGAACGATAGGTCTCCCAGCGATGATCGGCGATGGTGATGATCTGCAGCGTGGCCTTGGCGCCGGGGCGCAGACGGGCGCGCAGCGTTTCGAAATAGGTGGGCCAGTATTTCTCGCCCACCGCCTCGAACATCTCGATGCTGGCGATGCCGTCATAGGTGCCGGTTTCGTCGCGGTAATCCTGCAGCTTGATCGTCACGCGGTCCGACAGGCCCGCCTTGGCAATCCGGTCCACGGCGAATTTGTGCTGTTCGGCGCTGATCGTCAGACACGTGACCTGCAGCCCCCGTTTCGCCGCCGCGTATTCGGCAAAGCCGCCCCAGCCGCAGCCGATCTCCAGCACGTGATCGCCGGGTTTTGCCCCCATCAGATCGACCATCGAGGCATATTTCTGCTCTTGTGCGGTCTCCAGGCTTTCCTGGCCCGTGTGATACAGCGCGCTGGAATATGTCATGCTTTCGTCCAGCCACAGGGCATAGAAATCATTGCCCAGGTCATAGTGATACGAGATGTTCTTCTTGGCCTGGGTCTTGGAATTGCTTTGCAGCCAGAACCGGATCCGCTCCAGCGCGCGCACCAGGCCCATGCCGGGAAAGCCGTCATAAACCGCCTCGTTGCCCTCTTGCATGAGGTCCAAAAAGGCCATGAGGTCGGGGCTGGACCACCAGCCCTCCAGATAGGCTTCGCAAAACCCAAGATCGCCCTCGCGGATCATGCGGGCAAAGATTTCCGGGTTCAGCACATCGACCAGGGCGGCGGGGCCGGGTTTGCGCCCCTCGGCGCGGAAGGTGCGGCCATCGGGCAGGCGGAAATCCAGCCGCCCGCGTTCCAGCCGCGAGATCGTGGCATAGGCCGCCCCGAAATAGCGCGGCAGGTTCTTTTGGCCCTTGGTCGAGGTCAGAATCGTCATGTGGCTCCCTTGCGGCTTCTTGTTCCGGGCCGCTTGCTGAAAGGTTGTCGAAAAAGGCGCGGTTCTCAAGCCTTACGTTGCGCATAGGCCGCCAGCGCGGCTTCGCGCCCGGCGGACAGGCTAACGATGGGGCGCGGATAGGGGCGGGCGGGGTCCAGGCCCCAGGATTTCGGCACGGCGTCGAAATAGCTGTGGGCCAGGGGGTCGCGCGACATCTCGGCCAGCCACCGGCGGCGATAGGCCTGCATCGGGTCGAACTTCTCGGCCTGGGTCGCGGGGTTGAAGACGCGGAAATAAGGGGCGGCATCGGGTCCAGACCCCGCGACCCATTGCCAGCCCATCGCATTGGCGGCCGGGTCCCAGTCGGTCAGCGTATCGGCAAACCAGTCCATGCCGACGCGCCAATGGGTCATCAGGTGCTTGGTCAGGTAAGACCCCACCAGCATCCGCGCCCGGTTGTGCATCTTGCCCGTCACATAAAGCTGGCGCATGGCGGCGTCGATCACCGGTTCGCCGGTCATCCCGCGCCGCCAGGCCTCGGCCTTGGGGCTTTCGCCCCCCCAGGGGAAGTCGTCCCATTCCGGCTTCCAGCTGGTCTGCGCGATATGGGGCGTGTGGTGCAACAGCGCCCAGGCGAATTCGCGCCAGACGATTTCCTTCAGGAACTGCCCCGCCCCCGGCTTGCCCTCTTCGCGGGCGCGAAAGCCTGCGTGCCACATCATGCGGGGCGAAATCTCGCCATAGGTCAGGTTTTCGGACAGGCCAGAGGTGCCGTCCAAGGCCATCATGTCGCGCGCCTCGCCGTAAGCGCCGATCCTGTGGTCGGTGAACTCCGCCAGCCGAGACAGGGCCGCAGCCTCTCCGACCCGCTGATGGGGCCGCATGACCGCAGCCCCGCGCCGCATCCGGGCGCCAAGGTCCCAATCCTGCAACCGGTCGCTGGCGGGCCAGGCCTGGGGCTGCGGCAGGGTCTGGGGGGCTGGCAGGCTTGGGGGGATCGGGCGTTTTGAGGCGGAATTCCAGAAGGGCGTATAGACCTTGAAATAGCCGCCCTGAAGGGTCTGAACCTCCCAGGGTTCATGCAGCAGAAAGCCGGGGAAGGACTGCGCCATCAGGCCGCGGGCTTTGAGGGCGGCTTTCAGCGCCTGGTCACGGGGCCTTGTGGCCGGGTCATAACAGCGGCTCCAGAAAACGCCTTCGGCCTTGGTCTCGGCGATCAGTTGCGCCAGCACCTGCAGGGCCTCACCGCGGCGCAGGATCAGACGGCTGCCCAGGGCCTGAAGCGTGGCGTCAAAGGACTCGACCCCCAGGCCAAGGCGCCAAAGAGCCGCGGCACCCATGGCTTCGGTCTCGGGGTCGAGGATGAATACCGGCAGCAGGGGCCGCCCCGTGGCCAGGGCCTCGGTCAACATGGGCAAGTCAGTGACCCGCAGGTCACGGCGAAACCAAAGGATCAGCGGCGCGGTGTTCATAGGTCGTATACGTCAGCCCCTCTGCCCCGGATCACACCGGCCCATGATATTCCGCCATCCCATCTGCGCAACGCCCGGTGGGGGTCCGGGGGAGGGGCAAGCCCCTCCCCCGGGCGGGGGGTCGGGGGGCGGCAGCCCCCCGCGTCCTCCGGGAGGTTTCGCGGGCATTTCATGCCTGCGAAACCTCCCGGACCCGCCTACAGCAGCCGGTCCAGCGCCGCGATCAGCCGCGAGACATCCTCCGGGCTGGTGTAATGGGCCGCCGACATGCGCAAGACGCCCTTGTCCAGGTCGATCCCCATGGCCTGCAAGGGCCGCACGGCATAGAAATCCCCGGCCCAGCAGGCGATGCCCTCGACGCCCAAGGCCACGGCCACAGGCTCCGCCGCGCGGTCCAGCGCCACGGCCACCGTCGGCGCCCGGTCGCCCGCGGCCTTGGGCCCCAAAAGCCGGACATCGTTGCGCGTGCCCAGGTAGTCCAGCAGCGGCCGGATCACCGCGACCTCTTGCGCCCGCATCAGGTCATGGACGAACTGGTTGCGCGCGACCGGCAAGGCCTCGCCGCCGCCGTGATGCGCCCAAAGCGCGTCGATGTAATCGGCCATTCCCGCACTGGCGGCAATCTGCGCATGGTCCGGACCCGCAGGGGTGAACCGCTTATACAGGCTGCCTGCGTTGAAGTAATGCCCCTGCGCCGGCAGTTCGGCGCCAAAGTCGGCGCGGATCATCATGAGGCCCTGATGCGGCCCAAAGGTCTTGTAGGCAGAGAACAGATAGACATCCGCCCCCAGCCCCGGGAAATCCGGCAGACCATGCGGCGCATAAGACACCCCGTCCACCACGGTCCGCACGCCATGCTCCCGCGCCAGGGCGCAGATCTCGGCGACCGGGTTGATCTCGGCCACGACGTTGGAACAATGCGGAAAGGCCAGAAGCTTGACGCGGCCATCGGCCAGCAAGCCCCGCAGCCTTTCGATGTCCAGATGCCCGGTCGCGGGGTCGATCTTCCATTCGCGGACCTCGATCCCCTCGGCCTCCAGCCGCCGCCAGGGGCCGGAATTCGCCTCGTGATCCTGGTTGGTCACGACGATGGCCGCCTTTTGGTCGCGCAGCCAGATCCGCACCGCATTGGCCAGGGTATAGGTGTTGGCCGTGGTGGACGGCCCAAAGCTCAGCTCTTCATAAGCGCAGCCCATCAGCGCCGAAAGCCTTGCGCGGGCCTCGTCCATCTCGGCGCCCCCCTCTTGCGCCCCGGCATAGGGCGCATAGGGCTGGACTTTGCGGTCGGTATAGAACCGATGCAACCGGCTGACGACCTGGGCACAGGGAAAGGACCCGCCGGCGTTTTCGAAAAAGGCATGGCCACCCAGGATCGGGCTGGCAAAGGCCGGGAATTGGCTGCGCACAAAGCCAAGGTCAAGCGTTTGCGAAAGGGGCGGGGTTTGCGAAAGGGTCAAGGATCACTCCATGGGGAAAGGGCCAGGGGCCCGGATGGGGGGACGGGTCTTCCCGCCGATCCGGACAGACCCCCTGCCCGGAAGAGCCCCGGACCAACAGGCCGGGGCGCAGCCCGCACGCTAGCCCAAGCCCCGCCCCCCCCGCAAGCCCGCCGCTTTTCGCGCCACCCCCGGGGCCGCAATCGCACAAAACTTCCGCATCCCCCGCCCACGTCAGAAAACTTGACTTGCGAAACCCGCGGCTTGACGCAATCTTGTGACATTAACACTTTTCCCAAGGCCCCGGCGGGCAAAGCCCCAAGGCCCTGGGTCAAGCCAAGCACTGACCTGCGAAGGAGAACCGATGTCGCGCCTCTTCACCCTGTCCATGGGGACCGCCCTGGCCTTGGCCCTTACCTCTGTCCCCTCTCTGGCGGCCGATGGCGAGCTGACGGTTTTCGACTGGTCCAGCTTTGAGGACCCGTCGCTGTATCAGACCTATGTCGACAAGCACGGTGACGCGCCCTCTTTCGCGATCTTTGCCGATGACGACGAGGCCTTTCAAAAGCTGACCTCGGGCTTCAGGGTCGATCTGGCGCATCCTTGTTCGCAGATGGTGCAGAAATACCGGGACGCCGGGCTGATCGAGCCTTGGGACACGTCCAAAATGCCGAACTTCTCCAAGATCGACCCGGCCTTCCTGGCCTCGTCGATCTTCAAGGACGATGCGGGCCTTTGGTATCTGCCGACCGATTACGCCTATACCGCCGTGGCCTATAACACGGCCGATGTCCCGGTCGAGGACGTGGCCTCGCTGCAGATCTTTACCGATCCGAAATATATGGGCCGCATTTCGCTGCCCGACAATGCCGATGACGTCTGGGCCTTGGCGCTGCTGGCGACCGGCGTGTCGGACTGGACCACGGTGTCGGACGAACAGTTCAAGGCCGCCGCCGACTGGCTGCGCGCGGTCCATCCGAATGTGGTGGCCTATTGGTCCGACCCCTCGCAGCTGTCGCAGTTGATGGCCAGCGGAGAGGTGCTGATTTCCTGGTCCTGGAACGACGCCGTGGCGATCTTGCAAAGCGAAGGCTTCACCGTGGGCTTTCAGCGCCAGCCGAAAGAGGGCGCCTCCAAGTTCTTCTGCGGGTTCGTGAACCTCAAGGACGCGCCGGGGTCGGAAGACAAGGCCTATGACTTCATCAATGCCTGGCTGGACGATCAAACCGCCAAGGCGCTGTTGACGCTGGTCGGCTATGCGACAACCCAGACCGGTGGCATGGCCACGATCGCCCCGGCGGATCTGGCGGCGGGCTATGCCGACCCGGTCGAGGGCACTTTCCTGACCCAGACCCCGATTGATCCGGGCCTGCGCGACCGCATGGTCAACGAGTTCGAACAGATCAAGTCGGGCTTCTAAGGCCGGTCACAGCACAAAGCGCCCCGGGAGCCATCCCGGGGCGCTTTCCTTTGCGCGCGCCCCGGCGCCGTGGATCTTTTGTCGTGCCACAAGCCCAGCCGGCGGATCGTCGCGGGAACGTCCCGCAAAGCGTCCCAGGCGCCACAAGACCGCGCCTGTTCGCCCCGGGATTGTCGTCGAAAATTTCCGTGACCCAACTTTGGCCCCAAAGCTCTCCCCTTGCATCGCCGTCGCCCGCGGCCTATATCCGGTCTTGTCAGGGGCAACCCTGACTATGGTGATAAACGCACCTGTAATAGACGGTTCGGACCCGGGGGCGGTACCCGGCGACTCCACCAAACTCCCGTTCATTGGCGGGCAATGGGGTCGAAATAGGATCGACGGACGTTCAAAGAGGCCAGCTTTTGCTCGGTGAGGTACCACCGTTATCGGTCCAAAATGTGCAGTTGCCAATGACAACCGTGCTCCGGCAATGGCTCTGGCTGCGTAAGCAGTTCGAGTCGCCGAAACTAAGTCCTTGCGCTTAGCCGCGTAAGGCGGGGCCCGCCAGAGCCTGGCAACAGAATCTGGCACCTTCCCCCAAACGCGTCCCAAGGCTCTGGCAAACCCAAGCTCTGCAGAGCCTGGCAACAGAATCTGGCACCTTCACCCAAACGCGTCCCAAGGCTCTGGCAAACCCAAGCTCTGCAGAGCCTGGCAACAGAATCTGGCACCTTCCCCCAAACGCGTCCCAAGGCTCTGGCATGATGCACCTTTGCAAAGCCCGGCAGCAGCCTGCACCGCCGCAGGGGATCAGACGCTTGTCCCGACCTGGCGCCCCGCTTGACCCCGCGCGCCCTTCCGCTTACCCATGGCCCATGGGGCAGACCGCGCAAGCCTCGTGAGGCCCCGGCCAAAGCGCGACATCCCTGACCGTGAAAGGTCCCCGATGCCGCAATTCAACCAGATCACCCCCGTCCAGCTCATGCGCCTGATCGGCACGCCCGAGGCCCCCGCCCTGCTTGACCTGCGCCCCCCCGAGGACCGCAGCGCCTGGCGCATCCCCACCGCAATCCCCTGCGGCCTTGCCCCACCCAACCTTGCGCCAAACGCCCGCGTCGTCGTGATCTGCACCCGGGGCGCCAAGCGCTCGGAGGGCATGGCGGCGCTCTTGCGGCTTCAGGGCCATGCGGCCGAGGTGCTGGAGGGCGGCCATCTGGCCTGGGAAGCGGCGGGCCTGCCCCTGACGCCCGAAGCCGCCCTTCCGGCCTCCCGCCTCTGGGTCACACGCCACCGCCCCAAGATCGACCGAATCGTCTGCCCCTGGCTGATCCGCCGCTTTGTCGACCCGGGCGCGCAATTCCTTTATGTCGCCCCTACCGAGGTCGCGGCCGTCGCCGACACCTTCGGTGCCACCCCCTTTGACATCGAGGGCGCGACCTTCTCGCATCGCGGCGCGTTGTGCAGCCTTGACGCGCTGATCGCGGATTTCGGCCTAGGCCATCCGGCGCTTGACCGGCTGGCGCTGGTGGTGCGCGCGGCCGATACCGATGCCCATGACCTGTCCCCGCAAGCGGCGGGACTGCTTGCGATTTCGGTCGGCCTGTCGCGGATGTATCGCTGCGACCTCGCCCAACTCGAGGCCGGGATGGGGGTCTATGACGCGCTTTACCGCTGGGCGCGCGACGGGTTCGACGAGGGCCACGACTGGCCCGCCGGGAGGCAGGCATGACCCCCGCTGGCCACACTGAAACGGCCAGAGTCGGTTGGCGCGCGCTGCTTGCCGCCTTTGGACGGATCGGCATCCTGTCCTTTGGCGGGCCTGCCGCGCAAATCGCCCTCATGCACCGCGAGATCGTTGACCGCCGCAAATGGGTGGCCGAGGCCGATTACCTGTCGGCGCTGTCCTTTTGCATGCTCTTGCCCGGCCCCGAAGCCATGCAGCTTGCGACCTGGATCGGTTGGCGGCTGAAGGGCACGGCCGGGGGGCTGGCCGCGGGGCTGCTGTTCGTGCTGCCCGGAGCCCTGGTGGTCGGCGCGCTTTCGGCGCTTTACGTCGGGCTTGGCCATGTGCCTGGGGTGATGGCGGCCTTCGCGGGCATCCAGGCCGCGGTGATCGCCGTGGTGATCGAGGCCCTGTTGCGCGTGGCCAAACGCGCGCTGAAGACCCGCACGGCGCGGGTCCTGGCGCTGGTCGCCTTTGCCAGCCTGTTCCTTTTCGCCCTGCCCTTTCCGGTCGTGATCCTGGCCGCGGGGCTTTGGGGGGCGCTGACCGCCAGGGGTCAGGCCAAGCCCGCCGCCCATCCCCCCGCGCTGCGCGCCAGCCTGACCGCCGCCGCGACCTGGGGCGCGGTCTGGCTGATCCCGCTGGCGGCGACGCAAATCTTCCTGCCCGGACTGATGGCCGACATCGCGCTGTTCTTTTCCAAGCTGGCGCTTCTGACCTTTGGCGGCGCTTATGCGGTGCTGGCCTGGATGAGCCAATCCGTCGTCACCGACTACCAATGGCTGACACTGACGCAGATGATGGACGGGCTGGGTCTGGCCGAGACGACACCGGGGCCGCTGATCCTGGTGGTGCAGTTCGTGGCCTTCGTGGCGGCCGCGCCCCAGGGCTGGGGCGCCGCGGTGCTGGCAGCCTGCATCGCGCTGTGGATGACCTTTGCGCCCTGCTTCCTGTGGATCTTCGCCGGAGCCCCCTGGATCGCGCGGCTGACCGCAATGCCGCGGCTGTCGGGGGCGCTGAGCGCGATCATGGCCGCCGTGGTGGGCGTCATCGGCCATCTGTCGCTGTGGTTCGCGCTGCATGTGATCTTTGCCCGGGTCGAGCCGCTGACCGCCTTCCCCCTGCACACGATCTGGCCCGATCCGACCAGCCTGCGGCCCCTGGCGCTGGGTCTGGCGGGGCTTTCGGCCTGGGTCCTGTTGCGGCGTCATTGGCCCTTGCCCCTGGTTCTCGCGCTTGCGGCAAGTCTTTCCGCAGCCGCAAATCTTCTCTGATCCGGGCTTCCCTTCTGCACCGGATCGCCTATGTTGGGCCTGACTGACGCGGGGGTGCCTATGGCCAAGTCGATTGATTACGGCAATCTGATGCATGTCGCGATGCGCGGTCTGATCCAGACGGTCCTGGAGGGTGTGGCCCGCGATGGCTTGCCCGGATCGCATCATTTCTACATCACCTTCGACACCAATGCCGAAGGCGTGGACATGCCCGACTGGCTGCGCAAACGCTATCCGGCCGAGATGACCATCGTCATGCAACACTGGTTCGACGACCTGCAGGTGACGGCGGAAGGCTTTGCCATCACGCTGAACTTTGGCGACATGCCCTCGCGCATGACGATCCCCTTTGACGCGCTGCGCACCTTTGTCGATCCTTCGGTGGAATTCGGACTGCGGTTTGACTCGCATGCCGAAGACGAGGATGACGAAGAGGACGACGATCCCGAACCCGATCCCACCCCGCCCCAAGATGCCCAGGTCGTGCGCCTGGACCGTTTCCGAAAGAGCTGAGATGTCCGATACGCTGCTGTTCTTTCGCCAACTGGTCTCGCGACCCGTTGAGATTTCCGCCATCGCCCCCTCGTCGCGCTATCTGGCGCGGGCCATGGCCAAAGAGCTGGGACCGCAGACCGGCCGCGTGGTGGAATTCGGCCCCGGCACCGGGCGCCTGACCCAAGGCATCCTGAACGCCGGCGTGGCCCCCAAGGACCTGTCAGTCTACGAGATGAACCCGGATTTCGTGAGCCATCTGAAGGGCAAGTTCCCCGGCATTGCCGTGCATCTGGCACCGGCGCAAACCTGCGTCGATCATGAAAAGGATGTGGGCGCCGTGGTCTCGGGCCTGCCGCTTCTGTCGATGCCCGAGGCCCTGCGCATGGAGATCGTCGCCGCGGCCTTCAAGATCCTGCGCCCGGGTGGCATCTATGTGCAGTTCACCTATGGCCCGCGCCCGGCCATGACCGATGCCGAAATCGACGCCTTGGGCCTGACCTGGAAGAAGACGGCCTTCGTGGCGCTGAACCTCCCCCCCGCCCGCGTCCACACCTTCCGTCGCAAAGCGGAGCGCTGACGCGCAAGATTTTCATCTCGCCTCTGGCCTGCGGCCAACCGGCTCGGGGTTTGTGCGCCGCGCGGGGATATTTTCGAACAGATGAATCGCAGCCGCCCTGCGGTCATTCATTTGTTCGGAAATATCCTCGGGGGGTGAAGGGGGGCCAGCTCCCCCTTCTTCAACGGTATGCCATAGTATGCCGATTGAAATTTCCGCGCTGCAGCAGTACAAGGTTGCCAAACATTGGGAGTTTGCACCATGACGGCCACCCGCACCGAAACCGACAGCTTTGGCCCGCTGGAGGTTCCTTCCGACAAGTATTGGGGCGCGCAAACGCAGCGGTCCATCATCAACTTCCCGATCGGCTGGGAGCGTCAGCCGGTCCCGATCATCCGCGCGCTTGGCGTGATCAAGAAGGCCTGCGCCCAGGTCAACATGGCGCAGGGCGACCTGGACAAGACCCTGGGCGATGCCATCGTGGCGGCGGCCGGTGAGGTCATCGCGGGCAAGTTCGACGACAACTTCCCCTTGGTCGTCTGGCAAACCGGCTCTGGCACGCAATCGAACATGAACGCGAACGAGGTCATCTCGAACCGCGCCATCGAGGCGATGGGCGGGGTCATGGGGTCGAAAAAGCCCGTGCATCCGAACGACCATGTGAACATGGGGCAGTCGTCCAACGACACCTTCCCCACCGCCATGCATGTCGCCATCGGCACCCATACGCGGGATGTGCTGCTGCCGGGGCTGGAAAAGCTGTCAAAGGCGCTTTGGGCGAAGTCGGCGCAGTTCAAGGACATCATCAAGATCGGCCGGACGCATACGCAGGACGCAACGCCCCTGACCTTGGGGCAAGAGTTCTCGGGCTATGCGACGCAAGTCGACAAGGGCATCGCCCGGGTGAAAATGTGCCTGCCCGATATCTATGAGCTGGCCCAGGGTGGCACGGCGGTGGGCACCGGGCTGAACACCAAGGTCGGTTTCGACACGCGGGTGGCTGCGGCGATTGCCGAGATCACCGGCCTGCCCTTCGTGACCGCGCCGAACAAGTTCGAGGCTTTGGCCGCCCATGACGCGATGGTCATGTTCTCTGGCGCGCTAAAGACCGTGGCGGCGGCTTTGTTCAAGATCGCCAATGACTTGCGCTTGCTGGGGTCCGGTCCGCGCTCTGGCCTTGGGGAACTGATCCTGCCCGAGAACGAGCCCGGTTCTTCGATCATGCCCGGCAAGGTCAACCCGACCCAGGCCGAGGCTCTGACCATGGTTTGCGCGCATGTCATGGGCAATGACGCGGCTGTGGGCTTTGCGGGCAGCCAGGGGCATTTCGAACTGAATGTCTACAACCCGATGATGTCCTATAATGTCCTGCAATCGATTCAATTGCTGGGCGATGCGGCGGCGTCTTTCACCGACAACATGGTCGTGGGCACCGAAGCCAATATCCCACGCATCGAAAAGCTGATGAAGGAAAGCCTGATGCTGGTGACGGCTTTGGCCCCGACCATCGGCTATGACAATGCCACCAAGGTCGCCAAGACGGCCCACAAGAACGGCACGACCCTGCGCGAAGAGGCCATCGCTTTGGGCTTTGTCGATGGCGAGACCTTTGACCGCATCGTGCGGCCCGAGGATATGGTGGGCCCCAAATGACTGTTGGCGCATGACCGGAGAGGTCATCAACCTCAGACAAAAACGCAAGGAGGCGGCCCGCGCCGCCTCCAAGGTCCAATCCGATGAAAACGCGGTCAAATTCGGCCGCACCAAGGCGCAGAAGGCCCGCGAGGCGCAAGATGAGGCCCGCGCCAAATCCGAGCTTGACGGCAAAAAGCGCGAATGACGCGGCCCCAAAAACACTCGTTGACGCTAAAGGGCCACCGCACTTCGGTGTCGCTGGAGCCCGAGTTCTGGCAGGCCTTCCAGGACCTGGCCCAAGCGCGCGGCCTGTCGGTCAACCAGCTTGCCGCCGAGATCGACCGCGCGCGTGACGATCAGGGCCTGGCCACCGCGATGCGCCTGGCTATCTTGCGCGACCTGCAAGCGCGCCTTGGATAAGGCCAATTGTTTCCTTTGAGGCCCCGGACAAAGAAATCCCATTGTCATTGGGGGTTTTTTCGCCTTAGGGTCAAAGAACGTGGCTATATCCACGCAAGAATTCTCTGCCAGCCCGCTCGGGCGCCTTGGACGGCGTCGAAACGGCAGGTGGTCGGATCGGTCGCAAGACCGGAGAGTTGCCCGGCAAGTCATTGATTTCCCGGGTGTTATAATGGGCCAGATGGCCCGGAAGTGAACCGCGATGAGACGCGCGAAACATCGGGAACGGATCGAGGGCGCCCCTTGGGGCAGGTCCCTCCGTTGCCATGCGCGACCTCTCGCCCGAACAAGCCGCCCCTTTGCCCTGGCCCTTGCGGGCCCGCCAGAGCGGCGCAATGGAACAACATGTCAAAGAAGATGCTTATTGATGCCACCCACCCCGAGGAAACTCGTGTTGTCGTGGTGGACGGAAACAAGGTCGAAGAATTCGACTTCGAGACGGTAAACAAGCGCCAACTGGCCGGAAATATCTATCTGGCCAAGGTGACGCGGGTTGAACCCTCGTTGCAGGCGGCCTTTGTGGACTACGGCGGCAACCGCCATGGCTTCCTGGCCTTCGCCGAAATCCACCCGGATTACTACCAGATCCCGATGGCCGACCGTAAGGCGCTGTTGGAAGAGGAACGCGCCTTTGCCCGTGCCGAGGAAGAAGAAGAAAACCGCCGCGACAGCCGGTCCGAGGGGCGGTCCGAGGGGCGGTCCGAAGGCCGCTCTGAGGGTCGTTCCGAGGGGCGTGGCCGCCACCGGGGTCCCAAGCCCGCAGCGGTCGAGGCTGCCGATGAGGTGATCTCGGAAGAGGCGACCGAAATCGAAACCCCGGTCGAAATCGTCGAACCGGCGCCCGCTTCGATGGAGGTGATCGACCTCGGCTCTGACGAAGAGCCCCACGATCACGCCCATGACAACACCCATACCCATCACGACGAGGCGCCCCGGTTCCGCGCCATCGACCACGCCGCCGATACCGACGACGAGATCGAATCCATCGCCGAAGAGGATATGGCCGAGGAAATCGCCGCCCCGCGCAAGCCCCGGGCGCGGCGCTATAAAATCCAGGAAGTGATCAAGGTTCGCCAGATCATGCTGGTCCAGGTCGTCAAGGAGGAACGTGGCAACAAGGGCGCTGCGCTGACCACCTATCTGTCGCTGGCCGGTCGGTATTGCGTCCTGATGCCCAACACCGCGCGCGGCGGTGGCATCAGCCGCAAGATCACCATGGCCGCCGACCGCAAAAAGCTGAAGGAAATCGCCGGAGAGCTGGAGGTGCCGGAAGGCGCCGGCCTGATCATCCGCACCGCGGGCGCCAAGCGCACCAAGCCGGAAATCAAGCGCGATTACGAATATCTGATGCGGCTGTGGGAAGAGATCCGCGAGCTGACCTTGAAGTCGATTGCTCCGGCCAAGATCTACGAGGAAGGCGACCTGATCAAGCGCACGATCCGCGACCTCTATTCGCGTGAGATCGACGAAATTCTGGTCGAGGGCGAGGCGGGCTTCCGCACCGCCAAGGACTTCATGCGCATGATCATGCCGGGTCAGGCCCGCGTCGTGCAGCCCTATCACGACCAGACGCCGCTTTTCGCGCGCTATCAGGTCGAGGGATATCTTGGCGGCATGTTCAACCCGACCGTCCAGCTGAAATCGGGCGGCTATATCGTCATCGGCGTGACCGAGGCCCTGGTGGCCATCGACGTGAACTCGGGCCGCGCGACCAAAGAGGGCTCGATCGAAGAGACCGCCCTCAAGACCAACATGGAAGCCGCCGAAGAAATCGCCCGCCAGCTGCGTCTGCGCGACCTGGCCGGTCTGATCGTCATCGACTTCATCGACATGGAAGAGCGCCGCAACAACCTGTCGGTTGAAAAGCGCCTGAAGGACAAGCTGAAGACCGACCGCGCCCGTATTCAGGTCGGCCGCATCTCGGGCTTTGGCCTGTTGGAAATGTCGCGTCAGCGGTTGCGTCCGGGGATGCTGGAATCGACCACCCAGCCCTGCTCGCATTGCCATGGCACGGGTCTGATCCGGTCGGACGACTCCATCGGCCTGCAGGTCCTGCGCGCGTTGGAAGAGGAAGGCACGCGCAAGCGGTCGAAAGAGGTTCTGTTGCGCGCGCCCATCGGCATCGTTAACTTCCTCTTCAACCAGAAGCGCGAGCATCTGGCCCTGATCGAGGCCCGTTACGGCATGGCCGTGCGGATCGAGGCCGATCCCCATATGATCGCCCCCGATTTCACCATCGAAAAGTTCAAGACCGCGACGCGGTTCGTCCCTGATGCGCCGGTCGTCTCTGGCAATGCCAGCCTGATGGGCGCGGCCGTCGAGGAAGAAGAGCTGGATCTGGTCGAAGAGGATATCGAAGACGAGGTCGTGGACGAAGCGACCGAAGTGGCAGAGGCGCCCGAGGCTGGTGGCGAGGCTGCGGGCGAGGCTGCGGCGTCGAACGGGTCCAAGAAAAAGCGCCGTCGGCGTCGCAAGAAGAAGTCGGGCGGCGCCGGTGTTTCGGCCCAGTCGGGCGAGGATGCAGGCGACGAGGGTGCCGACGAAGAGGCCGACGAGGGGGCCTCGGATGGGGATGAGGCCACCGAAGGCGACGAGCCTGCCGTGACCGAAGCGGCGGCGCCTGTCACAGAGGCTCCGGCGCCGGTCGTCGAGGCGGCGCCGAAGAAGCGGACCCGGACATCGGCATCCCGCGCCAAGAAGGCGGTCGAACCGGTGGCCGAAGTGCCGGCAGAAGCCGCACCCGAAGCCGTCGAAGTTGCGCCGGAGGCCGAGGCCAAGCCGGCCCGCAAACCCGCCAGCCGCTCGCGCGCGAAAAAGCCCGCAGCCGAGGCGGTTGCGGTCGAGGTGGTCGCCGTCGAGGCTCCGGCTGCAAGCTTCCCCGCCGATCCCGGCCTGGAGCCCGCCCCTGCGGCGGCGCTGCAAGCCGATCCGCAGGACAAGGCCCCCGCTCAGGCAACCCCCGCGCCCGCAAGCGCAGAGGCCGCAAGCGCAGAGGCTGCACCGGCAGAACCTGACGATCCGAACAAGCCCAAGCGCAAGGGCTGGTGGTCCTTGGGCCGCTGAACCAAAGGCCCGGGCATCGCGTCCCGGGCCTTTTTCTTTGGCATGGGCCTTAGGTCCCGGGCTGCGCCGGACAAACCGAGGTCTGGGGGCAAGATGATGGATGTGGTCGAACTTGACGGGCGGACGCTGATCGGCTGGACCAGTTTTCACACCAGTTTCGCTCGGGCTTTCGGGTTTCCGTCCTGGTATGGCCGCAACCAGGATGCCTGGATCGACGTGATGGAAGAGGCCCTGTCGGAACGCCTGCTGTCGCAACGCCTGCTGACCCAACATGCCGCAAGGCCGGGTCCGCTGGTTCTGCAAATCACCTGGTGGCCAGAGCTGCGGGACGCCGGTCCCGATCAGGCCACAGCGCTGGTTTCGCTGGTGGCCGCGCTGAACGCAAGGTCGCAAGAAGCGGGCGGCCCCCTGCTTTTGGCCCTGGCCCCGGTCGAGGGCGCCTGAGCCTCCGCTTGCTGCGCCGACAGCAAGACCGTCATGCACGCCCCGGCTGAAAGCCCTGCCTGCACGACCTAAGGACAGGTCAGGCCCAAAGATATCGCTGCACCCGGCCACCCCCATCGAGGGCGGCGGCCTCCTTTTGGTCCGCCCGCAGCGCTCAGGCCACAACCGCCCCGCGCCGGACCAGGTGAAGCGTCACGCCTGCCTCATCTCGCGATCCCAGGTAGTCATGCCCGGCCTCGGCGCAGAAATGCGGCAGGTCGATGCGTGCCATCGCATCGGTCGCGCGCAGGCAAAGAACCTGGCCCGGCGCCATGGCGATCAGCCGCTTGCGCGCCCGCAACACCGGCAGCGGACATAAAAGCCCCTCGCAATCGGCAACCTCGTCCCAATCCATGGCGATCCTCCGTTCGGCCCCTTCCTGCCCCGCCCGAGGCCAAGGCACAAGACCCAAGGCGCCGCTTGGCCCGCGGGAGCGCAGCGCCAATCCCAAGCCTCTGCCCAAGCCCGCCCCGAGCTGCGCTGACCCAAGCCCCCCGCCATCACTTTCCCGCGCCCTCCCCCCTGCGCCCCCGTGACCTTGCCGGCGAAACCCGCTATGACCGACGCATGTTTGGCATTGATCTCATGGACGCAAGTCTTCTTCCCGCGGTCCTTGTGGCCCTTGCGGCCGGGGTGCTGTCGTTCCTGTCGCCTTGCGTCCTGCCCATTGTGCCGCCCTATCTGGCCTATATGTCCGGCATCACCGTCGGAGACCTGAAGCGCGGCCAGTCCGCCCTTCTGGCGGCGGTGTTCTTTGTCCTTGGCCTGTCGACCGTCTTTGTGCTGATGGGCGCGGCCACCTCGGCCTTTGGCGCCTTTTTCCTTGGCAATGGCCAGATCTTTGCGACGCTTTCGGCGCTGACGGTCATGGGATTTGGCCTGCATTTCCTGGGCATCCTGCGCCTGCCCTTTCTGATGCGTGACCTGCGGATGGATGCGGGCGACCAGGGGGGCTCGGCCTTTGGCGCCTATATCCTGGGGCTGGCCTTTGCCTTTGGCTGGACGCCCTGCATCGGGCCGCAACTGGGCGCCATCCTGACCATCGCGGCCCAGGAAGGCAATGTCGCCCGCGGCACGGCGCTTCTGGCGGTCTATGCGCTTGGGCTGGGCCTGCCCTTCCTGCTGGTGGCGGCCTTTTTCCCGCGCCTGACCGGGACGCTGGCCTTCTTCAAGCGCCACATGGAGGCGATCGAGCGTCTGATGGGCCTGCTGCTGTGGACCATCGGGCTGATGATGCTGACCGGCGGCTTCTCGCAGTTCTCGTATTGGCTGCTAGAGACCCTGCCCTTCCTGTCGACCCTCGGCTAGCCCCCATCGTCGCCTTGGACCCTGGGTGAAAATTTTTGACCCAGGGCCGGGGCCAGGTCTTTGAATTTCCACATTCCCCGGCCACAATGGCCGCGATGACGGACAAAGCCCCCCCACCGGACCCACAGCCCGCTTTCCGGCGGAGGGTGTTTTACATCCCGGGCTATGATCCGATCCATCCCCGCCGCTACCGCGAGCTTTACCGGACCGAATCGCGCGACCAGGCCCGGCTTTCGGGCTATGACATCGCGCTGAAACCACGCAGCACGCCCGGCCCCTACGGTTGGCGGACCGAGGCGCTGATGCCGCCCCTCCCCGGTGCGCCCCCGGTGCAGACCGCGACCAGCTTTGAAGTCCTGGTCTGGTCTGACATCGTGCGCGGCTCGATGGATCAGGGGACGCTTGCGACCTATCTGCAGCTGATCCGCACGGCTGGCGCCTATATCCTGTCCGGCGCGCTTTTTCGGCTGATGCGGCTGCGCAAGGGGCCGATGATTGCGGCGCTTTACCCCATCGTGGTGCTGTTGGTGCAACTGGCGCTGGCGCTGGCGCTTGCGGCGGGGCTCTATCGGCTGGGCGCCTTTGCCCATCCCGCGATTGGCGCCTTTCTGGCCCTGCCCGCGATTCCCTATACGCTGCGGGCCTTTCGCCGCATCGACCACCGGATTTACGCCTGGTATCTGATGCATGACTACGCCTATTCCGCGCAAAGCCTGGGCGCCAATCCGCCAGAGCTGGAGGCGCGGATGGCCGCCTTTACCGCCCGCTTGCGCGAGGCCCTGACCGATGGCGACGAGGTCCCCGATGAGGTGCTTGTGGTCGGCCATTCCTCGGGCGCGCATCTGGCGGTGTCGATCCTGTCGGACCTTCTGCGCCAGGGCCTGCCGCAACCCCGCCCCGCGCTGTCGCTTTTGACCCTGGGACAGGTCGTGCCCATGGTGTCGTTTCTGCCCCGCGCCCAAAGGCTGCGGGGCGACCTGCGCTATCTGTCGGCCAGCCCGGACATCACCTGGGTCGATGTCACGGCCCCTGGCGACGGCTGCGCCTTTGCGCTGTGTGACCCGGTTTCGGTGACAGGTGTCGCGCCAAAGGGCAAGGTGTGGCCCCTCGTGATCTCGGCGGCCTTCACCCAGACCCTGTCGCCCGAACGCTGGAAGGCGCTGCGCTGGCGGTTCTTTCGCCTGCATTTCCAATATCTTTGCGCCTTTGACGCCCTTGGCGGGGGGCCGGGGGATTACGATTACTTCCAGATCACCTCTGGCCCCCTGACCTTGGGCCAGCGGTATGCGGGCCGCCCCGCGTCGAAATCCCGGATCGAGACGGCACTTTCGGGTTGGCGGTCGACATGATCCCCCCCAAGCCCACACCGCGCCCGGACCGCGTGTCGCTTTGGCGTTACCTGCAGCTGTTTCGCCGCGACATCCTGTCGGCGCAACCGGCGCGGCTGTATCACGCCTGGATGGCCGAGTTCCGCACGCCGTTTTTCCGCAGCTATATGGTGAACGACCCCGCCCTGATCGCCCGCGTCCTGACCGAACGGCCCGTCGACTTCCCCAAATCCCTGCGCATCGCGGAAGGGTTGCGCCCGCTTTTGGGCAACTCTGTCTTCCTGACCAATGGCGATGCCTGGAAGCGCCAGCGCCGCATCATCGACCCCGCCTTCGAGGGCGGCCGCCTGCGCGAGACCTTTCCGGCGATGTGGGCCGCGGGCCTGGCCACGGTCGCCCGCCTGACGCCCGGCACGCATGAAATCGAGGAACACACCTCTCATGCTGCGGCCGATGTGATCTTTCGCACGCTGTTTTCCCTGCCGATCGAGGATGCCGTGGCCCAGGCGACCTTCCACGAATTCCGCGCCTATCAGCGCAGCCAGCCGATCCTGAACCTGGCGGCGTTTTTGCCGCTGCCCGCCTGGTTTCCGCGGTTTCACCGCCCCCGGACCCTGAAATCAGCCCGCCGCATCCGGGCCCTGATCACCCAGCTGACCGCCACCCGCGCGGATCAGATCGCAGCGGGTCAGGCGCCCGATGACCTGGCCACCAAGATCATGACGACCGCCGATCCGCTGACGGGCGAGACCTTCTCTACCGCCGAGATGGTCGACCAGGTCGCGATCTTTTTCCTGGCGGGGCATGAAACCTCGGCCTCGGCGCTGGCTTGGGCGCTGTATCTGCTGGCCACCCATCCAGAGGCTCAGGCCCGCGTGGCGCAGGAGGCGGCCTCCCTGCCCGACAGCCCCGATTTCGCCGCCCTCTCGCGGCTGAAGTTCACCCGCGACTGTTTCCGCGAAGCGCTGCGGCTTTATCCGCCGGTGCCCATGATGGTCCGTGAGACGACCCAGCCCGAGACCCTGCGCGACCGCACGGCACCCAAGGGGGCACAGATCGTCCTGTCACCCTGGCACCTGCAGCGCCACGACCGGATCTGGACCAACCCCGACGGCTTCGACCCCGACCGCTGGGGGCGCGCGGAAAACCGCGCCTGCGCCCGCGACGCCTTCATCCCGTTTTCGGCAGGGCCAAGGGTCTGCACCGGCGCAGGTTTCGCCATGGTCGAGGGCCCGTTGCTGCTGGCGCTGATCCTGCGCGCCTTTCACCTGGCCCCAGCGGCGGGCAAGGTCCCGGTCCCCGTGGCCCATCTGACCGTGCGGGCACAAGACGGCATCCACCTGCAGCTCACGCGGCGCTGATACGGGCCCCGGGGGTGACCCGTGCAACATGGCAGCAGATGCCCCGCGCCGCCCTATGCGCCCCGCCCCAACGCGTCCCCCCAATTCATCTTTTCCCAAATATCCACGGGGTTTCCAAAGGGGCCCGTGGGCCCCTTTGGGCAGGGGGCTCGGGGGGCGGCAGCCCCCCGAACGCGGGGGACCCCGCTCACAGCGTCGAGACCGTCGCGCCCCCGTCCAGCAAGATGTTCTGTCCGACGATGAACCCCGCGTGCTGGCTGCACAAAAAGGCGCAGGTCGCGCCGAATTCCTCGGCCGAGCCATAGCGCCGCGCGGGGATGCCCGCCATGCGCTCGGCCCGCGCCTCCTCCATCGTGATGCCGCGCGCCTTCACGACACCGCCATCCAGCGACAGCGCGCGGTCGGTGTCATGGATGCCGGGCAGCAGGTTGTTGATCGTCACGCCCTGGGGCGCCACCTGCCGCGCGGCGCCCGCGACAAAGCCCGTCAGCCCGGTGCGCGCGGCGTTCGACAGTCCCAAGGCGGCAATCGGCGCCTTGACCGACTGGCTGGTGATATTGACCACCCGCCCCCAGCCCCGCGCCATCATCCCCGGCAGCACCGCCTTCATCAGCAGGATCGGCGTCAGCATATTGGCCTCGATGGCGGCCAGGTAATCTTCGCGTCCCCAATTCTCCCAGGACCCGGGCGGAGGCCCGCCAGCATTTGTCACCAGGATATCGACCTGCCCCGCCACCTGCAGCACCTTGGCGCGCCCGGCCTCGGTCGTGATATCGGCGACGACCGCCGCCACACTCACCCCCAAAGCCCGCGCCTCCAACGCGGTCGCCTGCAAGGCCGCCTCGCCGCGCGCATTGATCACCAGATCGACCCCCGCCGCCGCCAGGGCCAGCGCACAGCCGCGCCCCAGCCCCTTGGACCCCGCCGTCACCAGGGCCCGCTTGCCCCTGATCCCCAAATCCATATCCCGCTCCATTGTTTCGCCCCGCCGCGATCCCGCCGCAAATCGGTCCCTTTGTTGACCTTTCCGCATGGGATTGCTAGCCCCGGCCCATCCCGTTCCCCAGGTGCTTGCATGACCACCGATTCCAGCACGACCGGCCCCGGCCATATCGCCCAAGTCTTCGCCGCCGAGGATTTCTTTGTCTCGAACGGCGCCAATCAGGGCGACGGGATCATGGGCCCCGAAGAGGTCTGCGTGGGCGATGTCTATGTGCTGCATGGTCAGGCCGAACCGCTGGCCCTGGCGCTGACCCGTCCCGAGGCCGGGCGGCAAGAGGTGGCGCCGGGCTCTGGCATCGGTCGGGCGGGTCAGGGCGTGCGGCTTGTCGCGCGTTACACGCTGATGGCGCCGGATGGCGACCGGATCGAGGTCTTGCTGATCGACCTTGGCACCGAGGCCGCGATCCTGCCCCTGACGCCGATTGGCACCGGCGTCGAATACACGCTGCTTGCGGCCGAAGAACCGCCCGAGGATCTGGCCCTGGCCGATCTTTTGTGCCTGTCCTTCGCGCGCGGCACGATGATCACCCTGACCGACGGCAGCCAGCGCGCCATCGAACAGATCGTGCCGGGGTTGCAGGTCCTGACCCGCGACCATGGCCGCCAGACCGTGCGCTGGATCGGCCAGGCCCATTTGCGCGCCGTGGGGGCGACCGCGCCCGTCGTCATCACCAAGGGCAAGCTGGGCAATGATGGTGACCTTGTCGTCTCGCAGCACCACCGGGTGTTTTTGTATCAACGCGAGCGGGTGGCGGGGATGATGACCTCGGAACTGCTGGTGCCCGCGCGCGACCTGATCGACGGCGACACGGTCTATCTGCGCGAGGGCGGCTATGTCGATTACTTCAGCCTGGTCTTTGACCGCCACGAGATCATCTATGCCGAGGGCGTGCCTTGCGAGAGCCTTTTGGTCAACGAAGCGACCGTCTCGCGTCTGCCGCCCGAAATCGCCGCCGAGATGAAGGCGCGCTTCCCCGGCCTGACCCAGACGCCGCATTTCGGATCGGAAGCAGGCCGCGACTTTCTGGAAGCCGTCGGACGGGTGCCCAAGCGCAGGGCATAGCGCAGGGCCGTCGTCCAGAGCAAACCGGCGCCCCATTTTGCGCGACCTTCGGTTGGGGTTTCTCAAGGGGGGCTCGCCCCCCTTGAGGCAGGGGGGTGCGGGGGGGCGGCAGCCCCCCCGCTTCCTCCGGCAGACCCCAAAGGCATTTCATGCCTATGGGGTCTGCCGGACCCCGCTACTCCGCCCCCACCAACCGCGCCTCGTGCGCCTTCAGCGTCAGCCGCGCGCCCTCATAGTCCGCGCCCAGGGCCCGCAGCTCTGGAAACAGCCGGTAAAGCTCTTCGCGCATCCCCGCTTCCATCCCCCCCAATGTCCGCTCACCGGGTTGAAAGCTTTCCGACCAGGCGCCCTCGGCCAGGACAAGTTCGTGGCGGTCGAACAACAGGTGGATATAGGTGACGCTGTCGCGCATCACCTCGCGCACGCCGGGCAGATGGGTCAGGTGGCAGGCGCGCACCAGGACCTCGGGCGTGCCGAAAAGCAGGGCCTCACGCGCGGCGCCCATCAGCATCCGATGCTGGCGCGACACATCCATCCCGCGCAGGGGCAGACCCGCCCCAAGCGCGCCCGCCTTGATCCGCACCGGCCTTAGCGAGGGGTCCGCCGCCATCTCGGCCGCGCCAATCTGCTTGCGCCCGATCCAGCGGAGCGGCTGGGCGCCATGGTCGCGCGTCAGCACCAGATCCCCCACCCGCAGCTTTTGCACCGGAACCGGCCCGCGCGGCGTCGCGATCCGCGTGCCGGGGGTAAAGCACATCACGATGGTCTCGATGTTGCGGAAGGTCAGTTGACCGATGACCTGACCCTGGGCGTCCAGGAAATCGACCGTCCCGTTTTCGGCATTGGTCGCATCGCGGTGGATGACAAAGGGCGCCTGGCCGGTCAGGTCCAGGATGTCGCGTTCGGTTCCGCTTTCCTCGCCGTCGATGTAATCGCCCGCCCCGCCGTGGAACGTGTCCGACCCCGCGCCGCCGACGAAAGTATCGGCGCCCGCATCGCCCCAAAGGACGTCGTCGCCATCGCCGCCCTGCAACAGGTCATTGCCCAGGCCGCCATAGAGCGTATCGGCCCCGGTGCCGCCCTGAACAAGGTCATTGCCCTCGTCGCCAAAGACCGTGTCGTCGCCCGCGCCCCCCATGACCGTGTCGGCATCGGTCCCGCCGAAAAGGCTGTCGTTGCCCGCCAGGCCGTCGATGGAATCCCGACCCGCGCCGCCGTAAAACACGTTGGTAAAGACGTCGCCCACCAGGCCGAACTGGTTGAACCCGGTCAGCGTGTCGTTGAAGGCCGACCCGATGACCCCGTCGATCGCCCCCAGCGCATCGCCCTGCGCATGGCCATAAAGCGCGGTCCAGGTGTCCAGGTTGACCGAAACCGCGGCGTTGGACTCGCTGTAATCGGCAAAGTCCATGCCCGCGCCGCCGTTCAGCGTATCGGCGCCAAGGCCGCCCGCCAAAGTGTCGTCGCCATCGCCCGCATAGATCTGATCCGCCCCGGCCCCGCCGTAAAAGGCATTGGCCAGGCCGTCGCCCTGCAGCGTGTCGGCGGAGGTCCCGCCAATGACCGCCTCGATGCCCGTCAGCGTGTCGCCACCCGCATCGCCGCCCGTGCCGCCCGAAAGCGTGACGCCAACCCCGCTGGTCGAGGCGCTGTAATCGGCCGTATCGAACCCCGTGCCGCCCGACAAAAGGTCGCTGCCCGTGCCCCCGGCCAGGCGGTCATCGCCATCGCCGCCGTAAAGACTGTCGCCGCCCGCAAGGCCGTAAAGGCTGTCGTTGCCCGCGCCGCCGGTCAGGATATTGGCCGCGCCCTCGCCCGTCAGGCTGTCGGCCAAGGCGCCGCCGGTCAGGTTCTCGATCCCCGTCAGCGTGTCGCCCGCACCCAAGCCCCCCCCTTCAAGTCCCGTGGTCAGGTTGACCGAAACCGAGCCCTCGGCGCTGTAATCGGCGGTGTCGGTGCCGGTGCCGCCCTCCAGCAGATCGCCGCCGCCGCCACCCGTCAGGATGTCATTGCCGGTGCCCCCGGTCAGGGTGTTGGCGCCCGCATCCCCCGTCAGGCTGTCATTGCCAGAGCCGCCCGTGACGGCCTCGAACCCGTCCAGCGTGTCGCCCGCCGCATCGCCGCCCGTGGCTCCGGTGGCCAGGTTGACGCTGATCCCCGCGGTCGAGGTGGAATAGTCCAGCCGGTCGATCCCCGCCCCGCCCGACAACAGGTCACTGCCCGCGCCGCCCTGGATGAGGTCATTGCCCTCGCCGCCATACAGCGCGTCATTGCCCGCGGCGCCGTAAAGGCTGTCGTTGCCCGCAGCCCCGGTCAGCACATTGGCCAGCGCGTCGCCGGTCAGGCTGTCGGCGCCTGCCCCGCCGGTGACATTCTCGATCCCCGACAGCACGTCGCCCGCGGCGTCGCCCCCGGTCTCGACCCCGGTGGTCAGGTTGACGGTGACGGCGGCCGATCCAGTGTAATCGGCCGTGTCCAGCCCCGCGCCACCCACAAGGCTGTCAGCGCCCGCGCCACCGGTCAGCGTGTCGTTGCCCGCGCCGCCGAACAGCGTTTCGGCCGCGGCCGAGCCCGTCAGGCGGTCGTCGAAATTGCTGCCGGTGACGACCTCGATGGACGAAAGCACATCCCCCGCCGCATCGCCGCCCGCGCCGGTGCCTGCCGCAAGGTCGATGACCACGGCCGCCGAGGCCGTATAGTCGACGCTGTCATTGCCAGTGCCGCCGTAAAGACTGTCCGTCCCGGCGCCGCCGATCAGCGTATCCGCCCCCGCTCCGCCATACAGCGCATTGGCCAGCGTGTCGCCGGTCAGACTGTCGGACAGGCCAGAGCCCACGACCGCCTCGATGCCCACCAGCGTATCGCCCGCCGCATCACTGCCGACACCAACTCCGGTGCCCAGGTTGACCGAAACCGCCCCCAGCGCGCCCGAATAGTCTGCGGTGTCAAACCCCGTCCCGCCCTCCAGCCGGTCGTTGTTTGTCCCGCCCGTCAGCGTGTCATTGCCCGTCCCGCCATAAAGCTGATCGACACCCGACCCGCCAAACAGCAGGTCGGCATTGTCACCGCCATAAAGCGTGTCATTGCCGCCATTCCCCACAAGGGAATCGTTGCCCGTGCCTCCGGTAAGCGTTTCCGCCCCCGCCCCGCCAGTCAGCGTGACCAATTGATGTGCCTGCTCGTGCTCGTGGCGGGCCTTGGTCTGATGCCTTGGTCCCGCCGTGTGTCTTTACCGCATAATCGTTAACTTTTGCGCTAAAGTCTATGGGTTTGCGAGGGTCAGACCGAGACTTCGGCGCGCAAGGCGGCCTCGGTGATCTCGCCACGGGCGCCTTTCAGCGCGACTTGGCCGCGGCGAAAGACATAGACCTGATCGGCCAGGCCATGGGCAAAGTCGAAATACTGCTCGACCAAGACCACCGCGATGTCGCCCTTTTGCTTCAGATAGGTGATCACGCGGCCGATTTGCTGGATGATATTGGGCTGGATGCCCTCGGTCGGTTCATCCAACAGCAGGACCTTGGGCTTCATCAGCATGGCCCGCGCGATGGCCAATTGCTGTTGTTGCCCGCCCGAGAGGTCGCCGCCCCGCCGCCGCGTCATGTCACGCAGGACGGGGAAAAGCTCATAGATTTCATCGGGGATATGGTGTTCGGACTTGGGCAAGGTGGCGTAGGCCGTCTCCAGGTTCTCGCGCACGGTCAGAAGGGGGAAGATCATCCGGCCCTGCGGCACGACGGCAAGGCCCCGCGTGGCCATCTCTTGCGGGCGGGCGCGGCCGATGGCTTGGCCGTCCAGGGTGATATCCCCCCCGCTGCGCAGATGCGTCCCGGCCAAGGCCTTCAGGAAGGACGTCTTGCCCACCCCATTCGTGCCCATGATCACGGTGACTTCGCCCGCCTTGGCGGTAAAGTCGATGCCATGCAGGATGCGCGCCCCGCCGTAATGCAGTGTCAGGCCCTTGGTTTGCAGCATCATCCCCTCCCGAGGTAGACTTCGATGACTTGGGGATCGGCGGTGACATGGTCCAGCGAGCCCTCGGCCAGGACAGAGCCTTCGTGCAGCACGGTCACGCGGCAGTTCAGGCGGCGCACGAAGTCCATGTCATGTTCCACGACGACGACGGCATGGGATTTGGCAAGCTCCACCAGCATGGCGGTGGTCTGTTCACGCTCGGCCAGGGTCATGCCCGCGGCGGGCTCATCGACCAGCAGGAGTTTGGGTTCCTGGGCCAGCAGCATGGCGATCTCCAGCCATTGCTTTTGCCCATGCGCCAGTTCCCCCGCCTTGCGCGTCAGGTGATCGGTCAGGCCTACCTTTTCGGCCAGTTGCGTCACCCGTTCGCGGCCCGCACCCGACAGGCGGAACATCAGCGCCGCCAGCGGTCCGCGCGGCGACTTCAAGGCCAGCGTCAGGTTTTCGGCAACGGTCTGATCCTCGAAGACCGTGGGGCGCTGGAATTTGCGGCCGACGCCTTCGCGGGCGATCTGCGCCTCGGAGAGCTTTAGCAGCGACACCCCCCGCTCGCCCCAGGTGACGGTGCCACTGTCGGGCCGCGTCTTGCCGGTGACGATGTCCATGAAGGTGGTCTTGCCCGCGCCATTGGGTCCGATGATGGCGCGCAGTTCCGTGGGGCCGATGGAAAAGGACAGGTTGTTGATCGCCCTGAACCCGTCAAAAGCCACCGAGACGCCCGAGACTTCCAGCAGCGCGCTCATTCCTTGGCCTCCTGTTCCATCAAGGCGCCGTCATTGGGGCCCAGCGGGGCGCCCTGCCGGTCGGGCGGCGCGATGCGGTCAAACAGCCCGCCGATGCCCTTGGGCGCAAACAGCGTGACGCAGACAAAGGCGAGGCCCAAAAGCACCTGCCACCAGTCCACCCAGTCGATCGTGTAGAAGCCAAGCGGGATGGAGGGCGCGCGGCCCCCGGTGAACCAGGTCGACAGAAGCGAGACGAAGGCCGCGCCAATGACCGCGCCATAAAGCCGCCCACGGCCCCCGATGGCGACCCAGACCGCCAGATAGATCGAGGCGATGGGCGCAAGCTCTGCCGGGTTGATGATGCCGGCTTGCGGGTAGTAAAGCGCGCCCGCAAGGCCGCAGATGACGGCGGTGGCGGCAAAGACAAAGAGCTTGTAACCCTCGACCGGGTAGCCGAGGAAGCGCACCCGCGCCTCATCGTCACGGATGGCGCGCAGGACCGAGCCGAACTTGCCGGACGTGACCCAGGCCAGCAGCAGGTAGGTCAAAGCCAGCCCCAGCGCCGAGGCCCAGAAGAACCAGAGCGAGACATCGTCCTGGGAGGCCTCCGGCAGGCCCGGCAGGTTCTGCAGGCCGGAAAGCCCGTTGTTGCCGCGCAATCCGCTGTCGTTCTGGAAGAGATACAGCGACAGGGCGAGCGTCATGGCCTGGGTCAGGATCGACAGGTAAACCCCAGTGACCCGGCTTCGGAAGGCGAGCCAGCCGAAGATCAGCGCCAGCACCCCGGGAACCAGCACGATCAACGCCATCTGCAAGGGCGCGGAATGGGCAAAGGACCAGATCAGCGGCAGGTCGGACGAGCCCACGACCCCGAAGATCTGCGTCGTGACACCTTGGGCGATTTCCGAGGCCATGGGCGGTATGGCGCCCTCGGCCAGGGAGGCCACCACGATTTCCTCGGTGCGGGCATACATCAGCCATTGGCCGATCATATAGCCGCCAAGGCCGAAAAAGGCCATGTGACCCAGCGACAGGATGCCGGTGTAGCCCCATACCACATCCATGGCGAGCGCCACGATGCAAAGGCACAGCGTCTTGCCGAGCGTCTTGATGAAGGAGGTCGACATGGCGTCCAGACCCAGGGCCGGGGACAGGAGCGTGACCACAGCTGTCAGGACGGCCAAAGCGAGCAGGAACCAGAAGACCGAGGGGTTGCGCGCCAGGAAGGACCGGTTGGCGAAGGCGGAGAGCGCCGGGGGCGCTGCCCCCGGACCCCCGGGATATTTTTGAAAAGATGAAAGGGGGGCGAGGTTTTGCGGGGCCGGTGTGGGCATTTCGCTTAGGGGAAGGGTCATGTCAGTCTCCGGCCGCCCGGCCCTTGAGCGCGATGATGCCGCGCGGCCGGACCTGGATGAAGAGGATGATGAAGAGGATCATGTAGGTTTGGGCGGCGAGCGTGTTCGAGGGGTTCAGGAACTCGATGGCCTTTTGCAGCGTGCCGATCATGCCTGCACCGGCGAGGGCTCCGAAGATGTTGCCCACGCCGCCCACAACCACGGTCATGAAGCTTTGCACGATGTAATCGGCGCCCAGTTCGGACGTGACCTTGGCATAAAGCCCGATGGCCACGCCTGCGATGCCGGCGATGCCCGACCCCAGGCCAAAGGTCAGCATGTTGATCCTGTCGGGGTTGATGCCCATGCTGGCGGCCATCATCGGATTTTGCGTCACCGCGCGAACCTCAAGCCCCAGCCGCGTGCGCTTCATCATGTAAAGGAAGAAGCCCAGGAACAGCGCCGCCAGCACCACGATGGCGATGCGGATATAGCTGATGGACACCACATCATTGAAGACCAGAGCGCCGCCCAGCCAATCGGGGGAGGTCAGGGGCCGGGCCTGCGTGCCGAAGATATTCTTGAAGATCTGTTGCAGCGCAATCGAGATGCCGAAGGTGGCGAGGAGCGTTTCCAAGGGCCGTTTCATCAGGTGGCGGATCACCAGACGCTCCATCGCGACACCGGCGGCGAAGGTGACGGCAAAGGCCAGGGGGAAGGCCACGACAAGGGACACGGTCTTGTCCGGGATCAGGGTCTGAACGACAAAGCCGGTATAGGCGCCCATGGTGATGAACTCGCCATGGGCCATGTTGATGACGCGCATGACGCCGAAGGTGATGGCCAGGCCGATGGCGGCCAGGAAATAGATCGCGGCCAGGCTGATGCCGTCCATCGCAAGGTCCACCGTCGTCAGGGCCCCCACGGCACGGTCGATGCGGGTCAGGGCGGTTAGGGCGGCGGCCGTCACTTGCGCGTCGGGCTCGGCATAGGTCTCATAGACCGTGACGGCTCCGACGGCGGCGGTGACTTCGTCGGCGGTGGCGGCAAGGGGGACGGCGCCAGAGGTCTCCAGCGCGGTATAGGCGCGGTCGCGGGCCTCTTGCGTGGTCAGGTCCGCGACCTTCACGCCCCCCACCATGCCATTGGCGATATGGGCGGCCAGCGCCTTTTTCTGATCCTCCAGCGTCAGGCGGGCCGGGGCCTCGCCTGCCGTCACCAACAGGTCATAGGCCTGTCCTTCCGTGATCTCGCGGCCCGGGCGCAGGGTGCGGGCCACGTTGCCCTGGGCGGTCGCGCCCACCTTCAGCGTCGTGGCCACCAGCGGCGACAGGGCTGCGCGGAGGTCCAGCCCGGTGTCGGCGCCAAAGCCCTGGATGGCCAGGATGCGCGCCTCGGAGAGGGGATCGAAGCGGATGGTCAAAAGCCGCTCCAGCCGCTGTTTCTGCGTCTTCAGGGCGGGGTCGGTCTCGGTCTCGATGCTGGCGCGCAGCGGCGTCAGGCTTTCGGCGTTCGGGTCCTGGGCAATCGAGGTCAGCGCCTCGGCCCGGCGCGCGGGATCGGGGTCGGACAGGGTGAATTGCACCAAAGCCGCGGAAATCAGCCCGCGCACCCCGGCGTTCGGTTTGAATTCGGTGATGTCGGCCGCGGAGGCCGTGCCCGCGGGGGCGCCGGTCATGTCGGTCAGGGCAAAGCCCGCCGCATCCGGCGTCAGGATAAAGACCGCGCCATCGGATTTGCGCGCGCCCAGCCGCTTGTCGCCCCAGGCCTGCAGGACCTGTGCCGCCATCGGATCGCCACTGGCGGCCAGTCGGTCGATCACCGGGCCGATGGTCTGACGCGAGGGCTTGGCCAGGCTTGCGGCCTCGGACGTGGCGATCTCGGCCACGGTTTCGGCCCAAGCGGGCAAGGCAAGGAACAGGCCCAGAAGGGCCGCGATCAGGATGCGCATGATGTCTCGGAAGGCAGGAGGGTGGGGGGCACCACAGCGCCCCCCTTGGGTCTTAGTAGTTCGAGGTCAACTGGACACAGGTCTTGGTGTCCTTGTTATACATCCCGCATTTCAGGTCCTTCCAATCCGACTCCAGCACGGCGGATTCGGGCAGGAAGTCGGTCCAGGCGTCGCCCGCGACCGGCTCGGTCTGGCTGATGATGTCGAACTGGCCATCGGCGCGAATCTCGCCGATCAGCACGGGCTTGGTCAGGTGGTGGTTCGCCAGCAGTTCCGCCATGCCGCCGGTCAGGTTCGGGAACTTTTGCCCGACCAAGGCGTCCAGCACCGGGTCCACGTCCACCGTGCCCGCCGCCGTCACCGCATTGACCCACATGTTGAAGCCGATGTAATGCGCCTCCATCGGGTCATTGGTGACGCGCTTGTCGTCCTTGATGAAGGCCTTCCAGTCCGCGATGAACTTGGCATTGTCCGGCGAGACGGCGGATTCAAAGTAGTTCCAGGCTGCCAGATGGCCGACCAGGTTCGAGGTATCAAGGCCCGAGAGTTCCTCTTCGCCAACCGAGAAGGCGACGACGGGCAGCTTGTCGGCGGTGACGCCAGCCGCGGCCAGCTCTTTGTAAAAGCCGATGTTCGCATCGCCGTTGATCGTGGAAATCACGCCGACCTTCTTGCCATCTGCCCCCAGCGCCACGACGTCCGAGACGATCTTGGCCCAGTCCGAGTGACCAAAGGGCGTGTAGTTGACGAAGATATCCTCGGCCGCGATGCCCTTGGATTTCAGGTAAGCCTCAAGGATGTTGTTCGTGGTGCGCGGATAGACATAGTCGGTGCCCAAAAGCGCGAATTTCTGGATGCCCAGCTCTTCCAGGAAGTAATCCGTCGCCGGGATCGCCTGCTGGTTCGGTGCTGCGCCGGTGTAGATCACGTTCTTGGACGATTCCTCGCCCTCATACTGCACCGGATAGAACAACAGCCCGTTCAGCTCTTCGACGACCGGCAGGACCGACTTGCGGCTGACAGAGGTCCAGCAGCCGAACATGGCCGCCACCTTGTCGACGGTCAGCAACTCGCGCGCCTTTTCGGCAAAGAGCGGCCAATCCGAGGCCGGGTCCACGACCACCGCTTCCAGTTTTTTGCCCAGCAAACCGCCCTTGGCGTTCTGCGCCTCGATCAGCATCAGCATCGTGTCTTTCAGCGTGGTTTCCGAAATCGCCATCGTGCCCGACAGCGAATGAAGGATGCCGACCTTGATCGTTTCTTCCTGGGCAAAGGCCACGCGGGACATCATCGGGGCCGAGACGACAGCAGCGCCCCCGGCCAAAAGCATGCGGCGAGAAAGTTTCATGGGAATCCCCCGTCAGGGCCGCCTTGACACCCTTCCCAATCGGGCAAGGGCCGCCCATATTGGGCTGGCAGCGATTGTTGCACCAAAGGCGGTGGGGGTGAGCCTGCAAAACGAACCCCTGCCGCCGATCCCCCGGTTGTCCCGGGGATGGCCCATGAAGGCCGCTTTCCGCCCTGCCCCGCAATCTCTGCCCCCGACGCGACCTGCGACTTTGTGCAATTCAAGCAAGATCGCCCAAAATTTGGGCCTTCTTTTTCTGCATATGCATAATAATCGGGCGAAGAGGGCGGAAACCGGCGCGAAGATGGCGGGAACAGACCGGCTTGCGACAAAAGGCGACCTGGCGCGACGGGCAAGACGCGCGCAAAGCGGGTCAGCGCGACGGCCGATGGTTTCCAAGACTTTAGCGGGCGACTTTCGGGTGCGTTTCAGCCATGCATTGGCCGCATATCGGCATTGCCACGCCAAAGGCGCATACGCCATTGCGACAGGACGCGCCTGCGCCTATCTGTGCCCGTGAGGCGGTGATTGAGTATCTCTCATCGCTTCATACCTCCCTGTTGGACTTGGCCGAGCGAAAGCTCGGCCTTTTTTTTGGCTTTTCGCTGCGATGCGGCGGAAAGGGGCGGATTTCCGGGGGCTTGGGCGGTCTTGGCCCAAAAACCGGGCGGCCTGCGAAACATGGTGAAGGCGCGTTCACCTTGTCTTCAGGCGAATCGCATGTACTGCCCAGGTATTTTCCCAGTGGAGGCCAGTATGGCTCTAGATACCTCGGCTTGGCTTGAAGCTTGCGTGGCGGCATTTGGCGACAGGGTCTGGCTGACCACGCCTGACAGGACCCAGTTCGACCTGACGGATGGCACCGGACTTTTCGTGGGTTACGACCGGGCCTTCACCTTGGACGTGACCGATATCACAACCCCCGCTGTCGCCTGGGGGCGCGGATATGGGATTTTCGTCCTGCCAGCGATTGAGCAACCCGGCCTCGGCGAAATTCGGATCCACGGCGCGATCTCGGGCGATTTTGAATTTGGCGTGTCGATAGAAGCCTTTATGGACGATTTGACGCTGCTGAATTTCGGGGAGGTCCGGGCAAGCACGGCGGTGGCCGCGGGTTCGCTTGAGGTCGGTGTGGCAAGGGTCCTGAACGCGGGCATTCTTTGGGGGGACTGGGCCGTCCTTGCGACGGGATTGCGCGTTGAAATCATCAACGCGCCGGGCGGGCTGATGCATGGCGAAAGCTATAGCGCGATCCATATGACGGCCGATACAGGAGAGGTGACGAATGAAGGCGTGATCGAGGGGTCAAGCGTCGCCATCGAAAGCCTGGGCTGGTTGCAGCTGGACAATGCGGGCACGATCAGCGGCGGTTGGGCGGCGCTTGACATGAGCCGGGGGGTGGGTTCGCAGATCCTGAACTCGGGGCGGTTCGCGGGGCTTTTGCAGGGCTCGGGCGCGCGGGATGAGGTGGAGAACTCCGGGTGGATGGAGGATCTGAACCTCGGCGCGGGCGATGATCTGGTGCGCAACACGGGCCATATGGGCCAGGTCGCGCTGGGGGCGGGCCATGACCAGTTCATCGCGCAAGCGGCGGGCACCCAGGGCCCGGTGCGCGGCGGGCGCGGGGATGACACGCTGACGGGCGGTGCGGCGGGGGATCGCTTTCAGGGCGGCGATGGGCGTGACAGGCTTTTCGGCCATGGCGGTGCCGACCGGCTGTGGGGCGGCGAAGAGGCGGATATCCTTGAAGGCGGCGGCGCGGGCGACTGGCTTTTCGGGGACAACGGCTATGACACGCTGAAGGGTCAGGCAGGCGATGACCGGCTTTATGGCGGCGATGGGGGTGACCATCTTTACGGCGGCGGCGGGAATGATTGGCTTGAGGGGGGCGATGGCGCGGACATCTTGCAGGGCGGGGCGGGGGCGGATGTCTTCGTCCTGACGTCCGCCACCTGGGGCATGGACCGCATCCTCGACTTCACCCCGGGCGAAGACCATCTGAAACTCTCTGCCGCGATGACCTGGATCGGTCCGGAGGCCTTCTCCGGCCAAGCCGGAGAGGTGCGCTGGAATGGCCAGGCCGCTTGGCTGGAGGCGGACCGCAATGGCGATGGCGTCTTCGACTGGCGGGCGCAGCTTTACAACAGTTCCCACCAAGTCACGGACCAAGATTTCCTCTGAAACCCTTTCCCTTGGGCGGGAAGTTGCGTAAGACGCCTGCAAACCTTGCCCGAGGGAGCCCCAGATGACCGACCCCGTGATCACCCCGGAACTCGTAGCCGCGCATGGGCTAAAGCCAGACGAATACGAACGCCTTCTGGGCATCATCGGGCGCGAGCCGACCTTCACCGAACTCGGCATCTTCTCGGCCATGTGGAACGAGCATTGTTCCTATAAGTCGTCCAAGAAATGGCTGCGCACCCTGCCCACCACGGGCCCTCAGGTCATCTGCGGACCGGGGGAAAACGCCGGCGTCGTCGATATTGGTGACGGCCAGGCTGTCATTTTCAAAATGGAAAGCCACAACCACCCCTCCTATATCGAGCCCTATCAGGGCGCGGCCACCGGCGTGGGCGGCATCCTGCGCGATGTCTTCACCATGGGCGCGCGTCCGATTGCGGCGATGAATGCGCTCTCCTTTGGCGCGCCGTCGCATCCCAAGACCCGGCAGCTGGTCAAGGGCGTGGTCGAGGGCGTCGGCGGCTATGGCAACGCTTTCGGCGTGCCCACCGTCGGCGGCGAGGTGCGTTTTCACCGCAGCTATAACGGCAACTGCCTTGTGAACGCCTTTGCGGCGGGCCTGGCTGACGCCGACAAGATCTTTTACTCGGTCGCCAGCGGCGTCGGCATGCCGGTCGTCTACCTTGGCGCCAAGACGGGGCGTGACGGGGTCGGCGGCGCCACCATGGCCAGCGCCGAATTCGACGAAACGATCGAGGAAAAGCGCCCCACCGTTCAGGTCGGCGACCCCTTCACCGAAAAGCGCCTCTTGGAGGCTTGCCTAGAGCTGATGGCCTCGGGGGCCGTGATTTCCATCCAGGACATGGGGGCGGCGGGCCTGACCTGTTCGGCCGTGGAAATGGGCGACAAGGGCGGCCTTGGCATCAAGCTGCAACTGGATCAGGTCCCGCAGCGCGAGGCCAACATGACGGCCTATGAAATGATGCTGTCGGAATCCCAGGAACGGATGCTGATGGTCCTCAAGCCCGAGCTTGAAGACGTCGCCCGCGCGATCTTTGTCAAATGGGACCTGGATTTCGCCATCGTGGGCGAGACCATTGCCGAAGACCGCTTCCTGATCCTGCATGGGCAGGACATCAAGGCCGACCTGCCGCTGTCGAAACTGTCGTCCTCGGCGCCGGAATACGACCGCCCCTGGGTGGAAAGCCCGGCACCCGAGGCCCTGCCCCGCCTGCCCCATATCCTGCCGCTGGAGGCGCTTAGGTCGCTGATCGGCTCTCCGTCCTATGCCCACAAGGCCTGGGTCTATGAACAATATGACGCACAGGTTCTGGCCGATACGATCCGGATTCCGGGCATGGGGGCGGGCGTGGTCCGCGTTCATGGCACGAAAAAGGCCCTGGCCTTCACCAGTGACGTGACGCCGCGCTACGTCAAGGCCAACCCGTTCGAGGGCGGCAAACAGGCCGTCGCCGAGGCCTATCGCAACCTGACCGCCGTGGGGGCGCTGCCCCTCGCCACGACCGACAACCTGAACTTCGGCAACCCGGAAAAGCCCGAGATCATGGGGCAACTGGTGGGCGCGCTGAAGGGGATCGGCGCGGCCTGCATCGCTTTGGATATGCCCATCGTCTCGGGCAATGTGTCGCTTTATAACGAGACCGATGGCAAGGGCATCCTTCCGACGCCGACCATCGGCGCCGTGGGTCTGCTGGCGGATGCAGCGCAGATCATCGGCGGGCGGCCCCTTGCGGGCGATGTCGCCGTGGTGATCGGCCGCACCCTGGGGCATCTGGGCCAGTCGGCCCTGGCCGCCGAAGCCTGGGAGATCGAGGCCGGCGACGCGCCCCCCGTCGATCTGGTGGCCGAAAAGCGCAACGGCGACTTCATCCGCGGCAATGGCGCGACCTTTCACGCCTGCACCGACCTGTCGGACGGCGGCCTGGGCCTTGCGGCCTTTGAAATGGCCGAGGGCGCGGGCCTGGGCCTGACCCTGGTCATCGAGGACATCGCCACTTTGTTCGGCGAGGATCAGGCGCGCTATCTGGTGGCCGTGGCCCCCGAGGCGCTGGCGGGTCTGCTGGCCCGGGCCGAGGCCGCTGGCGTCCCCGCCGCCCAAGTCGGCCAGTTTGGCGGTGATCTTGTGGCCTTCGGCAGCCAAAAGGCCCCCTTGGCCGAGCTTTCGGCGCTGTATCGCGGTGCCTTCGCCGCCGCCGTGGCGTGAGCCTGCGGCCCGCCACCGGGGCCGATCTTGCCTTCATCCGGTCGCTGACAGGGCGGCCGGATTATGCCCCCTTTCTGACCGACGAGGACGAAGAGGGGCTCTCTGTCTATCTGACCACCTCGGCCCATCGCCTGCTGGTCTGGGGCGACAATCAGGGCTTTGCCCTTTTTGCCCAGATCGGTGAGCCCTCGGGCGCGGTCGAACTGCGCCGCCTGGGGTTGGCTGACGCCGGGCGCGGGCAAGGCCAACCCTTCCTGCGCGACCTCATCGACTATGCCTTCCGCGATTTGCGGGCGCAGCGCCTGTGGCTCGATGCCTCATCGGAAAACCCCCGCGCCATGGCGTCCTACGTCAAGGCCGGCTTCACGCTGGAAGGGTGCCAGCGCCAGCATTGGTATCGCCCGGCCCTGGGGCGCAGTGTCGACCTGATGCTGTACGGCATGCTGCGGGGCGAATGGCAGGCTCTTGCAGCCCGGAACCCCGCGCCCTAACTTCCCCCAAAAGGAGACCGCGATGCCCATCACCGCCGCCGAGATCGAAAGCCTCATCCGCGACGCCTTCCCCCAGGCGCAAATCACCGTGCAGGGCGACGACGGCCAGCATTTCCAGGCCGAGGTCGTCGATGCCTCCTTTGCCGGCATGTCCCGCGTGAACCAGCAACGCGCGGTCTATGCGGCCTTGAAGGGCAAGATGGACGGGCCTGCCGGAGCGCTGCACGCCTTGGGGCTGACGACAAGGGCGCCGTGATGGGGCTGGGGCGCATCGTCACCACATGGTTGATGTATGCCGTGGGTCTTGGCCCTTTTGCCCCCCGCAGCCCCGAAGATCGCGCCCGCCATCGCGCAGAAGCGGCAAGGCGCCACCGCCCGTATGAGACCACCGAGGCCCGGCTTGCATCCTATCTTGGCACCGGGCTCGAATCCCCCCATATATCCAATATGACACCGCCGCCCGACCGGCCGCTGGAGGACAAAGACAATGACCGCGCTTGATACGATCAAGGATACCGTCGAGAAAAACGACGTCGTGCTTTTCATGAAGGGCACCAAGATGATGCCGCAATGCGGGTTTTCCTCCCGCGTGGCGGGGATCTTGAACTACATCGGGCTGGAATATGCCGATGTGAACGTTCTGGCCGATGCGGAAATCCGCCAGGGGATCAAGGACTTCTCGGAGTGGCCGACGATCCCGCAGCTGTATATCAAGGGCGAATTCGTCGGCGGCTGCGACATCGTCACGGAAATGACCCTGTCCGGAGAGCTGGACCAGCTTTTGGAAGCCAAGGGCGTCGCCTTTGACAAAGAAGCCGCGGGCAAGATCCGCGAAGCCAACCAGGGCTGAACAGACCCGGGGCATGCCCCGGGCTACGCGGCTGAAGCAAAGCCCCCGCCGATCAAAAGGGCGCCCCAACCGCGGGCGCCCTTTCATTTTGGTTAAAATCTCCCACATGGGCCGATCATCACGCCATGGGTCCGCATCAGGCCGCGGCGTCTGGACGGGTGTGAAACCCTCCCGACGCCGCAAGACCTTAGCTCTTGGCGACGCAGCCCGACTTCTCGACCGCGACCGAACCGGCCGAACTCAGCGACAGCGTCCCCACCCCGGCGCCATCCAGCGCCCAGATGTGATGCGTCCCATCCGAGGGCCAGGACCAGCGCTGCACGCCCTCTTCCTGGATCAGCGTTTCCGGCCCCGGCAGCGTCACTTTGCCCTCGCCGTAATCCACCGTGACCGAGCCCCCGGCCGCACATTTATACTCGACCACGCGGCCCGGCAGGACCGGAGGCGCCTTTTCCGGCTCGGGCGGGGTCACGCAGCCCGACAGCGCCAGTCCGAAAGCCAGCACGCCAAACCCAAGGTATTTCATGCAACCAACTCCTCGATACGGGCCGCAAGCGCTTCCGCCTGTTCAGCCAGGGTTTCCCAATCCTCCCCCGCCGCGACGGCCAAAGCCATCGGCGCCGGGCCGGGCACAGTCTCCGACTCAAGTTCCGCAATCCGCGCCTGGGCCTGGCGCAATTCATCCTCCAGGCTGGCCGTGCGGTCGGCCAGCATCAGCCCCGCCATCAACAGCATCCGCGCTTCGGGCAGGCGGCCAAGCTGGGCCTGGATCGGCTGCGCCTCGGCATCCAGCATCCGCGCGGCCGAGATCAGGAAGTGTTCCTCCCCCTCGCGGCAGGTGACAAAGAACTTGCGCTCGCCAATCGCGATTTCGACGTCAGGCATGGGCGGGCTCCTCTGCGGTCACGATGCGGTCAAGTTCCAACAGGATATCGGCCATCTCGGTCGTCTCGCTGGCGCGTTGCGCGCGCAGGGCCTCCAGTTCGATGGCCATGGCGTGGTTGATCATGTCGGGGTCGGCGATCCCCTCGGCCAGGGCCTCTGTCAGGCGGCGCAACTCTTCGCGCAAGGAGGCGACCGAGGCGCGCAGCCGCTGGTTGTCCAGGCTTTGCGCGTCGATCTGGCGCAACAGCCGGTCGTCGTCCTTTTCCGCCGAAGCCGCCTCGACCGCCTCGTGGAAATCTGCAAGCTGGCCCTCTGCCTCGGCCCGGGCCGCGCGTTCGGCATCCAGCAACAGGCGCAGTTTGGCGATCTCGTCGGTCTGCGCCGCCGAGGGCCCGCCAATCGGCAAACGGTCGATCCCGGCATCGACCCTGGCCAAAGCCTCGCGGATTCTGTGTTCCACCGCTGCCAAATCGCTCATTCTTGCCTCACTTCCGGGCGTAAAACGCCTTTGCCCCAGAGTGCGGAGCCCCCGCGGCGCCGTCAAGCGCCAATACGGCGCCCCCTGCGGGAAATCGGCCCCACCCCGCGCAATTTCCGCGTGAGATGCGTCGTCGGGGGCCCTTGCCAACTTGCAACTTGGAACAGGGGTGTTATGCACCTCGGCAAACCTAACCAAAAAGGATCAGGACGTGGACATTCAGACCCTCCGCACCCGTCATCCCGACCATTGGATGCGTGCCGCCGCCATCCGCACGCTGACGCTGGATGCCGTCGCTGCGGCCAATTCCGGCCATTCGGGGATGCCGATGGGCATGGCCGATGTGGCCACCGTCCTGTTTGAAAAGCACCTGCGCTTTGACCCCAAGGCGCCGAATTGGCCCGACCGCGACCGCTTCATCCTGTCGGCGGGCCATGGGTCGATGCTGATCTATGCGCTGCTTTATCTGACCGGTTACGCCGATATCACGCTGGACCAGATCAAGGGCTTCCGCCAATGGGGGATGCGCACTGCCGGCCACCCGGAATTCGGCCATGCCGGCGGGATTGAAACGACGACCGGCCCGCTGGGTCAGGGCATCGCCAATTCGGTGGGCTTTGCCATTGCCGAAGCCAACCTGCGCGCCCGTCTGGGCGCCAAGGTCATGAACCACCGCACCTGGGTCATCGCCGGCGACGGCTGTTTGATGGAGGGCGTTTCGCAAGAGGCCATCGCGCTGGCGGGCAAGCAGGAACTGTCGAACCTGACCGTCTTCTGGGATGACAACGGGATCACCATCGACGGCAAGGTCTCGATTGCCGATATCACCGATCAGAAGGCGCGGTTTGCGGCCTCTGGCTGGGCGGTCTTTGAATGTGACGGCCATGACCCCGAGGATATCAACCGCGCCATCCTGGCCGCCAAAAAGGCTGACAAGCCGCAGCTGATCGCCTGCAAGACGCATATCGCTTTGGGGTCTTCGGCGCAGGACACCTCCAAGGGCCACGGCGCGCTGACCGATCCCAAGCTGATCACCGACACCAAGGCCGCCTATGGCTGGACCGCGGCGCCCTTCGAAATCCCGGCTGATGTGAAATCGCAATGGGAGGCCTTTGGTGCCCGCGGCGCCGAGGCCCGCGCTGCTTGGGAGGCCAATTTGGCCACCCAGCCCGCCGCCCGTCAGAAGTTGATCGAGCGTCTGTTCTCGGGCGCGGTCGATGACAAGGCTTTGGCCCGCGCCGTGATCGGCGTGAAAAAGGCCGCTTTGGAGACCAAGCCCAAGCTTGCCACCCGTGCGGCCAGCGAAAAGGTCTTGCAGGCGGTCAACCCGGTGCTGTTTGAAACCATCGGCGGTTCGGCCGACCTGACCGGATCGAACAACACCAAGACCGCCGATCTGGGGGTCTTCACCCCCGAGGATCGCAAGGGCCGTTACATCTATTTCGGCATCCGGGAACATGGCATGGCCTCGGCCATGAACGGCATGGCTTTGCATGGCGGTGTGCGGCCCTATGGCGGCACCTTCATGTGCTTTACCGACTATGCGCGGCCTGCGATGCGGCTTTCGGCGCTGATGGGGGTTCCGGTCGTCTATGTGATGACGCACGACTCCATCGGCCTGGGCGAGGACGGCCCGACCCACCAGCCGGTCGAGCATCTGGCGATTTCGCGGTCGACGCCGAACACCCTGGTCTTCCGCCCCTGCGACCTGATCGAAACCGCCGAGGCCTGGCAGATCGCCTTGTCGCAAAAGGCGACGCCTTCGGTTCTGGCCCTGTCGCGGCAGAACCTGCCGACGCTGCGGACCGATGCGACCTCGGTCAACAAGACGGCCAAGGGCGCCTATGTCCTGGCCGAGGCCGAGGCCAAACGTCAGGTCATCCTGATGGCCACCGGGTCCGAAGTCGAAATCGCCATGGCGGCCAAGGCGGCTTTGGAGGCCGATGGGATCGGCACCCGTGTGGTGTCCATGCCGTCGATGGAGCTGTTCGCCCAACAGGACGAGGCCTACCGCAAGCGCATCCTGCCGCCGGGTTCGGTGCGCATCGCCATCGAGGCGGGCGTGCGTCACGGCTGGGACCGCTGGCTTCTGGGCCAGGGCGGGCGTGAAGCCAAGGCGGGCTTTGTCGGCATGACGGGCTTTGGCGCCTCGGCGCCCATCGACCGGCTGTATAAAGAGTTCGGCATCACCGCCGAGGATACCGTGGCCTTGGCCAAGTCGATGCTGTGATCCATGGGGGCCGGGTTCGACACGCTTGACCTGGCCTCTTTGACCCTGCCCGAGGGCGGGCCGACCCGAGACTTCGCGCGCCCCGCTGACCGGCGGGACGCGCTATACGAGGCGCGCTATGACCGCCTGACTTTGGCCTATGACCATTGGGTTCAGGATGGCCGCATCCATTTCCTGACGCCGCGGCTGTTGAACCTGTGGCCTTCCCTCCGCGCCGACCTTGCGCCGCGCCGCAGCCGCCACCTCCGCTGGGAGCATCTGACCGCGCCGCTTTCGGCCCGGTCCGTCATGGGCCTGCCTCTGTCGCCAAGCGCCTCTTTGGCGGACCGTTTCGCAGGCCTGCGGGTGCTGATGGCGGTGTCAAAGGACAACCCGATCGACTGGATCACCGCCTGGGCGCGTCACCATGTGGCGACCCAGGGGACCGAGGCTGTTTTGCTGTTCGACAATGGCTCGACCACCTATGATGCCGCCGACATCACCGCGGCGCTGTCCCGCGTGCCGGGGCTGAAGACGGCGGTCGTGATCCGCGCGCCCTTTCCCTATGGCCCCGCACATGGGCGGACGGCCAAGCTGGAGGTTCCGGCGCGCTTCTTTCAGACCGCGATGTTCAACCTCGCCCGGCTGCGGATGCTGGGTCAGGCGCGGTCGGTCCTGTCCTTGGATATCGACGAGATGGCCATGGGGCCAAGCGCCCATGAGGCGGCGGAACGCAGCCTCATGGGCCTCGTACGGCTGAACGGGACCTGGGTCTATGCCGGAGAAACCGGGGGCCGCAAGCCGCAGGCCGCCCATGACCACCGGCCCGAGACCCCGCAGCCCTGCATGCCGAAATGGTGCGTGGTGCCGGGGCGTCTGGCGGGGAAAAAGGGCTGGACCGTGCATCGGATCTTTGGCGACCTTGACGCGCTGTTCACCGGTCAGACCACATTCGTCCATTGCCAGCAATGCTCCACCGGCTGGAAAGTCGCGCGGGAGGGGACGGGGGCCTTGACCCACGACCCCGCGCTTACCGCGCTTTGGGCGCGCTCAGCGGAATAGGCCCATCACAGGCGCCAGAACTTTGGGCAAAACCCGCGTGGCCAGCGGGATCAGCGCCAGGCCCAGAACCAACCCCACGACGCCATCGCAAAACGCTGTCACCGCCCAGGCGGTAAAGCCGCCCAAGGGCGCCAGCGCCGCCACCGCCTCGGCCCAATGGTGGATCACCTCGTAAGGTGCCGCCCACAGATGCGTGACCTCCAACCCATGCAGCACGATTGACCCGCCAACCCACAGCATCGCCGCCGTGCCGACCGTGGACAGGGTCGACATCAGCTTGGGCATGAAAGAGACAAGCCCCCGGCCAAAGGCCCGCAGCGCGCGCGACGGCGCATTGGCGGCCATATGCAGGCCGACATCATCCATCTTCACGATCAAAGCCACCGCGCCATAGACTGCCACGGTGATCAGCGTGCCCACGACGGCCAAAGTGATCGCCTCGGTCCAGAAGTTGCTTTCCGGGATGGCGGCCAGCGCAATCGTCATGATCTCGGCCGAGAGGATGAAATCGGTCTTGATGGCGCCCGCGATCTTTTCCTCTTCCAGATGGGCGGGGTCGCCGGTGGCGAAATCCTCCTCGACATGGTCGTCGGCATTGGGGGCCAGCGCATGAAACACCTTCTCGGCCCCCTCGAAACACAGATAGGCGCCGCCCAGCATCAGCAAAGGCGTGATGGCCCAGGGCGCGAAGGCGTTCATCGCCAGAAGGCCAGGCAGCAGGATGATCAGCTTGTTCTTGAGCGATCCCACCGCGATCCGCCCGATGATCGGCAATTCGCGCGCGGCCGCAAAGCCATGGACATATTTCGGCGTCACCGCCGCATCGTCGATCACCACGCCCGCGGCCTTGGCCCCCGCCTTGGCCGCCGCCGCCGCAATGTCATCGACCGAGGCCGCCGCCACTTTGGCAATCGCCGCGACATCGTCCAGAAGTGCCAGAAGCCCGCTCATCATAATCCCTTCGTTTTCGCCTAGATACGCGATGGCGCAGGAATTTCAACCGCGACGATGTTGGCGGAAACGGGGGCGCTACCTCTAACAAACTGATTTATAATGACAATGCGACTTTCAACGCCATCCATTGCGCGCGAATATCGCGCCAAGGCCGCCATGAACGCCCGCCAAATCCCCAGCGATGCCGGCACGATCGACCAAAGAAGACGCGCAATCGACTTCTCTCCCTGCGGCCCTTGGTCTATCGTCGCCCGGACCCAAGGCCGCACTGGCCCCCGACCCATACAGGGCACTCCCAGCGCGGGGCGCCCCCGCCACAGGAGGCCGCCATCCGCGGACATCTGATCATTGCCGGGCTCATCCTTGGCCTTTTCGGCCTGGATGCCCTGCTGAACCAGGGACTGGCCTCGCTTTTTCTGGCGCGCAAGCTGATGGACCTTGCACTGTATCTGACTTTCTGGCGACATTAGACCAGACCGACCATTTACTGTTGAAATCCGGCGCAAACTGACGATGTTAGCGCTATCTTTCCGGCGCGCTGAGTCGCGTCATGTCCTGAGGAGGCACCATGTCCGTCAAAGTCGCCATCAACGGGTTCGGCCGCATCGGCCGCAACATCCTGCGCGCCATCATCGAATCGGGCCGCACCGATATCGAAGTCATTGCGATCAACGATCTGGGCCCGGTGGAAACCAACGCCCATCTGGTGCGCTTTGACTCCGTTCATGGCCGTTTCCCCGGGACCGTGACCACGGGCGCCGACTGGATCGACGTGGGCCGTGGCCCGATCCGCGTGACCGCGATCAAGAACCCGGCCGAGCTGCCTTGGGGTGACGTCGATGTCATCATGGAATGCACCGGGATCTTCACCTCGAAGGAAAAGGTCCAGGGCCACCTGGCGACCGGCGCCAAGCGCGTGCTGATCTCGGCCCCCGGCGACAATGCCGACAAGACCATCGTTTTCGGCGTGAACCACCACACGCTGACCAAGGATGATATCGTCGTCTCGAACGCCTCTTGCACCACGAACTGCCTGTCGCCCTTCGCCAAGGTGCTGAACGACGCCATCGGGATCGAAAAGGGGATGATGACCACCATCCACTCCTATACCGGCGATCAGCCGACCCTGGACACGATGCACAAGGACCTGTATCGCGCCCGCGCCGCCGCGCTGAACATGATCCCGACCTCGACGGGCGCCGCCAAGGCCGTGGGTCTGGTGCTGCCGGAGCTGAAGGGCAAGCTGGACGGCTTTGCGATGCGCGTGCCGACGCCGAATGTCTCGGTCGTCGACTTGAAGTTCATCGCCAAGCGCGCGACCACGGTCGAAGAAGTCAATGCCGCGATCAAATCCGCCGCCGATGGCGCGCTGAAGGGCATCCTGGGCTATACCAACGACAAGAATGTCTCGTCCGACTTCAACCATGACAGCCATTCGTCGATCTTCCACATGGACCAGACCAAGGTGATGGACGGGACCTTTGTGTCCGTCCTGTCCTGGTATGACAACGAGTGGGGCTTCTCGAACCGCATGTCCGATACGGCCGTGGCCATGGGCAAGCTGATCTGAGCTTTCAGTTTGACCTGAGTCGAACCCGTTGAATTTTAATGAAAAGGCCCCTTCGGGGGCCTTTTTGCATTTTGCCCGGGAATTGACCGGATTTCAGCACCCTTTGGCCGGAAATCGGGCAGGAGCCTAGTTAATTTTGCGTTACCTATGCATCCAGCGCAACGCCGCACCGCAGCATTGTCGGTTGTTTGGCCGCTGGAAAGGTCCATATTCGGGACATGGAGCAAACAAAGGCTCCGAAGAAAGGACCGACACCATGAAGCACCTGTTCGCCCGCTACCGCGCCGAGGCCACGAATTTCGCCCTCTACCGCAAGACCCGCGACGAGATCGCCATGCTGCCGCGCTCTGTCGCCATCGACCTCGGCCTCTTCCCCGAAGACGCCGACCGTATCGCCCGTGAGGCTGTCTGGGGCTGAGATGGCCCCTCGCTGGACCCTTCCAGCTTGTAAGGAGTGATGTGATGAAAAACCTGTTTGCCGCCTATCGTGACTATTCCGCCAAGCGCGCCCTGTTTCGCCGCACCCGCGACGAATTGGCCCGCCTCTCCCCGGCCGAGGCCGCTGACCTTGGCATCCACCCCGGCGATGCATCGCGCATCGCTCATGAGGCCGTCTGGGGCTGATTGCCCGGACTTGTGCAACCGATGATGGGGCCAATGCCCCGCCCCGGGACCCGAGGGTCCCCGCTGAACTGGAGATGAAGATGAAAAAATTCCTTGCCCGTGTCGAACAAGAAGCCCACCGCCGCGCCGAATACCGCCGCATCCGTGACGAAATCGCGGGCCTGTCCTGGCGCGACCAGCTGGACATTGGCATCAACGCCGGGGACGCGGACCGGATCGCCCGGCAGATGATCTGGGGCTGATAGCCCCTACGCGCCGTGACATGTTGCGACGACAGGGCCCCTTCGGGGGCCTTTTCCATGGGTGGGGGCCTTTTGCAGGGGTGGGCAACCGGGGCCGGGGCGCCAGTGCCCGGCAACGCCGCACTGACAGGGGCCGCGCAGGATCATCCGATCCACCAAGGGGCTCCGCCGACTGCACCGCCAATGCTTTTGCGCGGCCCTCGCCCTGCCGACCGAACGGACAGAGGACGCGGCGGCCGGGGTTGGGTCCTCCGGCAAAGCGAGGCGCTTCATGCATCGTTCAAAGCCGGTGCCGGCAGGCCCAGGGGCCCAAGCGGTGAAGGAGGGCGGCCGGTCCGCGCGCAGCAAAGGCGCTATCCCATGTCCGCCGAAGGACACCATGCAGCGTCGCGCGCGCCCCCTTCCCGGGCAAGTGCCCCAAGGCCGCCCGATCTGACCGAGGCACTGCAAGAGGGCCCGCGTCCAGCCTCGGCCAGGCGCCATGCCGAGCTCTGCATGTGACGGTTGTGTGGTTGCCCCCCAATGCGCACCGTCAGGAGCCCCGCTGCGGGGTCGCGCGCAGCCCTTGGCCCGTCCCTTGCAGGGGATGCGTCAGACCCTCAACGGTCGGGGCCATCAAAGGTCAGGGCCTATAACGTCAGCATCCGTTCGGGCCAAACCAGCGGAAGGGGCCAGGCCCCCCAGCGAAACACAGCCCGCACCCGCGGCCCGCCGCCGCCTAACCCGCCAGCTGGATCTTTGTCACCTTGGCGCGCGGCTTGGTCACTTTCTTTTCGACCTCGGGCTTGATCTCTTTCAGGCCGACCAGGAAGCGCTTGGCATTGTCGCGGTAGGTTTCGGCCGATCGCAGCAGCCCCGCGATTTCATCGTCGCTCAGCGCGCGCACCACGCGGCCCGGGGTGCCCATCACCAGCGAGCCGTCGGGGATTTCCTTCCCCTCGGTCACAAGCGCACAGGCGCCGATCAGGCAGTTCCGTCCGATCTTGGCCCCGTTCAGCACCGTGGCGCCCATGCCGATCAAGGTCCCCTCGCCCACCGAACAGCCGTGCAGCATCGCCCGATGCCCCACGGTGCAATTCGGCCCGATCAACAGCGGGAAGCCCACATCGGTGTGCAGAACCGCATTCTCCTGAATGTTGGAGCCCTGCCCCACCCAGATCATCTCGTTGTCGCCGCGCAACACCGCGCCGAACCAGACCGAGACTTCATCTTCCAAAAGGATCTTGCCCATGACCTGAGCGCCAGGGGCGACCCAAGCCCCCATGCCCAGTTCCGGTGCCACGCCATCCAGGTCATAGATCATCGCGCCGCAAACTCCCGATTCAAGCCACGGACAAAGTCGGCCAGCTCCGGCTGACGATCCCGTTTCAGACGTTCTGCACGCAGAATAGTGACCAAATCGTCAAAGGCCCTGTCAAGGTCATCATTCACGATCACATAATTATACTCGGACCAGTGGCTGATCTCGGACAGCGCCTTGTCCATGCGGCCCTTGATCACTTCGGGCGCGTCCTGTCCGCGCCCGTTCAGCCGCGATTCCAGCGCGGCAATCGAGGGCGGCAGGATGAAAACCGACACCACATCGCGGCCCATCGCATGGGCGATCTGCTGGCCGCCCTGCCAATCGACGTCAAACAGCGTGTCACGCCCCTCGGCCATGGCGGCTTCGACCGGACCGCGGGGACTGCCGTAGAAGTTGCCGAAAACCTCGGCATGTTCCAGCATTTGACCCTGAGCCACCAGGGTCTCGAACTGGCCGCGGGTCTTGAAGTAATACTCCCGCCCCTCTTGCTCACCGGGACGGGGGCTGCGCGTCGTGGCCGAAACCGAAAACCGCAAAGTCGGGTCCCATTCCATCAACCGCCGCGACAGCGTCGACTTTCCCGCGCCCGAGGGCGAGGACAGGATCAAAAGCAGGCCCCGACGGTGAAAACTGCGGCTCATGCTCACTCCACGTTCTGTGATTGCTCGCGCATTTGGTCGATGATCGTCTTCAGGTCAAGCCCGATGCGGGTCATCTCGATCGACTGCGCCTTGGAACACAGCGTATTGGCCTCGCGCAGGAATTCTTGCACCAGGAAATCGAACTTGCGACCCACCTGGCCGGGATCGGCCAAAAGCGCGCGGGCGGCGGCGACATGGGCACCCAGGCGGTCGATTTCCTCGGTGATGTCGTTCTTGACCGTCAAAAGGGCCAGTTCCTGCGCGATGCGGGTCTCGTCCAGCCCATCCGAGGCCTGCAAGAGCCGCGCCACCGCCTCGCGCAGGCGCGCGCCCGCCTGCCCCGCACGTGCGGCCATGGCCACCGCGGCTTCGGACACCAGGGCCTCGATCCGGTCCAAGGCGCCCGCAAGGATCGCGTTCAAGGCCGCGCCCTCGGTGCCGCGCATCGTCTGGAAATCGGCCAGCAGCCCCGGCAGATCGGCCAGGATCGCGGCCCGCAAGGCGGCGGTGTCGACCTCGGCCCCGCTGGTGTCCAGCACACCGCGCAACGACAGCACATCGGCCGCCGTGGCCTGGCCCAGGGTCACGCCCTTGGCCATGGCGGCATCCTCGACCGCGCGCAGGGCCTCCAGGGCGGCGGCCAGCGCCACGGCGTTCAGGCGCAGGCCATCCGCGCCCTCAGCCCCCTCACGCGTCACCTTCAGCGTCAAAGACACATTCCCCCGCCCCAGAACGCGCGTCAGGTCGGCCCGCAAGGCCAGCTCCAGCCCGTCGATCCAGTCGGGCACCCGCAGCCGCAGATCCAGCCCCTTGCCGTTCACGCACCGCATCTCCCAGGCCCAGGCATGGCCCGCGCCCTGACCCTTGGCCGTGGCAAATCCTGTCATCGAGATGGTCATCGTGGCCTCCTTGGGGCTTGCAACCTTGGGCTGCAGAAGTTTACCATTTGTCGAGATTGTGCGCCAAATCGCACATGAAGCGTGTATGTTAAGGCATCGGTAACAGATGTTGCCGCGAGATTAACCTCTCCTTGATCCGAGGCAAAGTTCCGGGTTCAGGACCGTCAGGGAGCCGCGGGAGATCGCGGCGGTGATACATGGCATTGTCGTTTCTGGGCAAGGGTGGAAAGACCGGGGCAAACTCGGGTGGCCCCAGCGGGCCGCGCTTTGCCATGCTGGCGGAGGTCCGCGCCTATTGGGAAGGCCTGCGCGTCGGCGGCTCGTTGCCCGCACGTGACCGCATCGACCCGCGCGGCATTGCCGGGGCGCTGGAGAACACCTTTCTGCTGGAGCGCATCGCGCCGGGCATCGCCCGCTTCCGCATTGCGGGCATGATGGTGCATGACGTGATGGGGATGGATGTGCGCGGGATGCCGCTGTCGGCGCTGTATGAGCCGCAGGGCCGCAACCGGCTGTCGGATGCGCTGGAGGGGGTCTTTGCCGGCCCTGCGACGCTGGAACTGTGGCTGGAGGCGGAGCGGTCGATCGGCCGTCCGCCGCTGGAGGGCCGGATGCTGCTCTTGCCGCTGACATCGGCGGCGGGCAAGACGGAACTGGCGCTTGGTTGCCTGGCGCTGGACGGCGTCGTGGGCCGCGCGCCGCGCCGCTTTGCGATCTCGGGCCTGATGTCGGAAGTGATCGAGCGCCGCAACCAGCCCGACCGCCGCGACGGCCTGCGCGAGGCCTCTGACCGCCGCTTGCCCGACCTGCCGCCAGTGGGACGGCCAGGCTTTGCCGCCCCGCCCCAGGCCGCTTTCACGCCTGCCCCGCCGTCACCCCTGTCGTCATCGCCCTCTGCCTTGAACCGCCCGCCACGGGCCGACAAGGGCAAGCCCTACCTGCGCCTGGTCCATTCGCGCGACTGACGCGCCCCGCGAGTAGGTCCGTTTGATCCAAGGGGCGCGCGGGCAAAGCCCGCGCTGCCGGGTCACTTGGGCGCGGCGCGAAGCGCCGCGCCCCCTCCAAGAGAAAAGCCACGGGGCAAAGCCCCGTGGCTTTTCTCTTGGACCCCGCTCTTTTGGACTTGGCCCGTTTTGGACTTGACCCGATCTCCCCCCAAACGCAGGTTTCGCCCATCAGGCCAAGCCAGCAAGCTGGCATGACCTTCGGGCGAGGAGCGGGGGCCGGGGGGAGGGGGCAAGCCCCCTCCCCCCGGCCCCCGCCAAATGGAACGGGCGCGCTTTCGCGCGCCCGTTCCATTTGGCAACAGCCCTGCGCTTACAAGGCGACGCGCTTGGGTTCGTCGCGCCGCGACGACAACTCTTCGGACACGAGGAAAGCCAGCTCCAAAGCCTGGGACGCGTTCAAGCGCGGGTCGCAAGCGGTGTGGTAGCGGTCGGACAGATCCTCATCCGTCACGGCGCGCAGACCGCCGGTGCATTCGGTCACATCCTTGCCGGTCATCTCAAAATGCACGCCGCCCGGGATCGTGCCCTCGGCCGCGTGGATGGCAAAGAACTCGCGGACCTCGCGCAGGACCGATTCAAACGGCCGGGTCTTGTAGCCCGAAGCCGCCTTGATCGTGTTGCCATGCATCGGGTCACAGGACCACAGCACATTGGCGCCCTCTTCTTGCACCGTCTTGACCAGACGCGGCAGATGGTCGCCCACCTTGCCCGCGCCAAAGCGCGCGATCAGCGTCAGACGCCCGGCCTCGTTGCCAGGGTTCAGCTTGGCCATCAGCACCTTCAGGTCTTCGGCCGTCGTCGAAGGCCCGCATTTCAGCCCGATCGGGTTCAGCACGCCGCGGCAGAACTCGACATGCGCGCCATCGGGCTGCCGCGTCCGGTCGCCGATCCAGATCATGTGGCCCGAGCCCGCCACCGGCTGACCGGTGATCGAATCAATCCGGCACAAAGCCTCTTCGTATTCCAGAAGCAGCGCCTCATGGCTGGTGTAGAAGTCCACCGTCGACAGCGAAGGCGCAGTGTCCGACGTGATCCCCGCCGCCGACATGAAGTCCAGCGCGTCCGAAATCCGGTTCGACAGGGCGCGGTAACGCTCCGCCTTGTCATGTTCGGCGAAGCCGAGGGTCCAGGAATGGACCCGGTGGATATCAGCGAAACCGCCCGTCGAAAACGCCCGCAACAGGTTCAAAGAAGCCGCCGACTGCGTATAGGCCTGCAACATGCGCTGCGGATCGGGGATGCGCGAGCCGGCGTCGAAGTCGAACCCGTTGATGATGTCACCGCGGTAGGACGGAAGCTCGACGCCACCGATCACCTCGGTCCCGGCCGAGCGCGGCTTGGCAAACTGCCCCGCCATGCGACCGACCTTCACCACCGGCACCTTTGCGCCATAGGTCAGGACAACCGCCATCTGCAGCATGACGCGGAAAGTATCGCGGATGTTGTCGGCCGAGAATTCGGAGAACGACTCGGCGCAATCGCCACCCTGAAGCAGGAAAGCCCGCCCCTCGGCCGCCGCCGCCAACTGTTTCTTCAGCTTGCGCGCCTCGCCGGCGAAAACCAGCGGAGGATACTTCGCCAATTGCGCCTCGACATCCTTCAGCGCGGACTGATCCGGGTAGTCCGGCATCTGCACCCGCGGCTTCACGCGCCAATCGGTTTTCGTCCAGCCCTTGGTCATGGCTTCACCCTCACGTCAGAATCTGCAAGTCTTCTAAGGAAATCTTGCCCCGATGCAAAGGCCGAAAGCGTCGCTTTGCGGCCCTTTCCAGCCAGACCCCCCGCCTTTCCAACCAGAACCCCCGGTCTTTTGACCTGCAAGAAAATCCTTTTCCTTACCCCTTGCGGTTCCGCGGGATTCCTGTTTCCTTGGCCCAAATCCGACATGTCAGGTCGCGCAATGTCCACGGGCCCCCGCAAAGCTACCCAGACCTCGAAACCCGAGGCACCGCGTCGCTTTGTCTTCCTTCTTCTCGACAAATTCACCATGCTGGCCTTTGCTTCGGCCATCGAACCTTTGCGCATCGCCAACCGCGTGATCGGCGAGCCCGCCTATACTTGGGCGCTGGCCGGCGAGGGGGGCGAGACGGCGACCTGTTCCAATGGCGCGGCCTTCAAGCTGGACATGGGGCTGGACGAGATCGACCGCGACGACATCCTTCTGGTCTGCGGCGGGATCGACGTGGGCCGGGCTGCGACGCGGGGCGTGCTGAACTGGCTGCGCCGTGAAGCGCGGCGCGGCGTCACCATTGGCGGGCTTTGCACCGGGGCCTATGCGCTGGCCAAGGCGGGGCTGCTGGATGGCAAGAAGGCCACGATCCACTGGGAGAATCAGGACGGTTTCCTGGAGGAATTCGAGGAAGTCGACCTGACGAAATCGGTCTTTGTCATGGATGGCAACCGCTGGACGACCGCCGGGGGGACCTCGTCGCTGGATCTGATGCTGAAGGTGATTGCCGCCGATCACGGCGAGGATGTCGCCAACACGGTCGCCGATCAGCTGATCTATTCGACGATCCGCACCGATCAGGACACGCAAAGGCTCTCGATCCCGACGCGGATCGGGGTGCGCCATCCGAAGCTGTCTCAGGTCATCCAGATGATGGAAGGCAATATCGAAGACCCGATGTCGCCCGCCGATCTGGCCGAGGAAGTCGGCATGTCGACCCGCCAGCTGGAGCGTTTGTTCAGCCGTTACCTGAACCGGTCCCCCAAGCGGTATTACATGGAACTGCGCCTGCAAAAGGCGCGCAACCTGTTGATGCAGACCGATATGTCGGTGATCAACGTGGCCCTGGCCTGCGGCTTTGCCTCGCCGTCGCATTTCTCGAAATGCTACCGCAGCCATTACAACACGACGCCCTACCGCGAGCGCGGGACGCAAGGGAACGTGCCCCAGGCGCCGGCGGCCGGTCGGCTGTCGATCTAAGGAGGCCCCGGGTCAGACCCGGGGCGCCCTTGGTCTTGCGGTTGGGTCAGAAAACGTTCGCGCCGGACTTCGGGTCTGCGCCGAAACGGTTCGGTCCCGGGGTTCCCGGCAGGCAGAAGATCACAAGAAGCGCGATCGGGCCGACCAGCGGGACAAAGGCGATGAACAGCCACAGCGCCGACATGTCGCGGTCATGCAGGCGACGGGCCGAGACAGCCAGGCCGGGGACAAGGTTCAACGCGCTGAAGGCGTAAAGCAGAAGCATCAGGACAAAGAACATGGCAAAGGCGCCGCCGCTCGGGCCGCCCGACATCATGACTTCGGGCGACATCGTCATGCCGATCAACGCGCCAAAGATGGCGTAGACGACAAGGGCGACAAGGAATTGGAACAGGGCGAACCACCAGAATTCCGACCGCGCGGCGCGGCCGGGAAAGATGCTGGCGGAATAGACGGATTTGACCGATTGGGTGAATGTCATCATGACCTCCTGAAATGTCTGAGGTCCATTTGACCCGCGTCCCGGAGCAGATCAACCGCAAGATCGGGCGCACCTTGCCAGCCGCGTCAAACGTGGCGCGCTGGACACAGGATCGCTTTCGGGCCAGCCTTATTGTGCGTCGTTGCAAAAGCTCATGGTGATCAGGCAGTTGGCCGTATAGCCCGAGCAATTGGCCAGCGCGGTTTCCTCGGCCTTGGCGGCGGCGCCATCGGCCGAAAAGCCCATGCCATAGCCGTCGCCCACAGCCACCGCCCCGCAGGAGGGGAACACAACGACCGAGGCGCAATCGCCCACGCCGCATTGCGTGACAGCCTCACCGGAAGCATCTTCCTTGGAGGCGAAGTTCCAGCCGCCACCCACCTTGCCAGTCGAGGGCGAAAAGGCGATGGCGCCAAAAAGGTCAGCGGCCGACACAGGCGCGCCAAAGCCAATGGCACAAGCCAGAACAAGACCGAAGCGCTGCGACATGGTGGTCCTCTCGAAACCTTGGTATCAGGGTGACAGGTGGGCATCAAAGCCGTCAAGGTCAAGCCCCGGCTGTGCGGCGGAGCCCAAGTGTCGCCGCCCGGTCACAGAGGGGCTGCCAAGGACCACGGCCAATGTTCCGCGTCGGGCAAGGCCCATCAGACCCGGGCGCGACCGCCCTGCTGTTGCGCCCGGGTCAATCCCCTCCCCCTGGTCGGCAGGCCCTCCCTTTATGTCGGCACGATGTCGACAAGACCCCCCTTTCCTTTTTATTTTTCCCCCTCTAGTCTGCCCTCAGGATACAAATCCGACACGGGAGACAAGAATGAAAAAACTGCTGCTGGCTTCGGCCGCGATTGCTGTGACCTCGGGCATGGGCCATGCCGAAGATGTCAAACTGGGGATTCTCTACGGCTTTACCGGCCCGATCGAATCGCTGACCGGCCATATGGCCAATGCCTCTGAAGCCGCGATTGCCGAAGTGAATGCTTCGGGCAAATCGCCCTTCGTCTTCTCGGCCGTCCGGGGCGATTCGACCTGCGTCGACGCCGCCGCCGCCCAGACCGCTGCCGAAAAGATGGTGACGTCCGATGGCGTCAAGGGCATCCTTGGCGGCGACTGCTCGGGCGTGACCGGTGCCGTCCTGCAGAACGTGGCGCGCCCGAACGGCATCGTCATGGTCTCGCCCTCGGCCACCTCGCCGGCGCTGACCACCGCCGAAGACGACGGCCTGTTCTTCCGCACCGCGCCTTCGGACGCGCGTGAGGGCGAAATCGCCGCCGAAATCCTGATGGAAAAGGGCGTGAAGTCGATCGCGCTGACCTATTCCAACTCGGATTACGGCAAGGGCCTGGCCGAAGCCATCGCGACCTCGTTCGAAAAGGTCGGCGGCAAGGTCAACATCAACATCCCGCATGAAGACGGCAAGTCGGATTATTCGGCCGAGGTTGCCTCTTTGGCGGCTGCGGGCGGCGATATCCTCGTCGTCGCGGGCTATGTCGACCAGGGCGGCAAGGGCATCATCCAGGCCTCGCTGGACAGCGGCGCCTTCTCGCAGTTCGAAATCCCGGGCGGCATGGTGGGCGACAGCCTGACCGACCACTTCGGCACCCAGATCGACGGCTCTTATGGCCAGGTTCCGCAGTCGGACAGCCCCGGCGCCGCCGTTCTGACCGAAATGGGCAAGGCGAACTCGCCCGCCTATGACGCGACCTCGCCCTACACGATGGAATCCTATGACGCGGCCGCGCTGATCATGCTTGCGATCAACGCTGCCGGTTCGTCGGACCCCAAAGTCTACAAGGACAAGATCACCGAGATCGCCAACGGCCCCGCCGATGGTTCGGGCGTCAAGATCCTGCCGGGCGAACTGGGCAAGGCGCTTGAGCTGATCGCCGCTGGCACCGCCATCGACTATGACGGCGCTTCGGGCGTGACCCTGATCGGGCCGGGCGAATCCGCGGGCCGCTACAAAGAGTTCGAGATCAAGGGCGGCAAGTTCGAAACCGTCAAGTTCCGTTGATCTGACACCATAACCAGCACGGCCCGGGGTTGATGCCCCGGGCCGTCGCATATAAGCCGCAGAGCCCGCAAACGGGCCAAAGGCCAACAGGGGGAATCATGATCGTCGTCGAGGACCTTCACAGGCACTTCGGGGCCTTTCGCGCCGTGGATGGTGCGTCTTTGGAAATCAAGACCGGGTCGATCACCGGGTTGATCGGACCGAACGGAGCGGGCAAGACCACGCTGTTCAACGTGATTGCGGGGCGGCTGAAGCCGACCTCGGGGCGGGTTCTGATGGACGGAGAGGACATCTCTGGCCTGGAACCGCACCAGCTTTTCGCCAAGGGATTGCTGCGCACCTTTCAGATCGCGCATGAGTTTTCGTCCATGACGGTGCGGGAAAACCTGATGATGGTGCCCGCCGGCCAGTCCGGAGAGAATCTGTGGAACGCCTGGTTCAACCGCGGCCGCGTGGCCGAGGAAGAAGCCGCGCTGCGCAAACGTGCCGATGAGGTGCTGGACTTCCTGACCATCAGCCATATCGCCGATGAAAAAGCCGGCAATATCTCGGGCGGGCAAAAGAAACTGGTGGAGCTTGGCCGCACCATGATGGTCGATGCCAAGATCGTTTTCCTGGACGAGGTCGGCGCGGGCGTGAACCGCACGCTGCTGAACACGATTGGCGATGCCATCGTGCGGCTGAACAAGGAACGCGGCTATACCTTCTGTCTGATCGAGCATGACATGGATTTCATCCAGCGGCTGTGCGATCCGGTCATCGTCATGGCCGAGGGCAAGGTTTTGGCGCAAGGCACCGTGGCGGAAGTGAAATCCGATGAACGCGTGATCGAGGCCTATCTTGGCACCGGGCTGAAGAACAAGGTGGTGGCCCATGGCTGACGCTTTGGCTTTGGCGGCACGCAGGGGGGCCGTCTGCGCCCCTCATGCCATCGGTTTCTTGAATCCGTGGCGAAACCAAGGGCAAAGCCCAGAGCGTATTTTGCCAAGTATGAAAGGGGAAAGGGGATGAGCGAACCCTTCCTGATCGGGGATGCGATGACGGGCGGTTATGGCCCGGTCGATATCCTGCACCAATGCACCATTGCCGTCGAAAAGGGCCAGATCGCGGTCATTGTCGGCCCGAATGGCGCGGGCAAATCCACCGCAATGAAGGCGGTCTTCGGGATGCTGAAGCTGCGCGGCGGTGCCGTGCGGCTGAACGGCGAGGACATCACCAAGCTGTCCCCACAAGACCGCGTCGCCAAGGGCATGGCCTTTGTGCCCCAGACCCACAACATCTTCACCACCATGACGGTCGAAGAGAACCTGGAGATGGGCGCCTTCCTGCGCCGCGATGACATCAAACAGACGATTGAACAGGTCTATACGCTGTTCCCGATCCTGAAAACCAAGCGGCGCCAACCGGCGGGAGAGCTTTCGGGCGGTCAACGTCAGCAGGTCGCCGTGGGTCGCGCTTTGATGACCCAGCCTTCCGTCCTGATGCTGGACGAACCCACTGCAGGCGTCTCCCCCATCGTCATGGACGAACTGTTCGACCGCATCATCGAGGTCGCTCGCACCGGGATTTCCATCCTGATGGTCGAACAGAACGCCCGCCAGGCGCTGAACATCGCCGACAAGGGCTATGTCCTGGTCCAGGGCAAGAACGCTTTCACCGACACCGGCGCGGCCCTGATGGCCAATCCGGACGTCCGCCGCACCTTCCTGGGGGGCTGAGCCATGGATTTTCTGAACGCTCTGATCGCCCTGTTGAACTTTGTCGTGATCCCCGCGGCCTCTTATGGCGCACAGCTGGCCATCGGGGCGCTGGGGGTCACGCTGATCTTTGGCATCCTGCGGTTTTCCAACTTTGCCTGGGGCGACACCATGGCCTTTGGGACCACGGTCGTCATCCTGATGACCTGGTGGTTCCAATCGCTGGGGATCTCGATTGCGCCCCTGCCCACCGCGCTTTTGGCGCTGCCTTTCGGGATCGTGGCCACTTCGGCCCTGCTTCTTGGCACCGACACCGCGGTCTATAAATTCTACCGCAAGCAAAAGGCCAAGCCGATCATCCTGGTCATCGTCTCGGCCGGGGTGATGTTCGTGATGAATGGTGTCGTGCGCATCATCATCGGCACCGAGGAACAGAACTTCGCCGATGGCGGCCGCTTTTTGATTTCGGCGGGGGATTTCAAGGCCATGACCGGCCTGGCCGAGGGTCTGGCGATCAAGGGCTCCACCGCGATCACCCTGGTCACGGCGCTTGTGACCATGGCGGCGCTGTTCTGGTTCCTGCAAAACACCCGCACCGGCAAGTCGATGCGGGCGTTTTCGGACAACGAGGATCTGGCGCTTTTGTCGGGCATCAACCCCGACCGTGTCGTTCAGGTGACTTGGGTCATCGCGGCCATCCTTGCGACCATCGCGGGCACGCTTTACGGCCTGGACAAAAGCTTCCGTCCCTTTGTCTATTACCAATTGCTGCTGCCGATCTTTGCCGCAGCCGTGGTGGGGGGCCTGGGCTCGCCCCTGGGCGCGGTCGCGGGCGGCTTTATCGTCGCCTTCTCGGAAGTGTTCCTGACCTATGCCTGGAAAAAGGTCGTGACCTATATCGTCCCCGAGGCCTGGGCGCCGGAAAACCTGCTGCAACTGCTTAGCACCGATTACAAATTCGCGGTCAGTTTCTCGATCCTGATCCTGGTGCTGCTCTTCATGCCCAATGGCATCTTCGGAAAGCGAGGCTCGTGATGAAGAACATCGTCCTCTTCGGCGGCGTCGCCCTTCTGTATATCCTGACCGGGCAGATGCTGTCCTGGAACGTGTCGCTGTCCATCCTGGTGATCGGGCTTTTGTCCGCGATCACCGCTTTGGGCGTGAACATGCAATGGGGCTATGCCGGGCTCTTTTCGACCGGCATCGTCGGGTCGGTCGCCTTGGGTGGCCTGGCCGTCGTGTTCATCTCGGGCCAACCGGTGCCCGAGGCCTTTGCTGCGACAGGAGACGGCGTTTTCCTCGGCTCTGCCGGCTGGCAGGTCATCGCGGCCCTGGTCCTGGCGCTGTTGATCATCGCGGTCGGGGTCCGGGTTTGGGGCGCCCTGCCCCAGGGTCGCAGCCGCAGCCTTGCGCTCGCCGTCGTGCTGATCGGCGGCTTTTTCCTGTATCGCGCCATCTTCGACCCGGCGGTTGCGGCGATCGAGGCCTATGACCCCGCCACCCATGGCAATATCGGCGGCTTGGGCCTGCCCTCGCTTCTGGCCTGGCCGGTGGGCGCTTTGTTCGCCGCTGCGGGCGCCTGGGCCATCGGCAAGATCGCCCTTGGCCTGCGCGAAGATTACCTGGCCATCGCCACCCTGGGCATCGCGGAAATCATCATCACCGCGATGAAATCCGAGGACTGGATGTCGCGCGGGGTCAAGAACTTCGTGGGCCTGCCGCGCCCCTGGCCGGTGCCCTATGAAGTCGACCTGCAAAAGACGCAAAGCTTCCTGGACCTGTGCGCGCAATGGGGGCTGAACCCCACCACCGCCTCGACCATCCTGGTCAAGCTGATCTATTGCGCGATCTTTGCCCTGATCCTGGGCATCCTGATCTGGCTGTTGGAACGCGCCGTCCACTCGCCCTGGGGCCGCATGATGCGCGCCATTCGCGACAACGAAATCGCGGCCTCTGCCATGGGCAAGGACGTCAAGCGTCAGCATCTGATCATCTTCATCCTCGGTTCTGCCGTCGTGGGGATGACGGGGGCGATGTATGTCTCGATGCTGGGCCAACTGGTCCCGGGCGAGTTCTCGCCGCTGCGGTTCACCTTTCTCATCTGGATCATGGTGATCCTGGGGGGGTCGGGCAACAACTGGGGCTCGGTGCTGGGCGGGCTGCTGGTCGGCTGGCTGTGGCTGATCGTCGACAATGCCGGGCCGATGATTGCCGCGGCCATCACGGCGGGGATGCCGGATGGCGACCTGAAGACTCACCTGATCGACGTGGCGCCGCAGATGCGACTTCTGACCCTGGGGCTGGCGCTTTTGATCGTGCTGCGGTTTGCGCCCAGGGGCCTGATCCCCGAGAAGTAAGCCATGCAAGCTGATGAAAGGGCCGGCCCAGCGCCGGCCCTTTTCAATTGGCGACCATAGTCTGCTTGCGACGCTTTCTGTCGCGGATTGACGTGACGCGCGCCTTGGCCCGGCGTCATCTGGCGCCAATCCCGGTTTCACAAGGAAATCCCATGAAAACCCATACCCGCGTGGTGGTCATCGGCGGCGGCGTCGTCGGCTGTTCGGTCCTGTATCACCTGACCAAGCTTGGCTGGTCCGATGTCATGCTGATCGAAAGGTCGGAACTCACCTCGGGCTCGACCTGGCATGCGGCGGGGGGCTTTCACACGATCAACGGCGACACCAATATGGCCGCGCTGCAGGGCTATACGATCCGGCTGTATAAAGAGCTGGAGGCGATCACCGGCATGTCTTGCGGGCTGCACCATGTCGGCGGCGTGACCTTGGCCGACAACGAGGCGCGGTTCGAACAGCTGAAGGCCGAACGCGCCAAGCACCGCTATATGGGGCTGGACACCGAGATCCTGACGCCCGCCGAGATCACCAAGCTGACCGATGGGCTGGTGGATGTGAAGGGCATCCTTGGGGGCCTTTATGACCCGCTGGACGGCCACTTGGACCCTTCGGGCACGACGCACGCCTATGCCAAGGCCGCGCGCATGGGCGGCGCGGAAATCGTGTTGCACAGCCGCGTGCTGGAGACCAACCCGACCGCCGAAGGCTGGGAGGTCGTCACCGAAAAGGGCACGGTTTACTGTGAGCATCTGGTGAACGCCGGCGGCCTTTGGGCGCGGGAAATCGGCGCCATGGCAGGCGTCTACCTGCCTTTGCTCCCGATGGCCCACCAATATATCGTCACCGATGACATCCCGGAAATCATGGACATCCTGAAGGCGGGCCGCGAATTCCCCCATGTCATGGACCCGGGCGGCGAATTCTACCTCCGCCAGGAAGGCCGTGGCATGTGCATCGGCTTTTACGAAAAGCCCTGCGAGCCCTGGGCCGTCGATGGCACGCCTTGGAACTTTGGCCATGAGCTGTTGAACGAGCAATTCGACAAGATCGAAGACTCCGTCAACTTCGCCTATCGCCGCATCCCGGTGCTGGAGCGTTCGGGCGTCAAGCGCGTGATCCATGGGCCCTTCACCTTCGCCCCCGATGGCAACCCGCTGATCGGCCCGGTCCCGGGTCTGCGCAACTACTGGAGCGCCTGCGCCGTCATGGCCGGTTTCAGCCAAGGCGGCGGCATGGGTCTGGCCTTGGCGCAATGGATGATCCACGGCGAGGTCGAACGCGACCCCCGCGGCTTTGACGTGGCGCGCTTTGGCAACTGGACCTCGCCCGGCTATACGGTGCCGAAGGTCATCGAAAACTACCAGATGCGCTTTTCGGTCGGCTATCCGAACGAAGAACGCCCGGCCGCCCGCCCCTTCCGCACGACCCCGATGTATGAGGTCAACGAGAGCCTGAACGCCGTCTGGGGCCAGCAATACGGGCTTGAGGTCCCGAACTACTACGCCCTACCCGGCGAACCCCGCTACGAGGAACCCACGTTCAAACGCTCCAACGCCTGGGAGGCCACGCGCCAAGAGGTCATGGCCGTCCGCGAAGGCGTCGGCATCAACGAGGTGCAGAATTTCGGCAAATACCTGGTCAAGGGGCCGAATGCCCGCGCCTGGCTGGACCGCATCATGGCGGGCCGCATCCCCAAGCCGGGGCGGCTGTCTTTGACGCCCATGCTGGCGGAAAGCGGCAAGATCATCGGCGACTTCACCGTATCCTGCCTGTCAGAGGTCGAGTTCCAGTTGACCGCCAGCTATGGCGCGCAGGGCTGGCACAGCCGCTGGTTCGAACAACACGCGGAACCCGGCGTCAGCGTCGAGAACATCTCCGACGCGCGGTCGGGCTTCCAGATCGCCGGGCCGAAAGCCCGCGAGCTCTTGTCCCGCGTCACCCGCGCCGATGTCGGGCCTGAGGCCTTCAAGTTCATGGACGTCAAACGCCTGACCGTGGGCATGGCCAATTGCATCGTCCAACGCGTCAGCTACACGGCCGACCTCGGATACGAGATCTTCACCGATCACATGTCGGTCCGCCACCTGTGGGATATCCTGAACGCAAAGGGCCAAGACCTGGGCCTGCGCCCCTTCGGCATGCGCGCCATGATGTCGCTGCGTCTGGACAAATGGTTCGGAAGCTGGGGCCGCGAGTTCTCGCCCGACTACACCCCCGCCGAAACGGGTCTGGACAAGTTCATCGCCTGGAACAAGCCCTGCGACTGGATCGGCAAAGCCGCAGCGCTGGCCGAGAAAGCCAAGGGCCCAAGTCGCAAGCTGGTCCCCCTGGTGGTCGATGCCGACGACGCCGATGTCGTCGCCTGGGAGCCGATCTGGTTGGACGGCGCCGTGGTCGGCTGGTGCACAAGCGGTGGCTTCAGCCACTGGACCGGGAAATCCGTGGCCCAAGGCTTCATTCCGGCTGACCGCGTTCAGGACGGATTGGAAGTCGAGGTCGAAATCCTCGGCCAGCGTCGCAAAGCTCGCGTCCACCTCGCGCCGCTCTGGGACGACCAGGGCCGCATGCGCGGGTAAACCCGGGCTACGCAGCCGCTCGCCGCCCGCTTGACCGGCGCGTCCTCTGCCCGGGGACGCGCCGCTTCCGCAAACCACCGCCCCCTTGCCCTTTCACATTGACCCAAATACTCCACGGGGGTGCAGGGGGTGTGCAACCCCCTGCGGGTTCCGCGAAAGACCAAGATGGATGTTCTGATCCCCGCTGCAGGCCGCTCGTCCCGCATGGGGGGGCGCGACAAGCTGGCCGAACTGATCGACGGAGAACCGCTCCTCCGCCGCACCGTCACACGTGCCCTGACCCTGCGCCGCGATGTCATCGTCACCCTGCGTGTGAACGATCCCCGCCGGGCGCTGATCGCAGGCCTGCCCGTCGAAATCCGCGAGGTGCCCGAGGCGGCCGAGGGGCTGGCGGCCTCTTTGCGGCGCGGGGCTGCGGGGGCGGGCATCCTGATGGTGCTGCCCGCCGACATGCCCGATATCACCCGGCATGACCTGATGGCGATGCTGGCGCGGCACAAGCTGCGGCCGGCCTCCATCCTGCAGGCCACCGACCAGACGGGGACCCCCGGCCATCCGGTGATCTTTCCGGCCCATCTGCGACCGGCCTTTGCGTCGCTGCAGGGGGATGCGGGCGCGCGGGTGATCTTGCAAGACAATCCCCACCTGCTGGAGCGGATCGCCCTGCCGGGATGTCATGCGACCACCGATCTGGACACGCCCGAGGCCTGGGCCGCCTGGCGCGCGTCACAAAACGGCGCGGGCTGACGCAAGCAAGATGCCATCTCGCCTCTGGCCTGTGGCGGGGATAGATGACAGAGCGCAAGTCCCGGGGCGGGCTTTGGCCAAGCCCCCCCGGGACTTGCGACGCGTCTTACGCCGCCAGCAGCACCTTGGCCTCATGCGCCTTCAGCGACAGCCTGGCCGCGGGGAAGCCCTGATGGGACAGGTCGGGGAACAGCGCCTCGATCTCGGCGCGGGTCTCGGCCTCCATCTCGGACAGCATCCGGGCGGCGGGCTGGAAGCTTTCGGTCCAGGCGCCCTCGGCCTGGATGATCTCGTGGGCATCAAACAGCAGGTGGATATAGGTGACACCGGCCGGCAAAAGCGGGGTGGCCTCCAGATGGCGGGCGGCCACCAGAACCTCGGCCTCGCCAAACAGCATCTCGGCCCGCGCGCCCTCGATCAACATGCGGTGTTGCGGCGACACGGTCAGGTCACGCCGCGGCAGGCCCGCCCCAAGGCTACCCGCCGTGATCCGCAGCGGTTGCAGCCGAGGTTGAACGATCAGATCGGCCAGGCTTAGCGCCCGCCTGCCGATCCAGCGCAGGGGCTGGACCCCGTTGTCGCGGGTCAGGATCAGGTCTCCGGGCGCCAGGCATTCAACCGCCACGGCGCCGCGACCGGTCTGGATCAGGGTGCCGGGGGTGAAACAGGGCATGACTTTCTCGATGTTCGAGAAGGTCATGGTGCTTTGCACCGTGCCATCAGAATTCAGGAACTCGACCGTTCCAGCCTGAGGATCGGTGGCGCTGTAGATCACATTGGTCCGGGCAAAGCCCCAGGCCGAAAGGTCCAGCGTGTCGAAATCCCCGGCGCCGCCGTCGACCGTGTCGCCGCTGTCGCCCTTGATCCAGTCGCTGCCGGCGCCGCCAAAGACCTGATCGGCCCCGGCCCCACCGTCGATGGAATCCGCGCCGCTTCCGGCATAGATCTGTTCGACCCCTGCCCCGCCCCAGATCGTATCCGCGCCGTCATTGGTCAGGACATAGCCGCCCGCCCCGTTCAGACGGCCGTCGATCAGGTCGGCCCCGGCGCCGGTCCACAGCGCCTCGATCTGCGAGAAGCTGACCGTGCCATTGCCCGCGCCCGGGGCCGTCATCGTGCCGGCCTCGGACCCGGAATAGACCACCGTCACCGGACCGGGCAGATCGGCATAGATATAGTCGATCTCGGCGCTGCCGACATCCTCGCCGCCAGTGACCGCATCGGCGCCAAAGCCATCGGCCAGATAGACAAAGCCATCCGACCCGGTGCCGCCCTGCAGCGTGTCATCCCCGGCCTCGCCCAAAAGCGAGTCGTCGCCCGTGCCGCCCGACAGGCTGTCATTGCCCGCGCCGCCGTAAAGCAGGTCATTGCCCGCGTCGCCCGCAAGCGTGTCGGACTCGGTCCCGCCATACAGCGCGTCGGCGCCCTCGCCGCCCGTCAGGCTGTCGGCCCCCGCCTCGCCCGACAGCGTGTCGGCGCCAAGGCCGCCATCGACGACATCCGCCCCGCCCCCGGCCAGAACGCTGTCCGCGCCATCCCCGGCCGCGACCGTATCCGCCGCGCCCGACCCCGTGACCACATCGGCCCCAGAGCCCGTGTCCAGCCAGACCCCGGTGGGCGAGCCGCTGGCGTTCAGCGTGTCGGCGCCGGTGCCGGTGGTCAGCCGCTCGATCCCCGCGAACGTGACCGCGCCACCAGAGGTCGTGGCCGTGCCCGCCTCGGCGCCAGACCACGCGGCCGTGACCGCGGTGGTCAGGGCCGACAGGTCCAGCGTGTCCTGGTCCAGCGTGCCGCCCTCGCCGCCAAAGACCTGATCGGCGCCGCCCGTGGCTGCGATGACAAAGCGGTCGGCGTCGTCGCCGCCAGAAAGCAGGTCATCGCCCAGACCCCCCGCCAGCGTGTCCGCCCCGGTGCCGCCGGTGATGCTGTCCGCCCCCGCGCCGCCCGCAAGGCTGTCGTCGCCGCTGCCGCCGTCCAGCGTGTCATTGCCCGCCCCGCCCGTCACCGTGTCATTGTCGGCCCCGGTCAGGATGGTCAGCGGCCCGGTGGCCAGGCTTGCATCATAGCGGTCCGCGCCCTGATCGCTGACAAAGGTTTCGATATTGGCAAAGCCGGTGCCGATATTGGTCGTGCCGCCGGTGCCGCTGGTAAAGGTCACGACCTCGGCCGTGGTGCCCGCCGTGCCGTCCAGCGTGTCAAGACCCGCGCCGCCGTCGATCGTATCGGTCGAGGACAGGATGATCCGGTCATTGCCGCCGCCGGCATTGACGCTGTCCGCGCCATCGCCGCCCGCAAGCGTGTCATCGCCCTCGCCCCCGATCAGGCTGTCATTGCCCGCATCCCCCGACAGGCTGTCGTTGCCGGCATAGCCATAGATCGTGTCATCCCCATCCCCGCCCGAGATCACATCGCCCGCAGCGTCATAGGCCACCGACGACCCGGTGATCTGCACATCGTCCAGGATCGACCCGATGCTGTCGTTGTTGCCAACCTCGGTGAAGCGCAGCGTATAGGTGCCGCCGCTGGGGAAGGTGAAGTTGAAGGTATAATTGGCCCAGGCAGCGGGCAAAACCGTCTGGCTCAGGATCGCAGCACCGTTGGCATCGACCACGGTGACGGTAAAGCCATCAACCCCCGCCGTGCCCGCAGGCGACGCACGCAGCGCCGCCCGAAAGGACAGCGTCGCCGCCTGCGTCCCCGCCACGGTGAAACTCTGCTCCATGACCGTGGTCTGACCAGAGTTGCCGTCCATCTCGACGGTCATGTTGCTGGTCGAGCCGCCGGTGAAATAGGCGCTCTCGGGATTGACCTCCATGTCCGTGCCCGACCAATTCGCCGTGCCCGCGGTGAAATTGCCGTTCAGGATAAAGGTCCCGCCCGCCCCCGCCAGCGTGTCGCCGCCGTAAAGGATGTCATTGCCCGCGCCGCCCGTCAGCGTGTCGGCGCCATCGCCGCCGTCCAGCGTGTCGGCCGTGCCCGCGCCGTTCAGCTGGTCATTGCCAAGCCCGCCATAAAGCTGGTCGCCCGCGCTGGTCAGCGTGTCATTGCCCGCCGTCAGCGTGTCATTGCCCGACCCGCCATAAAGCGAGTCATTGCCGCCCAGCGCCGTGATCTGGTCATTGCCCGTGCCGCCATAGATCTGGTCGGTATCCGTGGCCCCGATCCCGGTGCCGATATAGCGGTCATCGCCCGCGCCCAGATCGACATAATCGGCCGCCCCGGCATTGGTGTTGTTCTGGGCCTCGTCATAAACCAGATCATTGCCCGCCCCGGACAGGATCGAATCCGCCCCCCCGCCCCCGATCAGCGTATCGGCGCCAGAGCCGCCCCAGGCCGTGTCATTGCCCGCGCCCAGATCGGCCGTCACCGCCGAGGTGGCCAGCGTCGCGTTCAGGCTGTCGGCCAGGCCCGCCAGAACCAGGCCCTCGATCTGCGAGAAGGTCGCCGTCGTGTTGGCCGAGGTGATGCTTCCCGCCTCGGCCCCCGAAAACACGACCGAGATCGCCGCGGTCAGGGCGCTGGCGTCGACCGTGTCGCCCGTCACCTCGTCCGTCGTCTCGCCGCCCTGGATCGTGTCGGCCCCGAAGGTTCCGGTCAAAAGGATGCGGTCGTCGCCCCCACCGCCAAAAAGCGAGTCGCCCGCGGTCCCGCCATCCAGGATGTCATTGCCGGTGCCGCCATAGATCGCATCGACCCCGCCCGCCCCCGACAAGGTATCATTGCCGCCATTGCCATAGATCGTGTCGGCAAAGCCTGTCCCGGTCTGGGAATTGTTGACATTGAGCGTGTCGTTATAGGTGGCCATCTGCGTCTCCGAGGCTAAGCCCTTCGGATAAGAGGCAAATTCTATTAAAATACGGCAGGACCCGTGGCGTTTTCCGGGCAATCAAGGCGGGATGCGGGCAGCGGGCCACTTTTTTGCCCGAATGGGACGCCGGGCCTTGCAGAACCTGCGGGCCGATATGGAACCAAGGGGGCCTGAAATTGAAAAGGGGGGCCTGCGCCCCCCTTTCCCAGAGCCGGGGTGATCCCCGACCAGCTGCATAACTTGTTAGCGCATCAAAAGCGCGGCCTCGTGACGCTTCAGCGTCTTGCGGGCGGATTGATAGGTCTCGATCCCGGCATCGGTCTTCAGCTCGGGGAAGAGGTCGAAGATTTCCGAACGCTGGGCATTGCCCATGCCGCGCAGGGTCTGGTCGCCGGGCTGGAAGGTTTCCGTCCAGGCGCCGTTGGACAGCACGACTTCATGGCGAGCGCACATGAAGTGGATATAGCTGACCCCTGCCGCATCGACCGAATGAACGCCCTTGGCGGCGGTCAGGTGCTTGGCGGCCACCAGAACCTCGTGTTCGTCGAAATACAGCGCCGTGCGGTCGTTGGCGACCAACAGGCGGTGGTTCGGCGAGACGAGCATGTCGCGCTCCGGCAGGCCATTGCCCAGCGATCCGGCCCGGACCAGAACCGGCTTCAGATGCGAAGCGGCGTTCAGGTCGGCCCAGGACAGGTCACGACGGCCAACCCATGCGATTTCCTGCATCCCGTTGTCGCGGGTGATGATCCGGTCGCCGGCGCGCAGGGATTCCACCGGAACCTCGCCGCGCGGCGTCGCGATCAGCGTGCCGGGGGTAAAGCAGGGGATGACGTTTTCAATATTCGTGAAGGTCATCGTGCCGGTGACGTTCTTGTCGGCATCCAGGAACTGCACCACACCGTTTTCCGGATTGGCGCTGTCGTAGATCACCTTCAAGGGGCCAGCGCCGGTCAGGTCCAGCGTGTCGTAGTCGTTGCCAGCCTCGCCGCCATCGACCACATCCCCGGCGTTGCCGCCGACAAAGACGTCGCGGTCGGCGCCACCGGTCAGGGTGTCGCGGCCCGCATCGGCGTAAAGCGTGTCATTGCCCTCGTCGCCATTGACCGCATCATTGCCGGCGCCGCCATAAAGCTTGTCGTCGTCGATGCCGCCATAGATCAGGTCATTGTCGGCATCGCCAAAGATCGTGTCCTTGTCGTCCATGCCATAGAGCGTGTCATCGCCCTCGTTGCCACGGATCAGGTCAAGGCCGTTGGTCGGCGCAAGATCGGTCGCGTCGGGGATGTTGACGCTGTCGGGCACGCCCGGACCATAGCCGCCGTAAACGACGTCATTGCCCGTGCCGGCCTCGATCGTGTCAGAGCCCTCGCCGCCCACGATGCTGTCGGCGCCCGCGCCGCCATAGACGGTGTCGTTGTCGGTGCCCGCGTCGATCGTGTCGCGCCCGTCACCGCCGGTGATCAGGTCGGCATCGTCGCCGGTCTTGATCGCATCATCGCCCGCGCCGCCATCGACCGTGTCACGGTCGTTGTTGACGTCGGTATCGGCGGCATACAGCCCCGGATAGCCGATGTCGGGACGCTGCGCCAAATCGCCCGAGGAGGTGTCGATGACGTCATTGCCGTCGCCGCCCAGGATCGAGTCCCTTCCGTCGCCGCCAAACAGGCTGTCATCGTCGATGCCGCCGTCGATGACGTCATTGCCGGCATCGCCATAGATCGTGTCGCGGTCATCGCCACCCAAGACGGTGTCGTTGCCGTCGCCAGCCCGCACCAGGTCGCGGTCATTGCCCGGCGCGCCATCGGTTGCATCCGGAATGGCGCCCGCCCCGATCCCGGCGGTGATCAGGTCATCGCCCGAACCGCCCTCGATCGTGTCAGAGCCCTCGCCGCCGACGACGGTGTCATTGCCAGCGCCCGCCGTGACCAGGTCGGCATCATTGCCCGCGTCGATGTTGTCGCGCCCGTCGCCACCGTCGATGGTGTCGGCATCGTCGCCCGTGCGGATCACGTCGTCGCCATTGCCACCCGAGACTGAGTCGCGGTCGTCGTTGACATCTGCATCGCCCGCCGCACCCAGCCCGATATCGGGCGAGCCCGCGCCCGAGGAGGTGTCGATCACGTCATTGCCGTCGCCGCCCAGGGCCGTATCCTGCCCCGCGCCGCCGATCAGACTGTCGTCGTCGATCCCGCCATCCAGCCGGTCGTTGCCCGCGTCGCCATACAGCGTGTCCGCATCGTCGCCGCCGATGATCGTGTCATTGCCGTCACCGCCGCGCACCAGGTCGCGGTCGTTGTTCGGCGCCGGGTCGGTCGCATCCGGGATCGCAGCGCCCGAGGTCACGATGCCCGCGGTGATCAGATCATCGCCCGCGCCGCCCTCGATCGTGTCAGAGCCCTCGCCGCCGACAACCGTGTCATTGCCAGCGCCCGCCGTCACCAGGTCAGCGTCGCTGCCCGCGTCGATGCTGTCGCGGCCCTCGCCGCCGTCGATGGTGTCGGCGTCATCGCCGGTGCGGATCACGTCGTCGCCATTGCCGCCATAGACCAGATCGCGGTCGTCGTTCGGATCGGTGTCGGCCCCATTGAAACCGGGCACCGCGATATCGGGCGCATCCGTGGCCGAGCCGGTGTCGATGACGTCATTGCCCTCGCCACCCACCGCGGTGTCGCGGCCTTCGCCACCGGTCAGCGTGTCATCGCCCGTGCCGCCGTCCAGGCTGTCATTGCCCGCGCCGCCAAAGAGCTTGTCGTTGCCCGCCTCGCCGTTCAGCGTGTCGTTGCCCTCGCCGCCCTCGACCGAGTCATTGCCGTTGCCGCCATAGACCAGGTCGTTGCCGATGCCGGAGCGGACCGTGTCATCGCCCTCACCGGCGCGGACCACGTCGTCGTTCGGACCGGCGCCACCGATGATCGCGTCATTGGCGTCGATGCGGTCGCCCTGCGGGTCGCCGGTATAGGCGCCGTCGATCAGGTCATTGCCCGTGGTGCCGTCGACATAGCCATCGCGCGGCGGCGCATCCTTGAGGATGTTTTCGATATTGGTGAAGGACATCGACCCCGTGACCGTGCCACCCCAGCCCGACAGGAACTGGATCGTCCCATTCTCGGGATTGGCGGGGTCGTAAACCACGGTGACAGGGCCCAGACCGCGCAGATCCAGCGTGTCCAGGTCGTTGCCGCCCTCGCCGCCGTCCACCTTGTCGCCGGCATTGCCGCCGACAAAGACGTCACGGTCGTCGCCGCCCGACAGGCTGTCATTGCCCGCGCCGCCGTTCAACGTGTCGTCGCCCTTGTCGCCGGACAGGGTGTCATTGTCCTTTTCGCCGGCCAGCACGTCATTGCCCGCGCCGCCATAAACCAGGTCGTTGCCGTCGCCAGCATTGACCGTGTCATGGCCCGCGCCCGCGTCCGACGGCGTGACCGAGGTATAGGTGTAATGCGCATTGTCAAAGCTGGCGCCCGAGGTGCCAAGGTTGACCTTGACCGACACGTCGTTGAAGTCCTTGTCGCCAAGCGCCTTGGTGTCTTCAAAACCGATGTTGACCGCGCCATTGGCATCAACGCCCAGACCCTTGGTGTGGATCTGGTTGTCGTTGTTCAGGCCGATCCGCCCACCATACCCCGAGGAATAATAGGTCCCATCGGGCGAGACGATGCCCACGCCGATCACGGTGCCCGGCGCGACGTTATAGGTGTAATTCGTGCCGATGCCGACATCGGTGTCGGTGTTCAGCGTCTGGATATTGGTGATCGCCCCCGTGACCGGGTTGATCGAATAGACGAACAGCTTGCAGTCATAGGCCCCGGCATCGCCCGTCAGGGTGATCGTGACCGGCGAGGGCGCCGCCGTCGTGGCGCTGTCGCCATAGATCGTGTCCTGGCCCGTGCCACCGTCGATGGAATCGTTGCCCGCGTCGCCCGCGATCAGGTCGTCGCCCGCGCCGCCGTCCAGCTTGTCCTGATCGTTGCCGCCATACAGCAGGTCATTCCCACCCGCGCCCGTGATCGTGTCGTTGCCGCCATTGCCCCAGAACTGGTTGGTATAGACATCGCCCGCGGTCGTGCCCTGGCTGTCAAAGCCCGTCAGGCTGTCGGCCGAATTCGACCCGATGACACCGTCGATCCCGCTGCCGACGCTGTCGCCGGCCGCATCGCCGCCCGACAGGACGCCGGTCGACAGGTTGACGTTCACCCCCGAGGCCGAGTTCGAATAGTCGATATTGTCCTGGCCCGTGCCACCAAAGAACGTGTCCGCGCCCGCGCCGCCGATGAACTTGTCATCGCCCGCGCCGCCATATTCGACGTTCGCGCCCGACCCGCCGGTCAGCGTGTCATTGCCCGCCTCGCCCTGCAGGTTGTCATTGCCATTGCCGCCCGACAGGCTGTCGTTGCCGTCGCCGCCGTAAACGGTGTCATGGCCCTCGCCCGCGATCACGGTGTCGTTGCCGCCATTGGCGTAAACCACATCGTCATTCGACCCTTTGTTGCCCAGGATGGCATCATTGTGGTCGATCAGATCCTTTTCCGGATCGCCGGTGTAATTGTAGTCGATCAGGTCGTTGCCCGCGGTGCCCTCGACGGTGCCGTCCCGGGTGTCCTGGCATTTGCGGCCATACTGGTCATACCAGCAGCCGTCCGAACGCTGGCTCACGCAGCTGGAATCGACCCAGCACTTGTTGCCCCAAAAGTCAGTGTAAAAGAAGCACAGCGTCATACCCGATCCCCTTCATTTCTTGCCGCCGAAACAGAGGACAGGGCAGGCGACACCGACAGAATCGAGCAGACCCGCAGGTCATTGCGCCTAATTTTGCCAGGTTTCGTCACCGACCACTCCACGCCTCTGGGGGAAACCCCCGTTCTCCGAAATGCAGGAGCCGCAAAGCTCCTGATCCGGGCTGCGCAAGTGATGCGCGGCCCGAATGCCGGACTGTCGTGATGGTCGGGTGGCAGGAGGACGCCAAAAGGCGAGCGGGGCCTTCTGGCCCGCAGGGTTCGACGCAGCGTCGAAACCGCTCGGTCTTTTAACAACATTCCTGCACCGTCAAGTGCAACACCACTTACAGACCGCCCCCACGGCCTTGTCCCACCAGGGCAGGACACGTCTTGATTACCCGGCGTTAAGGTTCAGGAAAAGTGAAAAAACGGCGGAACCGGGGCCGCAGCAGGGGGGAAATTCTGCGGTGCCGCGGCAAGAAGGGGAAAATCTTCTCCTCAAGGTTGCGCACTGTAAAAGGCCTGGAAACAGTGCCACATGAAGGAATCGGCGCTGCGCCTTGAATCCCTTCCCTTTTCGCGAAAGACCGACTTTGCACCTGCAGCAAGTGTCGCCAGAATGGAAACGCAACCTTCTGTTTACCACGACCCCGAAAATTTGCCTGAATTCCGCCCAAATCCGGTCTCCGCCCCTGGTGCAAGTTTCAAGTTGAGCATCAATTGCGGAAAATTGCCGGGATTTTTGCCCGCTAACGCATTGGCGGGGCAGGCTTTGACCGAATCACCGGCCGCAGAAAGGCCACGGGAATGCCGCGATGCGTTCCGGGGATGTTCCCACCTTGCCCCGCAAAACCACCGAAGATCCCGGGTGTGCCAAAGCCCGGGGGGGCAAACTTCGGGGGGTGCCATCTCCCTCAAAGCTGCGATTGTGCCTTTGCCGCGATCGCGGCGGCGGGACCAGCAGTCGCCTGCGCCGCATCGTGCGGCGAAAGGTGCATTTGATCGCGACATCCCGGCGCCAGTGTCATGCGGAGCGCGGGCCGACTGACCACCGCCCCGAAAACCATCGTCCGGCCGGACGCACTCGGACGCTCGGACGGTCAACTTTCGCAACTGATCTGTAAGTGCTTGATTTTAAATGGTGCGGGCGGTCGGACTCGAACCGACACTCCTTGCGGAAACAGAGTTTGAGTCTGTCGCGTCTACCATTCCGCCACGCCCGCACATCACGCACCCCCAGGTAGGCCTTGCGGCAAGGGCACGGTCGTTGACCAAGGGGGCTTCGCCCCAAGTTCAGCCACGGAGCGCACGACGAAGGCAGTCGTCACGCGGTCCGGGCGAACACCGGGTCGCCCCGCTGTCCGGGCATCGTTTAAGCCCTGTCTTTGGCGCCGTCAACACCCTGTGGCGGCGGCTTTCCCCGCCCCCTCTTGACCGCGCGCCCGGGGCGGGCCATCTGGACCCCATGTTCGCACGCATGGCCCAAAGTCTGACCGCCGCCGCCCGCTCCAAGCGGGCCGAACCGCTTCTGGCTTTCGTGGCCTTTGCCGAAAGCTCGTTCTTTCCGGTTCCGGCCGAGGTCATGTTCCTGCCCATGTGCCTGACCCGCCCCGAACGCGCCATGCGCTATGCGGTGATTGCGGGGCTTGCTTCGGTGTTGGGCGGGATCTTTGGCTGGGTGATCGGGCATTACCTGTTTGAACTCGTGGCCCTGCCGCTGTTGCAATTCTGGAACTCGGTCGAGGCCTTCGAGGCGCTGAAGGCCCGCACCGGGGTCGAGATGCTGTTGCTGCTGCTTGTCACATCGGGCGCGGCGCATTTGCCGCCGATGAAGGTGGTGACGATCCTGGCCGGCGCGGTCAGCTTCAATCTGTGGCTTTTCATCGCGGCCGCCATCGTGGCGCGCTTTGGCAAGTTCCTGATCCTGGGCTGGGCTTTGGCGCGCTATGGCGAGACTGTCGCCGAAGTGATCAAGAAGCGCCTTGCCTTGGCGACGGTTTTGGTGATCGTGGCCGCCATTGCCTTCTGGTTGATCAAGAGCTTCGCATGACCCGTCTGACCGCCTCTTTGCTTGCCGCCCTGGGCTCTGCCGCGCTGTTGGGCGGGGCCTTCGGGTTCCAATATATCGGCGGCATGGCGCCCTGCCATCTGTGCCTGTTGCAGCGCTGGCCCCATGCGGCGGCGATTGCGCTGGGGGCCTTGATGCTGGCCCTGCGCAACACCGTGCTGGCGCGCGTGATCCCCTGGGCCGGCGCTTTGGCCGCACTGACAACGGCGGGGATCGGCGCCTATCACACCGGGGTCGAGCGCAAGTGGTGGCTTGGGCCCTCGACTTGCACCTCGGGCGATGTGTCGGCGCTGTCGGCCAAGGACCTTCTGGCCAAGATCCAGGCCGCGCCGGTCGTGCAATGCGACCAGGTGGCCTGGGAGATGTTCGGCCTGTCGATGGCGTCGTGGAACATGCTGGCCTCGCTGGCCCTGGTCGGCGTGTGGGTCTATGCGGCGACGCGCAAGGCCTAGGCCTAGGCCTGAGCGGGGATACCCAACAGTCTTTCCCCCTCTTGCAGCGCAAAGCGGTCGGTCATGCCGGCCACGTAATCGGCGATGACGCGGGCCAGTTCGGTCTGATCGCGGGCGGCGGCGATATCGGCGGTCCAGGTGTCCGGCAGCAGGTGGGGCCGCTCCAGGAACAGCGGGAAAAGCCCATCCACCACCCGCGTCACCCGCGCACGCTCGACCATGACCGAGGGCGCGCGATACATCCGCGTGAACAGGAAGGACCGGATCGCCTTCAGCTCTTGATACAGCGGCTTTGAAAAGCGGATGACCGTGGTCCCCAACAGGCGGATGTCGTCGACCGACTTGGGCTGCGCCGCGGACAGGCGGTTCTGGGCCACCGCAATCACATCCTCGACCATGCGACCAAAGACCCGGCGCAGCGCCTCATGACGGCGGCGCATCTTGTCCAGACCGGGATAGAGCCGGTCAACCTCGGCAAAGGCCGGGCCGGTGACGGGCAGGTCCATCAGGTCGTCTTCGGTAAAAAGCCCCGAGCGGAGCCCGTCATGCAGGTCGTGATGCGAATAGGCGACGTCATCCGCGATGGCCGCCACCTGAGCCTCGGCACTGGCATGGGTGTGCAGCTCCAGGTCCCAGGCGGCGTTGACCTCGGCCAGGGCATAGGGGAGGGGGCCCCCCTCTTCGGAATGGGCATGTTTCTCATCCGCGTTCGGGCCACGGACGGGGCCCCCGTCCGGCGAAGGCCGGACAACTGGGCCTCCGTCCGGCGAAGGCCGGACAACTGGGCCCCCGTCCGGCGAAGGCCGGACAACTGGACCATTATGTTTGGCGATGCCCTCCAGCGTCTCCCAGGTCAGGTTCAGCCCGTCGAAATCAGCGTAATGGCGCTCCAGCCTTGTGACGATGCGCAGGGCCTGGGCGTTGTGGTCAAAGCCGCCATAGGGCGCCATCAGCCGCTCCATCGCGTCCTCGCCGGTATGGCCAAAGGGGGTATGGCCCAGGTCATGAGCCAGCGCCACGGCCTCGGCCAGGTCGGTGTTCAGGTTCAGCACGCCCGCGATGGTGCGGGCGACCTGGGCCACCTCGATCGTATGGGTCAGGCGGGTGCGGTAATAGTCGCCCTCGTGTTCGACAAAGACCTGGGTCTTGTGTTTCAGCCGGCGGAAGGCCGAGGAATGGATGATCCGGTCGCGGTCGCGCTGAAAGGGCGAGCGGAACGAGGACAGGCTTTCCGGAAACAGGCGGCCCCGGGATTGGTCGGGCTGGCAGGCATAGGGGGCAAGCATGGGATCTTCCGTTGTTTTGCCAAAGCTTAGCCGGGCGCGGGCAAAAGGCCAAGCGGTGAAGGTTGGCCCCCCTGCCCCGCCGCCCCCCCGCCGCCCCTCGCTACTTACATCCCCCCCAAAAAGGCGCATCTTGCCGGCCGCACACAAGACCAAGCGGCACCCACCACCGACACAGGACGCCACCCGGACTGCGCGCCCCCGTCCTTTCATACTGACCCAAATATCTCGGGGGTTTCTCAAGGGGAGCTGGCTCCCCTTGAGGCTGGGGGGTTCGGGGGGACGGCAGTCCCCCCGATGGCGGGGGGTGCGGGGGGCGGCAGCCCCCCGCATGGAGAAGACGCCGAAGCCTTGAACCCGGCGCGCCCTGCCCTTACATTCCCCCTCAGGAGACCCATGATGACCCTCACCTTTCCGCCCAAAGTCACCGACCGCGCCTTTCAGCGCCTTGGCGAGATCCTCAAGGCCACCGGCCAGCAGAAATCCCTGCGCGTTGCGGTCGAGGGCGGCGGCTGTTCGGGCTTTCAATACGACATCAAGCTGGATGATCCGACCTCTGACGACCTGGTGATCGAGAAAGACGGCCAGCGCGTTCTGATCGACTCGATCTCTCTGCCCTATCTGTCCAACGCCGTCATCGACTTTTCAGCCGAGCTGATCGGGGCGCGCTTCGTTGTCGAAAACCCCAATGCGGTCGCATCTTGTGGCTGCGGAACCTCGTTCTCGCTGGCCTGAGCTTTTCAGGGCCTGAACATTTCCGGGCCTGCACCTTCACCAGTCCGAACCTTCCCCGGGCCGCCCTGTTCCCAAGGCCCAAGCCGGGATTTCCCCGCCCTTCTCCCTTGACCGCGGCGCCGGCGCGCTAAATCGCCCGAACAAAGCTGCTGAAAAGGCCGCCGTCTGACGGCCTGTCATGCTATAATCCCCATGCCGCGTCCAAAGGCCCGGCCTGACCTGGAGAAGCCGGATGAAACCCGTTCTGATGCTGGGCTCGGCCCCCTCCGCCGTCGAGGCCGCGGCCTGGCCCCGGGCGCATTTCGGCCCCATCGTCGCGATCAACAACGCCTGGCGCATCCGCCCCGACTGGGACCATGCCATCTACCCCTGGGACTTTCCCGCCGACCGCCACCCGACCCCCGCCGCGGGCCAAAGCATCGTCGCCGAAGACGCCTTCGTCCAGGCCCAGAACCGCTTTGGCGGCTTTGTCTATGGCGGCGGCACCATGGCCTTCACCACGGCCTATTGGGTGCTGGATGCGCTGAAACCCCGCGTCCTCGCGGCCTTTGGCTGCGACATGCATTACCCCGCCACTGGCCCGACGCATTTTTACGGCCAGGGCACGCCTGATCCTTTGCGCGCCGATATCACCCTGCGCTCGCTGGAGGCGAAGTCGGCGCGGTTCCTGTGCCTGGCTGCGCGCGAAGGCGTGGCGGCGGTGAACCTCAGCCAAGCGCCCTCGCGGCTGATCTGGCCCCGTGCGACGCTGGACGACCTGCCCGACCTGCGCCCCCTGCCCCTGGATCAGGCGCTGATCACCCGCGCCCTGATGCGTGAGGCTGAACTCGGCTATGTCGTCCCCTCGGGCCGCTATTGGGAGGAGGCGCACCGCTTCGACCCGCGCCTTCTGGACGAGGTCGACAGTTTGTGGTTGCAAGCCGCCCGCTCCGCGGCGCAAATCACGGCATGAAAATCGCAAGCTTCAACATCAACGGCATCAAGGCCCGGCACGACGCGCTGGTGCAATGGCTGACAGAGACCACCCCCGACGTGGCCTGCCTGCAAGAGATCAAATCGGTTGACGAGGCCTTCCCGCGTGAGGCCTTTGAACGGCTGGGCTACCGGGTCGAAACCCATGGGATGAAGGGCTTCAACGGGGTGGCGATCCTGTCGAAACTGCCGCTTGAGGATGTCACCCGCCGCCTGCCCGGCGCCAATCCTGACGGCACGGCCGACGAACAGACCCGCTGGATCGAGGCGACGGTGATCGGCAAGCGGCCCGTCCGGGTCTGCGGGCTTTACCTGCCCAACGGCAACCCGGCGCCGGGGCCGAAATACGATTACAAACTGGCCTGGATGGAGCGGATGCAGGCCCGCACCCGCGATCTTTTGGCGCAAGAGGAACCGCTGGTCCTGTGTGGCGATTATAACGTGATCCCCCAGGCCGAGGACGCCGCCAACATCAAGGACTGGACCGAGGACGCGCTTTACCTGCCCGCCTCGCGTGAGGCGTTTCGCCGGCTGTTGAACCTGGGCCTGACCGATGCGATCCGCGTCCGGCACCCGGGGCCGGGGGTCTACAGCTATTGGGACTTCCAGCGCGGCGCCTGGGAGCGCAACAACGGCATCCGCATCGACCACCTGCTTCTGTCGCCCCAGGCCGCCGACCTTCTGTCGGACGCCGGCATCGACAAGGATGTGCGCGGCCGCGACAAACCCTCGGACCATGTGCCGGTCTGGGTGGACCTGGACGCATGAGCCCCGCTGCAAAGGGGGGGGCCCCAACCTCGCCCGCGACCTGGTATAGCGAAACCCGCCTGGACCGGGCCGAACGCCCCGCGCTGAAGGGCGCGCATGACACCGACACCGTGATCATCGGCGGCGGCCTTGCGGGGCTGACCACCGCGCTGGAACTGGCGCGCCACGGCACCCGCGTCACCGTGATCGAGGCGCAAAGCCTGGGCTTTGGCGCCTCGGGGCGCAATGGCGGCATCGTCTCGGCCTCTTATGCCTGCGGGGCCAGCGCGATCCGGGCGCGTGCAGGGGCTGCGGGGGCGGAACAGCTTCATGCCCTGTCGGTCGAGGGCGTCACCCGCCTGCGCCAGACCATCGCCGAATTCGCGATCAAGGGGGCAGAGCCGACACCGGGCCTTTTGCATCTGCGCCGGTTCGATCAGGGCGCCGACCTGCGCGCCGAGGCCGAGGCGCTGGCGACCCAGGGCCTGCCCGTCACCTATCTGGACGCCGAAGCCATCGCCGACCGGCTGGAGACGCGGCGCTATCACCATGGGATCGAGGACCGGCAGGCCTTCCACATCCACCCGTTGAATTATGTCCTGGGCCTGGCGCGGGCAGCCGAAAGCCTTGGCGTCAGGATCTATGAAAACACCCCCGCCGTGGCGACCGATTTCGGCATCAGCCAGCGGATCAGGACGCCCAAGGGCATGGTGACGGCGCGGCGCATCGTGCTGGCCACGGGCGGCTATACCGGCGCGCTGATCCCCAGGCTGCAACGCGCCATCCTGCCGATTGCCACCTATATGATGGCGACCGAAGCGGCGCCTGACCTTCTGGCCGAGGTGATCCGCACCCCCATGGCAGTGCTGGATGACCGCCGCGCCAGCGATTACTACCGCGTGTCCCAAGGCCGGCTTCTGTGGGGCGGTCGGATCACGACCCGCGCGGCTCCGGATGCGGCCGTTGCGCGCGACCTGCACCGCGCCATGGTCGAGGTCTATCCGCAGCTGGCGGGGCTAAGGGTCGACCACAGCTGGTCCGGGCTGATGGGCTATGCCCGCCACCGGATGCCGCAACTGGGGCGCCTGGCGCCGGACCTGTGGCATATCACGGCCTTCGGCGGCCATGGGCTGAACACGACGGCGATTGCCGGCAAGGTCCTGGCCGAAGCCATGCTGGGCCAATCCGACCGCATCAAGGCCTTTGCCCCCTTCGGTCTTGACTGGGCGGGCGGGCGCTTGGGCCTGATTGCGGCGCAGCTGACCTATTGGGGCCTGCAAGCGCAGGACAAATGGCGCGAACGCAGATCGCAGGTTTGACCTCCCCCCCGGGGAGGCGCTGCCTCCCCGGACCCCTCCGGAGATATTTGGGCCGGAGATATTTGGGCCAAGGTGAAAGGGAAAGAGACGCCTCGTCCGGATGGCGCAGGCGCAAGGTCAGGGCGGACGTCCCTGAAGGCGCGCGGCACCTTGGCTTTCATACTGACCCAAATGTTCCCGCCGGAGGCATCCCCAAGCCGGTTGGGCGGCAGCCCAGAGGCGAGAAAAAACAATGCGCGGCACGCGCGCTATTGGATCACCCCAGGATGCGGTCGCTGACTTCGGCCGATTTCTGGATATCGGCCAAGGTCAGGCTTTCGATCAGCACCAGGTAAGACCAGAAGACCTCGGCAAAGACCTTGCGGATGCGGCAGGTCTCTTCGTCGCTGCAATCCTCGCAGCGCTGATAGGCGCGGCGCGACAGGCATTGCAAGGGCGCGATGGGCCCGTCGATCATCCGCAAAAGCTCTGATACCGAAATCGCTTCGGGCGGCTTGATCATCTGATAGCCCCCCGACCTGCCCCGGGTCGAGGCGATATAGCCCGCGTTGCGGATCTCCAGCAGGATATGTTCCAGGAACCTTTTCGGCGCACCCGAACGCCTGGCGATCTCTTCGATCGTCAGCGCCTCGGGGGCGGGACCGGCGGCCGCATCGGCCAGGGTCAAAAGCGCCTTCAGCGCATATTTCATCTTCTGCGTGATCATGCCCAAGACCTAGACGGAAGAGCTACCGGAATCAACGCGTAGCTTGACCGCAAAGCGCGTGAATTGTCGCAGCCGGCGCGACAATTCCCCCCTACCCCGGCTTTCCCGGGCGGATCGCCCAACACTGCCACAATCGCGCCGCGAAAAGACCTTTTGCGCCGCCAGTGCCGTCCAAATTGCGCCCCAAGCCGCGCCTAGCCCTTGGACAGGATATTCCGGCCCGCTTCCCGCACGGGCGTCACAGATTGGAGAACCCCATGACCACTTATGTCGGCACCGCCCTGAACGATACGATCACCGGCTCGACCTCGGCCGACAGCATCACGGGCCTTGACGGCAACGACCTGATTTCAGGCGATGCCGGTGTCGACAGCATCTATGGCGGCAATGGCAATGACACGCTGACGGGTGGCGCGGGCAATGACATCCTGGATGGCGGGGCGGGCATCGACACCGCCTCGTATAGCGCGTCAACCGTGGCCGTGGTGGTCAGCCTGGTCACCGGCGCCGCCAACACCGGCGGAGACGCTGCGGGCGATGTGCTGACCGGGATCGAGAACCTGATCGGCTCGGCCCTGGCGGACCGGTTGATCGGCAATAGCTCGGCCAACCTTCTGACCGGCGGATCGGGCAATGACACTCTGGTGGGCGGCGGCGGGGCCGATACGCTGGACGGCGGGGTTGGCACCGATATCGTCGATTTCTCGGCCGTCACCACGGCGGTGACGGCGACGATCAACGCGACCGGGTCCAGTGCGGGGGGCGAGACCTATAGCTTCATCGCCATCGAGGGCCTGATCGGCTCTGGCCTGAACGACACGCTGACGGGCGATGGCGCGGCCAACAGCCTTTCGGGGGGGGCGGGCGACGATCTGTTGCGCGGCGGCCTTGGGTCGGACACGATCGACGGCGGCGCGGGCAAGGACACGGTGAGCTATGCGACCGCGACCCAGGGGGCCAACATCACCATCGGCGGTGCGGCCGGTTCGGGCGGCGAGGCCTCGGGCGATGTGCTGACCAATATCGAGGTTCTGATCGGCACGGCCTATGGCGACACGCTGGGCGGCGATGGCGCGGCCAACACGCTGTTTGGCGGCACGGGCAACGACAGCCTTCTGGGCGGCGCGGGCGATGACAGCCTTGACGCCGGCGACGGCAATGATGCGATGCAGGGCGGCGCGGGGGCCGATGTGCTGAACGGCGGCCTTGGCACTGACCAGGCCGACTACAGCGGGTCGACCCTTGCGGTCAATGTCACGATCAACGGCAGCGCCAACACCGGCGGAGACGCCGCGGGCGATGTGCTGGTGGGCATCGAGAACCTGCTTGGCTCGGCCTATGCCGATACGCTGACCGGCGATGCCGGCAACAATGCGATCTATGGCGGGGCGGGGATCGACATCCTGGTGGGCGGCGGCGGTGCCGACTATCTGGACGGCGGCGCGGCCAATGACACCGTGACCTATGCCACCGCGACCGCGGGCGTCCATGTGATCCTGGGCGATGTCGGCAAGGCGGGCGATGCGACGGGCGATGTGCTGGTCAATGTCGAGACCGTCATCGGCACCAATTTCAACGACACGCTGGTCGGCGACACCAATGCCAACGCGCTTTTCGGCGGGTCGGGCGATGACCTGCTCAAGGGCGGCGAGGGCGCCGATACGCTGGACGGCGGCGCGGGCAACGACCAGGTGGATTATTCGACCTCGACCGTGGGGATCTCGATCACCGTGGGCTCGGGTTCGGGCACCGGAGGCGATGCGACGGGCGATGTGCTGACCGCCATCGAGGGCGTCTTCGGGTCGCAATTCAACGACACGCTGGGCGGCGATGGCGCCAACAACGTGCTGGGCGGCAATGGCGGAGACGATGTGCTGACCGGCGGCGCCGGGGCCGACAGCCTTTACGGCGGCGAGGACGACGATTATCTGAACGGCGGCGCCGGGGCCGATGTGCTTTCGGGCGGTGCCGGGGTTGATACGGTCGATTACGCGGCATCCGGCGCGGGGGTCACGGTCAACCTGGCCACCGGAGCCGCCTTGGGCGGCGATGCGGCGGGCGATGTGGTGACGGGGGTCGAGAATGTCATCGGCTCGGGCCTGGCTGACAGCCTGACCGGCAATGGCGACGCCAATATCCTGAACGGGGGTCTTGGCAACGACACGCTGATCGGCGGCGCCGGCAACGACATCCTGATCGGCGGCGCGGGGGCCGACAACCTGGACGGCGGCGAGGGCGTCGACATGGTCGACCTGTCGGGCTCGACCACGGCGATCAACTTCAACATCGGCACCGGGGTCCTGACCGGATCGACCGAGGGCGCCGATGTGCTGACCTCGATCGAGGGCGTCGCGGGTTCGGCCTTTAACGACACGCTGACCGGCAGCGCGGGCGACAACATCATCCGCGGCGGCGCGGGGGCTGACGTCATCACCGGCAATGGTGGGGTGGATACGGTCGATTACACCGGGTCCGACGCCGCCGTCATCGTCGATCTTGGCGCGCAGACGGTCGAGGGCGGCCATGCCGCGGGCGACACGATTTCGGGCATGACCAATGCCATCGGCTCGGCCTGGGATGACAGCATCGTCGGCAACACCGCCGACAACCTGATCATCGGCGGCGAGGGCGCGGACACGATCAACGGGTCGGACGGTCTGGACACCGTGTCCTATGTCGGCTCGGCGGCCGGGGTGAACATGTCGCTGAACGGCGGCTGGGGCACGGGCGGGGCCGCGGCGGGCGACAACCTGGTCAATATCGAGAACCTGATCGGCTCGTCTCATGGCGATACGCTGGTGGGCGATGCCGACAACAACAACATCGCGGGCGGCGACGGCAATGATGTGCTGTCGGGCGGCTCGGGCGGGATCGACACGCTTTACGGCGGGGCGGGCGACGACACCTATGACGTGGCCACCGCGGAAACCGTGATCTTCGAGGCCGCGGGCGGCGGGATCGACACGATCCTGACCAATGCCGAGCTGGCGCTTGGCGACAACTTCGAGAACCTGACCCTGACCGGGCGGCTGGACATCTCGGCCACGGGCAATGCGCTGGACAATGTGATCACCGGCAACTCGGGCCTTGCGGGCTTTATCGGGATGCGCGGCTGGAACCTGCTGCAGGGCCTTGCAGGCAATGACACGCTGGTCGGGCTGAACGGCGACGACACTTTGGACGGCGGCACCGGCACCGACAGCATGGTCGGCGGGCTGGACAACGACACCTATATCGTCGACAGCCTGTCCGATATCGTGGTCGAACTGTCGGGCCAAGGCGTGGATACGGTCCTGACCGACCTGACCTATACCCTGACCTCGGTCTTCGTGGAAAACCTGACCCTGACGGGCAGCGCCAACGCGACCGGCACCGGCAATATCGGCGCCAACGTCCTGACCGGCAACGCGGGCAACAACGTGCTTTACGGGCTGGAGGGCAATGACTCGCTGTTGGGCGAGGCGGGCGACGACACGCTTTACGGCGGCGCGGGCAACGACGTGATGACGGGCGGCGCGGGCGACGACACCTATTACGTCGACAGCACCAACGACAAGACGGTCGAGGTCATCAATGCTGGCACCGACACGGTCTATTCCTCGGTGACGCTGACCCTGTCCACCCATGTCGAAAACCTGATCCTGACCGGAGCCGCAGTGAATGGAACGGGCAACGCGTCCAACAACGCGATCACCGGCACGTCCGGGGCCAATTCGCTTTCGGGCCAGTTGGGCGACGACACGATCCTGGCCGGGGCGGGCAATGACACGCTGGACGGCGGCGGCGGCAACGACCTCATGGCGGGCGGCGCGGGCGACGACATCTATAGCGTGGATGCCACCGCCGACATCGTCACCGAAATCGACGGCGAGGGCTTTGACATCGTCAACTCCCTGGCCAGCTTTACCCTGACCGGATCGGTCGAAAAGCTGGTGCTGACCGGGTCACAGGGCGTCAGCGGCACGGGCGGCGAAAAGGCGGACTGGATCGTCGGCAACTCGGGCAACAACCTGCTGACGGGTCTGGCCGGAGCCGACACGCTGGAGGGCGGGTCGGGCGCCGACACGCTGGACGGCGGCACGGGCAACGACAGCATGATCGGCGGCACCGGCAATGACATGTTCATCATCGACAGCGCCAATGACATCATCGTCGAGGACCTGACCGGCGGCATCGACACGGTCGTGACCTCTTTTGCCATCGGGCTGATGGCCAATGTCGAAAACCTGACCCTGGTCGGCACGGACAACCTTTCGGCCTCGGGCAACGAGGTCGCCAACGTCCTGACCGGCAACGATGGCAACAACGCGCTGTATGGGCTGTTGGGCAATGACGCGCTGATTGGCGGGGCCGGCAATGACACGCTGGACGGCGGCGAGGGCAATGACAGCCTGACCGGCGGCCAGGGCGATGACCTTTACCTGGTCGACAGCGCCACCGATGTCGTGACCGAGGGCCTGACGGCGGGCACCGACACGGTTCAGACGACAGTGACCTTCTCTCTGGCTTCGGTCGCCAATGTCGAGAACCTGATCCTTCTGGCCGGGGCGCTGGACGGGATCGGCAACGCGGGGAACAATATCCTGACCGGCAATGGCGTCGCCAATGCGCTGGATGGCGGGGCGGGCAATGACACGATCTATGGCGGGGTCGGCAATGACATTCTGACCGGCGGGGCGGGGAACGACTATCTGGCGGGCGGGGTGAACAACGACGTCTACATGGTGGACAGCCTGGGCGATGTGGTCTTCGAGGCCGCGACCCAGGGGATCGACACGGTCCAGTCCTCGGTCAGCTACACGCTGACGGCCAATGTCGAACGCCTGACCCTGACCGGCAGCGCGGGCATCACCGGCACCGGCAACGAGCTGCACAACATCCTGACCGGCAATGGCGGGGCCAATCGGCTGACCGGCCTGGACGGCAACGACACGATCAACGCGGGCGCCGGAAGCGACACGCTGGACGGCGGGTCCGGCAATGACATCATGACCGGCAGCACCGGCAACGATGTGTATTACGTCGACTCGGTGATGGATGTGGTGGTCGAGGCCGCGGCCGGCGGCACCGATACCGTGATCTCGACCGTGTCCTTGGTGTTGGGCAACCAGGTCGAGAACCTGACCCTGACCGGTCTGGAGGGGCTCAGCGGGATCGGCAACGCGCTGAACAACGTGCTGATCGGCAATGACGGCGCCAATGAGCTGATCGGGGATACCGGCAATGACACGCTGACCGGCGGCCTTGGCAATGACACGCTGGACGGCGGGGCGGGCAATGACAGCCTGACGGGCGGGGCGGGGGACGATCTCTATATCGTCGATGCCACGACCGACAAGGTGATCGAACTGACCGGCGGCGGCACGGACAAGGTCCTGTCCTCGGTGACGCTGACCCTGGCCGGCGCGGTCGAGGATCTGGAGCTGACCGGCGCCCAGGCCCTGAACGGGACGGGCAACACGCTGAACAACCGGCTGACGGGCAACGAGGCCGCCAACTTCCTGTCGGGCCTGGCGGGTCTGGACACGCTGGAAGGGGGGGCGGGCAACGACACGCTGGACGGCGGGGCGGGCACCGACAGCATGGTCGGCGGCGCGGGCGATGACCTTTATGTCGTGGACAATGTCGGGGATGTGATCGTCGAGGCCGCCGGCGGCGGGGTGGATACGGTGCAAACCGCGCTTGGGCACACGCTGGGGGCAGAGTTCGAAAACCTGGTCTTCACCGGCACTGCGGCGCTGATCGGGGTGGGCAATGCGGCCGACAACCGGATGACGGGCAACAGCGGCGCCAACCAGCTTTTGGGCGGGGATGGGGCGGATGTGCTGCAGGGCAACGGCGGCAACGACCTGCTGAACGGCGGAGCGGGGGCCGATACCTTCGTCTTCGTCACGGCGCTTGGCAACGGGATCGACACGGTGGCCGACTTCAACGCTCTGGACGGCGGAGCGGCCGAGGGCGACCGCTTCGAGTTCCGCGGCTTGCAGGTCGGAACCTTTGCCTGGCTTGGCACGGACGCCTTCACCGGCGGGCTGGATCATTCCGAAGCCCGCGTGCAGGGCAACCAGCTTCTGGTCGATACCGATGGCAGCGGGGTGGCCGATATCACGATCACCCTGACCGGCCTGACCGATGCCAACCAGCTGAGCGCGCTGGACTTCCTGTGGACCTGACCGCCGCCTGATCGCTGGCCCAGATCAAATTGAGCGCGCAGCGCGCGCAAGATTTTTCATCTCGCCTCTGGCCTGCGGCCAACCGGCTCGGGCAGCGCGCGCGGACCTCGGGGCGCAGGCTGGCACCAGATTGACACAGCACTGAAAAGGCGCGCGGGTCCCCCCTGCGCGCCTTTGGCTTTCAGACTTGCCCAAATACTCATCTTGGCGCGGGATCGCTCCCCCTTTCAGACTGACACAAATATCCCGGGGGGCGCGTCAGCGCGGGGGCAGCGCCCGCTTCACCCGTTCAACAAGGCCAGCGTTTCGGCCCTTGCGGGCATTGAGGGCGCCGTGCCCGGCCTTGTGACCGAGATCCCCGCCGTGGCAGAACCGAACCGGCAGGCCTCGACCGGGTCTTGACCCTCGGCCAGCGCTGCCGCGAAACCGCCGTTGAACGCATCGCCCGCCCCCGTGGTTTCCACCACCGGCCCCGCCTTGAAGGGCGGGATATGGACGGTGCGGGTGCCGTCATGGAACAAGGCGCCCTTGTCGCCCAGGGTGATGATCGCAGCCCCTGCCCCCAATTCGCGCAGGCGGCGGGCGGCCACTTTGGCCTCGGCGACCGAGGTCACGGGCAGGCCGGTCAGGGCCTCGGCCTCGGATTCGTTCGGCGTGACGTAATCGCAAAAGCCCAGCATCCCCTGGGGCAGTTGCGCCGCGGGGGCCGGGTTCAAGATCGTGGTGACGCCAGCCGCCCGCGCCAGTTGCAGGGCGTAAAGCGCCACCGGGATCGGCTGTTCCAGTTGGGTGATAAAGACCTGCGCGCTTTCGATCAGCGCCTTGTTGGCGTCGATATCGGCGTTGGAAATATCGGCCGCCGCCCCGGGCGAGATGATGATGGCGTTATTGCCCGTCGCATCCTCGATAAAGATATAAGCCGCACCGGTATAGCTTTGGGGGTCCTGGGTCACGGCCGGGTGAACCCCCGCCTTGGCCCAGGTGGCCAAAGCAATATCGGCAAAGGCATCGGCGCCGAGGCGCGAGATGAAATGCGTCTCGGCGCCTGCCATGGCCGAGGCGACCGACTGGTTCGACCCTTTGCCGCCCGGTCCCAGAACGAAACTGCGGCCAAGGATGGTCTCGCCCATCTTGGGCTGGCGGGCGGCGCGATAGGCGGTGTCGGCGACGAAAACGCCGAGATTGACAACTTTACCCATCACTTTGCTCCTTCGGGCGCGATGACGCCCTTGCGGAAGATGAAGCAGCCGTAGAACCGGCGTTCACCGGTCTGGATCACGGCATAGGCCTGTTTTGCCGCCTCATAAAAGGCAAAGCGTTCGACCGAGACCATGGGGCGCGGCTGGCCTTCGGCGTGGTCGATAGCGGCCTGGACCTCGTGTTGCACGGGCGGGATTTCGGCAGGCGCGCCCACGACCTCCATCCGCGCGGCATGGTCGGGGACGAATGTGTCCAAGGGCAGGACGGAGAGGATCGCTTCGGCGGCCTCGGCCGTCGTCAGGTTCTCCATCCGCAACAGCTGTCCGGTCGTGGTCTGGCGCGCGATGGCATCGCTGGGGAAGTTGGTATCGGCCAGGACCAAAGTGTCGCCGTGACCCATGGCACGCAGCACCTGGATCACCTCGGCGTTCAGGCGGTTGTCGAAGTTCTTGAGCATGTATCCTCCCCCTTTGCGGAAAGGCCGGGGGTTTTGCACCCCCGGACCCCCGCAGAATATTTAAGCCAATGTGAAAGCAGGCCGTCAGGCCAATATGTTGCGCACCGCGTCGGCCAAGGCAAGGCCGAGGGTGACTTGCGCTTCGGCCTCATAATGGATGCCGTCGATGGCAGAGACCGCGATATGGGCGCCCGCATCAAAGAAAGGCAGGCCGCTGCGCTGGCACATGGACTGGATCGCGGCGGCAAGCTGGCGGGATTTCGCGGCGCCCTCGCTGAACATCTGGGCAAGGCAGCCTTGTTCCAGGATCGGCGGCGGGGCGACGATCAGGATTTTCGTGCGCGGCGCCTGGGTGCGGATCACCTGCGCCAGCCGTTCCAGGCAAAAGGCGATGTCATGGGCCGAGACATGGAAGCAGTGCTTCAGGTCATTGGTGCCCAGTTTGACGATGACCAGGTCCAGCGGCTTGTGGGATTCCAGCAGGGCGGGCAGCACGGTCAGCCCGTTGCGATGCGGTCCCGACATCGGATCATCATGCACCGTGGTGCGGCCCGGCTGGCCTTCGTTGATCACCTCATGGCCGGTGGCTTTCGCCAGAACCGAGGGCCAGCGCGCCGCATGGGGAAAGCGGCCGTCGAAATCCAGCGCGGGCATCGGCATGGTGCCATGGGTGTTGCTGTCACCAAAGCAGAGAATGGTCATCCGATGCGCTCGCCGCTGGCGGTGTCGAACAGATGGACCTGGCCAAGGTCGGGCGTCACATGCAGCACCTGCCCCGGCTTGAAGGCCTGGCGTTCACGGACCACGGCGACGAGTTCCTGATCGCCCGCGCGCAAGACAAGGTGGATTTCGGCGCCGGTGGGTTCGACCACGACGACATGGGCTTCGGTTCCGTTCGGCGTCAGGGCCAGATGTTCGGGGCGGATGCCGTAGGTCACTTTGCGGCCCTCGGCGGCGCCGGGCGGCAGGGGCAGGTTCAGGCCGGGGGCGGTAAAGCGTCCATTTTCAACGCGGCCTTCGATCAGGTTCATCGCCGGAGACCCGATGAAACCGGCGACAAAGGTGTTGGCCGGGCGGTCGTAAAGGTCAAGCGGCGCGCCGATCTGGCTGATGCGGCCATCGCGCATCACGACGATTCGGTCGGCCATGGTCATGGCCTCGATCTGGTCATGGGTGACATAGACCGTCGTGGTCTTCAGCCGCTGATGCAGTTCGCGGATTTCGGTGCGCATCTGGACGCGGAGTTTGGCATCCAGGTTCGACAGCGGCTCGTCGAACAGGAAGACCTGCGGGTTGCGGACGATGGCTCGGCCCATGGCGACGCGCTGGCGCTGGCCGCCCGACATGGCGCGGGGATAGCGCGCAAGGTAAGGCGTCAGACCCAGGATCTCGGCGGCCTCGGACACGCGCTTGTCGATCTCGGCCTTGGGCATCCCCGCCATCTTCAGCGGAAAGCCCATGTTGGCGGCCACGGTTTTATGGGGATACAAAGCGTAGTTCTGAAAGACCATGGCGATGTCGCGTTCGGAGGGCGCGATGTTGTTCACCACCCGGTCGCCGATGGAAATCGTGCCGCCCGAAATCGCCTCCAGCCCCGCAAGCATTCGCAACAGCGTCGATTTCCCGCAGCCCGAAGGCCCGACCAGCACGACGAATTCGCCGTCCGGAATGTCGACATTCACGCCATGCACCACTTGCAGCCCGCCATAGGCCTTCACCAGGTCGCGGATTTTCACTTCGGCCATCGGTCTCTCCCCCTCAGTCGCCCTTTTGGTAGCCGCGCCGGGGGCCCTTTGTCCACCACGAACGCGTCTTCTGGCGTGCTAACATGTCAGTGCTTGACTTGCGCGCCCGGCTTGGTGAATGTCAATGCAAGTCTGACCGGACCGGAGGACCCTGCGGGGGGTCGGGATGCGGACGACAAACACCCGGGCGAACCCTGGGGGCTCTTGCGGAGGAAGAGATGAAAACCGGACTTTACGACTATGCCATGCGTCGGGGCATGACCCGTCGCGGCGTGATGCAATCGGCGGCCTCTGTGGCGGCCCTGTCGATGATGGGCGGCGCCTTGAAGCCGCGCGCGGCCCTGGCGCAAGACGACCTTCGGGCGCAGATCCTGGCGATCCCGGGCGTCGGCGCGGGCTCTCCGACCGATGCCGATTGGCAGAAGGTGGGCGAGCTGTGCCTTGGCGCCACCAAGGCCAATGTCGCCGAGGGCGAGTTCGCCGGCGTCGAGCTGACCTTCCTTGGCCTGAACAACCAGAACCTGCACAACCTTTTGTTCCGCGGATTCTTGAAGTCCTGGGAGACCTATACCGGCGCCAAGATCAACTGGATCGACCTGGCGCAGGCCGACTATAACCCGCGCCTGCAACAGGCGATTGCCACCGGCACCGTCGATTTCGACATCATCGAGATGGGCGCTCCGTTCGAGGGCGACACCGCGTCGAAAGGCCTGCTGGACGAGATGCCGGATTGGGTCAAGGCCCAGATCGACATGGACGACTATGTGAACTACCTGAAGGCGCCGGTTGGCACCTGGGACGGCAAGACCTATCGGATCACGGTGGACGGCGACTGCCACACCTTCGCCTATCGCAAGGACTATTTCGGCGAGGGCTCGATTTCGGGCATGGCCGAGGCGCCGATGCATTGGGAAGACGTCAACGCGGCCTCTTTGGCCGTTGTGGGCAAGACCGACCCGCTGACCGGCTCTCCGGCCTTTGGCTTTTTGGACCCGCTGAAGGGCTGGGGCGGCTTTGGCTTTTACTTCCTGGAGGACCGCGCTTCGGCCTATGCCAAGCATCCCGACGATCCGGCATGGCTGTTTGACGCCGACACGATGAAGCCGCGCGTCAACAACCCGGCCTGGGTGCAGGCGATCCAGGACGTGATGGACCTGATCAAGGGCAATGCCCTGCCGCCCGACCAGATCAACGCCGACCCCGGCACGACCGCCTTCCAGCAGTTCCTGGCCGGCACGGGCTCGATGATCACCTGGTGGGGTGATGTGGGTTCGAACGCCAAGACCTCGGACTCGTCGGTCATCGGCGATGTCGTGGGCTTTTCGATCAACCCGGGTGCGAAAAAGGTCTACAACTCCAAGACCTCGGCCTGGGAGGAAAAGGAAAACTTCGCGCCCAACATGGCTTACCTTGGGTGGGGCGTCTATGTGACCTCGCGCGTGTCCACGGACGAGAAAAAGCGCAAGGCGGCCTGGTCGGCGGCGGCGCATCTGGGCGGCAAGGACTTGTCGCTTTGGACCGCGGCCTACCCTTCGGGCTTCCAGCCCTATCGCAACAGCCACTTCAACTATGACGAATGGGCGGCTGCGGGCTACGACAAGGCCTTTGTCGAGGATTACCTCGGGTCGAACGCCGACAGCTACAACCACCCCAACGCCGCGATCGAACCGCGGATTCCGGGCATCTTCCAATACTATTCGGTTGCGGAAGACGAACTGGCCAAGGGCTTTGCCGGTCAATATGCCAGCGCGCAAGAGACCGCCGATGCCATCGCCGCCGCCTGGGAGAAGATCACCGACCAGATCGGCCGTGACGCGCAAATCGCGCTGTATAAGGCTTCGTTGGGGATGTAACCCAAAGCATACCGGGGGCCAAAGGGCCCCCGGCCACTTTTTCAGGGTGCGTGCTTGCACGCACCTTTTCTATCGGATGACAGCATGAGCAGCGGCGAATATCTTCATGTCGTGACGGTGGACGACATCTCCTCCGGGCGCAGGCTTTTGGGGCGCGCGATGATCTGGGGGAGCCTTGGGCTTCTGGCGCTGGTCGCGGGACTGCAAAGCCAGCAGGTCTGGGGAGGCCAGGACCTGGGCTTCACCAATTGGCGGCCGACGCTTTACGCCTATCTGGTGTTTTCCATCTGCCTGTGTTGGGCGCAAGTGATCTTGCGCGGAGAGCAGGGCAAGCGCACGCTGTTCGTCCTGCCGGCCGCGCTGTTCGTCGTGTCGCTGACCGTGTTTCCCTTGCTGTTTGGCATGATCATTGCCCTGTCGGATTGGAACCTGTCTTCGCCGAACGGTCGGCAGTTCAACGGCTTGGACAATATCCGGCAGATGTGGGCCGACCCGTTCTATTGGAACGCGCTGACCAATATGATCTGGTATTGCCTGGCGATCCTGCCCGAATATATCGTGGCCTTTGGCCTGGCGCTGATGCTGAACACCCAGATCCGGGCGCGGAAGTTCTTTCGCGTGGCCTTCCTTTTGCCCCTGATGCTTTCGCCCGTTGCCGTCTCCTGGATGATCGGCAAGTCGATGCTGGTGATCCAGCCCGCAGGCCCCATCATCCGCCTGTTGCGAACCATGGGCGTCGAAAGCCCGGCGCTGTTTTCCAACGGCTGGACGGCCAAGGCGGTCATCATGGCCATGGATGCCTGGACCTTTATCCCTTTCATGATGATCATGATCCTGGCAGGCCTGCAGGCCATCCCCAAAGAGCTGCAAGAGGCCGCCCGCGTCGATGGCGCCACCGGCTGGAAGTCGTTCTGGGAGGTCACATTCCCCCTGATGCTGCCGGTGTCCATCACCGCCCTGCTGATCCGCCTGATCTTCAAACTGAAGCTGGCCGATGTGATCATCAACGTGACCTCTGGCGGGCCGGGGGGGGCGACCGATAGCGTCACCTCCTTCATCTTCCGCGAATATCGCGACCGGTCGAACGTGGGCTATGGCACGCTTCTGGCCATGGTTTACCTGGTCATCATCATCGTGGTGATGACCGTCTTGATGAAATTCGCCGACAAGGCACTAAGGCCCCGGACCTGACATGAGCCAGATTTTCCACGACGCCCCCGCCGACCGCCAGTTCCGCGCCAAATGGTTCACCGGCCGCGTTGCCATCTATGGCGCGCTGCTTTTGTGGGCCTTCATCTGCCTCTTCCCGATCTATTGGACGGCCACGACCTCGTTCAAGGCGGCGGCGGATGTGATGAAGGGCTCGATGATCCCTTACGTCGATTTCGCGCCGAAATGGCTGGGGTGGAAGTCGCTTGGCCTCTCGCCCGAGACGATCTTGCAGGACTCCACCGTGCGCGAAGAGTTCCTGCGACGGTTCTGGAATTCCACCATCATCGCGGGGAGTTCCTCGGTGCTGGCCACGGTGATCGGGGCCATGGCGGCTTACGGTCTGACCCGGTTCCAGTTCAAGTTCCTGTGGATGAAGAACGACGACATCTCGTTCTTTTTCCTCAGCCAACTGATCCTGCCGCCCGTGGTCCTCGCCCTGCCCTTTCTGGTCCTGTATAAAGAGCTGGCGCTTCTGGACAGCCATGTCGGCCTGATCGCCATCTATACGCTGTCGGTCCTGCCCATCGTCATCTGGATCATGAAGGACCAATTCGCCTCGATCCCGACCGAGCTGGAAGAGGCCGCCATGGTCGATGGCCTGTCGATCTGGGGGGCCTTCCTGACGATCATCCTGCCGATTGCCCTGCCCGGCATGGTGGCCGCGCTGATCCTGTCGCTGGTCCTGACCTGGAACGAATATTTCTTTGCCGCCCTTCTGACCTCGACCTATGCCAATACATTGCCCGTCATGGTCGCCAGCCAAACCGGGTCGCAGGGCATCTCCTGGTGGTCGATGGCCGCGCTAAGCTTCGCCGCCATCCTCCCCCTGATCGTGATCGGAATTGGGCTGGAGCGGTTCATCATCAAGGGCATGGCGGCGGGGGCGGTGAAGTAATGCTGAAAGGGATCGACCGCCGCCTGACTGCCGAGGTCCTGCATGTCCTGATGCAGATGGGCCATGGCGATGACCTTCTTTTGTGCGACATCAACCACCCGGCCGCGACCATCGCCGCCCGGACGACCCATGGCCGGCTGATCGACATGGCGGGCTGCGACCTGCTGCAGGCGGCCGAGGCGATCTTGTCGCTGATGCCCCTGGACACATTCGTCCCCGCCCCCGTGGCCCGGATGCAGGTCGTGGGCGCGCCGGGCCGCGTCTTGCCGCTGTTCGAAGAGTTCCAGGCGCTGTGCACGCGGATGGAGGGGCGGGCGATCACCCTGAACCCTCTGGAGCGCTTCGACTTCTACGAGGCGGCCAAGTCCTGCTTTGCCGTGATCCGCACATCGGACCCCGGGCCTTATGGCTGTTTCATCCTGAAAAAGGGTGTGATCGACCTGCCCCGGTGACGGGTTGGGGGTGACGGGTTGGGGGTGACGGGGTGAACCCCGCCGCTACCCAATCGGCCCCGGCCGCGCTTCTTCTGACAAAAGCACATTGGCCTCGACATTGCCCACGCCTGGCAGGGTCATCACCCGCCGTCGCAGGACGCGTTCAAAATCGGGAATATCGCGGGCCACGACCCGCAGCCGGTAGTCAAACAGCCCCAACACATGCTGGACCACCTGAACCTCGGGGATGGCCACCACGGCGCGTTCAAAGTCCTCGAAACTGCCGCGCCCCTTGGCGGCAAGCTTGACCCCCAGGAACACCGTCACGCCAAAGCCCAAGGCCGCGCGGTCGGTCTCGATGCGCAGCCCCTGCAGCACCCCCGCCTCCTCCAGCCGCTTGACCCGGCGCCAGGCGGCTGGCTGCGACAGCCCCAGCCGCCGCCCGAGTTCGCCTGCCGAAAGATCGCCCTCCAGCGAGAGCCCCCGCAACAGCGCCCGGTCGGTGTCATCAAGGTCAATCATAGCGGCAGCCCCTCCGACTCCTTGATGGTGGAGATCAGCATGAGCGCCTCGACCTCCGAGATATGCGGCAGGCCGAGGATCTTTTCGCGGTAGACCTCTTGCCAATGGCCCATATCGCGGGCCACGGCGTTCAGGCGGACATCCACCCTTCCAAGGAAGGTCTCGATGCCGACGACCTCGGGCACGCCCCTTGCCGCCGCGATGAATTCGTCAAAGGCGCGGGGGTTGGTCTTGTCCAGGGTGAACCGCAACGAGACCTCGACCGCATAGCCCAAGGCGCGCCAGTCGATCCGCGCCCGCACCGCCTTGATGACGCCCGACGCGCGCATCTTCTCCAGCCGGCGGCCCAAAGTGGCGGGCGTCACCCCGGCGCGTTCGGCCAAGGCGCCCCGCGGGGCCCCGGGCTCGGCCAGCCAATGGCGCAGGATGCGGCGGTCGGCATCGTCCAGCATGAAATCTTCACCTTTGGTCCAAATGACGCATGAACCTGCGCAGATCGCCGCCGAAATGTCAAACTTTGCACCGATCCGCGGCAAAATCCCCGTATCCTGCCCCCATCAAACAAGGAGAACGCCATGCGCGTCTATTACGATCGCGATTGCGATGTGAATCTGATCAAGAACACCAAGGTCGCCATCCTGGGCTATGGCTCGCAAGGTCACGCCCATGCGCTGAACCTGCGCGATTCGGGCGCCAAAGAGCTGGTCATCGCTCTGCGTCCCGGTTCGCCCTCGGCCAAAAAGGCCGAAGCCGAAGGTCTGCGCGTGATGGGCATCGCCGAGGCCGCCGCCTGGGCCGACCTGATCATGTTCACCATGCCCGACGAACTGCAGGCCGACACCTACAAGAAATACGTCCATGACAACCTGCGTGAGGGCGCTGCGATTGCCTTCGCTCATGGTCTGAACGTCCACTTCGGCCTGATCGAGCCGAAGGCCGGCGTCGATGTCATCATGATGGCCCCCAAGGGCCCCGGGCACACCGTGCGCGGCGAATACACCAAGGGCGGCGGCGTCCCCTGCCTGGTGGCCGTTCACCAGAACGCGTCGGGCAAGGCGATGGAGCTGGGCCTCTCCTATTGCTCGGGCATCGGTGGCGGCCGTTCGGGCATCATCGAGACCAACTTCCGTCAGGAATGTGAAACCGACCTGTTCGGTGAACAAGCCGTGCTGTGCGGCGGCCTGGTCGAGCTGATCCGCATGGGTTTCGAAACCCTGGTCGAGGCTGGCTACGAGCCCGAAATGGCCTATTTCGAGTGCCTGCACGAGGTCAAGCTGATCGTCGACCTGATCTATGAAGGCGGCATCGCCAATATGGATTACTCGATCTCGAACACCGCCGAATATGGCCAATATGTCTCCGGCCCGCGGATTCTGCCCTATGCCGAGACCAAGGCCCGGATGAAGGCAGTTCTGTCGGACATCCAGTCGGGCAAGTTCGTGCGCGATTTCATGCTGGAAAACGCCGTGGGCCAGCCGACGATCAAGGCCTCGCGCCGGTCGAACGACGAGCATCAGATCGAGCTGGTCGGCAAAAAGCTGCGCGACATGATGCCCTGGATCTCCAAGGGCAAGATGGTCGACAAGGCCCGCAACTGAAGCCGGGCGGCGGGGTGAACCCCGCCCGACCGCAGGATGAGGGGCCGGGGGGAAACCTCCGGCCCTTTCGCTTGGCGGGTAGCCCCGGGCTACGCAACCGCACCAGAGCGCGTCAAAACTCTCCCCCTCCCGCCCCCCCTGCAGGAAAAGCGCCCAAGACCCTGCCTCCCAGTCGGCAGGGCGACGCTTCCGATCCAAGGCCGTCGGTGCAGTCGGCAGGGCCCGCCCACCGCAGGTGCCACCGCCAAGCAAAAGGCCCGCAGCTCTGCTGCGGGCCTTTTGCTTGGCAATCTCCGATCACCTTATTCCCAGCAGGACACCAGCACCGTCATCCCCCGCGCCGCAGCCGTCAGGGCGTCGGGAGAGGCCTTGGCGGTCGCGGTCGCCGCCGACAGCGTCAGCCCTGCCCCGGCCGGATCGCTCAGCGCCGAAGTCAGCGCGCCCGAGGTCGCAACAAAGCCCAGGCCCTCCGGCAGGCCCTCGGGCACCGGGATCAGCATCCCGATCACCGCGCCCGAAGCATCCAGCACCGGGCCGCCAAGGTCGCCCTCTCGCGCCGTGATGCCCAGCCGCGCCAGGCCCTTTTCCCCGTTCAGCCCCGCGGCCTCTTCCAGCGTGCCCCGCGTCAGAACCGGCGCCGACAGCCGCTCGCCCCAGGAATAGCCCGCCAACGTCACCGGAGCCCCAGCCTGCGGCGCCCCCGTGGCAAAGGCCGCATAGGCCCGCGGCGCCACCGGGGTTTTCGGCGTCAACACCGCCAGATCGCCCAGCAGCTTCACATCCACCTCGGTCCGGTGATCCAGCGTCACCGTGCCGCAGGCCTGCACCGCCGAAGCCAGCGTCACCACCGCCCCCTTCGGATCGACAAAAAACCCAGTCGCCGAGGACTTGGGCTTTTTCGCCGAAATCCCCGCGATCAGCCCGCGCTTGACGGCCTCGTCCAAGGGCACCAGCCCCGGGTCCATCGCCTTTTCCCCGGTCGACCGGAACGAGCTTTGCACCAGCGGCAAGACCCGCTCCATCTGCGCCGAAAGCGCCACATCCCAGGTCAGGACAAAGCCCTTGACGTTGCCGCCCGCCACCGTCGCATAGGCCAGCGAGGCGATCTTGTCGTTCGCCCCACGGATGGTGAAATCCTCTTCGCCCAAGGCGCGCTCGCCATTGGGAGGCATCGTGTCCAGCGTCTGCAGCACCTCATACAGGCCCGAAAGCGCCGCAGAGGTCCCGGGTTCCGAAATCAGCATGGCCGAAAGCCCCGCGCCATCCTTGCCTTTGTAGCGGACAAAGGGCGGGGCGTAGCCGTCGAAGTCCAGCATGGCCATGGGAAGCGTCAGCTCGATCCCGGCTTCGGGTTCGCTCACCAGTTCAAAGCCAAACAGGCCCTCTTCGGAGCGATACCCCTCGGTCAGGCGGCTGCGCTGCGCCGTGGTCAGGACGCCGGTCGGCTCCAGCCCCTGGGCCTCTTGCCAGGCGGCCATCGACTTGCGCGACCCCGCCCCGATGCGGCCATCGACCTTGCCATCGTAAAAACCGAACCATTTCAAGGCCATTTGCAGGTCTTGGCGGTCCTTGTCGCCAAGCGCCGCCTCCGAGGCCTTGGCTTCGGCGACGGTCTCGTCGGGAAGGCCGGGTTCCGCTGCGGCCACAGGTTCGACCACAGGTTCGGCCACAGGTTCGACGGCCGGGGCCACGGGCTCTGCCACCTGGGCGGCGTCGGCTCCGGGATAGAAGACCGGCCCAAGGCTCGCCCCGTCGGTGATATAGCTGTCGGCCGGGATCGTGCCCGCCGCGGTCAGGCTGGCCAGCAGGTCCACCGCGCGGTCCGACGACATCGGCCCCACCGCGATCCCATACCAGCCGCTGTCCAGCGCATAGCCCTTGACCTCGGGCAGGACGCCCGCATAGGCCGCGGCCCTTTCCTGGGCCTTGGCCAGATTGGGCTGGGCCTCGATCTGCAACCAGACCTGATCTTGCGCCACCGCACCCCGCCCGAGACCCAAAACCAGGACCACAAACGCCACATACAACCGAAACCTGAACCGAGACCTGAAAATCCGCATCTTCTTCCGTGTTCCAAAGCGAAGCCGATGGGCTCCCTGTCGGGGTGCGACAATAGAAACAATCCGCGGCAAGGTCACTCCCTGAAATGGCCGAAAGCCTGCAAATGCAGGCGCGCGACATTGACCCGACCGCAGGGCTTGCCTATGGAGAAGGCGCATTCGCGAAGAGGCCCCACCATGACCGCACCCCTGCCCACGCCCAAGAGCTTCCAAGAGATCATCCTTCGGCTGATGACCTATTGGGCGGGCCATGGCTGCGCCATCCTGCAGCCCTATGACATGGAGGTCGGCGCGGGCACTTTCCACCCGGCGACCACGCTGCGGTCCTTGGGGACCAAGCCCTGGGCCGCCGCCTATGTGCAACCCTCACGCCGGCCGACCGATGGCCGCTATGGCGAGAACCCCAACCGGCTGCAGCACTATTACCAGTATCAGGTCATCATCAAACCCTCGCCGCCTAATTTGCAGGACCTGTATCTGGGAAGCCTGGCCGCCATCGGTCTGGACCCTTCCATCCACGACATCCGCTTTGTCGAGGACGACTGGGAGAGCCCGACCTTGGGCGCCTGGGGTCTGGGCTGGGAGGTCTGGTGCGACGGGATGGAGGTCAGCCAGTTCACCTATTTCCAACAGGTCGGCGGCCATGATTGCAAGCCGGTCTCGGGCGAGCTGACCTATGGGCTGGAGCGTCTGGCCATGTATGTGCTGGGCATCGACCATGTCATGACCATGCCCTTCAACGATCCGCAGTCGCCGATCCCGTTGACCTATGGCGATATCTTCCGCCAGACCGAAGAGGAATATTCGCGCCACAATTTCGACGCCGCCGATACCGCGATGCTGTTCCAGCATTTCGAGAACGCCGAAAAGGAATGTGCCCGCCTGCTGGACGTGCCTGAGGTCGACCCCAAGACCGGCAAGCGCATCATCATGGCGCATCCCGCCTATGACCAGACGATCAAGGCCAGCCACCTGTTCAACCTGCTTGACGCGCGGGGCGTGATTTCCGTGACCGAACGCCAAGCCTATATCGGCCGCGTCCGCGCCTTGGCCAAGAAATGCGCCGACGCGTTTCGGATGACGGAAGCCGGCGCCGATGCGGCGGTGGTGTCGTGAATGGCAAGTTCGTCGTGGGTGCCATCGTGCTGACTGCGCTGGCCGCGGGGGCGGTGGTCTATTACATGCAGGAATATGGGCCCTATACCCAAGTGACCTTCACCCCGGGCTCCGAAATCCTGCTGACCGCGCTGTCGGGCACGGCCGAGGCCATCCCGGTGCGCGACGTCAAGGGGATCGACGGCACCTCCTCGCCCTTGAAGTTCCGCGCCTGTTTCGTGGCCGAGCAAAGCCTCGCCACCCTGACCGAGGCCTATACCGTCTATGAAAAGCCCACGCCTCTGATCGCGCCGGGCTGGTTTGACTGTTTTGACGCCGATGCGATCGGCGAGGCGCTGGAAAGTGGCGAGGCCGTGGCCTTTCTCTCTCAGGCCGATGTCGTGCCCAACACAAATGATGTCGAAATCGACCGCGTCGTGGCGGTCTTCCCCGATGGCCGGGCCTATGCCTGGAACCAGCTTGCCCCCGGAACGGAGAAGTAAATGGACCTTCTGATCGAACTTTTCTCCGAGGAAATCCCCGCCCGCATGGCCGCCAAGGCGCGTGAGGATCTGAAATCCATGGTCACCCAAGGCCTGGTCGATGCCGGGCTGACCTATGCCAGCGCGGGCGCCTTTTCGACTCCGCGCCGCCTGACGCTGTCGGTCGAAGGCCTGTCGTCCGAAAGCCGCCCCGTGCGCGAGGAACGCAAAGGCCCCCGCGCCGATGCGCCGCCTGCGGCCTTGGAGGGCTTCTTGCGCTCCACCGGTCTGAGCCTGGACCAACTGGAGCGCCGCGAGGACAAGAAGGGCGTCGCCACCCTTTACGCCGTGCTGGAAAAGCCCGGCCGCCGCGCGCCCGAGATCATCGCCGAAGTGCTGGAGGCCACGATCCGGACCTTTCCCTGGCCCAAGTCGATGCGCTGGGGCTCCGGCACGCTGAAATGGGTGCGCCCGCTTCATTCGATCCTGTGCCTGCTGTCGGATGAAAGTGGCGCCCATGTCGTGCCGATGTCGGTCGATGGGATCACCTCCACCAACACGACCGAGGGCCACCGCTTCCTGTCCAAGGGCCGCTTCCCGGTGACGGGGTTTGACGACTACGCGGTGAAGCTGAAACGCGCCCATGTCGTGCTGGACCAGGCCGAGCGTGAAGCCGCGATCCTGCAAGGCGCCCAGAACCTCGCCTTTGCCGCGGGTCTGGAGCTGGTCGAGGACCGGGGGTTGCTGACCGAAATCGCGGGTCTGGTGGAATGGCCGGTGCCGCTGATGGGCCGGATTGCGGAAGGCTTCCTGCATCTGCCGCCCGAGGTCCTGCAAACCTCCATGAAAGAGCATCAGAAGTTCTTCTCGGTGAAGAACCCCCGGACAGGGCGGATCGAGGCCTTCGTGACTGTTGCCAATACGGAAACAGTGGACCAGGGCGCGACGATCCTGAAAGGCAACCTGAAGGTGCTGGGCGCCCGCCTGTCGGATGCGCGCTTCTTCTGGGACAACGATTTGCGGGTGGCCAAAGCGGGCATGGGCGAATGGCTGGAAGGCCTTCGCCCCGTGACTTTCCACAACAAATTGGGTTCCCAAGCCGACCGCATCACCCGGATCGAGGCCCTGGCCCGCGACATCGCCCCCCTGGTGGGCGCAGATGCGGACGTCGCCGCCCGCGCCGCCCGCCTGGCCAAGGCCGACCTGCGTTCGGCCATGGTCGGAGAGTTCCCCGAACTCCAAGGCAAAATGGGCCGGTATTACGCGCTGGAGGCCGGGGAGACCCCCGAAGTCGCCAACGCCGCCCGCGACCACTACTCCCCCTTGGGTCCGACCGACACCGTCCCCACCGACCCCGTCTCGGTCGCCGTGGCCTTGGCCGACAAAATCGACACCCTGACCGGCTTCTGGGCGATTGATGAGAAGCCCACGGGCAGCAAGGACCCCTTCGCCCTGCGGAGGGCGGCTCTGGGGGTGATCCGGCTGGTGCTGGGGAATGGGCTGACTATTGGACTGTCGAAACTGATTTTGTCTGGGTTTGATAAGAACCGCGAGGCGGTTGCGCTGATCAACGCGCGTTGGGTCGAAGCGGGAAATCCGATGACAGCAGTTGATATGGACCCGACTGTTACGTCAGCCGACCTCCTTGCCTTCTTCCACGACCGGCTCAAGGTCTTCCTGAAAGACCAGGGCATCCGCCACGACGTCATCGACGCGTGCCTGGCTTTGCCCGGCAATGACGACCTGACGCTTCTGGTGAAACGCGCCGAGGCTCTGGCGGCTTTCCTCAAATCCGAGGACGGGCCGAACCTCCTGCAGGGTTTCAAGCGGGCCAATACGATCCTGACCCAGGCGGAACAGAAGGACGGCGTCGAATATTCTTACGGCGCCGATATCAAATTCGCCGAGACCGACGCGGAACGCGCCCTGTTTGCCGCCCTCGATGCGGCGGAAAAATCCATCACGCCCGCCATGCGCGCCGAGGACTTCCCCGCCGCCATGGCCGCCATGGCGACGCTCCGCGCCCCCATCGACGCCTTCTTTACGGCCACGCAGATCAACGCGGACAATCCGATCCTGCGCAGGAACCGGTTGAACCTCCTCCACCGTATCCGGGCGATCTGCTCGGGCGTGGCCGACCTGACCCGGATCGAGGGCTGACAAGGCAGCAAGGGGCGCTGCCCCTCGGCGCTTCGCGCCTCACCCCGGGATATTTGGGAAAAGATGAAAGCCAAGGCGCGCCTCTTTCCGTTCATCTTTTCATAAATATCCCACGGGTGGGTCCGGGAGGGTGTGAAACCCTCCCGGGGCTTGCCACAAGAGATCGGGGAGGGTGTGAAACCCTCCCGGGGGGTGCCGCAAGCGCCACGCTTGGGGCCCAAGACCAAAGGCCAAGGCCAAAACCCTTGGCGCGCGCGCCCTTGCCCTGCTATCCTGCAGCTGCAAACGAAAGGCGCCGCAGTGCAGAAGCCGGAAATCCCCCTCCTTGCCGATCATACGCTGATCACCCCCACGGCCTCGATCCGGCCGGAGGCGCATGGCTGGCGGGCGAAATGCCTGCAACGCCTGATCCGGCTGGAGCTGCCCGTGCCGCGCACCGTGGCCCTTCCCACCCAGACCGTGCGCGCCATCGCTCAGGGCACCACGATCGACACATCGGCCGTCTTGCAGCTGTTTGGGCCGGCGCCGCTGGTTTCCGTGCGGCCCTCGCCCGCCAATCCCTTGTGGGGCGGGCCGGGGACGATCCTGAACGTCGGCATGAACGCCGCCCGCCACCGCGCCTTGCGCGACAGCCATGGGGCCGAGGCGGCGGACGCGCTGTTCCTGCGCTTTGTCACCGCCTATTCCACCCATGTCGCCCGCCTTGACCCCGACGCCTTCCAGACCGGGCTGAACACCGCCGACAGTCTGCGTGAGGCCCTGCGGTCCTATGAGCGCGAGATGGACGAGCCCTTCCCCGAGGACCCTGCCCGCCAGCTGACCGAGGTTTTGCGGTCGATGGCGCGGGCCTGGGAGGGGACCTCGGCCCGGCTTTTGCGCCAGGCCAAGGGCGCGCCGCAGGATGCCGCCCTGGGGCTTGTCGTGCAAGAGATGGCGCAGGGCATCGGCCCGGGCCTTTCGGGCGCGGGCGTCATCCAGTTCGTCGATGCGATCACCGGGGCGCCGCAGGTCACGGGGCGCTATCTGGGCCAATCCCAGGGGCGCGCGGCCTTGCGCGAACAGGACGCGCTGTATCTGACGCAGGATGCGCGCGGCCCCTCGTTGCAGGACCTGTCGCCCGCGATCTTTGAACGGCTGGAGGCTTACGGCGTCGCCACCCGCGCCCGGCTGCGCGAAGAGATGCAAATCGAATTCACCATCGAAGACGGGCGCTTGGCCATCATCGACGCGGTCAAGGTCTCACGCTCGGCGCGGGCGGGGCTGCGGATTGCGGTGGCTTTGGCCGATGACGAGATTATCTCGCGCAATGATGCGATCTTGCGGGTCGAACCGCGCAGCCTGACCGAACTTCTGCATCCGCAAGTTGACCCCCGCGTGGCGCGGGATGTGGTGACGCGGGGGATTGCGGCCTCTCCGGGGGCTGCGACCGGGCGGGTGGTGTTTTCCTCGACCGCGGCCCAGGCGGCCAAATCGCGGGGCGAGGATTGCATCCTGTGCCGGCGCGAGACCCAGCCCGAGGATATCCGCGGGATGCACGCTTCGGCGGGGGTGCTGACGGAACGGGGGGGGACGACCTCTCATGCCGCGGTGATCGCGCGGGGGATCGGGGTGCCTGCAGTCGTGGGCGCCAATGGGTTGCGCATCGACGCCAAGGAACGGCGGATCACCGCGCCCGATGGCCGCATCTTCCACGAGGGCGACCAGATCACGGTGGACGGATCAACCGGCGAGGTTCTGGCGGGGGCTGCGGTGATGCTGGCCGCGGCGCTGGATGACAATTTCCAAAAGCTTCTGGGCTGGGCCGATGCCGTGCGCGACATCGGCATCCGGGCCAATGCCGACACGCCTTCGGATGCCTCGACCGCGCGCAGGTTTGCCGCCGAGGGGATCGGGCTTTGCCGCACCGAACACATGTTCTTTGACGAAGACCGCCTGGTCGTGATGCGCGAGATGATCTTTGCCGGATCGGCGCCCGACCGCGCCGCGGCCTTGGCGCGTCTTTTGCCGATGCAGCGCGCCGATTTCGTCCAGCTTTTCGCCATCATGCAGGGCCTGCCGGTCTGCATCCGCCTGTTCGACCCGCCTTTGCATGAATTCCTGCCACAGTCCAAAGAGGGTCTGCGCGAGTTGGCCGAGGCCTTGAACCTGCCGCTGTCCGAAGTCACCCGCCGCGCCGAGGCCCTGTCCGAGGCCAATCCGATGCTGGGGATGCGCGGTGTGCGGCTGGGCGTCGTCCTGCCGGAAATCTACGAGATGCAGGCGCGGGCGATCTTTGAGGCGACGGTGGAGGCGGGCAAACAGGGCACGCCGGTCGTGCCCGAGGTGATGATCCCGCTGGTCTCTGCCTCCCGCGAGGTCGAGTTGGTCAAGACCAATATCGACAAGGTCGCGGCCGCGGTAAAGGTCCAGACCGGGGTGGCCTTTGAATACAAGCTGGGCGTCATGGTCGAAACCCCGCGGGCCGCGCTGCGCGCCGGAGAGATCGCCCATCACGCGGCCTTTCTGTCTTTTGGCACCAACGACCTGACGCAGATGACCTATGGCCTGTCGCGCGACGATGCCGGGCGGTTCATGGGGACCTATGTGGCGCAGGGCGTTTTCCCCGAAGATCCCTTCATGTCGCTGGATGTGGACGGGGTGGGGGAACTCTTGTTGATCGGGGCAGAACGGGGGCGGGCGACGCGCGGCGACCTGACGCTTTCGATCTGCGGCGAGCATGGCGGCAACCCCGAATCGATTGATTTCTGTCGCCGCGCCCGATTCGATTACGTCTCTTGCAGCCCTTACCGGGTGCCTTTGGCGCGGTTGGCGGCGGCGCATCTGGCTTTGGCCGATGCTGTGGATAAGTCGAAATAGGACACAAGATCATGGGGATGCACCCCGAAGCTAAGATATTGGTTTAAGATTTTCGGCGGATTTCCGCGCAAATTTCTGGTGAATCCGGCGGAATCCGTCCCCACCGTAGACCGGTCACATTCTCGCCATTAACCCCGGGTCTTGTCGCCCCGTCCCTGCACGACGGGTGACGATATGGAAACAACCGGGAACAAAGTCCAATGCGCTTGCAGCTTTCAGAGACAATGGTGGCCATGGCCCTCATGATCTCGGGCGCGGCCCACGCCGATGTGACGGTGAGCCAGTCCAACACCCCTGCCCAGGAAATGGGCGCAGAATTCGCGGCCCTTCTGGGCGCCGAACATGACACGGTCAACGCGCTGCCCCAGGCAGAGCTGATGGCCCTGGCCAAGGGCCCCGAGGCCAAGGCCGCAAAGACCGAAGCGGCCCCCGCCATCGACTATACCGATGCCTGGCTGGCCAGCCTGCCCGCGCCGCAGGGCGACGCGGAATATGACTGCCTGCGCGAGGCGATCTATTTCGAAAGCCGGGGCGAGGACCTGCCGGGCCAATTCGCCGTGGCCGAAGTGATCCTGAACCGGGTCGAGGCGGCGGGTTTCCCCAAGACCGTCTGCGGCGTGGTGAATTCCAAGGGCAAAGGCGACTGCGCCTTTTCCTATGTCTGCGACGCAGCCCCCGAGGTCATGCGTGATCCCATGGCCGCCGACCGTGCCAGCCGCATCGCCCGCGCCATGCTGGACGGTGCGCCGCGCAACCTGACCCAGGGTGCGACCTTCTTTCACGCCACTTACGTCAGCCCGAACTTTGGCGATGTGACCCGGACGGCCGCCATCGGCGCGCATCTGTTTTACCGCGCCAACTGACGCGGGCGCCGAAATGGGGTCGCGCAGCTTGCACAAGCCGTCGCCATGAGGCAAATCCGGGCCGGGGTCAGGCGCTAACCTGACCCGGTTCTGGGGCAGCCGCGCCCCGATCTTATGGGGAAGCCATGAGCACCGACACCCGCCTTGCCTTCGCCCATCCCGAAGAGCGCAGCCTGGCCACGGCCAGCGCCTCGCCGCGCGACCGTATCAGTCTGCGCGATCACATCGTCGAGGCCGATATCGGCGCCTTTCAGGTCGAGCGCGGCCATACCCAGCGGCTGATGTTCAACGTCGTGGTCGAGGTCCGCCCCGTGGCCCAGCCGCTGAACGACGATGTCGACCGCATCCTGTCTTATGACCGGCTGACCGAGGCGATTGCCGAGGAACTGGCCGCGGAACGGCTGAACCTGCTGGAGACCCTGGCCGAGCGCGTCGCCGAAAAGATCCTGGCCGAGCCTCAGGCCATGCGCGCCTTCATCCGCATCGAAAAGCTGGACATCGGCCCCTATAAGCTGGGGGTGGAAATCGTGCGCAGCCGCGCCGAGACCGCCTTGCAGGTCGTGGGGACGGATGGGATGACGGCCTCGGTGCATCCTTTGGTGGTTTATCTCGACAATGCGACGATTGCGGCGCCCGACCTTGGCGCGCGGCTGGATGGATGGCAGGCCAGCGGTCAGCCGGTGATCTTGTGCGTCGGCCTGCCCGATCTGGCGCGGCCCGTGACGGGGCACAAGCCCACCCAGCGCCGGGTGGATATGCTGGCCATCGAGCAGAACGCCTGGACGCTGGGCGCCCGCGATCCGCGCTGTGTGGTCATGGCCACGCGGACCGAAATCGACTGGGCGGTGAAGCGCGGTCAGATGCTGGTCTGGGCGCCCTCCAAGATGGTGCTGGATGCGGTGGACGGCCCGTCCAACCGCGAGCCGGTGGCGCTGGCCCTGTGGCTGGCCGAGGTGATGGCGGCGGACCGGCTGATCGTTCACGGCGATGTTGCACTTCCGGCGGGAAGCCGCGTGAGCGTCGCGCGCGCCTGAGCCTGGGGCGGATGGGGGCTTGTTTGGGCTTGGGCTGCGGCCTAATCCCTGTCTTGGCACTTGCGGAACGCAGGGAAGGTTTCACACCCTCCCGGACCGCCGCGCCTTCGGTTGCTCGGACCAATGGCGAAACCGAAGGCGCATGTGGAGTATTTAAGCCAGTATGAAAGGGCCAAGCTTGCGCGCGTATTATCGACCCATTGCGATGGCGGAACGGGTGTCGGGGGCTTTGCCTCTGGCGGGCGGGACCCAATGGTTCGCCCAAGTCGAGGTTCTGACCCGGGAGGGCGGCCGCATCGTGGCGGCTTCGGAGCTTTCGGGCGAGGTGCGCGACAGGCTCTCGGGCCCGCGCGGGGGGTTTGGCGGGCTGGACATGGGGCGCACGCGGCTCATGGGGATCTTGAACGTCACGCCCGACAGTTTCTCGGATGGTGGGCTGTTTTTGCGGCCCGAAGCGGCGGTGGGTCAGGCGCGGATCATGGCGGGCGCCGTCGACATCCTGGACATCGGCGGCGAAAGCACGCGGCCCGGGGCGGTCGAGGTGGCGGTGGCCGAAGAGATCGCCCGGACCGCGCCGGTGATTGCCGCCTTGCGGGCGGGCGGGCTGGAGGCGCCGATCTCGATCGACACACGGAAGGCCGCGGTGGCGGAGGCAGCTTTGGCCGCGGGGGCGTCCTGGGTCAATGACGTGACGGCCTTGCGGTTTGACCCGGGGATGGCGGCGGTCGTGGCACAGGCGGGCTGTCCGGTCGTGCTGATGCATTCGGTGGCCGATCCGCAGACCATGCAGGATGATCCGCGGTATGACGATGTGCTGTTGGACGTCTATGATGCCCTGGCCGAGCGGGTGGCTGTGGCCGAGGCCGCGGGGATTTCCCGTGACCGTATCGCCATTGACCCCGGCATCGGCTTTGGCAAGACGCTGGAGCACAACTTGACGCTGCTGCGCGGCCTGTCGGTGTTTCACGACCTGGGGCTGCCGGTGCTGCTCGGCGCCTCGCGCAAGCGGTTTATCGGGACGATTGGCGCCGAGGCCGATGCGGCCAAGCGGATGCCGGGGTCCTTGGCGGTGGCGCTTTGGGGCGCGGCCCAGGGGATGCAGATGATCCGTGTCCATGACGGGTCCGAGACGCGGCAGGCGTTGAAATTGTGGGAAGCGGTGCAAGGGGTTAGCGCATGAGGAAGTTGTTTGGCACCGATGGCGTGCGCGGGCGGGCGAACACCTATCCGATGACGGCCGAGATGGCCTTGAAGCTGGGGGCCGCCGCCGGGCGCTATTTCAAGCGCGGCTCGGGGGCGCATCGGGTTGTGATCGGCAAGGACACGCGGCTTTCCGGTTACATGCTGGAGAATGCCATGACGGCCGGCCTGACCTCGACCGGCATGAACGTGCTGCTTCTGGGTCCGGTGCCGACGCCCGCGGTGGGGTATCTGACGCGGTCGATGCGGGCGGACCTCGGCGTGATGATCAGCGCCTCGCACAACCCGCATCAGGACAACGGCATCAAGTTCTTTGGGCCTGACGGGTTCAAACTGTCCGATGAGGCCGAGGCCGAGATCGAGGCCCTTGTGGCCGCCGATATCCCCCCCGTCCTGCCCGAGGATATTGGCCGCGCGCGGCGGATCGAGGATGGCCGCGGTCGCTATCAGGAATTCGTCAAGACGACCTTTCCTTCGGGCCTGACCCTTGAAGGCCTGAAGGTCGTGATCGACTGTGCCAATGGCGCGGCCTACAAGGCGGCCCCGGAAGTTCTGTGGGAGCTGGGCGCGACCGTGATTCCGGTGGGCGTCAGCCCGAACGGCACCAATATCAACGAAAACGTCGGCTCCACCCATCCGCAGACCGCCGCCGAGGCGGTGGTGGCCCATGGCGCGCATCTGGGCATATCCTTGGACGGCGATGCCGACCGGGTGATGATCCTGGACGAGGCCGGGACCGTGGCCGATGGCGATCAGGTCATGGCCCTGCTGGCGGCACGCTGGGCCAGCGAAGGCCGGCTGCAAGGCGATACGCTGGTGGCCACCGTCATGTCGAACCTGGGGCTGGAACGCTTTTTGACGGCCAAGGGCCTGCACCTGGAACGCACGGCTGTGGGCGACCGCTATGTGGTCGAGGCGATGCGCCGCGGCGGCTGGAACCTGGGCGGTGAGCAATCGGGCCATATCGTGATGACCGACTATGCCACGACCGGCGATGGCCTGCTGGCCGGCCTGCATTTCCTGGCCGAGATGGTGCGCACCGGCGAAAAGGCCTCGCGCCTGATCCGCCAGTTCGACACGGTCCCGCAACTGTTGAAAAACGTCCGCTATGCCGATGGCCAGCGCCCCCTGGACCATGACACGGTCAAGGCCACGATTGCGGCCTCGGAACGTCGCCTGACCGGCAAGGGCCGCCTCTTGATCCGCAAGAGCGGCACCGAACCCCTGATCCGCGTGATGGCCGAATGTGAGGACCCGGGGCTTTTGGCCGAAGTCGTCGACGAAATCGTCTTTGCCGTGGAAAAGGCCACCCGCTAGGCGCCAGCGGCGGAACCAAAGCACATCATCGAAAAAGGCGCGCCCGGTCTCCCCTGGCGCGCCTCTTTCATTTCATCTTTTCAAAAATATCCCACGGAGGGGTCCGGGGAGGTGTGAAACCTCCCCGGCGCTTTCAACAAGCGTCTCACCCCACGTGATAAAGCGACGCAAACAACCGCGGGTCCAGGCTTTCGGCCGCAAAGGTCGGCCCTTCGGTCAGGACCGACACCGCGTCATGCGAATGCAAGCTCTCCTGATGCGAGGCCACGATGCGGAAATCGCGGATGCGGTCATCGGCCTGAAGCGCGGCGCAGAAGCTGCGTGCCGCATCCTCGACGAAAATCGGGTTGGCGGCGTTCAGCTCGGCAAAGGCCTGCTCGTCCTCGCGCTTCACCATCACTTGCGTTTCGGTCGGCACGGCCTGACGGGCCAGCTCGATCAGGTCTTCGAACCACATTATATCGCCCACGGTTTCCACCGAAATCCGCGCGACAGAGCGTTGCGAATGAGGCGTCGCCAACTGGCCGCGCATCATGCGGGCATGTTCCGACAGCTCCAGCGAGCAAGGGCAGGTCGAGGAATAGACGAAATCCAGATGCATGATCTTCTTGCGCACCCCGGCCTTTTCCACCAGCTCCAGCGCGATGTCGTAATACTGCCAGCCCGCCAGGCCGGACCGCAGCGAGGCCACCTTGACCGGGAAGGAAAACCGCATCTGGATGCGCGCGTCAAAGGACCCCAGGTCGCGCTTGTAGTCGTCCAGCGCGTGTTCGATGACCTGGAACGAGAAATCCCGCTCGGAATGGGCGTAAAACGACCGCATGATGCGGCTCATGTTGATGCCCTTTTTCTCGGCCTCAAGGCTGACCGTCCCCGTCACCGAGGTTTCCAGCACCACTTCCCCGGCATCGCGGGTGCGATAGCGGATCGGCAGGCGGAAATTGGAAATGCCGACATGCTGGATGACCTGCTTGGCCCCCACGATCAGGCTGGAGGGCCCGTTCTGCAGGTCGGGCATGGCGTCCTTATAGGCGGCGTCGGGGCGGAAATCCTCTGGATAGGCGCGCGAGAGCACGGGATAGCCCGCGATCAGCCGCCCGACAGCGGGGTCCAGCGCCACGATATCCGAGGCGCTTGCCCGGTCCGCCCAGCGTTTCAGGACCTCCAGCGCGGCTTCGGCCTCGGCGCGGCCCGGCTTGCGGTCGAATTCTGGATCGTGAATGTTCATGGCGGCTTCCCCTGATCAGGTCGCAAGAAGGCAATATAGGGCATCGGACCTCCGATCCCAAGTCTTACCGAAGTCTTACGATGGAAAGGCGACATTGGATCAAATTCATTCGGGTCGCGGTGAAGGAAAGGTAAAGGGCCGGCCCCGCAGGACTGGCCCCGCAGGACTGGCCCCCCCCTGTCAGATCGCAGCCAGACCGCGCCGCAGATCGGCGATCAGGTCGCCCGCATCCTCCAGCCCGACCGAGAACCGGATCAGGCCCGGCGTGATGCCCAGCTTGTCCTTCTGATCCTGCGGCAAACGCTGGTGGGTCGTGGTCGCCGGATGGGTGGCGATCGACTTGGCATCGCCCAGGTTGTTGGAAATCTTGGCGATTTCCAGCGCGTTCATGAAGCGGAAGGCGCCTTCCTTGCCGCCTGCGACTTCAAAGGTCACCAAAGTGCCCCCCGTCCCCATCTGCGCCATGGCCAGATCATGCTGCGGATGGCTGGCGAGCCCCGGATAGATCACCCGCGTCACCTTGGCCTCGGCCTCCAAAGCCGTGGCCACCCGCAAGGCGGCATCGGCCATGGCCCGACAGCGCAGGTCCAGCGTCACCATGCCTTGCAGATGCAGCCAGGCGTTAAACGGCGAAATCGCCGCCCCGGTGTGTTTCAGATAGGGTTCCGCCACCTTGCGCACGAAATCCTTCGTGCCGCAGATCACCCCGCCCAGGGCCTTGCCCTGCCCGTCGATATGCTTGGTCGAGGAATAGATCACCACATCGGCGCCCTGTTCCACCGCCCGCGAAAAGATCGGCGTGGCAAAGACATTGTCCACGATGACCAAGGCGCCGACCGCATGGGCAATCTGTGACACCGCAGCAATATCCACCAGCTCCAAAGTCGGATTCGACATCGACTCGAAAAAGACCGCCTTGACCCCCGGCACGACCGCCGCCCGCCATTGATCCAGATCCGCCCCATCGACGAACGTCACTTTGACGCCATAGCGCGTCAGGACCTCTTCCAGGATATACAGACAGGACCCGAACAGCGCCCGCGAGGACACCACATGATCCCCCGCCCGCAGCATGGACACCAAGGCGCCATTGACCGCCGCCATCCCCGACGCGGTGGCAAAGGCGTCCTCGGTCCCCTCCAGCGCCGCGATGCGCTCTTCGAACATGCGGGTCGTGGGGTTGCCATAGCGGGCATAGATGAACTCGTCATCGCCCGCCTTGATGAACCGCTGTTCGGCCGACTCGGCGTCGGGATAGGCAAAGCCCTGCGTCAGATACAGCGCCTCGGCCATCTCGCCATATTGGCTGCGACGGCTGCCTTCATGCACCAGTTTCGTGCGGATGTTCCACTCGCTCATCCGGTCCTCCTTATGGGCCGCCGTCTTGCAACGGGGACCCGGGTTGCCCGGAGAGAGGGGCCATCAGCCCCACCTTTTAGCGGAATGTTTAACGTGGCCCGCAATCCGGTTCAAAGCGCCACGGACAGGGATTACCAGCCCCCCCGCCAAGGGTCAAGCGCCCCGCCTCTTTGCGCGCGCCCGCCTCTTTGCGCGCGCCCGCCTCTTTGCGCGCGCCCGCCTCTTTGCGCGCGCCCGCCTCTTTCACATTGGCTCAAATATTCCGGGGGAGGTCTGGAGGGGGCAGAGCCTCCTCCAGCGCTGTCCGTCAGAACCGACCGTAGCCCTTGGTCCAGGCCATCTCCACCGTCCGCTCCAGCGCCTGGGCCACGCGTTTGACGCCCAAAGGCAAAAGCCCGAAATAGATCAGCCAGACCGCCAGGGATTGCTGGATCATCGCCTCGTTCAACAGCACAAGGCCCAGATACATCACCGCCATGACCCGCGCCATCAGCGCATCTGAGGCGGGCGGACGGTTGCCCGGCACGAAATGCCGCGTCATCGCATGGCCGCCCGCGATGACGTCCAAAAGGTAAAGCCCCGCCATCAAAAGGAAATAGCCCGACAGAAAGCGCTGGCACCACAGGGGCTCGCCCAAGGTGACAAGAGCCGCAAAGACCAGAGGCCCGAACAGCAGCGCCAGCAAAAGCGCGCGCCGCCCCGAAATCGTCACGGCCAGGTTGTTCACCGTCACATTCGCCCGCAAAGCGAGGCGCAGCGCCACAGCCAAGACAAAGGCCAGCATGAAGGCGTCGCGCTCGGAGGGCAGGACGGCGGTCAACAGCGGCCAGGACAGCGCCATGACGACCAGGGGCAGCACCTGCACCCAGGGCAAGCCGTCCTCCTTGCGGAAAACCGCTCGAAACCCGTCAAAGGTCGCCTTGATCTCGTCCCACATGGCCCACGCCCCCGCGTTGTGTCGGGGGAATGTCTCATGCAAAGACGGCGGAAAAACGGCGGGATTCAGGTCTTGTCGGTGCCTTTGTCGGTGCCTTTGTCCGTGTCCTTGTCGGTCCCGTATTTCTGCAAAAGCCCGGCTTGGCTGACCAGAAACCCGAACATCGCCACCGTCAGCCCCACGACCTTGAAGGTCAGCCAGGTCCCATCCGAGAAGTTGCGCCAGACGATCTCGTTGGCAAGTGCCATGACCAGAAAGAACACCGCGATGCGCCGCGTCAGGATCATCCAGCCCTGTTCCTGCATGGGCAAAGCCTCGCCCAGGACCAGCTTCAGCCAGCTTTGCCCGCGCAACAGGCCAAGCCCCAGAATCCCCGCGAAAAACACATAGATGATGGTCGGCTTCATCTTGATGAAATGCGCATCGTTGAACCAAATCGTCAGCCCGCCCATGAACAGCACGACGACCAGGGTAAAGACCTGCATCCCCGACAGCTTCCCCGTCAGCCGCCATTGCGCCAGCGTCGCCAAGGCCTGCAGCACGACAAAGACCCCGGTGGCCAGGACCAGACCCTGATACGCGACCCCCGCCACCGTCACGCTGCGGTCCTTGAAGGCCATCCAGGCCAGCAGGAACACGACCAAAGGCCCGTATTCCAGCGCGGTTTTCCATTTCGTCATGCTGCCACCTCCATCATCACGGCGCCCAGTGCGATCAGCCCCATCAGGGCGCCGCGCAACCATCCCACCTTTTCACCCAAGACCAGCCAGCCGATCAAGGCCGCAAAGACCACCGAGGTCTCGCGCAGGGCCGCCGCAAGCCCCACATGATCCAACCGTGTCGCAATCATCACCGACCCGAAAGAGGCAAATGCCACCAGCGCGCCAAAGACGCCCCGCGCCGCCAGGCCCCCTAGCCGGGCGCGGTCAACCCCTTGCCAGCGCCGCCAGGTCAGGGCCGGGATGAACAGGCTGTCGACCACAAAGAACCAGGCCAGAAAGGTAAAAGGGTCCTCGACCGCCCTGATCCCCCAGGCGTCATAGGTCGTATAGGCGGCGACAAAGCCTCCGGTCAGCAGCGCCAGCGCCAGCGCGGGGGCCAGGCTCATCGGCCGCTCCATCCGGGTCAGGGCCGCGACCGACAGGCCAAAGATGCCGGCGACCAGCAGCCCAAGCCCCGCCCATTGGCCGGGGGCAAAGGCCTCGCCAAAGACGGCCCCGGCAAAGATCACCGTGAACACCGGGCCGGTGCCGCGGACAATCGGATAGGCGACGGTATAGGGCGCGCGGTCATAGGTCATGGCCTGGGCGATCTTGTATCCGGCATGGATGACAAAGGCCCCGGCAAAGATCGGCGCCTGCGCCAGCGTGGGCCAGGGCACCAGGAACAAGGCCACCGGCAGCGCCATCACCCCGTAACAGGCGTCGATGGCGGCCCGCGCCAGCCAAGGGTCATCGCGGCCCTTTTGCAGCGCGCCAAACAACGCATGAAGAAAGGCCGCCACGATGGCAAGAATGACGGCGATCCGGTGCCCCTCGGCCGTGCCTGCCAAAGAGGTGACGATCTGGCCCAATCAGTCCAGACCCACCAGAGCCCGCGCGAAATCCTGCGGATCAAAGGGCTGCAGGTCGTCGATCTGTTCGCCCACGCCAATCGCATGGATCGGCAGGCCGAATTTGTCGGCCAGCGCCACCAGGACGCCGCCGCGCGCCGTGCCATCCAGCTTGGTCATCACAAGCCCCGAGACATCGGCGATCTTGCGAAAGATCTCGACCTGGGCCAGCGCGTTCTGCCCCGTGGTCGCATCCAGCACCAACAGCGTGTTATGCGGCGCGGTGGGGTCGACCTTGCGGATGACGCGAACGATCTTGGCCAGCTCCTCCATCAGGTCGGCGCGGTTTTGCAAGCGGCCCGCCGTGTCGATCATCAACAGGTCGGCGCCCTCGGCCTGGGCGCGGGTCAGCGCGTCAAAGGCGAGGCTTGCGGGGTCGGAGCCCTCTGGCGCGGTCAGGACCGGCACCCCTGCCCGCGTGCCCCAGACCTGCAGCTGTTCGACCGCCGCCGCGCGAAACGTGTCGCCCGCCGCAATCACCACCTTTTTGCCCGCCGCCTTGAACTGGCTGGCGAGTTTCCCGATCGTCGTGGTCTTGCCCGACCCATTGACCCCCACGACCAACACGACCTGCGGCTTTTGCGGATAGATCGGCAGGGGCCGCGCGACGGGCTCCAGGATGCGCGCGACCTCATCTGCCAGCGCGCCCTTGATCTCGGCCGTCGTCACCCGCCGCCCCAGACGCCCGGCCGCGATATTGGCCGTGACCCGCAAAGAGGTCTCGACCCCCATGTCGGACTGGATCAGCAGCTCTTCCAGGCTTTCCAGCATGGCATCATCAAGCACCCTTGACGCCTCGTCCCGGCCCAGAAGCCGCCCGATCAGGCCCGGTTTCTCGGGGGCCTCTTCGCTGACCAGCGCGTCCAGCCCCTCGTCGATCTTGGCCGACGAACGGAAGAGACGGTCGCGCAGCTTGGAGAAAAAGGCCATGTCACCCTCGGGAAAGCTTTATCCCCACCTAAGACGCGCAGCCCCGCGATGCAAGCGTCAGGCAAAAAGCGCCTGAAGCCGCCCGGTGTCGATGGCGCGGCAGATATGGCCCGGGGGCTTGAAGGTCGCCACGTCCTCGCCCGCCACCAGGGCGTTGATCACCGCCTCTTCGACGGACCGCACGGCGCCCAGGTAAAGGTCGTCCAGCAGTTCGATGTTCAGCTCGGGCCGCAGCGCCAAGGCAGGCGCGAATTGCGGCATGGGGCCGGGATTGGCGGTGGACAGCGCCAGGAAGATATCGCCCGAATTGTTCCCCCCCGGTGTGCCGCCCCGCCCGACCCCCAAGGCCGCCCGCTTGGCCAGCTGGCGCAAAGCCAGCCCCGAAAGCGGCGCATCGGTGGCCAGGATCACGATGATCGACCCGCTTTCCTTGGCGTAAAACGACCCTTCCGGCATCAGCTCGCCCACCGGGCGGCCCAGAACAGAAAGCCAGGGGCGGATGCCGTGATTGGCCTGCACCAAGGCCGCCACCGTGTAATCCTGCCCCCCCAAGGCCACGCGGCGAGACGAGGTCCCGGTGCCGCCCTTGAACTCATAGGCGATCATCCCGTTGCCCCCGCCGGTCGAGCCCTCGGCCACCGGGCCGGGCTTCAGGTCGGCCAAGGCGGCCAACGCATGTTCGGGGCGCACCGAGAGCGCGTTGATATCGTTCAGCACCCCGTCATAGGTCTCGGCCACGACGGGCATGGCCCAGGCATGTTCCTTCGCAAAATAGTCAGCATAGTGGCCGATCATCCATTCGGTCGCCCCCAGATGCGCCGCGCCCACCCCATGGGTGTTGGTGATCAGCACCGGCCCGATGAAATAGCCCGCGTCGTTGATCCAATGCGTGCCGGTCATCTCTCCGTTGCCGTTCAGCGCATAGTGGCCGGCCCAGACCGGCTGAGGATCGCTCCCCGGGCGCGGCAGGATGGCCGTGACCCCGGTCCGCAAGCCCCGCGCGGGATCGGTCAGGGTGCAAAACCCCACCGTCAGCCCCGCGATATCGGTGATGGCGTTCAGCGGGCCGGTCTGCCCCTTGAAGGGCAGGCCGAGGTCGCGGGCCCTAAGTTTCTTGGCGCGAGGTTTCATGCTGGGGTCTTTCTGGCGCGCAGCCACAGGCCAAGCCCCGCGATCACCACCGAGGACAAGATGATCAGCGTGGCGATGGCGTTGATCTCGGGCTTTACGCCGCGACGGATCATGCCGAAGATGAAGACGGGCAAGGTCGTGTTGTCGGTGCCCGCGATGAAATAGGTGATGACCAGGTCATCCATCGAGATGACAAAGGCCAAAAGCGCCCCGCCCAGGATGCCGGGCGCCAGTTGCGGGATCAGGACCTTGCGCAGGGTGACGAAGGGCGAGGCGCCCAGATCGGCCGAGGCTTCCTCCAGCGCCGGGTCCAGCCCCGCCAACCGCGCCTGCACGATCACGAAGACATATGAGATCAAAAAGGTGCAATGCCCGATGATGATGGTCAGAAGCGAAAGCTGCATCCCCAGCGTCAGGAAAAAGATCAAAAGGCCGATGCCCAGCACGATATCGGGCATCATCATCGGCAAGAGAAGAAAGCCGCCCAGCGCCTTTTGGCCGACAAAGCGCCCCCGCCCCAGCGCGATGGCCAGCGAGGTCCCCAGCACCGTGGCAATGGTCGTGGTGAAAAACGCCACGGTCAAAGAGGTGCGCAGCGCGGCCAGCAGTTGGTCGGTATTCTCGATATACAGCGCGTCGCTGGCGGGCCGTTCGACCGCGGCCCCGAACAGCCCGCGATACCAGTCCAACGTGAACCCGTCCCAGATCATCATGTTGACCGGGTTGGCATTGAAGGAATAGGCGACGATCACCGCCAAGGGCGCATAGATAAAGGCGAAAAAGGCCAGGGACCACAGCGTCAGAAGGCTACGCATGGGCGGCACTCCGCGCCCGGGCCGAGGCGTAAAGCAGGGTCGCCAGAACGACTCCCATGACGATCATCGCCAAGGCCGCGCCAAAGGGCCAGTTGCGCGCCGACAGAAACTGTTGCTCGACCAGATTGCCCACCATCAGCCCCTTGGCGCCCCCCAGCACATCCGGCACGATGAAATTTCCGACCGAGGGGATAAAGACAATGACCGCGCCCCCGATGATCCCCGGCAGGGTCTGCGGCAGCACGACCTTGGTGAAGGTCTGCACCCGGTTCGCGCCCAGATCCATCGAGGCCTCGACCATGGACCGGTCCAGGTTGTCGATGGCACTGTAAAGCGGCAGGAACATGAAGGGGACCATGACATAGACCAGCCCCAGAACGACGGCGGATTGGGTGTAAAGGATCTCCAGCGGGGTCTGGATCAAGCCCGTGGCCAACAGCGTCTGATTGAGCAGCCCCGAGGGTTTCAGGATCAAGAGCCAGGCGTAAAGCCGCACGATCAGGCTGGAGAAGAAGGGCAGCGTCACGAGGAACAGGCAGAACAGCCGCGCACGGGGCGGCAATCGCGCGACCCAGAAGGCCACGGGGTAACAGATCACCAGACACAGACCGACAGTCAGGGCGGCAAAGCCCAGCGACCGCAGCAGGATTTGCAGATAGACCGGCTCATAGATTTCCATGATCCCATCGGCCCAGCCAAAGATGCGGCCGTAGTTCTGGTGGTAAAAGCTCCATTCGACACCGCCGTAAAGCCCCGGCGTCAAAAGCGAAAAGACCGCGATGATCAAAAGCGGCCCCAGGAAAAAGACACCCAGGAACAGTGTGGCGGGGGCCAGCAGAGCCGCGAGGAAGGTGCTTTGCCGCATCACGCCTCCAACAGGTGCAGGGCTTCGGGGTCATGGCCCAAATGGACCTCGGCGCCGACGACCGGGGCGGCGGCATGGTCACGGGCGGTGACACGCAGTTCGGGGCCTCCCACTTTCGGTTGCACATAAAGATGCAGGTCGGCACCCAGATAGACGACCTTGGTAACGACCCCCGCGATGCCCTGTTCGGCCAGGTGAAAATCCGAGGGCCGCAGGCAGGCGGTGAACCGCGCCGCCGGAGGATTGGGCACGGCGAAGATGAGTCCCTCTGGGGTGCGGCCCTGCGCATCAAGGTCGAAAAGGTTGGTTTCGCCGATGAATTCCGCCACGAACCTTGTGCGGGGCTTGCGGTAAATCTCACGCGGGGGGCCGATCTGTTCGATGCGGCCCTTGCGCATGACCACCACGCGGTCGGACATGGTCAGGGCCTCTTCCTGGTCATGGGTGACGAAGACAAAGGCGATGCCAAGCCGGGCCTGCAGCGCCTTCAGCTCCAGTTGCATCTGTTGGCGCAGGTTGCGATCCAGGGCCGACAGGGGCTCGTCCAAGAGCAGAAGCCGCGGTTCGGCCACGATGGCCCGGGCCAAAGCCACGCGCTGCCTTTGGCCGCCCGACAACTGACCGATGGCGCGGGCGCCGAGGCCGGAGAGGCCCACTTTCTCCAGCGCCTCATCCACCCGGGCCTGGCGGGCGGCGCGTCCCATCCCCCGGACTTCCAAGGCATAACCCACGTTGCGCGCCACCGACATATGGCCAAAGAGCGCATAGCTTTGAAAGACCGTGTTGACCGGACGGCGATAGGGGGCCAGGCGCAAAAGGTCCGCGCCCTGCAGGTGGATCGTGCCTTCATCCAGCGCCTCGAAGCCCGAAATCGCGCGCAAAAGCGTGGTCTTGCCGCAGCCCGAGGGGCCAAGCAGCGTCACGAATTCCTCCGCACCGACCTGCAGGTCGACCCCATCGAGGGCCGCCAGCCGGCCGCCCTCCGGGGTCTGGAACACACGCCGCGCGCCCCTGACCGAAAGCAGGCTCATTGCGCGGTCCGGATCGTGTTCCAGGCGCGGTCATAAAGCTTCAGCCCCGCGCCAAGGTCCTCGAAGATCTGCAACCGGGTCAGCGTTTCGGCCGGGACGTTGATCGTGGGGTTCTGCTTGATGAAATCGGGCACCAGATCGCGGGCGGGCACATTGGCGGTGCCGTTGAACTGCTGGGCCACGTTCAGCGCGGCAATCTCGGGGCGCAGGTAGAATTCCATGAAGGCCTTGGCCGCGGCCTTGTTCGGCGCGGTCTTCAGGACGCAGATGTTTTCCTGATACATCGTCGCGCCCTCGACCGGGATGACGTATTTCACATCCGGCGTCTGGGTGAAGAACACATTGCCACCGACAAAGAAATGCGCGGCGCCGATGTCGCCCGAGGTCAGCATGGACATGGAATCATAGGTGAAGGCCGCGACCTTGGACTTTTGCGACAGCAGGTAATCCACCGCGCCTTGCAGGTCGGCCGGATCGGTCGAGTTGACCGATTTGCCGGTCATGATCAGCCCCACCGCCACGACCTCGCGCATGTCGTCCAACAGCGTGACCTTGGCGCCCTTTTCGGCCGCAGCGAAGTAATCGGCCCAGCCGGTGATCGGCCCCGTGACCTTTTCGTTGTAAAAGATCCCCACCGTGCCCCAGGCATAGGGCAGGCAATAGGCGCTGTCCGGGTCCTCTTTCGACCGCAGGTTGGCCGGGTCGATTGCCGCAAACCCGGGGGAAAGGTTGATGTCGGTCTTTTCCAGCAGCCCCAGCTTCAGCATGATGTCATTCATATGCACCGAGGGGAAAACGATGTCATAGCCCGTGGCCCCGGCCTGGATCTTGGCCAGCATCTCTTCGTTCGACGAATAGGTGTCCAGGGTCACTTCGATCCCGGTTTCGGCGGTGAAACCCGCCAGGATCTCGGGGTTGATGTAATCGCCCCAGTTATACAGCGCGAGGGTCTCGGCCCCCGCAGCCTGGATCGAAGCCGCGGACGCCATCAGGCCAAGGGCCAAAGCATAGACCTTCATCATCGTCTCCCGGTTGGACCCGCGGGGCTTTGCCTGCCCGGTCGGGCGTGTTATCGTTATGACAGAAGGCTAACATTCAAAAATAAAGCTGTAAACGCTGTCATGACCGATGAGACCCCGCTTGCCCAAAGATTGCGCCAGATCCCGGGCGGTTTGACCAAATCAGAGGCAGCGATTGCCCAATGGCTGGCGCTGAATGTGGCAAGTCTGGGCAATGAGACCGGGGCTTCGGTCGCGGCCAAGACCGGGGTCAGCGAAATCACCGTCAGTAGGTTCCTGAAACGCGCGGGCTTCAAGGGGCTGGCGGGGCTGAAGGACGCGCTGCAAAGCGCCCATCTGGCGCAAGTTTCGCCCGATCACTATTTCCGCCTGCCCGAGGGCGAGATCGGCAGCCTGCTGAAACGCGACGCCGAAGCCGTGCTGGCGCTCGCGGCCGAGGTGGAAAAGCCCGCATGGGGGGGGGCGATCCAGGCGATTGCCGAGGCGCAAGAGGTCCATGTGACGGGCTTTCAGTCGATCCGCGGCATTGCCGAGGACTTCGCCCGCAGGCTTGCCATCGTGCGGGGCGCGGTGCGATTCCTGTCGCCCCATGACGATGGCCTGGTCGAATGGCTGCCGCCGCGGCAGTCCGGCGCCTGCCTGGTGATGGTCGACATGGCCCCCTATGCGCGTGAGGCCCTGCCGATCCTGCGCCTGGCCCGCAGCCTGGGGATGGCGGCGGTGGTGGTCACGGATGAGCTGAACACCTGGGCCGCCGCCGAGACGCCCTTTGTCTTTCACGTCCAGACCAAGGTGGATGCTTTCCTGGAAAGCACCGGGCCGATGACGACCATGATGAATGTGATCCTGCATGCCGTGGCCCTGCAGGCGCCGGAGGCCACGCGGGCGCGGATCGAGGCCTGGCCCGGGCTGCTACGTGGCCTGGACCTTTACTGACCCGGCCTTACCGACCCGACCGTTACTGAGCCTGCAAAGGCCGCGATCTCGGCCGCAGGACGCGCGCCGGCCAGCCGGGCGACCTCACGTCCCTTGTGCCACAGGATCAGCAGCGGGATGCCCCGGATGCCCAGCCGGGCCGAGACGGCCGGGTGGTCCTGCGTGTCGATCTTGGCAAAGCGGGTGCCCGGCACAGCCGCCGCCGCCTTGGCAAATTCCGGCGCCATCTGGCGGCAAGGCCCGCACCAGGGCGCCCAATAGTCGATGACCACGGGCATGTCGTCGCGGATCAGCTTGTCATGGGTGCCCATGTCCAGCGCCCCCACCTTGCCCGTCACCAGCCCCGCCCCGCAGACGCCACATTTCGGCGCCTGGGTCATGCGATCCTCCGGCACCCGGTTGGCCTGGCCGCAGTCCATACATGTCAGCCGCATCTAGAGCCTCCTTACATTCCACGCTTGATATATATGCCGTGCCCGGCCGCACAAGGGCTCCGTAATCGTTACAGGAAACCTTTTGCATCCCCCGAGACCCCGCTTTAGGGTGCCGGGCCAAGAGGAGACCCCGATGCACCCCTATCAAAACCCCAATGCGCCGATTGAAACCCGTGTGGCCGATCTGATCGCCCGCATGACGCCAGAAGAGAAATTCGCCCAGCTGCATGCCATGTGGCTGGTGCTGGACGAGGACGGCGCCCACAAGGTCCGCGGCGATGCCTTCATCCGCGGGACCGAGGCCGACACCCTGCGCCAAAGGCTGCTTCTGGGTCTGGGGCAGATCACGCGGCCCCTGGGCACGGCGGCGGTCGATCCGGCGAAAGGCGTGCGGGCGCTGAACCGGCTGCAAAAGCTGATGGTCGAGGAAACCCGGCTGGGCATCCCGGTTCTGTCGCACGAAGAATGTCTGTCGGGTCTGATGGCGCGGGATGCGACGCTGTTCCCCTCGTCGCTGGGCTATGGCGCGACCTGGAACCCTGCCCTGATCCAGCGCGTCGGCGCGGCGATTGGCGACGAGATGGCCTCGGTCGGCGGCCATCAGGGGCTGGCTCCGGTGTTGGACGTGGCGCGGGATGCGCGTTGGGGCCGCACCGAAGAGACCTTTGGCGAGGACCCCTATCTGGTCGGTGAAATGGCCCTGGCCTATGTGCGCGGCTTGCAGGGGCCGGATCGCAAGCGGCTGGCGACATTGAAGCATTACGTCGGCCATTCTTTCAGTGAGGGCGCGCGCAACCATGCCCCCGTGCATCTGGGCTGGCGCGAGCTGAATGACGACTTCATGTTGCCGTTTGAAATGGCCGTAAAGCTCGGCCAGGCCTCCTCGGTCATGCCCGCCTATCACGACATCGACAACGAGCCCGTCCATGGGTCCAGGCATCTGCTGACGGATGTCTTGCGCGGCGAATGGGGGTTTGAGGGCATCGTGGTGGCCGATTACATCGGGGTCACGTTGCTGCACGCCCATCACGGGGTGACGGCGGATGCGGCGGCCTCGGCAGCCCTGTCGTTCCGGGCCGGTCTGGATGTCGAACTGCCCGCCGATGAATGTGCCTCGCAGCTGGCCATGGCGCTGGACCGGGGTCTGATCACCATGGCCGAAATCGACGAGACGCTCCGCCGCTCCCTGCACGAGAAATTCCGCATCGGCCTGTTCGAGACGCCTTTCGCGGACGAGGGCGCCATTCGCCTGCGCACGCCCGAGGCCCTGGCGCTGGCCCGTGAGGTGGCCGAGCAATCGGTGGTGATCCTGGACAACCGCGGCGCTTTGCCGATTGCACCGGCCACCCGCATCGCCGTCATTGGCCCGACCGCCGATGATCCGCTGGCTTTGCTGGGGGATTATTCCTTCCCCGTCCACCTGATCAACATGGACGCGAAAGAGGACGCCTCTTCGGTCGTCACCCTGTTGCAGGGCTTCCGGGCGCTGATGCCCGATGTCACCTATGCAAGGGGCTGCCATATCCTTGAAACGCGGTCGGCGGGCGCGCCGGTGTTCCCCGGCGATGTGGCCGATCCGACGCGGTTGCATCAGGTGTCGCCGCTGTCCACCCGCCTTGACCTGATCCCCGAGGCGGTGGCCGCCGCACGCGCCGCAGAGCTGGCCGTGGTCTGCGTGGGCGACCTGTCCGGCATCTTCCAGACCGGCACCGTGGGCGAGGGCTCGGACGCCGAGACGCTGGACCTGCCCGGCGTCCAGCAGGCGCTGTTGCAAGCCGTGGTCGATACCGGCACGCCCACGGTGGTCATCGTGACCTCGGGGCGGCCCTATAACCTTGGCGGGCTTGAAAGCCGTCTGGCGGCCCAGGTCTATGCCTGGTTCCCCGGCGAGCAAGGCGGACATGCCGTGGCAAATGTCCTGACCGGGGCGGTGGAGCCTTCGGGTCGCCTGACCCTTTCCGTTCCCCGCAGCGCCGGCGCCTCGCCCTATTTCTACAACCACAAATTCAAGGCCTCGGGCACGCCGGTCGCCCGGCATTTCGGGTCGGATTATCCCTTTGGCCATGGTCTGTCCTATACGGATTTCGCCTGGACGGACCTGCAGGTCTCGCCGCAGGTCAGCCTTGAGGGCAGCGTGACCGCCAGCCTGACCGTCACCAACACCGGCGCCCGCAAAGGGGTCGAGGTGGTGCAGCTCTATGTTCGCGACCGTGTGGCCTCCTTGGTGCGTCCGGTCAAAGAGCTGAAGGCCTTTGCCCGCCTGGACCTGGAGCCCGGCGCGGCGCGGCGGGTCACATTCGACCTGCCCGTCGATATGCTGAACTTCACCGGCTATCAGGGCCACCGCATCGTCGAGCCCGGGATGTTCGATGTCCTGTTGGGCGCGTCGTCGGCCGATATCAGGCTGAAGGGCGAGGTCGAGGTGACAGGAACCGCCCCGCGCGCCCTGCCGAAAGACTGGCGCATGCAGTCCAAGGCCAGGATCGGCTGACCCAAAACCCGCGGGCGACACCAAAAGCCCGCGGCAGCAGCTTTTGGCGGGGGCTCGATGCCCCCGTCAAAAGCCCCCCCCGCCGCCGCGCAGCCCGAGGATTTCGCAGAAATCCGAGGGCGCCCCAGACCCGAAAACGTCGGGCCGAAAGCCTTACACCAGCTCCAGCGTCACGCGGCGGTTCTGGCGGCCCTTTTTCTCGACCTTGGTCAGGGCCACGCGGCCGATCTCCGAGGTCCGCGCCACATGGGTTCCGCCGCAGGGCTGCAAATCCACCTGGGTCTCGCCCAACCCGATCCGCACCAACCGCACCCGCCCCTGCCCCACCGGAGGCCGCACCGACATGGTCTTGACCAGCCCCGGATTGGCCGCAAGCTCTTCATCCGTGATCCAGGTCTCGGTCACGGCCAGGTCCAAGTCGATCAGCCGGTTCAACCGGTCCTCGATGGCGGCAAGGTCCTGCGGTGGCTCTGGCATGTCGAAATCCAGCCGCCCGCGCTCGGCGCCGATCTGGCCGCCCGTCACGGCCAAGGGGATCACCACCGACAACAGATGCAGCGCCGTATGCACCCGCATGTGGCGATGGCGCCGCTCCCAGTCCAGGCTTTGCACCACGACCGTCCCCACCGGCGGCAGGGCCACGACCTCGCCCGGGACCAGCGCCACGCCGCCCTCATGCTTCAGCGCCGTGGCAATCGCCATCCGCCCGCCCTCCCACGACAGCCAGCCGCTGTCCCCGGGCTGCCCGCCCCCGGTCGGATAGAACACCGAGGCCGACAGCACGATCCCGCCCTCGGGCGTGTGGCCCACCACGCGGGCCTCCGCCTCGGCCAGATAGGCATCGTCGCGAAACAGCATCTCGGTCATGACTTCCCCCCCAGGATCGCCGCCACCGCCGCGACATGTTGCGCCTCTTCGGCCAGCTTTTCGGCCTCGGCCGCGGCATCGTCCTTTTTCTTCTGCATGAAATCGCGATAGGCGGACGAGAAGGCCACACCCTCGGCCACGAACCGCGCCGCGATCTGGTGGTTGATTTCGGTCCGCACATCGTGCTGGAAATTCACATCGCGCAAGATCACTCGGATCTCGAAGTTCATCGCATCCCCGGCAAAGCCCATGAAGATCACGGCCGGCGGCGGCGAAAGCAGGACCAGGGGCTGCGCCTCGGCAATGTCACGCAACAGCTTTGACACCCGCCGGCTGTCCTCGGTCAGGGGCACCGAAACCGGCACGATCAACCGCCCCGTCAGCGAAAACCGCGTCCAGTTCGTCACCTGTCGCGTGATCAGGTCGCTGTTGGGCACGATCACATCGGACCGGTCAAAGGTCTGGATGCGGGTGGACCGCACCGAGATCGCCTTGACCGTGCCTTGCACCGTGCCGACCTCGATCCAGTCGCCCTCTGACACCGGGCGTTCGATCAACAGGATGATGCCGGACACGAAATTCGACACGATGGTCTGCAGGCCGAAACCGATACCGACCGACAGGGCACCGGCGACGATGGCCAGGCCGGACAGGTCAATCCCCGTCGCATTGATCGCAGCCAAGGCCGAGACGAGAATCCCAAGGTAGCCCAGCCCCGAGACCACCGCATTCTGCCCGCCCTGATCCAAAGAGGTCCGCGGCAGGACCGAATTCTTCAAGGCCCCCTGCAACAGCCGCGTCAGGGTCAGGCCCAAGCCAAAGATCACGGCAAAGAACAGGAAGTCGGTCGGCGAAATCCGCGTCTCACCCAGCTGAAAGCCTTCCTGGAACCGGGTCCAAAGCTCTGTCAGGTCAGCGACCCGCGCCCCCCAGATCAGCGCGACCAAAGGCAAGGTCGCCAGCGCCAGGGCAAAAGAGATCAGCACCGGAACCAGCGCGTCCCCGTCCTCGGATTTGGTCAACAGGGCATAGATATCCCCCACAAGCCCCTGAGCGAGATACAGAACCGCCGCCAGGGCAAGCGTGGTAAAGGACGGAAAGATCAGCGCCGAGGCCGCCGAAACATAGCCCACCGCCGCAAGGGCGGGCGCGATCAGGCCGAAAAGGATCACCCCCCGGGCCAAGATCCGCACGATCCGCGTGCCATAGGCCGCGCGGCCCTCGTCGCTGCCGTCGTCCGCGCGGTTCATCAGCTGACCGATGCGCACCAGCACGACCGCCCCGACCAAGATCCCCGGCAGGTTCAGAACCGAGGCGGCGGCATCCGACAGGTCCAGATCGGACATCGCGGCCCGGCGCAACACGGCCAGGGCGATCAAGACCCCGAAGATCGTGGTCAGGAACCGCCCCTCGGCCCGGCGTTCCGGCGGCAGGGGCAAAAGCATCGGCCCCTCGGCCAGCGGAAAGACCCGCGACCCAAGCCAGACCGCCATCATGACCGAAAAGCACATCGACCCGAAACCGCTGGCAATCTGCGTCCCGATCGGGCCAAGCATGGCGGTCAGGGCCAGGGCCTCTTGCAGCAAAAGACAGGCCACGACCGGCACCAGGAACGGCAGGATCGAGGCCATCGAGGCCAGGATGCGCCGCCCCCGCACCGGCGCCGTGCCCAGCAGATAGGTCAGCCCGGTTTGCGTCCAATGCCGCCCGCGCCACAACAGGGCCAACGACAGCACCAAAAGCGGCAGCATCAGCGGCAGGTTGTTGACCAGCCGGCGCAGGGCAAGTTGGTCGTTCACGCGCCGCGCCGTCTCGTCCCACAGCGCCATCGCCGTGTCCGACAGCGCCTGGACCGCATCCGACCAATTCGGCGGATAGAGCGGATTGGGCCAAAGCTTCAGCAGCTCCGAGGCCTGGCGTTCGCGCAACAGCCGGTCAATCTCGCGGATCAGGCCGTCGGCGCGGCGATAGGCCTCTTCGGCGGCGATCCCGGGGGCCTGAAGGCGGCCCATCTGCGCCGTCAGTTCGGCGCGGCGGGTGGCGATCTCGGGCTCTTCGGCGGCGTCGCCCTCGGGCGGCGGGCCAAGGGCGTCGATCTGATCCTTCAGCGTGGCGATGCGGGTGGAATTGGCCGATTGCGCGCCCGAAAGCTGCTCGCGCCAGCGCGTCAGTTCGGTGCGCAGCGTCTCCAGCCCCTGGTTGGACAGCGACTGGTTGGTCAGCGCGCTTTCGGCGCGCACGGCCATCCGTTCCCAGCCCTGATAGTCCAGGGCCCCGCCCGAAGCCCCGCCAGAGGCGATGGGCTTGGCGCCCCCGTTGGCCGCCTGGGGCTTGGCCCCGCCCTGCGGCGCAAACCCGCCCGAGACCGGAGCCCCGCCTTCCACGGTCAGCGGCTTGGCCGGGATCAGCGCGCCGGAACTGTCAGCCTGGACGGTCAGCGGCGCCTGGCCCGGCGCAGCCCCACCCGAGGCCCCCCCAGTAGCCTGCGCCAGTGCCAGCCCCGGCCCCAGCGCAAGCGCCAGACCCGCCACCAGCGCCAGATGCAGCATCCGGCCTGCGCGGCTCATGCGTCCTCAAAGACCGTCGGCAGGCCCTTGGGCGCGCGGTCCAGCCATGTCGGCACCGGCAAGCCCTTTTCCTTCAGGAAAGCGGGGTTATAAAGTTTCGACTGATAGCGGTTGCCATAGTCGCACAGGATGGTGACGATGGTCTTGCCCGGCCCCATGTCGCGCGCCATGCGGATGGCCCCGGCGATGTTGATGCCCGACGATCCGCCAAGGCAGATCCCCTCGTCCTCCAGCATTTCAAAGACCAAGGGCAGCGCCTCGGCATCGGGGATGCGATAGCTGAAATCGGGCTTGAAGCCTTCAAGGTTGGCGGTGATGCGGCCCTGACCGATGCCCTCGGTGATCGAGGTCCCGGGGCTGTCGAAGACGCCCGAGGTATACCAGGCGTGCAAGGCCGCGCCCTCGGGATCGGCCAGGCCGATCTTGACGCCCTTGGGCTGCAGGGCCATGCCGACGCCCGCCAAAGTCCCCCCCGAGCCCACGGCGCAGATAAAGCCGTCAACATGGCCCCCGGTCTGCTCCCAGATCTCGGGGCCGGTGGTCTCGATATGCGAGAGCCTGTTGGCCACGTTGTCGAACTGGTTGGCCCAGATCGCGCCATTGGGCTCGGTGCGGTTCAGGGCCTCGGCCAGACGACCGGAATAGCGGACATAGTTGTTGGGGTTCTTGTAAGGCACAGCCGGGACCTGAACCAGTTCGGCGCCCGCAAGACGCAACATGTCCTTCTTTTCCTGCGACTGGGTTTCCGGGATGACAATGACGGTGCGAAACCCCATCGAGGCGCCGACCAAGGCCAGCCCGATCCCGGTGTTCCCGGCCGTGCCCTCAACGATCGTGCCGCCGGGTTTCAAGGCGCCGCGCGCGATGGCGTCCTTGATGATATACAGCGCCGCCCGGTCCTTGACCGACTGGCCGGGGTTCAGGAATTCGCATTTGCCCAGGATGGTGCAGCCCGTCAGCTCAGAGGCCCGCTTGAGCTTCAGGAGGGGCGTGTTGCCGATCGTATCGGCCAGATCGCTGTGGATGCGCATTTGGGTCCTCTTCACCTTTCCCCCTGTGTAAGGGGGCGGGCGGCGAAACTCAAGCAAGCCCGGAAGCCTCCCGCAGCCCCCGCACACCAAATTGAGCGCCTGACGGCGCAAGATTTTCTCTCGCCTCTGGGGCTTGCGCCCCAACCGGCTCGGGCGATGCCTCCGGCGGGAATATTTGGGCCAGTATGAAAGCCACCAGGCCTGCCCCGTGCATCGCGCCCCACTTGTGTCTTTCATACTGACCCAAATATCTCCGGGGGGGCCGCAGGCGGGGGGCAGCGCCCCCCTCAGGGCCAGCCCCGGCGATTCCCCCTTCCCTTTCAGGCGGAATCACGCTATCGGCCCCCTTCGTCGCGCCATGCACCCTTGGAGGATGGCGGACTTACATTAGGAGAATACTATGGCACGCGAGATCCACGATCTCAATGTCGAGCTGCGTTCGGGGACGGGCAAGGGGGCCGCTCGGCAAGCACGGCGCGACGGGAAAGTTCCCGGAGTGGTTTATGGCGATGGGCAAGAGCCCATCTCGATCAACCTGCCCTACTACTATCTGCTGAAGCACCTGAAAGCCGGGCGCTTCCTGCAGACCCTGTTCAACCTGAAGGTTCCGGGCCATGACGACGTCCATGTCGTCTGCCGCGGCGTTCAGCGCGATGTCGTGAAGGACAGCCCGATCCATGTCGACTTCATGCGCCTGCATGACGAAAGCCGGATCGTCCTGCACATCCATGTGAACTTCGACAATGCCGACAAGGCCCCGGGCATCAAGCGCGGCGGCGTCCTGACGGTTGTCCGTTCGGAAGTCGAACTCGAAGTCCTGGCCGGCGACATCCCCGATCACGTCACCGTCGACCTGACCGGCAAGAACATCGGCGATGTGATCCACATCTCTGACGTCGTCCTGCCCGAAGGCGTCAAGCCGACGATCGCGCGGAACTTTGTCATCGCCAACGTGGCGGCTCCGGCTGGCCTCCTGGCCGTCGAAGACTGAACCACAGGTCACTGACCTTGACGGGCGGCCCTGGTGGCCGCCCGTTTCCATTCTTGGGGGCGCGGATGAAACTCTTCGTGGGCCTGGGCAATCCGGGGGCCGAATACCAGGGCAACCGGCACAACATCGGCTTCATGGCACTGGACCGGATCGCGTCCGACCATGGCTTTGGCGGCTGGAAAAAGGACTTCCACGGCCGCATCAGCGAAGGCCGGCTGGGCGGGGACAAGGTCGTCCTGCTAAAGCCCGAGACCTTCATGAACGCCTCGGGCCGCGCGGTTCAGGCGGCGATGACCTTTCACAAGATCGCCCCCGCCGACCTGATGGTCTTTCACGACGAACTCGACCTTGGGCCCGGCAAGATCCGGGTCAAGATGGGCGGCGGACATGCGGGCCACAACGGCTTGCGGTCGATCCATGCGGTGATCGGCGAGGCCTATGGCCGCGTCCGCCTTGGCATCGGCCATCCCGGCCACAAGGATCTGGTCGCGGGCTATGTGCTGCATGATTTCGCCAAGGCCGACCGCGACTGGCTGGAGCCCCTGTTGCAAGGCATCGCCGATGGGGCGCCCGATCTGGCTGCGGGCGAGGACGCGCGGTTCCTGAACGCGGTGTCGCTGCGGGTGAACCCGCCGCGCAACTCGGGCAAGGGCCCGCAGGCGCCCGAAAAGGTCGATATGCCCAAACCGCCCAAGCCCGCGCCAGAGGTTGCCCCCGGGCCGACGCTGTCGCCGCTGGAACGGTTGATGCAGAAGTTCAAGGGCTAACCCGGGGGAGACCCCGCGCTACACAGCGGGACCAGAGCCCTGCGCATTGCCACGCAGCGCGGGACCCAGAGGCAGGATGGGCATTTGGACAGGGGCCGCGATTGGGGCCGACTGGCCAAGCGCCCACCACAGGGTCCGAAGCCGCGATTGACCCGGCCCCCAAAGGCTTTGCCCCGGAAAACTTGGCCGCCGAAAACGTGGCCGCAATAGGCTTTGACGCCAAAGACCCGTCCCCGAAGACCCGTTCCGGCAGACCCGCCCCCGAACCTTGGGCCCACGAACCTTGGGCCCACGAAGACCCGTCCTCCGCAGACCGTCTCCCAGTCGGCAGGGCCATGGTCCGGGCCTGATGCGACGACGGTTCAGTCGGCAGGACCCTTCCCGAACAGCCCCGCCAGCGCCCGGCTGACCGTCACCGACACGCCCGGTCGCCCCAGCGCGCCAAAGGCCAGCGGGCGGCAGGCCTCCATCGCGGCCAGGCCCACCCGCACCGTCAGCGCGCCATTCACCACGCCCTCACCGAACCGCCGCGAGACCTTGGCCAGGATGCCGCCCCCCGCGACCGAGCCGATCAGGTCGTCGGTCAGCGCCAAGGCCCCCGCCGCCATCAGCGCCCCCATCACCCGCCGCATCAAGGCCCAAGAGCCCAGAACCCCCGCCCGCCCGCCATAGATCTCGGCCAGGCGGCGCAACATGCGGATATTGGCCACCAGCGCCGTCACCACATCGGCCAGCGCCAGGGGCACCAGCGCGGTGACAAGCGCCACCTGCCGCGCCGCCGCCTCGACCTCGGCCCGGGCGCGCGCATCCAGAGGCGCCAGCAACTCCACCTCGGCCAGGGCCAAAAGCGCATCGGCGTCAAAGACTTCGGCGCCGCGCCGGTCCAGCCGGGCCCGCGCCTCGGACAATTCGGGCCGCCCGGCATAAAGCGCCAGAAGCCGCGCCACCACCGCCCGCGCCTGGGCCAGGTCGCGCGCCTCAAGCGCCGCGCCCCGGATCGCCTCGACCCGGGCCAGCCGCGCCCAGGCCCGGGCCTCGCCCACCAGCCAGACCAGCAGGATCACCCCCGCCAGCCCGACCAGCACGAGGGCCACCCAGCCCAAGGCCGGAAAGGCCACAAACAGCCCCGTGACGAAAGTCCAGCCCGAAACCGCCAGCACCAGCCCGAACAACAGCCCAAAGACCCAGGCCGCCAACCGCCCCAGCACCGAGCCCCGCCGCGCGACCCGTGGCAGGACCGCGACCGCATCCACCACGGGCGCAAGGCCCGGATCGGCCTCGCCCGCGGCCTCGATCACAAGGGGCGGCTTCAGCGGCTCCATTCCAACCTCACATCGGGCAAGCCCTCTTCGTTCTCGCCATCGGTCATCATCACCTCGGACAGGCCCAAGGCGGCATAAAACCCCCGCGCCGCCGCATTGGCCTGAAAGGTCCAAAGCCCGCCCTCGGGGCTTGCGGCCATGGCATCGGCCATCAGGGCCCGCCCGATCCCCCGGCCCCGCGCGCCAGCGGCCACATACAGCGCCAGGACCTCGCCGTCCTGCCGCACCAGAAACCCCATGACATCGCTGGCCCGGGGGCCCAGGGCCGCGACCCGCATCCGCGCCTCGTGGCGCAGCTTGGTCACGAACCACAGGTCCTCTTCGGCGGTGTGCAGCTTGGGCATCCAGGGCGTTTCGGCCACCCATTCGCCCAGGATACGCGCCACCACGGGCAGATCGGCTTCATCGGCATCGCGCAGGATCACATCAGGTCTCCGATCAGAAAATCAGCCGCCCGGTCCAGGCGGATATGGGCCGGCCCCTCGCCGGGGTGGCGCGTCATGCGCAGGGGCTGAAAGTCCATCGCTTGGTAGTCCGCCCCCATCCAGCCCTGCGCCCCCTGACGGGCGGGCGACAGGATGCGGGCGGGGTCCTCGGGCAATTCCCCGGCATAGGCCGCCACCATGCGCCCATCGCCCAAGCGCCCCTTGACCGCGGGCAGCGTGGTGCCGCCGCGGGAGATCTCTTCTTCGACCGTGGCGCGATACGAGGCCAGCGCCATGGCCGCTGTCCCCGCCCCGGCATAATCGGCCCGGGCGCGGGCATCGGCCAACAGGGCCTCGGTGATCGCGGTCATCCGGGCGTGCTGGGAATGGTGCAGGTGATCGGCCTTGGTGGCGGCAAACAGGATGCGGTCGACCCGTTTGGCGCCCATCAGCAGGTCCAGCCAACCGCGCCGCCCGGGGCGAAAGGCGCCCAGAACCTCGGCCAGGGTGCGGCGCAGGTCTTCGACCGCGCGGGGGCCACGGTCCAGCGCGCCCAACAGGTCGATCAAGACCACCTGTCGGTCCAGCTTTGCGAAATGGGTCTGGAAAAACGGCCGCACGACCTTGGCCTGATAGGCGGCAAACCGCGCCTCCATCGCCTGATACATCGACCCCCGCCCCGCCATGGCCGGCCGCGGCAAGGGCGCAAAGGTCAGCACCGGAGAGCCCGCCAGATCGCCCGGCAAAAGAAACCGCCCCGGCGTGCAATCGGACCAACCCGCCCGCCGCGCCGCTTGCAGGTAATCGGTGAAGCTGGCAGCCAAGGCCATGGCGCGCGGCTCGTCCAGGTCCAGCGCGCCATCCTCGGCCCGGGCCAGCGCCAGGTAATCGCGCGCCTCCTCGCGGCCGGCGATGCGCGACAAAGTGGCCTCGGCCCAGTCCTCATAGCTCTTGCCCAGAAGGGCCAGGTCCAACAGCCATTCGCCGGGATAATCCACGATATCCAGATGCAGGGTCCTGGCGCCAAGGACCGAAGCCATCCCCTCGGGCCTATAACGGAACGACAGGCGCAGTTCGGACACCGCCCGGGTGCTGTCGGGCCAATGCGGCGTATCACCGGTCAGGGCAGCCAGGTGGTCTTCCTGGGCAAAGCGCGGCAAGGTCATGTCAGGCTGCGGCTGCAAGAGGACCGAGTCGATCCGGGCGCCGGGCCGAAACTGCCCCATCCGCCCACGCTCCAGCAGGTTGGCCACCAAGGATGTGATGAAGACCGTCTTGCCCGCGCGCGACAGCCCCGTGACCCCCAGCCGCACCACGGGGTCGGGCAAGGCAAGCCCGCCCAGGCCGCGCAGAAAACCTCCCGCCAGATCGCCGATGCCGCTCAAACCCTTGGCCCTTCCGTTTTCCCGAACATAGGCCCGAATAGCGCCCCGCAACAGGCCAAATCCATGGGAAAAATCGGCAAACCGCGGCTTAGGGGGAAGAGCTGGAGGGACCCACGGGCCCCTCCAGACCTCCCCGTGAGTATTTGGGTCAGTATGAAAGACATGCGGAGAGGACGGGGGGGTCTTGACGACGGGGGGGGGAAGCTGGCCCTGCCCAAGGCTGCGCAAAACGGCGCGTTTCTGTTGCGCCCTCTTGCTCCTTTCAACGTGCACAAATATCCCCGGGGGGTGGGGGGAGGAGCCCCCTGCTCTGCCGTTTGCCCCATAGACTGCCCTTGGAAAACCAGATGCCCCGTTTCGCCTTCCTTGTTGAATATGATGGCGGCCCCTTTGCGGGCTGGCAGCGGCAGGCCAATGCGCGTTCGGTTCAGGGCGCGATCGAGGCGGCCTTGGCGCGGCTGGAGCCGGGGGACCATCTGCTGGCCGCGGCCGGGCGCACCGACACCGGGGTCCATGGCACCGGCCAGGTCGCCCATGTCGACCTGACCCGCGACTGGGACCCGTTCCGACTGCTGGAGGCCTTGAACGCCCATCTGCGGCCCGATCCTGTGGCTATCCGCGCCGTGCGCCGCGTGGCCGATGACTTTCACGCCCGGTTTTCCGCGACCGAGCGGCGCTATCTGTATCGCATCCAGAACCGCCGCGCGCCCCCCGTGCTGGAGCGCGGTCGGGTCTGGAACATCAAGACCCGGCTGGACGTCGCGGCCATGGCAGAGGGGGCGGCGCATCTGGTGGGGCACCACGACTTCACCACCTTTCGGTCGACCTATTGCCAGGCGAATTCTCCGCTCAAGACCCTGGACGAGATCAGCTTTTCCACCTGGGCCGAGGAAATCCACATCCGGTTCCGCGCAAGGTCATTCCTGCACAATCAGGTGCGTTCGATCATGGGGTCGCTGGTGCAGGTCGGCCTTGGGACCTGGGCGCCCGAGGCCATCGCCCGCGCCCGCGATGCCCGCGACCGCGCCGCCTGCGGGCCCGTGGCGCCGCCGCAAGGCCTGTGCTTGACAGGGGTCGGCTATCCGGATGATCCTTTCGCTGATTTTGGTTAACTCATTCTTCTTCGCTTTGCCGTAACGCTTCCCCGCAGCCATTGCGCTGCCAGTTGGAAAAAGGCCCCGGGCGACCGGGGGCGGACCATGTCAGAGCCATCTGCCCCCCAGGGCGACTTCCTGCCCAAGCTTCTGACCGTCTTGCGCGAGGGCTATGGCCTGGCCGACCTGCGCGCCGATGCCATGGCGGGCTTGACCGTGGCCATCGTGGCCCTGCCGCTGTCCATGGCCATCGCCATCGCCAGCGGGCTTGGGCCAGAGCGGGGGCTTTTCACCTCGATTGTGGGCGGGTTCCTGATTTCGGCGCTGGGGGGCTCTCGGTATCAGATCGGCGGGCCTGCGGGGGCTTTCATCGTCGGCGTCTCGACCTGCGTGGCGCAGATCGGGGTTTCGGGGCTGATGGTGGCCACGCTGCTGTCGGGGGTCTTGCTGATCGCCGCCGGGGCGCTGCGGCTGGGGCATTACGTGCGCTTTTTGCCCTATCCCGTGACCGTGGGCTTCAGCGCGGGCATCGCGGTCATCATTTTTGTCAGCCAGATCAAGGACGTGCTGGGCCTGTCCCCGTCGGCAGAGCCCGCAGAGGTGGTCCCGAAGCTTCAGGCGCTGTGGCAGGCCCGCGACAGCCTGTCGCCCGTGGCGCTTGGCGTGGCGCTGGGGACCATTGTCCTGCTGCAAGCCATCAAGCGGTGGCGGCCGCAGTGGCCGAACCTGCTGATCGTCACCTGTGCGATGACCATTGCGGTCTGGGCCTTGGGGGTGCCGGTGCATCTGGTGGGCGACCGCTTCGGCAGCCTGCCGCATTTCCTGCCGATGCCGCAGATGCCCGACCTGTCGCCGGGCAGCCTGTGGCAGGCCCTGCCCTTTGCCCTGCAATTCACCCTTCTGGGCGCCATCACTGGGCTTTTGTCGGCCCAGGTTGCGGATGGGATTTCGGGCAACCGTCACCGCCCCTCGATCGAGCTGTTTGCCGAAGGGGCGGCCAATATCGCGGTGTCCTTCATCGGGGGCATCTATGCGACGGGGGCCGTGGCGCGGACGGTGACGAACCATGCGGCCGGGTCGCGGGGGCCCGTCTCGGGGATGCTGCACGCGGTCTATGTGCTGGGCTTTCTGGTGATCCTGGCGCCCTTGATCGCCTTTGTCCCCATGGCGGTCTTTGCCGGCATCCTGTGCGTCGTGGCCTGGAACATGGCGGCACGGGCGCAGTTTGTCATGCTGCTGCGGGCCTCGCGCAGCGATGGGCTGATCTTGCTGACGACCTTCGGTCTGGTCGTCTTTCGCGACCTGACCGAAGGCATCATCATGGGGTTCGCCCTGGCCGGGGTGGTGTTTTTGCACCGGATGTCCAAGGCCGTTGCGGTCGAAACCGACCTTGGCACCGACCCCGACCGCGTCGTCGTGCATCTGACCGGGCCGTGGTTCTTTGGCGCCGCAGCCCAGACCGGCGCCCTGCTGGACCAACTGGCCGAACGTCCGAAACACTTCGTGCTGGACATGAAGGACCTGGATTACCTGGACAGTTCGGGCGCCCGTGCGCTGGAGCTTTTGGCCAAACGCATCAGCCGCCAAGGCGGGCGGATGGTGCTGTCCGGCGTCAAGCCCGACCAGCGGATCGTTCTGGAAACCGCCGGGCTGACCGCGGCAAAGGTCGATTTCATCCCCGATCTGGCAACATTGGACCGCGTCTAGGCCTCTGGGGCAAAGTGTCGCAATCCCCCGCGCAGGGCGTGCGCGCAGGCGAAATTATCTTGCCCACAAAGGAGGTTGCGCGAAACATTCCCCTGCGGCAATCTGGCGCTTTGCGCCATGTGGGCCTTGGTATAGCCAAAAGAATTGTAGATTTTCGCCGCCCATTGCTGCGATAAAACTTGAAAGGAGACCCAATGTGCCGGAGGAGCGGCGCATCGGGTTCAGGGAGAAAAAGATGACGGAACGCGCCCCCACGGTTTACACCGCGACGGAAGATTTCACCGCCCATGCCCATGTGACGCCTGCCGGATACAAGCAGCGCTACGAGGCCTCGATGACCAATCCCGACGCCTTTTGGGGCGCCGAGGGGCGGCGGATCGACTGGATCAAGCCCTTTACCAAGGTCAAGAACACCTCGTTCGAAAAGGGCGCTGTGTCGATCAAATGGTATGAGGATGGCACGACCAATGTCAGCGCCAATTGCATCGACCGCCATCTGGTGACGCGGGCCGAACAGACCGCGATCATCTGGGAGCCGGACAGCCCCGCCACGCCCGCCCGCCACATCACCTATCGCGAGCTGCTGGAGCAGGTCTCGCGGCTGGCCAATGTGCTGCGCGACCATGGCGTCAAAAAGGGCGACCGCGTCGTTCTGTATCTGCCGATGATCCCCGAGGCGGCCTATGCGATGCTGGCTTGCACCCGGATCGGCGCGGTCCATTCGGTCGTCTTTGGCGGCTTTTCGCCCGATGCCTTGGCCAACCGGATCAACGATTCCGAGGCCAAGCTGGTGATCACCGCCGATTACGGCCCCCGCGGCGGCAAGAAGACGCCGCTGAAGTCGAACACCGATCAGGCGCTGTTGCACTGCAAGGACAGCGTCAAATGTCTGGTGATCAAGCACACCGGCGACGAGACGCATTGGGTCGAGGACCGCGACTTCGACCTTCTGGCCGAGATGGCACAGGCCTCGCCCTATTGCCCCTATGCCGAGATGGGCGCCGAAGATCCGCTGTTCATCCTGTATACCTCGGGGTCGACCGGCAAGCCCAAGGGCGTCGTTCACACGACCGCGGGCTATCTGGTCTATGCGGCGATGACGCATGAGATGACCTTTGACTACAAGCCCGGCGATGTCTTCTGGTGCACCGCCGATGTGGGTTGGGTCACGGGGCACAGCTATATCTTGTATGGCCCGCTGGCGAATGGCGCGACCACGCTGATGTTCGAGGGCGTGCCGACCTATCCGGACGCCGGCCGCTTTTGGGAGGTCATCGCCAAGCACCGCGTCACGCAGTTTTACACCGCGCCGACCGCGATCCGGTCGCTGATGGGGCTGGGGACAGAGCTGGTCGAAAAGCATGACCTGTCGTCGCTGCGCCTGCTTGGCTCGGTGGGCGAGCCCATCAACCCCGAGGCCTGGAACTGGTATTTCCGCAATATCGGCAAGGGCAATTGCCCGGTGGTCGACACGTTCTGGCAGACCGAAACCGGCGGTCATATCATCACCCCCCTGCCCGGCGCGATCCCGCAAAAGCCCGGCTCGGCGACGCTGCCCTTCTTTGGCGTGCGTCCCGTGGTGCTGGATGCCGCCACCGGCCAGCCGCAAACCGCGACCGAAACCGAAGGCGTGCTGTGCATCGCGGACTCTTGGCCGGGTCAGATGCGCACGCTGTGGGGCGACCATCAGCGATTCGAGGACGCCTATTTCGCGCAATACCCCGGGTATTACTTCACCGGCGACGGCTGCCGCCGCGATGCCGATGGGTATTACTGGATCACGGGCCGGGTCGATGACGTGCTGAACGTCTCGGGCCATCGCCTGGGCACGGCGGAGGTCGAATCCGCGCTGGTGGCCCATCCCAAGGTGGCTGAGGCCGCCGTGGTCGGCTATCCCCATGACATCAAGGGCCAGGGCATCTATGCCTATGTGACCCTGATGAAGGGAGAGGAACCCTCGGAGGATCTGCGCAAGGATCTGGTGAAATGGGTGCGGACCGAAATCGGGCCGATCGCCAGCCCCGACCTGATCCAGTGGGCCCCCGGCCTGCCCAAGACCCGTTCGGGCAAGATCATGCGCCGCATCCTGCGCAAGATCGCCGAGAACGACTTCGGCGCCTTGGGTGACATCTCGACCCTGGCAGATCCCGGCGTCGTCGACGACCTGGTCGCAAATCGCATGAACCGGGGCTAACCCCCCCGTTTTACAAAAGAATCCCGGGCTGGGAGGCCCGGGTGAAGGGAGGGCATCCCGGCCAGGATCGGTTCTGGCCACGGGTGTTCACATGCCCCCGACAGAGGGGCCTATGGGAGAGAGACAATGACGCAATCAATGGCCTCCGCCACCGAGCGGGCCCGGCCGATGACCAAGGAGGAGCGCAAGGTTATCCTGGCCTCGTCCCTGGGCACGGTGTTCGAATGGTATGACTTCTACCTTTACGGCTCGCTGGCGGCCTTTATCGGGGCGCAGTTCTTTACGCCCTTCCCCGAGACCTCGCGCAATATCTTTGCGCTGTTGGCCTTTGCGGCGGGCTTTATCGTGCGGCCCTTCGGCGCGCTGGTCTTCGGGATGCTGGGCGACATGGTCGGCCGGAAATACACCTTCCTGATGACGATCCTGATCATGGGCCTGTCGACCTTCCTGGTCGGTATCCTGCCGGGCTATGCCTCTTGGGGGATCGCGGCACCGATCTGCCTGATCGGCTTGCGCATGTTCCAGGGCCTGGCCTTGGGCGGTGAATATGGCGGGGCTGCGGTCTATGTGGCCGAACACGCGCCCAACGGCCGTCGCGGCTTTTACACCTCGTGGATTCAGACCACGGCGACGCTGGGCCTGTTCCTGTCGCTGGCCGTCATCCTGATCGTTACGCCGATCATCAACAACAACTTCCCCGCCGTGGTGCAGCTTGGCCTTGACGGCCTGCCGATGCTGGATGCCAAGGGCGCCGAAGTGACGCTTCCGGCCTGGAATTCCTGGGGCTGGCGCGTGCCCTTCATCCTGTCGGCCTTCCTGCTCTTGGTCTCGCTGTATATCCGCCTGACCATGTCGGAAAGCCCGGTCTATCAGAAGATGAAGGCTGAAGGCGCTGCCTCGAAGGCTCCGCTGCGTGAGGCTTTCGGCACCTGGAAGAACGGCAAGATCGCCATCATCGCCCTGCTGGGCCTGACGGCGGGCCAGGCCGTGGTCTGGTATTCGGGCCAGTTCTACGCGCTGTCCTTCCTGCAAGGCGCCGTGAAGGTCGACTTCTTCACCGCCAACGTCTTCGTCCTGTGTTCGCTGGTTCTGGGCACCTGGGGCTTCCTGTTCTTCGGGTCGCTCTCGGACAAGATCGGCCGCAAGCCGATCATCCTGGCCGGCTGCGCCATCGCCGCGCTGACCTATTTCCCGGTCTTCCAGTTCATCACCAAGACCGCGAACCCGGCGCTGCATGCCGCCCAGCAAACCCAGATCACGGTGACCGCCGATCCGGCCGACTGCTCGTTCCAGTTCAACCCGGTGGGGACGGCCAAGTTCACCAACTCGTGCGACACGCTGAAGGCGCTGCTGCTGAAGGCTTCGGCCAATTCGGAAACCGTTGCGGCGCCCGCGGGCACCGTGGCTTCGGTCAAGATCGGCGAGACCGAGGTTTCGGCCTTTGACGGCGCGGCCAATGCGGCCGATATCGCCACGGCCAAGGCTGCGGTCGATGCGGCCAAGGCGGGCATCGACGCGGGCCTGATGACCGCGCTGACCACGGCCGAAAAGGCCGCCGGTGTGGCCAAGGTGACGCTGGCAGATGCCGAAAAGGCGCTGGCAGGGGCGGCCGACGACGCCAAGGCCGCGGCGCAAACCGCGGTGGATGCGGCCAAGGCGGCCATGCCTGCGGTTGACGGTGGCTTGGCTGCGGCGCGGGCTGCGGTTCCGGCCGACCAGCTGGCGGCTCTGGATGCGGCAAATGCGTCCCTGGCCACGGCCAATGGCGTGAAGCCCGCCTTCGAAAAGGCCGTGAACGACGCGCTGAAGGCGGCGGGCTATCCCATCGTCGCGGCGGACAACACGACGGTGGCCAAGATCACCACCTTTGGCGACCTGTTCACCACGCAGAACTTGTCGGTGATCATCGCCCTGACCTATCTGATCATCCTGGTCACGATGGTTTATGGCCCGATTGCCGCGCAACTGGTCGAGCTTTATCCGACGCGTATCCGGTATTCGGGCATGTCGCTGCCCTATCACATCGGCAACGGCTGGTTCGGGGGCTTGCTGCCCGCGACGGTCCTGGCGATTTCGGCCCAGTATGGCAACATCTACTCAGGGCTCTGGTATCCGATCATCGTGGCCGTCATGACCGTTGTGATCGGCACGCTGTTCGTGCCGAACGGGACGCACAAGAAGTCGATCTTCGCCGAGTGATCTTGGCGCAGTGAAGGGAGGGCCGGGGGTGCAAACCTCCGGCCCTTTGCTTTTGTGGGACGCCCCGGGAGGGTTTCACACCCTCCCGGACCCTCCCGTGGAATATTTGTATCAATGTGAAAGGGCTTCGGGCGCGCTGGCCTGGCCCGGGTTTCACGCCATCAGGATCAGTGCTTCGCGGGCGATCTGGCGTTCTTCTTCGGCCGGGATCACCAGGACGGGCTTTTCGCCAAGGAAGGCGAGGTGCTTCAGGATCGCGCTGCGGGTCTGCGGGTCATTTTCGCCAATGCCCCCGGTGAAGACCACGGCGTCAAGGCCGCCCATCGCGGCCACCAGGCTTGCGCCATGGCGGGCGGCCCAATAAGTGAAATGGTCGATGGCAAAGGCGGCCTCTGGCGTGCCAGCTGCGCGCAGGCTGCGCATGTCGGAGGCGCCGCCAAGGCCATGCAGGCCAGAGCCGCGGTTCAGCAGCTGGGCGGCCTCGGTCGGGCCCAGGGCCTCGGCCAGGCGCAGGACGGCGTTGCCGTCGATATCGCCGGTGCGGGTGCCCATGGTCAGGCCCGACAGCGGCGAATAGCCCATCGTCGTCGCCACAGAGCGCCCTTTCAGGATCGCACAGGCCGACGCGCCATTGCCTAAATGGAACGCCAACAGCCGATCTGGCAGGGAATCCGGGGCGCTTTCTTGCATTTTTCGAACAATTGCGGCATAGCTGAGCCCATGAAAGCCATAGCGGCGCAGGCCCAGAGCCTCGGCCGCGGGTGGCAGGGCATAACGGGTCGCAACGCAAGGATTGGTCGCGTGAAAGGCAGTGTCAAAGCTGGCGAATTGCGGCAGTTCCGGCATCAGGTCGCGCAGGGCGCGGATGCCTTGCAGGTTGGCGGGGTTGTGCAGGGGGGCCAGGGGGATGCAGGCCTGGATCTGCGCCTCGATCTGCGGGGTGATCCTGGCCGGAGCGGTCAAGCCCGCGCCACCATGAACGACGCGGTGGGCGGCGGCGGTTGGGCGGCCCAGCTGCGCCAGCCCCTGCAGCAGCGCCGCCTTGTGATCGGGCAGACCGCCGGTGCCGATCCGTTCAAACCGCGCCTCGGCCAGCTGGGTCAGATCGGCCGCAAAGCCCGCGAGTTTCAGCGAGGACGAGCCCGCATTGACCACCAGCAGCATTTACAGCACCGCCTTCAACAGACCCAAAGCCGCGAGACCGCCCAGCAGCAGGATGGCAAAGCGGCGGAAATCCTGCGGATCGGTGGTCAGGAAATGCCGGCTGCCCGCCCAATTCGACAAAAGCACCAGGGGCAGGCCGATCAGCGCGGCCTTGCCCGTCTCCAGGCTGACCATGCCGTGATACCAATACAGCGGCGCGGAATAGAGATCCAGGATCGGGAAATAGGCCACCAGCGTCGCGCGAAACACGGCAGGCGCCATGGGTTGCGCGGCAAAAAAGGCCGCGACCGGCAGGCCTCCCATCCCGGGCGCATTGGCCAGCCCCGAGACGATGCCAGCCGTCAGGGTGGCCACCCGCCCGGCCTGGGCCTTCATGCGCCAACCGGCAAGAAGCACAAGGCACATGACCAGAACATACCCTGAAATCAGCGCCTTGGCCGCCTCTTCCGAGATCATGCCCAAGACCCACAGCCCGACCGGCAGGCCCAGGACCGCGCCCAGGGTCAACAGCCCGACGCGGCGCCAATCGACATCGGCGCCCGCCCCCTTCCAGGCTTGCAGCGTCATCACCGCCTCCCAGACCACGACGACGGCGACGAAATCCAGCGGGTTCATCACCAGGCTGGAGGCCGCGATGGTCATGGCCGAAAAGCCGAAACCGGAATAGCCGCGCACAAAGCCCGCGACCAGGATCGCCAGGGCCATCCAGGCGAGGCCCAAGGGGGAGAGGTCGAACATGCTGGGGCTCCGAATGAAAAGGCCGGGGTCAGGCTGACCCCGGCCATGCGGCAATGGCAAGGGGCTTATTGCGGGCGCATGTCGGCCTTGGAGATGCCCGCGACACGCACCGGCTTTTTCATCGCATCGCGGCGGAAGGGCTCGCCGAGTTCCTGGTTGATCAGCGCCTCGATCAGGGTGGTTTTCCCGGCCTTCTGGTCGATGATGGCCTGGCGCAGCGCCTGTTCCAGCTCGTCCATCGTGCGGGCGACGACGCCTTGCAGCCCGCATGCCCGCGCGATCCCGGCGTAAGAAACCTGCTCGGACAGCTCGGTGCCGACGAAATTGTCGTCATACCACAGCGTCGAGTTGCGCTTTTCGGCGCCCCATTGGTAGTTGCGGAAGACGACTTGCGTGATGGCGGGCCATTCCGGGCGGCCAAGCGCGGTCAGTTCCGTCACCGCGATGCCGAAGGCGCCGTCGCCGGAAAAGCCGACCACGGGCGTATCAGGACAGGCGATTTTCGCGCCGATCACCGAGGGCAGGCCGTAACCACAGGGGCCGAACAGCCCCGGCGCCAGGTATTTCCGCCCCGCTTCGAAGGTCGGATAGGCGTTGCCGATGGCGCAGTTGTTGCCGATATCCGACGAGATGATCGCCTCTTTCGGCAGGGCATTGGTGATGGCGCGCCAGGCCATGCGGGGCGACATCCAGTCGGGCTTGGCCGCCCGCGCGCGTTCGTTCCAGCTGGTGCCGGGGTCGTCCTGTTCGTGATCCATCGACGACAGCTGTTGCGCCCAGGTGGATTTCGTCTGCCCGATCAAGGCCTTGCGGTCCGCACGGCCCGCGTCGCCCGCCGTATCCGCCAGACGGGCCAACAGAGCCTCGGCCACCTGTTTCGCATCGCCCACGATGCCGACGGCGACCTTTTTGGTCAGGCCGATCCGCGCGGGGTTGATATCGACTTGGATGATCGCGGCCTCTTTGGGCCAATAATCCAGGCCGTAGCCCGGCAGGGTCGAAAACGGGTTCAGCCTTGTGCCAAGCGCCAGGACAACATCGGCGCGCAGGATCAGCTCCATCCCCGCCTTGTTGCCGTTATAGCCCAGGGGGCCCGCGAACAACGGATGCGAGCCGGGGAAGGCGTCATTGTGCTGATAGCCGACGCAAACCGGGGCATCCAGACGCTCGGCCAAGGCCATCGAGGCCGGAATCGCCCCCGCCAGCACCACGCCCGCGCCGTTCAGGATGACGGGGAACTTGGCCTTGGACAGGAGTTCCGCCGCCTCGGCCAGAGCCACAGCGCCACCCGAGGGGCGCTCGAACTCGACTATGCGGGGCAGGTCGATGTCGATGACCTGCGTGAAGAAATCCCGCGGCACGTTGATCTGCGCCGGCGCCGACATGCGTTTCGCGTTCAGGATGACGCGGTTCAGCACCTCGGCCATGCGCGAGGCGTCGCGGACCTCTTCCTGATAGCAGACCATGTCTTCGAACAGCTTCATCTGTTCGACTTCCTGAAAGCCGCCCTGACCGATGGTCTTGTTGGCGGCCTGCGGCGTCACCAACAGCAAGGGCGTGTGGTTCCAATAGGCGGTCTTGACGGCGGTGACAAAGTTCGTGATGCCCGGGCCGTTTTGCGCGATCATCATGCAGACCTTGCCGGAGGCGCGGGTGAAGCCGTCGGCCATCATCCCGCCAGAGCCCTCGTGGGCGCAGTCCCAAAACGAGATCCCCGCCTCGGGGAAGATATCCGAGATCGGCATGAAGGCCGAGCCGATGATGCCGAAAGCATGTTCGATTCCATGCAGTTGCAGGACTTTGACGAAGGCTTCTTCGGTGGTCATCTTCATGGGGTCACTCCTTGGATTGTCCTTGGTGTAACCGGGGGCATGCAAGGGGGTTAGGGCCAGAAATCAGCCGGGCATAGCGCCAGTAGGGCGGGGTTCACCCCGCCGCTCCCCGGGCCGGCGGGGTGAACCCCGCCCTACCCCAGCGCCTTGGCGATGCGCGCGATGCCCTCGGGGATCTTCGCCGCCGGAATGGAGCCATAACCCAGCCGATAGTGGAACCGGTCTGGCCTGACCGGATCAAAGAAAGTCCGCCCCGGCTCGATCAGCACACCATCCGCCCGCAGCCTTGTGGCCAGCGTCTCGGTGTCCTGCCCCGCCCGCATCCAGAAACTTGACCCGCCAAAGCCGCCCTGCCCGGCCACCGTCAGCCCATGGGCGGCAATCGCCTCCTCCATCACCTGCCGGCGCCGCTTGAACGCCGCCTTCATCCGGTGGATCAACGTGTCGTAATGCCCAAGCGACAGGAAATAGGCCATCGTCCGCTGGATATGCCCGGGCGGATGGCGCAAGGACATCAGCCGCAGCGCGCGGGCCTCGCGGATAAAGCTGGGCGGGCCCACCAGATAGCCCAGCCGCATCCCCGGAAACACCGACTTGGAAAACGACCCGGCATAGATCACGCGGCCCCCGGCATCCAGACTCTTCAGCGCCGGAGAGGCAGGCTTGAGGAACGACATCTCGAATTCGTAATCGTCCTCCAGGATCAAGAAGCCTTCCCGCTCTGCCGCCTCCAGCAGCGCGCGACGGCGGTCCACCGGCATGGTCGCATTGGTCGGGCATTGGTGGCTGGCCGTGGTCACGACAAGGTCGACGCCCGGCGGAATGGCGTCGGGCGGCAGGCCATCGGCATCGACATCGACCGCCAGCACCCGCGCGCCCGAGGTCGTCAGGATGTTGCGCAACCCCGGATAGCCCGGATTTTCCATCACCGCGACCCGCCCGGGGCCCAAAAGGCAAGCGGCGGTCAGCCAAAGCCCGTTCTGCGCCCCCATGGTCAACAGAACCTCATCCTCCCGCGCCGCAATCCCCCGGCGCGGCAGGATATGGCGCAAGAGGTATTCGATCAGCAAAGGGTCCTCGCCCTCGTAGTAATCCGCCGTCATGGCAGTGAAATCGCGCCGCCCCAGCGCCTGAACCGCGCATTGCCGCCAGTTCTGGTGGTCGAACAGGCTGACATCGGCCTGGCCATAGATGAACGGAAACGGATAAGCCTCCCAATCCGAGGGCCGCGCCACGCCTTCGCGGCCCGAAAACAGGCCCTTGATGCGGGCGAACTCTGCCGCCTCGGCCCGACCACCCTGCACCAGCATCTCTTGCGGGCGGGGCGCGTTATCAGAGACGAAATAGCCCGACCGCCCGCGCGCCACCAGGTAATCTTGCGCCACCAGTTCCGCATAGGACAGCGTCACCGTCAGCCGCGATATCCCCAGATGCAGGGCCAGCCCCCGCGACGAGGGCATCCGCTCACCGGCGCGAAACCGGCCGGACAGCACAGCTTCTGTCACCATTTGCCGGATGCGCTGCTGCAAGCTCCCGCGGTCGGCACCTGGCAGGACAAAAGCTTCAGAGGGGATTTCATGCACCATGGGGCGATTGGCCCCAGAGCCGCCGCCGAAGTCAAGCACCCCAAAGCAAAAGAGGAGAGCCGCGCCCTCCCCTTTCATCTTTTCATAAATATTCCCACGGGGGTCCGGGGGTGTGAAACCCCCGGCGCGTTCAGCCAAAGACGCGGGTCAAAGCGTTGTCGATGGCGCCGGTGATGGCGTCGATGTCATCGGCCGTGGCGATCAGCGCGGGCGACAGGCACAGCGTGTTGTTCAGCCCCGGGATCGACCGGTTGGTCATGCCGATGATCACGCCATTGGCGTTGCAATCGGCCACAACGGCTGCGACCTTCTTTTCGTCCATCGGCTCTTTGGTGATGCGATCCGCCACCAGTTCCGCGCCGCAAAACAGCCCCGCGCCGCGCACATCGCCGATGACCTTGTGCTTTTCCATCAGCGCCTGCAGGTTCGCAATCGTCCGCGCCCCCATCTTCAGCGTGTTGTCCAAAAGCCCCTCGTCCTCGATGATCCGCATGTTCTCCAGCGCGGCGGCAGGCCCCGAGGCACAGCCGCCAAATGTCGAGATGTCGCGGAAATAGCTCATCGGATCAGCGGCATCGTCCTTGAACATGCCAAAGATCGCTTCGGTCGTCACCGTGCAGGAAATCGCCGCATAGCCCGAGGCGACACCCTTGGCCATGGTCACGAAATCGGGCTTGATCCCGTAGTTCTGATAGCCGAACCAGACCCCGGTGCGCCCCAGACCACAGACCACTTCGTCGATATGCAAAAGGATGTCATACTTCTTGCAGATCTCCTGCACCCGCTCCCAATAGCCTTTGGGCGGCACGATCACGCCGCCACCCGCGGTCACAGGCTCCAGCACCAGGGCGCCGATCGTGTCGGCGCCTTCACGCAGGATGACTTCCTCGATCGCATCGGCGGCACGCTCGCCGTAGTTCTCGACATCCCATTGCTTGCGATATTCCAGGCAATGCGGGACCATCACGAAACCCTCGGGATAGGGCCCGTATTGCATCGCGCGCTCTTTTTGACCGCTGGTGGCCAGGGCCGCAATCGTCGTGCCGTGATAGTCACGCTCACGATAGAGGATCTTGTTCTTGCGGCCGCCGTGGTGACGATGCGAGATCTGGCGCACCATCTTGTAGACCTTCTCATTCGCCTCGGAACCCGAGTTCGAATAATAGACCCGCGAAAGCCCCGGCATCTTGGAGATCAGCTTTTCGGCGAACAAGGCGCCCGGCACCGTTCCGCCCGACCCCGCGAAGTAGTTCATCTTGATCAGCTGATCCGAGACCGCCTTGGCAATCGACTCGCGGCCATAGCCGACGTTGACCGTCCAGACCGCGCCCGAAACCGCGTCGATATACTCTTTGCCCTTGGCATCCCAGACCCGCAGGCCCTTGCCCTCGACGATGACGCGAGGGTCGATGGCCTCGTTTTCGTATTGCTTGTGCTGGCTCAGGTGATGCCAGACATGGGCCTTGTCGGCGGCGATCACGCCGGAAAGGTCATTGGTCATCGTGTTCATCGCAAGGCTCCATATCTGGCAAATCAGCGGACAGTCTGCGCCCGCAATCCCCATAGCGTTAGGACCAGAGGTCAGGGGCCGCTAAGACCAGTTCACCTGGCCTGGCAAGACCCCTGACCGCTTACAGGCGGACGACGCGGACTTCGTTGCCCTTGGCCGACAAGGCGATCTCGCCTTTGCAAAGCCGCAACGCATCGTCGCCAAAGGCCTCGGCGCGCCAACCGTTCAGGGCGGCAACCTCACGCTGACCCGCCGCAATCTGATCCAGTTCGGACGAAGAGGCGATCAGCCGCGGCGCCACACCCAGGCTTTCCGACTTGGCCTTCAGCAGCACGCGCAACAGGTCGGCCAAGGCCGGATTGACCTGCAGTTGCGCTCCCTGATCGGGCGGGCGCGGCAGGTCGTCTTGCTTCAGGTCCATCGCCACCTTGATGGCGTTCAGGATGCCTTCGGCGATTTCGGGCTTGCGGCCTTCGCGCAGCAAAAGCCGGGAGCGCCCCAGTTCCTCGGTGTTGGTGGGCCTTGTCGAGGCCAGCTCCAGCAGGGCGTCATCCTTCATCACCCGCGCGCGGGGGACGTTATTGGCCTGGCAATAGGTCTCACGGAACCGGGCCAATTCGCGCACCACGGCCAGAAAACGGCCCGAGGTCGTGCGGGTCTTGATCTTTTCCCAGGCCTCGGCGGGACGGGTGATATAGGTTTCGGGATCGGTGAGGACGGAAAGTTCCTCGACCACCCAGGGCTCGCGCCGGGTTTTCACCAATTGGGCGGCCAGGAATTCATAGATGACCCGCAGATGGGTGACATCGGCCAGGGCATATTCCGCCTGAGCCGTGGTCAAAGGCCTGCGCGACCAATCGGTAAAGCGCGAGGTCTTGTCCAAGTCCGCTTTGGCGATCTTTTTCACCAGGGTTTCATAGCCCACCTGCTCGCCAAAGCCGCAGACCATGGCGGCGATTTGCGTGTCAAACAGCGGATCGGGGAAGACATTGCCTTCGGTGAAGAAAATCTCCAGGTCCTGACGCGCGGCATGAAAGACCTTGACGGTCTTGGTGTGCCGGAACAGATCATAGATCGGCTCCATCGACATGGCGTGACCCTCGATCGGGTCGACGAGGACGGCTTCGCCATCCTTGCCTGGAAGCGCCATCTGGATCAGGCAGAGTTTCGACCAATAGGTCCGCTCGCGCAGGAATTCGGTGTCGATGGTCACAAAGGGCTCGAGCTTGGCGCGGGCGCAGAACTCGGCAAGGTCTTCGGTCGTGGTGATTGTGCGCATGGGGCGGCTTTCAATAGGGGCCGCGGGGGTATCCCGCTTTTTCCGTATAGGGTGCCGCTTGGGGTAAGGGAAGAGCGGGGGGCGCGCCCCCCGCACCCCCGCGAGATATTTGGGTCAGTATGAAAGCCAAATCAGCGGATGCGCTGGCCGTCTTTCGCGAAGAGGAGCGCGCGGGAGGGGTCGAAGGTCACGGTCAGCGCCTGGCCGGGGCGCAGGTCGCGGCCCTCGGTCACGGCGATGGTCAGGGGCTGGCCGTCGATCTCGGTGCCGGAGCGGGCATAGGCATAAGTTTCCGCGCCCAGTTGTTCGACGATCTCGATCTTGAGGTCCAGCGACGCCGCCCCGCCGCGTTTGAAGATGTCGGGGCGCAGGCCCACGGTGACTTCGGTGCCCTCCGGCAGGCCTTGGGTCAGCGGCAGGGTCTGGCCGGGGAGGTCGATCAGGGCAAGCTGGCCTTGGCTGACCTTGGCCTTCAGGAAGTTCATCTTCGGGCTGCCGATGAAACCCGCAACAAAGAGGTTGTCGGGGTCATCATAAAGCGTCAGCGGCGCGCCGACCTGTTCGACACGGCCATCGCGCAGCACGACGATCTTGTCAGCGAGGGTCATGGCCTCGATCTGGTCATGGGTCACATAGATGATCGTGGTCTTCAGTTCCTGATGCAGCCTCGCGATTTCGATCCGCATATGGACGCGAAGTTCGGCATCAAGGTTGGACAGGGGCTCGTCAAACAGGAAGACTTGCGGGTTGCGCACGATGGCGCGGCCGATGGCGACGCGCTGGCGTTGGCCGCCCGACAGGTCCTTGGGCTTGCGGTCCATCAGTTTCGCAAGGCCAAGCGTCGCCGCCGCCGCATCGACCTTTTTGGCGATGGTCGCCGGGGTGTCGCCCGCGAATTTCAGCGCGAAGCCCATGTTTTCGCGCACCGTCATATGCGGGTAAAGCGCATAGCTTTGGAACACCATGGCGATGCCGCGATGGGCCGCGTCCACGTCGTTCATGCGTTTGTCGCCGATCACCAGATCGCCGCCGGTGATTTCCTCCAGCCCCGCGATCATGCGCAGCAGGGTTGATTTGCCGCAGCCCGAGGGGCCGACGAAGACGCAGAATTCACCGGGCTCGACCGTCAGGTCGACGCCCTTGATGACCTCGGCCGCGCCATAGGCCTTGCGGAGGGATTTGAGGGTCACGCTCATGTCTTACTCCGAGATGATCTGGGTGACGACGGTGCCGAGGCGGTCGTTGGATACGGTGATGGTGATCTCGCCTGCCCCATGGGCCTGAAGCCAGAAGCCGGTAGAGCCTGCGCGCAGGGGGACAAAGCCGGGGCCTACGCGCCGCGCAGGGCCCGTGACGGTGATGGACACCGGCTCGGGGAAGAAGGGCAGTTTGTGGCCGGTCTGGTCCAGCGCACGGACCATGACGCGCAGGCTGTCATGGGCGCCGATGGTCGTGGCATCGGGCGCGACCTCCAGCCGTGTCGCCACGGGGTCGGCTGCGAAATGGGTCTGGGCCACCTGTTTGCCGTTGATGAAGCCGGTGACGGTGCCGGCCTCCCATTTCATGCCCCAAAGGCCCAGTTCATCCTTGGTGAAAACGCGGTTGTCCACGATCACCGGGGGATGGGGCAGATGGGGAAAGCGGTCGTGGTCGGGCTTGACGCGCTTGGGCGGGTGGTTGCCGTAGCGCAACTCGACCTCGTCGCAATTGGTCAGGATCAACAGGGGCAGGATGCCGCCGATGTTGCGTTCGCCCCGGGCCCAGAAGGTGACGGGCTGCAGGATCGGGCCTTCGGAGGGGTCGGATTGCGAGGCATAGGCATAGGCCGCGAATTTGGGCTCGCGGAACATGTCCATCACGCCGTGGTGGCAAATCCGGTCGCCCGAGCCGAAGTCCTTGTGGGTGTTGTAGTCAAAGGCGCACCAGCCGATGGCCCCCGCAATCTGCGGATCGCCATACATGGCGTTCAGCACATCCAGATGGCGGATCACATGTTCGGCCTGGCGCTGTTCCTGATCGGTCGACTTGGTCGGATACATATGGCCGCCGAATTCGGTGATCATATAGGGGACCGGGCGGTCCAGCCCCGTGACCTCTTGCTGAGGCCGCAGGGGGGTGCGCGGACGGTTGCCGCCCAATTCCTCGTTGCCCAGGATGAAGTCGTTCATCGTATAGACGTCTTCCAGGAACTCGCTGTCGGTGATGTAGCGCACGCCGCCCGTGGGCCGGGTCCGGTCCAGGCTGCGCGCCACCGCGTTGGTTTCCTTGTAGAAATCGTGGTTGTCGCCGCTTTCGTTGATCCGCACGCCCCAGATGACGATGGAGGGGTGATTCCAGTCGCGGGTGATCATCGCCCGCACATTTTCAACGCTGGCCTTCTGCCAGGCCTTGTCGCCGATATGCTGCCAGCCGGGGATTTCCTCGAAGACCATCAGGCCCAGTTCGTCGCAGGCCTCCAGGAAATACGTCGACTGCGGGTAATGCGAGGTGCGCACCATGTTGCAGCGCAGCTCATGCTTGATGATCTCGGCATCCTTGACCTGCGCCGCGCGGCCAAGCGCATAGCCGATATAGGGAAAGCTTTGGTGACGGTTCAGGCCGCGCAGCTTGATCCTTTGGCCGTTGAGGAAAAACCCCTCGGGCGAAAAGACCACTTTGCGAAAGCCGAACCGGGTTTGCAGATCGTCCCGGCCCTGATCGGTGGTCAGGGTCACGTCCAGCGTATAGAGCGCCGGGTTTTCCGGCGACCACAGCGCCACGCCGGGGGTCTCCAGCGTCAGGGCCGTGTCCAGCGCGGCGGGCGCCTCGGCCCGGGCCACTTCGACGCCCGCCTTGTCGCGGATCACAGCGGTCAGCCGGCCTTCGGGTTTGGAGACCATGACCCGGATTTCAGCGCGGGGGCGGACGATGTCCGGGGTCTCGATCTTGACGTTCTGGATATGCGTCGGCGTCGTGACCTGAAGCCAGACCTCGCGGTAGAGGCCGGCATAGGTCAGATAGTCGATGACATTGCCAAAGGGCGGGATGGCGGGGTTTTCGGTGCCGTCGATCGTCACCGAAAGATGGTTGGTGCCCGGCACCAGCCGCCCCGTCAGCCGCGCCACAAAGGGCGTGTAGCCGTCGGCATGGGTCGCCACGATCTCGCCATTCAGCCGCACGACCGTATTCGCCATGGCGCCGTCAAAGCGCAATGTGACCTCGCGGTTTTCCCATGCGGGATCGGCCAGGAAAGCCTTGGAATAGGTGAAGGGCCGCTGATAGGCGCGCTCGTCGAAATAGGAAAACGGCAGCTCGACGGCGTTATGGGGCAGACGGACGCGGTCGCGGCCCTCGAACAGCCAATCGTCGTTGAAGTCGGTCAGGATGCGCATGTCAGGCCTTATTTGACGCCGCCCAGCATGCCTTCGACAAAGCGGCGCTGGAGCAGGAAGAAGACAAGGACGGTGGGCAAGGTCGCCAGCACATTGGCGATCATGATCAGCCCGTAATCCGGGGTATAGGCGGTGGCCAAGGAGGCGACGGTCAGGGTGATCGTCTTCATCTCGTTGGTTTGCAGCACGATCAGCGGCCACAGATAGGCGTTCCAGTTCGTCATGAACAGGATGATCATCGCCGCCGCATAGGTCGACCGCATGACGGGAATATAGATGAACCAGAAGATCTGATGCTCTTTCAGCCCGTCCAGCTTGGCCGCGTCGCGCAGTTCATGCGGGAAGCTTTTGGTGTTCTGCCGGAAGTAAAAGATCATGAAGATCGAGGCCACGCCCGGCGCGATCATGGCGATATAGGTGTTGATCAGCCCCGCCCCCGAAAACATGACGAACAGGGGGATCATCATGGCCGCAAAGGGCACCGACAAAAGCAACAGCAGCCCGGCAAAGACCCGGTCCCGCGCCTTGGAGGCAAAGATTTCAAAGCCATAGCCCGCAAGCGACGACACGACCAAGGTCAGCGCCGTCCCCGTGATCGCCACGAAGAACGAGTTGAAGAACACCCGCCCCGCATCGACCAGTTCAAAGAACTTGGCGATGTTGACGAAAAGGTTGGTGCCGGGCAGGAACCTGCCCCCCGTGATGTCATTGGCCGTGTTGGTCGCGCCCGTGACCATCCACAAAAAGGGAAAGACCGAGATAAAGGCCGCAAGCCACATGCCAGCTTGCGCCACGACAGAGATAAGACGGTTCATTTTTCCCTCGCAAGCCGGAACTGCGCCCAGGACAGAAGCCCCACAAGGATCACGATGACCCAAGAGATCGTGGCGGCATAGCCGAAGGAGGGCATGAAGCGGAACGTCAGGTTGTAGATATACAGCGAAAGCGTCAGCGTCGCATCGGCGGGACGGCCGCCCTGACCCTGGCTTGCGGTGATGTTGTTGACCTCGTCGAACAGCTGCAGCGTGCCGATGGTCGACAAAACGGTCGTGAACAAGATCACATGGCGCAGCATCGGAATGGTGATCTTGAAGAACCGCGCCCGGGCCGGAACGCCGTCGATGCGGGCGGCCTCATAGATCGAAGGGTCGATGTTTTGCAGCGCGGCCAGGTAAAACACCATGTTATAGCCGGTCCAGCGCCAGGTGATCGCCAGGATGATCAAGACCTTGGCCCAGAACGGATCGTTCATCCAAGGGATCGGATCGCTGATGATATGCAGGAAAAGCAGCGCGTCATTGACCACGCCATCCTCGGCGAACATCGACTTGAACAGCACCGAATAGACCACAAGCGAGGTCACGCAGGGCAAAAAGATCGCCGTGCGCAAAACCGCCCTGCCCCGCAGCCGCGGGTTGTTCAAGGCGACGGCAAAGACCAGCGCCAGGATGATCATGATCGGCACCTGGATCGCCAGGAAGGTCAGCGTGTTGCCAAGCGCATGAAGGAAGATCGGGTCCTTCGTCAGCCGCTCGACATTGGCGAAGCCGCCGAATTTGAAGTTCATCCCCTTGCCGGTCATGAAGCTCATATAAAGCGACCAAAGGATGGGATAGATCATGAAAAGGCCAAGAAGCGCCAGCGCCGGGGCGGTAAAGGCCCAGCCGGTCAGGTTCTCGCGCCGGGTCAGAGTCTGCATGGCTCCCCCTGTGTGACGAGGCCCCGTCTTGATGCGGGGTCATGAAAAGATCGGCGCTCCCGCGGACGGAAAGGCCCCCCCGACATTGCTGCCGGAAAGGCCCACTCCGGGAGGAGTTTACTGGATCTGCTGCGCGATTTGCGCGTCGATCGCTTCGATTGCGGCGTCGATGTCGCCACCGTCGATCAGGCCCGGCAGTTGGGCGGTCACGGCGGCGTCAGCCTCGTTGGTGAAGATGCCGTAGTTGACGCCCGGGATGGCCGCTTGCCAATCCGAGAAGTCCTTCCAGACCGACTGGCCGCCGAAATACGCGTCGGCCGCCGAATAGGCCTCGCCGTCGCGGGCGGGCAGATAGGCGGCAAAGGCGCCCTGGCCGACCAGGATCTTCTGATAGAAGTCCACGTCAGAGGCCCAGACCTTCTGCAGGAAGTCGATGGCCGCATCCTTGGACGGCGCCGAGGACAGCACATACCAGGACGACCCGCCCAGGTTCGAGGCATGGCCCGCACCTTCGACGCCCGCCAGCTTCGGAATGGGCGCCACGGCCCATTTGCCGGACATGTTGTTGCCCTTGATGCCGCCGGTCATCCACACGCCGGTGAAGACGCCCGCCACGTCGCCGTTGTTGAAGGCGCCGGTATAGTCGCCCCAGCCCGAGACCGACTTATACAGGTTCTGGTTCTTCAACATGCCGACCCAAGAGGTCAAGGCTGCCTTGAAGACCGGATTGTCCTTGATGTTGGCGGTGCCATCGGCGTTGAAATACCACGAACCGGCCGATTGCAGCATGATGCGGATCGCGCCAGCGTCATTCATGTCCACCGACAACAGCGGCTTGCCGGTGACTTCCTTGACCTTGTCGCCAATGGCCGACAGCTCTTCCCAGGTGATGTCCTTCAGGGCATCGGCCTTGTAGCCCGCCTGCTCCAGCAGGTCCGAGCGGTAGAACAGGCCCGTCACGCCCGAATCGAAGGGCAGCGAATAGGTCTGACCTTCGACGGTGGCAAGTTCGACCTTGTATTTGGCGAACTGGCTGTAGTCGATCTTGTCGGTCAGCGGCTCGAAGGCGCCGGGGAAGGACAGCAGATACTTTTGTGCGCCGTAGTCTTCGATCAGAACGATGTCCGGCAGGCCCTCGGTGGTGCCCGAAGCCAACTGCGTCTGCAGCTTGGTTTCCAGGTCGCCCTTGGCGAAATCGACGACGGTGATCTTGGTGTCGGGGTTGGCGGCGGTGTAACGGGCAATCGCCTCGTTCATCGCGGCGCCGTTGAACTCGGGCGCCCAGCACCAGACGGTGATGTCAGTGGCCAGCGCCATGGTGGCGGTGATCAGCTGGATGCCGGCGACAGCCAGCACGCCCTTGAAGGCGGTCATTTTCATCTTTGGCTCCTCCCAAATCGCGGGGCTCCTCCCCCGCTGTTCGATCAGGCTAGCGCAGGTAAAATCGTCTGGCAAGTTTTTAGTAAAAATTTTCCGCTGCGTTGCGGCAAGTTTCGGCCGGAAAACGACATTTACAGCTTGGCGCTGCGGCGCCAGATCATCTTGGGGGCGAGTATCGTGCGCTTGGGCGTGGTGCGGCCCTGGATTCGCTCCATCAAAAGGTCAACGGCGGTTTCGCCGATTTCCTCGGAGGGCAGGCGCATGGTCGACAGCGGCGGGTTCATGAATTGCGCGACCGAAATGTCGTTGAAGGACACGACGGCGATGTCGCCGGGGATCTTCAACCCCATCTCGTGAATGGCGCGGTAGGCGCCCACCGCCATATTGTCATTGCCGCAGACCAAAGCGCCGGGCCGGTCGGGGCGGGCCAGGACGGTCTGGGTCAGGCGATAGCCCGAAGCCTCGGTGTTCCAGTCGGTCAGGCAAATGTCGGGGTCATAAAGCCCGGCCGCGGTCATCCAGTCGATGAAAGCGGCGCAGCGCTTTTCGCGCGCCTTGATCGCGCCGGCGCGGTCATGGTCCCACCAGCCGACGAAGCCGATGCGACGATGCCCCATGGCAATCAGCGATTTCAACAGTTTGCGCATGGCGCCGGTCACATCGCTTTCGACCGCGTCCAATTCGTCATCCTCGGGGGCGAAATCGGCACAGACCACATGATGGGCATGGGTCTTGAGCCAATCAAGCTCTGCCGCGTCATGCAGGCCGATGCAGATCAACCCCGACGTCTGGTCGAAGATCTTGGGCTCCGGCAGGCTGTCGGCATGGTAGATCTTGACAGTCTCAAGCTTCAGGGCGGCGGCGCGGGTCTCGATCCCGAGGCGGAGGCCGACGTAATAGGGGTCGGCCAATTCCTGATCGGGACGCAGGAAATGCATCAACGCGATCTTGGGCGCAGCCTCGGTGGCCTTGGCGCGTTGGCGGGCGCGGGGCGTGGCGTAGTTCATCGCCTCGGCCGTTTCGATGATCGACTGGCGGGTCTGCGGCGAGACCGACAGCGTCTGGTCGAAGTTCAGCACCCGCGAAACGGTCGCCTGACTGACGCCCACGGCATTGGCGATCTGTTTGAGCGTGACCATCGGCGATCCCTGCGCATGAATGGCCTTGCATGGCACGAAGGGGCCCCCTTCTGCAACCGGGCATCGGGCGGGATATCACCGCCTGAGGCGCCGTTTCCGTGCGCCCAAGCATCTGGAGGGGGCGACAGTGGACAGGCTGGCTTGTCTTTTTCCAATATTATGGGGTGCGGGTTAGGAACACACGCCCATTCCCCTGCGCTTATGCAACATTCCGCAGGTTTCGCCCGCCCTTGCCCTCCAACTCGGCCATACCCTTGGCCATGGCGCTGGAATGGGTCTGCAATTCGTCGCCCGCCGCCGAAATCCGTGAGGCGAGATTGGCATTGTGGCGCGCCTGAGTGTCCAGCGAACTGACCTCTTCCTGAAGGCCCTGCAGTCCCTGCCCCTGTTGCCGGATGCTGTCGGTGATGTCGGTGACAAATCCCGCAGCGCGCTGTGCGCTGGTGATCAGGCTTTGCAAAGCCTCTGTCGTCATGTCGACCTTGCGGGTGCCCATTTCGACATTGCCCTGGCCCTGGTCAATCAACCCACGGATTTCGCGCGCCGATTCGGCAGCGCGCTGTGCCAGCGCCCGCACTTCGGAGGCCACGACCGCAAAGCCGCGACCGGTGTCGCCCGCCCGTGCGGCCTCGACCCCGGCGTTCAGGGCAAGAAGGTTGGTCTGGAAGGCGATGTTGTCCATGACTTCGACGATTTGCCGGATCTGCCCCGTGGACTGCTGGATCAGGCCCATGGCCTCGACCACCTGGGACAAAAGCTCGGTCCCGCGTTCGACCTCCATCCGGTTTTCCTGCATGGCGTCATCGGCTTGCGAGGCCAGCGTGATCGTGGCCCCCAGACTTTGGCTGAGCCCGGTGAAGCCGCTGCGCGCCCGGCCCAGCAAGGCGACCTGCTCTGCCGCCGAGCTTTCCAGCGCCCCCGCCGTGGACAACAGCGACCCGCCCGAGACCTGCACCCCCCGCGCGGCCTGGGCCACCGTGGTCACAGCCAGGCTCAACCGGCGGCTCAAAAGGTTCAAGGCATGGCCAACCGATTGATACTCTTGCGGGAAACTGTCGCTCGCAATCTCGTGTCCGTAGTCGCCCGCGGCCAGATCGGTGATGCTTTCGATCAACCGAGACACGGCCTGGGACTGCGCCGTTTGTTCGGCCGAACGGCTGACCAAAAAGCCCTCGGCCGTGCTGCGCGCGGCCTCTGCCGCGGCAAGGACCTGGGCCTGGACCGTGAAGATCGAGGCCAGGACATAAGTCAGGACGCCCAGGGCAATCCCCTCGGACAAGAGAATCACCGCATGCATCACAACGCGACCGAAATCGGCTGGCCCGACAAAGACCAGTTCGGTCATGAGATAGTTCAGCGCCAGGTGATGGACGGCAACGAACGCGACATAGGCCACGATCGCAGGCCAACTGCACAGCGCGCCCAGGATGGCCAGGGCCGCAAAGAAATACATGTGCATGTCGGCCTGCCAGGGATGCCCCTGCATCAGGCCCACCAGGATCGCCACCTGCGCCCCATAGACCACCGCGAAGATCAGGTGACTGGTCGCGGCATGAGGACGGCGGACGGCCAAAAGCTCGACCAGGGCGGTCAGCACAAAGGTCGCGGCGACCGGAACCACGACCCCGTCCCCCAGAACCCAAGCCAGAACCGCCACAAGCGGCACATGCAGCCACATCAGCCATCCCAAGCCACGGGCGACACGGCTTCGCAGGGTTTCAAGCGTCAAAGTCATGAGCGAACCTTTTCAACAGGCGCAGTTTCATCCGGCACCTTTTCCGTCGTCACGGAGCCCGGAACTTCGCAGCCCGGAATCAGGCTTGCGTCCAACATAAACAGGGAACCGGCCCGCAATCGAGCCAAGGCATCAGGCGCGCCCGCGCCATCGACGACAATCAACAGCCCCCCAAGCGCCAGGCGGACGATCGGCAGACCAGAGCTTTCGACCCGCTTCCACCCGTCAGACGAGGCGATCAGGGCCACGCGGGTCGAACCGGCATGAGCCAGGGCCGCCACGCCCATCGTGGCCGCCAAAGCCACGAAGCTGACGAAGAAGACGGCAAAGATCGGCAGAATCTGTGCGATGCGCTGTTTCATCCCTCTGGTCTAGACCAAGGGTGTTGACGCCCGCCTAATGTCTAAAATGCGCGCTATTTCGCCCGACGCAAACGCCGCACCAGGGCTGCATCGACGGCGGGGGTGACGAATTTCGACACATCCCCGTTCAACCGACAGATTTCCTTGACCAATTTCGACGCGATCGCCTGACGTCGCGCGTCGGCCATCAGGAAAACCGTCTCGACCGAGGCATCCATCGCCCGGTTCATGCCGACCATCTGGAACTCATATTCGAAATCCGCCACCGCCCGCAGGCCGCGGATGATGATCCCCGCCCCCACATCGCGGGCGCAGTCGATCAAGAGGTTTTCAAAGGGGTGAACGACGATTTCGCCCCCCACCCGGGCCGAGATTTCGCGGCATTCCTCCTCGACCATGGCGACGCGCTCTTCCAGCCCGAAGAGCGGCGCCTTGTCACGGTTGATCGCCACGCCGATCACCAAGCGGTCCACCAAAGCCATGGCCCGCTGGATGATGTCGATATGGCCCAGCGTGATCGGGTCGAACGTGCCAGGATAAAGACCGATGCGCATCAACGCCCTCCGCATTTTTTCCGCAGTGCAGCGGAAAGCGGCCCCAAGCGCAAGGGGCAATTCTGCGCCCCCGATCAAGCACCCCCGATCAAGCACCCCCGATCATGCGCCCCGGATCATGCCCTCCAAAGCGTCCTTTTCATGTTGCAGATCGGCCAGCCGCGCCTTGACCACATCGCCAATCGAAATCAGGCCGACCATCTGCCCGGCCTCGACCACAGGAATATGGCGAAAACGGCCCTGGGTCATCAACTCCAGCACCCGGTCCGCCGTATCCGAGCGGGTGCAAGTCGTCACCTGCGCCGTCATCAGGCTTTCCACCCGGTCGGCCAGGCAGGCCGCGCCGCGCCGCCCGATTTCGCGCACCACATCGCGCTCTGACACGATCCCCGCCACCTCGCGCCCGTCACGTGACACGATGATGGCCCCGATGCGCCGCGCCGATAGCGTTTCGGCCGCCTGAGCCACGGTCGACCCTGGCGCCAAAGTGACGACCCCATCGTCGGATTTCGATTTCAGGATATGACTGACAAGCATGGACACCTCCCTTCCAATCCGTTCAGGCTGCGCCTCACGCAAGATTCCGTCAATCCGTAAAATTTCAACGCAACTTTATTCTGCGCCACACCCTTCCAGCCGTGCCATCTCGGCCCGCGCCCCCGAGGTCAGCAGCGCCGCAAAACGGTTGAGCCGCGCAACCCGCCCATCATCGGCATGGCGGATCAGCCAAAAGGCGCGCTTCAGGCTGATCACTTCGGGCAGGACCCGCACCAGCTCGGGCGCAGCGGGAAGCGCGAAGTCATGCACCACCCCAAGCCCCGCCCCCTGACGCAGAAAATTCAGCTGCACCGACACCGAATTCGAGGCCAAGGGCGGCGGCGGCACGCCGATTTCGGCCAGGTAATCCAGCTCCTTGTCAAAGATCATGTCGGGGATATAGCCGACAAAACGGTGGTCCTTCAGGTCCTCACGCGCAAGGATCGGCGCATGTCCCGCCAGATAGTCCCGACTGGCCGCCAGATGCAGCCGGTAATCGGTCAACTTCTGCACGGTCAGCCGCCCCGCCTCGGGACGCGAGACCGCCACAGCCATATCCGCCTCGCGCTTGGACAGGTTGAAGACCCGCGGCAGGGCCACCAACTGCACCTCCAGCCCGGGATTGGCGTCACAGATCCGCGCAATCACTTGCGGCAGAAGGTAATTCGCGCAGCCATCCGGCGCGCCAAGCCGGATCTGCCCCGTCAGCCCCTCCGGCCCCCGCAAAGCCTCGGTCGCGCCATCGAAAGCCGCCTCTGCCCGCTCGGCATGGGGCAAAAGCCGCGCGCCCTCTTCGGTCAGCCCGTAACCCTGGGGCGACTTGACGAACAAACGCCGCCCGAGGTCCTCTTCCAGCCGCACGACGCGCCGCCCGACCGTGGCCGGATCGACCTTCAACCGCCGCCCCGCCCCCGACAGGCTTTCCGCCCGCGCGACAGCCAGAAAGACCCGCAGATCGTCCCAATCCATTTCATCTTTTCCCAAATATCCACGGGGATTTTCAAGGGGCCCGTGGGCCCCTTGAAGCAGGGGGGTGCGGGGGGGCGGCAGCCCCCCCGCTGGTTCGGAGAAGACGCCGACCTTTGCATCCCTGCAAAACCCCTTTGCCGAACTTCCGCTTCCCTCGGCATTTCCGCAAGGGTAAAACCGCATGAACCCAAAAGGAGACTCTCATGACCGACATCGGCCACTGGATCAACGGCAAGCTCGTCCCCGGCACCTCCGGGCGCTTTACCGAGGTCTTCAACCCCGCCACCGGCGAGGTTCAGGCCCGTGTGGCCCTCGCCACCGTGGCCGAGCTGAACGCCGCAGTCGCTGACGCCGCCAAGGCGCAGATCAAATGGGCCGCCACCAATCCGCAGCGCCGCGCCCGCGTCATGATGGCCTTCGGCGCGCTGATCAACGCCAACATGGAAAAGCTGGCCGAGATGGTGTCGCGCGAACATGGCAAGACCATTCCCGACGCCCGCGGCGACGTCCAGCGCGGGCTTGAGGTCATCGAGGTCTGCATGGGCGCCCCGGCGCTCCTGAAGGGTGAGGCGACCGACAACGCCGGCCCCGGCATCGACATTTACTCGATGCGTCAGGCCCTTGGCGTGGTCGCAGGCATCACGCCCTTCAACTTCCCCGCCATGATCCCCCTGTGGAAAATGGGCCCGGCGCTGTCGTCCGGCAACGCTATGATCCTGAAACCCTCCGAGCGCACGCCCTCGACCTCAATCTTCCTGGCGCAACTGCTGCAAGAAGCGGGCCTGCCCGATGGCGTGTTGCAGGTCGTCAACGGCGACAAGGAAACCGTCGACGCGATCCTGGACAACGACACCATTCAGGCTGTGGGCTTCGTCGGATCGACCCCCATCGCGCAGTATATCTATGGTCGGGCTGCGGCCAACGGCAAGCGCGCCCAGTGCTTTGGCGGCGCCAAGAACCACATGATCATCATGCCGGATGCCGATCTGGACAAGGCCGCTGACGCCCTCGTCGGTGCCGGTTATGGCGCGGCGGGCGAGCGCTGCATGGCGATTTCGGTCGCGGTGCCGGTGGGCGAAAAGACCGCCGACCGCCTGATCGAAAAGCTGCTGCCGCGAATCGAAAAGCTGAAGGTCGGCCCCTATACCGCCGGCGATGACGTCGACTTCGGGCCGGTGATCACCGCCGCCTCGCGCGACCGGATCAAGGGGCTGATCAACTCGGGCGTCGATCAGGGCGCAAAACTGGTCGTCGATGGCCGCAACATCAACATCCAAGGCTATGAGAACGGCTTTTACGTCGGCCCGACGCTGTTCGATGACGTGACCACCGACATGGACATCTACAAGCAAGAGATCTTCGGGCCCGTCCTCTCCGTTGTGCGCAAGGGCACCTACGAAGAGGCGCTGAACCTGGTGATCGACAACGAATACGGCAATGGCACGGCGATCTTCACCGCCGATGGCGACACGGCGCGCGACTTCGCCAGCCGCGTGAATGTCGGCATGGTCGGCATCAACTTCCCGATCCCGGTGCCGCTGAGCTACTACACCTTTGGCGGCTGGAAAAAATCGGCCTTTGGCGACCTGAACCAATACGGCCCGGACGCCTTCCGGTTTTACACCAAGACCAAGACCGTCACCGCCCGCTGGTTCTCGGGCATCAAGGACGGCGCCGCGCTGAATTTCAAAGCGCTGGACTGAACGAAAAAGGGCCGCATCCCCGGGGATGCGGCCCTTTCTTTATCCCATATGCCTTACGACTTGCGGCGACGCAGACCGACAAGACCACCCAGGGCGCCCAGGAACATCAGACCCGAGGCCGGCAGCGGCACGGTCGGAATCGGCGGCAAGACGGGCGGCACATAGCTGACAAAAGAATCCGACCCGTCTTCACAGCCCGGCAGGTTGATCCCCTGGACATGCAGGCCGAACCGCAGGGCCCCGGACTGCAGCCCGGCCAGAACCTGAGCATAGGTCCCACCGAACTGGAAGGTCGCGTAGTCCCCCGGCTGGACGCCTGCCGAAGACCCGCCCTCCATCATGTAACGAGCCGTGGCGCCGAAATTGATCAGATTTCCTTGCGCAAAACCGCCACTGGTCTTGTATTTGAACTCGGTCCGGTAAGACAGGCTGTCCTTGTAGGCGCTGGATTCGCCGCTCAGACGATTGCCCGGCTCATCGTCGATGAAAATCGACCCGATGAAATAGCTTGCGTTGGCAGCGGCGCTTTTGATCTTGATCTGCACCTTCTGCGTAAAGCGGGTCGACACATCCGTCAGTTCCAGAGAGAACCGACCAACAAGGCTGTCGCCAGAGGTGTCACCACCCGCGATATTGGCGAAACCGATGGTCGCCGCCTGACCCTGGCTTGCCAGGATCATCAGACCAAGGGCCGTCGCCACATTCCGTAAAATCTTCATAACTCACCCCATTCGCGCTACAGACCGACATCAGACCTCAATTTTGACAAAAAGTCTTTTGAAATCGCCTCTTTTCGGTCATATTGCAATTCAGGGTTGCATCGGAAATCCGCGAAGAAGCCAATAAGGGTGCCCAGGTTGGATTCTGTCAAGTCAGCCGGAACGACCTGCACTTATTGTCTCCAGTTTCGCAACAACGCGCGAATCACACAGAGGTTCAGCTTGCCTGCCAAGTGCGCTGGCGATGCCGCCGCATGATTTGCGCCGGCCAAGGAACCCCTGCCTGCGCGATGCGGATGCGGGGCCTGAAGTCCCCAAGCCGGACCACGATGCCAATGAAACTCACCCCCTGATGCGAGGCCGCGACACGGCCCGGCGACCTATTCCGCCGCCACAGGTTTCGGCTTCAACATCGGCGCAAGGTAGCGCCCGGTATGGGAGGCCGCGACCTTGGCCACATCCTCTGGCGTGCCGACCGCGACGATCTTGCCGCCGCCATCGCCGCCCTCGGGGCCGATGTCGATGACCCAATCGGCGGTTTTGACGACGTCCAGATTGTGTTCGATCACCACAACCGTATTGCCCTGATCGACCAGCGAATGAAGCACTTCCAGAAGTTTCTTCACATCCTCGAAATGCAGGCCGGTCGTCGGTTCATCCAGGATATACAAGGTCTTGCCCGTGGCGCGCCGCGCCAGTTCCTTGGACAGCTTCACCCTTTGCGCCTCGCCACCTGACAGGGTCGTCGCCTGCTGGCCGACCTTGATATAGCCAAGACCGACCTCGCACAGCGCCTCCATCTTGTCGCGGATCGCGGGGACGGCGGCAAAGAACTCGCGGGCGTCTTCGCAGGTCATGTCAAGAACGTCGGCGATGCTCTTGTTCTTGAACTTGATTTCCAGCGTTTCGCGGTTGTAACGCTGGCCCTTGCAGGTCTCGCAGGTGACATAGACGTCGGGCAGGAAGTGCATCTCGATCTTGATGACGCCGTCGCCCTGGCAGGCCTCACACCGGCCGCCCTTGACGTTAAAGCTGAAGCGGCCGGATTGATAGCCGCGCGCCTTGGCCTCGGGCAGGCCCGCGAACCAGTCGCGGATCGGCGTGAAGGCGCCGGTATAGGTCGCCGGATTGCTGCGCGGGGTCCGCCCAATCGCGCGTTGGTCAATGTCGATGACCTTGTCCAGATGTTCAAAGCCCTTGATCGTCTCGCAAGGCGCCGGCGTCTCATGCGCGCCGTTCAGCCGCGTGGCGGCGGTCTTGAACAGGGTCTCGATGGTCAGCGTCGACTTGCCGCCGCCCGACACGCCCGTCACGCAAACGAACTTGCCCAGCGGGAATTCGGCGGTGACGTCTTTCAGGTTGTTGCCCGTGGCCTTGACCACCGTGACCTTTTTCCCCGAGCCCTTGCGGCGCTCCTTGGGCACTTCGATGGCCCGGCGGCCCGACAGATATTGCCCCGTCAGGCTGGCCGGATCGGCGGCGACCTGCGCCGGCGTGCCGTGGGAAATCACCCTGCCGCCATGCACCCCCGCCCCCGGGCCGATGTCAAAGACGTAATCCGCCTCGCGGATCGCATCCTCGTCATGTTCGACGACCAGAACCGTATTGCCTTGATCGCGCAGGTTTTTCAGCGTGGTCAACAGCCGGTCATTGTCACGCTGATGCAGCCCGATCGAGGGCTCGTCCAGCACATAAAGCACCCCGGTCAGGCCGCTTCCGATCTGGCTGGCCAGCCGGATGCGCTGGCTTTCGCCGCCCGACAGCGTGCCCGCATTGCGCGACAGGGTCAGGTAATCCAGACCCACATTCACCAAAAACCCCAGGCGCTCACGGATTTCCTTCAGGATCGCCTTGGCAATCTCGTTCTGCTGGCCGGTCAGGGTCTCGGGCACCTGAAGCGTCCATTGATGCGCCTCACGGATCGACATTTTCACGACCTGCCCGGCATGGACACCGGCGATTTTCACCGCCAAAGCCTCGGGGCGCAGGCGATAGCCCGCGCAGGTGCCGCAAGGCCGGTTGTTCTGAAAGCGCTCCATCTCTTCGCGTGACCAGGCGCTGTCGGTCTCTTTATACCGCCGCTCCATGTTCGGGATCACGCCTTCAAAGACGCGGTCCACCTGATAGATGCGGCCCGCCTCGTCATAGCGGAAGGTGATTTCCTCGCCCTTGGAGCCATAGAGGAAGACATCCTGCACCTTTTCGGGCAGATCCTTCCACTTGGTCTTGCGGTCAAAGGCGTAATGCGCGGCCATCGCCTCCAGCGTCTGGGTGAAATAGGGCGACTTCGACTTGGCCCAAGGCGCAAGCGCGCCCTGCATCAGGGTCAGGTTCTGATCGGGCACCACAAGGCGCGGGTCAAAGAACAGCTCGACCCCCAAGCCGTCGCAGGCCGGACAAGCGCCAAAGGGGGCATTGAACGAGAACAGCCGCGGCTCGATCTCGGCGATGGTGAAGCCACTGACCGGACAGGCGAATTTCTCGGAATAGGTGATGCGTTGGCCTTCGCCTTCGGCGGGCGCGGTTTCGATGATGGCGATGCCATCGGCCAGGTTCAACGCGGTGCGGAAGCTGTCGGCCAGTCGGGTTTGGAGGCCCTCGCGCACCACGATGCGGTCGACGACAACGTCGATGTCATGGCGCAACTTCTTGTCCAAAGTCGGCGGCTCGTCCAGATCGTGAAAGGCGCCGTCGACCTTGACGCGCTGAAACCCCTGTTTGCGCAGGTCCAGGAACTCTTTCTTATACTCGCCCTTGCGGTCGCGGATGATGGGCGCCAGCAGATAGGCCCGCGCGCCCTCCTCCATCGCCATGACGGCGTCGACCATGTCCTGAACCTGCATCGCGGTGATCGGCAGGCCGGTCGCGGGGGAATAGGGGATGCCGACGCGGGCGAACAACAGGCGCATATAGTCATAGATTTCGGTCACAGTGCCCACGGTCGAGCGCGGGTTCTTGGACGTCGTCTTTTGTTCGATAGAGATGGCCGGGCTAAGGCCGCTGATGTGATCCACATCAGGTTTCCCTGCCATATCAAGGAATTGCCGCGCATAGGCCGAAAGGCTTTCGACATAGCGGCGCTGCCCCTCGGCATAGATCGTGTCAAACGCCAGCGAGCTTTTGCCCGAGCCCGACAGCCCGGTGATCACCGTCAGCTTGTCGCGCGGGATATCGACATCCACCCCTTTGAGGTTATGTTCGCGCGCCCCGCGCACCGAGATGAACTTCTGATCCATTGCCGCCCCCTTGGCCCCTGCGCAAGATAGGGCGAAAGGCCGGGCTTTCCAACCGGAAAATGTGAACATTGGGTGAACGGATGGCGGGCCGCCGAAAGATTCCGCAACCCGGAGCCGGGCTTTACAAATTCAATCCTTCGAATATATATGACGCGTCCCAAACCGGAGGTTCAAGATGCCCACCCCTGCCCCGCAGCCCTCTTTGTCCGATATCATCGCCCTTGCCGCCCGGGGCGAGGTCACGCTTCTGGATGTGCGCGAGGCGGCCGAGCTTGCGGCCTCTGGCACGGCACACGGCGCGCTGCATATCCCGCTGTCTTTGGTGCCGATCAAGGCCGACCCCAAGGCGCCGGATTTCGACGCGCGTCTGTCCGGGCGGCCCATCGCCGTGTTCTGCGCGGCGGGCGCAAGGGCGGGGCAAGCGGTGCAAATCCTGAGCGGGATGGGCCTTTCGGCTTGGAACATCGGCGGCTTTGGCCAATGGGCTGCGGCGGGTGGGCCGGTCGTCAGGCTTTAAGCCGCCGCCGCGCCTGCAGCGCATGAAGCGCGATCCCCAAGACGGAAAACCCGAACAGGAACAGCGCCAGGCCGCTGACCCCGGCCTTTTGCATCAACCAGGCCAGGATCGGCGTCCCCGTCGTGGTCCCCAGATTGCCAAGCTGCGCAATCGCCCCCGCCGCCCGCGCGCGGTCTTGGGCGGCGGGGTTCAGTTGCGGGATCGAGGCAAAAGAGGCGCCCTGCACCAGCCCCAATGCGCCCGCCACGACCAGCGCGGGCGCCAGGGCCGCCGCCGTCCCCCACAGCGGCCACAGGAACAGGCTCGCCCCTGCGGCCAGGGCAAAGCCCGCCTGCACCTGATGGACCGCCGTGATCCGCCCCAAAAGCCAGACGCCAAAGGTCAGCGACAGGCCGATTGACACCAGCGGCATGGCGACCGCGGCAAGCGCCCCCTGCGGCCCCATCGCTGCGGGCATCAGGGTCAGGATCGCCACGTAAGTCACGGTATAACATACGAAACCCGTGGCGGGCGCCGCAACGAAGGGCGAGCGATAGATGGCAAGATGGCCCGCCCAAATCCCCTCCGCCCGCGGCGCGCCCACCGCAACATCGCGCGGCATCAACCGCCACAGGACAAGGGCACAGCCCAGCATCCACAGCGCATGCCAGTGGAAAAGCCCCGCGATCCCATGGGCTTGCAAGATCCCCGGCCCGACCCAGGCCAGAACGGCATAGGTCAGACCAAAGAACGAGCTCCACAGCGTCATCGCAGCGCCCTGCCGCGCGGGCGGTGCGGCTTGGGCAATCGCCACCGGCCCCACGACCACGATGGCCAGATGCGACACGCCCTCGGCCAGCCGCGCCAGCATCATCAGTGGAAAGGGCGGCAACAGGCTTTGCGCGGCCGAAACCAGCGCGCCCAGCACCAGCGCCGCCAGCATCGCGCGCCGCGCGCCCACCCGCGCCACGATCAGCCCCGCCGTCGTCCCGAAGACCAGCCCCACCAGGCCCACGACCGAAACCATCAGCCCGATGGCCACCGCGCCCTGCCCCTGATAGGCCGCGCCAAGATCCTGAAACGCCACGGAAATCTTGCCGAACTGCGCCGCGGCCCCAAGCCCCGCGCACCACAAGGCCAATATCAGAACCCAACTGCGCATCTGTGCCCCCGAACCTGCGCGGCAGACTGCCCGACAATGCCCGACGGCGCCAGAGCTGCGGACATGAAAAAACGCCCGAGCCTTGGCCCGGGCGTTTTTGCGAACTTCAATCCCTCAGGCGCGCTTGCGACGACGCAGAGCGGCCAGACCACCCAGGACGCCGCCCAACAGAAGCCCCGCTGCCGGGACCGGAACCGCCGCAATCGACACATTGTCCAGAGCCGGCCCGTAAGCCGAGTTGTTCAGGCTGGAAAAGCTCAGCGTCGCGGTCGGGCCGGTTGCCGTGAAGGTGTAAGTCCGCTTGACCCAACCCATCGCGGCCTTGGAATTGCTGCCATCGTTGTTGAAGGAATAGACGATCTGGCTCGCCCCGGCGGCCTGAACATTGATGTATTTCGTGCCGCCCTGATCCGGGTTGCCCGCCAGATAGAAGCTGACCTTGTAAACCATGTTGCTGACCAGTCCGGTCAGGACCTGCGAGACCGAACCCGGCCCGCCGCCGCTGAGGTCGACGCTGTGACCATCCGCATCGGCTGCCTGCCAATAGGCGTTGATCCAGTCGACGCTGGTGCCGCCGACAGTCCAGCCACCGATCGTGGTGCTGCCATTCCCAAGGGTTGCAAATTGCCCCATGAAGTCGCCATCAAACCCACCGTTCACGACCGTCGCAGCCTGCGCGCCGCCTGCAAGGGCCAAAGCCAATGTCGTCGTTGCCAAGATCTTCTTCATATTCACCACCAATTAACTTTCGTTAACACTATCTGAAAGCCGCCGCGCGCACAAGAAACCTGGAGCTTCTCGATTATGCTGCACCTGCAAAGGCTTGAGTCCAGGGGCGCAACACCTTTTGCGAATCGCCCAATGAAAAAGCCCGCCGAAGCGGGCTTTCTTGTGCATGTGTCAGGCCTTCTGGCGCCTGTCTTAGGCTTTCTTGCGCCGACGCAACATCGCCACGCCACCCAAAGCCGAGAGCAAAAGCCCACCCGCCGCCGGAACCGGAACCGCAGTCACCGACACGTTGTCCAGGATCGGACCGCCGTTGTCATTCGGCGTGTTGCCGGCATCGGCAAAGGTCAGGACGGCAGAGGTCCCGCCCGCGATGAAGGCAAAGCGCAGATGCAGGAAGGTCGAATTGCCCGACGCGATCGGCGGGCCATAGCTGCCCGACAGAGTGCCGATCGAATAGCTGAGCTTCTCGTTGTTGCCCGAGCCATTGTTGAAACCGACGTCAAAGTCCAGGGCATAGCTTGCCCCGGCGACCAGACCGGTCAGGGTGGTGCTGATCGAACCAGCAACCTGAGTCGAGCCGTTCATGTCGATGTAATTGCCCGCACCATACCAGGCAAATTGGCCGTCGCCGATGATGTCCACCGAACCCGAGTTCAGAGTCCAACCCAGCGGGGTCGTATTCAAGCCATAGTTGTTCGCGTCGAAATTGTCAGAGAAAACCGTCGTCGCGTTGGCCGACATGCCCAACAAGGACAGACCAAGCGCCAGAGCCAAAGTTTTTTTCACGTCACACCCCAAAGATACCACATTCGTTAACTTTTGCCACAATCTCGCGATTCGGTCAACGGGGTGAGGCCGCATCCGCCTTTGGACGGATGCGGCCCGCCTTTCAAATGTGCAGAGCGCGGCCATAGGCGTCGAGCACCGCCTCATGCATCATCTCGGACAGGGTCGGATGCGGGAAGACGGTGTTCATCAGGTCTTCTTCGGTCGTCTCCAGCGCGCGGCCGATGACATAGCCTTGGATCAGCTCGGTCACTTCGGCGCCGATCATATGGGCGCCCAGCAGCTCGCCGGTCTTGGCATCGAAGATCGTCTTGATGAAGCCCTCTTGTTCCCCCAGCGCGATGGCCTTGCCGTTGCCGATAAAGGGGAAACGGCCGACCTTGATGTCAAAGCCCGCCTCTTTCGCCTTGGCCTCGGTCATGCCGACGCTGGCGACCTGGGGATGGCAATAGGTGCAACCGGCAATCGAGCCCGGCTTGATCGGATGCGGATGGCCGCCCGCGATCAGTTCGGCCACCATGACGCCCTCGTGGCTGGCCTTGTGCGCAAGCCAGGGCGCGCCAGCGATGTCGCCGATGGCGTAAAGCCCCGGAACGCCGGTGCGGCAGTATTCATCCGTCACGACATGGGTGCGGTCGATCTTGACGCCCAAGACTTCCAGCCCCAGGTTTTCGATGTTGCCCACGATACCCACGGCAGAGATCACGGTGTCGAAATCGGCGGTGACGGTGCCCTTGGCGTCTTCCAGATGGGCGGTGACGCCGACGCCGGGCTTGCGATCCAGTTTCTTGACCGTGGTCTTTTCCAGGATCTTCATGCCCTGCTTGACGAAGGCCTTCTTGGCGAAAGCGGACACTTCGGCGTCTTCGACCGGAAGCACGCGGTCCATGACCTCACAGACCGTGACATCGGCGCCAAGCGTGTTGAAAAAGCTGGCGAATTCGATGCCGATGGCGCCCGACCCGATGACCAGCAGACGCTTGGGCATCCGTTTCGGTTGCAGCGCATGGCGATAGGTCCAGACCAGGTCGCCGTCGGCCTCCAGCCCCGGAAGTTCGCGGGCGCGCGCACCGGTGGCGAGGATGATTGCGGGGGCGGTCAGCTCTTCGACGCCCTTGGCCGAGGTGACATGAACGACGCCGGCCTTGGGCAAGGTCGCATCGCCCATAAAGACCGTGACCTTGTTCTTTTTCATCAGGTGGCCGATGCCGCCCGACAGCTGTTTGGCCACCCCGCGCGACCGCGCAACGACGGCGTCGAGGTCAAAGGAGGCGCCCTCGACCTTCAGGCCGAATTCCTTGGCGCGGTGCATCAGGTGAAACACCTCGGCGCTGCGCAACAGCGCCTTGGTCGGGATGCAGCCCCAGTTCAGGCAGATGCCGCCAAGGTTTTCGCGTTCAATGATCGCGACCTTTTGGCCGAGTTGCGCGGCACGGATCGCGGCCACATAGCCGCCGGGGCCTGCCCCAATCACCACCACATCGAATGTCTGGGCCATCTCATCCCTCCCTTGGCAAGATAGTTTGCCATTAAACTACATGGTCGCGGCCTGCAACGACAGGCGCGCTGTGACCCTATGCGTCGCCTGCATGGCTAAGAGCCTTGACCACGGCGCCGTAACCACCCTCGGCCAGATAGCTTTCCTCTTCGGGGGTCGATATCCGGCCCAAGGCCGCGTTGCGCGTTGGAAAGCGGCCAAAGCGGCGGATCACCTCGGCATGGGCGCGGGCGTGAAGCGCCATGTCGGGGTCAGATCCCAGTCGTTCTTCCATCAGGCGGATGGCGGTGGCCTGATCCTCCGGGTCCTCGGAATGTTCGAAGGGCATATAGAAAAACTGCCGTTCCGGCTCGGGCGCGCCAAGGTCCCAACCCTCAGTCAGGGCGCGTTTCGCCGCAGCCAGCGCCAAGGCGTCGGTCGCAAAGGCCAAAGCGGTGCCGCGGTGGATGTTGCGCGGGATCTGGTCGGTCAGAATCAGAAAGGCCAGGCTTCCCACCGTGCCATCCGCCCAGTGATCCAGGCCGCCCTCGCGCGCGGCCTGCCACAGGTCCGCGAAAATCATGCACAGCGCATCGACCTCTTCGCCCCCGGCATACCAGCCTTCGGGGCCGATCTGCCCCAGCCAGAAGTCCAGAACCGCTATCGGATCATCCATGGGCGCCCCCTTTTTCGTGACCCTGACAGGTTCCGGCCGGTCGTGCAATCAGCCCCGCGACCGGCGCGGGTCCTTCTCCATCACGGTGCCCACGGCCAGCGAAGAGGCGTTGGGCGACAGGCCCATGAAGCCCGAGTTGTGCGGCGAGGCCCGGCGCGACACCCGCCAGGCGGCATAGACCCCCAGCGCCAGAAAGAGCCCGCCCAGGAACAGGAAATAGCCGCCCCGGCCCACGACCCCCATCAACCACCCCGAGGCCAGCGGCCCAAAGATCGCGCCAAAGCCGTTCAAAAAGATCAGACCGGAACTGGCCCCCGGCATCTCTTCCTTGGACAGGTGGTCGTTCGTCAGGGCGATCAGCAACGAATACAGGGGGTTGATCATCCCCCCCAACAGCAGCGCCACCACAAGGATCAGCGTGAAGGGCAAGGGCACAAAGGCCGCCACCGCCATCACCCCGGTGGCAAAAAAGGACAGGACCATGATCAACTTGCGTCGGTCCATCCGGTCGCTGACCCAGCCCACCGGATATTGCAGCGCCAAGCCCCCGATATACAGCGAGGCGCCAAAGGCCGCGATCTCTTTCAGGGTCAGCCCCGACATCGCCCCCCAGACCGAGGCCATGCCGAACATCCCCGCGAAAATCCCCCCCGTCAGCAGCATCCCCACGCAGCCCAGCGGCGAGGTCGTCCACAGCTTTGCAAAGGGCATCCGCCGCGCGTCATCAAAGGTCGGCGCGGGCGTGTCGGCCAGAAGGATCGGCATGAAGGCCAGCGACACCAGGACCGAGGGGATGATGAACAGCCCGAATCCCGAAGGGTCGCCCAGCGCCAAAAGCCCCTGGGACGCGATGATCCCCAGCATCTGCACGATCATATAGGCCGACAGCGCCTGGCCCCGCGTCTCGTTTGTCGCGGTGTTGTTCAGCCAGCTTTCGGCGGTGACGTAAATCCCGCTGAAGGAAAACCCGATGATGACGCGCATGACCGACCAGGCCTGCCAGTCCAGCCACAGCGGATACAGGATCAAGACGGCCGAGATCAGCGACCCCAGCGCCGAAAAGACCCGCACATGGCCCACCCGCCGGATCATCGAAGGCGCCATCCGCGACCCGAACAGAAATCCCGCGAAGTAAGACGACATCACGACCGACAACTGAAAGGTCGTGAACTCTTCCATCGCGCCGCGCACACCCAAAAGCGTGCCCTGAACGCCGTTGCCGACCATCAAGAGCATCACGCCCAACAGCAGGGGCCAGGAATGGGCCAGAACCTTCAGCATCTCGCGCCTCGTTTTTTGTGACTTAACACCAGAGTGGTTAACCAAACCCTGACGCGATCCGTCCGCATCACGCAAGAACTGCCACGCCCTGATTCGCCTTGCCCGCGCGATTGCGGCGTCTTTGCGGCAAATCCGCCGAACCACCGTTCACGCGCCAACAACAGTCCGCACCCGCGCCCCGGGATTGTTTTCGTTAAAATCCGTTAACCACGGTTTTGACAGATTTGCTTTGGTTACACGGCAAATTTGAGGCAAATGGACCTCGGTGGGGTTCATATCTCGGGCGGAATTGTGTCCGGCCGGGAGTTTGGTGAGGGCTCTGCCATGTTCCGTTCGCGGTTCGTCTCGTTTTGCCAAGGGTTTCGTCGTGACGAAGAGGGCGCGCTTTACGTCCTTGGCCTGATCATGATGACACTGATGCTGATGATGCTCGGCTTTGCCGTTGACCTCATCCGGTTTGAAAACACCCGTGTCCGGCTGCAGAACACCCTGGACCGCGCCACGCTGGCGGCGGCCTCGCTGGAGCAGACCCAAGACCCCGAAGCCACCGTGCGCGACTATATGTTGAAGGCCGGCATCCTGGACCAACTGGGCGATGTGCAAGTGACCGAGGCGCTGAACGAACGCATCGTGCGCGCCACCGGCATCGCCCCCACCAATCCCCGTTTCATGCCGATGATCGGCATCGACAAATTCGACGCCAAGGGCAAGTCCCAGGCGCAACAGGCGATCGACAACGTGGAAATCGCCTTGGTGCTGGACGTCTCGGGCTCGATGTCGGGCGAAAAGCTGGTCAAGCTGAAAGAGGCCGCGACCGAATTCGTCGACACCGTGCTGGAGGGCGACACCCACCACAAGGTCTCGATTTCCATTGTGCCCTATAATGCCCAGGTCAATATCGGGCCGGACCTGAAGACCGCCTTCAACCTGATCCATGACCCCCTGGTCACCGATGTGAATTGCGTCGAGATCCCGGACGCCGCCTTTGGCGCGCTGGCAATCCCCACGGGGCTGGAGATCCCGATGATGGCCTATGCCGACATCGCGAATGGCACGAACCGGACCCATGCGGCCGTGTCGCCGCTTGATCCCAGCTTTGCCCTTCCCAACTATTCCAGCGCCTTTTGCAAGCCCACGACGGCCAATATCGTCCGCCTGCCCTCGGGCAATGCCGATGTGCTGAAGGCGCAGATCAATGCGCTGCAGGCGGGGGGCAACACTTCGATCACGCTGGGGATGAAATGGGGCGCCACGATGATTGATCCCAGCCTGCGCACCGCCTATTCCGGCTTTATCGACGACGGCAAGATGTCGGGCGACTTTGCGGGCCGGCCGTTTGCCTATGGCGACAATGTGCAAAAGGTCGTCATCCTGATGACGGATGGCGAGCATGTGCAGCACTACCGTGTCACGGATGGCTATAAGACCGGCCCTTCGCCGATCTATCAGGCGGCCGATGGGCGCTATTCGGTGAAGTTCGTCACGGGGCGGCCGGCGGCGGCGGGGGCAAATCAGTTCTATGTCCCGCATCTGAACACCTGGCAGGCCACCGCCTGGAACAACGGCTCCCAGCAAGACTGGCGCCAGGTCTGGACCAAGCTGCGCCTGTCCTATGTGGCCTGGCAGTTCTATGCCCGCCCGCTTGGCAACGGCAACACCGGGCGGACCAATGTCTACAACGCCCAGGTTGCCACGATGCAGTCGCTTTATGCCGGCGCCGATGCCACCTCGGCCATCAACGCGATGGACAATTCGTTGCAAGCGACCTGCAACCAGGTCCGCGCCCAAGGCGTGCTGCTTTACGGCATCACGGTCGAGGCCCCGGCCCATGGCAACGAGGTCATCACCGACTGCGCGACCTCGGACTTCACCTTTGTCGCCGACCGCGACCAGATCCGCGACGTCTTCCAGACGATCGCCGCCAACCTGACTGCCCTGCGGCTGACCCAATAATCCCCTCCCGGCCTTCGCCACAATTGGCGCGAATGTGCAAGCTTTGCCCGCATTCGCGCCACATTTCCGCCGAATAGGAAAACGAAGGTAAACGGGTCGGATTAGGCCGACACAGGTCCGGGATTCGAAGTGATCCTGGCAGCCACGGGAAGGCGATCATGTCGAACGAGCCATTTGCAAGGACGGGTCACTCCAGCCGCGGTCACTCCAGCCGAGGTGACTTTAGCGGACTGTCCAGGGCCCTGAGGGACTTCAGCAGGAAAGAAGACGGCACCCTGGTCGTCTTTGGCATGTGCATGCTGGTCTTGATGATCATGATCGGCGGCATCGCCGTTGATGTCATGCGCTATGAGGCGCAGCGCACAGAGCTGCAAAACACGCTGGACCGCTCCACCCTGGCTGCGGCCTCGCTGACCCAGGACCTGGACCCCGAGTCCGTGGTGCATGACTACTTCCTGAAGGCGGGTATCCTGAACTCCTTGCGGTCGGTGAACGTGACCCAGGGGCTGAACTTCCGCAACGTCGATGCTTCGGCCACGGCCGACACCGATCCGATGTTCCTGACCATGATGAACATCGACGAGATGGACGCTTTCGGCGCCTCGACCGCGGAACAGCGCATCAACAATGTCGAAATCATGCTGGTGCTGGACGTCTCGGGTTCGATGGCGTCGAACAACCGGATGACGAACCTGAAATCGGCCGCGAAGAGCTTTGTGGACACGGTGTTGCGCAATGACGTGGAACACAAGATTTCGATCGGCATAGTCCCCTTCAACGGCCAGGTGAACCTTGGGCCGACCTTGGCGGCCAAGTTCAACATCACCGATGTGAATGGCGCCAGCTATCGCGACTGCGTCGACCTTCCTAGCGCAACCTACAACAGCCTGGCGATCTCGCGCACCGATCCGCTGAGCATGACGGCCAATGCCGACACCTACAGCAGCTCGGGCACGGTCAACCCCTCCGAGAGCAACAAGTGGTGCCCCGGCCCGCCCAGCGTTGCGAACTGGGGCAATATCGTGCGGATGCCGACCCAGGACATCGCCACGCTGAAGGGCTATATCGACGGCCTGACCGCAGTGGGGGCGACCTCGATCAACGCAGGGATGAAATGGGGCGTCGCCCTCATGGACCCCTCGATGCAGAGCGTCTACAACGACTACATGGAAGACGGCCTGATGCCCGCCGACATGGCCGGCCGTCCCCTGGCCTATGACCATGACGACGCCATGAAGGTGATCGTCCTGATGACCGACGGCGAGCATTTCAAGGAAGAGCGCGTGCGGGCGGCCTACAAGGTCGGGCCCTCGACGATCTGGCAGTCCACGCCGGACTCGCGCTATACCGTGTTCCACGAAAGCAAGGTCAACAACAGCACGCCCACCACGATTTGCAACTCGCGGCCCTATTACGTGCTGGCCTCGGACCGCAACTCGGGGACCTGGCAGTCGCGGCCCTGGAATGGCACGGCGCCTGCAAGCAACGCCTGCTATGACCCGACCGCGACGCCGGCCAGCTTTACCAATGTGACGCGCAAATCCTGGCCTACCATCTGGTCGACCTTCAACATGCAATATGTCGCCAACGTCTTTTATGTCAGGCCCCTGGGCGGATCGGTGTCGGGCTATACCAACATCTTCCGCGAACAGACCGAGACGGTGGTGATGGATGACCAGCTGCAGTCGATGTGCAGCCTGGCCAAGGAACAGAACACCCTGGTCTATGGCATCGCCTTCGAAGCGCCCACCAATGGCCAGACCCAGATCAAGGACTGCGCCTCGTCTGTCGCCCATTATTTCAATGCATCCGGCCTGCAGATTTCCTCTGCCTTCTCGGCCATTGCCAACAATATCAGCCAGTTGAGGTTGACCCAATGAATGTTCATATCTCTCTTGCCCGCCGCCTGAAGACCCTGTGGCGGCGCGAAGACGGCGTTGCGGCGATGGAATTCGTCCTGATGGTGCCGGTCTTCCTTGCCATCTTCATGTCGGCCTTCGAATGTGGGCTGTTGATGACGCGGGCCATTCTGCTGGAACATGCGGTCGATGTGACGATGCGCGAGCTGCGGCTTGGGCATTATCCCGAAGTCACCAACACGGTGCTGAAGGAAGAAATCTGCCGCCGCACCATCATCTTCGGCGAATGTGAAAGCAACATCACCGTGCAGCTGGACCGGATCAGCACCGCGACCTGGTCGATCCCCACCCCGCCGCCGGTCTGCCGCAACAGCGAAGACGACGCCGAACCGGTCGTCGATCTGGGCAATGTCGGCACCGACAATGACCTGATGTTGATGCGGGTCTGCATCAGCCTGCCTGCGATCTTCCCCGGGATGGGGTTGGCCATGGAATTGCCGCAAGACGAGCTGGGCAACTATGCCCTGGTCGCCCGCAGCGCCTTTGTCGTCGAACCAAGCTGAGGAGGATCAGATGTTGAACCACCTGTTGACCCGTCTGACCCGCCATTTGGCCCGCCCCCTGCGCCGCTTTGGCGCCCGCGAGGATGGCTCTGTCCTGGCCGAGGGCGTCATCGTCCTGCCCTTGCTGATCTGGGCTTTCATCGGGCTGTTCGTCTATTGGGATGCCTTCCGCGAGATGAATACGGTGCAAAAGGCGGGCTATACCCTGTCCGACGTGCTGTCGCGGCAAAAGACCGGGGTGAACAATGCCTATGTGACGGGCATGAAGGACCTGCTGGATTACCTGGTGAACACCGAGGGCAACGAGACGACGCTTCGCGTGACCTCGGTGACGCGCAACATCACCACGAACAAATACGAGGTCCATTGGTCGCGCACGACCAACAGCCTGAAGATGCCGGTGCTGAGCACGTCGAAGTTGCAAGACTACCTGGCGCAGATCCCCACCATGTCTTACGCTGATTATGCCATCATCGTCGAAGTGCAGGTGCCCTATGCCCCGGCCTTCAACGTCGGCCTGGCCGAACAGACCTTCAACGAGTTCATCGTGACGCGGCCGCGCTTTCTGCCCTGTGTGGCGATGGACAACGTGCCCTGCTCGGGGTCCTAAACCCAAGCCTGCTGATTGCGAGGGGCCGTCCCACAGGGGGCGGCCTTTTGCATTGTGCGCTGGCGCACAGGTCAGCCCGGGCTTTCGCAGGGCTTGCCGCTCTGGCAAGGCGGGGGTCCAGGCCCTAGATTACCGCCATCACAGGGGTTCACCCCAAAGTCCGGGGGTCCCCCCCAAAGGAGGCAAGATGTCCATTCGTCCCGTGACCAGCATGACCACCGCGCGTCCCACGATGGAGGGCGCCGGTGTCCGCCTGCACCGCGCTTTCGGCTTTGGCGACACGTCGATGACCGATCCTTTCCTGATGTTCGACGACTTTCGGGGCGAGGACCCGCGCGACTACATGAAGGGCTTTCCCTGGCATCCCCATCGCGGGATCGAGACGATCACCTATGTCCTGGCCGGTTCGGTCGAACATGGCGACAGCCTGGGCAACCGCGGCACTCTGAAGGGCGGCGATGTGCAATGGATGACGGCCGGGTCGGGCATCCTGCATCAAGAGATGCCCTTCGGCAATGCGCGCGGCCAGATGCATGGCTTCCAGCTTTGGGCCAACCTGCCGCGCGATCTGAAGATGACGCGGCCACGCTATCAGGACGTGAAGGGCCGCGATATTCCCGAGATCCTGGAAGATGACGGCACCGTGGTGAAGGTCATCGTCGGCGACTTCCGCGGCAAGACGGGTCCGGTGGACGGCATCGCAGCCGAGCCGCAATACCTGGACATCTTCATCCCCGAGGGGCGGAAAAAGACCTTCAAGATCGACACGCGGCGCAATGCATTCGCCTATGTCTTCGATGGCTCGGCCCGCTTTGCCGATGCGGCGGCCCCGCGCGGGGTGCTGCTGGAAAAAGAGGTCCGCGGTCAGGAAGTGAACATCCGCGACATGTCGGGCAACCGGACACTGGTGAACTTCGGCGCGGGCGACGAGGTTGTGGTGCAGGCGGGTGAAAACGGCGTGCGGTTCCTGCTGATCTCGGGCGCGCCGATCCAGGAGCCGGTGGCCTGGCATGGGCCGATCGTGATGAACACCGATGCCGAGATCCGCCAGGCCATGACGGAACTGCGCAACGGGACCTTCATCAAACCCGCCCACTAGGAGCGAAGTCGGGGGTGCGGGGAGGGGTTGCGCAAGCGGACAACGGGGGCTCGCGCCAGCGCTCGCCCTCCTCGGGAGACCCGAACTGGGGAGAGGGTTGCACCCTCTCCCCAGACCCCTCACCGCCCAGGGAAAGGGCGCTGCCCTCTCCCTGGACCCTCTCCGGGGATATTTGTGAAAAGATGAAAATCCGGTGGGGGCTTGGGGCCGGGCGCCAGATCGCCTAGGGTCGGGGCATGAGACATCTGTTGATCCTGATGCTTTTGGCGGGCTGCACGGAGCGGCCCATCGTCGGCTGGCCGCCAGGTGCCCTGCCCGCAACGCCCGATCTTTTGCCATTGGACGCGGTCGGGGCGGTGCCGGGCACCGACCCCGGACCGGCCGTGGCCGCGCGGGGGGCGGCCTTGCGGGCCTGGGCTGCAGGGGGGACCGGGACCACTCGCCCCAGCGACCGGCCGTCGCAGCCTTTGCATTAACCCCGCGTTGCAGGGCGCGCGCGAAACGGCTAACAGATGGGCGAACAGTTCACGAGGACAGCCCATGACCCAATCCCTTCCCCCCCTTCGTCTTGGGATCGCGGGCCTTGGCACCGTCGGGCGCGGCGTCGTGCGCATCCTGCAGACCCATGGCGACCTGATCGCCAAACGCGCCGGGCGTGCGGTGCAGATCGTCGCGGTCTCGGCGCGGTCGCAAAAGGACCGGGGCGTCGACCTTTCGGCCTATGCTTTCGAGGCGGACCCGGTGGCCTTGGCGCAGCGCCCCGACATCGACGTCTTTGTCGAGGTCATGGGCGGCCACGAAGGCCCCGCGCGCCACGCGACCGAGGCCGCGATTGCCGCGGGCAAGGATGTGGTCACGGCCAACAAGGCGCTTCTCGCCCATCACGGTCAGGCCCTTGCCTTGGCCGCCGAGGCCCGCGGCCGCGTCATCCGCTTCGAGGCGGCGGTGGCGGGCGGCATCCCGGTGATCAAGGCCCTGACCGAGGGGCTGGCGGGCAACCAGATGAAGCGCGTCATGGGCGTGATGAACGGCACCTGCAACTATATCCTGACGCGGATGGAGGCGACCGGACAGGGCTATAACGTCCTTTTCGACGAATGTGCCAAGCTTGGGTATCTGGAGGCTGATCCGAACCTGGACGTGGGCGGGATCGACGCCGGGCACAAGCTGTCGCTGTTGTCGTCCATCGCCTTCGGGACCCAGGTGGCCTTTGACGCGGTCGAGTTGCAGGGCATCCAGAACATCCTTCTGGACGACATCCACATGGCGCGCGACCTTGGGTATCGGATCAAACTGCTTGGCGTGACGCAGATGACGGGCCGGGGGCTGGAGCAGCGCATGACGCCCTGCCTGGTGCCCGCCGACAGCCCCTTGGGCCAATTGCAAGGCGGCACGAACATGGTGGTGCTGGAGGGCGACGCGGTGGGCCAGGTGGTCATGCGCGGCCCGGGCGCCGGTGAGGGTCCGACGGCTTCGGCGGTGATGGGCGATGTGATCGACCTGGCACGGGGCACGCGGGTGTCGACCTTTGGTCAGCCGGCCAGCACCCTGACCGTGGCGGTGCCGGCCAAGGCCCAGGCGCCCTCGGCCTGGTATCTGCGCATGACGCTGTTGGACAAGCCCGGCGCCCTGGCCAAGATCGCGACCTGCCTGGGTGAGGCGGGCGTGTCCATCGACCAGATGCGCCAGAACGGCCATGAGGGGGTCCATGCCCCGGTGCTGATCGTGACGCACAAGGCCTCTCCGGCCGATATCGCGGATGCGGTGGCGCGGTTTGCGACGACGGGCGTGCTGGTGGGCGAACCGGTGGCCCTGCGCATAGAAGAGGTCTGACAGGATGGGCCCCGTGCTGTGGGGCCTCCCGGTTCACCTGGCGTTTGACCTGTTGGCCGTCGTCGTGGCGGCGGGGATGACAGGGCTCTGGTGGCGCTTGCGTAGCCCGGGGTATACCCCGGGTCAGGGCGCAAACCCGGGCGACGCCGCGGCGACAAAAGCGCCGATCGGCAGCCTCGGCCCGGTGGCGCGCGAGGGCTATTTGACCGCCCTGTCCCTGGGCATCCTGTTGGGCTCATATCTCCTTGGCACGGCAAACCTTTGGCTGTCGGGCGTGCCCGCCCTTGGCCGGTCCATCCTGGGGGCGCTGACCGGGGGGATCATCGCGGTCGAACTCTATAAGTCCCGCAGCGGGATCAAGGGGTCAACCGGGGGCCCCCTGGTGCCGACCTTCTGCGCCCTGGTCATCGTCGGCCGCATCGGCTGTGCGCTTTCGGGGCTGGAGGACAACACCTACGGCATCCCCACCGCCCTGCCCTGGGGCGTGGATTTCGGCGACCATATCCCCCGCCACCCCGTCGCCGCCTATGAAAGCCTGGCCATGACCGCCTTTCTGGCCCTGGCCTTTGCCCTGCGACATCGGCCGCTCTTTGCCGCCCATGGCTTTCACCTGATGGTGGGGTTTTACGCCGCCCAGCGCTTTGGGCTGGAGTTCTTGAAACCCTATGCCGCCCTTCTGGGCCCGCTGAATCTTTTCCACATGACCTGCGCGGGGCTTGTGGCCTATGCTGTCCATATGGTGCGCAAATGACCCGCAAGATTGCCAATTACCTGTTCCTCGGCCAGACCGTCTCGCTCTGTGCCGATTGCTTGGCCCCGGTGCCCGCCAAGATCATCGAAGAGGACGGCGCGGTGTTTTACCTGAAACGCTGCCGGACCCATGGGGTGCAAAAGGTCCGCGTTTCGGGCGACCCGGCCTATTGGCGCGCGCAAGAGACCTGGGTGAAACCCTCGGACCGCCCGCAGGCCTTTGCGACCCGCATCGAAGAGGGCTGCCCCTATGATTGCGGGCTTTGTCCTGACCACGAACAGCACAGCTGCCTGGCCATCCTGGAGGTGAACGAGACCTGCAACCTGACTTGCCCGGTCTGTTTTGCGGGTTCCTCCCCGGCGCAGACCGGGCAAAAGACCCTGGCCGAATGTGAGGCGTTGTTGGACATGCTGGTGGCCGCCGAGGGCGAACCGGACCTGCTGCAGATCTCGGGCGGAGAGCCGACCTTGCATCCGCAGATCATGGATATCCTGCGGGCGGCGAAATCGCGCCCCATCCGCCATGTCATGTTGAACACCAATGGCTTGCGCATCGCCAAGGACCCGGCCTTCGTGGCCGAACTTGCCAGCCTGAAGCCGGGGTTCGAGGTTTATCTGCAATTCGACAGCCTGCGCCCCGAGGCGCTGAAAACCCTGCGCGGCGCCGACCTGACCCGAATCCGGCAACAGGCCCTAGTGGCGCTGGAGGCCGCGGGGATATCGACCACCCTGGTCGTCACCGTGAAACAGGGCGTCAATGACGACGAGACCGGCGCCATCATCGACCACGCGCTGACCTGGTCTTGCGTGCGCGGCGTCACCTTCCAGCCGATCCAGGACGCCGGCCGGAACGAGGGCTTTGACCCCGCCCGCGACCGCATCACCCTGTCCGACATCCGCGCCAGCATCATCGCCCATGGGGCCTTTGGCGCCGCCGACATGATCCCCCTGCCCTGCAACCCTTCCTCTATCTGCGTGGGCTATGGCCTGCGGTCCGGCGACCGCATAGCCCCGATCACCGGCCTGCTGCCCAAGGACCTGCTGCTGTCGGAACTGCCGAACTCCGTCACTTTCGAACGCCACCCCGGCCTGCGTGCGCGGATCTTCGACTTCTTTTCCCTGACCAATGTCGATCAGGTCGTCCCCGAACGGCTGGAAACCCTCTTCTGCTGCTTTCCCGGCATCGAGGCCCCGTCAGAGGTCGGCTACAAGGACCTCTTCCGCGTCGCGATTTCCGAATTCCTTGACCCGCACAACTTCTGCCTCTCGCGCGTCAAACGCTCTTGCGTCCACTTCCTGACGGCTGACGGCATCATCCCCTTCGACACCTATAACCTGTTTTACCGCGACGAGGACGCCCGCACCCGCCGCGCGGCCTCCCTCGTCGCGCGCAGGGCCATGGCATGAACCCCATCCTGCGCTTCATCCTCTTCGCTCTGGGCTGCATCCTCCTGCTGGTGGGGCTCCTTGCCGGCGGCTGCTCGGCCTTCTTCACCCCCGACATCCTGAAGGGCGGAGACTATATCGAGGCCGTCCAGATGGTCTGGGCCATCGGCCTGATCGTGGCGGCGGCAGGCATCGGCCTCGGCGTCTGGATCCTGCGCCGCCTGACCCGCCCCGCACCCGCCAAGGCCTTCGACGCGGAGAGGCCCGAATGATCCTCCTGCGCCTGATCGCCCTGATCCTCTTCCTGGTGGCCTTTCTATGCGGCGGCTGCTCGATCTTCTTTGCGCAGATCGTCGCTGCGGACAGCGCCTGGATATTCCTGTTGATCGGCTTCGTCCCGGCCGGGCTCTTGGTCTGGGCAGGCATCGCCCTGTGGCGAAAACCCCGCAACTCGGCCCCGCCCCCCACCCCCGACGACTTCCGTTAGCGCAACCAGCCTTGCCGCCTCCCTTGGCCCCCGCTACCCGGGATCAAAGCCCCCAAGGAGCCTGCCATGGCCGAAAACACCAAAGCCGAATTCGAAGACCGCCTCTTGTCGCTGGGCCTTGCCCGCGTGTCCGAGGCCGCGGCCGTGGCTTCCGCCTCTCAGATCGGGCGCGGCGATGAAAAGGCCGCCGACCAGGCCGCCGTCAACGCGATGCGCGAACAGCTGAACCTTCTGGACATCGCGGGCACCGTCGTCATCGGCGAGGGCGAGCGTGACGAGGCCCCGATGCTGTATATCGGCGAAGAGGTCGGCACCGGCAAAGGCCCGGCGGTCGATATCGCGCTGGACCCGCTGGAGGGCACGACCCTGACGGCGAAAGACATGCCCAATGCGCTGACCGTGATCGCCATGGCGCCGCGCGGGACGCTTCTGCATGCGCCCGACGTCTATATGGACAAGCTGGCCATCGGCCCGGGCTTCAAACCCGGCACCGTGACCTTTGCGATGACCCCGTCAGAGCGTATCTCGGCGCTGGCGGCGGCCAAGGGGGTCTCGACCCATGACATCACCTGCTGCGTGCTGGACCGCCCCCGGCATGAGGACCTGATCGCGGAACTCCGCTCGACCGGGGCCGCGATCCGGCTGATCACCGATGGCGACGTGGCGGGCGCGATGCATTGCGCCGAGCCCGATGTGACCGGGATCGACATCTACATGGGCTCGGGCGGGGCGCCCGAAGGCGTGCTGGCGGCGGCGGCGCTGAAATGCATGGGCGGCCAGTTCTACGGCAAGCTGGTCTTCCGCAACGAGGACGAAAAAGCCCGCGCCCGCAAGGCCGGGATCACCAATTTCGACCGCGTCTATACCCGCGATGACCTGGTGCAATCGGATGTGATCTTTGCGGCGACCGGCGTCACCTCGGGCTCGCTTTTGGCCGGCATCAAGCGCGAACCGGGCTTCCTGACGCTGGAGACCCTGCTGATGCGGTCGAAAACCGGCTCGGTGCGCCGCGTGACCTATCGCACCCCGGTGAAGTAAACCGCGCGCCTTGCGACCGTGGCCCACGGGGGCTGCGGTCGCAACCACCCTTGCATCCCAGGCGCCTTTCCGGCATCCCCTTGGCCCATGGACGCCTTTCTGAATGTCACCCAATCCCTGACCAACCGGCGCTGGATCGGCCCCGATGCCGGGCAACGCCGCCTGGCCGAGGCGATGGCGCAGCTGACCCACCTGCCTCTGGCCCTGTGTCAGACCCTGACCGCCCGCGGCGTGACGGCCGAGGACGCGGCCCTTTTCCTGACGCCCGCCCTGCGCGACCTCTTGCCCGATCCGCTGACCTTGAAGGATATGGCCAAGGCGGCCGACCGCCTGTGTCATGCCGTCCAGACCCGGCAAAGGATCGCGATTTTCGCGGATTACGACGTCGACGGTGGGTCCTCTGCCGCACTTCTGATGATCTGGCTGCGCCATTTCGGCCTGACGCCGACGCTGTATATCCCTGACCGCATCGACGAGGGCTATGGCCCGAACATCCCCGCCATGACGGCGCTTGGCGCGGCCCATGACCTGATCCTTTGCGTCGATTGCGGCACGTTGTCCCATGACCCGGTGGCCGCCGCAAAATGCGATGTGGTCATCCTGGATCACCACCTGGGGATCGAGACCCTGCCCCGCGCCCATGCCATCGTGAACCCCAACCGTCAGGACGAGACCGGCGATCTTGCCCATCTGTGCGCGGCCTCGGTCGTGTTCCTTCTGCTGGTCGAGGCCAACCGCCGCCTGCGCGGTTCTGGCGCCCTGCCTGACCTGATGGGCCTGCTGGACCTTGTGGCCTTGGCCACCGTGGCCGATGTGGCGCCCTTGATCGGCGTCAACCGCGCCTTCGTGCGCCAGGGGCTGAAGGTCATGGCCCGGCGAGAGCGCATCGGCCTGCGCGCGCTGTCGGATATCGCGCGGCTGGATCAGGCGCCCTCGCCCTATGCGCTTGGCTTCGTCCTTGGCCCCCGCATCAACGCGGGCGGCCGCATCGGTCAGGCCGACCTTGGCGCGCGGCTGTTGGCCACCGACAACCTGGCCGAGGCCACGCAACTGGCAGGGCGCCTGGACGCGCTGAACACAGAACGCCGCGAGATCGAGGCCGCAGTGCGCGAAGCGGCGCTGGCCCAGGTGGACAGCCACCCGACGACCGCGCTGGCTTGGGCCGCCGAGGACGGCTGGCATCCCGGTGTCGTGGGCATCGTGGCCGCCCGCGTCAAAGAGGCCACCCACCGCCCCGCCGTCGTCATCGGCTTTGACGGGGATATCGGCAAGGGCTCGGCCCGGTCGGTGTCGGGCGTCGACCTGGGGGCCGCGATCCAGCGTCTTGCCGCCGAGGGGCTGATCGAAAAGGGCGGCGGTCACAAGATGGCCGCGGGCCTGACCCTGACCCGCGCGCAGCTGCTCCCGGCGATGGCGCGTCTGGATGCGCTTCTGGCCCGTCAGGGCGCAGGGACGGAAGGCCCCGGCGACCTTGCAATCACCGCGCTTTTGATGCCCACCGCCGCCACGCCCGAGCTGATCACCGAGATCGACCAGGCCGGCCCCTTTGGCGCCGGCGCGCCCGGCCCGCGCTTTGCCTTTGCCGCCCAAAGGTTGACCGCGCGCCGGCTGGCCGACAAACACCTGAAGCTGACCTTTGGCGAGACCGAGGGCGCGCGGATCGAGGCGATGCTGTTCAACGCTTTCGACACGCCCCTGGGGGCCGCGCTGGAGACCCCCGGCCACCAGCCCTTCCACCTTGCTGGCCGGCTGGAGCTGAACCACTGGAACGGCAAGAGCCGCCCGCAACTGCGCCTGGAAGACGCCGCCGCAGCCGAGTGATCTGCCGGGTGATTTGCGGGCGACCTCCCTGCGCGCCGCCCCACCCTGACACCCCACCGACCCCGGGGCCACGACGCTCCTCGGTGCCAAAGGTGGGGCAAATTATCCGCAGATTTCGGGAAAATCCCCCTTGCACCCCCCGAACACCAAGGCTAAACACCGCCCCAGAAGACAGCGTGGCCCGTTCGTCTATCGGTTAGGACACCTGGTTTTCAACCAGGTAAGAGGGGTTCGACTCCCCTACGGGCTGCCACTCAACCTATGTAAGTTATTGATTTCATTCAATAATGTGCAGGGTCGATAGCATCCACGCACAATCTACCCCTGACAGTATGATCCCAGAAAGCGGCCCTTCCGGCGCTGCGACAAGCTATAGACCGTCATGCGAACGTGAACAGGATTGGTCGGCACGTTCGAAGTCACCACATGAGGATCGACATGATTATCAGACTTGAAGAAGCGGCGGACGCAGAAGCAATCTGTCATATCACGCAACAGGCGTTCGACGGTGCCGCGCATAGTTCTGGCACGGAAGGCGCTATCATTGACGGCCTGAGGGCTGCCGGAACACTGACCTTGTCGCTGGTTGCTGAAAAAGATGGCGAGATTGTCGGCCACGTCGCCTTTTCGCCTGTGACCGTCGATGGTCGCGATGTTGGGTGGTTCGGGCTTGGTCCGATATCGGTGAAGCCCGGCTTCCAAAGGTCGGGCACCGGTGGTCGGCTCATTCGTGAGGGGTTGGCGCGTCTGCGGTCCGATGGCGCGAAAGGTTGCGTCGTCTTGGGAGACCCCGGATATTATCACCGCTTCGGCTTCGAAACTGATCCTGCGATGACCTTTGAAGGTGTGCCACCGGAATACTTCATGGTGCTGCCGTTCATTGGGTCGCGGCCAACAGGGCAAGTGACCTATCAACCTGCTTTCTATCTGACTTGACGCATCACCCGCCGTCGTGGTGCCGCAAGCGCCGCATGCCGACGACCTGCGTTCGCAACGAAAAACACCCCCGAAACCTTGCGGCAACGGGGGTCAGACAGCTTGCGTAGTGGCCCTGTGATAGCCGTTGGAAAGCGCCTGCGGGATACCCACAAGGGGCGCATCGGGGTCGAGACCCGCTGCGGTGCGGGCTTGGCGCAGGGTGGCCCCCGCAGCGACCCGCAGGGGCTTTTGGCGGCATGGAGTCAAGCTCAGTCCTCGTCGGCGGCCAGTCGGCTCAGGACCTCGCCGCGGCCCCTCAGCCGCAGGATCATCGGCACGACCAGCGCCAAGGCGGCTGCCAGCAGAATCCCCGCCGCAATCGGCGTCGACACCAGCGTCGTCCAATCGCCCTGCGCAATCGACAGGGCGCGGCGCAACTGTTGTTCGGCCATCGGACCCAGGATCAGCCCGACCACGACCGGCGCAATCGGATAGCCATGGACCCGCATCGCAAAACCCATGATGCCAAAGGTCAGCAGCATCGCCAGCTCGACCGGAGAGGGGTTCATCCCGATGGTCCCCAGCGTGGCAAACAACAGGATGCCCGCGTAAAGCCAGGGCTTGGGGATGGTCAGCAGTTTGACCCAAAGCCGGATCAGCGGCAGGTTCAGCACCAAAAGCATGACATTGGCGATCAGAAGGCTGGCAATCAGCCCCCAGACCAGCTGCGGCGAGGTGACGAACAGCAAGGGCCCCGGCTGCAGGCCGAATTGCTGGAACCCCGCCAAGAGGATCGCCGCCGTGGCCGAAGTCGGCAGGCCCAAGGTCAGCAAGGGCACCAGGGTTCCCGCGGCCGAGGCGTTGTTGGCGGCCTCGGGGCCTGCCACGCCCTCGATGGCGCCATGGCCGAATTCCTCGGGGTTTTTCGCAAGGCGTTTCTCGGCGGCATAGGACAAAAGCGTCCCGATCTCGGCCCCGCCTGCGGGCATGGCGCCGATGGGAAAGCCGATCGCCGTGCCGCGCAGCCAGGGCTTCCAGGACCGCGCCCAATCGGCCCTCGTCATCCAGACCGAGCCCTTGACCGCCTCGATCTTGTCGGCGGCCATCGTGCCATGGCTGGCCACAAACAGCGCCTCACCGATGGCGAAAAGGGCGACGGCCAGGGTCGTGACCTCGACCCCGTCCAAGAGTTCGGGCACGCCAAAGGACAGCCGCGCCTGGCCGGTCAATTGGTCGATGCCCACCAGCGCAAGGAAGAGGCCGACGAAAAGCGAGGTCAGGCCCTTCATCGCGCTATCGCCAAAGGCCGCCGAGACGGTGACGAAGGCCAGCATCATCAGGGCGAAATATTCGCGCGGGCCGAAGATCAGCGCCAGTTTGACGATATGCGGGGCCAGGAAGGCCAGGGCCAGCGTGGCGATCAGCCCCGCGACAAAGGAGCCGATGGCGGCGGTGGCCAAGGCAGGTCCGCCACGTCCGGCGCGGGCCATCTTGTTGCCCTCCAACGCGGTGACGATGCTGGCGCTTTCTCCGGGGGTGTTCAACAGGATCGAGGTCGTCGATCCGCCATACATGCCGCCGTAATAGATCCCCGCGAACATGATGAGCGAGCCCGCCGGGTCCAGCCCATAGGTGACGGGCAAAAGCAAAGCCACGGTCAGCGCCGGCCCGATGCCCGGCAAGACGCCCACGGCGGTGCCAAGCGTCACCCCGATCAGCGCGTAAAGCAGGATCATCGGGTCCATGGCCATGCCCAGACCCTGGATCAGGAAATCGAATGTCGTCATGTCAGCCCCCAAAGACCAGGGTTTCGATCCATCCCGCCGGAAGATGCAGCTGCAACAGCTGGTCAAAGACGGCATAGATCGCGAAAGCCAGCGCAAGTCCCACCGGCAGCGTGATCCGCAGGCTGCGCCCCAGGCCCGCCGCCGTCAGGGCGAACAACAGCCCCGAGGCAATGGTGAACCCCAGCGGTTTCAGCAGCAACAGCTGCGCCAAAAGCCCAGCCACGATCCACAGAACCGGCGCGGGCTGGATGCGCGGCGGCAAGGGGCCCTGCGCGCGCAAGCCCGTCCAGACATGCCCCGCAGCCAGCGCCAAAAGCCCCGCGCCGACGAATTTCGGCAACCCGCCCGAGCCCATGCCCGCATAGCCGCCCTTGTCTGGCAAGGCAAAGCCCTGCCACAAGGCAAGCCCGCCCAGAGCCGCCAAAAGCCCCGCGACGATGAAGGCCGCCCGCTGGGGGCGACCTTGGGGTCCACGAAGATCGTGGATCATTTGACCAGGCCGATGTCTTTCAGGACAGCGGTGGTCGCTTCGACTTCAAGCGCAAGCTGCTTGTCGAAATCGGCGCCGGACAGATAGGTGTTGGCCCAGCCCTTGGTCTCCAGAAGCGACTTCCAACCAGCGGAGTTCACCAGCTTGTCGACATCTGCCGTGACCGCGGCCTTTTGTTCCGCCGACAGGCCCGGAGCCGCCGCCACCATGCGCCAGTTCTGGACATTCACGTCATAGCCCGATTCCATCAGCGTCGGCGCATCGGTGCCTGCCCACTTTTCGGCGGTGGAAACCGCCAGGATGCGCATCGTGCCGGCCTCGACCTGGGGCAGGAACTCGCCCACGCCAGAGATGCCAACCGTGACCTGATTGCCAAGGATGGCAGCAAGCGCCTCGCCACCGCCCGAGAAGGCGACGTAGTTGATCTTGGTCGGGTCGATCCCCGCCGCCTTGGCCAGAAGGCCCACGGTGATGTGGTCGACGCCACCGGCCGAGCCGCCCGCCCAGGACACAGCACCCGGATCGGCCTTCATCGCATCGACCAGCTCGTTGATCGTCTGATAAGGTGAGGCGGCCGAAACCGCGATGGCCACGGCCTCGCCGGTCAGCCGCGCGATGGGGGTGACATCGGCCAGGGACACGGGCGATTCATTGGTCAGGATCGCGCCCACCATGACATAGCCGCCGACGATCAGCTGGCTGGGATCGCCGCCCGCCGTAGAGGCGAATTGCGCCAGGCCCACGGTGCCACCGGCGCCCGGCACGTTCTGGACCTGGACGGAGCCCGCGATGCCCTCGGCCTGCATGACCTCTTGCATCGACCGCGCCGTGCTGTCCCAGCCGCCACCCGGAGCCGCAGGGGCCATGATCATGTAATCGCCCGCATGGGCCGGGATGGCCAGGACAGCCGCAAGGGCCGCGCCGAAAAGCGTGTGCTTCCCAAAAAATGGGGTCTTCATCGGTATTCTCCTCCCAAGGCACGGCGTTGCGTGCCGATTTGCGGGGGAAGGCACCTCCTCGTGCCCGCCCTGTCCGGGAGTTCATCACAGGAACCTGTCATCTGGCTGACATCTTACCGGGGCGTCAGGGCCTTTGCCCACAGGCGGTAGAGGCGGCGGCGCTTGGCCTGATCCAGATAGACCAGGACCCCCGGGCTGACCGCCACCGGGCGCAATTGGTCGCCCAACACGGCCTGCATCGCACGGGCAGAATTGGCGCCCGAGACCTCCAGGCTGACAGCAGGCAGGCGCAAGCGTTCCGACAGCAGGGTCTGGCCCTCGCGGCTCATGAGAAAGGCCAAAAAGGCGCGGCCCAACTCCGACGACCGCGCCGCCCGCGGCACCAAGGCCACGCGCGAGACGACGACGGTGAAATCCCGCAACAAGACGAACCCAAGGTCGGGCGCCGCGCGGGCCTGATCGGCGGCATAAGAGCCGAGGATGTTATAGCCCAGCACAAGGCGGCCATCGGCCACCCGGTCGATGACATCCTGGCTGGTGGGAAAGGTCTGCAAGCCCGCCTGCGCCATTTGCTGCAACAGCGCCCAGATATCCGGGAAATGCTCGGCGTCGCGGGCCAGGAACAGATAGCCCACCGCCGATCTTTGGATGTCATAAGTGCCGATCTTGCCGCGCATCTCCGGGGGGGCGCGGCGCAGCCACTCCATCAGCTCCAGCCGCGATCCGGGCGGGCCTTCGGGGAAACTGGGGCGGTGATAGACCAGGACCGCGGGTTCATAGGTCAGGGCAAAGGCCGTGTCCTGCCAATTGGCCCAAACGGGCCAGGTGCGCGCAGCGGGAACAGACACGGGCTGGGCATAACCGTCATTGGCCAACTTGATCTGCATGTCCATGGCCGAGGAAAACACGAAATCCGCCGTGGGCTGGCCTGCATCGGTCTCGGCCATGACGCGGGAGGCGATGTCACCGGCCAGAAGGTCTTCGTAATGCAGGGTCACATCGGGATGCAGGGCCTGAAAGGCCGAAATCAGCGGCGCGGCCAGGTGATTGTCCAGCGTGGAATAGATCGTCAAGGCCCGCAGCGCGGCCGGGTCAGGGGCGGGATAGGTCACAAGCTCGGCCCGGGCGGAGCCTGTCAGGGCAAGGATCAGGGCGGCGATCAGGGCGGGGGCGATGCGCATGCCCCCAGCTTGCCCAATCGAAGGCCGGTTCACAACCACGGCGTTTCAGCGCTAGACTTGGCGCGGGAGGATGGGATGCGCTTGCTTGTGGTCGAAGATGATCTGCCCCTGGCAGAGTCGCTGACGGCGCTTTTGGCCTCGTCGGGCTATGCGGTGGATCTGGTCCATGACGGGGCCTCTGCCGAGGCGCTGCTTGCGGTCGAGGTGTTCGACCTTGTTATCCTGGATCTGAACCTGCCCGAGATGGACGGGCTGGCGGTTCTGCAGGCCATGCGCGCGCGGGCCAATGCGGCGGCGGTGATGATCTTGACCGCGCGGGGCGCGTCCGAGGACCGGGTGCGCGGCCTTGACCTCGGCGCCGATGACTACATGGCCAAACCCTTCGACGTGCGCGAGTTCGAGGCGCGGGTGCGGTCCCTGTTGCGGCGCAAGGCGGGGCTGCGCTCGGCCCGGATCAGCCTGGGAGCGCTGACGCTGGACCTGACGAACCGGCAGTTTTCGCTTGCCGGTCAGGTGGTGGACCTGCCGCCCCGCGAACGCGCCCTGCTGGAGCTGTTGGTGACACGGGCGGGCAAGGTCGTGACCAAGGAGGCCATCGTGCAGTCGCTGACCTCGCTGGATGATATCCTGTCCGACAATGCGATCGAACAATATGTCTCGCGACTGCGCCGCCGCATTGCGCCGCATGGGCTTGGCCTGCGCACCGTGCGCGGCATCGGCTATCTGCTGGACCCGCCGCGGGATCCGCCATGACGGCCTATTCCCTGCGCCGCCGCCTGCTGGTGTGGCTGTTCCTGGCCACCGCGCTGATCGGCCTTGTGGCCCTGGCCGACACCAGGGCCGAGGCCCTGCGCACCGCCCAGGGCGTGTCGGACCGGGTGCTGTACGGCTCTGCCCTGGCGATTGCCGAAAGGATCACGGTGGACGCAGGCGGCGGGCTTGAAGTCGATATCCCCTATTCCTCGCTGGAGATGTTGACCTCGACCGCACAGGACAAGGTGTTTTACCGCGTCGACGGCCCGATCGGCCGCTTTCTGACCGGCTATGACGACCTGACCCCCGCCCCGTCCGGACCCGAGGCGGTCAGCTTTGCCGATGGCACCTATCGCGGCACCCCGATCCGCAGCGCCACCCTGCGGCGCGAGGTGTCGACCGGGGCGCAGTCCATCGCCTTTTCGGTCACGGTGGCGGAACAGACACTGGCGCGCGGCGCGCTGGCGCGGGCGATCCTTCTGCGGTCGGCGGTGCGGTTGGCTGTGCTGATCGCGGGCGTCGCCGGGATCGTGTGGCTGGCCGTGACGCTGGCGCTGCGCCCGCTGGACCGGCTGGGGGCGATCATTGCCGAACGCTCGCCCGCCGATCTGCGCCCGGTGACGGCGGATGTCCCGCAAGAGGTCTCGGCCCTGGTCGGCGCGATCAACTCCTTTATGGCGCAGCTGGATACGGCCCTCGCGGCGCTGCGGAATTTCACCGGAAATGCCAGCCACCAGCTGCGCACCCCCCTGGCCGTGGTCCGCACCCAGCTGGCCCTGATGGACCGCGGCGAGACGGCGCGGGACCGCGAGACGGCAAGTCGCCGGGCGCAAACCGCGCTGGAGCGGGCTGAAAGGGTGCTGGCTCAGCTTTTGGTGCTGGCGCGCGTTGATGCGGCGGCGGGAGGTGTGGCGCTGCAGCCGGTGAACATCGTGGCCGTCGCCAAGGACCTGACCGCCGAAATGGTGCCCTTTGCCCTGGAGCGCGAAGTGGATCTGGGCTTCGAAGGCCCCGATGCCGCCCCTGCCCTGGCCGAACCCGTTCTGCTGGCGGAACTGCTGAAGAACCTGGTCGGCAATGCCATCGCCCATGCCGGGCATGGTGCGGTCGTGACCGTCCGTGTCACCGCCCATCCCGATCATGTGGTGCTGGAGGTCGAGGACAATGGCCCCGGGCTTTCGCCGCGTCAGATCGCCCTGGTTCAGCATCGCAAGCGCGGCGCCTTGCTGCATGCGCCGAACCCGGTGAAGGATCAGGACGCGGGCTATGGCTTCGGCCTGGCCATCACCGCCGAGATCGCCGCGCTGTTTCGCACAGATCTCCGGTTGGGCCCCGGTCGGGACGGCTGCGGCCTTTTGGCAAGTGTCAGATTTCACCTGGCGCCTGACGCGGTTTGACAGGCGCCGCAGGGGGCAAGCAAAGTCCGACGGCGCCCCGGAAGGGCAGCCTTGAACCAAGGAGATCCCCGACCAGGCCCGGAACCGCAGGGACCCGGCGGGCTTGACCTTTGGCCCTTCATGTAACATCACTAGTTACATGATTCGAGACAGCCGCCTTTCCTCCGTCCTGCATGCCCTTCTGCATATGGCAGAGCATGATGGCCCCATGACCTCCGAGGCTTTGGGCCGCTGCCTGGCGGCCAATCCGGTCGTTGTCCGCCGCACCATGGGGCTTTTGCGCGACGCGGGGCTTGTCGCCTCCGAGCGCGGCCATGCCGGCGGGTGGCGCATCGTGGCCGACCTTGAAACCGTGTCGCTGCGCCGCCTGCATGAGGCCCTTGGCGAACCGGCGATCCATGCCCTTGGCCATCGCCATGAAACCCCCTCTTGCCTGGTCGAACAGGCGGTCAATGCGGCCCTGGGTCAGGCCATGGCCGAGGCCGAGGCCCTGCTTCTGGATCGGTTTGCCCAAGTGACCCTGGCCGATCTGGCCCGGGATTTCGCCCGCCGCCATGCCGAGGTGCGGGCCCAGAAAGGATAAAGGATGCAAGATGTGATCGTGATCGGGGGCAGCTACGCCGGAATGGCCGCCGCCCTGCAGCTTTTGCGCGCCCGCCGCCGGGTGCTGGTGGTCGATGCCGGCCAAAGGCGCAACCGTTTTGCCAGCCAGTCCCATGGGTTCCTGGGACAGGATGGGGTGAACCCCGCGGTGATCTGGACCCAGGCGCGCGAACAGCTTCTGGCCTATCCGACGCTGACCTGGGTCACGGGCCAGGCCCTGTCGATCGCAGGCCAGAACGACGCCTTCACCGTGACGACCGGGGACCAGACCCTGACCGCGCGCCGGCTGGTCTTGGCCCTTGGCCTCAGCGACGACCTGCCCGCCATCCCGGGCCTGGCCGCGCGCTGGGGGCAGTCGGTGTTTCACTGCCCCTATTGCCATGGCTACGAGCTGGACCAGGGTCGCATCGGGGTCATCGCCACCGGGGCAAACGGGCTGATGTCGCTGCACCAGGCGCAGATGTTGCCCGAATGGGGAGAGACCACCTTCCTGACCAATGGCGCGCCGGACCTTGATCCGGCGCAACGCCGCGACCTGCACGCGCGGGGCGTGACGGTCGAGGAAGCGCCGATCCGCGCCCTAACCGGCACGGCCGATATCCTGCTGGACGATGGAAGGACGCTTTCCTTTGCCGGTCTTTTCACCGCCAGCCGCACCCGGCCCGCCAGCCCCCTGGCCGAGAGCCTGGGTTGCGCGCTGATGGAAACCCCGCTGGGCGTGCAAATCCGCACCTCCGAGGCGAAAGAGACCTCGATCCCCGGGGTCTTTGCCTGTGGCGACGTGGCGCGGGTGCCCCATTCCCTGTCCCTTGCGGTGGCCGATGGCGCCTGGGCCGGGGCAAATGTGCATCGGTCGCTGCTTTGGCCCTAGGGGGGGCGCTGGCCCCCTCCTTGACCCCCCTCCTTGACCCCCGGCCTTGCCCCCGGCCTTGTCGCAACCCTTGGCGCAGGCTGCCACCGTGATCTGCACGGCCCGGGCGACGAAGGCGCGGGCGCTTGGACCCTTGGCATGCAAAACCTGGACATGGTCGGGAGGCGGGTTTCATCGGCCGGAACCTCGCAGAGCCGCCCGACCGCGGGGATGGCAAGGCGCCATGCTGCCGGGGCCGGGGTGACGGCGGTGGAAAGGGCGACCTTCATGCCCCATAGCCGGCCCGTCCTTCGTCGGTCATGGCGGGCGACGGATGCGGCTTTGTGGCGGCCCGGGAAGACGAGAGCATCCCGGGTCCAGCCCGATAGACCCGCCAAGGTGACGCCTGATGATCGCGTTGTCGGACCATGCCCCCAAGAGCCCGCCAAGGCTGCGCGTTGACGAACATGACCTCTCCCATCCAACAGGCTGCCCCGTCGCTGGCGTCATCTGGTCTCGCAACAGGCCATTTGTCTGCGCCCCTTTGGCGGCGGCGCATCCGGTCACGCCGGTACCGCGGCAGTTGCCTTCGGATGACCCGCAGCCAAAGGCCCAGCTTCGGTCTGCGCCTTCACCCCAGGTCAAGAAGGGTGCGCAACGGGCCAAGACATTCGGGTCGGCTTAAAAGCTTGAAGGTGGACAGATGCGGTATCTGCGCGACAATCGGGCCAGCCTCGGCGCGATAGCGGTAGAGCGAGGTATCCCCCCATCCCGACCGGATCGTCAGCTCGGGCCTGGCTTGCAAAAGGTCGGTTGCGATCTTTGCGGCCTCGGGGCAGCAGGCGATCACCCGGCGCGGAGTCCGTGCCGCGAAAACCTGCCGCCAGAACTCTTTGCCAAGGTCCGGCGCCGCGCGCCGCTGGACAAGCGTCAGGTCGCGCCAACGGGGGCTGCGAAAGCGGGCGACGGTTCCGGTCAGAATATCCCCGGGCCGAAGCCCCAGCAACGCGGCAAGCGCCAGAAACTGCGCTGTGATCGGCGAGGCGGTAACGGCCTGCTCGACTTCGTATGAGTTGCCCCGTTCATCCGACACGGTGCACAATTCGGCCCCATCCGGCGGCGCGCCCGGATTGAGCGACAGGAAAACCGTGTCGCTGCGGCCGATCGTCCTCCATGGGACATACAGGATCTTGTAGCCTTCGACGAAATTCAATCGCCCGGCGGCTGCGCTGATCCTTGCATCCCAAACCTCTCGACCTTCCATCCTGCCCTGCCCTGCTGCGCTTTTGTTCAGCCTGGTCTGAAATCCTGGCGTGAAAAAGGCGAGCTTGCCCTTGGGCCATCACAGGGCTGCGGCATGCTTCCCCCTTGATCGGCGCCATCTGGCGGGCCCTCGGGACCGGTCAGCCGCATGACATCCATCAGTTGGAACCGCCTCAAGGTCTGATGGCGCGCGGTTCTGCGGCCAATCGGGCCGCCAAGCTATGATATGGCGCACATCTGGCGGGCCCTGGACCTAGCCCTGGCGCATGAAGCTGGCCCTGGCCGGGGCGGCGTCGCGCCACAGCTTCAGGCCCTTGCAATGCGGGCAGATGCGTTCGGAAAAACCTGCGCTGGCAAAGGGCTTGGCGCATTTCAGGCAAAGCCTTTCGCCCGGCACGTCGCCCCGGCCTGGCGTCAAGGCGGCGGGCATATTGACCGCCCCCGTCTCGACGCGGTCTGTCTCGGCCTTCCCCGAACCGGGACCTGGCCGCGCAGGGCTTGGCGCAAGGGGCTTGCGCGGCGGCGTCATGGCGCAAGCTCCAACCCGGGCAGGCAAGCGCGCGCCAGCGTCGCATCCGGGGCGGTGGCGCCGGGCGGCGTGGCCCAACCGGTCTTTTCCAACAGGGCCTGGCGCTCATAGGATTTGGCAGCCTGCAGCCCGGCGCGCTTGAGGACCGCCGCAGGGTCCAGCCGCGCGCGGTCCAGGCACAGCGGCACCAGGGCCGCGGCCACGGCCTCGGTCGCTTGGGCATCGGCACGCCGCGTTGCGGTCGCGCCCGTCACCCAACCGCCCCAGGTGAACCCCGCAACGGCCAGAGCCACCGCCCCCACCGCCACGCCCCAGGCCGCAGGCGCGGCCCAATCCGAAATGCTCATCTTTTGTCCTTTCAGGGTGCCGCCGGGGTCTGGTCGCTGTGCAGGGCAGCGGCCAGGTCCTCGGGGGTCGTCGCATGCAGTTCGGTGCGGCCGGGATGGGCGCCATGGCCCTCGATCATCAGATGGGTCGATATGCGCCGCAGGGCCTCGAAACTCAGCCCATGGAGCTGTTCATCCTCGACCAGCACGCGATAGGAGCCGGGGTCAAAGATCTGCGGATGGCCCGGCAGATGGAACGGATGGGCAAATTTCACATGCTGGATCGAGGAAAGCGACATGGACAGACCCTCCTTCGGGTTTTAGCGGCGGCGGACCGAGTTTCCGTCGTCAATGATCCGGTTGATCAGCCGCGCCACGCCCGCATGAAGCGGGTCTTCGGCATCGGGGGCATTGGAATGGGCTGCGGCGGCATCGCGCAGGATGCCGATGATTTCGTGTTCCGGCAGGATCTTGCGGTCATTCAGCGCCAAAAGCAGCGACTCGCAGATTGCAAGCGCCGCATGGCCTGCGACATCGCTTGGATCGGCGCTTTTCAATGGGTCCGGGCTCATGGGCTTTCGACTTTCTGCCGCGATGCGGCCTGGCGCCGGGCGATTTGCGGGCGCCTTGCGTCATGGTCGCAGGAAATTCATCCCCCGGGCTGATTTGGATCAGCATCCCGCCCGCGCATGTGATGAAAGTGACAGGGCAAGCAGAAGTGTCTGACCCCGAAGGATAGGCCATGACCGACCCCGCGATCCTGACGTTGCAGGACAGTCCCCTGGCCCGCAAACTGTCAGCCTTCGTGCGCCTGGCGCCCGCTGACCTGCTGGCGGTGTCCGACCTGCACCGCAGGCGGCGCAAGTTCGCCGTAGGCTCCGAGATGATCTATCAGGGCCAGACCGATCAGGTGGCCTTTGTCCTGGCCTCGGGCTGGGCCTGTTCCTACAAGATCCTGCCCGGCGGCACGCGGCAAATCGTCGATTTCCAACTGCCCGGCGACTTTCTGGGCCTGCGCTCGGTGCTGTTTCGCACCTCGGATCACAATGTGGAACCGATCACCCCGGTCCAGGCCTCGGAGGTCACGCAGCGCGACCTTTTGTCGGTGTTTGCCTCGACGCCCCGGTTGGCGGCGGCGGTGCTTTGGGCGGCGTCGCGCGACGAGGCGATGGTGGTCGAACACCTGGTCGACCTGGGCCGCAGGTCGGCGGCCGAGCGGATGGCGCATTTCCTGCTGGAGCTGAACGCAAGGCTGCGGCTGGTGGGCATGGCCGACCGAAAGGGCTTTGCCTGCCCCCTGTCGCAATATCTGCTGGCCGATGCGCTGGGGTTAAGCGCGGTCCATGTCAACCGCGTCCTGCGCGAGCTGCGCGAAGAGGGGCTTGTGACCTTTCAAAAGGGCCAGGTCACATTCGACGATTACGACGGCCTGGTCGAGGCAGCGAGCTTTGACCGCGCTTACCTCGACCATGACGGCCCGCTGTTGATCTAGCGGGTGGGGGTGATCACGATTTCGACGCGACGGTTTTGCGCCCGGCCCGCGGCAGAGCCATTCGACGCGATGGGCTGGTCATAGCCATAGCCCGCCGCCGTGATCCGCCCGGCGCTGACACCATAAGCCACAAGGATCTGTGCCACGGCCAGGGCGCGGTCCTGCGACAGCTGGCGGTTATAGGCCGCGCCGCCCACGGTGTCGGTATGGCCCGCAACAACAACGGTCGAATTCGGGTAACGCGTCAGGCTGTCGGCCAGGCTTTGCAGCGCGGGGCGAAAGCCGGTGTTGACGGCTGAGGACCCGGTGGCAAAGGTAACGTCCTCGGGCAGGGTCATTTGCAGCGCGCTGCCGGTGTTGACAACGCGGATGCCCGATCCGCCAAGGCCTGCGTTCAACTCGGCCTCCTGACGGGCAAGGTCGGTGCCGATGGCGCCGCCGACCGCCGCGCCCAAAGCGCCGCCGATCAGCGCGCCGCGGGTGCCATGGCCCACCGCACCGCCCAGAACCGCCCCCGTGGCGCCTCCGATCAGCGCGCCATTGGCCGGGCGGTTGGGGTTGCCATAGGGGTCGGTGCAGCCCGCAAGGGCAAGGCCCAGGATCAGGCAGGGAAGGACGGGGCGAAAGAGGGTCATGATGGGGCTTTCCTTTGCGCCGCAGGGCCTGGGGCGAGACCCTGCATGCGCCGCCCCGGCCTCGGTCGTCCTGATCTGCATCAGCCGGACGCAAAGATCGTGGCCCGGCCTAACCTTGATCAGCCCGGCCCGTCGCCTGTCGTGGCAAGGTGGCTCATGTTCCGGAAAGACGCCATGAAGCCATCGCCCCCAACCTTTGCGGCCCCATCGCTTGCGGCGAAATTCAATCGCCGCCGCGCCCTGATGGCCAAGGACAGCGGCCAACTGGCCTTTGTCCCCTTCGATGTGGAAATCCCGGCCCTGGGCGGCGAGGTTCCCGCCTCCCTCGGTCAGTTTCTGGCCGTTGAAAGGTCCCGCGAAAGACGCCGCAACGCCGAGAAACGGGCGTCCCAGGCGCACAATCCATTGCCCATCCGCATCGGCTGATTCCCTCTCCGATGCTGGACCGCCCCGCCCGCTCTGGTCCTGCCAGGGCGGGCGGTGAGCATTTGGCCCGCGCGCCGGATGCCCCACTGACCGGTGTTAGTGCGCGGGGCCTTCCGTCCGGCGCAGGATGAAAAGGCCCCGCCATCAGGCGCGTGGCAGTTGAAAGGAGCCTTCCATGGCACAAGATCCCATGACCAAGACCGCGGCCGACTACGAGGCGCTGGTGGCGCAGATGTCGGCGTTGCGCGGCGACCTCGTGCACCTGGCCGAAGCGGTGCAGAAGGCGGCGCTGGGGAGTGGCAAGGCCGTGGTGCAGGATGTCGAGGCCAGCGTGACCGACGCCGCCCGCTATCTGGGCGGCAAGGGCCATGACGCGGATATGGCGATCGAGCGGGCGGTGGCGGCAAATCCCTATGTGGCGCTGGGTCTGGCGACGGGGGTCGGGCTGTTGCTGGGCGCCCTGGCGCGGAAATAGCGCCGATGCAAGGGCGGATCGGTCGGGCGCTGGCGCTGGCGGCCTTGGCAAGCCTTGGGGCGGGTCTGATCGCCGTGGCGCTGCTGCTTGGCCTGTCCCGGTTGATCGGGCCGGTGGCGGCCTTTGCGCTGTTGGGCGGGCTTTGCCTTGCGGTGGTGGCCCTGGTCCAGGCCTTGCAGCCCCGTCCCACGCCAAGACCTGCGGGCGCCGAGCTGGTCACGCTTTTGGCCGTGCTTGCCCTGCGCGGGATCTTGCGGCGGCGCTAACCAGGGTCAGCGCAGGGCAGCCAATGCCCTGCGATGATTGCCCCAGGGGCGCCGATCCAATCCATTGGCCCAAATCCAGTGGTCGCAGGCCCTCGTTCAAGGAGAACGTCATGCCCAGTTCCCAGGCCCACCGCAGCCCAGACGGCTCCCCCGGCCCCAGGGATAAGATGGCCCAGGTCAAGGCCGCCCTGGTCTGACAGCTCCCATACCCCGGCCCCCTACCCGCGCCCCCTACCCCGGCCCCCATACCCAGGCCCCCATACCCAGGGCAGAGCGATTTGCCCCAACCGCAGGAGACCCCGATGGATCACGCAAGCAATGTTGTCCTTGATGCGATCGACTTCACCCCCGAGACGCTGCAAGGCGCCCGCATCTTTGGCGACGAGGATCACCGGATCGGCCAAGTCACCCATGTCCATGGCATGGGGCCGGAGTCCAAGGTCGTCGTCGAGGTCGGCGGTTTTCTGGGCATCGGCGCCAAGTCGGTGCAGATGGACACCCGCGACATGACCTTCATGCGCGATGACGACGGCAAGGTGCATGGGCTGACCAGCCTGACCAAGGCGCAGGTTCATGCGCTTCCCGAACATCGCCACTAGGAGAGCGTCATGACCAAAGCCCCCAAGAAGACCCCCAGCCTCAAGACCCCCGCCCCCAAGGCCTCGACCGACAAGACGGGCGTGATGGCCGCGCTGCATCCTGAACCCAAATCCTCGGCCGCGGGCCATCCGGGCGCCAAGACCGGCTCCAAGACCGGGTCCAAGGGGGCTGCAGGCCGCAAGTCCTGATCCATCGAGATTGGCGTTCGGTGCCCTGTTGCGCATTTTGCCGTTCGGTCTTTTCCCCGCACCGATCACCAAGAGAAGGCCGCCCCGCAGGGCGGCCTTCTTGGCACATGGGGCCTGGTGGCGGGCCTAAAGGTCAAGCCGGTCCACGACCGACCGGGCAAAGGCCATGATCATCGCCTGGTAATAGGCATCCCCGCTGGCGGTCAGGGTCGTCATGTCGACCGTCTCGGGCAGAAAGCCGCGGGCCTGGTCGATGTTCACCGTCAGCACATAGGCGGCAAAGTTGGAATTGTCCTGGGCATCGGTGATCGCCACGATGCCTTCCAGCCGGGTATCGGCGGCCCCGGTCGCCTCGGTAAAGCTGTTGGACAACTCGACCTCCGAGATGTCGATGCCGATGCGCGCGCCCTCGTCGCCCAGCCGGTCGGCCACAAGACCCGCAATCGCGTTCTTGAGGTCATCGGCGATATGGGTGAACCGCTTGGCCGCCGCCGCATTGGTCACGGCAGAGGGGTCAAAGGTCACGTCGATGCCGGCGATCTTGTCGACACGGGCCATGGCCGGAAGAGCCAGGCCGATCAAAAGCGCGGGCAGGATCAGGCGCGACACAATCCGGCGGGGCAAGGGCTGGCGGGACAAGGGGGGTCGGGGGAAAGGTTGCATGTCAGATCTCCAGATCGCGCCGCACCTTTGTGGCGGGCGCCTGTGTCACCTTGGACCGCGTCGCAGGGCTTGGGGCTGACCTGTGTCAGCATCAGCGCCGCGCTCCCGGGGCAAAGTCAGCGCGACCGCTGCGGCGTGCCGACGCGGCGGTCGGACCAACGGCGGGGCATCCGGGGGCGGGGCGGGATGGCTCGACCCTCCCGATCTTGGATGCCCCCCCGATCTTGGATGGCACTCGGCATTGGAGCCCGGCTTTGTTTGGGTGTCGCGCCGAAAAAGTCGCAGCCCTGTCGGAGACCGCCCGACAGCGCTGACAAGCGGCCCGCCGTGACCGGAAACGCGGTCCCCAGAAGCGCAGTCCCCAGAAATGCTGCCCCCAGAAGCGCGGCACAGCCAGAGCGCCGCGCGCCGCACCCCCACGGCGTCGGGGGCTCACCTGGATCAGTGCGCGGCGTGCGGGGGCGCGTCAGACTGGCCGGGACGGGCCGCCCAATTTGGCCCGGGCTTTGGAAAGGCTCCCCATGTCTCTTGGATATCTTTTGCTTATCGTGCTGATCATCTCGTTGTTGGGAGGCTTCAGCGGCAGGTTCGGCGGCTATGGTTATGGCTATGGCCATGGCGGGGTCGGCGTCATCGGCGTCATCCTGATCGTCGTCCTGGTCCTGCTGGTGACAGGTCGGCTGTAACGGCGCGGTTCTAACGCCTTGAGGGCGCGGCGCTGGCCTGGTTCAGGACAAAGATCGTCGCGCCATCAGCCTGCGGCCAGGGGTTTTCTCCCAGCATCGCCCGCGCCCGGCTGACCCGGCTCTTGACCGTCCCGGGCTTCAGCCGCGTGGCCATGGCCGCCTCGTCATAGGTCAGCCCCATCGCGCCGACCAATGTCAGAACCTGGCGATGTTCGACCGACAGCGCGGCAAAGACCCGCAGGAACTGCGCCATGGCAAGGGCTCCGTCATGGGCGGGCGCCACGGCCAGGCGGGCGGCCAACAGGCCCTCGGGGTCGGCGACCTCGCGGCGGCTTTTGCGCAGGCCAGAGTAGAATCCGTTGCGCAGGATGGTGAACAGCCAGCTGCGCAACCGTGTGCCGGGGGTAAAGCTGTCCAGGTGGCCCAGCGCGCGGCACAGCGCGTCCTGGACCAGGTCATCGGCCTGATCGGGGTTGCGGCACAGCTGCAGCGCAAAGGACCGCAGGGCGGGGATATGGGTCAGCATCTCTGTCGCAAGCGACGCGGCCTGGCTTGGCCGCAGGGCATGGATCGGCAAGCGGGCGGGGATCACGGCTGAAGATTGGCCCATGGCGTCCTTTCGGGGTCCCCCGGGGAGGGAGGGGAGGCCTTCACCCTGCCACCCCACCGCGCGGCCCGGGCTGATCCATGATGGACGGGGCACGGCTTATTGTGCGGACCAGGGAACTCCCGCCCGGTCTGGCGCGTTAGGGCGCACCACAAGCCGAAAGGAAAAGCCATGACCTGGGACGTGACCTGCGCCCGCTGGGCCGAGATGATCCGCCGCGTGACCCCCTGCGCGCCCCTTCAGGCGGCCGAAACGCCCCCAAGGCCGCCGCAACCCCCCGCTCCCAAGCCCCCTGCTCCCGGCCCGCAAGCATGAGCCGACCCGGCGCCGGGGCCGAGCTTTGGGCCGACCCGAACCCGATCCGCGCCGAGATCTTCGGCTCCGAACGGCTGGCCCATCATGCAAGGTCGCTGGCTGCGGCCCAGAAGGTCGGGCGCGGCACCCGGGTGCCCAACCTGCGGGCGCGGCTGGAGGACAACGCCAAGGCGCTTCTGGCCGCCTACCGCGATGCGGTTCAGGCGGTCGAGACGGGCCGCACGATCACCCCCGCCGCCGAATGGCTTTTGGACAATATCCACATCGTCGAGGCCCAGATCGCGCAGGTTCGCGACGATCTTCCGCCGGGCTATTACCGCCACCTGCCCAAGCTGACCGAGGGCTTTCTTGCCGGATATCCCCGCATCCTGGGCCTGGCCTGGGCCTGCGTGGCCCATACCGACAGCCTTTTGGCCGCCCCCCTTCTGCTGCATTTCGTCGCGGAATATCAACAGGTTCAACCCCTGACCATCGGCGAGCTTTGGGCGCTTGCCATCTCGTTGCGCATCGTTCTGGTCGAGAATATGCGCCGCCTTGCGGTGCAGGTGGGCGAGGGCGCCCGCCACCGTGCCGCGGGCGATGCCCTGGTCGAGGCGGTGGCCCAAGGCACCATGCCCGGCCCCATGGTCCTGCCCGACCACATGGCCGCCCAGATCGCGAAACGCCTGCGCGGCATGGACCCCGACGAGACCCCCTTGGCCGCCTGGCTGGTCCAGACTCTGCGCGCCCAAGGCTCCAGCATCGACACCGTGGTTCAGGCGACGCAAAGCCGCCAAGGGGCCGCGAATGTGACGATGCGCAATATCGTCACCTCGATGCGGCGGATGGCCGAGATGGACTGGGCCGATGTCTTCGAAGACCTGAGCCTGATCGAGGCCCGTTTGCGGTCGACGCCCTTGCACGCCCAGATGGATTTCGCCACCCGCAACGCCTATCGCAGCGCGATCGAGTCCCTGGCCCGCGCCACTCGCCGCCCCGAGATGGACGTGACCGAAGCCGCCCTGACGCGCGCGGCAGAACTGGGTTGCGATCCGGGCGCCGTGCTGATCGGCCCGGGACGCCGCGACTTTGCCCGCGCCTTGGGAGGCCGGCGGGGCCTGCCGGTGGCCTTGCGCCCCGGTCTTGGCGCCTATCTGGCGGCGGTGGCCCTGACTTCGGGCGGGGTTCTGGCGCTGACGCAGTCGGCACCTGCGCTATTGGCCCCCACGCTTTTGACCCCCGCGCTTCTGGCCTTTATCGCCGTGGATGCGGGGCTTGCGCTGGTCAACCTTGGCATCGGGCGCCTGGTTGCCCCGCGCCGCCTTCCGGGCCTGTCGCTGAAACAGGGCATCCCCGAGACCTGCCGGACCCTGGTCGTCATGCCGGTGCTTTTGACCGGCCCGCAGGACCTGACCGAACTGTTGGGCCGGCTGGAGGTGCATCACCTGTCCTCGATCCGTGGCGCGGTGCATTTCGCGCTTTTGACCGATGGGCCGGATGCGGACACGCAGACCACCCAAACCGACCGCGCCCTGATCGCCGAGGCCACGGCCGGCATTGCCGCCCTGAACGCGCGGCACGGCGACCACTTTCGCCTGTTTCACCGCGAAAGGCGCTGGAACCCTGCCGAGGGCGTCTGGATGGGCTGGGAGCGCAAGCGCGGCAAGCTGACCGAGCTGAACGCGCTGTTGCGCGGTGCCACCGACACCAGCTTCATGCCCTGCGATGTGCCGCAGGGTGTGCGCTTTGTCGTGACGCTGGACGCCGATACGCAGCTGCCGCGCGACGCCCTGCGCCGGATGGTGGGCAAGATGGCCCATCCGTTGAACGCAGCCCAAGCCGATGCCTTGGGCCGGGTCGTTTCGGGCTATGGCATCTTGCAACCCCATGTGACGGCGTTGATGCCGAACCGCGGCGCGGGCTCTCCGTGGCAGCGCATCACCGGGGCGGCTGGCGGGATGCAGCCCTATGCGGCGGCGCGGTCCGACATCTGGCAGGACCTGTTCCACGAGGGCTCTTTCACCGGCAAGGGGATCTATGACGTCGACGCCTTTGCCGGGGCCCTGAAAGACCGGGTGCCAGAGAACACCTTGCTCAGCCATGACCTGTTTGAAGGCGCCTTTGCCCGGGCGGGGCTGGCCAGCGACATTCAGGTGATCGAGGCCTATCCGACGCGCCATGACGTCGACGCGCGGCGCCAACACCGCTGGACGCGGGGGGATTGGCAGATGCTGCCGTGGATACTTGGCCTGCGCGGTCAGGGGATCTCCGGGCTGAACCGCTGGAAGATGGTGGACAACTTGCGCCGGTCGCTGATGGCGCCCGTGGCGTTGGCCGCTGTGGCGCTGGGGGCCGCGCCTGCGGTTCTGGCGCTGATGGCGGTGCCCTTTGTCGCGGGCCTGCCCTTGGCGGTGCTGCCGGGGCGGGCGGGCGTGACCTCGCGCAGCCATCTGCAGGCCTTGGGGCGCGACACCGGCGCCGCCTTGGCGCAATTCGCGCTGACCGTGGCGCTGTTGCCTGATACGGCGGCGGCGCGGCTGGATGCGATCTTGCGCAGCCTGTGGCGGCTGGGCTCGGGGCGGCATCTGCTGGAATGGACCACGGCGGCGCAATCGGTGGGCGCGGGCCTGCCAAGCCTGGCGCGCCATTACCGCCTGGGCCTGCCCGGGATCGCGTTGGGGGCCTTGGCCGTGATGGCGCAGCCCCAGGCGCTGACGCTGGGCCTGTTGTGGGTCCTTGCGCCCGCGCTGGCCTGGCGGCTGGGCCGGACCTCGTCGCCGCGGCGGCTGGCGGGCGGCGACACCCGCGCCCTGCGCCGGATCGCGCGGCGCAGTTGGGCCTATTTCGAGACCCATGTGACCGAGGCGACCCATCACCTGCCGCCCGACAACATGCAAGAGACCCCGGTGCCCGTCGTGGCGCAAAGGACCTCGCCGACCAATATCGGGCTGTATCTTTTGTCGGTCGTGGCGGCGGTGGACATGGGTTGGATCGGTCAGGCCGAGGGTCTGGCGCGGATCGCGGCCACCCTGGCCACCGTGCAAAAGATGCCGCGCTTTCGCGGGCATCTTTACAACTGGCACGACACGCAGGACCTGCGCGTGCTGGACCCGCCCTATGTGTCGACCGTCGACAGCGGCAACCTGGCCGGGCATCTGGTGGCGGTGGCGGGCGCCTGCCTGCGCTGGCAGCATCCGATGGCGCCCGATCCGGCAGGCCTGGCCGATGCGCTGGCCCTGGCGGTGCAGGCCGCCCCCGACTTGCGCGCCGCACTAGAGGCCGCCGCCGCCCATCCCGCCCGTCTGGCGGCGCTTTTGGCGACCGACCTGCCGCCCGAGGCGCGGCGCTGGGTCCTGGCGCTGCAGGCGACCCACGCCAGCCAGTTGGCCACGCCCACCCCGCCCGAGACCGCCCGCGCCCTGGCCCTGCTGGCCCGCAACCTGGCCGAGGACATGGATTTCGCCTTCCTGATGCATCCCGACAAACCCTTGCTTTCCATAGGCTTTCGCGTCGACGTCAACGCGCTGGATGCCAATGCCTATGACCTTCTGGCCTCTGAGGCGCAGTTGGCAAGCCTGTTTGCCATCTCGAAGGGCGACGCCCCGGCCCGCCATTGGTTCCAGCTGGGACGGGCTGCGACGCCTTTGGGCGCGGGCTCGGGGTTGATCTCGTGGTCGGGGTCGATGTTTGAATATCTGATGCCGGCCCTGGTGCTGCAATCGCCCGAGGGTTCGATCCTGGATCAGACCCACCGCCGCATCGTCGCCCGGCAAGAGGCCTATGCCACGGCGCTTGGCCTGCCCTGGGGGATTTCGGAAAGCGCCTATAACGCCCGCGACCTGGAGATGACCTATCAATATTCGAACTTCGGCGTGCCGGGGCTGGGGCTGAAACGGGGCTTGGGCGAAAACCGGGTGATCGCGCCCTATGCCACGGCGCTGGCCGCGATGATCGACCCGCGCGCGGCTTTGGCCAATTTCGACCACCTGCGCGCCTTTGGCGCCGAGGGGCGGTTCGGCTTTTACGAGGCGGTCGACTTCACGCCCTCGCGCCTGCCCGAAGGCGCCAGCCGCGCCGTGGTCCAAAGTTTCATGGCCCATCATCAGGGCATGACCATCGTGGCTCTGGCCAATGTCGTGACCGGCGGGCTGATCCCGCGCGATTTCCATGCCGATCCGCGCGTGCAATCGGTCGAAAGCCTGCTGCAAGAACCGGTCGCCCGCGATGTCTCGCTTGCCCCGCCCCGCGCGCGGGAGGCGCTGAGTGGCGCCGAGGTTCAGGCCGCGCCCGAGGTCCTGCGCGTCTTTGCCGATCCGCAAGCCGAACCCGCCACGGCGCATCTTCTGTCCAATGGGCGCTACGGGGTCGTTCTGACGCCCTCGGGCGCGGGGGGGTCGTCCTGGGGCGACCTGGCCGTCACGCGCTGGCGCGCCGATCCGACCCAGGCGCGGGCCGGCAGTTTCATCTTTTTGCGCGATGTGCAGTCGGGCGGGCTGTGGTCGGCCACGGCGCAGCCCTTGGGCAGCCCGGTGCAGGCGGTCTTTTCGCCCCATCATGCGGTCTTTACCCACCGCACCCGGATCTTGACCACGCGGACCGAGGTCGTGATCTCGCCCGAAGACGACGGCGAGGCGCGGCGGGTGACACTGACCAACACCGGCCGCCATGCGCGCGAAATCGACGTGACCTCTTATGCCGAACTGATCCTTGGTGGTGCTGCGGCCGATACCGCGCATCCGGCCTTTTCCAAGCTGTTCGTTGTGACCGATGTCCTGCCGGACTGGGGGGTCCTGATTGCCACAAGGCGCAGGCGGACGCCCACCGACCCCGAGGTCTGGGCCGCCCATATCGCCGTGGTCGAGGGCGAGGAGACCGCCCCCCTGCAATGGGAAACCGCGCGGGAGCGTTTCATCGGCCGGGGGCGCGACCTGTCGCAGGTGACGCTGGATCAGCCCTTGTCGAACACCACCGGCACCGTGCTGGACCCGGTCTTTGCCCTGCGCCGCAGGCTGTTGATCCCCGGGGGCGGGCGGGCGCGTGTCACCTTCTGGACCTTGGTCGCAGGCTCTCCGCAGGCGCTGTTGGAAAGCGTCGAGCGTCATTCCGACCCTTCGGCCTTTGGGCGCGCCATGACGCTGTCCTGGACGCAATCGCGGGTCGAACTGCGCCACCTGGGCCTGACCCCGGCCAAGGCGGCGGAGTTTCAGCGGCTGGGCGGTATGGTGATCCGGGGCGATCCCCGCCTGCGGTCGCGGGCCGCGATGGGGCCGCAATCCGACCTTTGGGCCTTGGGGATATCGGGGGACCGGCCGATCCTTCTGGTCCAGATCGCCGAGACCGAGGAACTGCCGCAAGTGGCCGAGGTCCTGGCCGCCGCCGAATACTGGCAGGCGCGGCTTTTGAAGGTCGATGTGGTGATCCTGAACGAAAGGGCCTCGTCCTATGTGCAGGATCTGCAAAGCCTTCTGGACCAATCGGCCCGCCGCGCCGGGGGTCTGGTTCACCTGCTGCGCGCCGATCTGATCACGCCGCAGTTGCGTCAGGCTCTGCTGGGGGCGGCCAGTGTCGTGCTGGTGGCGGCGCGCGGTGGCATCGGGGCGCAGCTGGATCTTTTGACCGCGCCGCCCGTGGCGGCCCCGCCCCTGGCCCCCCTCCCGCCGCCGACGCTTTTGCCCGACCCGGGGCTGGAGTTCTGGAACGGCACCGGCGGGTTCGCCGATCAGGGGCGGACCTATGTCACCCACCTGAAGGGCGGCCAGACCACGCCCGCCCCCTGGATCAACGTCATCGCGAACCAGGGCTTCGGCTTTCAGGTCTCGTCCGAGGGCAGCGGCTTTACCTGGGCGCAAAACGCGCGCGAGAACCCGTTGACGCCCTGGTCCAACGATGCGGTCAGTGACCCTGCGGGCGAGGCCTTTTACCTGACCGACCTGGACACCGGTCAGGTCTGGACCCCCACCGCCCTGCCGATCAGGGGGCAGGGCAGCTATATCGCCCGCCACGGCTTTGGCCGGACCGAGTTCCAGCACGAGGCGGGCGGGATCAGGACGCATATGCTGCAATATGTGCCACTGACCGACCCGGTAAAGATCACGCGGCTGACCTTGCACAACACCACGGGCCGGCGCCGGCATCTGTGCGTGACGGCCTATGTCGCCTGGGTTCTGGGTGGCGGTCCTGTGGTGACAGAGGTCGACACCACGGGTGCGGTTCTGGCGCGCAACCCGCGGTCGGTGGCTTTTCCCGGCGTCGTGGCCTTTGCCGATTTCGGCGCGGGGGTCGATAGCCTGACCTGCGACCGGGCCGAGGTCATCGGACGCCGGGGCGATATGGCGCGGCCCGCGCGGCTGTCGGGGTTCTCGGGGCGGGTGGGGGCGGGGCTTGACCCCTGCGCGGCGCTGGCCCGGCGCCTGGTGCTGGAACCCGGCGCCACGGTGGATCTGGTCTTTGCGCTGGGTCAGGCGGCGGGGGCAGACGAGGCCCGCGCCCTGATCCTGCGGACACGTCATGACCCGGGTGTGGCCCCGGTCGTGGCCTTCTGGGAAAAGCTTCTGGGTCAGGTTCAGGTCGAAACCCCCGACCGCGCCATGGATATCATGCTGAACGGCTGGCTTTTGTATCAGACGCTGGCCTGTCGGGTCTGGGCGCGGGCGGGGTTCTATCAGGCCAGCGGCGCCTATGGGTTCCGCGATCAGCTGCAAGACACCATGGCGCTGACGGCCCTGCGCCCCGACCTGACGCGGGCGCAACTGCTCCGCGCGGCCGGTCGCCAGTTCCCCGAAGGCGATGTGCAGCATTGGTGGCTGCCCCATTCCGGCCAGGGCGTGCGGACGCATATTTCCGACGACCGGGTCTGGCTGGGCCATTGTCTCGCCGATTACATCCGGGTGTCGGGCGATGCTTTGGTGCTGGATCAGGTCGTCCCCTTTGTCACCGGGCCCCCCTTGCCCCTGCATGAGGCCGACGCCTTCTATACGCCCGAAATCGCCGGAGAGGGCACCTTGCGCGACCATGCCGCACGGGGGTTGGACATGGCGCTGGCCTTGCGCGGCGAAAACGGCTTGCCGCTGATCGGCACCGGGGATTGGAACGACGGGATGAACCGGGTGGGCGCGGGGGGCCGCGGCACCTCGGTTTGGCTGGGTTGGCTGTTGATCCAGACCCTGCGCGCCATGGCGCCCCATGTGCCCGACCGAGCCGCCGACTGGCTGGATCAGGCCGACCGGCTGACCAAGGCCATCGAGGCGACCGCGTGGGACGGCGCCTGGTATCGCCGCGGGACCTATGACGACGGCAGCCCGCTGGGGGCGGCAGAGTCCGAGGAATGTCACATCGACTCCTTGGCGCAAACCTGGGCCGTCCTGTCGGACGCGGCCCGGCCCGACCGCGCGGCCCAAGCCATGCAGTCCCTGCGCGAAAGGCTGATCAAGGATGACCGGCTGTTGCTGTTCACCCCGCCCTTTGACAAGGGCGCGGCGGATCCCGGCTATATCAAGGCCTATCCCCCCGGCCTGCGCGAGAATGGCGGGCAATACACCCATGCCGCCCTTTGGGCCGTGCTGGCCGAAGCGCACCAAGGCGAGGGCGAGCGCGCTGCGGCGCTTTTCGCCCTGCTGAACCCGGTCAATCACGCCCTGACGCCGCAGGCCGCCGCGCGCTATCGCGTCGAACCCTATGTCGTGGCCGCCGACGTTTATGACGCGCCCGGCCAACAGGGGCGGGGCGGCTGGACCTGGTATACCGGCTCTGCCGCCTGGATGCTGCGCGCGGGGGTCGAGGGCATCCTGGGCCTGACGCGTGAGGGGCCCATGCTGCGACTGAAGCCCTGCCTGCCCGCGCATTGGCCCAAGGTCACGCTGCGCCTGAGCCTGGGACCCGCGCCCTGTCTGGTCACGATCCTGAACCACGGCGGGGCGCTGACCTTTGCCCAGCTGAACGGGCATGACCTGGCCAATGATGGCGCGGTCAGGGTGGCGCTGGCCGATCTCAGCGGGGAATTGGTCCTGCATCTGGGGGTACAGGCGCCTTGACCGGTTTCAAGGGCTGGCGCGCTCAACCCCAGGTTTCGTGGCCGATATGTCACCAAAACCGGGGCCCTGCCGGGGGGCAGGATCACCAAGCTACGGAAAGGAAAGCACAAACTGTTCAGGTGCAGCGTGCTGAATTTCAGGGCGCCGCGCCAATCCCTGCCGCCATGCAACCCGCAACCCGCTTGCGCGTTCTGTCATGTCGGACAGGCAATCCCGCCCTGACGTCCCAAAGGATCACAGCATGACCGTCAAGACCCTTCCCCTTGCCGCCGCCTTCGCCGCGTTTGCAGGCATTGCGGCCGCCCAAACCCCCTATGTCACCCCGGACACGACCGGCATCGCGCCGCTGAACGACCGCATCGACGACCTGCAAACGGCGGCCGAAAAGGACATCGCGCGCGGTCAGGATGCCAGCCGCTTTGGCAATCCCGAGTTCCGCCCCGGCCTGTCGGGCAGCGCCTCGCTGGGCTATTCCGGGCAAAGCGGCAACAACGAGACGCAGGACTTCTCCTTGGGCGCCCGGATGCGCTTTGCCCAAGGCCAGATGGTCCAGACCATCGCCTTCGCGGTCGATTACGCTGACACGGCCTCGGTCAAGTCGAAGCAGGATGTCTTTTTCGTCTATGACGCGAATTACTACCTGAACGACAGCCTCTATCTGTTCGCTTTGGGCCGCGCCGAGACCAATGGCCTGGCGACCCTGGCGACCGAGACCGCAACCGATGCCTTCCTGGGCTTTGGTCCGGGCTACCGGGTGGTGAATACGGAACAGATGACCTGGCGCATCCAGGCCGGCGTCGGGCAAAGCTATCTGGAGGATGGCACCGGCGATTCCACGACGGAAATGGGTGTCATCGCCTCGTCGCGGTTCTTTTATGCGATCAACGAGAACATCTTTCTGTCCGATGACATGGACGCGCTGAAGACCGACTCGGCCTTGCGGCTGAACAACGACTTCGGCGTCAACTTCAAGATGAGCGACATGATGTCGACCCGCATCAGCTATCTGACCAAATACAACGATGCGCGGGCGATCCAGTCGGACAACAAGCTGGGCGTGTCGGTCGTCTTCGGCTTCTGACCGCAGGTCCCCTGACGCGAAATCATTTGGCCCGCAGCGATGCGGGCCAAAGTCATTTGACCCAAAGGCCACCCAAGGCGCCCCACCCTGTCCCAGGTTAGCACGCATCGCCATGGCTTTGGCCAAAGTGGCAAAGACCAGAGAGTTTTGCACTGGTCGTCCCCCTTCACCAAGGATCTTGACATGTTGTCACATGGTAAAGCTTTTCTCCTCGCCACGGCCACCGCCACGGCGATCTTCTTTCCGGTCTGTTCCCAGGCCGCCACCATTCTGCGGCTGAACGCCCTGACCGCCAACCAGACCTTCACCGGCGCCGAGGTCATCCGGCCCGGTGACACGCTGGAGTTCCGCTTTACCGCGCTCGAGGATCTGATGATCGACGCCTTCTCGTTGTCGGGCACCGGAAACAACACCGAAGCCGATTTGCGCGACATCCGCTTTGGCCTGACCTTGCCGCCGACCGGGTTTTTCAACCCGGTCTCGTCGGATGGCACGGCCGCGGCCGGAATCGGCTTCCTGACGGGTGGGACCTTCCTGATGGGCTCGGTCTTTTCGATCTATTTCCAGGACGGGATTTCGGATGACGTCGGCATCACCTTGTCGTTCCGCACCGATCCGGTCGCCGTGCCGCTGCCCGCGGCCGGTCTGCTGTTGGCGCCGATGATGGGGCTGGCCGGCGTGGTGGCGCGCCGCCGCCGCAAGGCCCTGGCGGGATAAGCGAAAGCCCTTGACCGCGCCGTCCGAACCGTTCGACGTCTTGCGCAGCCGGTTGACCCGAAACCGGCGGCGCAAGATGGAGGCGCGATGCAGACGGCAGACCTGAGCGACCTTGTCTTGCGCCTGACGACCAGCGCGATGGACAAGGCCGCAGCCGATCACCAGGCCCAGATGGCCGATGCCCTGCGTGACATCACGCCCTTTGACGCGGCCTGGTGGGGGTGGTCGAACTTCTCGGGCGGGCAGATCAACCTTGTGCGCTCTGTCACCCAGGGCCTGCCCGGCCACTTCGAAGAGGCCGTGCGTCCGGTCCTGGCCGTGGACCCTTTCATCCGCCATGGCCGCAACCTGCCGGTCTTTTCGATGGCGATTTCCAGCCATCAGGCCTTGATCCGCCCCGAGTGGCGCGACTTTGCCGCGGAATTCGGCCTGAAATCCACGATGAACGCCCATTGCCGGCTTAGCGAGGGGTCAAGCTACAACTTCTTCATGTCGCTGTACCGCTTTGCCGGGCCGGACTTCTCGGCCGAGGAAATCGCCGATTTCCGCATCATCATCCGGCATCTGGAACAAAGCCTGTCGCTGGCCCTGCGCGGCGAGATGCGGCGGCTGACCCCCTTGGGCGGAGAGGCGGCTTTGGTGGATGGCGCGGCGCAGATCGTGCGGGCGACGCGCGGCTTTCGCGCGGCCCTGGCCTCCGAGCCGCTGTCGCCGCGCCGGCTGAAATCGGTGCTGACCGCCCTGGCCATGGGTCAGGCGCGCTGGAGCGGGGCGGCGATTTCCCTGACCTCGGCGCCCTATGGCAGTGACCTCGTGCTGATCCGGCAATCGCGCCCGGGCCTGTGGGACCGGCTGGCCCCGCAGGAAACCAGGGTGGCCGAACTTTACCTGACCGGCCTGACGATGGCGGATATCGCGCTGCGGTTGAATGTGTCGCCCCATACCGTGCGCAATCAGATTTCCAGCATTTACCGCAAGACCGGCGTGCGTGGCAAAATGGAATTGACGCAGCGGTTATCGGCCCCATCCTAGTAGGAACCTACTATTTTATGGGCTTGGCTTTCTTGTCATCAATGGCTCCCTGGTCCCCATGACAAAGAGCCACAGATGTCGTTCACCCGCCGCACCCTGTTGACCAAAGCGCTTGCGACAGGGGGGCTTCTGGCCGCCCCCGGGCTGGTGCGGGCGGAAAGCCGGCGGGTTCGCATCGGCTATATCAGCGCGCTTTCAGGCCCGCGGGCCGAATTCGGGACCGCGGACCCCTGGATGCTGACCCAGGTGCGCGGGCTTTTGGCGGCGGGGTTGACCGTGGGGGGCGTGACCCATGAGGTCGAGATCCTGTCCCGCGACAACGAAAGCAACCCCAACCGCTCGTCCGAGGTGGGGGCAGATCTGATCCTGCGCGAGAATGTCGATCTGCTTTTGGTGCAGGACCTGGATGCCTCGATCGTCACCGGCGAGATGTCGGATATGGCAGGGATACCGGCCATCAGCACCATGGGCCCCTGGCAGGCCTGGGTCTACGGCCGCGGCGCGACGCCAGAGGCTGGGTTTCCCTGGTCCTTCACCTTTTTCTGGGGCGTGGACGCGGCGCTTGGGACCTTTGTCCGGATGTGGGATCAGGTGGCCACAAACCGCCAGGTGGGGGATTTCTACTTCGACAACGCGGCGGGGCGGGCCTTTTCGGACCCTGCGCTTGGCCTGCCTGCCCTGATGGCCGGGGCGGGCTATCGGCGGACGCCGGGCGGGCTATACCAGATCGACACGACCGACTTTGCAGCCCAGGTCAGCCAGTTCCAGCAGGCCGGGGCCGACATCGTCACCGGCTTTGGCTTTGCGACCCATTGGGCCAGCTTTTGGGCTCAGGCGGGGCAAGCGGGCTATCACCCCAAGGTGGCAAGCTTTGCGGCGGCCTTCCTGTTCCCCTCGGCCATCGAGGCGCTTGGCGCCCGCGGCGAGGGCATGACAACCGAGGTCTGGTGGTCGCCGCAGATGCCCTGGCGGTCGTCGCTGACCGGGCAAAGCGCGGCAGAGCTGGCGCGGGCCTATGAGGCAGACACGGGGCGGCAGTGGCTGCAGACGCTGGGCTATTCCCATGCCCTGTTTGAAACCGGGATCGCGGCCCTGAAGGCCTCGGGCGCGCCAAAGGACCGGGCGGCGGTGCGGGCGGCGATTGCCGGGATGACGCTGGATACGGTCGTCGGGCGGGTGGATTGGGCGGGCTCGCCCATCCCGAATGTCGCGCAAACCGCCGTGGCGGGCGGGCAATGGCGCAGGGCCAAGCGCTTTGCCTATGACCTGCACATCACCGAAACCCATTTCGCCCCCGGCCTGACCCCGGACGGCGAGACCCTTGCCCTGCCGGTTCCATGATGCTGCAGGTCGCGCATCTGTCGCGCCGTCATGACGGTCGGCTTGTGGTCGATGACCTGTCCTTTGCGGTCAAGGGCGGAGAGTGGTTGGGCCTGATCGGCCCGAATGGCGCGGGCAAAAGCACGCTCTTTGACCTGTTGGCCGGGACTCTGCGGGCGCAGGGTGGGCGCATCCTGTTACAAGGGCGCGACGTGACGGGCCTGGGGCTGGTGGCCCGCGTGCGCGCCGGGATCGCCCGGGCCTTTCAGGCGCCGCGCCCCTTTGCCAGCCTGACGGTCAGCGACCACCTGGCGCTGGTGGGCGGGACTGCGCTGCTGCGTCCGCTGGGGCTTTATGACCTGCGCCACCGGCTGGGCGCCGATTTGGGCCTGGCCGATGCAAGGCGACTGGAGCTGGCCAAGGCCCTGGCGCTGCGGCCCAAGGTCCTGCTTTTGGACGAGGTTCTGGGCGGGCTGTCGGGGTCAGAGCGTCAGGCGATGATCACCCTGATTGCCGGGCTGCGGCGGCCGGACCTGGCGGTGATCTGGGTCGAACATGCGATATCCGACCTTTGCGCGGTCTGTGACCGGCTGATGCTGCTGGACCACGGGCGCAAACGGGTCGAGGGGCTGCCCGGCCTGGTCGCAGCCGATCCCCTGGTGCAGGAGATCTATCTTGGGTGAAGTCTTGCACATCAAGGGCTTGACCGCCGGAGCCCTGACGGGCCTGAACTTGACCCTCACCGCGGGGGAGTGCCTGGCGCTGACCGGCCCGCGCGGCGTCGGCAAGTCGACGCTGTTGCGCGGCATTGCGGGCCTGGCGCCCACCAAGGCCGAAGCGATGCGCTTTCAGGCCCGCGACCTGCTGACGCTGGATGCCGCCGCCCGCGCCCGCGCCGGGATCGCGCTTTGCGCCGAGGGCGGGATTTTCGCCACCCTGACTGTGGCCGAGAACCTGGCCCTGGGCGCTCGCCTGGCCCGCCCCGGCCCCTGGACGCCAAAGCGGGTCTGGGCGCTGTTCCCCGACCTGCGCACCCTGGGCCACCGGCCTGCCGCGCGCATCTCGGGTGGTCAGGCACAGATGCTGACGCTGGGGCGCGCGCTTTTGGCCAACCCCGCGCTTTTGCTGGTGGACGAGGTGACGACCGGCCTGTCGCCCCTGGTTGCCGGTCAGATCCATCAGGTTCTGGACGTGCTGGCCTCTGAGGGCATGGCGCTGATCGTGGCGGGCGCCCTGCCCAACGGCCGCCACCGAAGCCTGAACCTGGAGGCCGCATGACCGAGACCCTGGCCAATGGCCTCCTTCTGGGCGGGCTTTACGCGCTGTTCGGCCTTGGGCTGTCGTTGTGTTTCGGCGTCATGCGGGTGGCGCAACTGGCGCATGGAGATCTTGCGATAGCGGGCGCCTTCGCGGCCCTGGCCCTGTCCGATCACCTGCCGTTGTGGGTCGTGCTGGCGCTGGTTCCGGTGCTGGCCTTTGGTCTGGGCTGGGCGCTGCAACGCTGGCTTCTGGACCGCGTGATGGGCGATCCGATGCGGCCGATGCTGGTCAGCTTTGGCCTGTCGGTCGTGGTGCAAACCCTGCTGGAACAAGCCTTTGGCCCGGGTGCGCGGGGCTTGCAGACCCAGGCTTCCACCGCCGCCGTGTCGCTGGGCGGCCTGTCGTTGGGCCTGGTGCCGCTGGCGACGTTGGGGCTGGCGGTGGGGCTTTTCGCGGCCACCTGGGGCCTGCTGCACCACAGCGACCGCGGCCGCGTCATCCGTGCCACGGCCGAAAACGCCCGTGCGGTTGCGCTTTTTGGTGCCGATGCGGGTCGCGTGCGGTCCTGGGTCATGGGGCTGTCGGTGGCGCTGGCCGCGGTGGCGGGGATCGCGCTGGCGCTGCGGGGCGCGGTCACGCCCTTTGCCGGCGGCGAGCGGCTGTTGATCGCCTTTCAGGTCGCGGTGATCGGCGGGATGGGGCGGCTTTGGGCCAACTTTGCCGGGGCCCTGGCGCTGGGTCTGATCCATGCGGTCAGCTTTCGCCTCGACCCGGGGGCGGGGCTGCTTTACGGCCATCTTCTGTTGGTGGCGGTCCTGTTGCTGCGTCCCGAGGGGGCCCCGCGATGAGGGTCCTTTTCCTCTTGGCCCTGGCGCCGCTGATCCTGTCCGGGGGCCTGCTGGCCCGGGGGACAGAGCTTTTGATCCTGCTGGCCTTTGCGCAGTCCTGGAACATGGTCGCGGGGCCTGCGGGGATGCTGTCGCTGGGCCATCACGCCTTTTATGCCATTGGCGGATATGCGCTTTTTGTCCTGTCGGCGGGCGGCATCCACCCTTGGGCCGCGCTGCCGCTGGCGGGCCTGATCGCGGGCCTGGCGGGGGTCTTGGTGTCGCCCCTGGTCCTGCGCCTGCGCGGCCCCGGCTTTGCCGTCGGGCTTTGGGCCCTGGCCGAGGCCCTGCGCCTTGCGATCGCGCGCCTGGATGTTTTCGGAGGCAGTTCCGGCCTGCCGTTGCGCGCCGCGCGCGCCTTGAACCGCGCATGGATGGGGCCGGTGGCCTTCTGGCTGGCCCTGGGCCTGGCCCTGCTGGTCAGTTTCGCCCTCGCGCGCGGTCTGGGCGGCTTCGCCCTGCACCTGCGGGCGCTGCGTGACGACGAGGTCGCGGCCCGCGCCATGGGCCTTGCCGCTGGCCCGCTGCGGGTCGCGGTCTTTGCGGCTTCGGCCACGGTCGCGGGGGCGGCGGGGGCCTTGGGCTTTTTGACCACACTGTTCATCACCCCCTCTGCCGCCTTCGACATGACGCGGTTGGCGACGGTGGTCTTCGTCGTCTTGATCGGCGGGCTTGGCCGCGCCTGGGGGCCGGTCCTGGGCATCGCCCTTTGGGCCATCCTGCGCGAGACCCTGTCCTTTGCCCCCGGAGCCGCTTTTGCCGGCCTTGGCGTGCTGGCCATCCTTGTGACGCTATATGCCCCCAAGGGCCTTGCCGGATATCTGAACCTGCGCTGATTTCACGGCCGGTCTTGGCCGCGAAATCCGCCCACACTTAACATTTGTTACCACGAATTGCGCTGATTAAATCCGGCATCATGCTACAATTTAACCATGATATACGCGCAACGAATCAATCCAGAAATATAAATGGAAACCATCCTCGCCCAAAGCGTCGGAAGCCTGAATCGTCCAATCATCTCGGGGTTGGTCAAGGATATAATCCACGTTCCGGCGCGCGTCGATTTGCGAGAGCGCGCCTTGCATCCCGGGCATATGGCGCTTTTGCTGGACGGCTTTGTCAGCCGCCATATCGACGACCACCTGGGGCAAAGACAAGTCGTCGCGCTGCAGATTCCAGGCGACTTCATCGACCTCTGCGCCCCACCCCCACGTCAGCATGAACATGATATTGCAACGATTTCGACAACCCGCCTTGCCCTGATCGACTCCCACGGCCTGTGGGAGGCCTTGGGCGCCCATCCCGATCTGACGCGCAAGCTGTGGTCGATCGGCCTGATGGAGGCGGCAATTCACCGACAATGGATCTTTCGTCAGGGCCGTCTGTCCGCCCGGGCGCGGCTTGCCCATTTCCTGTGCGAAATGAATATCCGCTTGCTTAAAATCGGCCAGTCGAATGGTCACTCCTTTCGCCTGCCCCTGACGCAATCCGACCTCTCCGAGATTTGCGGATTGTCCAGCGTTCATATCAACCGGGTCCTGAAAGATCTGCGCGAAATGTCGCTTTGTCTTTTCCGATTTGGCCGCGTTGACATCACTGACCCGATCAAATTGGCCAATCTGGCCCAATTCGACCCGCATTATCTTGACCCGCCACATTGCCTGCCTTTTCCCTCACCGCATGCCAAGGAGTTCTGATTTGGACACACCCTTCACCACCGATCACGGCCGCCCCATCCCGACCCTCCATTCCAGCCTCAGGGCCGGGGCGCGGGGGCCGGTGCTGATGGAGGATTTCCTCCTGCGCGAAAAGCTCTTTCATTTCGACCATGAACGCATCCCCGAACGCATCGTCCATGCCCGCGGCACAGGCGCCCATGGGGTCTTTGAATGTGTCCGCGCCATCCCCGAACTGACCTCGGCCGGGTTGTTCCAAAAGGCGGGCACCCAAGTCCCTGTGTTTGCGCGATTTTCCACCGTAGCAGGGTCGCAGGGGTCCAAGGACACCGCCCGCGACGTCCGCGGATTCGCCGTGAAATTCTACACCGATCAGGGGAATTGGGACCTTGTGGGCAACAACATGCCGGTGTTTTTCATCCAGGACGCGATGAAGTTCCCCGACCTCGTCCATGCCGTCAAACCCGAGGCGGACCGGGGCTTCCCCCAGGCCTCATCCGCGCATGACACGTTTTGGGACTTCATCTCGCTGATGCCGGAGTCGCTGCACATGATCCTTTGGGTCATGTCGGATCGCGCCTTGCCGCGCAGCCTGCGGATGATGGAGGGCTTTGGGGTGCACGCTTTCCGCCTGATCAATGCGGCAGGCGAGGCGCATTTCGTCAAGTTCCTGTGGAAACCGCATCTGGGGCTTCAGTCGCATCTGTGGGACGAGGCGGTGAAACTTGCCGGCGCCGATCCCGATTTCCACCGCCGCGACCTGTGGGAGGCGATCGAGACAGGCGACTTTCCGGCCTGGGACCTTGCCATCCAGGTTCTGACCGAAGCCGAGGCTGCGGCGCTGCCCTTCGACATTCTGGACCCCACCAAGTTGATCCCCGAAGAGCTGGTTGCGCCCATCACCATCGGCACGATGACCTTGAACCGCAATCCCGACAACCATTTCGCCGAGGTCGAGCAAGTGGCCTTCCTGCCCTCCAACCTGCTGCCCGGCATGGATTTTTCCGACGATCCCCTGTTGCAAGGTCGCCTTTTCAGCTATCTGGACACGCAGAAATCCCGGCTGGGGACGGCGAATTTCGCGCAAACGCCGATCAACGCGCCGCGCTGTCCGATGCGCAATTTCCACGCCGATGGCATGATGCAGATGGGCCGTCCCAAGGGCCGCGTCACCTATGAGCCGAACAGCCTCGCGCCCGAGCCGGAGCCGGTCTTTCCGACCCAGCCGGGCGCCACGGGGTCGAAGCAAAGGCCGCGGCCCTTCGCCGATCCGCTGTCACAGGCGCTGATGTTCTGGCGCTCGCAGAGCCTGACCGAGCAAGATCATATCGTCGCGGCCCTGGTGTTCGAACTGGGCAAGGTGACACTTGCCGCGGTGCGTCTGCGGATGCTGGATTGTCTGGCCCGCATCGACGAGACCCTTGGCGGCCGCGTGGCCGAGGGCCTGGGCGCGGCGGCCCCGACGGCCGCAGCCCTGCCCCCGCCGCTGCTTTCGCCACAGCTGTCGATCCTGTTCCGCGTCCCGCCGGTCAAGGGCCGCGTCATCGGCGTTCTGGTCAGCGACGGCGCGCCCGATGCCGAACTGACTGCCGTGCTGGAGGCCGCCGAGGTCGAGGGCCTCGCCGTCAAGATCATCGCGCCGCGGATCGGCGGGGTCGACTTGGCCTCGGGGCAAAGGCTGGTGCCCGATCTGCAGCTGGACGGCAGCCCCTCGGTCCTGTTCGACGCGGTGGCTTTGGTCGTGTCAGAGCAAGGCGCGCGGCTTTTGGCGCAAGACAAGGCAGCGGTCGATTTCGTGGCCGATGCCTTTGCCCATCTGAAAGCCTTGGCCCATGGGCCGCAGGCCGCGGCGCTTTTGGCCCGCGCCGGTGTTCGGCCCGACGATTTCATCCTGTCCTTGCCCGCAGAGGCCGGGCGCCTGGCCGCCCGCGTCAGCCAAAGGCATTGGCCGCGCAACCTGACCCAAACCAACCCCGAAAGGACCTGACATGCCGACCAAATCCGACCCAGAGGCCGAAGCCAAGCCCGCACGCCCCGCAAAACCCAGCCCCGAAAAGGGCCTTGTGGATCTTTTCGAACATGCGCTGCGCGATATGTATTACGCCGAGAAAAAGATCCTGAAATCGCTGCCCAAGATGATCCGCGCGGCGCAAAATCCCGCGCTGAAATCCGGCCTGACGCTGCACAAGGAGGAAACCGCGGCGCAGATCGACCTTCTGGAGCAGGTCTTCGAATCCATCGGCAAGCGCGCCAAGGGCGAGACCTGCGAGGCCATCGACGGCATCTTGGAGGAATGTGCGGGCCTTCTGGAGGATTTCGCAGGCTCTCCCGCCGGGGATGCGGCAATCATCTTTTCGGCTCAGGCCGTCGAACACTATGAAATCACGCGCTATGGCTCCATGGTGGCTTTTGCCAAGGCGCTGGGACTAAAGACCCAGGCCAAGCTTTTGGGTCAAATCCTGGCGCAGGAAGCGGCCGCCGACAAATCCCTGTCGGACCTGGCCGAAAGCGAAGTCAACGCCGCAGCCAAAGCCGCGTGACCCTGTGCGGACCTGCGCGATCAGGTCCGCACTCCCCCCTTACAGGAGACCATCCATGTCAATCCTCTGGACCATCCTCATCGGTTTTGTCGCGGGCCTTCTGGCCAAGATGCTGTTCCCCGGCGACCGCGAGCCCTCTGGCTTTATCCTGACCACGGTGCTGGGCATCGTGGGCGCCGTGGTCGCCAATTACCTGGGCCGCGCGGTGGGCTTTTACGATCAGGGCGCGGGGGCCGGTCTGATCGGATCGACCGTCGGCGCCTTTATCGTGCTGTTCCTGTGGGGGCTTATGACCAAGTCCAAACGCTAGACCTTAGGCCCTGCGGTGGGTGGCGGCCGTGCGCGCCACCTCTTCGTAAATGCCGGACAACAGGTTCAGCGTCCGCGTGGCCTCTGCCAGACGCCCGGCAAAACCCGGCAGGTTCTCGATGGCGGTCAGCAACAGCCGCCGTCGCAGGGCGCCGTAATCCTCTGTCACCCGCAGGCCTTCGGGCGTCACCTCATAGGTCACACCGCCCCGCCCCGAGCCCTTGCGCAGGATCAGCCCCGCGCCCAGCAGCTTGCGCAGGGAGTATTGGATATTGGGCACGTCGTCGCGGTTGGTCAGCCGGGCCAGGTCCTTGATCGACTTGGGCCGGTCATTCATGCGGATGATGTGCAACAGCGCGTTTTCCGGCCCCGTCGCCGCCAAATCGCAGACCGAGGCCAGACATTCCGACTGCCAGCGCCCGAATCCCTCGAAGGCCCGCATCAGCGCGAATTCCAGTTCGGTCATGTCGACCTCTGGCCCGCTTTGCGCCAGGTGCCACAGGTAATCCATGGCCATTTCCTTGCCACCGGCTTGAAGCGATTGCGGTTTTTGCGCCATGGCGGGTCTCCTGCATTGGGGCCAGCATCCCCGTTCAAACCAGTTGACGCAATGGGGTTTTACGATAGACTTTCAAACATAAAATAAATCCAACGGGGACTGCAATCATGACTGACGCACCGATGCTGTCGGGCGACCGCTTTCGCTTGGGCACGTTTTCGACCAATTGTTCCTCGGGGATGACCCCCACGCAGGCGGCGGACCGCTGGGTGAATTCCTGGGACAACAACCTGACCTTGGCGCATATGCTGGACGAGGCGGGGATCGACTTCATGTTGCCCATCGCGCGCTGGATCGGCTATGGCGGGCCGACCGATTTTCATGGCGGCGTGCTGGAGACGATGACCTGGGCGGCGGGGCTTTTGGCCTCGACGCGGAACCTGACGATCTTTGCCACGATCCATGCCAGCGCGAACCATCCGGTCGTTGTGGCCAAGCAGATCGCCACGATCGACCAGATCGGCCATGGCCGCGCCGGGTTGAACATCGTCGCGGGCTGGAACAAGCCGGAGTATCAGGCGCTTGGCCTGACCCTGCCCGACGACCACGAAACGCGCTATGGCTATGCGCAGGAATGGTATAACCTGATCCGCAAGATTTGGGCCTCGGACAAACATTTCGACTGGGATGGGACTTATTTCAAGGGCATCAAGGGGTTGAAGGGCGACCCTGCGCCGGTGCGGGGCGCGGTTCCGGTGATCAACGCCGCGGGCTCACCCCAGGGCCGAGAGTTTGCCACCGACAATGCCGATTTCCTGTTCACCCCCGCCATCGACCTGGCGCGGTCAAAAGAGGAAATCGCCGCGCTGAAAGCCCAAGCCGCGGCCAAAAAGCGCAAGGTCGGCGTCCTGACCTTTAGCCATGTGGTATGCCGCCCGACCGAGAAGGAGGCGCAGGATTACGTGCGCCACATCGTCGATGACAATGCCGACTGGGAGGCGACCGACAACCTGATCCGCTTGCAACTGGCCCATGCGCTGTCCTTCCCGCATGATCTTTTGACCCAGATCCGCTATGGCTTTGCCCTGGGTCACGGCGGCTTTCCCCTGATCGGGACGCCGGACCAGGTGGCCGCGGGGCTGATCCGCCTGCACGAGACAGGCTTTGCGGGGACCACCCTGTCCTTTGTCGATTACATCAAGGAATTCCCCTATTTCCGCGACGAGGTCCTTCCGCGTCTGGCCCGCGCCGGCATCCGATAGGGGGGACAGCGGAACCGGTCAGGTGGGCGGCAACGAGGCTGCCGCCGCCGTGACCTGGCCCGCATAGTCCGCGATATCCTCGGGAAGCGCGCCCTCCCACAGGGCGGGCAGCATGGCGACAAAGCGTTCCCCCGCCCCGACCAGGGCACGCAACAGCGGCTCGGCGGGCAGGGTGATCCCGGGGCGCCAGGCGCTGCTGATCGTGATGACATCGCCCTTACGGGTAAAGGTCAGCTCTTCCTGATGCCCAAAGGCCACATAGACCGCCACCCCGTCGCCGGTCAGCTCTGGCACGACGGTTTCGCACAGGGTGCCCACCGCATAAAGCAGCAGATCGCCCACATCGAAGCTTTGCTCGCCATGGCGCAGACGGACCCAGCCATCCATCGAGTCGAAATCCGCGATCCCCCCCTTGGCCATCTGCGCCTCAGTATAGGGGGTGCCGTCGGGTTGCATCAGGCCAAGTTCGACGGTCACGCTTGTCATAGGAAGGCCTTCGTGTTGTTGGTCAGGGCATTGTTCAGCGCAATGAAGTCGTTCGTGTTGACCAATTGCAAGGGCTTGGCACTGGCCATCGGGTAGAACTGCGCGACTTTCAACACGCCGCCGGTGTGGCCGACCCCGATCCGGTTGCTTTCCGTGCCCGCCGTCCCGTTCAGCCGCAGGAAATTGCCGTCGAGGTCATATTGGTCCAGCGGCGGCGTCCGGCGTTTCAGGGGCGGCCGCTGGGACGGATGCCGGTCGGGCGCACCGCCATTGGCGCGCGCCACGTTGCCCGGCTGCAGGCCCGTGCTGACCATGGTCTTGATCTTGGTCTCGTCGGTGTCACAATCAAACAGCGTCGTGCCCATGTGCGGCGAGGTGTTCAGCTCGAATTTGCCATGCTTGCGCGAGTGGCGCCCGGCGGCGTGGCTCATGTTCATGCTCATGTTCGGCGGTCCAACCGTCACGGTCGCATGGGTGATGGGTTTGTGTTCGAAGGATGCCGCCGTCATCAGGAAGTCCTTGACATTGGTCATCTTGGGCGTCCCGCCCCAGCCGCTCTCGGTCCCGGTGCCCGGAGCGGTCGAGCGGGTCTTGAGCGGCACGAAAAGATCGGCCCGCAGCTTTTTGGCGCCATTGGGGTTGCCGCCGAACTTGGGGGAATGGATCAGGTTGCCCAGGCCCTTGCCCGGCCGGTTCGGCGCATTCGGCTTGTCGGCCTCAAGCATATGGGTCGGAGCGCCCTCGATCGCCTCGAAGGTGGTCTTCAGATCGCCGAAGTTCCCGTCGAAGGCATTGGCCAGCTTGCGCAGGGTCTTGCCATTCTGCACCTTGGGGGCCGAGTGCTTGGGGGTAAAGCCATGGCGCAGGACGCTGGCAAAGCGGTCCTCCTTGCCGGCTTCGGTAAAGCCCGACTTGGTCAGCATGTCCTTGAAGATGCGCGGCCCGTCCACATCGGCAAATTCGCCGATCATGTCCTTTAGCACCTGAGGGTTCTTGGCGCTGGTATGGGTGCCATTGGGATCGGTCAGGCAGCCGTGCTGATACATCTTGCCCAGGACCTGAGGGTGCTTGCCCAGATCACCCTTGGTCATGACCCCCTTCAGGGCTGTGCGGTTGCCCGCGTTCAGCGCCTTTGCGAGTTTCAGCATCTCTTTCGGATCGCCATTGCAGCCGGGCGCCAGCAGATGGCCAAGGCATTTCGCATCGGTGCCCGTCGCGGCCTTGGCATCGTCCTTGGTGCCGAAGCCGCCCTTTTTCAGCAGGTCATCCAGCCCCTTCAGCCCCGGGGCATCTCCCGCAAGCTCCTTGACCAGGGTCTTGACCTTGGCCCCATCCCCTGCCCCGCAGCCGGTGCCGATCAGGTGGCCAAAGACATCGGGGTCGGTGCCCAGCCCGCCATCCTCCAGCGTGGTCTTCAGCTTGGCGCAGTCGCCCGCGTCCAGCGCCTTGGAGAGGTTGGCCAAAGACGCGGCGCGGGTCTTGGCGAAGTCTGCGTCACTGACGCCTGTGGGCTTGTCGCCCGCAACATGGTTGAACAGCGCGCCCAGGGTCTTGGCATCGACCTTGTCGCCGCCCTTCATGCCGCCTGCCTCCAGCATGCGGCCCAGACCCTCGCGCTTGTCATCGGCATCAAAGGCCGCAACGAAAGACTTGAACGTCGCCGGATCGCCCTTGCAACCGGTGTTCAGAACCTCACCCAGGGCCGCGGGCGCCTTGCCCAGGCCCTTGGACAACAGCGCCTTGACGCCCTTGCGGTCATTGGCATCCAGCCCCTTGGCCAGCGCCAGCAGATCCGAGGCCTTGCCCTTGCAGCCGGGGTCCAGCAATGCCGCCAGCGCCTTGGGATCGGTATCGGTCTTGGTGCCGGTGTCGTCCTTGGCCCCCAGGCCCCCCGCGGTCAACAGATCGCCCAGCCGCGCCAGACCCGTGGTATCGCCCGCCATATCGGACAGCAGCGCCTTGACCTTGGCCGGATCGCCCTTGTCGCAGCCCGCGCCCAGCAGATGCCCCAAGACCTTGGGGTCGGCGCCCAGACCGCCGTCCTCCAGCACCGTCTTCAGCCGCGTGCAATCGGCGCCGTCCAGACCCTTAGCCAGCTTGGCCAGCGCCTCGGCCCGGGTCTTGGCGAACTCTGCCTCAGAGAGCAGGTCCGGCTTGTCGCCCGCGACGGATTGGAACAGCGCGCCCAGGCCCCCCTTGTCGACCTTGGCCCCGCCACCAAGCCCGCCCGCCGCCATCAGCCGCCCCAGGCCCTCGCGCTTGCCGTCATCGTCAAAGCCCTTGGCAAAGGCTTTCAACGTCGCCGGATCGCCCTTGCAACCCTCAGAGAACAGATCGGCCAGCGCATCAGGCGCATCGCCCAAGCCGCCCTTGCCGACGATCCCGCCCAGCGCCGCGCGGTCCTCGGACGTGGCGAAACCTTTGCACAAGGCCTTGAAATCGCCGGGCTTGCCCTTGCACCCTTCGGTCAAAAGCTTGGCCAGGGTCTTGGGCTTGGTGTCGAAACCGGCCTCTTTGACCAGGTCGGTCAGCGCGGCGATGTCGCCGCCGAACTCGGTCCGCAGCGCGATGGCTGCCGCCGGATCGTCGCCCGACCCCATCAGCGCGCCGATGAACCCCGGCCCCAGGTCGTCGCACAGCGCCTTGACCTCGGATGGTTTCAGCCCGCCCTTGGCCGTCAGCGCCGCCAGCTTTTCCGGACCGCCGATGTCCTTGGCGGCCTTGGCCAGCGCGGCAGGCCCGCCCATGGCCCCCATGACCGCCGCCATGGTCTTGGCGCCCGCAGGCCCCGCCCCGTAAGCCGCCGTCACCTTGGCCAAAGCCTCGGCCGACCCAAAGCCCTTGACCGCCTTGATGACCTCGTCCCGGGTGCCAAAGGCGTCGTCCAACAGCGCCAGGCTGTCTTCGTCGATGGCAAAGGCCTTGCACAGCTGGTCGACGCCATCCTTGCCGCCCAGGTCCGACAGCTCTGTCGCGCAGGCCTTGACCGTCTGGGCCAAAAGGTCGACCGCCTTGCGGGCCAGGTCGTTGCTGGCGCCCGTGATGGCCGCGCTCAGCGCCTCGGTGGCCTTCAGCCGGGCGGCGTCGATGCGGGTCTTGTGCGGCTTGATTTCGCCTTCGACGGCCTTGACCAGGTCGAAATCGGCCGCAATCAGGCGGCGGTCCTCCTTGCGGGTCGCGACCGCCTTGGCGATGGCCTGAACCTCTTGTTCGGCCACAAGCATCAGCGCTTCGGCGTTTGCGATATCGCCCGGGCCGATGTCCTCGACATCCAGCGCCTGAACCACGGCGTCTTTCCGGGTTGTCAGGGTCTGGATCTCTGACTCTTCGGCGCCCTCGGGCGGGGAGAGGTCGTCCAATTCGTCGTAAAGCGCGTCGCGGCGCAGCTCTTCGGGGCTGGGCCCCGCCTCTTCGTCGTCCTCTTCGTCGCCCCAATAGTCGCCGTCGTCATGGGACAGGGACATGTATTCGGCCAGGTCGATGCCCCAGCGCACCTCGTCCGAGATCACCCGCGCGGCCTTGCCCTTCTTGGTCATGCCTCACCTGCCAATGCGGTTTCGATCTGGGCCAGCGCGCGGCCAAGCGTCTGGCGCAGGCCGATGGTCAGGCCGAACGGGTTGCGCTCCAGCAGGGCAAGGCCCGGATTGCCGTCCAGAAAGCCGCGCATCTGCGTCATGGCGGCCCTTGTGCGCGCCGCGGCCTTGGGACGATCGGCAGGCGCCGCGCGGTCCAGGTCCATCAAGGCCGCCTGCATCCGCGTCAGCTCACCCGAGGTGATCCCATGCAGTCCGGCATCCGCGATCTTGGCAAAGATCGGTGCCTTGTGCCCGCGCAGGGCCTTTTGCAGCGCGTCGATGTCCTGATCCGCAACCTCACGCGCAGCCATCCAGACCGGCAAGGCCTTGACCACCATGGTGGATTTGGCCTTCACCCCCAGATGCTTGGTCAGGAACGCCTGTTGCACGGGCGTCAAGGCGTCAAACCCCTGCGGCACTGCGACCTCCATGCGACCTTTGGCTTGCACCCTTTGGCCCAGAAGCCTTGGCCTGCAACCCTTGGCGCAAAGAAGACCACGGCAGTCAGGCTTGCGTCAATGCCTGGTTCACCAAGATCACGGGCACCAAGATCAAGACTCCAAGATCACGGGCACCAAGATCACAGCGGCGTTCAACCGCAAAAGCCCCAGCCCAATGGGCAGCATGGACCCTTGCCAAAAAAAAGTTTGGCGGGATCGCAAGGCGCTGTTAACCTTCATGCGTGATCGAAGTGGTTTACCTTGAAAAATGGAGTTTATCTTACGGACGATCCTTGGCGCCCTTGGCGCAATGCTTGCTCTTTCCCTGCCCTCGGGTGCGGCGACCCTCACCGGGACGGGCAACCCGGGCTCTGCCATGGCCTCGGCCACGGTCGAGACCTTTTCCGGTGTCGCAGCCGGCGACTACAGCACGTTGACCCTCGGCAATGTGACGATCACTGGCGTCGATGGCACCTTCACGGTCGGCGGTGACTATGCTGACACTTACAACAACCCCGGCCCGCAGTCGGTCTACAACGGATTTGACTATGCGCCGTCAACCTTCCGCTTTGACTTTGCCTCGACGGTTTCGGCCTTTGCCTTCCTTTGGGGGGCGTCGGACTTCAACTGGACGCTGACGGCCTACAACGCATCGGGCACCGCTTTGGACAGCCTGGTGATTGGCCCGGTCTATGGCAGCAATGCCGGCGATTATTTCGGCATCGCCGCCGCTGGCATTTCCTACGCCACCTTGGTTGCAAGCGCAGGTGACTTCGTCTTTATCGACAACTTCGCCTCGACCACGGTTCCGACCGTTCCGGTGCCTGCTGCGCTCCCGCTGCTTTTGGGCGCCCTGGGTGGCCTGGCGATGTTGCGCCGCCGCCGCGGCTGACCTCTGCCGACCCTGCATCTGCAAAGCCATGGGTGATCCCGCAAGGGGTCACTCTTTTTCCTGCGGCAAGGCGAAAGGACCGATCCCACAGGCCAGCTGCCTTGCCGGATCATTCCAAGCAGTCGGGGGGGGGGTAGTGGCGGAGCCGAAGGGATTCGAACCCTCGAGACGGTTCCCCGCCTGCACCCTTAGCAGGGGTGTGCCTTCGACCACTCGGCCACAGCTCCAAGGAGCCGTTTAATAGGTGAACCCGGCGGGGGCAAGGGGAAAAGCTGCGGCGATTGCCGGGACTTGAGACCCGCACCACGCCAAAGGAAAAGGCCCCCCGAAGGAGGCCTTGTTTTGTGCGGGCTTGGCCCGGCCTTGCCCAGCGCGACCCGGCCCGGCCCTGCCCTGCACCCAGGGTCAGTCGGCGATCACGTCCTGGCGCTGCGTCCCCAGGCCGTCGATGCCCAGCTCCACGACCTCGCCCGCGCGCAGATAGCGCGGCGGTTTCTGACCCAGGCCGACGCCGGGCGGGGTGCCGGTCGAAATCACGTCGCCGGGATGCAAGCTCATGAATTGGCTCAGGTAATGCACCAAAAAGCGCACGCCATAGACCATGGTCCGGGTCGAGCCGTTCTGCATCGTCTGGCCATCCACCGTCAGCCACATCTTCAGGTCTTGCGGGTCGGCGACCTCGTCACGCGTCACCAGCCAAGGCCCCAGCTGGCCAAAGTTGTCGCAGCTTTTGCCCTTGGTCCATTGGCCCGACCGTTCGGTCTGGAAGGCGCGTTCGCTGACGTCATTGGTCACGGCATAGCCCGCGACGTAATCCATCGCATCCGCTTCGGAGACGTATTTCGCATGTTTGCCGATGACGACGCCCAATTCGACCTCCCAGTCGGTCTTGACCGAGCCGCGGGGGATGATGATCGGGTCGTTGGGGCCACAGATGGCCGAGGTGGCCTTCATGAAGATCACCGGCTCGGGCGGGACATTCATGCCGCTTTCGGCGGCGTGATCGGCATAGTTCAACCCGATGCAGATGAACTTGCCAGTGCCCGCGACGCAAGCGCCCAGCCGGGTGGCGGGATCGACCACCGGAAGGCTGGCGGGGTCGATGCCCCGCAGCATGTCCAGCCCGGTGTCGCCGATCACGGCGCCGCCGATGTCAGGCACAAGGCCGGTCAGGTCGCGGATCGTGCCGTCGGTATGCAGCATCCCGGGACGTTCGGCCCCGCGGGGACCATGGCGCAGAAGTTTCATGATGGCTCCTCAGATATTGGCCCAGCCGCCGTCGATCACATGGGCGACACCGGTCGTATAGGCGGATTCGTCGCTGGCCAGATAGGTGACAAGCGCCGCGATTTCTTCGGGACGGCCGATGCGGCCGATGGGTTGGCGGGCGATGAAGGCGCGCTTGGCGGCCTCATAGTCTCCGGTGTCGCGCAGGCGTTGATCCAGCGAGGGGCTTTCCACCGTGCCCGGGCAGATCGCATTGGCGCGGATGCCTTGGCCTATGAAATCGGCGGCGATGGATTTCGTGAGGCCAATGACGCCGGCCTTGGTGGCGCCGTAGACAAAGCGGTTGGGCGCCGCCAGGACAGAGCCCGCGACCGAGGCCATGTTGATGATCGACCCGCCCCCCGCTGCGATCATCGCGGGCAAAAAGGCCCGGCACATCCGATACATGGCCGTCATGTTCAGATCGACCGAAAAGGCCCATTGATCCTCGTCACAGTCCAGGATCGTGCCAGAGGCCACAAAGCCCGCGCAGTTGAACAGGACATCGACCGCGCCGATCTCGGCGGCGGCGGCCTCGACTGCGGCCTTGTCGCGGACGTTCAAAAGACGGGTCGTGATGCCATCAAGCCCCTGCAGGGCCTCGGCGTTGATGTCGGTGGCGATGACTTCGGCGCCCTCGCGGGCCATCATCAGGGCCGAGGCGCGGCCGATCCCCTGCCCCGCCGCCGTCACCAAAGCCGTCTTGCCTGTCAGCCTGCCCATCATCGCCTCCCTGTGTGACTTGGTCTTAAACTGACATGTCAGTTTTGGGAACCGCAAAAGCCGGGGCCGGGACGCAATAATTTTCGCCGGGAACCCGGGTCAGCCGTGAACAGGCGCCTTGCCGGAATTGGCGCGGTAGGGGCGGGACACATCGGTCAGGCTGACCTCCAGCGCATCGACCGACAGTTCGACCGCGCCATCCCCGGCAAAGACCAGCCGGATCAGGCCCGCGCCCTCTTCCAGCGGGGTGAACGACACCTCCAGCAGCGCCACGACCACATCGGGGTCGCGCGCAATGCCCTGGGCGCGGACGGCCAGCACATTGTCGAACACCAGCAGCGAGCGCACCCGTTCATAGGGACGCTTGGCGGCTTCGGCGGCGGTGCGGTCCTCGTGGCGGAACCGGTTCAGCAACAGCGCAAAGCGGTGGTGCTTGCGGGCCCAGGTCATGTCCGAGGCCGGCAGAACCGCATCCTGCACCAGCGCCGCCAGCACCTGCAAATCCCCCGGCTCCTGCGCCATCAGACGCAGGGGGGACTCGTCGCCATCCTCGAAGCGCGCATCGGTCATGCGCGGACCCGCTCGATCTGGGCGCCACAGGCGCGCAGCTTTTCCTCGACCTTTTCGTAGCCGCGGTCCAGGTGATAGACGCGGCTGACCACCGTTTCCCCCTCGGCCGCCAGTGCCGCCAGGATCAGACTGACCGAGGCCCGCAGGTCGGTGGCCATCACCCGGGCCCCCTTCAGCTTGGCCACGCCATGCACCGTGGCCGTGCCGCCATGGACCTCGATATTGGCCCCCATCCGGGTCAGTTCCGGGGCGTGCATGAAGCGGTTTTCAAAGATCCGCTCTTCCAGCACCGAAGTCCCCTCGGCGGTGCAAAGCAAAGCCATCATCTGCGCCTGAAGATCGGTCGGAAAGCCCGGGAAGGGCTCTGTCACGACATCGACCGCGCGCACCCGGTCGCCACGCCGCGAGACTTTCAGACCGCGTTCGGTTTCCGTCACCGAAACCCCCGCCGCATCCAGCTTTTCGGCGAAAGCGCCCACCAGCTCCATCCGGCCGCCGATGCACTCGACCTCGCCGCCGCAGATGGCCGGGACCAGCATATAGGTGCCAAGTTCGATCCGGTCGGCCACCACGGGATGCGTCGCGCCATGCAGCCGGTCAACGCCCTGGATCGTGATCGTGGACGTCCCTTCGCCGTCGATCTGCGCGCCCATGGCCCGCAGGCATTGCGCAAGGTCGACGATTTCCGGCTCACGCGCGGCGTTCTTGATCACCGTGGTGCCCCGCGCCAGCGTCGCCGCCATCAGCGCGTTTTCCGTGGCGCCCACCGACACCAACGGAAAGTCGATGACCGCGCCCCGCAGCCGCCCGCCCGGCGCGCGGGCATGAAGATAGCCGTCCTTCAGCTCGATTTCCGCCCCCAAGGCCTCCATCGCGCGTTGGTGCAGGTCCACAGGCCGCGCGCCAATCGCGCAACCGCCCGGAAGCGAGACCACTGCATGGCCATCGCGGGCGAGCAAAGGCCCCAGCACCAGGATCGAGGCCCGCATCTTGCGCACGATGTCATAATCGGCGGTGTGATTGGTGATCCCGTGGCTGGACATGGCCAGGACCTGGCCCTGTTGCAGGCCTGCGACCTCGGCCCCCAGCGACTGCAACAGCTGCGTCATCGTGGCGATATCGGAAAGCCGTGGCGCATTGGTCAGGGTCAGCGGCTCTTCGGACAGCAAGGTCGCCGGCATCAGTGTCAGGCAGGCGTTCTTGGCCCCCGCAATCGGGATTTGGCCCTTCAGCGGCCCATTGCCGCGCACCAGAATCGAATCCATGCCTGCCTCACTCTTTTTCTATGGGGGTCATTGCCCCGGATTGTGGTTCGTCAGCGCCCCTGCGCGCCCGTGTCTGGGCCTTGCGCCGGGCCATGTTGGCCTTGAGCGCAGCCTTGAGCCGGGCTTCTTTTCCGCTTGCCGCCTTTGCAGGCTTGGAGCTTTCGGGGGTCTGGGGCGCATCCGTCATGCCGCCTTCTACCCCAAGGGCGCGGGGTGGTCCAGTTCTTGCAAAAAACCCTCTTGCACCCCGGCAACATGCCGTCTAATAAGCCGCCACCGACGATGAAACACCGCAAAATCGTCCGCCGGCGCTGCAGTAGCTCAGTGGTAGAGCACTCCCTTGGTAAGGGAGAGGTCGAGAGTTCAATCCTCTCTTGCAGCACCATTTCTCATCAGAAATACCCTAGAAAGCAACGCGTTGGCCGGACTATGTCAGCGCCGCTCCCCCTAAATCCCTTTGCCGCCCTGCGTCTCTTTTTCTCGGGTTTCCGTGACGCCGCAAAGCCCTGGGGTTTTCTTTTCCGGCTTTGCGGAAAGGCTAACCCTTCATGACACCCCCGACAGGCCGCCCGCTTTCCACCTTCAGCGCAGCAAAAGCCGGCAAGGCAAGCTTGAGATGGGCGCCTTGTTGCGCCAGGCTCATCGCGCAAGCGGGCCAGGGGGGGGCGAGAAGGGAAATTTGGCAATATGCCTGGTCTTGTTGCATCATGGCAGATCCCCAAAACAGCCTAGCGGTTTGAACGAAAGACAAGAACGATGAGCATGAATCCCGTTGAGGAACAGCGCAGCATAATAGATCAACTCCATCGGATCGTGAGCGGAAGTTGCCCCGCCGATGCAGCCTCGGCCTCATGTCGTTTTGAGTATCTGAAATGCGAGGATGGGAGCTGCAGCGTCACGCAGGTGTTTGAATACGTTCAGCATGGCAAGTCCGTTTCAGCGGTTCTGGACAGGGCGTTGCGGGCTCCCGTCATGACTTTGGTCAAGGACCTGCACGCGGCAATCGAGGCGCATACAGGGGGCGACTGGCAGGCCTTTGTCCTGGCGGTAAATCAAGATCACAGTGTGACTGTGAGATTCGAGTATCCAAACGAGGGGCTCCGGCGCCACCTTGCCGCCCGCTTGCAACACCATTTTCCCGTGATGGTCTATCCGCTTCTCCCGCAAGCTTTGGCCCGGACAGGCGTTCGATGATGCCCGGCACATTGGGGCACGGGAGTGGGCAACTGAAGGGACAGGCTTTGCAGCCTTCGCTTGCCAGGGTGGCGAGCTGGGCCTTGGTCTCGGCTGGAAAGATGATGCCAAGGCCTGCGGGAAAGGCCCGGTCGATCTGGGCCTTGGCAAAGGCAACGCGCCACAGGTTGCGCAACAAGGATTGGCCCGCGCCGACATCATTCATCGCGACGCACAGGCCCGGAACCTTCAGCCGCTCCAGCCTGGCCAGGGTCTCTTTCGTCAAAACCGTCTCGGCGATCTCGGCCTCCAACCGGTCGGGCGCCAGCGCCGCCCCACCGCCTGCACCACCCCCGAATGGGCCAGTTGCAGGGGCAAAAGAGTGACAGCCACCCGCAGCGCCCCGGGCCAACCGGCCGCAGCCGTGCAGGCCAGGGCCAGACCCCAACCGCCTAGGGCAGGATCAGCCCCGCTTCCTCGGTCAGCGGGATGACGTCGTCGGGTTGGACCAAGCCGCGCTCGGGAAGGCGCCAAGGCAACGGCGCCACGAAACAGGTCAGGCGGCGCGTGCCGACCTCGACGAGGGGTTGAAAGAACGGCTCGAATTCCTGCGCGGCCCAGGCCCTGCGCAGGTCATTTTCCAGGGCGCGTCGGGGCACCCGCGCCAAGGCCTTTTGACGCCGGTCAAGGAACACCGCAATTGGGCAAGGCGGTCAGCCCGTCGTGATGCGGTCCGGGGCCCCGAACCTTTTGGCGACGTCAAAGCTGATGCCTGTGATCTTTTGCGCCCGGCCCCGGGCGGCGCGCTCTATACGGCAGAAGGTCTTGATCCAGCGCAGGCCGCGGCCGCGTGGTGGGATAGGATACTGAATGTGGAAATCGGGCTTGCCGGTCGCGGAATGAGTGACCGCACGCACGGACACCCGGGCCGCGATGTGGCCGGCGGGGTCAACCAACTCCAGTCAGCGCCCCGGCCTGCCGCTTCGACGGGTCCAGCCCTTCTGGGCCCAAAAGAGCGCAGAGCCGGTCAGGACGCGCCTTGGCAGTCGCCTTGCCAAGGCGCCGCCCTACGCAAAGCGCAACCGCACTTCGCTTTGGCTGAGCGCGCTGAAGGTCTGCTTGGCCTGCGAGATGTCGCGCAGGATGGTCGAAATGCCCACGATCCCCCGCCGGATCGCGGATCGGCGACAGCGTCATCGACACATCCGGCATGCGCCTCCGTGCTTCGGGCGGATTGAAAAGACGCCATTCTTGCATGACAAAACCGCTTTTCCGACGGCGACGGCGTTTGCGCATAGCCGCGATTTTCCCCACATCAGGAGTGTAGGGATCGGTGGAAAACCACTTTGTGCCCCGCAAGAGCCCCTTCGAGAGCGGCCGGAACCACAAGCCGCCAAAGGACTGCCCCTCATTGGCAGCAACAAAGCTCGTTGACTTTTTCGGGGCCCTCGTATTGAAATCGTCTCAGACGCCCGGGGTGAAACGGATCTCGGGAATTGGCTTTGGAATTCAGGGGCTGCCGGTCTAAATGATGTTCAGACATACAAATTTGGAAGCCGCTTTGCGACTCGGCTTGGATGCACCGGATATGACGCATCGGGCAATGGCGGAAAACCTGCAGTTGGAAGAGGCCGTTTCAGACAAGCGCCGAGTGCTCTTCGAGAAGGAGCTGATGTCAAAGGGCGTCTCCACTTGGGAAGATCTACGTCAAGGCCAGATGGATTACGTCAGACAGTATGTAAAGACCAATTTGACGCAGCCACATACATTCATGGACGCCCTTGAACCGGCAGGCTTCACACCTGAGAATCCGGCTGAATTCCTCGTTCGTCTTGAAATACTCTCGGTCCCGCTCAAGGAGCACGGCTGGAGCTTTAAAGATTTGAACGACGCGCGTGTCGGGAATCACACGCCCGGCCTCAACAGCTTTTGCAACACCTGGAACAGCTTGCGCGATCACCGACCCGCATTTTCGACTTTGTTGTCTTCGGTTGCGGACGCCGTCGAAAGCCCTGGTTGGGCGGAAATATTGCGCGACCAACTTGGCCTTGCTCATTTCGATGGCGCGCATGTCCCGTTGCCCGTCGCGCTTTGCAAATTTTCGGTGAAGGATGTTTGTCGCGAATGGACGAACAGCCCGCCTTGGCAAACCAGCACGCCGATTACCAAGCCAACTGTCCTGGACAGTGATCTGTGGGAGCACTACTTCCCGGCCCCGCGGACGGTGCCACATGGTCAGGCCATGGCTTTGACCCCCTGCACCGACGCCGCTGCCATCAAGTTGGAACTTCTTAACGCCCGTGTGACATACCGACCGGAGAATATCTGGAAAGTCGGTCAGATCGTGACACGGGCACCATTGTCGGATATCACCTCCTTGCGGCGCAGTCACCGCGAGGCGCTGGAACACGCTCATGGCGGGTTCGGAGTATGACACCAACGATGGCACTGACAGACGCAATGCGGCACCCTTGGCTCGCCAAACTTGAAGCTGCGCCCTTGGCCAGCGTTTCCGACTTCTTGGCCGGATATGCCGATGTCCGCCCTTTCAACCGCGTTGATGCTCCGGATGCTGCAACCATGCTGGTCGGGCATTTGCCTGCCGATGATCCAGCGCGCGAGGCGCTTGGCGCTGGCCTGCTGGAGTGGCTGGACACAAAACGGGCGAGCGCTTTGCCCAACATGCCGCCGAAATTGCAGGATTACATTCGCCAAGTTTGCGAAGCCTTCCAAATCGTAGCCTTGCTTGATCTGAAGGCCGCTGCCCACGAGCTGCGCAAAAAGTATGTCGTCTGGTTCGCTTGGGCCAGCCAGCTTGACCTTGGGCCGTCGCGCGACGCGCGAGCGAGTTATTTGCGCATGTTGGCCAATACGCAAATCACCGTCGCCGATCTTCAGGCGGATGGTGATTCGCTTGCCCCCTTCTGGACGCGACTGTGCCGAGAGGCCGGCTCGCAGTTCCCCGCCGGATATCTGCAAATAGGTTTGCTGGGCCTGCGCCGCCTCCCCAGCGTCAAGCAGGGCGGGCAACCCTGGATCGGCGGTTTGGCAACTTGGGCGCTGGCGCACAACCCCTCCAAGCCAGAATTCCTCGCAGAATGGTATCCTCTCAAGCGTCTGCATCCGACGAAAAAGGACACCGTCAGGCAACTGATTTTCGACACTCTATCAAGTGATCCCTTTGCATCGAGCGGTGTTACTCCGCCTGGCTGGTGGGAGAACGACGCCGATTTCCGCGAAGACAAGCAGACCCAGAGCGTTGCGCCCAACTTGTTTCCACCACCGAAATGGGTCCATGAAGGTATCATTTCCGATTTGGAGAAGAATCAGTCATATTCAAAATTGTTGCCCAAGCTGAACGACATGGTGAGCCGTCACGAGGCTTACAAGGATGCGACTGGAAATGGTTATTTTCTGGTTCGGTCTTTTTGCAATATCGGATCTCGCTTGCTGAAATCAACAGGGGACTCAGTGCACGAGCGCGCGCGCTTCGCGGAGAAACTTGCGCGTGCGGCGTTGCAGCATGAACCTGGCAATTTGAATGGCTGGGGCCTTTGGCGTGACTCGCTCTTCAATCAGGGGGCCTTTGAAGCTTCGGTGGCGATTGGTTGGGAAGCCATCAAGCGGCTGCCCGATGATCCCCTGAAACGCACGGGGCTTGCTGAAGTCTTGATTGCTCTGGATCGTTCGGACGAAGCCTTGGAAATTGTTACGACCGCAATGGACCAAGGGATTTGTCACGGGCTGACCTATGCGATCGCCGCGCGCATTTACGACAGCAAGGGAAATAGAAGCGCGGCTCTGAACGTATTGACTGCTGGACTAAAGGCCCACCCGGACGATTCGGGGCTGCTGAAAGCAAAGATGCGCTTTGATCAAGTCCGGCCCCTCTCCCTGGTGTCCGGCGCAAAGGAAAGCATGCTCAAGGCTATCGTTTCGACGGATCCGGACGATACCTTGATCGCGCTGGAGCGGAGTGGCAGGCTTCGTCAACTGCGGCCGCGGCTGACGGTCGATCAGACGGCCATGGCAGAACTGAAAAGGACCCTGTCCGAAGATCCGACCTTTGCCTATGCGCAGCTGCTTGCCGCACGTCACAGCCTCTGGCGTGCCGAGGAACATGCCCTTCCCCCCTTCGCCGCGGCGTTTGAAGAGGCTTTGGCAGAAGCGGATGTCGAAAAACTGAAGGCCTTGGCCGAACAGATGCCGCGTATGGCCTCTCTGATCCTGCTGGCCCGTGCGATTCTGGGAGACATGGTCGCAGCCCGCGAGGTCTCCGGTCGCTTGGCCAATCCTCATCGCAAGGACGACGCGCAGGTCAGCACGATCCTGCGGGGGCGGTTCAAGCCGGTGGCCGACTTGATCGAGGGCGGCACAGAGCCTTTGGAAGCCATCGGGGCTCATGCCGACCACCTGCGGCTCGCCATCTATGATGCCAACGAGGCGGTTTCGTCGGTCGACCTTTTCGTGGCCTGAGGCCCTTGCGTCGGCCAGATGGCGGGACCTCAAGCTGGCAAGGGATGCCTTTCAGGCGTCCCGGCCCATGCACAGCCGCCGCGTGATCCCGAGACCGCGGCGGCCTTTGTCACGCGCGGACGCCCCAAACGCAGCGCCCAGATACCGGACAAGACCGATCTGGCACCGACGACCCGCCTTGCCCCAAACACGGCGGCGCCGGAAACCCGCCCCTTGCTCCGCTTCAGTCCAATGCGGCGCTTGCCCTCGCGGCGGATATGGATCGCCTTTGGCCAAAAGCTCCCCCGTGGCACAGCACCCGAGGTCAGGCCCCTGGCGCGCGCATGGCCTTGGGGAAAGCGGCTTCGATCGCGTCTTTCACCGGTTCAAGGTGGCGCAGATACCAGAAGGGCTCGAAGGCGCGGTCATTGATCTTGGCAATGGCCTGCTCCAGCGGTTCGGGATGCAGAAGAGAACGTCCGACCGACAGCGCATAATCCAGGAATTTGAAGTTCGTCTTGCCGACCCAGGGCCCATCCGACCAGAAGTTCGGAATCCCATAGGCATCGGCCACAATCAGACCATGCAGACTGCTGGAGATGATATACTCACAGGCGGCGATCTTGCGCACGACCGCGCCACCATCCGCATTTCGCACGTCGATCAACGTCAGACGCGGGTCCGACCGCAGCGCGTTGATGAAGTCCCTTTCGCGATATTGCGAGTGATGCGGCACCACACCGATCCGATGCGCCTTTTCGACCTTGCCATAGACGCGGTCGGCCAGAAGTCCCGGGTCTCCCATGGGCAGATCGCCATGGCCGGTCACGATCGCCGAAAGCGGCCCCCGGCAGGACACGACCCTGACATGGTCGTTTTGCGCATAGCCGGTGACGCCGGGCGTTGGGTCCATGACGCCACTGCCCCATATCGTCTTGGGCGGCCCTTCCTTCTTGTGGACGACCCCGGCCACAAAGGCCATGACGCTGCCAATCGCCAGAAGCTCGCAATCTTGTGGCGAGGCCCATTGGACCGGGCGCCCACTGACATGGGACACGATATCGGTGTTGATGGCATCGCCAAAGTTGGGATGGTCGTTCCACCAGAACAGCTTGATCGGCGTCATGCGTTTTCCCTTGGTCGCTTGCCTGCCTGCTTAATCCGCCCGCTGCGAAAAGGGCAAGCGCGCTGTTGCGCTCAGCCGCATTTGCTATGGCCGCAGTCGTTGCAGGTCATGCAGCCCTCTTTCATCTGCAGCGCATAGGACCCGCAAGAGGGGCAAGCGCTTTTCGGAGCGCCCCCCCCATTGGAGGCCCCCCCATTTGAAGACAGCGCCACGATCTCGGCCTGGGGGTCGGATTTCAGGCCCAGGCCCTCGCCGGCGATGAAGTTGATGGCGATCAGGTGGCGTTCGATCACCCCACCGATGGCGGCCAGGATCGAGGGGATATAGCGCCCCTCCATCCAGGCCCCGCCGCGCGGATCAAAGACCGCCTTCAGCTCTTCGACGACGAAGGAAATATCCCCGCCGCGCCGGAACACCGCCGAGATCATCCGCGTCAGGGCGACGGTCCAGGCGTAATGCTCCATGTTCTTGGAGTTGATGAAGACCTCGAAAGGCCGGCGATGGCCCGCGATCAGGATGTCGTTGACGGTGATATACAGCGCGTGTTCGCTGCCCGGCCATTTCAGCTTGTAGGTCTGGCCCTCCAGCGCGGCGGGGCGGTCCAGCGGGTCGGACAGATAGACCACTTCACCGCCCTCGACAGGGGCTGCAGGTTTGGCCTCGGTCGAAGACACGGTCAGCACCGAGCCCGTCACCGCATTGGGCCGATAGGTCGTGCAGCCCTTGCAGCCCTGATCCCAGGCGGCAAGGTAAACCTCCTGAAAGTCGTCGAACGAGATATCCTCGGGGCAGTTGATCGTCTTGGAAATCGAGCTGTCCACCCAACGCTGGGCCGCCGCCTGCATCTTGACATGGTCCAGGGGCGCCAGGGTCTGGGCGTTGACGAAATAGTCGGGCAAGGGCGCATCGCCCTTCAGGTCGCGCCACAGGCGGACGGCGTGGTCGACGACCTCTTCTTCGGTGCGGCTTCCGTCCTTTTGCAGGACCTTGCGGGTATAGGCATAGGCAAAGACCGGCTCGATCCCCGACGACACATTGCCCGCAAACAGGCTGATCGTGCCGGTCGGCGCGACCGAGGTCAGAAGCGCGTTGCGGATGCCATGGCTGGCGATCTGGTCCCGGACATCCGCGTCCATGCCCATCATGTTGCCCGAGGCGAGGAAGGCCTCTGCCTCGAACAGCGGGAAAGCGCCCTTTTCCTTCGCCAGCCCGACCGAGGCCAGGTAAGAGGCCCGCGCAATGGCCTTCATCCAGGCCGAGGTCTGGGCCACGGCCTCATCCGACCCATAGCGCAGGCCGACCATCAAAAGCGCATCGGCAAGCCCCGTGACGCCAAGGCCGATCCGCCTTTTGGCTTGCGCCTCGGCCGCCTGTGCCGGCAAGGGAAAGCGGCTGGCGTCGACGGTGTTGTCCATCATCCGCACGGCCAAGGCGACCAGATCGGCCAACCGCGCCTCGTCGATCCGCGCCGCGTCGGTGAAGGGTTCAGTGACAAGCGCCGCCAGGTTCACGCTGCCCAAAAGGCAGGCGCCATAGGGCGGCAGGGGCTGTTCACCACAAGGGTTGGTGGCGGCGATGGTCTCGGCATAGGACAGGTTGTTGGCCGTGTTGATCCGGTCGATGAAGATCACACCCGGTTCCGCGAAATCATAGGTGTTGCGCATGATCCGGTTCCACAGGTCGCGCGCCTGAACGGTCTTGTAGACGCGGCCGGCAAAGACCAGCTCCCAGGGGCCATCGGCCTTGACGGCGGCCATGAACGGGTCCGTGACAAGCACCGAGAGGTTGAACATCCGCAAGCGGGCGGGGTCTTTCTTGGCCTCGATAAAGGCCTCGATATCGGGGTGATCACAGCGCATCGTGGCCATCATGGCGCCGCGACGCGACCCGGCAGACATGATCGTGCGGCACATGGCGTCCCAGACATCCATGAAGGACAAGGGGCCGCTGGCATCCGCCGCCACGCCCTTGACCTCGGCGCCCCGCGGCCGGATCGTCGAGAAGTCATAACCGATGCCGCCGCCCTGCTGCATGGTCAAGGCGGCCTCTTTCAGCGCGTCGAAGATGCCGCCCATCGTGTCGGGGATCGTGCCCATGACAAAGCAGTTGAACAGCGTCACGGCGCGTCCGGTGCCAGCGCCTGCGGTGATCCGGCCCGCGGGCAGGAACTTGAAATCCTCCAGCGCGGTGTAAAAGCGGTTCTCCCACAGGACCGGGTCCTGTTCCACCGAGGCCAGCGCACGCGCAATGCGGCGCCAGGTGTCCTCGACAGAGCCGTCAATGGCGGTGCCATCGGCCTCTTTCAGGCGATACTTCATATCCCAGATCTGTTCGGCAATGGGGGCATGGAAACGGGACATCGCGGGTTCCTGTCGCAGGTCTAGTGGTTCATCTTCGGGAAATGGCTAGATAGAGGAGGGCGCGCGCTTCGTCCATGCCCCCGCAAGAATAAAAACACTGGTCCCTCCTGCGGCGCAAATCAAGACCATTCTCCTGGCGGTCCGCCCCTTGCCGCCGCCCGTGACAGCCCTATGCTGCATCCCATGATTCATATCCTGAAACTCTGCGTCGGCGCCGAAAGCGTCGAAGACCTTGCCCAGTGGCAGACCCAGATGGCCCATCACTGGAAGCCGGGGACGGCCGAACACATCACCCGCATGTGGCCCAAACGCGAGGCCGATGTGCTGGAGGGGTCGCTATACTGGGTCATCAAGGGCGTGATCCTGGCGCGGCAAAAGATCCTGGACCTGGACCGCCGCGACGGGGCCGATGGCATCCAGCGCTGCGCCCTGGTTCTGGACACCAAGATCCACCGCACCGAGCCCGCCGCCCGCCGCCCGTTTCAGGGCTGGCGCTATCTTGCACCGGATGAGGCGCCCCGCGACCTGACCCGGTCGCGCCCGCGGGAAGAGGCCCTGCCCCCTGGCCTGGCCGAAGCCATGGCGGAATTCGGCCTCCGCTAGGGGCGGGACGCCTTCGCGGGACCTGCCGACTGGATCGCTCCGCGCAAGTCCCGCCCCCTGCCCTGCCGACGGCAAGACCAGCGCGCTCGGCCCGGTCCGCTGCGCGCGGGCCCGTCTTTCACCGACACAAACCCACCCGGGTGGGTCAAGGGAGGGCCGGAGGCCCTTCCTTGCGGGTGGGGGGTCGGGGGGAGGGCAGCGCCCTCCCCCCGCGTCCTCCCGGAATTTGCCGCGGGGCTTTGCCCCGTTGCAAATTCCGGGACCCCGCCAAGGCCATGTCGCAAATGGGCTGCCATGACCGCGGGCCCCGTGCCACAAGGGCGCATGAGCCCCACACGCCCCCTCTGGCTAACCGCCGCCCCCGTCCTGTTCCTGCTGCTGTGGTCGGCCGGATTCCCGATCGCCAAGATCGGCATCGCCCATGCCGAGCCGATGACCATCCTCGCCCTGCGCTATACGGCCGTGCTGGTGCTGCTTGCGCCGCTTGCCCTGATCCTGCGCCCGCCGATGCCCCGGACCTTCCGTGCGGGCCTGGATGTCGCCGTGACCGGCTTTCTGATCCAGGTCGTCTATTTCGGCCTGTGCTATCTGGCGTTCAAATCCGGGACCTCTTCGGGGACCGTGGCCATCGTGGTCTGCCTGCAACCGATCCTCGTGGCGCTTCTGGCCCCCCGTTTCGCTGGGGAAAAGGTTTCGCCCCGGACCTGGGTCGGGCTGGCGCTGGGGCTTTTGGGCGCGGGCACCGTCATCCTGTCCCATGCCGAGCTGAAGACCCAGGGCGCCTTCGGCCTGATCTGCACCGCCATCGCGCTGTGCGGCATGACCGGCGCGGCGCTTTACGAAAAGCGTTTTGGCGTCACGCAGCATCCGATCACCGCCAATCTGATCCAATATGCCGTGGGCGCCGCCGTGACCCTGCCCCTTGCCCTTGCGACAGAAAGCACGCGGATTTCATGGGACGGCGAATTCCTCGCCGTCATGGCCTATCTGGTGCTGGGCAACTCGCTTTTGGCCATCTCGCTTTTGCTGGCGATGATCCGCGCCGGAGAGGTGGCGCGGGTCTCGGCGCTGTTCTACCTTGTTCCGCCGCTGGCGGCCCTGTTTGCCTGGCCGCTTTTGGGCGAGGCCCTGGCCCCCCTGGGTTGGGCGGGGATGGGTTTGGCGGCAGTGGGCGTCGGGCTGGCCAGCCGGCGCGCACCTTGACGCCCCGGGGAGGTTTCACACCTCCCCGGACCCCTCCGTGGGATATTTATGAAAAGATGAAATGAGTTAGAAGCCGATGCGCTGGATCAGGGCATCCAGGCCCGGGTCGGTCGCAAGCGCCGAGCGGTAAAGCGTCGCCTGGCTTTGCAGGATCAAGCCGTCCGACAAGATCTTCAGGTGGTTGGCGCGCAACGTCTCACCGCTGGAGGTGATATCGGCAATCGCCTCGGCGGTCTGGTTTTTCACCGTGCCTTCGGTGGCGCCCTGGCTGTCGGTCAGCTGGTAATCGGCCACGCCATGGGTGGCCAAAAAGTCGCGGACAAGGCGGTGGTATTTCGTGGCGATCCGCAGCCGGTGGCCATGGGTCCGGCGAAAGGCGCTGGCGGCGGCGTCCAGATCGTCGAGCGTTTCCACGTCGATCCAGGCGACCGGGATGGCGATGACCAGGTCGGCATGGCCAAAGCCCAGCGGCGCGATTTCGGTCACTTTGGTCTGCCAATGGGCCAGCTTGTCGCGCACCAAGTCGGTGCCCGTCACGCCCAGGTCGATGCGGCCGGCGGCCAGCTCGCGGGGGATCTCTCCGGCGGACAACAGGACAAGCGAGACATTGTCCACGCCCTCGACCTGGCCGGAATATTCCCGCTCGTTGCCGGTGCGCGACATTTTCAGGCCGCGGGCGCCGAACCAGTCGAAGGTCTTTTCCATCAGCCGCCCCTTGGACGGCACGCCGATGCGGATCATGGTGCCGACCTCAGTTCTGCCATCAGATGCGGGCGCAGGATGCCGCCCACGGCGGGGATCGACTGGCCGCGGCCCAGCACCGTTGTCAGGGCGTCATATCGGCCGCCGGTGGCCAGCGTTTCCGCCCCGTGGCGGAAGGAAAAGACGAAGCCGTCGTAATATTCCATCGCGGCGCGGCCGTGGCTGGCTTCGAAGGCCAGGGTTTGCGTGTCGACACCGCGGCGGTCCAGCGCATCCAGCCGGCGGCCGAAACGGTCCACCGCCGGGGCGATCGAGGGCAGATGGGGCGCGATGGCCTGCAGATGGGTCAGCGCCGCGCGGGCCGGGGCCTGCAGGTGCAACAGGTCGTAAAGCATGGCCGCGGCAATCGCCGGGATCGGCGGGGTCTGGGCATCTTCGCGCAGCGCCTCGGCGCGGGCGGCGATTTCGGCCACGTCGCGCAGGCCGACGACGGGGCCCGCCTGCGCGATCAGATCGGCAGGCACGCCGGTCGACAGGTGCTGCAACAGCGCGGCGCGGGCCGGGGACATGGGCGCGCGCCCCGAGAACCGGTCCAACAGCGCGCGAAACCGCGTCGGCCGCCAGATATGGCGCAACAGGGCCGATTTGCGGCGCGGGGTGGTTTCCAGCCCTTTCACGGCGGCCATCAGGATGCCGATATCGCCGGTAACAGGCTGGGCGGGCAGGCCTTTCAGTGCATCACGGAAAAGGGCGAAGACCTCGGCGTCGGCCTCTTCGGGGGACTGGCGGTCAAAGACCTCATAGCCCACCTGCAGCGTTTCGGGGGTCTCGGCGTCTTGGCGGAAGACCTCGCCCATATAGCAATAGCGCGCGGGCTCGGCGCCGTGAGACATATGGGCCTGGACCACGGGGACGGTGAAGTCGGGGCGCAACATCATCTCGCCGCGGTCGGGGTCCTGGGTCACATAGGCGGTGGCGCGGATATCCTCGCCGTAAAGGTCCAAAAGGGTTCCGGCGGGCAGCAAGAGGTCGGCCTCGACCGGGACGGCACCCGTGGCGCGAAAGGCGTCGAAGGCCGCCTGGGCCTCGGCGCGGATGGCGGCCTTGATCAGCATGGGGCCTCGGGGCGCAGCAACTTGGTCATTGGTCCAGCATCTTCCGGACTGCGGCCACCAGGTCCGCGCGGGGGATCTCGACCTGGGCGGGGCGGGATTTCCATTCCTCAAGGCTGGCGCCCTCGGCGATCTTGGCGCCAAGGATCAGGTCTTTCAGGATGACGGTTCCGGTGGCGGCCTCGTTGGCGCCTTGGATCACGGCGACCGGGCTTTGGCGTTTGTCGGCGTATTTCAACTGGTTGCCGAAGTTCTTGGGGTTGCCGAGGTAGACTTCGGCGCGGATGCCGGCGTTGCGGAGGTCGGCGACCATGGCCATGTAATCGGCCATGCGGTCGCGGTCCATCACGGTGACGACCACAGGGCCGGAGGTGTCGGCCGTGACGCGGCCCTTGGCGCGCAGCGCGGCCAAGAGGCGGTCGACGCCGATAGAGACCCCGGTGGCCGGCACGTCCTGCCCGGTGAAGCGCTTGACGAGGCCGTCATAACGCCCGCCCCCGGCGACGGAGCCAAACTGGCGCTTGCGGCCCTTTTCATCGAGGATTTCGAAGGTCAGCTCGGCTTCATAGACCGGGCCCGTGTAGTAGCCGAGGCCCCGGACGACTGAGGGGTCGATAAGAAAGCGCGCGTCCGTGTAGCCTTGGCTGCACAGGATGTCATTCATCAGACGGAGTTCTTCAACCCCTTGCCTGCCGACCTCGGTTGATCCAACCAAGTCGGAAAGATGATCCAACATCCGCTTATTCCAAACATGACGGGCATAGGAATAGTCCGGGTTCGGGCGCGTGTCTGGCGGAATGATTGAAACCGAATACCGAGCGTGATCGAGAAGTTGCATGCGCTGTTCATCGCCCTCGTCCCGCGCATTAGTCGCTTCGAGGGCAAGCTTTTCGAGCACGATCGAGTAAGCACCGACAAAGGCCATAATCTTTTCGATTTGTAGGTTCGAAAGCCCCGCGCCCTTGGTGAAATCGCCGCTTTCGTCCTTGCGGCCCTCGCCCAACAGCGCACGCACCCCCGCATCGCCCAGGCGGTCGATCTTGTCGATGGCGCGCAGGACGATGCCGCGCTCGGCCTCTTTGTCGTCGCCGGCGAGGCCCGCGACCTCCATCACCCCGTTCAACACCTTGCGGTTGTTGACCTTCACCACATAGTCGCCGCGCGGAATCCCCACGGTCTCCAGCGCGTCGGACAGCATGGCGCAAATCTCGGCGTCCGCCGCCACCGAAGAAGACCCCACCGTATCGGCGTCGCATTGATAGAACTGCCGGAACCGCCCCGGGCCGGGCTTTTCGTTGCGCCACACCGGGCCCATCGCATAGCGGCGATAAGGCGAGGGCAGGTCGTTGCGGTATTGCGCCGCAACCCGGGCCAAGGGCGCGGTCAGGTCATAGCGCAGGGCCAACCAGTCCTGATCCTCGTCCTGCCAGGCGAAAACCCCCTCATTCGGGCGGTCGACATCGGGGAGGAACTTGCCCAATGCCTCGACCGTTTCCACAGCCGAGGTCTCCAGCGGGTCAAAGCCATAGCGGTGATAGACCTCGGCGATGCGGTCCAGCATCGCCTTGCGCTCGGTCACTTCGGCACCGAAATAGTCGCGGAACCCCTTGGGGGTCTCGGCGCGGGGCCTATAGGTCTTTTCAGCGCGGATCTTTTCGGCCATGGGTCTGCTCCGGTAAAGGTCGCGCCCCTGTTAGCCCGTCAGCCGCCGCGCTTCAAGCCAAAGCCCACAGGAAGGCCGCCGGCGCCCTTCGGCTTAGATCTGCTTTTCCGGCATGAAGACCTTCAGCCCCTCCAACGCCGCCGAAACCTTCAGCTGGCAGGTCAGACGCGACCGCACCGCATCGGGATTCCAGGCGAAATCCAGCATGTCGGCCTCCATCGAGTCCTTTTTCGGCAGCTTGTCGACCCAGGCGGCATCGACATAGACATGGCAGGTCGAACAGGCGCAGGCGCCGCCGCAATCGGCCTCGATGCCGGGGATGCCATTGTCGCGCGCGCCCTCCATGACGGTCAGGCCATTGGCGACCTCGACCACATGTTCCTTGCCGCCGAATTCCACATAGGTGATCTTGGCCATCTTGCCCTCTTGACTGGTTGCAACGGATTTAGCGCAGGACGGTCGGCAGTTCCACCCCCTCTGGACTCATGCCTGAACATGTTCCATATTTGTTCCCATGTCGGATTGGATGACCCCCACGCCTGCGCCCAATACCTGGCCGCGTCCGCCGCGGGCCATCCCGGCCGGGCGTCTGGATGAGCCCTCGGGCGGTGCCCGCGTCGTCGTGGCGGGGCTGGTTCTGGTGCGCCAGCGCCCCGGCACAGCCAAGGGCGTGATCTTTCTGACGCTGGAGGACGAGACGGGGACGGCGAATGTCGTCGTCTGGGCCAAGATTTACGAACGCTTTCGCCGGGCGGTGATCGCGGGGCGGCTGTTGCGCGTCACGGGGCGGTTGCAGCGCGAGGCGGGCGTGGTTCATGTCGTGGCCGAGCATATCGAGGATTGCTCGGCCCTTCTGGACCGGCTTTTGGTGCCGGACATGGCGCGGGCGGGGGATCAGCCCTAGCCGCCTGCCGCCGCGCCCCCTATGATGGCGCAAAACGGGGGGCACATGCGGGCAAGGATTTCGGCACTTCTGGTGGTTTTGGCGGGCTGCGGCGTGCAGGTCCCGGTTTCGGCGCCCAAGGCGCTGGACCTTGCCTCCGAGGCGCGCAAGTCAGAGCCCGAGAGCGTCCCTGGCATCTGCTGGGGCCGCGACACCCTGCCCGCGGTGATCGAGACCGAAACGGTCACGCGCGAAGTCGCGCCGGGCAGTTTCCGCAGCGAAAGCCAGCAACGGATGGTGCGCGACACGGAAACCATCTGGGTGCGGACGCCCTGTTACGACCAGTTGACGCCGGACACGATCCTGACGCTGCAAAGGGCGCTGCGGGCGCGGGGCTATTACCTTGGCCCGCTGGATGGCGTGCTGGAGGGCCAGACGATGACCTCGGTCCGCCGGTTTCAAGAGGATCACGGGCTGGACACCAAGGTCCTGTCGCTGCGCGCCGCCCAGATGCTGGGGCTGGTCCTGACGCCGGTGCGGTAAACCCGGGGTATACCCCGGGCTAGGCGGCTTTGCAGAAGCGTTCCATCCGGTCAGGGTCACGCAGGCGACAGCGCAAGTTGGGCGCCCTGCTGCCATCGGCATAGCCCGGGTTTGACGGCCGGGGGCCTACCCCCGGCCCCATGGATCACTCCACCGACAGGGCCACAAAACGCGGGTCGCCCTGGGTCCGGACCAGAAGCAGGATCGACTTGCGCCCGCCCTCCTTGGCATCGGCCACGCGCGACTCCAGGTCCTTGAGGCTGGAGATTTTCTGCTGGCCGGCCTCCATGATCACATCGCCCTCGCGCAGGCCCTTTTCATAGGCCTCGGCCGCGACATCGACCTTGGTCACGACAAGCCCGCCATCGCCCGGCTGAAGGCCCAGGTCCTGGACCATGTCTTCGGTCACGGCCTGCAGCGTCAGGCCCAGCATCTCGCCGGTCTGCGGAGCGGCGGGCTTGGTCGACTTGTCGGCGGCGGGCTGCGCCTCGCCCTCGGCCTCTTCGCGGCGGCCAAGTTTCACGTCCAGCGTCACTTCCTTGCCCTCGCGCAGGACCAGGACCGGCACCGTCTCGCCAATCGGCGCATCGGCGACAGAGCGGACCAAGCCCTTGGAATCCTTCACCTCATTGCCGTTGAACGTCAGGATCACATCCCCCGAGAGGATGCCCGCATCCTTGCCCGGACCCTCGGGCACATCGGTGACAAGCGCGCCCTTGGCCTCGGCCAGACCCATGGCATCGGCGACGTCCTGGCTGACGTCCTGGATGCGCACGCCCAGCCAGCCGCGCCGCGTCTCGCCGAATTCCTTCAGCTGGTCGACGACCTTGCTGACCACATTCGAGGCCATGGAAAAGCCGATCCCGATCGACCCGCCCGAGGGCGACAGGATGGCGGTGTTCATCCCGATCACCTCGCCGTTCACGTTGAACAAGGGCCCGCCCGAGTTGCCCTTGTTGATCGCGGCATCGGTCTGCAAGAAGTCGTCATAGGTCCCCGAAAGCTCGCGTCCGCGGGCCGAAACGATGCCCGCGCTGACCGAAAAGCCCTGCCCCAGCGGGTTGCCCATGGCCACAACCCAATCGCCCACCCGCATCTGGTCGCTGTCGCCAAACGAGACGAAAGGCAGCGGCTCGGTCGCGTCGATCTTCAGCACGGCGACATCGGTCTTGGGGTCGCGCCCGATCAGCTTGGCCTTGTAATTCTTGCCGCCAAAGGTTTCGACCGTGATGTCATCGGCCCCTTCGATCACGTGGTTGTTGGTCACGACATAGCCATCGGCCGAGATGATATAGCCCGACCCCAAGGCCTCGGAGCGCTGCATTTCCTCTTGCTGGGGCGGCTGATCACCCTGGAAGTCCTTGAAAAACTTCTCGAAAGGCGAACCGGGTGGCACTTGCATCCCGTCGCCCGCCTCGGCCGCAACAATGGACGAGGTGGTGATGTCGACGACGGCGGGCGAGAATTTCTCGACCAGGTCGGCAAAGGACGGAGGCACGGCCTGGGCCATCGCCGGGCTGGACAGCGGCATCAGCACCGCGGGGCTGACGCTGAGCGCGAGGCCAAGGCCAAGCGCGCCGAAGGTCCGGCCAATGCGCGACAGGGCACGCCCCGGCGCGCGGGTGGGGGCCAGGTTTTGGGCCAAGTCTTGTGATTGCATCAGATTGAGAGACTGCACGATCGAACTCCTCTGGGTCAGGTTGCGGCGCCTTGGGTCGGGCACCCGTCCTTGGATGGCCTATCATCTGTCATGCCGGGGGCCTCTGTCCATGCAAACCGGATCGCGGAGGGTCAAAGCCCTGTGACGGAAAGAGAGCAATTGTTTCACGCGGGCGAGAGAGGCACGAAAAGGAAAGGGCCTCCCCAGGAGGGAAGGCCCCAATCTCGGCACCGAAAGGACTGCGCGGTTCAGGGCGCCGTGGCCGTGCCGGTGGCGGGCTGGGGTGCGGCCCCGCCGTTCACCGTCGTGCCCACGCCCGTGGCCCCGGGTCCCGCGCCGATCGCCGCGTCGGACCCCGGAAGCACCGACCCGCCCGCGCCGAAATAGCGGAAGAAATCCCCCTCGGGCGCCAGGACAAAGGCCGTGTTGCCAGCCGGGAAAGCCGCCGCATAGGCCTGCAGCGAGCGCACGAAGGCGTAGAACTCGGGGTCCTGACCATAGGCCTCGGCATAAATGGCCGAACGCTGCGCATCGGCCGCACCGCGCACCACCGCGGCCAGCTTGTCGGCCTCGGAGGTGATTTCCACCGCCTGGCGGTCGGCCCCGGCACGGATCGTCTGGGCGGCCTCGTTGCCGCGCGCGATCTCGTCGGTGGCCTCGCGCTGACGCTCGGCCTTCATCCGCTCATAGGTCGCCTGCAGGTTCTGATCCGGCAGGTCGGTGCGCGTCAGACGGACGTCGATGACCTCGATCCCCAAAGACAGCGCCTTTTCGCGCGCCGAGTCGCGGATCTGGTTCATCAGGGGCAAGCGGTCCTGGCTGAGCACGGCGGTCAGAGGCGCCTTGCCCAGCACGTCACGCACTTCGCCATTCACGATCCGCGACAGGTTGGCCCCGGCGGAATCCAAGCCCCCCAGGCCCACGGCACGGCGGAACTTTTCCAGATCGGTGATCCGCCAGCGGGCGAAAGCATCGACCACCAGACGCCGGCTGTCGGCAAAGGTGATTTCCTGCGGATCGGTCACAAGACCCTGGATCTGGTTCGAATAGCGCGTCACGTCCTGCAACAGCGGGATCTTGAAATACAGCCCCGGCTGGTCGACGACCCGCTTGACCGAGCCGAATTGCAGCACCAGCCCCTTTTCGCGCGCGTCGATCACATAGACCGAGGACAGGGCCGTGGCCCCCAGGATGGCCAGGATCGGAAGGATAATGGAAAGACGCATCACTTGGCCTCCTGCGCTTTGGGCAAGAGCCCGTCAAGTGGCATGAAGGGAAGCGCATCCTGGCCGCCCTCAAGGATGACCTTGTTGGCGCCACCCAGAACTTTTTCCATCGTTTCCAGATACATGCGCTGACGCGTGACCTGAGGAGCCTTGATGTATTCGGCGTAGACGGCGGTAAAGCGGCTGACCTCGCCCTGTGCCTGGTTCACGACCTGGGCCGCATAGGCGCGGGCGTCCTGCTCGGCCTGCGAGGCCTGACCACGGGCCGCAGCCGTGACCTTGTTGGCCTCGGCCTCGGCGGTCTTTTGCAGGCGGTCACGTTCCTGCTGCGCGGCCTGAACGGCGCGGAAGGCGTCGCGGACATCCTCGGGGACGTCAGACTTCACCAGGTTGATCCGGACCACGGAAATCCCGGACTGATAGGCGTCCAAGGTGGCCTGCACTTCGGTGAACAGCGCGGTTTCCACCTCGCCGCGGTCGCGGTTCAGGATCGGGGCCAGCTGGCTGCGGGCGACGATGTCGCGCACGGCGCTTTCGGCCACGGCGCGGATCGTGCCCTCGGGATCACGCAGGTTGAACAGAAAGTCGCGCGGGTTCGAGACGTTCCAGACGACCTGGAATTCGACGTCGACGATGTTCTGATCGCCGGTCAGCATCAACCCGTTGTCGGCCTCGCCTTGGGCGCCAGTGCCGACATCGGTGGTCCGCTGCTGGCTGGTGTTGACGATTTCCGCCGTGAACAAAGGCCAGGCCGCGAAATGCAGGCCGTTGCCCTTGATGTCGCTGAACTCGCCCAGGAACAATTCGACGGCCTGTTCTTCGGGACGGACCGTATAGGCCGACATCCAGCCCCAAAGCGCCAGCGCGCCAAGGACGCCAAGGGCCAGGCCCTGACGGGTCACAGCAGGACCCTGGCCCCCCTGGCCCGGGCGGCCGCCATTGCCGCCGTTGCCGCCGCCACCCATGATGACGCGCAGCTTCTCGGTCCCCTTGCGCAGGACCTCGTCGATTTCCGGGATCTGGCTTTGGGGCCCGCGGTTGTCGTCGCGTCTGCCCTTCGGGCGGTCATCCTCGGGGCCGTTTCCGCCGCCCCAGGGGCCGTTTCCGTTTGCCATCTTTACCTCTTCTCTATGTCTGCCCTGAAATTTGGGGGCTTGGACGCAAAATTCAAGCGTGAACCCGCGTGGGTTTGCGCATCGTGACCAATTCTTCGGCGGCCGTGGGGTGGACGGCGACGGTGCGGTCGAAGTCCTCCTTCGTGGCGCCCATCTTGATGGCCACCGCGGCCAGCTGGATCATCTCGCCCGCCTCGGGGCCGACGATGTGGCAGCCCAGCACCTTGCGGGTCGCGGTGGCGACGATCAGTTTCATCAGCGTGCGATCCTGACGCCCGGCAAACAGCGTCTTCATCGGGCGGAAGTTGGCGGTATAGACCTCACAGGGGCCAAGGGCGCGGGCGGCCTCTTCGGTCAGGCCCACGGTGCCAAGTTCGGGCTGGGTGAAGACGGCGCTGGCGACCAGGTCATGATCAGCGGTCCAGGGTTTGGCCCCGAAAACGGTGTCCGCGAAAGCATGGCCCTCGCGGATCGCAACCGGGGTCAGGTTGATCCGGTCGGTCACATCGCCCACGGCAAAGATCGAGGGGACGGCAGTTTGCGAATACTGGTCCACCAGAATCTGCCCCTTGGGGCCGATCTGGACACCCAGCGACTCAAGCCCCAGGCCCGCTGTATTGGGGACGCGGCCGGTCGCGTAAAGCACAAGGTCGGCCGGATGGACCGCGCCGTCCGTCGTGGTCGCCTGGCCTGGCTGAAGGCTTGCGACCTCGGTCCCGGTCAGGATCGTGACGCCGCGCGCCACCATGCCCTGGGCCACATGGGTCCGCGCCTCGTCATCAAAGCCGCGCAGGATTTGGCCCGCGCGGCACATCAGCGTGACCTGAACGCCAAAGCCCGCAAGGATGCAGGCGAATTCGCAGGCGATAAAGCCGCCACCCATGATGACGACCTTGCCCGGCAGGGCGGGCAGATGGAACATCTCGTTCGAGGTGACGGCGTATTCCGCCCCTGGGATATCGGGGACAAAGGGCCGCCCGCCGGTGGCGATCAGGATATGGCGGGCGGTGACTTCGGTGCCATCGGCCAGGCGGACACGGTGCGGATCGATCACCGTCGCGCGCTGGTCATGCACCGTGACGCCCGCGTTTTTCAGCGTGCCGCGATAGGCGGCCTCCAGCCGGTCAAGCTCGGCTGTCAAAAGCGCCTGAAAGCGGTCCCAGTCGAAGGCCCCGGTCTGAACCTGCCAGCCATAGGCGGCGGCGTCCTGCATCAGGGCCGGAAAGGCGCTGGCATTCACAAGGATCTTTTTGGGCACACAGCCGCGGATGACACAGGTCCCGCCCATGCGCGATTCCTCGGCCAGGGCGACGCGCGCGCCCCCCTCGGAAGCCGCGATCCGCGCCGCACGCACCCCGCCCGAGCCGCCGCCGATGACGAAAAGATCATAGTCGAAGGACATCACAGCTCCCGGAAGATGTTGTCGGAGGGCGCGAAATGGATGCGATCCTCGGATTCGGTGCCGTTGTTGATGTCGCGCAAGACGACGCGGCCATCGGCATGGCCGATCACGACCACATCGCAGATGTCGATGAAAAGCCCGTTTTCAACGACGCCGGGGATCTGGTTCAGCACCAGCGCCAGTTGCCGCGGATTGCCGATGCGCTTCAGATGCAGGTCGACGATATAGTTGCTTTCGTCGGTGATCAGCGGCCGGTCCCCGTTCATCCGGAGCGAGACCTCGCGGTTCATGACGTCCAGGCCGACAAGCAGCTCCTCGATCAGCGCCTTGGTGGTCTGCCAGCCAAAGGGGATGACCTCGACCGGCAGGGGGAAGGCGCCGAGGGTGGCGACCTCTTTGGCGGCGTCGGTGATGACGATCATCTGGTCACTTGCGGTGGCGACGATCTTTTCTTGCAGCAAGGCCGCCCCGCCGCCCTTGATCAGCGCCAGGTTGGGGTCGAATTCATCGGCCCCGTCGATGGTGACGTCCAGCCATTTCGCATCGTCCAAAGAGGTGATCGGCACGCCGACTTGCCGGGCGAGTTCGGCGGTGCGGGTCGAGGTCGGGACGCCGACGATCCGCAAGCCCTCTTCGCGGATGCGCTCGCCCAGGCAGCGCACCATCCAGGCCGCGGTCGATCCGGTGCCGAGGCCGACTTTCATCCCGGACTGGACATAGTCGCAAGCCCGTTTGGCGGCGACGAATTTTGCCTTGTCGGCGGGGGAGAGTTCTTTGGTCACGGGCCGGCCTCCATCTGGTCTGCGATGCTTATAGCAAATGGAAAGCGGGGGGCCATGGGGAAAGGGGGCTTGCCGACTGCGGGGGCGTGACGCCGAGGAGACGCCCTGTGGCCGGTCCTGCCGACCTCACCTTGGGGCGTTCCGCCGACAGGGTCGAAGGGTGTGAGAGCTGGTCGATGACCTGCGGCGAAGGGGTTCGGCAGGGGCGCGGTTGCCGGCTGCGGCTGGGCAAAGCACCGCGACAAACAGTTGCTCCCGCCGCGCCCTGCCCGGGGTAGCCCGACCGACGTCACCAAGCTCACTGCGCCAAAGGCTCCGGCGGCGCGGTGCCGCGCAGGCCGAGCCGGTTGGCCGCAGGCCAGAGGCGAGAAAAGCTCTTGCGGGCTCTTGCCCGCGCCTTTTGCCCCGCCCTTTCCGCTTTCCGCTTGACTTCCCGTCCCATGCACCCAAATCTAAATTGAGAATAATTCGCAATTGCAAAACCAGATCGGTCCCATGACCCCCATTCCGCCCCCAGACAGCCTGCGCCCGGACAGCTTGCCCCAAACCGGCCAGCTCTTGTGGTCCAGCCCGCGCGGAGAAGCCGCCTTGGCCGATGTTCACCGCTCTGTCCCCCTGGGGGTGACGCGCTGGCAAAGGTTCCTGGCCTTCCTCGGGCCGGGCTATATGGTGGCGGTGGGTTATATGGACCCGGGCAACTGGGCGACCTCTTTGGCCGGAGGCTCCAAATTCGGCTATGCCCTTCTGTTCGTGGCGCTTTTGTCGAATGTCATGGCCATCGTCCTGCAATCGCTTTCGGCGCGCCTGGCCATCGCTTCGGGGCGCGACCTGGCCCAGGCCTGCCGCGACGGCCTGCCGCGCTGGACCACGATCCCCCTCTGGCTTGCGGCCGAAATCGCCATCATCGCCACTGACATCGCCGAGGTGATTGGCACGGCCATCGGCCTCAACCTGCTCTTCGGCATCCCGCTGGAGCTGGGGGTGATCATCACGTCGCTGGATGTCTTCCTGATCCTTTGGCTGCAAAAACGGGGCTTCCGGAAACTTGAGGCCTTCGTCATCGCCCTCCTCGGCGTGATCGCCGTGTCTTTCCTGTCACAGATCCTGCTGGCCGATCCCGATTGGGGCGGTGTCCTGCGCGGCTTCATGCCCACGACCGAGATCGTCACCAACCCCGAGATGCTTTACCTCGCCCTGGGTATCCTTGGCGCCACGGTCATGCCGCATAACCTCTACCTGCACTCTGCCATCGTGCAGACCCGGGCCTGGGGCGACAGCCTGCCCGAAAAGCGCGAGGCCCTGCGCTTTGCCACCATCGACTCGACCGTGGCGCTGATGTTTGCGCTGACGATCAATGCCTCGATCCTGATCCTTGCGGCCTCGGCCTTTCATGCCAATGGTCAGACCGCTGTTCAGGATCTGGGCGATGCCCATCGCCTGATCGGGCCCCTTTTGGGCGCGGGTATCGCGCCGGTCCTGTTTGCCGTGGCCCTTCTGGCCTGTGGCTTGAACTCGACCGTCACGGCAACTTTGGCGGGCCAGGCGGTGATGGAGGGCTTTTTGCGCCTCCGTCTCGCCCCCTGGGTCCGTCGGTTGATCACCCGCGCCCTCGCCATCCTGCCGGCGGCAGGGGTCACGATCCTTTACGGCACAGAAGGCATGGGAGAGCTTTTGATCCTCACCCAGGTCGTCCTGTCCCTGCAATTGTCTTTCGCCGTGGTGCCCCTTGTGGCCTTCACGACGCAAAGGTCGAAGATGGGAGAGATGGCGGCGCCCCTCTGGCTGGGTGCTCTGGCCTGGGTCATAGCCGCCGCCATCGTCGTCCTGAACCTGAAACTCTTGTCCGATTTCCTGGCCTGACAGTGTTCCTGGCCTGACAACTTTCCTGGGCTGACAACTTTCCTGGCCTGACAGCCCCCGGGGGCGGGGCTGCCAGAGACACCGTTACGCCTTCCCCCGACCGAAACTCACGACACCAAGGCCTGAAGGCCGTTGCGCACCTCGTCCAGGGTCACGCTGCCATCGGCATCGGCGTCAAAGCCCATCAGCACCTTGACCTTTGCCAACCGGGCGGGGCCCATGACCGAAAGCGCTGCATCCTCGCCCTTGGCGGCCAGCTCAGCCCCCGTGACCAGGCCATCGCCATCGCCATCCGCCGCCCCAAAGGCGCGGTCCAACTTCGCCCGCGCCTCGGATTTCAGCGCCGAGGCCGTGCCCAAAAGCTCTTCGCGCGCGACGGCGCCGTCGCCGTTCAAATCCGCTTCCAGCAGCGGGGCCAGCACATCGACCCGCGCCCGCGCCCTTTGCACGGCAATCGAGACCGCCAGCTGGTCGGCCGTGATCGCATCGCCCTGCCCGGCGCTGGCAATCAGCGCCGCCACGTCCTGCAAATAGGCCTCGGGATCGGCCTTGATCGCCTTGATCATCCGCGGTGGCAGAGCCCCTTGGGCCATCGCCACGCCCGGCAAAAGACCAAAAATGGGCAAAAGGCCAAGAACAATTGCAAGAAAGCGCATCGGGTATCTCCATTCTGGATCGCGTTGCCTCAGTCTCGCGATTCCCGGTTAATCCGCAGTAAACGAAACCAGAACATTTCCAGAAAAATCACCCCCTTTGCGCAGAGCCTTCGTTTTAAGCCTGCTTATGTCGGTTTTACCCCCCGCGCCCGCCCGCTTCCCCCCTATCGTGACAGCCAAACACAGGGGTCGCGCGATGTTCCTTTCCGTCTTCGACATGTTCAAAGTGGGCGTCGGCCCCTCGTCTTCCCACACGATGGGGCCCATGGTCGCCGCCGCCCGCTTTCTTGACCTTTTGCGAAAATCGCCCTTCCACCCCAAGGGCTTGCGCGGCTCTCTGCATGGGTCCCTGGCCTTTACGGGTGTGGGCCATGCCACCGACCGCGCCACGATCCTTGGCCTCGCGGGGTTCGAACCCGCCACCTATGACGCCGCAAAGGCCGAAGCCACGCTGGCGGCGATCCAGGCGACCCACAAGATCACCCCGCCCGGCCTGCCCGAGCTGAGCTTCGACCCGAAAAAGGACCTTGCCTTCGACTACGGCCCCGCCCTGCCCGGCCATGCCAACGGGATGATCCTGAAGGCCACCGATGCCCAGGGCGACGTGATCCTGGAGGAAACCTATTACTCGATCGGCGGCGGCTTTGTGCTGACCGCCGGTGAACTCGCCGAGGCGGGCGGCACCAAGTCCAAGGCCCGCGCCGACGTCCCCTATCCGTTTGAAACCGCAGCCGAAATGCTGGACATGGCGGCGGCCTCGGGCCTGACCATCGCCCAGATGAAACTGGCCAACGAGCTGAAATTCCGCACCAAGGCCGAGATCGACCGCGGCATCGAGCGCCTGTGGGAGGTGATGAACAATTGCATCTCTCGGGGCATGGCGGTGGACGGCATCTTGCCCGGCGGCCTGAAGGTCCGCAGGCGCGCCAAGGGCATCCATGACGCGCTGATGGCCGAACGCGGGCTGAACATGACCGCGCCCCATACGATCAACGACTGGATGTCGCTTTACGCCATGGCGGTGAACGAGGAAAACGCTGCGGGGGGCCAGGTTGTGACCGCGCCCACCAATGGCGCGGCGGGCGTGCTGCCGGCCACGATCCGCTATTACCTCGATCATGTGCCGGGCGCCTCGCAATCCAAGGTGGCCGATTTCCTGCTGACCGCCGCCGCCATCGGGGGGCTGTGCAAGCACAACGCCAGCATCTCTGGCGCGGAATGTGGCTGCCAGGCCGAGGTCGGATCGGCCGCCGCCATGAGCGCGGCAGGCCTGGCCGCCGTCCTGGGCGGCACGGTGGAACAGGTTGAAAACGCCGCCGAAATTGCGCTGGAACACCACCTTGGCATGACCTGCGACCCGGTCAAGGGCCTGGTGCAGGTGCCTTGCATCGAACGCAACGGCCTCGGCGCGATCAAGGCGGTCTCGGCCGCCTCGCTCGCACTGCGGGGCGACGGCCAGCACCTGGTCAGCCTTGACGCCTGCATCGAGACGATGCGCCAGACCGGCCATGACATGCACGAGAAATACAAGGAAACCTCGCTGGGGGGCCTTGCCGTCAACGTCCCCAACTGCTGACCAGAGCCCCGGGCGACGCAGGCGGAGACAGAGCCCTTTCCATTTCACCCTTTCACAAATATCCAACGGGCTGCGCCATCGGTTCAAGAACCCAAAGCGCGCGGGGGGGGTGCCCCCCCGGCCTCAGCCCCAAGACCAAAGGTCGCCCATGATGCCCCAGCCCTCTCCCCTGCGCGGCGCGCTTTTGATGGTGGCCTTCTGCGTCATGGCGCCGCTTCTGGACGCCTGCTCGAAACTCGCCACCGCGCAAATCCCGGTCGGTCAGATCACCGCCGCGCGCTTCCTGTTCCAGGGGCTCTGCATGATCCCGGTCTTTGCCATCATGCGGCCGACATGGGGCGGCACCAAGCGCGACCTGGCCTTCATGGTCGCCCGCGCGATCTGTTTGATCCTGTCGACCTATTGCTTCGTGGCCTCGGTCCAATACATGCCCATTGCCGACGCCATCGCCATCGTCTTCGTCATGCCCTTCATGATCATGGGTCTGGCGCGGCTGATCTTTGGCACGCCCATCGGACGCACGCAGATGCTGGCCTCGCTGGTCGGTTTCGGCGGAGCGCTTCTTGTGATCCAGCCCTCGCTGTCGGCTTATGGCCTGGTGGCGCTTTTCCCCTTGGGCTGCGCTTTGGCCTTTTCCTTTTACGAATTCGCGACCCAGGCCATGTCGACCCGCGTCGATCCCGTCTCGATGCAGCTTTACACCTCGGTCGCGGGCATCGTCATTGCGGCGCCGATCCTGTGGGCCTTTGACGGGTCGGGCGTCACGGAACTTGACCCCGTCATGCCCGATGCGATCAACACCGCCTGGCTGTTCGGCGTGGGCTTTTGGGCCGCGACTTCGCATTTCTGCATGACGGTGGCGATGCGCCACGCCCCCGCCTCGACCCTGGCGCCCTTGCATTACCTGGAGCTGCCGATGGCGGTCTTCCTGGGCTATGCGATCTTTGGCGACTTCCCCAATGTTCTGACCTGGGTCGGCATGGCCGTTATCGTGGGCTCTGGCCTTTACGTCATTCGCCACGAACACCGGTCAGCCCAAGCACGGCCGCCCTTGCTGCCGGACGAGGCAATATGACCAGCATCCGCGGCGCATCGACCTGCAAGTGAACCTCGGGGTCGGCCACCTGGTTCGACGTCCCGATCATCCCCCAGGGCGCGAAATCCAGACCCTCGGTCGGCCACACAAGCCCCTGAGACTGACAGCGCACCTCGCCCAGGGGGTAAAGCGAAAACCGGGTCCCGGGGGTCAGGCGCAGGCTTAGGCGCGGCGGGCACAGAAAGACGACATCCGTGGCGCTCATCACCAGACACCGCTTGCCCGGATGGGCCAAAAGCGAGGTCAGCACCGCAAGCCCGTGATCCAGCCTTTGCCCGGCAAAGCCCACCGCGACCACGAAAGGCGCGTCGATGGAGCGTAAAGCCTTATCGAAATCAGTCGTGACCTGTTCGGGGATATGGTGCAGCCTGTCTGCCAGCCTGTCCCGCGCGGCGGGGCTGATCGAATCAAGGTCGCCCATGACGGCCTCGGGCATGGCCCCATGCGCCAAAAGCCGGTCCGCCCCCCCATCCGCCGCCACCAATCGTGGCGCCATCTTGCGCGCCTCGGCCAGCAGCCGGGCCGAAAAACGACTGCCTCCGGCCAGTGTGACCCCTTCTGTTGATTGGACAATAACCTTTGTCATGCTGATATTGTCCTTCCAATTGCGGCAATCGTTCGGTGCGGCGGCCACAATCAATCCTTCAAAACACCCCGGTTTGTCCATGGATTCGAACAGACCAAAGCGCAGGGTGATAGGGTCGAGTTTGGCAGAAGGCGGGCGACAATGAACGCTGCTCATAAAATTCTAACGGTTTCTTACGGAACTTTCAGCTGCACGCTGGAAGGCTTCGACGACCCCTTCAACACGATGAAGGCGATTGCGGAGTATTTTCGCGATCTGGCGGCGGAGGATCGTTACTTCGGGGCAGAGCCGCCGCAGCCCGATGCCGCCATGCTGCACAAGATAGCAGAGCGCGAAATCCAGCGCCGGGTCGAGGCCAAGATCCAGGACAATGGCGTCGTGTTGCGAGCTCGCGACAGCAACGAGGCGGTGGTGGCCGATACCACGGCCGCCGAGAATGTCTCCGTGAAAATTTCCGAGGCGGTCTCCGAGCCGGTCTCCGCGGCGGTTTTGGCGGCGCCTGTGGCGCAGCCCCAGGCTTCTGCCACGATCCAGGCTTCGGCCACGATGGGGACGACGCATCTGACTTCGGGCAGCGCCCCTGCCGCGACCCAAGAGGCCGCGCCGAAAGCCGCGCCGCGGCTTCTCGCCGAAGACGCCGCGACCCAGGCCATGGCCAGCGCGGCCCAAAGGCTGCAACGCTTGCGCGCCGCTCAGGCTGCGCCGGTCGTGGTGCATGCGGCGGACGTGACGGGTGCGCAGGTCAAGGCCCCGGCACCTGAAGCGGCACCCGAAGCGCTTGTCACCCTGGCCCTGGCCGCCGCGCCAGCCGTGGCGCCTGTGCACGCGCTGACCCCTGTCGAGCCGGTCGCAGACATCACGGCCGATACCACTGGCCAGATCACCGACAAGATTGCTGCCGAAGGCATCGCGCCCCCGCTCACCGAACTGGCGCCCGAAGCCGAAGTGATTGCGGACGACATTCCGGCCGATATGCCCGAAGTCCTCCCGGAGGATGCCCAGCCCGAGGATGCCCAGCCCGAGGATGCTCTCGTTGATGCGCCCGAAAGCGCGGCCGACCTCGCCATGTTCACGCGCCTTGCAGAGGTCGCCACGCCTGCCCACACCGAAGCCTTGTCCCCGGCGGACGATGTTCTTGCAGTGGCGCAGGAATCGGCCGAACCCGAAACCGTCGAACCGGAAACCACGGGTCTTCTGCCGATGGCCGAGGACACCGATGCCGATGTCCTGAGCGCTCTGCGCGAGACCCTCGCCGGTGCCCTTGATAGCGCAGAGATCACCCCGGAGGCCCTTGCGGCAGAGGGTCAGTTTGCTGATGCCGACCAGGCGCCCGCGGCGGACGACCTCGCCGCCATCCTGGAACAGCCGCCGGTCGAGGCCCTGACCCCCATCCAGACGGCCGAAGTGACGCTTCCCGACCTTGGCGCCTATCTTGTTCCGGCAGAAGCCGATTTGCCCGAGGACCAGCCGCAAGAGCTGCCTGCCGACCTGACCCTGGTCCTGCCGGAGGATATCTCTGCCGACCTGCCCGAGGACTACCGCGCCGAAGACCTGGCCGCCTTGCCGGCAACCGATGAACAGCCCGAGGTCGAAGCCTTGGCGCCCGCCGAAGTGGTTGCCGAAGTGGTTGCCGAGACGCCCCGCGAGGGCGACGCCCAGGCGCCGCTTGTGGCGGAAAAGATCCAGCGCGCCCGCGCCCGGGTCATCAAGATCCGCCGCCTGGAGCCCTCGGCCCCTGTGGACTCGCCGATTGCCGCCGAAGAACCCGCAGCGACCGAAGCCCTCACCACAGCCCCCGCCACGGCGCCGGCCGAAGACCGCAGCGCGGCCCTGCGCTCGGCCCTGACCGAACCCGCGCCCAGCCGCCTGCCCGTGGCCCAGACCGACGACGCCGCGGTCGACCGCTTGATCCAGAAGGCCAATTCCGAGTTCGAAGAGCCGCAGACCAAGCGGCGCCGCTCGGCCATCGCGCATCTGAAGGCGGCGGTGCTGGCCACCGTGGCCGAACGCCGCGCCAAGGGGGCGCCCAAGCCTGATGACAACCTGCGCCAGGACCCCTATCGCAAGGACCTGGACCAGGTGATGCGCCCGGCCACCGAAAGGCCCGCGCCTTTGGTTCTGCTGCCGACGCTGCGCATCGACCAGCCCGCCACCGCGCCGGCTGCCGTGGCCGTCCAACCTGTGCGCCCGCGCCGTGTGACCCATGCCGCGACCCTGCGCCCGGCCTTTTCCCCCGAAGAGGACGAATTGGCCGCCGCCGAAATGGCCAATGTTTTCAACGAGACGCCCAAGCAAAGCTTTCAGGACTTCGCCGATGGCCTTGGCGCCTCCAGCCTGCAAGACCTGATCGAGGCGGCGGGGGCTTTCCTGACGCTGACCCGCGGCCAGGACGGCTTTACCCGGCCCGAACTGTTCGCCCAGATCAATGCCCTGGGGTCTGAACCCTCACGCGAGGATGGGTTGCGCGGGTTTGGTCGGCTGTTGCGCGAAGGGCGCCTGACCAGGACCGAGGCGGGGACCTATGCCCTGACCGAGATTTCCCCAATGCTCGCCCAGGCCAAGCGCCGGGCAAGCTGACGTCGTGTCGTGACGAGTGCAGGGCGGAGGGGGCAACCTCTCCGCCCTTTTTCGTGCCAAGGGCCTTTCATGATCAGACCCTATTCACGACAAAGCCCCGGAATTTCCGGGGCTTTGCTTATGTCTTGTCATCCGGATCGGGCTGACCGACGCCCAGGAACAGCGGCTTCAGCGGGATGATCCACAGCACGCCAAGGCCGATATAGACCAGAAGTTCCACCCAAAAGGGCGGTCGGTCGAAAAGCGCAATCAGGCTCACCGCCACCACGATATAGGCCGGGACCCCAAGGACCAGGACCAACAACGACAGGCGGCGGCGGGTTTTATAGCGCATCGTCAGTCAGAGAACGGATCGGTGACAAGGATCGTGTCGTCGCGCTCGGGCGAGGTCGACAGCAGGGCCACCGGGCACTGGATCAGCTCTTCGATGCGGCGGACATATTTGATCGCCGCGCCCGGCAGATCGGCCCAAGACCGCGCGCCTGCGGTGTTTTCCGTCCAGCCTTCCAGCTCCTCATAGATCGGCTTGCAACGCGCCTGTTGGTCGGCGGCGGTCGGCAGGTAATCCATCCGCACCCCGTCCAGGTCATAGCCGACGCAGATCTTCAGCGTCTTGAACCCGTCCAGAACGTCCAGCTTGGTCAGAGCGATGCCCGAAACGCCCGAGGTCGCGCAGGTCTGGCGCACCAGGACCGCATCGAACCAGCCGCAGCGCCGCTTGCGCCCCGTCACGGTGCCGAACTCATGGCCGCGCTCGCCCAGACGCTCGCCATCGGCATCGAACAGTTCCGCCGGGAAGGGGCCTTCGCCGACGCGGGTCGTATAGGCCTTGACGATGCCCAGGACGAAGTCGATCGCGGTCGGCCCAAGGCCGGTGCCGGTCGCTGCCTGACCTGCGATTGTGTTGGACGAGGTGACAAAGGGATAGGTCCCGAAGTCGATATCCAAAAGCGCGCCCTGCGCCCCTTCGAACAGGATGCGCTTGCCCGCCTTGCGCGCCTCGGTCAGGACTTTCCAGACCGGGCCGGCATAGGGCTTGATCGCCGGCGCGATGTCCAGAATCGCGGCCTTCAGCGCGACGGGATCGACCGGCTCCAGCCCAAGGCCCGAACGCAACGCATTGTGGTGCTGCAACAGGCGGCCGATGCGGGCGTCCAGGGTGGTTTCGTCGAAGATGTCAGCGACGCGGATCGCACGGCGGCCGACTTTGTCTTCATAGGCCGGGCCGATGCCGCGGCCCGTGGTGCCGATCTTGGCCACCGAGTTCTGGCTTTCACGGCCGCGGTCCAATTCGCCATGGATCGGCAGGATCAGCGAGGCGTTTTCGGCCACCATCAGGTTTTCCGGCGTGATCTCGACGCCTTGGGCCCGCAGCTTGTCGATCTCCATGACCAGATGCCAGGGGTCCAGCACCACGCCATTGCCGATGACCGACAGCTTGCCACCGCGCACGATGCCCGAGGGCAGGAGCGAGAGCTTATAGACCTTGCCGTCGATGACGAGGGTATGGCCCGCGTTGTGCCCGCCCTGAAAGCGCGCGATCACATCGGCACGCTCCGAGAGCCAGTCGACGATCTTTCCCTTGCCCTCGTCGCCCCATTGGGCGCCCACGACAACCACGTTGGCCATGTGTCTGGTCCTGCATTTGGTGAAACCGTGCATCCTATAGCGGCTGGGGGCGGCGGGGGGAACCGGAAAATGAGACGAAGGGGGGCGGACCAAGTGGGGAACCTCCGGCGGGGAGATTTGGAAAGAAAAGACGGCGAGGCGGCTGAGGCTGGCGGCCCCTTCCCTCTTGCGTGCCCGCGCCCTTGCGCCTAGATAGGCGCGTCAAAGCATAAGGCCGCTGCCCCATGGAAAACGTCGTTCTTGCCATCCACCTGATCCTCGCGCTTCTGCTGATCGGCCTCGTGCTCTTGCAACGGTCGGAGGGCGGCGGTCTGGGCATGGGCGGCGGTGGCGGCGGCGGTGTCGTCTCGGGCCGCACGGCGGCGACCGCGCTGGCCAAGGTCACTTGGGTGCTTGCGGGGCTGTTCATCGCGACCTCGATCACGCTGACGATCCTTGCGGCTTCGACCTCGGCGACCTCTTCGGTGATCGACCAGATCGGTGGCGCCCTGCCCGAGCCGGAGGCGCCCGCCGCCACCGCGCCGCTGCAGGCCCTTCCGGCGGCCGATGCGCCCGCGACCCCGCCCGCCGCGGAAAACTGACCACTAGCTTTTGACCCTGCTACCGGCGGCTCAACTGCATCTAGCGGTCTGGTTGCGTATTACCTGAAAAGGCCTTACGCTCTTTCTCCCGTGGTGCTGCGATTCCGCCCGATCCGAATCGCCTGACAACGGGAGCCCCCATGGCGCGTTACATCTTTATCACCGGTGGTGTGGTTTCCTCGCTGGGCAAGGGTCTGGCCTCGGCGGCACTTGGGGCGCTGTTGCAGGCGCGGGGCTATACGGTGCGGCTGCGCAAACTGGACCCCTATCTGAACGTCGATCCCGGCACGATGTCGCCTTTCGAACATGGCGAGGTCTTTGTGACCGATGATGGCGCGGAAACCGACCTGGACCTTGGCCATTATGAGCGGTTCACCGGCGTCCATGCGCGGCAGACGGATTCGATCTCTTCGGGGCGGATCTATTCCAACGTGCTGGAGAAAGAGCGGCGCGGCGATTACTTGGGCAAGACGATCCAGGTCATTCCGCATGTGACGAATGAGATCAAAGACTTCCTGCGCATTGGCGATGAAGAGGTCGATTTCATGCTCTGTGAAATCGGCGGCACGGTCGGCGATATCGAGGGCCTGCCCTTCTTTGAATCGATCCGCCAGTTCATCCATGAACGCCCGCGCGGTCAGTCGATCCTGATGCATCTGACGCTCTTGCCCTATCTGGCGGCCAGCGGGGAATTGAAGACCAAGCCGACGCAACATTCGGTCAAGGAATTGCAAAGCATCGGCCTGGCGCCGGATGTGCTGGTTTGCCGGTCCGAACACCCGATCCCGGATCGCGAATTGGAAAAGATCGCGCTGTTTTGCAATGTCCGCAAAGAACATGTCGTCCCGGCCTATGACCTGAAGACGATCTATGAGGCTCCCTTGGCCTATCACCGCGCGGGTCTGGATCAGGCCGTGCTGGACGCTTTCGGAATTACGCCCGCGCCGAAGCCCAATCTGCAGGTCTGGGAAGACGTGATGGACCGCATCACCCATCCCGAAGGTGAGGTCCGTATTGCCATCGTCGGCAAATACACCCAACTGGAAGACGCCTATAAGTCGATCGCCGAGGCTCTGACCCATGGCGGCATCGCGAACCGCACCAAGGTCCGCGCCGAATGGATCAATGCCGAGATCTTTGAAACCGAAGACCCCGCCGCCCACTTGGGCAATTTCCATGCCATCCTGGTTCCGGGCGGTTTTGGCGAACGTGGCACCGAAGGCAAGATCCGCGCCGCGCAATTCGCCCGCGAAAAGGGCATCCCCTATCTGGGCATCTGCCTGGGGATGCAGATGGCCGTGATCGAGGCCTCGCGCAATCTGGCGGGCCTGAAAGATGCGGGCTCCGAGGAATTCGACCACGAGGCCGGTGCGAAACGCTTTACGCCAGTGGTCTATCACCTGAAGGAATGGGTCCAGGGCAACCACACCGTGCGCCGCAAGGCGGGCGATGCCAAGGGCGGCACGATGCGCCTGGGCGCCTATACGGCCGTGCTGAAAGAGGGCAGCCATGTGGCCAAGGTCTATGGCAGCACGACGATTGAAGAGCGCCACCGCCACCGCTACGAGGTCGATATCCAATACCGCGCGCAGCTGGAGCAATGCGGGTTGATCTTCTCCGGCATGAGTCCCGACGGCAAACTGCCCGAGATCGTCGAGGTCAAAGACCACCCCTGGTTCATCGGCGTGCAATTCCACCCGGAATTGAAAAGCAAACCCTTCGCCCCGCATCCGCTGTTCGCGGACTTCGTGCGCGCGGCGAAGGAAGTGGAGCGGTTGGTGTAACGTGATAAGGTGCGTGCTTTGCACGCATTATTGCTTTAGCGCCGATGATGCGCCCTGGCGCGGTTTCTTTTGGGTATATCAACGAAGCATTCGTTTCTTTTCATTCATCAACCGATCATTTTGGGGCACGAAAATGCATGTGAGAAGTGAGGTGCTATAGTGGCAATGATTGTTTGCTCAGAGTGTGGTCGAGAAATCTCGGATAAGGCAGCAAGCTGTATCGGCTGCGGCGCTCCGGTCGAGAGTATGAAGTCCAGCATCGCTAGGGCGGCTCCTACGGCTGTTTCCTTTGATCCGAGATCCGGAACGTTCTCTGGAAATCGGGACCTCGTGGTGAAGCTGGCTGCAAAAGCGGTGGTCTCGCTCAAGTGGAAGCTCGATGCGGTCGACGAGAAGAATGGATTGGTTTCTTTTACGACGGGAATGACTTGGGGGTCGTGGAGCGGCGTTTCCGGATCTTTGCTGCTCCAAGAAGATGCGCTGTTCCGTTTTACGGTGACCGGGAGCGCAAAACAGAATGTTAAAGGCGGACAGATGGTGGCACTGAACCTATTCGACGAAGCAGGAAAGAAGGTGCAAAAGATCATAGATGAGATGAGCGCCCTGGCGAGTTGAAGCCGAGCGGTGCGTGAAACCACGCACCCTACCCCGCCACTTCAACGCTCCCCGCGTAGCCCGGGGTACACCGCGGGGGTTGCTACGGCGGGCGAAGAAACCCGGGGTATACCCCGGGCTACGCTGCTTCGATCAAGCACCCGGCCCCTGATCAACCAGGATTACCCCCCCCAAAACCAAAAGGCCCCCCCCATCGGTGCAGGGGGCCTTTCGTTTCCGCCTCGGGGACGCTTACAGCATCCCCATGACCACCGGCTGCACCTGGTGCCAGCCTTCCCACATCATCTTCAGCGCCACATAAACGATGATCGCCAGGCCCACATAGGCAATCCAGCGGTGCTTGTTCAACAGCCGCGCCACATAGCTTGCGGCAAGGCCCATCAAGGCCACCGAAAGCACCAGACCCACGATCAGCACCGTCGGATGGCCATGGGCCGCCCCCGCCACGGCCAGCACATTGTCCAGGCTCATTGAAACGTCGGCAATCACGATCTGCATCGCGGCCTGGGCGAAGGTCTTGGTCTTGCCCCCGCCCGCGACGGTGCCATCGGCGTTCAGGTCCTCACCGCTCAGCGCCTCTGCGGCGCGATTGTCCTCGGCGGCGGAATGGCGCAGTTCGCTCCACATCTTCCAGCAGACCCACAAAAGCAGCACGCCACCGGCCAGCAACAGTCCCACGACCTGCAGCAGCGTCGTCGTGATCAGCGCGAATCCGATCCGCATGATCGTCGCCGCGATGATCCCCACCAGGATCGCCTTGCCGCGTTGCTCTTTCGGCAGGCCAGCTGCGGCCAGGCCAATGACGATCGCATTGTCCCCCGCCAGCACCAGGTCGATGCCGATCACCTGCAACAGGGCGATGAACCCCGTGTATGTGAAGATTTCCATGTCTGTCCCTTCGGTTTTGCGCCTATCTATGCACCCGAAGCCCCAAGTTCAACCAAGCCCCTTGCAATCCGTCCCGTTCCGCCGCATCCGGGGGCCATGCTGTCCTATCAACACGCCTATCACGCGGGCAACGCCGCCGATGTCCAAAAGCATGCGCTTTTGGCCTGGATGCTGGATTACCTGACCCAAAAAGACAAAGCCTTCACCTATATCGAGACCCATGCGGGCCGCGGGCTTTATGACCTGTCCGGCCCCGAGGCGACCAAGACCGGCGAGGCCGCGCAGGGCGTGGCCCGGCTGGAGGCGCGCTTGCCCGAGGCCCATCCCTATCGCCGCGCGCTGGCCCAGACCCGCAAGTCCTTTGGGCGCAACGCTTATCCCGGCTCGCCCCTGATCGCGGGGCAGCTGATGCGGCCTCAGGACGGGCTGTGGCTCTGCGAACTGCATCCGCAAGAGCATGACGCCCTGACAGCGGCGATCCAGCCCCTGCGGACCGCCAACCATGCCTCGTTCCGCATCCTGAAAGAGGATGGCCTGGCCGCCGCCGTCTCTTTGACGCCGCCGACGCCGCGGCGCGGGCTGATGCTGATCGACCCCTCCTTCGAGGTCAAAACCGATTACGACCGCCTGCCGGTGATCATCCCTCAGGTGGTAAGGCGCTGGAATGTCGGCACGATTGCGCTGTGGTATCCGATTCTGACCGATATCCCCCATGCGCCGATGATCCGGGCCCTGGCGCGGCTTTACGCCGATGCGCTGACCCATGAGGTCCGCTTTCCGCCCGCGCGGCCGGGGCATCGGATGGTGGGTTCGGGGCTTTTCGTGATCAACCCGCCTTACGGTCTTCACGAAGAGTCCAAGCGGCTCTCTGCCCTCTTTCGCTAGGGGCGCGGGCGGCCTATTCTGGGGCGATGAGCTTTCTGGACCTCCTTTTCGGCCCCGCCCCCACCCGGCTTCCGCCGCCTGATGAACGTCTGGCCCTGGCCAGCCTGATGGTGCGGGTGGCCCGCGCCGATGGTCATGCCTCTCCGGCCGAGATCGGGCGGATCGACGTGATCCTGGCGGCGCGCTATGGGCTGGCACCCGAGGCGGCCCGCGCGCTGCGCACCGAGGCCGAGACGGCCGAGCAGTTGGCCCCCGACACGGTGCGCTTTACCCGCGCGCTGAAGGATGCCGTGCCGCTGGAGGACAGGCGGTCCCTAGTCGAGGCGCTGTGGCGCGTGGCCTTGGCCGATGGCGCGCGCGATGCCGAAGAAGACCGCGTCTTGCGGCTGGTGGCCAATCTTCTGGGGCTGAATGACGTCGATTCGGCGCTGGCACGGCAAAGGGCCGCGCTGTGATCGCTTCGCTTGGGATGTATGACCGGGCCGAGCTTCAGCCCGCGAATGACCGGCTGTGGCGGCTTGTCCGGGACGGGATGCGCGCCATTGGGCTTGCCGCGCCCGATCACCTGACCCGGGGGGAGGGCGCCTATTGGCCGGCTTGGGAAAGCGCCGATCTGATCCTGTCGCAGACCTGCGGCTATCCCTACCGCGCGCGGCTGCATGGCAAGGTGACGCTGTTGGCCACGCCGGATTACGGGATCGAGGGCTGTCAGCCTGGCTATTACCGCTCGGTCTATGTGGCGCGCCGGGACGATCCACGCGTGGAATTGACCGATTTCGACGGCGCAGGCCTCGCCTTCAACGAGGACCTGTCGCAATCGGGCTGGGCGGGTCCGATGGCCCATGCCCTGGCCCAGGGCATCACGCTGAAACCGCGCCTGCGGTCCGGTGGCCATGTGCTTTCCGCCCGCGCGGTGGCCGAGGGCCGGGCAGAGATCGCCGGGATCGACGCTGTCACCTGGACGATGATCGCGCGGTATGACGGCTTTGCCGCCGATCTGAAGGTCGTGGGGCAAACCGCCCCTGCCCCCGGCCTGCCCTGGATCGCGGCCCAAGGCGCAGATGCCGACCGCCTGTGGCCGATCCTGACGGCAGCCGTGGCCGCCCTTTCCGCGGACGACCGCGCCGCCCTTTGCCTGCGCGGCCTGACCCGCATCCCGCCCGAGGCCTATCTTGCCATCCCGACTCCGCCCCCGCCCTCTGCCTTCGGCGCGCCCTGACGTCATTCATACTGGCTCAAATATCCCGGGGTGCGTCCATCTGTGCGAGAACCGATGGACGCGAGGGCAGCGCCCCAATGCGGCACCTTCTTGCGCGAATCCTGTTGCCAAATCACCGCGAATCCCGCATTCTGAATTTGATCAAATTGACGCGGGTGCTGCGAAGGCACTCGCCGGGATCGGCTAGAAGGGATGGATCAAGGGCATGATCCGACGCATCTGCGGTCGTGCCCCTTCCGCATAGTGAAATGATGAAGGACTGGTTACGGAAACACCCGGATGTGAGGACGATCCGCGTCGCGGCGGCGGACCTCAACGGGCAGGCGCGGGGCAAACGGGTTCCCGCGCGGTTTGCAGACAAGGTCGTGAAGGACGGGACGCGCTTCCCCTTCTCGGTCCTGAACCTGGATATCTGGGGCGAGGATATCGACGATTCACCGCTTGTCTTCGAACAGGGCGACCAGGATGGCGTGCTGCGCCCCACGGAGCGCGGCTTCATGCCGATGCCCTGGCTGGAGGCGCCGACCGCGCTGCTGCCGATCTGGATGTTCCGAGAAAACGGCACGCCCTATGAGGGCGACCCGCGTCATGCTTTGGCCACTGTGGTCAGCCGCTTCAAGGCCCGCGGCCTGACGCCGGTTTGCGCGATGGAGCTGGAATTCTTCCTGATCGACGATTCGGGCAAAACCCTGCAGGTCCCGCCCTCGCCGCGTTCGGGCAAGCGCCGCAAGGCCGCCGAGACGCTGTCGATCCGGGCGCTGGACGCTTTCGACACCTTCTTTACCGACCTTTACGACGCCTGTGAGGCGATGGACATTCCGGCCGATACCTCGACCTCGGAAACCGGTCTGGGTCAGTTCGAAGTCAACCTGATGCATTGCGACGACGCGCTTCGTGCCGCCGATGATGCTTGGCTGTTCAAGATGCTGGTCAAGGGTCTGGCCCGCAGGCACGGCTTTGCCGCCAGCTTCATGGCGAAACCCTACCCGGAATATTCGGGGTCCGGCCTGCACACCCACTTCAGCTTGGTGGACAACGACGGGCGCAATGTCTTTGACTCTGGCGGGCCCAAGGGCACGGCGATGTTGAAGCAAGCGGTCGCGGGTTGCCTGAATGCGATGCATGATTCGACGCTGCTTTTCGCGCCGCATCAGAACTCGTATGAGCGGCTGATCCCGGGCAAACATGCGCCCACGGCGGTGTCCTGGGGCTATGAGAACCGCACCTCGGCCATCCGCATCCCGGCCGGCAACCCGGCCGCGCGGCGGATCGAACACCGGGTCGCGGGGGGCGACGTGAACCCCTATCTGATGCTGGCCGGTATCCTTGGCGCGGCTTTGGACGGCATCGAACACGAGATGGAGCCCGCAAGCCCCATCGTCGGCAATGCCTATGCCGTGACCGGCCTGCCGCAGATCGCGCCGACCTGGGAGGCCGCCATCGACGCGTTGGAGCAATCGCAGATCGTCCCGCGCTTCATCCACCCCGAGCTGATCAAGAACCTGATCTCGACCAAGCGGCAAGAGCTGCATTACCTGGACGAGCTGTCGGATACCGAGAAGCTGGAGCTTTATCTCGACACCGTTTGATCAAAACATCCGCGCCCCCCTTGACCTGACCCGGGGGGCGCGGGCTACACCTGAGCCATGCGACCCATGAAAATCGGCATCCTTCAAACCGGCCTTGCCCCTGACGCGCTGCGCGACCAGGGGGATTATCCGGACATGTTCGCGCGTCTTCTGGACGGGAACGGCTTTGCCTTTGAAACCTTCCGGGTGGTGGAGGGGGTCTTTCCGGCTTCGGTGCAGGCATGTGACGGCTGGCTGATCACCGGCTCGCGTCACGGCGTCTATGAGGATCACCCCTGGATCGCGCCGCTGGAGGATTTCATCCGCGCGGCATTTGCCGCCCGCGTGCCGGTGGTGGGCATCTGTTTCGGCCATCAGATCGTGGCGCAGGCCATGGGCGGCAAGGTCGAGAAATACGCCAAAGGCTGGGCCGTGGGCGCGACCGACTACGATTTCGGCGGGCGCGCCATGCGGATGAACGCCTGGCACCAGGACCAGGTGACAGTCGCGCCGCCCTCTGCCACGGTGATCGGCGCCAATGACTTCTGCCAGAACGCAGCACTTTTGTATGATGACCGCGCCCTGACGGTCCAGGCCCATCCCGAATTCCGCTCCGAATTCGTCGATGGGCTGATGAAGACCCGGGGCAAGGGGCTGGTTCCCGATGCGCTGATGGCCAAGGCCTCAGATCGTCTGGCGCTGCCTTTGGATACGCAGACCATGGCCGACCAGATTGCGGCCTTTTTCAAACAGGAACGGGATTAATCCCGAGAGGTTAAAATGTCCAAGTGGACCGATCAGCTGCCCGAGGCGGCACGTGATTACATTGGCAACCGCCGCGTCGACGAGGTGGAATGTGTCGTCAGTGACATTGCCGGCGTGGCGCGGGGCAAGGCCATGCCCGCGCAGAAATTCTCCAAGCAGACCAACTATTACCTTCCGAACTCGATCTTTTTGCAGACCATCACCGGCGAATGGGCGGACAATCCCTTCGACGCCTTCACCGAGCCGGATATGGTCATGGTGCCTGACCTGTCCACCGCCACAGCCGCGCCCTGGACGGCGGATGTGACGCTGCAAGTCATCCATGACGCGATGGACCAGGAAGGCAACCTGATCGCCTTCAGCCCGCGCAACGTGCTGAAACGCATCGTGAAACTGTATAACGACCAAGGCTGGAAGCCGGTCGTCGCCCCCGAGATGGAATTCTTCCTGACCGCGCGCAACATCGACCCCAACATGCCGGTCGAACCGCCCATGGGCCGCTCGGGTCGCAGGGCTGCGGCGAAACAGGCCTACAGCCTGTCGGCGGTCGATGAATATGGCAAGGTGATCGACGACATCTATGACTTTGCCGAGGCGCAGGGTCTGGAGATCGACGGCATCTTGCAAGAGGGCGGCGCGGGCCAGATCGAGCTGAACCTGGCCCATGGCGATCCGATCAAGCTGGCCGACGAGGTGTTTTTCTTCAAGCGCCTGATCCGCGAGGCGGCTTTGCGGCATGATTGCTTTGCCACGTTCATGGCGAAGCCGATTGCGGGCGAACCCGGCAGCGCGATGCATATCCACACCTCGATCGTGGACAGCAAATCGGGCAAGAACATCTTTGCCGGGTCCAAGGGCGTCGAAACGCCGGCGTTTTACGACTTTATCGGGGGGATGCAAAACCACCTGACCGGGGCGATCGCGCTTTTGGCGCCCTATGTGAACAGCTATCGCCGCTATGTCCCGGACTTTGCAGCCCCCATCAACCTGGAATGGGGCCGCGACAATCGGACGACGGGCTTGCGGGTGCCGATCTCGTCGCCGGCGGGGCGTCGCGTGGAAAACCGCCTGCCGGGGATGGATTGCAACCCTTACCTTGGGATCGCGGCGACCCTGGCTTGCGGCTATCTGGGCCTGATGGAGAAAAAGGGCGCGCGGGCGGAATTTCAGGGCTCGGCCTATGTCGACGAGGATCAGATCCCCACGACCTTGGGCGACGCGCTGGACGCTTTCGAGGCCGATGCGGCGCTGATCGAGGTTGTGGGGCCCGAGTTCCACAAGGTCTATAATTCGGTCAAACGCAATGAATACAAAGAGTTCCTGCAGGTCATCAGCCCGTGGGAGCGTCAGCATCTGTTGTTGAACGTATGAACCTCTTGCATGTGAACGATACGCAGGGCGCTTATCCGCCCTCGTATTACGCGGCCACGGCGACCGCGTTCCCCGCCCTGCCCGCCCTGGATGGCGACGTGGCGGCCGATGTTTGCGTGGTGGGGGGCGGCTATACCGGCCTATCCGCCGCCTTGCATCTGGCCCGGCGCGGCTACCGCGTGGTGCTGCTGGAGGCGCAGCGGCTGGGCTTTGGCGCCTCGGGGCGCAATGGCGGCCAGGTGGGGTCGGGCCAAAGGCAGGACCAGGATTGGCTGGAGAAAGCCTATGGTCAGGTCAAGGCCCGCGCCCTGTGGGATCTGGCCGAAGAGGCCAAGGACCTGGTCCGCGCGGTTTGCGCCGAGGCGGGGTTGGCCTATGCCCCCGGCATCGCGGTCGCCTGCCACCATGCCGGCGAGGTGCGCGAGGCCAATGCCTATGCCGAAAAGCTGGACCGCGATTACGGCCACCGGGTCGAGACCTTGGACCAGACGGCGATCCGCGGCCTGATCGGGTCGCAGGCCTTCAAGGGGGGCGTGATCGACCGCAGCGCGGGCCATATCCATCCGTTGAACTTCGCGCTCTCTCTGGCCCGCATGGCGCAAAATGCCGGGGCCATGCTGTTCGAGGCCTCCGAGGTGACGGGGCTGGCCGAGGGTCTGGTGACGACGGCGAAGGGTTCGGTGCGCGCGCGTCATATCCTGTTGGCCTGTAACGGATATCTGGGCGGGCTAGAGCCAAAGGTTGCCGCCCGCGTCATGCCGATCAACAACTTCATCCTGGCGACCGAACCCCTGGGCGACATGGCCCGCCAGGTTCTGACCCAGAACATCGCCGTCTATGACACGCGTTTCGTGGTGAACTACTGGCGCCTGTCAGAGGACAACCGGCTGCTGTTCGGCGGCGGCGAAAGCTATGGCTATCGCTTTCCCGATATCCTGAAAACCGTGCGCAAACCGATGCTGGAAATCTATCCCCAGCTGAAGGACGCCAAGATCACCCATGCCTGGGGCGGCACTTTGGCGATCACCACCAACCGGATGCCCTGCTTCACGCGGCCGCGCCCGGGGGTTCTGTCGGCCTCGGGTTACTCTGGGCATGGCGTGGCCTTTGCGACCCTGGCCGGCAAGATCATGGCCGAGGCCGTGGCGGGCCAGGAGGAACGGTTCGACCTGATGGCCGACATCCCGCAGATGGCCTTTCCGGGCGGCGCGACGCTGCGTCATCCGCTGCTGGTTCTGGCGATGCTGTGGTATGGGATGCGCGACAGGTTGGGGGTCTAGGCTGAAAACCGCCAAGACCTTGCGCGGATTGCCGCAACCCGAAGGATTTGGGGAAAATTGTCACTGGCCTGTCATGCATCACAGGTTTAAGATTTCCTGAAGAAGAGTTTCAGGAAAGCTGCGATCATGGCACCCGATGGACAGATCCTTGCCCCCAATGTCTATGACGCCGAGCCGATCCCGGCAGAGGCCATGGCCGAGGTTGAACGGCTGCTCAGCTCGGGCGACCTGTTCCGCTATACCGCGGCCGAAGGCGCCCCCGTTGCCCAGCTGGAGCGCGAATTCGCCGAGCTGATGGGGTCGCGTTACGCGCTGGCGGTGTCGTCCTGTTCGGCCGCGCTGTTCCTGTCGCTGAAGGCGCTGGACCTGCCGCGCGGTGCGACGGTCCTGATCCCGGCCTTTACCTTTGCCGCCGTGCCCTCTGCCGTGGTTCATGCCGATTGCGTGCCGGTTCTGGTCGAGGTGGGCGACAACTATCGGGTGGATATGGCGGATTTCGCGGCCAAGCTGCCGGGCGCTCATGCGGTTTTGATCAGCCATATGCGCGGCCATACCTCCGACATGGATGCGATCATGGCCTTGTGCGATGCGGCGGGCATCCCCGTGCTGGAGGATGCGGCGCACAGCCTGGGCACCGAATGGCATGGGAAAAAGATCGGCACCATCGGCAAGATCGGCTGTTTTTCGTTCCAAAGCTACAAGCTGGTCAATGCGGGCGAGGGTGGAATTCTGATCACCGACGATCCCGAACTGGCCGCGCGCTGCGTCATAATGTCGGGCGCCTATGAGCATAACTGGAAGAAGCATCCCGGTCTGCAGAACTCCTTCATGGCGTGGCAGAACAAATTGCCCTTGTATAACATGCGGATGCAGAACCTGTCGGCTGCGGTGATCCGCCCGCAGCTGCCCGAAGTGGCAGGCCGCGTGGCCAAGGGCCGTGCGGGCCATGACCGGGTGGCCGACCGGCTGAACGGGTCCGACTGGCTGACCGTCCCTCCCGCCCTGCCCCCCGAACAGCGCGCCCCGGACTCGATCCAGTTCAACCTTGCCGGCGACTGGACCGACGCCGAGGCCCGCGCCTTCCAGACCGAATCCAAGCGGCGCGGCATCGCGGTGCAGATCTTTGGCCTGTCCGAAGACAATGCCCGCGCCTTCTGGAATTGGGAGTTCCTGGGGCCGGCGCCTGACCTGCCCCAGACCCGCGCCATGCTGATGCGGGCCTGCGATGTGCGGCTTCCGACCCGCCTGACCGATGCCGAGCTGGATTACATCGCCGGCGCCCTCTGTGACGCGGCCTTCGCGGTTAAGGGCTAAGGCTGCGCTTCAGCGCACCGCACCGCTCAACTGCAGTTCCTTCATCCAGGGCCAGTCCTTCAAGGCTGGCCCTATGACTTTCGTGGCCACCAAACCGCGCAGATGACCCGCCACCTGGGCCGGGATCTCGCGCAGCACGCCCGACCGCGCCGACAGCGACAAGGACCGCTGCAGCGGCGCAAACGGCAGGGGCGCGACCTCGATCCCATCGCGGAACCGGGCCGCGTGGTGCAGCGCCAAGGGGGTCAGGATCGTCCAACCCTCACCGCCCGCGACCATGGCCAGAATGGCGGAATAGCTATCCAATTCAAAGCGATGCGCCGGACGAAAGTTCTGCCGCGCCAGATGCGCCGCAATCTGGCGGCCCATCAGATGACGCACAGTATATTGGATCAACGGCAGGTCATCGCGCCTTTTTTGCGACGAAAGGCCCTTGGGGTAAACTGCGACAAAGGGTTCGACCATCAGGGGGTGAACCTCGCGCCAGCCCTCTTCATGGGCCTCTTGGTCGGCCGTCACCACCATATCCAGCGCGCGGGATTCCAGCTGGTCCAACAGGCGGTGGCTGGCCCCGGTCTCCAGCAGGAACCGGCAGCCCTTCAGCTCACGCGCAAGCGTGGTCAACAGCGCGGGCGTCACCTCGGCGTCGAAATCCTCGATCATCCCCAGCCGCAGCGTCATCGAGACCGACAGATCGGCCACGGCCAGATCGGCCCGCGCCTCGGCCTCGGCGTTCAGGATCACTTGCGCATGACGGCGGAACATCGCCCCCGCAGGCGTCAGCCCCATCGGGCGACTGGCGCGGTCGACCAGAACCGCCCCCAAAGCCGCCTCTATCCCCGCAAGCTGCTGGCTGACCGCCGAGGGCGACACGCCCAACCGGCGCGCGGCGGCAGAGATCGCCCCCTCTTCCGCCACGGCCAGAAAGCTTTCGATGCCCCAAAGGGTCAGGCGGGGCGTCTCGGACATTTACAGTTTGGAGAGCTTCTTTTGCAGCTCGTCCAGCTGGCGCTTGATATCGGCGATGTCATCGGTCGGCGCCTCGGCGGGCGCGACGCCGGGCCAGGCGCCCATCATCGTCTTGAGAAACGCCTCTTGCTGCTTGCGCATCGCGTCAAAGCCCGGAACGGCGGCAATCGGGTTCGGGATCACGGCCAGGCTTTCCAGCGCCTTGGACTGGCTGTCGCGCAGCATGTCGAACGAGGCCGCCAGAAACTGCGGCATCACGGTCTGCATATTGGTCGCATAGGCGCGCACCATATCGGTCAGGACATTGGTCGGCAGGACGGTATCGCCCTTGGCCTCATGTTCGGCGACGATCTGCAAAAGGTAGGTCCGGGTCAGGTCCTCACCGGATTTCAGGTCGATGATCTGCACTTCACGGCCCGACCGGATAAAGCCCGAGATATCCTCAAGCGTGACGTAATCCGAGGTCTCGGTGTTATACAGCCTGCGACTGGCATAACGCTTGATCAGAAGCGGTTTTGCGGCCTCAGCCATTGGTGGACCCCCCGTTTTATTGCAATGCAGAGAAAGCTTAGGCGAGGTGCAGAATAAAAGAAAGGGCGGGCTTGCGGCCCGCCCCTAAAACACGTTCTGCGCGAGTTACTTCGCGGCTGCAGCGGCCTTCTTGGCGGCCGTGGTCACGTCATCGGTCGCCTTTTTCACAGCGGCGGTCGCCTCGGTCGAGGCTTCCTTGCCAGCGGCCAGCAGCAGTTCGACCGTCTCGGCCTGGACCTTTTTCGCGACTTCGGCGAAGGCGGCCATGTTCTCGGCGGCCATCTCGGCAGCGGCCGAGGCGAAGTCGGTGGCGGCTTTGGTGTAGTCGGTCGGCTCGGCCTTGGCCTTGGCGGCCACGGTCAGCTTGGCAATGGCGTCCTTGGCCCATTTGGACGAAATCTCGGTCGACTTTTCAGCCGCCTCAAGCGCCACTTTGGTCAGCTTTTCGCCGAAAGCGGCCTGGGTCTTGAACGCGTTCTGGAACGCGGTGGCATCGACCGGGAAGGCCGCCATCATGTCTTGGAAGCCTTTGGTGAAGTCGGGGGTCTTGGTCGCCATGGGTCAATCTCCTGTTGCGGATCAGCGCGGATTCTCTGAAGGCAACATACATGCTGCAGTGCAGCATTTCAAGTGAAGTTTCTGCGACGCGGCAAGATATTCACGCATAGCTTGTATGCTTCGGTATCAATCCATGGGCTTGGGGACAGCCGTCACATAGGTCCCGGGCGCCGGGCACAACACCGGCAAAGCCCCGGTCCCGGGTTGGCGCGCCTTGACCTTGGGCCCCGACCGTTCCGCCAGCCAATCGCGCCAGCGCGGCCACCAAGAGCCCTGGTTGAAGCTGGCCGTCTCCAGCCAGGCTTCGGGCGCGCCCATCGGGGCCTCGTTGGTGTAATGGCCGTATTTGCCCTTGGACGGCGGGTTGATGATCCCCGCGATGTGGCCCGACTGCGACAGGATAAAGGTCTTGTCCTTGGACCCCATCTGTTTCACCCCGTTGAAAGAGCCCTTCCAATGCGCGATGTGGTCGGTCTCGCAGGCAATGGCGCACAGCGGCAGCTTGACATCCGCCAGGCTGACCGGCGAACCAAAGACCTTGTAGATGCCCTGCGCGAAGCCGTCGTCCTGGCACAGGTTGCGCAGATATTCGATGGCCATCTTGGCGGGCAGGTTCGTGCCGTCGCCGTTCCAATACAGCAGGTCAAAGGCCGGAGGCGCCTCGCCCAGCATGTAGTGTTTGATGGCCGGTTGCCAGATCAGGTCGTTCGACCGCAGGAACGAAAACGTCCGCGCCATATAGGCCCGCGACAGGATGCCGTCCTTCATCGACTGCCGCTCGATCCCATCGACGAAATCATTGGCCAGGAACACGCCGACCTCGCCGGCATCGGAAAAATCGGTCAGCGTGGTAAAGAAGGTCGCGGCGTTCACCGTCGCATCCCCGGCCTTTTGCAGATGCGCCAAGGTCAGGCCCAGCGTCGTGCCCGCGATGCAATAGCCGACGCAGTTGACCTTTTTCTCATCCGTCGCCCGGCGCACCTCGGCCATGGCGGTCATGAAGCCCTCGCGGATATAGTCATCCATCGTGACATCGGCAAAAGAGCTGTCGGGGTTGACCCAGGAGACCACAAAGACGGTAAAGCCCTGTTCGACGATCCAGCGGATCAGGCTGTTGGCGGGCTTCATGTCCATGACGTAGAACTTGTTGATCCAGGGCGGAAAGATCAGCAGCGGGATCTTGTGAACCTTGTCGGTGACGGGGGTATACTGGATCAGCTCGAACATGCGGTTGCGAAAGATGACCTCGCCCGGGGTCGTGGCGATGTTGACGCCGACGGTAAAGGCTGCGGGGTCGGCCAGGGTCACGCCGGGATCGCCGTGGTTGGCCTCCAGGTCGCGAACCAGGTTTTCCAAGCCCTGCACCAGGCTTGCGCCCTCGGTTTCGACCGCCTTTTCCAGCGCATCGGGGTTCAGGCCCAGAAAGTTGGTCGGCGCGAACAGGTCGACGATCTGACGGGTGAAGAACTCTGCCCGCTTGCGGTCCTCATCCGAGATGCCCTCCATATCGGTCAGCGCGGTCTGGATCGCCTCGGCGTTCAGCAGGTATTGCGACTTGATATAGGCGAAGGCGGGGTTGGTTTCCCACAGCGGGTTCGAGAATCGCCGGTCTTTCGGCGCCTCGGGCAGGGGTTCGCCGGTCAAAGCCGCTTGCTGCACTGCGGCATATTGTTTCAGGGACCGCGTCCAGTAGCCGACCTGTTGTTCCATCAACTTTGCCGGATTTTGCATCATCCCGGCCATGATTGCGGCAGCCGCCTTCAGGAATACTTCCTGAGAGGGGCCATCCAGCGCCAGATCATGCGGTTTACGTGCCGAAGTGGCAGCAATCAGCCGCGAGGTCAGGGCTTCGATCCTGCCGAGGTTCTCTTGCAACCGCGAGACTTTGGGGGTGGCGGTCTGTTCCTCGGTTGTCATGTTAATCTTTCGCCCCTATGATTCTGCTTTGCAGCATCGCAAAGCGCCCCCCGCGCCCCCGATCAAGAGGATGCCCCATGAAGTATATGGCCACTTACGACTGGATGGAAAGCTTCCGTAACACGGTGGAATGGGCCGGCGCCTCGGCCCGCGCCATGGCGTCTTATCCCGCGCTGGCCCTGTCGCCCAATCCGATGATCCCGATGATCGCCGCCTGGGGCGAGGTGGCCGAACGCAGCTTTGGCCGCATGACCGCCAAGCCCGATTGGGGCATCCGGTCCATCGTCGGACCCAAGGGGCAGGACCACCTGGTCGATGTCGTGACAGAGGTCGAAAGGCCCTTCGGCAACCTGGTGCATTTCGCGGTGCGCCGCCGCACGCCCATGGCGCGCAAGATCCTGCTGGTGGCGCCGATGTCGGGCCATTATGCGACGCTGTTGCGCTCGACCGTCTCCAGCCTCTTGCCCGATGCCGAAGTTTACGTCACCGATTGGCACAATGCGCGGGATATTCCGGTGTCCTCGGGCAAGTTCGACATCGAGGATTACACGCTGTATCTGGTCGAATTCATGCGCCACCTGGGGCCGGATACCCATGTGATCGCGATTTGCCAGCCCGCACCGCTGACCCTGGCCGCCACCGCCTATCTGGCCGGTGAGGACCCCGACGCCCAGCCGCGCAGCCTGACGCTGATCGGCGGGCCGATCGACCCGGATGCGGCGGCAACCGATGTCACCGACTTTGGCCGCCGCGTGACCATGGGCCAGCTTGAACAGTTGGCAATCCAGCGCGTCGGTTTCAAATACAAGGGCGCCGGGCGGTTGGTCTATCCGGGCCTGTTGCAGCTTGCGGGCTTCATGTCGATGAACGGCGAGCGTCATTCCAAAGCGTTTCAGGATCAGATCATGCGCGTCGTGCGGGGCGAGGCCTCGGATCACGACCAGCACAACCGGTTCTATGACGAATACCTGGCCGTGATGGACATGACGGCGGAATTCTACCTGTCCACCGTCGAGCGTATCTTCAAGAACCGCGAGATTGCGCAGAACGACTTCTTTGTCGGCGGCAAACATGTCGACCTTGGGGCGATTTCTCGCGTGGCGGTGATGACGGTCGAAGGCGAGAAGGACGACATCTCTGCCCCCGGCCAATGTGTCGCAGCCCTGGACATGCTGAAAAACCTGCCGGACGAAAAGAAGACCAGCCACCTGGAGCCCGACGCCGGGCATTACGGGATTTTCGCGGGCAAAAGCTGGAGGTTGAACATCCGGCCGCTGGTGCTGGGCTTTATCGACGCCCATTCCGAGTCGAAGGTGAAGTCGATCCGCGTGGCGACCTGAGCGGTCTTTCGCGGAACGGCGGGGAGGCGCTGCCTCCCCGGGCCCCACCGGGATATTTTTGAAAAGATGAAATCGCAAGCGCGGTTCAGCTGAACTCGGCCACGGCATCCTCGATCAGGGTCAGGCAGTCGGGGGTCGAAAAGCGGTGGTCGGCGCCTTTGACGAGGGTCAGGCGCAGGTCGCCTTCCGCATGATTGAGCAGGCGCAGCGCCGTTTCGGGCGGCACGTCGACATCGGCGGTGCCCTGCAGGATGCGGGTCGGCGGCAGGGTCAGGGGGCTGCGCAGAACGAGGTTTTCGCCGCCCTGCGAAATCAGCGCGCGCGTGTAGATATAGGGAAAGTCAGCATAGGCCGAGGCGCGGTGGATCACGCCGGTGGTCCCCAGGGCCTGACGCTCGTCATGGGTCAGCGAGGGCAAAAGGCTGTCATGGGTGAAGTCGGGCGCCGGGGCGATCAGGACCAGGGCCTTGACGCGGTCCGGGCAATTGCGGGCCAGAAGCAGCGACAGCCAGCCGCCCATCGACGAGCCCACCAGAATTTGCGGCCCCGTGGTCAGGGCCAGCGCCGCCTTGGCGTCGGACAGCCAGTCGCCGATGCCCAGGGTCTCGAAATCGCCTTCCGAGGCGCCATGGCCGGAATAATCGAACCGCAGGAAGGCGCGGCCTTGGGCCTTGGCCCAGGCCTGCAACGCCATGGCCTTGGTGCCGGTCATGTCGGACCGATAGCCGCCCAAGAAGATGACCCCGGGCCCCTGCCCTGCGGTTTGGTGATGCGCGATGCGGCGGCCGTTGTGGATCATGCGTCGATGCTTTGTGCGAGGATGCGGGAAATGGCGGTGAGCGACAGGCCGCTTTCGGCCTGCCATTGGTTGAAGGCCTCTTGCACGGATTTCAGCGCGCGGGTCGAGGTGGCGGGGGCGTCGATCACGCCCTCGACGATCAGCCGTTCGGTGACATCGGCCGACAGCATGAAGCCCTCGCGCCCCAAAGCCCGCAGCGCATAGGCGCCGGTGTTGCCGCCCAGGCGCGACCCCTCTTTGGCCAGCCAGGTCAAAAGGCCGGCGTGATCGTTGACCGGCCAATGGGCGATGCGGGCGGCAAAGCTGCCCTGTTCGGCCGCCACCTGCCCCATCCAGACCGCATTGTCACGGATCGCGGTGATCTTGGCGCCAGAGCGGATCACATCGGGGTTCATCAACAGGTCGTCCAGCGCGTCACCTTCGATCATCGCGACCCTTGCGGGGTGAAAGTCGTGAAAGGCCGCCGTGATGCCTGGCCATTTGTTATCAACAACTTGCCAGGATATGCCCGCCTGGAAAATCCCGCGGGCGAATTGCGCAAGCCAGGTGGCATCGGGGATCTGCTCCAGCTCGGCAGGGCTTTTGACCGCAGGGACGGCGGCCAGGACCGCTTCTGCCCCGCCATGACGGGCGGCGGCGATGGCGAGGATCTCTGCCAGACTGCGCATTGGGTCTCCTTTGCGGCTAGGTGACAGCCAGAGCCTTGGAAAAGCAAGCAGATTGAAGCAGGGGCTTGACGGGCGCGGCCCGGATTGGCAAACCCCCAACACCATAATCGCAACCGGGCGCTTGGTAGGCGCCAAACCGACGAGGAGACCGCCGATGAGCGCTCACCAGATTTCCCTGACATTCCCCGATGGCAATATCCGCAGCTATGCGCCCGGCGTGACGGCGGCAGAGGTCGCAGCCTCGATTGCGCCGTCCTTGGCCAAGGCCGCGATTTCGGCGCAGGTCGATGGCGCGCATTGGGACCTGGCTTGGCCGATCACCAAGGATGCCCGCATTGCCATCAACACGATGAAGGATGACGGCCCCGCCCTGGAGCTGATCCGCCACGACCTTGCGCATATCATGGCGCGCGCCGTGCAGGAAATCTGGCCCGACGTGAAGGTCACAATCGGCCCGGTCCGCGACTATGGCTGGTTCTATGACTTTGACCGCGCCGAACCCTTTACGCCGGAAGACCTGGGCGCGATCGAGGCGCGGATGAAGCAGATCATCAACGCCCGCGACCCGGTCCGGACCGAGCTTTGGGACCGTGCCCGGGCGATTGCCTATTATGAAGAGCGCGGCGAGCCCTTCAAGGTGGAGCTGATCAACCGCATCCCCGAGGGCGAGGATCTGCGGATGTATTGGCACGGCGCCTGGCAGGACCTGTGCCGCGGGCCGCATCTGGCCAGCACGGGCCAGGTTCCGGCCGATGCGTTCAAGCTGACCCATGTGGCGGGCGCCTATTGGCTGGGCGATGCCAGCCGCCCGATGTTGCAGCGCATCTATGGGCTGGCGTTCAAGAACCGCGACGACCTGAAGGCGCATCAAACCATGCTGGAAGAGGCCGCCAAGCGCGACCACCGCAAGCTGGGCCGGGAAATGGAGCTGTTCCACCTGCAGGACGAAGCGCCGGGCATGGTCTTTTGGCATCCGAACGGCTGGCAGGTCTATCGCAGCCTGGAAGACTATATGCGCGGCCGTCTGCGCAGCGCGGGCTACAAGGAAATCAAGACGCCGCAAGTGGTTGACCGGGTTCTTTGGGAGAAGTCCGGCCACTGGGAGGCCTACCGCGAGAACATGTTCATCGTGGAAGTCGACGAAGAGGGCGCCAAGGAAAAGCGCATCAACGCGCTGAAGCCGATGAACTGCCCCTGCCATGTGCAGGTCTTCAACCAGGGGCTCAAGTCCTATCGCGACCTGCCCTTGCGGCTGGCGGAATTCGGATCGTGTCACCGTTATGAGTCCAGTGGCTCGATGCATGGGCTGATGCGGGTGCGCGGGTTTACCCAAGATGACGCCCATATCTTTTGCACCGAAGACCAGATCGAACAGGAATGTGCCGGCTTCATCTCGCTGCTGTCGTCGGTCTACAAGGACCTTGGGTTTGCCAAGTTCGACATCAAGCTTTCCACGCGCCCCGACGTGCGGGTGGGCAGTGACGAGGTCTGGGACAAGGCGGAATCCGCGCTGGAAAAGGCCATCAACTCCCTGGGTCTGCCCTATCAGATCAACCCCGGCGATGGCGCGTTTTACGGGCCCAAGCTGGATTTCAAGCTGACCGACGCCATCGGGCGCGAATGGCAATGCGGCACCTTCCAGTGCGACTTCAACCTTCCGGTGCGGCTGGGGGCGGAATATGTCGGCGAGGATGGCGCGAAACATCACCCGGTGATGCTGCACCGCGCGGTTCTGGGGTCGTTTGAACGCTTCATTGGCATCCTGATCGAGAACTACGCCGGCAAGTTCCCCTTCTGGCTGGCCCCGCGTCAGGTGGTTGTGGCCAGCATCGTTTCGGATGCCGATGCCTATGTGCTGGAGCTGGTCGAGGCGCTGAAGCGCGCCGGCGTCCGGGCCGAGGCCGATATCCGCAACGAAAAGATCAACTACAAGGTGCGCGAACATTCCTTGGGCAAAGTGCCGGTCATCCTGGCCATCGGGACGCGCGAAGTCGAAGAGCGCACCGCCTCGGTGCGTCGCCTGGGCGAGACGCGGGTCGAGGTCGTGAGTTTTGACGAAGCGGTCAAAACCTTTGGTTTCGACGCGCTGCCGCCCGCGCACTAAGCGGTTTTCGCAGGAATTCCCGGCGGGAGGGGGGCGGAAAAGCCCCGCCTCCCGTCAATCCTGCTTGATTTTCATTTGCGCTTTGGCATCATCCGGTCTCGTGACGACGGAAATCCCTTTGGCTCCCTGACGGGCATGGGTCTGCTCGCACGGCCCCGGGCAATTCCGCCCAGGGGAGGCTAGAGGAAGGAGAGCGGCATGCCGAACGGCACCGTGAAATGGTTTAACGGCACCAAGGGTTACGGGTTCATTGCGCCCGACGACGGCGGCAAGGATGTCTTCGTCCATATCTCGGCGGTGGAACGCGCCGGGCTTAAAGGCCTGAATGACAATCAGAAAGTCAATTACGAGCTTTTGTCAGGCCGCGATGGCAAGCAATCCGCCGGCAACCTGAAGCTTTTGTGATCCAATTGGGCGGCCTCAGGCCGTCCAGCGGGCCTCGATCGCCGCGTCCCAACCCAGCGTCCAAGCCGTCCCGTCGGTGATGACGGGGCGCTTCATCACGGCGGGGGCTTGGGCGATTTGCACCTCGGACTCGGATTCCTTGAGGAAAGCCGAGAAACCGCGGTAGGTGGTGGATTGCTTGTTCACCGCCCTGTCGCCGAATTCGGTGACGATCTGGTCGATTTCCTGGTCGGAGAGGGGCTCAGCGCGGATATCGCGGAGGCGGGCGGGGATGTCTTTTTGGGTCAGGGTCTTCAATGCAAGCTTGGTCGTGTCACAGGTCGAGAGGCCGAGGATGGTGATCATGAGCGGGCTCCTTTGGGGGAGTGGTGCCGGATTGGGGCGGGGGAGGCAAGGGGGCGGCGACGGAGTAAGGGGCTCTGGGGGGAGGGTGGAAGAAACCAGCCTCACTTGCCTCTCTTGATCGTCGTAAGCCCTATCAACTCAGATATCTGGGAAACCGTGTTCTTGACGCTTCGCCAGTCACTCGGTGTATTGACGACCGTTATCGGAGCCAGACCGAACAGTTCTTCCTTCGGCGTCGCCTTAAAGTGCTTCCCATCCTTTGTCACGACGTAACCGAGGCCCCTCAAGACATCGAGGATCTCGCTAACAGCACGATCATCTTTCTTTGAGGCGGCCTTCAGTGCTTGGATTATCGCGCTGTGCCGCCCTGACACTCCCGACGCCTTCAGTAGTCGCTCAAGTAGTTGTGCGGTCCGCGGGTCGATTGCCAAAGCATCGGTCGCAGATGCAAGGGAAAGGACAGCGCGTACTCGATCGGAAAACTCGCCTGGGTAAAGTTCGACGCCCAACTGCGCCGCAAGGCCGTCTGGAATGATGCCATCGCCCATCCCAACGAGAACAGCGTCCGAAGGCAACTGCTCCAATCTCTCTTGGAGGTTCGCAATGGTCTCGTCCTTCGCGGCGACTTCTTGCTCCAAGGCCTCTATGTAGGACTTCTCAAAGTTCTTCCCCTGTGGGACTTGGATCGCACGAGCGACGCGCAATCTCTTTGCAAAATGAGCCTGGAGTTCTTGCCATTCGTATCCAAGAGAAACAGCACGCGCAGACACCAACCGTTGCACATAGCTGCGAAGCGCCAACTCGACGGATCTGGGATCAGTGTAGAAGCCACCGAGCCAAAAACGACGCACAACGCCTAGCTTAGGCAACACTACGCCAATCGTTCCACCATAGGGGTTCGATTCACCGCACAACTCTCGCATTTGGAAAGAATACTCCCGCGAGGGTTCGACAACGACATGAGCCAAACCGCCCAAGTCGTATGCCAGCTTTTCCGGATTTACCACAAATGAACCATCGTCACACGCAGAGACGTAAACGACAGGAAGAAAGGCCTCACTATCACCGGTCAGAACTCTTGCGCCAAAAGCATGATCTTCGGGTGCCGGAATCGCTCCGTCCCCAACCGTAAAGGGTCCGTCAACTCCACCCCAACGATCTTGAAGACAGGCCTTGATGAAGAATGGCCTTTTAGGATTGAGCACTGGGGCATCAGGATTGCTAGAAAGGCATTGCACGCGGACGCGCAGGGAAGCGTCTGGACCGGTCTTGGTCAACACGCATTCGGTTCGCCAGTTGCGGCCCTCTTGATCCAGCAAATCGTGACGTGCACCGATGATGTAGCTCTGCCCAACGTCAATTTCCTTGACGGTAAGCTTTTCGCCATTTCGTCCCAAGACAACGGCTTCGTCTCCATAGTTCTCGAACTCATTCCCTCGAAAGTCGAGCGTCGTGGACTTCATGCCCTGAACCCATGCTACGGTCAGTGCTATGAAATGGGCCTTGTCAATGTCAGGGCGCGTCGGAAACTCAGCCGCGAATACACTCATCTCAGCCCCAAACCTCCACGAATTCCCGCCACTCACCCTTAGACATACCAGAATCTTCCTGCGATACAACTTCGCCTTGCAATCGCCGCTTCAACACCGCCACGGCCCGGCCGCTCAGAGTCTCCCCGCCCAAGCGGTAATCCTCAAACGCCTTATACGCCAAGGGCACCCAATCGGCGACGATGCGGCAGATTTCCTCGGCATAGACGCGGATTTCGTATTGGGCATGGGCATCCGCCCGCAGCCGCAGGAAATGGAAGAGGTTGTGCAGGTCGACCTTCCAATACCATTGCGTATAAATGTTCATCGGCAGGTTCATCCGCGCCAATTCCCGCGCCAGACCCTGTTGGGGTGTGCCATCAGGCTGGGCCTGCGACAACATCTCTTCGTAATGGTCATAGGATGTCGCGGCGTCGCGTTTCAGCATCTCCAGCACGCGGGCGGATTCCTCCCCGGATAGAACCTCGCCGCGGCCCTGATTGTTCACCGTCGATTGCGCGGCCAATTGCGAGGGCTCGGGAATATAGAACTCCCGGTCCAGGATCGAATAGCGCGCGGAATATTCGTTCACATTCGCCGTCCGGTGCCGGATCCATTGCCGCGCCACAAAGACCGGCAATTTCACATGCAGCTTCACTTCGCACATCTCGAACGGGGTCGAGTGCCAGTGGCGCATCAGATAGCGGATCAGCCCCTCGTCATTCGAGACATGTTTCGTCCCCGCCCCATAGCTGACCCGGGCGGCCTGCACGATGGCGGCATCGTCGCCCATATAGTCGATGACCCGAACCAGCCCGTGATCCAACAGCGGATGGGCCTTGTAAAGCCGCGCCTCCATCCCCTCGGAGACGGCACGCAGCGTCGGGCGGGGCGTGGCGCGTTGGGCCTCGATCTCGGCAAGCTGTTCGGGGGTCAGGGACATCGGGGCAAGACCTTTCGCAGGGGAATGACAACACGGGTTTTCGCCTCGTATCATATCCGGGGCGGGCGGGAATCGAAAATTCATCTGTCACGCCTGCGGGGGTCAGCTTCGACGGCAGCGCTGCGGTGCTGTGGTGCGGCCTTGCATCAGCCCCGGCGGATTTTCACAACTTATCAGCGGCTTTTTGACCTTTCCCGACATTTCGGCCAAGATGCCAAAAAACAAAAGTGAGGCTTTCATGTCGTCGGTCCGTCTTTCCCTTTTGGCCCTGGCCCTTTTGGCGGCCTGCGACGGCAATCCCTTTGCGCCCGATCCCGTAACGCCCGAGCCCGAGCCTGATCCGGGCTCGATCAGCACCCTGCCCGGCACGACTCCGGCGCGGGCCTCGGCCTCGATCACGCGGTTTGAGGGCAAGAATGTCGGGCCGAACGACACCGATGTGAACGGCAACGGCTTTGCCTTTCAGAACGGCCAGATCGGGATCAACCCCGACAATACCTTCACCGTCGACAACCTCGCTTTCGATGGCGACAATGTCTATGCGCGCGACACGGCGCCGGATGGAGCCTTGCCGACCTCGGTGCGCGCCTTTGCGGCGGCGGCCACGACCAATGATCCGATGACCGGGGTGGCGGTCGACCAGATGACCTATCGGGCGCTTTATGGCGCTTCGGCCACTGGTCGCAGCCAATTCGCCATCGTGCGGACCGGGGCCTATGTGCCCTATGGCTTTGGCGGTTTCATCTATGCCCGGACCGGGGGCGTGACTTTGCCCACGGCGGGGGATGCCAGCTATACCGGCACCTACAGCGCGCTGCGCGACGCCGATGGCGTGCCGGCGGATGGCGAAAAGCTGACCTATGTCGTCGGCAACATGCTGATGACGATCGACTTCGACGATTTCAATGCCAATGAAAGCGGCGTCTCCAAGGCGGGGGCGGTGCGCGGGCGGGTGACGGGGCGGCGGGTCTATGACCTGTCGGGCAATGACATCACGCAAGACGTGATCGACCAGATCGAGGCGGACAACAACCTGTCCTCCAATGCGATGGGCGGCCTGCTTCCGGTTTTGGTCTTTGACGTGGGCCCGGGGGTGATCGACACCCGCGGCGAGATCGAGGGCGGCATCGCCTCCAACATCCCGACGGCGGATGGTGGCAGCGAGGGATTCGAGACCGGCACCTATTACGCGGTCCTGTCGGGCGCCAATGCCGATGAGGTGGTGGGGGTCATTGTCACGACCTCGGTCGTCAATGATGTGACCCTGCGGGAGACCGGCGGCTTTATCCTTTTGCGTCAATAAGATGCGGCTTTGCGTCCTGGGCCTGGCGCTGATGCTGGCGGGGCCTGCGCTGGCCAGGCCGGTCACGATGACCGCCGAAGAGCTGTTGCGCTTTGGCGAGGCGGCGATGCTGCGCGGCTATGCGGCGCAGGCGCTTTCGGTCACGGATGCGCTGTTGGCGCGGGATGGGGGCGACGTTCAGGCCTTGATCCTGCGGGCCCAGGCGCTGCGGATGCTGGACCGCCTGCCCGAGAGCGAGGCCGCCGCCCGCACAGCATGGCAGCGCGCCGAAGCCCCCGCCCCGCGCTTTCTGGCGGCCACCGCTCTGGCCCAAGCCCTGTCGCTGCAGGGTCAGCGGTTGCGGGCGCAATACTGGCTGCGGCAGGCGGCAGAGGCTGCACCCTCGGCGGGCGCCCAGGCTCAGGCGCTGGCCGATCTGCGCTATGTGCGCGGCGAGACGCCCTTGCGGCTGCAGGTCGATCTTTCGGCCCAGCCTTCGGACAATGTGAACGGTGGCGCGCGGGTGGACAGTGTGACGGTGGCGGGGATCACCCTGCCCCTGCCCGCAAAGCTGACCGCCCTGTCGGGGCTGAGCTACAGCCTTGGGATTTCAGGCGAATACCGGATCGCGGCTGCGCCGGGCGCCGATACCGCGCTGACCTTTGGCCTGCAAAGGTCGGGCGCGGTCCTGTCAGAGGCGGCCAAGGCGCTTGGCGGTCAGGCGCATGACCTGGACTTTCTGCACCTTGGTGCGGGGGTGATGCGCAAGGGGGCCTGGGGGTCGCTGCGGTTTGATCTGGGGCGCAACTGGTATGGCGGGCAGGACCTGAGCGCGACCTATGGGGTCAGCGGCACCATGGTCCGGCAGGTCGGCGCGGCGCGGGTCGAGCTGTCGGCCGGGCTGCAGCGCGAGGCGCGCTTTGACCTGGACGCGGCGTCCTCGACCCAAGGGCGGCTGGGGGCGGCGGTGGCCATGGCGGGACCCAAGGGGGACACCTGGCGGATTGCGACCACGCTGATGACGGCCGAAGCACAATCCGACGTCGTGCAGCGCCAAGAGGCCGGGATAAGCCTGGATTGGCAGGCGGCAGAGAAGGTCGCGGGCTTTGGCCTGGGCGCCTCGGTCGGCGTGACGGGGGCGCGCTATGCCTCGGGTCGGCGGGATGGGCGGCTGCGGGCGAGTCTGGAGGCCGAATTTCCGACCTCGTTTGCCGGATTTGCGCCGGTCCTGTCGCTGGACTGGTCGCGGGGCAATTCCAATGTGCTGGTCTATGACACCGAAAGCCTGGGCCTGGGCCTGACGCTGCGGTCGCGGTTCTGATCTGGTCAAAGCCTGCTGCGCGCCCTAGGTTCCCCGGGCAATCAGGAGGATGCCATGGCGTTGAAATATCTGCATACGATGGTGCGCGTGCTGGACCTGGAGGCCTCGATGGCCTTTTACCGGCTGCTGGGGCTGGAAGAAATCCGGCGCTATGACAATGACAAGGGGCGGTTTTCTCTGGTTTTCATGGCGGCTCCGGGCCAGCCCGAAGCGCCGGTGGAACTGACCTGGAACTGGGATGGCGATGCTGGCCTGCCCAGCGACAGCCGCCACTTTGGCCACCTGGCCTATGAGGTCGACGACATCTATGCGACCTGCGCCAAGCTGCAGGCCGCGGGCGTGGTGATCAACCGGCCGCCGCGCGATGGGCATATGGCTTTTGTGCGCTCGCCCGACAATGTGTCGATCGAGATCCTGCAGGCGGGCGAGAGCCTGGCGCCCGCAGAGCCTTGGGTGTCGATGGGCAACACCGGGCATTGGTAAATGGAACGGCGGGGTCCTGGGCCCCGCCGTTTTCATCCCGCCGTTTTCATATGGAGCGCCTGCGGCGCAAGATTGTTCTCTCGCCTCTGGCCTGCGGCCAACCGGCTTGGGGTCTTGCGGCACCGCGCCGACCAAAGGCCTTCAGCGGACCTTTAGCGTGGCAAGGCCAACCATCGCCAGGATCAGCGAGATGATCCAAAATCGGATGACGATCTGCGGCTCGGCCCAGCCGCGCTTTTCGAAATGGTGGTGGATCGGCGCCATCAGGAAGATGCGCTTCTTGGTGCGCTTGTAATACAGCACCTGGATGATGACCGACAGCGCCTCGACCACGAAAAGGCCGCCGACGATGGCCAGGACGATCTCGTGTTTGATACAGACGGCGATGGCACCCAAAGCGCCGCCCAGGGCGAGCGACCCCGTGTCGCCCATGAAGACCGCCGCGGGGGGGGCGTTATACCACAGGAACCCCAGGCCCGCGCCAAAAAGGGCGGCGGCGAAAATCAGGATCTCGCCGGTGCGGGGGACGAAATGGACGCCAAGGTAGTTGGCGAACTGGAAGTTGCCCACGACATAGGCGATCACGCCCAAGGTCGCGCCCGCGATCATCACCGGCATGATGGCCAACCCGTCCAGCCCGTCCGTCAGGTTCACCGCATTGGCCGAGCCGACGATGACCAGCATCCCAAATGGCACAAAAAAGATGCCAAGGTTGACCAGCGCATCCTTGAACACCGGCAGGGCCAGTTGGTTTGTCAGCTCTGCCGGTTGGAAATAGGCGGCGGCAAAGGTGGCCAGCGCCGCGATCAACAGCCCCAAAGCCATGCGCACCCGGCCTGAAACGCCCTTGGTGTTCTGTTTCGTCACCTTGGCGTAGTCGTCCGCGAACCCGATCAGGCCAAAGCCCAGGGTCACAAGCATGACGATCCAGACATAGGGATTGTCCAACCGCGCCCAGATCAGCGTCGAAAACATCAGCGCCGACAGGATCAACAGGCCGCCCATCGTCGGCGTCCCGGCCTTGGACAGGTGGCTTTGCGGCCCGTCATCGCGGATCGGCTGGCCCTTGCCCTGCTTGCGGCGCAGGAAGTCGATCAGCGGCCGGCCAAAGATGAACCCGAAGAGCAACGCGGTCATGAAGGCAAGACCGGCCCGAAAGGTGATATATTTGAAGAGGTTGAAGAGCCCGCCGCCATCGGCGAATTCCGTCATGAGATACAACATTCATTCCCCTCCGAAAACCGGTTGGGCTCTTTGTCCCATTTTGCGGAACGCGTCAACCAGAAGCGAAACCTTGATCCCCTTGGACCCTTTGACCAGCACAACGTCGCCGGCATCGACCATCGACCGCAGCCGCGGCAGCAGCTCCGGCGCGGTTTGCACCCATTCGCCGCGCTGCGCCCGTGGCAGGGCGTCGTAAAGCGCGCGCATCCGGGGGCCGACCAGGTGGATTTGCGCCACGGCCGACAGGCCCGGGTGATCGGCAATCGCGCGGTGCAGGTCGATTTCCGTCGACCCCAGCTCCAGCATGTCGCCCAGGATCGCGATGCGGCGGCCCTTGGCGAAACGGCCGGGGCCGTCTTCGGGCTGCGCCTCGATCAGGACATCCAGCGCTGCGGCCAAAGAGACGGGGTTGGCGTTGAACGCGTCGTCGATCAGGTCGAAACCCTGATGCTCCAGCGCGTCCAGAAGGATATGTTCGCGCAAACCGCGCCCGGCGGGCGGCTGCCAGCGGCCCAGGTCGGCGGCGGCGATGGCGGGGTCCAGGCCCAGGGCATCGGCCACCGCCAGCGCGCCCAGACCGTTCATCGCAAAGTGACGGCCGGGCGACATGACCTTATACAGGCGCTCTCCGGATGGGGTTTCGGCGCGGAGGATGGTGGCCGGGCCGCAAAGCTGGATCGACGAAAGGCGGTAGTCGCTTTTCTCGTCGCCAAAGGTGATGATCCCGGCGCGGGCCTCGTCGGCGGCCTCCAGCAGGATCGGCGTGACGGGCAGATCGCCGGGCAGAACCGCGGTGCCGCCGGGCATCAGGCCCTGACAGATCGCGGCTTTTTCGGCGGCGATGGCCTCCAGGTTGCCGAAGGCCTCCAGATGCGCGGGGGCGACGGTGGTGATCAGGGCAACATGCGGGCGGGCAAGGCAAGAGAGCGGGGCGATTTCGCCGGGGTGGTTCATGCCGATTTCGATCACCGCGAAATCGGCGTCCTGCGGCAGGCGGGCCAGCGTCAGGGGCACGCCCCAGTGGTTGTTATACGAGGCCTCGGCGGCATGGGTGCGGCCCTGGCCCTGCAGGATGGCGCGCAACATCTCTTTGGTCGAGGTCTTGCCGACCGAGCCCGTGACGCCGATGACCCGCGCGCTGGAGCGTTCGCGCCCCGCCGCGCCAAGCGCGGTAAGGGCCGCCAGCACATCGGGGACGACCAGCAAGGGCGCATCGGGCGGCAGGCCGGTGGGGATATGGCTGACCATGGCGGCGGCCGCGCCCTTGGACAGGGCGGTGGCCACAAAGTCGTGACCGTCGCGGATGTCCTTGAGCGCGATGAAAAGATCGCCGGGCTGGATCGTGCGGGTGTCGATGGAAACGCCGCTGGCGGTCCAGGGTTTTGTGGCCTGCCCGCCTGTCGCGCGGGCGGCATCGCCATGGGTCCAAAGCGTCATATCACACCATCCAGGGCGGCCACCGCAATCGAGGCCTGTTCGACGTCGTCAAAGGGATAGATGTCGCCCTTGATCACCTGACCCGTCTCGTGACCCTTGCCGGCGATCAGCAAAGCATCCCCCGGCCCCAGCGCATCGACGCCGCGCAAGATGGCTTCGGCGCGGTCGCCGACCTCTGTCGCTTCGGGGCAGGCTTGCAGAATTGCTGCACGGATAAGGGCGGGTTCTTCGCTTCGGGGGTTGTCGTCTGTCACTATTGCAACATCGGCCCATTTTGCGGCGGCCTCGCCCATCAGGGGACGCTTGGTCGTGTCACGGTCGCCACCGGCGCCAAAGACCACGACGATGCGGCCCATCACATGCGGCCGCAGCGCGCGCAAAGCGGTCTGTATCGCGTCGGGCGTATGGGCGTAATCGACGAAAACCGCGGCGCCGTTCTTGCGGGTTGCGGCCAACTGCATCCGGCCGCGCACGCCGCTCAGGCCAGGCAGAACGTCGAACACCGCGCCGGGCTTTTCACCGGCGGCAATGACCAGACCCGCCGCCATCAGCACATTTTCGGCCTGGAACCCGCCGATCAGGTTCAGGCGAACCTGATGGATCACGCCCTGACACGACACCCGCAGATCCTGCCCCGTGGCGTCATAGCGCTGGCCCAGGATGCACAGGTCGGCCGCGCCCTTGCCCACGGTCAGCCGGGTTTGCGGAGGGTCGAACCCCGCCAGCGCCGGGTCAGCAAGGTTGATCACCGCCACGGCCTCGGGCGGCAGAACGCGGGTGAACAGCCCCGCCTTGGCCGCAAAATAGGCCTCAAACGTCTTGTGATAATCCAGGTGGTCTTGCGTGAAGTTGGTCCAGCCCCCGGCCTTCAGCCGCACGCCGTCCAGCCGCCGCTGGTCAAGGCCATGCGAAGAGGCCTCCATCGCCGCATGGGTCACACCCGCCGCAGCCGCCTCGGCCAGCATGGCATGCAGCGTCACAGGATCGGGCGTGGTGTGGGACGACCGCGCCGACCAGGAGCCTTCGACCCCGGTGGTGCCGATGTTGATCGCCTCATGGCCCAGAAGGTTCCAGATTTGCCGGCAAAAGGTCGCGGTCGAGGTCTTGCCGTTGGTGCCGGTGACGGCGACCATCGTGGCGGGTTGGGCGCCGTAAAACAGCGCCGCCGCCCGGGCCAGCGCCTCACGCGGTTCCTGGGCTAACACCAGCGGCGCATCGGGGGCCAGCAGGGCGCCCGCCGCATCGGTCAGCACGGCCACTGCCCCCCGCTCCAGCGCGGCCCCGGCATAGCTTGCGCCATGGGCGGTGACGCCCGCCAGGGCTGCGAACAGGAACCCGGGGCGCACGGCCCGGCTGTCAGCGGTGATCCCGGTGATGACAGGATCGGTTTTCAAAAGACGTGGACCCCCCCTTGTGGAGAGGCCAAGCGAAGAAAGAAGGCGCGGTTCGGGTATCATTCTTGAGCCAGAGGGTCCTTGTAGGCAACAAGTGAGGCCATGGGGCTTTCGCCATCCGGACGCAAGCCCACCAGCGGCGCGATGCGGCGGATGATCTCGCCGGCGACGGGGACGGCGGTGTAACCGGCGGTGCGGCGGGGCTTTGACCCTGCCGTCTCGACCGGTTCATCCAGCGTCACGACCAGCACATATTTCGGATCATTGGCCGGAAAGACCGAGGCAAAGGTGTTGATGACCTTGTCGCTGTCATAGCCCTTGCCGTTGCGCTTGGGCTTTTCGGCGGTGCCGGTCTTGCCCGCCACGCCGTAGCCCGGCACATCGGCGAATGTCGCCGTGCCATCCGTCACCACACGGCGCATCATCTGCACCACGGACAAGGCGGTGGCTTCCGAGATCACCCGCGCGCCCGCCTTGTGGGCCGGGTCATGGATCAGCGTCGGCGTCACCTTCAGCCCGCCATTGCCAATGGTCGCATAGGCCGCCGCCAGGTTCATCAGCGAGGTCGAAATCCCGTGGCCATAAGAGGCGGTCACGGTGACGATGCCCGACCAGTTCTTGGGCACAAGGGCGCGGGCGCTGGGGGCCTCGGCCAGTTCGACCATGGGCGCGTCCAAAAGGCCAAGGGTGCGCAAGAAGGCCTGCTGACGCTCGCCGCCAATCATCAGGCCGATATGGGCGGACCCGATGTTGGACGACACCGCAATGACCTCCCAGGTCGGCAGGGTCGCGCCGTAATTGTGGTTGTCGAATTCGTTGATCCGAAAGCCGTCGTAGACAAAGGGCTGTTTCGTGTCGATGGGCGTGTCGGCATTGATCAGGCCAAGGTCCATGGCCTGTGCCACGGCAAAGACCTTGAAGGTCGACCCCAGTTCATAGACCCCCTGCACCGAGCGGTTGAACAGCGGGCTGTCCGAGGGATCGCCGGTCAGGGCGGGCGCGGGGCGGTCATTGGGGTCAAAATCGGGCAAGGAGGCCATGGCCAGAACCTCGCCGGTTTTCACATCCATCAGGATGGCGGCGGCGCCCTTGGCGTTCAGGGTCTTCATGCCCGTGGACAGGACCTCTTCGACATTGGCCTGAAGCGTCAGGTCGATCGACAGCTTCAGCGGCGTGTTCGACTGGGCCGGATCGCGCAGGCGGGTGTCCATGGCCTTTTCGATGCCCGCGGTGCCGATGACCTCGGCGCTGTCCACGCCCTCGTTGCCGAAGGCACTGCCGCCAAGGATATGCGCGGCCAGGGTGCCATTGGGGTAAAGCCGCATCTCGCGCGGGCCGAAATACAGGCCCGGATCGCCGATCTCATGGACCTTTTGCATCTGTTCGGGCGACAGGACCTTGCGCACCCAAAGAAAGCTGCGCCCATCGGTGAACCGGCGCAACAGCGCCTCGGCGTCCAGTTCGGGGAAGATCTTGCCCAATTCGGTGGCCGTGCGCGCCGGGTCCACAAGGTCGGCGGTCTGCACATACAGCGAATGGGTCATCATGTTGGTGGCCAGTATCCGACCGTTGCGGTCCAGGATATCGGCGCGCTGCGCGGTGATTTCGGCCCCCGAAGAGGCGGAGCGCAGTTCCGAAGGCTCGGTCGCGGCCAGGGTCCCCATGCGCAGGCCGATGACCGAAAACAGCACAAAGAACGACAGGGCCAGCACGCGCAAGCGGCGCTCGGCCTGGGTGCGGGCGCGGTCCTTCATCTCTTCGTGGCGGGCGGCGATGTTCTCGCGCTCGATCGTGTCGGGGTTCTGGCCCTTGGCGCGGGCGTCCAGGATGCGGGCAAGCGGGCGAAGCGGGGTGCGGATCATGGGATCTGTTCGGCGTCAGGATCAGAGGACAAGGGAAGCGTGGTGCCGGTGACGACCAAAGGGCCCGCGGGGGGCATGGCGACCTGCGTGGCCAAGCCCAGTTGCGCGGGCTCGATGGGCATCAGGCCCAGGCGGTCAAAGTTGATGGCCGCAAGGTCGCGCAGGCGGGCGGGACGGTTCAGATAGGCCCATTCCGCCTTTTGCATGGCGATTTCGTCGCGCAACCGGCCGATTTCGTTTTGCAGCCGCGCCATATCCTTCAGCTGGCCCTGGGTCGCGTAATTCTCGTGGTAGGCCCAGAAGGCCAGGCCCATGACGGCGAAAAACGGAAGGATATACAACAGCGGGCGCATGTTACCGGGACTTCTTGCGGTGGGATTTCTCGGGCGTCTGGGGCAGGTCGATATCTGCGGCCTGGGGGGCCTTGGCGGGCGCCTCGGTGCGGCGCGCGATGCGCAGACGGGCAGAGCGCGCGCGGGGGTTCTGCGCCAGTTCCTCGGCGTCGGCCTCGATGGCCTTTTTGCTGACCAAGGTAAAGCGCGGCACGGTTTGGATGGTCATGGGGGCGTAACGGTTGGCATTGCCCTCCGCACCCGAGGCCTGTTGGAAAAAGCGTTTGACGACGCGGTCTTCCAGGCTGTGAAAGGTCACGACGGCCAGAAGCCCGCCGGGTTTCAACGCACGTTCGGCCGCGGCAAGACCCTCGGCCAGTTGGTCGAATTCCGCATTGACCGCGATGCGCAGGCCTTGAAAGGCGCGGGTCGCGGGGTGGCTTTGACCGGGCTTGGGGCGCGGCAGGCAACGGGCGATAACCTCGGCCAGCTGCAGGGTCGTGGTGAAGGGCTGCTTGGCGCGGGTCTCGACGATGGCGCGGGCCATGCGGCGGGCGGCGCGTTCCTCACCGAAATGAAACAGGATGTCGGCGATGTGATCCTCGGAGGCCTCGTTGACCAGATCGGCGGCAGAGGGGCCGTCCTGGCTCATCCGCATGTCCAAGGGGCCGTCCTTTTGAAAGGAAAAGCCGCGCTCGGCCTGGTCGATCTGCATGGAGGACACGCCAAGGTCCAAAACTACGCCATCGACCTTTTCGCCTGCGATGTCGTCCAGGTCCGAGAAGGTGCCAAGGGCCAGCCGCAGGCCGGGGTAGTCTTTGGCCCAGGGTTCGGCCATCTGATGCGCCAAGGGGTCACGGTCGATGCCGATGACGCGGGCGCCCGCATCAAGCAGGCCGCGCGCATAGCCCCCCGCCCCAAAAGTGCCATCGACCCAAAGGCCGCTGATCGGGGCGCAATGGGTCAGGATCGGACGAAGCAGGACGGGGATGTGGGGGGAGCGTTCCATCGCGCTCCTTTACACGGTATTTTTCAAAAGCGAACGGGGGTCGGCGGCCGCAGAGCCCTCGCCCAGAAGTTTCGCCTCCATCGCCGCGATCTGGACCTTGCGGATCTCGCGGTAGGTGTCGGCGCGCCAGATGCGGATCGTGTCGCGGGCGCCGACGAAACAAAGTTCGGTCTCGCCGGAAAATCCAAGCTTTTCGCGCACTTGGGCGGGCGGCGAAAAGCGGCCGTCCTTGTCGGTGTCCACGGTGACGGATTGTTCGTGATAGATGGCCGAGAAAAGATCGGCCTCCTCTGACCCATAGGGCAATTGGTCAAAGCGGCGGTCCAGTTCGGCGGCGCCGGCCTGGGTAAAGGCCTCGACGTAATGCCGGTTCGACCCGCCATAGACGATCAGCATCTTGTAGCCGTCGGCGGGTTTTTCCGGGGTGGCGGATTTTTCCGGGGCGGGGGTTGGCTTGTCCTGGGACTGGAAGACGGCGCGAAAGGGCGAGGGCAGCATGGTGCGGCCCTTGGCATCTACCTTCAGGTAGTGTTCGCCCCTGAACGTTTCGCCTGCCACGTGAGGCAAGCCTCCCTGTTTTGACCCAAATGGGGCCGGAAAATAAAAAGGCGGACCGAGCTGCTGCCTCTGCTCGATCCGCCGCTGTCCCATCGCTGGGCGTCCAGCTGCGGAGCGCCATCTTGGGGGTGATGTCTGCTCGCGCCACGCGCCGGATTCGATTTTGTTCTTCGTTGTCGTCGTAGACCGGGAGCCTGATGAAACCTGCCTCGGGTTCTTATTATCGTCGGATTTGAAATCCGCTTCAGTGCTGCTCGGTCTGTGTGATCTTTATTGCCGGGATCGCGCCCCACTTCAAGCATTTTTTCGGGAAATCACCCCACCAGCCGGGAGAGATGGGGAAGCTTGGGGGCGCCTGGGGCGAGGAATGGCACAGGTGGTAGGTCAAACCCATGGCGCGCCTAAATATGGTTAGCCCGCGATTTCCCACGATCCGGGGAGGGAGGCGGTTTTTCGGGCATGAGAGCGGATTGGGGGGGCGGTTTCCCGGAAAGCGGGCGCGAATCACCCAGCGTGTCCCGGGTCGCAGCGGGATTTCCCGGGCGGGGGGCGATTTCCCGGCGCGGTCCGACTGGATAAAGCGGGTGGCCGACGCCCGCCGGGAGAACGCGGGAGGCTCACGCCCCCGCGTTCCACTTGGGGACAGGTCAGCCCATGCCGCCGTCGATCAGGCGGCGGGCCAGGCGGCGATAAGGTTCGGCCAAGGGGCTGTCGGTCGCGGCGATGGGCTCTCCTGCATCGCCGGCCAAACGGACATCCAGGTTCAGGGGCAGTTCGCCCAGATAGGGCAGGTTCAGCCGCGCGGCCTCGACCGCGACGCCGCCATGACCGAAGATATGCGCCTCATGGCCGCAGTTCGGACAGATATAGGTGGACATGTTCTCGATCAGGCCCAGGACCGGAACCTTGAGCTTCTGGAACATATCCAGCGCCTTTTTCGCATCCAAAAGCGCCACATCCTGCGGGGTCGACACCACGATGGCGCCGGTCAGTTGGGTGCGCTGCGCCAAAGACAGCTGCACATCCCCCGTCCCCGGCGGCAGGTCGATGACCAGCACATCCAGCTTGCCCCACAGCACCTGGGTCAACAGCTGTTGCAGCGCCCCCATCAGCATGGGCCCGCGCCAGATCACCGCCTCGTCCTCTTTCAGCATCAGGCCGATCGACATGACCGTGACGCCATGGGCGTGCAGCGGCTCGATCAGCTTGCCATCGGGCGAGGCGGGGCGTTTGGACACGCCCATCATCCGCGGCTGGGAGGGACCGTATATATCGGCATCCAGCAGCCCGACCCGCCGCCCCTCGCGCGCAAGGGCAACGGCAAGGTTCGAGGCGACGGTGGACTTGCCCACGCCCCCCTTGCCCGAGCCCACCGCGATGATCCGGTCGATGCCCGACACCTTTTGCGGCCCGCCCTGGTGCGGCGCCGGATGGCCGCCGATGGTCAGCTTGGGCGGGGCTTTCGCCTCATGGGCCGTCATCACGACCGAAACGCTGATCGCCCCCGCCGCGCGCAGGGCAGATTCGGCCGCCGCCTGGGCGGGGGCAAGGCCGCGCGCCTGATCGGGGTTGGCCGCCTCGATCACGAAGCGGACATTTCCGCTCTCGACCACCAGGGCCCGAATCACGTCATCGCTCACAAGCGAGCCGCCCGAAGGGGTCTTGACCGCCGCCAGCACCGTCATCACATCTTCGCGTGAGAGGGTCATTTCTTTCTCCGCTGCACAGTATCGCGGCAGGGTGGGACCTTTGCAGGCAAAGGGCAAGCGCCGCTTGACCAAATGCTAAAAAATTCAGCGATCAACATGATTAATATGAACTTTTTGTTAAGCCTAGCCATGCGTATGCTGCATGGCGGCATTGAAGAGGGGGCGGATTGTGCAGCCGCAGCAAATGCCCCATGTTTGCCCTAACAGCGACGGACAAGCCGAAACGAGATCGGAAGGGTTCGCCGCCAAAGAAATGAATGTGAGGCTGACCATGGCTTATGTGAACTCTTCCCGCTCCGTGTCTGTGAGCTTTTCTGATCGCTTCAACGCCCTGGTGAAAGTGGCGATGGACCTGATCGAACGCCGCAAGGTCTATAATCAGACCGTGTTCGAACTGAACTCGCTGTCGGATCGGGATCTGGCCGACCTGGGCCTGTCGCGGTCGAACATCGGCGCCGTGGCCCGTGAGGCCGCCTACGCCGCCTAAGGCGGGAACGAAATTTTAACCAGTCGGGATTATCCTCCTCCCAATCCAGACTGAAAACTGCGGCATCCTCCTCCTCCCTGATGTCGCAGCAGCACTACGGACCCTCGGGTCCAGACTTCGACGGCCCAATCCTCCTCCCTCGGGCCTTCGATCTGGCGGCGTGCCTATCCTCCTCCCGGGCGCGCCGCCCACAGATTTGATTTCGTTGGCCCCTCCTCCTCCCTCGGGCCATCGGATCGGCGGCGCGCCCATCCTCCTCCCGGGGGCGCCGCCCACCCTCTACCGGCCCACTCCTCCTCCCTCGGGCCGGGAACCGCAGCCGCCTCACCTCCTCCCGAGGCGCGCCGCAAAAAGCGACGGGACCCTTCCTCCTCCCTCGGGTTCCGTCGCACCTTTTCGGGGCAAATGCCCCACCGATGTCGATGGCCCTCTCCTCCTCCCTTGGGCCTTCTGACCTGCGGCGCGCTCTTCCTCCTCCCTCGAGCGCGCCGCCTCCCTTCCTTGCATGACAAAAGGGCCCGCATCCAAAGATGCAGGCCCTTTGTCATTTCAAGCGGTTACAGGTCGCCGACCTCTGGGCCCCAGGTGTCGGACAGGGCAAAACCCGCCGCAAAAGGGTCATCCTCGGTCCGGGTCAGGTATTGCCGACCATAAACCCGCGCGGCGCCGGTGATGCGGGGCAAAACGGCGCGATAGGGGCCAACCGTCGTCTCGCCAATCGCCTCGGCGGTGAAGACCCCACCGATGATCGAACGCGAGATCATCGGCCGATGCAGCGTCAGCCGCCCCCGCGCCTGCAAAACCGCAAGGTTGGCCGACGACCCCGTCCCGCAGGGCGAGCGGTCAACCCGCCCCGGCCGCAGCGTCGTGCAGGTCACGACGGACCCATCCGCCTGATAGTCGCGGAACATGACATAGGCGATTTCGGTCAGGCTGGGGATCGTCGGATGCTGGACCCGCAGGCCCGACAGCGCCGCCTTGATGGCGATACCGGCCTCGGCCAGCTGGCGGGCATGGTCGGGCGTGATCGCCAAACCGGTCTGCGCCACGTCGATTTGCGCGTAAAACACCCCACCAAAGGCGATATCGACGCTCAAAGCGCCAAAGGGCGTGTCAACCTGGTGGTCCAAAGCCACCACAAAGGCCGGCACATTGTCCAGGCTAACCGAAAGGCAGCGGCCATTTTCGCAGCGCGCCCGGGCCAGAATCAGCCCCGCCGCCGTATCCAGCCGCACGAGGGTCTCTGGCCCCGTGATCGCCACGCGCCCCGTTTCGATCAGGGCGGTCACGACGCAAATCGCGTTCGACCCGCTCATCGGATGGGCGCGGTCGGCCTGCAGCACGATAAAGCCCGCATCGGCATCGGGCCGCGTTGGCGCCAACAAAAGGTTGACCGTCATCGCCACATGGGCGCGGGGCTCGAAACAGACAAAGCGGCGCAGGCTGTCGTCCACCTGATTGATATGGTTCATCTTTTCCAGCACGGTCGCACCCGGAATATCGGGCGCGCCGCCGGTGATCACATGGCCGATCTCGCCCTGGGCATGGACAAGCAGAAGTTCCAGGTCACGCATGGGTCAAAACCGGTCGATGCGATAGGGGGTAAGGTCCAGCGCGGGCCGGACCCCGGTGATCAGGTCGCCCATCAAAAGGGCGGTCGTGGCGGCCTGGGTCAGACCCAGATGGCCGTGGCCGGTGGCGTAAAACAGCCCCCGCGTCCGGGCCGAGGCCGATAGAATCGGCACCGTATCGGGAAGCGCCGGCCGATGGCCCATCCATTCCGAGGTTTGGCGAACCTGCAAGCGCGGCAAGGCGGTCAGCGCGCGCCGCACCGTGACCTTGGCCCGGCGATAGTCGGGCGGCGCCGTCAGCCCCGCCATCTCGACCGTGCCGCCAACTCGGATGCCCCCCGCCGTCGGCGTCACCATGAAAGCGCGGGCCGGCCAGATGATCGAATGGCGCAGCGAAATCCCGGGCGCCATGATCTGCGTGTGATAGCCGCGCTCGGTCTCCAGCGGGATCGGCTCGCCCAAGGCACGCGCCAACGCCGCGGAATGGGCGCCGGCCGCGATGACGACCTCGTCGGCGGGCAAGGTGCGACCGTCTTTCAGCGTCACGCCCGTGATCCGATCCGCGCGGACAAAGCCCGCAACCTCGCCCTGCAGAACCTGCCCGCCCAAGGCTTGAAAGCGCGCGGCCAGCGCCAGAACCAGCCTGTAAGGGTCCTTGATCGAGCGATTTTTCGGGAAAAGCACCGCCATGCCGATGTGATCGGACACTTCCGGCTCTAGCGCGCGCAGGGCGGCCCCGTCCAGAACATGATGGGGGATGCCAAAACGTTCAAGGATTTCAATATGCTCACGGTCAGCCTTGAATTCGGCCTGGTCGGCATAAAGCGACAAACAGCCCTCGGCGGTGATCTGGTCCGACAGGCCCGTGGCGGCCAAAAGCGCCTCGGTATCCTCCAGCGAACGGGCACACAGAGCCGCCCCCTGCGCCTCCAGCGCGCGCAGCCGAGAGGGGCGCGAAGCCGCGATAAACCGCAAGAACCACGGCACAAGCCGCGGCATATGGCCGGGACGGACCCGAATCGGCCCCTCCGGGTCCAGCATCCAGCCCGGGATCTGCCGCCAAACCGACGGGCGCGAGGCCGGCATGAACTCTGTCACGGCAATCGAGGCCATATTGCCGAAAGAGGCCCCCTGCCCCGGCCCGGCGCGGTCAATCAGCGTGACCTGGCGCCCGCGCTTTTGCAGCTCATGCGCCAGCGCGGTGCCGATGATGCCCGCGCCGATCACCAAAGTGGTCATTTCCAGTCCACCACGACCTGCATGGCCTGGGCGAATTCCGCCTTTTCCTCCGCGGTCAGCGGCCCCAGCGGCATCCGACATTCACCCACGGGATTGCCCTGCAGCTCACAGCCAAACTTCAGTTTTTGCACGAATTTCCCCGATTCCAACACGTTCATGGCGGGCCAGATCGCGGTCATGATCTGTTTTGCGCGGGCATGGTCGCCTTGGCGGAAGGCGGCATCCATCTCGCAGACCGGCTTGGCCATGCAATTGGCCGGACCGCAAATCCAGCTGTCGGCGCCCCAATGCATGAAATCCCAGGCGATGTCGTCCGAGCCCGAGACCAGCTGGATGCGCCCCGCGTAGCGCGTCGCGATCCCGATGGCGCGCTGCAAAACGCCCGAGCTTTCCTTGATCCCGATGATCCGCGGTTCGTCGGCAAGCGCGTCCAGCGCCTCATAGCCGATCTCGACGCCATCCTTGCCGGGATAGGAGTAGAGCACGATGTTCATGTCGGTGGCCTGGATCACGGCCTGGAAGTGGCGGACGATCTCGGCCTGGGTGGGTTTGGTGTAAAATGGCACGGCCAGAAGGACGGCATCATAGCCCAAGGCCTTGGCTTTCAAGGTATTTTCGATCACCCCCGCCGTCGAGGGCGCATTGGTGCCAGCGATCAGAACCTCGCCTGGACGGGCGAAATCCTGGACGAAGCGCAAGACCTGATCCCGCTCGGCATCGGTCAGGAAATTGTATTCGCCCGACGAACCGCAGGGCACCCAGCCCGCAACGCCGGCCGCGCGCAGGGCGGTCAAATGGCGGCCGAATGCCGCGAAGTCGATGGAACCTTTTGCATCGAATGGGGTGACCAGGGCCGGCAGGACGCCTTGCAGCTTCATCGTCATTTCCTTTGTCGTCATGATGTCGACAAGAATGGCGCTTGCGTCACGGCGCGTCAAATGAAAAACAACGTGTCGACAAGGGAGGGCCGATGGAGAGCGAACCAAAGCGGGCCAAGGGGACGGGCGTCCGATATGCCTACGACACTTTGCGCGACGAAATCTTGTCCTTGCGCCTGGAACCCGGCGCGCTGTTGGACGAAACCACGCTGGCAGAGCGCTTTGCCATGTCGCGCTCTCCGGTGCGCGAGGCCTTGATCCGGCTGGCGGGGGATGAGCTGGTGGTGACGCTGGCCAATCGCTCGACCATCGTGGCGCCCATCGATATTCAGAGCTTTCCGAAATATGTCGAGGCGCTGGACATTGCCCAGCGGATGAACACGCGGCTTGCGGCGGGGTTGCGGTCGGACGCGGACCTGACCGCCATCGCGGCCCGGCAATCGGAGTTCGAGGCCGCGGTGCGCGGCGGCGACCATCTGGCCATGTCGGAGGCCAACAAGCTCTTTCACATGGCCATCGCAAAGGCCGGGAGAAACCCATATTTATCAGCATTTTACCAGCGGCTCTTGGATCAGGGCCGCCGCATGCTGCATCTGCATTTCGACTTCCTGGAGCGCGGCGACGGGGTCCTATTGACCGACGAACACCAAGAGATGCTGGAGGCGATCCGCGACCGCGACATGGATCGAGCCGATCGGCTTGCCCACGCCCATACGCGCCAATTCCGGGACGGATTCGTCGATTTCCTGAAAGAGGCCCATTTGACCGATGTGGCTCTGCCCCGCTAGGAGGCCTGCGACATCGGGGCGACTTGGCCCATGGCAAAGCTGCGCCAGACCGAAACGTCCAGAATCTGTCCCACGAGACCGAGCTTCCGGCTGAGGTCGTTGCCATCGCAAGTGGCGAGGTCGGCCAGGCAGGTGATGCCACATTGCCGCAACATCCAGATCAGACCCGGGCCAGCGCCGGGCAAAAGATGCAGGTCATCCACCGATTTTGCGGGGCTGGGTGGGATTGACGCCTCGGACGCGACGGGTTCAACCGCGGCTTCGGCCTCGACCAGGTCGGCGGCAGGGGCCGGCGGGCCGGCCGCAAGGATGTCATCCAGGGGGAATTCCTCTGCTGGATCTGAGGCATGCACGGACTCTGCCGGGACGGCAGGTGGCGCCTCGTCGAACATCTCGGCCAGGGCGGCACGGCGGATCGAGTGATCCTCTGGCGCCTCGGGCAAGGTGGCACGCTGGGGTTTGCGGGCAGGCTTGGCCGGAGCCTTGCGCTTGGCCGCCTTGGGCTTGACCTCTGGCGGCGGCGCCAAGGCCTCCTCCGGGTCGGGCGCGACGGTCACGGGAAGCGTCACTTCGGGAACCTCAACCTCTGGCACCACACCCTCTGGCGCCAGCACTTCCGAGGCAAAACCCTCTGCGACCAAGTTTTCAGGCGCCAAACCTTCCGGGACCAGTTCTTCGACCTCATCAACGGCAACAGGCGGCGGCGCGCTGCCCTGTCCTGCCGAGGCAAGGCGGATGCTCTTGTGGTTCAACCGCTCTTCCCGGAGCTTCAAAAGCTGTTTGCGGGCGGCGTCGCGCACCGTGCGGGCCCTGCTGCGAAAATCGGTGGGCTGCATCATGCTGTGGCCTTCTGCTGAGTTTTCCGGCCCGTCTTCTGGGGCAGGTCGATCCAATCGGCGAGCGCCTCGCCCACCAGGGTCAGGAATGTCGTGCGAAAGGTGATCGTGCGTTGAAGGGTCAAGAGCGTCTCTTCATAGGAGGCGCCCTGAAGAACCGGGTCAGGCAGTCGGGTGCAGAAATCCTCAAGGAAGCAGATCGCGTCATCCAAGGTTTCGACGCCAGCGGCATGAGGGCGCAACCCTTCATCGCCAAACACTTGAAACGCAATGACGAAACCGGATTTCTGCTTCGCCCAGAGCGCGATTGACGCGGCCGCCCCCCAGGGCAGGGTCAGATGGTGCAGGGCGATGCGTCGCCCGGTGAAGGTCAGTTTCGCACCGGACAAACGGTCCAACGCCACCTGTTCCAAAGGGCCACATGTCATGTCCGCCCCATCGGGCGCCACCTGATCCTGGCGCAGACTCATTCTGGGCATCCGGCAATCTCCTGATCCACGCTGACGGGGAATGCCAGAAACGCGTAACTTATCGGTTAATGCCAAAGCTTTGCCGGACATGTTCGATGGCGGAAACCAAAGCCAGAACCCGTTCGAAAATATTCATGCAAAAATTCAACACCTTACCGGATCAAGGCTTTGATTTCAATTTTATCAAAGTAAATCGGGTGGAACAGTGGGCCTCTTGAGCCTTTCTTTACCGCTTGGCGTCCACATAAAGCCATCCGCAAACATCGGTGGTCCAGTCACCGCCGCGACGGAAGGAGCAACACTCTAATGAGCGAAATTGGACGTCTCATCCAAGCTGATGGGCAGTATGAGTTCCGCGATCCAAGTCGGAACCTGATTGTCCGGGGAGGCCATCCCGAATGGGTCCTTCAGGCCGCCGCGGAGGTCATCAGCAACACCGCCAAACTCGAAGCCGAAAGCCAGGTCGAAGAGCTTTCCGCCCTTCTCGAATTCGAAGCTGCCGAGCAGATCGACGTCGATTCGGCGAAATTCGCCCTGAAGGAACGGTTCGAGTTGATCCCGCAATGCATCGTGTCCCTGGGGACGATGGATTACAAATGGGCCGCCGCTGAGGGTCGGGCGCAAAAGCCCGAAGAGTTCGGCAAGCAGCCGATCAAGCGCGTTCACGACATGTCGATGACGCGGTCGGATTCGTTCCTGAAGAACGAGCCCGGCGTCGAGATGAACGACTGAAACCTCAGCAAGCTTCAAGGATATCAAGATGGAAATCATTCCCTTCGGCAGCCAGGATCTGGACAATATCCTCGCCCGTGAACCGCAGCGCGCTGAATACCTTCCCTTCGGCGCCGTCATGCTCGATCGTTCGGGCAAGATCGTGAAATACAACAAGGCGGAAGGCCTGATCGCCAGCCGCGCCCCCGAGGACGTGATCGGCAAGGACTTCTTCAACGATGTCGCCCCCTGTGCCAAGGGCAAGCGCTTTCACGGTGAATTCCTGAAGTTCCACCGCACCGGACAGATCAACACGATGTTCGACTATACCTTTGCCTACAAGGGCGCGGATGTCGGTGTGAAGATCCACCTGAAGGCGCAACCCGACGGCCAGAACTGCTGGATGTTCGTGAAGCGGGTCTGAGTCTCAACAAGGTGACCGAAGATGGGCGCAGAGCTTGCCATCGACGTCGACGTGACGATCTCGGAAGAATTGCGGGACCTGATGCGGCAGCGCCGCTCCGGGTTGCAGCCGGTCGAAGCTCCCGATCCGGCGCCGCACATTTCTTTGATCCATGGGAAGGATGGGCGTGGTCTGCCTGGGCAGGCCTCGATGGAACCGCCCCTGCCCTTGCCTGAATGGCAACCCCATGTCTTGCGCCAGGATGGCGCGCGCCCTCTGAAGTTCCTTGGCCTGAAACTCTTCGAAAGCCATGCCCGGGTCGCAGACCTGCCCGGCACGGCCGAACTGAACCTGTCCTTGTTCCTGTCGGAAGGCGAGGTTGTCCATATCGGCCTGTCGGTTCATCCGCCCGAGGGGTTTGCCGCAAGGCCGATCCACCGTGCGGCCACCCTGACGGACCCCGACGCCTTCGCCCGCCTGCTGCGCGACTTTGCGCCAGAAAGCTGCCTTGAAACGGCGCTTGTCCCTGATGCCGAAACCCGCGCTGTCCACGCCTCTGCACGCAGCGCTTTGCGCGCTGCTTTCACCTCCATGGCCGCAGGATGCCTGAACAAGGCGATTCTGCCTGCATAAGGAAAGACATGATGTCCTATATGATGGAAAGCCTGCATCAGGATCCATCGGCGATGGCCGGGGGGCCGCATTACGCGGCGGCCCCCGCCTCTGCGCCGAGCTTCCGCATCAAACGTCCCGGCGCCCGTCCGCTCTCGTTCGAGGGCAGCGAACTGGCCATGGCGATGAGCTTTACCCCCGGCGTGCCCTATTGGTATGAGATCAACCTCTACCGCACGACGGATGGGCGCTTTGTCGCCGCGGTCAAACAGTTCTTCGCCTCCAAGGACGAGAACGACCACGCCAAAGCCTGGGAATTTGATGCGTTGGATCAGGCGCTGGAGAAGTTGGCGCATTACGATGCGGGGCAGGATGTCAAACTGACCCTGGACCCGTCGGACACCAGCATGGGCGCCGCCGAACTGGCCGCCTGCGCGATGGAGCTGCGCGCCCGCGTCATGGCCGCCCGCCGACATTATGAGACGCTGATCGGCGAGTTCTTCTACGACCTGGAAAAGCGTTGAGGGTCAGGCCATGACGGCCGCCACATGCCTTCAGGAGGCCAGCCCTGGCCTCCTGACCCTTCCCAGTCTTGGCCGCCTGTTGGCCAGCCTGATCCGGGCCGAACAATCCGACCTGATTGCCAAGGGCCAGATGCCCCGTGCGGCCGGGTTGATCCTGTCCGATCCGCGCCTGACCGACGCCGCCTTGGCCGACCTGACCATCGACGAAGAGGGGCTGGGCTTTGACAGCCTGTCGCGGCTGAGCCTGGTTTTGCGGCTGAACCGCTTTTTCGGCCTGTCGACAACCGGGGTCGAGGATTATCTTCTGGTCCAGCGGCGCTTTGGCGACTGGGTGGGTCTGATCGCAGAACATGTCCGGCTGATGTCGGACAGTCTGGTGCTGACCTTCGACACCTCCGGCAGTTCGGGGCCAGTCAAACATATTCCCCATGCGATCAATGACCTGGTGGCAGAGATCCGTGGTCATCTGCACGGGCCCCTGTCGGATCTGCCGCCGGGCCGCGTGCTGACGATGGTGCCGCCGCATCATATCTATGGCTGCCTTTTCAGCGTTCTTCTGCCCGAGATGATCGGGCGCGCGGTGGTCGATCTGCACCTTTTGCCGCCCACCGCCCTGTTCCGACAGGCCCGCGCGGGGGATCTGGTGGTCGGCACCCCCTTCACCTGGGGCCTTGTGGCGCAAAGCGGGTTGCGCCTGCCCGAAGGCGTGCGGGGCCTGACCTCTGCCGCCCCCGCCACGGCCGAGACATTCACCGGCGCGGCCACCTGCGGCTTGGCACAACTGACGGAAATCTTTGGCGCAACCGAGACCGGTGGCATCGCCACGCGCGCAGGGTTCGGCGCGCCCTTCACCCTTTTGCCGCATCTGACCCGGGAGGGTGAAGAGGTTCGGCACCGCGACATCTTGCCGCTGCAGGACCGGTTGGATTGGCTGTCTGACCGCCAGTTTCACCTTTTGGGCCGCAAGGACGATGTGGTCCAGATCGGCGGGGTCAATGTATCGCCCGCCCATGTCCAAAGCCTGCTGGCCGCCTTGCCGGGCGTGGCCGAAGTGGCCGTGCGGCTGGGTCAGGACCGGCTGAAGGCCTTTGTCGTGCCCGCCCCGGACGCCACCGAGGCCGACCTGACCGCCGGGATCGCGGCGCTTTGCCTTGGCCTGCCCGCGCCCGCCCGCCCGGCCGCGCTGCGGTTCGGCCCCCGGCTGCCGCGCAATCCGATGGGAAAACTTTCCGACTGGAAAGACGATGGAACCCTCGCCGGCTAACGAAGGTTTAACCTTGTTCACCGAGTGTTCCCTAAAGGCTGATCTGCGCCAGAATGGAATCAGGAAGTGACAAAACACGCGATGCCGAAACCGCCGCTGACGGAAGTCGAGGCCCCCAACCCCTGGCTCGGCCTTGGCCCCAGCGAACATTTCTTCGAAAATGAGGAAATCGACGGGCTGATCAAGCGGGGGCTGTTTTACGCCCGCGCCGGGGTTCCCATTCATTTTCAGGGCCCTGCGGGTCTGGGCAAGACCTCTTTGGCCCTGGCCATCGCCCATAAACTCGGCCGGCCGGTCTCGGTCATGGTGGGCAATGACTGGCTTGATGTCGATGACATGATCGGCAAAGAGGTCGGCCAGAACACCTCCTCTGTCGTTGACCGCTATATCTCCCGCGTGCGCCGCTCTGAACAGCAGACGCGCTATGCCTGGGAAGATTCGATCCTCGCCGAGGCGATGGAGAAGGGTCACACCTTGGTTTACGACGAATTCACCCGCTCCAGCGCCAAGGCCAATGGCATCCTTTTGTCGGTGCTGGAGGAAGGGGTTCTGATCTCGACCGACCAGGTCAACCAACGCACGACGCTTCATGCGCATCCCGAATTTCGCATCATCCTGACATCGAATCCGCATGATTATTCCGGGGTCAATGCCACGCCGGATGCGCTGTTGGACCGGATGGTGACCTTCACGCTGGATGGCTATGGCGTTGAAACAAGGGCTGGAATCATCGCTGCCCGCACCGGACTTGATGCCGAGATGAGCCAGCGCATCGTTCGTCTTCTGGCGCTGCTGCACGACACCGAAAAGGCCGGCCATGCGTCGCTGCGTGCGGGCATCCTGATTGCCCGGGTCGCTGCTCTGCGCCTGCGGTCGGGCACTTTGTCGGACGCGCTTTTGGCCCAGATCACCGCCGATGTGATGAATGGCCGCGGGCAGGAGTTCACGGCCGGGCAGATCGCCAAACAGCTGACCAAGCTGACCTGAGGAGACTGCGATGAAACGGCCCAAGACCCAGATGCTCCGCCGTCCGCCGCTGACCTCGTCGCGGGTGGCCCATACGCCGAAAGAGGCCGCCATCGACCTGGTGCGGCTGGAATTCGATGCCGAACGGCTGCGTTTGGGCATCGAACAGGCCGAAGACCGGCTCCGCGCCTACCGCGCAGAGCTGGAGCGGATCGAGGGTAAACGCGGTCGTCTGACCCGATTGATCGAGGAGTGAGGCCATGAAACTGGAAAGCGCAAGGGCGGTCGAAAGCCACCGGATGACCATGGTCGAGGCCATCGTTCAGGCCCGCGCCGCGCTGGGGACGATGACGACCCTGGCGGTCGATGCCATCGGCCGCTGCGAAAGGCAGGCCAACGGCGGCTGGACCGTCAAGATCGACGTCATCGAATCCATGGCGCGGATGGGCGACAACGACCTTCTGGCCACGTTCGAAATCGAAATGGACGGCGAGGGCGAACCCCTGCGCATCGAACGCATCCGCCGCTATCGCCGCGAGGACCGGGACCAGTCATGAGCTATCAGCTGCAAGGTGCTGCCAGCTCGGACGGGTTGGCCGATGTGCTTGAGCGGATTCTCGACAAGGGCATCGTGATCGCGGGGGATATTTCCATCTCTCTCGTCGGCATCGAGCTGCTGACCATTCGTCTGCGCCTGCTGATCGCCACGGTCGACAAGGCCAAGGAGATGGGGATCAACTGGTGGGAAAGCGACCCGCGGCTTTCGGCCGACCATGACCGCCTGCGCGCGGAAAACGACGCGCTTTTGGCCCGCATCACCGCGCTGGAGCGGCAGATCACGGCCCAACCCCAACCCGTGAAACCGAGGACGCGATGAGCGACGATCCGAAAAAGAAGTTCCGCAAGGCCACCGAGGCGATCGACCTGAACCTTGGGGTGCTCTTTGGCAACCTGGGCGAGGTTCTGGGCGAGGCGGTGCAGCGCCTGACCGAGGCCGGAGAGGCCGCGGTTGACAAGATGAACGAAACGCAAAGCCAAACGGGGCCGATCCGCACCCATACCGGGGTTCGCGTCCGGGTTGGCGGGCTGGCGACCAAGGCTGGCCCCAAGCCGGTCAACCCTGACCGCGCCAAACCCACCACGCCGCAAGCCCGCGACCTGACCTTCGAGATGTTCGAGGACGGGGCGGGCTGGCTTCTGACCGCTGAAATGCCGGGCGTTCTGGCCTCAGAAGTCGTGCTTGCGACCGAGGGGCGGAGCCTCACCGTCACCACCACCGGCGCAAGGCTCTATCGCGGAACGGTCACTCTTCCTGCCCCCTGCGCGGCCGATTCCATCTCCCTGACCCTGGTCAACGGCATCCTGACCCTGCGCGGAGCTGCGGCATGATCTATCTTTACGGCTTGATTGACGGCGACATCGCTGGATTGCGACTGGCGTTGCACGACATGCAAGGCCTTGAATCCGAATTGGAAATCACTCAGATCGGCGAATGGGGCCTTGTGCATTCCGCCCATGCCTCGGCCGAGATCGAACCGCGGCGGCGCCTGATGCTGATCCATACCCGCGTGCAAGAGGCGATGATGCCTTTTGGCACTGTCTTGCCTGCACGCTTTGGCCTGATCGCCCGCGATCTTGACGAGGTGCGCCCCCTGATCACGGCGCGGGCTCCGGTCATCGCCTCGGAATTCGCCCGTGTCGCGGGTTGCGTGGAACTGGGTTTGCGCGTCAGCTTTGACCGTGCCACCGCGCTGGCCGCCACGATGGTGGAGGATACCGAGCTTTCCCGCGAAAGAGAGCGTTTGTCGCGCATGGGGCGCGAGGCGCATTTCGCCATGGCCGAGTTCGGCGGAAAACTCGCCGACCGCCTGGATCGCCGCCGCGGTCACGCCCAAGCCGCCCTGATCAAGGCGATTCTCCCGCTGATCCGCAGCCATGTCCTGCGCCGCCCCGATGAGGACACCGAGGTTCTGCGCGCCGAGGTCCTTTTGCCAGAGGCCGATCAGGCCAGTTTCCTGCAGGCGGTCGAGGTCGCGACCCGCGCGCTGACCTTTGCCCCTGGCGCCGAACCGATGATCACGCTCGTGGGCCCGGTGCCGCCCTATAATTTCGTCCGCCTTTCCTTGGCGCTTGAATCCGAAGAGCAGGCCGCCTGATGGGCCTTTTATCGAAACTTTTGCTTTTGCCGATCAAGGGGCCTTTCGACGGGGCGATGTGGGTCACACAAAAGGTGACAGAGGCGGCCGAACAAGAGTTGAACGACCCATCCACCCTGCGCAAGCGTCTGAAATTGCTGGAAGTTGAACTCGTCGCCGGCCGCATCACCGATGACGAATACGACGCCGCCGAGGAAGAGATCCTGATGCGCCTGAAGGAGGCAAGATGATCCGCCTGCCTCTCGCCGCAGCCAAATCAGGGTCGGTCCGAAGTGGCATTGTTCGCCTTGGTCTGGACCACCTCGCGAGCTTGGGTCTTTCGCCCGGCGATGTCGTAGCACTGACGGCAGCGCGCACAACCCATGCCCGGGTCCTGCCTGCCCCGCGCGGCCTGGGCGCAGTCGAAGTTGCGGCAGATATGCTGACCAATCTGGGAGCCGAGTTGGGCGACATGGTCGACTTGGAGCCTGCGGCCTTGCCCATCCTGCGCTCGGCCCTCTTGCGCTGCGACAGGGTCACTGACCTGCGCGAAAGTCTTTATGATCAGCCCCTTACCCTGGGCGATCATGTTCAGGGCGCCGAGGTCATCGCCCTTGATCCCTCGGCGGGGCTTTTCACCGAAACCACCGCTCTGTCCTGGCAGACCCCACCGCAGGCTGCGCCGCTTTATGACGGGATCGGCGGCATGGGCGAGCAAATTGCCCGGGTTCACGAGCTTGTCGCCACGCCGCTTCTGCGGCCCGACCTGTTCGAACGCCTCGGGATTGCCCCGCCGCGCGGGCTTTTGTTCATCGGTCCGCCGGGTTCGGGCAAAACGCTTCTGGCGCGGGCGGTGGCGGCCAAGACCTCGGCCGCGTTCTTTCAGATCAGTGGGCCAGAGGTCGTCTCGAAACACTATGGAGAAAGCGAAGCCGCCTTACGGGCGATCTTTGCCGCTGCCGCAAAAGAGGCGCCCTCGATCGTCTTCATTGACGAAATCGACGCAATTGCGCCGCGACGGGACACGCTTTCGGGCGAAAAGCAGGTCGAGCGCCGGTTGGTGGCGCAGCTTTTGACCCTTATGGATGGGCTCTCGGACCGGGGCCGGATCATCGTCATGGCCGCGACCAACCTGCCCGACGGCCTGGACCCCGCCTTGCGGCGCCCCGGTCGGTTTGATCGCGAAATCACCTTCTCTCCGCCTAACCCGTCGCAACGCAAGGAGATTTTGTCGGTTCATCTGGCCAGGTCCCCCCTGGCCTCCGATGTCGATCTTTCCGCCATCGCCGAAGAGGCGCATGGCTATGTCGGCGCCGATCTGGCTGCCCTGGCGCGTGAGGCCTCGATGGCGGCCCTGAACCGCGCAACGCGCGAGGCCGGCGGGGAACAAAACTTGGCGGCCCAAGCCCTGTTCGTGACCCAGGCCGACTTGCGACAAGGCCTGGGCGCAACCGCCCCCAGCGCGCTGCGCGACACCCATGTTGAAAGCCCGACGGTGACTTTCGCCGATATCGGCGGGCTGGATGACGTCAAGGCCGCGCTGACCGAAGCGATCCTCTGGCCGCAAACCCATCGCGAGACCTTTGCCACCCTGCGCCTGCGCCCTGCCGCCGGGGTCCTGCTTTCGGGCCCGCCGGGCTCTGGCAAGACACTTTTGGCCCGCGCTTTGGCCCATGAAAGCGGGATGAACTTCATCCCGCTGCGCCCGGCCCGCATCCTTAGTCAGTTTCTGGGCGAGGCCGAGCGTGCCGTGGCAGAGGTCTTTACCAAGGCCCGTCACGCCGCGCCCTGCCTTGTTTTTCTTGATGAAATCGACACTCTTGCGCCAAAACGTGCCGGCAAGGATGCCTCTTTGGATCGCATCGTCGCCCAACTTCTGACCGAGATGGACGGGCTTTCGGCCAATACCGGCGTGACGGTCCTTGCCGCGACCAACCGCCCCGGCGCCATTGATCCGGCCCTGACCCGCCCCGGCCGTTTTGACATCGTGATCGAAATTCCTTGCCCCGATGCCATAGCACGCGCTGCGATTCTGGCCGTTCACACCCGCGCCTTGCCGCTGCGGGACGTCGACATCCCCGCCATCGCCCGCGCGGCCGAGGGGGCTTCGGGCGCGGCCCTGGCCAGCCTTGCAACCGCCGCCGCCCGCGCGGCCCTGCGCCGCGCTTTGGCGACAAATTCCGCGCCGATCCTCCTTCCCGCCGATTTCGAGGATGCCTTGGCCGCCTTTCACGCCCGGGCCGCGCTTTTGGCGGAAGATCACCTAGAAAGGGTATGACATGGCCGAACACGACCTTTACGGCATTCTGGAAGGCGCCCATCCGCAACCGCCGCTGCCCCAACTGCGCATGGTCGTCCAGGATGGGCTGACCGCTGTTCTTGGCGCACAACCGCGCCCGCTGATGCGTCTGCCGCAAAGCCGAAAGGCGCAGCTTTTGGCCTTGTCAGAGCGTCTGCGCGCCCAAGAGGCCTGTATGCCGCTGGGCGCTTTCCTGCCCGCAAGCCCCTTGGCCCATCTGTCGCCCCAGACCGCCGCGGTCTTTCTGGACGCCAACCGGCCCTTCCTGTTCGACCAGATCGCGCGCTTTGCAGGGCTGGTGCAATACCAATTGCAGATCGCCTGGACCGAAGATCAGGTCCTCACTCGTTTTCGCGATGCCCCTGAAATCGCTCCGCTTTTCACGCGCCCCCTGGTGGCCGCGGACATCACGCTGGCCGTCTCGCGCCTGGCCGAAAACCTGGGCGCCCGCATCGTCGATCACCTTGCGCCAGCGCTTGAAATCCTGACCTTGCCCCTGGCTCCCGGACTTTTGTGGAATGGCGCGCTTTTGCTTCCCCGCGCGGCCGAGGCCGAGTTGGAGCAGGCCTTGCAACGGATCGACGCCATCTGGACCGAGGGGCTGACCCTGCGCCTGACGGGCCCCGCGCCGGTCATGTCCTTTTGCACTCTGGACCTGGAACAGGTGACGGCACCGCAAATCGATTGGGCGCTGGACCGCTTCGGCCTCGCCTCACTGGACCAGGCCCATGAGGTCGCAGCGATCCGGCGCCGGTTGCTCATCGCCTCGGGCGGCGCGGATCTAGAGGAAATCGACTTCCAGGCCCGCGTGATCGAGGCCGCCGCCCGGTTGGAAGGGGAGCGTGGTTTCGCTCTCTGCCGCGCAAGGTCCGAAGGGCAGGCTTTGGCGGCACCCCTGGTTCGCGAGGTGGCCTGATGGCGCTTTTCCTGCATGGCGTGGCAGCCCCGGGCCCAGCGCCACAGGCGCCGGCCCATCACATCTTTGCCATGGGCGGCTTCATGGCCCTGGCCAGTCCCGCGCCCGACACCACGGACACACCCGAGGCCATGGCAGAAATCGCCTTGCGTCACAATGACATACTGGCCGCTTGGTGCCGCATCGGTCCGGTTCTGCCGCTGCGGTTTGGCACGGTTTTTTCCGGTCCAGAGTCTCTGCATACCCATCTCTCGGCCGAGGGTAAGCGGCTCTCGCAGTCGCTGAGGGCGCTTGGCGATGCGCAAGAATATGTGCTGCGCCTGCGGGTCGCGGGCGATCCGGTCTTGCCCGAAGAGCCCGCCGACAGTGGAAGGGCCTTTCTGGCCCGCGGGCGCGCCGCGCGGGACCTGCGACGTGACCTGGGGGACCGTCGCATGGCGCTGGCCCGCCAGCTTTTGTCCGAGGTCGCCCCGCTTGCGCGCCAGACCAGCCAGGCCGCCGCGCCCCGCGCCGACCGCCTGCTGGATGCCGCGCTGCTGATCGACCGGCCCAAGGCCGCCGACCTGCCCGATCTGACCGCGCGCCACCGCGAGACCGCCCGCGCCCTCGGCCTGGATCTGACCCTGACCGGCCCCTGGCCGGCCTATGGCTTCACTCCGGAGGCGGTAAATGTCGGTTGAAATGCGCATGATGACCGCCGGCGAGGCGCTTGGAACAGCACAGACCCGCCTGGTCGATGTCGTCGACAGCCTTTTGGGCCACGGCGTCGTCCTGCGGGGCGAGCTATGGATCAGCGTGGCCGAAGTCGACCTGGTGTTCATCGGCCTCGACCTCGTTCTGGCCGAGCCTGGCAAGATCATGGGAAGCCGAAAATGCTAGGCGAAGTCGCCTTGGGATGGTGTGAGGCGGGTCAGGTTCCCCCGACCGGAATCGCCGCCAAACCCCTGGCCGGACTGGCCCTTCTATCGGCTCTGGCCGCGACCCCCCATGATGTTTTGACCCTGCAACAGCTTTGTTTCGATCAGGGCCTTGATCTTTTGCCGCTGTCGCCCGCGCGCCTGTGCCCCGCGATTGACGCGGCAGAGCAGGGTGACGTCATCGCTTTGACCTCCCAGCTGAAGGCGATCCGGGGCATGGCGCAAATCAGCCTTGATCTTCAATGGGATGAGCCGACAGACTTGCAATCAAGCGGTCGCGACTGGCTGACATCACGGCGCAAAAGGGCCACCCGGAGCGCCATGGCTGCGACCTGGTTGATAGATCTTGCCCGGACGCTGCAGCTGCAGGCCTCTCCGGTCGAGCTGCGGCCTGGCGGCGCCGTAATCCATCTTCTGGTCCGACGCGACGCCCTACCCTCGACCGAAACCTTGGCGCATCGCGCTGGCCCGCTGGATCTGTCCGGTGCGCGGTTGACCCTCATCGGCCCCTGGCCTCCCATCGCTTTCGCGGCGGCCTTCCGATGACACCGCTCGACATTGCCCCAGCCGACATCCAACGCCTCATGTCGCAGGTCGCCCCCGAAGGGCGTTTGCGGCTGAACCCCGAAACCGTCGAACAGGACCTCGCAAGGCTGGTCCTGGGGCTGATGGAGTTTTTGCGCCAGCTGATGGAGCTGCAGGCGATTCGCCAGGTGGAACGTGGCGAGCTTTCGGCCGAGCAGGAAGAGAAGCTTGGCCTGACCCTGATGCGTGCCGAAGCCGCCTTGCACGACCTCGCCGCCCGTTTTGGCCTGCGGCCAGAAGATTTGTCGCTGGATTTGGGGCCTCTGGGCCGCACTGTCTAGGGCTCTTTAAGGGTTCATTAAGTGCGTTCAGTTTATCTCTAATCATCCGGGTTTTCCCCGCCTGTTCGCCCAAGGACCCATTCCCATGACCTTGCCTGCCACTTTCGACGGCCAAGCCACCGCGCCCCGCAGCTGGCGGGCCCCCAGTCAACCGCTTTTGACCCGGATCGACCTGCAAGGCCTGGTCGAACGCGGCGCGCTGACCGGCTTGCACATGCAGGCCGACGGCAGCCTGATTCTGGATTGCCCCGCGGGCCTGCCCGCAGAGCTTGAAGGCCTGGTTGAAGAGACCGCACCCGATGTCGAAGATCGCCTTGCGCGGTTGGAACGCGATCTCGGCGGGCTTTCGGCCGAGTTGCAAGAGCGGGAACGGCTCTCGGACCGGCTGGAGGCCGTCGAGTTCGGGCTTGCCGAACGTCTGCAGGGTGTGATTGCAGAAGAGGTCTTGAATCTTTTTGCAGAGGGCGAAGCGGGGCCTTCGGTCGTGGACAGGATCGAAACCCTTCTTGATACCGTGCGCCAGGCACCTGATTTCATGGAGCAAATCACCGCGCGGCTGCCCGATCCGGCCCTGTTGGAGGCGCGCTTGGATGAGATCGCCAACCGCCCAGCGCCCCAGCCCGACCTGGCTCCGATGCGGCAGATGAACGCGCGCTTCCTTCAGGCGATGCAACACGTCATGACGCGCCTTGATCATGCGGTGACAGAGATGGCACCGCCCGCGCCCGATGCGGATATTCTCGACCGTCTTGGGCGGATCGAGGCACTCTTGCACAGCCCCAAGCCGCAACTGGACCTCGACCCGCTGTTCGACCGTCTGACCGCGACTTTGGCGCCGCTGCAGAACTCTGTTGTGCAGTTGGCAGAACGGGTCGCGGCGCTGGAAGACAGGCCCACGCCGATGCTGGACCTGACCGAACAGCGCAAGAGTTTCGCAGGCTATGCGACCGCCCTGTCGACCGCTTTGCGCCGGATCGAGGCGCTGGATGGCAAGCTCGACGGCGTAGGCTCCCTGCGGGAGGAGATTGCCGCACTGCAAAACCGCCCCTCGGATACGTTGGAGCCGTTTTTGGCGGCTCTCGACGCGCGCGAGATGCCCTCGCTCACGCCGATCGAGCAAGCGTTGGCGCAGCTCTGTGAACGCCTTGCGCCCCCGGACCTTTCGCCGATTCAGGCAGCGCTGACGACCCTGTCAGATCGCGTGGCGAGCTTGGAAAGCCGGCCAGGCCCAGTTCTGGACGTGACCGAGCAGCGCAAGAGTTTCGCCAATTTTGCCACGGCTTTGGGCGCAACTCTGCGCCGGATCGAAAGCGTCGCCGACCGCTGGGAGGCCATGCCCGATCCGCTCCCCGAATTTGGGGCCAAGCTGGATGCCGTGGTCGCAGCCCAAGCCAATGCCAAGCATGATTCGCTCACAGGAGCGATTCTGACCCTGGCAGAACGGGCGAGCCCCGCCCCTCTGCCCGGATTTGACGCTTTCCGCGCCGCCCAGCAGGATTTCTTCCAGGATCTGCGCTTTCTGTTGGCGGAAATCATCGCGACGCAGATGCGCCACCAGGCTTTGGCGGGCTAAGGCAGGCAAAAAAGGGCGAAAAGGGCGCGGCTTTCGGGAAAAGCCGCGCCCTTGCATTTCATTCACTAAGATACACCGCATCTCTCCGGGCCAAGGTAGGAAAGTCTTATTTCTTCTGCGCTTTAACTATCCTGTGCCCGAGATGTCGGGCCGAAGCGCTCATTTCACGGAGACAAACATGGCTATCGAAAAGAACATCGCCTCTACCTCCATCGCCGAAGTCGTGGATCGCATCCTCGACAAGGGTGTGGTGATCGACGCCTTCATCCGTATCTCGCTGGTCGGGATCGAACTGGTCGCAATCGAGCTGCGCGCCGTCGTGGCCTCGGTCGAAACCTGGCTGAAATATGCCGAAGCTGTCGGCCTGACCCTGGACCCGGCCGCGGCCTAAGATCCGCTTACGCCTCGGGCGGGTCGATCCGGGACAAGGCTTCGGCCACGGCCTCGATCTCCCGCCCCAAAGGACGGTCGGCGGTCAATGCAGGGCTGATGCGGCGCACGACGCGCCGCATTGCCTCGGCTGCCGGGGAAAAAGCATCCGGCCCCTCGATTTCGCGCAGGTCGATGGCCTGAGTGACGGTCATGGCCAAGATCGCCTGGATCTGAAAGAGCATCTCCAACTTGTCGGCCACCAAGCGCGCGGCAATCGTGCCCATCGACACCACATCCTGATTCGCGCCATTGGTCGAGATCGAGTGTATCGAGGCAGCTCCCGTTGCCCGCATTTCGGCCAAAAGGGCCGTCGCCGTCACTTGGGCCCCCATGAAGCCCGAATTCAGTCCCGCCGGCCCCCGCAGCAAAAAGGCCGGCAATCCGCGGTTCAGTGTTTCATCGGTAAGACGGGCGATCTGCCGCTCACATAATCCCGCCAAGACCACGAGGGCCGAACTGAGCGCATCGGAGGCAAGGCCAACGTGCTGGCCCATGAAATTGCCACCATGCAGGGCAAGGTTTGCATCGTCATCACCCGGGAAAATCGGATTGTCGGTGGCTGATTGCAACTCGCGCGCGACCACCTCGTCGTGGAACTGGGCCGTGTCGGCCACCGCGCCGATCACTTGCGGCGCGCAGCGCAGGGTATAGGCGTCTTGGCCTGCGACCCTTTCGGTCATGCCGCCGACCCCGGTCAGCCGACGCATGGCAAGCGGACGCTGGACCACCCGCGCAGAGCCCGAAACCCGCGCGCGCAAGCTCGCTGCAACCTCGGCCTGGCCGGGGTGGGGCCGCACCTCGGCAAAGGCGGGATGCCAGGCCTCGACCCTTGCGCCCAGCACCTCGGCCAGGCCGGCGGTCAAGGCCACGGACCAGTCGATCGCACGTCGCGCGGCCAAGGCGTTCAGCGCCGCAATCCCGGTCATCGCCGAAGTGCCGTTCACCAGCGCAAGACCGTCGCGCCGGGCCAGATCCAGCGGCGGATACCCGATCTGGCGCAAAGCCTCTTCGGCCAAAACGATGGTGCCGTCCGGGGCAATGAACTCTCCCCTGCCCTGCAAACACAGGACCATATGGGCCAATGGCGTCAGGTCGCCCGAGGCGCCGACGGTGCCTTTCGCCGGGATTGCAGGCGCGAGCCTGCTGTTCAGCACCGCCACGAGCCGGTTGACCGCCTCGGCCGAGGCGCCTGAGACGCCCTGCAAAATCGACATCAACCGCGCCAGAACGATGGCGCGGGCTTGCACATGGCCCAAGCGTGGCCCCACGCCAGAGGCCAGATGGTGAACCAGGTTCTGTTGCAACAACACCCCATGTTCCGCCCCCACCAGCCGATTGGCCAGTGGACCAAAACCCGTCGTGATTCCATAGACATGGCGGTCTTCTGCGATGATGCGGCCAAGCCGGTCATGGGCCCTTTGGCATCGCGCCATAGCCTCGTCCGACAAGGTGATGGCCAGTTCGCCACGCGCGATGCGTCCCGCGTCAGACAAGCTCAGCCGGTGATCGAGGATTAGGGCATTGGCCTGCGGGGCAGCGTGATGCGACATGATCTTCCCTGACGAAGTTTCGCAGAGTTTAGCCGCATCAAGGTTAATTCAGACTTAACTGCACCCCGGGCCTTGGCACCGGAACAAAATACTCTGATCTCAACAACTCCAGGTTCAAAACCGGCAGCGCCCGCCGGTCTTCCCCCCGGCCCAGCTGCACCAAGGGTTCCGCCCCCTCCCCCTCGCTTGGCAAGCCTTTGAGAACCCAAGCCGAATTTTCAATCGAGAAAACGCGCTCGACCCGGAACCCCAGCATGTCTTCCCCCTCACCGATCAGCAGGACACGTTCCAGGCCCGAGCGCGTGGTTTCGGCACCAAGACGGGTGTTCAGATCAACCAGCGGAACACTGGCCTGATCTCGGGCGAAAAATCCCTCCAATCCCATCATCGGATGGGTCATTGGCACCACCCGGCCGGGTGGCTGCAAAATGCAGCTGACCTGCGAAAGTGGCGTGGCAAAAACGCGCCCCGCCTTGTAGACAAGGTAGCGTTCGACCTCGCCCCGCGCGACCGCTGCAGCCGCCACGCCAACAACCGGCGTGGACAGGCCAGTGATTGAGGCCACGCGCGGATCGGCCAAAAACCGGTCGATGGCGATTGTGTAGATCTGCGTCCCATCCTCGCGCACCAGCACGCCCGAAAAGAAGTCCCCACCGATCCCGACCATGCGCGGGATCGCAAGATACTGCCGGCGGTCGACGGCGCGCACATCCTGGATCGAATCGACCGCAAGCCCCAGAAGTCGATCTCCCTCGCAGCGCAGGACGACAACTTCGGTCTGCGCCTTTTCACTCAGCGCCCCAAGGCCAAAGACCGCGGCCGAGTTCAACACCGGCACGCGCCTTTTGTGATAGGTAATCGAGCCCATGCAGAATCCCGAGGTGATGGCATTGACCTCGATCGTTTGGCGCGGGACCGTGCCATAGACATCCTCGGCCCTGACAGAGAATCGCGCGCCACCCACGTCGAAAATCAGCACGGGTTCGCGCTGGCCATCCTCGACGCGGGCTTGCACGATCTGCGGGGCGGCGACAGAGTAAACCTCTGGCAAAGCAAAGATTTCCTCGAGATCCACAATGGAGATCGAGCGTGTCCCGTCCAAAAAGACGCTGTGAACGCAACTGCGCCCCAGGCCGGGATGCGCCAGACCCTGGACCTTGTCGGGCAGGACACGGGCGATGCCGATGACCTCGTCAACGGGAAAGGCCACAAGTCGCTCTTGCCGCCGCACGATGACCGCGAAGGGGCCACGCGCGCGCGCGGGAAACCCGCAGAGCCCCTGCAGATCCAGCACGGGGATCATGTGACCCCGCAAATTCAGCCCGCCCAACAGCGCGGAAGAGCTGATCAAAAGGGGATGCAGGTCCTGCAGGCGGCAGACCTCTGACATCTGGTCCAGTGAAAAGCCCACCAAAGAGGCCCCCACCCGTGCGATGCCATAGGCCAGCTCCTGGTCAGCTGCCGATTGCGGATTGGATGGCTTGGACAAGTTCGTTCACGCCCTTGTAAGTGCTCGCCTGATCATCGGATTGGCCGCGCAGGTTGTTCAGCGCGCCCAGATTGCGGTCAAAGTCCTTCTCCTGGGTGCCGAGAAGCTCGACCACGGATTGGGTCTGCCCCGTGCCCAAGGTCATCCGTTCATGGGCCAGTCCGATATGCTTGCCGATCTCGCGCGCGGCCTCGACATTGCGTTCGGCCAATTTGCGCACTTCATCGGCGACGATCGAGAAACCGATGCCATATTCCTTGGCCCGCGCCGCCTCGATCGCGGCATTGAAGGCCAAAAGGTTGGTCTGCACCGCAATATCGCTGATGACGCCGACGATATCGGACACCGCCGTCACGGCATTGGCCGCCCCCTTGATCGTCTCCAGCGAGCCCATGAGCAACCTTTGCCCATCCTGAGTCCTCGCCCGGGTCAATTCGACCAACCCGGTCAGGCTTTCGGATTCGCGCCGGATGTCGAGGCTTATTTCACGGCCATGATTGACCTTTTCGATGATTTCCGCCGCGTTGCGTCCGGTCAGATTGGCCAGCGCAACCTGGTCTGAGATATCGACCGCGGTCTTCACGACCTTCACCACTTTGCCGTCGATATCGGCCACCGGATTATAACTCGCGGCCAATTCGATCTGGCGGTCGAAGCGTCCCACCCGATGCATCCGCCCCGAGAAAGGCTCACCCTTGGCGCGGTTGATCCAGAATTCCCGATACTCTGGCGACCTGGTGTATTCCGGCGCACAGAACATAGAGTGGTGCTGGCCCGCAATCTCGCGCATCGAATAGCCGAAGGTCTTCAAAAAGGCCTCGTTGGCGTCGACCACATAGCCCGCAGGGTCGAATTCGATGACAGCCTGACTCTTCAGGATGGCCATCAGCTTTTGTTCGAAGTCGTTCGACGCGATCCGCATCGCCGTGATGTCTTGCGCGAATTGCACCACGCGCGAGACCTTGCCCCTGGCATCGAGGACCGGGTGATAGCTGCCCATCAACCACATCGTTTGCCCATCAGCAGACTTGCGACGGAAGACGCCCTCGTGCCAGACCCCATTGCGAACCTTTTCAAAGATCGCCTTGGCCTCAAGCTTGATCTCGCGCAGATCGGGGCACAGGTCTTCGTGGTTCAGCCCGACGATATTCTCGGCCTTGAACCCGCCTGCCGCCACGAAAGGCCCGTTGACCTTCAGGATCTTGCCGTCCAGGTCGTATTCGATCAGGATTTGACCCGCCTCTGCCCCTTCGACACGGGACCGGATTTCAGCTTCGCGCGTGACCATGGGCGTCAGGTTCACGAAGGAAAACACGATCTTCCACAGGCTGCCCGAGGTGGTGAACAGCGGCACATAGGCGCCGCGCACCCAGATCGGCTCGCCGTCGATCCGACGCAGCTCGAAGCGATCCTCGACCGTGTCGCCACTGCGCAGCTTGTCGAAGAAATCACGATATAGCGCCGAATTCGCGAAGTCGGGCGTGCAGAAGTCCTTGAACTCGCGGCCGACCACATCGGCGGCCGGCGCCTTGAAGGCGGTTTCGAACACCTTGTTCACGCGGGTGACGCGCAGATGTTCATCCATCTCGATCCGGCCCGCCAGCTTGTCCAGCGCAGTGACCAGCGAGGCCGCGTCAAGGAAAGCCTCGTGTTCTTCGGTGGCGTTCCGTCCCGCCTTCAGGATCTTGACGACCTTGCCTTCGGCATTCTTGACCGGCACGAAAGAGGTCCGAAGCCAGATTGTCTTGTTCTGCTTGGTGCGCTGATGGACCATCTCGAACTGAACGCGGCCGTCCAGCAGATCTTCCCACATCTTCTTGTAAGGCAGGCTGCGGGCATATTCCTTGTCCAGGAATTGCGTCTCGTGCTTGCCGATACATTCGTCGGGCTCTTGGCCCAGGACCTGCGCCATGGCGGGGTTCATCTCTTTGACATGGCCTTCGATGTCCAGCTCGGCCACCAGCATGACATCCCACATCGCCGTCGCCCGCTCGATCGCGGAGGCGGATTTGTAAGCCTCTTGCGTGACATCCATCAGGGTCTGGACGACCTTGGTCATCCGCCCCTCGGCGTCGCGGATCGGGATGAAGGTCGATTGGAACCAGACCCGGCTTTCCACCGCCGTGACATGTTGGTGCCGCCCCTCGACCGTGCGGCCCTGACGCAGCTTGTCCCAGAACTGGCCATAGGCCTCGGACATGCAGAAATCCTGCGGCCAGATCGAATCGAGGTTCCGCCCGACCAATTCGTCGCCGTAATCCTCCATCGCGGATTGCGCGCGTTCGTTCAGGGACAGGATATTGCCGTCGATGTCATAGGTGATGATGCCCAGATGCGCGTCGATGGCGCCCAGAACCTCACCAGGGCCCGAGGGCGCCGCGGCCTTGGGCTTGGAAAAGATCACCAGCACATGACTGTCACCTTCCCCCACGGACAAGGCCTTGATATCGCCAACGATCGTCAGGTCCATCGCGCCGACCAGCTTGCCGGACCAGGCACATTCGTCGCCCTGGATCACCTGGCCCCAGGTCGCCGCGCCATCGCCGGTCATCTCGGCGAAGGAGGGCAGGAAGGGGTTGTCCAGGTCAAGGCCCAGATCGAACAGCGCCTTTTCATTGGCCGCCACAAGGGCGCCACTGGCTGCATCGAACAGCAGCAGCCCATCTTGCGCCAAAAGTCGTGTCGCCAATGTCCCGAGGATGCGCGGAAGGAGAGTTTCGGAAGGCACGGGCGCGGTCGCGTCGGGAGAAGGGGTCATGTGCACACCTGTAGTGGTCCTGCCCCGGTTCTAATCCTCGCGTGTTAATAAAAAGTTCGCCTCAAACTCAAAAAGCGGCTTTTTGCGTGCCGCTTACCATTGGATCGCGGCCAGCACATCGGCAAGGACCGCCGCCAGGATCACCACCGAAGAGGTCCCCGACATGTCGATCCGCACATCAGCCCCGACCTGCGTGACCCAGGCCAGCTGCGCCACCCCGCCCGAGGCGCCCGACAGGTCAAACTGGTCGCCCGGGGCGAAATCCAGCACCTGATCCGCACCCTTTTCCGCTGCAAAGACAAAGACATCCGCCCCCGCACCGCCCAGCATCGTGTCATTGCTCGCCCCGCCCCAAAGCCGGTTGGCGCCCGTATTCCCTTCCAGCCGGTTCGAAGCGCTGTTGCCCGTGGCCTCCAGCGCATCGCTGCCCATCAGCCGCAAGACCTCGACCGCGGCAGGCAGCGCATAGCTCACCCAGGCCTCGATCGTGTCCGACCCGCCGCCCGAGACCTCGATCACCTGGTCGCCCTGATTCTGCACGACATAGGTGTCATTGCCCGCAAGGCCGGTCAGGATATTGTCCTGGTCATTGCCCGTGATCACGTTCGAGGCCGCATTGCCCGTCCCGCTGATCGCCGTGCCGGTCAGGGTCAGGTTCTCGACATCGGCGCCCAGCGTATAGCTGTCGGCCGTCACCAGCGTATCGGTGCCCGACCCGCCGATCACCAGATCCTGCGCCTCGGCAAGGATCATGTCGTTGCCCGTGCCGCCGTCCAGCGTATCCACCCCCGCGCCGCCGATCAGCGTGTCATGACCGCTGCCGCCCGACAGGCTGTCATCCCCCGCCCCGCCGTCCAGGGTGTCCGAGGTCGAGACCGCGACGACCGTATCCGCCCCCGCACTGCCCGTCAGCCGCACACCCAGAGTGGCGCGGCCGGTGAAATCCACCAGCCCTCCCGCCGACAGCGTATAATCCAGCACCCCGCGCAGGGTGGCAAAGCCCATCAGCTGCGCCGCGGTCAGGGTCAGGGCGCCGGTGCCCTCCAGCACCTCCAGCCCGGTCAGGGTCATGCCGGTCAGATCGCCAAAGGCCGCCAGCACATCCGTCCCCGTGCCGCCATCAACGACGAGGCCACCGCCCAGCCGGTCATTGCCCGCCCCGCCCCACAGCGTGTCAAAGGCGCCGCCCTCCAGCGTGTCATTGCCCAAGCCGCCGTCCAGCAGGTTCGCCCCCGCCCCACCGGTCAGCAGGTCATTGCCGCCCAGCCCGTTCAGCGTGTCATCCCCATCGCCGCCCGAAAGCCGGTTGGCAAGGTCAGTGCCGGTGATCAGGTCGGCAAAGGCGCTTCCGGTGATATCCTCGATGCCGTTGGCGGCCACGAAACTCACCGCGCCCGAGCCCGAAAAGTCCACAAGGTCAGTGCCTTCGCCCCCGTCAACCAGATCGGACCCATCGGCCAAAAGCGTGTCATCCCCCGCCCCGCCGATCAGCGTATCGGCCCCCGTGCCGCCGTCCAGCAGGTCATTGCCCAGCCCGCCGTCGATCATATCCGCCCCGGCGCCGCCCATCAGGTGATCGTCATCCGCGCCGCCCTGAATCGTGTCGTCGCCCCCGCCCGCCATCACCGTATCGCGCCCGCCCTGCCCGTCGAACAGGTCCCCCGTGCCATCGGCCACCGCCGCCGCAAGCCCGGCAAAGCCCGCCATCCCGGCCCCGCTCGCCAGGTCATCCCCCGCCGTCCCGGTAAAGCCCTGCGAGACCGGGGCGCCGAAATCAAAGGCCTCTGGCCCAACCGCACCAAGGCCCGCCAGCACAATCCGCGACCCGTCGGGCAGCGTCACGACCAGGTCGGCGCCCTGCAGCTCTTGCGCCAGTTGGTCGAAATAGAGGCCCCGCCCCGACAGGTCGATCACATCCCCCGCCTCGAACCCCAGAATCCGGTCGTGGCCCGACCCCGCCGCAAAGACAAAGCGGTCCGCCCCGACACCCCCCGACAGCGTGTCATCCCCAAGCCCGCCCTCGATCACATCGTCGCCCGCCAGCCCGCGGATCACGTCATGGCCCGCCCCACCCGCAAGCGTATTGTCGCCCGCCCCCCCCTCCAGCGTGTCGGCAAACTCTGACCCCAGCACCCGGCGAAAGCCCGCAATCGTGTCCGTCCCACCGGCAAACACCGTCCGCCCCAGATTGACCGACACCGAAACCGCGCGGTCAAAGCCCTGATAGGTCAGGGTATTCACCCCATTCCCCCCGGTCAGCCCATTGCGCCCCAACCCGCCCGAAATCACGTCGTCCCCATTGCCCCCGGCAATCGTGTCATTGCCCGCGCCGCCGATCACCGTATCAGCCCCCAGCGACCCCGTGATGACCGAGCCCCAGACCGCGCCCGCCTCGGTCAGGCGCGGCCCAAGGTCCAGCGCCACGCCCGAGGGCACCAGCCACAAAAAGACCACTCCCGGCACCGGCCCCTTGCGGATCGTGGTGAACCCCATGAAGCCCTCGGCCGACATGCGGATCGGCTGGCCGCGGGTCTCCAGCACCTCGATGCCGGTGAGGGTCAGGCCCGCCATGTCGACCCCGCCGGTGTAGGACAGGTTGGCCAGCACATCGACCCCCGCGCCGCCGTCGATGACCCCGGTTCCGGGGCCGAAAATCTCGATCCGGTCGTCGCCCTCGCCGCCAAAGATCGACCCGGCCAGCATCTCGCCATCTTGCAACAGGTCATTTCCCGTCCCGCCAAAAAGCTGGTCCGACCCCGCCCCGCCGATCAGCGTGTCCCCCTCGGAGCCGCCGTAAAGCAGGTCGTCGCCCAGCCCCCCCATCAGCAAATCCGCCCCCGCCCCGCCGGTCAGCGTGTCGCGCCCGCCCGCAGCCTCGACCCAGTCATCGCCCGCGCCCAGCGTCAAAGCCTCCGCCTCGGCGGTGCCCGTCACCTGCGCCCCCCGCGTCGTCAGCTCGTCCGACAGGTCCAGCGCCACCACCCCGCCCGAGGGCAGCAGCATCAGCACCACCCGTCCCGCGCCCGGCCCGGTTATGGTGTCGAACCCGTCCAACTGCGCCGCCCGCGCCCAGACGCCGGTCACAAGCTCCAGCACCTCGATCTCTGATATCGCAAGGCCGGACAAATCGGCCAAGCCCGGCGCCAAACGGTCCAGCCCGGCGCCGCCGATCAGAATCCCGGTGAACCGCGCATCGCCGATCAGGAACAGGTCATCCCCCGACCCGCCCGCCATCGAGGTCGCCCCCCCCGCCAGGTCCTGCAGCACATCATTGCCCGACCCGCCGCCCAGGCTGTCATCCCCGATGTCGCCGATCAGCGTGTCATGGTCGTTGCCGCCCTCCAGCAGGTCATTGCCCTCGCCGCCGTCGATCCAGTCGTTGCCCGCCCCGCCCGTCAGACTGTCATTGCCGCCAAAACCCTCGATCGTGTCCTGGCCGCCGCCCAGCGTCACGGCATCCCCCGCCCCGGACCCGCCCAGCACCACCGCCCGCAAACCGCCGCCCGCCGTCACCTTGGAGGTCAGGTTCATGCCCCCGGCCGAGGCCACCAATTGCAGCCGCACCAATGAGGTCTGGTCGCCGAAAGCCTTGCGGATCATGGTGAAACTGTCGAATTGCTCGGCCCGGGCCGTGACCGTGCCAGAGGCCTCCAGCACCTCGATCCCCGACAGGATCAGGCCCGAAAGCCCGCCATTGCCGACACGCAAGACGTCATTGCCCGTCCCGCCCGTCAGGCTGCCCGCGAAATCGGCATTGCCCGTGACCAAAGTGTCATCGCCGATCCCGCCATCCAGAATCGAAACCTCACCCTCGATATCGACCAGAAGATCATTGCCGCCAAGGCCGCGCAGCACATCATTGCCACCCAAACCCACCAGGACATCATTATCCGCCGTGCCATCGAACAGGTCATCGCCTGTATTGCCGATCCGTTCCACCATCGCCGCGCCCTTTTCCTTGGCGGCGACCTTGGCAAAGGAAGGTTAAGACCCGGCTGCGCCCCAAGGCACGGTTTCATTCAAATTGCGCGCATCCTTGGGTTTTGCGGATGGTAGGCCCACTGGGACTCGAACCCAGACTGTAAGGATTTTAAGTCCTCTCTCTCTACCAATTGGAGTATGAGCCCCGCTCCTTGCCCTTAGCAGCCTCGCAAGCCGCGTTCAATCTCGCCCGCGCGGCATGGTCCTTGCCGCGGTGCCGCATTGACAGGGCCGGGGTGGCGCTGTTTGCTGCGCCAAACCATTGCGGGAGGTGCGTATGAACAAGGTCTATCCCAATGCCGCGGCGGCGCTTGATGGCGTGCTGGCCGATGGCATCATGATCGCCAGCGGCGGCTTCGGCCTGTGCGGCATCCCCGAACTGCTGATCGCAGCCATCCGCGATTCGGGGGTGACGGGGCTGACCGTGGCGTCGAACAACGCGGGCGTGGACGGGTTCGGCCTTGGCGTGCTTTTGGCGACGCATCAGGTGCGCAAGATGATCTCGTCCTATGTGGGCGAAAACGCCGAATTCATGCGGCAATATCTGTCGGGCGAACTGGAGCTGGAGTTCAACCCCCAAGGCACCTTGGCCGAGCGGATGCGGGCGGGCGGTGCGGGCATCCCGGGGTTCTACACCAAGACCGGCGTCGGCACGGTCATCGCCGAGGGCAAAGAGGTGAAAACCTTCGACGGTCAGGACTATATTCTGGAGCGCGGGATCGTGGCCGACCTGTCCATCGTCAAGGCCTGGAAGGCGGACCCGTCGGGCAACCTTGTCTTCCGCAAGACCGCGCGCAACTTCAACGTGCCGGCGGCGACCTGCGGGCGGATCTGCGTGGCCGAAGTCGAAGAGATCGTCCCCCTGGGCGCACTTGACCCAGATGGCATCCACCTGCCGGGGATCTATGTCCACCGCGTCATCATGGGCACCCATGAAAAGCGCATCGAACAGCGCACTGTGCGCAAGAAGGCGGACATGGGCACCGATGCGACCAAGAAGGAGGCCCTGTGATGTGGGATCGCAACCAGATGGCGGCCCGGGCCGCGCTTGAACTGCGCGACGGGATGTATGTGAACCTTGGCATCGGTATCCCGACGCTGGTGGCCAATTACATCCCCCAGGGCGTCAATGTGACGCTTCAATCGGAAAACGGGATGCTGGGCATGGGCCCCTTTCCGTTCGAGGGCGAGGAAGACGCCGACCTGATCAACGCGGGCAAGCAGACGATCACCGAACTGCCGCAGACCGCCTATTTCGATAGCGCGACGAGCTTTGCCATGATCCGCGGCGGCAAGATCGCCATGGCGATCCTCGGCGCGATGGAGGTCTCGGAGACCGGCGACCTGGCCAACTGGATGATCCCGGGCAAACTGGTCAAGGGCATGGGCGGCGCGATGGACCTGGTGGCGGGCGTGGGCCGCGTGGTCGTGGTCATGGACCACACCTCCAAGCACGGCGAATCCAAGGTGCTGAAGGCCTGCACCCTGCCCCTGACCGGGAAATCCGTGGTCAGCCGGATCATCACGAACCTGGGCGTGCTGGATGTCGTGCCGGGCGGGTTGAAGATCGTGGAACTGGCTGAGGGCGTCACCGAAGAGGCCTTGCGGGCCGCGACCGAAGCCACGCTGGTCTGATCAGGGGATCTCTTCGGCAACAACGGCCTCGGTCGCCTTGGCGGCCGAGAGCACCTTGAAGACGCAAGGGTCGCTCATCAGCATCGGCGGCGACAGGCAAAGCCCCTGGGCCACTTGCCAGGCGGCCAGGACCTTGGGCACATAATCGCGCGTCTCGGCATAGGGCGGCACGCCCTGGTTCGCGCTCACCGCGCCCTCGCCCGCGTTATAGGCCGCGATCACCATCAGGGGGTCGCGGTCGAAATTTCCCATCAGCCAATCCAGATAGGCCACGCCGCCCTTGATGTTTTGCGCGGCATCCATCGCATCCGACACCCCGAATCGCGCCGCCGTCGCCGGGATCAGCTGCATCAGCCCCTGGGCCCCGGCATGGCTTTCGGCATTCACCTTTCCCGCGCTTTCCACCGCCATCACCGCCAGAACCAGCGCCGGAGAGACATCGGTGCCCACCGTCCGCGTCATGATCTCGGCGCCGTAAGCCTCGGCCAGGCCCTGCATCGCCTGCAGGCGCGGCGCCCGGACCGCGGTGCCGTCGGGCCCCTGCGACAGCGCCGCCATTGCCAGGAAGAATCGGTCGTCATTGGCGCTGATCGCGGTGGGGACCGTGGTCCAGAACCAGTCATAATGCGCCGTGGTGGCCACTTGCGGCGCCAAAGGCTCTGCCAGCGGGGGTGTCTGGTCCTGGTAATCGGGGCGCGGATCGACCTTGGGGGCGGCGGCCAGAAGGGCGGCCTGCTCGACCGGGTCGATCTGCACGGTGATTCTCTTGCCCGGCTTGATCCCCGAGACCTTCAGCCGCTTGAAGGTGAAATTCCCTTGCGCAGGAGGGGTTTGGGCTTCGGCCATGGGCGCATCGGCAGGCTCCGCCCCGGGAAACACCGGATCGGCCAGCGCGACTTGCGGCGCGCAAAGGCAAAGGATCAGGCCTGTGGCCCGAAGTCTCGCCGTCATGGAGTGAACCTGCTCGTTTCTGTCTTTTGCCCGAATTTGGCAGATTCCCCCGCCCAGGCCAAGGTTTTCAGGGGTTTGCGCCGATTTCCCCCCGGTTTTCCCGGCCGCTTCGACCGAAAGGCCACAATTCGGCCACGAAAACACTCCGACAATTCCCCTTTTGCGTCCAATCCGCGCCGCCTTGGGGGGGCAAAACGAACTCATCCGAACGGCGGCGGCGGAACAGAGGCCAAAGCCAGACAGACCGAACGGCGAAATCGCAACCAACACTGACAGGAATACAAAATGAAACTGGTTCAACTCTTCAAAGCCTTCTCCTCCGACGAAGCTGGCGCCGTGACCGTTGACTGGGTCGTGCTGACCGCCGCCATCGTTGGCCTGGGCATGGTCGTCGTGACCTCGGTCGGCGGCGGGATCGAGGACATGGGCGCCAACATCTCGACCGAGCTGGGCGACACCTCGAACATCGGCTACACCTCGGCTCCCTGATCCTTGGGATTTTGCCTGAAGGGCCGCGTCGCAAGACGCGGCCCTTTGCATTTGCGGCCTTTGTCTTTGGGCCCCGTATTTGCGCTTTCGCGTCCCGGGTCCTGGCCGTCTTGCCCCAGCCGCTGCCTTATTTCAGCCACGAAAAGACACCGAGATTTCCCTGATCCGGTCCAATCCGCGCCGCGATGGGGGGGCAAAAAGAACCTATCCGGACGGGGATACGGGAACAGAGGCCCGCAGCCACAAGCCGAACGGTAGAAACCGACAACCAACATCGAAGGAAATCATCATGAAACTGGTTCAACTCTTCAAAGCCTTCTCCTCCGACGAAGCTGGCGCCGTGACCGTTGACTGGGTCGTGCTGACCGCTGCCATCGTCGGCCTCGGCATGGTCGTCGTGACTTCGGTCGGCGGCGGGATCGAGGACATGGGCGCCAACATCTCGACCGAGCTGGGCGACACCTCGAACATCGGCTACACCTCGGCTCCCTGATTTTCCCACGCCTTCGGGCATGGATGGGCCGCGTCGCAAGACGCGGCCCTTTGCATTTGCGCCCCCGGCTTTGCCCCCCGGCTTTGCGCCAGGCCTCGGACGCCTGGCGTCGCGCCATCCCGACCGCGCGCAGTGCCGGCCGATCGACTCGCCCGGGGCGCCAAGAGGCGCACCAGGATCAGGATCAGCCCGCCCCCCCACTTCGCCACAATTCGCACATGAAAAGACACCGACATTTCCCTGATCTGGTCCAACCGGCGCCCCGATGGGGGGGGAAAACAGACTTATCCGAACGGCGGCAGCGGAACAGAGGCCAAAGCCAGACAGACCGAACGGCGAAACCCAAACCAACACTGACAGGAATACAAAATGAAACTGGTTCAACTCTTCAAAGCCTTCTCCTCCGACGAAGCTGGCGCCGTGACCGTTGACTGGGTCGTGCTGACCGCCGCCATCGTTGGCCTGGGCATGGTCGTCGTGACCTCGGTCGGCGGCGGGATCGAAGACATGGGCGCCAACATCTCGACCGAGCTGGGCGACACCTCGAACATCGGCTACACCTCGGCTCCCTGATTTCCAGGATTGCCTGACGGGCCGCGTCGAAAGAGGCGGCCCGATCCACCGAAGGAACTTCACGGTTTCTTCACCTCATGGGCAAGACTATGGCGCAAGCCTGTGGTTTGGCTGAAGACGGCCCGATTTGTGCCGCAATTCAGCCCAAGACCTGCGTCAAGGTGGTGAGGTTAACCACGCCTGCGCGGTTCGCCGCCAGGCAACAGGGGTCAGCATGAAACTTTCATGGACTATCTTCCTCAAGGACGAGACCGGCGCCGTCACCGTTGATTGGGTGGTCTTGACCGCCGCTCTCATCGGGATCGGCATGCTCGTCCTGATGCCGGTCGCCTTCAGCGCGAACAGCGCCTCCACCACGGTGGGCGGCGAAATCAGCTCGCAAGAGATCGGTTACAAATCGCAATAGGTCGGGGGGGAAATCCTCCGACCTTTCCGGCTAATGGGGTATCGGAATGCGCGCTGTCTTTTCACTCGTCCTGGTCGTGGGGGTCGCTTTGGCGGGCTCGGCGGTCTATATGACGCAGAAGTATTTCAACCAGTCCCAGGCAGAACTGGCCAAGGAACGTGACCTGCGCGCCAAGACCGGCCCGCTGGTCCAGATCTTTGCCGTCAACAAGGTCAAGAAATATGGCGAGGTCCTGACCAAGGACGACGTCCAGATGATCTTTGTCCAGCAAAGCGCCCTGCCCGAACATGCCTTCGACAAGATCGAGGACCTGTTCCCCGATGACGGCAAGACCCCGCGCTATATCAGCCGCCAGATGGAGAAATTCACCCCCGTCCTGACGGAAACCGTGACCGAGCCCGGCCGGCCTGCGGGTCTTTCGGCCTCGCTGGAAAAGGGCGAAAGCGCCTTTGCGGTCAAGGTCGACATGGCTTCGGGCGTGGCGGGCTTTGTCAATGTTGGCGACCGCGTCGATGTCTACTGGACCGGTTCGGCGGGCGGGACCACCGAACAGGGCGAGATGACGCGGCTGATCGAAGGCGGCGTCCGCGTCGTGGGCGTCGATCAACAGGCCGACAACTCCGTCGCCTCCGAGGGCGTGGCCCGCACCGTGACGCTGGCGGCCTCTCGTGAACAGGTGGCGCGTCTGACGCAGGCCGCAGCGACCGGGCGACTGAACCTGGCCATCGTTGGCACCGATGCGACCGGCGCCACCTCGATGATCGAGGTCGACAGCAACGGCCTCTTGGGCATCACCCCCGAACAGGCCGCCGCCGCCCCCGAGGCGCCAAAGGTCTGCACGCTAAAGACCCGCAAAGGCACCGAGGTCGTCGAGACCCCGATCCCCTGCGCGACCAACTAGGCGCAAATCGGCCCCACCTATCGTGGGGCCGTTAACTTTTTGCGCAACCTGCAGCGGGTGTTGCAGGTTATCCACATAAGGAACACGTCCCAAGCTTTTGATTCTTGCTTAAAAATGCGGGTTCAGGCATTTTGGACAGGTCAATCGGGCGGTAAAGACCCGGATCGGGCAATGTTGAGAGGGCAGGCTATGAAGATGCGAGGCCTTTGGGTGGCGGCTGTGATGGGCTTGGCTTTGGCCGGCCCTGTTGTCGTTTTGACCCCGGCGCAGGCTCAAACCCTGTCCATCATGAAGGGCAACACGAACGAGCCCTTGAACGTGCCGATCAACCGCGCCGTGGTGGTCGAAAGTGACACGCCCTTTGCGGAACTGTCGGTGGCCAATCCCGGGATCGCCGATATCTCGACCCTGTCGGACAAGACGATCTATGTCCTGGGCAAGCTTCCGGGCCGCACGACGATGACGCTCTTGTCCCAAGACGGCAAGCTGATCTCGAATGTGGAAGTCCATGTCACGCTGGACATCGAAGAATTCAAGGAACGCCTGCAGCAGATTTTGCCGGGCGAGCCGATCGAGGTGCGCACCGCCAATGACGGGATCGTCCTGTCGGGCACGGTGTCTTCGACCGCCAAGCTGGACCGCGCGCTGGACCTGGCCAACCGCTATGCGCCCGACAAGGTGTCGAACCTGTTGATGGTTGCCGGGACGCAGCAAGTCATGCTGAAGGTCCGTTTCGCCGAAATGCAGCGCTCGGTGTCCAAAAGCCTGTCCTCGTCGCTGGGGGTGCGTGGCGGCACGCAGGCCGGCGTTCTGGGGGCCACGGGCACTCTGGCCAGCCAGACGGCCGACAATATCACCAATGGCATCGTCAGCCTGAAGGACGGCACGGCGGGCGCGCTTGGCTTGGGCTTTACCGCCGGTTCGCTGGAATTCGGTGTCCTGCTGGAGGCGCTGGAATCCAAGGGCGTCGTGCGCACCCTGGCCGAACCGAACCTGACCGCCCTGTCGGGCCAAGAGGCCAAGTTCCTTGCGGGCGGCGAATATCCGATCCCGGTGACGTCGGATTCGGGCTCGATTGCCATTGAATACAAACCCTTCGGGGTCGAGCTGAACTTCACCCCCGTGGTGGTGGACGGCAATACGATCAACCTGCAGATCAACGCCGCTGTCTCCTCTATCGACACCGCGACCTCGGTGACGACCAACGGGATCTCGGTCAATGCCTTCAAACGCCGTGAGACTTCGACCACGGTCGAAATGCGCGACGGCGAAAGCTTTGCCATCGCGGGCCTGCTGCAAGACGACTTCACCGACCTGAACAACCAGGTGCCGTGGCTGGGCGATGTCCCGATCCTGGGCGCGCTGTTCCGCAGCGCCGACTATCAGCGCAAACAATCCGAGCTGGTGATCATCGTCACCCCGCATCTGGTGACTCCGGTGCGCGGCGATACCCTGGCCCTGCCCACCGACCGCATCCGCCTGCCCTCTGAAAAAGAACTGTTCCTGTTCGGCAAGACCGCCGGCAGCGCGAACACCCCCGCCGGCGAGGTCGCCCGGCAGGATTTCAGCGGCGCCTATGGCTATTCGATGGAATGACGCCATGATGTTCATGAAACCCGCCTTGATCGTTTCCCTTCTGGCGCTGGCCGCCTGCACCGGCGAGGTCGGCTCCGAGGTCGACGAGGGCGCTTTCGGCACCCCCACCATGGTCAACGGCATGGCCATGATGGGCGAAGGCCAGGCGACCGAACTCTTGGGCACAAGGTTCAATGCCGAAGTGCCGACCGCCGTGACCTTTGCCTTCAACTCGGATGTTCTGACGCCCCAGGCGCAACAGACCCTGGCCACCCAGGCCACCTGGATTCGCAAATTCCCCGAGGTCAAGTTCTCGGTCTATGGCCATACCGACCTTGTGGGATCGGAGAGCTATAACAAGGGCCTGGGCCTGCGCCGCGCCAAGGCGGCCGTCAACTATCTGGTGTCGCAGGGCATTTCCCGCTCGCGGCTGGAGGCCCTGGTGTCCTTGGGCGAGACGCAACCCGTCGTGGCGACCCAGAACCGCGAAGAGCGCAACCGCCGCGCCGTGACCGCGGTTTCGGGCTTTGCCAAGGGCTATGCGGGCCAGATCAACGGCAAATATGCCGCCATCATCTTCCGCGACTATGTCGAAAGCGGGACGCGGGCCATCAACCCGGCCACCACGACATCGACCCAGATCGCGCCCACCGGACAATAAGAACCGACCCCTTTGGAAGACGAACAGGCCCCTTCGGGGGCCTTTTTCGTTCCGCGCGATTGTTCACGTTCTTTCGTCAAACCCCGGCGAAAAGCCCAAATTCCCCAGATTAACGGCATTTCGGCCCCAATCTCGCCACCATCTGACGGCACCTTCAACCTTGGGGGCACGCGCGTCGACCGTAAAGAGTCGAACCGGGCCAGGAGATGTTAGAACAGCATCTCCAACTTGGGCGTTAGATCGAGGATGGGTGTATGTCGAGTGTTGCAAATCTTCAGCCGGAGCCGGCGTCAATCCTGGCATGCACGATCAGCCGGGATGTGCAGAATTTTGACCTTTTGATCGACGACATGGAGATCGAACTCGGGGAATCCTGGGGCGATCTGGGGTTTGAGGATGCGGCGGTCTTTCTGGACCAGCCTGACAGCCAGACGCTGGAATTTGTCGTCATCGCCGTGGATGCCGAGGACGAGGGCGACCTTGCCCGCATCACCGATATCATCCGCCAGGCCAAGGCCAAGACGATCAAGGTCCTGATCGTCGCCAACCAGATCGGCCCCATGGCGCTGCATCAACTGCTGCGGCTGGGGGCAGATGACTTCCTGCCCTATCCGCTGCCCGAAGGCGCGCTCCACGAAACGATCGAGCGCATCCGCAAGCCCGCGCCGGCGGCTGTCCTGACCGCGCATCACGCCGAACCCGACGCCGCCCATCCGGGCTTCAAGGCCAAGGGCGACCGCGACGGGGTGATCTTGCCGGTCCATGGGATGTGCGGCGGCTCGGGGGCCTCGACCTTCGCCACCAACCTGGCCTGGGAGCTGGCCGCCATGCCCGGCGACGCCCCCCGCGTCTGCCTGATCGACCTGGATTTCCAGTTCGGCTCTTCGGCCACCTATCTGGACCTGCCGCGCAAAGAGGCGGTCTTCGACTTCCTGTCCGACCCCCTGGCCGCCGACAGCGACGGGCTGTTGCAAGCCATGGTCACGTTCAACGACAAGCTGCATGTGCTGACCGCGCCCTCCGACATGCTGCCCCTGGACATCATCGGCCCCGAGGAAATCGGCCGCATCCTGGATATGGCGCGAGCCAATTTCGACTTCGTCATCATCGACATGCCCAAGACCGTCGTGGCCTGGACCGAAGCCGTGCTGAACCGCGCCCATGTCTATTTCGCGCTGCTGGAGCTGGACTTGCGTTCCGCGCAAAACGTGCTGCGGCTGGTGCGCGCGCTGAAGGCCGAAAGCCTGCCGCATGAAAAGCTGCGCTATGTGCTGAACCGGGCGCCGAAATTCACCGACCTGTCCGGCAAAAGCCGCGTCAAGCGCATGGCCGAAAGCCTGGACATCGGCATCGAACTGCAGCTTCCCGATGGCGGAACCCAAGTGACCCAGGCCAATGACCACGGCCTTCCGCTGTCGGAAACCGCCGCCAAGAACCCCTTGCGCAAAGAGATCGCCAAGCTGGCGAAGTCCTTGTTCGAACTGAACAAATCCGTCGAAACCGCGCGCAAGTAAACGAGGGCTGTCATGTTTTCACGCTTTAAAAAGAACGAGCCCGCAGCACCGCGCCAGACCACGGCGCCGGTCGGCTCTGCCGCGCCTGTGGCGCCCTCGCAGCCCAAGCCCACCGCAGCCCCACAGCGCAACGCCACCCCCGCCCCCCAGGCCGCAGCCGCCGATGTGATTGCCTCTGACAAAGAGCGCAAGCGCAAGGAAAAGCTGATGGAGCTGAAGGTCGAGCTTCACAAGCGCCTGTTGGACAACCTGAACCTTGCGGCCTTGGAATCGGCCACCGAAGCCAGCCTGAAGACGGAAATCGCCGACATCGCCTCCGAGGCGCTGACGGAAATGTCGGTGTCCTTGAATGCCGCCGACCGCGCCCAGCTGAACCAAGAGCTGTATGACGAGGTCATGGGGCTGGGTCCGCTGGAACCGCTGCTGAAAGACGAATCCGTCAACGATATCCTGGTGAACGGGCCGCAGCGCGTCTTTGTGGAACGCAAGGGCAAGCTGGAACTGACCGACATCACCTTCAAAGATGAACGCCACCTGTTGCGGATCATCGACAAGATCGTTTCCGCCGTGGGGCGCCGGGTCGACGAATCGAACCCCTATTGCGACGCGCGCCTTGCCGATGGGTCGCGTTTCAACTGCATGGTGCCGCCGGTCGCGGTGGATGGAAGCCTCGTCTCGATCCGGAAGTTCAAAAAGGAAAAGCTGCGGGTTGGCGACCTTGTCAACTTTGGCGCCTTTACCGAAGAGATGGCGCTTTACCTTCAGGCCGCCGTGTCCTGCCGGTTGAACATCATCGTGTCAGGCGGGACGGGCTCGGGGAAAACCACGACGCTGAACGCCTTGTCGTCCTTCATCGACAATGACGAACGCGTCCTGACGATCGAGGATACCGCGGAACTTCAGCTGCAACAGGTCCATGTCGGCCGGATGGAAAGCCGCCCGCCGAACGTCGAAGGCAAGGGCGCGGTCACGCAGCGCGACTGTCTGCGCAACGCTCTGCGGATGCGGCCTGACCGGATCATCGTGGGCGAAACCCGCGGCGAAGAGGTCATCGACATGCTGCAGGCGATGAACACCGGCCACGACGGGTCGATGACCACGATCCACGCGAACTCTGCCCGCGACGGGATCTCGCGTCTGGAAAACATGGTCGCCATGGCCGGCATCGAAATGCCGCTGAAGGCCGTGCGCTCGCAGATCGCCTCCGCCGTCAACCTGATCGTCCAAGCCTCGCGCCTGCAGGACGGCTCGCGCCGCATGGTGTCGATCACCGAAATCACCGGCATGGAAGGCGAGGTCATCTCGATGCAGGAAGTCTTCCGTTATGAACGCCTGGGCGTCGAGCCCAATGGCAAGATCATCGGCCGCTTTAACGCCACCGGCGTGCGCAGCCATTATTCCGAGCGATTCCGGCAATGGGGTTTCGACCTGCCGGCCTCGATTTACGAACCCATCGTTTAAGGTGTCACAATGACGATCAGCGCCGCACCACTTATCTATATCCTGATCTTCGTCGCCGTGATCTTCCTGGTCGAGGGGCTGTATCTTACGGTCTTCGGCAAGTCGATCCAGCTGAACAACCGCCTGTCGCGCCGTCTTGCGCTGTTGGAAAAGACCCAGGACCGCGAAAAGGTGCTGGAGCAGCTGCGCAAAGAGATGACCCAGCACATGAATTCGCGGGGCATCCCGCTGTATTCGCTGCTGGCGCAAAAGGCGCAGCGCGCCAACATCGCCTTTTCGCCGAAACAGCTGGTCCTGATCATGATCGGCCTGTCCTTTGTGGCCTTCCTTGGCCTGACCATCGGCACCGAGGCCTCTCCGGTCGTGCGCGTCGGCATGGCCATCGGCATGGGTGTCGGCGGGGTTTACTTCTGGGTCAACGGCAAGGCCAAAAAGCGGATGGACCTGCTGGATGAACAGCTGCCTGACGCCGTCGAGCTGATGGTGCGGTCGCTGCGCGTCGGCCATCCGTTCTCCTCGGCCATCGCCAACGTCGCCAAAGAGGTCGCAGACCCACTGGGCACCGAATTCGGCGTGATCGGCGACGAAGCGTCCTATGGTCGCGACATTGCCGAAAGCCTGAAGGCCTTTGCCGAACGTCTGGACAACCAGGATTTGCGCTTTCTGGCCGTGGCCGTGACCATCCAGCAGCAATCGGGCGGCAACCTGGCCGAGATCCTGGAGGGTCTGGCCAAGGTGATCCGCGCCCGCTTTAAACTGTTCCGCCGCGTCAAGGCCATCACGGCCGAGGCGAAATGGTCGGGCGGCTTTCTGTCGGCCTTCCCGCTGGGCGCCTTGGTGATGATCAACGTCATCCAGCCGAATTACTACGACGACGTCCAGGAAACCGCGGCCTTCATCCCCGCCTGCCTGATCGTCGCCGTCCTTTTGACCATCAACGTGATCTTCATGAAGGTCATGGTTAACATCAAGGTCTGACCCAAATGTTCGATGCACTCCAGACCATGCTGACCGACAAGCTGGGCCCTTTGGGACCGCTGTATGTCGTGGGACTTCTGGGGATCGGCCTGATCCTGGCCGTCCTTCCCCAGATGATGAAACGCCAGCCCGAGCCCTTTGAAAAGCTCAAGGCCATGCGCCAGCCTGCGGTCGAGCTGAAAAAGGGCCAGACGCTGCGCCGTGGCGACAAGGTGGACAAGCTGCAGAAGTTCTCGGCCTTCCTGGAGCCCCAGGACGTCGAGACGATGACCGCGGCACGCCTGCGCATGGTGCGGGCGGGCTATACCAACAAGAACGCGGTGCGGATGTTCCACTTCGCCCAGTTCGCACTTGGCATCGGGCTTTTGCTGATCGGTCTGATTTACACGATCATCGTCGGCCAAACCGCCGAAGTCACGACCCAGTTCAAGATCATGGCCACGCTGGGGCCGGGCGCTGCGGGCTATTACCTGCCACAATACTGGGTGACGCGCCGCATCGGCGAGCGGCAAAAGCAGATCATCCAGGGCTTTCCGGATGCGCTGGACCTGATGCTGGTCTGCATCGAGGCCGGGCAGTCGCTGGACCAATCCATCAACCGCATGGCCCGCGAAACCCGCATGGGCTATCCGGCGCTGGCCGACGAACTGGACATCGTCTCCCACGAGGTCAAGGCCGGCAAAGAGCGTGTGACCGTGCTGAAGGACATGGCCGAACGGGTGAACGTGCCCGATGTGTCGTCTTTCGTGACGACGCTGGTGCAATCGGCGACCTATGGCACCTCGATCGCCGAGGCGCTGCGGGTCTATTCGTCCGAAATGCGCGATAAACGCGTGATGCGGGCCGAAGAAAAGGCCAACACCTTGCCCACCAAGCTGACCTTGGGCACAATGCTGTTCACGGTGCCGCCGCTGATGATCATCCTGATCGGACCTTCGGTGATGGGCATCCAGAAAATGTTGTCGATGGGGTCGAATTAACCCCGCGGGGGTTGGTTTGCGCAAAGTCCTTCTTGGCCTGGTCCTGATGCTCTCCGCCTGTGGCGGGGAGCTTTCTTCTGGCGGCATGACGCCCCCCGCTGTCAACGGCCGCGCGGCCTCGGTGGATGGGCTGGAGGTCGGGCATCGCCTGATGGAGGCGGGGGAATACGAACTGGCGCTGAAGGCCTATTACCGGGCGGCGGGTCAGGACGGGATGACGGTCGATGTCCTGTCGGCCGTGGGCTCGGCCGATCTGAAACTGGGGCGGCTGGGCCAGGCCGAACAGGTCCTGCGCCGCGCCATCGAAGAGGAGCCGACCTTTGTTCCCGCCATCAACAACCTGGGCGTGGTCCTGATGGAACAGGGCAAGTTCGGCGAGGCCAAGGCGGTCTTTCAGCAGGCCTTCGAGTTGGACAGTGGCAATTCGGATTCCATCCGCGAGAATCTCAAGCTGGCTATCGCCCGGTCCGAAAAAACCGTCTATGGTGAACCCGATGCCGAAGACGCGCCCAAGTTCAACCTGGTGCGGCGGGGCGAGGGTGACTTCGTTTTGCTAAGCCAGTTGTAAGCGCGCTTTCGGATTCGAGCAGCAAAAGGACGCAAAATGCGCCACCCCAACCTTGTGATCCTGTGCCTTCTGGGCACGGGTCTTCTGGCAGGCTGTCAGAAAGGCGTCAGCCGCGCGCAGGCCGACCGCGCCGTGGCCGAGGCTCAGGCCGTCGACCAATCCAACCTGACCGATATCATGCTGACCGTCGCCGACCCGATGGAAGCGGTGAACTATTTCAAGAACGCCCTTGCCGTCAGCCCCGACAAGATCGACCTGAAGCGGGGTCTGGCCCGCAGCCAATCGCGCGCGGGCCTTTATGCCGAGGCGACGGGGACGCTGGGGGATATCCTCTCTACCCCCGAGGCGACCGACGACGACCGGCTTGCGCTGGCCGATGTGCTGATCCGGTCAAACGAATGGGGCAAGGCCGAGGGGGTCTTGAACGCGATCCCCCCCACGGTCGAAACCTATGAACGCTACAGGCTGGAGGCCATGGTGGCCGACAGCAAAAAGGACTGGAAAAAGGCCGACAGCTTTTATTCGGTCGCCGTGGGTCTGACCAACAAACCACAAAGCATCCTGAACAACTGGGGCTTTTCGAAACTGACCCGGGGCGATGGCCCGGGGGCGGAAAAGCTGTTCCTGCAGGCCCTGACCTATGACAGCTCGATGTTCACCGCCAAGAACAACCTGGTGATGTCGCGCGCCATGCAGCGCAAATACGAGCTGCCGGTGATCGCCATGACCCAGGACGAAAAGGCCAAGCTTCTGTATACCGCCGGGCTTGCCGCCGTGAAACAGGGCGATACGACGACCGGCAAGCGGCTCTTGCAAGAGGCCGTCGACACCGCCCCAACCTATTTCGAAGAGGCCGCCCGCAGCCTCGCAGCGCTGGAGGGCCGTTAATGGCTTTGATGCAATCCGTCACCCTGTCCCTGGTCTTTTTGCCCTTCACCCTGTTCATCGGCCTTTGGGTCGCCTTGAACGACATGCGGGCGATGAAGATCCCGAACCGGGCCGTGCTGGCGTTGGTCGCGGTCTGGGTCCTTGTCGGCCTGGGGCTGGTCGTGTCCCTGTCGCAGGGCCTGCCTGGCATGACGCTGACCGATTGGGGCCTGGGCACCGCCCTGGGCATCGCGGTCCTGGTCGTGCTGTTCATCGCGAATATGCTGAACCTGATGGGCGCCGGCGACAGCAAGTTCGGCGCGGCCATGGCGCCCTTCTTCCTTTATGCCGACCTGCGGCTTTGGACCGGGCTTTTGGCCGCCTCGCTGCTGGCGGCCTTTGTCTTGCACCGCATCCTGCGCGCCATCCCCGCCATGCGCCGCGCGACGCCCGATTGGGCCTCGTGGACGCATCACAAATTCCCGATGGGATTGGCTTTGGCGGGAATGTTGAACTTTTACCTTCTGATCGCTCCTATTTCGTCACTTTTGGCGGGTAATTAAGGCAGGCCATATCAGGAGCCCCCGATGAACATGCAGGTCCCGCCCCAGGGCGTCATTCCTCCCTCGCAGCCCAAAACGCTGGACGAGGTCGGGATTTCCACGGTGATGATGCGCGATCTGCTGCTCAAGACCATGTTCCGGATGAACCTGGACCTGGTCTCGGCCCTGTCGCGTGTGATCTGCCTGCCGGTGCCCCTGATCCAAGAGCTTGTGGACATGGCGCGCCAGCAGCGTCTGTTGGAGGCGACCGGCACGCTGCACGCCAATTCCGGCGGCGAGATGGGCTATCAACTGACCGATGGCGGCAAGGCGCGGGCTTTGGACGCGCTGTCGCAGTCGGAATATTATGGCGCCATGCCGGTGCCGCTGGACAGCTATACAACCCAGGTCAAGCGCCAGTCCGTGCGCAACATGAAGATCACGCGCGACAATCTGATGAAGGGCATGGGCCATCTGATCCTGCCCGACGACCTGATCGGCAACCTGGGGCCTGCCGTCGGTTCGGGGCGGTCCATCCTGATGTATGGCCCACCCGGCAACGGGAAATCCAGTATTTCCAACGGCATCCGGGCCGCTTTGGGCGACAAGGTCTATATCCCCCGCGCCATCGAATATTCCGGCCAGATCATCACGGTCTATGACCCGATCGTCCATTCCGCCGCAGTCGAGGCGGTAGATGACCCGAACTCCCTGCGCCGGTCAGGCCCGCGTTTCGACAACCGCTATGTCATGTGCGACCGGCCTTCGGTGATCACCGGGGGGGAACTTTCGCTGGACATGCTGGACCTGAAATACAACCCCGTGGCGCGGACCTATCAGGCGCCCTTGCAGCTGAAATCCTCGGGCGGGATTTTCATCGTCGACGACTTGGGCCGTCAGGCAGAGCCGCCGCAAAAGCTGGTCAACCGCTGGATCGTGCCGCTGGAAGAAAGCCGCGACATCCTTTCCCTGCAGTCGGGCGAGAAGTTCACGGTGCCCTTCGACACGCTTGTGATTTTCTCGACCAACTTCCACCCGAACGAGATTTTCGACGGCGCGGCGCTGCGGCGGATCTTCTTCAAGATCAAGATCGACGGGCCCAGCCAGGACAATTTCCTGAAGATCTTCGCCATGGTCGCGCGCAAGAAAAAGATGCCGCTGGATGAAACCGCGCTTTTGCACCTGCTGAAGGTCAAGTATCCGACGATCAACAACAACTTCGCGAACTACCAGCCGGTGTTTCTCATCGACCAGATGATCGCGATTTGCGAGTTCGAGGGCATCCCCTATCAGATGACCCCCGACCTGATCGACCGCGCCTGGGGCAACATGTTCGTGCGCGACGAAAAGATCGCCAAGTAATCAGAACCAGCGCACGCCCGCTTCGGTCACAATCGCGTCCAGCTTTTCGTCGTGTTGGTCAATCGGCACCTCGTCCACCTCTTGCGCGGCAAAGGCGAAACCGATCACCGTGACCTTGTGGCGGGCGCGCAGGGCCTGGACGGTGCGGTCATAAAACCCGCCGCCATAGCCCAGGCGGTAGCCCCGCGCGTCAAAGGACAACAGCGGAGCGATCATCACCTGCGGCTCGATCCAGGGGCCATCCGCGGGGATCAGCGCGCCGAAATCGCCCGTCACCATCGTGGCATCCGGCGTCCACAGCCGAAACCGCAGCGGCGTCGCGGGCGCCAGAATCACCGGCACCCCCACCGGGCCGCGATGGCGCGCCATGGCGGGCAAAGGGTCGATCTCGGTCCGCATCGGCATGTAACCCGACAGCGTCAGGGTCCCGAACTCTGCCAGCACATCGGCCAACAGCTCGGCCGCCTGACCCTGCCCCCGGGAATAGGCCTCTTTGCGCCGGGCGAAAGCGTCCTTTCGCGCGGCTGCCTTTATCTCGTCCATCCTGCCCGTCCCCCGTCCGCGCCCAAATGCGCGGCCTCTGATGATCGAAATTCCGGCAGAAATTCCGATCAGCCATTGCCTGCAGCTTACAGAAAGCTGTTTCTTTTAAACAAGGGGGCTGCAGAAATTTACCCCACCACCGCCGACGCCTAAACTGCGCAAAGCGACACACAGGAGATGCCATGGCCGATTTGTTGAAAGGACAGGTGCTTTCCTTTGACGGCGACCCCTTTGCGGGGGGGGGCCCGCGTCTGGACGAGGCCGTCGTGATCGACCGGGGCCGCGTTCTGGCGGTGGGCGCCTTTGACGCCATGTCGCGCGCGCATCCAACGGCCCGCGTGACCGATTATGGCGGCGACCTGATCTCGGCCGGGTTCATCGACGCCCATGTCCACTACCCGCAGACCGCCATCATCGCAAGCTGGGGCAAGCGGCTGATCGACTGGCTGAACACCTATACCTTCCCCGAGGAAATGCGGTTCGCCGACCCGGCCTATGCTGGGGATGTCGCGGGCCGCTACATGGATCTGGCGCTGGCGCATGGCACGACGTCAATGTGTTCCTATGCGACGATCCATCCGGGGTCGGTGGATGCGTTTTTCCATGCCGCCCGGACGCGGGGTCTGCGCGCCTGGACCGGCAAGACCTGCATGGACCGCAACGCGCCCGAGGGGCTGCGCGACACCGCCCAAAGCGCCTATGACGACAGCAAGGCGCTGTTGCAGAAATGGCATGGGGTCGACCGGCTGTCCTATGTGATCACACCGCGGTTTTCGCCAACCTCGACGCCGGAACAGCTGCAGGCGCTGGGGGCGCTGTGGCACGAGAACCCCGCGTGCCTGATGCAAACCCACCTGTCCGAACAGACCGACGAGATCGCCTGGGTCCGCGCGCTTTTCCCGCAAAGCCGCGATTATCTGGACACTTACGAGGCGCAAGGCCTGCTGCGTGAAGGCGCGGTCTATGGCCACGCGATCCACCTGACGCCCCGCGAACGCGCCCGGCTGGAAGAGGCGGGGGCGGCGCTGGTCCATTGCCCGACGTCCAACACCTTCATCGGCTCGGGGCTTTTCGACATGGGGCTTGCGACGCGGCTGCGGGTGGGGCTTGCGACCGATACCGGCGGCGGCTCAAGCTTTTCGATGCTGCGGACCATGGCCGCGGCCTATGAGGTGGCGCAGCTGCGCGGTCAGGCGCTGCATCCGTCGCAGCTGTGGTGGCTGGCGACTTGCGGAAGCGCACGGGCGCTGCGGGCCGAGGGTCAGGTGGGCAACATCGCCCCGGGGCTGGAGGCCGACTTGGTCGTGGTGAACCTGAAGTCCACTCCGGCCATCGAACAGGCGACACGCCGGGCGGAAGACCTGTGGGAGCAGGTCTTTCCGACGATCATGCTGGGCGACGACCGCGCCATCCGGGCGGTCTGGATCGGCGGAACCTGCCGCTGACCGGTCCGCCTGCGCCCTAACCCTTTGTTAACCAACGCCCGGTTACGATGGGGAAACAGATGGGGGCATCATGGAACCAAGCGCGTTGCGAGAGCTTTTGACCCGGGTGGAAACCGATGCCACCGCGCGGGGCTGGGGCCGAACGGTCGAACAGCTGCGCCGGGTCATGGACGCCCTTGCCCCCGAGGGCAAGGTGATCCCGGTCGATTTCACCGCCCGCGGTGTCTGACCCTGCGGCCTAGTCCTTCGGGTCGAACCGCAACAGGCGCAGCGCGTTCAGCGTCACCAGGACCGTGGCCCCGGTATCTGCCAGGATCGCCAGCCAAAGCCCGGTCAGCCCCAGGATCGAAGTCACCAGGAACACCGCCTTCAACCCCAGCGCCAGGGCGACATTCTGCCGGATATTGGCCATCGTCGCGCGCGCCAACTCCACCAGGCCCGCAACATCGCCCACCCGGTCGCGCAGGATCGCCGCTTCTGCCGTCTCTAGCGCGACATCGCTACCCGAACCCATCGCCACCCCGATCCGCGCCTGTTTCAGCGCGGGCGCGTCGTTGATCCCGTCGCCGACCATCATCACCGCCTCCATTCCGCGGATATGGGCCAACTTATCCTCGGGCAGCAGTCCGGCGCGAAAGTCGATGCCCAGGGCGCCCGCCATGGCCGCAGCCGTCCGCGGATTGTCGCCCGTCAGCATGATGGGCACCAGCCCCAGCCCGCGCAGCCGATCCATCGCGGCGCGCGCATCCGGGCGCAGGCTGTCTTGCATCGCGATCAGCCCCAAGGCCACACCGGCGCGCAGAACGACGACGGTCGTCTTGCCCTCGGCCTCCAGCGCCGCCACCACGGCTTGATGGGCGCCAAGGTCGGGGACGTGCTGCGGGGCGGTCACTGCGACCTCGACCCCGCCGACCATGGCCGTGACCCCGCGCCCCGGCCAGGCCCGCGCGGCCTGCGCCTGCGGCAGGGCCAACCCCGCGGCGCGCTGCAAGATCGCCCGGGCCAGCGGATGGCCCGACCCCGCCTCGACCGCGGCGGCCAGGGTCAGGATCTCGGCCTCGGAGGAGGGGCCGAACGCGACGACATCGGTCACGCGCGGATGGCCTTCGGTCAGCGTGCCGGTCTTGTCAAAGGCGATGGAGCGCACGCCCGCCGCCGCCTCGACCGCCGCGCCGCCCTTCAACAACAGACCGCGCCGCGCCCCGCTGGACAGGGCCGAAGCCACCGAGGCCGGGACCGAGATCACCAGCGCGCAGGGGCAACCGATCAGCAAAAGCGCCAGGCCGCGATAGGTCCAGACCTGCCAATCTGCGCCAAGGGCCAGGGGCGGCAAAATCACGACCAGGGCGGAAAGCCCAACGATTGCAGGCATATACCACCGGCTGAACCGGTCGATGAAGCGTTCGGTCGGGGCGCGGGACTCTTCGGCCTCGGACACAAGGCGGATGATGCGGGCGATGGTGTTGTCCTCGGCCCCCCGCGTCACGGTGATCCGCAAGGCGGCCTCGGTGTTGATGGACCCGGCAAAGACCGCATCGCCCGGGGCGCGCAACCGCGGAAGGCTCTCGCCCGTGACCGGGCTTTCATCGACGCCCGAGACGCCCTCAAGGATGGTGCCATCGGCGGGGATGCGGTCGCCGGGACGGACCAGGATGACCTGGCCAATCTGCAGGGCTGCGGCGGGAACTTCGTGCAAGCCCCCCGCCTCGACCCAGGCCGTCTTGGGGACCAAAGCCACCAGCGCGCGGATGCCGTCGCGGGCCTTGGCCGTGGCCAGCCCCTCCAGCACCTCGCCCACCGCAAAGAGAAAGACGACGAGGGCCGCCTCTTCCGCCGCCCCGATCCACAGCGCCCCCAGCGCGGCCAGCGTCATCAGGCTTTCGATGGTGAAGGGCTGGCCCATCCACAGCGCCACCGCCGCGCGCCGCGCCACGGGGGCAAGGCCGATCAGGCAGGCCAGCGCAAAGGCCCCGGTCGCCACCTGCGGCATCAGCCAGGCCAGGCCCCAGGCCAGCACCAGAACCAGGCCCGAGACCACCACGAGGCGCCCCTTCCCCGTCCGATACCAGGGGTCCTCCCCCTGCGGCGCCGCCTTGGCCGCGATGCCATAGCCCAGCGCCTTCACCCGCGCCTCGATCACCTCGGGCGGGGTCGTGCCGGGCGCCAGCTGCAGCGTCAGCCGCTCGGCCATCAGCGCCACATCGACCCCGCTGACCCCCGGCAAAGGCGCCAGCGCCCGCGTCACCTTGGTCACGCAGGCGGCGCAATCCATCCCCGTCACCCGCCATTCCCGCCTGTCTTTGCCTGCCATCACATGCTCCTTGATCTGACTGAGTCGCTGTCGTAATCCCTATAGGGACTAGAGGTACAAGGGGGTTTCATGCTCTCCATCGGCAAGCTTAGCGCGCGGACGCGGGTCAAGGTCCCCACGATCCGCTATTACGAACAGATCGGCCTTTTGCCCGAAGCCGAACGCAGCCAGGGCAACCAGCGGCTTTACGGCACAAAGGCGCTGGAGCGGCTGGCCTTCATCCGCCACGCGCGCGACCTGGGCTTCGGGCTTGAGGCGATCCGCGACCTTCTCAGCCTGTCGGACCGCCCCGACCAATCCTGCGCCGAGGCCGATGCCATCGCAAGGGCACAGCTGGCCGAGGTCGACAGCCGCCTGTCCCGGCTTTTGGCGTTGAAATCAGAGCTGCAGCGCATGGTGGCGCAATGTGCGGGCGGGCGCATCGCCGATTGCCGGGTGATCGAGGTCCTTGGCGATCACGCCCAATGCGCGGCCGATCACACCGCCATCTGACGCGGACCACGGCGCGGCTGGCTGGCGGCGGCGGGGGGCTGGGCAAAGAACTCGGGCCGGACGACAGCATCGGCCAGGGTGTATTTGCGCAGCGTGGCGATGAAGGCCTCAAGCGCCTCGGTGGCCAGGTTGGGCAACCGGCAGGGCCGCGAGATGCGGCACGCGTTGCCGGTCAAAAAGCACTCGAACAGGCCGAAATCCGGCTCGGTGGCCAGGACGACATCGGCGATGTTGATCTCATGCGGCGGGCGGGCCAGCGCGAATCCCCCCTTGCGCCCCTTCATCGAGGCCAGGAACCCGGCCCGCGACAGGGCAAGCACCACCTTTTTCAGATGCCCATGCGAGATGGCGAAATAGGCTGCGGCCTCTTCGATTGTGACCCGGTCCGCGGTGTGGCCCGCCGCATAGATCAGCAGGCGCAAGGCGTAATCGGTGAAACTGGTCAGGCGCATCCGGGGTCTCCTTGGCGCCAAGATGAAGCTTTCATGTCGCAGGTCAAGGGCGGCCTCCTGCGGCATTTCGGCAAGGCGGCCGAAGCGCGGCACAAAAAGGATATTACATTTGACCCAAATCAAGGAGCCCCCCTGTCTTTGGCCCTAGGCAGGGTCCATGACCCGTTGCCCCCTGCCCCTTTTCCTGTGCCTGTGCCTGAGCCTTTTGCTCGGCCTGGCCGGTGTGCGGCCCGTGATCTGCCCGGGCGCGCCGGTGACGGCGGTTCAGGCCTGCGGCCATGACGGCGTGATCTGGCTGGATGCGCAGGGCGCCCCGGTCAAGCCCTGCGCCCATTGCGACCAAGCGCTTGGACCGCAGGTCGCGCTTTTGACCCCGCCGCCCGGGCCCGCCTTGCCCGCCGGACGCGGCCTGCGGCTGCGTTCCGACCCCGCGGCCCTTGCCCTTCCCGCCCCCCAACCCCAGCGCCGCGCCCGCGCGCCGCCCTTCGGGACCTGAGACCCATCATGACCCTGATCCGCCTTTCCCTTTGCCTTCTGCTGCTTGCGCTTCCGGTTCATGCCGAAAGCGTCCTGGCGAAATTCCTGCCCAAGATGGCGGCCTCCGACCTTGTGGCGGGCGCCGATGGCTTCGGCCCGATCCGCGATGACCTGGCCGTCGCCCCGGTGTTGAAGGGCGACACGCAGGTCGGCTGGGCCTTTGTCACCAGCGATTTCGTCGGCACGACGGGTTATTCGGGCAAGCCCATCCATGTGATGATGGCGCTGGACCTGACCGCCCATGTGACCGGTGTCAAACTGGTCAAACACTCGGAACCCATTGTCCTCATCGGCATCCCCGAGGCCAAGGTGACGGCCCTGGCGGACAGTTACATCGGCATGGACATGGTGGCCGAGGCCAATGACAACGGGTCGGGTCACAAGCTGGACATCATCTCGGGCGCGACGGTCACGGTCATGGTGATCGACGATTCCATCCTGCGCTCGGGGGTCAAGGTGGCGCGGGCGCTGGGGCTTGGCGGCCTGACGGTTCAGGTCGCCGCCGGTCCGCGGGCCGAGATTGACCCCATGGCCGAGGCTCCGACGGGGTGGCAGGCGCTGGAGGGCGACGGCACGATCCGCAAGCTGTCGCTGGATGTGGGTCAGGTGAACGCGGCTTTTGCGGCGCTGCCAGACCCCCGCGCGGGCCAACGCCCCCTGACGGAGCCGCCCGAGACCGCCTTTATCGACATGGAACTGGCGCTGGTGTCGCAGCCCGCGATTGCCAAGGCGGTTTTGGGCGCGGCAGAGGCCACGAACCTGACCACCTGGTTGAAGCCCGGCGAAAGCGCCGTGGCGATTGCGGCGGGCGGGCTTTATTCCTTCAAAGGGTCGGGCTATGTGCGCGGCGGCATCTTTGACCGGATCGTGCTGGTCCAGGATGACGTGACCGTCCGCTTCCATGACCGCGACCACAAGCGGCTGGTGGCGATGGCGCCCGGCGCGCCGGATTTCACCGAGACCGACCTGTTCCGCATCTCCGATCCCGCCTTTGACCCCGCCAAACCCTTCCGCCTGCAACTTCTGGTGCAACGGGCTGTGGGGGCGACGGAAAAGGCCTTCATCACCTTTGACCTGGCCTATCAACTGCCCGACCATTACCTGAAACCCCTTCAGGTTCAGGCCCCCCTTGTCGCAGAGCCCGGCTCCGAGGATGCCGCCCAAGCCGACCTGTGGAAAAAGATCTGGGCCGGCAAAACGGTCGAGATCGCAGGCCTGGCCGCCATGCTGGCCGTCCTGACGCTGGTCTTCTTCTTTCAAGGTTATGCGACGCGGCACGCCCGGGCTTTCCTGTGGTTCCGCATGTCTTACCTGACGGTCACGCTGGTTTTCCTGGGCTTTTACGCCAATGCCCAGCTGTCGGTCGTCAACCTCATGGCGCTGTTTGGCGCGCTGACCCAGGGCTTCAGCTGGCAAGCCTTCCTTCTGGACCCGCTGACCTTCATCCTGTGGTTCGCCGTCGCGGCCAGCCTGATCTTCTGGGGCCGCGGCGCCTATTGCGGCTGGCTTTGCCCCTTTGGCGCGCTGCAAGAGCTGACCAACCGGATTGCCCGCGCGTTGCATATCCCGCAATGGACCCTGCCCTGGGGCCTGCACGAACGCCTGTGGCCGTTGAAATACATGATCTTCCTTGGGCTTTTCGGCGTGTCTTTGGCGTCCATCGAACAGGCCGAACACCTGGCCGAGATCGAGCCCTTCAAGACCGCCATCATCCTGAAATTCGTCCGCGCCTGGCCCTTTGTGGCCTATGTGCTGGCGCTGTTGGCGGCGGGGCTGTTCGTCGAACGGTTCTACTGCCGATACCTCTGCCCGCTGGGCGGCGCCCTCGCCATCCCTGCGCGGATGCGGATGTTCGACTGGCTGAAGCGCTATCACGAGTGCGGTTCGCCCTGTCAGACCTGCGCCAATGACTGCCCCGTTCAGGCGATCCATCCGACCGGAGAAATCAACCCGAACGAATGCGTCAACTGCCTGAATTGCCAGGTGCTTTACCAAAGCCACACGAAATGCCCGGTCGTCATCCGGCAAGACAAACGCCGCGCCGCCGTCGTTCAAAACCCTGCATCGCGCGACCCGGCGACCCTGAAAAACCACCCCAACGTGAAAGGACAAGAACATGTCTGACAGCAAAGGAATCTCTCGCCGCGGCCTTCTGGGCGCCACGGCGACCGGAGCGGCGCTTGCCGGCGCCTTCGGCTCGCGCCTGGCGCTTGGCGGCGCCGGTGTTGCGGCGCTGACCGCCAGTGCCGCGCAGGCCGAAGAGGGCAGCTTCAACGTCGCCCCGGGGATGCTGGACGAATATTACGGCTTTTGGTCCAGTGGCCAGTCCGGCGAAATGCGCATCCTGGGCATCCCGTCCATGCGGGAACTGATGCGGGTTCCGGTCTTCAACCGCTGTTCCGCCACAGGCTGGGGGATCACCAACGAATCCATCCGCATCCATCAGCGCAGCATGTCCGAAGGGACCAAAAAGCTTTTGGCCGCGAATGGCAAAAAGGTCCATGACAACGGCGACCTGCACCATGTCCACATGTCCTTCACCGAGGGCAAATACGACGGCCGTTACCTGTATATGAACGACAAGGCCAACACCCGTGTGGCCCGCGTCCGTGGCGATGTGATGAAATGCGACGCCATCCTGGAAATCCCCAACGCCCATGCGATCCACGGGCTTCGCCCCCAAAAGTGGCCGCGCAGCAACTATGTCTTCTGCAACGGCGAGGACGAAAGCCCGCTGGTCAACGACGGCAAGACCCTGAAGGACGTGTCGACCTATGTGAACATCTTCACCGCGGTCGATGCCGACAAATGGGACGTGGCGTGGCAAGTGATCGTCTCGGGCAACCTGGACAACACCGACGCGGATTACGAGGGGAAATGGGCGTTTTCGACCTCGTATAACTCGGAAATGGGGATGAACACCGCCGAGATGACGGCGGCGGACATGGACCATGTCGTCGTCTTCAACATCGCCGAGATCGAGGCGGCCATCGCGGCCGGTCAGTTCCAGGAGCTGAACGGCGCCAAGGTGCTGGACGGGCGGAAAGAGGCGAAAAGCCAGTTCACCCGTTACATCCCCATCGCCAACAACCCCCACGGCTGCAACATGGCGCCCGACAAGGTCCACCTGTGCATCGGCGGGAAGCTTTCGCCCACCGTGTCGGTGATTGACGTGACCAAGCTGGACACGCTGTTCAACTCGGACGCCGATCCGCGGTCGGTCATCGTGGCGGAACCCGAACTGGGCCTTGGCCCCTTGCACAATGCCTTTGACGGCCAGGGCAATGTCTTTACCTCGCTGTTTTTGGACAGCCAGGTGGTGAAGTGGAACATCGACCTCGCCAAGCGGCTTTATGCCGGTGAAAAGGTCGATCCGATCCTGGACAAGGTGGATGTGCAATATCAGCCCGGCCACCTGAAGACCTCGATGGGGGAAACGCTGGAGGCGGACGGCAAGTGGCTGGTCTGCCTGTGCAAATTCAGCAAGGACCGGTTCCTGAACGTCGGTCCCCTGAAGCCGGAAAACGATCAGCTGATCGACATTTCCGGCGACAAGATGAAGGTCATCCACGACGGCCCGAACTTTGCCGAACCCCATGATGCCATCGCGGTCCATGCCTCCAAGATGGGCAACATCAAGTCGGTCTGGGATCGCAAAGACATCATGTGGGCCGAGACCCGGGCGCAGGCCGAAGCCGACGGCGTGAACCTGGACGACTGGCAGGACATGGTCATCCGCGACAAGGCCGATCCGACCAAGGTGCGGGTCTATATCTCCAGCCAGGCCCCGGCCTTTGCCTTGGAGCAATTCGACGTCACCGAGGGCGACGAGGTGACGGTGATCGTCACCAACCTGGATGACATCGACGACCTGACCCATGGCTTCACGATGGGCGGGCATGGCGTGGCGATGGAGATCGGGCCGCAGGCGACCGCCTCTGTCACCTTTGTGGCCGCCAATCCCGGGGTCTACTGGTATTACTGCCAGTGGTTCTGCCACGCGCTGCATATGGAGATGCGCGGCCGGATGTTCGTGAACCCGAAGGTGTGATCATGGTTCCGCCCCGGGTTCTTTTGCTGCTTTTGCTTGCCACGCCGTTGCAGGCAAAGGAAATTTCTGTCCTGCCCGGAGCGGAGACGCTGGGGGCCGCCATTCAGGCGGCGGCCCCCGGTGATGTGCTGACCTTGACGGCGGGGGTCTATGGCCCCGCCGTCATCGACAAACCGCTGACCCTGCAAGGCGCGGGGGCGGTGATCGACGGCGGCCATGTCGGCACGGTTCTGCTGGTGACGGCCGATGACGTGACGATCCGCGGCCTGACGGTCCGGGCCTCTGGCACGCGCGACGAAGAGATCGACGCGGGCATCAAAGTGCCCAAGGGCGTGGCGCGCACGGTGATCGAGGATTGCATCCTGACCGACAACCTGCACGGCGTCGACTTTCACGGCGCGGTGGATGCGGTGGCGCGGCGCAATGTGATCACAGGGCGCCAGGACCTGCACATGATCGAACGCGGCAACGGGTTCTATGTCTGGAACGCGCCGGGCGTGGTGATCGAGGACAACGACGTCCGCTATGGCCGCGACGGGATCTTTTCCAACGCGTCGAAAAAGGACACCTTCCGCCGCAATACATTTCGCGATCTGCGCTTTGCGATCCACTACATGTATACGAATGACAGCGTGATCGAGGATAATATCTCGATTGGCAATCACCTGGGCTTTGCGTTGATGTATTCGCGCCGGGTGAAGGTGCGCGGCAATATCTCGGTGAACGACCGGGATCACGGGGTCATGGTGAACTCGACCAACGAAAGCGACATCACCGGCAATCTGGTGGTGGGCGCGGCCAAATGCACCTTTCTTTATGACGCGAACAAGAACCTGATCGCGGGCAACCGGTTCCAGGGCTGTGGCATTGGCATCCATTACACGGCGGGTTCGGCGCGCAATGCCGTGACGAGCAATGCCTTTGTGGCCAACCGCAATCAGGTGAAATACGTCGGCACCCGCGATCTGGAATGGAGCCTTGAGGGTCGTGGCAACTTCTGGTCCGACCTTGCGGCCTTTGACCTGAACGGCGACGGCTTGGCCGACCAGGCCTTTCGCCCGAATGACATGATGGACCATATCCTGTGGTCGCAGCCCGCGGCCGGGCTTTTGATCGGCTCGCCCGCCGTCCAGTTGATCCGCTGGAGCCAGGAAAGCTTCCCCGCCACGCTCCCCGGCGGGATACTCGACAGCCATCCGCTGATGGCGCCTCTTGAAATCCCCCTGGCCCCGGAATGGGCCAAGGCGGCGGCCCTTGTGGGCGACCGCTGGCAAAAGGACCAAAGCCGTGACGCTGAAACTGCAGAAACTGACTAAGACCTATGGCGGGGCCAAGGCCTTGGACGGGGTGACATTTTCGGTCGCCCCGGGCGAAAGGGTGGCGCTTTTGGGCCATAACGGCGCGGGGAAATCCACGCTGATGAAGATCGTCCTGGGGCTGATCCCCTTTGACGGCGGCACGGTCAGCGTGCTGGGCGCCGCCCCCGGGGCGTCTCGTCAGGGCGTCGCCTATCTGCCGGAAAACGTGGCCTTTCACCCCGCCCTGACCGGAGAGGAACAGATCCGCCTGTTCCTTTCGGTGCGCGGCGAACCCCCGCGGCAGGCGCGCGACCTGTTGGCGCGCGTCGGCCTGCATGACGCGGCCTCGCGCCGGATCGGCACCTATTCCAAGGGGATGCGCCAGCGCGTCGGCCTTGCACAGGCGCTGATCGGCCACCCCAGGCTGTTGATCCTGGACGAGCCGACCTCGGGCCTGGACCCGGTCTCGCGGCGGGATTTCTATGCGCTCTTGGACGGGCTTTCGGCCGAGGGCGCGTCCATTCTGCTGTCCTCCCATGCCCTGACCGAGGTCGAGGCGCGCACCGACCGCATCGTCATCCTGTCGGGCGGGCGGCTGGTGGCCCAGGGCTCGATGGAGGGTCTGCGCCACGAGGCGGGCTTGCCTGTGGCCCTGGTCGTGACCCCGGCCACGGGTCAGGGCGGGTGCCTGGCGACCCATCTGCCCCAGGCCGAGAGGGTGGGCGAAAAGCTGGTGCTGTCCTGCCCCGCCAACCAAAAGCTGACCAACCTGGCCCGGATCGCGGCCCTGGGTCCCAAGGTCGCCGATGTCGACGTCATCCCCCCCTCGCTGGAGGATATCTACAGCCATTTCAGCAAGAGGGACGGCCAATGAGGGCCCCGCATCGCCCAGCCCGACCAAAGACCGCCCCCCAAGTCAGGCCCTCGGGACCGCGGCCTTTCACCGCATCCCGCCCGGCGTTGCATCGCCCATCCTGCCCCCAAAGGAGCGTCCCATGACCGCCATCCTCGCCCTTGCCCTGGCCGAGTTCCGCATCGGCATCCGCAACCGCTGGCTGGCCATCGCGGTCGGCCTCATGATGCTGTTCGCCCTGGTCCTGTCGGCGGCGGGCTCTGGCCCCACGGGCAGCCTTGGCGTCGACCGGCTGTCGGTGACGGTGGCAAGCCTCACCAGCCTGTCGGTCTATCTGGTGCCGCTGATGGCGCTGCTCATGTCGTTTGACGCCGTGGCGGGCGAGGTCGAGCGCGGCACCCTGCCGCTGATCCTGACCTATCCCGTCTCGCGCGCGCAGCTTCTGGCGGGCAAGGCGCTGGCGCATCTGGGCATCCTGACGCTGGCGCTGGTGGCGGGCTTTGGCGCGGCGGGGGGGCTGGCCTTTGCGCTGGACGGCCAGGCGGCGCAGGGCCTGCCCGCACTGATCCGCCTGACACTCAGTTCGGTGGCCCTTGGCGCGACCTTCCTGGGGCTGGGCTATGCGATTTCGGCCCGGGCGCGCAGGCCCTCGGGTGCGGCGGGGCTGGCGATCGGGCTTTGGCTGGTGGCCGTCGTCCTGTATGACCTGGGGCTTTTGGCCGCGGTGGTGGCCGACAATGGCGGAGCCTTTACCCTGCAGGTCTTCCCCCTGACGCTGTTGGCCAACCCCGCCGATGCCTTCCGGCTTTACAACCTGTCGGCCTCGCAGGCGACGGCGGCGGCGGCAGGGGTCTCGGCTGCGGCGGGCGCCGTGCCGGTGCTGTGGTCGGCCCTCTCTGTCGCGCTTTGGCCCGCGCTGGCCTTTGCCCTGGCCCTGATCTCTTTCCGCAAGGTGTTGCCATGAAACGGATTTTGCTGTCCCTGATCCTGCTTGCCGCCTGCCAAGAGGAGGCTCCGCTTCCCGACCCCGTCGCCCTGAACGCCGAGACGGTGGGCTTTTTCTGCCAGATGAACATCCTGGACCATGGCGGGCCCAAGGCGCAGGTCCACCTGGATGTCTTTCCCGGCAAGCCGCTGTTTTTCAGCCAGGTGCGCGATGCGGTGGCCTATCTGCGGATGCCGGAAAAGGACGGCGCCATCGTCGCGACCTATGTCACCGACATGGGCGGCGCCGATTGGAACGACCCGACCCAGGCGGACTGGATTGCCGCGGACAAGGCGGCCTATGTCGTGGGCTCGCACCGGTTGGGCGGCATGGATCAGCCCGAATTCATCCCCTTTGCCGATGCCGCAGCCGCCCGCGACTTTGCCACGCGGAACGGCGGGCAGGTCCTTGCCCTGGCCGATATCCCGACCGAGGCCCTGGCCTCGGACGAGCCCGCAGCCCCGGGCGATGCCGAAGACTTCGCCGCCCGCCTGAAATCCGCAACCGAAAGCCAATGACATGCTGACCCCGCATCCCTTGACCCGTCGCCGCTTTCTGACGATCACCGCAGCGCTTGCGGCCAGCCCGGTTCTGGCCCAGGGCTGGCAGGGCACGGCCCTGGGCGCCCGGGCGCGCATCCGGATCGACCACCCCAAGGCCGACGCCATCACCGCCGAGGCCGTGGCCGAGATCGCCCGGCTGGAGCGGATCTTTTCGCTTTACCAGGACAGCGCCTTGGTTCGGCTGAACCGCAGCGGTCGCCTGGACGCGCCGCCCTTTGAACTGCTGGAGTGTCTGGCGCTTTGCGACAGTGTTTACCGCGCGACCTCGGGGCTGTTTGATCCCACGATCCAGCCGCTGTGGGCCACCTATGCCGAAAGCCATGCCGCGGGTCATGCACCGCAAGCCGTTGATATCACGCGGGCTCTGGACCTTGTCGGCTGGGAGAAGGTGGCCTTCGACGAAACCGCGGTGTGGCTGCGTCCCGGGATGGCGCTGACCCTGAACGGCGTGGCGCAAGGCTTTGTCGCCGACAAGGTCGCGGCGCTGTTGCAGGCGCGCGGGCTGCGTCACGTGCTGATCGACACCGGAGAGCTGCGCGCGCTTGGGCCCCAGGCCGATGGCGCGCCCTGGCCGGTGCAGCTGGCGGCGGGCGGCACGGTCGCCTTGACCGACCGCGCGCTGGCAAGCTCTTCGGCGTTGGGGACGACGTTTGATGCGGCGGGGCGGACGGGCCATATCCTGTCGCCGCGGACCGGTTTGCCCGCGGCCTCGCCCTGGGCGCTGATTTCGGTGACGGCGCCGTCTGCGGGATTGGCCGATGCGCTGTCGACGGCGGCTTGCCTGATGACATCACGCACAGGGATCACGACGGCGCTGGGTGCCTTTGCCGGTGTCAGGCTAGAGCATCTGGCCTGATCCGGGCGGTTAACTCTGCGTCGCTCATTCCTCGACGCCCAGGTCCCAACCGTCGGGGTAAAAGTCAAAGCCCAGGGCGATTTCGGTGGCTGTGCGTTCCGCCTCCCAGATCGCTTCGGGTTTGATCTGGACGGTCTGCGTGGCGACCAAAAGGTCATCGTCGCGCGTCACGTCAAAGCCCTTGGCGCGCAGGGCCTTGGACAGCGCGTCGTAACGGGCGTCGTCCTCTTCGGGCAGGAACAGGAAATCGACCGGGGCGCGGTCGGGCAGCCTCTGCCCCTTCGGCATGTCGCGGAAGGTGTCAAAGGTCTCGCGGCGTTGGGCTTCGAAATTATGGCGCATGGCTTTGGCTATCACGAGGCCAGCCGGCGGGCCAGAAGGTTTTGCCGTTCGACGACGCGGGGCAGGTCGATGGTCAGCATATGGCCGGACCCCACGACCTGCCGCCCCTCGACGAACAGGTCGCGCACCCGGGACGGCCCCGCCAGCACCAGCGCCGCCGGGTCCCAAGAGCCCGCACTTTCCACGCCCGAGACATCCCAGATCGCAAGGTCGGCGCGCTTGCCCGGGGCGATCATGCCGCAGTCGGGACGGCCCAGAACCCGCGCGCCCCCCAGCGTCGCGATCTCCAAAGCCTCACGCGCGGACATGGCATCGGCGCCCAGGCTGACGCGTTGCAACAGCATGGCCTGGCGTGCTTCGGCCATCAGGTTGCCCTGGTCATTGCTGGCCGATCCATCAACGCCAAGACCGACTTTCACCCCCTGATCCCGCATCCGACGGATCGGCGCGATGCCGGACCCAAGGCGACAATTCGAACATGGACAATGGGCAATTCCGGTGCCTGACCGGGCAAACATTGCACTTTCCGAATAATCAAGCTTCACGCAATGGGCGTGCCAGACATCCTCTCCGGTCCAGCCCAGGTCTTCGGCATATTGGCCCGGACGGCAGCCGAACTGCGCCAGGGAATAGGCCACGTCCTCGTCATTTTCGGCCAGATGGGTGTGCAGCATGACCCCCTTGTCGCGCGCCAGAAGCGCCGTCTGACGCATCAGGTCGCGGGTCACGCTGAAGGGCGAACAGGGCGCCAGACCGACGCGCAGCATCGCCCCATCAGAGGCATCATGATGGGCATCGACCAGGCGGATCATGTCCTCTAGGATCGCGGGTTCCTCTTCGACCAGGCTGTCGGGCGGCAGGCCACCGCGGCTTTCACCGATGCTCATGGCGCCGCGGGTCGGGTGAAAGCGCAAGCCGACCTCTGCTGCCGCCGCGATGGAATCATCCAGCCGCGCCCCGTTGGGGTAAAGATACAGGTGGTCGCTGGTCAGCGTGCAGCCCGACAGCGCCAGTTCCGCCAGGCCAATTTGGGTCGAGGTAAAGATCTCATCGGGGCCGAAGCGCGCCCAGATCGGATAAAGCGTCTTCAGCCAGCCGAACAAAAGCGCATCCTGACCGCCCGGAACCGCCCGCGTCAGGGTCTGATACAGGTGGTGGTGGGTGTTCACGAGCCCCGGCGTCACCACACAGCCCGAGGCCTGCACCACCCGGCCCCGCGTTGTCAGCCCCTGCCCGCGGGCCACGATCACGCCGCCCCGGATCAGGATATCGCCTGTGAATTCAACGCCTTGGTCCATGGTCAGGACCAGGCCACCGCGGATCAGGATTTCGTTGGACATGAGGGGACCCTTTCACCCCCTTCGGTGTTTGGGTCCGTGGCGCGACAGAAGGGGCAAGGACTCGCGCCGCGGAACCCTACCAGAAATCCCCCGCGCCGCAAAGGGCCGGGGCGCGAAAACAGTTTCGCGCAATCAGGCGTTCAACAGCGCCAGCGCCTCGGCATGGATCGTGGGATTGGCCGCCGCCAGCACACGGCCCCCCATATGGGCCTTGCCGCCCTCCCAGTTGGTGACGACGCCGCCCGCGGCCTCGATCACGGCAATCGGGCCCTGGACGTCATAGGCCTGCAAGCCCGCCTCGATCACCAAGTCGATCTGCCCCGCCGCAATCAGCCCATAGGCATAGCAATCGGTGCCATAGCGGGTCAGCTTGGCCCCCGCCTTCACGCGGTCAAAGGCGGCGCGTTCAGCCAAGGTGCCAACCTCGGGGAATGTGGTGAACAAGATTGCGTCCGAAAGCGGCCGGGCGGTGCGGGTCTTCAGCACCCGACGCCCCAGAGGGCCGGTCAGTTCAGCGCGCCCCAGGCCGCCCATGAACCGTTCGCCGATGTAAGGTTGGTCGATCAGGCCATAAATCGGCCCCGTGGCATCCATGACCGCGATCAGCACGCCCCAGGTCGGCGTGCCGGACAGATAGGACCGCGTCCCGTCGATAGGGTCCAGCACCCAGGTCAGGCCCGAAGTCCCCTCGGTCGTCCCGAATTCCTCGCCCAGGATGCCGTCATGCGGCCGGCGCGCGGCCAGGATCTCGCGCATCCTTGTTTCGGACAGGCGGTCGGCCACCGTGACCGGGTCGAACCGGTCGGCCTCTTTGTTGTCCGCCGTCAGATCGGTGCGGAAATGCAAAAGCGTGGCCTCGCGCGCCGCATCGGCCAGCGCATCGGCCACGCTCATCAGGTCATCCGCCAAGGCTTTGTCCATGCCACCCTCCATCGCTTCCCCGGCGATAGAGGGCGTCAGGGTATCGGTCAAGCAGCCTCGGACAGAACCCGGGCCAGATCGAACAGGCGGCGGCGCTGCGCCTCGGGGATCGCATAATAGGACCGCACCAGTTCGGCGGCCTCTTTGTCGTTCATCATGTCATTGGCCTGCGCGGCCTCGGCGCCAGCCAGCCCTTCGAAGAAAAAGCTGATCGACACGCCCAAAGTCTCGGCGATGTCCCACAGACGCGAGGCCGAAACCCGGTTCATCCCGGTTTCATACTTCTGGACCTGCTGGAATTTGATCCCGACCTTTTCGGCCAGTTGTTGTTGCGTGATACCGACCATCCAGCGCCGATGGCGAATACGTTTGCCCACATGGGCGTCAACCGGGTGCTTCATTGGTGCTCCTGACTCTCTACCGTCCCCACAAATGTATAAGCAAGTTTCATGCCAAACTCGCGCCATGGGCGACAAGGGTGCAACCAAGCGGTTTATCGCATCCACCCCCTGTCTTTTAGAACAGGGTGAATTGCACGGCTGCACAAGAAAGCCCCACAGAACTGTCCAAATCGCCGCAGGGGGTTTTGAACGCCGCGCCACTCTCCCTTGGGGAGAGTTCCATTTTGCAATGCATTTTGCAAATTTCCCCTGGGTCAACCTTTGCATTATGCAATGATTCCACCCCTAGGCGAAAGCCAACTCTTCCTTCGGCAGAGCCCGGCGGTGGGCATAGGCCGCCCGGATCAGCTGCGCCAAGCAATCGACCGCCGGGCTGGGCACGTGACCCTGATACAGGTTGATCTTCAGCCGCCCCAGTTCGGGCAAGGCGCCGCCATGGGCGATGCGCTCGACATGGCGGGGCTCGGTGCCCTCCAGCACGGTGTGGACGGCCAGATCGGCGCTGACCGTGGCTTCGACGGTGCGGGTGTTGTCGCTGTCCACGGCCAGGGTCCAGGAAATGCCCTGCGCATCCAGCCGCTGCTGGACGGCCTGGCGAAAGATGCAGCGCTGTTCATAGGCCAGCGGCAGTGGCCTTTGCCGCCAGGCCTGCCCCCCCGGCGCCCCCACCCAGACAAGCTGCAGCTCGGTCAGGCTTTCGCCGCCCTGATCGACGCCGTCTTCGGTGGTCAGGATGATATCCGCCTCTCCACGCCCGAACTGCTCTTTCAGGATGCGGGTGAACGAGGACAAAAGCCGCACCTTGACCTTGGGAAACTCGACCGCAAAGCGTTGAAGAACCTGAGGAATGGCCGGATAAACGATGTCATGGGGCACGCCCAGCGTCAATTCGCCCTCGAACTGCGCATGGGTCAACAGGCCGTAAACCTGATCATTCAGCGCCAGCATCCGCCGCGCATAGGACAACAGCTGCTCGCCCGCCGCCGTCGGCGCCAGCTTGCGCGACGACCGGTCCAAAAGCTTCACCCCCAAGCCGTCCTCCAGCCGCCGCATCTGCATCGAGACCGCCGATTGCGTCAGGTTCAGGAACCCGGCCGCCCGCGTCACCCCGCCGGCGTCCACGATGGTCACGAAGGACCGCAGCGCGGTCAGGTCCAGATTGCGCGGCATATCACAAATCCTGATTCATCTTTGCACATTCATTCATTTCCGTTGTGTCGCAGAAAGGCGCATCATCTGCAAGACAGATGGAACCACCCTTTGCATCAGGATTTGTGATGGAACTCGCGCTGCGCTTGCGTGCCCGCCGCCTAGCCACCCGCCGCCGCTTCTGGCACATCATCGCCCGCGCCCTTGCTCTGCACCAAAGCCGCAAGGGCCTGGCCGCACTTGACGCGCATATGTTGCGTGACATCGGCCTGACCGCCGAAGAGGCCCGACGCGAGGCGACGCGCCCGCTGTGGGACGCCCCCGACCACTGGCAAAAGCGCTGAAATCGGCGTGTGCGGCCGATGTCATCCTTGAAATCGCCACCAAGCCTTCCGATATGTTGTTTCAAGTGGCCGGCAGTCCCGGCCCTTGTGACAGACAGAGGAAAAAATGGCTGACTTTCAGACGCGGACTTACGGCGCCAGTGCCGGCCTTGCCATCGACGCGGGCCTGCGGGCGCATATGAACAAGGTCTACGGCACGATGTCCGTGGGCATGCTGGTGACTGCTGCGGCGGCTTGGGCGATTTCGGGCCTTGCGGTGACCGATGTTCCCGGCTCGGCCGAGGCGGTGCAGATCGGCGCAAGCACCTATCTGACGGGCATGGGAGAGGCGCTGTATCTCTCGCCCCTGAAATGGGTCGTGATGTTCCTGCCGCTGGTCATGGTCTTCGGCTTTTCGGCCGCGGTGCCCCGCCTGTCGGCAGCAGCGGCGCAGCTGTTCTTTTACGTCTTCGCCACGGCGATGGGCGTGTCGCTGTCCTCGATCTTCCTGATCTATACCGGCGGCTCGATTGCCTCGACCTTCCTTGCGACCTCGGCATCCTTCGCGGCGCTCAGCCTCTATGGTTACACGACCAAGCGTGACCTGTCGGGCTTCGGGTCCTTCCTGATGATGGGCGTGGTCGGGCTGATGGTCGCCTCGATCGTGAACATCTTCCTCGGTTCGGGCGCCTTGGCCTTCGCCATCTCGTTCATCGGGGTGCTGCTGTTTGCCGGCCTGACCGTCTATGACACCCAGGCGATCAAGGTGAACTATGTCCAGCACGCCCGTGGCGGCGACCAAGAATGGCTGGAGAAGTCGGCGATCATGGGCGCTCTGACCCTGTATCTGGACTTCATCAACCTCTTCACCTTCCTGCTTCAGTTCCTGGGCCAAAAGAACGAATAAGCGGTCCAGCATCGCAACCGAAAGGCCGGGGGAAACCCCGGCCTTTTCATTTGTCGCTTGCCCCCAGGTCGCGCAGGAACCGCGCCACGGCCCTGCGGTTGGTCATGTGCCGCAGCTTGGGGCCCGCAAGCCCCACGACCAGGGCAAGGCGCGCACGCCCCGTAGACCTAGTATCCCAGATATAGCGATAGAAGGCCCAGGCCTCGGGCCCCAGCCCCTCTGGGCAGCCCGGCGCCATGTCGGGGCGGGCAAGCCCCCAGCCCGTCACCTTGCGCCATGTGACCCGCCAAAGCCGCAGCCCCAGCGGCAGGTCCAGCCAGATGACCAGGTCCGCCCGCGCCACCCGATGCGCCACTGTGGGACTGTAATTGCCCTCGAAGACCCAGGCCTCCTGGGCCTCGATCTCTTGGGCCAGCGCCGTCTTCTCGGCCTCGGGCCGCGCGACCCAGCCGGGCTGCCAATGGATATGATCCATGTGATACAGCGGCAGGCCCAGCCGCCCCGCCAGCTCGGACGCAAGCCAGCTCTTGCCCGATCCGGGCTGCCCGACAATCATCACGCGCATGCACCGCCTCCAAAGCAAAAAGCCGCCCCAGAAGGAGCGGCCTTGCACAGTCCCAAAGGGGCAGATCTTACTTGATCTTGCCTTCCTTGTATTCGACATGCTCGCGCTTGACGGGGTCATACTTGTTGACCGTCATCTTCTCGGTCATGGTCCGAGCGTTCTTCTTGGTCACATAGAAGTGCCCGGTGCCAGCCGTCGAGTTCAGACGGATCTTGATCGTCGCCGGTTTGGCCATAGTCGTTTCTCCTGCAGCGGGAAAGCCCGTGGCCCCCGTCAAAATGATCAGCCTGCCTTTTACCCGTCCCCCCGGCAGAGTCAACAGGCCAAGCCGCGGTTTTTACCCTTAATGATTTGCGCGGAGAGCCTGTAAGCCGGATTCTGTCCGGGGATCTCTCCCCTGGATGACCATTCCTCTGCCAACCGTGTCGCCACGGCGGTCAAGCTGCCAACCCGGGTCCCTGGGTCGAAGCTCCCCCGCGGAGGTCTCCGGCAGCTTTCGCTGTCGGTCCGGACCTTTCCGCGACAGGACCCCTATTCGGCATTGCTCCGGGTGGGGCTTGCCATACCGTCCCTGTTGCCAGGTCCGTGGTGGGCTCTTACCCCACCGTTTCACCATCACCAGCCGCCAGGGGTTGCCCCCCTTAGGCCCGGCAGACTTTTCTCTGTGGCGCTTTCCCTGGGGTTGCCCCCGCCGGGCGTTACCCGGCACCCTTACTTCCTGGAGTCCGGACTTTCCTCGAGGGTTGCCCCCCGCGGTCATCCAGCTCTCCGCGCAAGGGCCTCATGCCGCAACCTCACCGCATCGTCAACCCCGAGCCGGTTGGGCCGCAGGCCCAGAGGCGAGATGAAAACAATGCGGCAAGGCCGCTCGATTAAACAACAGCCGGAAAGCGCGTCGCCAGGTCCTGCATCAGCCCCGCATCCACCGCAGAGACCGGCCCGCGCCCCCAGGGCCGGAATCGCAGCCGAAAGGCCGCCAGCACGGCGTCCTCGGGCCCCCGATAGCCGAACTCCGCCGCCCAAGAGGTGAACCCCTGCGCCTTGGCCACCCGGTCCTCGGGCCAGACCGACAGGCCCGCAGACGCAAGCGCCCGCCAATCGAATCGCCGCCCCGGGTCCTGCTTGCGCAAAGGCGCCATGTCGGAATGGCCGATCACGCCCTCAGGAGCTATCCCCCAGCGCCCCAGCACATCCGCCAGCAAACGCTCCACCCCTGCCATCTGCCGCGCCGGGAAAGGACTGCTGCCGTCATTCTGGATCTCGATCCCCACCGAGGCGGAATTCACATCCGTGCAGCCGCCCCAGGCCCCTGCCCCGGCGTGCCAGGCGCGGCGACCCTCTGCCACCAGGGCTTCGGCCCTGCCATCGACATCGACCAGCCAATGCGCCGAAACCTCATGCGCGGGATCACACAGCCGCGCCCGCGCCTCGGCGAAACTCGCCATGGCGGTATAGTGCAAAACGACAAGGCGCGGGGTCATCCCCCCGCGCCTTTCGCCGTGGTTGGGCGAGACCATTTACTGCGTGGCAGCGCGGAAGGGCCGCGGGTCCCAGGCGCAGGCAAAGCCGTCGCCGTCCGGGTCCAGCGCCTTGCTGTCCCGCTGCGGCCCGCCCGCCGCCAGAAACGCCTGCTGCGCCTTGTCCGAAGAGGTGAACTTGGCGCAGGCCTTTTCCGGATTGGTCAGGTAAAACGGCGGCCGGCTGTAAAGCTTGACCCCCGGCGCATTGTTGGTGGCCAGGGCATAGGCCGCGATATTCGGCCCCTCGTCATTCGGACGCTGCGGGATGGCGCCGGGCTGGACCACGACATATTGCTGACGGTTGCAGGCGATGCGCTGCTTGTCGCTTTCAATCGATTCGCGGCTGGAGACGGCGCCGAAGTCCTGCTCGTCGGACACGCCACCGGCGGCGTAGTTCATCTCCGAGGTCGTCTCCTGGATGCCGGCCATGGTCTGACCGCGGCCCTGACAGGCCGGGTCGATGCCAGGAAGCGCCGCGCCGGCCTGGGCCGTCACTGCCCCAAAGCCCGTCCCGTTCAACGGCGCCACCGTCCCGCCCTCTGCCGCCGCAATCGCCGCCGCGGCGCTGTCGGTGGAAAAGCCGGTCACGGGCGGGGTCGCGATCCCTGCGCCCGGATAAGCCGAAGCCTGATTGCCCGCCACACTGTTGCGGACATAAGAGTTATAGTCCTGGAACCCCGCGCCCTGCGGATTGCTGTCAGGCACCACCGGACCACAGGCCGCCAGAACCGCCAGAGCCACCAAAGAATAAGCCTTGCGCATGGTCCGCCCCCTGCTGTTTGTGCCGCTTACCACCATTTTGCAGGCTTCGCCACAAAGCCCGCCGCCTGTTCCAGCACATAGGCATGGTTCAGCAACCCCGCCTCGTCCCAGGGCCGCCCGATCAGCTGCAGACCCAGCGGCAAGCCCTTGGCGTCCAGCCCGACAGGCACCGTCACCCCCGGCAGGCCCGCCAGGTTCACGGTCACGGTGAAGACGTCGTTCAGATACATTTCGACCGGGTCCGCCGAAGCCATCTCTCCAAGACCAAAGGCGCTGGAGGGCGTGGCGGGCGTCAGGATCGCATCGACCCCTGCCGCAAAGACCTCTTCGAAGTCGCGCTTGATCAGGGCGCGGACCTTGCGCGCGCGGTTGTAATAGGCGTCATAGAACCCGGCTGACAGGACATAGGTCCCGACCATGATCCGGCGCTGGACCTCGGGGCCAAAGCCCTCGGCCCGGGTCTTTTCATACATATCGGTGATGCCATCGCCCGCGGCCAGGCTGGCGCGGTGCCCATAGCGCACCCCGTCATAGCGGGCGAGGTTGCTGGACGCCTCGGCCGGAGCAATCACGTAATAGGCCGGCAGCGCATATTTCGTATGCGGCAAGCTGATATCGACGATCTCGGCGCCGGCATCCTTCAGCATGGCGATGCCCTGCGCCCAAAGCGCGTCGATCTCGGCGGGCATCCCCTCCATCCGGTATTCGCGCGGGATGCCGATCTTTTTACCGCGGATGTCGCCGGTCAAGGCCGCCTCGAAATCCGGCACCGCGATATCGGCGCTGGTCGAATCCTTGGAGTCATGGCCCGACATGGCGGCCAAAAAGATCGCCGCATCGCGCACCGATTTGGTCATCGGCCCGGCTTGATCCAGCGACGAGGCAAAGGCCACCACGCCCCAGCGCGACACCCGCCCATAGGTCGGCTTGATCCCGGTGATCCCGGTAAAAGCCGCAGGCTGGCGGATCGACCCGCCGGTATCGGTCCCCGTGGCGCCAAGGCACAGATCCGCCGCCACCGCCGCCGCAGACCCACCCGAGGACCCCCCGGGCGTCAACAACCGGTCATCGACCTTCCACGGATTGACCGCAGGCCCGTAAACCGAGGTCTCGTTCGACGACCCCATCGCGAACTCGTCCATGTTGAGCTTCCCCAACATCACGGCCCCCGCGCCAAACAGCTTCGACGTCACCGTCGATTCATATTCCGGCTTGAAGCCCTGCAGGATGCGGCTGGCGGCCTGCGACGGCACGCCCTTGGTGCAGAACAGGTCCTTTATCCCCAGGGGGATCCCGCACAGATCCGGCGCATCGCCCTTCAGACGCTCATCCGCCGCCCGCGCCTGGTCCAAGGCAATCTCTGGCGTCTTGTGGACAAAGGCGTTCAGCCTGTCGCCCGCGTCGATGGCCGTCAGGCAAGCCATGGTCAGGTCAACAGCCGAAATCTCGCGCTTGCGCAGGGCGTCGCGCGCCGCGGCAATGGTCAGTTGGTTCGCGTTGGTCATTCCACCACCTTCGGCACAGCGAAAAAGCCTTCCCGCGCATCGGGCGCGTTCTTCAACACTTGGGCCTGGATATTCCCATCCGTCACCGCATCCTTGCGGCGCACCAGGCGCATCGGCGTGACCGAAACCATGGGCTCGATCCCGTCGACATTCACTTCGTTCAACTGCTCCATGAAGCCCAGGATGCCCGAAAGCTGTTCGGCCAATTTGGGCAACTGGTCTTCCTCGACGCGGATGCGGGCGAGCTTGGCCACCTTGGCCGCGGTCGCAATGTCGATGGACATGGGGTGTCTCCGGTGATGTTCGGCCCCGTTTAGCCAAGGGAGGGCCGTTTCGCAAGAAGCCCTTGGGTTTTTGCGCGCCCGCTCTAGGTTAGCGCCCAAAGGAGACCCATCATGAAAATCACTTGGCTTGGCCATTCCGGCTTTCGCATCGAAATCGAAGGCGCGATCCTGCTGATCGACCCCTGGTTCACCGGCAATCCGGTCTTCCCCGAGGGCCGCCGCGCCGAGGCCATCCAAGGCGCCACCCATGTCTTCCTGACCCACGGGCACGGCGATCACACCGGCGACGGCCCGGCGATTGCCAAAGAGCTGAACATTCCCGTGGCGGGCATCTATGACCTCGTGGGCCACCTGGCCGAAAAGCATGGCGTCCAGATCATCGGCTTCAACAAGGGCGGCACGGTGGATGCGGGCGGCGCGAAAGTCACCATGGTCAACGCCTGCCATTCCTCGTCGCTGGACGGCGTGAATGTCGGCTCGGAATCCGGCTTCATGATCGCAGGCGAAGGCCAGGTCATCTATGTCTCGGGCGATACCGACATCATGGCCGACATGGATTGGATGGGCGACCTGCACAAACCCACCATCGGCATCCTCTCGGCGGGCGGCCATTTCACGATGGACATGAAACGCGCCGCCTATGCCGCCAAGCGCTATTTCAACTTCCAGACCGTGATCCCCTGCCACTACCGGACCTTCCCGCTTCTGGAACAATCCGCAGCCGCGCTGATCGCAGCCCTGCCGGGCGTCCATGTGATCGAACCCCAGGTGATGGAGCCGATCACACTGTGATCATCCTCGCAGCGCGCCGAAAAACCCCTTCAACAGCGCCTCGGCCTCCGGGGCGCTGATCCCGTCATAAACCTCGGGCGCATGATGGCATTGCGGATGAGAAAACACCCGCGGCCCCTGCGCCACACCGCCCGACTTCGGATCGCCGGCCCCATAGTAAACCCGCCCCACCCGCGCCGCCGCAATCGCGCCCGCGCACATTGGACAGGGCTCCAGCGTCACATACAGATCATGGCCCACCAGCCGCTCGGAGCCCGCCGCCTGACAGGCCGCCCTGATCGCCAGAACCTCGGCATGGGCTGTGGGGTCTGACAGCTCCCGCGTCCGGTTCCCCGCCCGCGCCACCACTGCCCCCTGAAACACGACCACCGCCCCCACCGGCACTTCCCCGCGCGCGCCCGCCGCTCGCGCCTCTTCCAGCGCAAGATTCATATAAGACAGGAAGGCAGGTTGCTCTTTCATACTGGCTCAAATATCTCTCGGGGGTCCGGGGGCAGACAGCCCCCGGGGCCGGCCACCAAGGCCAAGGATGACGATTATGGCCGCCGAAGAAAAGCCGAAACCCCGCAAGACGGCGCCTAAACCCGCTCCAGTGGCCGCTGACGCCCCCAAGACGCCCGCCACGACGCCCGAAGGCGAGCGCATCGCCAAGGTCCTGTCCCGCGCCGGCGTGGCGTCGCGCCGCGAGGTGGAACGCATGATCGAGGCCGGCGAAGTCACGGTGAACGGCAAGCAGATCACCTCTCCGGCGCTGAACGTGACGGCCAAGGATCGCATCACGGTGTCGGGCCATCCGATCGGCGCCCCCGAACCGCCGCGGCTTTGGCTTTACTACAAGCCCGACGGCCTCGTGACCTCGGAATCCGACGAAAAGGGCCGCGACACGGTCTTTGACCACCTGCCCGAGGATCTGCCCCGGGTGATGACCGTCGGCCGCCTCGACCTGAACTCCGAAGGCCTCCTCCTCCTGACCAACGACGGCGAGATCAAGCGGCGGCTGGAGCTTCCCTCGACCGGTTGGCTGCGCAAATACCGCGTGCGGGTGAACGGCAATCCGATGGACCCCGACCTGGAGCCTTTGCGCCGCGGGATTGTCGTCGATGGCGAGAAGTTCCAACCGATGATCGTGTCGCTGGACCGCATCCAGGGCGCGAACGCCTGGCTGACCGTCGGCCTGCGTGAGGGCAAGAACCGCGAGATCCGCCGCGCCATGTCGGCTGTGGGCCTTCAGGTGAACCGCCTGATCCGCACCTCTTACGGGCCGTTCTCCTTGGGGGAACTGGAACCCGGCCAGGTGACAGAGGTCAAGACCCGCGTCATGCGCGACCAGTTGGGCCTGACGGGCGACCAATCCGACCTGCCCGAAGACCGCGCCAAGGCCGCGCCCAAACCCGGCGGCAAGCTGACGCTGAAACCGCGTCCTGATCGTGCTGGCCCTGATCGTGCGGGCATGACAAGGCTGGAAAGCCCGCGTGAAAAGTCGGCGGCCCGTGGCGCTGGCTACAAAGCGGCGGCGGCAAAAGCTCCGGGTGCCAAGGGCCCCAGGCCCACCGGCGCCAAATCCTCCACCCCGCGCCCCACCACCCCGCGCCCCAAAAAGCCCTGATCGCGGATGGGGGGAAGATTTCCCCCCCATTCCCCCGGCGGATTTCCCCCAAGGCCCATAGCCAAGCGTTAACCGCTTGCCTATATTTGCCCCGACCCCGCCAGCGGAGGCCCCATGTCGTCGAAATCGTTACAAAGCCTTGCTTTCATCGTCCTGATCGCCCTGACCCTTTACACCGCCTTCGGAGGAGGCCTCTGATGGCCCGCAGGATCGTCGGCAAATACTCTCCCGGCGCCGCGACAGGCGCGCAGCAAGGCGAAACCCTGGTCGAGGCCGCACCCCCGCCCTCGGGGGCCGGGCTGAAATCGGGGCTGCTGTTCGCCCTGGCTTTCCCTTTCCTGTTCAGGGCCTTCACCGGCGGCAATGGTGCGCTTTTCACGGGGCTGGCCGCCGCCGCCCTGATGATCCTGGCCGCTTGGCTGACGCGGGAGGGTCTCAAGGCCGAGGCCGATTACAACGCCCGCAAGGTCGCTCGCCGCCCCGCCATCCCGCGCAAGATCTTTGGCGCGGCGCTGACGGGGGCGGCGCTGATGTCGGGCGCGCTGTTGTGGCAGCACAACGATCTGGCGCTGTTTGCCATCGGCATGATCGGCGCGGCCCTGCATCTGGGCTCTTTCGGCATCGACCCGTTGAAGAACAAGGGGCTAGAGGGCGTCGACCTTTACCAGACCGACCGCGTCGCCCGCGCCGTGGCCGAGGCCGAAGCGACCCTGACCCAGATGAAGGACGCCATCCTGCGCGCCCGCGACAGCGCCCTTGAAACCCGGGTCGAGGGCTTTGCCCAGGCCGCCCGCAAGCTGTTTCGCCAGGTGGAAAACGATCCCCGCGACCTGACAGCCGCCCGGACCTATCTGTCGGTCTATCTGCAAGGCGCCCGGGATGCGACGATCAAGCTGGCCGATCTTCTGTCCGCGGGTCCCAATCCCAAGGCCCGTGCCGATTATGAAGCGCTGCTCAGCGACCTGGAAACCACTTTCGCCCAACGCACGGAAAAACTGTTGTCCAACGATCAGACCGGCCTGGATATCGAAATCCAGGTCCTGCGCGACCGTCTGAAATACCAAGCCTGACATTTCAAGCCTGACAAATCAAAGCCTTACAGGGGTTCAGCATGACCGAAACCATCCAAGCCGCCGCCGCCTCTGCCTTGGCCGAGGTCGAGCAAGTCACCAAGGCCATCCTCCCCGCCCCTCTGGGCGAGGTCGTGGCACTTGAGGCCGCAACTGCGCCCCAAGCCGCCGAAATCGAAAAGCGCATGGCGGAGATTGACCTGACCAACACGCAGTCGATCATCTCTTTCGGGTCGGGCGCGCAGGCCGAATTGCAGGTCATCAGCCAGGAGATGCTGAACGGCGTCAAAAACAAGGACGTCGGTCCCGCAGGCGCCGCCCTGACCGAGATCGTGTCGACCATCCGCGGCTTTTCGGGTGGCGAGCTGGACCCCGCCCGCGAACGCAGCTGGTGGGAGAAACTGACCGGCGCCGCCACGCCCCTGGTGCAGTTCATGGAGCGTTACGAAGAGGTCCAGACCCAGATCGACAAGATCACCGGCAACCTGATGGGCCATCAGACCGCGCTGTTGAAGGACATCAAGGCGCTGGACATCCTTTACGCCAAGACCCTGACCTTCTTTGACGAACTGGGGCTTTATATCGCCGCCGGCAAGGCCAAGATCGCGGAACTGGATGCGACGGTGATCCCCACCGCCGAAGCCGCCGTGACCGCAGCCCCCGCCGATGACCAAGTGAAAAAGGCCCAGGAGCTGCGCGACCTGCGCGCCGCCCGCGACGACCTGGAACGTCGGGTGATGGACCTGCAACTGACGCGGCAAGTGACGATGCAGTCCCTGCCCTCGATCCGTCTGGTGCAGGAAAACGACAAGTCGCTGGTGGGCAAGATCAGCTCGACCCTCTTGAACACCGTGCCGCTGTGGGAAACCCAACTGGCCCAGGCCGTCACGATCCAGCGGTCGCGCGATGCCGCCGAGGCGATCAAGGATGCCAACGACCTGACCAACGAACTGCTGACGAAAAACGCCACCAACCTGCGCGAGGCGAACCAGATCGTCCGCACCGAGATGGAGCGCGGCATCTTTGACATCGAAGCGGTCAAGGCGGCCAACGACACGCTGATCGCCACGATCGAGGACAGCTTGCGCATCGCCGACGAAGGCAAGGCCAAGCGCGCCGCCGCCGAAGAGGAACTGGGCAAGATGGAACTGCAGCTGCGCGATACGCTGTCGTCGGCCAAGTCCACGGCCACGGCCGGTGGGGCGATCACCGGGTGATGCGACTGCCCATGCCCCTTGCCCCCGTCCGGGCCGCCCTTTTGGTGGCGGCCCTGACGGCCTGCACGCCCCCTCAGGCGCCGCCCGTGGTGGCGCCGGTGGCCCCCGCGCCCGTGGTCGAGGTCTCGCCCGAAAGCAAGGCGCTGGCCGCCCATTACGCCGAGGTTCAGGCCCGGCTTTTGGACAACGGCCTGTTGCGCACCGATGGCGGCGGCGCGGACACGCCCTTTACCGATGCGATGCTGGCCCGCGCCTTCCTGTCGGTGGCGTTCTTTGAGGAATATGGCGGCGGCGAGATGACGGGCAAGACCGGCGCGATCACGCTGCAGCGCTGGCAGGGGCCGATCCGGGTGTCGCTGCAGATCGGCGCCTCGGTCTCGGCCGAGGATGCGGCGGCGGATCGGGCGACGGTGGGGTCGTATCTGTCTCGCCTGTCGCGGCTGACGGGGCTTGCGATCACGCTGGACGACCGGCGGCCGAATTTCTTTATCCACATTGGCAGCGTCGATGAGCGCGCGGCCCTGGGGCCGACCATTGCCGCCGAATTGCCCGGCCTGACCGCCAGCCAGCTGGCGACCGCGACCCATATGCCCGACACCGCCTTTTGCCAGGTCCTGTCGCAATCGGATGGCTCCAGCCCGATCTATGCCCGCGCCACTGCCGTCATCCCCGCCGAACATCCCCCGCTGTTGATGCAAGCCTGCCTGCACGAGGAATTGGCCCAGGCGCTTGGCCTGCCCAATGACAGCAACCTGGCCCGGCCCTCGATTTTCAACGACGACCAGGAATTCGCCCTGCTGACCCGGATGGACGAGGCGATGTTGTCGATCCTCTATTCCCCCGACCTGCGCCCCGGCATGACCGAGGATCAGGCGCGGCCCGTGGTGGAAAGCCTTGCAACCCGTCTGTTGGACGGCCAAACATAATCTCAAACGGAGGTGCCCCATGGTATTCGGATTTCTGAAGGGCGAGTTCATCGACGTCATCTCCTGGACCGATGACACCCGCGACACGATGGTCTGGCGGTTCGAACGCCGTGACAATGCAATCAAATACGGCGCCAAGCTGACGGTCCGTGAGGGCCAGGCCGCGGTCTTTGTCAACGAGGGCCAGATCGCCGATGTCTTTGGCCCCGGGCTCTATGAGCTGCAGACCAACAACATGCCGATCATGACGACGCTGCAGCATTGGGACCACGGGTTTTCCTCGCCCTTCAAGGCCGAGGTGTATTTTGTGTCCACGACCCGGTTCAACGACCTGAAATGGGGCACGCAGAACCCGATCATGTGCCGCGACCCGGAATTCGGCCCCGTGCGCATCCGCGCCTTTGGCAATTATTCGATGCGGGTGTCGGATGCGGCGCTGTTCCTGAAGGAAATCGTCGGCACCGATGGCGAGTTCACCGCCGATGAGGTCTCGACCCAGATCCGCAACATCATCGTCCAGCAAATGAGCCAGGCGCTTGCGAAATCCGGCATCCCGGTGCTGGATATGGCGGCCAATACGGTCGATCTTGCCAAGCTGGTCGGCCAGGCGATTGCGCCGACCGTGGGCGCCTATGGCCTGACCCTGCCCGAGTTTTACATCGAGAATATCTCCTTGCCCGACGAGGTCGAAAAGGTGCTGGACAAGCGCACCTCGATGGGGATTGCGGGGGATCTGAACAAATACATGCAGTTCAACGCCGCCGAAGGGATGGCGCAACCGGGTTCTGCCATGGGCGCCACGATGGGCGCAGCCATGGGGGCGGGGATGGGCTTTCAAATGGGGCAACAGGGGCCTTGGGGGGCGCAACCGGCCGCCGCGCCGCCTCCGCCGCCGCCTGTGGGCAAGCAGTGGCACCTGGCGGTGAATGGCCAGACCCAGGGGCCGTTCAGCGAACAGCAGCTGACCCAGCAACCGGGTTTCGGCCGCGCCAGCCAGGTTTGGACCGCGGGCCAGGACGGCTGGAAGCCGGCAGGAGACACCGAATTGACGCGGCTTTTCGGTCAGGTGCCCCCGCCGCCGCCGCCCGGAGTGTAAGATGATCTCGGAGGAACACCGCTATCCCTGCGGGCAATGCGGGGCAGAGCTGCGCTTTGCCCCCGGCGTGACCAAGCTGAAATGCGGTCATTGCGGCTTTGAACAGGCCATCGCAGAGGAAGACGCCACGGCTGATGCGGGCCAAAACGCAGGGCCTTGGGCCAAGCCAAAGCCCGCCCGCGGCCCCAAGCGGTTCGAGGAACTGCCCCTGGCCCAAGGCCTGTCCAACGACCTGCCCGCCACGGCCAGCACCGAGGTCAGGGCGACGAAATGCCCCAACTGCGGCGCGCAGGTGCAGTTCGACGGCGCCAGCCATTCGAAGGAATGTCCGTTCTGCGCCTCTCCGGTCGTCGTGGACACCGGGTCCGAACGCAAACTGAAACCGCAAGCCGTCCTGCCCTTCCAGCTGGACGAAAAGACTGCCCACAAGGCGATGCTGGATTGGCTGGGCTCGCTCTGGTTCGCCCCCAACGGGCTTTTGCAATACACCCGTGCGGGCCGGGCGATGAATGGCGTCTATGTCCCCTATTGGACCTTCGACGCCGAGACGGAAACCGATTACCGCGGCCAGCGCGGCGATGCCTATTATGAGACGCGGACCGTGACGGTCAACGTCAACGGCCGCAACGAACAGCGCCAAGAGCAGGTCCGCAAGATCCGCTGGCACAATGTCCGCGGCCATGTTGCCCGCGATTTCGACGATGTGCTGGCGATTGCGGCGACCAGCCTGCCGGTGAACCTGGCCGACCATCTTGAACCCTGGGACCTGTCGTTGCTGGAGCCCTACCGCCCCGATTACCTGGCGGGATTTCAGGCCGAGGGCTATACGGTCGCCCTGGCGGATGGCCATTCGACGGCGCAGGCCAAGATGGAGCGGATCATCGAAGGCGACATCCGCCGCGACATCGGCGGCGACGAACAGCGCATCGACGGCATGGATGTGGATTGGCGGGACGAGACCTTCAAGCACATCCTTTTGCCGATCTGGATGGCGGCCTACAAATACAACGGCAAAAGCTATCGGTTTCTGGTGAACGGCCAAACCGGAGAGGTCCAGGGCGAACGCCCCTGGAGCGTCTGGAAGATCGCCTTCGCCGTGCTGGGCGTCGCCGTGGTGGCGGGGGTGGGATACTACCTTAGCCAAAACAGCTGACGGCACCCGCGCAAGAGAGTATTTGGGCAAGTATGAAAGGGGGGCGCGGCGCCAAAAGCCCGCGCCTCTTTCATTTCATCTTTTCATAAATATCCACGGGGATTTTCAAGGGGAGCGTGCTCCCCTTGAAGCGGGGGTATGCCATGTGTTTCGCCACTGGTTCGAAAAACAAGTGGCATGAGCCCCCGCTTCCTCCATGTCAACGGAAGCAGGGCCTTGCCCGCTTTCCGTTGACATGGACCCAGCCCCGTTGCATTTGGCCCCATACACCGGAGGCAAACATGCGCACGCTCGACCACGCCCGTATCCCTGAACTGCCGCACCCCTATTTCGGCAAGGTCCGCGATTGTTACGACCTGCCCGCAGACGCCATGAACCCCGATGGGCGGCGCATCCTTGTGGCCTCCGACCGGATCAGCGCCTTTGACCGCATCCTGGCCGCCATCCCCTTCAAGGGCCAGGTCCTGACCCAGATCGCCCGGTTCTGGTTTGAACGCACCGGCGATATCATCCCGAACCATGTGATCTCTTATCCCGACCCCAACGTGGTCATCGGCAAGCGCCTGACCATCCTGCCGGTCGAAGTCGTGGTGCGCGGCTATCTGGCGGGGACCACCTCGACCTCGGTGCTGACCCAGTATCGCCAAGGCGTCCGCCAGATGTATGGCCATACCCTGCCCGATGGCCTGCGCGACAACCAGGCCCTGCCGCAGGCGATCATCACGCCGACCTCCAAGGCCTTTGACGGTGGCCATGACGAGCCCTTGACGGCGGGTGACATCCTCTCGCAGGGGCTGTTGACCAAGCCGCAGTGGGACCGCGTTTCCGAGGCCGCCTTGGCCCTGTTCGCGCGCGGACAAAAGATGGCGGCGGAACGCGGGCTGATCCTGGTGGATACGAAATACGAATTCGGCACCGACCTTTCGGGCAATATCCTGATCGCCGATGAGATCCACACGCCGGACTCCAGCCGCTATTGGCTGGCGGATGGCTATGCGCAGGCCTTCGAGGCGGGCACAAGGCCGCCGTCTTTCGACAAGGACGTCATCCGCTCTTGGGTCGCCGCGCGCTGCGACCCCTACAAGGACGCGATCCCCGAAATCCCCGCCGAGATGATCCTTCAGACCTCTGAAGTCTATATCCAGGCTTTTGAGGCGATCACCGGCGAGGCCTTTGCCCCCGACCTGACCGGCGCCACGCCCCTGGACCGCATCCGAAGCGCTTTGCATCCCTATTTCGCCTGACTGTTTGCGCTAACAGGCCGTGAAGGGCTAATCTGCCCAAAACCCGGGAGGTTCCGAATGATTCTCAGCTGTGGCGAAGCCCTGATCGACATGTTGCCCCGCATGTCCACCCAAGGAGAACCCGCCTTCGCGCCCTATGCCGGTGGCGCCGTCTTTAACACGGCCATCGCTTTGGGCCGGCTTGGCGCGCCCTCGGCGTTTTTCAGCGGGATTTCCACCGACATGCTGGGGGAAATCCTGGCCGACACGCTGCAGGCCTCCAAGGTCGACACGCGCTATTGCGCGCGCTCGGGTCGGCCCACGACGGTGGCCTTTGTGAAACTGGTGAACGGTCAGGCGACCTACGCCTTTTACGACGAGAACACCGCGGGTCTGATGCTGACCCAAGATCAACTGCCGGTCCTGCCCGACAGCGTCTCGACCCTGTTCTTTGGCGGCATCTCTTTGGTCAACGACCCGGCCGCCAGCACCTATGCGGCGCTGCAATCGCGTGAGGCCGCCACCCGCGTCACCATGATCGACCCCAATATCCGCCCCGGCTTCATCGCGGGCAAAGAGGCGCAATACCGCGCCCGGATCGAGGGCATGATCGCCACGGCCGATATCGTCAAACTGTCGGATGAAGACCTTCATTGGCTGATGGGCGAAGGCGATGTGACCGACCTCGCCCGCGCTGTTCTGGCCAAGGGGCCGAAGCTGGTCTTTATCACCGAGGGCGCCGAGGGCGCTCGGGCCATCACCGCGACGCAAAACCGCTTTGTCGCGGCGACCAAAGTGACGGTCGCCGATACGGTCGGCGCGGGCGCGCTTTGTGCGCTGCACGCGGCGGGCGCGCTGACCAAGGCGCGGGTTGCCGCCTTGACCGACGCCGAACTGGACGCGGCCTTGACCCTGGGGACCCGCGCCGCCGCCGTCACCGTCTCGCGCCCCGGCGCCAACCCGCCCTGGGCGCACGAGCTGTGAGGGCTCTGCTGCAGCGCGTCAGCCGGGCTTCGGTCACGGTCGATGGCGCCGAGGTCGGCGCGATCGGCCCCGGCCTTCTGATCCTGATCTGCGCCATGCAGGGCGACACCGAGGCAGAGGCCGACAAGCTGGCCGCCAAGATCGTCAAGCTGCGGATATTCAAGGACGAGGCGGGCAAGATGAACAAGTCCGTCACCGATATCGGTGGCAGCGCCCTGGTCGTCAGCCAGTTTACGCTTGCAGCCGATCTGCGCGGCAACCGGCCCGGGTTTTCCTATGCGGCGGCCCCGGAGGAGGGCAAGCGGCTCTATGACCACTTCTCCGCCAAGCTGGCCGAAACGCTCCCGGTCGCAAACGGCATTTTCGGCGCGGATATGGATGTGTCCTTGAACAACGACGGCCCCGTCACGATCTGGATGGACACCGCGACGCTGTGAGCGGCGGGGTGAACCCCGCCCTACCTCTCGGCGTCGGTCAGTGCGGCGGGATCAATCCCGCCCTACCCCGGCTGCGTAGGGCGGGGTTCACCCCGCCGCCCCCTCAGGCCGCCGCCCGCCGCAGCAGGACCTTTGCCATCGTCTCGCCCATGGCACTTGGGTTCGGCGCCACGGTGATGCCTGCAGCCTCCAGGATCTCGACCTTTTCTTGCGCGCTTTCGCCGAAAGCCGAAATGATCGCCCCGGCATGGCCCATCTTGCGCCCCTTGGGCGCCGACAGCCCCGCGATATAGGCCACCACCGGCTTGGTCATATGGCGCGCGACCCAGGCCGCGGCCTCGGCCTCTTGCGGGCCGCCGATCTCGCCGATCATCATCACGGCATCGGTCTCGGGGTCGGCCTGAAACAGCTCCAGAATATCGCGGAACGAAGACCCGTTCACCGGGTCCCCCCCGATGCCCACCGAGGTCGAAACCCCGATCCCCAGCGCCTTCATCTGGGACGCCGCCTCATAGCCCAGCGTGCCCGACCGCCCGACGATCCCCACGCGGCCCTTCATATAGATATGCGGCGGCATGATCCCCATGAAGCCCACGCCCGGAGAGATCACCCCCGCGCAATTCGGCCCGATCAGCCGCATCTTGCGGGCCTCGGGGTATCGCCGCAGGAAGCGTTTCACCCGCATCATGTCCTGAGACGGGAGCCCATCGGTCACGCAAACCGCCGTGCGGATGCCGGCATCGGCCGCCTCCATGATCGCGTCGGCGGCAAAGGGCGGGGGCACGAAGACGAGGCTGGCATCGGCGCCTGTCGCCTCCACCGCCTCGCGCACCGTGTTGAAGATCGGCCGGTCCAGAAGCGTCGAGCCCCCCTTGCCCGGCGTCACGCCGCCCACGACATTCGTGCCGTTCTTGATCATGTCGGCGGCATGGAACTGGCCGATGCGGCCCGACATGCCCTGCACGATGATCCTGGTCTTTTCCGTGATGATGATCGCCATATCCGCCCCCTCAGGCCGCCTGTTTCATGCGCGCCGCAACCGCCCGCTCGGCGGCTTCGGCCAGAGTATCCGCCGTGATCAGCGGCAGGCCCGAGGCGCGCAGGATTGCCTGCCCCTCGGCCACATTGGTCCCCGCCAGCCGCACGACGACCGGGATGGTCATCCCCACCTCGCGGTAGGCCTGGACCACGCCTTCGGCCACCCAGTCACAGCGGTTGATGCCAGCAAAGATGTTGACCAGGATCACTTGAACCTCGGGGTCGGAAAGCACGGTGCGAAAGGCGCGGACCACGCGTTCGGGGCTGGCACCGCCGCCGATGTCCAGGAAGTTGGCGGGCTCACCCCCGGCCAGCTTGATCATGTCCATCGTGGCCATCGCCAGACCCGCGCCGTTGATGATGCAGCCGATGTCGCCGGTCAGGCCCACATAGGCCAGACCATGATCGCCAGCGGTGGATTCGCGCGGGTCCTCCTGGCTGCGGTCGCGCAGTTCGGCGACCTCGGGGCGGCGGTATAGCGCGTTGGTGTCAAAGGACATCTTGGCATCCAGGGCCACAAGGTCGCCCGCGCCAGTGATCACCAGCGGGTTGATCTCGACCATGGTCGCATCCAGGTCCTGATAGGCCGCGAAACAGGCTTTCAGGATCGTGACCATCTGCGCCACCTGCCCCCCCGTCAGGCCCAAGGCAAAGGCGAGTTCGCGCGCCTGATACTCCAGTAGGCCGGTGGCCGGGTCGATCGTCATGCGGCGCAGACTGTCGGGGTCTTCCTCGGCCAGGTCCTCGATCTCGATCCCGCCCCGGGCAGAGGCCACGATCATGATGCGTTCCGATTTCCGGTCTAGGACGAAGCCAAGGTAAAGCTCTCGGGCGATGTCGCAGGCGCCCTCGACCCAGAGGCGATAGACGCCCTTGCCCGCGGCATCGGTCTGCTTTGTCACCAACTGCCGCCCGAACAGGCTGGCGGCAAAGGCCTGAACCTCGACCACCGACTTGCAGAGCTTGACCCCGCCAGCCGCGCCCCTGCCCCCGGCATGGACCTGCGCCTTGACGACCCAGGCGCTGCCGCCCAGCTCCCGCGCGCGGTAGGCCGCCTGTTCGGGGCTATAGGCGAGGCCCCCCCGCGGCACCGGAACACCGAACCGCGACAGGATCTCTTTTGCCTGATATTCGTGGATATCCATCGCTACCTCCCCGCGATTGCATCGGCGACGACCAGCACATTGGCGGCCATCCGTTCACTTGCCGCGTCGATCATCTTGCCATCAAGGCTGGCCGCGCCCTTGCCCTGCGCCTCGGCGGCGCGCAGTTCCTGAATGATGCGGCGCGCCTTGGTCACTTCGGCCTCGGTGGGCGAAAACACCTCGTTGGCCAGGGTGACTTGGCTGGGATGGATCGCCCATTTCCCCTCGCAGCCCAAGGCCGCCGCCCGCCGCGCGCCGGCCTTATACCCCTCGGGGTCGCTGAAATCGCCGAAAGGCCCGTCGATGGCGCGCAGGCCAAAGGCGCGGCAGGCCGTGACCATGCGGGCAATCGCCGCGTGCCATTGATCGCCCGGATAGACCGGGTTCAGCCCGCCGATGTTCACCGTCCGCGCCCGCATCGAGGCCGCAAAATCCGCCACCCCGAAATGCATCGCCTCCAGCCGACCGCCAAAGCGCGCGATCTTTTCGACATTGGCCATGCCCAAAGCGGTCTCGATCAGCGCCTCAAGCCCCACGCGGGTCTTGAAGCCGCGGGCCATCTCGATCTGGTTCACCATGGCCTCGACCATGTAAAGGTCGCCCGTCTCGCCGACCTTGGGGACCAGCAGCGTATGGACCCGGTCGCCTGCCTGTTCCATCACATCGACCACGTCGCGATACATGTAATGGGTGTCCAAGCCGTTGATCCGCACGGAAACCGTCTTGCCCATGGCCGCCCAGTCGATGTCGTTCAGCGCCTGGATCGCATTCCTGCGCGCCTGTTCCTTTTCCGGCGGCGCCACGGCGTCCTCCAGGTCCAGAAAGACGTAATCCGCCGCGCCCTCGGCCGCCTTGTCGATCATCGCGGGATTGGAGGCCGGAACCGCCAGTTCCGACCGCTGCAGGCGCTGCTTTTGCAGGGGGAAAAGTCTGTGGCTCATGATGTCCTCCTTATTCCGCCGCAAGCGCCATGGGCGCCTGATGTTCATAAACCGCCTGAGCGGCTGCGACGCCTGACCCCAGGGCCACCGTAACCCCCGCCTCACGCAGGCAGATTTCAGCCAGCGCCAGGGCCGTCAGGCACATGCCCTCGTTCAGGTCGCCCAGGTGTCCGATCCGGAAAGCCTTGCCCGCCAAGGGACCAAGACCCGACCCGAAAGAGACGTTATAGCGTTGGAACCCGATCCGGATGACCTCACGCGCATCGACGGGGGTGCGGATCGCGGTCACGGTATTGCTGGCCAGCGCGGGGCTTTCGCAGACCGTCTCCAGCCCCCAGGCCGTCACCGCGGCGCGCACGCCTTGGGCCAGACGCTCATGCCGGGCATAGACGGCCGGAAGCGTCTCGGCCTGCAGCCGGTCCAAGGCGGCGCGCAGGCCATGCAGAACGGGCGTCGGCGGCGTATGGGGGAAGTAGCCCTGCGCGGCCTGCAGTTCGAAATCCTCGAAGGCGAAAAAGCCGCGCCGCATGCCCTTGGATGCCCGCGCCTTGTCCGACACCCCCAGGATGCCAAGCCCCGCCGGACACATCAGCCCCTTTTGGCTGCCCGTCACCGCCAGATCGACGCCCCAGGCATCCATTTCAAAGGGGATCGACCCGATCGACGACACCCCATCGACGAACAACAGCGCGTCATGCATCGCCTCATCCAGCGCCTGCCGCACCGCGGCCACCGAGGACGTTACCCCGGTCGAGGTCTCATTCTGCGTGACGAAAACCGCCTTGATCTTGCCCTGCCGATCCGCCCCCAGACGGCGGGCGAACTCGCGGGCCGGCACGCCCGCGCCCCAAGCGACATCGACCGCATCGACCTCCAGCCCCAGATCCGTGGCCATCTTGGCCCACAGCGTCGAAAACTGCCCGTGCCGCGCCATCAGCACCCGATCCCCGGGCTGCAGCGTGTTGACCATCGCCGATTCCCAGGCCGCCGAGCCCGAACCCGGGATCAGCATGACCCGTTGCGTGGTGCCCAAAACCGGCTTCAGGTCGCGGATCAGCCCCATGACAAAGCCGCCGAACTCTGGCCCGCGCTGATCCTCTTGGGCCACGTTCATCGCGCGGCGGACGGTTTCGGGGACATTGGTCGGCCCCGGGATGAAAAGGTGGTTGGTTCCTGTGCGCATCGTGATCTCCCTCTGGAGCCAGACTGCGCCGTGGTTAAATTTGAGGCAAATGCCGAAAGGTTGCGCTGTAAATGCAAATATTTACAGGATGCCTGTTTCGTTATATTGTGTAAATAACAGATGTAAATTGTGTGCGACGGTATGCAAAAGACCTTCCTTGGCCCGCAACTGCGCAGGCTTCGCCAAGAACGCAAAGAGACCCAGGGCGCCATGGCCAAGGCGCTGGGTATCTCGACCTCATATGTCAACCTGTTGGAAAACAACGAAAGATCGGTCTCGGTCGGGGTGCTTTTGCGCCTGTTCGAGGTTTACGGCGTCGATTGGCGCAGCATCGAGAAAGACGACAGCGCGGCGCAGCTGGCCGATTTGCGCGCCGCCCTGCAGGACCCGATGTTTACAGACCGCCGCCCGGATTTGCCGCAGCTGCGCGCGGCTCTGGTCCATGCGCCCGATCTGGTGGCGGCCTTTCTGCGCCTGCATCGGGCGCAAAGCGCGGCGCTGGACCGGCTTTCGGCGCTGACCGATACCGACGCCCTGCCCAAGCCCGAAGCCGCCGTCCACCTGATCTTTCGCCGCAACCGCAACCACTTCCCCAGCCTGGAAACCGCCGCGGAGGCCTTTTGGACCGCCCCGCCCCGCGACGAGGTCTATACCGCGCTGAAATCCCGCTTGCGCGAGGTGCATGGCGTGACGACCCGCCTGGCCCGGGTCGAGGATATGCCCGGCACCCTGCGCAACTATGACGCCGACCGCCGCGAAATCCTGCTCTCCGAGGCTCTGGACCACCCCAACCGCGCCTTCCAGCTGGCCCATATGTGCGCTTTGCTGGGCCACCGCGACCTGTTGGACAGCCTGACCGCCGAGGTCGACGACCAGCAGGCCCAAGCCCGCCTGCGGATCGAGCTGGCGAATTACTTCGCCGCCGCCGTGTTGATGCCCTATGCCGCCTTCCTGGCCGAGGCGCGGGCGACGAAATACGACTTCGACCACCTGGCCACCCGCTTTGGCGTCAGTTTCGAACAGGCCTGCCACCGCGCCACCACGTTGCAGCGCGAGGGTTCCCAGGGCGTGCCGTTCTTTTTCCTGCGCATCGACAAGGGGGGAAACGTGACCAAGCGCTTCAACGCGACCGAGTTCCCCTTGGCTGAATATGGCGGCGCCTGTCCGCGGCTGGATGTCCACACCTCGTTCCGCACGCCGGGGCGCATCGTGCCGCAATATGTGGAAATGCCCGACGGCAGCCGGTTCTTTACCTTTTCGCGCACGGTGGATCGTCCGACCTGGGCGCGCCATGCCCAAGACAACCGCCTGGCCGTCGCCATGGGCTGCGCCAGCGAACACGCGGGCGCGCTGGGTTACGCCGAGGCCCTGTCGCAATCCGCCCCCGTCACCCCCATCGGGATCAACTGCCGCATCTGCCCGCGCCCCGCTTGCGACCAGCGCGCCCAGCCCGCCATGATCCAGACCGCGCCCCCCGACGTCAGCCGCCGCGGCGCCACAAGGTTCGACCTGTGATGGCGCGGGGCAATCGCGTCTCGCCCCAGGGCCAGTTCCACGCTGTGCCCGATCGCGGCACCCTGATGGGCAACCGCGGCATCCTGCACGAGGGCGACACGATCCGCCGTCCCTTTGCCCATCAGCACTGGGTCTGCTGCCGTCTGGAGTTCAAGGACCGCCGCCGCCCCCTGATGCAGCCGGGCCGCTATACCGAGCTGTTTTTCCTGGATGAGGCCACCGCCTATGCCGCGGGCCACCGCCCCTGCGCCGAATGTCGCCGCGCCGATCACCTGGCCTTTGCGGCGCTTTGGGCTCAGGTCCATGGCCCCGCCCGGGCGCCCGAAATCGACCGCATCCTGCACGCCCAACGCATCCACCGCCGCGTGCAATTGACCTGGCAGGCGCCGGCAAAGACCCTGCCCGACGGCACGATGATCCTGGGCCCCCAGGGTCCCGTGCTGATCTGGCAAGGCCACCACGACTGGAGCTTTGCCGGCTATACGCCCCGCGCGCCGCTAAGGGGCCCCGTCACCATCCTGACCCCGCCCGCCCTCACGGCGCTTTTCGCGGCGGGGCTAAGACCGGGCGTGCATGGGACGGCAGGTTAGACCCCGGCCAGCGACTTCAGCCCCTCGACCCCTTTCAGGGCGTCATCGACATTGTCCAGCATGGTTTCGACCTTTTTCAGCGTGCCATCCCAGACCTTGGCCCCCTCGCCCGACAGTTTGGCCGCCTGCGTCACCGCGTCTTGGGCCGTGCCAAGCGCGGTCTTCATCGCAACCAGGCGCTTGGCCTGGTCCTTCAGGTCCTGCGCCACCGCGGCACGGGTTTTGGCGGCGGCCTCCAGCGCGGCCTTGGCCTTGACGGCTGCGGGCGCGTCCAGGGCGCCCAGCCGCGCACCCTGACCGGCCAGCGCCTCCATCTCGGTCAAAGCCCCCGCCGCCACCGCCAGCTTCAGATTGGTCGCCAGGGTCTCCAGCGACTTGGTGGCCTGCTCCAGCCCCTTTGCGGCCGCCTCGACGCCGCTGCGAATCCCCGCCTCGGCGTCGCGCGTGATGGCCAATTTGCCTGCGATTTCCTTGCGGTGGCCGATCCAGATCTTGCCCTGACCGATCAGGCCCGTGATCGCCGCCAGCGCCGCCACCGGCAAGGAGGCCGCGCCCAGGATCGCCCCGATCGTGGCCAGGGCCGAGACCCCGATCGTCACCGCCGGGCGCATGCTGTAATCGCCCTTCTTGACCTCGGCATCCTTGGCAAGCTGCGCCTTCAACGCCGTGGCCTCGGTCTTGATCAGCTCCTTGAACTGGAACAGAACCCCCGAGGGCAGCGTGACCTTGCAGAACTTGTCCCAACGCTTGGTGAAATCCTCGACCACCAGCTTTGCAGCAAGGGCCTCGGCGGCCTTTTGATCCAGCCTGGATTTCCGCAGCTGGTCGCGGACGGTTTTGGCCATCACGTCCTGCTTCAGCAGCGTGGCGCGGTAATTCTCGATCTGCGCGATGTCGATGCTCATCGCCTTGGTGATCCGCGTTTCCAGCGGCTTGGCCCGGGCCTTGATCCAAACCGCATCGGCCGAAGACCCGAAGATCAGCGGCGCCGTCGCAGTGATGGAAGGGAAGTTGACGCCCTGGCCCTCGACCTTGGGAAATTTGACATCAACGCGATAGCCCTTGCCGTCGATCGTCACGGAAACATCGGCCATGGCAGCCCCCTGAAAAACCTTGGCTCAGGGTCGGCGGCGCGCCTTCGATTCGCAAGCCGCGAAATGAAAAAGGGCCGCTTGCGCGACCCTGTTTTCAGACCTTCGGTTGGTGGAGCCAGGGAGGATCGAACTCCCGACCTCTTGAATGCCATTCAAGCGCTCTCCCATCTGAGCTATGACCCCGTTCAACCGAGTTGGCTTTCGCCCCAGTCTTTCGCGCTAGGCTTTCGACCGTCCCGCAGGCTGGGCGCCTTCGGTGAGGGGCTATCTAAGGAAGGTCGCGGGGACCCGCAAGGGGAAAAATGCACGCGGTGCGATTTTTCCCGAAACCTCCTGCCAAGCCCTTGGCCGCAAACAGAAAAGGGGCCGACCGCGGTCGACCCCCATCAACGCCCTGAGGCGGTGTTCAGACTTCTTCTTCGTCGCCCGCGACTTCCGTCAGGTCATCCAGCGAGACATTGTCGTCGGCATCTTCTTCCAGAAGCTCGTCGTCCAGGTCGGCGTCATCCGACACACCGGGGGCCAGCAGATCATCATCCGCTTCCAGGTCGTCGACCAGAAGTTCATCGTCCTTCTCGGGCGCCACGCGGGCGATCACCGAGGCCGCCATCTTGCGGCGGGCCGATTCGATATCCACGATCTCGCCCGTATAGGGGCTGACGATCGGGCTGCGGTTCAGGTCATAGAAACGCTTGCCGGTCGTCGGGCAGATGCGCTTCGTGCCCCATTCAGCTTTGGGCATGGTGATCCTTGCGAAATGGCTATGGGCCAGAGAGCGCCCCCATGCCACAGACTCGCACCCGAGTCAAAGGCTTTGGGACGGTTTCCAGCCGGTTGTCCTGCCGCGCAATGTCGCTATTGTTGGCCCCAGTTGCAAGAGGTCTCATGCCCCCCGTTTCCGCCGTCACACTGCCCGGCCTGCCTTCGGTGGAAATCACGCTGCGCCGCTCTGCTCGGTCACGGCGGTTTTCGCTGCGGGTCTCGGCCTTGGACGGGCGGGTGACCCTGTCGATGCCAGCGCGGGCGCGGGTCTCCGAGGCGCTGCTTTTCGCGCAATCCCATCAGGATTGGCTGAAGCGCGCCCTGGCACGCCAGGTGCCGGTGCAGGGGCTGCAGTTCGGTGCGGTGATCCCCTTCGAGGGCCGCGCCCTGACCCTGGCCCCGGGCAAGGGCCGCATCCGGCTGGAGGGGGACACGCTCTTCGTTCCGGGCGAGGCCGCGCAACTGGGGCCAAGGCTGGCCGCCTGGATCAAGGCCCAGGCCCGCGACCGGCTGGCCCAGGCCTCGGACCACTACGCGGGCCTTCTGGGGCGGCACCCCAAGCGGCTGACGCTGCGCGACACGCGGTCGCGCTGGGGGTCCTGCACCCATGACGGGGCGCTGATGTATTCTTGGCGGCTGGTCATGGCCCCGCCCGAGGTCCTGGCCTATGTCGCCGCCCATGAATGTGCCCATCTGGTCGAGATGAACCATTCCCCCGCCTTCTGGGCCGTGGTCGAAGGCCTGTATCCCGGCTGGCAAGCCCGGCGCGATTGGCTGCGCCAGCACGGCGCGGCGCTGCATGCGATCCGCTTTGAGGCCATTCATGACTGATCCGCGCCCCGCCACCCTGCGCCTGGCCGACCCTTCGGCCCCGGCGCATGAACGGCTGTATCGCATCCTGCGCCAGCAGATCATGCATGGCGAGCTGGCGCCCGGCCATTCGCTGACCCTGCGCGGCCTGGCCGAGGCGCATGAGATGTCGATGACCCCCGCGCGTGAGGCCGTCCGGCGGCTTGCGGCCGAAGGCGCGCTGACGATCTCCAGCTCTGGCCGGGTGTCGACGCCGGAACTATCCCCCGAACGGATCGAGGAGCTGGCCGCGATCCGCGCCATGCTGGAGCCCGAGATGGCCTCGCGCGCCCTGCCCCGCGCCCATTTCGCCCTGATCGACCGGCTGGCGGCGATCAACGGCAAGAACCAGGAGGCGGTGTTGAACCATGACGCGGTGGCCTATGTGCGCACCAACCTGGAGTTCCACCGCACGCTTTACCTTCGCGCCCAGACGCCCGCCATGCTGGCCATCTGCGAGACGGTCTGGCTGCAACTGGGTCCCACGATGCGGGCGCTCTATGACAAGCTGCGCCGGCGGGATGTGCCCCATCACCACCGGTTGATCCTGGCCGCGCTGAAGGCCGGCGACGAGCCCGGTTTGCGGCTGGCGGTGCGCACCGACGTCACGCAGGGCCTGCGGCATTTGGCTAGCTGAACGGGGCCTGTTAGCGGGGCCAACTGATCGGGGCCAGCCTGGCCGAGGCACTGCCTCGGTCCCGCGCCACCCTCTCCGCCTGGACCGCCAGGGGCCAAAGCCCCTGGCCAGAGGACGGCCGACCCGGGGCCCCTTGGCCCTAAGGGCGGCCGGACGCTCACCCCTCAGGCTGGCCCCCCTCAGGCTTTTCCCGCCAACCAGTCGCGGATGATCTGGCGGTGGCGCTCCCCGTCATAACTCGGGAAATGCCCGCCATGCACGACCCGCACCGGCAGGTCATAAAGCCGCTTCATCGACTCCACATACTGCGCCTGCTCCGCCGGGTCGTCGCTTTCGATCAAAGGCCCGTCATAGACGATATCGCCGGAAAACAGGACGCCCGTCGCCGCCTCCCACAGCGCGATCCCGCCCGGAGAATGGCCGGGCGTATGGATCACCTCGAACTGGCGGTCGCCCAGGTCGATCACATCGCGGTCGACCAAAATCCGCGTCGCAGGCGCCGCCTTTACCGCATAGGTCGCAGACAGATAGGGCGCGGGCGGAAGTTCGGTGAAAATCTCATCCGTCACATAGACATCGGCAAAGGTGTTCGCCCGCGTCGGTGCGGCCAGCAAATGCGCCTCGGCCTCGTGACAAAGCCTGCAGGGGAATTCGTGGTGACAGCCGATGTGGTCGAAATGGGTATGGCTCGCCACCGCCTGCAGCGGCTTTTCCGTCACCAAGGGCACCCATTGCCGCAAACTCACCACGCCCATGCCGCTGTCGACCAGCATATCCGTATCCCGCCCCCGCACATGCCAGACATTGCAGCGGTAGAATTCGCGGATATGGGGCTCGTCGATATGGGTCACGCCATCGCCCATCTTACGGATGCGCCACCAGTCTTGCGGGTTCATCTGGACTCCAGAAAGGAATGGGCGCTGGCATACAGCATCATCACGGCGCCGGGCTGTGGATCGGCATCCTGCGGCAGGTGCAGCGTCAGGGTCAAGTCCGCGATCCGCGCATGGACCCGCACATGGGTGCCAAAAAACGCCGCGTCCATGATGGTCGCCTGCCCCAAGGCCAGCGCGCCCGAGGTGCCGATGGCTTCGGGACGGATCAACAGCGTTCCGGTCCCGGGATAGGCGCCAATCGCGCTTTGGCCCGCCACCACCGGGATCTGGTTGATCTCTCCCATGAAAGCCGCCGAAAACAGCGACTTTGGCCGCAAATAGACCTCACGCGGGGGGCCAAGGTCACTGACGCGCCCTTCTGACATCACGACGATCCGGTCGGCCAGCGCCATGGCCTCTTCCTGGTCATGGGTCACATGGACAAAGGTCGTGCCCACCTGACGCTGGATCGCCTTCAACTCGTCCTGCATCTGGCGCCGCAGCTTCAGGTCCAGCGCGCCCAGGGGCTCGTCCAACAAGAGCACATCGGGCGACACGGCCAGCGCCCGCGCCAAGGCCACGCGCTGCCTTTGCCCGCCCGACAGCTCATGCGGGCGGCGATCCTCACGCCCCGGCAGACCCACCAGCGCCAGCATCTGCGCGGCCTTTTCACGCCGCTGGGCCCTTCCCATGCCGCGCATCCGCAAGCCAAAGCCCACATTCTCGGCCAGGGTCATATGCGGAAACAGGGCGTAATCCTGAAACACCGTCGTCGTGGGCCGCGCCGCCGGCGCCACGCCCGCCATATCCCGCCCCCCGATCAGGATGCGCCCCGAGGCAGGCTGGGCAAACCCGCCGATCAGGTTCAGCAAAGTCGTCTTGCCGCAGCCCGAGGGCCCCAGCAGCACAACGAACTCTCCGGCCGCGATGTCCAATGAGACTTCATGCAGCGCGACAGCCCCGCCATAGGTCTGCGTGACGCGGTCGATGGTGACGGATGCGGTCATTTCGACCTCCGGAACAGGGCTTCAAGGGCGATGACGACCAGGGCAGAGGCCAGAAAGACCAAAGAGCCGATGGCATTGGTGGCGGGCGACAGGCCCGACCGCAGCATGGACCAGATCTCGACAGGCAAGGTCACGTCGAACCGGGTCAGCAAAAAGGCGATGATGAACTCGTCCCAGGAAAAGGTGACGGACAGAAAGAACGCCGCCCCCAGCGCGGGCGCCAACATCGGGGCCGAGACATGCCACAGCACCCGCATTTCGCTGGCCCCCAGGTCGCGGGCGGCGCGTTCGGCCGACTTCTGGTGATCCCCCATCGCGGCGAAGCAGATGGCAAAGCACAGCGGCAGGTTGATCACGACATGGCCGATCCCGGTGGCCCAAAGCGAGGGCTTGACCCCCATCTGGTTGAACAGCGTCAAAAGCCCAAGGCCGATGATCAGATAAGACACGGTCATCGGCGCGATCAGCACGCCGCGCATCAGGACGCTGCCCGGCAGTCGCACCCGCGCAAGTCCATGGGCGGCCAGAAACCCCAGGACCAGCGCCACGCCCGAGGACACCCCGGCCACCGCCGCCGAATTTCCCAGCGCAGTCATAAGCCCCCGGTCACTCAGGATTTTCCCATACCACCGCAGGCTGAAGCCCTGAAACGGCGGCACCGGCAAGCGGCCATCCTGCAACGAGAACACCACCAGCACCACCACCGGCAAAAAGATGAACCCATAGGCCAGCGCCAGGTAAAGATACCCCAGCCGCCTCATAGCCGGTCCAGCCTCAGCCAGCGCGCAGAGGCCGCATAGGCCAGCGTCACCACCGCCATCAGGATCACCGACAGCGCCGAGGCCATGGGGAAGTTGCCGCCCCGTCCCATCTGCAACATGATCAGCTGCGGCAAGGTCAGTTCCGTGTTCCCGCCCAGGATTTGCGGCGTGATATAGTCACCGATGCACAGGACAAAGGTCACGAAGGCCCCGGTCACAATCCCCGGCAAGGTCAGCGGCAAGATGACATGCCACAACGTCCGAAGCCGCCCCGCCCCCAGGTCCTGCGCCGCGCGGGCATAGTTCGGCGACAACTGGATCAGGTTGGCATAGATCGTCAGCGTCAGCAGCATGACAAAGAAATGGGTGAAGCCCAGCACGGTCGCAAACCGCGTCGAGGCCAGCTCGAACGGCCCCAGCCCCACCGCGCCAAAGGCCTGGTTCACCACGCCGTTTTTCCCCAGCACCAGCGCCCAGGAATAGGACCGCACAACATACGAGGTCCAGAACGGCAGCACCGCCATCAACAAGGCGGCCCTTTGCCAGCGCGCGGGCACGCTCCAGGCGATTGTGGCGGCCAGGGGCCAGGCCAAAGCCACCGACACCACAGTCACCGTCACCGTGATCTCGACAGAGTTGATCAGCGCCTTCAGATGGCTGGGTTCGCCCAAGGCCTTGGCGTAATTGGCCAAAGACAGGCCCTGAACGACCGTGCGCCCCTCCATATGGGCAAAGGACAAAAGCAGCATCGCGGCGAAGGGCACCGCGAAAAAGGCCAGCGTCCACAGCAGCGCGGGGGACACGAGGGCAAGGGCAAGGCGGCGTTCATCGCTCATCGGGGACCCGGGCTTGGGTCTTGGCGCGCCGTCCCGGGGGCGGCGCGCCAAGACATCACTGGTTCAGCATCTCGGTCCAAAGGTCCTGCATCGCGGTATCGGTGGCCGCATCCGGCACCGGATACAGCTGCGCCCGGGCCAGGTAGTCCGGCTGCATGTCCCAGCGCAGCACGGCCTTGGCCTCGTCCGACAGCAGCGCACCGGCCTTCATGTTGGCGGGCATCCCCCAATAGCACGAGGACTGCGCCAAGGCCGCCTGCCCCTCGGCCGAGGTGATGTATTGCACGAATTTCAACGCCAGGTCCGGCTTGGTCGTCCCCGCAACCACGCCAATCGACTGGGTCCAGCGCAGGCCGCCCTGCTTGGGGATCGTCCAGTCCAGGTTGGGATTGTCCGCCGCCAGAACCGCGGTCAGCCACTCCCCGCCGCCGACCACGATATCGACCTCTCCGGTCGCAAGCGCCGTCTGCGAGGACACCACGTCGCTGACCTGCTTGGAAGCCTTGCGCAAAGCCATCAGCGGCGCCTTCAGCCCCTCCAAAGCCCCCACGTTCAGGTCGGCGGTCGCCACCCCCTGCCCCAGCCCGACCAGGCCCAGAACCGGAAGATAGTAGTCATAAATCCCGATCTTGCCGTCATATTTGCCCGAGGTCAGGGCGGCCATATCCTCCATATCGGCGGGATCGACCTTGGTCTTGTCATAGGAAATCGTGTTGTAGCCAAACTTTTCGGTCACGGCATAGGTCTTGCCGTCGATGACATTTTGCGCGGCCATCACCAGTTCGGGGAAGAAATCGCCGGTGGGCAGGGCCTCGGCCGGGATCGGCGCCAGTTTGCCCGCCGCAGCCACCCGCGCCACGTCGACCGAATCGACCACCATGACATCCCAGTCGCCGGGCGCGCTTTGGTCCAGGATCGCCATCCCCGCCGCCGTGCCCTCGTATTCCTTGACGTTCACCGTGACATCATTGGCCGCCTCAAAGGGCTCCAGCAACGCGGGGTCGGTGTGGTCGCACCAGACGAGGGCGTTCAATTCCTCGGCTGCGACGGGAAAGGCGGCGGGCGTGGCACAGACAAGCGCCAGGGCGGCAATGCGTTTCATGTGTCTCTCCTGTTGGTCTTTTGTTGCAATCATCTTCAGTCCGGTTCATTTTTGAAGTCAACTTCAAACTTCACGGGCGGTGATTTTGGTGGGGCTCAGGGCGAAACATAAGGCAGAACGCGAGACGCGCATCCTGGACGCCGCGCTGGACCTGTTCCGCGAGGCCGGCTTTGACGCGGTCCGGATCGAGGATATCGCCGCGCGGGCCGAGGTATCGGCGGGCACGGTCTATAATTATTTCGCGACCAAGGGGGATGTCCTATTGGCTCTGGTCAGCCTGGAGGTCGAAGAGGTCCTGGACCAGGGCGCCGCCGTGGTCGCCTGCCCGCCACAGGGCCTGGCTGCGGCGCTGGACGCGCTGGTGGGCGGCTATTACGCGCACTCGCTGACCTGGTTGACCAAGGACCTGTGGCGTCAGGCGATTGCCCTGACCATCGGCGCGCCGGGGACCCGGTTTTCGTTGATCTATGCGGGGTTGGATGACCGGCTCAGGGCGCAGGTGTCGGACCTGTTGGCCGCCTGCCAGACCCGTGGCCAAATGCGCCCGGGGCTACAGACCGCGCCGCTGGCCGATGTGATCTTTGGCGGGCTGAACCAGGCCTTCACCGATTTCGTCCGGGTCGAAGAGATGCAGATGGCGACGCTTTTGACGCAGATGCAGGCGCGCAACACAGCCCTTGCGGTGGCCTTGGGATAGCCTACGGCTCCGCCAGACCCCCAGCGCCGGCCCCGTCCCGGGCGCTTGCCCGGGGCTTGGGGTCGGCGCTTCCCCCCTAATTGACCTCCACCCCGCCCTCGGCCTTCCGCCGCGCAATGTAATCCTCGACGTCGTCGCGGATGCCGGGGTCCAGCGGTGGCGGCTCATACCCCGCCAGCAGGTCCTTCCAGATGCGGTTGGCGCGGGCCGGGGCCTCCTCTGCGCCTTTCGCCAGCCATGACGGGTAGTTGTCCCAAGTCGACAGCATCGGCGCATGAAAGGCGGTTTCGAACCGCGCCATCGTGTGCGCGGTGCCAAAGAAATGCCCGCCCGCCCCGGCTTCTGCGATGGCCTCCAGCGCGATTGAGGCCTCGTCGACCGCGATGGGCGAGAAATAGGCCTGCATCATCCCCAGCATCTCGGCATCCAGGATCAGCTTTTCGTAACTGGCCGTCAGCCCGCCATGCATCCAGCCCGCGCCATGCATCAACAGGTTCGCGCCCCCCATCAGCGCGCCCCAGATCGACATCTGCGATTCGTAGGCCGCCTGGGCGTCCAGCGCATTGGCCGCCGTCACGTTGGAACTGCGAAACGGCAGCCGCAGATGCCGCGCCAACTGCCCCGAGGCCTGCGCCGCCTTGGCATATTCCGGCGTCCCAAAGGCCGGCGCGCCCGACTTCATATCCACGTTGGACGTAAACCCGCCATAGACCACCGGCGCCCCCTTGCGCACCAGTTGCGTCAGAACGATCCCCAACAGCGCCTCGGCATGTTGCAGCGTCAGGGCGCCCGCCAGCGTCACCGGCGCCATGGCGCCCGCCAGCGTAAAGGGCGTCACCACCGCGCATTGGCCATATTCGGCCAGCGTCATCAGCCCCTCGGCCATGGGAATATCCAACTGCCGCGGCGAGTTGGTGTTGATCACCCCCATCATCACCGGAGTTTCCACCAGCCGGTCCAGCGACCAGCCCATCATCTTTGCGGCCAGCTCCAGCCCATCCATCGTGCGCCCACGGCCCAGCGCATTCAGCTCCCAGGACTTGTCCAGAAGCGTGATCTGCGCGTGGTAAAGGTCCAGATGGCGGGTGCGGGGGGGCAGGTCCATCGGCTCCAAAGGCCCGCCGGATTCCTGTTGTATGACGTTCAGGCTTTGGCACAGCCGCAAAAAGTCGCACATGTCCTGATGCGTGCCATCCCGCCGCCCGCGGTCGATGTCCATGACATAGGCCGGCCCGCCAACCGAGGTGAAGATCGTATGCGCGCCGCCCACCTGCAGGTCGCGCGCCCGGTTGCGGGCGGCGAGCGTAAAGGTCTCGGGCGCGGTGGCGCGGGTCGCCTCGACCATATCGGGGTCAAGAAAGACCATGTCGCCGTCGATGCGCGCCCCCGCGGCCCGGAACGCCTCCCGCGCCGTTGGATGCAGCACCCGCATCCCCAGGTCACGCAGAACCGTCAGCGCCGCCTGATGGATCGCCTGGACATGGTCATCGGACAGAACCCGGATCGGCTCATAGGGGCGCGGGATTTGCCCCCAGGGGCGTTGCGGCAAACTCGCGGTGCGGCGCGGTTTCCTCATGACCCCAGCCCCGGCATCTCGCGGCGCAGGGGCTGCGGCCCGTCGATCTCACGCGCGAAACGATGCGCCGAATGGATCGCATCGGCCATCGAGGACGGCTGCAGCGCATCCCCCACCAGCGCCAGCCCGGGCAGGCCCTGCAGTTGATCGTAAAGACCCGTCACCGGCAGGCGCCCCGTGCAAAGGATCAGCGTTTCGGCGGGCGTGAAAGCCTCGCGCCCGGTATAGGTGCAGACGCTGTGCAGACCCTGATCCCAGGACCGCGCCACCTGCCCCGTCACGATCCGCACGCCAAGCCCCATCAACCGCGCCTGGATGAATCCCTGCTCGTCGGTATAGGCGGTCCAGGTCGAAACCTGGGCCTGAGGCGTCACATAGGTCACGCGCCGCCCCTGGGTCGCCAGCCGTTCAGCCAGGGCGCCCGCCATAAAGTAATGCTCGTCGTCATAGATCACCACATCGCCCCCGGGATCGGCGCCCGCAAAGATGTCGTCGGGCGTCAGCGCCGCAGGGAAGGCGCCCCCCATCCCGCAAACCCCCATCCCGTCGCGCCGCCAGACACTGCCCGTCGCAATCACCACATGGGCCGCGCCAAAGTCGCGAATGTCCTGCGCCGTCATCTCGCTTTCGGGGTAAAGCGTCGCATCGGTCTTGCCCAGCATATGCAAACGGTGATCCCTGACCCGCCCCCAGGTCGCCAGCCCCGGCAAGGTGCTTTCCCGGTTCACGCGGCCACCGAACTGGCGGGCTTTTTCGGCCAGATGCACCTCTAGCCCGCGCCGGGCCAGCGTCAGCGCCGCTTCCAGCCCCGCCGGACCGCCACCCACCACCAGCACCTTTTCGCGCTTGGCGGGCGGCACGCGCTCGGGGTGCCAACCGCGCCGCCATTCCTCGCCCATCGTCGGGTTCTGCGTGCAGCGCAGCCCCACGGCCTCGTTGTTGGCCGCCCGACAGATGTTGCAGCCGATACATTCGCGGATCTCGTCCGCCCGCCCCTCGCGGATTTTTGCGGGCAAGAAGGGGTCCGCAATCGAAGGCCGCGCCGCGCCGATAAAGTCCTGGATGCCACGCCGGATCTGGCTGACCATGCGGTCGGGCGAGGTGAACCGGCCGACCGAGACCACGGGCTTGGAGGTCAAGCCCTTGACAAAGCGGATGTAATCCTCCTGAAACCCCTCCTCCGAAAACCGCGCCGACTTGCTGTCATTGCCCAAGGCCCCCGCGATGTTGACGTCCCACAGGTCGGGGATCTCGGCCAGCAGCTCGACCACCTCGCGGCCCTCGGCCTCAGAGGTCACGCCTTGCGGCCCCTGCAGCTCATCCACCGCCAGCCGGACCGCCACGGCGCAGGTGTCGCCGACGGCCTCCTTCGTGTCCTCCAGCATCTCGCGCAGCAGCCGCGCCCGGTTTTCCAAAGACCCGCCATAGGCATCGCCGCGGTCGTTGGTCCGCGCCGACAGAAACTGAAACGGCAAATAGTCATGACCGGCATAGACATAGATGATGTCGAACCCCGCCCTTTTGGCCCGCAAAGCCGCCTCGCGCTGCCAGAGGCGGAAGGCGCGGATGTCGGCGCGGTCCATCGCCCGCGCCGTGCTGGGCAGGTGATACAGCGCCGGTTGCACCCGAGGCGCCAGCGTCGGCAGCCGCGTCATCCGGTTGGAGGCATGGGCGCCACCGTGCCACAGCTCGATCCCGGCCAGCGCGCCATGGTCATGGATCGCCGCCGCGGTCAGGGCCAAAGGCGCGATGTCACCATCATCCCACAGCGTCAGAAAGGCATGAGGACTATCATCCGAGCTTGGATGGATCGAACAATATTCGGTGCAAACAACGCCCCAACCGCCCTCTGCCTTGACCTTTCGCAAGGCCGCGCCCGATTGCGGGCGTTGCCAGCCAAAGCCCGTCGCATGGGGGGTCTGGTAAAACCGGTTCGGCGCGGTGACGGGGCCGATCTTGACGGGCTCGAACAGGATCGCGTGGCTTGGGTCCATGGCACACCTCCGCCCTCAGGCTCTCACAAGCTGAACCTAAGTTCAACAACCGGATGGCTGGCGCAGAATCTTCTTCCCCAGCGGCGGGCGTCATGCCACGCTGACCGCATGTCCAAGATCTTGATCACCTGCGCCGTCACGGGCTCGATCCATGTGCCAAGCCAGTCGCCCCATCTGCCGGTGACGCCCGACGACATCGCGTCTCAGGCCATCGCCGCCGCCAAGGCCGGGGCGGCCATCCTGCACCTGCATGCGCGCCACCCCACCGATGGCCGCCCCTCGTCCGACCCCGCGCATTGGTCCTTCCTGCCCGCGCTGAAACCCCATGCCGTGGTGAACATGACCACCGGCGGCTCGGCGATCATGAGCCTGGATCAACGTCTGGCCGCCCCAAGCGCCTATGCGCCCGAGATGTGCAGCCTGAACATGGGCAGCATGAATTTCGCGCTTTACCCCATGGCGGACCGGATCAAGCGCTTCCTGCATGACTGGGAGGAACCCTTCCTGCGGGGCTCCGACGACCTGGTCTTCAAGAACACGCCGCGCGACATTGCCCATGTCATGACCGAGATGGGGACCCGCGGCGCAAGGTTCGAGTTCGAGATCTATGACCTCGGCCACCTGACCATGCTGCACCATTTCACCCAACGCGGCCTGGTCAAGCCGCCGTATTTCCTACAATTCGTCTTTGGCGTGCTGGGCGGCATGGCGCCAGAGCCCGACACGCTGACCCTGTTGAAACGCACGGCCGACCGGCTTTTCGGAGACGACTATATCTTTTCCGTCCTGGCGGCGGGTCGCCAACAGATCCCCATGGCCACGATGTCGGCCGCGATGGGGGGCCATGTGCGCGTGGGGCTGGAGGACAACCTCTATATCTCCAAGGGCCAGCTTGCGACATCGAATGCCCAGCAGGTGACGCTCATCCGGGAGATCGTCGAGCGTCTGGGCCGCACGCCAGCCACCCCGGACGAGGCCCGCGCGATGCTGGGGCTGAAGGGCGTGGACAGGGTGGCGTTTTGACCGGGACTGAAATTCGCCCCATCACCCCCGCGGACCTGCCCGCCCTGCGCCAGATGCTGCAGGCGCTGGCCGATCATGACGGCGGCGCAACCGTGGCCAGCGTCGCAGCCCTGCAGGACGCCGCCTTCGGCCCCCGGCCCCTGATCCAGGCCCTGATCCACCCCCGCGGCATGGTCATCTATTTCCCCGAGTTCTCGACCCATCGCGGCCTGCCGGGGGTCTATGTCCAGGACCTTTACGTCGCCCCCGAGGCGCGGGGCCAGGGCTTGGCGCGGGCGCTGTTGCGGGCAACCCTGACCCATCAGGACTGGGGCGCGCAGTTCATCTCGCTCACCGTCGCCCATGACAACGCCATGGCGCGGCGGTTCTATGCCGGGGCCGGCTTCGCCTCCCGGGGCTATGAGGCCCTGATCCACACCGACCCGGAGACGCTATGAAGGCCTTTCACCACCCTGGCCAACGCGCCCATGATCCGCAGTTCTTCCTCTCGTCGGGCGCGCCCCGCCCCTGCCCGGAAAAGCCCGCGCGGATTGATGCGCTCTTGTCGGGTCTGACACGTCTGGGCATCACGCCCGACCTGCCGCACGATCACGGGATGGACCCGATTGCCGCGATCCACCCCGCCCGCTATCTGACCTTCCTGCAGACGATCCACGACCGCTGGACCCGGATCGAGGGCGCCTCCCCCGAGGTCATTCCGAACATCCACCCCGCCAGCCGCGACGACGGCTATCCGCTGTCTGCCGTGGGTCAGGCGGGGTTTCACCAGACCGACACCTCTTGCCCCATCGGCCCGCAAACCCATGAGGCGGCTTACCTTTCCGCCCAATGCGCCATCGCAGGCGCCGAACACCTGATGACCGGCGCCCGCGCGGCCTATGCGCTCTGCCGCCCGCCCGGGCACCATTGTTTCGCCGAACTGGCGGGGGGGTTCTGCTATCTGAACAACACGGCGATTGCAGCGCAGGCCCTGACGCTGTCGGGCCGCAAGGTCGCGATCTTGGACATCGACCTGCACCACGGCAACGGCACGCAGGGCATCTTTTACGACCGGCCCGATGTGCTGACCGTCTCGGTTCATGCCCATCCCGAGCGGTTCTATCCCTTTTTCTGGGGCTATCCCGAAGAGCTTGGGTCCGGCGCAGGCGCGGGCGCGAACCTGAACCTGGCGCTGGAGCGGGGCAGCGCGGATGACCCTTTCCGCCGGGCGCTGGGGCAGGCCTTGGAGCGGATCACGCTGTGGGGGGCCGATACCCTGGTGCTGGCCCTGGGGTTGGATGCCTTTGCGGGCGATCCCTTCGCCGGGCTTGCCGTGACGACGCCGGGTTTCGCGCAGATCGGCCGGGATATCCGCGCGCTTGGCCTGCCGACGCTGATCGTCCAAGAGGGCGGCTATCTGTGCCCGGAACTGGGCGAGAACCTTGCGGCGGTGCTTGGGGCTTGGGTGTAGCCCCGGGCGACGCAAGCGAAGGCAGAGCTGTGCGCAGGGCAACGGCAGGGCCACCGACGCCGGAACAGGGCTCTCTGTCCCCAGCGTAGCCCGGGGTATACCCCGGGTCCCCTACCCCCGCTGCAGCTTGACCGGTTCTGACCGACACAGCCGCAGGAAATGCGCCATAAAGGGTTTGACCGCGTCTTCGTCCCGCGTCACGGCGCACAGCCGTTTCGTGATCACCCCCGGCCCCAGGGGGAGCGTCACGTAATCGGCATGCGCCTTCACATCGCGGATCACCCAGTCGGGCAGGACGGCGACCCCCCGGTCGCTGCCCACCAGCATCAGAATCACCGCCGTCAGCTCCACCGTGCGATGGGCGCGCGGCTCTACCCGCGCCTCGGTCAAAAGCTCGGTAAAAATGTCCAGCTTGTCGCGGCCCACGGGATAGGTGATCAGCACCTGATCCCGGAAATCCTCGGCCTCGATCATCGGCTTTTCCGCCAGGGGGTTCTTTGACGAGGCCACAAAGGTCGGGTGATAATCGAACAGCGGATGCGCGGTCAGCCCATCGACCCCCTCGGGATTGCTGGAGATCACAAGGTCGACCTCTTCGCGCATCAAAGCCGGAAAGCTGTCAAAGGCCAGGCCCGCGCGGATGTCCACATCGACCTCGGGCCAGGCGTGGCGGAACATCTCCAGCACCGGGAAAAGCCAGTCGAAACAAGCGTGACACTGGATGGCGATATGCAGGCGGCCGGTCTTGCCGGACTGCAGCGCGCGGAACTCTTCCTCCAGCGCGGCCACCTCGGGCAGGATGCGTTCGGCCGCGCGCAGCATCCGGATGCCCGCCGCCGACAGCCGCATGGGCTTGGACCGGCGCACGAAAAGCTCCATCCCCACCTGCGCCTCCAGCCCCGCGACCTGATGCGACAGGGCCGATTGCGTCGTGTTCAGGATATCGGCGGCCCGCGCGAGGCCCCCCGCCTGGTGGATCGCCCTTAGGGTCCGGAAGTGCCGCAGCTCCAGGTACATGAGTCCAACCTCATCATCTTTGTGAAAACTATGAATTGGACTCATGATGGCCGATCCGGCACAAAGAGGCAAGAAAAGGAGCCTGCCATGACCCGTATCTCGTTCGAATTCTTTCCGCCCCAGACGCTTGATGCCTCGTTTCGGCTGTTCGAAACGGTGCAGGCCTTGGCGCCCATGGCCCCGGAATTCGTAAGCGTCACCTATGGCGCGGGCGGCACGACGCGCAAGCTGACCCACGAGGCGGTCTCGACCATTCGCCGGAACTATGGGCTGAACGTGGCGGCGCATCTGACCTGCGTCGATGCGACCCGGGCCGAGACGCTGGAGATTGCCGACGCCTACAAGGCCGAGGGCGTGACAGAGATCGTGGCTCTGCGCGGCGATGCGCCGAAAGGGGCCACCCGCTTTACTCCGCATCCCCAGGGCTTTGCCCATGCCGCCGAACTGGTGGGCGCGCTGGCGGCCAAGGGTTTCAAGGTCCGCGTCGGCGCCTATCCCGAGCGTCACCCCGACGCGGCGGACGCCCGCGCCGATATCCACTGGCTGAAGGCCAAGCTGGATGCCGGCGCCACCTCTGCCATCACGCAATTCTTCTTCGAGGCCGAGACCTTCCTGCGCTTCCGCGATGCCTGCGTCCGCGAGGGCATCACCGCCGAGCTGATCCCCGGCATCCTGCCGATCCAGTCCTGGGAGGGCGCGAAACGCTTCGCCCAGCGCTGCGGCGCCCATGTGCCGGGCCGTCTGGACGAGGGTTTCACCGTCGCCGCCCGCGACAACCGCGAGGACCTCTTTGCCCTGGCGCAATGCACCACGCTGTGCGACCGGCTGATTTCGGAAGGCGTCCCCGCCCTGCATTTCTATACCCTGAACCGCCCGCATCTGACGCGGGAAGTGGTGCGCGCCCTGGGCCTTGCCCCGGAACTGGCGCTGGAAAAGGTGGCCTGATCCGTCCCCCAAGACAGTCTTTCCAGACTTCAGCCACCCTGTCTCCCTGTTGGGCGCGGAAACGCGCCTGGCGCTCCTCCGGCCCGAGCTTGCTCGGGCCGGTTTTTTATCATCGGGCCCCGAGCTTGCTTGGGCCGGTTTTTTTATGGTTCGGGGCCGGGGCAACTCGGGCCGGTTTTTTCATCCAAAGCCCGATTTTCCATCATTCCCGACAAGAGCTTTCGCAAGCCGCCCAAAGCCAAGGCTGGACAAGCGGCCCAATCCATCGCCCAATACCGAAGCTCCGCCCCTTTCCGCCGCATCGGGGGGCAAAGGGCCGGATCAGACCGCGGCGAGGCAGAACCATGGCTGAACTTGCGTTTCTCCTGAACGGAACGCCGGTCCGTCTGACGGATATTGCTCCCACCACCACGCTTTTGGACTGGCTGCGCGACGCGCGGGGGCTCAAGGGCACCAAAGAGGGCTGCAACGAGGGCGATTGCGGCGCCTGCACGGTGATGGTGCAGGACGTCCAGGGGCCAAAGGCCTTGAACGCCTGCATCCTTTTCATGGGCCAGCTGCAGGGCAAGGCGATCACCACGGTCGAGGGCCTGTCTCACCAAGGCCAACCCCACCCGGTGCAATCCGCCATGGTCGCCCATCACGGCAGCCAATGCGGCTTTTGCACCCCCGGTTTCGTCATGTCGCTGGCCACCGCCCATCTGACGGGCGAGCGCGACCACGACATGGTCCTGGCCGGCAACCTCTGCCGCTGCACCGGTTACGCCCCGATCATCCGCGCGGCTGAGGCAGCCGCCCTTTCCCCTCCCCCTGATTTCATCTTTTCCCAAATATCCACGGGGTTTCCAAAGGGGAGCGTGCTCCCCTTTGGCGCGGGGGGTTCGGGGGGCGAGCAGCCCCCCGACCTCGACGCTTTCGCCACCTGGTATGAGGCGAACCCCACCGCCACTCTGATCGCAGGCGCCACCGATGTCGGGCTTTGGGTGACGAAACAGCTGCGCGACCTTTCCCCCGTGGCCTTCCTTGCCCCAATCACCGAACTGGACCACATCACCGCCGACGGCGACCGCCTGATCATCGGCGCGGGCGTCACGATCGAAACCCTGCGCAAGGCGCTGACCCACAGCCACCCCGGTTTCGCCCATATGCTGCGGCGCTACGCCAGCCTGCAGGTCAGGAACGCCGCCACCATCGGCGGCAACATCGCCAATGGCTCGCCCATCGGGGACGGCCCGCCCGCGCTGATCGCCATGGGCGCGGGCCTGACGCTGCGCAAGGGCGCCCAGCGCCGCACGATCCCGCTGGAGGATTTCTTTCTGGATTACCGCAAGCAGGACCGCCAGCCCGGAGAATTCGTGGAAAGCGTCACCATTCCCGCCACGGCGCCCGATCTGCGCTGCTACAAGGTCTCCAAGCGGTTCGACCAGGATATCTCGGCGGTGCTGGGCTGTTTTGACATCCGGACCGACCAAGGCCTGATCACCCGCGCCAGCATCGCCTTTGGCGGCATGGCGGGCATCCCCAAACGCGCCAGGGCGGTGGAACAGGCGCTGATCGGGCGCGCCCTGACCCCCGAAGGCGTGGCCGCAGCCCTGCCCGCCTTTGCGCAGGATTTCCAGCCGCTGTCGGATATGCGCGCCTCGGCCGCCTATCGCATGAGGGTCGCGCAGAACCTGCTGACCCGCCTGGCGCTAGAGGCGCAGGGCGTGCCCACCGATGTGCAGGAGGTGACGCCATGACGCCCCCTCTGACCGGCGCTTTGGGCCAAAGCCTGCCCCATGACAGCGCGCCGCTGCATGTGACGGGCCGCGCGCCCTATGTCGACGATATCAAACTGCCCGAGGGCGCGATTCACCTGGCCTTTGGCCTGTCGACCGTGGCCCATGGCGAGATCCTGTCCATCGACCTGTCCGACGTGCGCGCAGCACCGGGCGTGGTCCTGGTCCTGACCGCCGAGGATTTTGACACGGTCCCCGATGTCTCGCCGGTGGCCCATGACGAACCTTTGTTGGCAAGGGGTGTCGTGCATCACATTGGTCAGGCGGTGTTTCTGGTGGCGGCAGAAAGCCATCTGGCCGCCCGCAAGGCCGCGCGGCTGGCGCGTGTCACCTACCGCGACCTGCCCGCCCTTTTGACCGTCGAAGAGGCGCTTGCGGCGAACTCTCGCTTTGAACAGGGGCCCGTGATCTGGACCCGGGGCGATCTGGACACCGGTTTCGCCCAGGCCGCAACCGTGGTCGAAGGCGAGATGGAGGTGGGCGGCCAAGAGCATTTCTATCTGGAAGGCCAGGTCGCCGCAGCGATCCCGACCGAAGACGGCGTGCATGTCATGGCAAGCACCCAGCACCCGACCGAGATCCAGCACAAGGTGGCCCATGCCCTGCATCTGCCGATGGCGGCGGTCCGGGTCGAGATGCGGCGGATGGGCGGCGGCTTTGGCGGCAAGGAGTCCCAAGGCAACGCGCTGGCCGTAGCCTGCGCGGTCGTGGCCGCGCGCCTGAGCCGTCCGGCCAAAATGCGCTATGACCGCGACGACGACATGATGATCACCGGCAAAAGGCATGACCTGAAAATCCGGTATCGCGCGGGCTGCGATGCGGCGGGCAAGATCACGGCGGTCGATGTGGTGCATCTGATCCGCTGCGGCTGGAGCCAGGACCTGTCGCTGGCCGTCGCCGACCGCGCGATGTTGCACGCCGACAACGCCTATTTCATCCCCGCGATCCGCATCGAGTCGCATAGGCTGAAGACCAACACCCAATCCGCCACCGCCTATCGCGGCTTTGGCGGGCCTCAGGGTATCGTGGGGATGGAGCGGATCATCGACCATCTGGCCCATGCGATGGGCTTGGGTCCGGTGGCAATCATGCAGGCGAATTTCTATGCGGAACGCGCCAGGGGTTTCACACCCCCGGACCCCCGTGGAGGTATTTCCGTCAGTATGAAAGACGAGGTCCAGACCACGCAATACGGGATGGAGGTCGAAGACAGCGTCTCGGGGCGGCTGGTGGCGCAGCTGTTGCAGGACAGCGATTACCACGCCCGGCGCGCGGCGATTGCAGAGTGGAACGCAGGCAGTCCGGTGTTGAAACGCGGGATTGCGGTGACGCCGGTCAAGTTCGGGATATCCTTTACGCTGACGTTCTTGAACCAAGCGGGGGCCTTGGTGCATGTCTATCAGGATGGCTCGGTCCATCTGAGCCATGGCGGGACCGAGATGGGACAGGGGCTGAACCAGAAGGTGGCCCAGGTCGTGGCCGGGGTCTTTGGCCTGGCCGCGCGCGATATCCAGATCACCGCGGCCGATACGGGCAAAGTGCCCAACACCTCGGCCACGGCGGCCTCTTCGGGGTCGGATCTGAACGGCAAGGCGGCCGAAAATGCGGCCCTGACGATCCGCGACCGGATGGCGGATTTCCTTGGCAGCAAATACAGCGTGCCGGCGGGGTCGGTGCGGTTTTCCGGCGGCGAAGTCCTGGTGGCCGGTGAAAGCCATGCTTTTGCGCAGGTGGCGGGCTGGGTCTGGCAGGCGCGCATCTCGCTGTCGTCCACCGGGTTCTACGCCACGCCCAAGATCACCTGGGACCGGGTGCGGGGTCAGGGGCGACCGTTCCTGTATTTCGCCTATGGCGCCGCCGTAACCGAGGTCGTCATCGACACGCTGACCGGCGAAAACCGCATCCTGCGCGCCGATATCCTGCATGACACCGGCCGCAGCCTGAACCCGGCTTTGGACATCGGCCAAGTCGAGGGCGCCTATGTCCAGGGCGCGGGCTGGCTGACCACCGAAGAGCTGGTCTGGGACAAGCGGGGCCGTCTGACGACCCATGCGCCCAGCACCTACAAGATCCCTGCCGTATCCGACCGCCCTCCCATCTTCAACGTGGCGCTGTGGTCCGAGCCCAACCGCGAGGACACCGTGGGCAAATCGAAAGCCGTTGGAGAGCCGCCCTTCAACCTTGGGATTTCGGTGCTGATGGCCCTGTCCGATGCGGTGCAGGCCTGCGGCCCGGCCTATCCTGCGCTGGATGCCCCCGCCACGGCCGAACGCATCCTGATGGCGGTGGAGCGCATCCGTGCTTGACCTGACCGCCCTGTCCCAGGCCCTGGCGCAAGGCCCCGTCACCCGTGTGCTGATCGCCGCGCACGACGGCTCAAGCCCGCGAGAGGCCGGGGCCTCGATGCTGGTCACGCCCTTCACGACCCACGGGACGATCGGCGGCGGCGCGCTGGAGCATCAGGCGATCCAGGTCGCGCGCGCCCACCGCGGCGCCCCGCATGTCACCCGCATCCCGCTTGGCCCCGCGCTTGGCCAATGCTGCGGCGGGGCGGTGACGCTTGTGACCGAGGTCCTGACAAAGGTCCCCCAAGGCCCGCTGCATACCGTGTCACTCGACGGCTTGCCCATGCCGCTGGCGGTCAAGCGCCTGCTGGCCTTGGCCCGCGGCCAAGGCGCCCTGCCCGCGACCCAGATCCTGCAAGGCTGGCTGATCGACCCCGTGACCCCGCCGAAATCCGCCCTTTGGTTGTGGGGCGCAGGCCATGTGGGCCGCGCCATCGCGACCACGCTGGCCCCCCTGCCCGACCTGCAGATCACCTGGATCGACATCGCCCCGGACCGCTTCCCCGAAGGCCCCGAGGGCGTCCGCCAACTCCCCGTCCCCGACCCTGCCCAAGCCGTCTCCCTGGCGCCCAAAGACGCCCATCACCTGATCCTGACCTTCTCGCACCAACTGGACCTAGAGCTTTGCCACCGCCTGCTCTCCCATGGCTTCACCACCTGCGGCCTGATCGGCAGCCAGACGAAATGGGCCCGCTTCCGGTCGCGCCTGCAGGCCCTCGGCCATGACCCCTCCCCCATCACCTGCCCGATCGGCGACCCCAGCTTGGGAAAACACCCCCAGGCCATCGCCATCGGCGTCGCCCATCACCTGATGCGCGCCCTCTCCTGCCCCCATTCATCTTTTCATAAATATCCCACGGGAGGGTCCGGGAGGGTGTGAAACCCTCCCGGGGTATCCACAAAAGACCTGGGAGGGCGTGAAACCCTCCCGACACATCCGCAAAAGACCGGGGAGGGTGTGCCCCCCCCGACACATACGCAAAAGACCGGAGCCCCCTCCCGCGCCCTGCCCCAGAAAGTCCCATCATGTTTGACCTGATCATCCGCCATGCCAACCTCCCCGATGGGCGCCGCGACATCGACATCGCGATCCTGGGCCAGACCATCGCCGCCATCGCGCCGGGCATCACGGCCGAGGCCCGCGACACCATCGACGCCACGGGCCGCCTCGTCGCCCCGCCCTTCTGTGATCCGCATTTCCATATGGACGCGACGCTGTCGCTGGGCCTGCCGCGGATGAACCGCTCGGGCACGCTGCTGGAAGGCATCGCCTTGTGGGGAGAGCTGCGCCCGACCCTTTCCCGCGAAGCCCTGGTCGCCCGCGCGCTGCGCTATATCGACCTGGCCGTGACGCAGGGCATGGGGGCCATTCGCACCCATGTCGACACCTCTGATCCCCGTCTGGTGACGGTCGAGGCCATGCTGGAGGTCCGCGATCTGGTGCGCGACCACCTGGACCTGCAGATCGTGGCCTTCCCGCAGGATGGGTATTACCGCGCCCCCGAAGGCGCAGCCTCCCTGACCCGCGCGCTGGACATGGGGGTGGATATCGTCGGCGGCATCCCGCATTTCGAACGCACGATGGAGGAAGGCCGCGCCTCTGTTCAGGCGCTGTGCCGCATCGCCGCCGACCGCGGCCTTCCCGTCGACATGCATTGCGACGAGACTGACGACCCAATGTCGCGCCATGTCGAAACGCTGGCCGCCGAGACGATCCGCCACGGGCTTCAGGGCCGCGTGGCGGGGTCACACCTGACCTCGATGCACTCGATGGACAATTACTACGTGTCCAAGCTGATCCCCCTGATGGCCGAGGCGCGGATGAACGTCATCCCCAATCCGCTGATCAACATCATGCTGCAGGGCCGCCACGACACCTATCCCAAACGCCGCGGCATGACGCGGGTGCGGGAACTGATGGCGGCCGGGCTGAACGTCTCTTTCGGGCATGATTGCGTGATGGACCCCTGGTATTCCATGGGGTCGGGCGACATGCTGGAGGTCGGCCATATGGCGATCCATGTGGCGCAGATGGCCAGCCTTGACGACAAGGCGGCCATCTTTGACGCGCTGACGGTCAATTCGGCCCGCACCATGGGGCTGCAAGGCTATGGGTTGCACAAGGGCGCCCATGCCGATCTGGTCGTCCTGCAGGCCCGCGACCCGGCCGAGGCGCTGCGGTTGAAATCGGTGAAGCTCCACGTCATCCGCCGTGGCCGCATCATCGCCCAGACAGCCCCCCGGATCGGCGCCCTGTTGATCCCCGGGCGAGAGGCCCTGATCGACCCCGCCACAGGCTTTGCGCCCGATTATTAGGCCGGGCGCTCTGCTTGCGTCGCCTAGCCCGGGTCTCGATCAGGCCGGAACCATCTGGGCCTTGGGAAAGGGCCGGAAGGTCAGCATGATGGCGAAAGCCGCGATCCCAAAGACAAAGCAGGTCGCATACATCGCGCCATATCCCCCCGTCGTGTCATAGATCCAGCCCCCAAGCCAGGGCCCCGAGGCCATGCCAAGGCTGCCCGCCATCCCCGTGCCGCCCATCAGCGTGCCCATGATCCGCATCGGGAAATTCTCGCGGATCAGAACGGCATAAAGCGGCATGATCCCGGCATAGATAAAGCCGAACAGCGCGGCCACCGCGTAGAACTGCCACAGGTTGCCCGCAAAGGCATAGGCCGCGGCGCCGATGGCCTGGGCGAAAAGCCCGGTCGCCAGCACGCGCTTGGCGCCGAACCGGTCGCCCATGACGCCAAAGCCCAGCCGCCCGAACATGCCCGCGATGCCCTCCACCGAATAGACCGACACCGCCGCCATGACCGACAGCCCGCACAGCTGCGCATAGGACACGGTGTGAAAGATCGGCCCGGCATGGGTGGCGCAGCAAAAGAAATTGGTCAGCACCAGGATCAGGAAGGGCGTCGAGGTCACGGCCTGTTTCACCGTCATCCCCTCATCGGGCGCGTCCTGCGCAACCTGGGGGCCCTGCGCAGGCGGAGGACGCAGCACCAGCGCCAGGGGCAGCGTCACCAGGGCCACCAGCCCCGCCATGATGGCAAAGACCCCGCGCCAGTCCTGGGTCTCGATCAGTTTGGCCGCCAGGGGCGACATGGTCACGGGCGCAAGCCCCATCCCGGCCGAGACCAGCGACACGGCCAAACCGCGCTGCGTCGTGAACCAGCCCGTGACCGTCGACATCATCGGCGCGAAAAAGGCCGCCACTGCGCCCCCGGCGCAAAGGCCAAAGATCACCTGGAACTGTCCCAGGCTTTGCGCCTGCCCCGCGCCCCAAAGGCTTGCGGCAAACAGCGCCGCGCCCACCAGCAGCACAGGCCTTGCGCCAAAGCGGTCCGACAGATTGCCCCAGACCATCGAGGTCACAGCCATGGCCAGAAACGCGAATGTCATGGCAGAGCCGATCCCCGCCGCCCCCCAACCCGTCGCCGCATCCATGGATTTCAGCACGACGGGCAGCGCGAAAAGCGCCCCCATCGCGACGCAGCCCATCAAACCGCCCGCCGCCACCACAACCCAACGATAAGCCGGTTCCATCATCCCCCCAAAAGAATTACACCGGCCCCGCGTCACCCTGCCACAGGGGCCGCCGGGGCAAGTCGCTTGCCCTGAATGGTTAGGTTTGATATCAAAGAGTCATGCAGGACGCAAGCCCCAAGCCCTTGTCCATCGAAACGATCCACGAGATCCGCGACAACTGCCTGTGTCTGGCGACACAAAGGGCGGCGCGGGTGCTGGCGCGGCGCTTTGACCGGCTGTTCGCACCTTTGAGCATCACCAATGGACAATTTTCCATGATGGTGGCTCTGTCGGGGCAGTGGCGGCCCAAGCTGTCGGAACTGGCGCAGTTCCTTGCGATGGATCAGGCGACGATGACCGCAGCCGTCAAGGCGCTGGAGCGGCGGGGCCTCTTGACGCTTGCGCCCGATGCCACCGACGGCCGCATCCGCAGGCCCATCCTGACCGAAGAGGGCGCGCGCGTGGTGGACCAGGCCGCGCCGCTGTGGAAGTCCGAACATGCCAAGCTGGCCATCGAACTGGAAGGCCAGGCCCGCGCGATTTCGGCGCTATTGGCCAAGATCTGAGCCGCGACCCCCAACCTTTCCGCCTCCCTCTCTATCCCCCACCCCGGCGTTTCATGGTCCCCACCTCGGGGGCGGGGGGGCGCAGGCCAGACCCGGCGCCGATTGGTCGGGGACAGTCGGCACGTGACGGGAAGGGCCGGCAACAGGCCGCGCAGGCAACAGGGGCGCAATGCCCCCTATGCGCCTACCCCCAGAACCCCTTGTGGACCGCCGCCGCCTCGTCCTCCAGCATCGGGCCGATCACTTCGACCCTTCGCTGACCCGCCGCAAAGACCGCCTCGCAGGGCAGGTCCAGCGTCGGGTTCTCGGGGTGGTTGCCGGTGATCTCTTTCAGCGCCTTTTCGGTCAGGCCGTAAACCACCCGCCGCAGACCGGTCCAATAGATCGCCCCGGCGCACATCGCGCAGGGCTCGGCCGAGGTATAGATCGTGCAGTCCTTCAACAGGTCATGCGGCAACTGGGTCGATGCGCGGGTCATCAGCACCCGTTCGGCATGACCCGTCATGTCGTGGTCGGGCATGAAGGCGTTGTGTTGGGTCATCAGCACCTCACCCGTGGGGCCCACCAGGATGCAGGCGAAAGGGTGATTGCCCGCCTCGCGCGCCTTGGCGGATTCGGCGATGGCCAGGCGCAACAGCGCCCTGTGATCAAGTTCGGTCATGGCGGCGCTCCTTTCCCGCCAAACTGCCGCGCGCCCCGGCCCCGGGCAAGAGGAAACGCCCAAAGCCTGGGCACCCACCCCGCAGCTGCCGCCGCTTTGGGCAGTTTTGCTTGCCCCCCTGACCGCCAAGGGCTAGCCTTTGCGTAAAGATCAGTCACATCAGAGGGCTGACACCAGACAAAGACCAAAGCGGGGAATGGGATTGCAGCAAAAACCAGGGGCGCCAGCCCGGGCCGCGGGCGGTTTGTGGCAGTTTCATGAAGCTGCTTCAAATGCGACCCGCATAGTAAGAGCCGCCGTTCCGGCTTCTCCTGCAGGCGCAAACCGGGGGGCGGCATGACGGCACGGCTGGAGTTGAAGGGCATCACCAAGCGCTTTCCGGGCGTGCTGGCCAATGACCGCGTGGGCTTTGCCGTCCAGCCCGGCGAAATCCATGCGCTTTTGGGCGAGAATGGCGCGGGGAAATCGACCCTCGTCAAGATGATCTATGGCATCATGCAGCCCGACGAGGGCCAGATCCTGTGGAATGGCGCGCCCTTGCAGGTCGCCAACCCCAAGGCCGCCCGCAAGCTGGGCATCGGCATGGTCTTTCAGCATTTCTCGTTGTTCGATGCGCTGACCGTCTTGGAAAACATCGCGCTTGGCATGGACGCCGCCATCCCCGCCCGCGCGCTGGAGGCCAAGATCCGCGCCGTCATGACGCAATATGGCCTGATGCTGGACCCGTCCCGCGTGGTGTCCACCCTGTCGGTGGGCGAACGCCAACGGATCGAGATTGTCCGGGCGCTGCTGTTGAACCCCAAGCTGCTGATCATGGACGAGCCGACCAGCGTTCTGACCCCGCAAGAGGTGGAACAGCTGTTCATCGTGCTGCGCAAGCTGGCCGCCGAGGGCTGTTCGATCCTGTATATCAGCCACAAGCTGCATGAGATCAAAGCCTTGTGCGATACGGCGACCATCCTGCGCGGCGGCAAGTTGGTTGATACCTGTGACCCCAAGGTGGAAACCAGCCGGTCGATGGCCGAAAAGATGATCGGTGGCAGCCTCAAGGACATCAAGCGGGATGGCCGCAGTCTTGGCGCGCCGAAACTGGTGGTGCAGGGCCTGAGCCTGCCGGCCGATGGCCCCTTTGGGACGGCTTTGCGCGACATCTCTTTCTCCGTCCGCGCCGGTGAGATCTTTGGCGTCGCAGGCGTGGCGGGCAATGGGCAGAACGCGCTTTTGCTGGCCTTGTCGGGCGAAGAGCCCACGGCGCGCGCCGCCGTCACGGTGAACGGCACGCAAGTGGGTCACATGACGGCGCGGGACCGGCGGGGGCAAGGCGTGTCCTCGGTGCCCGAGGAGAGGAACGGCCATGCGGCGGTTCCGGTCTTTACCTTGGCCGACAATGCGATCCTGACGGCGCGCGACCGGCTGGGCATGGTGAACCGCGGTTTGCTGGACGCGAAGGCGGCGCGGACCTATGCCGGAGAGGTCATCGAGGCCTTTTCCGTCAAGGCCACCGGGCCGGGGGCGATGGCCGAAAGCCTGTCAGGGGGCAATCTGCAGAAATACATCATGGGGCGGGAAATCCTGCAAAAACCGCAGGTTCTGGTGGTCAGCCAGCCGACCTGGGGGGTGGATGCGGGGGCTGCGGCCGCGATCCATCAGGCCTTGGTGGACCTTGCCGCCGAGGGGTCTGCCATCGTGGTGATCAGCCAGGACCTGGACGAGCTTTTGGCGCTGTGTGACACTTTGGCCGTGATCAACGGCGGCAGGCTTTCGGCGCCCATGGCGGTGGCGGATGCCAAGATCGACGAAATCGGCCTTCTGATGGGCGGCATCCACGGAGAGACAGCCCATGCGGTATAAACTGGAAAAACGCCGCGAGCCTTCGATGGCGATGCTGGTGATCACGCCGGTGGCCTCTGTCATCGTCACCATGCTGGTGGGGATATTGGCCTTTGACGCCTTGGGCGTCGATGGCTGGGCGGCGGTGCGGGATATCTTTCTGACGCCCCTGCTGGCCAGCCACAAATGGCAGGATGTCGCGGTCAAGGCGGCACCTTTGGTCATCATCGCGCTGGGGCTTTCGGTGGGCAACCGGGCGCAGGTCTGGAACATCGGAGCCGAGGGGCAATATGTGATCGGCGCGCTGGCGGCGGCGGGCGTGGGCCTCGCTTTCGGTCAGGCCGGGGGCTTTTTCGTCATCCTTGCCATGATCGCGGCAGGCTGCCTTGGCGGCGCGCTTTGGGCGCTGATCCCGGCGGTTTTGCGCACGCGGTTCAGCGTGAACGAGGTCCTGTCCTCGCTGATGCTGACCTATGTGTCGTTGCAGGTGCTGGGCTATCTGGTCGGCGGGCCGTGGAAGGACCCGAACGGGCGCAACTTCCCCGCCACCGCCCCCCTGCCCGAGGGTCAGATGCTGCCCGCACTCGACGGCTCGACCATCCACCTTGGCATCGTCGTGGCGCTGATCCTGCCCTTTGCCTTTTGGCTGCTGATGTCGCGGTCGACCTTTGGCTATCAGGTGCGGGTCGTGGGGTCGTCGCCCCATGCGGCGCGGCACGGCGGCTTTGACGCCAAGCAGACGATCTGGGCCACGATGCTGATCGGCGGCGCCATGGCCGGGCTTGCGGGGTCGCTGGAGCTGACAGGCGCCCTGCACAAGGTCGATCTGGGCTTTGCCAGCGGATACGGGTTCACCGCGATCATCGTGGCTTTCCTGGGTCGGTTGAACCCCTTTGGCTGCCTGCTGGCCGGGATCGTGCTGGCCGTGACCTCGGTCGGCGGGCAATTGGCCAAGACCACGGTTCATATCCCCGACAGCACGGCAGGGATCTTTCAGGCGATGATGCTGTTCCTGATCCTCGCCTCGGATATCCTGATCCGCTACCGCATTGCGAAAAGGGCCTGAGACATGGATTTCACGATTGCGGCCATCATCACCATCGTGGGGCTGACGACGCCCATCCTGCTGGCGGGCCTTGGCGAATTGGTCGTCGAGAAATCCGGCGTCCTGAACCTCGGGGTCGAGGGGCTGATGCTGGTCGGCGCCATCAGCGGGTTCGGCGTCACGGTCTTCACCTTCAACCCCTGGGCGGGAGTGCTGGGGGCGGCGGTGGGCGGGGCGCTGGCCTCGCTGATCTTTGCCGTGCTGGTCTTGCAGCTGAACTCGAACCAGGTGGCGACCGGGCTGGCGCTGACGATCTTTGGCACCGGGGTGTCGTCGCTGATCGGGGTGAATTTCACCGGGCGCATCGTGGCGCCCTTCGGGTCGATCTTCCCCGATGCCCTGGCCCGTGACCCGTTCTGGAAGCTGTTCTTCGGCTATTCCCCCATCGTCTATTTCGCCATCATCATGGTCTTTGTCGTCGGCTGGTTCCTGAAGCGGACCCGCGCCGGGCTGATCCTGCGGGCGGTGGGCGAAAACGACCTGTCGGCCCATTCCATCGGCTATTCGGTCATCCGCGTGCGGTATATGGCCATCGCCTTTGGCGGCGCCATGGCGGGGATCGGGGGCGCCTATTTCAGCCTGGTCATCACCCCGATGTGGGCCGAGAAGATGACCGCCGGCCGCGGCTGGATCGCGCTCGCTCTGGTGGTATTCGCCGGTTGGCGGACCGGGCGGCTGCTGGCGGGTGCCTATTTCTTTGGCATCCTGATGGCTTTGGAGCTTTACGCCAAGGCGGCGGGCTTCTCGTTCTTGCCGTCGCAATTCTGGGCTGCCATGCCCTACGCCATGACGGTGGTGGCGCTGGCCATCATCTCGTCCCGCGGCACGGCGGGGGCCTCGGCCCCGGCCTGCCTTGGGAAACCCTTCACACCCTCAACCTAGGAGCGCTGCCATGACGATTTCCCGCCGTAACCTGCTGAAAGGGGCCGCGGCCGCCCCCCTGGCCAGCATGGCCCTGCCCGCCTTCGCCCAAGACAAGATCAAGATCGGCTTCATCTTCCTGGGACCGGTCGGCGACTATGGCTGGACCTGGGCCCATAACAAGGGCCGCGAGGCCGTCGAAGCGGCCCTGGGCGACAAGGTCGAAACGATCTACACCGAAAACGTGGCCGAAGACGCCAGCGCCGAGGCCGCGATCCGCGACCTGTGCAATGCCGGCTGCAAGTTGGTCTTCACGACCTCTTATGGCTACATGGACCAGACGATCAAAGTCGCCGCCGAGTTCCCCGATGTGAAGTTCGAACACTGCACGGGCTTCAAGCGCGCCGACAACGTCTCCACCTATAACTCCAAGTTCCACGAGGGCCGTGCGGTTCTGGGCACCATTGCGGGCAAGATGTCGAAGTCGGGCACGCTGGGCTATCTGGGGTCCTTCAAAGTGCCGGAAGTGGTCTTGGGCGTGAACGCCTTCGCCCTGGCCGCGCAAAAGCAGAACCCGGCGGCGACGGTCAAACTGGTGATGATCGACAGCTGGTTCGACCCGCCGAAAGAGGCGGCTGCGACCGAAACCCTGGTCAACCTGGGCTGCGACGTGGTGACGACCCATACCGACAGCCCGGCCGCGCTGCAGATCCTGGAGCAGAAGGGGCTTTTCGGCTTTGGCCAGGGCGCCGACATGTCGACCTTTGCGCCGACCGCCCATCTGACCGCCATCGAAGACATCTGGGGCCCCTATTACGTCGCGCGCGCCCAAGCCATCGTCGACGGCACCTGGGCTTCGGCCGACACCTGGGATGGCATGAAGGAGGGGACCGTGGTGATCTCTCCCTATAACGCCGCGATCCCGGCCGATGTCGCGGCCTTGGCCGATGGCGTGCAGGCGGGCTACAAGGACGGGACTTACGACATCTTCACCGGGCCGATCTTCGATCAGGACGGGGTCGAGCGGGTGAAGGCCGGCGAGGTCATGGCCCTGGCCGATCTGGCCGTCATCGACTGGTTCGTGAAGGGCGTCGAAAGCGCCTCGTAAGGTTTGTGGAACAGGCGGGGGCCCGGGGCGGAAGCCTCGGGCCCTTTGCTTTGGGCGGGACTTGGTCGGGGTTGAAGGTTTGATCAAATCTGGTCAGTTTGGCACGGGCGGATAGCCCGGAGGTTTCACACCCCCGGACCCGTTGCAGAAGGCCTTGGGGTTTCACACCCCCGGACCCGTTGCAGAAGCCGGGGGTTTCACACCCCCGGACCCCCGTGGAATATTTGGGTCAATATGAAAGACGAAGAGGGATGGGGATGGACTGCGATTTCCTGGTGATTGGCGGGGGAATTGCCGGGGTGTCGGCGGCGGCGCGGCTGGCATCCGAGGGGCGGGTGATCGTCGTGGAGGCCGAGGCGGCCTTGGCGCATCACGCCTCGGGGCGGTCGGCGGCTTTGTATGAGCCGCGCTATGGGCTGGCGCCGGTCGTGGCCTTGTCGCTGGCATCGGAGGCCTATTTTCGCGGCGCCGAGGGGGTTCTATCGCCGCGCGGGTTGATGGTTGTGGCGCGGGCGGATCAAGAGGCGGAGTTCGCGGCCGAAATCGCGGGCTTTGGCATGGAGCGGATTTCGGTTCAGGCGGCGCGGGCGATGGTGCCGATCCTGGGGCCAGAGGTGGCTTTGGCGGCCTTTGCCGATCACGCCTGGGACATCGACACCGATCTGTTGTTGCAGGGGTTTTTGCGGATCGCGCGGGGGCATGGGGCGGAGCTGCGCTTGAAGGCGCCGGTCAGCGCCATTGCCCGGGTCTCGGGCGGTTGGGAGGTCACGGCGGGGGGCGAGGTCATCACGGCGCGCCGCATCGTCAATGCGGCCGGGGCCTGGGTCGACCAGGTGGCCGTGATGGCGGGGTTGCAGGCCATCGGCTTTACGCCCTATCGCCGGTCGATGGCGCGGATTCCGGCGCCGGGGGGCTTGGATGTCAGCGGCTGGCCGATGCTCTTTGGCTGTGGCGAAAGCTGGTATGCCAAGCCCGATGCCGGGGCGCTGATCGTCTCTCCGGCCGAGGAGGAGTTGATGGAGCCGCATGACGCCTGGGCCGATGACATGGTCTTGGCCGAGGGTCTGGCGCGCTATGAGGCCATGGTGTCCGAGCCCGTGACGCGGTTGATCTCGTCCTGGGCGGGATTGCGGACCTTTGCGCCGGACCGGGTGCTGTGCCTGGGGCCGGACCCGTTGGAGCCCGATTTCATCTGGAGCGCGGGTCAGGGCGGCTATGGGTTCCAGACCTCTCCGGCGGCCTCAGAGCTGGTGGCGGATCTGGCCCTGGGGCGGGCGCCGTCGCTTTCGGCGGATATGGTGGCGGCGCTGCGGGTGGATCGGTTCCGGTAGGTGCCGCAGGGCAGGATTGCGGATCGCGGCCTGCGGGGGCCTTTCCGGCCGAAGCGGGGGGCTGCCGCCCCCCGCACCCCCTCTCCGGACCTCACCCTTTCAGGATCATGTCGGCCAGGCGTTGGGAGGCGGGGGTGAGGGAAACCCGCTCGCGGGTGATCAGGCCAAAGGGTTCGACCTCGATCCCTAGGTCCAAGGGCAGGATAGCGACCACGGCGGCCTCACCGTTCGAAATCTGCAAGGCAGAGGCCTGGGCCATGGCCGCAATCGCATCAGATTGTTGGATCATGGCAAGCGTCAATAGGAAGGACGAGGTCGCCAACCGCTGCATCGGGCGCGGCAGACCCAGGGTCTGCAGGCGGGTCAGCACCGTTCGGGTCAGAAGGCTGTCGGCGCCGGGCATCACCCAATCATAGGCCAGCGCCTCGATCGCACGCAGGCGGGGACGCGCAAAAAGCGGATGGCCGCGCCGCGCGATCAGGGCGATGGGCTCGGGCGCGATGGGGCGAAAGGTCAGCGGCTCGGCGCGCAGACCCTCGGGCAGGCGCCCCACGGCAAAGTCCAGACGCCCGGCCAGCAGCTGTTCGCACAAGAGGTCAGAGGGCTGCACCACGACCTCGACCGAGACATTCGGATGGTTCAGCCGTTCGGACTGCAGCGCGGGCAAAACGCGGTCCATCGCCGGCCCCGTCACCGCGCCGATGCGCACCTGGCCCACGCCGCCCATGGCGATTTCGGTCAGGTCGCGGGCGGCGTCATCCAGCTCCAGCCGCACCCTTTGCGCCCGTGCCGCCAGCGCCCGCCCCTCGGCCGTCAGCCCCAATCCCCGCCCCGTCCGCTCATGCACCGGGGCCGCGATGATGCCCTCGATTTCGGCAACCAGCCGTGAGGCCGCGGGCTGCGAGATGCCGATCATCCCCGCCGCCTGGGTCAGTTGCCCCGTCTCGGCCAGGGCGGCCAGAAGTCGCAAATGGCTGAGTTTCAGTCCCTTTCGCAACAGGGCGTCAGGGCGGCCGCTTCCAATCATCACAAGCCTGTCATGTTTTCATCCCAAAACATGATTTGACCGATATAACAGAAATCTGCAACCTGCCCCCCGCGGTGGAGGAGGCAAAATCCGCACCGCTGTTTGTCGCCGCATCCTGCGGCATGGGAGGACAACACATGCAACTTTCTCGTCGCGCCCTTTTGGCGCTGGCTGGCGCTTCGACCGCTTCCACGATGATCCCCTTCGCGGCCTTCGCGCAAGACAAGGGCACCGTGGGCATTGCCATGCCGACGAAGTCGTCGACCCGCTGGATCTCGGACGGGGAATCGATGGTCGCGCAGTTCCAGGCGGCAGGCTATGCCACCGACCTGCAATATGCCGAAGACGATATCCCGACCCAGCTGTCCCAGATCGAGAACATGATCACCTCGGGCGTCAAGGCCCTGATCATTGCCGCCATCGACGGCACCACCCTGTCGAACGCCCTGGCAAACGCCGCTGCCGCTGGCATCAAGGTCATCGCCTATGACCGCCTGATCCGTCAGTCACCCGACGTCGACTATTACACCACCTTCGACAACTTCCAGGTTGGCGTGCTGCAGGCGACCTCTTTGGTCGAAGGCATGAAGGCCCGCTTCCCCGATGTGAAGCCGCTGAATGTGGAACTGTTTGGCGGCTCGCCGGATGACAACAACGCGTTCTTCTTCTTTGATGGCGCCATGTCGGTCCTGAAGCCGATGATCGACGCCGGCGACATCGCCGTTCCGTCGGGCCAGATGACCATGGAAGTCTGCGGCACGCTGCGTTGGGATGGTTCGGTGGCGCAAGCCCGCATGGACAACCTGCTGGCGTCCAACTACGCCGACAAGGCCCTGAACGGCGCTCTGTCGCCCTATGATGGCCTGTCCATCGGCATCCTGTCGTCGGTCAAGGGCGTGGGCTATGGCTCGGGCGATATGGTCATGCCGATCGTCACCGGCCAGGACGCGGAAATCCCGTCGGTCAAGTCGATCATCGCGGGCGAGCAGTTCTCGACCGTGTTCAAGGACACCCGCGAGCTGGCCAAGGTCACTGTCGCCCTGGTGGATGCCGTCCTGACCGGCGGCACGCCCGAGATCAACGACACCAAGACCTATGACAACGGCAACAAGGTGGTTCCGTCCTACCTGCTGAAGCCGGTGGCCGTGGATGGCACCAACTACAAGGAAATCCTTGTTGGCGCCGGCTACTACACCGAAGAGCAACTGCAGTAAGCAGACCAAAGGGCCTCCGGGCGTGACCCGGAGGCCCCTTCCCGCGGGTTCGACCCTTGGCCTTGACGGGCCACGGCAGTAGAAGCCGCCCGCGGACCTCGGCCGCCGCCCTGCTCCCGGCGGCGGTCTTGTTGTTCGATAACGGCCGAAAACGGCCAAGATGGGGGAATAGGCAGATGCCGACACTTCTGGAGATGCGGGGGATATCCAAGACCTTCCCCGGCGTCCGGGCCCTGGACAACGTCAACCTGACGGTAGAACCAGGCGAAATCCATGCGATCTGCGGAGAGAACGGCGCGGGGAAATCCACGCTGATGAAGGTGCTTTCGGGCGTCTATCCGCATGGCTCTTACGAGGGCGACATCATTTACGACGGTCAGCCGCTGGCGCTGACCGGCATCCGCGACAGCGAAGCGCGGGGCATCATCATCATCCATCAGGAGCTGGCGCTTGTGCCGCTTCTGTCGATTGCCGAAAATATGTTCCTGGGCAACGAAATCGCGACCAATGGCGTGATGAACTGGCCCCGGGCCTTCAAGGAGGCGGAAGGCTGGCTGAAAAAGGTCGGCCTGACGGAATCCCCCGGCGCCATCGTGGGCAAGCTGGGCGTCGGCAAGCAACAGCTGATCGAAATCGCGAAGGCTCTGGCCAAGGATGTGCGGTTGCTGATCCTGGACGAGCCAACCGCGGCGCTTCAGGAAAACGACAGCGAAAAACTGCTCGACCTGATGCTGGAACTCAAGGCGCAGGGCGTCACGCAGATCATCATCAGCCACAAGCTGAACGAGATCGCCAAAGTCGCCGACCGGATCACCGTGATCCGTGACGGGGCCTCGGTCTCGACGATGGACAAGCACGAGATCACCGAAGACCGCATCATCCGCGACATGGTGGGCCGCGACATGGCCAACCGCTATCCCGAGCGCAAGCCGAAGCCCGGCGAGATGCTCTTGGAGATCGAGAACTGGTCCTGCATGCACCCCGAACAGGTGGGCCGGCAGATGATCAAGAATGTCTCCCTGAACGTTCGCAAGGGCGAGATCGTGGGCATCGCGGGTCTGATGGGCACTGGGCGCACGGAACTGGCCATGTCGGTCTTTGGCAAGTCCTATGGCAAGGCCCATCAGGGCACGGTCAAGATGCATGGCAAGGTGGTCGATGTCTCGACCGTGACCAAGGCGATTGACGCAGGCCTGGCCTATGTGACCGAGGACCGCAAGGGCCTGGGTCTGGTGCTGGAAGAGCCCATCGTGCGCAACATCACCTTGGCGAACCTTCTGGGCGTGTCCAGGGCTGGCTGGCTGGACAAGCACCGCGAGACGCAGGTGGCCGACGGCTACCGCAAGCAGATGGCCATTCGCACGCCCGGCGTGCAGCAAAAGGTTGTCAACCTCTCGGGCGGAAACCAGCAAAAGGTGGTCCTGTCCAAGTGGCTGTTCACCGACCCCGAGGTGCTGATCCTGGATGAACCCACCCGGGGCATCGACGTTGGCGCCAAGTTTGAAATCTACACGATCATGAAGGACCTGGCCGAACAGGGCCGTTCGATCCTGATGATCTCCTCCGAGATGCCCGAGCTTTTGGGCATGTGCGACCGCATCTATGTGATGAACGAGGGCCGCATCGTCGGCGAAGTCTCGGGCGCCGATGCGAGCCAGGAGAAAATCATGGGCATGATCTTGAAGGAAGGGAGGGCCGCGTGATGGCCGACAAATCTAGCGGGCATCTGGGTGCCCATCTGCGCGAAAACGGGATGCTACTGGCGCTGGTCGCCATTGTGGCGCTGTTCACGGTGGCGATTGCCTATGACGGCAAAAGCTTTCTGATCCCGCCGAATATCTCGAACATCTTCCTGCAGAATGCCCATGTGATCATCCTGGCTTTGGGGATGCTTTTGATCATCGTGGCGGGGCATATCGACCTGTCGGTGGGCTCGGTTGCGGCCTTTACGGGCGCGGTGGCCGCCTGGCTGACCGTGACGCTGAAGCTGCCCTTCTATGTCGTCATTCCCCTGACCCTGGTGGTCGGTGGGCTGATCGGCGCGGCGCAAGGATACTGGGTGGCCTATTGGCGCATCCCGTCGTTTATCGTCACGCTGGCGGGAATGATGGTCTTCCGTGGCGCGACCATGTGGATGCTGGGCGGCCAGAACATCGGCCCCTTCCCGGATGAGTTCCAGGCCCTGTCCTCGGGCTTTGTGCCCGACCTGGTCGGCCCGCTGTTCTATGAGGCCGCCAAGCCCCATGGCCTGACCTTGCTGGTCGTGGTGCTTGCGATTGCCGCGATCCTGTGGTCCGGCCTGCGGTCGCGCGCAAGGGACGCCGAATTCGGCATCGAGCCCGAGCCCATGGCCTTTTTCGTCGGCCGCAACGCCATCGTGGCGGCGGGCATCGCCTTTGTCGGCTGGCAGTTGGCCAACTTCCGCGGCCTGCCCAATGTCATGGTCGTGCTGACCGTCCTGACGCTGCTGTATTTCTTCTTCACCGAGAATACGACGATGGGCCGGCGCATCTATGCGCTGGGGGGCAATGAGAAGGCCGCGAAGCTGTCGGGCATCCGCACCGATCGGCTGGTGTTCCTGACCTTTGTCAACATGGGCGTCCTGGCGGCTTTGGCCGGGATGGTCGTGACGGCGCGCCTGAACTCGGCCACGCCCAAGGCGGGCACCGGGTTTGAACTCGACGCCATTGCCTCGGTCTTCATCGGCGGCGCGTCGATGACGGGCGGGTCGGGCAAGATCGTCGGCGTCGTGGTCGGTGCGCTGATCATGGGCGTGATGAACATGGGCATGTCGATCTTGGGGATCGGCAACGAATATCAATTCATGATCAAGGGTCTGGTGCTGCTGGCAGCCGTGATCTTCGACGTGGTCAACAAGGCACGGTAAAACAGATGTATCTCTCTCAACTTCGCAATGGGTCTGTCGTCGTTCGTGAAGGCGATGTCGCCCGGGTGCTTCCCGGCACCGAAAGCGTCTATGACCTGGCCATGGCGGCTGTGACCGCAGGTCACTCGCTGGCCGCAGAAGTGGCCAAGCGGGGTCTGGGAGAGGTCGTCGATCTGACATCGGCAGAGTTCGCTTTGCCGGTGTCCCACCCCGACCCCGCCCATCTGCATCTGACGGGCACGGGTCTGACGCATTTGGGCTCGGCTTCGGCGCGCAACGCCATGCATGCCAAGCTGGAAGGGGCCGAGACCCTGACCGACAGCATGAAGATGTTCCAGATGGGCCTTGAGGGTGGGCGCCCCGCGCCAGGCGCCGTTGGCGCCCAGCCGGAGTGGTTCTACAAAGGCAATGGCACCGCAGCCATCGCCCCCGGAAGCGACCTCATGGCCCCTGGGTTTGCCGAGGATGGCGGCGAAGAGCCGGAACTCGCCGGCATCTATATCGTCGGGCCCGATGGCCATGTGCACCGCATCGGCTGGGCCCTTGGCAACGAATTCTCCGACCATGTGACGGAACGGGTCAACTACCTCTGGCTGGCCCATTCGAAACTCCGCGTGGCCTCTTATGGCCCCGAGATCCTGGTGGGCGACCTGCCCGCCGATATCCGCGGCACCTCTCGCATCCACCGCGACGGCAAGGTCCTGTGGGAAAAGCCCTTTCTGTCCGGCGAGGCGAACATGTCCCACACTTTCGCCAACCTGGAACACCACCACTTCAAATATGACATCTTCCGCCAGCCGGGCGATCTGCATGTCCACTTCTTCGGCACCGCCACGCTGAGCTTTGCCGATGGGGTGAAGACCCAGGAGGGCGACACGTTCGAAATCGCCGTTCCCGATTTCGGTCAGCCCTTGAAGAACCGCCTGACCTTTGCGCCCCGCGCTGAAGGCACCACCCAAGTTTCCGCGCTCTGAGGAGGACGCCATGACCTTTACCCCCGCCCCCTGGCCCCGCAAACTGCGCTCGCAAGAGTGGTTCGGCGGATCGGGCCGCGATCAGATCTATCACCGCGGCTGGATGAAGAACCAGGGCTTCCCGCATGACCTGTTCGACGGGCGCCCGGTGATCGGCATCCTGAACACCTGGTCGGAACTGACGCCCTGCAACGCGCATCTGAACGACCTGGCCCAGCGCGTGAAGAACGGCATCTATGAGGCCGGTGGCTTCCCGGTCGAAGTCCCGGTGTTCTCGGCTTCCGAGTCGGCCTTCCGCCCCACCGCGATGATGTTCCGCAACCTGGCCGCGATGGCCGTCGAGGAACAGATGCGCGGTCAGCCGATGGACGGCTGCGTCCTGCTGGTCGGCTGCGACAAGACCACGCCGTCGCTGTTGATGGCCGCCGCCTCCACCGACCTGCCGTCGATCATCGTGACCGGCGGGCCGATGCTGAACGGCTATTATAAAAACGAACGTGTGGGCTCTGGCACCCACCTCTGGAAGTTCTCCGAGGCCGTGAAGGCCGGTGAGATGACCCAGGCCGAATTCGCCGATGCCGAGGCGTCGATGAGCCGCTCTCCGGGGTCGTGCAACACCATGGGCACGGCGTCGACCATGGCGTCGATGGCCGAAGCTTTGGGCATGGCTTTGTCGGGCAATGCCGCGATCCCGGCGGTGGACTCACGTCGCCGCGTCATGGCGCAGTTGACCGGGCGGCGCATCGTGCAGATGGTCAAGGACGACCTGAAGCCCTCGAACGTCCTGACCAAGCAGGCCTTTGAAAACGCGATCCGCACCAATGCCGCCATCGGGGGCAGCACGAACGCCGTGATCCACCTGCTTGCCATCGCCGGCCGCGTCGGCATCGACCTGACGCTGGAGGACTGGGACCGCTGCGGCCGCGACGTGCCGACGATCGTCAACCTGATGCCGTCCGGCAAATACCTGATGGAAGAGTTCTTCTATGCCGGTGGCCTGCCTGCGGTGATCAAACGGCTTGGAGAGTCGGACCTGCTGCACAAGGACGCCCTGACCGTGTCGGGCGAAACCATGTGGGATCAGGTCAAGGACGTGGTCAACCACAACGACGACGTGATCTTGCCCAAGGAACGCGCCCTTGCGCAATCCGGCGGCGTGGTCGTGCTGAAAGGCAACCTTGCGCCGAAGGGGGCCGTCCTGAAACCCTCCGCCGCCTCGCCGCATCTGATGGTGCATCGCGGCCGCGCCGTGGTGTTCGAAGACATCGACGACTACAAGGCCAAGATCAACGACGAGGCTTTGGACATCGACGAAACCTGCATCATGGTGCTGAAGAACTGCGGCCCCAAGGGCTATCCGGGCATGGCAGAGGTCGGCAACATGGGCCTTCCCCCCAAGGTCCTGCGCAAGGGCATCACTGACATGGTCCGCATCAGTGACGCGCGCATGTCGGGCACGGCTTACGGCACGGTCTGCCTGCACACCTCGCCCGAGGCCGCTGCCGGTGGCCCGCTGGCCGTGGTGCAAAACGGCGACTTCATCGAGCTGGACGTGCCGAACCGCCGCCTGCACCTGGACATCCCCGAGGCCGAGCTTGCCGCCCGCCTCGCGGCCTGGAAGCCCAGCCATGACGTGGCCGACAGCGGCTATATGTGGCTGCACCAGACCCATGTCCAAGGCGCCGACACCGGTGCCGACCTCGACTTCCTGAAGGGCGGCCGTGGCGCCCCCGTCGGCCGCGACTCGCACTAAGCCCCTCGGCTGCGCCCCGGTCCAAGCCGGACCCGGGGCGCGCGCCACGTCCCCTAAAAAGCGGATCGGCACCTGAAGGCGCCACCGCCCAAGGAGCCCCCCATGACCCGCATCGCTTTGGTCGGCATCGGCAAGATCGCGTTGGACCAGCACGTCCCCGCGCTGAACGCCTCCCCCGACTTCACCCTTTCCGCCACCGTCTCCCGCAAAGGCAGCGTCGAGGGCGTCCCCGCCTTCACCGATTTCGCCACCTTTCTGGCCGAACGCCCCGATGTCACCGTGGTCTCGCTGTGTATGCCCCCCGCGCCCCGCTTTGACTATGCCCATGCCGCGCTGATGGCGGGCCGCCATGTCATGCTGGAAAAACCCCCGGGCGCGACCCTGTCCGAGGTCCACGCGCTGGAGGCTCTGGCCCGCGCAAAAGGCCTGACGCTCTACGCCACCTGGCACAGCCGGATGGCCCATGCCGTGGCCCCCGCCAAGGCCTGGCTCAAGGACAAGACGGTCCAAAGCGCCCATATCACCTGGCGCGAGGATGTCCGCAAATGGCACCCCGGCCAGGATTGGGTCTTTGAACCCGCCGGCATGGGCGTCTTTGACCCCGGCATCAACGCTCTGTCGATCCTGACGGAAATCCTGCCGGCCCCCGTCCACCTGAAGAAGGCGCGGCTGGAGTTCCCCGCCAACCGCCAGACGCCCATCGGCGCCCAGCTCACCTTCAGTGGCAATGTCACCGCCGATTTCGACTGGCGCCAGACAGGCCCGCAAACCTGGGACATCACGGTGCAAACCCAACAGGGCCACCTTGCCCTGCGCATGGGCGGCAATGTGCTGGAACTCGACGGCCAGCCTGCTGCGGGCGAAAACACCATCATGGGCGAATACCCGGCGCTTTACGCGCGCATGGCCCAACTCATCGCCGCCCACCAATCGGAAGTCGACCTCTCCCCCATGACCCATGTCGCCGATGCCCTGACGCTTGGCGAACGCATCACGGTTGAAGACTTCCACTTCTAGTCTTTCATACTGGCTCAAATATTCCACGGGGGTCTGGGGGTGTGAAACCCCCAGGCTTTCCGCCCAGACCTCCCCCCCAAAGGAACGCACATGCTTACCGGAAAACACCTGATCGCTGGCCAATGGGTAGCAGGCGACGCCACTTTCCTGTCCTCTCCCGCCACCGGCGAGGCCTTGGCCTTCGCCATCGGCACCCCCGCCCATGTCGATGCCGCCGTCCTTGGCGCCGAGGCGGCCTTCCCCAGCTTCTCCGCCCTGACCCGCGACCAACGCGCCGCCTTCCTGGAGCGTATCGCGGATGAAATCGAGGCCCGCGGCGCCGAGATCACCGCCATCGGCACCAGTGAAACCGGCCTGCCCACCGCCCGGCTGGAGGGCGAGCGCGGCCGCACCACCGGCCAGCTGCGGCTGTTCGCGACCCATATCCGCGAGGGCGCCTATCTGGACCGCCGCCATGATGCGGCCCTGCCCGACCGCAAGCCCGCCCCGCGCCCCGAAATCATGCTGGTGCAACGTCCCATCGGCCCGGTCGCCGTCTTTGGGGCCTCGAACTTCCCGCTGGCCTTCTCGACCGCGGGCGGTGACACCGCCTCGGCGCTGGCGGCCGGTTGCCCCGTGGTCGTCAAGGGCCACTCGGCCCATCCCGGCACCGGTGAAATCGTGGCCCAGGCCATCGACGCCGCCATCAAGGCGCTTGGCCTGCATCCGGGGGTTTTCTCGCTGGTGCAGGGCGGCAAGCGCGACGTCGGGGAATCGCTTGTCCAGCATCCGCTGATCAAGGCCGTGGGCTTTACCGGCTCGCTCGGCGGGGGCCGCGCCTTGTTCGACCTCTGCGCCCGCCGTCCCGAACCGATCCCCTTCTTCGGTGAACTTGGGTCCGTGAACCCGATGTTCCTTTTGCCCCATGCCGTCGCCAACCGCGGCGAGGCGCTGGCAAAGGGCTGGGCCGGGTCGCTGACCATGGGCGCGGGCCAATTCTGCACCAACCCGGGCATCGCGGTCGTCATCGCCTCCCCCGAGGCCCAGGCCCTGATCGCCCAGGCCAAGGCGGCCCTGGAGCCCATGCCCGCCCAAACCATGCTGACCGATGGCATCGCCAAGGCCTACCGCGACGGCCGCGACCGGGTGGCCGCGCAGACCGGGGTTCAGGCCGTCCTGACCTCGACCTGCGACCTGAGGAATGCGACGCCCTATCTGTTCGAAGTCTCGGGCGATGACTGGCTTGGCAATCACGCCTTGGCCGAAGAGGTCTTTGGCCCTCTGGGTCTGGTCGTCACGGTCCGCGACTTTGCGCAGATGGAACAGGTCGCCCAGTCCCTGCAAGGCCAGCTGACCTGCACCCTGCATCTGGATGACGCCGACACGGCGCAAGCCCAAGCCCTGATGCCGGTGCTGGAGCGCAAGGCGGGCCGCATCCTGGCCAATGGCTTCCCGACCGGGGTCGAAGTGGTCGACGCCCAGGTTCATGGCGGGCCCTATCCGGCCAGCACGAACTTTGGCGCGACCAGTGTGGGGACCATGTCGATCCGCCGCTGGCTGCGTCCGGTGGCCTATCAGAACCTGCCGCAGGCGCTGCTTCCCGCCGACCTGCGCTAAGAGCCGGGCTTGCGCTAAAAGAACAAAAAGTCGGCCGCGTCCAGGTGAATGGGCGCGGCCCCGTTCAGGGTCAGGCTTTGCCCGGCCAAAGCCAGCACCACCTGGGCCGTGTCATTGCCCGTGATCACAAAGGCCGCGAAACTGGCCGCCACGCTGCGCGCAAAGGCCAGCTTGTCCAGGCCATCGACGAAATCCGTCACGACATCCTGGCCAAAGCCCGCGATGGAAAACCGGAACTCGTCCGCGCCAAGCCCGCCCACCAGCGCGTCATTGCCGCCCAACCCGTCCAGCTTGTCAGCCCCGCTGCCACCCGCCAATCGGTTCGCCCCGGCATTGCCGATCAACACATCAGCGTAACGCGAGCCCTGAAGGTTCTCGATCAGGTAAAGCGTGTCGCCCTGCGCCTCGCCGCCCAGACCCGTGCCGGTCGTCAGGTTGACCGTCACCGCCGCCAAAGAGGTGTTATACAGCGCAAGGTCCGTCCCCGCCCCGCCGCGCAACTCGTCCGCGCCGCCGCCGCCGGTCATCTGGTCATTGCCATTGCCGCCGTAAAGCACATCCGCCCCGGCGCCGCCGAACAGCTTGTCCGACCCCGCGCCGCCGTCCAGGATATCGTTGTCCCAATCGCCAAGCCCCGCCGCAACCGGGCCGCCCACCGCGACCAGGGCCGCACCGCCCTTGGCATCGGTCATCGTGGCGCCCTGCCAATGGCTGACCAGTCCGGTCGGATCGGCCAGCCCGCCCGCAATCTGCGCCGCGCTGCGCGCCCCGTCAAAGACGCGGATATCGGCCACCACCCCGGGCAGGATCTGGCTGGCCTGAAAGCCTCCGCCGACACTGTCCTGTTCCTGGCCAAAGATCAGCGTGCCGCCCTTGGTCAGGGAATAGGTCTGATATGGATGCACGCCGCGCGCCGCCTCGACCCCGTCGATATACAGCACAAAGCCCGCCGAGGCCGCCCGCCCGTCCCAGACCAGCGAAATCCGATGCGCCGCGCCATCGGTCAGCAGACCCGATGCGATGCCGGTGTCATAAACCCCGCCGCGATAGGTCAGCTCGACATGGCCGCCGTTCTTGGCCGACAGCGCCAGGGCATTGGAGGTCTGCGCATTGGCATAGGAAAAGAAATCGACCTCTGCCCCCGGCAGCCGCGTCACCTTGACCGCCATCTCCAGCGTAAAGACCGGAGAGGTGCCGCCAATGCCGTTGTAACCCGAGGCCGCCAGATATTGCCCTGTCTCGGTCCCCGGGTTCAGCGCAACCCCCATGATCGGCGCAAAGCCGGTGCCGGGGGCGCCCTGCCCCTCCAGCACGTCATTGCCGACACCGCCGTAAAGACTGTCGTTGCCCAGGCCCCCGATCAGCGTATCGGCATCGGCCAGAATGGCAGTCGAACGATCCACCCGGGTCAGCGTGCCGCCCACCAGGGTCAGGTTCGCGCCCCCCGCAAGGTCGGTCACGCCCTGCCAGTGATGGGCCAGCGCATCGGTGCCCGTGGCGGCAAAGGCGGTGGCGCTGATCTCGGTCGCGCTGCGGACATCGGTGTAAAGCCGGATATCGCCCACCACGCCCTGCAAGATCTGCGTCGGATCAAAGCCGCCGCCGACCGCATCCTGTTCCTGCCCGATCACCAGGGTCCCGCCCGCGGCAATCGTGGCCCCGGCCGCATAGGTCCCGGCATGGACCAGGGCGCCGTCGACATACAGGCTTAGCGCGCCGCTGGCCTTGTCCCAGGTCAGCGACAGGCGGTGTGCCTGCCCATCCGCCAGCTTTTCCGTCGCAAAATCCGTGACATAGGCCGCACGCCCCGCCAGCGTCACCTGAAGAAAGCCCTCGCGCAGGCCCTCGAAGGTGAAGAGGTTGTCATTGCCCGACCTGTTATAAGATGCGAATTCGACCGCCGTGGCGGCAACCCGCGTCAGGTCAATCATCGTCTCGAAGGTAAAGCCCGCGCCAGAAAAAGCCGTGACCCCGCTGCGGATCAGGTATTGCCCCCGCGTCAGCGGATCGACGTTCAGCGCCACGCCCGCAAAGGCCCGCGGATCGACAAAGGCCACCGAGGCCAGGGCCCCGCCATAGATCGCATCCGCCCCCGCCCCGCCCGACAGCCAGTTGGCCGCGTCATTGCCGCGGATCTTGTCGTCGCCCATGCCGCCCAGCGCCTCTTCGATCACCGCGCCATAGGCGACCGAGACATTCCAGACCCCCGTCCCACCCGAGGAAAACGCCCCCTGCCGCAGGTCCATGACCGTCCCCGAACTGGACCCCGAAAAGTCCAGCCGGTCGCGCCCGCCGCCATCCCAGATCGAAAAGCCCAGGTCCGATTTGGCGGCCAGATCATAACTGGCCCCGGCGGTGGCGTTGTAACCATAGGTCGTGTCGCCCGACCGCGTGGACCAGTTCACCCCATATTCCATCTGGATGGCCAGGATGTCATGCAGGCCCAGGGTCGCCAGGTCGCTGAACTCGGCCCCGGTATAGGTCTCGGACCAATAGGACATGTTCGTGTATTGCGAACTGTCGTTGTAGTGGTCGGCATCGGTGTAAACCGCGCTGTCGCCGTTATATTCGCCTGGATGGGCCAGGCCCATGCCATGGCCCAATTCATGCAACAGCAGGTTCAGGGAATAGGTCCCCGGCGCCATGTCGGGCTCCCAGGAGACATGGCCAACCTGGACGTAACCGCCCCCCGGTGAGGGATAATTCGCCCAGCCGCCGCCATTGGTGGACCCGGTCCCGAACATATAGGTGATGTCGGCCGCCCCGGTCGTCTCAGAGAATGTGACGCGGCTGACCTCGGCATAAAGCGCCATGGCCAGACGCGCGCCGGCCTTGGCCATGGCGCTGGAGAAGGGCTCATAGCCTGCGGGCAGGGTCGCGGTCTCGCCAAAGGAATAGCTGACGGTCAGGTCGGTCCAGGTGCCCCAGGGCCGCACCAGATGGGCGGCGGTCTGCACCGCGCTCCAGACCGCAAGGCCGCCGATCGTCGTGCCGATTTTGCCCGACGCGGGGCTGGAAGGGTCGATGAGGAAGCCTTGCGCATCCGTGGGGGCCGTGGCCATGGCGGTTCTCCTGTCCGAAACGGATCAGGTGTGCCAAGCGCCTGGGGCGGAAATGTGGCGGGTTTGCGGCCTATCGGTTGCGGATCGCGCCGGCATGGGCGGGAAAGCCTTCGTAATCGGCCAGGGCCTGCGCCATGGGGGCCAGCACCGTCCAACCCTTTGCCGTGACATGGCCAACCGAGGTGCGCTTCAGGAAATCGCTGACCGAAAGCGGCCCATGGGTCCGGGCGCCGCCGCTGGTGGGCAGCACATTGTTCGGGCCAAGGCAGAAATTGGCCAGGGTCACGGGCGTATGGGCGCCCAAAAGGATCTCGGCGGCTTCGGTGATCGGACCCAGGTGGTCAAAGGGGCTGTCGGACAGGATCTCCAGGTGTTCGGGGGCATAGGCGTTGATGAAGTCATAGGCGCTGGCCAGGTCGGGCATCAGCAGCACCCCGCCGCGCGACGACAGGACCTGGGTGACAAACCCCCGCCGCGGCTCGGGCAGGGCGGCGATCAGGGCGGGCAGCGCGGCCAGCGCCTCGTCCGCGGTGCGGGGCGAGGGCGTGACAAGCCAGGCCGAGGAATCCGGCCCGTGTTCGGCCTCGATCAGCAGGTCCAGCGCCGCAAGCCGCCCCGGCAAACTGCCATCGTTGAAGATGATACATTCCGACGGCCCCGCCGGAAGCCCGGTGTCGATCCGGTCCGACAAAAGCCGCTTGGCCGCCACGACAAAGGGCGAGCCGGGGCCGACGATCTTCAGCGCCTTGGTGATGGTCTGGGTGCCAAAGGCCGCGGCCGCCACCGCCTGCGCGCCGCCCGCCTTGTAGACGGTCTGCACGCCCGCCAGCCGCGCCGCGACCAAGGTGGCCGCATCCACCCCGCCATCGGGCGTGGGCGGCGTGAAAATCGCGATATCGGGCACGCCCGCCAGCACCGCGGGCACCGAAGTCATCATCGTGACCGAGGGAAACGACCCTTTCCCCCGCGGCACATACAGCGCCACCGACCGGATCGGCGTGAACCGGTCGCCCGCCCAGGCACCCGGCGCGATCTCTTTCAGCGTCATCGGACCGGGCCGCTGGTCCTCGTGAAAGCTGCGGATATGGGTCAGGGCCTGGGTGATCGTCGCGGTCAAGGCGGGGTCCAGCGTGGCAAAGGCCTGGTCGAACTCGGCCTCGGTGGCGCGCAGGGTGGTGACATTGGACCCGTCGATTTCGGCGGCAAAGCGCAGAAGGGCGGCGTCGCCTTCGGTCCGCACCGCCTCGATGATCGGTCTGACGCGGTCGTAAAAGCCGGAAAGGTCGGTTTCGGACCGCTGCAACAGGGCGGCGCGGCCCTGGGCGTCCAGATCGGCATAGGTGATGAATTGAACCATGGTCCCCTCAGATCGCAGCCAGATAGCCGCCGTCGATGCCGATGCATTGCCCGGTGATGTAAGTCGAGGCCTCGGAGCCAAGGAAGACCACGGCGCCCACCAGATCCTCGCCGCGGCCAAAGCGGCCCTGGGGGATCTTGGCGCGCATCGCCTCGGCCCAATCCTCGTCGCGGTAAAAGACCTCTGTCAGGTCGGTGCGGAAATAGCCGGGGGCAATCGCATTGACCCGCACCCCCTGCCCCGCCCATTCCGCCGACAAGGCCCGCGTCATGCCCAAAAGCCCGGATTTCGACGACCCATAGGGCGCCGCCGTCGGCACCCCCACGAAAGAGGTCAGCGAACACAGGTTGATCACGGACCCCCGCCCCCGCGCGATCATGCCGCGCGCCAGGGCCTGCGTGGTGAAAAACGCGCCCTTCAGGTTGGTGTCCAGGATGCGGTCCCACAGTTCGGGCGTGACATCGACCGAGGGGCGGACCTCTTCGACGCCGGCGTTGTTCACCAAGATATCGACGGCCAGCCCCTCCAGCGCCGAAAAATCCCCGCCGCCCTGGTCCAGCGCCATGGCCGTCACCTTGGCCCCCATGGCTTGCAGCGCGGCGGTCGTCGGCCCCAAAGCCTGCAGGCTGCGGGCGGTGATGATCAGATCGGCTCCGGCCTCGGCCAGCCCCAGGGCGATTTCCGCCCCCAGCCCGCGTGAGGCGCCGGTCACAAGCGCAGTCTTGCCATGCAGCGAAAACAAGTTCATCCCGCGACTGTAGCGCCCCCGCGCCGGGGTTCAATCCCGGACCGCAAGCGCCGCGCCATTTGCCCAAGTTTTCAGCAAAGCAGGGCTTAGGCTCGCCCTATCCAAGGCGAAACAAATCCTTGGTTGAAGCTTTGGGCGTTTCCTGTTCCGATGCCAAAAAACAGGGAGCCCTAGGATGCGTAAACTACTGACCGGCGTTTCGATGGCCATCATCGCGGGATCGGCCCAGGCGGGCGAGATCAAATTGGGCATGACCACCTGGGTCGGCTATGGCGAAATCTTTCTGGCCAAAGAGTTGGGTTACTTTGAGGAAGGCGGCCTGACCGTCGATCCGCAGATCATCGAAGAAGCCTCGCTGACCATGGCGGGCGTTGCGTCGGGCGAATTGCAGGGCACGGCGGCCACCATCGACGAGATCATGAAATATCGCTCGGACGAGATGTGCTTCAAGTCGGTCTATGCGCTGGACGACAGCCATGGCGGCGACGGCATCCTGGCGCCCGCCGATGTGACCTCGATTGCCGACCTCAAGGGACGCGAAGTGGGCATGAACGAAGGGTCGGTCAGCCAGTTCTGGTTCAACATCCTGCTGAAAGAGGCGGGGATGACCGAGGCCGATGTGACCATCGTCAACATGACGGCGGATGATGCGGCGGCGGCCTTCATGGCGGGGCAAATCCCGGTGGCCGTGACCTGGGAACCCCATCTGACGCTGGCCAAAGAGCAGAAGGTGGGCAAGGTCCTGGTCAGCTCGGATCAGACGCCGGGGCTGATCGTCGACGTGATCGCCCTGCGCTGCGACACGATTGCCAACCAACCCGAGGACGTGAAGGCCCTGGTGGCGGGTCTGAAGAAGGCCCATGAATACCTGCTGGCCAATCCGGAAAAGTCCTATGAAATCATGGCCAAGGGCGTCGGCGGCTGGCTGTCTGACCCCAAGGACTTTGCGGCCTCGGCGGCGGGGGTGCAGTTCTATGGCGCCGAACGCAACGCCGCCTTCTTTGCCGGTGGCGCCGTGGGCGAGGCGGGCAAGCTGATCAAGCTTGGCGGTGAAATCTGGGGCGGCCTGGGCAAGCTGCATATGGATGTGACTTACGACAGCATCGTCGATACCTCCTTCCTGCAATGAGCCTGTTCACACCGTTCCGCGCCATTCCGCGCGGGGTCACGATCGGCATGGGGCTGGCGGTCTGGGCGCTGGTCCTGGGCCTTTGGGCGGCCGTCACCTATGGCGGCCGCGTGCCCCAGATGTTTCTTCCCGCGCCGGGCAAGGTGCTGGCCACAGCCGGAAAACTTGCCGCCGACGGGACGCTGTGGATGCACACCTGGGCCTCGGCCCGGGTCGTGCTGACCGGCTTTGCCCTGTCGTCGGTCGTGGCCGTGCCGCTGGGGCTTTACATGGGGACATATCGCCTGGTTCAGGCCGGGCTAGAGCCGCTGGTGAACTTTATCCGCTATCTGCCGGTGACATCTTTCGTGCCGCTGTTCATCCTGTGGATCGGGATCGGCTTTCAAAGCCATATCTCGGTCATCATCTTTGGCGTGTTCTTTCAACAGCTTGTCATGGTGGCCGATGCCGCCCGCGCCGTGCCGCGCGACCTGGTGAACGCCGCCTATACCCTGGGCACCACCCGGGGCGAGACGGTGCGCCAGATCGTCTTTCCCTATACGCTGCCCGCCGTTCTGGACGTCTTGCGCGTCACGATGGGCTGGGCCTGGACCTATCTGGTCGTGGCAGAGCTTGTCGCGGCAAGGGCGGGCCTGGGCTATATCTCTTTGAAGGCCGCGCGCGGGTTTCAGGTCGACATCATCTTTCTGGCCATCGCGATGATCGGGCTTTTGGGCCTGTTGACCGACCAGGGCTTTCGCCTGGCCCGCCGCCTGATTGCCCCCTGGGCGGAGACCCTGCGATGAAATCCGCCGATATCGACGTCCGCAACGTCACCTTGCGTTATGGCGGCAAGCAACCCGTGCTGGCGCTGGACCGCCTGTCGCTGGACGTGCGGCCCAATGAATTCGCCGTCATCGTCGGGCCTTCGGGCTGCGGCAAGTCCTCGCTGCTTTACCTGATCGCGGGGCTGGAGGACCGGACCAGCGGGTCGATCCAGGTTGGCGGCCAAGAGGTCACGTCCCCCGGCGCCGACCGCGGCATGGTGTTCCAAAGCTATACCTTGTTCCCTTGGCTGACCGTGGCGCAGAATGTGGCCTATGGGCCCAAGCGGCGCGGCGTGGATGACCCGGCGACGGTCGCCCGCTATTTGCACGAGGTCGGGTTGGAGGCCTTTGCCGACCACTATCCGGCGCAGCTTTCGGGCGGCATGAAGCAGCGCGTGGCCATTGCCCGCGCCTTGGCCAACGACCCCGCCGTGCTGTTGATGGACGAGCCCTTTGGCGCGCTGGACAGCCAGACGCGCCACCAGATGCAACGGCTGCTTCTGCGCGTTTGGGACCACTCGAAAAAGACCGTGCTTTTCGTGACCCATGACATCGAAGAAGCGATCCTTCTGGCCGACCGCGTCTTTGTCATGTCGGGTCGTCCGGGGCAGATCCGCCGGGTGCTGGACGTGGGCTTTGACCGCCCGCGCCACGAGGACCTTGTGCTGGACCCCGCCTTCATCGCCCTGAAACGCGAGATCATGGGCCTGCTGCGCCAGGACGAGGTCCCAGCGGACTGACGAAAAGGATAGGGTGGGGCGCTAGGCCCTTCTCAAACTCCGCCCAAGCCCTATAGTCCGAAACGGTCAAGGTTTCAGGGCGGTTTTTGGTGCACATGTCGGATCGGATGGCGCAAATCTCCGCGGAAACTGCCCTTCCCGGCCTGTCCGACCTCTCCGTCCTTCGCGCCAGCCGTCAGGCGGTCTGGGTCTATGACCTGCAGGAATGTCGCATCGTCTGGGCCAATGAAAGCGCAGTGATCCTGTGGGAAGCCCCTGATTTCGCAGAGCTTTCCTCTCGCGATCTGGGCGCCGACATGAGCACGTCGGTCCGCATCCGCCTGGCGCAATACGAGACCGCCTTTGCCCGCGGCGAGATTTTCGACGAACATTGGACGATCTATCCCAGGGGCATCCCCCGCGCCCTGGTCTGCCGGTTTCGCGGCTGCCGCCTGCCCCATGGTGCCATCGCCATGTTGGTCGAGGCCAGCGCCGTGGGGGCCGAGGACCGCAGCCTAATCATCTCGGCCCAGGTGCTGCTGTATACGACGTCGATGGTGTCGACCTATGCGCCGGATGGGACCTGCACCTATGCGAACCTGGCCGCGCTGAAGTCGTTCCCGGGGCGGCAACAGGCGGAATTGCCACGCTTTTTGAACCCGACCATCCGCGCGGCCCTGTCGGGCGCGGGCGACGAAATCGAGGGCACTTACCTCTCCGAGGTCATGACCTCGCGCGGGGTGCGGATGCACGAGGTCTCGATCCGGCTGGGTCAGGACCCGGTCGATGGCGGGCCGAATTTTGTGATCACGGAAACCGATGTCACCGATCAGGAAAACGCCAAGCGCGGGCTGGAGGCGCTGGCCTCGCGGGATTCGCTGACCGGTCTGCGCAACCGGGCCTACCTTGCGGCTTCGGCCTCGGGCTATATGGGCAACCATGCGGCGCAGGGGCGAGGGTCGGCGATGCTGCTTCTGGACTTGGACCGGTTCAAGTTCGTCAACGACACTTTGGGCCATGCGGCGGGCGACCGGCTGTTGCAGGAAATCGCCGAACGCATGTCGGGCGCCCTGCCGCCGGGCACGCCCCTGTCGCGGCTGGGAGGCGACGAATTCTGCTGTCTGATCGCGCATGACGGGGAAAAAACCCTTTTGCGTCAAGCCAATGCCGTGCTGAAAGCCCTGGGCCGCCCCCTGCGGGTCGAGGGCAATGACCTGTCGGTTTCGGGCTCGATCGGGCTGGCTTTGGCCGATCCCTCGGGGACAACTTTTGACGAGCTGTTGCGCCAGGCCGATCTGGCCCTGTTCGAGGCCAAGGGCAACGGCGGGGCCGAGGCGCGGATCTTCCGGCCCGAAATGGCGGCGCGGTCGGAACGGTTCTTGCGCGTCGAGGCCGAGTTGACCGAGGCCCTGCGCCGTCGCCGGCTGGAGCTGTTCTATCAGCCGCGCCTGTCCCTGCGCACCGGCAAGATCGTCGCGGCCGAGGCGCTGATCCGGATCAACAAGCCCTCGGGCCCGGCCGTCATGCCCGCCGAGTTCATCCCCGTGGCCGAGGCGACCGGCCGCATCGCCCCCATCGGCCGCTGGGCGCTGCGCGAGGCGGCGCGCCACCTGGTCGTGCTGCGCGGCGAGGGCGCAAGGGTCGATCTGTCGGTCAATGTCAGCGCCAAGCAGTTCACCGACCCCGCGTTTTTGAAACAGCTGCGCCAGGCGCGGCGGCTTTTGGAACCCGTGGGCGGCGTGATCGAGCTGGAGATCACCGAATCCGTCCTTGTCGAACATGACCGCCGCCTGCAAAAGGTCATGCGCCAGATCGCCGACATGGGCTATACCTTTGCCATCGACGATTTCGGCACGGCTTATTCGAACCTTGCCGGCATCTCGCGTTATCCGATCAACTGCATCAAGATCGACAAGACCTTGATTGCGCACGCCGATTTCCGCGCTTTGGTGACGGCGGTCCTGACCTTGGCGCGGGTTTTCGGCGCCAAGGTTGTGGCCGAAGGCGTCGAGACCGAAGAGCAAAGGCACTGGCTTGAGGAAAGCCAGTGCGACGAGTTCCAGGGCTATCTCTTCTCTCGCCCGGTGCCGTTTTCCGAGCTGCAGCGGCTGATTGCGGCGGGTTACTGAAGAAACTTGCGTGCGGCGGCAAGGCCTTGCGGGCCGATCTCGTGGCCGATGGGTTCGATCAGCATCTGGACCGTGACGCCCGCAGCTTGCAGCCGGGCTGCGGCCTCACGCGTGACATCGGGCGGCATCATCGGGTCATGTTGGCCGCCCAACAGCAGGACGCGGGCGCCCGCTTGCGGGGTCAGGGGGCCGTCAAAGGCCAGACGCCCGGCAAAGGCCACGACCGTGGCGACCTTGCCCCGCGCCAAAGCATCCAGCGCCATGATCGACCCTTGGGAAAAGCCCAAAAGCACCGGCGTCCCTTCGATCAGCGCATCCAGCCCCGCCCGCGCCGCGCGCACCCTTGCGGGGCGGTTTTCCACCGTCACCCCCGCGATATCGAACCACGCCCAAGCCCCCGGCCCCGCCGGATGCGGCGCATTGGGGGCCGAAAAGGTCAACCCCGGCAGGTCCAGATGGGAGGCCAAAGGCAAAAGCCCCGCCCCATTGCCGCCCACACCATGCAACATCAGGACATGGGTCATGCCAGCCCCCGTGCCCAGGCCAGATCCGGCCCCCGCGGGATGATTCCGTTCGGATTCAACGTCTTGATCGAGTAGTAACCGCGCTTGATATGGTCCAGGCTGACCGTCTGGGCCACCCCCGGCAGCGCAAGGACCCGCTCCATCCAGGCCTGAAGGCGGGCATGATCGGCAAAGCGCCGCAGGTTGCATTTGAAGATGCCGTGATAGGCCACGTCAAAGCGCACCGCGGTGACAAAGGCGCGGATATCGGCCTCGGTGAAAATCTCCCCCATCAGCCAGGTGCGGCCGTCCGACATCCGGGCCTCAAGGGCCGTCAGCGTGTCAAACACCAGCGCCACGGCCTCGTCATAGGCCTCTTGCGTCGTGGCAAATCCCGCGCGGTAAACGCCGTTGTTCAGGCCGGGATAGACCACCTCGTTCAGGGCGTCGATTTCGCCCCGCAAAGCCAAGGGATACAGGTCGGGACCCGAGGCCAAGCCGCCGAAATCCTCGTTGAAAATCCGCAGGATATCGGCGGATTCGTTGTTCACGATCTGCCCCGTTACCTTGTCCCACAGGACCGGCACCGTGGCCCGCCCCGAGACATGGGGATCGGCCTTGGTATAGACCTGATGCATATATTTCGCCCCGGTCAGGGGATCGGGCGTGGCGAATTCCCAGCCCTGCGCGGTCAGGGCCGGTTCCACCACCGAAACCGTGATCACATCCTCCAACCCCTTGAGTTTGCGGGCCATCAAGGTGCGCGAGGCCCAGGGGCAGATCAGCGCGACGTAAAGGTGATAGCGCCCGGCCTCGGCGGGAAAAGCGCCGCCCAGACGGTGCCGAAAGCTGGAGACCTGACGAACAAAGCCGCCCTTTTCATCCTTGGCCTGCACCGGCTGCCAGTCTTGCGTCCATTTGCCGTCGATCAGCATTTACTTCTCCGTCACGGTGAACTGGGTGCCCCAGGGGTCAGTCAGGGTTGCGGGCAAAAGGCCGGGGTCGGCGCGAAGGCCCACTTCGACCAGGCCGGTCATGCCCGGCGTGCGGGTCTTGGCCCCGCGTGAGTTCCAGATATTCGTGGCCAGGTGGTGATGATAGCCGCCCGACCCATAAAAGGCCGCGCCGGGATAATGCGCCGTGATCGGCAAGCCCATGGTATCGTGGTAAAATCCCTCGGCCTCGGTCAGGTTGCCGACCTGCAGGTGGACATGGCCCACGACCAGGCCCTTCGGCGCGGCGCGATAGGGGCCCTTTGCGCTGCGGGCGACGGCGTTCAGGTCCAGCCCGTCGGTGGCCATCTTGATCTGGCCATCGGGCCCATACCAAGCGACGCGGGGCCGGTCGACATAGACCTCGATCCCATTGCCCTCGGGGTCCGAAAGATAGATCGCCTCTGACACCAGGTGATCGCTGGCGCCCTCCAGGGCGATGCGGTTTTCCGCCGTATGGATCAGCCAGGCGCCCAGATCGGCGCGCGACGGCATCAGAAAGGCGGTGTGAAACAACCCCGCCTCGCGCCCGGTGTTGGGCTTGGCGGCCTTGTCGCCGCGCAGTTCGACCAGGGTCTGATCCCCCGTCCCCAACCGCACCACAGCATTGTCCGAAGACAGCCGCGCCAGGCCCAGAAGGCTTTCGTAGAAGGTCGCCATCCCGGGCAGATCGCGCACGGTCAAGGCGACATGGCCGATCTCGATCGGCGCAGAGGCGGTGGACATGATGTATCTCCAATGAAAAGGGCGGCCCAGACGCATCCGGACCGCCCGAAAGGGAGCCGGAAGGGCTTACTTGCGGTCGAAGGACCAGGCGCCAGCGCCCAGCAGGGCCTGGGCAACCATCACGATGGCCCAATAAGCCGGATATTCCCAGCCGCCGCCCGCGTTCGAAAAGACAAAGCCCGCGCCGCCGTGACCAAAGATCGCAGCGCCGACCAGAACGGCGGCCAGGGGCAGCGACACCAGCTTGACGCGGAAGCCCACAAGCAGCGCAAGGCCGCCGCCGACTTCGGCCAGGATCGTCAGATAGGCCAGAAAGCCCGGCAGGCCGATCGACTCGAAATAGCCCACGGTGCCGGGGAGGGTGAAGACAAAGACCTTCACCAGGCCGTGGAACAGAAAGAGCCCGCCGTTGACGACGCGCAGCAGGGCGGCGGCGAGGTCGGTGGAACGCTCGGTGGCGAATTCGGTGGTCACAGTGGTCATGGGGTTCTCCTTGGATATGGAGGCTAGATGCGCCCTTCCAAGGAAAAGGGCAATCCGGGCGCGGGGAAGTTCATTCCTTCCGAATTGGAAGTTACCGCAGGGCGCGGGCCATGAAGTCGATCAACGCCCGCAGTTTCGCGGTCACACGGCGGTCGGCGGGATACAGCAGATGGATGCCCAGCAAAGGCGCCTCGTATTCGGCCAAAAGGTGAACCACCCGCCCCGCCGCGATGCTGCCTGCCGCCACGAACTCGGGGATGCGGGTCACGCCAAGCCCCGCCTCGGCCGCGGCCAGGCAGGCGGTGGCGTTGGAAAACGCCAGCCGCCCCTGGACCAGGACCCTTTCGGTCGCAAAGGGCCAGGACCGCGGCTCCCGAGAGTTCAGGTCGATCACCGCCTCATGCGCGGTCAGATCCTGCGGCACCAGCGGCGTGCCCTGCGCCGCAAGATAGGCCGGAGAGGCCACGGCGATGATCCGCGCCTCGCCCAGTTTGCGCGCCTTGAGGCTGGTATCGGTGACAAGGCCGATGCGGATGGCGGCGTCAAAGCCCTCTTCGACAAGGTTGGTCAGGCGGTCGGTGAACTGCACCTCCAGCGCGATATCGGGGAAAGAAAGGGCGAAATCGGCCAGCACCGGGGCCAGGCGGATCGTGCCGAAAGACAAAGGCGCGGTCAGGCGCAGGCGGCCGCGCGGGGTGATGGCCGCGTGCTGCAGATCGGCGGTGACATCGTCCAGCGCCTCGATCACCTGACGCAGGCGGTCGGCGTAAAGCTGGCCCGCCTCGGTCAGGGCCAGCGCGCGGGTGGTGCGGTTCAGAAGTTTCACCCCCAACTCCGCCTCCAGCCGCTGCACCAGTTTCGACGCCTGACCCGAGCCCGCGCCAAGCCGCTCTGCCGCACGCGCAAAGGAGCCGGTCTCGACGACCATCAGGAACATTCTTTCAGGCGCCAAGCGATCCATGGGCCGACTATGGCGGTTTTGCTTGAGGGGTTCCATGGGGTCTGATCGGATACAACCATGGAACAGGATATGCGAATCGCCCTTTGGCAGGGCCCGTCGGTGGAATGTGATATCGAGGCGGGGATGACCGCGCTTGGTGCGGCGTTGCGGGCTGCGGGGGCGATGGGGGCGCGGGTGCTTGTGGCGCCGGAGCTGTATTTGCCGGGCTATAATCAGGACGCTTTGGTCGATCTGGCCCAACCGCGGGGCGGGCCATGGCATCAGCGGCTGGCGGCGCTTGCGCGAGAGGCCTGCTGTGGGCTGGTCGTGGGCTATGCCGAGCGGGAGGGGGTTTTGTATAACGCTGCCGTGGCCTTTGGCGCGGATGGCGCGGAACTGGCGCATTACCGCAAGATCCAGCTGTTCGGGCCGCGCGAACAGAGGCTGTTTGCCTTTGGCGAGGCCTATGCGGTCTTTGACTTTCACGGGCGCAAGGCCGCGCTGCTGATTTGCTATGACATCGAATTCGACCATCATATCAGCGCCTTGAAGGCGATGGGTGTCGATCTGATCCTGTGTCCGACCGCCTGCCCCAAGCCGTTTGAAAACGTGGCGCAATCGGTCGTCCCGGCCCATTCGGCCAATCACGCGCTGTCGATTGCCTATGCCAATTACTGCGGCGACGAGGGCGATTGCGCCTATTTCGGCCTGTCGGTGATCACCGGGCCGCATGGGCAGGTGATGGCGCAGGCCGGCGCGGGGCCTGCGCTGTTGGTCGCCGACATTCCCCCGCCTGACCCCGCGCGCCTGACCACCCAGGCGCGCGACCGTCGCTTTATTCGGTAAAGGCGGGCTGTTTCGACCACCGCCAGGCGTCGCCGATCATCTGTTGCAGGGTCGACCGTTTCGGCTCCCAGCCCAGTTCCGTGACCGCACGTTGCGAGCCCGACACCAGCGAGGTCGCATCCCCCGCCCGCCGCGCGCCCTCGATGATCGGGACCTCGCGGTTGGTGACGATGCGGCTGGCCTCGATCACCTCGCGGACGGTGAATCCATTGCCGGAGCCCAGGCAGAAGACCCGGCTGGCCTTGCCGTCCAAAAGCCAGCGCAGGCCAAGGATATGGGCGTCAACCAGATCCATGACATGCACGTAATCGCGGATGCAGGTGCCGTCCTTGGTCTTGTAATCACTGCCAAAAACCGTCAAAGCCGCGCGTTTTCCGTCGATGGCATCCAGCATCAGCGGGATCAGATGGGTTTCGGGGACATGCTGTTCGCCCACCTCGCCCTCCGGGTCGGCACCCGCGACGTTGAAGTAACGGAAGATCACTGAATTCAGCCCATCCGACTTTTCGAAGTCACGAAGCAACATCTCGATGGCGCGCTTTGATCCGCCATAGGCGTTGATCGGGGTCTGGGGCGTATCCTCGTCCAAGGACACGCCATCCAGCTCGCCATAGGTGGCGCAAGTGCTTGAAAAGACAAAGTTCTTGATGCCGGCCGCCAAGGCCGCCTCGATCAGGTTCAAGCTGCCGTTCACATTGGTGCGCCAGTATTTCCCCGGATTGGTCATCGATTCGCCGACCAGAGACAGGGCCGCGAAATGCATGATCGCCACCGGCTTATAGGTCGCAATCGCCGCGTCGATCGAGGCGCGGTCCATCAGGTCGCCCTGGGCCAGAGGTCCGAACTTAACCGCCTGCCGCCAGCCGGTCGAGAAGTTGTCAAAGGCCACCGGCGTAAAACCCGCCGCTTTCAATGCCTTGCAGGCATGAGCGCCGATATAGCCCGCCCCCCCCGTCACCAGAACATGCATCATTTTCTCCTGTCGCGCCGCGGTCCTCAGGCGACCGAAGCCGCATTCGGACTGCCAAAGCGCATATTTCTGTTATGGGCCTCGATGGCCTCGTCAATCGTGTCATAGAAGGTCAGGCGGCCATGTTCCAGCACTGCGCCGGTGGTGCAAAGGCTGCGCAAGTTGCGTTCGGAATGTGAGATCAGGACCACGCCCGCGCTGTGCATCCGGTCGTTGAACAGGTCTTCGGCCTTTTGCTTGAAGGACAGGTCGCCCGTCGAATGGACCTCGTCCAGCAGATAGGTGTTGAACCGGATGCCCATCGACATGCCGAAGTTCAGCCGCCCGCGCATGCCCGTCGAATAAGTCTTTACCGGCTCGTAGTAATTGGCGCCCAGCTCGGCGAAGTCATCGACGAATTCCACCAGCTCGTCCGTGTCCACGCCATAGACCCGCGCGATGAAGCGGACATTCTGCGCCCCCGTCATGTCGCCCTGGATGCAGCCGGTCAGGCCGATGGGCCAAGAGATCTCGCCGCTGACCTTGACCATGCCGAAATCGGGGTTGATGTTGCCCGCGATCATCCCCATCAGCGTCGATTTGCCCGCGCCATTGCGGCCCAGGATGCCGATCTTGGCCCCGGTCGGGATCACCGCATGGATGTCGCGCGCCACATATTTCGGCTGGCCGCGATACCAGAACGCCTTGGTCACATGCTCGAAGCTGATCATGACAAGCCCTATCGACGGTCCCGCAGCGCGTAATAGATCATGGAAATCGAGGTCCAGATCAGCAAGCCGGTCAGCAAGGTCAGGAAGATTTGCAGGGGACGGTCCGGCGCCGTCGTCGATTGCGCCACAGTCGGCGTCAGGAAAGTCGCAAGGTAGCGCGTCTGCTGCACCGCATCGGTCATCGACTGATCATAGGCGCCCTGGGCCGCGATATAGGATTTCTGCGAGAAATCCATCTCCAGCGTCAGCCCCTGGTAGTCGCGGATCAGCGCGGCATAGCCCGGGTCGTCGGGATTGCCCAAGGAGCCCACCTTGCCGGTCTCTTCGTCAAGGCGATTCTCGATCACCTCGATCCGCCGCTTCAGGTTGGCGATGCGCGGGTCTGTGTCGGCGACCTGGCCGATCAGCAGGTCCAGGTTGATCTGAGCCTCGGCCCTTTGCTGCACCAGGCTGTTGATCACCTGGCTGGCGCCGTTCAGCTGGGTTTGCGGGTCGACGATATGGTTCTTGATGCGGAATTCGGCGAGGGCGTTTTGCGCATCGCGGTAGCGCCCCTCGGCCTTGGCCAGGGTTTCGCGGGCGTAGCGCGTCGTGTCGTCCTGCGCCGTCTTGGACATTTCGTTGATGATGGCGGTGCATTCCACCACGATCTCATGGGCGATGGCCTGGGCATCTTCGGGCGTGAAAGCAAAGACTTTCAACGTCATAAGCCCCGAAGAACTGTCGTAGTTCACCACGACCATGTCGTTCCAATACTTCACCAGGTCCTCGATCGGGCCATCTGCGGGGAAGGAAAAGAACCAGTCCTCGGGATAGCGCGACCAGATCTTGCGCAGGTTCAACTTGGCATCGACCCGTTCGACCAGCTCTTGGCTGTCGACGAAATGGTTCAGGATATCCATATCCTTGGTCGAGGCCCCGCCGCCGCCCAGAACCCCCAGGACATCGAAGGTGTTCGACCCCTCCTGGGTGCGGCTGCCGAAGCCGACGTCGCTTTGATATTGATCGACGGCGGTGGTGTGCAGATAGGTGCCATAGATGGCCGGCGGCAGCAGGACCAGGAACACGAACAGGACCGCCAGCACGAAATGCCGCATTTGCAGCCGGGCGCCGCGGACCGTGGTCAAAGGCTCTTTCTCGACCTTGGCGGCGGGCTTGGGGGCTGGCTTGGGTTGCGGTTGCGGTTGAACCGGGGGACGTGCCTGCTGGACCGGGGCGGGAGGCGGCACGGGTTGCGGCACGGGCTGGGCAGCGGGCGCCTCATCCTGGGCCAGCCGCAAGGCGCGGGCATGAAGCCCCATCGGTCCGGCCAACTGCCGCCGTGGCATGCCATCGGCCACCGGCGGCACCGGACCGCCAAAGGCCCCGGACATGCCCGAAGGCCCGGTCACGCCATCAACCTCGGGCTTGGCGGCAGCGTCGGTCTTGGCGTTGGGGGTCTTCACAAGCTTGTCCAGATCTGCGCAGCGGTTTGCGCCTTGTTCATCTTGCTGGTAATACTATCCCAGCCGCGGCGGTGCTCACAAGCGCGGACTGCGCGCCCCCTCGTCGCCCGCGCCGTGCCGACCGCCCCGATCGTCAGGAAAACGACTAAAATGCAGACCATTTCCGCCGAGACGGCCCCGACCGCGTTGGACCGGACCCCGCCGACCGAGGCCCAACAGCCCCGCTCGCGCCGGTTTCGCAGCATGCGGGTCATCATGGCGCTGATCATGCGCGAGACCGGCTCGCGGGAGACGCGGACGTCGCTGGGCTTTTTGTGGACCTTCATCGACCCGCTGATTTCGATCCTGATCCTGGCGCTGACCTTCTCGATCGTGCAGCGCACGCCGCCGCTGGGCACGAACTTTCAGCTTTACTATGTGACGGGGGTCCTGCCCTTCCACCTTTACTCCCATGTGGCAAGCCGGGTGGCGGGCTCGGTGCGGTTTTCGGGCAACCTCTTGGGCTTTCCCTCGGTCACGGTGGTGGATGTGCTGGTGTCGCGCTTTTTGTTGAATGTCTTCACCAATTGCCTGGTCTTCGTGATGGCCGTCTATGCCACGATCCACTTCTATGGCCTGCGCATGAATCCCGATGTCTATGGCATCATGCTCAGCCTTGGCATGGCGGCGGCGCTTGGCCTTGGGGTGGGGACGATGAATTCGGTGCTGTTCCTGTGGTCTTCGGCCTATGAAAGCCTGTGGAGCTATATCAACCGGCCGATGAGCCTGCTGGCCGGCGTGATGTTCCCCATCAGCCAACTGCCCGACAGCGTCTATTCCTATCTGAAATGGATACCGATGACCCATTTCGTGACGGCGATGCGGGCAGCCTTTTACCCAAGCGTCGACGACCGCTTCGTCTCGCCCTATTACGTGCTGGTCATTGCAGCGGTGGCCTTCGTGATCGGCTTGATCGGCCTGCACCGCTATGTCTTTGACTTCCTGGAAAAGCGTTAACGGCCGACGCCGTCGTATTTCTCGAAACCGGCCTCCAGCACCTCTTCGGCGGAATAGATGTTGCGCAGGTCGGCCATGCGGGGATGGGCCATCTTGCGGGCGATCTTTTCCAGATCCAGCGCGCGGAACTCGTTCCATTCGGTCAGGATGACGACAACATCGGCACCCTGGGTCGCCTGATAGGCATTGTCGGTCCAGCGCACGCCGGGAAGCAGCGCCTCGCCCTCATGCTGGCCCTGCGGATCGGCGACGCGGACCTTGGCGCCACCGCCCACAAGCGCGGGAACGATGGTCAGCGAGGGCGCGTCGCGCATGTCATCGGTGTTGGGCTTGAAGGTCACGCCCAGGATCGCGATGGTCTTGCCGTTCACGTTGCCGTCGCAAAGGTCGACGATCTTGTCCAGCATCCGGCGCTTGATCTCTTCGTTGACCTTGATCACCGTCTCGGTGATCTGCATGGGGACGGCGTGATCCTGACCGATGCGGGCCAAGGCCTTGGTATCCTTGGGGAAACAGCTGCCACCATAGCCGGGACCGGCATGAAGGAACTTGTTCCCGATCCTGCCATCCATCCCCATGCCCTTGGCGACATCCTTGACATCGGCGCCGACCTTTTCACACAGGGCGGCGATTTCGTTGATGAAGGTGATCTTGGTGGCAAGGAAAGCATTGGCCGCGTATTTGATCATCTCGGCCGATTCCAGACCGGTGTAGACCACCGGGAAATCACGCAGAAACAAGGGCTTGTAGACATCGGCCATGACTTTGCGCGCCTTGCCGGATTCCACGCCCACCACGACCCGGTCAGGCCGCATGAAGTCGTCGATGGCCGCGCCCTCGCGCAGGAATTCCGGGTTCGAGGCCACATCGAACTGCGCGGCCGGATTGGCCTTCTTGATCGTGCGGGCCACGTCGCGGTTCGTGCCGACCGGCACAGTCGATTTCGTCACCACCACGGTATATTGCGTCATCGCGGTGGCGATCTCGGCCGCTGCAGCCATGACGAAGGTCAGGTCGGCATGGCCATCGCCGCGCCGCGTGGGCGTGCCCACCGCGATGAAAACCGCATCCGCCCCCGCCACCGCCTCGGCCAGGTTCAGCGTGAACGACAGCCGCCCGGCGGTCACGTTCTTGGCCATCAAGGCCTCAAGCCCGGGTTCATAGATCGGGACCTGGCCCGCCTGCAGCTTGGCGATCTTTTCCGGGTTCTTGTCGACGCAGACGACCTCATGGCCGAAATCCGAGAAACACACCCCGGACACAAGGCCCACATAGCCCGTCCCGATCATCGCAATCTTCATCGCCTGCCCCGCCTTATGGTTAAAACCTGTCTAATGCGCCCGACGTCAAAGGTCAAAGGAGGCAAAGACCGGCACGTGGTCAGAGCCCTGCTCCCAGCCCCGCACCGGGCGCAGGATTCGGCTGCCATGGGCCGAGGCCGCGATGTCGCGCGTGGCCCAGACATGATCCAGCCGCCGCCCCTTGTCGCCCGCATCCCAATCCGGAGAGCGATAGGACCACCACGAATAAAGCCGCCCGTCGGGGATGTCCTGGCGCGTGACGTCGACCCAATCGCCCGCCTCCATCACTTGCCCCAGGTGATCCACCTCGATGGGGGTGTGCGAGACGATCTTCAACAGCTGCTTGTGGTTCCAGACGTCATCTTCCCGCGGCGCGATGTTCAGATCGCCGACAAGGATGGACCGCTGCGGCGCGTCCGTGCGGAAATGGTCGCGCATCTCGGTCAGGTAATCCAGCTTTTGGCCGAATTTCTCGTTCTGCGCGCGGTCGGGGATATCGCCGCCCGCTGGCACATAGCAATTGTGGATCACCACGCCATTCGGCAGACGCGCCGCGACATGGCGGGCATGGCCAAGGCTGGCGAAATCGTGGCCCGACACCTCTTCCAGCGGAAGTTTGGACAGGATCGCCACGCCGTTATAGCCCTTTTGGCCGCGCGCGACCATATGGGTATAGCCCAGGGCCGCAAAGCCGTCGCGCGGGATCAGTTCGACCGGACTTTTACATTCCTGCAGGCAAAGCACATCGGGCGCCTCCTCCTGCAACAGCCGGCAGACCAGCGCTTCGCGCAGGCGGACCGAATTGATGTTCCAGGTGGCAAGCGTGAACATGGCAGTCTCCTTGGGCCGCACCGGCAAAATGCAGCGGCGCGGCCCAAGGTCTACCGCATCAGTCGTTCAGCGTGAAGGTCGCCAATTCGCAAAGGTTCTGCGTGCCGGACACGTCGTTGCCGTTGTCCATCACGAAACGCAGGTCGTAATCACAAACCTCTTCGCCATCGGCGATCGAGATTTGACCCTGGGTGCCGGGTTCAACCGCGGGCACCGCCAGGATGTTTTCACCCCATTCTTCAGCCTCGTGCGGCGAAACATACATTTCGACCAGCTTCAGCGAGGAATTGTTGATCAGGGTGAATTCCAGATCCTCGGCCATCACGGGGGTGGCGGCAAGGGCGATGAGGGCAAGGGCAAAGCGACGCATGAAGTCTCCTGTGATTTTCGACAGGGGTAACGTGGCGCAAAGACCTTATCAAGCCGTGAATCGATCACTCAACCCTCGGTCGAAAGGCAAAAAAAGACCGGGCACGAAGGCCCGGCCAGGTCCAACAGGGAGGAAGCCGTGCCATAACCCCGACACGACAAGGGGACCTTTGTTGGGACAGAGGGCCCCACAACATCTTCGTATGCCCAAAGCCTAGCGCAGGGTTCCGGCATCCCTAAGCGTTTTTCGAACATTTGCCTTGTTTTACAGACAAAGTGTCACATTTCGGCACGCTTAGGCGACCAGTTTGTAGCCGCCGCTCTCCGTCACCAACAGCCGCGCATTGGCCGGATCGGACTCGATCTTTTGCCGCAGACGGTAGATATGGGTCTCAAGCGTATGGGTCGTCACCCCGGCGTTATAGCCCCAGACCTCGTGCAGAAGCACATCACGTGCTACAACCCCTGATTGCGCCCGATACAGGTATTTCAAGATGTTGGTCTCTTTTTCCGTCAGGCGAATCTTCTTGTCCTTCACATCCACCAGCATCTTTTGCGCGGGTTTGAACGTATAGGGCCCCAGGGTAAAGATCGCATCCTCGGACTGTTCATGCTGGCGCAGCTGCGCCCGGATGCGGGCCAAAAGCACGGGAAACTTGAACGGCTTGGTCACATAGTCGTTCGCGCCCGCATCCAGGCCCAGGATCGTGTCGGCGTCCGAATCATGACCCGTCAGCATCAGGATTGGGCATTTGACGCCCGCCTTGCGCATCCGCTTGCACAGCTCCCGCCCATCGGTGTCGGGCAGGCCGACATCCAGGATCACCAGGTCATAGGGGCCGGCCTTGGCCTTCTCCATCCCTTCGGCGCCGGTGCGGGCCTCGAAGACGTCGAAATCCTCGGTCAGGACCAGCTGTTCGGACAGGGCCTCACGCAGGTCATCATCATCATCGACCAGAAGAATTTTCCGCAAAGTGGACATGTTCGCCTCCATTCGTTGAGACGAAGATGGGACGGCTTCACGGGGGCTTCAAGTTATGTGACAAACCCGTCACGCCGACGTGTCAGCCTGCGAGGGAATGTTTCAAAGATGAAAGCTGCCGACCTGGTTCTGACCCCCATGGGCCTGCGTGTGCGGGGCCGGGTGCTGCCCTGCACGATTGGGCGGGGCGGCGTGACGCGGCGCAAACGCGAGGGGGATGGCGCGACGCCTGCCGGGGTGCATGGCATCGTGGGCTGCCTCTACCGCCCCGACCGCATGGTGCGGCCGGTGGATTGGGCGCTTCCCATTGGGCCGGGCGATCTGTGGTCGGACGACCCCAAGGCGCCCGACTACAACAAGATGGTGCGCGCGCCCTACGACTTCAGCCATGAAAGGCTGCGCCGCGCCGATCCGATGTATGATCTGGTGCTGATCATGGATTGGAACTGGCCGGTGTCGCATCCCGGCATGGGCTCGGCGATCTTTGTCCATGCCTGGCGCAGGCCTGGCGCGCCCACCGCGGGCTGTATCGCCATGTCGGCTCCGGACCTGTTGTGGCTGACCCGCGGCCTGCGCCATGCCGACCGTGTCATCGTCCCGGAAACACTTTCCAAAACGCTTTGAATACCCTAAACTGGCCTCCGGAAGAGGGAGGAACCAGCCATGGCCAAAGCGGCGTCCATCACGGATGACGACATCTTCAGCTTGCGGCTTGACCGCAGCGCGCCCGATCTGTGGCCCATGCTGGAGGCGCTGTATGGCGCCCATCCCGATTACGACGCCTTCCGCGAGCGCCTTTTGGCCGCGCTGAAGAAAGGCCACACCGCCCGCCCCGCCGACCTGAAAAAGCTGGACCTGCGGCGCGATCTGGAACCCGACTGGTTCCAACGGCCCGACATGGCGGGCTATGTCTTTTACATCGACCGCTTCAACGGCACGCTGAAGGGCGTCTTGGACAAGCTGGACTACCTGGAAGACTTGGGCGTCACCTATGTCCATTTCATGCCCTGCCTCAAGCCGCGTCCCGGCGACAGCGATGGCGGCTATTCGGTGATGGATTACCGGGCGATCAACCCGGATTATGGCACGATGGAAGACTTCCAGGAGGTCACGGCGGCCCTGCGGGCGCGGGGGATTTCGGTCTGCATCGACCTGGTGCTGAACCACACCGCCAAGGAACATGCCTGGGCGCAAAAGGCCGCCAAGGGCGATGCGGCCTATCAGGATTACTACCTGATGTTCGACGATCCCGCCCTGCCCCGCGCCTATGAACGCTCTCTGGTCGAGATCTTCCCCGACACCGCGCCGGGGTCCTTCACCGAATATCCGCATTTCGGCAAATGGGTCTGGACGACGTTCAACGAACACCAGTGGGACCTGAACTGGGCCAATCCCCAGGTCTTTCTGGAAATCACCGAAATCATGCTGTTCCTCGCGAACCAGGGCGTCGAGGTCCTGCGCCTGGACGCCGTGGCCTTCATGTGGAAGCGGATGGGGACGCGCTGCCAATCCGAACCCGAGGTCCATATGCTGCTGCAGGCGCTGCGGGCCTGTTGCCGGATCGCCTGCCCCGCGCTTTTGCATCTGGAAGAAGCCATCGTCGCGCCCTCCGAGATGCTGCCCTATCTGGGTCGTGGCAAGCATGACGGACGCGAGGGCAACCTCGCCTATCACAACTCGCTGATGGTGCAGTTCTGGGGCGCCTTGGCCACGCGGGATGCGCGGTTGATGCGGCATGTGCTGGGCACGCACTTTCCCGCGACCCTGACGAACGCCACCTATGCCACCTATATCCGCTGTCATGACGACATCGGCTGGGCCGTGACGGACGAAGACGCAGGCGCGCTGCATATGTCGGGAGGGGCGCATCGGGCCTTCCTGTCCAATTTCTATGAGGGGACCTTTCCGGGGTCATTCGCCAAGGGCGAGCTGTTTCAGGTCAACGAGGAGACCGGCGACAAAAGGATTAGCGGGTCCTTCGCCTCCCTCGCGGGGCTGGAGCGGGCCGAGGACCCGGGGGCCGAACAACTGGCCGTCCAGCGCATCCTTCTGGGCCATGCGCTGATTGCAGCCTTTGGCGGTATCCCCTTGATCTATATGGGCGACGAGCTGGCAACGCTGAACGATTACACCTACCGCGACCAGCCCGATCATGCCCATGACAGCCGCTGGGTCCATCGGCCGCGGATGGATTGGCACATGGCGCAGTTCCGCCATTCCGATGACAGCCCGGCCGGTCAGGTCTTTCGCGGCACCAAGCATATCCTCGCCCGGCGCAAGGCGGTCGAGGCGATCCACGCCGGCCATCCGCTGCGCATCCTTGACCCCGGCCAAAGCGGAGTCTTTGCCTTTGCGCGCCAGGCGCCGACGGGGGTGATGCTGGGGCTGTTCAACATGACGGAACACTGGCTGCACCTGCCCGAGACCTGGGCGCGGGACCATGGCGTCACGCGGATGCATGACGCGCTGTCCGATCACCCGGTCGAGGCGCATGACGGCCAGATCGCCCTTCCGCCCTACGCCCGGGTCTGGCTCTTGTAACCGGCTTTACGCGTAGGTTCTGGCGCCAAAGAGCGCCGAGCCGACGCGGATATGGGTCGCCCCATGGGCCACAGCGGCCTCAAAGTCGCTGCTCATCCCCATCGACAGGCCCTTTAAACCATTGCGCGCCGCCATATCGGCCAAGGCGCGGAAATGCGGAACGGGGTCTACGCCCTCGGGGGGGATGCACATCAGGCCCTGGGGGGGCAGGTCCATCCCGCGCACCTGCACCAGAAAGCCGTCAAGGTGCTGCGGCAGGATACCGGCCTTCTGCGGCTCGGCCCCGGTGTTCACTTGGATGAACAGGTCCGGGCTTGTCCCGCGCGCCTGCGCCAGACGGGCGAGCTTTTCCGCCAGACTTAAACGGTCAACCGATTGGATGACGTCGAACAGTTCAACCGCCTGCTTGGCCTTGTTGGTCTGCAGGGGGCCGATCATGTGCAGCTGCACGCCCGGGAACGCCGCCCGGAAGGCGGGCCATTTGCCCGCGGCCTCTTGCACGTAATTCTCGCCGAAAACCCGCTGACCCTGGGTCAGGACCTGATGCACGCGGTCATCGGGCTGCACTTTGGAGACGGCGATCAGGGTGACGGAACCGGGGGCGCGGCCAGAGGCGGCGGTGGCGGCATCGAGGCGGCTTTGGATTTCATGCAAGGACATGGGCGCATCTAACATTGGTCTGCGCCAAAAGAAAAGAGCGGGCCAAGGCCCGCTCTTTCCCCTTATGATCGGTTAAGATCAGAAGGACAGGGTCACACCAGCTTCGTAGATGGTGTCGGTGCCGTTGTCGGCCACGCCGGCTTTGACAGCAGCGCCGCCACCCAGGTCGTAGGACACGCCCAGACCAGCAGTGTCACGGCCAGCGAAGTTCACGTTGTCGCCCATGAAGGCGGTGACGGTGGCAGCGCCAGCGACGTAGTCGAGCGACAGAGCGTAAGCAACGTCAGCAGCCGAGTCACGGTCAGCAACGCGAGCCGACACGGTGGCGGCGCCGAAGGTGGCGGTGCCCTTCAGGTCGACTTGGCTGTCGGTGGCGGTGTCGGAGTAGCCCAGAGCGACCGAGTAGGAGCCAGCAGCATACTTCACGGCAACCGAAGCAGCTTCGTCAGCGGCGGTGGGTTGGCCGATGCCGACGGCGACCGACAGAGCGCCCGAGGTGTAGTTGTAGCGAGCCGCGGTGGCGGTGCCGCCGAGGAAGCCGATTTCGTTGTTGTCGCCGAGGCCGGTGTAGCCGACGCCCGAAACCTGACCAACCAGGTTGTCAGCAGCGCCGCCAGCGACGTCGCCCATGGTCAGCGTGCCGAACGAGCCCGAAACGAAGACCGTCGAGTCGCCGTTGGCGGTGCCCGAAGCGTTGCCGCCGTTTTGGTCAGCGCGCATTTCGGCGCCGAACGACAGGCCGCCGTCGGTGGTGCCCGAACCGGCGAAAACGATACGAACGCGCGACGAGAACGCGGTGTCGGTGCCGTCGTTCACGATACCCATGCGGGCCGAACCCGAAACCGCGACTTCAGCAGCAGCGACCGAAGCGGTCATGGCCAGCACGGTGGTCGCCAGAAGAATCTTTTTCATGTTTTCCCTCGTTGTCTTTTAGGGGTCGCCCAACTCAGGAAGTCTGTGCTGGGTATGACGTCTATTTCGCAACTGCCGCCCCGGATTGCAACGCATAGGGCCGGGGCCGGACCGCAAGGCGAAATCTATGGTGCAGCTTTGCCACAGTTCCGCCACACGACCCCGCCCCGCCCTGCAAAACTTGGCCGAAAACCCGGTCAAGGATTGTGCAGACGACGGAAACAGTCGGGCTTTCCGGGGGTTTGCGGCGGAAATGTGGCGGAACTCGGGCGGAAAACAGCGCAAAACCGGCGAATTCTCGCCAAAGCCGCGCCCGAACCGCACCGGACCCGGGGGCTCTCGATTCGGATTCGGCGGCGCGGCGGCCTGGGGTGAAAGCCCTTGGCAGGCCAACGGGGACGGGCTAGACACGGATCAGTTGCAAGAGGCTCTCTATGTATAAGCACGCGCGTAAGGCTATGGTTCTGGGTCTGGTCCTTTTGACGGGCTGCGGGGTTCTTGGCACCTCGCCCGAGCGGCGGGCCGCCAATGTCGCCGCCAACGAGGCGCGTGCCGCGGCTGAACCGCGCCGCACGACGGTCTGGGACCTGTTCTCGAAAAACACCGATGCGAATGTGACGGTGCGGGTGAACAAGTATATCTGGAACGCCAGCCTGGATGTGCTGGACTTCCTGCCCATCGAATCGGTCGATCCTTTCACCGGGGTGATCGTGACGGGCTATGGGCGGCCTCCGGGTGGCGGTCGGGCGTATCGCGCGACGATCTATGTGCAGGACCCGGCGCTGGATGCGCGGTCCTTGCGGGTGGCTTTGCAGGGCCAGGGCGGCGGGGCCGTGGCGCCCGAGACCGTCTCGGCCATCGAGGATGCGATCCTGGCCCGCGCCCGCCAGATGCGGATTGCCGACAGCAAGCTGTGAATTTTGGGGCCAACGTTTTTTAGGTCTTGGCGGCTTTGAACGCTGGACCTTTTCGCGCGCAAGGGTGTAATTCCGGCCTCGCAAGTAGGAGGCCACGATGTCGCGCTATGAACCCGCCCTGATCGAAGCAAAATGGCAAGCGGCCTGGGATGAGGCCTTGGCCTTCAAGGCCACGCGCGACCCGGGCAAGCCGAAGTATTACGTGCTGGAGATGTTCCCCTATCCGTCGGGGCGCATCCACATGGGCCATGTGCGCAACTATACGATGGGCGACGTGGTGGCGCGGTATAAGCAGGCGCAGGGGTTCAGCGTGCTGCATCCGATGGGCTGGGACGCCTTCGGGATGCCGGCCGAAAATGCCGCGATGGAGCGCGGCGGCCATCCCAAGGACTGGACCTATGGCAACATCGCCGATATGCGCGCGCAGATGAAGCCCCTGGGCCTGTCGATCGACTGGTCGCGCGAATTGGCGACCTGCGATCCGGAATATTACGGCCAACAGCAGGCCATGTTCCTGGACATGATGGAAGCGGGGCTGGTCTACCGCAAGGCCGCGCAGGTCAACTGGGACCCGGTCGACATGACGGTTCTGGCGAACGAGCAGGTCATCGACGGCAAGGGCTGGCGGTCGGGGGCTGCGGTCGAGCGGCGCGAGTTGACGCAGTGGTTCTTCAAGATCAGCGAGTTCTCCGGTGAGCTTTTGACGGCGCTGGACGGGTTGAAGGACTGGCCCGAGAAGGTGCGGCTGATGCAGGCCAACTGGATCGGCCAATCGACCGGCTTGCAGTTCGGGTTTGAAACCGTGGGGGCTCCGGCGGGTTTCGACCGGCTGGAGGTCTATACGACAAGGCCCGACACGCTGATGGGGGCGTCGTTTGCCGGGATTTCGCCGGACCACCCCATGGCCAAGGCGCTGTCGGGCGATCCGGCTGTTGAGGCCTTCCTCGCCAAGTGCCGTCTGGGCGGCACGACCGCCGAGGCGCTGGAGACGGCCGAGAAGATCGGCTTCGACACCGGCGTCCGCGTGAAGCACCCGCTGGACCCCTCGTGGGAACTTCCGGTCTATATCGCCAACTTCATCCTGATGGATTACGGCACCGGCGCGATCTTTGGCTGCCCGGCGCATGACGCCCGCGACTTTGAATTCGCGACCAAATATGGTCTGGCGATCAAATCGGTCTTTGTTGCCGAAGGTCAAGCCGAGGCCCCTTTGACCGAACCCTTCGTGCCGATGAAGTCGGAAAAGGTCAACTACATCCGCGGGTTTGCCGGGGATAACCTGCAAACCGGAGAGGCCGCAATTGCCGCAGCCGTCACCGCCGCCGAGGCCAAGGGGTTCGGGAAGGGCGTCACCAACTACCGCCTGCGCGACTGGGGCGTTTCCCGCCAGCGCTACTGGGGCTGCCCGATCCCGGTCGTCCATTGTGACGCTTGCGGTGTCGTCCCCGAGGACAAAAAGAACCTGCCGGTCGAACTGCCCTATGACGTGAGTTTCGACCGTCCCGGCAACCCCTTGGACCGCCACCCCACATGGCGCGACTGCGCCTGCCCGAAGTGTGGGGCTCCGGCCAAGCGCGAAACCGACACGATGGATACTTTCGTCGATTCGTCCTGGTATTACGCCCGCTTTACGGCACCCCGCGCCACGACGCCGACCGTGGCGGACGAGGCCGAATATTGGATGAACGTCGACCAGTATATCGGCGGGATCGAACATGCGATCCTCCACCTTCTGTATTCCCGCTTCTTCGCCCGCGCGATGCACAAGACCGGCCACCTGCCCGCCAAGGCCATCGAGCCCTTCAACGCGCTGTTCACGCAGGGCATGGTGACTCATGAGATTTACAAGACCACCGACGCCAACGGCCGCCCGGTCTATCACCTGCCGGAAGATATCCTGCGCACCGAAGAGGGCGCGACCTTGAAGGACGGCACCAAGGTCGAGGTCATCCCCTCGGCCAAGATGTCGAAATCCAAGAAGAATGTCGTCGATCCGATGAACATCATCGCCTCTTATGGCGCTGATACCGCGCGCTGGTTCGTCCTGTCCGATAGCCCGCCCGAGCGGGATGTGGAATGGACGGCCTCCGGCGCCGATGCGGCCTACAAGTATCTGTCGCGGGTCTGGGCCTTGTGTGCCCGCATTGGCGAGATGCCGGTGGATCATCAGGGCGAAGGCGACGCGGATCTTCTGCGCGCCATGCACAAGGCGATTGCCGAAGTCACCCAAGGGATCGACGGTTTCGCCTTTAACAAGGCCATCGCAAAACTTTACGAGTTCACCAACACGATCTCGCGCGCCTCGGCCTCGACAAGCGCGATGAAAGAGGCGATCCGCACCCTGGCCAAGCTGATGTCGCCGATGACCCCGCATATCGCGGAGTCCATCTGGACCTATCAGGGCGGCGCGGGGCTTTGCGTCAAGGCGCCCTGGCCCGTGGTTGATCCCGCCATGCTGGTGGAAGACAAGGTGACGCTGCCGATCCAGATCAACGGCAAGCGCCGGGCCGAGGTGACGGTTCCCGCCGATATGCCGGCCTCGGAGGTGGAAAAGCTGGTGCTGGCCCAGGAAGATGTGATCAAGTTCCTGGCAGGTCAGCCGGTTAAAAAGCTGATCGTCGTTCCGGGGCGTATCGTCAATGTGGTCGTCTAGACGCCTGTTTTTGCTGCTGGCCTTGGCCGGTTGCGGCTTTACCCCGGCCTATGGGGTGAAGTCTCCGGCCCGGGCTTTGCTGGATCAGGTGCAGGTCCAGGCGCCCAAGACCCGCGACGATTTCGACTTTGTCGCGGCGCTTGAGGCGCAGGTGGGCCGGGCCTCGGCGCCCCGCTTTGACCTGGCCTATACGATCACCACGACCCAGGCGGGGGTGGGGATCACGGTGGATGGCGCCACCACGCGCTATACTTTGACCGGGACGGCGGATTACACGCTGACCGCCGATGGCCAAAGGGTGACTGGCGGCAAAGTCACGGATTTCACGGCCTTTTCTGCGACGGGATCGACGGTTGCGGGGCTGACCGCCTCGGCCGATGCGCATCGACGGCTGATGCAGGCCCTGGCCGATCAGGTGGTCCGCCGCCTGGTGATGGAGCTGAAATGAAGCTTCAGGGCGCCGAGGCGCGGCGGTATTTCCAAAAGCCTGATCCCGGCAAGGCCGCCTTGGTGATCTTTGGCGAGGATGCCATGCGCGTCGCCCTGAAACGGGCCGAGGTCGTGGCGGCCTTGGCAGGCCCCGGGGCCGATGCCGAAATGCGGCTGACACGGCTGGCCGCCGCCGACCTGCGCAAGGATGGCGCGGCTTTGCTGGATGCGGTCAAGGCGGTGGGGTTCTTTCCGGGGCCAAGGGTCGTCGTGGTCGAGGATGCGACGGATGGCCTGTCCAGTCTGATCGAAAGCGCGATCAAGGCGTGGCGGAAGGGCGACGCCAATATCGTCGTGACGGCGGGCAATCTGACCGGCAAATCCGCGCTGAAAACCATGGCAGAGCGCAACAATGACACGATCTGCATCGGGCTTTACGACGACCCGCCAACGCGCGAAGAAATCGCCGACGAGCTGGCGCGGGCGGGTCTGACCCAGATCCCCCCCGATGCACTTTCCGAACTTCAGACCCTGTCAAAGGTGCTGGAACCGGGCGATTTCCGCCAGACGCTTGAGAAAATCGCACTTTACAAGTTTCGCGACCCTTTGCCGCTGACCCCTGTGGAAATCGCCGCTCTCGCCCCCGCCACCATCGAAACCGAGGCCGAAGAGCTGATCGACATGGTCGCCGAGGGCCAGATCGGCGCGGTGGGCCCCCTGATGCGGCGGCTGGAGGGTCAGGGCATCGCCCCCGTGACACTGGCCATCGCGGCGCTGCGGCATTTCCAGACGCTGCACATGATGGCCACCCATCCCGAGGGTCCGGCCCAGGGGTTTGCCCAGGCGCGGGGCTTCTTCAAACGCCGCGACCGGATGATGAAACAGGCTCAGGCCTGGGGCACGCGGCAGACCGAAAAGGCGCTGTCGATCCTGGTGGAAACCGATCTGACGCTGCGGTCGACCTCGAAGGCGCCGCTGATGGCGGTGATGGAACGCGCCCTGATCCGGATTGCCCGCAAGGAACGCTAGACCCGGCCCCTTCAACCGGCCCCCATTTAACCTGCCCCCATTTAACCGGCGGGACAGCCCTTGATCTCGACCGGGGCGCCTGCGCCCAGAACCGTCACCGTCACGCCCGACCGATCCAGCGCAAAGGGCGCGCCCGTGGGCGGAACCAGGTCGGCCGAACTGACCAAGGCGCCATCCTCGACCCGCGTTTGTGCGGCCGAAACCCAGACCTTCGGGTCATGGGTTTCAAAGATCACATAGGGTTCGGCGCCCGTCATCGGGATGCGGGCGGTCAGGCGCAGCCCGTCGGCGATGGGTTCAACCGCGCAGGTCAGCGCGGCCTGGCCCTGCGCCGGCACCGCCGCCAAAGCCGCCGCAATCGCCGCATCCGGCGCGCCGGCCCCCTCCAGCACCGCGTGGAACTCCAGATGCGCGGGCATGCAGATGTCCTTGCAGATCCCCAGATCCATCGACAGATCCACCCGCAGCGGCCCCGCCCCCTGCGTCGTCAGCGTCACCGGCAGAATCAGGCGGTCGTGATAGCCCAGCGTCACCGTGTCGCCCGAAGCGATCACCTCGGGCGCGGGCCAATGGAACCGGGCGGCGTCCAGGTTCTGTGACCCCTGCCAGTCGAAACTGGGCGGCAAGCCGACATCGCCGGGCGCGCGCCAGTAGGTCTTCCAGCCGGGCGCCAGCGTCAGCTCCAGCGCGACCATATGGCTGCCGTCCGCCTGCTGCCAACCGGGCAAAAGCCGCGCCGACAGGACTTCGTCTTGCGAGGTGGCCATCGCAGGCGTGGCCAAAAGGATGATTGCATAGCGCAGCATGGGCGTAACCTAGCCCCAAGCCCGCGCGCCGAAAAGCCCAAGGCGGACGTTGGGCCATCACTTTGCGGTGCATGGGACTTGAGCCCGCCCGCCGCTTTCGTCACAATAGGCACATGGACCTGACCGGCAAGATGATCGTCGCCATGCCCGCGATGGGCGATCCGCGCTTTGACCGCGCCGTGATCCTGATTTGCGCTCATTCGGACGAGGGGGCTATGGGGCTGATCGTCAACAAGCCCCTGACGGAAATCACTTTCCCCGAGCTTCTGACCCAGTTGCAGATCGACCAGACCGACCGCCGCCGGGATATCCGCTTGCACTTCGGCGGCCCGGTCGAACGCGGGCGCGGCTTTGTCCTGCACTCGCCCGACTATCGCGGCGGGGCGGCGACGCAGCATGTCGGCCCGGGCTTTGGCATGACGGCCACGCTGGACGTGCTGGAGGCCTTGGCGCGCGGTCGCGGCCCGGAACGCGCCGTTCTGGCGCTTGGCTATACCGGCTGGGGTCCGGGGCAGCTGGAGGGCGAGATCGCCCGCAATGACTGGCTGACCGGTGAGGCCTCGGACGCGCTGGTCTTTGGCCCCGAGAACGCCGCGAAATGGGCGGAGGCCTTGAAATCCATGGGGATTCCGCCGCTGTCCCTGTCCCCCACCGCGGGCCGCGCCTGATGCAAGCCCTGGTGATCGGAGCGGGTCCGGCCGGGCTGATGGCGGCCGAGGTCCTGGCGCAGGGCGGGGCACGCGTGACCCTTGCCGAGGCCAAGCCCTCACCCGCGCGCAAGTTCCTGATGGCGGGCAAGTCGGGGCTGAACCTGACCAAGGTCGAGCCCGATTTCGCCGCCGCCTATCGCTGTGCGCCGTTGGACCCCATGCTGGCGGCTTTCGGTCCGGATCAGGTGATGGAGTGGGCGCGGGGCCTGGGGCAAGAGGTCTTTGCGGGCTCGACCGGGCGGGTCTTTCCGGTGGCGATGAAGGGCTCTCCGCTGTTGCGCGCCTGGTTGGGGCGGCTGGCGGCGCTGGGTGTGACCCTGCACACGCGGTGGCGCTGGGTCGGCATCGAAAACGGCATGGTCTTTGACACGCCCGAGGGGCGGCAGGTCGTGACGCCTGATGTCACGATCCTGGCCCTGGGGGGCGCAAGCTGGGCGCGGCTGGGGTCGGATGGGGCCTGGACCGCGATCCTGGCGCCGCATGTCGGGCTTGCCCCCTTTGCCCCGGCGAATTTCGGGCTGAACGTCACCTGGTCGCCGCATATGGCGCGCCATTTCGGCCAGGCGGTCAAGGGGGCGGCGCTGTGTCTGCCGGACCGTCGTGAGCGTGGCGAGTTCGTCATCGCCTCCCGCGGGCTGGAGGGCGGCGGGCTTTACGCCATTTCGCGCGACATCCGCGCGGGGGCGCAGGTGACGCTGGACCTGTTTCCCGACCTTTCCCCTTTGGCCCTAGAGGCGCGGATCGCCCGGCTGAAACCCGGTGACACGATGCCCAACCGCCTGCGCAAGCTGGGGCTTTCGGCGCCCGCGGCGGCTTTGGTCATGGAATGGGGCCGCGCCCTGCCGCTGATGCAGGCGCTGAAGTCCCTGCCGATGGTGCATCAGGGTCCGCGGCCGATGGATGAGGCGATCTCGACCGCGGGGGGGGTGGACTGGGCCGCGCTGGACGGGCTGCGGCTGCGCGCCCTGCCCCGGGTCTTTGTCACCGGCGAAATGGTCGACTGGGAGGCCCCCACCGGCGGATACCTGCTGACCGCCTGTCTGGCCATGGGGGCCTTCGCCGCGCGCCAAGCGCTGGGTCAGACGCCCTTGGCCATTTCCTGAACCAGGGCCGCATGGGCGCCCGCGATCAGGGCGTGATAGGCCGTCAGGCGTTCGGGCGTGAAATGCCCCTCTTCGGCAAGCAGGTTGACGGTTCCAAGCACCGGCCCCGCGCCAAAGATCGGCACGTTGATGCAAGACCCAAGCCCCAGCGAGGTGATCAGCGCATGGTCAAAGAAATACTTGGCGAATTCCGGCACGGTATTGGCCACAAAGGTCTGACGCCCGCCGATGCAAAAGTCATACCACCCGTCGCGCGTCAGGGGTTTGGTCCCCGACACCGGATATTCCACCGGATGTGAGGTATAGGCGCGCCGCGCCAGCCCCGCGGCCTCGTCCTGCAGGGTCACGGTGAAAAGCCGCGTGCCCAAGGTGGCGCAATCAGCGTGAAGGCTTTGATAAATCGACATGTTCACCCCTTGGCGTGGCGGAACGGATAGGCCCGCCCGGTCATCGGGTTCCAGAAAACGCCGACCGCGACCAGAAGGCAAGAGCCCAGAACCACCCGTGAGGCCCAGAACCCAAGGTCGGGCGTTTGTCCCAAAGTCTGGGCCAGGACCAGCGCCAGGGCCACAGCGCCGCCCGGCGGATGGGTGGCGCGCAAAAGCCCCATGGCTGCCACCGCAAGGCTGGCCGCCAGGATCGCCGCAGCCACCACCGGCAGGCCCAGTTGCAAGACGCCCAAGGCCACAAGCCCCGAGACCGCGTTGCCGATCACCACAGTCCAGGGCTGCGCCAAGGGCGAAGACGGCACGCCAAAGATCAGCACCGCCGAGGCGCCAAAGGGCGCGATCAGCCAAGGGTGGCCCCAGATATCCCCCGCCACCAGCCCCATGCCGACCTGCGCCAGCGTCAGCCCCAGCGCCAAGCCCAAGGCCATCCGCGCCGCATCCCAAGGCCGCACAAAGGGGACGGGGGGGCCAAAACCATGGAATCTCATGTGGCCCTCTGCCCGTGAGACAGGGTCATGGATCGGGGCGCGGTCATGCGGCCTCGATCCGGCCCTGTGCCAGGACCTGCCAGCCCTCTTCGGGCAAGGGCGCGGGGGGCGGGGTCACGCCCGGCTCCCAGACCATCAAAAGCAGGACCTCGGCCTGGGCGCCCTCGCCAAGGGCCAGCCATGCCATGCCAAAGCCCTCCATCAAAAGACCCTCGGCGTAATAGGGGATCTCTTCGCCGTCCATCATCTCGTCCTGGTCGTCCTGCGCCTCCCAGGTGTCGCCCGAGGCCCAAAGGACCTGCGCTTCGACATCGGGATGGCGGCGGACAAGGGTGGCAAGCGGGGTGAGGGGATCGGGAAGGGTCATGATGGCCAAGGTGTGGCGCGGAAGGCGCAAAAGGGCAAGGGGGGAAGCGGTCGCACGCTCTCCCCCTTTTGCGCGGGCGGTGGGATGACCATATCGGAGGTGAGGGCGGATTTGCGCCCCCAATACACGCGCCCCCGGGGTCGGGTCATCAAGTCTGGCCAACAGTTCGGGCCATCAATTCGGGCCATCAAGGAGACTGCCATGCAAATCGTCCTCTTGCTGATCATCGGCGCGGCGGCGGGCTTTCTGGCCACGCGGATGATGAAGTTGAACACCGATATTCCGACGACGGTCCTGATCGGGGTCGGCGGCGCGCTGGTGGGCGGGCTTTTGCTGCGCTTTCTGGCCGAGATGGCCTCTTGGGCGGCCGGGTTCGTCGGTGCCCTTGCCGGGGCGCTGGTGCTGATCTGGCTGTGGAAAACCTATGTGAAGCGGTGAACGCTGCGCTGAAGCACACCCTACCCCGTCCAGCGTAGGGTGTGCTTCAGCGCACCGCGCCCCGGGTGCCCCCCTTAGATCGGCAGGGCAAACTTGTGGTGCAGGCTTTCCATGACAAAGCGTGACCGGACGCCTTTCAGCGGGATCTTGTCGGTCAAGCGGCGGTAAACCTGGTCATAGGCCGGCATGTCCGGAACCACGATGCGCAGCATGTAATCCGACTGACCGCCCAGGCGCAGGACCTCCATCACCTCGGGGAAGGCCTTGACCACCCCCAGAAAGCGGTCGCGCCATTCGGGCGTGTGGTCCATCGCCTCGACCTCGCACAGCACGGTCAGGCCAAGACCCACGCGCAGCGGATCGACCACGGCGACGCGGTTGGTGATCACCCCGGCGGCCTCCAGCTTTTGCACCCGCTTCCAGCAGGGCGTCTGCGACAGGCCGACCCGGTCGGCCAATTGCGCGATGGGCAAGGTCGCATCCCGCATCAGCTGGGTCAGGATCTTGCGGTCGATCTGATCAAGAGCCTTGGTCATGACATGGACATTCATTCTTCAAGCCGAGATGAAAGTGCGGACAAAGTCGGAGGCGGGGCGGGCGCGGATATCCTGCGGGCGGCCGATCTGTTCGATCCGTCCCCCCGACTTGTCGCCACTCATGACGACGACCAGGTCGGCCAGCTCCATCGCCTCGTCCTGATCATGGGTGACAAAGACCGTGGTCAGGCCGGTCGTGTCATGGATGTCGCGCAGGCCCTGGCGCAGCTCTTTGCGGACCTTGGCATCCAGGGCGCCGAAGGGCTCATCCAGCAGCAGCATCCGCGGTTCGATGGCCAGCGCCCGGGCCAGGGCCACGCGCTGCCGCTGACCGCCCGAAAGCTGGGTCGGATAGCGCAGGGCGATCTGCGGCAGCTGGATCAGCTCCAGCAGTTTGGCCACGCGCCGCGCGATCTCGGCCTCGGTTGGCCTGGTGGCGCGGGGACGGGCGCGCAGGCCGTAAGCGATGTTTTCAAACACCGTCATATGGCGGAACAGCGCGTAGTTCTGAAACACAAAGCCCGCGCGGCGGTCTTGCACCGAAAGCCCGGTCGCGTCCTGGCCGTCAAACAGCACGCGCCCGGTGTCGGGAAACTCCAGCCCGCCCAGGATGCGCAAGAGCGTCGTCTTGCCCGAACCGGACGGCCCCAGCAAAGCCACCAAAGCCCCCGAGGGCAAGGACAGCGAAACCGGGTGCAAAGCCGCAGTGGCCCCGAAAAGCTTGGAGATTTCGTCGATTTCGATTTGCATGATGCGCCTCAATGTCTGCGGTTTGCGGCAAGCTGATCGGCATAGCGCCATTCCAGCAGGGTTTTCAGCGCCAGCGTGACGAGCGCCAAAAGGGCCAGCACGGCGGCCATCGCGAAGGCCGCGACCGATTGGTATTCGTTGTAAAGCATCTCGATCGAGATCGGCATCGTGGCGGTCAGCCCGCGGATCTTGCCTGAAACGACGGCGACCGCCCCGAACTCTCCCATCGCGCGGGCGTTGCACAGCAGGACGCCATACAGCAGCGCCCAGCGGATATTTGGCAGCGTCACGGTAAAGAACACCCGCCAGCCGCTTGCGCCCAGGGTTAGCGCGGCCTCTTCCTCGGTCTTTCCCTGTTCGATCATCACCGGGATGATCTCACGCGCGACAAAGGGAAAGGTCACGAACATCGAGGCCAGGATGATCCCAGGCAGGGCGAAGACCACGGGAAAGCCATGCGCCACCAGCCAGGAGCCGACCCACGAATTCGCCCCGAAGGTCAGGATGATGCAAAGCCCGGCGACCACGGGCGAGACGGAAAACGGGATGTCGATCAGCGTCAAAAGCACCGCCTTGCCGCGGAACTGGAACTTGGTGATCAGCCAGGCCGCCGCCACCCCGAAGACCGCGTTCAAGGGGACCGAGACCGCGGCGACGATCAGGGTCAGGCGGATGGCGTCCTGCGCCTCGGGATGAGAGAGGCTTTCAAGGGCCGCACCGGCGCCCTCGGCCAGGGCCTCGGCAAAGACGGTGATCAAAGGGGCCGCGACCAACAGCCCCAGGAAGGCCATCGACACCAGGATCAGCACGACCCGGGTCAGGGGCGTTTCGGTGGTCACGGGGCGAAAGGTTGTGTCAGACATGCCCGATCCTCCGGCGGCTGAAGACTTGCACAAGGTTGATCAGGAACAGCATCCCGAACGAGATTGCCAACATGGCCAGGCCGATGGCGGCAGCGCCGGGGTCGTTGTATTCCTCCAGCTTGATCACGATCAGCAGGGGGGCGATTTCGGTTTTCATCGGCAGGTTGCCCGCGATGAAGATGACAGAGCCATATTCCCCCACCGCCCGCGCCAGCGACAGGCCAAAGCCGGTCAACGCCGCGGGCATCAGCAGGGGCAGGATGACCCGGCGGATCGTATAGGCCCGACTGGCGCCAAGGGTGGCCGAGGCCTCCTCGACCTCGCGTTCGATCTCTTCGACGACGGGCTGAACGGTGCGGGTGACGAAGGGCAGGCCCACAAAGATCAGCGCGATCAGGATGCCCCATTGGGTATAGGCGATCTTGATGCCCAGGTCCTTGAACAGCGCCCCGAAGGCGCCGTTGGGCGCATAAAGTGCGGTCAACGCGATGCCGGCCACGGCGGTCGGCAAGGCGAAGGGCAGGTCGACCGCCGCATCCAGGATGCGGCGACCGGGGAAGTCATAGCGGGTCAGGACCCAGGCCAGCACCAGGCCGAAGACCAGGTTCACGCAGGCCGCGATCACCGAGAGGCGGAAGGACAGATACAGCGCCGCCCGCACGCGCCCCGTGTTGATCGTGTCGATCAGGGTCGGTATCCCGGCCGAAAAGCCCTCAAGGAACAGGGCTCCGATCGGGATCAGCACGACGACCGACAGCATCGTCAGCGTCACCCCGGCCGAAAGGCCGAAACCGGGGATCGGGCTGCGGTGAACCAGGCCGGTCATCATTGCGCGACATAGATCTGGTCAAAGATCCCGCCGTCGGCGAAATGATCGGCCTGCACCTTGGACCAACCGCCGAAATGGGCGATGTCGACCAGCTTTAGCTGGGGGAAGCGCGCCACATCGGCGGGATCGGCCTTGGACGTGTCCCAACCGCGGTAGAACTGCTTGAAGATGATCGCCTGGGCCTCGGGGGTATACAGGAAGCTCAGATAGGCTTCGGCCAGTTTGCGCTGGTCGTCCGAGTGGAGATTGGCCTCGACCAGAGCCACCGGCGGCTCGGCCAGCACCGAAACCGAGGGGACGACGATGTCATATTGATCCTCGCCCAGTTCCTTTTGGGCCAGATAGGCCTCGTTCTCCCAGGCCAGAAGCACGTCGCCGATCTCGCGTTGGGTAAAGGTCGTCGTCGCGTCCCGCGCGCCTTTGTCCAGCACCGGCACATGGGTATAAAGCGACTTCACGAATTCTTGCGGGTCCTGTCCGTTCTGTTCCGCCCAAGCCCAGGCGCCCAGATAGTTCCAGCGCGCCCCGCCAGAGGTCTTGGGGTTCGGCGTGATGACCTCCACCCCGTCCGCCACCAGATCGCCCCAGTCCTTGATCCCCTTGGGGTTGCCTTCGCGGACCAGGAAAACGATGGTCGAGGTATAGGGCGAGGAATTGTGCGGCAGCTTGCCTTGCCAATCGGCCGGCAGCTTGCCTTGCGCGGCGATCTTGTCGATGTCGGCGGCCAGGGCCAGCGTGACGACCTGGGCGTCCAGCCCCTCGATCACCGCACGGGCCTGCGCGCCCGACCCGCCATGGCTGGCTTGGATCTCCGGCGCCGGATTGCCCTCGGCCACCCACCACGCGGCAAAGGCCTTGTCGATATCAGCATAAAGCTCGCGCGTCGGGTCATAGCTGACGTTCAACAGCGCCTGGGCCTGGACCGGCTGCGCGGTCAGGCCGGCAAAGCCCACGGCCAGAGCCAGGGCCGCGGTCTGCAAGCCGCGCAGGACCGGCCAGCCGGTCAGGCTGCGCAGACCGGTCGAGATGGTGACACGGCCATCGGCGGCGTCATCGGCCCAAGGCAGGATGCGGCCGGCGACGTGAAGGGTGGCAAACATGGGTCTCTCCTTGGGCAAGGGCCGGCTTGGCCCGTTGTATGGACTTTTTATCTACCAGTCTTGTCGTGTATTCAAGGAAATAAACACGCCTTTATCAATCGTGTATATAGTATTTTATTCCCCCTCTCCCGGAGGTGCGATCCAAACCTTCCCCCTTCCGCCGAAACCGCCCTCGCCCATTTCCCCGAAGGATGGGAGGATTTCCCGCAAGCCCGCTGCCGCCCGGGAAGAGAGGCCCGAAACTCCCCCCCGGTTCCCCCTTGGCTTGACCACGGCGCCTCGCCATATCCGCCGCATGTTGACACGTCTGCTTGCCCTGACCCTCGCTGCCGTGGCCCTTTTGGGGCTGGCCCTGCAATATCCGACCGAATCGCTGCCGCTCCTACTGCGGCTGTGGTCCATGGCGCGGTATTTCACGAATGTCGCGGCGGCCCTGGCGGCGGTGACGCTGATCCGGGCGGCCTGGGGGTACAAAGACCCGAACCTTGCCGCCATGACCCTTTTGGCCACAACGATGACGGGTCTGGTCTATGCGGCGCTGATTGCGGGGCCCGTGGCCCCTGCCCTGCGCTATCCTGATCTTTTGTTGCACCGGGTCTTGCCCGCGCTGGCGCCGCTCTGGTGGCTTTTGGCCGCGCCAAGGCCACCGCAGTTTCGGCCGGTCTTTTGGTTGCTTCCGGGCCTGATCTACCTGCCCTATGCCGCGATGCGGGGCCTGCTCACCGGCCAATGGCCCTACGAGATCCTGAACCCCGCCCTTCTGGGCCCCACCCCTGCAGCGCTGAACCTGGCGGGGATCGCGGTCCTGGGCCTGGCCCTGGCAGCCGCATTGAAACCCCTGTACGGCCTAGTCCGAGAGCCCCTCTTCCTCCAGAAGTGAGCGCCCGCCGCGGTCCTCGACCTCGATGACCCAAAGGTCACGGTCACGCGCCCTTTCGCGGGTCAACACCGCATCGACGGCAGGTTCCTCGCCCTCGGCCAAAACGACCCAGACCCGCCGGTCCGCCTGAAAGTCGAACCGACGCTGCAAGGCCCGCGCCTGCCCGTCCAGGGTGGCGATCTTGACGACCACCGCCCCCGCCGTCGCATCGCCCTTCTGGACCACAAAGGCCGGGATGACCGCCAGCCGCAGCCGCGCCAGATAGGCCGCGACCCAAACGCCCGATGCCAGACGAGGGTCCATCAACCGCGTCCCTTTCATACTGACTCAAATACTCCGGGGGTGCGGGGGCTGGCCCCCGCTTTGCCCTCAGCCCCCAAACCGCCTCAGCCCTTGGGATTGCCGTCTTTGAAATCCAAGCCCATTTCGGAATAGCGCTCGGGCTCTTCCAACCAGTTGGGCCGCACTTTGACTTCCAGGAACAGATGCACCTTGCGATCCAGGAAGGCGGCGATCTCGGCCCGGGCGGCGGTGCCCACCGATTTGATCGTCTCGCCCTTGGCACCCAGGACGATGCCTTTATGACCATCGCGCGCCACATAGACCACCTGGTCGATCCGCGCCGAGCCATCGGGCTGATCCACCCAATTGATCGTCTCGACCGTCAGCTGATAGGGGATTTCCTCGTGCAGGCGCAGGGTCAGCTTTTCACGGGTCATTTCGGCCGCGATCATCCGCATCGGCAGATCGGCCAACTGATCCTCGGGATAGAACCAGGGGCCCGCCGGGACCTCTGCCGCCAGCCAATCGCGCAGCTTTTCGACGCCGTAACCCTTTTCGGCCGAGATCATGAAGGTCTCGACAAAGGGAAAGGCCTCGTTGCACTTCTGCGTCAGAGCCAGCAGAACTTCGGCCTGCACCCGGTCGATCTTGTTGATCGCCAAGGCAATCCGCGCGCCCTGCGGAAAGCGTTCGCGCAGGGTGTCGATGATGGCCTGGCTGCCCTCGGTCAGGCCGCGATGGGCCTCGATCAGCATGACGATGACATCGGCATCGGCCGCCCCACCCCAGGCGGCGGCGACCATGGACCGGTCCAAGCGGCGGCGCGGCCGAAAGATCCCGGGCGTGTCGACGAAAACGATCTGGCTTTGCCCCGCCATGGCGACGCCGCGGATACGGGTCCGCGTCGTCTGCACCTTGTGTGTGACGATCGAGACCTTGGCACCCACCATCCGGTTCAGCAGCGTCGACTTCCCCGCATTGGGCTCGCCGATCAGCGCCACAAATCCGGCCCGGGTGGCCTCTTCCGTCAGATCAGTCATGCAATCGTTCTCCTTTGTGCCCCCATAGACGGTTTTCGCGTCCGGGGCCAGTGGCAGAACGGCTCAGCCGGTGACGCGGCCCAAAAGCGACCGCGCGGCCATCTGTTCGGCGATGCGCTTTGATCCCGCCTTGGCCGTCTCGGTCTGGCCATCAGCCAGCGTCACGCGGACGGTAAAGATCGGCTGGTGGTCGGGGCCCTCGCGGCCGGTTTCCTCATAGACTGGCGGCGGCATGGCGCGGCCTTGCGCCCATTCCTGCAGGCTGGTCTTGGGGTCGCGGGCATCCTGTTCGACCCGGGCAATCCGCTCGCCCCAAAGCCGCAGGATCAGCGCGCGGGCCGCATCAAACCCGCCGTCCAGATAGACCGCCGCGATCACCGCCTCCAGTGCGTCCCCCAAAAGCGCTTCCTTCTTGCGCCCGCCCGAGATCATCTCGGACCGACCCAGTTTCAGCACATCGCCAAGCCCGCAGTCCCGCGCGACCTCGGCGCAGGTTTCCTTGCGCACCAAGGCATTGAAGCGCGGTGCAAGCGCGCCCTCGGCGGCCTTGGTGTCGGCCTTGAGCAGCGCCTCGGACATGACCAGACCCAGAACCCGGTCGCCCAGAAACTCCAGCCGCTGATTGTCGGCCCTGGTGGCCGAGGACATCGACGCATGGGTCAGCGCCTGGACCAGCAAGGCGGGATCGGCGAAGCCATGGCCGATCCGGGCCGCAAAGGCCTGAATATCGGCCGCGATCTTCATTCGATCGCCTTCAAAAAGCGATCCCCGCGCCAGGTCCAGAAATAGAACAACGAGGACCCGGCGGATGAGAACATGATCCGGTCCGCCCGACCGATCAGCAGTTCCGCCGGAACAAAGCCCACCCCGCCCGCGCTTTGGCTATAGCGGCTGTCCATCGAATTGTCGCGGTTGTCGCCCATGAAGAAATACTCCCCCATCGGCACGGTAAAGACATCGGTGTTGTCGGCATAGCCGTTGATGTCGATGTTCAACACCGCATGTTTCACGCCATTGGGCAGGGTCTCGATCGCGCGCTGTTTTTCACAGGTGCCGCCAACGCCCACCGGCGCATTCGAACAGCGCGGCGTGCTGTCCATCGACCCCTGGGGCTCGAAGACCTCGGCAAAGACACCATCGGGGGTCTGGGGCGCGGCCTCGCCATTGATATAAAGGATGCCCTCTTTCATCTGGATCTTGTCGCCCGGCAGGCCGATCAGCCGCTTGATATAGTCCTGCCCACTGACGGGATGGCGGAAGACGACCACATCGCCGCGCTCGGGGTCGCCCGACAGCAGGGGCAGCTTCAACCGACCCGGGACCGGGCAAAGGCTGATCTTGGTAAAGGGGATTTCGCACGACACGGTCGAATAGCCGTAAGCCATCTTGTTGACGAACAGAAAGTCGCCGACCAGCAGCGTGTCTTTCATCGACTCGGACGGGATGAAGAAGGGCTGAAACAGCAGCGAGCGGAAGGCCACCGCGATGACGCCCGCCCAAAAGAGCGTCTTGACGGTTTCGACGATGCCGCCGTCCTGTTTTGCCATGGCTTTGTTCCTTGCGTTGACCCCAAGGCTCTTGGCGCGGGGCGGGGGCTTTTGTCAAGCGGGGGGCCGTCAACTTGCCGGGATAGGCCGCGCCTCGATCACCACAAAAGCCTGAGCCCAGGGGTGATCGTCGGTCAGCGTCACATGCACCACGGCGCAATGGCCTTGCGGCGTCATCTGCGCCAGCCTTTGCGCCGCCCAACCGGTCAGCGCCATGACGGGCTGGCCGGTGTCCAGATTGCTGACCGCCATGTCCTTCCAGGCGATGCCCATGCGCAACCCAGTGCCCAAGGCCTTGGAGCAGGCCTCCTTGGCCGCCCAGCGTTTCGCATAGGTGGCGGCGACCGCCATGGGGCGGGCCTCGGCGCGGGCCTGTTCCAGGTCGGTGAAGACGCGCTGGCGAAAGCGGTCGCCATGGCGGGCAAGGGTGGCCTCGATCCGCTCGATGTTGCACAGGTCGGCGCCGATCCCCAGGATCATGGGCGGTTTTCAGAAGATCGGGCTTGGTCCATGCGGCGGCGCATCTCGGACAGGGCCTGTTCCATACCGACGTAAATCGCCTCGCCGATCAGGAAATGGCCGATATTCAGCTCCATCACCTGAGGGATGGCGGCGATGGGGGCCACGTTGTCATAGGTCAAGCCATGGCCGGCATGAACCTCCAGCCCAAGCGAATGGGCCAGCGCCGCACCGCGGGTCAGGGCGGCAAGCTCGGCTGCGGCCTCGGCCTCGCGACCCTCGGCATGCAGGTCGGAATAATGGCCGGTGTGCAGTTCGACCACCGCGGCGCCAATCGTGGCGCAGGCCTCCAGCTGGGCGGCCTGATGACCCACGAACATCGAAACCCGCGCCCCCGCCTCGCGCAGGGCGGCGACGTAATCGGTCAGGCGCGGGATGTCACCCGCCACGTCAAGCCCGCCCTCGGTCGTCCGCTCTTCGCGCTTTTCGGGCACAAGGCAGACGGCATGGGGGCGGGTCTGCAGGGCGATGCGCAACATCTCGTCCGTGGCGCCACATTCAAAGTTCAGCGGAATCCCCAGCCCGGCCTTCAGCGCGACGATATCGGCGTCGCGGATGTGGCGGCGGTCTTCGCGCAGATGGGCGGTGATGCCATCCGCCCCCGAAGCCTCGGCCAACAGCGCCGCCCGCAGAGGGTCGGGCCAGGCCGAGCCGCGGGCATTGCGCACCGTGGCCACGTGATCGACATTCACACCCAGACGCAGTCTACCCAGATAAGTCATGGCTCTCACCCTATTTTTTCGTAGGTGTAGGGCGGAACGCCCCCACCGGAAAGCCCCCCCTTGGAAGAAGCTATTCGCCGGACTCGCGCGACGCGGCTTCGGCGGCATCGCGCGCCGCGCGCCGTGCGGCCACCCGCTTCATCAAGGCCCGCCGGCGCAGCGCCTGATAGGCGGTCAGCGCCGGGATCGTCAGCTTATACAGCACGGTCGAGGTCAAAAGCCCCGGGATGATCGACCCCACGAAATAGGGCAGATAGATATGGTCCCAGAAATCGCGCAACCCCTCCCACCGCGCGGTGTGGTGGTTGAAAATCGCAAGGAAGTTGAACCACAGGTCATGGCCCGCCGCGGCAAAGGCCGTAAACACCGCATGGACGGTAAAGCCGCCGTCGATGCCCAGCATCCAATAGCCCATCTTTAGGCTGACGATGGCGATGATCGGCGTTGTGATCGGATTGGACAGCAAGGTCGCCAGCGCCGCGGCCAGCAGGTTGCCGCGCATCAGCCAAGCCAGACCCAGCGCCGACAGCACCTGAAACCCCAGGATCGGCGGAAAATTCACGAAGGTCCCGGCAAAGACCCCCCGGGCGATTCGGTGCGGCGGGTCGGGCAAGCGGCGCAGCCGGTGCCACAGATAGGTCGTGGCCCGCTTGAAGCCCCCGCGGGGATAGACCTGTTCCTTCGCCCATTGAGCCCAGGACAGCGGATTGCGGCGGCGAAACATGGGACCTCAGGGTTTAAGCGTGACATTCCTCACGCGAGAGACTTGGGCCACATCGGTCTCGGCTTCAAGTGCCGTCATGACCATGTGAAGGTGTTCGACATCGCGCAACTCCACGTCAATCAGCAGTCTGTAAAAATCCGGTTTACGTTCTGTGAACTTCAGGTCGCTGATATTGGCCTTTTGATCGCCCACCACGCCGCAAACCCGGCCCAGAACCCCCGCGTCGTTCGAGATCGCAAGCTCAAGCGTCACACCATAAGCCGCCGGGTGGCGACCGGGCTGCCAATGCAGATCGACCCAGCGGGCGGGCTGTTCCTCCAGCTCTTCCAGCGCGCGACAGTCGATGCCATGCACGATGACGCCGCGGCCGGGATAGGTGATGCCCACGATCCGCTCGCCGGGGACGGGCTGGCAACACAGGGCGCGCTTGAAGGTCTGATCCGCGCCAAGCCCGATGATCGACCGCTGAACGTCGATTTCATCGGCCTTTTCGGTTTGCAGCTCGGGATACAGCGTCTCCAGCACCTTGCGGGCGGTCAGTTCGGCGGACCCCAACCGTGCCAGAAGATCGTCTTCATCGGCCAGACCCAGCATCTTGGCCGCGGTGCGCAAGGCCTTGTCGCTGGCCTTGCGGCCGACATGGTCAAAGGCCGCCCGGGCGAGTTCCTGGCCCAGTTTCACGAAACGTGACCGGTCTTCCTCGCGCAAGGACCTGCGAATCGCGGCCTTGGCCCGCCCCGTGGTCACAATGTCGATCCACGAGCTTTGGGGCCGCTGGCCCTCGGCGGTGATGATCTCGACCGACTGGCCGTTTTTCAGCCGAGTCCAAAGCGGCACGCGGATGCCGTCGACCTTGGCCGACACGCAGGAATTCCCGATCCGGGTGTGGATCGCATAGGCATAGTCCAAAGGCGTCGCCCCGCGCGGAAGCTGGATGACGTCGCCCTTCGGCGTGAAGCAGAAAACCTGGTCGGAATACATTTCCAACTTCACGTTTTCCAGGAATTCCGACTCGTCCTGGTCGCCCTCGAAAAAGCGTTCGGTCAGGGTGCTGATCCATTTCGACGGATCAACGGCAAAGGGGTTCCGCGCGCGGACCCCCTCCCGATAGGACCAATGCGCGGCCACGCCCGCTTCGGCGACCTCGTGCATGTCGCGGGTGCGGATCTGCACCTCGACACGCTTGCCGTCGCGGCCTGAAACCGTCGTATGGATCGACCGATAGCCATTGCCCTTGGGCTGGCTGATGTAATCCTTGAACCGCCCCGGCACCGCGCGCCAACGCTGATGGATCACGCCCAAAATCCGGTAGCAATCGGCCACCGAGGCGCAGATCACCCGGAACCCATAGATGTCGGACAGGCTAGAGAAAGCCAGGTCCTTTTCCTGCATCTTGCGCCAGATCGAATAGGGCTTTTTCGCCCTTCCATAGACCGCGGCATCCAGCTTTTCGCGGTCCAGTTCGACCCGGATATCGGCGCTGATCTGATGCACCACATCGCCCGATTCCCGCTGCAGCGTCAGGAAACGCCGCATGATCGAGTTGCGCGCCTCGGGGTTCAGGACCTTGAAGGCAAGGTCTTCCAGCTCTTCGCGCATCCATTGCATACCCATGCGGCCCGCCAAGGGCGCATAGATATCCATCGTCTCACGCGCCTTTTGCGCCTGCTTTTCCGGCTTCATGCTCTTGATCGTGCGCATGTTGTGCAGACGGTCGGCGAGTTTCACCAGGATGACCCGCAGGTCACGCGACATCGCCATGAAAAGCTTGCGGAAGTTCTCGGCCTGTTCGTTTTGCGCCGAGGAAAGCTGAAGGTTGGTCAGCTTGGTCACGCCATCGACCAGCTCGGCGACCTCATGGCCGAAAAGCCGTTCGATTTCGGTATAAGTGGATTTGGTATCCTCGATCGTGTCGTGCAAAAGCGCGGTCACGATGGTCGCGTCATCCAGGTTCTGTTCGGTCAGGATGGCGGCGACGGCCACGGGATGCGTGAAATAGGGTTCCCCCGATTTCCGCCACTGGCCGTCGTGCATCTGCATGCCGTAGGCGTAGGCCTGACGGATCAAATCGGCATTGCTGCGCGGATTGTAATTGCGGACGAGAGCGACCAGGTCTTCGACGTCGATCATCCGCGATTACGCTTTCAGTTGTCGCCCAGATTAATTGTCACCCTGCGCTTCCATAAGCGCGCGCAACAGCTTTTCTTCGGACATGTCGTCCTGCATCGGGCGGTCAATCTCGCCCGACATCAGAAGCGCCATCTGGTCCTCTTCGGGCTCGTCAACCTCGATCTGGGTCTGATAGCTTTCGATCATGCGTTCGCGCAGGACCGAGGCGATCTGGGTTTCATCCGCGATTTCGCGCAGGGCAACCACGGGGTTCTTGTCGTTGTCACGGTCAACCGTGATGGGCGAGCCGGACTGGACCTCACGCGCCCGATGGGCGGCAAGCATCACCAGTTCGAACCGGTTCGGAACCTTGTCAACGCAATCTTCAACCGTCACGCGGGCCATGGGAACTCCAAGCGATGGGGGCACGAGAAAGGACCTCATAGGCCCGCGAAAAAAACTTGACAAGCGAAATCAGGATTCACCTGGCGAAATCAGGTTTCAATCGGCCGGACCGCGTCGATTTCCGCCTGGGGGAGGGCGTCCAGCAGCTGTCGCGTGGTCTGCCCCAGCACGGGATGGACCCAATCTGGCGCGATATCGGCCAGGGGGACAAGGACAAAGGCGCGATCCTGCAACCGAGGATGGGGCAGGATCAGGCGGTCGGGCGCCGTGGCGGCCTGAGCTTCGGGCGCAAGACCCTGCCAATGGGTCCAGGTGGCCAGGTCGGGGGCCACGGTCTGCCCCATCGCGATCAGGTCCAGGTCCAGCGTCCGCCCCGCCCAGCGACTGATCCTTTTCCGCCCAAAATCCGCCTCGACGGCATGAAGCCGCGCAAGTGTGTCCTCGGCCGTCGATTCTACTTCCAGTTGAGCGCAGGCATTGGCATAATCCGGACCAGCCCCCGCCGGAAAGCAGGGCGTGGCGAAAATCCGGCTCTGGGCCACCACGCGAAGACCTGCCTCTTCACAGGCGTTCAAAGCCGCGTGTAGGATGTTAACACTTGCTTTACCTTGCCATGGAAGATTGCTCCCAAGTGCTATCAGGACTTGAAAATACTGCCGCTGCATCTGGGTTACCCTTCCGTATAGGCCTACTTGTGACCGGTTATCCCGGCTGTTACGTCAATCAAACGCCTGAGGGCATCGCATTACCTTGACCCCCGCTTGGGGCAGAAATTGAGGGGAAACACCATGTTTTACAAGGACGAGCGTCTGGCTCTCTTCATCGACGGCTCCAACCTTTATGCCGCCGCCAAAGCCCTGGGCTTCGACATCGACTACAAGCTGTTGCGCCAAGAGTTCATGCGTCGCGGGCGCTTGATTCGGGCCTTCTATTACACGGCGCTGCTGGAAAACGACGACTATTCGCCGATCCGGCCGCTGGTCGACTGGCTGAACTACAACGGCTTCACCATGGTGACAAAGCCCGCCAAGGAATACACAGACAGCCAGGGCCGCCGGAAGGTCAAGGGCAACATGGACATCGAACTGACCGTCGATGCCATGGAACTGGCGCCGCGGATGGATCACGCGGTCCTGTTCTCGGGCGACGGCGACTTCCGCCCGCTGGTGGAAAGCCTGCAACGTCAAGGGGTTCGCGTGTCGGTCGTGTCCACCATCCGTTCGCAGCCGCCAATGATTGCCGATGAACTGCGCCGCCAGGCCGACAATTTCATCGAGCTGGACGAGCTGCGCGAAGTCATCGGCCGCCCCCCCCGTGAGCCGCGCCCGATGATGGACATGGCCCCCACGCCCGAAGTTGCGATCGAGGGCAAGTAAGACCGCCGACATGTCTGGGGCCAGCCGCCGCGCTGGCCCTTCGCTTTCGCAGACCTGTCTTTTTCGGCCCGCGCTCCGGGGCACAACGCCCTGAACCGTCCGCGACTCTTCGTCGCACCCAGCCCTTCCGGGGCCATGGACCTTCGCCCCCCGCGCGATTACTCTGCCCCAAACGGAGATGCGCTCATGGCCGAAAATGCCCCCCCAATTGCTCCCCTGACCCTTTACCTTGCCGCCCCCCGCGGCTTTTGTGCCGGTGTGGACCGCGCCATCAAGATCGTCGAACTGGCGCTGCAGAAATGGGGCGCCCCGGTCTATGTCCGCCACGAGATCGTGCACAACAAATACGTGGTCGACAGCCTGCGGGCCCAAGGCGCGATCTTTGTCGAAGAGGTCGCCGATTGCCCCGCCGACCGCCCCGTCATCTTCTCGGCCCATGGTGTGCCGAAATCGGTGCCCGCCGAGGCCGAGGCGCGCCAGATGATTGCGGTTGATGCCACCTGCCCGCTTGTCACCAAGGTCCATAACGAGGCCGCGCGGCACCATGAAAACGGCCTGCAAATGGTGATGATTGGCCACAAGGGCCACCCCGAGGTCATCGGCACCATGGGACAACTCCCGGACGGCGAGGTCCTTTTGGTCGAAACCCCGGCCGATGTGGCGAGGCTGAAGGTCCGCGACGCCCAAAAGCTTGCCTATATCACCCAGACGACGCTGTCGGTCGATGACACGGCCGCCATCGTGACGGCGCTTCAGACCCGGTTTCCCGCGATCCTTGGCCCGCACAAAGAGGACATCTGCTATGCCACGACCAACCGCCAGGCCGCGGTCAAGGCGGTGGCCCCCAAGATCGACGCGCTTTTGGTGATCGGGGCGCCGAATTCGTCGAACTCAATGCGCTTGGTCGAGGTCGGGCGGGCTGCGGGCTGCGCCTATGCCCAACTGGTGCAGCGCGCCGCCGATATCGACTGGCGCGCTTTGGCCACGGCGAAGGCGGTGGGCGTCACCGCAGGCGCCTCGGCCCCCGAAGAGCTGGTGAACGAGGTCATCGCCGCCTTCCGCGCCCGCTATGACGTGACGCTGGAACAGGTGGAAACCGCGGTGGAAACCGTCGAATTCAAGGTCCCCCGCATCCTGCGAGAGCCCGCATGATCCCCCGCGCGGCCCTTGTCCTGGGCCTCGCGGGGTTGATCCCCTTTGCCTGGGGCGCGGCCAGTGCGGCAAATCCGACCCTGGCCGGGATCAGCGTCACCGTCTTTGGCCCCGAGCTTTGGGGCGTCTGGATGATCCTGGATTACGGCATCGTCATCCTGTCCTTCATGTCGGGCGTGCTGTGGGGCTTTGCCACCCGGGCAACCGCACGGGCCTGGGTCTGGTATGGGCTTTCCGTCCTGCCGGCGCTGTGGGTTTTCCTTGGCCTGCGCGGAGAGACCGACAGCCGGCTTCTGGCCCTTGCGGCGGGCTACTTGGGCCTTTTGGGCCTGGACTTCGCCTTTTGGCGCGCGGGCCTGACGCCGCCCTGGTGGATGCGGCTGCGTCTGATTCTGACCGCAGGGGTTCTGGTGTCTTTGGGCTTTGGCCTGTATCTGTGACCGCCTGACCACAGGAAAGCGCCGATGCCCGAACTTTTCGCCTATACCGACGGCGCCTGCTCTGGAAACCCCGGGCCCGGCGGCTGGGGTGTCCTTTTGCTGGCCCGCGACGGCGCCACGGTCGTCAAGGAACGCACGCTGCAGGGCGGCGAACAGATGACCACCAACAACCGCATGGAATTGCTGGCCGCGATCTCGGCGCTAGAGACTTTGGCGCGGCCCTCGGAACTGACCATCATCACCGACAGCGCCTATGTTAAAAACGGCGTGACCGAATGGATTCACGGCTGGAAGCGCAAGGGCTGGCGGACGGCAAGCGGCGCGCCGGTGAAAAACGTCGACCTGTGGCAGCGGCTGGAAGAGGCGCAAAAGCGGCACAAGGTGACTTGGGCCTGGATCAAGGGCCATGCGGGCCACGCCGAAAACGAACGCGCCGACGAATTGGCCCGCGCGGGGATGGCGCCCTTCAAGTCCTGACATCCGGCGACGGAATCCTTTCCGCGGGGCGTTTGACCTTGAACCTTGGGCGCCGGACCCCCAGCTTGGACCCAGGACCCGCCACGCCCCTATCCTCGGAGACGCCATGGACGCCCCCAGCCTGATCGAGGATATCCGCTTTGGCTTTGGCCCCCTTGCGGGCCGCGCGCCCGGCCCGGGCTATGACGCCGACCGTCTGATGGCGCAACTGACCGCCCCCGACGCGCCTGCCGACCAATGGGCGACCCCTGGTCTGGCCGAGCGTTGGCCGCTGATCGAGGCCTATACCGCCGACCGCAAGGCCAAGGTCCACAAGACCAACCCAAGCGCCGGCACCCTGCGTCTGGCCGAGATCGAGGCGCAAGACCTGCAGGTCTGGCTTTCGCGTCCCGCCGTGGCCTTGTGTGGCTTTCGCGAAAGGCTGGCCAATCTTTGGGCCAACCGGATCACGGTGGCGATCCAGGGCGCGGCGCTGCGTCCCCTGGTCCCGCCCTTTCGCGACGAGGCGATCCGCCCCCACATCACAGGCCGCCTGGCCGATATGCTGAAGGCGACGCTGTGGCATCCGGCGATGCAGCTTTTCCTGACCCAGGTGCAATCGGTGGGGCCGAACTCCCGGCAAGGCAAAAAGCGCAACAAGGGGCTGAATGAAAACCTCGCCCGCGAGTTCCTGGAGCTGCACACGATGGGGCGCGGCTATACCCAGACCGATGTGACGGAGCTGGCCAAGCTTCTGGCCGGGATGAAGCACGACGCCGAGGGGCCAAGGGTCGAGGATGCCCGCCAGGAACCCGGGGAGAAGCTGATCCTGGGCCAGACCTATCAGACCGGCGCCGCCGAGATCGACCGCCTGGTCGAGGACGTGGCCCACCGCCCCGAAACGGCCGAGGCCACGGCCTTTTACCTCGCCCGGCATTTCATCGCCGATGAGCCGCCCGCCGATCTGGTGGCGACCATGGCGCGGGCCTATCTGGACCATGACACCGCACTGACCCCGGTCTACCGCGTGATGCTGACCCATCCCGCCGCCCGCGCCTCTGAGCGCGCCAAACTGCGCAGCCCGCATGAATATGTCGTGGCCAGCCTGCGTCTGGGGGGCCTTACGGGCACCGAAGCCGGCCTGCGCGGCTTTCGCAAGGACGGGATGAAGCTGGAGGACCGGATGAAGAAACTTGGCCAGCCGATCTATGAGGCGCCAAGCCCCGAAGGCTGGCCCGAAACCGCGGCCGAGTGGCTAAGCCCGCCCATGGTTTCGGCCCGGCTGGATTGGGCGATCGACATGGGCCGCGCCATCGGCACCAACGGCGCCGACCCGCGCGAATTGGCCGATTTCGCGCTTGGCGACCTGGCAAGCCCGATGCTGCGCCGCGCTGTGGCGGGCGCCGAACAGAAATGGGAGGGCGTCACGGTGCTGCTCTCTTCGCCCGATTTCAGCCGGAGGTGATGATGGACCTGCTGCTTTCCCGCCGCGCCTTCCTGATCGGTTGTTCGGCCGCGGCCTCGCCCCTGGTCACGCCCGTGACCTTTGCCCAGGCCAAAGGCGAAAACCGCCTGGTCGTCATCGTGTTGCGCGGTGCGATGGATGGGCTGGACGTGGTGCGCCCGACGGGCGATCTGGGCTTTGCCGCCCTGCGCCCGACGCTGGCCGCAGGTCAGGGCCCGGCGCTGAACGACTTCTTTACCCTGCACCCCGCGGCCGAACCCCTGATGCCGCTGTGGCGCGCCGGAGAGCTGGGGTTCGCCCATGCCACCGCCACCCCCTATCGTCAGGGCCGCAGCCATTTCGTCGGCCAGGACGCGCTGGAAAACGGCACCGACGCGCTGGATGGCACGCCGACCCAGGCCCATGACGGCTGGCTGAACCGCGCCCTTGGCCTGATCCCCGGCGCCCATGCCGAGACCGGGGTTTCGGTCGGCCAACAGCGGCTTTTGCTGCTGGAGGGCGCCACGCCGACCGACCATTGGTTCCCGGTCGACGAAAGCCCGCTGTCGCCGCAGGGCCTGCAATTGATCGCCGCGCTGAACGAGGCCGATCCGCTGTTCGCAGCACCCTTTGCCCAGGCGCAGCGTCTGGCCGATACGGCGGATGGCATGACGGGCGGCGTGCCGCGCGGCAAGGGGCAGTATCGGCAGCTGGGGACCTATGTCGCGCAACGGCTATTGGGGCCCTCGCGGATTGCCAGTTTTTCCTTTGGCGGCTGGGACATGCACAAGGATCAGGCCCGCGCGATGGCGGGCCAGCTGGGCGGCCTGTCCGATGCGATCGTGGCGCTGAAAGAGGGTCTGGGCGCGGCCTGGGGGACGACGCTGGTCCTTGGCATCACCGAATTCGGCCGCACCGCGCGCGAGAATGGCACGGGCGGCACCGATCACGGCACGGGGGGGCTTGCGATCCTGGCGGGCGGTGCGCTGCGCGGTGGGCAGGTTTTCGGCAAATGGCCGGGCCTGGGCGAGAGCGCGCTTTTCGAAAGCCGCGACCTGATGCCGACGACGGATGTGCGGTCTTATCCGGCCTGGGCCCTGCAAGCGCTGTTCGGCGTTTCGGGCGCTGACCTTGAAACCCGCGTCTTCCCGGGCCTGGACCTGGACCGCGACCCGGGCCTGGTGCTGTGACCCCCCTATCCCTGACAGGTGTGCCCTGACGCGGCAAACCGCCGGTTTGGCGCGCAATACATCATGAACCTTGAATTTTTCGCAAAGCGGCATAGGCTTGAACAATGGCGCGTCCCCGGTCCCTTCCCGATTCCCAAGTTTACGCCACCGTCCTTGGGCTGATCGCCGCGGATGGCGAAAAGGGGGTCACGTTCTCGTCCGTGTCGCTGAAGACCGGGCTGGCGGGGGCCTCTTTGGTGCAGCGTTATGGCGGGCTTGACGGCATGTTGAAGGCCGCGCTGACCTGGGGCTGGGCCTGTCTGGAAGAGGCCCTGACCCAGGCCGAAACCCAGGTCGAGGACCGCGGCCCCCAGGCCCTGCTGAAGCTGGTCCATGAACAGGTGACGGATCTGCCGATCTGCGCTCTGATCGCGGCCAGCCAAAGGGACGCTGCCTTGCGGCAACGCGCGGCCGATTGGCGCGCGCGGGTCGAGGCCGCCTTGACCGCCCGCAACGAGGCCGGGCCGATGGTGTTTTCGCTGTGGATGGGCCAATGGCTGTGGGAGCCGATGGGCGGCAAGGGCTTCAAGCTGAAAGACGCCGCCCGCCGGCTGTAGTCCAAGATGGCGCAAGGCCGGGTGATATGCCCGCCAGGCCGCCGCTTCGGCAGGCCCGGGCTCCGGACAAGTCCAAACGCCACATCGGCAGGCGCAGAGCCTTCTTTGGACCCGCCCAACGCAAAGCGCGCGGCACGCTTGCCCGGCAGCAGCAGGGCAACCAATCGGTCAGCAGGATAAGGATTGGAGCGGGCGACGGGAATCGAACCCGTGTCTTTAGCTTGGAAGGCTAAGGTCTTACCATTACACAACGCCCGCGCTGGGATTGGTATAGCACCGGGGTGAGGCGGGCTCAACACCCCTTCGCACGCGCCCCCGGGGAGGCGCTGCCTCCCCGGACCCCACCGGAATATTTGGGTCAGTATGAAAGCAACACGGGCGGACCGGTCCGAAGCCGGGCCGCAAAACCAGGACCTGAAGTTCGCGGGGTTTGGGGCGGCGGGGTCTGGGTGGGCTGAGTCTAGGGGGCCGGCTGAGTTTGGGGCTGCGCGTCATGGGTGGGCTGCTGTTCGCTGGGAACGCAGAGAGCCAAGCGCTCCCTCTTTCGCTGCGGTGGTCGCAGGGCGGTCAGATCGGCTCGATCAGCTCTGGCCCGCTTGCGCGGTTCGAGTTCACCGCTTTGTCGACCCGGTGGCTGACCAGCACGCCCGGCGCCGTCACCTGCATCAGGCGCGCTGCGCCGTGGCCCGCCTCGCCCAGCCACAGCGGCCAATCCGCAGGGTCCAGCACCAGGGGTTCGCGGTCATGGATCGGTATCAGGTTCGGCCCCGCCCCCAGCGTCACCACGGCCACTGTCGCCATATCTCCCGAAGGCGTCCACAGCGCCCCCAGAGCCAGGGGCGCCCCATCGGCGCGGGTGATGTGCCAGGGCAGACGCTCGCGCCCCTCGCCGGCGCTCCATTCGTAAAAGCCGCTGGCCAACAGGATGCAGCGCCGCTGGCGGATCGCCTCGCGGAAGGCGGGCTTTTCGGCCACGGTGTCGGACCGCGCGTTGATGATCAGCGGCCCATCGGTCGGCGTTTTATACCACGAGGGCACCAGACCCCAGCGCATCGCCCGCAAGCGCCGCCCGGCGTCAGAGGTCACGACCGGCACATCCTGCGTCGGACACAGGTTGTAATTCGGCACCTGGGGCAAGTCGTTGCCGGGCGTGGCGGAAAACAGCGCCGCCAGCGCCTCGGTCGGATGGGTCAGGGTCAGGCGTCCGCACATGGCGCCATCATGGCCGGTTTCGCGGCAGCTGGCCAGAGGCGCACACCGAAGCCGCCGCCCCGGGGCCGCAAGCCAAACCATGGGGCCACCCGCCAAACCCCTGTTCCGATTCGCAATCGAACGATTCGCGCCTTGATTCTGGCCCCCTGCCCTTGTATTGACCCCTGTCCCGTCTTTAATGCAAAACACGGGCTGGCCAGCGGAAAGAGGTGACCCATGTCCTGGACCGACGAGCGCGTCGAGACGCTCAAGAGAATGTGGGGCGAGGGCCAGTCTGCCAGTCAGATCGCCAAAGAGCTGGGCGGCGTGACGCGCAATGCCGTGATCGGCAAGGTGCATCGCCTGGGCCTGTCCAACCGGGTCGGCCCTGGCGAGGAAGAGGCCGAAGAGGTCGCGCCCGTCGTGGCGCCCGCGGCCCCCGTGGCGCCTCCGAAGCCCGAGCCGGTCAAGGCCGAGCCCGCGCCTGCGCCCAAACCTGCCCCGGCCCCCGCTCCCCAGCCTGCCCCCGTCGCGGCCGCGCCCGTGGCCGATGTGCCCGCCGTGGTGCCGATGCCCTCGCGCAAGGTGATCATTCCGGCCGGCCAACCCCTGCCGCCGCAGCCTTCCGCCAACGAGATCTCGCCCGAGGCCCTGGCCTCGGTGCGTGAAGTCGAAAAGCGCGCGCGCAAGCTGACGCTGATGGAGCTGACGGAGCGGACCTGCAAATGGCCGATCGGCGACCCCGCGACCGAGGATTTCTGGTTCTGCGGCCTGCCTTCGGTGGCGGGCAAGCCCTATTGCGAAGCCCATGTCGGCGTGGCCTTCCAGCCGATGAGCGCGCGGCGCGACCGCCGGCGGTAAAAGCGCCCCGAGAATTGCCAAAGGCCCGCCCTCACCGGCGGGCCTTTTCGCATGGTGCGCTGAAGCACACCCTACCCCGGACCTAGGTGCCGCGGGGCTTGGCACGCAGGGTGGGTTCGGCCTCGGTCGGGTCTTCGGGCCAGGGGTGGCGCGGATACTGGCCGCGCATGTCCTTGCGCACATCGGCATAAGACGACCGCCAGAAGCCCGGAATATCCATCGTCACCTGGATGGGCTTTTGCCCCGGCGACAGCAGCGTCACCCGCAGCGGTTTGCGCGCCTGGCCGACCACGGGATGCACCGTCACGCCGAACATCTCTTGCAGGCGCAGTTCGATGGCCGGGTTCTCGCCCTCGTAGTCGATGGGGACACGGCGGCCCAGGGGGGTTTCAAAATGCGCCGGGGCAAGCCGATCCAGTTCGGCGCGCTGCTCCCAGGTCAGCAGGGCCAGCAGGGGTTCGGTCAGGTCCAGGCTCTTCAGGTCGCCATCGGTCTTGCACCGCGTCAGATAGGGCAAAAGCCAATCGGCATCGGCCAAAAGCGCCGCATCCGTGACCTCGGGCCAGCCCTCCGACCGGGTCAGCGCGATGCGGGCGCGCAACCGGCGGGCCGAGGGCGAAAAGGGCAGGCCCAGTTCGCGCAAGCCCTCAAAGGCCGCGCGAGAGATCGCCTCGGGCGGGGCTTCCCAGATGCGGTCCTCCAGCACGAGGGCGCCGAAACATTCCTGCCGGCGTGAGAGGATGCGGCCTTCGCGGCGGTTATAGGTGCAGGCCTCGCGCCAGGTGATCTGCGCCCCATGGGTGGCGCGCAACTCGGCCTCGGTCAGGGCGACGGCCTGGCGGATCGTCGCCTCCCTTGGGTCGCCGTCCAGATCGGTGGCGACCAGAAGCCGCGCTTCGCTGAGCGGCGTGCCGGGGGTCATGGCCGCCCCCTTGCCGCCCGACAACAGCCAGCGCGGCTGATCCCCCTTGCGGCGCAGGCCGACGCGGTCGGGATAGGCCAGCGCCGCCATCTGGCCCAAGGAAAGCCCACCCTCTTGGCCGGGCACCGCGCGGGCCAGCCTTTTGGCCTCGACCCGGATGCGATCCAGCGCCACGCGGTTGATTTCATAGGGATGTTCGCGGGCAAAGGCGCCGGGGTTCTCCAACGCCTTGACGCGCAGCGCCAGGTCGGGGGGCGCGAATTTCAGCGGGTCGCGGTCTTCCATCAGGGCGGCGAGGGGGGCGGCCCCAGGTCCCGCCCGCAACAACATATGGCCCAGGCGCGGATGCACCGGCAGGGCGGCCAGCGCGCGACCATGGGCGGTGATGCGGCCCTTTTCGACGGCCCCCAGGCTTTCCAGCAAGGCTTTCGCCTCGGCCAAAGGTCCCGGCGGCGGCGGCGTCAGAAAGGGCAGCCCCTCTTCGCCCCACAGCGCCAGTTCCAGAGCCAGCGGGGCGAGGTCGGCGCTTTCGATCTCGGCCGGGGGATGGGCGGCCAGCGCGCCTTCTTCGCCGCGCGTCCACAGGCGATAGCAGATGCCCTCTGCGACCCGCCCTGCCCGGCCGCGGCGCTGTTCGGCCTCGGCCCTTGTGACGCGTTCCGTCACCAGCCGCGCCATGCCGCTTGCCGGATCGAACCGCGCGCGACGGGATTTGCCGCCATCCACCACGATGCGGATATCGGGCAGCGTCAACGAGGTTTCCGCAATCGAGGTCGCCAGCACCACCCGCCGCCCCGGCACGGGACCCAAGGCCGCGCGTTGGGCCGCAAAATCCATCGCACCGAACAAAGGCAGGACGGTGCAGCCCGGCAGGTCGCCCAACAGGCCCTGAACCCGCCGGATCTCTCCTTCGCCGGGCAGAAAGGCCAGAAGCCCGCCCTGAGTTTCGTCCAAAGCCTGACGGATCAGCCCGGCCATGGCGGGCTCCAGCCGGTCGGGGCTGCGACCCAGCCAGCGGGTCTCGACCGGAAAGGCGCGCCCCTCGGAGGTCACGATGGGCGCCCCCATCAGCGCGGCCACGGGGCCCGCATCCAAAGTGGCCGACATCACCAGCACCATCAGATCGGGCCGCAGCGCGCCGCGGATTTCCAGCGTCAGGGCAAGGCCAAGGTCCGCATGAAGGCTGCGTTCGTGGAATTCGTCGAAGATCACGCACCCAATGCCGGGCAATTCGGCATCGGACTGGATCATCCGTGTCAGGATGCCTTCGGTCACGACCTCGATCCGGGTCATTGGCCCCACTTTGGCCTCGCCCCTGATCCGGTAGCCGACGGTTTGGCCGCAGCTTTCGCCCAAGGTTTCGGCCATGCGCTCGGCTGCGGCCCGGGCGGCAAGGCGGCGTGGTTCCAGCAAAAGGATGCGGCCCCGGACCAGCGGCAAAAGGTCAAGCGGCACGACCGTGGTCTTGCCCGCCCCCGGAGGCGCCTGCAACACCGCCTGCCCCCCGGACAGGGCCGCGCGCAGTTCCGGCAATATGGCGTGAATGGGCAGCATGGCGCCTTATGGCCGGGGCTTTGCACCCGCGCAAGACGCGGCTAGGGTGCGCCCATGTTGCAGATCATGGATACGGTGCGGGACCGGGGCTCGCGGTATGCGGCCAGCGGGGGGGCGGTGGCGGATGCGGCCGCGATCAAGGCCTTCCTCGCCACCCTGAAATCCCACAAGAAATTCGCCAAGGCCACGCATAACACCTGGGCCGCGATCCTGCCCGATGGCACAAGCCTGAAGGATGACGACGGCGAGTCCGGGGCTGCGGCGGTGATCCTGAAAATGCTGGAGCGGGACGGCACCCGTGGTCGCATCATCGTCGTGACGCGCTGGTATGGCGGGGTGAACCTGGGCGGCGACCGCTTTGCCCATGTCGTGACCTCGGTCCGCGCGCTTTTGGCGGACATGCAGAAGGGGGCTCCCGAAGGAACCCCCTGACGTCAGATGAGGAACATCCGACGGGTCGTCTTAGAAGCCCGCGATCGAGGCATGGACCACGTCTTGCGCGGTGCCATTGGTGATCGTCACCAGCTCGATCTGGTTGCCAGCGGTCAGGCCGGTGGCAAAGTCGCGGCCCACGTCATAGCGGACGCCTTCCAGCCAGACATAGCCGTTCGGCGCATCGACCTGGGTCACGGCGCCCGACACTTTGGTCGAGGCAAAGGCAGAGCCGGCGGCCAGGGTGGCGGCGAGGGCGACGAAGAGGACGGATTTGCGGATCATGATGATTTCCTTTTCAGAGTTGGTTGGGAGGAGGGATTACAGGCCAGTGGGCTGCGCGCTGACCACGTCAAAGTCGGTGCCGCTGGGCGTCACGACCAGCGAAACGCCGTTGCCCGGCAGGATGCCATGGGCGAATTCGGTGCCGACGTCATACTTGACGCCATTGTCCAGCCAGACATAGCCCTGGGCCGTGTCGACTTTCGCGACGGTGCCGGTGACTTGGGTCCCGGCAAAGGCCGAACCGGCGGCCAAGGTGGTGGCCAGTGCCACGAGGATCATGTTCTTGCGGATCATCTTTGATCTCCTTTGGTTGCCACCCCTCCTGTTCCATTTGGGGGCGGCGGTCTGCTTCGGCAGTCCGGAAATGTCGCGTCGGCCTTTGTGGGGCCCGGCATTTCCCTGCCTTGCCGAACACATCTGGGGACGTCACAGGAGTGTCACAAGGGGCCTCACGCTTGCGTGATAATTGGTGAAAACCTTGCGATTTCAATAGGCTAAATCTGGCTCAGCACAGTGACTGTGCGCGACGGAACACTTGAATTGCCGCGTATCACAACGCTGGGGCGCAAAGGAAAAGCGCCCTCCCACGGGGGGAGGGCGCTTGGTCCTTGGGCGGCTGCGACCCGCCGTTCAGGCTCAGTTGGTCTTGGCTTGGGCCGAGGACAGCTTGGGGTCGACGACCAGGCCATAGCTTTCCAGCGGCCCGCCCGCGCCTGCGATCTCGTTGGATACAAAGAACTGCGCGAACTCTTTCAGGCCCGGAACGACGCTGTAATTCTGCGTCTTGATGTAGATGAACAGCGGGCGCGAGATGAAATACTTGCCCGAAGAGATGGTCGATTTCGACGGCACCACGCCCATATACGAGGCGACCTGCAGCTTGTCGGTGTTGTTCTCATAGAAGGACAGGCCAAAGACGCCGATGGCTTGCGGATTGGCTTTCAGGCGCGACAGCGTCTCGGTGTAATCGCCGTCGATTTCCACGACGCGGCCGTCGTTGCGATAGGTCAGGCAGGCATCGGCCTTGCCGTCGCGCTTTTTGAACAGCTTGTCGGTCTTGAAGACGGTGCAGCCCTTGGTCGTGACCTTGGTGTCGAAAACCTCACGCGTGCCGTGCTTGGAACCCGGGATATACAACAGGATCTCTTGCGCAGGCAAAGCGGGGTCGATCTGGTTCCAGGTCGTATAGGGGTTGGGCACCAGTTGGCCGCCGACATCGACTTCGGCCGCCATGGCCTTGAACAGCATCGAGGGCGTGAAGGCGAAGGCGGGGCCCTGCGCGGCCGAGGCAAAGACGATGCCGTCATAGCCAAAGCGCAGTTCCAGGACCTCCGTGACGCCGTTCTTGCGGCAGGTGTTGGCCTCGCCCGACTTCATCTTGCGCGAGGCATTGGCGATATCGACCGAGCCTTCACCGACGCCCTCGCAGAACTTGGCGATGCCGGCGCCCGTGCCGCCGCCTTCGACGACGGGGGTCTTGAAGTTGGTGTTCTGGCCAAAGGCCTCGGCCACGATCGTGGCGAAGGGCAGGACGGTGGACGACCCGGTCAGGTGGATGACATCACGGGCCTGGGCCGCGCCGGTCAGGGCGATGGCGGCCACAAGGGCGAGAGAGAGAAGACGCATGGGGGCTCCGAAGGTTGCAAGGCTTGGAGCGGGGTTAGGGGGTGCAGGTAACGGATGCGTGATGGAGGGGTGATGGTTTGGTGAAGGGGTTGGTCGCGCCGATTGGCGCGCGATGTACCAAGGCCAGGGAACAGGAGAAGCGACGTCGATGGCGGCCACGGTCACGGCAAAAGCGTGATCTTGCCCTCGTGCCATAGGAACAGCTCGGGCGTGATCCCGAGCGGGGAGCCTGCAAACAACTCTGCTGCCGTCTGCCGTATAAGCAGCGGATCGACTTCGTCCGAGGCGAGAACAAGCAACGTGGTCTGGTCAGGATGCAGGATAATCAGATCGCCATGTTCGGCGGCCAGGGGGGCAAAGGCCTCGGGCACGAGGAGAAGACTGCCCTGGATGGCCAGGTCCAGCCGGGCCGAGGCCATCCAGGGCGCTTGGCTCAGGGGCTCCCAAGTCACGCTCAACGCCCGCGCCGCCAAGTTTTCCCGGGCCAAGGCGTCAAGCCCTGCAGCATCCAGCCCGAGGTCTTGCGCCGTCTTCTCGCTGACATAGGCCAGAGTACCCGGCGACGAAATGGCGTAGGCGATGCCCAACCCGTCGAGGAAGCCGCGCGACAGGATCGGGTCCGGGCTGGGGGCGAGGCCTCGGAAAAAGGATATGGGCCGAATGACCGGCACCAAGTCTTTCTGAACATCGGCCAGCGTCGGTTCGACCGAGCGATAAACCGCCGCGATCCCGGCTTCGATCCGCTGACGAGTCAGGCGTTCCTTGTCGGCCTCGTCCGAAATGTCCTGCAACTCCACCATCAACTTGTCGGGGCTGTAGCGCAGTTCGGCCCCCTTGCAGTCCTTGACCAAGAGCAAAGTGCCCTCGACCTCGGCCGTCACCACGCAAGGCACCTCCCGAGCGACCCGAGCCATCCGCTCCAGGGTCTCGGGCATGTCGTCCGCTTGGGCCGAGCAGGGCAGAAGCGCGGCAAGCAGCCAGGTCAACCGTTTCATCCCCTCACACCACCCGGCCCCACAGGTCGTATTCCCCGGCCTCATCCACCTCGACCGTCACGATATCCCCCGGCTTCAGCCCCTCGAAATCCTCGTCGATGAACAGGTTTCCGTCGATCTCGGGTGCGTCGGCCTTGGTGCGGCAGGTCGCGCCGTCCTCATCCACCTCGTCCACGATGACCTGGATCGTGGTCCCCACCTTGGCCGCCAACTTGGCCTCGGAAATCGCCTGGGCCTTCTCCATGAAGCGGTCGTAGCGGTCTTGCTTCACGTCATCCGCCACATGGTCGGGCAGGTCGTTCGACCGCGCCCCCGCGACGTTTTCGTATTGGAAGGCCCCGACGCGGTCCAATTGCGCCTCGTCCAGCCAATCCAGCAGGGTCTGGAACTCGGCCTCGGTCTCTCCCGGATAGCCCACGATGAAGGTCGACCGCAGCGTTATATCGGGGCAGATGCTGCGCCAGGCCGCGATTTCGTCCAGCGTGCGGGCCGAAGCCGCCGGCCGCGCCATCCGTTTCAGCACATCGGGATGGGCGTGCTGAAACGGGATGTCCAGATAGGGCAGGATCAGTCCTTCTGCCATAAGCGGCACCAGGTCGCGGACATGCGGATAGGGATAGACGTAATGCAGCCGCACCCAGGCCCCAAGCGACCCCATCTCCCGCGCAAGGTCGGTGATATGGGCGCGCACCTCGCGGTCTTTCCACGGAGAGGCCGCGTGTTTGATATCCACGCCATAGGCGGAGGTATCCTGGCTGATCACCAAGAGTTCCCGCACCCCGGCCTCGACCAGCTTTTCCGCCTCACGCAGCACGGCATGGGCGGGGCGGGAGACCAGGCGCCCGCGCATGTCCGGGATGATGCAGAACTTGCACTTGTGGTTACAGCCCTCAGATATTTTCAGATAGCTGTAATGCCGCGGCGTCAGCGTCACGCCGGTCGCGGGCAGAAGGTCGATGAACGGATCGGGCGAGGGCGGCACGGCCTTGTGGACCGCATCCAGAACCTGTTCGTATTGATGCGGCCCGGTGACGGCCAGAACCTTGGGATGGGCGCCGGTGATATACTCGGGCTCTGCCCCCAGGCAGCCCGTGACGATCACCTTGCCGTTGTGCTGCAGGGCCTCCCCGATGGCGGCCAGGCTCTCGGCCTTCGCGCTATCCAGGAAGCCGCAGGTGTTGACGATGACCGCCTCGGCCCCCTGGTAATCGGGTGAGATCGCATAGCCCTCGGCTCGCAGGCGGGTCAGGATGCGTTCGCTGTCGACCAGCGCCTTGGGGCAACCGAGCGATACCATGCCGATGGTCGGCTGGCCCGGGCGCGGGGCATCGGTGATCAGCGCACGGGGCGCAAGGTCGGGGCGGAGATTGGGCGGGTTCTGGGACATGGGCCCAGCCTATAACGCAAAGGCGGGCACCGGGGAAGATGCCCGCCCGCAAAGGCCCAAGAGCGGCACGAGGCTAATAGCGGCGGATCTCGCCGATATGCCTGCCGCTGCTGTCATAGATCTTGGTCGAGCCCCCGGCTGCCGCAAAGAACATCAAGATCAGCGGCACAAACCAGTAATTGCCCAGCAACATCACAGAGCCCAGCACATGAGCGAAAAGATACAAAAGCGTCTCGATGGCGACGAAATAGACCGCCGCATAGGCCAGGACCCAAGGCAAAATCCGCGCCCAAGAGACCGCCCCCCGCTCTTTGGCGCCCTTGATCAGGCTGCGCAGGGCAAGCCCCGCCCACCCCAGAGCCACAACGTCAAACGCCAGCCGGTAGTCTGACAAGACCGTGTCAGAGCGGGTGGCCAGGTGATAGGGCACAAAGCGCAGCCAGAAATCCTCGGCGGTGGGGAAATGCAAGACATAGGGGCTGTCCCAGTCGCCGCCGATCACATAGGCGATGACGTTGGTTTCCAACCCGACAGGCATGGCGGCCATCAGGGCAAGGCCCAGAAACAGCGGCGAAAATCCTGCGATGTTTTCCAGCGCATGGCTGGAATAGGTGTAATGGGCGCGGGCGATGGTCGCGGTCTTGACCAGGGCCAGCGCGATCAGCCCAAGGGTCAGGGCCATGGTCAAAAGAGAAAGGGGCAAACTCATCCGGAAAATCCTGTCATGCAAAGTTGTGCCAAGCTTGCCGCACCGCATGGCAAGACTGTGACGCAATCGGGGGTAGATCAGGGCAATCGCCAGGGTTTAGTCCGCCCTGCAGGCCGCGACCCGATGCCCCCTTCCCCCCCGCCCCGGCTTTTGTCACAACTGCCCCATGGACATCGCCCAACTCTCCCATGACCTGACCCAAGGCGACCGCCGGGCGCTGGCCCGGGCCATCACCCTGGTGGAAAGCGCGCGGCCCGATCACCGGGCGCAGGCTTTGGAGTTGCTGACCGCCCTGCCCCCGCGCCCCGCCTTGCGGATCGGGCTCACGGGGACGCCCGGCGTCGGCAAATCCTCGTTCATCGAGGCCTTTGGGCTGATGCTGACAGGCCTTGGCCACAAGGTCGCGGTGCTGGCGGTGGACCCCTCCTCGGCGCGCACCGGGGGCTCGATTCTCGGCGACAAGACGCGGATGGAGCGGCTTTCGCGTGAGCCGCGCGCATTTATCCGCCCCTCTCCGGCCCGGGCCGAACTGGGGGGCGTCGCGCGCCGCACCCGCGAGGCCGTCACGCTTTGCGAGGCGGCGGGTTTCGATGTGGTCCTGATCGAGACCGTGGGCGTCGGCCAATCCGAAACCGTGGTGGCGGCGCTGTGTGATGTCTTTCTGCTGCTGTTGGCGCCCGCGGGGGGCGACGAGCTGCAGGGCGTCAAGCGCGGCATCATGGAGATGGCCGACCTTTTGCTGGTCAACAAGGCCGATGGCGATCTGTTGCCCCAGGCGCAACGGACGCTGGCCGATTACGCTGGCGCCCTGCGGCTGATGCGGCCCCGCCCGCAGGACCCGGAGGATTTCCCCGCAGCCCTGACCGTTTCGGCCACCGAGGGGCGCGGGCTGACCGAGGCCTGGGAGGCGATTGGGCGCCTGACTCATTGGCGCAAGGAACAGGGCCATTTCGACCGCACAAGGGCCGACCAGGCCCGGCACTGGTTCGCCCAAGAGGTCCGCGAGGGGCTGCTTTCGGTGCTGCTGCGCCCCGATGTCGCCGAACGGATGGCGGCCCTGGCCGATCAGGTGGCCCGGGGCCGCCCGCCCGAAGCCGCCGCGGCCGACCTGTTGAATGGCGGGCTTCTGGCCAAGCTGTCACGTTCCGCCCTTGACCTTGCCAGTGATTCCGCCTAAAGCCGCTGCAATCGAATTCGGACGCCGCCTCATGGGCGGTGTTCTCGTCTTGACACACGAAGGAACACCACATGTCGCGCGTCTGCGAACTCTCGGGCAAAGGCCCCATGTCTGGCAACAAGATCAGCCACGCCAACAACAAGACCCGTCGCCGGTTCTTGCCCAACCTGAACGAGACCACCTTGATCTCGGACATCCTGGGCCGCAGCTTCCAGCTGCGCATCACGGCGCATGCCCTGCGCACCGTGGATCACCGCGGCGGCCTGGACGCCTTCCTGCTGAAGGCCAAGGACACCGAGCTGTCCTCCGACGCGCTGGCGATCAAGAAAGACGTTCTGAAGGCCATGGCTGCGGCCTGAACCTGTCACAGATGACAAAAGACCCGGCACCGCAAGGCGCCGGGTCTTTTCTTTTGCATGGGGGTCCGGTCGATCAGACCTTCAGCCAGACCGAGGTTGCCGCCGAAGCGGCGATCTCGTTGCTGTTCCAGCCCCAGACCGAAGGCGCAGCCGACGCGAAAGAGATCGTCCGGCGTGCCACCTTGCGCGCCAGGGTCGAGGGAGCGGCGCCGCCGTTGATGTCGGGCGTCGCGGTCAGCGGCCAGGTCGACAAAGTCGCCGTCGATGAGGTCCGCACCCCGATCCAATAGGTGCGATTCTGGCGCATGCTGATCGAGAAAGCCGCCGTCTTCACCCCGGCCGTCGCGCAATCCAGGTCGCCAGACTCATACAACAGCGTCGAGGGGCGGCCAAAGGCATCGGCATCATAGATCACCACCCGCGCCGCAGCCGTAGCCACTCCGACCGAGACGTTGATCGCGGCCCCCGTCACGCCGATGTCGGTGCGCGGCGAGAAGGGGAAGAGGTCGCAGCGCCCCGCGCCGCCCGCGACCGTGCCCGCGCCTCCGCCCGCGCCGCAGGTGGTCATGATGTAATCCCCGGCGATCGGCACAAGGAAGGGCACCGGCGCCGCAGTCAAATCGACCGTATTGGCCCCGACTGCGCCCGAAATCAGCGGAATCCCCCCGATCTGGGTGTTCTCGCCGATGATGTTGTCGGCACAGCCCGCGTCGATCCAGATGGCGCCGAATTGCGTGCTGCCGGTGCCTGGCGCCGTCCCCATCGAATCGAACACATTGGCCTCGATCTGATGGCGGAAGTTGTTGCCGGTTGCCCCCGAGCTGGTGCCCTTCAGCCAGACCCCGGTCTTGGCATCCGAGATATAGTTGCCCTCGACCTGAATTCCGTTCGAGGGGCCCAGGTTGTTGACCAGGTTGATCGCCGCCTTGATGCGGTTGTTGCGCACCGCCTGGTTGTTCTGCACCCCGATGATGGTGTTCTTGGCAAAACGCGAACCCGTGGCGCCGTCGATGCCGACACCGCCGACACCGCCACCACCGACCGAGAGATAGCCCGACCCGGCGTCCAGGTCCGGGAAGGATTGCACATCCACCAGACCGACGTTCAACAGCGTGTTGCCGGTGATGACCGACCAGTCGCATTTGTCGATGGTGATGCCCTCGGAATAGACATCCTGGCAGAAACAGCGGGTGATGCGCGAATGGTGCATCTGCTTTTGGCTGAAGGCCGTGCCGCCGGTCCGCGTCACCCGACATTCCTCCATCCAGCAGCCGATCGGGAAAAAGACCGGCGTGGTGAACAAGGGATCGTCCGAGATGCGCCCCGCGCTGTCCAGACCCCAGGTCGTATCGCCGCCGCCCTGCATGGCAAAGGGCCGGTCGGGGCAGTTGTTGCACTCGCAATCCTCGATGCCGGAAAAGCGCTCTTGGAACAGGACGCCGCGGCCGGAATAGCCCTGGCATTCGATCAACAAGGCGCGGACGCGGTTGTTCGACCCGCCCCAAAACCGGATCGCCGCCGCGGTCTGGTTGCCCACCCGCACCAGGCGGGTGCGGTTGCCCTCACCCTCCAGGATAACGCTTTGCAGGTTGGCCTTGGACATGCTGCCCGTCCAGAGATAGGTCCCCGCCGGAAGCCGCGCGACGCCGCCGCCCTGCGAATTGACATAGTCGATCAGCGCGCTGACCGCGGGAATGGCATTGACCCCGCCGGTCAGGTCGGCGCCGAAATGCACAGCCGTGGCCACGCCATTGGGCACCCAGCCCGGCAGATCGGAAATCGCCGTGCCCGACCCCTGATAGCGCCAGGAATGGCCCGCCGCATGGACCACCCGCCCGACCGAGATCGTCCGCCCCGCAGCCCAGGACACCAGCGCCGCGCGGGTTGCGAAATCCTCTTCGGCCAGCATCAGCGTGCCGCTGTTGTTGGGCACGGTCAGGGTCCGGGTCGTGCCGGTGGCGACATTGGCCAGCTCGAATTGCGCGCGTTTGGTCGTGTCGGCATTGTCGCGCAGCTGAAAGGCGTTGTCCGCCACGGTCTGCGACGCGAAAGTCACCGTGCCGGAAAAGGTCTTGTTGCCGGTGATCGTCTGGGTCGAAGCCAGGTCCACCGCGTCCGTCAGGCCAAAGCCCGCCACCGTGGTGGGCCTGCCCGTCAGATCGGCATAGGACCCGCCAAAAGCCACCGGCGCCAGATCGGCATGGTATTTCTGCGTCTTTTGCAGGGCGGTCAGCACCGAATCCGAGGCGGTGATCGCCGCCCGGCTTGCCGCCGCCGCAAAGCCGGTCAGCACCGTGTTCAGACTGCGCGGCGCGGTATAGTAAAGGTTGGACACGCCCTCGGTCAGCTGATCGGTGTTGCCCGGCCCGGGCGAGATCTCGACATAGGCCGTGCCCGACCAGCGCCAGGTCTTGTTGGTGTCCAGCGCGACAAAGATCTTGCCGATCTCGCCGGTCGAGGGAAAGGCCGCCAGGTTGGCGAACTCCATCACCTCGTCGACATAGGACGGCAGCTGCGTCGCAGGCACACGGCCCGCGGAATCAAGGCTGGCATAGCCCAGCGGCAGGCCCTTGTTCGCGGTCTGCTCGGCGCCCAGCGCCAGGTCGACCAGGTTGACCGTCGCGCCGCCCTGACGGATGCGCAGCTTGCCGGTGGTCGCATTATACCAGATATCGCCATTCTCGGGCGCGGCCGGATCGCCCGCCACCGGCGTGACCTTGATCCCGCGGGAGGCGACCAGGCGGCCGGTGGCGGCCTCGATCGTCAGCCCGTTGACAAAGGTCGTGCCATCGGCCGAGACCTTCAGCGTGAAGTCATTGTTGCCCACCGTCCCCATCTCGGCCCGGCCCGAAAAGCCGGTTTGAAACAGGATCGAGGCGGTATTCCCCGCCGCGGCCTTGTTGATCTTCAACTGATGGCCGGCGCCTGCGTTGTTGAACAAGCTGGCATCCGAGGACAGGGCCAAGCGGTTGGTGTCATCCGAATCGGTGGCGATGCCAAGGCGCGCCACCCGCTCTGGCCGGTCAGCCGAGGTCGTCCAGTCGGTGCCATCAAAGACCGCCTCGGCGCCCTCGGATTGCACCCAGACGCGCCAGCCGGTCTTGGGTTCGTAGAAATCCCAGAACGACCCGTTGAAGACCGCGACCGAATTGGTCTCGCCGGTCCAGTCGCCAGAGGCGCCGGGGCCGACGATGTAACTGTCGCCCGCCACGGGGGTCAGGGGCGGCGCGGTCAGAAAGCGGCTTTCAGCCGAGGTCTGGACCAGCACATCCAACAGCTGGATGGCCGCGTTATAGGTCACATGCTTCTGGGCCTGAGAGGGCGCCAGATAGGGCAAAAGCTGCAGGGACGTCTTGTTCGCCATCGAAACCTCCGGGGGAAATCGCTTGACCGGGGAGGATGGGGAAAAGGGTTAAAGGTCTGGTAACCAATGCGTGCGGTGGGGGTGGCAACGGGGGAGCTTGGGGGGCGGCTGCCCCCCAAACCCCCCGCCCGAAGGGACCTTGCAGGCCCCTCCGGACCGCCCCGCGACATGTTTGGGCCTCGCGACATGTGGCCGGGGCATGTTGGAGCCGGACTTGTCATTCACCCCAGGATCAGGCTGGCCGCGATGGTCCACATGGTCAGACCCACCAGAACCTCCAGAATGACCCAGGCGCGGGGCTTGGCGAACAGCGGCGCCAGCAGGCGGGCGCCAAAGCCCAGGCTTGCGAAGAAGGTGAAGGAGGACAGGGCCGCGCCAAGGCCAAAGGCGGCCTCTTGCGGGGCATAATGTGTTGAGATCGAACCCAAAAGCACCATCGTATCCAGATAGACATGCGGATTGGCCCAGGTCAGCAGCAGGCATGTCATCAGCACCTGGCGCAGGGGCGTGGGGGCGGCATCGGCGGGACGCAGCGCCTCGCCGCCCTTGCGGGCCGCCTGAAACCGCAGGAAGCCATACCACACAAGGAAGCCCGCGCCGAACCAGCGCATCGCGGGGACAAGCCAGGGCAGGGCCGCCGTCACCGTGCCAAACCCCGCCACCCCTGCCGCGATCAGCATTGCATCCGAAACGGCACAAACCGCAACGACCGCCGCCACATGCTCGCGCCGGATGCCCTGGCGCAGCACAAAGGCATTTTGCGCCCCGATGGCCAGGATCAGGCTGAAGCCGGTCAGAAAACCTTGGATCAATGGGGTCGACATGCGGGCTCCTGTGGCGGCTTTGCCCTTGACCTGACGCATCCCGCGGGTTCAATCAAATTAAACTTTCTGTCCCCGATGAAGGCGCGCTTATGTTCGACCCGGCCCAGCTTGCAGCCCTTGCCGCCGTCCACCGCCGCGGCGCCTTTGACCTGGCGGCGGCGGACCTTGGCCTGACGCCCTCGGCCATCTCGCAGCGCATCAAGGCGCTGGAAGAGGCCGCGGGCACCCTGTTGATCCGCCGTGGCCAGCCTTGCACGGCGACGCCCACCGGCCTGCGCCTTGTGCGGCACCACGAAGAGATTTCGCTTCTGAACCAATCGCTTGCCAGCGAACTGCGCCTTCCCACAGGCCCCGCCATCACCCGCATCGCGCTGAATGCCGACAGCCTGGCCACCTGGGTCATGCCGGCGCTTGCGGCGGTCAAGGGCCTGCTCTTTGACGTGGTGATCGACGACCAGGACCACTCGCTTCAACTGCTGAAGGCCGGAGAGGTCGTGGGCGCCATCACCTCGCATCCCGACCCGGTGCAGGGCTGCGACACGCTGCCCCTGGGCGCGCTGCGCTACCGGGCCACCTGCGCCCCCGGCTTCAAGGCGCGCTGGTTCCCCATGGTCGATGCAGCCAGCCTCGCCCGCGCGCCCTCGCTGCGGTTCAACGACAAGGACCGCCTGCAAGAGACCTGGGCCAACCGCCTGACGGGCAAGCGTTTTCCCTTGCCCTGTCACCGGATGGCCTCGTCCCAAGGCTTTGTCGAGGCCTGCCTTCTGGGCCTTGGCTGGGGGATGAACCCCGATCAGTTGACGCAACGCCACCTGGCCAGCGGCGCCTTGGTCGAACTGGTGCCCGACACCGCGCTGGATGTGCCTTTATACTGGCAATTCAACCGCTTGACCGCCTCGGCGCTGGCGCCCTTGACCCGGGCGCTGCGCGAGGCGTCAAAACAGCTTCAGACCTGAACCCGCGGCGGAAAGACGAACTCGACCTCGGCGGCAGGCCCGCCCGGCTCTGCCATGGCAAAGCAACGCTCGCGCAGCCAGGTCACGACATCGCCCTTTTCCATCGCCGCACAATCGACCGGCGCCGCGATTCGCATCGTCAAAGGCTTGTTCAGCCGCCGCCGCGTCTCGTGGAAAATCAGCGACACGCGCAGGATATAGGAAAAATGGCTGGCCACCTGGAACAGCCGCGAGTTGCGCCCGCCCACATAGATCGCCAGCGTCTGCACCCCCGCCCGCCGCGCCAGTCGCGTGACAAACGGATGCCACAGGAAATCCGCGGCATTGCGCGCAAAGGGCGTGACCGAGGTCGCAACCCCCCCCGCCGGAAAGATGATCAGCGCATGGCCGCCATCCAGCCAATCGACGGCCTTTTTGCGCGTCTCGGCACTGGTGCGCCGCGCCTCGGGGCCCGGGCCAAAGTCGATGGGCATCAAGACGCCCCGCGCCTCATGCGGCTTGCACAAAAGCGAGTGGCAGATCAGCTTCACATCCGGGCGCACCTTGGCGATCAGATGGCCGATCGACAGGCCATCGGCGATGCCAAACGGGTGGTTCGCCACGATCAACAAGGGCCCGGTGGCCGGAATATGTGCCAGATCGGCGGCCGAGGCCTGGGGGTCAAAGCCCAAGATGCGCACCGCCTCGGAAAAGATCGGTGCATCGGGGTCGCGCGTCGCCTGCCAGTGGCGATAGAGCCTCTCGAACCGCGCCCGCCCCGACAACCGCTCGACCACACGAATCACAGAGCGCCGCAGCCAAGGCATGTCCGGCGTCGAATAGGTGAAGATCGGGCCGGGGTCGGCCACTTGGGTCTCGGGGAAGTCTCCCGCCAGATCGGCCACATCTTCCGTCATCATCCCCTCCGCAGCTTTGCGAAACCTTTGGCGCAATTGCGTGACGGGCCTATGACAAAACCGCCGGTCGGGGAAGCGATTAAAGCGCCTGACCCTGCCTCTGAAACCATGTCACGATGGCGGCGCGTTCCTCGGGCTCGATATAGGACATGTTGGCGGGGGGCATGGCGCGGGTCAGGCCGGCCTGTTCATAAATGCGCCGCGCCTCACGAGCGATGTCCGAGGGCGTCTCCAGCACGACCCCCTTGGGCGCGTAATGAATACCCTCCTGCACGGGCTCGCGGGCGTGACACATCGAACAGCGGCCCTGCACGATGGACACCACATCGTCAAACCCGGGGGCGGCGGCGAGGATCAGCGCCTCGCCTTTCAAGGCCGCCTCGGGCGCGGGATGGCGCATCGGCGCGGTGGCCAGCCAGCAGATCGCCAGGAACAAAAGCGCCGTCGCGGCCCAGGTCCAGATCGGCTGCCCCTTGCGGGCATGAACCGTGTTGAACCAATGCCGGATCGTGACGCCCATCAAAAAGACAAGGTCGGCGATGATCCAGTTATACTCTGTCGCAAACACCAAGGGATAGTGGTTGGATAGCATCAGGAACACCACCGGCAGCGTCAGATAGTTGTTATGCGTGCTGCGCTGCTTGGCGATCTTGCCGTATTTCGGATCAGGCTTCCGCCCCGCCTTCAGGTCCGCCACCACGATCCGCTGATTGGGCATGATGATGAAGAACACGTTCCCGCTCATGATCGAGGCGGTAAAGGCCCCCAGATGCAGCAGCGCGGCCCTCCCGCTGAAGACTTGGGTGTAAAACCAGCTCATCCCGACCAGAACGGCGAACAAGGCCACCATGACCGCCGTCTGATTGGCATTCACAAAGACCCTGCAGATGGCGTTATAGGCGACCCAGCCAAAGGCGAGCGAGGCCATGGAAATTGCCACCGCCTGCCAGACCGCCAGGTCCATCACCTCGGGGTCGATCAGGAACAGTTCGGCGCCCTGGTAATAGACCAGGGTCAGCAGGGCAAAGCCGGAAAGCCATGTCGAATAGCTCTCCCATTTGAACCAGGTCAGGTGGTCGGGCAGCGTGGCCGGCGCCACCAGATATTTGCGGATATGGTAAAAGCCGCCGCCATGGACCTGCCATTCCTCGCCCTGCGCGCCGACCGGCAGATCCTCCGCCCGCCGCAAGCCCAGGTCAAGCGCGACGAAATAAAAGCTGGACCCGATCCAGGCCATCGCCGTGATCACATGCAGCCAGCGCACCGCCACCTGGACAAGGTCCCAAAGCACGATCCAGTCATACATGATGCGGCCCCCTTTTGCCCGACCCTATACCGGGCCGCACTTGTCTGTTAATCCTGCGAATACCTCAGGACTTTCAAAAAGCGCCTGAAAGATGAAGGCTTGGGCAATGTCCTATGTGAACAACCTGAAAATGTTCGTCCGGGTCTATGAACTGGCCTCGATGTCCGCCGCCGCGCGGGATCAGCGCACCTCTCCGGCCGTGGCTTCGGCGCGAATCTCAGAGCTGGAAAAGCACCTCGGCGTCCGGCTTTTCAACCGCACCACCCGCAGCCTGCAACCGACAGAGAACGGGCGGCTGTTTTACGATGGCGCCAAACGCGTGCTGGCGGCCATCGAAGAGGCCGAGGCCGCGGTGATGGATGCCGCGCAAAACCCGCGCGGGGTGATCTTTGTGGCGGCGCCTTTGGGCCTGGGCCGTCGCTTTATCGCGCCGAATATCCCCGCCTTTTCCGCGCTTTACCCGCAAATCGACATCCGCCTTCGCCTCTCGGACCGCGTCATCGACCTGACAGCCGAGGGCCTGGACGTCGCCTTCCACCTTGGCCAGCTGGAGGATTCGACGCTGAAGGTCCGCCAGATTTCCGACTGCCCCCGGCTGCTTTGCGCCGCCCCCGCCTATGTCGCCGCGCGCGGGATGCCCCAGTCGGCCGAGGACCTGGCCGATCACGCCTGCCTGAACCTGCGTTTTCCCGGCGCGAAAGAGTTCCAATGGACGCTGCAAACCGCCGAGGGCCCGCGGCGCTTTGAAATCTCGGGGCCGTTCGAATCCGACGATGGCGATGTCCTGACCGAATGGGCGCTGCAGGGCCATGGCATCGTCTTGAAACCCACCTTCGAAGTGGCCGAGCATCTGGCCGCCGGCACCCTGATCCCCGTGGCCCAAAAGACCCCCCCCCTGCCGGTGCAACTGTCGCTCCTGTCCCAGTCGCGCAGCCAAAAGGACAGCAAGATCAGGCTGTTCAGCGATTTCATGATCGCCCGGATCAAGGCCGACCTTGCCACAAGGATGGCGCTGCTGTGACGCCAGAGGCTCTGGTGACAGGCGCGCATTACGACCTGCTTTACCTGCCCGGCACGACCGAAACGCTGATCCTGGCCTGCGCCTCCATCGGCCATGACCCTTCCCGCCCGCCCTCGCCCGAATGGATAAGGTCGACCCGCCCGCATCCGACGGCTTTCCTGATCGACAAGACCCGCTCTTGGGGCACCGCGCCCGGCCTTGCGGGCACCCTGGCACGGGCGCCCAAATACCCCCGAACCCTCGCCCTTGGCGCCTCGATGGGCGGCTTTCTGGCGCTGCAGGCCACCCATCTGCTGCCCATAGACGCCGTGATCGCCATGGGCCCGCAACACCGCCCCGCAGCCCGGTGGGAGCCCCGTTGGCGCACCCTGACCGCCGATTTGCCCGAGACCCTGACCGCGCCGAAATCGCAAGCGGCCCGCACCTACCTGCTGCACGCCGCCGATGATCACCAACAAGCGCTGGACTTTACCGAAGCAGACCACATCTACTTCCCCAACCAAAGCCATTCGACGCTTGCCGCCCATCTGAAGCCCGCCTTGCCCGGCCTGATTCAGGCCGCCCTGACCGACCGCCGCCACTTTTTGCGCCTGACAGCCCAGGCCGGTGGCCAACGCAGACCCAGAGGACCCGATGCATATCCCCGCCACTCCCCTGACGGCTGAGGCCTTCGCCCCCTTCGGTGATGTGCTGGAGGCCACCGGCGACTTCCGCTTGATCAACGAGGGCCTCTGCCAGCGCCACCACGACCGCGCCTTGATCGACGTGACCGATGCGCGCCCCGGCATCTCGATCTTTTTGGCTCAGGCCCGCGCCCTGCCCTATGACTTCGCCCTGATCGAACGTCACCCCGAGGGCTCTCAGGCCTTCATCCCGATGCACCAGCAGCCGTTTTTGGTCATCGTGTCGACCAGCCCGGCCGAGATCCCTCGCGCCTTTCTGACCAATGGCGCGCAGGGCATCAACCTGCACCGCGGGGTCTGGCATGGGGTGCTGACGCCGCTTCATGCGCCCGGCCTTTTCGCCGTGGTCGACCGGATCGGCACCACGCCCAACCTGCAAGAGTTCCGCTATCCCCGCCCCTTTACCGTGCGGGCTCCAGACTAGTCCCCACCGGCGCGGGGGGCGCATTGGTCACGGCGCCCTTCAGATGCCGGTCCAGAAACCACAGCGCATAGCCCTGCGCGATGTTGTTCATGCGGACCGTATCCCAGACCGCATCGGCATAATGGTCAAACGGCACAAAACTCAGATGGTCGGACCTCTCCCAGGCCTCAATCGGCGCGGGAATCGGCGCCGCCGCATTGTGCCCCGCCCCGTGAAAGGTCAGCAGATGGCGTTCCCCCCGCGCCTCGGCCCAGATCTGCCGCATGGCGCTGTAATCGGACACATGGTCTTCTGACCCCGCCATCAGGAACATCGGCACCGCCAGTTCCGCCATCCCCGCCGCATCCCAGAAGTCCCGCTGCCGACCCCAGGGCCCGATGGGCAGGATCGCCTTCAACCGCGGCGGCACCTCACGCCCAGGCAGGGCAAAGCCCTCATCCGCGGCCCACTCCCGCGCCTTGACCGACAGAGATGCGCCCCCCGCGACCAAGGCGCCATAGCCCCCCATCGAATAGCCGATGATGGCATAATCCCCGCCCAGTTCCGCCGCCACAAACCCGGTATCCGCCGCCCGGTTCACCAGGGTCGAGGGGAACCCCTTGCCCCCCAGATAGGCCGCATCGCCATAGGTGCTTTCCTCATGATCGACCGAGGCCACGCGGTAGCCCTGCGACGCCAGAAACTCCCCGAAATGGCCTAGCAGGATGCGGTTGCCCGGAAAGCCATGGCTCAGGATGACCAGCGGATAGTCCCCGCCCAAGGCTTCCGCCCCCCGCCCGGCGCGCCCGTGCAAGACCACTTCGCGCCGCCCGTCGCGCAACAGGGTCCGATACTCTGCCCCGCCGCCAGCAACCGCGGGATACCAGTGTTCCACCCGCAACAGCCGGTCCCTGACCCCGCCCCGCAGCACATCCCGCCGCGCGGGATGCACCATCGTTAGCGTCCTGACCCCCACGGCCAGCGCCCCGAACCCCGGCCCATCCGGCCGCATCGCGTCGATCCGGTTCACACCCACTTCCCCCGTCCTCTTTTCACAAATAACCTGAGGGGGCGGCAGACTGCCCCGGGCAAGTGGAGCCAAAATGCGCCTTCTCAGCTACAACATCCAATATGGTTTCGGCCAAGACAATGCCTATGACCTTGCCCGCGTTGCGAAAATCGTGGGGCAGGCGGATATTGCCGCCCTGCAGGAGGTCGACCGCCACTGGTCGCGCACGGGCCATGACGACCAACCCGCGCTTTTGGCCCGCGCCACCGGGCGCTTTGCCGTCTATGGTGCGGCTTTCGACATGGACGCCGCCACGGCCGATGATCCCCTCCGCCGCCGCCAGTTCGGCCCGCTGGTCCTGTCGCGCTGGCCGATCCTGTGGAGCCGCACGCATCCCCTGCCGCTTGACCGCATGATCACGCCGATCAACACCCAGACCTGCGCGATCGAGGCCGTGATCGCCACACCCAATGGGCCTTTGCGCCTGTTCAACCTGCACCTCGCCCATGTTGGCCGCGCCGAACGCCTGACCCAGATCGCCGCGCTCAAGACCCTGGCCGCCCAGACCTCCGGCCCCTGGAGCGGCCAAGACGACGAGCCCGCCCGCAACTGGACCGAAAGCCAGCCCGAGCCGCCTTGCCCCATGGCGCAACTCTGGCTGGGCGATTTCAACATGGAGCCGGGGTCGCCCGAATACCTCGCCATCACGGGGGACACCCCCTATCACCCCGGCGCGCTTTATGCCGGTCAGATGGTCGATGCCGTGGCCCATCTGGGCGCGCGTCTGCACACCCATGAAAAGGTCATCGCCGGGCAAACGCGCCTCCGCCAGCTGGACCATATCTTTGCCAGCGCAGAGCTTGCCCCCCGCCTGCGCCGCACCTGGACCGCGCCCGACATCGCCTCGGATCACCTCCCCCTGTGGCTGGATATGGACTGACCCGGGTTACGCCGCATGACCCAAGGGCCCGCAGGGTGCCTGTTCACATGCCCCCCCAACGCCCCCCCCCCAACGCCCCCCATTGACACCGCAGCCGCCTTCCCCCCCAATCGCCCCATGCCGCTTGGTTCCAACCTTACCACCCCGCCGCCGATCCTGCCCGCATCGCAGGCCCAGGCCCTGCTGGCCCGCCACTGGGGCATCACGGCGCCGCTGACGCCGCTGACCTCGGAACGCGACCTGAACTTCCGGGTGGAAAGCGCCCCCCGCCATGTCCTGAAACTTGCCAACCCGGCAGAGCCCCTGGCCGTCACCGATTTCCAGACCCAGGCGCTCTTGCATCTTTCGAACTCTGGCCTGGCGGTTCCGGCGGTCATTCCGGCCCTGGATGGCGGGCATATGGTGAAAACCGAACATGGCCTCTTGCGGCTGCTGACCTATCTGGAGGGCGCTCCGCTGCACGCCGCCGCCCATTCCGACGCCCAACGCGCCGCCATGGGACGGCTGAACGCCAACCTGACCCGGGCGCTGGCCGCCTTTCGCCACCCGGGCGAGGCGCAGGACCTGCAATGGGACATCCGCCACGCCGCCCGCCTGGCGCCGCTTTTGCCCAATATTCCCGCCGACCTCCGCGGCCTGTGCGATGCGACCCTTGACGCGTTTCAGACCCGGGCCCTGCCGATCCTGCCCGACCTGCCCTGGCAAGTGGTCCACAACGACCTGAACCCGCACAACCTGCTGGTCAGCCCCAAGGACCCCGACCAGATCACCGGAATCCTCGATTTCGGCGACATGCTGCGGACCGCGCGGGTCTGCGACATGGCGGTGACGGCCTCGTATCAGATCGACCCCGCCCGCCCGGGTCAAAGCCTGACCGCCTTTGCCAGCGCCTATCACGCGACCCTGCCGCTGACGCCTGCGGAACTGGCGCTTCTGTCGCTGCTGACCCGGACGCGGATGCTGACGACGTTGGCCATCGCCCATACCCGCGCCGCCCGTTACCCCGAAAACGCCGCCTATATCCTGCGCAACACGCCCTCCGCCGCGGCAGGGCTCCGGGCGCTCACCGATCTCGACTGGAGCCTGTGATGAACCCTGACGAGACCATGGTGAACGCCTATCGCCCCGGCACCCCGCTGCCGCCCGAGGCTCAGGCCCTGATCGACCGCCGCACGCGCCTGCTTGGCCCGGCCTACCGCCTTTTCTACGAAACCCCGGTGCATTTCGTCCGGGCTAAGGGCGCCTGGCTGTATGACGCCCAGGGCGCGGTCTATCTGGATTGCTACAACAACGTGGCCAGCCTTGGTCACGCCCATCCCCATGTCCTTGCCGCGACCGCCAAGCAGGCCGAGACCTATGCCAGCCACACGCGCTACCTGAACGACACCGTCCTGGACTGCGCCGAAAAACTGCTGTCGCATTTCCCGCCCGATCTGTCGCAGGTCATGTTCACCTGCACCGGCTCCGAGGCCAATGACCTGGCCCTGCGCATCTGTTTCGCAGCGACCCAAGGCACCGGCATCGTGGTGACGGAAAACGCCTATCACGGCGTCACGCATCTGATGGCCGGCGCCTCGCCTAGCCTTGGCCGCGGCGTCGACCTTGGCCCCCATGTCCGGCTGGTCCCCGCGCCCCGCGACGCGGCCAGCTTTGCCGCCGACGTCACCGCCGCCTTCGCCGACCTGCAACGCCACGGGATCAAACCCGCAGCCCTTCTGGTCGACACGATCTTTTCCTCGGATGGCGTGATCCCGGGGGCCTTCCTTGGCCCGGCGGTCCAGGCCACCCATGCCGCGGGCGCGCTGTTCATTGCCGACGAGGTCCAACCCGGCTTTGGCCGCACCGGCGCCCATTGGTGGGGCTTTCAGACCCATGCCATCACTCCCGACATCGTCACGATGGGCAAACCCATGGGCAATGGCTATCCCGTCGCAGGCCTGGTCGCCCGGCCCGAGGTCCTGGCCCCCTTCGGCGCAAAGGCGCGCTATTTCAACACCTTCGGCGGCAATGCGGTGGCCTGCGCCACAGCCATGGCGGTGATCGAGGTGATCGAGGCCGAAGACCTGCTGACCAATGCCACCAGGATCGGCGCCATCATGGCCCAAGGCCTGCGCAGCCTGACCCATGAGGCGCTTGGCCAGACCCGCCAATCCGGCCTTTTCCTCGGCGTGGATATTCTGCAGGACGGCCACCCCTCGGCGACCAAAGCCGCCCGCTTGGTCAATCTGTTGCGTGAGGCGCGGGTGCTGATCTCTGCCACGGGGCCAAGGGGTCACGTGCTGAAAATCCGCCCGCCGCTGATTCTGACCGAGGCCCAGGCCGACCAGTTCCTAAGCGCGACAGAACAGGCGCTTCGGCTCCTCTGAGAGCCCCGCCGCCCCGGGCTTGACCCGGGGCGCCAGCCCCCTCAGCCTTCCGCCGCCGCCCGCAAAGCCGCGATATTGGCGCCGTAAACCTGCGGGCGATCCACCGATCCCCCCTTGAACACGGTAGAGCCCGCGACCAGCACATCCGCCCCCGCCGCCACCAGGGCGCCCGCGTTTTCGACAGTCACCCCGCCGTCAATCTCGATATGCACCGGCCTGTCGCCAATCATCGCCCGCAAGGCGCGGATCTTGTCATAGGCGCTTTCGATCAGCTTTTGCCCGCCAAAGCCGGGGTTCACCGTCATCACGCAGATCACATCAACCATATCCAGCAGATAGGGCACCGCCTCGATCCCCGTCCCCGGGTTGATCGCCAACCCCGCCTTGCACCCAAGCCCGCGGATCGCCTGCAAGGTCCGATGGACATGCGGCCCGCTCTCCAAATGCGCGCTGATCACATCGGCCCCGGCCTTGGCATAGGCCTCAAGATAGGCATCCACCGGAGAAATCATCAGATGCACATCCATCACCCCGCGGATATGGGGCCGCAAAGCCGCGCACATCGCCGGACCAAAGGTCAGGTTCGGCACGAAATGCCCGTCCATCACATCGACATGGACCCAATCCGCGCCCTGATCCTCGATCGCCCGGCACTCCGCGCCGAAATTCGCGAAATCCGCCGACAGGATCGAGGGCGCAATCTTCACCGTCCTTGAAAATTCCATGCAAGCCTCCCTTTGCTTCGGACTGCCGTGGCCGCGCCTGCGAGTCAAGCCGGTTGCCAGGCCTGCGACAATATGATCAAAAGCGGCAGGAGGGCCCGTCATGCAGATTTTCCTCAACGGTTTCGGCCGCATCGGCAGGTCGATCCTGCGCGCCTGGGCCTCTGATCCCGCAGGTTGGCCGGGCCTGACCATCGCCGGGATCAATGACATCACCGATGCGGCGATGGCGGCCTATCTCTTTGAATATGACAGTGTCTTCGGTCCCTGGCGCGGGACAGTCAGCCTTGAAGGCACCACGCTTGCGGTGAATGGCCACAAGATCCCGCTTTACCGCACGCCGGACATTTCCACCCTGGACCTGAGCCGGATCGACCTGGTGATGGAATGCACCGGTCGCGCCGATGCCGTCGAGGTCGCAAGCCTTGGCCTGCAGGCCGGCGCCCGGCGGGTCTTGATCTCGGGCCCTTCCAAGGCGGCCGAACTGACCGTGGTCCTTGGCGCCAACGACCACCGGATCGCGGATCAGCGCCTGATCTCCAACGCGTCTTGCACCACCAATGCGCTGGCGCCCTTGGCGAAACTGATCCACGCCAATTGGGGCATCGTCACCGGGTCGATGACCACGATCCATTGCTATACCGGGTCGCAGCCCACGACCGACGCCCCCGCCGCCGACTACGCCCGCTCGCGCGCGGCGGCGCTCTCGATGGTGCCCACCACGACCTCCGCCCAGCGCCTGCTGGACATGGTCCTTCCCGAGATCGCCGGTCGCATCGAAGGCTCTGCCGTCCGCGTGCCGACCGCTTCCGTCTCCGCCGTGGATCTGTCCCTGATGCTGGAGCGCCCGACGACGGTCGCGCAGGTCAACGCCGCCTTCCAGACGGCCCAAGGCGTCATCGGCGCCACCGACCGCCCGTTGGTCTCGTCGGACCTGCGCGCCAGGCCGGAAAGCATCGTGATGGCCCTGCCCGAAACCCGCCTGACCAAGGGCGGCATGCTGCGCGTCTTCGGCTGGTATGACAACGAATGGGGCTTTTCCAACCGCATGCTGGATGTTGCGGCAAGGCTCTGATTTCGCACTGGCTCAAATATTCACGGGGTTTCCAAAGGGGCCCGTGGGCCCCTTTGGCGCGGGGGTGCGGGGGGCGCGCAGCCCCCCGCTTCCGCCCGATGGACCCAAGCGCGACAGCGCGCCGGGGGCCATCAGGCCATATGCCCACCCCAGGGCCCATGCAGCCCGGTCCCGGACTGATCCAGCCGCTCAAACCCATGGGCGCCAAAGAAGTCGCGCTGCCCCTGGATCATGTTGGCCGTCGACCGCCCCGTCCGCATCATGTCAAACCACGCCAGCCCCTGCGACAGCGCCGGCATCGCCAGCCCATGCGCCACGCCCGCAGCCACAACGGCCCGAAGCCCGGGGACCGAGGCCTTCAGATGGCTTGCAAAGAACGGCGCCAGCATCAGGTTGCGGTCCGGATGCTCTTCCAGCGCCACCGCCATGTCGTTCAGCATGGTCGAACGAATGATACAGCCCTCGCGCCAGACCCGGGCAATCGCGGGCAAGGGCAAGGCCCAGCCGAACTCACGCCCTGCCGCCACGATCAGGTCAAAGCCCTGCGCATAGCACAGGATTTTCCCGGCAATCATCGCCTGCTCCAGCTGTGCGACGCTCACCGCCCCCGGGGGCAAGGCGACCGGCGCCGCGCCGAACTCTGCCTGACCCAAAAGCCGCTCGTCCAACCGGGCCGAGACATTGCGCGCCATCACCGCCGCTTCGATCACCGGAATGGGCGCCGACAGGTTCTGCGCCTCGATCACCGTCCAGCGCCCGGTGCCCTTTTGGCCCGCACGGTCCAGGATCACGTCCAGCATCGGCTTGTCGCCATCAACCGCCTTGGCCACCGCCGCCGAAATCTCGACCAGATAGCTTTGCAAGGGCCCCTCGTTCCAGGCCTGGAACACATCCCCGACCTCCGAGGCCTTCAGGCCAAGCCCGTCGCGCATCACGCCATAAATCTCGGCGATCATCTGCATATCGGCATATTCGATGCCGTTATGCACCGCCTTGACGAAATGCCCCGCGCCGCCCGGCCCCATATGGGTCGCGCAAGGCGTGCCCTGATACTTGGCCGAAATCGCCTCCAGCACCGGCGCCACACGCGCCCAATCGCCCGCATCTCCGCCGCCCATGATCGACGGCCCATGCCGCGCGCCCTCTTCGCCGCCCGAGACGCCCATGCCCAGGAACCGATAACCCGAGGCCGCAGCCGCCCGCCGGTCCGTGTCGTGGAAATTGGCATTGCCCGCGTCAATGATCAGGTCATCGGCGTCCAACAGCGGCCTCAACGCCTCGATCTGCTGATCCACCGCAGCGCCCGCCGGCACCATCAGGATGATCGCCCGCGGCTTGGCAATCGCCGCCACCAGCTCTTCCAGCGTTTCGGTCGGAACAATGCGCGAGGCCAGCTCTCCGGCCCCCGCCGCGAAGTCCCGCGTCACCTGGGTCGTGCGGTTCCAGACCGCGATGGGAAAGCCCTTTTCCGCGATATTCAGGGCCAGCATGGCCCCCATGGTGCCGAGCCCGATCAAACCGATTTGTGCGGTCATGGGTGCTGCACTCCCTTTCTGTTTAGCGCTAACGCATAAAGACTCGTGGTGGCGGTGATGTAAAGCACATGCTTTTCCCGCCCGCCAAAGCACAGATTTGAAACGATTTCCGGCACGATGATGCGTCCCAGAAGCGTCCCGTCGGGCGCCACGCAATGCACCCCGTCCCCAGCCGAGGACCAGATGTTTCCGTCCGCATCCGCCCTGATCCCATCCGCCGCCCCGGGCTGGATCGCATGGAAGACGCGCCCCCCCAAGGGCCGCCCCGCAACCATGTCAAACACCCGGATATGGGTCGGATCGCCCATCCCGATCCGCCCGGTATCGGCCACGTAAAGCAGGCTCTCATCGGGGGAAAAACACAGTCCGTTGGGGCAGTTCATGTCGGTGATCACCGCCTCCAGCACCCCCGAAGGGTCGATGCGATAGACATGGCAGGGCAATTCCTGTTCCGCCTGATAGCCCTCGTAGTTCGAACCGATCCCGTAATGCGGATCGGTGAACCAGACCGCGCCATCCGCGCTGACCACCACGTCATTCGGCGAATTCAGCCGTCGCCCCTGATAGCTGTCGGCCAAGACCGTGATCCGCCCGTCATGCTCGGTCCGCGTCACCGCCCGCGTGCCATGCTCACAAGACACCAACCGCCCCAGCCGGTCGCGCGTGTGCCCGTTCGAGAAGTTCGACGGCGCGCGGTAAGTCGAAATCCCCTGCCCCGGCGTATAGCGCAGGATGCGGTTGTTCGGGATATCGCTGAACAGCAGACACCCCGCATCGCCGAACCAGACCGGCCCTTCGACCCAGTCAAACCCGGTCGCCAGCTTTTTCACCGGCGCATTGAACATGACAAAGCGGTCGAACCGCGGGTCATAGCTTTCAAAGAACGACATATCCCCCCCAAATCAGCCGGAATCACCGGATCAGACCATATGTGATCGTTAACATTCCCACCAGAGCGACTTTCTGACCAAACAGTCAGATTTTCACCGAAAGGCCTAGGTCCCACCTTGCCAGCCTTGGCCCGCCCGTGCAAACCTCTGGCCAGCCAAAGGGAGGCAGGGCATGGAAGCCATATCAGAGATCACAGCCCATCACTTGCCCCAGGTGACCCATGCCCGCAACCCCGGCATGGCGCTGGATCTGGACTGGGTGGCGGGGGTGCAGGCCAATACCTCGGCGATCGAGCGCCGGGCCGCGACCATCGGCGCGCGCCGCTCGGTGAAAAAGGATTTCCAGGCCGCCTGGCTTCTCAAGGCCATCAGCCTGATCGACCTGACGACGCTGTCGGGCGACGACACCGCCGGCCGCGTCCGCAGACTTTGCGCCAAGGCCCGCCAGCCGGTGCGGGCGGAGATGCTGCAGGCCCTGGGCCTGCCGGGCCTGAAGGTCGGCGCGGTCTGCGTCTATCACGACATGGTGGAAACAGCCGTTCAGGCGCTGGAGGGCTCTGGCATCCCGGTGGCCGCGGTGTCCACGGGCTTTCCGGCGGGCCTCTCGCCCCTGCATCTGCGGATGGCGGAAATCGGCGAAAGCGTCCGGGCGGGGGCTGCGGAGATTGACATCGTGATCTCGCGTCGCCATGTCCTGACCGGCAATTGGCAGGCGCTGTTTGACGAAATGCGCGAGATGCGCGCGGCCTGTGGCGATGCCCATGTCAAGGCGATCCTGGCCACCGGCGAACTTGGCACGCTGCGCAACGTCGCCCGCGCCTCCCTCATCTGCATGATGGCGGGCGCCGATTTCATCAAGACCTCGACCGGCAAAGAGGGCGTCAACGCGACGCTGCCCGTCACCCTGACCATGATCCGCGCGATCCGCGACTATCAGGACCGCACGGGGATCAAAGTGGGCTACAAACCGGCGGGCGGCATCGCCAAGGCGAAAGACGCCCTCACCTATATGGCCTTGATGAAAGAGGAAATGGGCCATCCTTGGCTGCAACCCGACCTCTTCCGTTTCGGCGCCTCCTCGCTTCTGGGCGATATCGAGCGCCAGTTGGAACACCACCTGACCGGCCATTATTCGGCCAGCAACCGCCATGCGATGGGCTAAGAGAGGGGCGCTGCCCCTCGGCCTTCGGCCTCACCCCGGGATATTTGGGAAAAGATGAAACGAAAGAATGCGCCTCCCTTTCATCTTTTCATAAATATCCCCGCCGGAGGCGCACCTCTGCCCCCCGCGTTCCCCTTCGATCCCTCGGGAGACACGCCATGACCAAACCCACGATCCGCGAGATTTTTGACAGCATGGACTATGGCACAGCGCCCGAGGGCAATTCCGAGGCCAAGGCCTGGCTTTCCCGGCATCAGCGCTTTGGCCATTGGATCGACGGCGCCTTCACAGCGCCCGGGGCGACTTTTGCCACGCGGAACCCGGCCACCGGGGATATCTTGGCCGAGGTGACGCAGGGCACCTCTGACGATGTGGCGCTGGCCGTGGCGGCCGCGCGCAAGGCGCAGTCGAAATGGGCGCGGATCGGCGGGGCTGCGCGGGCGCGGGTGCTTTATGCCCTGGCCCGGCTGGTGCAGAAACATGCGCGGCTGTTTGCGGTCCTGGAAACCATGGACAACGGCAAGCCGATCCGGGAATCTCGCGACATCGACATCCCCCTGGTCGCCCGGCATTTCTATTACCACGCGGGGCTTGCCCAGCTGCTGGACAGCGAAATCCCGGGGCATGAGCCGCAAGGGGTCTGCGCTGCCGTGATCCCCTGGAACTTCCCGCTTCTGATGCTGGCCTGGAAGGTCGCCCCCGCCCTCGCCGCAGGCAACACGGTGGTGCTGAAGCCCGCCGAATATACGCCGCTGACTGCGCTTCTGTTTGCGGAAATCTCGAAAGAGGCCGGCCTGCCCAAGGGCGTGCTCAACATCATCACAGGCGATGGCGAGACCGGCGCGGCGCTTGTCGCGGCCGACGTCGACAAGGTGGCCTTCACCGGCTCGACCTCGGTCGGGCGCAAGATCCGTCAGGCCACGGCAGGCACCGGCAAGGCCCTGACCCTGGAGCTGGGCGGCAAGTCGCCCTATATCGTCTTTGACGACGCCGATCTGGACTCGGCGGTCGAGGGGCTGGTGGATGCGATCTGGTTCAACGGCGGCCAGGTTTGCTGTGCGGGAAGCAGGCTTCTGGTGCAAGAGGGCGTCGCGGACCGCTTCCTGACCAAGCTGAAACGCCGGATGGATGCCCTGCGCATCGGCGACCCTTTGGACAAATCCATCGACGTCGGCGCCATCGTCGATCCGGTGCAGTTGGCCGCCATCACGGCCCTGGTCGATGCCAACCCCTCCGGCGAGATCTACCGCGCCGCCTGCCCGCTGCCCGAGGGCTGCTTCTATCCGCCGACGCTGATCAGCGGCCTGCAGGCGGCCGATACCCTGATGCAGGAGGAAATCTTCGGCCCCGTTCTGGTCTCGACCACCTTCCGCACGCCGTCCGAGGCGGTCGAGATCGCCAACAACACGCGTTACGGCCTGGCAGCCAGCATCTGGACCGAGAATGTGAACCTGGCGCTGGACCTTGCGCCCAAGATCAAAGCCGGGGTCGTCTGGGTCAATGCGACCAACCTTTTCGACGCGGCGGCGGGTTTTGGCGGCATCCGCGAAAGCGGCTTTGGCCGCGAAGGCGGTTGGGAGGGGCTTGCGGCCTATCTGAAACCCTCGGCCAAGACCAAGGCCCTGGCGCCGGTGGCGCTGACCGATGCCGCCATCGAGCAGGTCCCCGACATGGACCGCACCGCCAAACTGTTCATCGGCGGCAAGCAGGCGCGCCCCGATGGCGGCTATTCGCGCGCCGTCGTGGCCAAGGGCAAGCTTTTGGGCCATGTGGGCCTGGGCTCGCGCAAGGACATCCGCAACGCGGTCGAGGCCGCCCATGCCGCGAAAGGCTGGGGGCGGACGACCGGGCACAACCGGGCGCAGATCCTGTATTACATCGCGGAAAACCTTTCGGCCCGGGCTGATGAATTCGCCAAACGGATCAAGGATCAGACTGGCAAATCCGGGGCGGAGGAAGTGGCCGCCGCCGTGGACCGGCTGTTCACTTTTGCCGCCTGGGCCGACAAATACGAAGGCGCGGTGAAACCGGTGCCGATGCGTGGCCTGGCCGTAGCGGTCCATGAGCCTGTGGGCGTGATAGGCTGTCTTTGCCCGGACGAGGCGCCTTTGCTGGGCCTCGTCTCGGTGATGGGCGCAGGGATCGCCATGGGCAACACGATGGTCCTGGTGCCCTCGGAACTGGCCCCCCTGACGGCCACCGATTTCTATCAGGTGCTGGAGACCTCTGACCTGCCCGCCGGCGTGGTCAATATCGTCACCGGCAGCGCTGCGGAATTGGCCAAGCCTTTGGCCGGGCATCTGGATGTGGATGCGGTCTGGAGCTTCTCCAGCCAGCCTTTGTCCACGCTGATCGAGAAAGAGGCGGCGGGGAACCTGAAGCGCACCTGGGTCAACCATGGCCGCGCCCGCGATTGGACCCAAGCCGACGCCCGCGCCTTTCTGGCCCAGGCGACCGAGGTCAAGACGATCTGGGTGCCCTACGGCGAGTGAGCCCTCTCCGCCTGCTGCTGCCCTCTCCGCGAGGGCAGCGCGGGTGGCGCGGGGTGGGTGGGTGGGAGCGCCGCCCGCGCTGCCCGGGCTCCGCTCTCACACCCCGTAATAATCGCGATACCAGTCCACAAAGGCCTGCACGCCCTCCCGCACATCGGTCTTCGGCGCATAGCCGGTCAGGCGGCGCAGAAGGTCTGCATTGGCCCAGGTCGCGGGCACATCGCCCTTTTGCATCGGCATGTAATTGCGGATGGCCTTGCGCCCGGTGGCGGCCTCGATCGCCTCGACGAAATCCAGCAGTTTGACCTTGTCAGAGTTCCCGATATTGACCACCCGCCAAGGCGCTGCGGGGGACAGGCTGTCGCCCTCCACCGCCTGGCCCAGCACCGGGGGGGTGTCGATCAACAGGCGGATGGCCTCGACCAGGTCGGTGACATAGGTGAAGTCGCGATACATCTCACCGTGGTTATAGATGTCCAGAGCCTCGCCCTTCAGGATGGCTTGGACGAATTTATACAATGCCATGTCGGGGCGGCCCCAGGGGCCATAGACGGTGAAAAACCGGAACATCGTCGTGGGGATGCCCCACAGATGGGCATAGGCATGGCCCATGCTTTCGGTCGCCTTCTTGGTCGCCGCATAGATCGTCAGCTGATGATCGGCACGGTCGGTCTCGGTGAAGGGCATCACCTCATTCGCGCCATAGGCCGAAGAGGTCGAGGCCATCAGAAGATGCGCGACCTTGTGACGCCGCGCGACTTCCATCACGTTGAAGCTGCCCACCACATTGGCGTCGATATAGGCGCGGGGGTTCTCCAAGGAGTAGCGAACCCCGGCCTGGGCGGCGAGGTGGACGATCACATCGGGGGCAAAGGCATCGGCACCGCGGTCCAGCGTCTCGCGGTCCTCTAGCTGGGCCTCGATGGTGGTGAAGCCGGGGTTTTGCAACAGGATCTGATGGCGGCGCTGTTTCAGCCGCACGTCGTAGTAATCCGACATGCCGTCATAGCCCTGGACCCGAAAGCCGTGGTCCAACAGCAGCTTGGCTAGGTGGAAGCCAATGAAACCGGCCGTGCCGGTGATCAGGACCTTGCGCATGCGGTTCTCCTTTGCGCCTGAATGGCCGAGGGGGGGGCTTTTGTCCAGCGCGGCGCGACTTGGCAAGCGAGCGGGGGCCAGCCCCCGCACCCCCGGAGATATTTGGATCAGTATGAAAGGGGGCGCCCTGCCGCGGTTGAAATCGCGGCGGGTGCGGGGTAAACTGCGCCTGCGGGCACGCGAAGATCGGTGATGGTCCAGGAAGCTCCCCGTGGCGGCGGCCAGATCCCCTTCGGTCGCCAATTCCCCTTCAGGCGGGCTGCAAGATGCCCTCGATCAGGCCAGCAAGGCGCCCCAGGGCCAGGGCGGCGGCGGGGTCCTGGGCCATCGCCGCGCGCAACGCAGCGGGGGGCGGGAAATCGGCGGCCAGGGTCGGGTCATCCTCCAGCACCCGCAGCGCGCGGGTGGCATAAAGGCTCAGGTCCTCGGGCGCGGGGGGGAAGAGGCTGGCGGCATAGCGGGAGCCGGCAAAAAAGGCCGCCATCTCGGGATCGGTGGCCTGGATCACGCGCGCCCGGGCAAAGACCGGCCCCGGGGCCGCGGCCAGGGCCTCGCGCAGGTCCTGGGGATCGGCGCGTGAGGCCATCAGATGCGCTTGCAGCTGCAGTTCGGAGGCGGTGTCGGGCAGGCGCGTCAGGGCGGTCATCAGGGGCCCGGGACCCTCGGGCGCGGCCGTCCCCAGGCGATGGGCCAGCGGGTCGAAGTCCTGGCTGGGCTTGGGCCAGGTCAGGCGCGACAGCGGCACCGACAGAAAGGACAGCGCCGCCGGGAACCAGAAGGGCAGCGCCACCCGCATCCCCATGACCCCGCCAAAACCGCGCCCCAAGGCGAAGCAGATCACGACCAGCAGCGCCTGGGTGGCCAAGAGGGACGCCAGCGCCACCAGGGCCTCGGGGCGGCGGACCTGGTCCGGCGTGGGCCACAGATGCGGGCGCAGGATGACGCTCCACAGGGTAAAGATCGCGACAAAGGGCAGGACCATGGCCCAGCCATGCCCCGACAGCCCCGCCAAAAGCGGGCCCATATACAGCAGCGCGGTTGCGCCCTGCAGGAGGCGCAGGCGGGTCGTCATCGGAAACCTCGGGTGTTGAAAGAGGTTAACTTCTCACCCAAGGCGGGGGCTCCGTCCAGTGCCTCGGCGTGCGGGGGGCGAAATTATTGACCTTTCGGTCGGGAAATGCAGCCAAGGCTTGCAGCTGTGGCGCTGCCTCTTCCGGGGGTTGCGCCGGGCATGCAGGGGGGAGGGCCTTGACGGGGGGCGGCGGCTGTGGTGCGCTGCCCTGGCCGAAACGCTGCGGCGGTGTGTGCCCTTACAGGTGTCAGGCGGGGCGGTCAGAGCACCCTGGCCGCCCGATTTGGCCGAAGCCTACTCTGCCACATCCGGCGGGTCGGCCACGATGCGACCCGCGGTCAGATCGACCGTCGGCACCACGGCCATGGTAAAGGGCAGAAGCAGCGCCTTGGGCCCCGCGACCTCCAGGATATCGCCCGCGCCGTGATTATGCACCGCGCGCACCGTCCCCAGCAGCGCGCCTTGCGTGTCGCGGACCTCGAGGCCGATCAGGTCGGCGTGGTAGAATTCATCGTCGGGCAGACGCGGCAGACGGGATTTCTCGGCGTAAAGTTCGGTGCCCTTCATGGCCTCGGCCTCTTCGCGGGTCTCGATCCCCTTGACGCGGGCCGACATGCCGCCCGCCACGTCGCGGGTCAGCTTGATCTGGAACTGACGGCTGCCATCGGCGGTGTAAAGCGGGCCATAGGCCGCGATATCCTCGGGCATGGCGCAAAAGCTTTTCAGCCGGACTTCGCCCTGGACACCGAAAGCGCCCGACAGGACGCCAACGCAGATAAGATCAGAGGGATCGGGCATTTGGGCCTCTTGGAAACACGCACGGGCGGCAAGGTGCCGCCCGCGGAAGGTTTTGTCCAGTCAGACCGCCAAAGCGGCCCGGGGCTTATTCGGCAGCTTCGGGAGCGGCGGCAGCAGCGGCCTTCTTCTTGGCGCGCTCGGTCATGGCCTTGCCGGGGACGGCTGCCTTGGGGTTGTTGCGGACGGTCTTGGCCAGCACGCCAGCGGCTTCCAGGAAGCGGGCGACGCGGTCGGTCGGCTGGGCGCCCTTGGCGAGCCAGGCCTTGACCTTGTCCAGGTCCATCTTCACGCGGTTTTCGTTGTCCTTGGCCAGCATCGGGTCATAGATGCCCAGCTTTTCGATGAAGCGGCCGTCGCGCGGCATGCGCGAGTCGGTGGCGACGATCGAATAGTGCGGGCGCTTCTTGGAGCCACCACGGGCGAGGCGGATTTTCATGGACATGGGATAGTCTCCTTGGTTGTTGGTCTTGGCGCGAAGGCCGGTTGCTTGGCGCTTCCGCACCGGGTTCAGTGTGGCGCTTGCGCGCCGGGGGTTCAGTGTGGCGCTTGCGCGCCGGGGGTTCAGTGTGGCGCTTGCGCGCCGGGGGTCTTCTGGGGGCCTTCTTGCCCCCGTCTTCGGTAGGGTGCGTGATGTCACGCACCTTTGGCGGAGGCGATTGCGCGCCCTACTTCTGCAACTTCTCGTGGTGGCGGATCACTTCCGAGATGATGAAGTTCAGGAATTTCTTGGCGAATTCGGGGTCGAGGTCGGCATCACGGGCCAAAGCCTCCAGCCTTTCGATCTGGCGGGATTCCCGCGTGGGATCAGACGGCGGCAGGGCGTGTTCGGCCTTGAGCTTGCCGACCGATTGCGTGTGCTTGAAGCGTTCGGCCAGGGTATAGACCAGGATCGCATCCAGCCGGTCGATCGAGGCGCGGTGCTCGCGCAGGATCTCTGCCGCACGTTGGGTGTCGCTCATGCAGGCCTCCTGTGGCGGTAGACAAGCGTTTCGGAGCCCATGGAGACGGCCTGAGGGTCGATTGCGGCGCCCAGCTTTTCGGCCACCCGCCGCGAGGGGGCGTTGTCGCGGCCAACATAGCTGACCAGTGTCGCAAGCCCGCGCGGACCCAAGGCCCAGTCGCGCACGACGGAGGCAGCCTCGGGCGCATAGCCCTGACCCTGATGGCCGTCATAGACCATCCAGCCGATCTCGGTCTCGGGGAACAGCGGACCGCCGTTCAGGCTGATCGACCCGACAAGCTGGCCGTCCTTTTCCATCATCAGCGCGCCAAAACCCTGCAAAGGCCAAAGCGCAACATCGGAGGTGAAATAGGCCCAGGCGCCCTTGGTGTCCAAAGGCCCGCCGACGCCACCCGACCGCCCACCCGCCAGAAAGGCGGCATAGGTCGGGAAGTCCTCCATCACCGGAGGACGAAGCGTCAGACGCGCCGTATGAAGAACGGGCGCGGTCATTTCTTTTTGAACATCCCCGACAGGCCCGAGGGCAGGCCCATGCCGCCACCCAGCCCCGGAAGGCGCGGCATCCCGCCCATACCGGATTTCATCGCCTTGGCAGCCTCTTCCAGCTGCTTGGGGTCCATGTTCTTCAGGTCGGGCATCCCGGCCCCACCCCCGGAATTTTTCGCGCCCATCATCTGGGCAATGGCCTGCTTCATCATGCCGCCCTTGCCCATCTTTTTCATCATGTCAGCCATCTGCTGATGCTGTTTCAAAAGACGGTTCAGCTCTTGCACCTCGACCCCTGCCCCCGAGGCGATCCGGCGCTTGCGCGAGGCCTGCAACAGGTCGGGGTTCGCCCGTTCCTTTTTGGTCATCGACTGGATCAACGCGATCTGACGCTTCAGCATACGGTCGTCGAAACCGGCCTTTTCCGCCGCCTTGGCCATGCCGCCCATGCCGGGCAACATCCCCATGATCGACTGCATCCCGCCCATTTTCAGCATCTGTTCCAGCTGCATCCGCAGGTCGTTCATGTTGAACAGACCCTTCTGGAAGCGCTTGGCCATGCGTTCGGCCTGTTCGGCCTCAAAGGTCTCGCGGGCGCGTTCGACCAGGGCCACGATGTCGCCCATGCCAAGGATTCGGCCCGCGACACGTTCGGCGTCAAAGACCTCCAGCGCGTCCATCTTTTCGCCAAGACCGACAAAGCGGATCGGCTTGCCGGTCACGGCCCGCATCGAGAGCGCCGCGCCGCCGCGCCCGTCGCCGTCCATCCGCGTCAGGACAACACCCGAGATGCCAACCTTGCCGTTGAACTCGGCCGCGACATTGACCGCGTCTTGGCCGGTCAGACCATCGACAACCAAAAGCGTCTCGCGCGGGTCGGCGATGTCGCGGACGGCCTGAACCTCGTCCATCAGGACTTCGTCGATGTGCAGACGGCCGGCGGTGTCGAGGAACAGCACGTCATAGCCGCCGAAAGAGGCCTGCTGCTTGGCCCGGCGCGCGATCTGCACCGCGGTTTCGCCCTTGACGATGGGCAGGCTGTCGACGCCCACTTGCCCGGCCAGGATCGCCAGCTGCTCCATCGCGGCGGGACGGTTGGTGTCCAAAGACGCCAGCAGAACGCGCTTGTTGTTCTTTTCCTTCAACCGCTTGGCGAGTTTCGCCGTCGTGGTCGTTTTGCCCGACCCCTGCAAACCCACCATCAGGATGGTCGAGGGCGGGTTGTCGATCTTCAAAGCCTCGGGCGCGCCCTCACCGGCCAGGACCGCGATCAGCTCGTCATGGACGATCTTGACGACCTGCTGGCCCGGCGTGACCGACTTGGTCACGGCCTGACCCGTCGCCCGCGCCGTCACCTTCTTGATGAAGTCGCGCGCCACGGGAAGCGAAACGTCGGCCTCCAGCAAAGCCGTGCGCACTTCGCGCAGCGCGGCTTCGACATCGGCTTCGGACAAGGCCCCCTGCTTGGTCAGGCGGTCAAAGACGCTGCCAAGGCGTTCGGAAAGGCTCTCGAACATCATACGCTCCATCGCGCGTTAAAGACTCTGGCGGCCAAAGCGGTAAAGCACCCGTGGGCGCAACGCGCTGACGGATGGCGATCCCGGCCATGGCCAAGGGACCGGAAGCCTGGTGCCTCCGGGGAATTGGCGCTGACCTAAGCCGCAGCGCGGGAAGAGTCAAGTATTACTGGCAGGGAGTCATTGGCGCAGGTCGCCACGATGACGCAGCAGCAGCACAAGGCAGGCCAGGAACAGAGCCAGCGCGGGCGGCGCGGAATCCATCCCCAGGGTCATCAGATGCGCCGCCAGCGCGGCACCCGCAGCCACAAGCCCCATCAGCGCGCCATACCCGACCCGCCCCGGCATGACCAGAAACACCGCCGCCGCCACCTGCCACAGCCCCGCGGGCACCCTGGCGACAAGGGGCAGGCCCAGGGCCTGTGCCCGCAGGCCCATGCGGTCATAGCCCAAGGCCAGCGCGATCCCCGCCAGCGCAAAGATCAGGGCCAGCGCGATCTTGAACAGCCTGGATGCCATGAAACCCTCCGCCCGACAGGGATTTCCCTACCCCGGGCAGAGGTCGAACCTCAAGAGCCTGCAGGTTCAGGCCCGCACAAGACCCGGGATCTGATCACGATGCGCCCAAAGCGCAAAGACCGCCAACACCAGAAGACCCATGGCCGGAACGGCCGCCCCCGCGCCCATGGCGGCAAGAACCGTGAAATGCGCGATGATCGCGCCGACCATCGTGCAGGCCAAAAGGCCCGCCGCATAGGCCTGCAGGCCCGGAACCCAAAGGAGGATGGCCGATCCGAACTCGATCAGCCCGGTCACATAACGGAACCATTGGCCGACGCCCACCGCGTCGAAAGTCTGCACCATCATCTCGACGCCCGCCAGTTTCGCCAGCCCCGCCGCGGCAAAGGCCGCCGTCAAAAGCACCTTCACACCCATCACCACATATTTCATCGCGATATCCTCCTGTTCGCTTGCAAGTTTACCCAGTCTTCAACTTTACCCAGTCTTTAACTTTCCACAGTCTGACCCTTGCAAAACCCAAGGTCTCCCCCCCAAGTCTGACATCACCTGTTCACCCGCGCACAGAAAGAGCCCTGCATGAGCCGCAAATCATGAGTCTCGACACCTGGGACGAAATCCGCACCGCCTATCAAGTCGCCCGCCTTGGCACCGTCTCGGGCGCGGCAGAGGTCCTGGGCGTCCACCATGCCACCGTGATCCGCCACATCGACGCGCTGGAAAAGCGGCTGGGGACCAAGCTCTTCCAGCGTCACGCGCGCGGCTATACGGCGACCGAGGCGGGGCGCGACCTTTTGTCCACCGCCCAGCGCACGGATGAGCAATTTGCCCAGCTGGTCAGCCGGATCAAGGGCCAGGGCGAGACTGTGACCGGAGAGCTGGTCGTGACCTCGATCGCGGGAATGGCGAAACTGCTGACGCCGATCTTTGCGGCCTTTCAGGACGACCATCCCGGCGTGGTGATCCGCTATCATTCGGACATGCGGCTGTATCGGCTGGACTATGGCGAGGCCCATGTGGCGATCCGCGCCGGCGCCATGCCCGAGGACGCCGATTACGTGGTGCAACCCCTGCTGCGGATGGGAATGGGGCTTTATGCCTCCCGCGGGTATGTGGCGGCCCGTGGCGTGCCGCAGGGGGCGGCGGATTACGCGGACCACCGCTTTGTCGGGCCGACCGATGCCGAGAACCGCGCCCCCTTCAACCGCTGGCTGCGCGAGAATGTGCCCGAGACCTGCGTGACGATGCGGGTGTCAGAGCCCGAGGCCTGGGCGCCTGCGGTGCGGGCGGGTCTGGGCCTGGGCTTCATCCCGGTGCGTGAGGCCGAAGGCGATCCCGACCTGGTCGAGGTCCTGCGCCTTGGCCCCGACTGGGAAAGCCCGCTGTGGCTTGTGACCCATGTCGACCTGCACCGGACGCTGAAGGTCCAGGCCTTCCTGACCGCGCTGAAAAAGGCCGCAGCGGGGTGGAACTGCGCTTGACGGGGGGCTGGGGGGCGTCCGCGGATGCCTCCCCGGGGGGGCCGTGCCGGGGGGGGCAAGGGCCGTCAGCTGCCTGAAGTTCGGCCCCGGGGCGGGAGCCGAAAGACATGGCCGCAAGACGCGGTGCCCTGACGGCCTGACAGAGCACCATCCCGGCGGCGTCCCAAGGCCAGCCCCCAAGGCTCCCTTGAAGGTCAAGGACCCGCTGCAATGCCCCCGGCCCGCGCGCCCCAATCTGCTCCCCAATCTGGCCCCCCAACCCGGGCAGGGCAGCTTGCGCGACCGAAGCCCCGGCTTGCGGCGCTGTTCCAGCACATCGGCAGAGCCCCCTTGACCCGCCCCCGGCCCCGCCCCAAGACTGCCCTGCCCAGGATCTCTCCCTCTGGCCCTGCACCCTGGCCCCCATCGCAGCCCACCCACCCAGCCCGGAGCCCGCATGACCCCTTCCGCCCAAGGCCATCTTGCCATGCTGGCCTTCTCGGCCCTGGTTGCGGGCTCTTTCTCGCTGGGGGCGCTGGCGGCTCCGCTGATCTCGCCCGCGGCCCTGACCGTGGCGCGCTTTGCCTTGGCCGGGGCCGCCGTGGGCCTTGTGGCCGCCCTGGGGCCCGGCCTGCCCCGCCAGGCCTTTCGCGCGCCTTGGCGCCACCTGGTGCTTGGAGCCCTTCTGGCCGCCTATTTCGTCTTGATGTTCAAGGGCCTGCAGACCGCCAAGGCCATCCCGACCGCCGCGGTCTTTACCCTGACGCCGATCATGGCGGCGGGGTTTGGCTGGGTGATCTTGCGGCAAAGGACCTCGGCGCGGATGGCCCTGGCCCTGGCGCTGGGGGCGCTTGGCGCGCTGTGGGTGGTCTTTCGCGGCGATATCGGCGCGGCTCTGGCGCTGGACATCGGGCGGGGCGAGGTCATCTATTTCGCCGGCTGCATCGCCCATGCGATCTATGCGCCGATGGTGCGCAAGTTGAACCGCGGAGAAAGCGCGCTGTCCTTTACCTTTGGCACGATGATGGCGGGGCTGGTGCTGCTGGCGGCCTGGGGCGGGCGGGATGTCCTGGCGACCGATTGGGCCGCCCTGCCGGCGATCGTCTGGATCTGCCTTGTCTATGTGGCGCTTGCGGCCTCGGCGATGACCTTTGTCCTGTTGCAATTCGCGGCCCTGCGGCTGCCGGCGGCCAAGGTCATGGCCTATACCTACCTGGTGCCAGCCTGGGTGATCCTGTGGGAGCTGGCCTTGGGCCATGACCACCCGCCGCTGAACGTGCTGGGCGGTATTGGCCTGGTGCTGGTCGCGCTGGGGCTGTTGCTGAAGACGGAAGCGCCCAAGGCCGAGGCGCCCAAGACCCCCGCCTGACACGACCCCATCGCCGCTCTCGGGGGCATCGAGCCCCCTCGACCGGCCCTGCCGGGGACTGCGGAACCCGGGCCTCCCGGATGAAGGACGGAGCGGGCAAGCGACAGGCTCCAACTCGGGCACCCAACTCGGGCACCCGACACGGGCCCCAAACCCGGCCGCTCCCACAGCGCGCCCCCGGGAAACTGCCGCCCCCGCTCCCGCCCGCCCGCGCTTGGCTCCCTAGCTCTCGGCTCCCCAATTCTCGGCCCCTTCCGACTCACTGGACCGCGCCCGGACGGGGCAGTATGTTCGCCATATGTTCCCAATTCAGTGCGCGCCCATGCCCTTCATCGAACTCAGCGCCATTTCCAACTTCACCTTCCTCACCGGGGCCTCTCACCCCGAGGAGCTGATCACCCGCGCCCTCGATCTCGGCCTGCCCGCCCTGGCCATCGCCGATACGAACTCTGTCGCGGGCATCGTGCGTGCGCACACCCGCGCCCGCGAAATCGCCCGCAAGATCGCCGAAGACAGCGCACAAGACAGGAAACAAGACGGGGGGCCAGACGGGGAGCCAGACGGGGCCCCCGTCACGGGCCGCAAGCCCCCCCAAGACGCCAAACACAACTCTGGCCCCCGCGCGGGACCCGTGACGCCCCCCCCCTCTGGCCCCCCGATCCGCCTGATCCCCGCCGCCCGCCTGGTCCTGTCCGACGGGATGGAGATCACGGCCCTGCCCCGCGATCGCGCCGCCTGGGGGAGGCTCTGCCGCCTCCTGACCCTGGGCCGCACCCGCGCGCCCAAGGGCGATTGCGACATCGGCCTGACCGACCTTCTGGCCTGGGGCGAGGGCATGACGCTGCTGCTGCATCCACCAGAGATTGCAACCCATAAGACGGCCTCACCGGAGATCACCGCCCAAAAGACCACAGCCCCAAAGACCACAGCCCCAAAGACTGCGGCCCCAAAGACTGCGGCCCAAAAGACTGCGGCCCCAAGGACCACAGCCCCAAGGCCTGCCCCCCCAGAACCGGGCACATCACAGCCGCCGCCCCGGCCGGCACAGCTCGCCTGCCCTGTCCAGCTGACAGGCCAGCCCCCTCACCGCACAAGCGCCCCCTCCGGACCGGAAACGGCACAAGCCACGTCCCCGGTGCCGGGCGGCGCGGGCGATTGGGTGAAACGCGCGCAAAGCTTGACGCGCCGCTTTCCGGGCGCCTGCCACCTGGCGCTGGCCCCGGCCTATGACGGCCAGGACCTCGCCCGCTTTGCCCGCCTGACGCGGCTGGCCGACCACCTGCAGATCCCCACCCTGGCCACCGCCCGCCCCCTGATGCACCACGGCGCGCGCCGCCGCCTGGCTGATGTCCTGACCGCCATCCGCCTGGGCCGCCGGATCGAGGCGCTTGGCCTTGACGCCGCCCCCCATGCCGAAACCCGCCTGCGGTCCGAAGCCGAGATGCTGCGCCTTTTCCGCGGGTTCGAAGACGCCGTCCACCGCGCGGGCGCCCTCGCCCAGAGCCTGACCTTCTCCCTGGACGAACTCCGCTATGAATACCCGTCCGAGGTCGCGGATGGCGAAACCCCAGCCGCCCGCCTTGCCCGCCTGGCTTGGGAGGGGCTGGCCTGGCGTTACCCCGAGGGCCCGCCCGAGCGTGCCAGCGCCCAGATGCGCCACGAACTCGACCTGATCGGGAAACTGAAATACGAGCCCTATTTCCTGACCGTCCATGACATCGTGGCCTTTGCCAGGTCGCGGAACATCCTGTGCCAGGGCCGCGGCTCTGCCGCCAATTCGATCACCTGCTATGCGCTTGGCGTCACCTCGGTCAGTCCGGAAATCGGGACGATGGTCTTTGAACGTTTCATCTCCGAGGCCCGGAACGAGCCCCCCGACATCGACGTCGACTTCGAACATGAACGCCGCGAAGAGGTCATCCAGCATATCTATGAGAAATACGGCCGCCACCGCGCGGGGCTTTGCGCCACGGTCATCCACTACCGCGGCAAGCGCGCCGTCCGCGAGGTCGGCCGCGCCATGGGCCTGACCGAGGACACGCTCTCGGCCATGTCCTCGCAAATCTGGGGCTTTGGGTCCTCGAAGACCATGAATGAACAGCGGTTGCGCGAAATCGGCCTGGACCCCGCCGACCGGCGCTTGCAACTGACGCTGTCCCTGATCGAGGAAATCCAGGGCTTCCCCAGGCACCTGTCGCAGCACGTCGGCGGCTTCATCATCACCGAAGGCCGGCTGGACGAGCTTGTCCCCATCGAGAACGCCACGATGGAGGATCGCACCGTCATCTGCTGGGACAAGGACGACATCGACGCCCTGGGGATACTCAAGGTCGATATCCTGGCTCTGGGGATGCTGTCTTGCATCCGCAAGGCCTTTGACCTGCTGCAAAAGCACCACCAGGCGGATTACACCCTGGCGACGCTCCCGCCCGAGGACGCAAGGGTCTATGACATGCTGGGGCGGGCCGACAGTCTGGGGGTCTTTCAGGTCGAAAGCCGGGCGCAGATGAACTTCCTGCCCCGGATGCGGCCGGCCTGCTTTTACGACCTGGTGATCCAGGTGGCAATCATCCGCCCGGGACCCATTCAGGGCGACATGGTCCATCCCTATCTGCGCAGGCGGAATGGGCAAGAGGTCGTCACCTTCCCCTCCGACGCTTTGGGACGGGTGCTGGGGAAAACCCTCGGCGTGCCGCTGTTTCAGGAACAGGCCATGCAGATCGCCATCATCGGTGCGGGCTTTACGCCCTCCGAGGCCGACCGGCTGCGCAGGTCGCTGGCCACGTTCAAGAAACATGGGAGCGTGTCCGAATTCCACGACCGCTTTCTGGCGGGGATGGCCGCCAATGGCTATGACACCGATTTCGCCGCCCGCTGTTTTGCCCAGATCGAGGGCTTTGGCAGTTACGGCTTCCCCGAAAGCCATGCCGCCAGCTTTGCGCTTCTGGTCTATGCCAGCGCTTGGGTGAAATGCCACCACCCCGGGATCTTTGCCTGCGCGCTTTTGAACTCTCAACCGATGGGGTTTTACGCCCCGGCCCAGATCGTGCGCGATGCCCGCGAACATGGGGTTCTGGTGCTGCCGCCCGCGATCAACCGCTCGGCCTGGGACAATGTGATGGAAGAGACCGAGGCGGGCCTCGCGCTGCGCCTGGGGTTGCGCCAGATCACCGGCCTGGCCGAGGAAGAGGCCCTGTGGATCACCGCCGCGCGCCGGAATGGCTATACGGGGGTTCAGGATGTCTGGCGCCGCGCCGGGGCCTCGCCCGCCACGCTGGAGCGCCTGGCCGAGGCCGATGCCTTTGCCGACCTGGGGATCACCCGGCGCGAGGCCCTGTGGGAGGCCCGCGCCTTGGTCAAGGGCCGCGAATTGCCGCTGTTTGCGGGGGATCTGGACGGCGAGGGGATCACGGAACCGGCGGTGGTCTTTGCGCAGATGAGCGAGGGCGAGGCGGTGGTGGAAGACTACCTGAGCCTGCGCCTGACGCTGCGCCGCCACCCGATGGCGCTTTTGCGGCCCTGGTTCACGCCGGACCTATCCCCCCCGCCCCAAGCCGCCGCAACCGGGGGCATCGAGCCCCCGCCTGCGGCCCTGCCGGGGACGGCGGCAACCGGTCCCGTGCTGGCCCAAGGTCGCAAGGCCCCGGCCCATCCGCCGGCCGGGCGCTGGCTCTCCCGCCTGAGCAAGGACGAGGCCCGCCAGGGGCCATGAGCCCGGACGATCCCGCCTCGCCCCTTTGGCGGCGAACATGCGGCCCCGCTTGTTGCAAGGCCCCGCCCGTGCAGGCCTCCGCCCCGGGACGCAGCCCAAGCGCCGAGCCGGTTGGGGCGCAGCCCCAGAGGCGAGACATCAACTTGCGCCGCAGGCGCTCCGCTTGGACCCGGCCATCCGCCGCGCATCCCCCCGGGCCGCTCTTGCCCGACCTGAACGCCTCCCCTACCCTGCCGCCATAGACACCGGAGGATTTCATGACCCGCCTTGCCCCCCAACTCGCGACAAGCCTTGCCCTGCTCTTGACCACAGCGCCGCTTTGGGCCGAGACGATCCAGGCCTCCTCCCGCATCACCGCCGTCACGATCTATCCCCAGGGCGCCGAAGTCACCCGCGAAGTCACCTTCACCGCCGCCGCGGGCGCCCATGACCTGGTCATCACCGACCTGCCCCTGGAAACCGAGCCGACGCTTCTGCGCCTCGCCTCGACCGACACCGACCTGGGCGCCTTTGCCCTGCGCACCGACCGCTTGCCCCCCTCGGACCTGCCCGAGACCGAAGCCACCAAGGCCGCCAAAGCCGCCGTCAAGGAGGCCCGCGCCGCCCTGAGCGCCGCCGAAGCCTCCCTGGCCCAGGTCAATGCCAAGGTCGAGGCGCAAAACGCCCGCATCGCGCTCTTGTCCGGGCTGAAGCTGGATGCGGCGGGGCAAAGCGCCGAAAGCCTGACCGCGATTTCCGACATGGTGGCCGCCAAGGTGCTGGAGGCGCGTCAGGCCGCCATCACCGCACAGACCGATCTGCCCGCCGCCACCGAAGCCGTGACCAAGGCACAAGAGGCCCTGACCAAGGCCGATGAGGCCGAAGCCGCCCTGTCCCAAGGCGCAGAGGACCGCGCCGCCCTGACCGTCGCCGTGACCGCCAAGGGCGGCGAGGGCCATGTGACGGTGAAACACTTCGTCTCCGAGGCCGCATGGCGCCCGGTCTATGACCTGCGGCTGGACCGCAAGGCGGGCACGGTGGAGCTGGACCGCGGGCTTCTGGTCACTCAATATGGCGGCGAGGATTGGACCGGGGTCGACCTGACCCTGTCCACCGCGCAACCCGGGCAACAGGCGCAGGCGAGCCAGCTTTGGCCAGAGCTGCGGCAGGTCGTCGATCCGGCCGCACAGGCCAAGGTCAGAGGCGTCTATGCTTCCGAAGATGCCATGGCCGAACCCCTCATGGCCGCTGCCCCCGCCGTCGAAGCGCGCAGTATGGTGGCCGGCGTCGCGTTCCAGGGTGACACGGTGACCTATCACTACCCCGTCCCGGTCGACCTGGCCGATGGGATCGAGGACCTGCGCCTGGGCCTGGACAGCCAGACCCTGCCCGCCACGGTCCTGGCCCTGGCCGTGCCGCGCTACGACCAGACCGCCTTTTTGCAAGCCGAGATCACCAATGCGGGCGCAGAACTTCTGCTTCCGGGGACCGCCTTCCTTTACCGCGATGGCATGTTGACCGGTCAGGCCGAGCTGGCCTCGCTGGCCCCGGGCGACAAGGCCAAGCTGGGCTTCGGCGCCATCCCGGGGCTGAAACTGACGCGCGACATGCCCCAGACCATGACCGGCGACCGCGGGGTCTTTACCTCCTCGACCGAGCGGCAGGAAAAGGCCGTCCTGACGATCGAGAACCTGACCGACGAGGCCTGGAAGGTCCGCCTGATGGATCAGGTGCCCTATTCGGAACAGGAGGATCTGAAGGTAAGTTACGAGGCCGAACCCGCGGCCTCCGAAGAAAACCCCGAAGGCCAACGCGGCCTTCTGGCCTGGGATTTCGACCTCGGGCCCAAGGCCGTGCAGGACATTGCCCTGACCACGACGCTGTCCTGGCCCGAGGGCAAAGAGCTGCAATAGCGGCGGGCGCAAGCCCGCCGCCCCCGGGCCTGCCGGGCAGCGCGAGGGCTCTGCCCGAGCGCCCGCTTGGCCGCAAGCACCCGGCTTGACGTGAGGGGCTGTCCCAAACGCCGGGGCCAGGACGAGGGGTGCCAGAAAAAAGGCCGGAGGCCACGAAAAAGGCCGGCGGATCTCTCCACCGGCCTTCTTCACAAGGCTTGGGCCGCAGCCCTCAACCTGCAAACCTAAACCCAGGCCTCAGCCCACTGCGACAAAGCCGCGGGCCGGGTCGTATTGCTCCAGCAGACCTTCGCCCGTGTTGTTCCACAGGCCATGCAGGGTCAGCATCTCCCCTTGGACCGCGCTGGCGACGAAGGGGAAGCTCATCAGGTTTTCCAGGCTGACCAGCACCGCCTGACGCTCTAGCGCGGGGATGCGCTCGCCGTCGGGCAGGTGGCGCACCCGCTCATAGCCCGGCCGCAGAATGTCCATCCAGCGCCCGACGAAAGAGCTTTTCTCTAGCAGTTCCGGCGCATGGCCCGAACACATGGCGTCGCAGCCCTTGACCCCGCCGCAAGACGAATGGCCCAGCACCACGATATGCGCCACCCCCAGCGAAGTCACCGCATATTCGACCGCCGCCGAGGTCCCGTGATACTCGCCATCGGGATTATAGGGCGGCACCAGGTTCGCCACGTTGCGGTGGATGAAGAACTCCCCCTCGTCCGCGCCGAAGATCGAGGTGACATGCACGCGCGAGTCGCAGCAGGAAATCACCATGGCGCGGGGATGCTGGCCGCTTTCGGCCAAGCGGCGATACCAGGCGCGGTTGTCCTGATAGGTTGTGGCTCTCCAGCCTTGAAAGCGGCTGACGAGGTAGGCCGGAAGGGGTCTGGCGTGTTCCATGCAAGGCTCCTTGGGGTTTTTCCCTAGATAGGATGCAATCGCAGCAAGTTCGAGAGGTATCTTGCATATTTATGACGCGGCCCGCGAAAGACCTGCAACCAATTCTAAAGCAAGCCGGCGCACATTCCGCCTTGGGTGTGTGATACGGAGTTGGGACATGAAGACGGGTGACAGGAACGGGGGCAATGTCTTTGCCCTGCGGCCAAAGGAACGGGTGCGCCAAAGCGTCGAGCCGATTGCCACGATATACCGCAACCTTGGCACGGCCTCGGCCGAACAGGTGGTGACGCGGGCCCTGACAGAGCTGGCCTTGACCATGGCCGGGCTTGCGGCCCAGGTGCAAGCGCATGACATGGATGACCTGAACCGCCGCTTGCGCCGGTTGCAGCGCATGTCGGAAAACATCGGAATGATCAGCCTTGGCGCGGTGGCGGGCGATGTGCGCGACTGCCTGGAAGCGCAGGACCCCACGGCCTTTGCCGCGGTCTGGGCGCGGCTGTTGCGGGTGGCCGAAAGGTCGATGGCCCAAGACTGCCTGGCCGATCAGACGGTGGTCTGACCGGGCTGTGGTCTGACCGGGCTGTGGTCTGAACGGGCTGTGGTGGCGTGGCGTTGCCCGGGGGAGAGGCCCCGGGTTTCCCGCCATCAGGGACCATACCCCGGGCTGCGCGGCGCCATCAAAGCCCTGCCCTTTCAGGCCGGGGAATTCCTTGCATTTCCAACCTAGGCGACGGCCGCATCCTGACCTATTCTCCGCCCCCAGAGCCGGAGAAGCCGATGACCCTTGCCCCCACTTACCCCCTGAGCCAGCCCCGTTTCGCCGATGCGGATGGCGCGCGCCCCCTGACCGTGATCCGCGCCGAGGACTGGCCGGCGCTGGCGCAGACCCATCCCCAGGCCGAGTGGCTGCTTTCGTCGGGTTTCGAGGCGGCTTTGGGCGAGGTGCGGCTTTTGCCCGGTCCCGGTGGGGTGATCGGCGCTGTGGCAGGGCTGGGGACGGAAAAGGCGCGGCGTCGCCAGCGCTTTGGCCTGGCGCGGGCCATCGCGGGCCTGCCGGCAGGCGCCTGGCGGCTGGAGGGCGACATGACCCCGGCCCAGCGCGAAGAGGCCGCGCTTGCCTGGCTTTTGCAGGGCTACCGCTTTGACCGCTATCGCAAATCCGGCACCCCCGGCGCGCTTCTGGTCGCGCCACAGGGGCTGGACCAGGCCCGCCTGTTGGCCATGGCAGAGGGCGAATACCTGACCCGTGACCTGGTGAACACGCCCGCGCAAGACATGGGCCCGGCCCAGCTGCAAGCCGCCTTCGAGGCTCTGGCCGCCCGTCATGGCACCCGGGTGACGACGGTCCTGGGGCAGGATCTGGCCCAAGGTTTCCCCATGGTTCATGCCGTGGGTCAGGCCGCAAGCCCTGACCGCGCGCCCCGCATCATGGAGATGCGCTGGGGGACCGAGGGGCCGTCCTTGACCCTGGTCGGCAAGGGGGTCTGTTTCGACACGGGCGGGCTGAACATCAAGCCCTCCTCGGGGATGCAGCTGATGAAAAAGGACATGGGCGGGTCGGCCACCGTCCTGGGCCTGGCCCATATGATCATGGCTCTGGGGACGAAGGTCAGGCTGCGGGTCATCGTGCCCTCGGTGGAAAATGCGATCTCCGGCAATGCCATGCGGCCAAAGGATATCCTGACCTCTCGCAAGGGGTTGACGGTCGAGGTCAATGACACCGATGCCGAAGGCCGGCTGATCCTGGGCGATGCGCTGGCCTGGGCCTGCGAAGAGCCAAGCGACCTTCTGGTGTCGATGGCGACGCTGACCGGGGCGGCGCGGGTGGCCGTCGGCCCCGACCTTGCGCCCTATTACACCGATGCCGCCGCCGTGGTCGCGGCTTTGGAGACCGCCGCACAGCAGGGCTTTGACCCGGTCTGGCGCCTGCCCTTCCATGACGCCTATGAATCCGTGATCGAGCCCGGGATTGCCGATCTGGACAACGCGCCGGGCTATGGCTTTGCGGGGTCGATCACCGCCGCTCTGTTCCTGCGCCGCTTTGTCGATGACCGGCCCTATCTGCATTTCGACCTTTACGCCCATTCGCCCTCTGACCTGCCCGCCCGCCCGAAGGGTGCCGTGGGCCAAGGCGCGCGGGCGGTGCTGGGCGCGCTGCCCACCCTGTTGGGAGTTTGACATGACCGACCGCCGCCTGACCCCCGCGACCTCTCGTCTGGCGCTTGCGACCCTTGCGGGCCAGACCGACTTGCCCCTGACCGAAGGCAGCCTCTTGCGCGTCGCCTTGCCGCTGGTCGACCTGTTGCGCAGCCCCGGCGGCCCCCGGGATCGCCAACTGTGGCTGGGCGAGCGGTTTACCGTCATCGACCGCGAGGGCGACCATGTCTTCGGCCAGGCGCAGCGCGATGGCTATTGCGGCTGGCTGCCGGAAAGCGCCCTGGCCGAGGGCACAGCAGCGACCCATTGGATCAGCGCGCCCAGCAGCCATCTTTACCCGGAGCCGCGGGTGCAGGCCCATGAACGGGCCGCCCTGCCGATGGGCGCCCGCCTGACCGTGACAGCCGAGGTCGGGGCCTTTGCCGAAACGCCGCTGGGTTTCGTGCCCATGGTCCACCTGACGCCGCTGGGGCGCTGGCTGGCCGATCCGGTCTCGGTGGCGGAAAGCCTTCTGGGGTCGCCCTATCTGTGGGGCGGCAATTCGCGGGCCGGGATCGACTGTTCGGGCCTGGTGCAGCTGGCGCATCACGCCTGCGGGATCACCCTGCCGGGGGATAGCGACCTGCAGGAGGCGGCGACGCCCCGGGCCGAGGGGCCGTTTCAGCGCGGCGACCTGTTGTTCTGGCAAGGCCATGTTGCCCTGGCAGTGGGGGAAAGCCTGCTGATCCATGCCAATGGCCATACGATGTCGGTGGCCTATGAGCCGATCGAGGCCTGCCTCGCCCGCATCAAGGCCGCCGAGGGGCGCGTGCTGTCCAGCCACCGCCGGCCGTAACGCGGGCTATTCGACGACCTTGACGGTCTTTTCCAGCACCCGCAGCACCTGCGCCAGATCATGGCCGCGGCGCAGGATGCGGCCATCCGGGCCAAGGACCGCGAACATCCCCTGACGCCCCCGCAGCTCTGGCCGCTTTTCGATGCGGTAAAGCGGCACCTCTGCCGCGCGGCGAAAGATCGCAAAGACGGCGGCATCGCGCCCGGTGGTCAGGGCGTAGTCCCGCCACTCTCCGGCGGCGACCTGACGGCCATAGACCGAAAAGATCGCGCCAAACTCGCGGCGGTCAAAGCAGACCACTTCGGGGGCAGGAAAGGGCGTGGGCGATTGCAGCGTCATGTTACAAGATTATCGCAGAAGGTTTACAAATCAAGAACCCGTAACAGGCCCCCCCAGTCGCCCGCGAAAAGGCCATGCCCCCGCCATATCCGCGACACGAATCCCCGGCATACAGAGAGCAGGACAGGAACCGGCCGGGTGAGAGAAGCCCCCACCCAAATCACCCGGCCCCTGACCGCAGCAGAAAGGCCCCCGCCAGGATGGCAGGGGCCTTTCGATGCTTGTGCAGGTCACGCCCGAAGATGGGCCAAGGGCCGCCGCGGCAGGGTCAGGCCCCAGTCAAAGGCGGGTCCAGTCGGCAGGGTCAGACCCCAGTCCCCTGCGGTGAATGGCCCTTTACAGGAACCCTTCCGCCAGCTGCAACGTCCCGGTCTCGATCCCGCGCCAGTTCTTTTGCACCGTGTTCAGCCGCTTTTTCGCCGCAGGATGGGCCGCGTCCAGCACCCCCAGCCGCACCAGCAAAGCGGTCATCACCGCATCAGAGGCCCGCGCGCCGCCATCGACGATCTTCAGCGCGATGCCGCGTTTCAGGTCCGGGATGATGGCGATGTGATAGGCCTCGGCGCCGCCCTTCAGCGTCACGCGGCCATCCATCGCCCGCATCAACTCGGTGTCGCTGGCCGTATCCCCCGCCACCAGTTCCGGAAAGGCGCGCATCGCGCTGGCCAGCCGGAACATCGCGCGATCCCGTGCGTCGCCCGAACCCGTGGCCCCGGCAAAGCGCCCCATGGCCCGCGCCATGCCCGCCACCGTCATGGCGATATTGGGGGCCGAACAGCCGTCAACACCCCAGCCCGCGGCCTCTTCGCCCGTCACGTCGGCGGTCGCCTGCCAGATGGCCTTTTGCAACGGGTGGTCGATGTCCACATATTCCGGACCGGCGCCCAGATGCTTGGTCACGGTCAGAAAGCCCGAATGTTTGCCCGAGCAATTGTTGTGGAATTGGCAAGGCCGCTCGCCCGCCGCGATCAGCCGGTCGCGCTCGATCTTGTCACCGGGCTCATGCGACCCGCAGCGCAAATCGGCCTCGGACAGGCCAAGCCCCGTCACCCAGGCCTCGGCCATCTTGACATGAAAGCCCTGGCCGATGTGGCTGGCGCAGGCAAAGGCCAATTGCGCCTCTTTCAGGCCAAAGGCATCCGCCGCCCCGGTCTCGATCAGCGGCAAGGCCTGGATCATCTTGGCCGAGGACCGCGGAAAGACCACCGCCGCAGGGTCGCCCCAGGCCTCGATCACGCTGCCCTTGTCGTCGCAAATCACCGCATGCCCCGCGTGATAGCTTTCCAGCAAGCCGCCGCGCCAAACCTCGACCATGCGTTCCGCGTTCAGATTTCCCGCCATTTCCCCTCGCTCTCAGCGAATTTACGCCCTTGTGTAGCCCATGGGGCTTTCGCAGGCCGCACCTTTTCGCTACCACATCTCGTATCGAGTGATTTAGACCCGCGCCACAGGAAAAACCGTCTCAACGGGCCCGGGCGGGCGAGGCTGGAGGTTCAAGGATGACCAAGGGAATGATGCGTGCAATGGCCACGGGCGCGGCGCTGGCTGTGATGGCGACCGGCTCTTTGGTGACGGGCGCTTTGGCCCAGACCTCGGACAATGTGGTGGCCTCCAAGACCGCGTGGAGCGTCTTTGCCGAAAAGGACCCAGTGGAGTGCTGGGGCGTGTCCAAGCCGCAAACGACGGTGAACACCCGCGACGGCAAGGAAGTGACCGCGAAACGGTCCGACATCCTGCTTTACATCACCTATCGGCCGGGTCAGCCGGGCGAAGTGTCCTTCACCGGCGGCTATACCTTTGCCGAGGGGTCGAATGTCGATGTCACGATCGACGGCAATGCGTTCAAGATGGTGACGCAGGGCGAATGGGCCTGGGCCGGGTCGCCCGATGACGATGCCAAGATGCTGGCCGCGATGCAAAAGGGGTCGACCGCGGTTCTGGTGGCGCGGTCCGGCAAGGGCACGCAGACCAAGGACACGTTCAGCCTGTCGGGCTTTAGCGCCGCGGTGGGCGAGGCCTCCAAGCGCTGCAAGTAAGCGCCGGTTTGGACGTCGAAGGGCCCCCGCCAGCGGAGGCCCTTTTTCTTTGCGCTAGACCCAGGTGATGCCGAAATCGCCATAGGTCAGCGCGGCATGGTTGGTCAGCGTCGCGATCAGCACCGCCCCACCGGCCCCCGCGCCATCCGCATCCAGCCACAGCCGCCCCGTCGGTTGATCATGGATCACCCGCGTCTCTTCGGTCACGGCCGCAAGGCCTTGGGCGAATTGCGCCTCGGTCAGGGCGAAGGCGCCGCCAAAGTCGATGAAGTCGATGTCCAGGATGATACTGTCCAGGCCCGAGACGAAATCGGTCAGGCTTTGCATCCCGCCGCCCGCGTCCAGCGCAAAGCGGTCGGCCCCGGTGCCCCCGGTCAAGCGGTTGTCGCCTGCCCCCCCTTCGATCCAGTCATTGCCCGACCCGCCCTGCAGCGTGTCATTGCCCGCCCCGCCGAACAGGAAGTCGTCACCCGCCGCCCCCACCAGCCAATCCGCCCCGCCATTGCCATGGATCTGGTTGGCCTTGGAATTGCCGGTGGCCACATCCGCCTGATCCGACAGGGACAGGTTTTCGAAGTTCAGCGCGGTTTCGACATTGCCGAAACCGTCGTCCTGGATTTGCCCCGTGGCCAGGCTCAGGTTCACCCGCACGCCGTTCGGCAGGCCAAAGGTCGTCAGGTAAAGGTCGATCATGTCGACCCCCGCCCCGCCGTCCAGCGTATCGACCCCCGCCCCGCCCGAGATGCTCTCGGCGCCCGCGCCACCCTGGATCAGGTCGGCCCCCTCGCCACCGTTCAGCACCGCAGAGGCCCGGCCGCCGATCAGCGTGTCATCCCCTGCCAGCCCATGGATCACCACGGGTTGCGCCGTGGCCCGGTCGCCGGCATGAAGCCAGTCCGCCAGGGCGGTCGCCTCGATGTTTTCGATGTTCACCGCGGTTTCGACATTGCCGAAACCGTCGTTCAGGATGTTGCCGCCGTAAAGCCGCAGGTCGATGCGGGCACCGGTGTCATTGCCCTCGTCGATCCACAATTGCAGGATATCGCCATCCGCGCCCCCGTCGTAGTAATCCACCCCGCGCCCGCCGTTCAGGATATCGACGCCGGCATCGCCATAGATCCGGTCGTTGCCGGCATTGCCATAAAGCCAGTCGCTCTCGCCGCCGCCGCGCAACGTATCATCGCCATCGGCCCCCCAGAACGTGTCCGACGCCGCAGCGCCCACCATGGAATCGTTCAGATCCGACCCTTCCCAGCGCTCGACGTCGGTGGCGGCCTCGTAATTGCCGAAGCCGTCGTCGCGGACCTGGGTCGCATAGGTCAGGTTCAGCTTGATGCCATGGCCACCCGCGGCCGGGGTGCGAAAGCTGACGCCGTCGGTGCCCTCGCCGCCGAAATAGGTGTCGCGCCCGCCATCACCAAAGATCCAGTCGTCGCCCGCCCCGGCGTAAATCGTGTCATTGCCCGCGCGGCCATGGACAGACCCATTGCCGTCGCCCGCCTCGATCCGGTCGGACAGGGCCAGCATCAGCTGTTCCAGCTTCAGCGCGTCCGGCGCGGTGAAGGCGTTCAGGGCAAAGCCGGTGGCCAGCACCGACAGCCCGGTCCAGGTCATCACCGGCACATCGCCCCCCATGACCACGCTGGCGATCCGCCCGCCCGAAGGCAGTCCATCGGCATAGACCAGGCCAGACCCCGTGACCCGAAGCGTCACGCCCCAGGCCGAGACATAGGAAAACCCACTGGGGGTCAGGTCAAAGGGCGTGCCGCCCACCAGCCAGGCAAGGTCGGAATAGCCGGAAAAGACAAGGGTGGACATGGGCTTGGCTCCAATGGGTCGCTTTTTGGGCAAAGGCTAGCCCCTGGCATACGCGGCTGGCAAGCCATGTCGGGGGCGGGGGGCAGGCTTTCGCAACGCATGGGTTTCGTTCTTCACCCGAATCGGGTAAGTGGGGCGGCTGAACCCGCATTATCCCGGACATCGCCATGACCGAAGCCGCTGCGCCCATCACGCAGGACGTCCTGACCATCAAGCGCATCCTGCCCGAGACGGGCAAGACCAACATCATCGGCCTGACGCGGGACCAATTGCGCGAGGCGCTGATCGCGGCGGGGACGCCCGAAAAGCAGGTCAAGATGCGCCTGGGCCAGGTCTGGCAATGGGTCTATTACTGGGGCCTGCGCGACTTCATGGCGATGAGCAACCTGGCCCGCGACTACCGCGAGCTTTTGGCAGCGAATTTCGTGATCGAACTGCCCGAGGTGGTGACGCGCCAGGTCTCGAATGACGGCACGCGGAAATACCTGGTCAAGGTCGCCGGCGGCCATGAGGTCGAAGTGGTCTATATCCCCGAAGAGGGGCGCGGGACCTTGTGCATCTCGTCTCAGGTTGGCTGCACGCTGACCTGTTCCTTCTGCCACACCGGCACGCAAAAGCTGGTGCGCAACCTGACGGCTGGCGAAATCGTGGGTCAGGTCATGCTGGCGCGCGACGATCTGGGCGAATGGCCGGTCAAGGGCCAGCCCAAGCCGGAACAGCGGCTTCTGTCCAACATCGTGCTGATGGGCATGGGCGAGCCCCTGTATAACTTCGACAATGTCCGCGACGCGATGCGGGTGGTGATGGATGACGAGGGCATCGCCCTTGGCCGCCGCCGGATCACGCTGTCGACAAGCGGAGTGGTGCCCGAAATTGCCCGCTGCGCGACCGAGATCGGCTGTTTGCTGGCGGTCAGCTTCCATGCCACGACCGACGAGGTGCGGGATGCGCTGGTGCCGGTCAACAAAAAGTGGAACATCGCGACGCTGCTGGACGCGCTGCGCGCCTATCCCGGCCTGTCGAATTCGGAACGCATCACCTTTGAATATGTGATGCTGCAGGGCGTGAACGACACCAAGGAAGACGCGCATCGGCTGGTCAAGCTCTTGGAGGGCATCCCGGCCAAGGTCAACCTGATCCCCTTCAACGAGTGGCCCGGCGCGCCGTATAAAAGGTCAAGCGGCAACCGCATCCATGCCTTTGCCGATATCATCCACAACGCGGGCTATGCCTCGCCCATCCGCACACCGCGGGGCGAGGATATCATGGCGGCCTGTGGCCAGCTGAAATCCGCCACCGAAAGGGCGCGGAAAAGCAAGGCCGAGATCGCGCGTGAGGCGGGGCTTTAAGGTCCGGGCTACGCAGCGCCACAAGAGCGCGCTTGCAGGATCGGGAAGTCTGTCGCCACAGCGTAGCCCGGGGTACACCCCGGGTTTAACCCTACGCCCCCCGGTGCCGTTGCCAGCCGATCCGATCCAACAGCGGCGCATAGGCCTGCGCCAAGGCGCGCAGCTTGGGGCCGTCGACGCTGTCCGCCCGGTCCCAGGCCTTGTTGGCCAGGCCAAGGATGCGGGGGGCCACCATCGGCTCCATCTGCGCGTCCTCGGTCGTGAATTCGCCCCAGAAGCAGCCCTCGACGCCCACGACCCTGTCCGCGATATCGGGGGCAGAGTCGGGGACGGGTTTCCAGTTCACGACTTGCTCTAGCGGCGTGATCCCGGCCCAGGTCGCGCCCCAATCCTGCGCATCGGCACTGTGGGCGATGTCGAAATAGGTGTTCTGCGCCGGGCACATCACGACCTGATGGCCCTTGCGCGCGGCATGGACGCCCTCGCCCTGCCCGGTCCAGGAAAAGATCAGCGCGTCATGGCCGATGCCGCCTTGATTGCCGCGCGTGGCCTCCTCCCAGGCGGCCGAGCGAAAGCCGTGGTCGGCCAGAAACCCCGCCATCCGCGCCATGGTCCAGCCCTGCACATCCAGATGGGTCGCAAGCCCCTCGCGCGCTTTCAGCGCCGTCACCTCGGGCGAGCCCGCCCAGGCGTCGGGCGGCAGTTCATCGCCGCCCAGGTGGATCATCGCCATGGGGAACAGCCGCGCGACCTCTAGCGCCAGGGGCTCCAGGAAGGCCCAGGTCTCGGGCAGGGCGGGGTTCACGATATTGTCACGGTAGCCCTGGATCGAGACCTCGGCCCGGTTGTCACCACGGTCTTGCAGGCCGGGATGGGCGAGGTTCAGGCAAAAGCTGTGGGCCGGAACCTCGATTTCCGGCAGAACCTGGATATGCAGCGCCGCCGCATGATCCAGAATCCGCGCCACATCAGCCCGGGAATAGCTGCCGCCCGAGGAAATGCCGCCGCCAAAGACCGAGGGCACCGCATGACCTTCACCGCGCAGGGCGGTCTTTTGCCAGATCTCGGGCGTGGCTTGGGTCTCCAGCCGAAAGGCCTCATCATCCGAGAAATGCCAGTGAAAGCGGTTCAGCTTCATCAGCGCCATCAGGTCCAGCAGTTTCAGGATCGTCTCGACGCCAAAGAAATGCCGTGCGCAATCAAGATGTTGGCCGCGATAGCCAAAGCGCGGGCCGTCCGTGATGCGGCCATGGGGCAGGCTTCCATGCGTCTCGCGCAGGGTCAAAAGCGTGATGGCGGCGTGAAAGACCGCCGCGTCAGTGCCGGCTTGCAGGGTGATATCCTCGCCCAGGGTCAGGATATGGTCGTCCCCCAACGCAGGGTCCAGCGTCACCGTGACCTGAGGACCCGCGCCCAGGAATGGCGCAAGACCCCGGCGGCGGGCCAGGGCATCCACGGCGGCAAAGGCGGGATGGGCGCAGGTCAGGGCGGCAAAAGGGGTCACAGCGCCCGAGGGGGTCCAGCTTTGCGGTTGCGGGATCAGCCGCAGACCGGGAAAGTCGGGGACCGCGGCGGCCTCGGCCTGACGCACGCCTTGCTCCAACGGCGGCAGGGGGACCGGGCCCGCGGACGTCCGCAGATAGGCGCCCAAGGGCAGCCAGGCGCGGTTGCGGGGGATGAAATCGGGATTCTCATGGGCCAGGATCAGGGCATGGGGCTGACCCTGCACCAGGTCGGGCAAGGCGACCTCCAGATATCCCGCGACCTGACGGGTCAGCACCCCGCCCGACACGACGACCCCCGGCGCCATGATCGAGGTGCAAAAGGTCGGCGCCTTGATCGCCCGGTCGGCGGTGACCGTGCAGGCGATATGGGGGCCTTGGATTTCGGCAGTAAAGTGCATGACGGTCCTTGAAGGGTGCAGGGCTCTGTCTCCGCTTGCGTAGCCCGGGGCATGCCCCGGGTCTTGTGGGCGGGTCTGGCGGTCGGGTCTTAGGCGTTGGGCTCTTGGCGCAGTTCGGCCACGAAGTCATAGATGTCGGACCGGTAAAGCCCGCGGGTGAATTCGATCGGCCGCCCCGAGGGCAAATAGGCGGTGCGGTCGACGCGCAGGACCGCCGTGCCCTCGGACAGGTTCAGCATCCGCGCCTCTTCGGCGCCGATGTTGACCGCGTTGATGCGCTGCACGGCACGCGTCGGCGCGGTGCCAGAGGCGCGCAGGACGTCATACAAAGAGGTCTCGACCGCCGCGGGATCGGGCAGGATATCCAAGGGCAGCGAGGAATATTCCAGCGCAATCGCCACCCCATCAGCCGAGCGGATGCGTTCGACCCGCGCGACCCGCGTGGCGCCCGCAAGACCCAGCGCCACCTGTTCATGCGGATTGGGCAGGAAAATCCCCCGCGACAGGATGCGCGACGACGAGGTCATCCCCCGCGCCCGCATATACTCGGAAAACGACAACAGCGCGGAAAGCGACTGTTCCATCTTGGGCGGCTGGGGGCGCACAAAGGTGCCGGCGCCGCGGCGCTGCTCCAGCAGGCCATCCGTCACCAGCTGCGCCACGGCCTGCCGCACGGTGACGCGAGAGACCTCGGCCAAATCGCCAAGGTCACGTTCGGGCGGAAGCTGGGTCCCGGGCTCCAGCGCGCCCGACCGGATCAGCCCCGCAATATGGGCCGAAAGCTGCATATACCGCGGGCCGCGGTCGGCGCGATACCAGGCATCAAGGGCAAACGGCGCGTCCATATTGGTATTACTTTCGCGGATGGAAACCAGACCACTTTCCGCAATTGACCCCCTCTGATGCCAAAAAACAAGCGGAAAAACAGGGTGATGTGAAATTTCTGCCGGATTGGTATTAAATAGGTAGCATAGTGATGAATGTTTGGTAACATGATCCTAACGACAGATTCGGGGCATCGACCCCGGACAGCAACAGAGAGGATACAGATGTCCGACGCAGCCTCGCTTGCGCCCGCCCCATCTGCGCCAAAGGTCTTGCGCCGCAAGGGCCTGTCCGAGGCCTGGTTCGCCTGGGCCCTGATCGCCCCCGCGCTTTTGTTCATCGGCGTCATCGTCGCCTGGCCCCTGCTGGAAACGATCCGGCTTTCGTTCACCAATGCCTCGATGGGCGGTGAGGACTATGTGGGGCTGGTGAACTACGAAAAGATGCTCGCCTCGTCGAAATTCTATGAGGTCGTGGGGCGGACCTTTTTCTGGATGTTCCTGTCGGTCGGGCTGAAGATGATCCTGGGGCTTGCCGGGGCGACGCTGTTGAACGCGGCGGTGCCGGGGCGGGGGCTGTTTCGCATGATGGTCATGCCGCCTTGGGTGATCCCGATTGCGATTGGCTGCTTTGGCTGGCTGTGGCTGTATAACGGCCAGTTCGGGTTTCTGTCGGGCATGGGGCAAAGGATTGGCATCCTCGATGGGCCGTTTGAGTTCCTCGCCTACAAGACCTCGGGGTTTTACTCCGCCGTGGTCACGGATGTCTGGGTCGGCACGCCGATGGTGTCGCTGTTCTTCCTGGCCGCCATGCAGGGCGTGAACAAGGACCTGTATGAGGCGGCTTGGGTCGATGGCGCCTCGCGCTGGTATCGGTTCCGCCGCATCACCGTGCCGCAGATCATGCCGACCATTGTGTCGATGGCCCTTTTGTCCGCGATCTGGACCTTCAACAGCTTCGACATCATCTACATCCTGACCCAGGGCGGTCCGCGCGGCGGCACCACGACGCTGATCATCGACACCTATAAAACCGCCATCGGCAATTTCAAATTCGGCGAGGGCGCCACCCGCGCCGTGGCCATCGTGGTGATCCTGGGGATCTTCTCGCTGGCCTATATGGCGATCCTGAACCGCGTCAAACGCCACTACGGGGTGAAATGATGATCGACCGTTATTCGCTTTGGCAAAAGATCGGCATCTATGCGGCGATGTTCGTCTTTCTGTCCTTTGTCCTGCTGCCCTTCCTGGAGATGTTCCGCACCTCTCTGAACCCGATGAGCCACCTGTTTTCGACCCCTTATGAGCTGTGGAACAGCGAGATGTCCTTTCAGGCCTACCGTGACATGTGGGTGAAGGTGCCGCTTCTGGGCCGCTATATCTGGAACTCGATCTACATTGCCTCGATGGTGACGGGGATTGCGATGATCCTGGTGACGCCCGCCGCCTATGCCTATGCGCGGCTGGACTTCCCCTTGAAAGAGCTGTCGATCGGCGCCTTTCTGGCGGTCAACATGTTCACCGGCGCGGTTCTGCTGATCCCGCTGTATCGCGTGATGATGACGCTGGGGCTGCTTAACACCTATTGGGCGATGATCGTTCCGGGCGTGGCCTTCCAGATCCCCACCGGCATCTGGCTTCTGCGCGGCTATCTGGAGAAGATCCCCAAAGAGCTGGAAGAAGCCGCCTTCGTCGATGGTGCCAGCCGCCTTTATACCCTGCGCCGGGTGGTTCTGCCCCTGGCCGCACCTGGGCTGGTCGTGGTCGGCGTTTCCCTCTTCATCGGGGCCTATGCGCAACAGTTTCTTTTTGCGGCGACCTTCAATCAGGTGGCCGAGCTGCAACCCCTGCCCAACGGGCTGCAGCAATTCATCGGCTATCAGACGGTTGAATGGAATCAGATGATGGCCGCCGCCCTGACGGGGGTGCTGCCGGTGATGGCGGTCTTCCTGTTCTTGCAAAAATACCTCGTCGCGGGGCTGACCCGCGGCGCGGTGAAGGAATGAGCCACCAAGGCTCAGCAGTTCAACAAAGGGAGTCTAGAATGTATTATACCAAAACCCTGGCCGCCTCGGCCGCCCTGCTTTGCGGCACGGTGCTGAGCGCGCAGGCCGAGGACATCACCCTGTCCTTCATCATGTGCGGCGATATCCGCCCGGCCGATCAGGCGACCATCGACAAGTTCCAGGTCGACAATCCCGGCATCAAGGTCGCCATGGAAGCAGTTCCGTGGGGCACCTGCCAGGACAAGTCGATGCAGTTGGCCGCCGCGGGCAACCCGGTCTCGGTCGCCTATATGGGCTCGCGGACGCTGCTCAAGCTGTCGTCCGAAGGCCTGATCGTCCCGGCCGAAATCTCTGATGAGGCCGCCGCCGCCTATCAGCCCGGCGTGCTGAAGACCGTGTCTTCGGGCGGGAAATACTGGGGCTATCCCCATGCGTTTTCCACCAAGGGCCTGTATATCAACTGCGACCTCGTGACCGCGGCCGGACTTGAGTGCAAGGCCCCCGCCACCTGGGCCGACATGATCACCATGGCCAAGGCGATCAAGGAAAAGAACGGCGTCGCGGGCATCGGCATCGCGGGCAAAGACTTTGACAACACGATGCATATGTTCCTTGATTTCCTCTATTCGAACGGCGGCTCCGTTCTGAACGCGGAAACCGGAGAGGTCACGCTGGACAGCCAGCAGACCCGCGAGACGCTGCAGATGTATGCCGACATCCTGCCCTATGGCATCGAGGGCGCGACCGCCTGGGAGCGGGACCAGATGAAGGACCTGTTCAACGACGGCAAGCTGGGCATGTATGTCAACGGGCCCTGGGGCTGGGGACAGCACAAGGACAAGGTGCCGAACCAGATCCTTGCGCCGGTTCCGGCTGGCCCCTCGGGCGCTTCGGGCACGATCCTGATCACCGACAGCATCGCGGTCTTCAAGCAAAAGGACCCGGCGGTCGAGGCGGCGGCGCAAAAGCTGGCTCAGGCCCTGACCTCGGGCGCGGCGCAATATGACCTGGACAAGACCTGGGGCCTGACGCCGATCCTGGACTATACCAAGCTGGATGTCGGCGAGACGCCCTATTACGTCACCGACGCCAACTGGAAGGTCTTTGTCGATGGCATCGCCTCGGGTGGGCCCGAGCCGCTTGTGACCGACTTCAAGTCGCTGCAGGGCGTCTTCACCAACATGATCCAGGGCGTGATGCTGGGCGAAGGCGGCACGGTCGACGAGCTTGTGACCCAAGCCGCAGCCGAATTGGCCGACGTGAAGTAAATCCCCCGGGCAGGGCGCCTCAGTGCCCTGCCCCCCTCTCCCCGACCTATTGCCGAGGATTCCATGGCCACGCTTGACCTTAGTTCCATCACCAAGTCTTTCGGCACCCATGCGGTGCTGGGCGGCATCGACCTTGCCATCCGCGACAAGGAATTCGTGGTCTTCGTCGGCCCCTCGGGCTGCGGCAAGTCCACCCTGTTGCGCATCATCGCGGGGCTGGAGGATGCGACCTCGGGCCGGATCGTGATCGGCGGGAATGACGTCTCGCAGTTGCCCCCGGTCGAACGCGGGATTTCCATGGTGTTTCAAAGCTATGCGCTTTACCCCCATCTGTCGGTCTATGAGAATATCGCCTTCCCCCTGCGCGTCGCCCGCCTGCCAGAGGCCGAAGTGGCCGCCAAGGTTGGCCGCGCCGCGGGCATCCTGCAGCTGACCGAAAAGCTGCAGTTGAAGCCGGGGCAATTGTCAGGCGGTCAGCGTCAGCGCGTCGCCATCGGACGCAGCATCGTGCGCAACCCCAAGGTTTTCCTGTTCGACGAGCCGCTGTCGAACCTTGACGCGGCTTTGCGCGGCGACATGCGGGTGGAGCTTTCTCAACTGCACCGCGACCTGTCGGCCACCATGGTCTATGTCACCCATGACCAGGTCGAGGCGATGACCATGGCCCACCGCATCGTCGTGCTGAACGCCGGACGCGTCGAACAATTCGGCACCCCGATGGAGCTGTATCACCACCCCGCGACCCGCTTTGTCGCCACCTTTATCGGTCAGCCCAACATGAACCTGTTGCCCGCCACCGTGCTGGGCCAGGACGCGGCAGGCCTGACGGTCGAACTGGACGGCGGCGGCACGATGACCCTGCCCGTCGATGGCCAGGCGCAAAAAGGCGACCGCGTCGAAGTGGGCATGCGCCCCGAAAACCTGCACATCGGTCCGGGCCTGACCATGAAGGTCCGCGTGCTGGAACGGCTGGGCGGCGCCTCGATCACCTATGGGATGCTGCCCACCGGACAGCGGCTGTGCGCCGTCCTGCCCGGTGACGCGATGATCCGCGAGGGCGAAGAGCTTTCCGTGGCCATCGCCCCCGCCGACGCCCATGTCTTTGATGCCTCGGGCGCCGTGATGCGGCGTCGCCAGGCCCCTGCCCTTGCCGCCTGAAGGAAGCAAAATGCGCATCGTCACCGCCGGGATCGGTCTTCGGGCCGGCCATGTCCTGTCCACCCTGAAAGAGGCCATGCCCGAGGCCGAGATCGTGGGCTTCTACGACCCCCAGCCGACGCATCTGGAGATGATCGGGACGGACACTCCCCGCTATGACAGCATCGAGGCGATGTTGTCGGACGCGAAGCCCGACCTTTACTGCGTCTTTTCGCCGAACCTTTTTCACCTGGACCAGATCCGCCTGGGGCTTGAGGCCGGGGTGCAGATCTTCACCGAAAAGCCGGTGGTCGTGTCGATCGAGGAAACCCTTGAACTGGCACGGCTTTTGTCGATCCATGGCGGGGAAAGCCGCGCCATGGTGGGGCTGGTGCTGCGGTATTCTCAGCATATGGTCGACCTGCGGGCGGCCCTGGGGTCGGGGCAACTGGGCCAGGTCGTGTCGTTGGAGGCCAACGAGCATATCCCGCCCTATCACGGCGCCTTTTTCATGCGGGACTGGCGGCGGAACACCGGTCTGACCGGCGGCTTCATGCTGGAGAAATGCTGCCACGACATCGACATCTATAACATGGTGACGGGCTCACGCCCCCGCCGCGTCGCCAGTTTCGGCGGGCGGAAGTCGTTCCTGCCCGCGAACGCGCCCGCGTCAAACGCCGAGGCCGAGATTTTCCACGTCAAGAAGTCGGTCTGGAATTCGGTTCCGGACCCGTTCCATTCGGATGGCGACATCATCGACTATCAGACCGCGATCCTGGAGTATGAAAGCGGCGCAAGCCTTGCCTTTCACACCAACCTGAACGCCCCCGACGACCAAAGGCGCTTTGCCGTCTTTGGCACGCATGGCATGGCTGAGGGCGATTTTGTGCGGGGATATCTGAAGGTTACGGCGCGGGACGGACGGCGGCTGGCCGATTACGATTACACGGCGGGCGCGGCGGCCAAGGGCGCGCATTACGGCGCCGACGAGATGATGTGCCAGGACATCGCCACCTATCTGCGCGGGGAAAGCAAGGGCCTCCCGGTGTCGATCCTGGACGCGATGGAGGCGGGGATCGCCGCCATCGCGCTGGATCAGGCGCGGGTGACGGGTCAGATCGTCGACCTGACCGAGGTCTGGGCGAAACTGGACAGCTATGGGTTGCGCAAATGACCCCCGGCGCACATATGCGGGCCGAACTGGCCGAGGCGGCGGGCGTCTTTGCCGCGACCGTCGCGATGGAACTGGCGCCCATGCCCCCGCCCAAGGCGATTTACACCATCGCCCGCGGCTCGTCCGATGCGGCGGCCAATATCCTGTCTTATGAATTCATGCGCGAACTGGGCGTGCCGATGACCTCGCTGCCGCCCTCGGTCTTTTCGGTGGGGCGCGGGGTGGACATGACCGGAGCGCTGGCCTTGGTCGTCAGCCAATCCGGCGCCTCGAATGACCTGGTGCTGTCGGCCAAGGGCGCAAGGGCACGCGGGGCCGAGGTCATCGGGCTGATCAATGCGGCGCATAGCCCGGTGGCGGATCATGCGGGGCTGATCCTGCCCATCGGCGCGGGTCCGGAACTGGCCGTGCCTGCGACCAAGTCGGTCGTTGGCGCGATTGCGGCGGGGATGGCCCTGCTGGGCGCCATGGTGCCCGCCTATCGCGCAAGGGCCGTGGCGCCCTGGGCCCAAGGCGCCCTGCCCCAGACCAAGGCGCTGCTGTCGGCGCTGCTGCGTGCGCGGCATGTCTATGTGATCGGCCGCGACACGGGATATGGCGCGGCGCAGGAACTGGCGCTGAAGCTGAAAGAGACAAGCGCGATCCATGCCGAGGCCTATTCCTCGTCCGAGGTGCTGCATGGCCCGCTGCAACTGGCGACCAATCCGCTGTTGGTGGTGATACTCGACACCGAACAACCCGACGTCCAAGCCAGCCTTGATACCGCCGAGGCGCGGTTTGCGGCTGCGGGCGGCACGGTCTTTCGGCTGCGGCCCTCGGATATCGGCGCCCGCGACCTGACGCCGGCGGCTGCGGCGGCGCTGCTGTTGTGCCTGACCTATCCCTTGGTGCTAGAGACCGCTTTGGCGCTGGGGCATGACCCGGACCGGCCCGAGACCCTGTCGAAAGTGACCCAGACGATATGATCATTGCAGCTGGCATCGACCTGGGCGGGACCAAGATCGAAGCGCAGGTCTTCGATGCGACCTGGGCCAAGGTCGACACCCGCCGCGTGCCGACGCCCAAGGATTACAACGCCTTGGTGGCCGAGATGGCCGCAGCCGTCGCCTGGGCCGAAGGCTTTGCGCCCGGTCTGCCGGTGGGGATCGCGGCGGCGGGGCTGGTGAACCCCTTGACCGGGCTGGCCCTGACCGCCAACCTGCCCGCCACCGGTCGCCCCTTTCCGGCCGACATCGCCACGGCCGCCGGGCGCGGCGTGGTCTATATCAACGACTGCCGCGCCCAAGCCCTGTCCGAGGCGCAATTCGGCGCCGCCCGCGGGTTCAAGACCGCGCTGGCCTTGAACCTTGGCACCGGGCTGGCGGGCGGGATCGTGGTGAACGGGCGGCTGCTGGAAGGCCCCTCCGGCACGGGCGGCGAGTTCGGCCATTTCGCCCTGCCCGCCCATCTGACCCGCGACCTGCCCTTGGTTGCCTGCGGCTGCGGGCGCATGGGCTGCACCGAAACCCTGATCGCGGGGCCGGGCCTGTCGCGCCTCCTGCACCATCGCACGGGGCGGCAGTTGCGCGCCGAAGAGATCGTCGCAGGCCGCGCCGACCCCGATCTGGCGGCGGTCTGGCAGACCTGGCTTGGCCTGACCGCCGAGCTGATCCACACCCTGATCATGGTCGTCGATCCGGGCTGCGTCGTGCTGGCGGGCGGGCTTTCGCGCGCGCCGGGACTGGTGGGCGACCTGTCAGACGCCTTGACCCGGGTTGCCCTGCCGGGCTATGGCGCCCCTCCGATCCTTTTGGCCGAGGGGGGGGATACCACGGGCGCGCGCGGCGCGGCCTTTGCCGCTTTTGCCCAAGGGAGGGCCTGATGACCCTGCTGCAACCCGACCTGATCTTTGACGGCCAAAGCCTGCGCAAGGGGGTCTTGCGCCTGGAGGGCGACCGCGTGCTGGCCATTCAGGACGGCGCCGGAGAGCGCATCGCAGGGATTTTGTCCCCGGGTTTCATCGACTTGCAGGTCAATGGCGGCGGGGATGTGCTGTTGAACACCTCACCCACCGTCGCGGGGATGCAGGCGATTGCGGCGGCCCATCGGCGCTTTGGCACGGTGGGGATTTTGCCCACCGTGATCACGGATGCGCCCGATGTGCTGGACGCGGTGACGGATGCGGCCCTGGCGGCGCGGGGGCTGCCGGGCATCCTGGGCCTGCATATCGAGGGGCCGCATATCTCGGTTCCCAGGCGCGGGACACATAAGGCCGCCTTCGTGCGGCCCTTCGACGACCGCACGCTGACGGCGGTGCGGCGCCTGCGGGCGGGGGGCGTGCGCGTCATGCTGACGCTGGCGCCCGAGGCCGCGACACCGGCGCAGGTGGCCGAACTGGCGGCCCTGGGCGTCGTGATCTCGATCGGCCATTCCGATGCGACGGGGGCCGAGGTGCGCGGGCTTCTGGCGGCAGGCGCAAGCTGTTTCACCCATCTTTTCAACGCCATGTCGCCCATGGTCAACCGGGCCGAGGGCGTGACCGGGGCCTGCATCAACTCTCATGCCTTTGCCGGGATCATCTGCGACGGCGTTCATGTCGCCGACGAGATGGTGGGCCTGGCGATCCGCGCCCGCCCCCTGCCCGACACGACCTTTCTGGTGTCGGACGCCATGCCGACGGTCGGCGGATCGGACCGGTTCACGCTTTATGGCCGCGAAATCCATGTCGAAAACGGGCGGCTGGTCAATGCCGAGGGCTCACTCGCCGGGGCCCATGTCACCATGGCAGAAAGCGTCAAGCGGCTGATCGACAAGGTCGGCCTTGCCCCCGAGGCCGCCTTGCGCATGGCCACCACGATCCCCGCCCGCGTCATGGGCCTGCCCACGGGGATCGTCGGCCAAAGCGCCGCGGACCTTGTGATCCTGGACCAGGATTGGCAGGTTCGCGCGCTGTGAGAGAGCTGGAACCCGGCCTTTACAACCTGTCAGACCTCGCCCCCGGCGACCAATTCCAGACCGACAGCGTCCGGGTCACGGCCCAGATGATCCGCGACTTTGCCGCCCTGACCGGCGATGCCACCGGCCTGCATCTGTGCGAGGCGGCGGCGCAAAAGGCGGGCTTTGCCGGGCGCGTGGCGCATGGGCTGTTGGTTCTGTCGCTGATCGAGGGGCTGAAGACCCGCGCCCCCGTGCAACTGTCCACCGAAATCGCGCTGGGATGGGATGTCACCTTCCGCGCCCCGGTTCTGGTCGACGAGACCCTGTCGGCCCGTCTGCGGGTCGAGGCGCTGCGGCGCACCGGCGACAAGGCCATGATCACGCTGGTCATCGAGGGCTGGACCGACACCCAGGTCCTGACGGCCAAGGCGCGCTATTTCGGTCACTTCACCAGATAGGGCCGCCCGCGACGATTGGCGGCGGGGGTCGGGTCCTCTCCGGTCGGGAAATCGCCCATCATCACCGGTTGCATCCCCTGATTGCGCAGGTTTTGCAGGAACTGGCCAAAGCCTTTCAGATCGGCCAAGCGCGGCGCCTCGGTCAGGCGGCGCTGGCTGCGGGGGCTGATCTCGTCGATGATGCTTTGCAGCGGCTCCATCGGGTTTTCGACGAATTCGGCCAGGGTCCAGATGCGGATGCGCGCCTTGGCGAAATGGCTGCGCAGGATCGACACATGGTCGGTCTCAAGCTTTTGCAGCCGCGCGGCCTCGCGCCTTATGTCACTGAAATTGTTGTTGGAATGGAACAATGGCACGGCCCAGGCCCCGGTGATCACCGAAATCTGCGCATTGGGATCACAGGCGACGAACCAGCTGATGTCCTGGTTGTCGCCGGGGCCGAACTGGAAACACTGACGCTCTCCGCGGGTGTTCCAGATCAGGTTGGACAGGAAATTCTTGGGCGCATAGTCGCGCAGGGCGGCGCTGTCGGACAGGGCGCCGGAAAACACCGTCTCTCCGCCGCCGAATTGCACCGTGCCGGGGGCAAAAAGGTGGCCATGGGCGCGGGTGCCTGCGACCTTGCCCAACCAGACCTCGAAATTCTCGAAGACCTCGGCAAAGCCCTCAAAGACGGAATAGGGCGCGGCGGTGCGCCCATTCTCCCAGTTTTCATTGGGATAGCGGCTTTGCATGTAAAGCCCGGCCCGGCCCTTGGTCCGCCGATCGACGGCCTTGGAGAACAGCCGGTCAATCTTGCCGGGATTGGGCTCGGCGCTGGCCTGACCATGGGAATTGGCGCGCAGGAACGTGTCATACAGCTTGTCCGCCTGAGGCCAGATCTTGCGGGCGACAAAGCAATCCGACCGCCGCAAAAGCTGCAGATGGTCGTCGTAAAAGATATGCGGCTTGCCCTGATAGTCGAACTTGGCCAGCGTCAGCGACCGGCTTTCCACCTGGGTCGAGAACTTGCGCACCATGGTCTGAAAATAGCTTTCATCCGGAATCCAGACCCGGCGGAAATAGCGGTCCAAGGCCACACGGTCGGGGTTTTCCAGAATGGCCGACAGGGTTTGCCGCGTCAGGCACCACCACTGGCTGCCCAGATGCGGTGCGATGCCCTCGGGGATGGGGCGGCGAAAGCCCGCGCGGCGCTGCAGGCTGACGTAGAAGTCAAAGGCCTTGCGCTGGCTGCGCCAGGAAAACGGAAAGCGCAGGGTAAAGCGTTCCAGATTCAGCCCGCCGACGGTCCAGCCGACATCGGTCGTCGTCACGCTTTCGATGAAATCGGTGCGCGGACGACTGTCCAGATAGGCGCGCAGATCCTCGACCGGGCGCAGCGGCAGGCACGACCCCGAGGCGAGGTAGACATGGCGCACCGCGGCAAAGCTGCGCAGCATCAGGGCGCTGGCCTCTTGCGTGGCGGCGACGATCCCCCAAGTGCCCCATTCGCAGGCAAAACGCGGGGAAAACAGGATGTTGGGCAGATCAGCCAGCGACTGCACCAGCCCATCATAGGCCAGCTTTTCCACCCTGCGGTCGACATGGATCACCACGGGGCAATCGCGTTCGGCCCAATGGCGCGCCACCTCGGCCGCGCGCTCCAGCGCCGTGTGGCACAGCATGACGAAACCGACGCTCATGCCCAGTTCCCCTTGGACATGAGGCCGAGGATCTCCAGCTGGCGCCAGTTGATGTATTTCTCGGAATATTTGCACCACATGTCGGGGTGGCGCGACAGCTTGTCGTGATAGGCCTTATACTCTTTGGAGGCGCCGAAATGCTGGCCCCGCGCCATCTCTTCGGCGGCCTTTTCGGCGAATGTATCCAAGAACTTGGCGTGCAGCAGGCAGCCAGAGGCCTTTTCGCCGCCCCTTTCGTCATAGACCAGGTTCAGACCCCGCGGCAGGATCATATGGGTCGAGGACAGATAGGCATAGGACCGCTGCCAGCGCACCAGGGGCACCTTGTTCAGCGCTGGCGCCATGTCGGGCCGGTCGGCAAAGAACACCCGCGCGCGCGGCCCGCCCTGAATCCACAGGTTCCCCATCGAGGGGTTGCGGTGGATCGTATAGTTCCCGCTGTCGAACCATTGCGCGATCTCGAACGGGTTCTGCCCCTCGCGGTAGGGCTGCGCGGTGATCGAGCCCTTGGGATACATGTCCAGCATCATGGCCGAAAAGCTGCGCACCGCAGAGGCGTCCAGCCAGTCGGTCAGCGCGCGCAAGGGCCGCGTTTCGCAAAAGGGATAGACGAAGAATTCGTCCACATCGACGGTCAGGCACCAATGGTCGTGGCAATGGCGGCGCTGCAGATGGGCCAGCCAATCGACGCCAAACCGCGACCGCTTGTAGCTGCCCTTGGTCGTCCACAGTGAAACATCGGGCTGCGGCGCCAGGTATTCGCGCGACCCATCCGTGCTGTCGTTGTCGACGAAGAAAAAGTGTTCGACCCCCAGATCGCGGTAATAGCGCAGGAAATAGGGCAGCCGGATGCGTTCGTTGCGCAGGGTGCACAGAAGGATGATCGCATCCTTGGCCATGCCCCGCGTGCGGTCAGCCACGACGCGCATTTCCCGCCCCTTGACCCGCGCACGCAGATGCGCGAGGCGGCGGCGATAGCGCAGTTTGATGGCCTCTGTGATCTTCAACCCGCGTCTCCAACGCCGATCCCATGCCGTTTCACAGACCTAGACGCCAAAGCTGAAGGAAGCCTTGACGTTTTGCACCTGTGCCACGCCCCCAGGGAATTTTCCCGACGTATTGTTCACGTTTTGAAGTCAATCACAGGAAAAATCCAGCGTTTCCCGCGCGGTTTGTGACAATTCCTATCGGGACGCCCAAGCGCCGCGCTGGATCAGGCCCAGCGCCTCCAACTGGGTGGGGCCTTCATAGCGCGCGCTGCCCGGATGCCAGAGGTCCCGCCCGGCGATCACCCCGTCGTAATAGTCGCCATAATACTCGGGATGGGTGAAGTGCTCGGCCCGCACTCGCTCTTCGCGGGATTTCTGCACGATTTCGGGCAGGAATTTGGTGTGCAACAGCGCGCCGGTCGGCAGGTCGGCCCGGGCAAAGCCGGCGTTCAACCGGATGGGCAAGGCCAGGTGGGTCGAGGACAGATAGGCATAGCGCCAATGCCAGCGCACCAGCGGCGTCTTGTGCAGATGCGGCGCGCGGGCGGGGTCGTCGGCAAAGAACACCCGCGCCCGGGGGCCGCCGCGAATCGACACATGGGCGTAACGCGCAATGGGCGTGCGAGCGTAGCCCTCGGGGTCGAAAAACGGCAGGACCATAAGTGGATTGGGGTCGGGCGTCTGGGTGCCCAGCGGCCCCTTGGGGTAAAGGTCCAGCATCAGGGCGGAAATCGCCGGGACGGCGCGGGCGTCGGCCCAATCGGTCAGGGCGCGCAACCCGCGGTGATCCTCGGGAAAGGTGAACAGCTCGTCCGCGTCCAGCGTCAGGCACCAATGGCCCGACCCGTGCCGCATCAAAAGCGCGTTGATCCAGTCCATCCCGAATCGGCTGGCCTTGTAGCTGTCCGAGGTCGCCCACAAAGACACATCGGGCTGACCCGCAAGGAATTCCGCGCTGCCGTCAGAGCTGGCATTGTCGACCACCAGAAAGTGGTCCACCCCCAACTTGCGATGATGGTCCAGAAACCACGGCAGGCGGCCCATCTCGTTGCGGATACAGGCGAACCCCAGGATCGCATCCCGGCCGAAGTCGCGCCGCATCACCGGCCGCAGCTGCGCCCGCATCGCCCGCCAAAGCAAACGCCTGCGCAACCAGCGCAGGCGAAACGCTTCGGCCAAAGAGCCCACGTTTACTGGGCCGCCTTCTGCATGGCGACCATGTCGTTCAGATAGGCCGAGAATTCCTCACGCAGGTCGGGGCGCGACAGGCCGAAGGCCACCGTCGCCTGCAGGAACCCGGCCTTCGAGCCGCAGTCATAGCGCTGCCCGCGGAATCGGAAGCCAAAGACCTTGCCGGGGGTCTGACACTCTTCGGCGATGGCGTCGGTCAGCTGGATTTCCCCACCCGCGCCGGCCTTCATCTTGTTCAGGTTGTTCATCACCTGCGGCGTCAGGATATAGCGCCCGATCACGGCCAAGTTCGAGGGCGGATTCTCTTTCGGCTTTTCCACCATGCCCTTGACCTGCACGATCGAGCCCATGTCCTCGGCCACGTCCAGCACACCGTAGGACGAGGTGCGGTCAACCGGCACTTCCATGGCCGCGACCATATTGCCGCCGGTCTGTTCGTAGGCCTCGACCATCTGTTGCAGACAGGGCTTTTCGGCAGCAATCACGTCGTCGGGCAAAAGCACGGCAAAGGGTTCATTCCCGATCAACCGGCGGGCGCACCAGACGGCGTGACCCAGACCCATGGCGCGGTTCTGGCGGACATAGGCGATGGCGCCCGAGTCCATGTTGGTTTCCTTCAACGTCTCCAGCAGCTGGTCCTTGCCCGCGCGACGCAAGGTCGCCTCAAGCTCGGGGGAGTAGTCGAAGTAATCTTCCAGCGCGGATTTGCCCCGCGCGGTGACGAAGATGAATTCCTTGATCCCGGCGGCGCGCGCCTCGTCGATGGCGTATTGGATCAGCGGTCGGTCAACCAGCGTCAGGATCTCTTTCGGGATCGACTTGGTGGCGGGCAGAAAGCGGGTTCCCATCCCGGCGACCGGGAAAATCGCCTTCAGGACCTTTTTGACCTTGCGCGGCGTGTCTTCTGCCATCTGCTCTCTCTTGCCTGTGGGTGCCAGGCGCGGAACTTCCGCGACTCGCCATGGACTCAGGAATCTTTACCCGGTTTTTGTTGCCAATTCGTAGTGCAAACGTTGAAAACAATGTCAAACCCAGAATAAGCCTTCCCGCCTGTTGCATGCAAGCGACCAACAAGGGGGAAAAACGGCGGTTTCACGTCAGTTTCATGGCCTGCATCATGGCTTCGATCACTGGAACGTCCGACGGGTTGTTCAGTTCCCAAAACTTCCGCCCCCGCGCCTGAACTTCGACACACAGCACTTTGCGGCCCTGTTCCAGGAAGCGCAACTGCTCCAAACCTTCCAATTTTTCCAAAGGCCCCATCGGCCAGGCCGGATAGGCCGCAAGCGCGGCGGGGCGATAGGCATAGACGCCGACATGGTGAAAGACCGGGGTCGCATCTTCGGGCGCAAAGGTCCGGCCGGTATAGGGAATCACCTCTTTCGAGAAATACAGCGCCCGGCCCCCGGCGCCAAAGACCGCCGTCGTGCCACCGACGCGCCCTGCCCTGCGGTCGGCCAAAAATCCCTCGACCGCGGCGCCATCGCAGGCCAGAACCGGGGTCGCGATATCGGCCTCTGGGTCGGCAAGAAGGCCCGTCACCAGGTCCTCGACGAACCACGAGGGGGTCAGCGGCGCATCACCTTGCAGGTTCACGACGACATCGTAACCGGGCAGCTGGCGGACCACCTCGGCGCAGCGCTCGGTGCCGTTTTGGGCATCAGACGAGGTCATGACGACCTCTGCCCCGAAGGCGCTGGCATGGTCTGCGATGCGCGCATCATCGGTGGCCACCACGACCCGGTCGACGCCGCGGACGGCCATGGCGGCCTCCCAGGAGCGGCGGATCAGGGTCTTGTCGCCATCAGGACCCTTCAACGAAACCAGAGGCTTGCCCGGATAGCGGGTGGAGGCAAAGCGGGCGGGGATGGCGATCAGAACGCTCATTTTTGCAAGACCACTCCGGGGGCATGGGCGATAAAGAAGGGATTGTCCCAGCCGGGTTTGCCATAGGCCAGCGGCTTGTGATCGTCAAAGCGCACGACATGGCCGCCCGCCCCGCGCAAGACCGCATCGCCCGCCGCCGTGTCCCATTCCATCGTGCGGCCCAGGCGCGGGTAAAGATCGGCCTCTCCGGTCGCCACCAGACAGAATTTCAACGAGGACCCCGCCGACTTCATGTCGCGGACGTCATATTTGGCGATATAGTCGTCGGTGGCCTGGTCGCGGTGGGACTTCGAGGCCACGACCATCAGCGGCCCCTTGGGCTGCGCCACCCGGATCGGCGCCACGGGGCCCGGGGTCGCGGCCGCATGCGCCCCGGTCTCTTCGACGGCGGTCCCATCGGCCAGCGTATAGAACAGCCGGTTCTGGGCGGGGGCATAGACCACACCGCGCAGGGGGACGCCGTTTTCGACATAGGCGATGTTCACCGTGAAATCGCCGCGGCGCTGGACGAATTCCTTGGTGCCGTCCAGCGGATCGACGATCAGGAAGGTCTGGGCGGTCAAGGCATGGCTGGCCGCCTGTTCCTCGGTGATCAGCACGACATCGGGGAATTCGGCCCGCAGCCCGGCCGAGATCAGCGCATCCGCCGCCTCGTCGGCCTCGGTCACGGGCGAGGCATCGGACTTCGACTTCACCGCGAAATCGGGGCCGTTATAGACCTCCATGATACGGGCGCCGGCCTCGATGGCCAGACGACGCATGACGGGAACAAGGTGGTCGAAATCCATTTTGGCTCCTGGAGGCGCGATTGCCATGATCTTGCCGCGCCCTTATGCTGCATTGGTAAAGGGAACGGCAAGGTTTCCCTGACAAACTGAGGCGGATTGATCAGACCCCGCGAGGACTCCTCTTCCATGTTCCACCCCGGCGCGCCCAAAACCTCTGTCGGCGGCTTTGCCAAGACGGCAGAGCTGATCTTTCACATTGCCATCCGCGACATCCGCAAGACCCATGGCAATGCGATCATGGGTCTGGCCCTGTCGATCATCCAGTCGGTGACGATGGTCCTGTTCTTCTGGCTGATGTTCACGCTGCTGGGCATGCGCTCGACCGCGGTGCGTGGCGACTTCCTGCTGTATTCGATGAGCGGGATTTTCATGTATATGACCCATATCAAGGCGATCAAGGCCGTCGCCATGGCCGAGGGTCCGACCAATGCCATGATGAAACACGCGCCGATGAACACGATCGTGACCATTGGCGGTCAGGCGCTTGCGGCGCTGTATCAGCAGGTTCTGGCCATCGCGGTCATCCTGTTCTTCTATCACACCTGCTTTCGCGAGATCACGATAGACGAACCCGTGCCCGCCATGGGGATGATCCTTCTGGCCTGGTTTTCCGGCCTGTGCATCGGCATGATCTTCAAGGCGGCGACGCCCTGGGCGCCGAATTTCTTTCAGGTGGCGAACTCGGTTTACACGCGGATCAACGTCATCGCCTCGGGCAAGATGTTCCTGGCCAATGCCACGCCGACCTGGCTTTTGTCCTGGTTCTGGTGGAATCCGCTGTTTCACATCATCGACCAACAGCGCGGATTCGTCTTCCTGAACTACAACCCGCATTACTCTTCGATCAGCTATCCGATCTGGGTCTCTTGCGCGCTTTTGGTCCTTGGTTTCATGGGCGACAGCTTTACGCGCAAACATGCCTCGCTGTCCTGGGTCGCCGGCAAGTAGATTTCGCGCAATCGAGTGGAAATCGGCCCTGCACGCCCATTGCAGGGTCTTTTCCCCCCCCTTATATACGCCACGAAGCCGGAGAGATCCGGTTGTCGTTCGGGATCGGGGACGGACGCCTGATCGGGTCCGCCCCAACATATCGCCTTGAGAGGATAGCAACATGGCCAAGATCATCGGCATCGACCTCGGGACCACCAATTCTTGCGTGGCCATCATGGATGGCAGCCAGCCCCGCATCATCGAAAACTCCGAAGGCGCGCGCACCACGCCTTCCATCGTCGCCTTCACCGAAAACGAACGCCTGGTCGGCCAAGCCGCCAAGCGTCAGGCGGTGACGAACGCGTCCAACACCATCTTCGCGGTCAAGCGTCTTATCGGTCGTCGGGCCGATGATGCGATGCTGGCCAAGGACATGAAGAACCTGCCTTACAAGGTCGTCAACGGCGGCAATGGCGACGCTTGGGTCGAGGCCCGCGGCGAAAAGTTCTCGCCCAGCCAAGTGTCGGCCATCATCCTGCAAAAGATGAAAGAGACCGCCGAAGCCTATCTGGGCGAGACCGTCACGCAAGCCGTGATCACGGTTCCGGCCTATTTCAACGACGCGCAACGTCAGGCGACCAAGGACGCGGGCAAGATCGCCGGTCTGGAAGTGCTGCGCATCATCAACGAGCCGACCGCGGCCGCCCTGGCCTATGGCCTGGACAAAAAAGAGACCAAGACCATCGCGGTCTATGACCTTGGTGGCGGCACCTTCGACATCACGATCCTGGAAATCGACGACGGCCTGTTCGAGGTGAAATCGACCAACGGGGATACGTTCCTTGGTGGTGAAGACTTCGACATGCGCATCGTCAACTTCCTGGCCGACGAGTTCAAAAAGGAACATGGCGTCGACCTGACCTTGGACAAGATGGCCCTGCAGCGTCTGAAAGAGGCCGCCGAAAAGGCCAAGATCGAGCTGTCGTCCTCGTCGCAGACCGAAATCAACCAGCCCTTCATCTCGATGGACCGCAACACCGGGCAGCCCTTGCACCTGGTGGTCAAGCTGACCCGCGCCAAGCTGGAAAGCCTGTGCGAAGACCTGATCAAGCGGTCGATCAAGCCCTGCCAGGCCGCGCTGAAAGATGCCGGCGTGTCCATCGGCGACATCGACGAAGTCGTTCTGGTTGGCGGCATGACCCGCATGCCCCGCGTGATCGAGGAAGTGACCAAGTTCTTCGGCAAAGAGCCCCACAAGGGCGTGAACCCGGATGAAGTCGTGGCCGCTGGCGCCGCGATCCAGGCCGGCGTGCTGCAGGGCGACGTCAAGGACGTGGTTCTTCTGGACGTCACGCCGCTGTCGTTGGGCATCGAAACCCTGGGCGGTGTCTTCACCCGTCTGATCGACCGCAACACGACGATCCCGACGAAGAAGTCTCAGATCTTCTCGACTGCCGAAGACAACCAGAACGCCGTGACCCTGCGTTGCTTCCAGGGCGAGCGTGAAATGGCGGCCGACAACAAGATGCTGGGCCAGTTCAACCTGGAAAACATCCCGCCCGCCCCGCGCGGCGTGCCCCAGATCGAAGTGACCTTCGACATCGACGCCAACGGCATCGTGACGGTCAAGGCCAAGGACAAGGGCACCGGCAAGGAGCAGGCGATCACGATCCAGGCTTCGGGCGGCCTGTCTGATGCCGATATCGAACGCATGGTCAAGGACGCCGAGGCCAATGCCGACGCCGACAAGGCCCGCAAAGAGCTGGTCGAGGCCAAGAACCAGGCCGAAAGCCTGCTGCACTCGACCAAGAAGTCGATTGCCGAACACGCGGACAAGGTGGACCCGTCCACCGTCGAGGCGATCGAATTGGCCATGGGCGCGCTGGAAGAGACGGTCAAGTCGGATGACGCCGGCAAGATCAAGGGCGGCATCCAGAACCTGACCGATGCGGCGATGCGTCTGGGCGAGGCGATCTACAAGGCGCAGGCCGAGTCGAATGAGGCGCCCGAGGGTCGGGACGGCGGCGATGACGATGACATCGTCGACGCCGACTTCGAGGATCTGGGCAACTCCAAGCGGAAGTAACCGCGCGAAATGGCGAAGGCTGCCCCCGCGGGGGCAGCCTTATCGCTTGTAGAAAGGTCAGAAATGGCAAAGCGCGATTACTACGAAGTGCTTGGCGCCGCGAAGGGCGCTTCGGCCGAAGAGCTGAAAAAGGCCTATCGCACCAAGGCCAAAGAGCTGCATCCCGACCGCAACGCCGACAATCCCGACGCCGAAGCCTTGTTCAAGGAAGTGAACGAGGCCTATGACGTGCTGAAGGACGAGAACAAGAAGGCCGCCTATGACCGCTATGGTCACGCAGCCTTCGAGGGCGGCGGTCCGCGGGGCGGTCAGGGTTTCGGCGGTGGCGGCGGGGATTTCTCCTCCGCCTTCTCGGATGTGTTCGAGGACCTGTTTGGCGATTTCATGGGCCGGGGTGGCCAGCAACGTGGCGGCGGCGGCGGGCGGCGGGCGCAACGCGGTCAGGACCTGCGCTACAACCTGCGGGTGACGCTGGAAGAGGCCTTCAAGGGCGTCCAAAAGACCATCACCGTGCCGACGTCCATCGCTTGCGACACCTGCAGCGGCACCGGGGCCGAGGGCGGGGCGGAACCTGTGGTTTGTCCGACCTGTTCGGGCATGGGCAAGGTCCGGGCGCAGCAGGGTTTCTTTACCGTCGAACGCACCTGCCCGACCTGCCAGGGCGCGGGCCAGACGATCAAGAACCCCTGCAAGTCGTGCCATGGCGCGGGTCGGCTGGAACGCGAACGCTCTTTGTCGGTCAATATCCCGGCCGGGGTCGAGACCGGCACGCGGATCCGTCTGGCTGGCGAAGGCGAAGCGGGGATGCGGGGCGGGCCTTCGGGCGACCTGTATATCTTTATCGAGACGCGGGATCACCCGATCTTCCAGCGCGACGGCGTGAACCTGTATTGCCGCGTGCCGGTCAGCCTGATCACGGCGGCACTGGGGGGCGAGGTCGAGGTTCCGACGATCGACGGCGGCAAGGCCCGTGTGAAGGTCCCCTCGGGCACCCAGACAGGCAAGCAAATGCGCTTGCGGGCCAAGGGGATGCCGGCTTTGCGCGGGGCTGGAACCGGTGACATGCTGATCGAGTTGGCGGTGGAAACCCCGGTCAACCTGTCGACCCGGCAGAAAGAGTTGCTGCGCGAGTTCGAAAAGCTTGAGGCCGATGAGAACAACCCGGAAGGGTCGTCGTTCTTTGCCAAGGTCAAGGGCTTTTGGGACGGGATGAAGGGTCAGTAAATAGGGGGCCGCGCAAGTCGCGGCCCTTTTCATTTTGACCGGGGCCTGTCTTGCTTTTGACTGGGACCCGTCGCGGGATTGGCGTTTCGGGCCCAGCGGCTGTTAACCCTTCGTCAACCATGCCGTGGCAGTCTGGCGCCATGGCACATCAAGGTTTCTCAGACAATCAGGCCGGCCTTTTCCTCCATGGCGACGAGGATGAGGCCTTTCCGCTGCCCATGGGCGGCCCGGGTGGCAAGCTGCCCTCCTATATCATGGACCACCGCAAAAGGTTGCGCGCGCGGTTCATGGAGGGGGGGGCGGCCGCCCTGCCCGACTATGAGATGCTGGAGCTGATCCTCTTTCGCGCCATCCCCCGGCAGGATGTGAAACCGCTCGCGCGTCTGCTGCTCGAGGTGTTTGGCGACTTCAACCGGGTGATCTCGGCCACGCCGCAGCGGCTGATGCTGGTGAAGGGCGTGGGCGAGGCCGTGGTGCAAGAGCTGAAGATCGTCGAGGCGGCGGCCGGGCGGCTGATGCGGGCCAAGGTCATGAACAAGCCGCTTTTGTCCTCGTGGGATGCGCTTCTGGCCTATTGCCAGACGGTGATGGCGCATCGCGAGACAGAACAGTTCCGCATCCTGTTCCTGGACCGCAAGAATGTGCTGATTGCGGATGAGGAACAGGGCAAGGGCACGGTCGACCATGTGCCGGTCTATCCGCGCGAAGTGGTGAAGCGCGCTTTGGAGCTGAATGCCTCGGCCATCATCCTGGTGCACAACCACCCCTCGGGCGATCCGACGCCATCAGAGGCCGATATCTCGATGACGATGCAGATCCAAGATGCGGCGCAGGTTCTGGGGATCGTGGTCCACGACCACCTGATCATCGGCAAAAGCCGGGAGCTGTCGTTCCGCGCCGAAGGGTATTTGTGACGCCCGAGGGTTGCCCCCCAGACCCGAAAGCGCGCCTAGCGGCCCAAGTCCATATCTCCCCTTTGGCTGACACCAACCGGGTCGGACAAGGCGGACCCCGGCCGTTTTTCGCAGAAAAACGGCCCCCTCCTTTGGAAAACCAAGCCCTCTTGGGGCTTGGTTTTCCAAAGGACCCCCCGAACCCATTCGCGCAGAACAGGCCCGGAAGTCGCCCTAGGGGTCGCCCTCGGAATCGACCGGCGGCGGCGCGGCAAAGGCCGGACGCATCCAAAGCTCGACCCGGCGGTTCAAATTCCGTCCGGCCGGGACGCGGTCACAGGCCATCGGCAATGCCTCGCCAAAAGAGGCAAGCGCGGGCAGTTGCGCGACTTCCATCCCCGGCACCAAGGCCTTCAGCGCCGCAAGCACCGCACCGGCCCGCGCAAGGCCCAGGTCGCGGTTGGCCTCGGCGCTGCCCTCACCGTCCGAGAACCCCACCAGGCTCAGCGCCTGACCCTTGAACACCCCCGCCTCCAGCATCTGCGCCAGATCCGCCAGCGCATCGCGGCTGGTCGCATCCAGCGTCATCCCCCCCGCATCAAAGCGAAAGGTCAGCGACAGCCGCTCCGCTCCCTCCATCGCCGCCACCAGCGCCTGAAGATCGGCCAGCGTGGTTTCCTCGCCGGCCCCTTTGATCGCACTGATCAGCCGCGCGCCATCGGCCCCCAGCGGCAAGCGCTCGACACTGCGGTCGGTCAGGCCACTGCGGGCAATCACGCCCTGCGCCTGGGGCGTCGAAAGATAGGCCAGGAAGTCGCGCGCCACCAGGGGAAGGCGGTGCCGCGGTTTCAGGAAAAACACAGGCAGCGTCAGGGGATAGTCCTGCGCTTTGACCGCCAACCGCCCGGGCGACAGGGGAAAACCGCAGCTGTCCGTCAGGGGCAGGCGCCGCGCCGTCCCCACCTGGGACAGGCCGGTCACAGCAAGGCCCCAGGGGTCGCGCGCCACCGCCGCGGCCAGTTCGGCGGCCGAACCATGGACCTCGGTCACGGCCAGGTCCTTGCCCAACCGCGCCCGCAAGGCCCGGCCCAGGTCGCTTTCGGCGGCCAGCCCATGCAGCACCAGCGGCATGTCCGGCCCACCGATCTGGTTCCAATTCGTGACCTCGCCCGACAGGACCCGCGCCAGGTCCGAGGTCGCGATCTGCGGCAGGGGATTGTCCGCCGCGGTGATCGGCACCATGGCATCCAGCGCGACGGATTGGCTGCCAAGATCGGGTTCGGTCAGCGAAGAAAACGCCAGCAGCGCCGCCCCCGAGATCAGCGCCGCATGGGCCTGATCGGGCGGCGCGGGCGCGAAGGTGATCTCGGCCAGGGTCTCGCCGGCGGCGGTCGACAGCGTGAAGGGCGGGCCCGCGGCATAGGTCCAGCCCTGGGTCCGGGCAAAGTCCTGCAACAGGGGCGCCAGCAGGCGGGCGGCCATGTCGGCGCTGCCGGTGATGGCGATCACGGCCTTGGGCGCGGTCAGGTCGGGACAGGCCGGGCCGTCGCAGGTCACGCCCTGGGCATCGACGGTCAGCGGCCCAAAGGCGGTGTCCAGCCGAAAGAACTCGCCGTCATAGCCGTTCAACCGGCCCTCGACGGCAATGGCCCCATCGCGCGAGGTCAGGGTGACGTCCTGCGCCCAAGCCAGAGCCGAACCGAGACCCGGAATCGAAAGCGCGGCGAAAACCGCCGCGCGCCAGCACTTGAACATCCCACACCCCGCTTACCGCGAGGCGACTTTCACGTCTTGGTCAAGATTCTTCAAGTGCATGACGACAGGTCGCGCCCCACATTCCGGCAGATCGACCCGCAACGCCGTCGCATCCGCCCGACCAAAGCGGCTGGAGATGGTCTGACCGATCAGGCTCTGGCCACAAAACACGGCCGAGGAGGTTACTTCGACCCGGGCCTGTGCCGCGCCCTTGGCCGGATAGGTATAGACCTGCGCCAGCAGCGGTTGCGCAAGGTCGGCATCGCCCAAAAGCGTCAGCGCCCCCCCGGCTTCGGGATCGCCCTGCAGCTGCAGCGCCTGAGCCGTCGGCGCCGTCACGGCAAAACGGTGCAAGGCGCGCAAGTCCGGCAAGGCCACCGCCGCCCGCGCCTGCATCCCGCCGGGCAGGACCGCCAGAACCTCGCCCGCGGCATCCAGCGCCGGAAGCGTCAGGCGCAGGGGGCGACCGATGGGCATCCGCGCGGCAAAGGTCATGCCGGCATGGGTGATCTCGACCCTTCCATCCGCCGCACAAGCCGCCTGCAGCGTCAGAACGATCAGCGCGCCATCCCGGGCGGCAAGGGTCAACTGCGGGGCACAGTTCGGCGCGGCCATCAGCCCGTAATGCGGCTGGCTGCGCGGCGCCTCTTCGGTCAGGCTGGCCGACAGGGGGGTGATGGAATTCGGGCTCATCCGGGCCTGCCAGGCGGCCTGACGGGCCTGGGCCGAGTTTTCGACATAGGACCCGCAAGTGACCGCCACGGCCACCACGAAAGCCGCCTCGGCCCCGCGCCACAGCAGGGCAGAAAACCAGGCGGGCACCATGTCGCGCATCGAAGTCTCCTGTTAATCAATCAGTAGGACTTCGGCCGCAATCACGGCCTGCATTGGCCCGATTTGGGGAATTCTTGCGACGAAGGCGGCGGTATTGTGGCCGCCGCCGTCGCAGGGGTTAATCCAGCTTGCCGTGGCAATGCTTGAACTTCTCGCCCGAGCCACAGGGGCAAGGGTCATTGCGCGAGGGATCGCCCCAGGTCGCAGGGTCCGCCGCGTCAAACCCGGGCCGCGCAGCAGGGGCCGCTTCGGCAGGCGCGGGCGCGGGTTCGGCAAGCGCAGGAGCGGGCGCCTGGCCCACCGGAGCCGCCAACTGCGCCATCATCGCCTGTTGCTCTTCGGCGGTGATCGGCCGGATCAGCCCCAGCTTGTGCGTCACTTCTTGCCGCAACGAGTTCAGCATGGATTCGAACAGCGCGAAGGCCTCGGTCTTGTATTCGTTCAGCGGGTCGCGCTGCGCATAGCCGCGGAACCCGATGACCGACCGCAGATGTTCCAGCGTCACCAGATGTTCGCGCCACTTGGCGTCGATGGTCTGCAACAACAGCTGCTTTTCGATCGACCGCATCGTATCGGTGCCAAAGGCCTCGGTTTTCTTGGCCATCATCTTGTCGCTTTCGGCGATGACGCGTTCCAGCATCACGGCCTGATCGACGCCCTCTTCAGAGGCCCAGGCGATGACCGGCAGGTCCATGTTCATCTTTTCGATGATCGCCGCATACAGCCCCTTGGCGTCCCACTGATCGGCATAGGACTTCGGCGGCAAGAAGCCATCGACCAGGTCTTCGGCCACCTGGTGGCGCATGTCCTGGGCGATTTCCTCGATGTCGGTCGCCTCCATGATCTCTAGCCGCTGGCTGAAGATCGCCTTGCGCTGGTCGTTCATCACATCGTCGAACTTCAGAAGCTGCTTGCGGATGTCGAAGTTGCGACCCTCGACCTTGGCTTGGGCGCGTTCCAGCGACTTGTTGACCCAAGGATGTTCGATGGATTCGCCATCCTTCAGGCCAAGCGTCGACAGCACCTTGTCCAGACGTTCGGACCCAAAGATCCGCATCAGGTCATCTTCCAGCGAGAGGAAGAACGACGACCGCCCCGGGTCGCCCTGACGACCGGACCGGCCGCGCAACTGGTTGTCGATGCGGCGGCTTTCGTGGCGTTCGGTGCCCAGCACGAACAGACCCCCGGCGGCCAGAACGCGGGCCTTTTCCTCGGCATGTTCCGCCTCGATCCGGGCGCGCAGTTCGTCGGGATGGGCCGCAGGATCGGCGGCCAGCGCCTCCATCACGTTCATGTCGACATTGCCGCCCAACTGGATGTCGGTGCCGCGGCCTGCCATGTTGGTCGCAATCGTCACGGCGCCGAATTTACCGGCATCGGCGACGATCTTGGCCTCTTGTTCATGCTGGCGGGCGTTCAGGACGCTGTGCTTGATCCCGGCCTCTTGCAGCAGGCCCGACAGGATTTCCGACTTTTCAATCGAGGTCGTGCCAACCAGGATCGGCTGACCCTTGGCATGGGCCTCGGCGATGGTTTTCACCACGCCGGCATATTTCTCCTTGGCGGTGCGATAGACCTGATCATGGTCATCCTTGCGTGAGATCGGGCGGTTCGTCGGAACCTCGATCACGCCCAGCTTGTAGATTTCCATGAACTCTTCGGCCTCGGTCGAAGCCGTGCCGGTCATGCCCGACAGGCGCCCGTAAAGCCGGAAGTAGTTCTGGAATGTCACGCTTGCCAAGGTGACATTCTCGGGCTGGACCTTGACGCGCTCTTTGGCCTCAATGGCCTGGTGCAGGCCTTCGGACAAGCGGCGGCCGCGCATCATGCGGCCGGTGAATTCGTCGATCAGCATCACTTCGCCATCCTTGACGATGTATTGCTGGTCCTTGGCGTAAAGCTTGTGGGCGCGCAGGGCCTGCGTGACATGGTGAACGATGGTCGTCGATTCCGGGTCATACAGCGACTGGCCCTCGGGCAAGAGCCCCGCTGCCTGCAGGCGCTGTTCGATGAATTCGTTGCCATCTTCGGTAAAGGTCACTTGCCGGGTCTTTTCATCCAGCTTGTAATGGTCGGCCTGCAATTCGGGGATCAGCAGGTCGATCTTTTGATACAGGTCGCTGCGATCCTGCGAGGGACCCGAGATGATCAGCGGCGTGCGCGCCTCGTCGATCAGGATGCTGTCGACCTCGTCCACGACGGCAAAGAAATGCCCGCGCTGCGCCATTTCGGCGACCGAGCCCTTCATATTGTCGCGCAGATAGTCAAAGCCCAATTCGTTGTTGGTCGCATAGGTGATGTCGGCGCGGTAGGCGGCCATCTTCTCGGCCTCGGGCTGATAGGGATAGACGACGCCGGTCGTCATGCCCAAAGCCCCGTAGACCTTGCCCATCCAGGCCGCATCGCGCTTGGCCAGGTAGTCGTTGGCCGTGACCACATGCACGCCCTTGCCCGCCAGCGCGTTCAGATAGGTCGGAAAGGTCGCCACCAGGGTCTTGCCCTCACCCGTCCGCATTTCCGCGATATTGCCGCGGTGCAAAAAGATGCCGCCCATCAGCTGCACATCGAAGGCGCGCAGGCCCAGGGCGCGCTTGGCGGCCTCGCGGCAGTTGGCGAAAGCCTCGGGCAGGACGGCTTCCAGATCCTCGCCGCCCTGAACCCTGGCTTGCAAGGCGCGGGTCCTCTCGATGATGCCCTCGTCGGTCAGGGCCGCGAATTCCGGCTCAAGCGCGTTGATCTGCGCAACCAGAGGCCGCACCAGCTTGACCGCGCGGTCATTCGGCGTCCCAAAGATCTTCCGTGCAAGCGATCCGAAACCCAGCATCACGTCTCTCCGGCCAAGGTCAATTCCGCCTTGTGGCGGCTGACAGGATCGTGTGAGGCTTGGCCTTGCCCGCACTCCTGTCACCCCCTAGAAGGACCGGGAGCGGGCCATTGCCCCAGTGATGAGGACGCCCGGGATTTAAGGGCTGGCCATGCCATAGTCAACGCCGCGTGATCTGCGGAAGCTTCAGGAGCCTGTGAGATGTTGAAACTTTCCAGCTTTTGCGCGGTGCTGGCGCTGAGCGCGGGGATGTCGGCGGCCCAAACCGCCCCCACGGCCGATACGGTGCTGGCCACGGTGAACGGGGTGAACATCACCCTGGGCGACGTGATCGTGACCCGCGAAGGCCTGCCCGAGCAGTATAAGGCCCTGCCCGACGAACAGCTTTTCACCGGCCTGGTGGATCAGCTGGTCCAGCAAGAGGTCCTGCGCCAATCCGCCGGTGAGGCCCTGTCTCCGCGCCAGACCCGCGCTCTGGCCGCCCTGCAGCGCAACTACCTGGCCAATGAATCGCTTTTGTCCGGCATCAAGGACGCGGCCAGCGATGCCGCGGTCCAAAAGGCCTATGACGAGAAATACGCCCATATCGACCCCGCCACCGAATATCACGCCGCCCATATCCTTGTGGACAGCGAGGAAAAGGCCAAACAGCTGATGGTCGAAATCCAGGGCGGCAAGGATTTCGCCGAGGTCGCCAAGACCAATTCGCTGGACGGGTCCTCGGCCAATGGTGGTGATCTGGGCTGGTTTGGCCTGGGCGTCATGGTCAAACCCTTTGAAGACGCCGTGATCGCCGCCAAGGTGGGCGAGCCGGTCGGCCCGATCCAGTCCGATTTCGGCTGGCACCTGATCCTTGTGTCGGAAACCCGCAACAAGGCCGCCCCCGCGCTGGAAGAGGTCAAACCCCAGATCGCCGCCGAATTGCAAAAAACCGCCATCGACGCTTTCATAAAAACGAAGATGGATGCGGCGAAAGTGGAGCGTCCCGACATCACGGCCATTGACCCGGCCGTGATCAAGGATACTGCTTTGCTGGACAAATAAGGGAAAAGCCATGGGCAAGACCGACTGGAAATCCGAAGCCAAAAGCCTGAAGAAAGAGCTGAAGGCGATGAAAACTGCGCCCGAAGCTCCGGTGAAAAAGGCCAAACCGGTCTCGCCCCTGGCCCCCGCCAGCTTCCCCGACCTGCCCCTGGTGCGCGGCGCCTCCTTTGCCGCCGCCGAGGCGGGGGTGAAGTATCAAAACCGCAAGGATGTGATGCTGATCAAGCTGGACCCCGGCACGGCGATGGCCGGAACCTTCACGCGGTCCACCACGCGGTCAGCCTGCGTGCGCGATTGCCAGCAAAAGATCGCCCTGCCGTCAAAGGACGGCGCGGCCATCATCGTGAACTCGGGCAATTCCAACGCCTTCACCGGCAAGCGCGGCGAAGCCTCGGTCAAGGCCATCACCGAGGGCGTGGCAAAGGCGCTTGGCCTGCCCGCCTCGCGCGTGTTTTCGTCCTCCACCGGCGTCATCGGCGAGCCCCTGCCCCATGACAAGATCGTCGCCGCCCTGCCCACCCTGGTCGATGGCCTGACCGAGGACGCCATCGCCATGGCCGCCCAAGCCATGATGACGACCGACACCTTCCCCAAAGGCGCGGCTGCGACCATCGCAGGCGAGGGCGGTCCGATCCACATCGCCGGCATCGCCAAGGGCTCGGGCATGATCGCGCCGGATATGGCGACGATGCTGGTCTATATCTTCACCGACGCCAAGATCCCCCAGGCGACGCTGCAAAAGCTGTTGTCGCGCAATGTGGACGCGACCTTCAACTCGATCACCGTGGACAGCGACACCTCGACCTCTGACACGCTGCTTCTGGCCGCCACCGGCCAATCTGACGCCGCCGAGCCGAAGGGCGCCGTGCTGAAGGCCTTCGAACAGGCCCTGTCCGAGGTCATGTTGAACCTCGCCCACCAGGTCATCCGCGACGGCGAGGGCGCGACCAAATTCGTCGAGATCAACGTGACCCGCGCGGCCTCTCCTGATGACGCGGCCCGCATCGCCTTCGCCATCGCCAACTCGCCCCTGGTGAAAACTGCCATCGCCGGCCAGGACCCGAATTGGGGCCGCATCGTCGCCGCCATCGGCAAATCCGGCGCCATGGCCGACCGCGACCGCCTGACGATCAAGTTCGGCGATATTCTCGTGGCCGAAAAGGGCTGGCGGAACCCGAAATACCGCGAAGAGGACGGCGCCGCCTATATGCTTCAGCCCGAGCTGCAAATCTCGGTCGACATCGGCCTGGGTCGGGCGAACCGCAAGGTCTGGACCTGCGACCTGACCAACCGCTACATCGAGATCAACGCCGACTACCGGTCGTAATCCGGGCGGTCGTAATCCGGGTGGCGCGGCAGAAACTGCGCCACCTTTCACATTGACCCAAATATTCCGGGGGTCCGGGGGCAGCGCCCCCGGGACGTGTCACATGAACCTGCTCCTCGTCACTGCGGTCGCCCTGATCGACACCGAAGGTCGCGTGCTTCTGGCGCAACGCCCACCGGGCAAGTCCCTGGCGGGCCTTTGGGAATTCCCCGGTGGCAAGGTCGAACCCGGCGAGACCCCCGAAGCCGCCCTCATCCGCGAGCTGCACGAAGAGCTGGGCATCGAAACCCACAGCTCTTGCCTCGCGCCGCTGACATTCGCCAGCCACAGCTACGAGACCTTCCACCTGCTGATGCCGCTGTTCGCCTGCAGGCGCTGGCAGGGCATCCCCACCCCGCGTGAGGGGCAGACCCTGGCCTGGGTCGCGCCGCAGCGGCTGAAGGATTACCCGATGCCGCCCGCCGACATCCCGCTGATCCCGATCCTGCGCGACTGGCTGTAAATGAAAACGCCCGGGACCATGGGTCCCGGGCGTTCTGCTTCCCGTGGGAAGGTGTTACCGGCAATAGCCCTGATCGCCAGCCACTGCACCGGCCACGCCGCCGATGATGGCCGATTCGGCCAGCTTGTTGTCGGTGGCAGCGCCCAAAGCCGCACCAGCCACAGCGCCCAAAGCGGCGCAGTTCGAATTCACCGGGCCATTGCAGCCCGCCAGAGCGGCGGTCATCAAAGCCAAGGCTGCGAGAGATTTATACATGTTCTGCCTCATTCCTCTTTACGCAAACTAAAGTTGCCGCGCCATTGTCCCCCATTTCGGGACAATTGGCAAAGCGGTTTTCCCACCCACCGGCAAAGCTTCGCCAAAAAGGCGGCCCGACCAAAGGCCGGGCCCAAGGATAGGAAGGGTAGGGTCGAAGGGATCGCTCTCGATGCCCTGTATTAACCTTGCCGCGGTCCCGGGCTGCGGGCAAATGACGCGCCCGTGAAGCGGCCAGTTCCCGCCCATGGTTGGCCCGCCTTGGGCAAGCGCCCGCCCATCACTCCCAGTCTTCGTCCTCGCCACCGGCAAAGAAGTCCTCGGCATCCTCGGCAAAGACCTCTGGAAAGGCGATCTGCGCCTTGGTCAGGTCGATCCGGAACAAGGTGTCATAAGAGGCCGGGTCCCAGGGGTCTTCCGCCGGCACGACCTCGCGCCCGATCAGCCACGACAGCCGCCCGGCATCCAGGTTGCCGCGCTCGAAGACCTCTTCGCCGAACTGCGCCCACAGGGCTGCCATAAAGGCCGTATCGGCCTTGCGATCCAGCGTCTTGCGGTCGCGAAACCGCTCACGGCGCACGATCTTTGAGGCGCCTTCCTTCATGTTCGCCCGGCGAATGGTGAACTGGAAGTCGGTGCCTGGCAGGCGGCTTGGGAATCCCCGGTGTTTTTGCATCGCTAGTCCCTCTCAGAAGGGTTCCCATAGGCAGTTTCCGGCCTCGATGGAATAGGCGTTGAAGAATTGCCGCGCCTCGGGGTCGCTTTCACCCAAGGGCACATCGCGGTCGGCCAAGGAGATGATGATTTCGCCCGGCACCGGCCCCGTCACCGGCAGGCGCGGCAGGGCATAGGTCTGGCACAGCCAATCCGAGTCGGCCGACACCGCCTCCGCCGCGCCCAGGTCGGGCGCGACAAAGCGATAGCGCAGCGCCGGGCCGTTTGACCCGGGGGAATTGGCAATGACCTCGACCAGCGCGGCCTGGGCGCCCGAGGGCAGAAGGATGGGCTCTTGCCCCAGGGCCAGGCCCGGCCAAAACGCCATCACACCAAGGAATACCCGCATCAACACGCCCTTCCGCCGCCGATCGCCTTGCGCTATCTGAACCTGAAGGAGACGCCCATGTCGATACCCGCCCCGATCCTGACCATCCTTCTTTTGGCCGCCTCGAACGTTTTCATGACCTTCGCCTGGTATGGCCACCTGAAGTTCAAGACCGCGCCTTTGGTGACGGTGATCCTGGTGTCCTGGGGCATCGCGCTGTTCGAATATGTGCTGCAGGTCCCCGCCAATCGCATCGGGCATGGCATCTATAACGCAGCGCAACTGAAGACGATCCAAGAGGTCCTGACCCTGACCGTCTTTGTGGCCTTTTCATACTTCTACCTGAAAGAGCCGATTTCTTGGAGCCAAGGCATCGGATTTGGCTTTATCGCACTTGGCGCCTTTTTCATCTTTCACAAGTTCTGATGTTCCTGAACCGCCAGACCCCGCCGCGGATCGTGACGCTGACGCTTTTGGCCGGCCTGTCTTCGTTTACCCTGTCGCTGATGCTGCCCGCCTTGCCCGCCATGGCCGCGTGGTTTCACACCGATGTGGCGACGATGCAGCTGTCGGTGTCGCTGTATCTGGCGCTGTCGGCGGTGCTGCAACTGGCGGTGGGGCCGATCTCGGACCGCTTTGGGCGCAGGCCGGTGATCCTGGGGGCGCTGGGGGTCTTTCTGTTGGCGACGGTGGGGACGCTTTACGCCCCCGACGCCGGGACATTCCTTGTGTTCCGCATGATCCAGGCCGTCGTCTCGACCGGCATGGTCCTGTCGCGCGCCGTGGTCCGCGACATGGTCGAAGGCCCCGAGGCCGCCTCGATGATCGGCTATGTCACCATGGGGATGAGCCTGGTGCCGATGATCGGCCCGGCCATCGGCGGCGCCATGGCCGACAGCTTTGGCTGGCAATCGACCTTCTGGATGCTGCTGGCGCTTGGCCTGATCACCACGGCCCTGACCTTCGCCGACCTGGGAGAGACCGCGACGCCGCGGCGGGGCGTGTCACACCTGCACCTCTACCCCCGGTTGTTGAAAAATCGCAGCTTCTGGGCGTTTTGCGGGGTCGCTTCCCTGGCTTCCGGTTGTTTTTATTCATTCCTTGGCGGAGCCCCCTTCGTCGGCGCCGTGGTCTATGGCCTAAGCCCCGCCCAGATCGGCGCGGCTTTTGCCCTGCCCTCGGTCGGCTATATGGCGGGAAACTACCTTGCCGGACGGTATTCGGTGCGGCTGGGGATGGTGCGGATGATCGTCATCGGCACCTCGATCACCACCCTTTCGATGGCCGGCCTTGCGCTTTTGACCCTGCTGGACCTGTCGGGGCCTTGGGTGTTTTTCGGCGCCATGGTCTTTTTGGGGGTGGGCAATGGCATGGCCCTACCCAACGCCAATGGCGGGATGCTGCAAGCCGTCCCGGAACTGGCTGGCACGGCTTCGGGACTTGGTGGCGCGATCTCGATCGGGGCGGGGGCGGGGCTTTCGGCGCTGGCGGTCTGGCTTTTGGGGCCGGGCAGCGGCGCCCTGCCGCTTGTCGCGCTTATGCTTGCGGCTTCGGTGCTTTCCACGCTTGCCCTTAGCCTTGATCTGCCTCGTGGCCTTGCAAGGCCCAAGCCACTTGGCTAAGCATCAACCGGATTCAAAACAGGACCCTGGCCATGCAACTCGACGGCAGTATTCGCACCACCGGACCGGCGGAACTCGTGGCCCGCGGCCTGGCCCAGGGCGCAGTCCTGACCGCCATCGCCCCCTTCGGCTTTGACTTCCGCAAGGTCGAGGACGGCGTGGCCGACTTCACCGTCCGCCGCAGCATCGGCCCGATCTCGCTGACCTTGCAAGGCACGATGGCGCTGACCGAGACCGCCCCGGCCTTCACGCTGGCGATCAAGGCCGCCCATCTGATCGGCGGCAAGGTGCAAGTGCAGCTGGATTTGACCACTGCGCCGCCGGATGACGACGGTCTGGCCACGCTGTCGTGGACCGGAGAGCTGCGCGCCCAAGGGCTGGCGGGCCGGGTGATGGCCGAACGCGAGGAACAAGCAAACGAGATTTTGCGCAACCTTTTCATCAGGTTGCGCGATCACGTCGAAGGCCCGCCTAACGTTGGGCCGTCCGCCAGTTCGGATTGATCCAGGGCTGCAGGTTCGACCGCGGCAGCTTGCGCCCCAGAATGTGATCGGCGATCTTTTCGCCGGTCATGATCGACGGCCCGTTCAGATTGCCATTCGTCACCTGCGGAAAGACCGAGCTGTCGGCGACGCGCAGGCCCTCGACGCCGATCACCCGCGCCTCGGGGTCGACCACGGCCAGCGGATCATCGGCGCGCCCCATCCGCGAGGTGCCGCAGGGGTGATAGGCGCTTTCGACATGGTCGCGGATGAAGGCGTCCAGTTCGGCATCGGACTGCACGCCCGCGCCCGGCTGAATCTCGGATTTCACATGCGGCGCCATGGCGGGCTGGCCGAAAATCTCACGCGTCAGGCGGATGGCCTTGCGGAAATCCTCCCAATCCGAGGGGTCTGACATATAATTGAACAGGATTTTCGGCGAATCTTTCGGATCGGACGACCGCAGGCTGATCCGCCCGCGCGAGCGCGACCGCATCGGCCCGGTATGGACCTGAAACCCATGGCCATGCGCGCTGGCCTTGCCGTCATAGCGCACCGCGATGGGCAGGAAGTGATACTGGATATCCGGATATTCCAGCCCCGCCCGCGACCGGATAAAGCCGCAGCTTTCGAACTGGTTGGACGCGCCAAGCCCCTTGCCGGTCAAAAGCCACTCGGCCCCGATCAGCGCCTTGCCCCAGATATTCCAGTATTTATAAAGCGTTATCGGATTGACCGCGGCGAATTGCAGATACAGTTCCAGGTGGTCTTGCAGGTTGCCGCCCACGCCGGGACGGTCGGCCACAACGGGAATCCCCATCTCGCGCAGGTGGTCCGCGGGGCCGATCCCCGACAGCATCAGGATCTTGGGCGTGTTGATCGTGGAGGCCGAGATGATGACCTCACGGGTCGCCCGGATCACCTCGATCTTGTCGCCGCGGGACACTTCGACCCCCACCGCGCGGCCGTCCTGAATGACCACCCGACGCGCATAGGCGCGATAAAGCTGCACGCGCCCCGATTTCATCGCCGGTTTCAGGTAGGCGGTGGCCGCCGACCAGCGTTTGCCCTTGTAAATCGTGGCCTCCATCGCGCCGAAGCCCTCTTGGGCCTCGCCGTTATAGTCGCCCGTCACGTTATAGCCCGCCTGACGCCCGGCCTCGACAAAGGCGTTGAACAGCACGTTGTTCCGAGGCCCGCGCGTGATGTGCAAAGGCCCATCCGTGCCGCGGTATTCCGAGACCTCGGACGACCCATCCGCCTCGCCGTGCCAATGCTCCATCCGCTTGAAATAGGGCAGCACATCGGCATAGGCCCAGCCCTGCGCGCCCAGCTCTTCCCAGGTGTCATAGTCGCGCGCATGGCCGCGGACATAGACCATCCCGTTGATGGACGACGACCCGCCGATCACCCGCCCCCGCGGCGTGGCAAGCCTGCGCCCCCCCAGATAGGGTTCCGGCTCGGACTGGAACCCCCAGTCATAGCGTTTCATGTTCATCGGATAGGACAAGGCCGCCGGCATCTGGATGAAGGGGCCGGCATCGGTGCCGCCCTCTTCGATCACGATGACCGAATGGCCCGCCTCACCCAAGCGGTAAGCCACAGCCGAGCCCGAGGACCCCGACCCGATGATCACATAATCCGCCTGCATCCGATTCTCCTGATTCACAAGGTTGGGCGAGAGGCGTCCAAAAGCCCCTCCTTGCCCAGTTCAACGGCCAGGTAATCCATCGCCGTCGCCACTGCCGCCGCCCCATCCGGCGCGCCCGATTTCAACACTTCGCGCAGATAAAGCCCGTCGATCAACGCGCCCAGACCCTCGGCCACGACCTCGGCCCGGTCGCCCGCCAAGGGCCGCAGACCCGCCAGCAGATTGGACCGCAAGCGCCGCTGATAGACCGCGACCAGCCGCCGCGCCCCCGGCACGGTCAGCGACAAAACCCAGAAGTTCAGCCAGGCCCCCACCGCCTCGCGCCGAAAATTCGCCGGGCTGAAAGAGGCGCGCAACACCGCCTCGACCCGCCCCATCGGCGTCGTGGCCAAGTGCAGCGCGCCCCGCACCTCGGCCCCGTAAATCGTCAGAACATGGCGCATCGCGGCCAGGAACATGTCTTCCTTGGACCCGAAATAGTGATGCGCCAGGGCCGAAGACATCCCCGCCCGCTTGGCAATCTGGCTGACCGTCACGTCCAAAGAGCCCGTCCGCCCGATCTCGACGATCGTGGCTTTGACGAGCGCTTCTTTGCGTATAGGCTCCATCCCTAGCTTCGGCATGCTGTCTCTCAAGGGGTTCGCAGTGCAGTTCGCGGTGAAAAACACTTGCTTTTTGCAGCTAGCTTGAAGTTTATTGACTCGTCAATCAACAAAAAACGGGGAGACTGGAATGAAACTGAAATCGGCTCTGATGGCGTCGGCTGTCTGTTTTGCCATGTCCGGCGCGGCTTTCGCCGAAGGCTGCGACAAGATCATTTTCTCGGATGTGGGCTGGACCGACATCACCGCGACGACCGCCGCCACCAGCCTGATCGTCGAAGCCCTGGGCTATGAGACCGAGACCAAGGTTCTGGCCGTGCCCGTGACCTATACCGGTCTGGCCGAGGGCGATATCGACGTTTTCCTGGGCAACTGGATGCCGACGATGGAGGCCGATATCGCCCCCTATCGGGACGCGAAAACCGTCGACACCGTGCGCACCAACCTGGAAGGCGCCAAGTATACCCTGGCCACCAACGAGGCCGGCGCGGCACTTGGCATCAAGGATTTCAAGGACATCGCCGCCCACAAGGACGCGCTGGAAGGCAAGATCTATGGCATCGAACCCGGCAATGACGGCAACCGCCTGATCTCGGACATGATCGCTTCGGGTCCCTTCGGGCTGGACGGGTTCGAAGTCGTCGAAAGCTCGGAACAGGGGATGCTGGCCGAGGTCGGCAACAAGGACGGCGAGGGCAAGCCGATCATCTTCCTTGGCTGGGAGCCCCATCCGATGAATGCCAACTACAAGATGACCTATCTGGCGGGCGGCGACGATTACTTCGGCCCGAACTTCGGCGGCGCGACGGTCGCGACCAACACCCGCGCGGGCTATGTCACCGAGTGCCCGAATCAGGGCAAGCTGTTGACCAACCTGGTGTTTTCCTTGGCTATGGAAAACGAGATCATGGGCGCGATCCTGAATGACGGCGCCGATCCGGCTGTGGCCGCGAAGGCCTGGCTTGCCGCCAACCCCGCCGCCTGGGAGCCCTGGCTTGACGGCGTGACCACCAAGGATGGCGGCGACGCCAAAGCGGCGGTCACGGCAGCCCTGCAATAAACCCCTGACCCCGGGAAGAACTCCCGGGGTTTTCCTTTCCGCGCGGGGAACAGATGGAATTCTTGGAAAGCTGGAAGATTCCGGTAGGCGCCACGGCGAAATGGGTTTTCGACGGGCTGAAGATCAATTTCAAACCCTGGTTCAAAGCCTTTGGCGATGCGACCGAAGACGGCATCAACGCTCTGACCGCCGTGCTGCAATGGCCCCATGCCCTTGTGATCGTGGCGCTTTTCGTGGCCCTGACTTGGTTCATCCAGCGCCGCTGGCAACCCTGTGTCATCGTGGCGCTTGGGTTTCTGTTCATCCTGAACCAAGGCTATTGGGAACAAACCACCGAGACCCTGGGCCTGGTGGCCTTCGTCTGCGCCATCTGCATGGCCATCGGTGTGCCCATGGGCGTCGTGGCCGCCCATCGCCCGCGACTTTATCAGGCCATGCAACCGGTGCTTGACCTGATGCAGACCCTGCCCGCGCCGGTCTATCTGATCCCTTTCGTGATCCTGTTCGGCATCGGCTTGGTGCCCGCGCTGTTCGCCTCGATCATCTTTGTCGTGCCGACCTCGATCCGGTTGACGCATCTGGGGGTGTCCTCGACGCCCACCGCGCTGCTGGAGGCCGCAACCGCCTTTGGCGCCACCAAGCGTCAGGTCCTGTGGAAGGTCGAACTGCCCTGGGCCTTTCCGCAGATCATGGCCGGGCTGAACCAGACGATCATGCTGTCGCTGTCCATGGTCGTGATTTCGGCCTGGGTTGGGGCCGCGGGTCTGGGCGTCCCGGTCGTCAAGGCGCTGAACCAGGTGCGGCCCGACCTGGGCTTTGAATCCGGCGCTGTCATCGTGGCTCTGGCCATCCTTCTGGACCGCATGCTTCGGGTGACGAAATGACGCTGCCAGCTGTTGAATTCGACAAGGTTTCCATCGTTTTCGGCGACCATTCCGACCGCGCCTTGCCGCTGATGGACGAGGGCCTGTCACGGGCCGAGATCCAGACCCGGACCGGGCAGGTTCTGGGCGTGCATGACTGCTCGCTTTCGGTGGCCGAGGGCGAGATTTTGGTGCTGATGGGGCTTTCGGGCTCTGGCAAATCGACGCTTCTGCGCGGGGTGAACGCCCTGAACCCGGTGGTGCGGGGCGAGGTTCGGGTGGCCGATGGCGGGAAAATGGTGTCCGTCACCAAGGCCGAACCCGAGGCGCTACGCAAGCTGCGCCTGTCGAAAATCGCCATGGTTTTCCAGCAGTTCGGCCTTCTGCCCTGGCGGACGGTGCGCGAAAATGTCGGCCTCGGGCTAGAGCTGGCGGGCATGGACCCGGCCACCCGCGCGCCCAAGGTCGACGAACAACTGGCGCTGGTGAACCTGACGCAATGGGCCGAACGCAAGGTCGGAGAGCTGTCGGGCGGGATGCAGCAGCGCGTGGGCCTGGCCCGCGCCTTTGCGACCCAGGCGCCGATCCTTCTGATGGACGAGCCGTTTTCGGCGCTGGACCCCCTGATCCGCGCCAAGCTGCAGGACGAGCTTCTGGACCTTCAGGCTCGGTTGAAACGCACGATCATCTTCGTCTCCCATGACCTGGACGAGGCCTTCAAGCTGGGGGATCGCATCGCCCTGATGGAGGGTGGCCGCATCGTCCAGATCGGCACCGCGCGCGAAATCATCGCCAACCCCGTGTCGGATTACGTGGCCGATTTCGTCGCCCATATGAACCCGCTTGGGGTTCTTACGGCGCGGGATGTCATGGGACTGGGCGCGTCGGAGGCCTCGGCGGCGGTCGATTGCGAAACCCCGGTCAAGGCGGTGATGGAGCTCTTGTCCAAGGGCGTCGAAGAGCTGGCTGTGACCCAGGGCGCCGACCGGATCGGCCGCATCCGCAGCGCCGACCTGATGGCCAAGCTGTTGAATCCCCGCGCGTAAGGAGGTCCCGGGTCAAGCCCGGGACAGCCCGTCACTTGCGCAAAAGGCTCACCTGGCCCTGTTCGCCGGTAAAGTCGCTGATGTCCATTTCGGTGTCGGTGGCATAGTCGATCTTCCAGCAGATCGCCCAAGACGGATCGCCGCCGATCGGCACCAGGTTCAAAGCGATGCCGCCCGGCTGCACGCCGCTGGTGCAAGTGTCCGAGGGCTGCATCAGAAAGCTGGAGCTGACCTGGCCGTCAATGATGTCCTGCCACTCCATCCCCTTGATTCGGATGTAATATCCGCTGGTATCGCCCATCGGCACCCAATTGCCCTGGATATAGCGCAAGGTGTCTTGGTAAGGGTCCTCGGGCATCGTCTCGATATAGGTCACTTTGACCGGGGCGGTGGCATCGCCCAGGGTCCCGATCTCGCCCTCGAAGGACACCGCGGTCAGCGGCTCCAGCTCTTGCATAAAGCGGAAGACCTCGGGATCGGTGCTTTTGCGGCCAGCGGTCAGGGTAAACCCCGCCGCGGCGATCTTGCACATTTTGTCAGAGCAACCAATGACATAGCCGCTTTCCGTGATCGGATCAGCCACAGCGGGCGCGGCCAGCAACACCAAGGCAAGAAGTTTGCGGATCATCCTTCGGCCTTCTTCTTGACGGTGCGCTTGACGGCCTTGGGCGCGGGGGCCTCGGCTTCGACGACATCATCGACCTCTGCCGCCTTGGGTGCGGCCTTTTTGGCAGCGGGCTTCTTGGCGGCAGGTTTCTTGGCGGCGGGCTTCTTGGCCTCGCCCTCGGGCTTTTTGCGCGCGGTCTTCTTGACCGGGGTCTTGCCAGCCTTTTCCGCAATCAGAACAAGGGCTTCGTCAAGGGTCAGCTCCATCGGGTCAATGGTCTTGGGCACGGTCGCATTGACGCCCTCCCATTTCACATAGGGCCCATAACGACCCGGCATGACCTGGATTGCGCCGCCGTCGGGATGGGCGCCCAGCTCTTTCAGGGGCCCAGCCGCGGGCGCACGACCCGGACGCAGCGCCTTTTGCGCCAGCACCTCCATCGCGCGGTTCATGCCAATGGTGAAGACCTCTTCGGCATCGGCCAAGTTCGCATAGGTCGTGTTGTGCTTGATATAGGGGCCAAAGCGGCCGAGCGCGGCCTCGACCATGGCGCCATCTTCGGGATGCGGCCCGATCTGACGCGGCAGGTTCAAAAGCATGATCGCGCGTTCCAGCGTGATCGACTCGGGCGACCAGCCCTTCGGCAACGAGGACCGCGGCGGCTTGGGCTGTTCCGTCGTCGCCTCGCCCTTTTGGACATAGGGACCAAAGCGGCCGGTTTTCAGGCTGATATCAAGGCCTTCGTCCTGACCCAGAACCCGATCCCCCGACGCCTCATCGGCGCCGTTGATGGGCCGCGTGTAGCGACATTCCGGGTAATTGCCGCAGCCGATGAAAGCGCCGCCACTGCGCGCTGTTTTCAGGTGCAGACGGCCTTGCCCACAGGTCGGACAGACGCGAGGGTCAGAGCCATCCTCACGCGGGGGATAAAGATGCGGGGCAAGAAACTCGTCAATCTTGTCAAGCACTTCGGTGATGCGCAAGTCGGCGGTTTCGGCAATCGCCGCGCTGAAATCGCGCCAGAACCGCGACAGAACCTCGGTATAGGTGCGGCTGCCGTCGCTGACATCGTCCAGCTCGGTTTCCAGGTCGGCGGTGAAGTCATATTCGACATAGCGGCGGAAGAAGTTGGTCAAAAACGCCGTGACCATGCGCCCCTTGTCCTCGGGGATCAGGCGGTTCTTGTCCTTGCGGACATATTCGCGGTCCTGAATCGTCGTGATCACAGAGGCATAGGTGGACGGCCGCCCAATGCCCAGCTCTTCCATCCGCTTGACCAAAGTCGCCTCGGTGTAACGCGGTGGCGCCTGGGTAAAGTGCTGTTCTGGCGTGACTTTCCGCTTGTCCGCGGCCTCACCCTCCATGATCTGCGGCAAGCGGCCCTCGTCGTCGCCATCGTCATCGCGGCCCTCGTCATAGACGCGCAGAAAGCCGTCGAACAGGATCACCTGGCCATTCGCGCGCAAGCCCACTTGCCCGTCGGGCGATTGCACATCGACCACGGTGCGCTCCATCCGGGCGGCGGCCATCTGGCTGGCGATGGTGCGCTTCCAGATCAGGTCGTAAAGTTTGCGCTGATCGGGGTCGGCCAGACGCAGCTTTTCGGGGGTCGCGTGCATGTCGGTCGGCCGGATGCACTCATGCGCTTCCTGCGCGTTCTTGGCCTTGTTCTTATACATCCGCGGGCTGTCCGGGACATAGGCCGCGCCAAACTCGGATTTGATCGCATCGCGGGCCTGCATGACGGCTTCGGGTGCCATGTCGATGCCGTCGGTCCGCATATAAGTGATATAGCCCGCCTCATAAAGCCGCTGCGCCGCCGACATGCACATCTTGGCGCCCATGCCGTGTTTGCGCGAGGCCTCTTGCTGCAGGGTCGAGGTCATGAAGGGCGGATAGGGGTTGCGCGTCGCGGGCTTTTTCTCGACGCCCTTCACGCTGAATGTGCGATGATCAATCGCCGAGACCGCCAATTCCGCCGCCGTCGCGGTCGGAATGTCGAATTTATCCAACTTCTTGCCGCCCAGCATCACCAGGCGCGCGGCATAGTCCTGCCCGCGCGGCGTGGCCAGCATCACATCGACCGACCAGAATTCCTGCGGGCGGAAGGCCTCGATCTCCATTTCCCGCTCGACGATCAGGCGCAGGCAGACCGACTGCACGCGGCCCGCCGACTTCGCGCCCGGAAGCTTGCGCCACAGAACCGGCGACAGCGTAAAACCGACAAGATAATCCAGCGCGCGCCGCGCCAGATAGGCCTGGACCAGCGGCACATCGACCTGGCGGGGCCGGGTCATCGCCTCGGTGACGGCGGCCTTGGTGATGGCGTTGAAAGTGACGCGAGAGACCTTCTTGCCCTTCTTGATGCTAGAGGCCAGCGCCTCTTGCAGATGCCAGGAAATCGCCTCGCCCTCACGATCAGGGTCGGTCGCGAGGATCAGTTCGTCATCGGTCTTCAGCGCGTCGGCGATGGCCTTGACATGTTTGCGACTGTCAGCCGCAATCTCCCAGGTCATGGCGAAATTGTCGTCGGGGTTCACCGAGCCGTCCTTGGGCGGCAGGTCGCGGACATGGCCGTAAGAGGCCAGAACCACATAGTTGCTGCCCAGATATTTGTTGATCGTCTTGGCCTTGGCCGGGGATTCGACAACGACGACGGGCATGGAATTCCTTTCACCACGAAGCCTGCGACGCAAAGGCCTCAGGCGGGGCTAGATGGTAGGCTTTGAGGGGGAAAGTCAACCGCTGGCCTTTTGCGACCAAGGGGCCGCCCCAAGGGCCCGGCGTCGCGCCCTGAATTCTGGGCGACGATTCTTGGAGCCCCCCTGGTCGCAGGTGACAAGGTTTCCGGCTGCAGCCGCGCGATCCGGCGTCAGAGCCGCGACAGCATCCCCCCGGCGCGGCGCTCGATCTTGCCCTCCAGCTCCAGCGCGATGAGTTCGGGGTTCAGCGTCGAAGGCGGCATCGCCAGGTCGCGGATCAGCTGATCTTCGGGCAGGGGTGAGGGGCCCAGCCGCGACAGGATCATCGTATGCAGCCGCGAGATGTCCAAGAGCGGCCGGCGCGGCGGCACAGGACCGGGCAGAGGCGCGGGTTCGTGCATGGCGGGCTTGGACCGCGGGCGCCGCGCCGGGGCCTCTTCGGCCACGACCGGGGCGTCAGACCTGCGCGGCATCTCCTCTCCCAGCGCGGCGAAGATGTCGCTGACCCCGCGCACCAAGGCCGCGCCGTCCTTGATCAGCCGGTTGCAGCCCGCAGCCCGCGCGTCGAACGGATGGCCCGGCACCGCCAGCACCTCGCGCCCCTGTTCCAGTGCGGCTTCGGCGGTCAGCAGACTGCCCGACCGCGCCGCGGCTTCGACCACCACAACCGCCCGCGACAGGCCCGAGATGATTCGGTTGCGCAGCGGGAAATGGCGGGTCTGCGGCTCCATCCCCGGCGGCATTTCGGAAACCAAAAGCCCGCGCTCCAGGATTTGCGCCGCCAGCGTGGCATTTTCGGCCGGATAAATGTGATCCACCCCGCCCGCCTGCACGGCAATCGTCCCCGTGGCCAGCGCCGCACGATGCGCCTCGGCGTCGATCCCCCGCGCCAGGCCCGAGACCACGACCTGCCCCCCCTGCCCCAGCCCCTCGGCCAGTTTGCGCGCCATGCGCAGGCCCAGCGACGAAGCATTGCGCGCGCCCACCAGTGCCACCATGGGCCGCATCAGCAAGGAGATGTCACCCTGCACCCACAAAACCGCCGGCGCATCGGGCAAATCCATCAGGCTTGCCGGATATTCCGGCGTTCCATGCAGCAAAAGCCGCGCCCCCGCCCGCGCCCCGGCCGCCAATTCGGCGCGCACGACGCCCAGGGGGCAGACCTCATACCCCACAACCCCGGCGGCCGCCGCAATCCCCGGCAAGGCGTCCAAAGCCCCCTCGACCCCATGTTCGGCCACCAGCCGATGATAGGTCACAGGCCCCACACGGCGCGAACGGATCAGCTGCAGGCAAAGAATCGGGTCCAAGGTGGCACCTCCTGCCGCAAACCTGTCGGGTTAAGGTTAACAACCGGTGAACGGATCTGGACTTGCGCCTGCGACATCACTGGCATTGTGCAAGGCCCCAGGATTTGATCATATGGCGCCAACCATTCATGGAGACCAAAATGAAGAATGCAGAGGTGGCCAGCCGCCGTGTCGAGGCGATTTCCCGCGGCGTCGGCATGCAGACCCAGATCTATGTCGACCGCGCCTTGAACTCGGAAGTCTGGGACATCGAGGGCAACCGCTATATCGACTTTGCCGCGGGGATCGCGGTCGTCAACACCGGCCACCGTCACCCCAAGATCATGGCCGCCGTCCATGCTCAGCTGGAGCGGTTTACCCACACCTGCCACCAGGTTCTGCCCTATGAAAACTACATCCACCTGGCCGAGCGTCTGAACGCCGCCGTCCCCGGTGAGGGGCCGAAGAAGACGATCTTCGTCACCACCGGCGCCGAGGCCGTCGAAAACGCCATCAAGGTCGCGCGCATCGCCACCGGCCGCCCCGCGGTCATCGCCTTTGGCGGCGCCTTCCACGGGCGGACCTTCATGGGCATGACGCTGACCGGCAAGGTCGAGCCCTATAAAAAGGGCTTCGGCGCCATGATGCCCGACGTCTACCACGTGCCCTTCCCGCAGGAAGTCCATCAGGTCTCGACCGAAGATGCGATGGCCGGCATCACCAAGCTCTTCAAGGCCGACCTTGATCCGGCCCGCGTCGCGGCCATCATCTTTGAACCCGTGCAGGGCGAGGGCGGTTTTTACCCCGCGCCGAAATCGCTGGTCGTGGCGCTGCGCAAACTGTGCGACGACAATGGCATCGTGCTGATCGCTGACGAGGTCCAGACCGGCTTTGCGCGCACCGGCACGCTGTTCGCGATGGAGGCCTATGGCGTCTCGGCCGACCTGACCACCATGGCCAAGGGGCTGGGCGGCGGCTTCCCCATCGCGGCCGTCACCGGCAAGGCCAGCCTGATGGATGCGGCCAATCCCGGCGGCCTGGGTGGCACCTATGGCGGCAATCCGATCGGCATTGCGGCGGCCCATGCGGTGCTGGACGTCATCGAAGAAGAACAGCTTTGCGCCCGCGCCAACGAATTGGGTTCGCGGCTGAAGCAGCGGCTGGAGGGCCTGCGCGCCATCACCCCCGAAATCGTCGACATCCGCGGCCCGGGCTTTATGGTGGCGGTGGAATTCGCCAATCCGGCCAACCATGTGCCCGATGCCGACTTCACCAACCGCGTCAAGAACGAGGCGCAAAAGCGCGGGTTGATCCTTTTGACCTGCGGCGTTTACGGCAATGTGGTCCGGTTCCTCGCACCGATCACCATTCCCGATGCGATCTTCAACGAAGCTATGACCATCCTGGAAGAGTCGGTCGCGGCCGCCCGTCAAGGTTGAGAAACCCCAAGGCCCGGGCGCAATCCCGGGCCTTTTCACATCTGAGCGTTGAAAAAGTCCTCGGGGCTGGCGACCTCGATCAGCTTTTTGCCGCGGATCTCCCAGAACCGGTTGCCCACCGCCCGCACGAAAGCGCGGTCATGGCTGACCAAGAGACTGGCCGCTTCGGGCTTCAGCAACTCGGCCTCCAGCGCCTCCTGGCCCTCGATGTCCAGATGGTTGGTCGGCTCGTCCAGAAGATAGAAGTTCGGCGCCTGCAGCCGCAACAGCAGCATCGCCAGCCGCGCCCTTTGCCCGCCCGACAAAAGGCCAAGCGCCTTGCCCTGCATGTCCGGCCTGATCCCGGCCTCGGCCAAAAGACTGCGCGCCGGGCCGTCGCCGGTGCGATGGGCCATGATCAGGTCAAAGGGGGTCGCACGCGCGGGCAGCTCCTCCAGCCCCTGACCGGCATGGCCCAGCACCAGCGAGGGCGTCACCTTGATCGCCGGGTCCGGCGCCCGAATGGCCGCCAAAGTCGCCGCCACCAGACGCGATTTCCCCGTCCCATTGGCGCCCAGGATCACGACGCGGTCCCCCGGCTCGATCCACAGGGTCCCGGTGCGGTAAAGCGGGCGGTCGCCGCGGATCTCGGCGTCCTGATAGGCGATCAGCGCCTTGGCATGGCTGCCGGTGGGCGCCAACCGGATCGCGCCGGAACTGCCCTCGCGATGGGCCGGACGCGCCGCCGCCTCGATCTTGTCGGCGCGGTCCTTCAGCTGTTTCGTCTTGACCACCAGCAGGTCAGAGCCCGAATTGATGCCGATGTTCTTCAGCTTGGCCGCCTGACGGCGCAGCTGATCCGCTTTGGCCAAGTCATTGACCGCCTGACGTTCTTGCGCCGCGTCGGCCTGGGTCAGGGCGGCGCGGGCGGCCGTATAGGGCAGCGCGAAAAGCCGGTTGTCGCTGGCGCGCAGGAACAGGCTGCGCGTCGTGACCGCGTCCAGAAACGCCCGGTCATGGCTGGCGACGATCACCGTCTTGCCGCGCAGCCAACGTTGCAAAAGGGCGATGCGCGACAGGTCAAGGTGGTTGGTCGGCTCGTCCAGAAGCAGAACCGAAGGGTCGCTGACCGCCGCCCGCGCCAGCAAGGCCGTCCGCTGCCACCCCCCCGACAAAGCCGAAAGCGGTTGGTCGCGAAAGGGCTCGGGCACCTGCAGCTCGTCCAGCAGGATATCGGCGCGCCAGAACTCGCCCTCGGGATCGGCAAGGCCTGCAAGCACCGTATCGCGCAGGGTCGGCGCCAGGTTGGCCGGGTCCTGCTCGGCCCGGGCCACGGTGGCCGACCGCGCCCGGGTGATCTCGCCCGATGAGGGGTCAAGGTCGCCCGACAGACAGCGCAAGAGCGAGGATTTGCCGCGCCCATTGGCGGCAATCAGGCCCAGGATATCGCCCTCGGCCAAAGTGAAAGACAGGTCAGAGAACAGCGGTTGGCCCAAAGTCAGGCCCAGGGATTTGACAGAAAGCAGCATGGCACACCTGTTGATATCGCGGAAAAAAGGGCGCGCAATCACAAGGGATGCCGCGCCCCGCCTATTTCAGCGGGGCCGGAACAGGGCCAGGACGAAGGAGCTGCCAGCGTTTCGATGCCATACCGCCACGATGGCGGCCACAGGCCCAACCGTCAAGCCCAACTGTCGGGGCGCAACCGTCAGGCCCCGCCACAGGGCCAGATGCCAAACCCCGCCTTCCGGCCCCGGCACAAGCCCAACCACCAAACCCCGCCACTGGCTCAACCACCCCCCCCACCCTCCAGCCCAACCGTCAAGCCCCTCTGGCCCTATCGTCGCCGCCCGACTGGACCGCCCCGCAGGCTTGCGGTGGCCCCCCGCTTCGGTCAGGGTGCCCCAACCGGAGGTCCCATGACGCGCAACCCCTTGATCGGCATCTTCTTCATGCTGGGCGCCATGGCGATCCTGCCGATGATCGACGTCATCGCCAAGCACCTGGGCCAGTCCATCCCGATCCTGCAGATCGTCTGGGCGCGGCTGGCTTTGGGCGCGCTGATCACCCTGCCCATCGCCGCCCGCCATGGCGGCCTGGTGCCCGCACGGCCCTGGCTGCACACCGCGCGGGCGGGGTTCCTGATGGCGGCGACCTTCCTGTTCTTTTCCTCGCTGAAATTCCTGCCCATCGCCGACGCCCTGGCGATTTTCTTTGTCCAACCGCTTGTCCTGACCGCCCTGTCGCCCTTTGTGCTGCAAGAGCGTGTCAGCCTGCGCCGCTGGATCGCGGTGGGGGTTGGGTTCGTCGGCACGCTGATCATCATCCGCCCCGGCATGGGCGCCTTCAACCCCGGCGCGCTTTTGGCCTTGGGAGCGGGCACGGCGCTGGCGCTGTATTTCCTGCTGACGCGCAAGGTCTCTGGCACGGCGCCGGCGATTGTGACCACGTTTCAGACCAATGCGATTGGCGGGGTGATCGCCTCGGTCCTGGTGCTGTGGGTCTGGCAGGCGCCCACCCCGACGGAATGGGCGCTGTTCTTCGGCCTCGCCGTCATTGCGAACCTGGGCCATTGGCTGATCGTGCGGGCCTATGACTATGCCGAGGCCTCGCTTCTGGCCCCCCTGGCCTATACCGAGATGGTGACGGCCACGATCTTTGGCCTCGTGTTTTTCGGCGACTTTCCCGATGCTTACACGCTGCTGGGCGTGGCCATCCTGATTGGCTGCGCGGTCTATATCTCTACGGTGCGCGAGACGCCATGAAGGCCTGCAACCGCCGCAAGCCTTCCTGAATATCCGCCGTCGCGCGGGCATAGGAAAAGCGCAGGGTCTGATGCCCGCGGGAGGGGTCGAAATCCAGGCCCGGGGTGACGGCCACCCCCGCCTCGGCCAGAATCTCGGCACAGAAGCTGCGGCTGTCCGTCGTCAGATCGCTGACATCGGCATAGATGTAAAAGGCGCCATCCGGCGGCGCGATGCGGGTAAAGCCCGCTTTCGGCAGGCCCTCCAGCATCAGGGCGCGGTTCATGGCATAGGTCGCGCGGTTGGCCTCCAGCTCGTCGATACAGTCCAGCGCCGCCAGCGCCGCCACTTGCGAGACATGGGGCGCGCAGATGAACAGGTTCTGCGCCAGACGCTCGATCGGGCGGATGTGGTCCTCGGGGACGACCATCCAGCCGATCCGCCACCCCGTCATCGAGAAATACTTGGAAAACGAGTTGATCACATGGACCTCGTCGCTGATCTCCAGCGCGGAAACCGCCCGGGGGCCGTAGTGCAGCCCGTGATAGATTTCATCCGAGACAAAGCCGCGCTTTTGCGCCGCCATCAGGGCCGCCAACGCGTCACGGTCCAGCATCGTGCCAGAGGGGTTCCCCGGCGAGGCGACGATCAGGCCCTCAAGGTCGGGCAGGTCAAGGGGGACGGGCTGAAAGCGGTTTTCGGGGCGGGTCGGCAGGCCCACCGGCACAAGATCAAGCGCCTTCAGGATCTGCCGATACGAGGGATAGCCCGGCAGACCCATGCCCACCCGGTCGCCCGCATCAAACAGCGCGGTGAAGGATAGCAGGAAGGCCCCCGAGGACCCATTGGTCACGATCACCCGGGCGGGGTCCAGATCGACGCCATACCAGCGCTGATACAGCGTGGCGATCCCCTGACGCAGCGCCGGCAGACCCAGCGCCACGGTATAGCCCAGGGGCTGCGCCAAGGACCGCGCGACCGCCTCTGCGGCGCCCTTTGGCGCGCCTGTGCCGGGCTGACCGACCTCCATATGGATGATGTGGCGCCCCGCCTCTTCGGCCTGGCGCGCGGCCTCGACCACATCCATCACGATGAAGGGATCGACCTCACCACGTCTTGATCTATCCATCTGCCTGCCCCATGGTTTGCGCCGATTGACCACGTCAAAGCCCGTCTGTCCAGAGGTCCCCATGCTGCGTTTCGCCTTCGCCCTGCTGCTTGCCGCCACGCCCGCGCTGGCCGAAGAGATGACCCTGGAAGAGCGCGAGTCCTTCCGCGCCGAGGTGAGGGCCTATCTGCTGGAGAACCCCGAAGTTCTGGTCGAGGCCATGGATGTGCTGCAGGCCCGTCAGGCCGAGGCCGCCGCCATGGCCGACATTCAGGCGCTGCAGGGCAACAAGGACGCGATCCTGGCCTCCAAGGGCGACTGGGTTGGCGGGAACCTGCAAGGCGATGTGACCGTGGTCGAATTCATGGACTACCGCTGCACCTATTGCCGCAAAGCCTATGCCGAGGTGGCGAACCTGGTCGAGGGCGATGGCAACATCCGCCTGGTGGTCAAGGAACTGCCGATTCTGGGGCCCGATAGCCTGACCTCCTCGCAATTCGCCATCGCGGTGCGGATGCTGCATGGCGATGCGGCCTATGAGGCGACGCATGACGCGCTGATCACGCTGCGCGGCACGCCCGACCCCGAGACGCTGGCCCGCCTGGCCGAAAGCCTGGGCCATGACCCCAAGGCGATCCTGGACAAGATGGCCACGCCCGAGGTGGCCGAGGTCATCGCCGCCAACCATGCCCTTGCCCAGGCGCTGAACATCACCGGCACGCCGACCTTCGTGATCGGCAACGAGATGTTGCGCGGCTATGTGCCCGAAGACGGGATGAGAGAGATCGTGGCGGCGGCGCGCGGGTAAACCCGGGCTACGCGGCCAAACGTCGCCTTCGGCTTGGCCCTGCATTGGTCAGACGGGATTTGGGTCAAAGCGGCTCTGCGCGAGTGTCTTAGACCCCAGCCTTCCAGAGCCCAGCCTTCCAGAGCCCAGTCTTCTAGACCTCGGCCTTCTAGACCTCGGCCTTTTCGATTTCGGCCTTCTCAATCTCTGCGGCCTTGGCTTCGACCAATTCGACGATGTGGTCGACCATCCGGTCATTGCCCATCGTGTGATCCTGCTTGCCGGCCAGATAGACCATCCCCTTGCCCGCCCCACCGCCGGTAAAGCCGATGTCGGTCATCAGCGCCTCGCCCGGGCCATTCACCACGCAACCGATGATCGACAGGGACAGGCTGGTGGTGATATGCGCCAGCCGCTCCTCCAGCGTTTGCACGGTCTTGATCACGTCAAAGCCCTGACGCGCGCAAGAGGGGCAAGAGATGATCGTGACGCCGCGGTGGCGCAGGCCCAGCGACTTCAGGATCTCGAACCCGACCTTGACCTCTTCGACCGGATCGGCGGACAGGCTGACGCGGATCGTATCACCGATCCCGGCCCACAAAAGGTTCCCCAGCCCGATGGCCGATTTCACCGTGCCCGAGGTCAGCCCCCCCGCCTCGGTGATGCCAAGGTGGATCGGCGCATCGGTCACGCTGGCCAGTTGGCTGTAGGCGGCGGCGGCCATAAAGACATCTGACGCCTTCACACTGATCTTGAACTCGTGGAAATCGTGGTCCTGCAACAGCTTGATATGGTCCATGCCGCTTTCGACCATGGCATCCGGGCAGGGCTCGCCATACTTTTCCAAGAGGTGCTTTTCCAAAGACCCCGCGTTCACCCCGATCCGGATCGAACAGCCGTGATCCTTGGCCGCCCGCACCACCTCGGCCACGCGGCGGGCATCACCGATGTTGCCCGGGTTGATCCGCAGACAGGCCGCGCCCGCCTCGGCGGCCTCAATCGCGCGCTTGTAGTGAAAATGGATGTCCGCCACGATCGGCACCGGGCTTTCGGCCACGATATGGCGCAGCGCCGCCGTGCTGTCCTCGTCCGGCGTTGAAATTCGCACGATATCGGCCCCGGCCACGGCCGCCCGCTGCACCTGTTCCAGCGTGGCCTTGACATCGGAGGTGATCGTGTTGGTCATGGTCTGCACCGAGATCGGCGCATCGCCCCCCACAAGCACCTTGCCGACGCGGATCTGACGGCTGAACCGGCGTTCGATGTTGCGCCAGGGACGGACGGGATTGTGCGACATGAAAGCCTCCGGGTTGCCCCTCCTAGATAGGACGGCAAGCCCGGACAGGCAATCCGTTCTGCGGGCAATGAGGCCTGCGGGCAATCAGTTCTGCGGAACCACCTGCGTCGCCTGGGCGACATATTCCGCCAGATCGGCATCGGCGGCCGGATCGGCGGTCTGGAAATCCACGGTCAGCGAGGCCATGTCCAAGGACAGGTTCTTGACCACCTGGTTGCCGGACGAGGCCGGGCCATAGGTCTTGCCGTTCACCGTGAAATAGATCGAACCCGAGTTCCCCGCCCGCAACACCGGCGCCTGAGCCAGGGCGGGCACCGTGTAACGCTCGCCCGCGTCAAGGATTTTCTCGAACAGCACCGTGCCATCCTCGGCCGAGACGCGCACCCAAGAGGGGCGCACGGCCAAGACCTCGACCACGGGTTCGGCATCGGCCACGACCTGAACGTCGTCGCCCGCAGCTTCGGCCACAGCCTGGTCGATCACGGTCGGCTGAGGCGCGGCCTCGCCTGGCGTGATAGCGGCGATGGGGCCATCGCGCGGCACCATGACCGGCACATCCAGCGCCTGCGCGCGGGCCGGAAGGTCGACTGAGGCGCCCTGTTTCACATTGCCCAGCGGGTCAATCTCGGCCACCACAGCGGGGGCCTCGTTCACCGGGGCCAACTGGACGCGCTGCACCTCTTGCAACACGGACCAGCCGCCATATCCCAGAGCGCCGATCAGCGCGATCAGCACGGCGAAAGAGCCCACAGCCCCCGGCTCGACCCGGGCGAACAGCGATTCGGCGCGGGGAACGAAGGTCGCCTGAACAAAGGGGTCGCGGGGTTCGGAAATCGCGCGCACCGGCTTGACCACCGGGCCCGAAGCCGCGGCCGACATGCCATGGGCGACCTCGAACTTGGCCTCGCGGCAGAACCGCGCAAAGGCCTCGTCGGGCTCCATCCCCAGATAGCGCGCATAGGACCGCACATAGCCCGCCACGAAGCCAGGGGTTTCAAAGGCCGAGACATCGGCGTTTTCGATCGCAGCGATATAGCTCGCCTTGATCTTCAACTCGCGTTGCACATCCAGCAAGGATTTGCCCAGCGTGGCGCGTTCGCCCCGCATCAGATCACCCAAACGCAACTCGTAGTCGTCGAAGCCCTTCGGCCCCTCCTCCTCCGGCGTCGGTGCGCGGAATAGCCGCCCGATCATGCGCTTGTCCTCATCCTGCCTGACCCATGACGAGTCGCCCTTTCACGACTCTTCACCCTTCGTATTCCGTAAAGGATGGCGCAGGGCAAGCCTTTCCGCACACCGAAGCGTGATCCATCGTTACATCAGGCGGAAGCTTGCGCACGGTTAAGCGCACAGTGCCCCCAAAGCACATCCATGGCGCGCACAAGGCGGTCGATCTGCCCCGCGTCATGCACCGGCGAGGGGGTAAAGCGCAGACGCTCTGTCCCTTTGGCGACGGTGGGGTAATTGATCGGCTGAACGTAAATCCCGTGATCTTCCAACAACATGTCGGACAGCATCTTGCAATGGACCGGGTTGCCGACATGGACCGGCACGATATGCGACCCATGGTCGATGATCGGCAGGCCAAGCCCTTTCAGCCGCATCTTCAGGATACGGGCATGCAGTTGCTGGGCGTCGCGCAAATCCTGCGCCGTCTTCAGATGCCGGACCGAGGCCGCAGCCCCCGCAGCCACCGCAGGCGGCAACGAGGTCGTAAAGATGAACCCCGGTGCATAGGACCGCACCGCATCGACCATCTTGGCACTGGCCGCGATATAGCCGCCAAAGACGCCATAAGCCTTGGCCAGCGTCGCGTTGATGATGTCGATCCGGGCCATCTGCCCGTCACGTTCCGCCACACCGGCGCCGCGCGGACCATACATGCCGACCGCATGGACCTCGTCGATATAGGTCAGGGCACCGAAATCCTGCGCCGCGTCACAGATCGCGGCAATCGGGCCGAAGTCGCCATCCATCGAATAGATCGATTCGAAGGCCACCAGTTTCGGCGCCGCCGGATCATCGGCGGCCAGCAATTCGCGCAGATGGGCCACGTCATTGTGGCGGAAGATCCGCTTGGCCCCACCGCCGCGCTTGATCCCCTCGATCATCGAATTGTGGTTCAAGGCGTCGGAATAGATGATCAGCCCGGGGAATATCGCCCGCAGGGTCGACAGAGTCGCATCATTGGCGACATAGGCGCTGGTGAAAACCAGGGCCGCTTCCTTGTCATGCAGGTCGGCCAACTCGGCCTCAAGCCGCTTGTGATAGACCGTGGTGCCAGAGATGTTCCGCGTGCCGCCCGACCCAGCGCCCGAGACATCCAGCGCCTCGTGCATGGCGGCCAGAACCACGGGATGTTGCCCCATCCCAAGGTAATCATTGCCACACCAGACGGTGATTTCCTTTTGGCTGCCATCGGGACGGTGCCAGATCGCCTGCGGGAAATGGCCCTGCTGGCGCTCGATGTCGATAAAGGTCCGATAGCGCCCCTCGTCATGCAGACGGTTCAGGGCAAGGTCCAGCGCGGCGTCATAGTTCATTCTGTTCTCCTGTCGCGCCTTCTTGTGCGACATTTGCCTTAAGGCGGCCTTGATTTGCATCAAACGGGCCGGGCCGCCCATTGGTCATAAGGTCCCACCCCGAAATCAGCCCTTGGGCGCAATCTCCAGCACGACCACGCAGGGCTCGGAGGCCGGGTCGCGCGCCGCCTCGCAGGTGGCGATGGCATCGGCCGCAGCCGTCGCCGCATCGGCCAGACCGGCAATCGCCGAAGCCGACTTCACCGGGGCATTGTCGCGCATGAAACCTTCGGAGGGCGAAATCGCGATGGCCGAAAAGCCCTTGCCGCCCTCGGGCACGAACAGCGCCAGCGCCTGTTCGTTGGTCGCCACAACCCGCAGCGTCGAAAGCTCTGCCTGATCCAGCGACGGCAGGACATGCAGCGTCACGACCGAGGCCCCCAGTTCAGAGGTCTCGACCGGGGGGGCCTCTGCCAGAACCGGAGAGGCCAGCAAACACAGGGCAAGGGCAAGACGCATGACGGGACCTTTCACTTTCGAATCGTTCTAACAAGGCACCCCGCCCATGGACAGGGGCTTTGGTCCGACCTAACCTGTCTTGCTGTTCACGAGAAGGAGAGAAATATGACCTTGGACGCCGTCTTGGCCCGGATCGACGCCGATTTGCCGCAGGCAATCGCGCGGCTGCAGGATCTGTTGCGCATCCCCTCCATCTCGACCGACCCGGCCTATGCCAAGGACTGTGCGCGGGCCGCCGATTGGCTGGCCGCCGACCTTGGGGCCCTGGGCTTTGACGCCTCCGCCCGCCCGACGCCCGGTCATCCGATGGTCGTGGCCCATGGTGGCACCGGCGCGCGGCATCTGCTGTTTTACGGCCATTACGACGTGCAACCCGTTGACCCGCTGGAACTTTGGGACCGCGATCCCTTTGACCCCGTGGTTCAGGACACCCCCAAGGGCCCGGTGATCCGCGGCCGTGGCACCTCGGATGACAAGGGTCAGCTGATGACCTTTGTCGAGGCTTGCCGGGCCTGGAAGGCGGTCCATGGGTCACTCCCGGGCCGGTTGACGATTTTTCTGGAGGGCGAAGAGGAATCGGGTTCGCCGTCGCTGATCCCCTTCATGGAAGAGAACCGGGCCGAGCTGACCGCCGACCTGGCCATGATCTGCGACACCGGGCTTTACGAAGACCGGGTGCCGGCGATTTCGTCGATGCTGCGGGGCCTCTGCAAGGCCGAGTTCACCATCAAGGCCGCCAAGCGCGACCTTCATTCCGGCGCCTATGGTGGCCTTGCGCGCAATCCATTGCATGTGATGGCATCGCTTCTGGCGGGGCTGCATGACGCCACGGGCGCCGTCACGGTGCCGGGCTTTTACGACGATGTGGCGGAACTGTCGGACGCGTTGCGCAGCCAGTGGCAGGCGCTGGCCTTCGACCATGCCGCCTATCTGGGCGAGGTCGGGCTTTCGGTTCCCGCAGGCGAGCAGGACCGCACCCCGCTGGAGATGATCTGGTCGCGGCCCACCGCCGAAGTGAACGGCATGTGGGGCGGCTATAATGGCGCGGGCTTCAAGACCGTGCTGCCCTCCGAGGCCCATGCCAAGGTCAGTTTCCGGTTGGTGTCGCGTCAAGACCCCGCCAAGGTCCTGACCGCCTTCCGCGCCTGGGCCGAGGCCCAAATCCCCGCCGATTGCCAGATCCTCTGGCATGACGAGATCGGGGGGTCGCCCGCCTCGATCATGGACCTGTCGAACCCGGCCTTCGAACTGGCCCGCGCGGCCTTGGCCGAAGAATGGGGCGTGCCCGCGGCCTTTACCGGCGAGGGCGGGTCGATCCCGATTGCGGGCTATTTCAAGACGATCCTGGGCATGGATGCCATGCTGATCGGCTTCGCCAAGGATGACGACCAGATCCACTCGCCGAACGAGAAATACGACGTCTCGTCCTTCCACAAGGGCATCCGCTCCTGGGCCCGTGTCTTGGCGCGGCTGGCATGATCCGCTGGGCTGTTGCGGGCGATGAAGCAGGCTGGCGGTCCCTTTGGGCCGCCTACCTGGCGTTTTACGACCATCCCCTGCCCGAGGCTCAGGTGGCCTTCACTTGGTCGCGCCTGATGGACCCCGGCCATGCGCTGAAGGCCAGGCTGGCGGTGCAGGGCGATCAGGTGCTGGGCTTTGCCATCCACCAGCATCACCCCTCGACCTGGGTCATGGGGGATGACTGCTATCTGGAGGACCTGTTTGTCGGCGAAGCCGCCCGCGGCCAAGGCCTTGGACGGGCGCTGATTCTGGACCTGCAAGAGATCGCCCGAGGGCGGGGCTGGCACAGGCTTTACTGGCACACCGACCGGGGCAATGCGCGCGCCCGGGCCTTGTATGACAGCTTTGTCGAAGAGGACGGCCATATCCGCTATCGCATCGGATTGTGAGGAGGAGCGGCGGGGTGAACCCCGCCCTACTCTGCCCAGCAAGGCCGTAAAACGTCAAAGGCCCCCGTCTTGCGACGAGGGCCTTTTGAAGTGGCGCGGTGGACGGGGCTCGAACCCGCGACCCCCGGCGTGACAGGCCGGTACTCTAACCAACTGAGCTACCACCGCACTTCATCACGTTCGTCGGACCGGCTGGCGCGGTGGACGGGGCTCGAACCCGCGACCCCCGGCGTGACAGGCCGGTACTCTAACCAACTGAGCTACCACCGC
>NZ_JAPDGS010000019.1:0-2500 GCF_025950525.1 Stagnihabitans lacustris | reverse complement strand
CTAGCCATGAGCAGGATGAAGGCAAGGTAACACTTGCTGGAGGTCCGAACCGACACCCGTTGAAAAGGGTCCGGATGACTTGTGGCTAGGGGTGAAAGGCTAATCAAACCTGGAGATAGCTGGTTCTCCGCGAAAGCTATTTAGGTAGCGCCTCGCACGAATACCCACGGGGGTAGAGCACTGCATGGGTGATGGGGGCCCACAGCCTTACTGAGCCTAAGCAAACTCCGAATACCGTGGAGTACTATGCGGGAGACACACACCGGGTGCTAACGTCCGGTGTGAAGAGGGAAACAACCCTGATCTGCAGCTAAGGCCCCAAATTCATGGCTAAGTGGAAAAGCATGTGGGACGGCCAAAACAACCAGGATGTTGGCTTAGAAGCAGCCATCATTTAAAGATAGCGTAACAGCTCACTGGTCTAGATAAGCTGTCCTGCGGCGAAAATGTAACGGGTCTCAAGCCATGAGCCGAAGCTCGGAATGTGCAGCAATGCACGTGGTAGCGGAGCGTTCTGTGATATAGCTCATCATGTTTTACCTCTCGCAAGAGGGGGATGAACATGGAGAGCTTACTGTGAAGCCGGGCTGTAAGGCATCCGGTGGAGTGATCAGAAGCGAGAATGTTGACATAAGTAGCGATAAAGGGTGTGAGAGACACCCTCGCCGAAAGTCCAAGGGTTCCTGCTTAAAGCTAATCTGAGCAGGGTAAGCCGGCCCCTAAGGCGAGGCCGAAAGGCGTAGTCGATGGGAACCACGTTAATATTCGTGGGCCAGTGGGAAGTGACGGATCCTTAACGTTGTATGCCCTTATCGGATTGGGTGTGCAGCCGCGGGGTCCCTGGAAATAGCCCCACATCAGACCGTACCCTAAACCGACACAGGTGGACTGGTAGAGTATACCAAGGCGCTTGAGAGAACCACATCAAAGGAACTCGGCAAATTACCTCCGTAAGTTCGCGATAAGGAGGCCCCATAGGCACGCAAGTGTTTGTGGGGGGCACAAACTAGGGGGTGGCGACTGTTTACTTAAAACACAGGGCTGTGCGAAGCCGTAAGGCGACGTATACAGTCTGACGCCTGCCCGGTGCTGGAAGATTAAGAGGAGGGGTGCAAGCTCCGAATTGAAGTCCCAGTAAACGGCGGCCGTAACTATAACGGTCCTAAGGTAGCGAAATTCCTTGTCGGGTAAGTTCCGACCTGCACGAATGGCGTAACGATCTCCCCGCTGTCTCTGATGTGGACTCAGCGAAATTGAACTGTCTGTCAAGATGCAGACTTCCCGCGGTTAGACGGAAAGACCCCATGAACCTTTACTCTAGCTTTGCACTGGTATCAGGAATGTGATGTGCAGGATAGGTGGTAGGCATCGAAGCGGGGACGCTAGTCTTCGTGGAGCCATCCTTGAGATACCACCCTTCGCATTCTTGATATCTAACCGCGGCCCGTTATCCGGGTCCGGGACCCTGCATGGTGGGGAGTTTGACTGGGGCGGTCGCCTCCCAAACTGTAACGGAGGCGCGCGATGGTGGGCTCAGACCGGTCGGAAATCGGTCGTCGAGTGCAATGGCAGAAGCCCGCCTGACTGCAAGACTGACAAGTCGAGCAGAGACGAAAGTCGGTCATAGTGATCCGGTGGTCCCAAGTGGGTGGGCCATCGCTCAACGGATAAAAGGTACTCTGGGGATAACAGGCTGATGATGCCCAAGCGTCCATAGCGACGGCATCGTTTGGCACCTCGATGTCGGCTCATCTCATCCTGGGGCTGGAGCAGGTCCCAAGGGTATGGCTGTTCGCCATTTAAAGAGGTACGTGAGCTGGGTTTAGAACGTCGTGAGACAGTTCGGTCCCTATCTGCCGTGGGTGCAGGAGACTTGAGAAGAGTTGACCCTAGTACGAGAGGACCGGGTTGAACGAACCACTGGTGGACCAGTTATCGTGCCAACGGTAGTGCTGGGTAGCTATGTTCGGACAGGATAACCGCTGAAGGCATCTAAGCGGGAAGCCCCCTTCAAAACAAGGTCTCCCTTGAGAGCCGTGGAAGACCACCACGTCGATAGGCCAGAGATGTAAGTGCGGTAACGCATTCAGTTGACTGGTACTAATTGCTCGATAGGCTTGGTTTGATCCAGTAACAGCAAAACACTGACAAAACAGTGAAATCTGTAGGACAAACCATCCATAACAAAAGCACAAACAGACTTAGAACAGAGGGCATCCGCCCCCGGTGTTTCGCTTCTTCCTCGGTTTGGTGGTCATAGCGCTGGCTAAACACCCGATCCCATCCCGAACTCGGCCGTTAAGGGCCAACACGCCAATGGTACTGCGTCTTAAGACGTGGGAGAGTAGGTCACCGCCAAACCTAGAAAGAAGCGACATCTCCCTATACGATACCAAAACACCCGATCATGGATACCAAACCGACGCGGGGTGGAGCAGCCCGGTAGCTCGTCAGGCTCATAACCTGAAGGCCGCAGGTTCAAATCCTGCCCCCGCAACCA
>NZ_JAPDGS010000018.1 GCF_025950525.1 Stagnihabitans lacustris | reverse complement strand
GTGAAGGCGGCCGCACCGTCGGCGCAGGCGTCGTGTCCAAGATCCTGAAGTAAGCAGCGGCGGGGTTCGCCCCGCCCTGCGCAGCGCAAGCCGCGCGACAGACTGGAAAGGCCGCTCCTTCGGGGGCGGCCTTTTGCTTTCCGGCGAGGGATTTGGGGGAGGGCGGGGTTCACCCTGCGCCGCCGCGATGCTTTTTCCACGCGCACCCCCTTGAATTCCCTGCGGCCTTGGAATATCCCCCCGGTCAGGCCTAGGAGTTTAGCTCAGTTGGTAGAGCATCGGTCTCCAAAACCGAGGGTCGTGGGTTCGAGTCCCCCAACTCCTGCCAGGTCTTTCCCCTATCTTTGACGTTCACGCTCGATCCGCTCCCAGGGGTCGCTGGTGATGATCTTTGCCCGGGCGTTCAGCCGCAGGTAGCGTTGCACGGCCCAGGCCGCGGTCAGGGTGACGGCAAAGGCCCCGGCCGCCCCTGCCGTCAGGGGCAAGCTGTCCAGCGGGTTCACGCCATCGGCCATATTGGCCAGGGGTTGACCCGCGCCCATGATCTTGGGGGCCAGGAGGCCGATTCCCACCACCAGAAGCACCGGCATGTATTTCGCGGTCTTCGCATGGGCAAGGAAGGGGCTGAACCGTTCCAAAAGGGAGGGCGTCGATTCGATCGGACCACCGACGGGGCGGGGATCGGGCGGGGTGAAGGTCCGCGCCTCTTCCTGAGCGATGGCCTTGGCAAAGGGGGCCAGGGCCTTTTCACTGGCATCGGCGGTGCGGCGGGCATAGGTGATCGCCGCCGAGGCAGGCCCGGCCAGGCCAAGTGCCACCATCCACAGGCTTTTGCCCGCGAAAAGGTCTTGCGCCACGAAGCCCAGGACCCCGAGGGTGGACAGGATGGCCAGTGTCCATTGCCCCCGGCGCGAGAGCACCAGGCGGGGCTTCCTGATCGGGGCCGGGGCAGCGGGTTGCTTGCGTCGCCATAGGCCCTGTAGGGCACCCAGGGCCGCGAAGCCCGCTCCGATCTTGAAGAAGACCCAGCTTGCCAGGCTCAAATCGGTGTCCATCCGGGCCAGGACCGCGTGGCGCGGCTCGAAATAGGGGACAAAGCGGAATGCCTCGGCGTCGGGCTGCAATTTCATCAGTTTCAAAGCCTTGACCGCTGCGGGGTCGTTGTTCAGGTCGCGCACCTCGCCGTCCATCGTCACGATGAGGCCGGTTTCGGAGGCTTGCTCGAGATGGGAGAGGGTCCAAAGCTTGAAAGCCGCCTTCTGATCGGGCGGGATCGACAGGATGGCGCGCACTTCGCGGCTTTCGGGCGGGGCGTCGGGATCTTGCAGGACCAGCATCATGTTGCCCTCGCGGTTGCCCGACCGCGGGAGGGGCCGCGTCAGGTCCAGCGCGATCCGGGCCCGCAGATGGGCCAGTTGCAGCCCGGCCCGGGGCAGCGGCTGGACCTGGTCGATGTCCTGCGCCGGTGGTTGGGGTGCGGCCAGATAGGCCTGGCGGTCGGCCTCGGCAACCTGCCCCGCGTAAACCCCAAAGAGCGCGAGGCCGAAGAAAAGCGCCGCAATGACATGCCGCAGCCAATAGGGGCCGCAGAACAGCGCCATCCAAACCAGATAGCCCGGCCCCAAAACCAACCTGAAAAATCCCATGCCCGCGCCTCCGCCGTTTTGCGCAAGCAATCGCATGACTTTGGCTCGAATTGGGCGAAACCGCGTCGCCTTGGTGGACGCTTGCCAAGGGTGCTTGAAATCTCCGCGCAAACTGCGTATCTGCCCCCAAGACGCAAGAGGCGGATTCCCCATGGCCATGACCAACCCGATGCAATTCATCACCCAGGTGCGCGGCGAAGTCGCCAAGGTCGCCTGGCCCAGCCGCCGCGAAGTGATGCTGACGACCGTCATGGTCTTTGTCCTGGCCACGTTGACGGCGACGTTTTTCTTTCTCGTCGACCTCGTGATCAAGCTGGGCCTGACCTGGATCATCGCCGGTTTCCACTGATAAAGGCCCAAGCGGGCGTTTTTTCTTGAAATCATCGGTCCGGGCGGCTATCCCCCGGCCCAAGTGACGGGAAGCGGCGCGCAGCGATTCGGGCGGCGCGCTGTTTTGTTTTCCCGCCGAGCAAGCCCCACAAAGGGGCATCAGAAGGTGACGGGCAATGGCAAAGCGGTGGTATTCGGTATCGGTCCTCTCCAACTTCGAAAAGAAGGTGGCCGAGCAGATCAAGACCGCTGTCACCGAAGCCGGTCTTGAAGAAGAAATCGACGAAGTTCTGGTCCCCACCGAAGAGGTGATCGAAGTGCGTCGTGGCAAGAAGGTCTCGTCCGAACGCCGCTTCATGCCGGGCTATGTGCTGGTGCGGATGGAGATGACCAACCGCGGCTATCACCTGATCTCGACGATCAACCGGGTGACGGGGTTCCTGGGTCCGCAAGGCAAGCCGATGCCGATGAAGGATGCCGAGGTCAACCAGATCCTGAACCGCGTCGAAGAGGGCGAGGCCGCGCCGCGCAACCTGATCCGCTTCGAGGTCGGCGAGCGCGTGAAGGTCACGGATGGCCCCTTCGAGGGCTTTGACGGCATGGTCGAGGAAGTGGACGAGGTCCACAGCCGGCTCAAGGTGTCGGTCTCGATCTTCGGGCGCGCAACGCCCGTGGAATTGGAATTCACTCAGGTGTCCAAGGGCGTCTGAGTGTCTGCGTGGGAGGTTCCTGCCACGGCAGGGCCGCACCACTAAACCGCACCCACCCGGGTGCCGTGTGATGAGGAGAAGGCCAGATGGCCAAGAAGATTATGGGCAGCCTCAAGCTGCAGGTCAAAGCGCAACAAGCGAACCCCTCGCCCCCGGTTGGTCCGGCGCTGGGTCAACGCGGGTTGAACATCATGGCCTTCGTGAAGGAATTCAACGCGAAGTCCGCCGATTTCCCGCCGGGCACCCCCGTGCCGGTCGTGATCACCTACTACCAGGACAAGTCGTTCAGCCTTGAACTGAAGACCCCGCCGACCTCCTTCCTGCTGAAGCAGGCGGCCAACCTGCCGCTGGTCGGCAAGCGCAACCGCGCCAAGGGTTCGGTCAAGCCGGGCCATGCCGTTGCGGGCTCCGTCACGGTCGCCGCGATCCGCAAGATCGCCGAAACCAAGATGAAGGACCTGAACGCGAATGACGTCGAGGCGGCAATGACCGTCATCGTCGGCACCGCCAAGTCCTGCGGCATCGAGATCAAGGGGTAAACCATGGCCAAGTTCGGTAAGCGCACCAAAGCGGCGCGCGCACAATTCGAAGGCAAGTCGGCCCTGACGGTCGAAGATGCTGTCAAGCTGATCAAGACCGCGGCTTCTGCCAAGTTCGACGAAACGCTGGAAATCGCGATGAACCTGGGCGTCGACCCGCGTCACGCCGACCAGATGGTCCGTGGCGTCGTGGCTCTGCCCCATGGCACCGGCAAGACCGTCCGCGTCGCCGTTTTCGCCCGTGGCGCCAAGGCTGACGAAGCCCGCGCCGCTGGTGCGGACATCGTCGGCGCCGAGGACCTGATGGAAACCATCCAGTCCGGCAAGATCGAGTTCGACCGTTGCATCGCGACGCCGGACCTGATGCCGCTGGTCGGCCGTCTGGGCAAGATCCTCGGGCCGCGCAACCTGATGCCGAACCCGAAAGTGGGCACCGTGACCATGGACGTGAAAACGGCCGTTGCGGGCGCCAAGGGCGGCGAAGTGCAGTTCAAGGTGGAAAAGGCCGGCGTCATCCATGGCGGCATCGGCAAGATGTCCTTCGACGACACCAAGCTGGCTGACAACATCCGCGCTTTCGTGGACGCTGTCTCCAAGGCCAAGCCCGCGGGCGCCAAGGGCACCTATCTGAAGAAGATCTCGGTCTCTTCGACGATGGGCCCGGGCGTTTCGCTGGAACTGGCTTCGGCCACCGCACGCTAAGTTTGCAACCGCCGGGCATGTCCCGGCGGTTTTGCCTTTCGCAGGGGGCGAAAGGGCTTCGGTGATTGCGCTTTGTGTAACCACCGTGTAACTAACCCCTGTCCGGGTGGTTTGATTCGTCATTCCACCCTGACACGCTTTGTCCGAGACGGCAGGTGGCGCGCAAACGCCTTGATATCCCGCCTGAGATGGAGTTCGACACCTTTTGCTTCGGGAAACCGGTTCAAGGCTCGGGCCGTCATCATGGACTGAACGCCTCGCGCAAGCGGGGCACAAACGAGCCGGGGGGAAACCCCCATACTTGGAGTGAAACTGTGGATAGAGCCCAGAAAGCTGAATTGGTCGACGAACTCGGCCAGGTCTTCGCAAGCTCTGGCGTTGTGGTGGTTGCCCGCTACACCGGTATGACAGTTGCTCAGATGCAGGCCCTCCGCGCGAAAATGCGCGAAGTCGGAGGTGCCGTCCGTGTCGCCAAGAACACGCTCGCCAAGATCGCCCTCGGTGGCACGCCCCCTGAAAAGATGGGTTCGCTGCTTGCGGGCATGACCGTCCTTGCCTATTCCGAAGACCCCGTCGCTGCGGCGAAGGTCTGCGAGGCCTTTGCCAAGACGAACGACAAGTTCGTCATCCTTGGCGGGGCCATGGGCACTGAGGTTCTGGACCCTGCCGGTGTGAAAGCCGTCGCTTCGATGCCGTCGCGTGAAGAGCTTATCGCTCAGATCGTGTCGATCATCGGTGCGCCTGCCTCCAGCCTGGCCGGTGCCATTGGCGCGCCTGGGGCGAATATCGCGGGCATCCTCAAGACTCTTGAGGAGCGGGAAGCCGCCTGAAGCACTGCGTGACCGGGTGTGGATGACCATGCCTCGTTAGAACACCATCTCAAACTTACGGAACTGTAAAATGGCCGATCTGAACAAACTCGCCGAAGACATCGTTGGTCTGACCCTCCTGCAAGCCCAGGAACTGAAGACCATCCTGAAGGACAAGTATGGCATCGAGCCGGCCGCTGGTGGCGCCGTCATGATGGCCGCTGGTCCCGCCGCTGCTGCTGAAGCCGTGGAAGAAAAGACCGAATTCGACGTCGTCCTGAAGGACGCCGGCGCCAACAAGATCAACGTGATCAAGGAAGTGCGCGCGATCACCGGTCTGGGCCTGAAAGAAGCCAAGGACCTGGTCGAAGCTGGCGGCAAGGTGAAAGAAGCGATTGGCAAGGCTGACGCCGAAGCCATGAAGAAGAAGCTCGAAGAGGCTGGCGCCAAGGTCGAGCTGGCCTAAGTGGCCTCCGGGTCCGCCCGGAATTGAAGTCAAGGCAGGGTCGGGAGCTTTTCCCGGCCCTGCCGTCTGCGTCTTGAAAGGTGCTTTCGCGCAAAGCCTCTTTCCAGACGCGGTGCGGGTTCGGGAGCCGTCCATAGGGCTGGACGGCATGAATGGAACCCTCTCCTCTGACGCCCGAGCAGCCGGTCCGACGCCCAGCGGAACGGCCAAGCTCTGATGAGAAAGGTCACGACGAGCATGGCGCAAGCTTACGTTGGTCAAAAGCGTATTCGCCGGTATTTCGGCAAAATCCGTGAAGTCCTGGAGATGCCGAACCTGATCGAGGTGCAGAAAAGCTCCTATGATCTGTTCCTGCGGTCCGGTGAGGGCGACAAGCCGCTGGATGACGAGGGCATCCAGGGCACGTTCCAATCGGTCTTCCCGATCAAGGACTTCAACGAGACGGCGGTTCTGGAGTTCGTGAAATACGAGCTGGAAAAGCCCAAATACGACGTCGACGAATGCATGCAGCGCGACTTGACCTATGCGGCACCCCTGAAGGTGACGCTGCGTCTGATCGTGTTCGATATCGACGAGGCGACCGGCGCCAAGTCGGTCAAGGATATCAAGGAACAGGACGTCTACATGGGCGACATGCCCTTGATGACGACCAACGGCACCTTCATCGTCAACGGGACCGAGCGGGTCATCGTCAGCCAGATGCACCGCTCGCCCGGCGTGTTCTTTGACCATGACAAGGGCAAGACCCATTCGTCGGGCAAGCTGCTCTTCGCGTGCCGGATCATTCCCTATCGCGGCTCGTGGCTGGACTTCGAATTCGACGCCAAGGACATCGTCTTTGCGCGCATCGACCGTCGCCGCAAGCTGCCGGTGACGACCCTGCTTTATGCCCTGGGCATGGATCAGGAAGGCATCATGGATGCCTATTACAACACGGTCATGTTCAAGTATCAGAAGAACAAGGGTTGGGTGACCAAGTTCTTCCCGGACCGCGTGCGCGGCACGCGTCCCAGCCATGACCTGGTCGATGCGGCCACGGGCGAAGTGATCTGCAAGGCCGGCGAGAAGATGACGCCGCGCATGGCCAACGACCTTCTGAAGTCGGGCCGTGTCAGCGAACTGCTGCTGCCTTACGACCAGATCGTCGGCCGCTATGTCTCCAAGGACATCATCAACGAAGAGACCGGGGAAATCTGGGTCGAAGCCGGTGATGAGCTGACCATGGAATATGACCGTGACGGTCAGCCCAAGGGCGGCACGCTGAAGCTTCTGCTCGACCAGGGGATCACCGACATTCCGGTGCTGGACATCGACAATGTCAATGTCGGCCCCTATATGCGCAACACCATGGCGGTGGACAAGAACATGGGCCGCGATACCGCGCTCATGGACATCTACCGCGTCATGCGCCCCGGTGAGCCGCCGACCGTCGAGGCTGCGGGCAACCTGTTCGACACGTTGTTTGCCGACAAAGAGCGCTATGACCTGTCCGCCGTGGGCCGGGTCAAGATGAACATGCGTCTGGATCTGGGCAAGCCCGACACCCAGCGCACCCTTGACCGCGAAGACATCGTGGCCTGCATCAAGGCCTTGACCGAGCTGCGCGACGGCAAGGGCGAGATCGACGACATCGACCACCTCGGCAACCGTCGCGTGCGGTCCGTTGGTGAGCTGATGGAGAACCAGTATCGCGTTGGCCTGCTCCGCATGGAGCGCGCGATCAAAGAGCGGATGTCCTCGGTCGAAATCGACACGATCATGCCGCAAGACCTGATCAACGCGAAGCCTGCCGCGGCTGCGGTGCGTGAATTCTTCGGCTCCTCGCAGCTGTCGCAGTTCATGGACCAAACCAACCCGCTGTCGGAAGTCACGCACAAGCGTCGTCTTTCGGCTCTGGGGCCGGGCGGTCTGACCCGTGAGCGTGCGGGCTTCGAGGTTCGCGACGTTCACCCGACCCACTACGGCCGGATGTGCCCGATTGAAACGCCCGAAGGTCAGAACATCGGTCTGATCAACTCGCTGGCCACTTTCGCCCGCGTGAACAAGTATGGCTTCATCGAGACCCCGTATCGCAAGGTCATCGACGGCAAGGTTTCCGACGACGTGGTCTATATGTCCGCGACCGAGGAAATGCGTCATACCGTGGCGCAGGCCAACGCGGCGCAGGATGCCGAGGGCCGCTTCCAGGACGATCTGATTTCGTCGCGGAAAGCGGGCGAATTCATGCTGAATCCGCCGGATGCCATCGACCTGATCGACGTGTCGCCGAAGCAGTTGGTTTCGGTTGCGGCCTCGCTGATCCCCTTCCTTGAGAATGACGACGCCAACCGCGCCCTGATGGGTTCGAACATGCAACGTCAGGCGGTTCCGCTGCTGCAATCCGATGCGCCGTTTGTCGGCACCGGGATTGAAGCCGTGGTTGCGCGGGATTCGGGCGCGGCGATCATGGCGCGTCGCGCCGGGATCATCGACCAGGTCGACGCCCAGCGTATCGTTGTGCGCGCCACCGAGCTGCTGGAACCTGGCGAGCCGGGCGTGGACATCTACCGTCTGCGCAAGTTCAAGCGGTCGAACCAGTCCTCCTGCATCAACCAGCGTCCGCTGGTGAAGGTGGGCGATACCGTGGCACGTGGCGAGGTTGTGGCCGATGGCCCCTGCACCGACATGGGCGAACTGGCCCTGGGCCGGAACGTCATCGTGGCCTTCATGCCCTGGAATGGCTACAACTACGAAGACTCGATCCTGATTTCCGAGCGTATTCTGAAGGATGACGTCTTCACCTCGATCCATATCGAGGAATACGAAGTCGCCGCCCGTGACACCAAGTTGGGCCCGGAAGAAATCACCCGCGACATTCCGAACGTCGGTGAAGAGGCTTTGCGCAACCTCGACGAGGCTGGCATCGTCTATATCGGCGCCGAAGTGCAGCCGGGCGACATCCTGGTGGGCAAGATCACCCCCAAGGGCGAAAGCCCGATGACGCCGGAAGAAAAGCTTCTGCGCGCCATCTTTGGGGAAAAGGCTTCGGATGTGCGGGATACCTCGCTGCGTCTGCCGCCGGGTGCCTATGGCACGATCGTCGAAGTCCGCGTCTTCAACCGTCATGGTGTGGACAAGGACGAGCGGTCCTTGCAGATCGAGCGTGAAGAGATCGAACGCCTGTCGCGCGACCGCGACGACGAGCTGGCGATCCTGGAGCGCAACATCTACTCGCGTCTGAAGACCCTGATCACCGGCAAGACCGCGGTCAAAGGTCCGAAGGGCATCAAGGCCGGTTCGACCATCGACGAAGAGCTGTTGGGCACGCTGTCCAAAGGCCAGTGGTGGCAGTTGGCTTTGGCCGAGGAATCCGAGGCCAAGGACGTCGAAGCCCTGCACGACCAGTTCGAGGCGCAAAAGCGTGCCTTGGACAACCGGTTCGACGACAAGGTCGAAAAGGTCCGTCGCGGTGACGATCTGCCTCCGGGCGTGATGAAGATGGTCAAGGTCTTCGTCGCGGTGAAGCGCAAGCTGCAGCCGGGCGACAAGATGGCCGGTCGTCACGGTAACAAGGGTGTTATCTCCAAGGTCGTTCCGATCGAGGACATGCCCTTCCTGGCCGATGGCACCCATGTTGACCTGGTTCTGAACCCGCTGGGCGTGCCGTCGCGCATGAACGTCGGTCAGATCCTTGAAACCCACATGGGTTGGGCCGCACGCGGTCTGGGCATCAAGATCGACGAGGCGCTGAAGGACTACAAGCGTCACGGCGACATGACCCCGGTGCGCGAGGCGATGCGCCTGGCTTATGGCGACGAGACCTATGAGGAAGCCTTTGGCGACCGCGACGAGGCCGAGTTCCTGGAATTGGCGGGCAATGTGACGCGTGGCGTTCCGATTGCCTCTCCGGTTTTCGACGGGGCGAAAGAGGCGGATGTGAACGACGCGCTGACCCGCGCCGGTTTCGACACCTCGGGCCAGTCGGATGTCTTTGACGGCCGTTCGGGTGAGAAGTTCCAGCGCAAAGTCACGGTTGGCGTGAAGTATATGCTGAAACTGCACCACCTGGTGGACGACAAGCTGCACGCCCGCTCGACCGGGCCTTACTCGCTGGTCACTCAGCAGCCCTTGGGCGGTAAGGCACAGTTCGGCGGTCAGCGTCTGGGGGAAATGGAGGTCTGGGCTCTGGAAGCCTATGGCGCCGCCTATACCCTGCAAGAGATGCTGACGGTCAAGTCGGACGACGTGGCAGGCCGGACGAAGGTCTACGAAAGCATCGTCAAGGGCGAGGACAACTTCGAAGCCGGCGTGCCGGAATCGTTCAACGTCCTGGTCAAGGAAGTGCGCGGCCTCGGCCTCAACATGGAACTCCTGGATGCGGAGGAAGAGTGACGCGAACGGCGGGGTGAACCCCGCCCTACGCTTCCGGGTAGGGCGGGATTCATCCCGCCGCTGCCGCCCTTTCCCCGCCGCCCTCCTTCATAAGGCTATGAAATGAACCAGGAACTCAGCACCAACCCGTTCAATCCGGTGGCGCCTGTCAAGACTTTCGACGAGATCAAGATCTCTCTGGCCTCGCCCGAGCGGATTCTCTCGTGGTCTTTCGGCGAGATCAAAAAGCCGGAAACCATCAACTACCGGACCTTCAAGCCCGAGCGCGACGGCCTGTTCTGCGCCCGTATCTTCGGGCCGATCAAGGATTACGAATGCCTGTGTGGCAAATACAAGCGCATGAAATATCGCGGCGTTGTCTGCGAAAAGTGCGGCGTTGAAGTCACTCTGCAGAAGGTCCGCCGCGAGCGGATGGGCCATATCGAACTGGCCGCACCGGTCGCGCATATCTGGTTCCTGAAGTCGCTCCCGTCCCGCATCGGCCTGATGCTGGACATGACGCTTCGGGATCTGGAGCGTATTCTTTACTTCGAAAACTATGTGGTGATTGAGCCGGGTTTGACCGACCTGTCTTACTGCCAGATGCTGACCGAAGAAGAATACCTTGACGCGCAGGACCAATACGGCGCCGACGCCTTCACCGCCAACATCGGCGCTGAAGCGATCCGCGAAATGCTGGTCAACATCGACCTTGAGGCGACCGCGGACCAACTGCGGGCCGATCTCAAGGAAGCCACTGGCGAGCTGAAGCCCAAGAAGATCATCAAGCGTTTGAAGATCGTCGAGTCGTTCCTGGAATCCGGCAACCGTCCGGAGTGGATGGTTCTGACCGTTCTTCCGGTCATTCCGCCGGAACTGCGTCCGCTGGTTCCGCTGGATGGCGGCCGTTTCGCGACCTCTGACCTGAACGACCTGTATCGCCGCGTCATCAACCGGAACAACCGGTTGAAGCGCCTGATCGAGTTGCGTGCGCCCGATATCATCGTGCGCAACGAAAAGCGCATGCTGCAGGAAGCCGTGGACGCGCTGTTCGACAACGGCCGTCGTGGCCGCGTCATCACCGGCACCAACAAGCGTCCGCTGAAGTCGCTGTCCGACATGCTGAAAGGCAAGCAGGGCCGCTTCCGTCAGAACCTTTTGGGCAAGCGCGTCGACTTCTCGGGTCGTTCGGTCATCGTGACCGGTCCGGAGTTGAAGTTGCACCAATGCGGTCTGCCGAAGAAGATGGCGTTGGAGCTGTTCAAGCCCTTCATCTACTCGCGGCTTGAGGCAAAGGGGCTTTCCAGCACCGTCAAGCAGGCCAAGAAGCTGGTCGAAAAGGAACGTCCCGAGGTTTGGGATATCCTGGACGAGGTCATCCGCGAACATCCGGTTCTGTTGAACCGCGCGCCGACGCTGCACCGTCTGGGCATTCAGGCCTTCGAACCCATGCTGATCGAAGGCAAGGCGATCCAGCTGCACCCGCTGGTTTGCTCGGCCTTCAACGCCGACTTTGACGGCGACCAGATGGCTGTGCACGTGCCGCTTTCGCTGGAAGCCCAGTTGGAAGCCCGCGTCCTGATGATGTCGACGAACAACGTTCTGTCGCCCGCCAACGGTGCGCCTATCATCGTTCCGTCGCAGGACATGGTTCTGGGCATCTATTACGTGACGATGGAGCGTAAGGGCATGGTCGGTGAGGGCATGGCCTTTACCGATATCGACGAGGTCGAACATGCGCTGGCCTCGGGTGCGGTGCATCTGCATGCCAAGATCAAGGCTCGTCTGCGTCAGGTTGACGAAGAGGGCAATATCGTCTGGAAGCGTTTCGACACGACCCCCGGCCGTCTGCGTCTGGGCAATATCATGCCCATGAACGCCAAGGCGCCGTTTGACCTGGTCAACCGTCTCTTGCGGAAAAAGGACGTGCAGGCCGTCATCGACACCGTCTACCGTTATTGCGGTCAGAAAGAGTCGGTGATTTTCTGCGACCAGATCATGACCTTGGGCTTCCGTGAGGCCTTCCGGGCGGGCATCTCGTTCGGCAAGGACGACATGCTGATCCCCGACACCAAATGGCCGATCGTGAACGAAGTGCGCGATCAGGTGAAGGAATTCGAACAGCAGTATATGGACGGCCTGATCACGCAGGGCGAGAAGTATAACAAGGTGGTCGACGCCTGGTCCAAGTGCTCGGACAAGGTCGCAGCCGAGATGATGGCCGAGATCTCGGCCGTCCGTTACACCGAAGATGGCGCTGAAAAAGAGCCGAACTCGGTCTATATGATGTCGCACTCCGGGGCCCGGGGTTCGCCGGCGCAGATGAAGCAGCTGGGCGGGATGCGCGGTCTGATGGCCAAGCCTTCGGGCGAGATCATCGAGACGCCGATCATCTCGAACTTCAAGGAAGGCCTGACCGTGTTGGAGTATTTCAACTCCACCCACGGCGCCCGGAAGGGTCTGGCCGACACCGCGCTGAAAACGGCGAACTCGGGCTATCTGACCCGTCGTTTGGTCGACGTGGCCCAGGACTGCATCGTGCGTCAGCATGATTGCGGCACGGAACGCGCGATCAATGCCGAAACTGCGGTGAACGACGGTGAAGTCGTGCAGTCGCTGGCGGAACGTGTCCTGGGCCGGGTTGCGGCCGATGACATCATCGTCCCGCTGACCGGCGAAGTCCTGGTGGCCAAGGGTGAGCTGATCGACGAACGTCGCGCGGACCTCATCCACACCAACGGCATCACGCATACCCGCATCCGTTCGCCCCTGACTTGCGAGTCCGAGGAAGGCGTTTGCGCCATGTGCTATGGTCGTGACCTGGCGCGCGGCACGCTGGTGAACATCGGTGAAGCGGTCGGCATCATCGCCGCCCAGTCCATCGGGGAACCCGGCACCCAGCTGACGATGCGGACCTTCCACATCGGCGGTATCGCTCAGGGTGGTCAGCAGTCCTTCCTGGAAGCCAGCCAAGAAGGCAAGGTCGAGTTCCGCAACGCGAACCTTCTGTCCAACGTGGCGGGCGAGCAGATCGTGGTCGGCCGGAACATGTCCATCGCCATCCTCGACGAGGCGGGTGTGGACCGGGCTGTCCACAAGCTGTCCTATGGGGCCAAGCTGCATGTCGCCGATGGCGCCATGGTCAAGCGCGGCAACAAGCTGTTCGAATGGGACCCCTATACCCTGCCGATCATCGCCGAAAAGGCGGGTTCTGCGCGGTTCAAGGACCTGATCTCGGGGATCTCGGTCCGCGAGGACACCGATGATGCCACCGGCATGACGCAAAAGATCGTTTCCGATTGGCGCTCGGCGCCGAAGGGCAACGAGCTGAAGCCGGAAGTCATCGTGATCGACCCGGAAACCGGCGACGCCGTGCGCGGCGACAATGGCAACCCGATCACCTATCCGATGTCGGTGGACGCCGTTCTGTCCATCGAAGACGGCCAGGAAATCCGCCCGGGTGACGTTGTGGCGCGTATTCCGCGCGAAGGTGCCAAGACCAAGGACATCACCGGGGGTCTTCCCCGCGTGGCCGAATTGTTCGAAGCCCGTCGTCCGAAGGATCACGCGATCATCGCCGAATACGACGGCTATGTCCGCTTTGGCAAAGACTACAAGAACAAGCGCCGCATCACGGTTGAACCCGTCGATGAGACGCTGACCGCGCAGGAATACATGATCCCCAAGGGCAAGCACATTCCGGTTCAGGAAGGTGACTTTGTCCAGAAGGGCGACTACATCATGGACGGCAACCCGGCTCCGCACGACATCTTGCGGATTCTGGGGGTCGAAGCCCTGGCGAACTACATGATCGAAGAAGTGCAGGACGTGTATCGTCTGCAGGGCGTGAAGATCAACGACAAGCACATCGAGGTGATCGTTCGCCAGATGCTGCAGAAGTTCGAGATCCTCGACTCCGGCGACACCACGCTTCTGAAGGGTGAGACCGTCGACAAGGCGGAGCTGGACGAGAACAACGACAAGATCATCGCCATGGGCCTGCGCCCTGCCACGGCGGAACCGATCTTGCTGGGTCTGACGAAGGCGTCGCTGCAAACGCGGTCCTTCATCTCGGCCGCCTCGTTCCAGGAAACCACCCGCGTGCTGACCGAGGCTTCGGTTCAGGGCAAGCGCGACAAGCTGGTTGGTCTGAAAGAGAACGTCATCGTGGGTCGCCTGATCCCGGCGGGCACCGGTGGGGCCACGATGCGTGTCAAGAAGATCGCCGCCGACCGCGACATGACGGTGATCGAGGCCCGCAAGTCCGAGGCCGAGACCGCCGCCGCCCTGGCCGCGCCCTTCGACATTGTCGATGAGGACCGCGACAACGGCTTGGTCGATACGGTCGAAAGCCGCGATTGATCTTCGGCTGAACCTTGACCCCCCGCCTGAAAGGGCGGGGGGTTTTCTTTTGGGGGTATGATGGCGCTTTCCGACAACACCCGCGGCATCCTTTTGATGTGCGGCTCGATGCTGGGCTTCACGGTCAACGACGGGCTGATGAAATCCGCGACCGAGCATATGCCCCTGTTCCAGGCCATTTTTCTGCGCGGCGTGATCGCCACGCTGGGCATCATCCTGATTGCCCGCGCCCAAGGCGTGCGGCAGTTCGTCCCGCAGGGCAGAGACCGCTTTTGGGTGGCGGCACGCACGGTCGGAGAGATCGCCTCGACCGCCACCTTCCTGATCGCCCTGACCCAGATGCCGATTGCCAACCTGTCGGCCATCATGCAGTCGCTGCCGCTGGCCGTGACGCTGGGGGCGGCGGTCTTTCTGGGCGAGCCGATTGGCTGGCGGCGGCTGACGGCGATCCTTGTGGGCTTTGTCGGCGTGTTGATCATCGTGAAACCGGGGGCGGATTTCGACGTCTGGTCGGTGCTGGGCCTGGCCTCGGTCGCGGGCGTCGTGCTGCGCGACCTTGCGACGCGCAAGTTTTCCCGCGCCATGCCTTCGACCGTGGGCGCGGTTTGGGCGGCGGTTTCGGTCATGGTGATGGGGGGTCTCGTGACCGCCTGGCAGGGTTGGACCCCGCTGACGCTGCGCCCCATGCTGGAGGTCGCCGCCGCCGGCGCCTTTATCATCGCCGGATATGTCTTTGCTGTCAGGGTGATGCGGGTTGGCGACCTCGCCGTCGTGGCGCCATTCCGCTATACCTCTTTGCTCTGGGCAATCCTGATCGGCTGGCTGGTCTTTGGCGCGCTGCCCGATTTCTGGACCTGGGTCGGCTCGGGGATCGTCGTCGCCTCGGGCGTCTATGTCTTTATCCGCGAGCGTGTGCGGTTTGCGAAGGCCTGAGCTTTCTGATAGAGCCCGCCAAAAGGAAAGCCCGTGAAACTCTCAGTCGTCATCCCGGCCCGGAACGAGGCCCTGAACATCGCCTCGCTGGTGCGCGAGATCGACGCGGCGCTGGACGGCCACGCGCCCTTCGAGATCATCGTGGTCGACGACGGATCGACGGATGGCACCGGGGCTGCGGCCAAGGTCCTGCCCCATGTCCGGGTGCTGCGCCATCCGGTCTCCGCGGGCCAATCGGCGGCGGTCCATTCCGGGGTTCTGGCCGCACGGGCCGAGATCATCTGCACGCTGGACGGCGACGGACAGAACCCGCCGTCGAACCTGCCCGCGCTTTTGGCGCCTTTGGCCGATCCGCGCGTGGGTCTGGTTGCGGGGCAAAGGGTGGGCCGCCAGGACACCTGGTCGAAAAAGCAGGCCTCAAAGGCCGCCAATGCCATACGCGGCTGGATGCTGAAGGACGGGACGCGGGATACCGGCTGCGGGCTCAAGGCCTTCCGCCGCGCGGCCTTTTTGCGGCTGCCGTATTTCAACCACATGCACCGCTATTTGCCGGCGCTGTTTGCGCGGGACGGCTGGGTCATTGCCCATGTCGATGTCACGCATCGGCCGCGCGGGGCAGGGGCGTCGAATTACACCAACCTTCAGCGCGCCCTTGTCGGCGTCGTCGATCTGTTCGGCGTGGCCTGGCTGTTGCGCCGCCGCAAGAAGGCGGAACCGGAGAGCTTTGATGTATAACCTTATGAACGCCATGGGGCTGGATAACCCGGTCGATGCCGTCTGGGTGCTGGTCGGGATTGCCGGGCAATTGATGTTCACCGGGCGGTTCCTGATGCAATGGTGGGCCTCGGAAAAGGCGGGGCGGTCGGTCGTGCCGGTGTCGTTCTGGTATTTCTCGATTGCCGGGTCGCTGATCGTTCTGGCTTACGGCCTGCACAAGCTGGACCCGGTCATCATCCTGGGCCAGTTGCCGGGCACGGTGATCTACACCCGCAACCTCTGGCTGATCCGGCAGGAGCGCGACCGTGCCTAGGCTTTTGGCTTTGGTGCTTGGCCTTATGGCGTTGCGTTGGGGGCTTTTGGCCTTTGACCGGACGGATCTTTTCGTCGACGAGGCGCAGTATTGGCTTTGGGCGCAGGTGCCGGACCTGGGCTATTACTCCAAGCCGCCGCTGATCGCTTGGGTGATTGGCGTCGTGACGGCGGTCTTTGGCGACGGGATCATGGCGATCCGCCTGCCGGGGGCCTTTCTGCATGGGGTGACGGCGCTGATCCTTGCCGCCACCGCCGCCCGCCGCTTTGGCGCGCAGGCGGCCTGGGCCACGGGGGCGGTCTATGTCCTTGCACCCTTTGTCGCGGTCGGCAGTCTGATGATGTCCACCGATACGGTCATGCTGCCCCTGTTGGCGGCGGCTTTGTATTGCCACATGCGGCTGATGGAAAGCCGGGCCTGGCCTTGGGCGCTGGCCTGCGGGTTGGCTTTGGGCGCGGCGGCCTTGGGGAAATATGCGGCACTTTATGGGCTTGCGGCGTTTTTGCTGGCCAATGTCTTTCCCGCCTCGCGGATCGGGTGGCGGGCCAGCCTGGTGATGGTCTTGGCCACCCTGGCGGCCCTGGCGCCGAACCTGTGGTGGAACGCTGCCAACCATTTCGCCACGATTTCCCACACCGGCGACAATATCGGTTGGGTCAAGGGCAAGGACGAGGGCGGCGGTCTGGCCAAGGTGGCCGAGTTCCTGGTCTCGCAATTCGTGGTCTTCGGGCCGGTCTCGATGGGGGCGATGCTGGTTTCGCGCCGCGCTCCTCGGGACCTGCTGCTGTTCGCGGCGCTGCCTTTGGTGCTGGTGACGGGTCAGGCCTTCATGGGCAAGGCCTATGCCAACTGGGCGCTGGCGGCCTTTGTCCCGGGAAGCCTACTTGCCGGGATGGTGCTGGCCGATCGCACCCTGTGGCGGCGGCTGGGGATGGGGCTGGGTCTGGCCTTTGCGCTGGCCCTTCCGGTCCTGACCCTGGTTCCCGACTGGGCCCCCTTTGGTCGCCCGCTGTTGGAGCGTTACTTGGGCCGCGCCGACCTCTCGCGCCAGATCATCGGCCTGGCGCAGGGATTGCCGGTCGTCGCCGACAACCGTGACATCCTGGCCGACCTGTTTTACACCGGCCGCGGCGCGGTGACGGCCTATGCCGCCCCGCAACCCGCGCCGCGCAATTTCTATGAGCAGAAGCACAGCCTGCCGCAGGGTCTGGCCGAGGTCCTGTACATCGGCGACCTGCCCCCGGGCTGTCAGGCGCAGAGCAGCCTTGCGCTGAAGGGCCAAGGCGTCTGGGCCGCCCGTCCGCTCGTCGCGCATCGGATCAAGCCCGCCTGCCTCTTCCCCTGAGGCCTGTTGACTCTGCAGGCGATTCCCCCTATTTGCCGCCTACCTTCTCTGGGGGTTTTCCTTGCGGAAGGCTCACGATTGGAAACGGTTATGATCGGGGCCCCAGGCTCGGGTCCTCTGGAATTCCACCGCAATGCAGCCCGAAAGGGGTGGATTGCGGTTTTGGTGCTTGCGATGGGCGTAGGCATCAGGTCGAGAAGCAGCGCAATCCCAAGGGGTTGCGAGTATTGACACAGCGCCATCAGGCGCAAAACGAGGAAGCTGAATGCCGACGATCCAACAGCTGATCCGCAAGCCGCGGGAAGCTCTGGTGCGGAAATCCAAGTCGCAACACTTGGAATCCTGCCCCCAGAAGCGTGGGGTTTGCACCCGTGTTTACACCACGACGCCGAAAAAGCCGAACTCCGCTATGCGGAAGGTCGCCAAGGTCCGTTTGACCAACGGATTCGAAGTGATCTCCTACATCCCGGGTGAAAAGCACAACCTGCAAGAACACTCTGTCGTGCTGATCCGCGGCGGCCGTGTGAAAGACTTGCCCGGCGTGCGTTACCACATCCTCCGCGGTGTCCTCGACACGCAAGGCGTCAAAGAACGTCGCCAGCGTCGTTCGAAGTATGGCGCCAAGCGTCCGAAGTGAGGAGATAAACAATGTCACGTCGTCACGCCGCTGAAAAACGCGAAGTTCTGCCGGACGCCAAGTATGGCGACCGCGTCATCACCAAATTCATGAACAACCTGATGCTGGACGGCAAGAAGTCCGTCGCTGAAGGCATCGTTTATGGCGCCCTTGAGCGCGTTCAGACCCGTCTGAAGCGTGAACCCGTTCAGGCCTTCCACGAAGCCCTGGACAATGTGAAGCCCTCCGTCGAAGTGCGCTCGCGCCGCGTCGGTGGTGCAACCTACCAGGTTCCGGTCGAAGTCCGCACGGACCGCCGCGAAGCCCTGGCGATCCGTTGGCTGATCACGGCTGCGCGCAAGCGCAACGAGAACACCATGGAAGAGCGTCTGGCCGCCGAACTCTCCGACGCGGTGAACGGCCGCGGCACGGCTGTGAAAAAGCGCGAAGACACCCACAAGATGGCCGACGCAAACAAAGCGTTCAGCCACTACCGCTGGTAAGGGGTTCACATGGCGCGCGAATATCCGCTTAACCGCTATCGGAACTTCGGGATCATCGCTCACATCGACGCGGGTAAAACCACGACGACCGAGCGGATCTTGTATTACACCGGCAAGACCCACAAGATCGGTGAAGTCCATGATGGCGCAGCCACCATGGACTGGATGGAGCAAGAGCAAGAGCGTGGCATCACGATCACCTCTGCTGCCACCACGACCTTCTGGCAGCGCCAGATCGACGCGGGTGACGGCAAGTCGGCTCCGGACAAATACCGTTTCAACATCATCGACACCCCCGGACACGTGGACTTCACCATCGAAGTCGAACGTTCGCTGGCCGTGCTGGATGGTGCTGTGGTTCTGCTGGACGGCAACGCCGGCGTCGAACCGCAGACCGAAACCGTGTGGCGTCAGGCTGACCGCTACAAGGTGCCGCGGATCGTGTTCGTCAACAAGATGGACAAGACCGGCGCCGATTTCTACAACTGCGTCAAGATGATCGCGGAGCGCACCGGGGCCAACCCGATGCCGATCCAGCTGCCCATCGGCGCAGAAGACAAGCTGGAAGGCATCATCGACCTGATCACCATGGAAGAATGGGTGTATCAGGGCGAAGACCTTGGCGCGTCGTGGATCCGTCAACCGATCCGTGCCGAGCTGAAGGCGGATGCCGACAAGTGGCGTCTGAACCTGCTGGAAACCGCTGTCGGCCAAGACGACGCGGCGATGGAAGCCTATCTTGAGGGCAACGAGCCCGATGAAGCCACGCTGCGCGCGCTGATCCGCAAGGGGACGCTGGCCATCGACTTCATCCCGATCCTGGCCGGTTCGGCGTTCAAGAACAAAGGCGTGCAGCCGATGTTGAACGCCGTCATCGACTTCCTGCCCGATCCGCTGGACGTTCCCGCCTACGAGGGCTTTGCCCCCGGCGACGAGACCGAAACGCGGAACATCCTGCGGTCGGCCGACGACGAACAGCCCTTCTCGGGTCTGGCGTTCAAGATCATGAACGACCCCTTCATGGGCACTCTGACCTTTACCCGGATCTATTCGGGTCAGGTCAAAAAGGGTGATCAGATCTATAACGCGACCAAGGGCCGCAAAGAACGCATCGGCCGCATGGTCATGATGCACGCCAACAAGCAAGAAGAAATCGGCGAAGCTTTTGCCGGTGACATCATGGCTTTGGCGGGCCTGAAGGAAACCACCACGGGTGACACTCTGTGTGATCCGGCGCATCAGGTGGTTCTGGAAACGATGACCTTCCCGACCCCGGTCATCGAAATCGCCGTGGAACCCAAGACCAAGGCCGACCAGGAGAAGATGGGCATCGCCCTCGCTCGCCTGGCTGCCGAAGATCCGTCGTTCCGCGTCGAGACCGATCAGGAATCGGGCCAGACCATCATGAAGGGCATGGGCGAACTTCACCTTGATATCCTCGTCGACCGTATGCGTCGCGAATTCAAGGTCGAGGCGAACATCGGTGCCCCCCAGGTGGCCTATCGCGAGACCATCTCGCGCGAGACCGAGATCGACTATACCCACAAGAAGCAGACCGGTGGCACGGGCCAGTTCGCCCGTATCAAGCTGGTCATCACCCCGACCGAGCCCGGCGAAGGTTACTCCTTCGAGAGCAAGATCGTGGGTGGCGCGGTGCCGAAGGAATATATCCCCGGCGTCGAAAAGGGCATCAAGTCGGTCATGGACTCGGGTCCGCTTGCGGGCTTCCCGGTCATCGACTTCAAGGTTCAGCTGATCGACGGCGCGTTCCACGACGTCGACTCTTCGGTTCTGGCCTTTGAAATCGCTTCGCGGGCTGCGATGCGCGACGGTCTGAAAAAGGCCGGCGCCAAGCTGCTGGAGCCGATCATGAAGGTTGACGTTGTGACCCCGGACGAGTTCACCGGCGGTGTCATCGGCGACCTGACTTCGCGTCGGGGCATGATCCAGGGCCAAGACAGCCTTGGCAACGCCAACATCATTCACGCAATGGTGCCCTTGGCGAACATGTTCGGTTACATCAACACGCTGCGCTCGATGTCTTCGGGCCGGGCGACGTTCTCGATGTCCTTCGACCATTACGATGCGGTTCCCGAGAATATCTCTCAGGAAATCCAGAAGAAATACGCTTGATCGGTGCGGCGGGGGGAACCCCGCCCTACCACCCCGTAGGGTGTGTGCTTGCACGCACCGCATCAGACACCAAAGGAGTCCCCCATGGGCAAGGCAAAGTTTGAACGCAACAAACCGCACGTCAACATTGGCACGATCGGCCACGTTGACCACGGCAAGACGACGCT
>NZ_JAPDGS010000017.1 GCF_025950525.1 Stagnihabitans lacustris | reverse complement strand
CGCCTCAGTGTATCTGCTTGTCTTCATTCGGAATCTCCTCGTTCATCTTGGCGAGAAAATTCTACTTATCCAGCCCCTTAAGAATGGGGGGGATTACCACCTGTTGACATCGATCCGGCTGATCCCTGTTGAGGGAAAGGTCGTTCTTGAACTTGTCGGGGAACTGGCTGGCTTGCTGTCACTTGGGGGCCAAAATGAACAAAGCCGCGCTTGTGGCGCGGCTGGTTCGACAAAACTGGTTGCGGGGGCGAGAATTGGACACTGTTTCATTCCATCCGTTCGCCACACTCATCTTCAGATCGCTCAGCCCAAGACCGATCCGACCAATTTGACCGCCGACACTCTCCAACGACGAAGCCTCACAAGCTAGGACGAAGCCTTCCCTTAGGGCAAAGTAGGGAGCCCCAGGTCTCTGAGGAACGCGTCGTGCTTCATCTTCGCCTCGGAGATTTCCTTTTCAAGGTCATTAAGTTTACCCCAATTCTCAGACAAGTCGATCTCCTCTTCACCCACGGCAGTGCTTATGTAACGAGAAATGTTGAGATTATAGCCCTCTTCGGCGATCCGATCCAACGTGACCCGCTTGGAATAGCGCTCCTCCTCTGTGCGGAACCGGTAGGTCGAAATAATCTTACCGATGTGATCGGGGGCCCCGTCTTTGCCATCCCCAAGTTGGTTCTGACGCTTGCTCTTCACGAAATGCTCCGCAGCATTGATGAAGAGCACGTCGTCAGGCTTCTTGCACTTCTTCAGGACAAGGATGCAAACCGGGATCCCCGTCGAGTAGAACAAGTTCGCTGGCAGACCGATGACGGTATCGATGTGACCATCCTTTAGCAGCTTGGTGCGGATCTTTTCTTCTGCGCCTCCCCTAAAGAGGACCCCATGCGGGAGGATGATGGCCATCACGCCCTCGTCCTTCAGGTAGTGAAACCCGTGCAGCAGGAATGCGAAATCGGCAGCGGATTTCGGCGCCAAACCATAGTTCTTGAACCTCACGTCCTCGCCCATCGCTTCGGTCGGCTCCCAACGGAGGCTGAAGGGCGGATTGGCTACGATGGCGTCGAACGAGGGCTTCTTGGCGGGGTTCAGTTCACGCAGGATATCCCAGTCATTGGCCAGGGTATCGCCATGGAAAATCTCGAACTCGGTGTCCTTGACGCCGTGCAGCAACATGTTCATGCGCGCAAGGTTGTAGGTCGTGATGTTGCTTTCCTGGCCGAAGATTTTGCCGATGCCGTGCGGGCCCATGCGTTTGCGAATGTTGAGCAAGAGCGATCCCGAGCCGCAAGCGAAGTCCAGAACGCTTGCCAGGCGTTCCTTTTTGCCTGTTTTAGGCTCTTGGCTGTCCAAGGTCACGATGGCCGACAAGATGTCTGATACCTGTTGCGGAGTGTAGAACTCCCCTGCCTTCTTACCTGAGCCGGCAGCGAACTGCCCGATCAGGTATTCGTAGGCATTTCCAAGATCATCGGCATCGGCAGAGAGCTCAGCAAGCCCCCTGGCGATCTCGGAGATGATGGCACAGAGCTTCTTGTTCTTTTCAGTCTGGGTCTTTCCCAGCTTTTCTGAATAGAGGTTGATCTCCGAAAACAGTCCACCGAACGTGCTCTGGAAAGACTCATTCTCGATGTATTTGAAGCCCTCATAAAGGGTCAGCAGAAGCTCATCACTCTGACGACGAGCCAGGTCAGCGATGTTGTTCCACAGGTAGGGCGGTTGGATCACGTAATGCACCTTGCGGCGCATCTGCTTCTCGAACTCGGCCACGTCTTCAGGGTTCGCATCGTACCATGCCTGGAGCGGTGTTCTCGCGCCGAGGCGCTCAAGGACATCCGGCATGTCGATGTAATCGCTCCCCAGCTCCCGCTTTGCCGCGGCCTCGTAGTTGCCAGAGAGATAACGCAAGAACAGGAATGAGAGCATGTAGTCGCGGAAATCGTCCGCATTCATGGAACCGCGGAGAGTGTCGGCGATGTTCCAGAGCGTCTTGCCCAGTTCCTTTTGGGTTTGATCGTTCATGGCGTTTCAGCCTCCTCTACGGCAGGCGCCGCGACAGGTGCGGGCGCATGGAGAACAAAGTTATACTTTTTCTTCAAGCCCAAGAAAACCTTGTCGAAAAGCTCTCTGGGATCCTTCTTGAGGACGTCGCCCTCAAAATAATAGACCTTCTTGTGAGAAAGCGTGTTGATCACCCGCGCCACCTCGTCGGGATCGTCGACACCTATTTCTCTGAGCACGTAGCCAAACTGACCCACGCCCAGGAAAGAGGCCACATTTTCCAGAACCTGCCGCAACAGAGCGAAGTGAAAGGCCATGACCTCGTTCGCCGCCCAGGCCTGCTCAAGCAGCTGCAGAAGGCGCAAATGATATAGCAAAACGTCCTTTTCCGAGTTCTCTAAAGAGAGCTCTCCATGCTTTGCGCTTAGGATGCAAACCTTTGCCTTATTCTTGAACTTGCTGGACTTCTCGCCCTTTTTTAGCCAGTCCGCGAGGATCGCAAAGAAGCCGAGATGATGCGTGGTGATGATGATCTTGCGCTTCTCGAAGTGGTCCTCGATCAGATCGAACAGCGTTGTCGCCGTGATGAAGATGTTGTGATCATCCAGACTGGAAACGGGATCATCGATGAAGAAGTGGGAGGCTTGCTGGTCGGCCCAGCCTTCGACCTCGAAGAGCGCAAGGAAGAAGCACCAGACGAAGATCCGCTCTTCACCGCGCGAGATCTTGTAAGCGACTTTTGAGACGTTGCTGGCGTCTTCGGGGTCTGGCACTTCCTGAAAGAAGGAGACCGCCTCGATGCCATCCTCCGGGTTGTCGTGGAGGATGAACTCAAACTGGTAACCAGGCTTGAAGCGGTTCAGTTTCTCGCGGATACCAACTTCGTTCAGGGAACTGTGGAACTTGTTCAGACTGCACTTCCGGATTTCCAGCCGGATGGGCGCACCGTCATTCTCGGAATCGTTCTGCCAAACGAACAGATCCTCGCTGTAGGCATTGTAATAGACACCTGCATGCGCGCCGTCCTCTCCCTTCGTTTCGTCCTTGTAGGCAACCGAGAGCCGCGTCTTGCCTGTTGCGTTGAAGGCGTAGACCAAGACGATGTTTTCTTTTGCGTCGCGGATGGCGGCAGCGATTTCACTATGATTCACGAGTCAATCTCAGCAAAGGACGGGAAAAGCATTTGCATCAAGCCTTTCTTGTGGGTCTTGAGGGTGTCGAGCTTTTGGGCCTCTGCGGTGATCAGATCTTCGAGGGAGGTAAGGCAGTCGGCGATACGTTGCTGCTCGTCTTCATACGGTGAGATAGAGATCGTCACGCTGTTTAACACATCGACCGACAAGCCCGGCTGAGCCTGGCCTGTCGCGTATTGGTTCAGGTCCAAGTGATTGAGAACGTAGAACAGCCAATCAACAAGGATCCCCTCTTTGGGACTGGCGACCACGGCATGTTCTGTCGCGTGGAACTTTCCCTCGGCAAATCTCACGTTCCCGCAAAGCGCACCCTGTCGCCCAATCAGAGGGTATCTGCCGGAATGTGTGGAAGTGACGGTGTAGCCACGAAGGCCGTTGCCACCGTAACAGGGGAATAGCCCCGAGCCACTGCGCTCCTGGATCTCAGACGCAGCCACGAACTTTCCGGCTTGCATGTTGCACGCTGTTTGCAGCTTCGCTTCTCTCCACGCCCCTGAGCCCTTGAATTCCGGGAAGCGGAGGCGAGGTTGGGTCTCGGCGGGTATCTTGAGACCATTTTCGATGCGCTCTGGCCGGGGGAAGAGCTGCTGCATCAGGCCCTTCTTGTGGGCCTTCAGCGCCTCCACCTTCCGCCCCTGCGCGGCGATCAGAGCATCCGCCGAGTCCAGGCAGTCGGCGATCTTTTGTTGTTCAGATGGGCCGGGTACTGGGATCTCAACGTCGAAGAATGTTTCCTTGCTGATGTTCAGCAAGCCATTGCTGCGCGCGCCGCTTGTGATGTGCTTCTTAAGCTGTCTTCCATGCTGGTTCTGCTCAAAGCAGTTCTGGAAGAAGCTGTTCGAATATCCATCCTTAAGGCGGAAGGCGATGAACACGTTCGGGGCTGCCACCTGACCCCAACCTTGCAACAGGTAGATGCAACCTTGAGGAAATTTCAGCGAGTTTCCCTTGTTGAAGACGAAGTCACCATCCCGAACCAACGTGTAGAGCTGATACTGGTTTCCTGAGATATCACGTCCGAACTTCTCGGCCTGAGGCACAAAGCCGATGCCGGCAGAAATGCTGACAGGGGTGAGCTTCCTTTCGCCGACACGTTCATCAACCGGAACCGATGCTTTTCGCAGGCTCACAGCTTCCCATGCTGGGGATTCCTGGAACTCCGGAAACCGCAGCTTCGGCACCAATCCAGATGCACCGCCCGCCTCGGTGGATGATTTCCCCTTACTGCTCATATGCGCTCAGCCCCGAAATCTCGCGCCCACCGGCTCGCTTCAACAGCATCGGCACCAGGTCGGCCATCAGGTCCAGTTCCTTCACCCGCCGTGCCTTCCAGTTCAGCCCAAGAGGTTCCATCAGGTCGGTCAGTGCTTCGCCGTCAAAGATCATGCGTTGCAGGATCGTATCGACGAAGCCTTGCAGCGCCTCGATGGCCAACCCGTGGGTTCCCGCGATGCCCGCCAACTCCGTCGCATTCTTCTCGGCCTTGAACCGGCTGTAGCCCTCGCGAATGGCCTTTTCGTCGAGCCCCTCCCCCGCCTTCAGGGTGTTGATATAAGCCGCGATGTCCTCGCGTTCATCCATGAACTTGGCGTCCGACTGGATGAGGCCGATCAGCTCTTCGCGGCTCATCTTGTGCTTGCCGGGGGTCGCATCGGAATAGCGGGCAATCAGGCCCATGATGTAGTCATAGTCGATGACGGCCGAGGCAAAGAGGACGAACTCAAAGTCCAACTGGTCGACGTCTGGGGCAGGCTTCTCGGCGCTCTTGTCCTGCTTGCTCCGCAGGCGCTGAGCCGACTCGAGATAGGCCCCCCGGAAGCCGCGCAGATCGTCGACCGGCAAGATCTTCTCGATCGTTTCGGTGTTTTCGGGCGTGAGGTCGGTGTATTGATCAAGCTGGGTCTTGAGGCGCTGAACTTCCTTGAACCGCTCGATGAAGACCGCATGGGCGGCATCGCCTCTTAGCCGTGGCACCTCATGGGGCGCGCAGTCGAGGCCCTGGGACTTCATGAAGGCGTCAAGCTTCTGCACGGCGGCTTCAAGTTTCTCGATGACCACGGGCGCCTTGTCGACCAGCCAGATCTCGCGGGCCTTTTCTGCGGCGGCCTCGCCCGAGAAGAGGGCGATGGCGGCATCCACCGCGTCTTGTTGCTGGCGGAAATCCAGGATGTTTCCATAAGGCTTGGTGGCGTTCAGCACGCGGTTCGTGCGCGAGAAGGCCTGGATCAGGCCGTGGTGCTTCAGGTTCTTGTCGACGTAAAGGGTGTTCAGGAACTTGGAGTCAAAGCCGGTCAAAAGCATGTCGACCACGATCGTGATGTCGATCTTGTGGTTCAGCTGGTTGGGGTAGGCCTTTCTGAGGTCGGCATCCGGCCATTGCTGATCTTTGATGCGCTTTTGCACATCCTGATAGTAGAGGTCGAATTCGCCGATCTTGTGGTTGGTGCCATAATGGGCGTTGTAGTCGGCGAGGATGGCTTTCAGGGCCTCCTTTTTCTTTTCCGGCTCGACCGTGTTGTCTTCCTTTTCCTGCGGCAGATCTTCCTGGATCTGCTTCACGTCCGGATCACCTTCGGCAGGCGGCGAGAAGACGCATGCGATGTTCAGCGGCCTGAAGTCGGGATCAGCGGCGAGCTTTTCGGCCTGCAAGGTCTTGAAGAGGGCGTGATACTCGATGGCGTCATTGATCGATGACGTGGCGAGGAGGGCGTTGAACCGACGCTGACCCGTGGCCTGGTCGTGCTTGGCAAGGATCGCCTCAATCACCGCCCTCTTGGCCAGGGGTTCACCGGGCTTGGGCTGGGCTTTGCCTTGCGGTTTGAAATAGTCGACATGGAACCGGAGAACGTTGCCGTCCTCGATGGCGTGGGTGATCGTGTAGGTGTGAAGGCGCTGCTGGAACAGGTCTTCCGTTGTCTTCATGCTGCCCAGAGTGTCTTCGATCTTCTGCTGGGCCGCATTCTGCTCGAAGATGGGCGTCCCTGTGAAGCCGAACAACTGGGCGCGCGGAAAGAACTCCTTGATGGCCTTGTGGTTTTCGCCAAACTGCGAGCGATGGCATTCGTCAAAGATGATCGCGATCCGCTTGTCGCGAAGGGGCTCCAGCTGCTCTTTGAAGCTTTTCTTGCCGTCTTTCTTCTGCTGCTTGTTGCGCTTGCTGTTTTCGTCCAGCGCCAGGCCAAGTTTTTGGATCGTACAGACGATGACCTTGTCCGAATAGTCATCCGAGACCAGGCGGCGCACCAGCGAAGCCGTGTTGGTGTTTTCCTCGACACATCCTTCCTGGAACTTGTTGAACTCCTCACGGGTCTGGCGGTCCAGATCCTTTCTATCCACAACGAAGAGACATTTCTCGATGTCGGGATTGTCCTTGAGCAAGGTCGAAGCCTTGAACGACGTAAGCGTCTTGCCGCTTCCGGTCGTGTGCCAAACATATCCATTGCCGCAATCCTGGGCGATGGAGTCGACAATCGCCTTCACCGCGTAGACTTGGTACGGCCTCATCATCAGAAGCTTCTGCTCGCTTGCGACAAGGACCATGTATCGGCTGAGGGTTTGGCCGAGAGTGCATTTGACGAGGAACGTTTCGGCGAAACTGTCGAGGTGAACGATCTTCCTGTTGTCGGCATCGGCGAACTCGTAGACCGGAAGAAAGCGCTCCTCGGCATTGAACGCGAAATGGCGCGCATTGTTGTTCGCGAAGTAGAAGGTCCTGTCGCGGTTGCTGACGATGAAGAGCTGAAGGAAGCACAAGATCGTCTTGGAATAACCATTCCCTGGATCGTTCTTGTAGTCGACGATCTGCTCCATGGCACGGCGCGGGTTGATGCCGAGCGTCTTCAGTTCGATCTGAACGACAGGAACGCCGTTGATCAAAAGGATGACGTCATACCGGTGGTGGCTGTTGTCCGTATTGATGCGGAGTTGGTTCACCACCTCATAGGAGTTCTTGCACCAGTCCTTGATGTTCACGAGCGTGAAGTTGAGCGGCGTGCCATCGTCGCGGGTGAAGTTGTTCCGTTCACGCAAAGTTCTTGCAGCCGTGAAGACGTCCGGCGTGACGATGGTCTCCAGAAGACGCTGAAACTCGCTATCCGTTAGCGTGACCCGATTCAGCTGTTCAAACTTCGCCCTAAAATTTGCCTCAAGGGTTGCACGATCGCAGATGTCCGGGCGATATTCATACTTGAGCGCCGTAAGCTTCGCGACGAGGGCTTCTTCAATGTCCCGTTCAGGTTTGCTCGTTGCCATCGCGACCTTCAAAATCTTCTTTGTTCTCGTTGCAGTCTGACCGATCGACCCGTGATGACCCGACCTTCTCAGGCTTTCTGTGCCAACCCGGCAAGAAGGTCTTGCTTCACGCGACATCGCTTCATGAAGGGTAACGTAGTGAACATGCATCAAAAAGAAAACAGCTGGCAGCCTGACACCCTGCGGTTAACCGCCGAAATACCCTGCAGAAGATCGACCTAGCCGGACGCAGCACTGGCAAAGGGATTTACAAGCATCGCCTCCCTAGGCACGTCACGCATGGCATTCCGGCAGCACTTGGATCACCAGCCGCCGTGATCCCACCCACCCGGTCGCATTTTTGTGGATTGCGAAAGGAGGACTGTTCCCAAAACGATTTTCTTGTTCATCTTAAGTGTCACCTGCAACCAAAAAGGTGATCCTCATGGAAAATCCAGAAAATCCCAAAGTGGCAAAGACGTCCACGCCAAAGCCGCGCACGAAAATTGCCGCAAGCTCGACGAAGATTCTCGCCGATCTGATCCGCAAAGCAGAGCCTGACCCCGATCGCCCGCTCCACGGAATTGACGCGATTTCAGCTGTCGAAAAGGTCTTGCGTGCTGCGTTGAGGCGCGGCGTGACGATAAGTCAGATCGTCGAGATCCTGCGCGAAGTTGGCATCGATCTTCGCCCTTCAACCATCCAAACATATCTCCGCATCTTGGAACAGGAGCATTCCGACGCGCCCAAGAAGAAGGCCGCCTCCACGAACGGCACTCCGCAGGGTCCTGCCTCTGGGACAGTCTGATGAAGGACGAGGCCGCACCGAAAGCACGCTCGGAAAAGCGGAGGGCGGTCCATCTGATCGCCCTTCGGCTGAACGATGAGAAGTTCATTCAGCTGAGCAACATGGCCAACGAGGCTGGTGCGATCTCGCCCGGTCGCATGGCACGCATCCTGATCTCGCAAATCCTGGACGATCCGCTGGGCGCAGAGATGCACGCGTGGCAGCAACGCCAGACGTTGATCGCATTGCGTGGTACGTGCTTCAAGCTCTTGTCTCTATTGAACGATCGGGATCAGCGCGAGGCCCTCGGTGCAATGATCCGCGATATTGATGCAGGTCCATCATGATACCGAAGATGATCCGACAGTCCTGGAAGGACACGCGAGGCCACGGCCTTGCCGCAAGGGGCCGATATGTAGGGCAAAAGGCCTTTGCGACGGACTGCCGCTGGATCGGGGGCGATTTTTCAAACGGCCCGGAACAGATGGTGGCGACCTGCAAACATCACCGCCACAATCCAAAAACTGCTTTCGTTCATGTGATGCTCTCTTGGCGCGAAGGAGAAAAGCCTACGACCAGAGAGATTTTCGCGGCAGCGGACCACGCTTTGGAACGGCTCGGCGCGCAGGGACATGAAGCGATTTATGGAATTCATGACGACACCAAGAACATCCATGTCCACATTCTGTTCAGCCGTGTTCACCCAGTTTCGGGCAGACTCCTAAATCTCTGGGAAAGCTTCAAAACCCTTGAGCTCGCCTGCAGGGAGATCGAAGTGAAACAGGGATGGTCGCCGGACAATGGCCGGTTCGATGCCATCATCGACGGATCCGGGCCAACGCCTAGGGTCGCTCTTCAACACAAGGCTGCCGCGTATTGGGCGCTCAAGAAGATCAGGCGCATGACCGGCAGCCAGCCCCGGCAATGCGATCATGATTTCAGCCGGGGCTCTGGATACCTGCCGCTTCAACTCCGACTGCCCAAGAGGATCATCGAGAGAATCGTGGGGCTCTGCCGAACGGCGACGGATTGGGCATCTCTGCATGCAGGGCTGGCGGACTGGGGCCTGGTCTTCCGCCGCACCAGGCGCGGTGCCGTAATCGGCATAGACAGGACCGATGACTGGACCTGCGCCAGTCACCTTGCACCCGATCTCAGTTTTCCGCGATTGGCGAAACGCCTCGGTGATTTTGCGGCCGCAGCAGATCCAAGGCCGATGCCGCCGATGCCGAAGGCAGACCTCGTGCTTGAAGGCACGCCATCCGAAGCTGCAAGGCGCCTCCTCGCACTGAAGTGGTTCGCAAAGGACCTGCCGAGCCGCCTGCACCGGATGCTGACCGCACATCCCTTTGTCACGGATCATGTCTCGAGCCTCAAGATGACCGCACAGACGGCACATCTTTCCCTTTCAGGCGGCGGATGGATCCGCGATCAAGACGGGAAGATTCATGTCGGCGGCGAAGGATCGCCGCTCCTGAAATGCCTGGCTGCCGTTCTGATGGCGCAGCAAAGGGGCTGGAACAAGGTTACATGGTCGGGTGACAGGTCCCTTGGCACTAGAATCAGCGCAATCGCAAAGGAAAGAGGTCTCGTCGGCGAAGAGCCAGGCGAGATACCCGCCGCGCCTCCCTACTGTCTGACCTACGACCGGCAGGACGTCCTCTTGAAGAGATCACGGCAAGCTCAGACGAACATCGAGGATCGCAGAAAGCGCCAGGAAATCCGCGACCTGCTCGTGGCCACGGTCGATGGCGTCGCAGAGAAAATCGAGCCCCTCCTCCGTGACTTGAGGCCGGACCGGCGCCGTCTCGTGAGCCGAGCCCTGGAAGGCGCGATGCGCAAGAATGCCATCGAGACGACAGACCTTCGCCCGGCTGCGATCCGCTTGCACGCGCGAGATGCGAAAGAAGAGACGGGGGCCCTTCTGGGCGCCTTGCGGCATCGAAACCCACAGATGAATCACCCAACCCTGGAGTTTGACATCATTGATAGACTGATCGGCCCTCTCATCGCCCGCGGACCACAGGGCAAAGTCGTTCTCGGCGATCTGGTTAACCTGACCGAGACCGTCGTCCTCCTCGCCCATCGAGACGACGGCCGGATCTGCGGCTACGAATTTGCGGTGGTTGACCGCACCGCGCCCGAGGTAGGACGAATCCGGGGCAGTCTGATGTCCTCAGGCCGCCTGCCAACCGGCGGTCGAAATCCCACAGGAGAGATGACCGTCAGCAATCTGGGAGAAGTCCTGGATCATCTGAACCCCGCGATGAAGAGCCACGTGACATTGATCTCGCTCGGTCAAGCCTCGGGGCCCGGATCCTATCTGCCCCGGCCAGAACTGCGCGATCAAGAACCCCGCATCGATATGTCGAATGAGGAGGGATATGGATTATGACGTTTCTTGAAGTTGGAAAGGGCGGAGAGCGGTCGGTCGCTTGCTTTGCCTTCGGGCACGGAACACCTGGCAAAGCAGCCCTTCGAGGTGCGGTTCTGCGTAACTTCCGTATCACCGTCTTCGGCTGGAGGAACTTTTCGGTCTGGGGCGCTACACCATGGCCCTCGGCAGGCCATGCGCTTCACCCGGCCGGAAGCGGCAGCCTGATCTCGACCTTCAGGCCGGGATTGTTGTCGTCCAGCCGGACCGAGCCATCATGACAAGATGCGATGGCCTCGACCATGGCAAGGCCCAGACCAGTCCCGGCAGAGGAGCGACTGCCATCGAGGCGCACGAAGCGTTGCAGCACGCGGGCGCGGTCGGCCTCGGGGATGCCAGGACCTTGGTCGGAGACGGCAAGGACGGCGCTGTCTCCTTCGGTCCGCAAGGAAAGGGTGATCTCGCAGGGGGGCGTATGGGTCAGGGCGTTCTGAACCAGGTTGACCAAGGCCTGCAGGATCAGCTCGCGGTCGACGGGGGCAATGACTCGGTCCTTCGGCAGGCTTAGGGTCAGCTTGTGACCGGTATCAGGTTCGAACAGCTCGGCCACCTCGACCATGAGCGCAGCAAGATCTTGCGGGAAAGCCTCCAGAGGAACGGTGCGCGATTGCAGCCGGGACAGCCGCAGGATGGCGTCGAAGGTGGCCGAGATGGAGTCAATCTCTTCCACAGCTCGGGCGATTTCGGGTCCGGGCAGCGGTTCCAGCCGCAGCCGCAGGCGCGAGAGGGGCGCGCGCAGGTCATGGGCCACATCGGTCGAGACCTGGCGGATCGCGGCCATCCCGGCTTCTAGCCTGTCTAAGGTCTGATCCACCTCTTGCGCCACCCGGTCAAGGTCATCGCTGCCCCTGGCACCGATGCGGGCCGCGTGGTTTCCGGCGCGGACGGCCAGAAGCACATCCTGCATATGGGCGATCCTTGCCTCATTGCGCCGGGCCACCGCCAAGGCCAAAGCCACCGACAGAACCAGCGCCGCCCCAAGCCCCCAGGCGGTGGTCTGCAACAGGACCTCACGGCTTTCGGTGATCCAGGCATCGTCACGGCCGACCATCAGCCAACCCGAACCAAGTTGAATCCCGAAGGCCACGTAGCCGTCGGGACCTTCGCCGGAAGCGCTGATATTGCGCGCACCCTCGAAGCGTGTGGGGTTTTGGATATTGCCAAGCCGCGTGCCGTCCGCACCTTGCCATTCCACCACCACCGCGCGGTCCGGTGTTGCGGCAATCGCCGCGATCAGTTCGGCCAGATCCTGCGGGTCCTGTGTGCTGGCAAGGCTTTGCGCCGTATGGGCCACGTCCTGTTCGAGCCGCTTTTGCAGGTCCTGGGCCTGAAGGATATAGGACATGCCACCAGCAACCACCGCCGCCAACGCAAAGACCGCCGAGATGGCCAGGGCAAAGCGCATCGAGGACGAGATCATGGCTGGAACACGTAGCCCACGCCATGCAGCGTGGTCAGGTAGGGTTTGGCGAAGGGCTTGTCGATCTTGGAGCGCAGCCGGCTGATATGGGTTTCAACCACCGAGGTCTTGGGGTCGAAATGCAATCCCCAGACGGCTTCCAGGAGGATAGTGCGGGTTTGCACCCGACCCGGACGCTCCATGAAGTGTTTCAACAGCAGGAACTCGCGGGGTTGCAGGTCGATCGCCTGCCCCTCGCGCCAGGCCTCGCGCTTCATGAGGTCCAGCCGCAAATCGCCCGCCACCAGTTCGGTGACCTCGGCCCGCAGGGCGGGGCGGCGGGCGATCGTGTCGATGCGCGCCAGAAGCTCGGCCATGGCAAAGGGCTTGACCATGTAGTCATCGGCCCCGGCGCGCAGCCCCGCCACCCGGTCCTCGACCGCGCCCATCGCCGTCAAGAGGATCACAGGCGTGGCGATTTGCGCGGCCCGCAGGGATTTCAGCACCGAAAGCCCGTCCAGCCCTGGCATCATGCGGTCGAGAATCAGCAGGTCATAGGTCCCGATCATCGCCTGGGTCAGCGCCTCGCGCCCATCGGGAAGCGCATCGACGGCATGACCTTCGCCGCCCAAGCCCCGGGCGAGCCAGGCGGCAGTTTCGGCATCGTCTTCGGCCAGAAGGATCTTCATGTCAGCCCCTGATCTTTGTCCCGGCAGCACCGGTCGTCTATAGCACCACCCGCACCGGGCCTGCCACCGCAACCCTTGCGGCACGGTCCCCGGCCGAACCTGTCCGAGGCCTTACCGATTTGTAAGGCAGGATCTTACGAAACTGTAAGCTCTTGGCCATGAGGCGCGGGAAAGCCCGGCTCAGAAGGGGGTCATGCGGCGCCAAGCCGTGCCAAACCCGAGGAGCCCATGCGCAACCTGATCCTGTCCACCGCACTCATAGCCTTGCCCGTCCTGGGCTTCGTGCTGATCGAGACGCACCTTTCCACGCCCGCCGCCGCCACGACTGAAGCCAGTGTGGCAGGGCTTGGCGACCTTTCGGCCTATGCGGCCATTGCCTCCGACGTCCAGGCCATCGCGGCCAAGGGCGACTTGGTGGCTGCCGAGAAGCGCGCCACCGACCTGGAAGCCCTGTGGGACCAGAACGCCGCCGCGCTGCAAGCCAAGGACGGCGCAGCCTGGGGTGTGGTCGACAGCGCCTGTGACACGCTGTTCCACGCGCTGCGGGCGGGCAGCCCCGATGCTGCGGCGGTCGACCAAGCCGTGACCGGGCTTCTCGCCGCGCTTCAGGGCACGGCCCAGGCCACGGGCGGCGGGGTGCAATACATCAAGGGCATCGCCGTCACCGACGTCAATGGCCACAACCTCCCCTGCGAGACCCTGACCAAGGCCCTGGCCGCGGCGCTGGTCGCCAAGACCACCCCCGAGGCCGTGGCGCTGCAAGCCAAGGCGCTGGAGCGCTGCAATGCCGATGACGACGCCCATTCCAATGCCTTCGCCGCCGAGGCGCTGGCCCTGTTGCAAGGATGACCCCGATGGCCTTTACCCTCACCCCCGAAATGCCCCTCGTCGCCCCCGCAAACCGGGTCCCCGAGGTCACGCCCGCCTTCTGGCTGATCAAGCTGACCGCCGTGACCATGGGCGAGACAGCGGCGGATTTCCTGGCCATCAACCTGGGCCTGGGCCTTGGGGCCACGACGATCCTGATGACGGTCGTTCTTCTGGCCATGCTGGTCTGGCAGTTCGGCCAGCGCGCCTATCGCCCTGCGCCCTATTGGGCCGCCGTGGTCATGATCTCGGTCGTGGGCACGCTGATCACCGACAACATGACCGATGCGATGGGCGTGCCGCTGATTGCCTCGACGATCGGCTTCGCGCTGGTGCTGGCAGGCACTTTCGCGCTGTGGTTCGCCTCCGAGCGCACCTTGTCGATCCACGAGGTCTTCACCACAAGGCGTGAACTTTTCTACTGGGCCGCGATCCTCTTCACCTTTGCTTTGGGAACGGCGGCGGGTGACCTCGTGGCCGAGCGGTTCGGCGCAGGCTTCATGGCGACCGGGGCGCTGTTCGGCGCGATCATAGCCAGCCTGACCTTCGGCTACTACGTCCTGAAGCTGGATGCGATCTGGGCCTTCTGGCTCTGCTATATCTTCACCCGGCCGCTGGGCGCTTCGGTGGGCGATTTCCTGTCCCAACCGGCCGAGTTCGGCGGCCTGGGCCTTGGCACCTTGGTCACCTCGGCAGCTTTCCTGGCCATCATCGCCGCGACCGTCGCCACGATGACCCTGCAAGCGCGCAACCGCACCTGAACAGGGGCGTTACAGACCGGAGGGCGCCCGCGCAGGGGCGCCCTCCCCTAAAAAAGGAAGCCAAGATGATTTCTGTTTCTCCGACGCGGGCCTCCGCCGCCGTTTCCAAGATTGCCCAGGTGACCGCCGCCTTCTGGGCGCTGAAGATCCTCGCCACGACGCTTGGCGAGACGGCGGGCGACTTCCTCGCCCAGACGCTGGGCCTTGGCTATGTCGCGGGGCTTGCCATCACCGGGGCGATCCTTGCCGCGCTGCTGACGCTGCAACTGGCAGCAAAGACCTTCCATCCGGCCATCTTCTGGGCCGCGATCACCGGCACGACCATGGCGGGCACCGAGATCTCCGACCTGATGGATCGCACCCTGGGCTTGGGCTATGCGGCGGGTTCGGTCCTCCTGCTTGCGGGGCTTTTGGCCAGCCTCTTCATCTGGCACCGCCGCGCGGGCAGCCTGTCCATCGCTGCGATCCGCACGCGCGGCGTCGAGATGCTGTTCTGGGTCGCCGTGCTGTTCTCCAACAGCTTGGGCACGGCCTATGGCGATTTCCTCGTCGACAATGCGGGGCTGGGCTACATGCTGGCCGCCCTGGTCTGCACTGCGGTGATCGGCGCGGTCCTGGTCCTGCACTACCGGCACCTGATGAACGAGGTGGCGCTCTTCTGGGTGGCCTTCGTCTTCACCCGGCCCTTCGGCGCGACCTTCGGCGATCTTCTGACGAAACCCCTGGCCAAGGGCGGCCTCGACCTCGGCACCCTGAACGCTTCGCTGGTCTGCCTGGCGCTGATGATGGGCCTCGTCGGGGTTGCGATGCGGCGCAAGACCGGCACGGCCGCGACCCCGGCCGAGTGAGCCGGAGCGGTCCCGATCCGGCCTGCAGCTTCGGGTGGGTGCCCGGAGCTGCCTTGGCCTTGGCGTCGCGGACAAACCTTGTTGCAGGGCCCGCCCCTTCGTGCTGCTGTATCACGGAACCTCGCCTATGGAGCGCGCATGAAAATCTTCGCCACATGGCAAACCTGGGCACTGCTTTCCGCAACCTTTGCCGCTCTGACCGCGATATTTGCCAAGATCGGCATCCAGAATGTGAACTCCGATTTCGCAACCTTCGTGCGGACATTGGTCATCCTTTTGATCGCCGGGGGGATCGTCTTGGCAACGGGTCACTGGCAGGACCCGACGAAAATTCCTGCAAGGACCTGGGTGTTCCTGATCCTGTCGGGCTGCGCGACCGGACTGTCCTGGCTCTGCTATTTCCGGGCGCTTCACCTCGGCAATGCGTCCCAGGTCGCGCCGATCGACAAGCTGAGCGTGATGATGGTCGCCCTGATCGCGGTGGCCTTCCTGGGCGAAAGCCTGTCACTCGCCGCCTGGGCGGGCGTGGCACTGATCGCAGGCGGGGCCATCCTCGTGGCGGTGGGTTGATCCGGAGGCCCGGCGTGCAAGAAGGCTGGCACCCGTCGTGTAGCGCCGTATGACCGAAAGCCTGCTTTGGGAAAACAGCCCGCAAGGCTTCCGGTTCTCCTGATTGGCAGCTTTGGGCCGATCACGTCGATGAAGTCGGCTTGACCGTGATCTCAATCGGAGTTGTTCGTGGTCGCATGGGCTTCATTTTAATCCACCGAACTACCCCGTACCGATGACGAATCAGCTTTCGGGAATTATCCGCTCTGAGGGCGGCGTCCGAAGCCGGAGCCCCTCTCCTTTCCCGTCTTCCGCTCGGATAAACTCCACCCCCCCGAGCTCAAGCGTGCTCATGAGGCGCTCAACGATTTCAAGTCGGGACCTTCCTGGGCCGAATTTCGGATTCTCGATTCTCTGAATGGTTGGCAAAGAAATTCCTGATTTTTCAGCAAGTTCCGCCTGTTCCCAGCCCAAGAATAACCTTGCAGCCTTAATCTGAGCGATACTTATCATGTTTCAAACATCTTTTTTTATGCTCCATGATTGACTCCAGCGGTCGCTGTGGTTATGTTTTAAACATAACGCGCTGAACGTCAAACGTTAAGCCTCATTGCTCTGGAGAACCAAATGACCATTCAACTTGATTGCCTTGCTGAAATGCCGCTGCATCCCCTCCCGAAGGAAGACGTCGCCACGACGGCAGAGCGCGCCTTCGTCGACCTGACGGCACGTTTGGAGGACCTTTGTCTCGCTGAGACGGACCTGGACTGCGCCCCATTTGCGGATATCGCCTTTGACGATTGGTTCCGTGATGCCGAAGCAGCCCGGACGGCGGCGATCACTGCGGCAAGGTTTGTTCGTTATGCGCCAGCGATCAAGCCAACGGATGTCTATCTCGCGACCTTGGGAAAGGCCTTCGAGACCATGATGCTTACGACCGATCCGAAGGTTTACCGGCGCCTCCACGACTGCTTTGTTGCCGACGCTTCCCCTCGGCCCCCCACCGCGATCACCGGTTATGGCCTTGGCGCGGCGAAGTCTTTGCAGATGTTTCGCTTTCAGATCGCCAGGCTGCTCTCCTTTGAGGACTACCTCCCCGAAGCCATCAGCTTGGAACGCGCAGTTCCCGATGAGATCGCACCCTCGCTCTGAGATCGGTCGACGCTAGACCGCCTGAATCCCCGCAAGAAAGCCAGATGAAATGAAAGGGTATTCGTATGCCCAAGGAAAAGTTTTGCCTAGACCACCCCCAGGAAAGCCTCGTTGGAGAGCTGGACTTCAGCGGCAACCCCATGAATGAGAGGGTGGTTGCAGCCGCCAGACTCAAGGGTTTCTCGGCGATTGGCCGATTGAAAAAGAACGGATACTATGCCCTGCGATGCCTCAGCTGCTTTGAGATTGTCCGGGCGAGGCATTCCGTTGTTCTGCACTGTCAACCGACCTGCAAATCCTGTCTTGCGGGCAAGCACCGGAATGCAGCGAAGGCGGCGGGCTTGCAGCTGTTGCGGCGCGACCCTGACAACCGTCAGCACGCGTTCTTCCTCGCGGCATGCGGCCACGTGATCCGCCGGGAGTTTGACCTCGTGCAGCGAACAGCACGTGGCGAAGCCGGTGTTCGATGCGAGACTTGTCTCGCCGAAGAGCATCGAACGACGGCGGAGGCACGTGGCTGGGATTTGATCGGTCCTGATACTGAGGATCGGATCAACTATAGGCTGTACCGACATCAAAGCTGTGGGGCCGAACAGTCCGTAGCCATGGCCAACATGCAATCCGGAAGGTTCGGCTGCAGCACCTGTGGAACGGCGTGGCCAGCTTCACGAAGTGCCCTTTACGTGATGCAGTTCGAGCTCAAAGGCAACGTGAGCGCAATCAAACTTGGATTTTCGCGGGACCCGCAATCGCGGCTGACCTACCAGCTCCTGTCAGGCGTGGAAACGACGGGAAAGCTGCTCCGGGTCGTGGAAATGCAGACTGGGGCAACGGCAATCCGGACAGAGAAAGCCCTGCATAAGCGCATCGCCACCGAGATGCCCGATGCCCTGCTACCCCAACGCCTGTTCCAGGGGCAAATCCGCGTGCGGTCGGAGTTGTACTATCAGGCTGCCTTGCCCCTGATCAACCAATTGCTCGACGAGCTTGAGCCCGCCGCCTGACGCATCCCCAAAACCTCCATGCCTCAAACCGCCGTTAGGCGGCCGTCCCCCTATTTCGAGGAGAATCCCGCATGACCATTTCCCTTCTTTCGCTTATGGCCAAACATGGGTTGCCGGTTACGGACTGGCATGTTCTTGCCGATGATCTGTTGGCCCGTCTCGCCAGGGCCTCTGGCCGCGATTTCGCATTCATCGATGCGACTCCGGTGTCGAGGGTAGCGCCCTCGGCCTCCGCAAAACCCACTGCGCATCCAACCTCCGCCGAGGAGTTGGATGATATCTTTGCGGAACTTGACCGGGAACTCGAAGACGAGGATCGGGCAGGTCATCGCCCCGCGTTCATCCCCGCGGAGGACCTTGTCTTGAGGCCACGTGCAGAGGTCCTGATCTCGGTCCTGCGGATCGCCAAAAGCCTGCAGACAAGGCTGCGCTTGAACAATCTCTGTGCCGACAGGTCAGGGATCAGCTTGATCCTCACGAATGCGCCACGGCTTGATCCTGTGATCGCACGCATCCTTGGTATTGCCGTCGACCGGGACCTGATGGGGGAGGCTGACGTCAAACCCTACATCGCCTGCGTCTCGGAGACGGTGAGGCTCGGTGGCGAGGACCAAAGCAAGATCTTCGGAGGCCTCGGCGACACCTTGCGCGACGCGATCCAGCGCGGCCGTCCCATCATCCTCGTCGGAAGCGTCCATGCGGGTCTATCGAAGGCGATCAAAGGGCTGGACACAACCTCAATCGAACTGGCGGCCATGGATGAGGAGATGTTGAGTTTGGCTCTGCACCTCGGTTTTCCATTGGCCGATGCAATCAAACTCCCATCAGGCATGCGTGTCGGGCGCCTTGAACCCGAAGATCTGAGCATGGCCTTTCGAGCCGCCACCTCCGGTGAGGCGCTGGACCTCATCTCACGGCGCCTCTCTCCGAAGGCTTCGAAGGGTCCCGGATTGATGGATTTCCCCCTGCCGCCTGCGGTCAAATCGACCCTTCAGCTGATGATCCAGGATATGCAGGCCTGGCAAAGCGGTGAGATTCCCTGGTCTGAAGTGACGCGCGGGATCCTTCTGGTGGGTCCGCCCGGCACAGGAAAAACGGAGATTGCGCGGTTGCTTGCCCAAGAGGCAGGCTTCGAGACAATTGCAACCTCCCTGGCCCAATGGTCGGCGGAAAGCGCCCGTTCGGGCGACATGATCAAAGCCATGCGCAGCGCCTTTTCCCGCGCGGCAAGTTCGGCTCCATCCATTCTGTATATCGACGAGTTAGATGCGATCGGGGATCGCAATCGTGCGCCCGACCAGAATACGGCGTGGACCGATTTCATCATCGGGGCCTTGCTCGAAGCGTTGGATGGCTTTGCGGAACGCGCGGGTGTCGTCATCATCGGCGCGACAAACCATCTCGCAAAGATCGACCCCGCGATCCGGCGCCCAGGCCGGTTTGACATGATTGTCAGGCTTGAGAACCCAGGCACCGACCTCATGCCGGACGTCTTTCGCTGGCATCTCGGCAAGGACCTGCCCGCCGGCGATCTGGTTGGCCTTGCCCATATGGCGGGCGATATGTCCGGCGCCCAGGTTGCGGCTGCAGTGAGAGCGGCCCGATCGAAGGCAAGGGCTGCGCGGCGGGCTCTGTCTGTTCTGGATCTGGAAGCCGAGATCCAGATGATCAGGCCCCCTCTGCCTTCAGAGATGCACTGGAGGGTGGCCTTGCATGAAGCCGGGCATGCGATTGTCGCTGCGATCAAGGGCACAGCGGCCCCTCGGGTTTTGGCGATCGGCTCTGGTGGCGGCAGGATCGACATGGAAGGCAATCCGCGGGCCCTCACGCGCGATGGGGTCATGGGGACGCTGTGCTGCCTGATGGGAGGAAGGGCCGCAGAACAGTTGGTTCTGGGGGAGTACAGTGCCGGCGCAGGAGGCGGCTCTGACAGTGATCTAGCCAAAGCCACCCAGATCGCCACTGCGGCAGAGATTTCCTGGGGCTTGGGCAGCTCGCGGGTCTGGCTGGGAGACGCGGAACACGGGGTTTCCCGCCTCGTGCAAGACGCCATGCTTCGACAGAAGATCGAGGTGCAACTCTCGCGCGCCGAATGCGAAGCAGGGCGGCTTCTGGAGATTCACAGGGAGGTTCTGATCGACCTGGCAACCGCGCTTTGCCGTCACCACCGCATTGAGGGTTCGGATTTGGCGCGACTTTTGTCCCGTCTTCAGACAACCGACGTTAGTGCCGGAGTGGGCATGTCGGGCTTGCTGCAATGACCTGCGTCGAACGCCTTTGTAGGTCATTCGCAAGTGCAAGACCAAAGTCAGGAGGTCTGACCGAGGGAGGGGGTTTGCAAAGTTCCCCTTCTTTGATTTTGTTTCTTCTCCCTCCCGTCTTTCATCATCTTCTTCCGCGTCCCCCCCCTTTTCCGTTTCTTCTCTCTTTTCCCCGAAGCGGCACCTCTTCCCTTTTTCCTCTTTTCGGCCGCCTTGCCGGCACATTTCTTACTTTCCTGCTTTCTCCCTTTTGAACTTTCTTCCCTGTCGCGGAGGCTGGTCAGGCCGAAGGCGATGCGGCGCGGGTTATCTGGATTTTCCGGATTTTCTGACGGCAGGGCTGCGGGGATGGAGACGGGCGGATGAGGTATGGGGTGGACTTATCTGGTCAAAGAATTTCCTGCGGTGAGTTTTCCGGAAGTCTTGGGGGGTTTTCCACAATGCTCGCAATAGGTTGGCAAAACAGCTGCGGCGGGAGGGGCCTCAGGTCTGGTATATTGATCCCATGGGCGGCGGCGAGAGCCTGGCGCCCCGGATCAACAATCAGAAGCGCCGTGTCGGTTTTCCGGCAATGGCAGGGAGCAACTCGCAATGTCGCGGGATCGGAGAAGTCATGTCGGTCGGGGGGAGGGTGCAGCAGAAGCTGCGGCCCCTGCCCTGCCGGTGTCAGCTCCGGAAGCAACATCAGAGGCGGATGAACACCGCGAGCGGATGCGGCTGTTCATAAGAGCTTTAGCACGTGATTTGGCTCGATTGGACCACGCCCGCGAAGGGCATTGAGACAAAGACAGAACTGAGGAGTGGTAGACGATGACACAGGTCGTTCGCGTGGTGATCTATGCGCGGTTTTCGACGGACAAGCAGCGCGATGCTTCGATCGAGGACCAGGTGGACTCGTGCCGGGACTTTGCGGCACGTCAGGGTTGGGAGATCGTCGAGGTCTATAGTGACCGGGCTGTCTCCGGGGCTTCGATGTTTCGCCCAGGGATCGAGAAGCTGCAGCGCGATGCCCGGGCGGGGCGTTTTGACATCGTGCTCTCGGAAGCGATGGATCGGCTTTCGCGGAAGCTTTCGGACATTTCCCGGTTTCACGAGCTGATGGAACACCTCAACGTCAAGATCTGGACGCTGACGGAAGGCCGCGTCGATCAGATGATGATCGGGATGAAGGGGACGATGAACGCGATCCAGCTGCGCGATATCGCGGTGAAGACGGTTCGGGGTCAGAAGGGACGCGCGCGCAAGGGCAAGAGCGCCGGGGGCAATTCCTTTGGCTATGACGTGCTGCCCGGGGTCGATGTCGGTGGCAAGATGGAGCACGGCGATCGGGCGATCAATGCCCAAGAGGCCGCCGTCGTGCGGCGGATCTTCGAGGACTATGCCCGAGGCCACTCCCCGAAGAAGATTGCAGAGCGGCTGAACCTTGAACGTATTCCCGGGCCAAGGGGTGGAACCTGGGGCGCCTCGACGCTTCACGGCAACCGGGAACGCGGCACGGGGATTCTGAACAACGCGCTCTATGCCGGTGAACTCGTCTGGAACAAGCTGACCTATAGCAAGGACCCTGAGACAGGCAAAAGGGTCTCCCGCCAGAACCCTGACGAGATCGTCGAGAAGATCCCGGTGCCACATCTGCGGATCATCGATGATGCGCTGTGGCAGGCCGTTCGCAAGCGCCAGGGCACCCTGGTCTCGAAGGAGACGGATGTGCCGATCTGGGATCGCCGCCGACCGAGGACGTTGTTTTCCGGATTGATGGAATGTGGCTGCTGCGGCGCCGGGTTTTCGAAGGTGACGAAGGACAGCTTTGGCTGCTCTGCGGCACGCAACAAGGGCGCGGCGGTCTGCACGAACATGCGCCTGATCAAGCAGAAGGATCTCGAGTCCGCAGTGCTGGAGGCCCTGAGCGAGCATCTCATGGATCCCGAGGCCGTGGCGCTCTTCTGCGAGGAGTATACGGCCGAGCGCAACAAGCTTGCCGCAAAGGCGACGGAAGGTCGTGGCGCTTTGGAGAAGGAATTGGCCCAAGTGATCCGCAACCACGCAAAACTGGTGGATGCGATCATCGCGGGGGTCCCGGCGGATCAGGTGAAGGACAAGATGATCGGGCTCGATACGCGCCGCAAGGAGCTGGAAGCACAGCTGTCCTCGATGGCACAACCGGATGCGGTGCGATTGCACCCGGGGATGGCGGCGCATTACCGCGAGACGGTGGCGGATCTGATCCGCGGCCTTGCGGATACGGATCAGATGGAGACCTCGTGGGAGACCTTGCGTGCTTTGATCGACAAGATCGTGCTGACGCCGCAGAGCCCCGGTGGTGGATCGGGCTTGTCGATCGACCTTCATGGTGCCTTGGCGAGCCTGTTGCGCTTGGCCTTGGGGCTTCCGGTTGGTTCTGGGGGCGTCAAAATGCAAAAGGCCCCGCGTGGAGCGGGGCTTGGGGGAACGAAGCATGTCCAACCAGCGGGTGCTGACTTGGAAGGATTTGATATCACTGGAGAATTAGTGTTGGTTGCGGGGGCAGGATTTGAACCTGCGGCCTTCAGGTTATGAGCCTGACGAGCTACCGGGCTGCTCCACCCCGCG
>NZ_JAPDGS010000016.1 GCF_025950525.1 Stagnihabitans lacustris | reverse complement strand
GGCATCACACCCGCCCAGAAACTGAAGACGGCCGCGTGAGTTCTACGGATGCACCCCGTTAAGAATGGGGGGTTACCCCCGGTGCGGTCTTCGCGCGTTCCGCGTCCTACACGGCCACTATCCCCATGTTTTCGCACGCCGTTTCCGTCCGCTTGTTGACCTATTGTTGACCCGCGGTTTGGACAGCAAAAAGCCCCACCGAATGGCGGGGCGCAAGCCGTTGATCTGAATAGAGGAATTTGGTTGCGGGGGCAGGCACAGGCTTGAACCGAACGGAGGCGGTACTCTAGGAGCACCCTATGCAGGCACTCGACTTGAACCGTTCACTCCTTGAAAAAACTTTCCTTCGTGGGCAGACCCTATAGCGCAAGCAAAAAGTCCCGCGGAACTTCTCTCACCTTTCCAGAACACGGTCGCATCGCCACTTTCCAGATGGAGAGTTTCATTTGACCACAACATAGACCTCACCTGGCGCCTTTTCGCCGTAAAGCGTTGCTTCCCGTTTCGTCTTCCAGGCCCTCATGCGGCTTTGTGTCCCAGCCCTAATGGTCGGCGCGAAGTTGGAGATTACCGTGCCGCTCTTCGTGAGACTATTACCCCAGATTCCGAAGCGAGCGTCTACGATTTTGAGGAACAGAGTACTCATTACCCAGAACTCGACCGCGGAGTTCGCAGACCACATCTTTTCGAACCAATGCTGCGCCCAAAAGTCGCGATCGTAGGCAAATCGCGCCGACCTCGCGGCGCTTCCGACCATGCCCTTCAATCCCTGGAAGCCTGCAAGGATCGCATCGGAAGCAGCAGTCTGAAGCCCGAAACCGACAACGGTCAGAGCGCGGGCGATCACGGCGGGCTCCGGGCCTGCGAGGCGCTTGCGAACATAACTTTCTATAAGCCCGGCCTTCCCGGCCAGCAGCGCTGCAAGAACCTCTTGAGCGATTTGGTGGTCATTCACCGCATCGTCCAATCGCCGCATTCTAAGATTGTCCAGAAGCTCCCCGTCGGCACTTTCCCAAACACAGTTGACTTCAAGCGGCAGGCTCAGCACATCGGACACCAAGATCACGACGGGCTGCCGCCCCGAAAAACGTTCAAACAGTTGACATGCAAGCACCATGTCGTGGTGCGACAGAGATTGTGCAAGTCTCAACGCGAAGTTTTGCACGCGAACCAGTTTTCGGTCGCCAAGCTTGAGAAGCTCTCCACCTAAAGCGGCACATCGGTCGGGCGATGCCGACACAAAGGCATCGACCGCTGCTTGACCCACGTCCTCGATGATGAGCCAAGCATCCTGCCGAGTAAGCGCCGCCGCAAACTTGTCGAATGCGTCCCATCTCTGGCGCTGGCGGGTTTCGAAGTCCTCCGGCGTTTCGGACAGTTGCTTGAAGAATGCGTCGGGCCCAAGGAGATCCCGCGGCTCTGCTAGTGACAAGATCGGCAAGCCGGAGGTGCCAGTCTTTTGCGTGTGTTGCTCGACGCGCGGGGGGGAGAAGGGAAAGTCGGCCTCCAGCGCTTTGCCTACGGCTGCGGCAAGAAACTTTGCGATGGCAGCGTAGCTCTGCGCGCCGAGCACTTCAGCCGCTTTGCCGTACAGACGTGGTGTGATCCTGGCCAATGCCTCCTCCACACCGATCAACCCGCACTCTGCCGCATTTATGACGATGAGCGAACCATACCAGATCTCCGAATTGCTTTCCGTTCGATCGAGCGGGGCGGCACTCCACCCGTTGGCAACGATCTTTGCACTCACGTCCGTAGATTTCGCTGCGGCGATCAGGCTCATGGCCAAGGCGCGCACAGTCGATCGGTCATGACCCGCAAATTCGCTGACAAGCTCCCAACCACTTGGGGTCACCTCCGTGCCCGAACTCATGGCAAAGAGCAGCACCGAAAGGGCCCGATTGTCCTCACCGGATTGCTTGGCCAGATCCAACGCACTTTCGAGGCGTGCCGGTGTTGCCTTCTTGAAAACCCGGGCCAGAGAGAGCAAAGGCGCGCCGTGTGACTGCAAGCCCATTAGAATGTCGAGTTGATCGTCGCCATCCAAATGGGGGAAGGCTGCCTGCAAAGCTCCCTGCGCAGTAATCCAATCCTCTTCGGTGTTGTTCGACGCCAGCCCCTGCGGCGAGCAGAGCCTGTTCGCGACATCGACGAGGCTACTGACGGCCTCTTGGTCCAGCGCTGCGGAATGTCTTTCGAGCGAATAGACGCCCCGCATGAGTTCGGAAGCCCCGCGCTCCACAATCGACCGCGCGATCTTGCGCTGGGTCTCGATGGCCACGTCTGGCAAGAAGCGAGCCATCCCGGGAAGCGCCTCTTTCACGAAATGGTCGTCACTCCCCATCGAAAGGTGGCGAGAGACGTCCTCGACATTGACCTGCGCAAAGTTCTGTCCTGTAGCGTCTATGTTTTCAGGCTTGGTCGATGCCGGATCGCATGGGTCGCTGGCGCAATAGGTTTCGACCAGCCGCCAACTCGTCGGCCCGTTCCAGTTCTTCGCAAGTTGCAGGACCAGTCGCTCTGCGCGTTCGGCGTCCTCGGGCGTGCCGATGGCACGCAGGACTTGGACAAGCGCCCATTGGCCGGTTCGCGACGTGTTGCCCTGCGTCAGGAAACAGGATGTCTCATGAAGTCGCGACTGCATCTCTTGCCAATCGCGACGATTGAAACGGACCAGCGCCAGGTACTCGTCGTATGGCGCAAATGGGCGGTGGTTGAGGGCGCAGGATAGACTGCAAGCGACCAACGGCTCTGCAAAGGGCGCCAGCGGCATACCCGCCAAGAGTTCGAAGGCATTTCGCCAGAGCAGGGACAGGTCAGTGTCCTTGCTCTCTCGCATGTTCTTGTCAAGAAACTGCCGCTCGTCCGCAGACAGGTCGGCCATCCGTTGCGCCAGGTCCCGCGTCTTCCGCGCTAATTCCTCAGCGATCTTTTCGGAGGTATCCTGGCCCGGACCGCGTATCATCCCAACCTTCGGGTCAAGCGAATAGGTCCGGAGCCACGTTGAGACATGGTCGCTGATGATCTGCCAGCACTCGGGTTTCTGTCGGCAATCACGAAGGGCCAACAACAGCCAATCGTGGTTCGTCGCGTGACGGGCGTTCGTCGCGAGGTCGAGCAAGGCCCACATCGCCGCATCAGTCGCATGGCGCGCGACACCGACGAAAGCCGGGTAGATGTCCTCGCTGATGTTTTGAAGCCGCAAGAAGCCACCGATCAACGCTCGCCGGATCGTCAAAGAACACTTTTCATCGACGGCAGAAACCATCAACCCTGAGAAGACCGCATCCGCCGTCTTGTCGAGCGCCCGGATCGGGTCAAGCAGCGTCTCCAGGGCTTCATCGACATTGCGGGCATTGCGTTCGGCCTTCTGCAAGGCTCGGATTATCGCGAGACCAAGGGCCAAGGACAGCCCGTCATCGGAAATCGCATAGAGCGTCGGATCCTCTGGAACCGGACGGAAGAAGCGTTCCGCAGTGACCGCCAGAAGCGCCGCGCTCAATGTCTGCCCGCCCAGGTTAGAGCTTCGGTCGAAGATCAGAAGGTCTTCGCTATTCTGCGCCGTCACACGGTCGATGATCGTCTGGGCGTGTTCGGCCAAACGGCGGGTGAACTCTATCGGCGGCTCTGGCGCATTGCCGTCGCGGTCGCCGGCACGGATATGCTCGAAAAGAAGGCGCGCAACGCTCAGCTCGTCAAAATCGTGGATCTCTTGCCTGGCCATCAGGTCGAAAGCGATCCCCAATATCCGCGGGTTCCGAAGCTGGCTCAGCACGGTCGGCTTGATCGTCCGGACGTCTGTGTCCTTGATGGCGAGGATTTCTCTCAGCTCATCGTCCGTCCATTCAGGGACCGAGACCGTCACGACTGGGGACTTTAGGGCAATGCGGACCCGCTCATCAAAATAATGCGCACGAGAGGTGACGATCAGCGCACCACCTAGCTTTTCGACTTCGATAGCGGCGCGCTCAAGCCAGCGGGTCCATTCGAACTCGGGCTTCTGGTTCAACCCGTCAACGCAAAGTACAAATCGGGGCCCGGCCTCCCTTGGCCGCTCTGCCCATTGCTTCAACCTCCGTTCCCACCGCTTCCGATTTGCTTCGCCGTCAAAATGGTCGGCTTGTTGGATCAGTTTCGAGATGAGGAAAGACTGAAAGGTGTGGTAGGCCTCGGCCTGCTTGAGGTCAACCGCCGGCATAAAGACCAGAAGAGGCCGGTCGGCTAGTTGAAGCCAGCTTTGCGCAACCAGCCAGGATTTTCCGTGGCCCTCGCCTCCGGCGACAGCGAGAATCTCTCCCGAACGACTATTGGTCAGGTGTTGCTGGACGTCAGCCACCAGGGCGGAACGGGACCGAATCGGCAGAGGTCCGGCCGCCTTGGGGGTCAACGCTTGGCCAAACGCTGCTTTGGCAAGGCGCGGCTCGGAGAAAATGGCCTCCATCAGCTTCACATTTTCTACCCTTGCGTTGGACAGGGCAACTGAGGGGTCCCGCAATGTGCGGACAATATCTTCTGCGGCCAATTTGAATGCTTCGGCCCCGCGGATTGCAGACAGCGCCTCGATCGCTTTTCTGACACAATCATGGTCTTGGATGTTCGCATGCAGAAAGGCCGCAGTCACTTCATGTGCGAGGGCACACGCCGCCGCGAGAGGCGGGATTTCGGATGTCCGCGGCCAGTCCAGAATAAGCGTACCGATTCCGACTTGGGAGGTGGCTGCGTGAACCGTGTCCAGCATCTGCGCGCCAGCCCCCACTGTGGCGGCCAACACCCAGAGGTCCGGCATAGCGGTGCTGGCAATCAATTGGGTAATCTTGGCATGGATATCTGCCGGACTGAGCGGCGTATCGTAGCGTTTCCCCTCGAATGCGATCAGGTAATCCGTAGCCGCGAACAGCGTGCCATCCTTGCCATTTTGTGTGCCGGAGCTGGAAAGCCGAAAATTCTGCCCCACAATCTTGCTGAGAACCGTGGCAACAAGCCCCTCGAAACCGCTGGCCCCTGTCGCCTGAAGCTGCAAGAGCGCTGAACGCAAGGCGTCCAGCGGAAGACGCTTTGCATCCTCTGCTGGACCAGCAACAAAGGTGGGGCTTGCTTCAGATTGCAATCGTTTCAATGGCTCTCGAACCCATGGTCGGCAGGCAGAATCCCGTCAATCGGCCTCTGGTCGAGAATGTAGCCCTCGCTCTCCCATGTCCAGACGGATCGCCATGTGGGAAGCCCAAACATCCTGGCGGCCCAAGCGGACACACGCTTTCCTCAAAGGAAACTTCCGCTTCGCACTTGATGCCGGTCATTCCAGGACGGTCCAGCCGATCCCCACAGCCGCCATTTGTTCGAACGCACCGTACCGACTGATGTTGGGAGCGCGGCTTTCGGTGCAAAAAACATCTATTGTGACGGCGCTTGGTCGCGCCGACATGAATTGAGATAGCAGGTAGACAAGCTACTGATCGGTCCGCGTCAGTTCAATGACGTCCCCGCAAACTCGCGTTTCGCTTGACTGCGCGGGTGATCGTTTGCACATCAGAGGAATGACAGCGGCAGAAACCAGCACAAACACTGAGCATGGCTCGAGTCCGGCTTCACGCGGCGCGGCGGGCGCCTATATTGAAGGTGAGATCGGGGCTCTATATCTGCTCGCGCTCTTGACCGGCAACCGTGCCCCGGGGCTGCCGTCCGCGCGCATCACAAGCGTGCGCTTCCAAGGCGTCGAGCAAGGGTTCAAACTCGACGACCTCATCATCAGGGGCGTTGGCGCAAGTGGTGATGCGCTACTCGAGATCCAGTCGAAACGTGATATCCAGTTCTCTCCGAAGGATCCGGTCTACAGGGATGTCGCACAGCAGATTGCCCGCAGCACGATCGGAGACGTGCCGGCGGAGCGTCATCTGTTTGGGATTGCCACGCAGCGGACCAGCCGCAAGATATCGGGTGCGTATCAGGAAGTGCTGGGCTGGGCGCGCAGCGCGGCCACAGCGGACGAGTTTTTCACCCGTCTGACGGCCAAAGGCGTGGCGAATCCTGACATGCGCAAGTTCGTCGAGACGACGCGTGAGCATCTTGTCGCAGGCGACGTCGTCGATGAAGATGAGACGATCTGGCGACTGCTGCGCCGGATTCTGATCCTCGAGTTCGATTTCGAGGCGAGCGCGCCGATCGCTCGCACCTATGGCCTCGCGCTCGCGCGAATGGCGCTGGTGGACGAGCAGGTCGCGCGCGCCGAAGCACTGTGGAGCCGCCTCGTCGATCTCTCGATACAGACCGGCACGCGGGGCGGCGAGATCGATACCGCTGCACTTAAGGCGAACCTCGCCGAGGCTGATTTCAAGCTTGCCGACGAACGCGAATACGGCTCGGCCCGCCTGCGGCTCGCCGAGCTCGCGCGGAACACGCTCTCTCATATCGGGACGAGCGTCGCGAGTGTGACGCTGCCGCGGTTGGCGGCGGTCGCGGCGCTCGACGGTGCGGTCGAGAAACAGCGCTTCATCGTCGTGCGCGGCGATGCCGGCGTCGGCAAATCCTGGGTGCTGCGCCACTATGCCGAGCGTGTCGCCGCGCGTGCCCCGATCATCGTCCTCGACAGTGAGGCGACGCCGCCGGGCGGATGGCTGTATTTGGCGAACGCGCTCGGCATTCCCGGATCGGCGGCCGCCTTCCTTACCGATCTGGCGGCGAGCGGTGGCGCGTACGTCTTCATCGACGGCATCGACATGGTCGACGATGCGGGGCGACAGCGCACGATCAGCGAGCTGCTGCGGGCAGCCTGCGCCATTCCCGGCTTCACCGTGGTCGCGACTGCGCGGCGGACCGGCGCCAGCGCCGCCATTCCATGGCTCGACGACCGGATCTCGACTGCCGTGGGTGGGATTCACTTGGTCGAGGTCGGGGCGCTGTCGGACGAGGAAGTCGCGATCTTGGTCGACCAGGCGCCCGAGCTGCGGATTCTGCTCAACGCAAGCCATCCCGCGGCGCAACTCGCGCGCAACCTCTACCGTTTGTCGCGACTGCTGCGCGAACCGAGCGCCGCATCGGTGCGGACTGAGGCCGGGCTCGCGCAGCTTTGGTGGATCAGCGCCGATGCCGCACCGACGGCCGAAGTCCGGGCAGCGCAGCGAATCCTCAAGGCGCTGGCGACCGCCGCGCTCAAGGGCGAGGCAGGAATTGATCTCGACGAGGATTCGCCTGCGCGCGACCATCTGCTCGGTGCCCAGTCGCTCCGCGAGGTCCGGCCCGACCGGCTCGATTTCAATCACGACGTGCTGCGCGACTGGGCAATCGGGAATTACATCGCCGAAGACCCGTCTCGCCTGTCAGGGTTCGATCTGGACGGCTCCGTGCCGCCGCGTGTCGCCCGCGGTATCGAGATCGCCGCGCGGATCGTGCTCGAGACGGGCAAGGATGCGAGCGCCTGGCTCGACTTGCTCACGCACCTGTCGCCTCCGAACGCGCACGGTTCGTGGCGTCGACACGCAATACTCGCGCTGGTCAGGTCCGAAATCGCGATCGATCTGCTCGAAAAGTCGAGCGCCTCGCTCCTCGCCGAGGGCGGCTCACTCTTGACCGAACTGTCAACGACGATCGTTGCGGTCGAGACGCAGGCGACAACGGACATAATGACGTTGCCTGATGGATCAAGGGCTGACCTGCCGCGCTCATACCGGACAGACGTGACGGGATCGTCGACCGTGGTGCTGCGCTGGGTACATGACCATGCCGCCGAGGTGCCAATGTCGGCGATCAGCGCGGTGGTCGAACTGGTCGAGATTCAGATCTTCATCCTCAAGATGATCCCTTCGCTCGCCAAGCGAACATCCCGGCTGCTGTTCGACTGGCTGTACCAGCTCGATCTGCGCGACACGCCGGTCACGATTCCCGGGATGGAGGGTCGCTCGCGCTGGGCGAGCGACGCGCGGCGGCAGACGATCGACAAGCTCCGACTGATGGGGATGCTGCTCGGGTCGTATGTGCCCGATGCGCTCAAGGCCTATCTCACCGCGATCACGGGCGACGGCGACCATCACAAGATGAAGGACCTGCGCCAGTTCTCGAGCGTGATCGCTCCCGTCGCGCCGGCCGAACTGGCGGCGATGGTCCAGGCGAGCCTGGTCGAGAAGAAGCAAGGGGGGCACTGGCGGGAGCGGCTGATGGAGCGCGCGTTCAGCTTTGCCGATAGCGATTATTTGCCGCCATCGCCCGCGCAGCCGCCGTTTCTAGACCTGCTGAACGCGGCGCCGACCGAGGGACTGGCGTTGATCCGGTGGCTGGTCGATGAGGCAATCGCCTTTCATACCGACGGGCGCGAGCCTGGCGAAGACGGCATCACAGTCGACTTTGGCGAGGGGCCGCGCTTCTTCCCCTGGGGCTGGACCTATGGCTGGTCGCGGGGCAACGGTGACGAATATGCGGCCGCTTCCGGGCTGCTCGCGCTCGAGGCATGGAGCCAGAAGCGGCTCGATGACGGCGAATCTGTCGAGGCCGTGCTTGCCGACATATTGGGCCCAGAGGGCAGCGCGGCTGCATATCTCCTCATCGCGATCGACGTGCTGCTGTCGCACGGCAATGTCGCGCGCGTAGCGCTTGTGCCGTTCCTCGCGAGCCCGCAGCTCCTTGCCAAGGATCGCAACCGGCAGATCGATGACAAGTTGGGGTCGGGGCTGGACAGGCTGGGGCCGAAGAATGAGCCCAAGGGTCCGGTGCGCATGGCGGATCTGAAAGCACGACCCTCGCGCAGCTATTCACTGATGGATGCCTTACCGAACTTTCTGGCCGACGAGCCCGTCGGCAATGCGTTGCGGACAAAGCTCGCGGCGGTGGTCGTTACACTCGACCCGTATACCGAGCACGCGACGTTGAGCGACGCTGAGTTCGCTGGCCGCTATGCACTCAACGTCCTCACTCGGGCGAACTGGTTCAAGCGGGAGGATGGCAATCTCGAATACCGGTCGCCGCTGGACGAGGCCGCGCATTGCGCGTCACTCGGAGCCATGCGCGATGTGTCGGCGCGCGCGATGGATATGGAGGCGCGCATTTCATTGGCGGTCAACGGCGGCGAGTATGCGACGGCCGACACCGCGCGCGACGCTGTAGCCTATGCCGAGGGCGGCGTGCCCGGTGGAAGCGATACCGATGTGCTCCAGTCACGCGCTACGCGGCTGATCACGACCGCGCTGCTCGTCGCACGCGACGGCGACGATGCACTGCTGGCAGCACACGAAGCCTGGGTGCGGGAAGTGATCGGGATCACGCTCGAAGAGAACCCCAATCGAGACGGCAGCGCGCGCGACACGCTACGCTACAACAGCCCGGCGATTGCGATCCTCGCGCTTATTCATCTCTGGGCGCGGCTGAGGAAAACCGCCGATCGCGATGCGCTTGTCGCGCTTGCTACACGGCAGGACAGGGCGGCAGTCCCCGCGTTAGCGGCGGCTGTCCAACGCATCCTGGAGATCGAGCCGCGTCTCTTCAAAGCGATGATGCGGGCGGCCTATGCCAGCATGACGTGGCGCCGGAAGGGCCGGGAACCGGAAGACGAGGCGCTGCAGGCGGCTTTCCAAGGGGAGCGTGCGGCCTGGACCGACGCGGCGGTGAAGGCCGAACTGGCCTGGCTTGATGACGACGCGGAACCGAACTGGCCTGCTTGGCCCGACGAGCGACCGAATCTGCGCCGGGCAGGCAGGGTTCGGGTGCCGGGATCAGTCACACTTGCAAAGCTCGATGCCGATGATGCGCCGAAGACGGTGGTCGACGCTTCGCCAGGGATCCTTCACGTTAGTCATCGGGCGGCGGCCCAATGGTTGGCGATAATTCAATCGGCGCCTGAGGGATCGATCGGTTGGCAGCAGGAGATCGTCTCGGCCTATGCTGAGTGGACCGGGCGAATGAATGGGCTGGGCTATGCTGCCGACGCCGAGATCAGCCGCGAGCCTACCGACTGGAATTCACATTTTTATGCCTTCTATGCCGAGCGGCTGCTCGAAGGAGACGATGAGGCCTTTGTGGCAGATCTGCCATTCGTGACCGACCTGCCGGACGGGCCGTTCGGTGAGGTCGCGCAGACGGTGCAGCATGTCGCTGACGTACTCTACTTCAACCACGCCAGCCGCGCGCCTGCTCGACCGGTGTCGCTGCGCGAAAAGCTTGTAACGCGGCTGATGGCGCTCAGCCGGTGGCAGAGCGTCCGCGACCCGGGCGAACCTCGAATAGACTTGGATAGTGGTGGCGTCATCGCGAAATTGCTGTTCAACACCTATGGTCCGATCACCGGGACGCACAGCTATCTGCCGCCGGCCGTTTTCGACCGGGTTGATCCGTTCCTGCCCGTGCTCCGTCCGATGTTGCCCGGGGGGCCCACGGTGTTCGTCGCGCGCTGCACCATGAACCTTCTGCTGGTGGCGCCGCGCTCGCGCCATGTCGGGTTCCTGCTTGACGCAGTCGAAGCCTGGTTCAGCCGCACGACGTCATCGGAGCTGTGGATTGCGGCGGGCGTCGGTCGCCTAGTCGTACAATGGTTTGAGGCGTGTGTCGTAGAAGACCCGGGATTGCTCGCGCCAGCTTATCCGGCGCGAGCACGGATCGATCGGGCGCTGGGGCGATTGATCGCGGTTGGAGTCGCCGAAGCGTATGATCTGGAGCAGAGCGTCATGGCGGCGGCCGAACTCCCAGCGGTCGCGCGCATCCGTAGCACGCCGAACTGAGCCCTGGGTGGGGCGCTCCCCGCAGTGGGGAGCTATGGCAAGACCGTCGGGCCTGCAACGCTGAGCCGGTCCATCCCTTCCCGAATCGGCTGGGGCACCTAGCAGCGTACCAACATCGAGTTGGAGTCGGGTGACCAAGTCCACTAAGGTCGATTGGGCAACGAAAGCTGCCAGTATCCTCTAGGCCCCCAAAGCGGCCGTCCGTCGAAACTGCAGCGAACGACGATAATCCGCCCTTAGTGTCACTTTATGCGACCGCACGGCTTCTGAGGTCCGCCACCGCTTCGAGGATCATGACATGTATCCGGCCTCAGTTGCGGCCATTTCCATGCCGCGGGCCCGTATGGTGTTCGCGGATCAGGCCCCAAATCAACGCCGCGTGCTCGAAGGCACTTTGTTGCGCCCTGGTTCCTCTGATCCCGTTTCACGACCGTTGCGCCAAACTTCTCCTTGCCCTCTTCCGCTCCGACGTCCTCGCGACCAACGGACGGCTTACGCCGCTGCGGTCGGAGATTGGTAGGCGCCGCCCCGGGCCATCAGGGCCCAGACGATCCGCGCCATCTTGTTCGCCAGCGCCACGCTCACCAGCATCGGCGGCTTGAGCATCAGACCCCCCGAAGCCATGTGTCCGGTCAAGCCGCGGCATGGACGTGCCGCTTGATGATGACGCTGTTGGCGCCGATGATCAGCAGTCGTCGCAGCGACCGCTCGCACATCTTCGTCGTGGCACCGAGCCGCTGTTTGCCGCCGGTCGAATGCTGCCGTGGCACCAGACCCAGCCAGGCCGCAAAGTCGCGTGCCTTGCGGAACATCTCGGGCGGCGGGGCTAGGACCGCGATCGCCGTAGCGATCAGGGGGCCGATGCCGGGCACCGTCATCAACCGCCGGGCAACCTCGTTCTCCTTGGCGCGCCGAGTGATATCGGCGTCGAGCTTGTCGATCTCCGTTTCCAGATGGGTGAGGGTCCCGACCAGCACCTTCGACGTGGCAATGGCATCGGCGGGCAGGCCGCTGCCCGGGTCCTCGACGATAACGATCAGTCGGGCAGCGTTGGCCGCCCCCCCCCCCCCGCGGCACGATCTGGCCGAACTCCCCCAGATGGCCGCGCAGCGCATTGATCGCCTGCGTCCGCTGCCGGATCAGTAATTCGCGGACGCGAAAGACCATCGCAGCCCCTTGCGTCTCTTCGCTCTTCACGGGCACGATGCGCATCGTCGGCCTCTGCGCTGCTTCGCAGATCGCCTCAGCGGCAGCGGCGTCGTTCTTCTGGCGCTTCACGTAGGCGGGCGGGATCAAACGCACCTCATGGCCCAGCTTCCCGATCTCTCGGCCCCAGAAGTGGGCGCCGCCACAGGCTTCCATCGACACGACGGCAACTGCCAGAAGAAGGCCATAACCTACTCCCGTCTCAGCTTCTTGCGCAGAACGGCCCGGCCCGAGGCATCTTCCCCATGTGCCCGAAACACATTCTTCGCCAGGTCGAGCCCGACCGTGATAATCTTCGACATGACCCTGCTCCTTTCTGGATCATTGCAGACCCTCCTTGGCACATCGATGCCGTCGGGGGGCGGTCACATCATCAACGCTAGGTGAATTCCTCACGCGATTTGTGCAAGAGAGCTCCTTTGGTTATTAGTGTCCGTCGGATTCGTCGTTATCATATAAGTCAAATTCGTCTAAACTATATTTATCCCTATCGATTAGATAATCAGTTTCCAGCTCGACCTCGGTGTTGCCAAACAGTTCTGTCGGCAATGCCGGATACAGACGTATAAGAGGATGTTTCCGGTCAGCATTTTTTGCCATGCCGTATTTGACACAAAGGTCATTAAATTCAGGCGTCGTAAACTTACTCAGAAAATTCAAAACTAAAAATGTTGACTCATGCATCGAAAGTTGAGCGCGAAGAAACTTGAAATAGAATCGCTTTTGCTCGGCAGGGATTTCTGCGTTTTCTATGAATCTCATTGTCGTGTAGAGTGTCCGAAAATATCTGCCGACGTCATCGCCATTCACCGCAAAAAAATTATCATATGCGGCAACAATGGCGTTGATTTTCTCTTCCTGACTCAAACGGTCGCCTTGCTGAGCGCTTTCGTCACCATTTTTCTCAGTTTTCCCTATTAACGCTTCAAAATCTCGCCGCAGTATCGACAGGTAGTTTTCGAAAGATGCGCGGCCTTGCGATATAGTATTAAGATTTTGCGCTAATTTATCAGAAGCAGAACTAGATGACGAAGTTTGTCCGGAACCGCTGGATTTGTTTTTTATATATTTATCAGAGGCTTCTACGGATTCCGCGATTGAATTGAATGCCGTGAAAAGCTGGAAGAAGGTGGTCTCAAACCTTTGCAGTCTAGAGTTTAAGTGCTGATCTTTGAGGATTTCGCGGGTGTTATCTCGATCTTCTTTGGCAACCTTAAGTTCCTCGCGTTGCATCGCTACGCTCCAAGCAACTCCTAATAGCGCAAAAGCCGAAAATAGCGAATTTGCAGCACCAAATGCATCACCGAAGATGCCTCGCGACTGGAGCGACGAGATACCTAAAAAAAAGTTGGCCACCCATAGACCAATACATATCCAAGCAGTGTAACGTATCCAATCAGGCAATCTCAAAAAGCTTCCATAGATCGATCGATCTACCTTTTCAGTTTGCTGTGCGTGTTGTGAGGGGCCATCGGGGGGGGAGTCATGTTTGGTGTCCTCGCACTAAAATTCAATGAGTAATTCTTATAATATTCTTCAGCGGTGAGAAAGAATAACATACGAACTATCGACGTCCAGTAGGTAACCTGCGAAGCTTCCAGATGAGACAGCCTCATGTGTCCAGTAGCTGACGCCTTTTGTATATTGAAAGCTATTTCAGGGCAGTGCTTTGGCGTCTTTTTCGCGTTTTATCATATGCACAACACTTGTCAGAGTTAAGTAAAGAGTGAATTTTATACACTTCCCTTTGGATACTTGCAATATCCTTCGAAAAATAGATAGACGCAGCGGACAGTTTATACCATCCGTTGGACACGCTCTTTGACATAGTCCGCACAAGGAGTATTCGGTCGGTTTGAAATGTCTGACTCGCCTAATGGAAGGCGTGGTATTCGAAAATGCAGCGAACTTCTGCTTTCCGCCCATATCGAACGAAGACACTACGCCTCTGAACTTGTTAAAGATTCAGCCGAAAGGCGGTGAGAACTATGAGCGGTGCATCGTTCTAGACAACGGCTTCCTGATCGGCGCCTCTCATCGCCCGCGGATGGTACCACGACTAGTCTATCTTTCTTGACCTGCGTGCCAGGTCGTCGCGGGTCACACGGATCTCCTCCTCGACCTGAGCGCCTCGGTAAACATAAGAAGTCTCGTGGCGGGCATATTGACCCTCGCGATCGGCACTCAGCCAGTTGAAGGAGCCGACGCAGAGGATGTCGTCGTCGATGGCGACGATTTTGCTGTGCAGCTTCTTCAACTGGGAGAGTTTGACTCCGATGGCATCGAGCGCCGAGGCGGCTTCGTCAATGAACGAGAGGCCAGAGGGGCCTAAGGCTTCGTTCAACAGGGGATCGGCATAGACCTCGATAACGGCGCCACGCTTAACAGCCGAGTGCATCGCTTCCAGAATCCCGGTCCGTTCCATGGTCCGAAGCTTGATCCAAGGGCTGACGATCAGGAAACGCCGCCCTTCGCCCGCGAGGGTTTGCAGAAGGAACGCGTCGTGCTCAGTGGCGTCTCTGAGGCTTTGCAACTGGTCGTCGCGTTCTTGCAAGTCTGGGCGGACTACCTGCGGCGGGTCCAACTCTTGCCCCGGTCGGTCGAGAAAAGCCGACAGAAGCGCCCTTGGGGAACCCGGGATGGCCGATGCCATCAGGTCCATGTCGCCAAACACCAGGAGACTGTCCTTGGCACGTGAGACGGTCACGTTCAGCATCGAGGGGGAAGCATCGATGAAGCCCCCGTCTGCATGTTTGGAATAGACCGGCGAGAAGATCACCACGGGACGCTCGGCGCCTTGCAACGCATGAACCGTGCCGATCGTGATCCCCTCCCGCCCCGTCACGGTGATCTCCTTTGCGGCGCAAGCCGCTTTAAGGGCCCGAGCCTGGGCGCCGAAGGGGGTGACAATGCCGATGATCTGTTCGATGGGGCGGTTGTACTTCTCCTCAAGCTTCGCCCGCTTCTCGTCGATCCAAGCCGCGATGGTCTGTGCCTCCGTCGGGTTCACGCGGCTGTTCCCGGCCCGGATGGCACGACCGTCGACATGGGCATAGCCCATAGCTGGAAGGAGCGCGTCGGCGGGGGCCGCTCCGCGCCTCGGCCGCAACTTGCCCTGATAGCAAAGCGCATTGCTGTAGCCGATGATCTCGTCGTGGCACCGCCGGTGATCGAAAAGCCACAGCCCCGGAGCCAGATCCGGATAGGGCGAGATGCGGCAAGCATTCTGCGCCAGACGCATGGCACTGCCAGAAGTGGTGCAGATGCCGGAGGGCTCGATTTTCTCCATGCCGTCAGACAGCGCCAAGAGTCCTGCCTCGCGCAGGTTACCTACATCGACAGCCAGGGGAACCGTGGAGATCGGCGCGATCTGGCGCGTATCGCCTATCATGAGGGCACGCTTGGCTAGGGCGAGAGAAGCTCCTGCGACCTCGGGCAGAACCTGGCCCGCCTCGTCGATTATGAGCAGGTCGACGAAGTCGTACAGGTAGTCGGTCGCCCATTTGCCGCCGTCACGCCGACTGACAGCCAGCTTCGGAGGAAGACTTGCAAAAGTCGCCACCGCGCAGGGCGTGAGCATCATTCGACGCTGCCAGCGCGGAACGACGCTGCTCCGCCCCGTCTTGGTCGCCGAGGCAGTGATCCCTGACAGATCTGCCTCCATCGCCATCAACCAGCGCCCCTCCCAGTAATGGGTAGCCAGCAGGAAGAGATCAAACCGCATGCCACAGTCGAGGCGGTCTTCAAGGTCATCGGGACCTCCGAAAGTGGCAAGAGCCGCCTCAGATGCGTGGGCTGCCGCCATGCCTTCCGCACGAAGGCCCCTGATCCGTTGCTCCCACTGCTCGGCTTTCCCTTTGCGGTCATGGGCACGGGCCAATTGCGTTGCCAGGGCCTGGTCGATCTCGGCTAGCGTCCGACAAGCCTCCAACCCGGCGAGGCCTTCAACTGCCATCCTCGCCCTAAGGAGCCGCTTACGGGCGACGGATGGCAGGAAGGAGAAGAAGGCCGTCAGGGCGGATTCTGCCGCCATGTGCCTGTCATAGGTCTTGCGCAGGGCACGCAGGCTCTCGACCTCAGCCGCGGCTTGGGTACTCTGGGTTGTAGCCTCGGTCTCGGCGGTTTCCGGATCGGGCCGCAGTCCATCCAGCGCCAATTCGGCCTCGGTCAACCGAATGCGTGCGCGGTCGGCAGCGGATAGCTTGGCCACTTCGCGTTGCAAGGTGGTGTGCAGGGCGGCAACGGCTTCGGCGACCTCGCCCTGCAATCCTGGAAATGCCAACCGGGCGGCTGTCAGCCAAGCCTCCTTGGCGGCCCGAAAACCATCGACTGTCTCCATTCGGACCTGGAAGTCCTCGGTCTGGTACTTTTCTGCCGCTTCCTGCCTGCGCGTATTGGCGGGAAGGTAGATGCCGAAGCTTTCGACGCCGGGGAGCCAACGCCCGGCAAAGGGCCCCTCACCCTTGCCGAAATCTTTCCCGAAGGCGTCGATGATATTGGTGACGGCCTGATTGTTGGAGGATGCCGCCACGATGATCGGCGGGTCGCCGCCTTTCAGCGCCGCCGAGACCCACAGCCCTGCCACCGCCGACAGCAGCATCGTCGTCTTGCCCGTCCCCGGAGGTCCGTTGACCGCGATCACCTCTCCTGGCCCCGCAGCATCGAGGCAGGCGAGAACCTGGCGTTGCTCGGTCGCCAAAGGGAAATGTGGGTTCGAGTGGCCAAGCCTTCGCGCCAAGTCCTGCTCGACACCTTGATCGAACAGCCTGCCCGTGGATGGCGAAATCATTTGGGACAAGAGGGGCGACTTGTGATTGTCCGCGATCAGCTTGTCATACAGGTCGAGGATGTTGCGGATCGTGGCTGCCCCGTCCTGCGCCACCTCGATCAGCCCATACTTCGCATGCCGATAGTTCGCGTCTCCCTCGGGCCATCCTTTTGAGACCGCGTCCAGCATCTTGCGGCAATGCGCCAGATAGGCCTGCCAATCGCCTGGATTGGGCAAGCGCAGCGGCTCGGTCGTCAGGAAGTCATCGAGGTCGGCGACAGCACCGATCGAGAAATCGTCCGACGGCAGGGGAGTGAGGAGATCCCGAGCCACGGTGTTGCGCTGAGGCAGGATCAGCCCTTTCCGATCAACGAAAGCCTCTGTGACGACCGGCGCAACGAGGTCAGGCAACCCATCCCCCTGCCCCGCGCCATGGGACACCTGTCGCGCCGTCACCAAGGGCCAAAAGCGGACGGTCACTGTCTTCGCACGTGGCTCGTCCTTGAACAGCTTATCAACGGCCTCCGAAGGCAGCTTGCCCGTCCGAAGCGTCTCAGAGGCAACTTCGATAAACCGGGTCCGTTCCCGCTGCTTGAGCTTGCCCTCGCCGAGTGCCCCATCGGCAAGGGAGGTTCGCCAGTAGCGCAAAACGGATGAGAAGTCTTTGCTCAAGAACACAAATCCAAATTCAAATTCAACCCAGAGGAGGGAGAGACGGGATCACAACAATCTCACTTAGGTGACGCAGCAAGGCAAGTCTTGAAGCGATTATTCGGACGCACCATAAAGCGGCCGAAACAGCCGGCTTCAACTCGAACCCACCCCGCGCTCCACGGTGACGCTGTGGTCCACAAAAGATAAATGCCATGCCGAAACAAGCCCCAACCTCTAACCCAACCAGAATTTAGAGTGAACATTTGCGCTGCGAGAAATGAAAACCTCCACTGATTCGATACAAAGCAGGATATGGCGAAGGCCTTTCGTCGCGCTTCTTTCGCTACTTCTTCCAGCAAGGCTTGGTATGGCCGCAACCGATGTGCGTATCAGACGGTCACATTTAAAGGGCTAGCCACTCCAAGGGCTGGCGAAGGGCTGGCGAAGGGCTGGCGAAGGGCTGGCGAAGGGCTGGCGAAGGGCTGGCGAAGGGCTGGCGAAGCCGTATCGGCAGAAGCCTCTCTGTCAATGGTCAACTGCACCCCGATCAGAGCCGATTGCAACTTTCAGGTACGGCTGCTGCACAGGACCATGGACATGGGGAGACAACATTGAGCGAACAGGATTAGGACAGGCAATATCCGGCCCCCGCTCCTTCCCCCCGGCATGCGGGGGAAGGCCCATCCTGCCTGATCCGTATCCACGCGATGCCCTTTATCGGTGGCCAGCCGCTTCCCCGCAGGCTCTTATCCTGCCCCCAATGCAGCTGCTGCTGCACTAGGTCCCCGATCTGTCACCCTGACCTAGTCCGCAGGTTCACCAGCCGGTGGGTTTCATCGTCGCGTTTCTGCGCCAGTCCAGAAGGGGTCGAGTTGGCGCGGAGTGGGGTAGTTCCCGGATCATCTCCGCACAAGAACGGCGTGCGGCTGCCGTGGCGACCATCTTTGCGTGTCTTAGGCCCTCGCTGGCGAATGGTCGGGCGAAACCCCGAGCGGCCTCACCGTCCGCCCTGCTGACCGATCCTGGCCAACTCGTGGTTTTCGGTGATGGCACCCACGAACAATCTGCCTTTTGCCACCACCACCAATTCAGCTGTTCAGCGTGCGCTGCCGTTTCCAGACGGGCATGCAGTTTCAGCTTTGGTTTGTGGGGCGATTTGCATCCGCTCAAAGGGCCACGGCCTAGCCCTGACTGATGCTGGCATCGCCTGTCCAAGTGGTGGGATTGCAAAAAATCTGGCACTCACTACACTATATATTGTGGCTTACCTCCACACATGCGCAGAAATGCTGCATCAAGAGGGCCACGCGAACTGGGCCACTTGCACGCAGCGCCTTAAACAGAAGGGTGTGAGCATGGCCGAACCGAGAGAAAAGATGAGCAACGCTGGGGCGGATCCCGGAAGTGAATCGCCCGCAATCTTTGCCAGCGTCGACCGCGTCAACTGGACCGCAAACTGGGTGGTCGCTGACCATGATCTTCGCAATGGTGCCCTTAGCGACGAAGAGATTAATGCAATCGCTCAGGAATTCGACTTCTCACCGGCAGAGCTCCGGAGCCTTTCCGTAAGTCTCGCAAGTGCTCTCTATACGATTCCGGCAACGATGCGCGGCATCGCTTATGAGGAGTCCACCACGAAGGGCGCTAAAGCTGTCAGATCAGCGAGATCGCAAGTTTCCAGCGTCAAGAAGAAACTAGTGGCTGCGGCAGAGACGATCCGAAACCTTACGGCATTCCATGGTGTTCCAGTCGAGCAGAGACAGCTTGTGAAGGACGCCAAGACCCGGATTCCGCCGATCATCGAGGCCATCGATGAACTGGATTCCGCACTCAAGGCTATCCAAGAGATTGAAGGCCTCGCTGTCCTTCGCACATTTGTTGACCAGCGGCAGATCCCCGATGAGCGGCGCATTTCGGTCATGACAGCGATATTCGATTTCTGGCACTCACAGGGCCGCAAGGTCACTTATACCACCGACCCGCTGAACTCCGAACGGCGCGGAAGGATTTTCGCGTTCGTCAACGCCGTCGTAGGCAGCGTCACTGAACCGAAAAGCACCTTCGGTACGGAGGCAATCGTCGGAGATATTCGCAAGTGGAAGTCAACGCAGACGGAACGCGCGAAAGGCTTTAGTGGGTTCGTGGAGCAAATGCAGCGGCGGCACAACACTTAGACTCCCTGCCTAAGCTTGGCCATGTTTACCCCATGTCCGCCAAGCACCCTCAGCCAGCAACGAAGATTGCCGCCGCACAAGAAGTGGACTCGGCGGTCTTTGCATTGGCGCGGCTGCTTGGGCGGCAGATGGCGAGGGAGCGCTCAACCTTGGGAAAGGAGCAAAAAAATGACGAGCACCAAAGGACCGATGACTGACGGCAACGGGGGCCTGCTGACGATTCGTGAGGTTGCGGCTTTGGACCGCTGCTCGGAGAAGACGGTTCGGCGCGCGATCACGGCGGGGTTGCTCTCGGCGCTGCGGGTTGGCCCTGGCGAGCGTCTTCTGCGAGTGACGAAGGAGGCGCATGCGGCCTATCGGAAGGCGCAGCGCCTCTGACACTGCCTGTACACTTATGTCCATATAAATCAGATATTTGAGGTATTGTCGGGAATACTACAGCACCCTTAGTTTTTCATTTTTGGTGTTATAGTCATCCCGAATCGGATATCCTGTCCGCAGGTGTCCACCCGAGACCACTCGTGCCCTTACGGAGAATTCCCGATGCCTAAGATCAATGCCGCGGTGTTGGAGAAGGCCTTTGTGCCCGCAGGAACGCCGACCCTTGGCGCTGTTGTGGGACAAATCGAGGCTCACTCAGATCTCACACCGACTCGGCGGCGCGACATCCTCTCTGGCCTTCGGCGTTTGGCGAAGGCCCTGAATCGCACACTGGAAGAGATCCCGGCGCACCCTGCATGGCTGCAAAAGCGGATCGAAAAGATTGCACCGGGAGCAATCGGAATTTCTCAAAAGACGTTGTCGAACGCCTTGTCTGACGCCCGTGCCGGACTCGTGCTCTGTGGGATCGTCGAAGGACGGACCAAGAAGCGCGACGCGATGGATGCTCGCTGGCAGCCCCTCTGGGCGGCTGTCCTTGCCACCCATGATCGCAGCCTGCACGGCCTTTCTCGGTTCATTCGCTTCCTCAACCGGCTCGGTATCGCTCCAGATGCTGTCCGTGATGAACACGCGGAGGCGTATCTCGAAGGCCTGCGGGTAAACGAGATCGGCAAAGACCCGGTGATCGCCTATCGAGCGGCGGTCAATATGTGGAACCTTGCCCAGTCCCGAGTTCCGGATTGGCCGACCCAACGATTGACACTCCCAAGCCGGTCCAAAAAGTTCGCCTTGGATCTGGCAGCATTTCCCGAGACCTTCCAACTGGACCTGGAACGTTTTGAGCAAAGCTTGACGGCGCCTGATCCTTTCGACGCGCTTGCCCGTTCAGCACCTCTTCGGTCCGCTTCTGTCGGGGTCTACCGTCAGCGCCTTCTGCGCTTTGCTTCTATCCTCGTTCACTCTGGCCTCAAGTCCGAAGATTTGCCGAACATCGGAAGCGTCACAACGCCCAAGAATGTCGAACGGGGCCTCCGTTGGATGCTGGAGCGGAACCAGAACAAACTGACGCGGGAAGTTTCCGAGATGGCGGGCCTGCTCGCAAATATCTCCAAACGCTTCGTGCATGTGAGCCAAAACGATCAGGCAACAATCGAGCGGTTACGTGATCGAGTCCTTGTGAAGCCGCAGAGTGGGATGACCGACAAGAACCGCGACCGCCTCCGTCCTCTGGAAGACCAAGACAAGGTGCGCGCGCTTCTGCGTCTTCCAGAGGCACTTTTCGCGAAGACGTCTGGCGACACGAGCTACAATGCGAACCTAGCGCGGGAAGATGCGGTCGCGATCGCCATCTTTCTGCACTGCCCCATTCGGCGCGGGAATGCCGTGAGCATCCACCTCGAAGAGAACCTTCATCGCTTCGGCAAGGGTCGCGCCTTCCTGCTGTTTGAGGCTGATCAAGTAAAGAACTCGGAGCGGATCGAGTTCGAGTTACCGGCATCTGTGATCTCTTTGATCGAGCAACACCTTGCCCTTCGTACGCCACAACTCTGCGATCCGGGCAATCCTTGGCTGTTCCCAATGCGAGCGGGGAAAGCCCCTATGGATGCGACCCAATTCTCTTCGCGGATCAAAGCGCGGATCTTCAAGGAGTTGGGCATCGAGGTGAACGCGCATTTGTTCCGCCATATCGCTGCAAAGCTGTTTCTGACGGCGCGCCCTGGCCAATATGAGGCACTTCGCCGTCTTCTGGGGCACAAGGCCCTGACGCAGACGATCAATGCCTATGCCGGGTTCGAGGCAGGAACGGCAACCAGACTCTTTGCCGAGGTCATTGCGGAGGCGAAGCGCTGATGGTGCGTCGGGTTTCTTTGGCTTTTGCAGACTGGCCTGAGTCTGACCGGCAAATGTGGCTCGGGCTCACGGCGGATGGCGGACCGCTGGACGATCGCGGCGGTTTGGCGCATCTGCGGGCGACGACCTGCGCCGGGCTGCGGGCGGGGTATGAACGTTGGCTGGATTGGGTGCTCAAGCGTTACCCGGAGGCGCGGCACGAGGCACCAGCCGAGCGTGCGACGGCTGTTCGCCTCTATGACTGGCTGAAAGATCTGTCGGGCCTTGCACCCATGTCCCGACATACGCTGATCCAGCGGACTGTCATCGTTCTCAGCGCTGCGGATCCGCGCCAGGATTGGTCCCTGCAACGACGCATCGTCAATCGGACCGAGCGGACCGCCCGCCATACGGTGTCCAAACGCAAGATCGGGCGGATCTTGCCGAGCCAGGATCTCTTGGCGGCAGGGGAGCGTTTGGTAACAGAAATTGCGGCGGCTGCACCAACAGCGCTTTCGGAAGCCTTGAGCATCCGGAATGGCGCCATGGTGGGTTTGCTCGCCCAGCTGCCCATGCGGCGACGCTCGTTTACAGAACTCAACCTCGGCCAGTCGGTCATCGTGTCGCCCACACAGATCCATATCTATCTTTCGCCGGATATGACGAAGAACGGCCTTCCTTGGGAGGCGCCGGTCCCTGAGGCGGGCGACGTCCTCTTAAGACGCTATGTCGAACATATCCGGCCTTGGCTCATGGCGCGGCGAGGTCAAAAGCACCATGATAGGCTGTGGGTCGATCGCTGTGGGTATCCGCTTGGAACCCAAGGCATCATGGAAGCTGTGGTAGCTGCAACATTTAAGACGGTCGGCGTCCGTGTTTCCCCTCACCTATTCCGGGACGCTGCGGCCACGACGTTGTCGCGGCTGTCACCGGAGAACGCCCGATTGATCCGCCCGCTGCTTGCACATTCTGGTTTCGGGACGGCGGAGCGGCATTACATTCAGGCACAGGGAATCGAGACGGGCCGGGACTATGCTGCCGTCTTGGCCGAGTTGATGGAGGACAAATGATGCGCGCCGCGATCTATGCCCAGTTTTCCTCTCAGATGCAGCGGGAGGCCTCGATCGAGGACCAGGTGCGTTTGTGCCGTGAGCGCATCACTCGGGAGGGCTTGGACGAGGGCCCGATCTTTTCGGATCGCGGCATCAGTGGGGCCTCGATGGCGAGGCCGGGGTTGCAGGACCTGCTGGCGGCGGCGCAGGCGGGGCGGTTCAAGGTGCTGGTCTGCGAGGCGCTGGACCGGTTGAGCCGCGACCAAGCGGATGTGGCGACGATCTACAAGCGCCTGACCTTCGCAGGAGTGGCGATTGTCACCTTGGCGGAGGGAGAGATTACCGAGCTCCATGTCGGTCTCAAGGGCACAATGAACCAGCTCTTCCTCAAAGACCTGGCGGACAAAACTCGGCGCGGCTTGCGGGGCCGTGTCGAGGCGGGGATGTCCGGTGGTGGCAACTCCTATGGCTACAACGTGGTTCGCCGAATGAATGCAGATGGCTCCGTCTCGACAGGCGAGCGTGAGATCAACGCGGACGAGGCTGATGTCATTCGCCGTATCTTCAAGGACTTTGCTCGGGGCGTTTCCCCGAAGGCCATCGCCAAAGCGCTGAACGCCGAGAGCGTGCTCGGCCCCCGGGGCGAACTGTGGCGCGACACGGCGATCCGGGGGCATCGCCAGCGGGGCACGGGCTTCCTCAACAATGAACTCTACATCGGGCGCCTGGTGTGGAACCGGCTGCGCTATGTGAAGGATCCCATGACGGGGCGGCGGGTGTCCCGGATCAACGCGTCGAATGAGTGGGTGACCTCCGAGGTGCCGGAACTCCGGATCGTCGATGACGCTCTCTGGGAGGCGGTGAAGACGCGTCAGGGTGAGATCGATGCCGATCCCCGGGTGAAGGCGATCAAGGCCACGAAGTTCTGGGAGGAGAAGCGGCCCGTTCATCTGCTGACCGGGCTCTTGGTTTGCGGCTGTTGCGGGGGCAGCTTCGCGACGGTGGGGAGGGACTATATGGCCTGCTCGGCGGCGCGGAAGCTGAACACCTGCACGCAAACGAAGTCTGTGCGACGTGCTCCGCTCGAAGAGGCGGTTTTCACAATGCTGCGCGACCGATTGATGCAGCCGGATGCGGTGGCTGAGTTCGTGGCTGCCTATACCCGTGAGATCAATAACGCCCGCGGCGAGGAACAGGCCGAACGGACGAAGATCGAGGCGGAGCGCAAGGCGGTTGCCCGCAAGCTAGAGGGCCTCTACGACGCCATTGCCGAAGGCCTGCGGACGCCTTGGGCTCAAGGAGCGGTTGGAAGGGCTGGAAGGCCGCCTCAAGGAGCTGGATGCGGCCTTGGAGGCCCCTGCCCCGTCGCCTGTGCGGTTTCACCCGGGATTGGCGGAGGCCTATCGCAAGCGGGTTGCCGAGTTGGGCGAAGCGCTCAAGGATCCCGAGCTGCGGGTCGAGGCCTTGGAGATCATCCGCGGCTTGATCACGCGTGTGACGGTGACAGCGAAGGAGGATGGCGTAGTCCTGGGCATGGAAGGCACTCTGTCTGCCTTGATCGGGCTGGGCCAAGGAGCGAGTGGGGCCAATGCCAAAAGCCACCCGAAGGTGGCTTTGTCTGGGTGTTCTATTGAAGTGGTTGCGGGGGCAGGATTTGAACCTGCGGCCTTCAGGTTATGAGCCTGACGAGCTACCGGGCTGCTCCACCCCGCG
>NZ_JAPDGS010000015.1 GCF_025950525.1 Stagnihabitans lacustris | reverse complement strand
GGATTGAAAATCCGCGTGTCGCTGGTTCGATTCCGGCTCTGGGCACCACTATTTTCAATAGGTTAGCAGACAACCTAAGCCCTTGACGCCGAGGGTTTTCACTTTGGTTTTCACGTTTCCCGTTCCGGTCCCGTTCCGTTCCAACCCACGAAGAAATCGCTCAAACCGAGACGGAGACCGTTTCGCGGGCGTCTTTTTCTGTTGGCATTGACCAAGCGCGCGGGCAAGGTGCGGGGAACTGCTTGAAACGCGCGTTGCCGCGCGGGGTTCGGATTTTGCCCGAATCTCGGAGAAGATGATGGAAGACCGGCCATGGCCATAGAAAACGACGTCCCTCTGTCCATACCAACTCCGGTTTCGGTCGAGCTTCTCGACTTTGATCGGGATAACCCCCGATTTACACCGGATAAAGAACCCGAGAACACTTCGGATCAGGCCATCATCATCCAGCTGAATCGCACCGCGGATTTGGGCGAACTGATTCAATCTCTCGGCTTCAACGGTTACATCGGCATCGAGCCGATGATCGTCTACGCCGCTGACGACCGCCTTGTCGTCCTTGAAGGCAACAGGCGCCTGGCAGCGATCAAGTGTTTGCGGGACAAGGCGCTTGCAAAAGAGTGCGGTGTGTCGACCCCTCACGGTTTGCCCGACGCCGTCTTGGCTTCGTTTCGAAACATCCTCGTTTTCCGGGTGGCCGACAAAGACGGCGCGAAGAACCTGATCGGTTTCAAACACATCAATGGCCCGCAAGCCTGGGATGCCTATGCCAAGGCCCTTTTCGCGCTGCGGTGGCTCGATACCGAACGGGCTAAACCTGGCGGGTTGTCGTTGTCCGATATTGCTTTGCGGATGGGCGACAAGCACGACACCCTCTTGCGGATGGTGACCGCCGCATATGTAATCCGACAAGCGGAAGGCGCTGGGGTCTATGATTTAGATGAGCGAACCAAGAAATCGTTCAGCTTTTCCCATCTCTACACCGCCCTCGCCTACGCCGAATTTACGACATACCTCGGAATGGACCGTCCTGCGCGAAACGCCGACCCCATCGTGAACCCGGTCCCCCAGGCTAAACTCGAAGAACTGCGGCGCCTTCTGAAGTGGCTTTACGGATCAAAGCGTGATGAAGTTGAACCAGTCATTCAGACCCAAGCCAAGGATTTGAACCGCCTTAAGTCGGTGATCGCGCACCCCGCAGCGTTGCGCGAACTTACCGAACGCGGCAATTTGGAAGATGCCGTCGTGACGGCGACGCCGCGCTCCAGTTTGTTTGCAGCGAACATAGTTGCTTCGGCCGCCACCTTGAAGACCAGTCTCGAAACCGCTGCGGATTACGACCCAGAGGCCCAGCCCGAACTTTTGGAATTTGCGGTAAGCTGCTCTGATCGTGCCGACGCCATCGTCGCTGTCATGCAGCGGAAGAATCTTAAGGCCGAGAAGAAATAGAATGGCATTGCTGGCTTTGCCCGCATCAAATGCGGGAGCAGATATTCAACTCGACTGGTTGGAACTTCGAGCCTTCTTTGATGAATTCGGTAAGGCGAGGCTCGATGAACTTTCAGGTGGGCGCAAAACCCTGCAAGAGGAACAGTCCGAGGATATTGCGGAATTCGATCTGGCAGATGATGCGTTCCGGGCAGAGATCGAAACTGAACTGAACGACCGAAAGACCGCTTTGGGAGAGGCCTACCCCTTCGACTTGAGCGGGGACGGCGAAGAAGTTAGCCTGATTTCCTCGGCCGACAGCGAGAACGCTTGTTTCTACCTCCTGTGCCTGATCGCTTCTCACATTTCTCGTTCGCCTATCCTTACGGTTCCACCCGAAGGCGACATCCTTAGACGACTTCGCAATCGCGTTTATCAGATTTTAGGAACGCTTGCCGTGGCGGGCCATGCTGGTGGCCCGGCAATCAGCCTTGGATTTCCGCGCGAAACGAAGGAAAGCATCCTTGAAGCCCTGCGTCGTGCCGAAGGCTGGGGTATAGGTTTAAAGGCGCGAGATACTCCGGGCCGGGATCATCAACCGAGGTCCAAAGACGGCGGTATTGATGTAATAGCTTGGCCGCATCAACTTCGCCCGCCGCCCGCGTCGATTTGGTTCGGCCAACTGGCATCAGGCCACAATTGGGTCGATAAACCGGCTTCTCTCGAATACAATCAGTTCATGAACGACTTCTTCGAAGATCGAGGGTCGGGCCAGCATAACTTTGTAACTTTGATTCCATTCAGGATCACTGACGGCCATCTTTGGCGTCGTGCTTCCAATCAGCACGGGCATATCTGCGACCGTTTTACGACGCCGAAGCATGCGCTTGTCGGCATCGCTCTTGCCAGGAGCGGTATGAACATGGACGAAGCCGCAAACTTGGCACAACTGACCGGCTGGATCGCAGACTATCGGGTCTTTGCGCTAGCCGCCTAGAAGGACCGAAGAAGGACTTCCTTTTCCTTGCGAGTGGTCCTGAGGCTATAGTTGACCGAAATAGTCTCGATCCTTCGATCAGCGTATAGCTCGTGGATCAGCGGATGGTTGTCGTAGGTAAGAATCCAATTCGGAAAAGTCCCGCCCTGGAGCATATCGGCCAGTGCGCTGTGCTTCGCCTCGTTCATCGCATTGAGGTAAAGCCGCGATCCGACCTGCACATAAGGGGGGTCGACGAAGATCAAGCAGTCGTCAAGGGGCAAACGGGTTCTGGACCTAGCCATGAACGTCAGAGCGTCTTCGTTCGTCAGCCGAACGCGGTCTCGCGCGCTCCCGAGCCAGCGAATTCGCGAAGACATGGTCTCCCGATACCACCGGGCGTCGATCTTCCACCGCCCGGTTTGCGCATAGCCGCCGATCGGCCCTGCGCCTAAGATAATTCCCGACCTGCTGGTGCGATTGATGAAATAGGTCGCGAACCCCAAATCGAAGGAATAGTCTTTCGAATTGTCTGCGTTCTGAACCAGATCGATCGACCTGTCCCATTCTTCCATGTCCACCTTTGCGTCGCGCAAACGGTCTAGGAAGCGGTCGGTTTCGAACAACATGGCTCGCCAGGCCGAATAGACCCGGATGTCGGCATCGTTCAAATGGATGACGTCGGCAACGCCAGACTTCAAAAGATTCAAGGCCGCTCCGGCCCCCCCGCAGAACGGCTCGGCATAGTGCCTTTCGCCCGCTTTGATCTCGGATAGCTTCGAACCAAGATAGCCGGTGAGGAAGCCCTTTCCTCCCGGATAGCGGAACGGGGAAGCCATATCCTGAACGTGCGGCCTTTCGTATGCCGATAGGTCCAGGCTGCCTTCCATTTCCATTCCGACCATGATCCTATGCCGTTGACTCGTGGGCGGTTATATGCAGCGCGGCCGCCGAAGGCCATCGCTAAGTTCCTGTCAATCCGAAATCCGCCGCGGCCAATACAACCGGCGAGCCTCGTCGCATGTCCGACGGACGATCTCTGCATCGCTCAAGGGCAAGAACCCCCGGCCACCGCAGACGTTGCACAGCACCTCGTCCCTGAAAATCGGGCTCTTGTCCTGGACTTCCCGGCGCAGTTCGCAGGCCGGGCAAGGGTCGTGATTCCCGTGCAAGGTCGGATCAGTCATGGCCTCCGAGCCCGTCGACCAAGGCGATGCGCTCGCCGATCCAGCCCATCACGTTGACCGCCATGCTGTTCCCCAGCGCCCGGTAGCGCGGGCCATCCGGGGTCCAGTTCCGCCCCCCGCTGACGATGTCCGTGTATCCGTCGGGGAAGCCTTGGAGGCGCTCGCATTCGACCGGGGTCAGGCGGCGGACGGCCCAGCGGCGATCCGTCGGGGCGGCACCTTCGACGATCAAGGTCTCGACCGTGTCGACCGTCGACCCCGGCGGGCGGTGGCCGCCTGTTGTGTTGCCCAAGGCCAGCAATGTCGGGGCGACCGGGACGATGGGGGTTCCTCGGCCGGTGCCGTCTTCGCTGGCGTCGAAGCCCTCGGCGCGAAGGGTATGGGCGACTTCTGACCGAAGGACCAAGTTCGGCCCTAAGGCAGTGTCGCTGTTATCCGGCTGTTTGGAATAATTGGCCGTGATCGCCTGCGCAACCTCCCTGGACGCGAATACTTGGGATGATCGGGGCACCGCGATGATCCCGACGTTGTCTTCGGCCCTGGGCGCTTTCGCGTCGCGGGCCGCCAAGGCTCCCGAAACCGCCGGGATCAGGCAATCCTGGCCGCGCGTGTCGCCTGGCCGGTCGAAGCCTCGGCCACTTGCCGCAAGGCAAGGTGCAACGTCGTAGGAAGCGCCTTGCCCCGTCGTGCGGCTCGGCGGAGGATTCCCGCGCAGGCTTTCGGCGTCAAATAGAACCGCGGCGGGAGGTCGCCAATCTCCAAGATATCCGACAACGAAGACACGCCGCCTTCGCTGGGGAACGGCGCCTCGGAACAAGAGTGTTCGGACGAATTGAGCGTCCAGCACTCGGTAGGCCCACCCATACCCGAGTTCGCCCAAGCCCCCGAGGAAGGAACCAAAGTCCCGCCCCTTAGACGACGACAGGACACCGGGGACGTTTTCCCAAACGATCCAGCGGGGGCGGTATCGGTCAACCAGCGCAAGATAGACGAGGGCCAGGTTGCCGCGCGGATCGTCCAGGCCCTTTCGGAGTCCGGCGACCGAAAAGCTCTGGCAAGGGGTTCCTCCGACGAGAACATCGAAAGCTGCATCGGGCCAATCCTTCCAAGCTTCCAGGTTTCCGAAGTTCGGCACCCGGCCCTCGGCCGGAAGCTTCTGAACGGCGCGGATCGCGGCGGCGCGGCGCTTGCGGTCCTTTGCGGTAAGATCAGGGATCTCCGGGGACGGCATGAACAACGGCCGACCGGCGCCGTGCCTGGCGCTAAGGACCGCGCTGGCGAAGGGGTCGATCTCGGCGAAGCCGGCCGCCTGCCAACCCAAGGGCGCCCAAGCGACCGAAGCGGCTTCGATCCCAGAACAAACCGACAAGAACCGAAGGGGCGCCGTCACCGACGCGCCCCGGGATCGGCCGCCGGGGCTGGTTCGTCGAAGGTCGGGAACGCGTGGACCTTCGCGGAAGCGCAATAGGGACATAGGGCCGCCGTCGCGACCGCCGCCAATTTATCGACGGCCATGGGAAGCCAGGCGACCGTCCAAACGTGCCCGCAATCGGCGCAACGGCCGCAAAAGGGTATCCTGGCGGCCTCGGTCGGGGCTGCGGTCATGCGGCGACCTCCGGTTCGGATTCGGGCCACCAATCCCAATCGACGAAGCCAAGAAGGCAAACCATGCGATAGGCGCCGCGCTGGCTGCGGGCGGCGATCCGGCGGCCGGTCCGGTTGCAACGGACGACCCAATGGCGACGGGCGAAGCGGGCTTCGATCAGCAACGCTTTGACGGAGGATTCCGCGATCCCAAAGATTTCGGCGATATCTTGGTCGTCGAAGGTTTCGGCCAAAGCCGCAACCCGATGCGGGGTGATCTTCAACTGGTTCTGGATGTTCATGGGCTTTCCGGTCGGTCGATAGGGCGGAAGGCGCGGGCGGTGAACCGCCCGCGGCCGGGTTCAAGCCTCGGGGTCGATCTTGGCGCCGACGTAGATCAGTCCGACCATCACGGCGCCGAGGACCAGGTCGGTGACGCCGTTGGCGACGGTCATCAGCGCGACGCAGACGATCCCGCCGACGACCAGCCAATTCGCTGCGGTCTTCAACATCCCTGGCCCCGTCAGTTCAGATAGCGGTCGGGGGAAAGGCCGCCCAAGGTCTGGCCCAAGTCGCGAAGGGCCTTCATTTCCTTGTCGCCGATCTGGCCGTCGGCCCCCGCGACGTCGATCACGATGACGAAGACCATTTCCAGATCCTCGGCCGTCGACTTCGCCCGGGCCTCTTCGACCTCGCGCTTCAAGCCGACCCGCCCGGAAATCCCGGCCTTGGCCCGCTTGGCCTGCTTGTCGAAGGCGGCTTCGATATGGGTGCCCGTGAACGCCTTGGAAAGCGTGTCGTGGCTCAACAGGCGATCCAGGGCGACGCCCGCTTCGTCGTCGTCCAGGTTGCCGTCGGCGGCGCCGACCAGGACGCAAGCCGCGCAGGCCGCTTCCAACAAATCGGCGCGGCCGTTGAGGCGCTTGGCGCCCCCGGCGATCTTCTCCTTCAGAAATCCCAGCATGTCATGCTCCTTCGGTTCGGGATTGATCCGCCCCGTCGGGGCCGGATTTCGGGGCTGCGGCCGGATCGGCGCGGCGAATGGGGCGGCCGCCCGGGGTATCGGCGGCCGTGACGATTCCGTCTTGCGGGCAAGTCGGGGTGTGGGCCTGGCCGATGGGTCGGTGGCATTCGTCGCAGACGGTCTGCCAAAGCGGGACGGCCGGCGGCTGGTCTGCGGCGTCGAGGTCGGCAAGGAGGTCTTCGATCTCGGCGATGGCTTCTTCTCCGCCTTCGTCCCAATCGGCGATGGCGGCCGCCCAACGGCGCAACTGGTCTTCGGTGGCGAGGATCGCGGCGCCGGTCATGCCTTCGGCTCCCGCTTGGCCTGCGCGGCGGCCGCGTGGGTGCGCTGGCGTTGAGCGCCCGCGTATTTGACGACCATGGCGCGGCTCTTGTGGCCGGTGATCGCTTGAACCTCTTCGTCGGAAGCCCCGGCGGCGGCCAATTCGGCGGCGGCGGTATAGCGCCAACCGTGGATGGTATAGGCCTCGGCCCCGACCGCCTTGCGAACGACCATCACCGCCTTCGCCGCCGCGAAATACTGCATCGGCCGGCCGTCGGCGCCCGCGACGATGGTCAATGCCCGGCGCGGCAAGGCGTCTAGGTAAGCCTTCAAGCGCGGGGTGAAGGGAATCCAAAGGGCGGTCTTGGTCTTGCCCTGGCGGACCGCGATCCCGTCGCCCTCGATCGCGTCCCAACGCATCTTCAACAGATCCCCGATCCGCTGGCCGGTGCCGATGGCAAGTTCCAGGATCGTGCGGGCGGGGGTGCCGAAAGCGGCTGCGGCCGTATAGGCTTCGACCGTGTCGACCGGCCAGGGCTTGTGCAAATCCTCGCCTTCCGACTTCAAAAGCCGGATGCCCTTCGCCGGGTTGTGGGTGATCCAACCCAAGTCGATGGCCTGTTCGAACAAGACCGACAAGACCTGGACGATGTAGTTCGCGAACCGAAGCCGCTCGGCGTTCTCGGCCTGCGCGCGGATGACGTGGCGACGTTCCATCTTCGCGGGGGAAAGGTCGCCGAACGTCGCCTCGGCCCAATCCAAGACCTTCTCGTAATCCTTCCGGGTCCGGGGCGCCAGGCGCGTCCAACGGGGGCTGGCGCGGTATTCCGCGATCAACCGCTTGAAGGTCCGGCCCTGCAACGGCGCCGGGCGGTGGCCGCGCTTGGCGATCTGGTATTGCTCAAGGAAGTCCGGGGCGTCGGGCGGCGGAAGGGCGATCCTTTCGCCCATGCGCTCGAAATACCAATAGTCCTTGCCCTTGGCGCGCTTGTGCCGAAGGTGCGGAAGGTCGACCTTCTTCATTTCTTGAAATCCAGGGCGTCGAAGCTGCGCGGGCCGTCGGGATCGGGTGCCGTGTCGATGACGATCTTGCCTTCGGCGATATCGACCGTGACGCGGTGAACCTGCGCCCCGCCGCGAAGGACGGCGCGGACGGACTTTTCGATTTCGGTCGACCTGATGGCGGTGGTCATGCGGATGCCTCCGTGTCGAAGGGGCTGAAGAAGGGCGTGAACGGCGCGGGATCGTCGGGGCGCGCGGGTGAATCCACGCGCCCCGCTTCCCCTTCCCCTTGGTGCAAGGAAGGGTTGCCGTCGGCGTCTTGGAACGCGCCTTCCGGCCGACGGTCGCCAAGGCGACCACCCGCTAGGGTCTCTTTGGCGTGGCCGACCAATTGGCCGACGACGCGCTTGGTGATGCTGCCCGCCGCAAGCTGGGCGCCGCGGGCGGTTAAGTAATCGGGATGGGTCCGAAGGGCGTCGGCGACGGCGCCTTCGACCAAGGCCCAAAGCTTCTGGTGGTCTTCGTAGCGGACGAATGCCGGATGGCGGCGCGAAAGGCGGCGGGGCTTTACCAAGACTCCGCCCCCCGTTCCTCGGCTTGCAGGATCGTCGCCGCGCAAACCCCGGGGGCCTTGGCAGCGATGAAGCCCAGGGCGGCCGCAAAGGCGATGGCAAGGGCCCAAGCCCCCGCCCTGGCGGCGGCCGTCTGGCGGCGTTCGCGTTGAAGGCGGGCGTAAAGGGCCGCCCATTGCAGCCGGGCCCGGATTTCGCCTTCGGTCGGCAAGTCGGTCATGCCCGTGCCCCCTCGGCGATCCGCTCGGCGGCTTCGCGGTCCAACTGACGCAACAAGGCCGAAGCCCGGCCAAGCAACAACCAATCTGCCCGGCCGCAAAGGACGACTGCACGGCAAGCGACGCGAAGCTGGGCTTCGGTGAATTCCCGGGGCCGCGAAAGGATCGCCGACGCCCGAGTCAATCCGGCCTCCGTCGCGCCGCGGTCCTGCGCGGCCTCGGGGTAAAGGTTGCGCGCAACGGCGATCCAATTCCGAGCGGCGTCGGCAAGGTCGTCGCCCCGGGCGTGGATGCCAAGGACGGTGATTTCGAAAAGGTGGGTGCCCTGCCCCGGCCGGATCGCTGCGCCGCCGAATTTCCCGGCGAAGGCGATCAACAACGCGGGGCGATCTTCGATCGGAAGGGCAAGAAGCAAGCCCAAGACCTCGCGGGCGCTCGGCGCCTGAGCGGGAGTGGGAAAGGAAGAAACGTCCATCGGGGGCCTCGCTACGGATCGCGCCGCCCTATGATTGTGGACGTTTCTTCCATAGTCAATCCATTGATGGAAGTTTCTTCTAATGTTGACAGTCCGCTCTGCTCCACCGATAGTTGAACAAAGTAAGAACGCTTGTGGTTTGGGATGAATTACCCCTTGGGCGCCCGATTCCTGTTCTGGACCAGTCGCCGCCTAGGGGTTGGCGTTCATCAGCTCTATTCGGTCAGGGCCTTCAGGTGGCTGACGATCTTGCTCGACAAGCTCGGGGGGAGATCCCGAATCTGACCAAGATAGAGGAAGTTCATGTCAACACCCCAAAGTTCGAAGATTTTGTAGGCATCGCGGGGCAGAAGCGGCTTCTTCCCGTCGGCGATCTTCGTGAAACTTGAGCGATCAACGTCGATCCGATCCGCGAACTCGGACCGATTCAGGCCGACCGCCATTCGAACGGCTTCGATCCTGGGCGCTACCCGAGACGGATGGTGGACGTCAGTTTTGGATGATTCTTCCATGAACCAATAGTGCGCGGCAGGGCGTCGCCGCCAATCGAAGATTTTTCCATCTTGCCGAATGGACATTTCTTCCATTAGTTGTGCTTTATGCCCAACGATAGCGCCATCTCCGCTTTGATCGCAGCCTGGCCGAACCGCCGTGCGTTCGCCGACGAGATCGGCGCGCCCGTCGCCTCCGTCCACAAGTGGGCGGCTACCGGCCGCATCCCCACCGAGTGGCAATGGGCGGTCGTCAGGGCCGCCCTGGAGAGAGGACTGGCTTACGTCACCGCCGATTGGATGCTTGCAATTCACGGACGGACCTCCTGTTCCCCCGAAGCGGGGCCGCCATGACACTCAGCCCGAAAGGCCAAAGAGCCTCAATCCGTCCAAAAGGTCAGGAAACTGGGGGGTGGAGTGAAAACCACTTCACGACAAATCCATCCGATGCCGGCTGGAACGGCCCCTATGCGAGCTGCTACGGTGGCTTGTGCGATTCAGCGGGGAACTTGGATGAAGAACGATATCGACCTGATCCGGGCTATCCTGACGGCGGTGCGGGACCGCAACGACCTGCAACCGAAAGCGGTTACGGTGCCGGACTTCGATCCGATGTTGGTCGCGCGGCATGTCGAACGACTGACCGAAGACGGAATGCTGGACGGGATATCTTTCAAGCCGCTGAGCCGCCCCGTTTCGGACGTGCTTGTGCGCGATTTGACGACGGACGGACACAACTTCCTGGCGGCGCTGGAAGCCCAAGACGTCTGGGCGCGGCTGAAGTCGGCCTTGTCGCCGACGGAACTCGGCGCTCTGTCGCTGAAGAAACTGGCTGGCCTTGCCGGGGAACTGGCCGAAAAGGCAATTCGGAAGAAGCTCGGGCTCGACTGACCTTCGCCGAACCGGCCGGGGCCTTACGGTTTCCGGCTGGGCTGGAAGGCTGCGTCGGCCCAAGGGAAGAAATGCGCGGTCGCGCGGCGGAAGAAGCCGATGCGATGGCGATCAAAGTCGTCGCCGTAGATCGCGCCGCCTGCCCAATTTTCGGCCATCGCCATCACCACCCGAAGCGCGGGCGGTTCTTCCGCGAAAAGCCGTCGTTCCTGGGCGCGGACCTTCTCGGGCGGGACGCCGTCTTCCAGGTCGGCGAGCAAGCGGTAGAACTGGCGCTTCAAGTCGGTGTGGGTCCGCGCCTGGCCGCTGAAATCCCAAACCAGGGACAAGGCGGAAACGGCCGCAACGAAAAGGCCGGAAACCTGGCCCAAAGTCGGCAATTGCGCGCCCAACGCGGCGACCGCGCCCGACCCGAGGATCAAGGTCAAGAAAAGCGACCAACGGTTCGCCCGGCCGAGCCAGTCGGCGCGGATATCGTGGTAGATCGCGCTCCGCATCAATTCGTAGCGAAAGCCCTTCGCGGCGGCGGCTTGATCCCCGGCGGTTGGCCCCGCGTGTCCGGCGGCGACGAGGGCGTCGGACGGGGTGACGGCGGGCGCGGCGGGTTCGCTGATCTTGTCCAATCGAAATCTCCCATGAACGGAATGCTCCCTTTTGGTTTCACGGTCGGAAGGGGGTATCGCGGGTCGCGCCCGGCCAGGTGCGGCCCGCACCAACTTATAGGGGTCGGCTGGCCCTGCTTCAACGAAATCTCGTGCGACGGGGGTGCGATATGACCCCCGAACGGCGCGACCAACTGATCCGGGCGGCGCGGTCCTGCGCGACCTTGGACGAACTCGACGGCTTCCGGGCGCTGCTTTCTGAACATCACGAACTCGGCGACGCCGACCTGGTCCGGGCGATCCGCGACCGGGCCGAAGCCCTCGGGCGGCGGGAGGGTCGGCGATGACGGCCCTGCGCCCGAACGAAGCCCCGTTCCCCCTTCCCCTTCGAAAGGAAAAGACGATGGACGCCGAAACCCCTCGCGGGTCGAATATGATCGAAGGCGAACGCCTGCGGGCCTTCGTCGAAAAGATCGAACAAGCCCGATCCGAAAAGAAGGTCGCCGCCGATCTGGAAAAGGCGATCCTGGCCGAAGCGAAGTCGGTCGGTTACGCGCCGAAATACCTCGCCGCGATCGTGCGCCTGCGGGCGAAGCCCCCGTCGGAACGCGAAGAAGACCAAGCGATGATGGAACTTTACATGGCGGCGGTGGGCATGGCCCGCGAAACGCCGCTGTTCCGCGCCGTCGAAGGGATGGGCGTCGACGTCGCCGCGAAGGAGTCGATCCTCGACGCCTTGAAGCTGTTGGCGCCGGTTGACGGCGAAATCACGATCAAGGTCGGCTCCGCGCCCCGGATGCGCCTTTGGCGCGACAAGGAAGGGGTGCGGATGGAAGAAGTCCCCGATACCCCCGCGCCTTCGTCCGCGGCCCCGGGCCCGACGCCGTCGGCGGCGCGGGCGCGGCCGGGCGACGACGCGCCGGATTGTTCGCCGGGCGAAGCCTTCGACCTGGGCCGGGAAGCGCGGCGCGACGACAAGCCGGTGATCGCCAATCCCTTCGCCTGGGACGATCCGCGGCGGCGGCGCTGGGACGAAGGCTGGCGGGCCGAAGACGGCGGCGACGGGATGGGGCCGCGCTGATGGCCCGACGGTATTCGTCCGGCGCCGATCCGTCCGATTTCGGGGATCTGCTTTCGCCTTCGGAAGCGGAAGAACCGATCCTCGCGCGGCCGGTCCGCGCCGCGCTGCTGGAATGGCTTACCGAAATCTGGGCGGCCGAAGAACTGCTGGCGGTCGGCCTGAAGCCGCGGCGGCGGGCGCTTTTCCATGGGCCGCCGGGGACCGGCAAGACGACGCTTGCGCACCACCTCGCGGCGCGGCTGGGCCTGCCCTTGCTGGTCGTCCGGCCGGAAAAGCTGGTCGATAGCCTGCTGGGCGGGACCGGGCGGAATATCGGCGCCTTGTTCGAAGCGGTCCGCGAAGAACCTGCCGTCCTGTTCTTCGACGAATTCGAAGCGATCGCCGCCGCCCGCCAACCTGGCGGGCGCGACGCGCAACGCGAAATGAATTCGGTCGTCAACGTCCTGCTTCAACGGATCGAAGGGCATGATGGGTTCATCATCGCCGCGTCGAACTTCGCGCGGTCGCTGGACCCGGCGATCTGGCGCCGGTTCGAACTGCAAATCGAAATCGAAGTCCCGGGCCAAGAAGAACGGGAACGCATCCTCGCGCGCTATCTTGCGCCCTTCGGCCTTCCGGCCGCCGCCCTGGCGGGCCTGGCGCGCGCCTGCGATACCGCCTCGCCCGCTCTTCTTCGGATGCTTTGCGAAGGGCTGAAGCGGAACCTCGTGATCGGGCCGCAAGTCGGTTGGCCAATGGATCGCGACGGGGTCTTCGATCGCGTCCTGGCGGCGGCTGTGCCCCATCCCGATCTTGGTCGGCCGGAACTTTGGACCCGGGGCCGCAAGGCGCCCGCGCTGGCGGGCCTGCCGTGGCCGCTGCCGCGCCTGGACGACCTTCCGGGTATCGAGGCCGCCGAAAGCGCCGGGGGCCTTCTGCGGCCCGCTGTCGTCGTCCCTTGGCCGGGGCGCGGCGAATGATGATCGGCGATCCCTTCTATCCGGCGGACGGCGAAGCGGGCGGGCCCTTGGGCCGCGCCGACGCGGCCGCCCTTCGCGCGGAAATCCGGGGGATCGCGGCGCGGCTGGATCGGGACGAAGTGGCGCTGCGGCGCCTTCGGCCCCGGCCGGAACTTTTGACGCCCGAACAGGCCGCGATCCTCGCGGTTTGGGATGAAGTCGCGGTCTTGCGGCGGCGGCTTGGAATTGCGGAAGACGGGGAAGCGGATGAGCCATAAGGCGACGAACTGGGCGATCGCGCAACGCGGGTTGAAGCCCTCGGTCAAGCTGGTGCTTTGGCATCTTTGCGACCGGCATAACCCCGATATCGGGTGCTTCCCGTCCCAAGACCAACTTGCGGCCGACGCGGAAGTGTCGCGGGCCGCCTTGAACCTTCACCTCGCCGAACTGGAAAGCGTCGGGTTGATCCGGCGCGTCCGGCGGATCGACCCCAAGACGCGGCGGCAATTGAACACCCGTTACGTCCTCGGGTTCGAGGCCGATTTCGCGGTCGATCCTGGCGCGGCGGGCGGCGGCCAGGCGGCGGCCGATAACGACTTCGAACCGGCGCCGTGTCTTGATTTTGGACACGGGAACGGGGGTGAAAACTATCCCCAGCCGAGTCCGGAAATTGGACACGGGTCGGTCGAAAAGCCGAGTCCAATAAACCTCAAAAGCCGAGTCCAAAATTTGGACACTAACCCTGTAAGAGAACCAGTAAAGGAGGAGGAGGGGCGCGCGGGTGCGCGCGAGGACGGCGCCAAATCGGCGTCCGTTCGTCCGTTGGAAACCGACGATCCTGGCGGTAGGCAATCCGACGACGGCGCGTTCGAAGACTTCTTCCGGGAATTGCTTCGAAGCATCGGCCACGACCCGGACGGACCTTTGCCCGGCTGGTGGCGGGGCTGGCCCGCAAGGCAACACGTCCGGCGCTGGCAAACCGAATTCGGCTTCGGGGAAGCGCGAATTCTCGAAATCGCCAGGGCGTCGCGCCGGTCCCGGCCGGAACCGCCCGACGGGCCAAAGGCGCTTGATGCCGACATGGCCCGGGCCAAGCGGGCCGTCCTGGATCGGGCTTCGCGTCTTTCCGGCAAGGCCGGTGCCAGGGGCGCCAAGGCCGCGGCGGCGGATGCCGACCGGCGGGCGAACTTCGACCGGATCGTCGAATTCCACGCCGATTGGGTCAACTCCGAACGCTTCCTACCCGACGGTGCAATCAAGGCCGACGTCGCGGCGGCGATCATCGACCGGGGCCTGGCGACCCCGGAACGGCTTCGGCAACGGGGGGTGCGTTGATGACCGACCCGGACCTCGACGCCGATATCCGCCGCGTGACCGCCGAATGGAAAGCCCTGCGCCCGGCCGGGGGCTTCGAATTGATCATGGTCGACCCGCCGTGGAACTTCCGGTCGAATTCGGCCGCGCGGCCGGGCCGGAACGCGCGGGCCCATTACCGCTGCCAATCGCTGGACTGGATCAAAGCCTTGCCGGTCCGGGAAGTCCTGGCCGCCAAGGATGCCGTGGTCTGGCTTTGGACGACGAACCCTTTCTTGCGGATCGCCTTCGACGTGCTGGACGCCTGGGGGTGCCCTTATTCGACCAAGGGCGAATGGGTCAAAACGACCAAGGGCGGCGGCCTGGCCTTCGGAACCGGGTATACCTTCCGCAACTGCGACGAACCCTGGCTGATTTCGCGGATCGGCCGGCCGAAGACGACGCGGTCGGTCCGGTCGGTCGTCTTCGGGCAAGTCCGCGAGCATTCCCGCAAGCCGGAGGAAGCCTACGCGGCGGCCGAAGCCCTTCTTCCCGGGGTGCGGCGGATCGACGTCTTCTCGCGCCAATCCCGGCCCGGCTGGACCGCCTGGGGCGACCAAAGCGGAACCTTCGATGCGAACGAAGGGGTGGAAGCGTGAAGCCCGCCGGGACCGAATTCGACGCGGATTGCCGGGACGCCCTGGCCCCGATCACTGGGACGGCCGCTTTCGACCTGGAGGCGACCGGGGGACGCTATGCCGCCCTTTCGGCTTGGGCGGCGAAGAACGGCTGCAAGCCGAACGAAGCCCTGCGGCGCTGGCACGCGCTGCGGAAGGAAAAGACAACGAGGGGGCAAAAGGATGGGAACTGACAAACTCTTGGACGGAATGGTTTCGCGGCAAGACCTCGCCCAGCAGCTCGGCCTTTCGGCCGATACGCTGCGGCGTTGGGAAGCCGAGGGCGACGGACCCGCGTCGATCCGGGTCGGGCGCCGCGTCCTTTACCGGGTCTCGGTTGTCAACGCCTGGCTCCGCGCCCGGGAACGCAAAGCGAAGGGGGCCGGGAAATGAGCGGCCTGCCGATCGACCTGACGCCCCGCGAAATCGAAGACCGCTTCGAAGAAGCCGCTTTGACCATGCGCCGCCTTCCCGATCCGGCCGGATCGGGCGCCCGGGCCTGGGGACGCAGCTGGCCGGACTACGTCCACGACGCCCGCCACGCCTACGGCTACGGGGAATTTCGGGTGCGGATCGTGCCCTCGGCGGCCGAAATCCAGCGCATGGAAGAGTGCATCGACTGGCTGCGCTGGCTTTCGCCCGACGACGCGAAGCTGGTCTGGTTCCGGGCCGAGGGCCAGCGCTGGCGGCAGGTCTGCATAAAAATCGGCTGCGTCCGCCAAACGGCTTGGCGGCGCTGGGTCGCGGCGATCTTGACCGTCCGCAACCATTTGAAATCGCCGACGAAACGGAAAGCCGATCCGAAATCGACGGGCGGGCGATGAGGCCGCAGGAGGCCGCATATCCCCGCATTCGGCCGCAAACCCGGCGAACATCGTGCGAGACATTTTCGGGCGGCCGGGGTTAGAAAGTCGATATCCTCGGCGAAGGGTGCGCGCGGCGACGGGTCGCGGTCGGCATCGGCCCCCGAGGATCGGGCGGCCAGGCCCGCCGCCCTCCCCCTCCCCCCTTCGGGTCCCCCCGGGACCTGGCCGTATGCGGGGGGCAACAGCGCATCAAGTGCCTAGTGACAAAGAAAAAATCTGGGTTTCCGGCCCGGGTTGCCAAATCTGGGTTGCCGGGTTGCCGCCCGGGTGTCCAGCACCGCGACGAGCGGTCCAATAGGAACGGAACGAGGGACTCCGTGCAAATCGAAATGATCTCGGTGGATCGCTTGATCCCCTATGTGCGGAATGCCCGCACGCATTCGGCCGACCAGGTCGCGCAGATCGCGGCGTCGATCGCCGAGTTCGGGTTCACCAACCCGGTGCTGGTCGGCGAAGACAACGTGATCGTGGCGGGCCACGGCCGCTTGATGGCGGCGCGGTCGCTCGGCTTGGACGAAGTCCCGGCCATTGTTCTGGACCACTTGTCCGAAACACAGCGCCGGGCGCTTGTGATCGCCGACAACCGGATCGCGGAAAGCGCCGGCTGGGACGAGCAGATGCTTGCCGCCGAACTTGCGGCCCTGCGGGACGAAGACTTCGACCTCGACGTGATCGGGTTCACCGACCTTGAAATCGACCAACTCTTCGAAGGGCTCGGCTTGGACGACGCGCCCGACGACGAAAAGCAATTCCGAGGGGCCGAAGCGGCAGGCCCCGAGGAAGGCGGCGCCGCGGTTCCCTCGGCTGGCGGCGCCGCCAGCCTTTCGCTTGCGGAAAGATTCGGCCTGCCGCCCTTCTCGGTCTTCGACGCGCGGAAGGGCTGGTGGCAAGACCGCAAGCGCGCTTGGCTTTCGCTGGGAATCCGCTCGGAACTTGGGCGCGGCGAAGAGGGGGCGGCGAATGGCTAAGGGCCTGGCGCGGACCTTCGGGCAGGACCTCATGCGCGGCGAACACGAAGTTGGCGAAAAACGAAACGGCGGCGTCTTGATGCCGTCGCACACGGCGGGCGACACGGCCTTCTACGCGAAGAAGCGCGCCAAGGAGGCGGAACTCGGGCGGTCGCTGTCGACCGACGAATTCCTCGCCGACCATTACGAGCCTTCGGACGCGCCCACGGCTTCGGGCACCTCGATCTTCGACCCGGTCCTTTGCGAGATCGCCTATCGCTGGTTCTGCCCGCCGGGCGGGACAATCCTCGACCCCTTCGCGGGCGGATCGGTCCGCGGCGTCGTGGCGTCGCGCCTGGGCCGCGCTTACGTCGGGGTCGAACTGCGGGCCGAACAGGTCGCCGCCAACGAAGCGCAAGCGGCGCTGGGCGGGGAAATCCCGCCGCGCTGGATCAACGGCGATAGCCGCGAAATCGGCGCCCTGGCGAAGGGCGTGGCGGCCGATCTGATCTTCTCCTGCCCGCCTTATTGGAACCTGGAAGTCTATTCCGACGATCCGTCGGACCTCTCGACCCTGGGCAAGGAAGCCTTCTTTACGGAATATGCAAAGATCATCGCCGCGACGGTGGCGCTGCTGAAGAACGACCGCTTCGCCGTCTGGGTGATCGGCGACGTGCGCGACGCCCAAGGCTTCTATGCGAACCTGCCCGGCCGGACGATTGAAGCCTTCGAAGCCGCCGGGGCGCGGTTCTACAACGACGCAATCCTCGTGACCGCCGTCGGATCGCTGCCGATCCGGGTCGGGCGCCAGTTCACCGCAGCGCGCAAGCTCGGCCGGACCCACCAGAACGTTCTGGTGTTCTGCAAGGGCGATCCCCGGAAAGCGACCGAAGCCTGCGGCCCGGTCGAGTTCGGGGAAATCGCCGCCGATCCGGCAGGCGGCCAGGACGAAGCGGAATGAGGGTTCCGATCGTCGAAAGCCATCGTGGGATCTGGGTCGTCCGCGACGATCTCTTCCCGGGCGGAACGAAGGCGCGATTCATCGGCAAGCTGTTCGAGAACGCCGCCGAAGCCGTTTATGCAACCCCGCCCGAAGGCGGCGCGCAGACCGCCCTTGCGGAGACCGCGAAGGCCATGGGCCGCAAGGCGACGCTCTTCGTCGCCCAACGCACAACGCCCCACGCCCGGACGCTGGAAGCGTCCCGGCTCGGCGCAAAGGTCGTCCAGGTCGCGCCCGGTTACATGACCGTCGTCCAGGCCAGGGCGCGGGACTATTGCCGGGAAACCGGCGCCTTCCTGATCCCCTTCGGGGTCGATTTTCCCGAGGCCATCACGACCATCGCCGCGGCCGCGCGATCGACCGGACTCGACCCGGACGAGGTGTGGTGCGCTTCGGGATCGGGCGTTTTGGCCCGGGGTCTGGCGGCCGCCTGGCCGGGGGCGCGGCGCCATGTTGTCCAAGTCGGGCGCGAACTCGCCCCCCGCGACGTCGCGGGCGCAACGGTCCACGTCCACCCGCGAAAATTCACGGAAACGGCGGCCCTGAAGCCGCCGTTTCCTTCCGATCCGCACTATGACGCGAAAGCTTGGGAAATCTGCATCGCCAAGCGCGGGCCGGGTCGGGTGCTGTTCTGGAACGTCGCCCCGGTGTCAGCAGGACAGCTCTCCACGTCAGTCAATTATTCCTTCTGCACCAAACGTCGTTCCCAAAGCAGGTGCAGCCCATCGGACAGCCGCCTCGGCACGAGTCATTACAGTCGAACCCTTCCATAGTCTCGAACTCTTTCAAGCTATTGACGGTGAACGACTTTTCGTTGTGGACAATCTTCACTCCCAGCGGCAGCCACTGAAAGACTTCACAGTGACTGCCCCTCTTCACACATTCAGAGTAAGATATTCCTTCCACATAGACAGTTCGGTATTCCAAAATTCCCTTCTCAGGCGCGGGAACCACAAACAACCCAATTCCCTTGACCTCTTCGCTCCGAAAATTGGAACCGGCAGCGACCAAAGACTCAAAAACAGAGATAGGCGTCTGATTCTTATTGCATCCACACATCACTTTGGACCTTTTTGCTCACGACCCCCTGTCGACGCTCAGAGAATCAAATGGGAAACTTTCGAAGTCGCGTCTAAGAGCCCGATTTTGCCGGGAACGGAGGCTTCCCCGCAAGGAAGATATGGAAAGCACTGTTTGGTTGGCGCTTCTGCCTGTCGTGCTCTTCGAGGATCGCCTTCCAGCGATCCTGCGCGGTTTCTAGGTCTTCCGAATGGGCAAGCTTCGAAGCGACGACGGCGCACCGATCCTCCCCGATCCCGGCAGCGAGAAGGCGACGGAACCGGGTTGCGGTCTTTTCGAAAGTCGCCAGGCGGCCCAGCGGTTCTTCCGTCAAGGCCTGGCTCAAGGTCGTCAGCTCGGCGCGGTCAAAAGGTTCAACATCAGGGCCCACTTTCAGGCGTTCTTGATGTGGGCGGCGCGGCCTTCGGCCGTGACGGCGTAGATCATGGTGCGGCGGTCGCTGAACTCGGCGGCGAAGGCTTCGGCCTGGTCCATCCGGTCGAACCGGGCGCGGACGCGGTCGGTCGGTTTGCGGCCGCGGACGGCGACGAAATGGTCGGCTTTCGCGAGGCAAGCGGTCTCGTGGCCGGTGGGTTCGCGTTTCATCTTTGCTCCTTTCGGGGTGTCGGAATGGCTCTGACAGTGGGGAGCAAAAGGCAAAGAGCAACTTCTAACACGCTGTAAAAGTGGAGAAAACTTCGGTATGGGCCTCTCGCGCCGCCAATACGCCGCGCATCGCGGGGTGAGCCATACGGCCGTGGCGAAAGCCATTGCTTCGGGGCGGATCACGCCGGAAGCCGACGGGTCGATCGACGCCGACAAGGCCGACGCCCAATGGGACGCGAAGACCGATCCGACGAAGCAACGCGGAATCCATGCCCGCCAATTGGCCGGGTCCACCGCCAAGGGCACGGCGGCGGCGAAGGCCGAACTGGGCTTGAAGCCGGTGCCTCGCGCCGCCATTGCGGCGGTCAACGACACCTTGTCGGAAGCCGGGGCGCCGGTCGAACCGGCAGAGCCCGGGGAGGCTGAAGGCGGTCAGGTTTCTTTTCTGCGCGCCCGAATGGCGAACGAGGTGATCAAGGCCCAAACCGCCAAAGTGCGTCTTGGGAAGATGAAGGGGGAACTCGTCGACCGCGCCAGGGCGACGGCATCGGTCTTCGACCTCGCCCGGCGCGAGCGCGACGCCTGGATCGGCTGGCCGCCGCGCGTGGCGGCGACGATGGCCGCCGAATTGGGGATCGACCCGCACCGCATGGAGCAGGTTCTCGACGCCCACCTTCGGCTGCACTTGGGCGAGCTTGCGGAGATCCGGGTTGAACTTCGCTGACTACGACGGCGCGGACGAAATCCGCGCCGCCTGGCTTTCGGGACTCGCCCCCGATCCGGTCCAGACGGTTTCGGAATGGGCGGATCGGCACCGCATCCTGTCGTCGCGCGGGGCTTCGGAGGCCGGGCCCTATCGGACGGCCCGGACGCCCTATCTCAAGGCGATCATGGACGCGCTGTCGCCCGCGCATTCGGCCCGGCGGGTCGTCTTCATGAAGGCGGCGCAGGTCGGCGCGACGGAAGCCGGGAACAACTGGATCGGCTATGTGATGCACCGGGCGCCGGGGCCGTTTCTGGCGGTCCAACCGACGACGGACTTGGCGAAACGGCTTTCCCAGCAGCGGATCGACCCGCTGATCGAAGAAAGCGGCGAGTTGCGGGCCCTGGTGATGCCTGCGCGGTCGCGGGACTCGGGAAACACGATCCTGTCGAAGCGGTTTCCGGGCGGCCAGTTCGTTCTGACCGGCGCGAATTCGGCGGTCGGGTTGCGGTCGATGCCCGCGCGCTGGGTCTTCTTGGACGAGGTCGACGCCTATCCGGGCGACGTCGACGGCGAGGGCGATCCGATCACCCTGGCCGAGGCCCGGACGATCAGCTTCGGCCATCGGTCGAAGATGTTTCTGGCCTCGACGCCGACCGTAAAGGGCGTCAGCCGGATCGAGCGGGAGTTCGAAGTGTCGGACCAGCAGCGGTATCACGTCCCCTGCCCGCATTGCGGTGCGCTGCAATGGCTGAAGTTCGAACGGCTGCGCTGGCCGAAGGGCTTGCCCGACCGCGCCCGGTATATCTGCGAAGCCTGCGACGAACCGATCGAAGAACGGCACAAGCCCTGGATGATGGCGGAGGCCAACGGGGCCGGATGGCTCCCGACTGCCCCTGCCGACCAGATCGAAGCGGCCCGCGCCTCGGGTGTGGTCGGGTTCCATATCTCCGGGCTCTATTCGCCGCTGGGCTGGTTGTCCTGGGAAGAAATCGCCCGATCCTGGGAGGCCGCCCAAGGCAACGATGCGGCCCTGAAGACGCTGAAGAACACGATCCTCGGCGAAAGCTGGCAGGAACGCGGCGAAGCGCCGGATTGGCAGCGTCTTTACGAACGGCGCGAGCCTTGGCAACTCGGCCAAGTGCCCGAAGGGGTGCTGGTCTTGACGGCCGGGGCCGACGTCCAGCGCGAAGGGCGGATCGAAGTCGACGTCTGGGGTTGGGGCCGGAATCTGCAGTCGTGGCTGGTCGACCATATCGTCGTGGAAGGCGAAATCGCCAATCCGGCGACCTGGGAAAAGCTGACGGAAGTTCTCGGCCAGACCTGGCCCCATCCCGGCGGGCAACGCATGGGCCTGGCGCGTCTTGCGATCGACAGCGGCGACGGCGTGACGACGGATGCGGTCTATTCCTGGGTCCGGGCGCAAGGCCGGGGCCAGGTCCTGGCGGTAAAGGGCGTGGGCGGGTTCGACCGATCCAGCCCGGTCGACGGGCCGACCTTCGTCGAAGTGACCGAACGCGGCCGGAAAATACGGCGCGGTGTCCAGCTTTGGAAGGTCGCGGTTTCGGTGTTCAAGTCCGAGACCTACCGCTTCCTGCGCCTTGCCCCGCCGACCGACGAGGAACTGGGCGCCGGGGGCGCCTGGCCTGCCGGTTACGTCCATATCCCGCGCGGGATCACCTCGGAATGGGTCCGGCAACTGACCGCCGAGCAGCTGATCACGATCAAGACACGCCACGGCTTCCCGAAGCTGGAATGGCAGAAGACGCGCGACCGCAACGAAGGGCTGGACTGCCGGGTCTATGCCCGCGCCGCCGCCTGGCTAATGGGCCTCGACCGCTGGGACGAACCGCGGTGGGAGCAGATGGAAATGCAACTCGACCCCGCGCCGACGGCCGGGTTGGAAGAAATCGAACCGGCGGGGCGCACGAACTTGGCCCCGCCCCGCAACACGCAAGCAGCGCCGAAACCCGCCGGATGGCTGGGGCCGCGGCGCGGAAAGTGGTTTTAGGATGGCCTGGACGCAAGCTGACCTCGACGCGCTGAAGGAAGCCTATGCGGCGGGCACGCTTCGCGTCCGCATGCCCGACGGGCGGGAGGTCATGTATCCGAGCGGCGACGATCTTCTCCGTCGGATTCGGACCGTCGAAGCGGAACTGGCGGCCGGGACGTCGGGCCAGGCCGCCCCCGTCGCCCGCTTCGCAAGCTTTCGGAGGGGCTAATGGACCGCCGCACGTCTTCCGCCGCGCCCGAGGTGCCCTGGGGCTTCTTCGATCGAGCCCTGGCGGCCGTCTCGCCCGCCTCGGCCGCGAAACGCTATGCCGCCCGTGTCGCCATCGCCAACCTGCGGCGCGGTTACGAGGGCGGCAAGGCGGGCCGCCTGACGGGCAACTGGTCTTCGGCCAATGCCTCGGCCGACGCCGAAATCGCGGCCGCCTCCGCGCCGCTGCGGGCCCGCTCGCGCGACTTGGTTCGGAACAACGCCTTGGCCGCCCAAGCGGTTCAGGTTCTGGTCAACAACATCATCGGCCCCGGCATCCGCCCCCGGGCGGCATCGGGGAACCGGACGCTGAACCGCAAAGTCGACAAACTCTGGACCGCCTTCGCGCGGTCCTGCGATTTCTACGGGCTGACCGACTTTTATGGGCTTCAGAACCTCGCCGTCCGCGAAATGGTCGAATCCGGCGATATCCTTGGGCTGAAGATCGTCGCGCCCGGCGCCGCGGTGCCCTTGAAGATTCAGCTTCGGGAAATCGACCACCTCGACGACGGCCGGGCGATCTATAGCCCGGTCGGCGGCTATACCGACCAAGGGATCGAATACGACGCCGCCGGGCGCCGGATCGGCTATTGGATGTTCCCGAACCACCCGGGCAGCAACCGGATGATGTTCACCAACGGATTCCGGTCCGAGCGGATCGGCACCGACCGCGTCCTTCACATGTTCGAACGCCAAAGGGTCCAGAACCGGGGCGTGCCCTGGGCGGCCCCGGCCGTCGTGGCGCTGCGCGACCTGGGCGATTGGCAGCAAGCCGAACTGGTGCGGAAGAAGACTGAAGCTTGCCTCGTCGGGATCGTCTTCGGCGACGACGAGACCCAGAATTCCGTCGCCCCGGTCGTCCAGGACAGCCAGGGCAACCAGGTCGAACAGTTCGAGCCGGGGCTGATCGCCTATGCCCGGGGCGGAAAGGATATCAAGTTCAACCAACCGGCGTCGACCGCCGGAATCTACGAATGGAACCGAGTGCAAATGGGCATGATAGCGGCGGGCTTCCGGGTGCCTTACGCGCTGATGACCGGCGACCTCAGCCAAAACAACTTCTCGTCCAGCCGCGTCGGGCTCAACGAATTCCGCCGCATGGTCGAGCAGCTGCAATGGCAAACCGTGATTCCGATGTTCTGCGAGCCGGTCTGGGCCTGGTTCGTCGAAGCCTGCCAATTGGCCGGCCTGATCCCGGTCGACGCCGTCGTCCCCGCCGAATGGGCGCCACCGCGCTTCGAAATGGTCAACCCGCTGCAAGACGTCCAAGCCGACCTTCTTGAAACCCGCGCGGGCTTCGCCTCGCCGCAGCAGATGATCGCCAAGCGCGGTTATGACCCCCGCGCCGTCGTCGAAGAATGGGCGGCCCATGCGGCGGAAACCGACGCGCTGGGCCTCGTCTTCGACAGCGACCCCCGGAAGGTTTCGAAGGGCGGCAACGTCCAACCGACCGACCCCGGCCAATCGCCGCCTCAACCGCAACAGGAGTGATCCGATGCCCCCCGAAACCCTTGCCCTGCCCCTGATCGGGCGGGCCGCGTCGGTGCGCGCCGAAAGCGTCGATCCCGCCGCCCGCACCGTCGAAATCGTCTGGACGACCGGCGCGATCATCCAGCGCCAACGCTGGGAAGGCTGGTCCGACGTCGTGGAATACGACGAAGAACTGGTCGTAAGTCGGGCCGCGGTCCGCATGGGCCGCATGAACGACGGCGCGCCCTTCCTCGACAGCCACAACGGCTGGTCGCTGGGCTCCGTCTTGGGCTCCGTTGTCCCTGGTTCCGCCCATATCGACGGTGGCCAGGGCTTTGCCACGATCCAATTGACCGCGGCCGCCGACGCGGCCGACCTGGTCCAACGCATCCTCGAAAAGTCCGTCCGCTTCGTCTCGGTCGGCTACCGCGTGCATCGTTACGAAATCACCAAGGTCGAAGGCCAGCGCGAGCTTTGGCGGGCCGTCGACTGGGAACCGATGGAGGTTTCCGCGGTCGCCATGCCCGCCGATCCCGGCGCGACGATCCGTTCCGACCCTTCCGCCAAGACCCGCCTCGCCCCGTGCATCCTGCAACGGGCTCAAGCGCCCATCGCCGCCGTTCGCGCGGACAACCTGAAAGGACTCCAGATGGACCCCGAAACCACGACCCTGCCGGGCAACGAGCCCACCCCCGCCGCGGCTGCGGCCCCGACCGAGGCCGCGGGCCAGGCCGACGCGATCCGCGCCGAAGAGCGCCGTCGCACGGCCGATATCCTGAACCTTTGCCAGCGCCACGCCCTGCCGGCCGATTTCGGGGCCGACCTAATCGCGCGCGGCGTCGACCTGGACGCGGCGCGCTCGGCGATCCTCGATCGCCTGGCGTCGCAGAACCCGACGACCCGCGGCGCCGAGACCGTGCCCGCCCAAGCGGGCGGCCCGTCGGCGACGGATATCGGCTTCCGCGATGCCCTGACCGCCGCCCTGATGCACCGCCATGCCCCCGCGCAGAACGCGCTGGACGGCAATGCTCGCGAATTCCGCGGCATGACGCTGATGGAAATGGCCCGCTTCTCCCTCGAACGGCGCGGGACGAACACCCGCGGCATGTCGAAGATGGAACTGGCCGGGGCGGCGCTGAGCCTGCGCGCCGACGTCGGGCTCCATTCGACCTCGGACTTCCCGTCGATCCTGGCGAACGTTGCGAACAAGACCCTGCGCCAGGGCTACGACTCGACGCCCCGGACCTTCACCGCCTGGGCGCGGCAGGTCTCGATTCCCGACTTCAAGACGGTGCAGCGCACGCAACTCGGCGGCGCGCCGGACCTGTTGAAGGTGCCGGAATCCGGCGAGTTCACCTACGGGACGATCGGCGAAGGCAAGGAAACCTATGCGCTGGCGACCTATGGCCGTATCATCGGGATCACCCGCCAAACCATCATCAACGACGACCTGAACGCCTTCGCCCGCATCCCGGCGGCCTTCGGCGCCTCGGCCGCCGACCTGGAATCCGACCTGGTCTATTCGATCCTGACCGGGAACCCGACGATGGGCGACGCCGTCGCGCTCTTCCACGCGACCCACGGCAACCTCGGCACGGCGGCGGCGATTTCGGAAACCTCGCTGACCGAGGCTTACGAGCTTTACGCCAAGCAGAAGGGCTTGGAAGGCCGCCTGATCGCGATCCAGCCGCGCTATATCGTCGTGCCCCCGGGCACGCGCGCGGTCGAAGCCCGGAAGAACGTCACCCAGACCACCCCGGCGCAGGTTTCGGGGGTGAACGCCTTCGCCAACCGCCTCGAAATCATCGAGGAAGCCCGGCTTCTGCCCGCCGCGGGCGCGAAGCCCTGGTTCCTGGCCGCCGATCCGTCGCGGATCGACACGGTCGAGTTCGGCTACCTGGAAGGCAACAACGGCGTCTACACCGAAACCCGCAATGGGTTCGAGGTCGACGGCATCGAAATCAAAGCCCGGCACGACTTCGCTTACAAGGCGATCGACTGGCGCGGCCTGTTCCAGAACGTCGGCGTCTGAGCGACGCGCCGCCCCAGCGATGCGCGGACCCCGCGCGTCGCCCTTCCCTTTCTGATCCGGGCTCGGCCGACGCCGGTCCGCAATCCCCCCAAACCCCAGGAGAACCCCAATGAAGAACTTCATCGGCACGGGCGATATCGTCGTCCTGACCGCACCTTCGGCCGTCGTTTCCGGCCAAGGCGTCCTGTTCGGCTCGCTTTTCGGCGTCGCTCAGGCGGATATCGCCAACGGCGCCGACGGCCCCTTCCTGACCGAAGGGATCGTCGATCTGCCCAAGGTCGGCTCGCAGGCCTGGGCGCTGGGCGACGCGATCTATTGGAACGGCACCGCCTGCACCAACGTGGCTTCGACCAACAAGCGCATCGGCGCCGCGGTCAAGGTCGATGCGGGAGGCGCGGGCAGCACGACCGGCCGTGTCCGCCTGAACGGCGCTTCGGTCAACTGAGCGTCATGGCCGGTTTCGCAGCCGCCGTCGCCGCCAGCTTCCGGGATCGGACGCTGGCGGTGGACGCGCTCTATCGGCCGGGCGGCGCGGGGGGCGGCAACGCCTGCCGGGTCGTCCTGGCCGCGCCCGACCGGACGCAGAACTTCGGCGAAAGCCGCTTCGTCAGCGATACCGTGATGGTTTCGATCCAGGCGGCCGATGCCCCGACCTTCGCGGCGGGCGATACGGTCGAGGTCGACGGCGTCGTTTATCGAATTCAGGGCACCCCAACGCGGGATGCGACGCGGCTGGTCTGGGAAGCGGAGGCGCGGGCGCCGTGAGGCTTTCCGTCACCGTCCAGGGCGATTTCGTTGAAATCGTCAGCTCGTCGATCCCGGAGGGCCGCCGCGCCGTGACGAAGGGCGTCGCCGCCGCCGCCGACGGCCTGAAGACCGCCTGGCGCGGCCAGATCGCGGCGGCGGGGCTCGGCCCGAACCTCGCCCGGACGATCCGCAACGCCGTCTATCCCAAGGGCGGAACCTCGCTTCGGGCCGCCGCGGTGGTCTACAGCAACGCGTCGAAGGTGGTCGACGCCTTCGACCAAGGCGCGCTGATCCAGTCGAAGGACGGATTCTGGCTGGCGATCCCTCTTCCCGCCGCAGGCACCAAGGGTCTTGGCAACAAGCGGATCACACCGTTGGGCTGGGAACGGCGGACCGGGCTGCGCTTGCGCTTCGTCTACCGGACGCGGGGCCCGAGCCTTTTGGTCACGGAAGGGCGGCTCAATACCAAGGGCCGCGCGACCGCGTCGAAGTCCAAGACAGGGCGCGGCCTGACGACGGTGCCGATCTTCCTGCTTCTACCCCAGGTCAAGCTGAAGAAACGCCTCGAACTCGCCGCGGCCGCGAAGGCCGCCGAATCCCGTCTGCCCGCCTTCGTCCTCGCCAATTGGCCCGAAAGGTCCGCCTGATGCCCTCGACCCGCGAAACCGTCTTGGCCGCCCTCTTCTCCCGCCTGCTGGCCATGTCCGGCCCGCTTGTGCTTCGGAACGAAGCCCTTCCTGTCCGCATCCCGGCGGGCGGAGTCTTGATCCTGCGCGACGGAGATCCCGGGGAACCGGAAGTGACCCTGTCGCCGCTCCGGTATTTCTACAGCCACCGCGCCGAAATCGACGTCTTGGTTCAAGCCGACGCCGGGCGCGATACCGCCTTCGACGCCCTGACCGCCTCCGTCGGCGCCGTGATCGCGGCCGACCGGACCCTCGGCGGGCTTTGCGATTGGATCGAGATCCAGGCCCCGGAGACCGTCGAAATCGCCGCCGAGGGCACCGAGCCCGTCAAGGCCGCGGTCCTGCCGGTCCTTATCGACTACGCCGCCGCTTCCCCCGTCTGACCCCCCAACCGAAAGGAACCACCCCTATGGCACGCGCTCAGGGCGCGCGGGCGCAAATGGCGCTCGCCTTCGAATCCCTTTACGGCACGCCACCCGGCTCGGGCTTCAAGCAAGTGCCCTTCGCCTCGACTTCGCTCGGCGGCGAACAGCCCCTTCTGGGGTCGGAGCTTCTGGGCTATGGCCGCGACCCGCAGGCGCCGATCAAGGACGCCTTCTCGGCGGGCGGCGACGTCGTCGTGCCGATCGACGTCGAGAACATCGGCTTCTGGTTGAAGGCCGCCTTCGGGGCGCCGACGACGGCCGGGGTCGCGGCGGCGGCGGGGACCATCGTCTTTTCCGGGCAACCGGCGGTCAACGCGACGATCACGATCAACGGCACCACCTTTACCTTCGTGGCCTCGGGCGCGACGGGGAACCAGGTCAATATCGGGGCGAACCTCGCTGCGACCTTGACCAACATCGTCACGATCCTGTTGGCGTCGGTGGTCGCAGGCGTCCTCTTGGCGAACTACGGCCAGACGGGCGGGACGACGCTCACCGTGACCTACAAGACGACGGGCACGGCCGGGAACGCCTTTACCCTGGCGGCCTCGACCTCGCCCGCTTCGGCCGGGACGGTTTCGGGGGCGACGCTGACCGGCGGGGCCAATACCCACACCTTCGTCTCCGGCGGCTGGACCCTGCCGAGCCTGGCGCTCGAAACGCAAATGCCCGAAGTTCCGCGCTTCGCGATGTATTCCGGCGTCATGGTCGACAAGCTCCAGTGGGAAATGCGTCGGTCCGGCCTTTTGACCATGACAGCGAGCCTGATCGCCCAGAACGAGACCGTCGCGGCCGCGACCGCGGCGGGGGCACTGACGGCGCAGAACCTTCAGCGCTTCGGGCATTTCAACGGGTCGATCACCCGCCTCGGCTCGGCCTTGGCGAACATCCTTTCGGCCCGGGTCCAATACGACAACAACCTCGACACCATCGAAAGCATTCGCAACGACGGGCGGATCGACGGCGCCGATCCTTCGATCACCGCCCTGACCGGGTCGCTGGAAGCGCGGTTCGCGGACCTGGCCCTGTTCAACCAAGCCGTCGCGGGCACGCCCTGCGACCTCGTCTTTGCATGGACGATTTCGGCGACTGCCGCCCTGACTTTCACCGCCCATGCGGTCTATCTGCCCCGGCCCAAGGCCGAAATCCAAGGCCCGAAGGGGATTCAGGCGACGTTCGACTGGCAAGCCGCCATCGCCGTCAGCCCCGCCCGCATGTGCACCTTCGTTCTCACCAACACCGTCGCAGGATACTGATGATCAAGCTCAAACCCGCCCCCGCCTCGATCCGCCTGGACCTTCCGGGCGGCGCAACCCTGACGCTCCGGCCGCTGACTTCCGCGATCTTCGCGGCGGCGCAGGCCGACCCGCTTGTCGAAGCCGCCCGCGACGAAGGCCGCGAGGGCTTGGCCGTCGCCCTGGCGAAGGCCGTCGCCGATATCGCCGTGCTGTCCTGGGACGGGATCGGCGACGCCGACGGCAACCCGGTCGACCCCAGCCCCGAAGCCATCCACGCCCTTCTCGACCTTTGGCCGATCTACCGCGCCTTCAACGACGAATACCTCGGCCCCTATCTGCTTCTGCGTGACGAGGGAAACGGCTCTGCGCCCTTGCCGACTGGCACTTCGGCGGGGGCGGCCGATACTGCGAGGCCTGCCCTGAACCCTGCGCCGACTGCCCCGGTCGCCTGAACCGGCCGCAAACCGTAGAAGGCTGGCAGGTCTGGGATTTGGTCCAGCGCCTGGCGGGCCAAATGCGGGTGATCCCGGCGGCCGTCGTCGGGATCGACATGAACGTCGCCTTCGCCGTGGCGGCGGCGCTGGGCGTCGACGCCTTCGTCGTCGCCGAACTCTTGCCCGGTATCGAAGCGGCGATGGTCCGGCGGATGAACGAACAAATCCGGGAAAGGATCGACAATGACTGAGCGCAAGGTATCGGTCCGCCTGGCGCTGGTCGGCGGCAAGGAGGTCGAAGACCAACTTCGGCGGATCGGTAGCGAGGGGGCTGGAAACCTCAACCGCCTCGGCACCCAAGGGTCGCAGGCGCTGACCCAACTGAACAAGACCTCCGGCGCGACGAAGGCGGCGATTCAGAACACGGCCTTCCAGCTTCAGGATTTCGCGGTGCAGGTCGCGGGTGGGACCAACGCGACCCGGGCCATGTCCCAGCAGCTTCCGCAACTGCTTTCCGCCTTTGGGTTGTGGGGCGTCTTGGCGGGCACGGCCGCCTCGGTGATGATCCCCCTTGTGGGCTCCCTTTTCGACGGCGCGGATGCGACGCGCCAATTCACCGACGAAATGCTGCGGAACGCCGGGACTGCATCTTCCGTCCAAAGCGCGATTTCGGCGGTCCAGGGCGTCGCCAGGACCTATAACGACACGATCAACCAGACCGGCGGGGCGTCCTCGGCCGCCGCGCAAGCGGTGATCGCCAATTCCGAGGCCGAATTCCAAGCGCGGAAGGAGGTCCTGAACGTCGAGATCGAACTTCTCCGCATCCGAGGCCAAGAGCGGCGGGAGGCGGCCCAGAACCTGACCGACCAGATCGACAAATCCCGCGCCGCGACGATGGCGGATATCAGCAATGCTGCGGCGATGCGCGCCGACGCCCGCACGATCCGCACCTTCGGCACGAATGCGGCGCTGGGCGCCCAGACCCCGCCAGACGCTCTGGCGACACTCCTGCCCGGCTTCTCGTCGGTGCAGAACGCGGGCGCCGTCGACAGCCTGATCGAAAGCCGGAAGACCGATCTTCTCGCGCTTCAGAAGCTGAACGCAGAAGGGCGGCTGGACGATCTGCAATTGGCCGCCGCCGAAGAAATCTATTCGAAGGACTTCAAGGATCTGCAAACGGCGGTGGCGGCGACCGTTCCGGCGTCGCGGGCGGCCGGGGGTGCCTCCCGTGCGGCTGCGGAAGAAGCGGCCGCCGGTTGGGAAGCCGCCGTCGACGGGTTGAAGCAATACGCCGAGGCGGCGAAGGACATCGGCAAAGACGTCGGCGACGCCATCGTGGGCGCCTTCAAGGGCGCCGAGACCGCCGTCGGCAATTTCGTGAAGACCGGCAAGTTCTCCTTTCACGACATGGCGGTTTCGATAATGGCCGACCTGGCTCAATTGGCGATCCGCAAGTCGGTGCTTGGGCCCATCGCTACAGCGCTTCAGGGCACGCTTTCCGGCGGGGGCCTTGGCTGGCTCGGTTCCTGGATCAACGCAGGGACCAGCGCCGCCGTCAACCACGAGGGCGGGATCGTCGGCCATGGCGGCCCGCGCCGCTCGGTGCCCTCGGCCGTTTTCGCCGCCGCCGCCCGGTTCCACGACGGCGGATGGCCTGGCCTGCGGTCGGACGAAGTGCCCGCGATCTTGCAACGCGGCGAACGAGTGCAAAGCCGGGACGAAGTTCGGCAAGGGATCGGCGGCCGGGGACTGAACGTCACGATCAACGCCCGCGACGCGGAAAGCTTCCGCCAGTCCCGGGTTCAGGTGGCGAGCGATATCGCCCGCGCCGTGGCCTTCGGGCGGAGGGGATACTGATGGCTTTCGACGAAGTGCGGTTCCCCGATAACATCAGCCGGGGCGCCAAGGGCGGGCCGCAGCGACGGACGCGGATCGTGACTCTGGCCTCCGGTGACGAAGAACGCAACGCTGTCTGGGCCAATTCGCGCCGGGTTTACGACGCCGCCTATGGGCTGCGCCGGGCCGACGACCTGGCCGCCGTCACCGCCTTCTTCGAAGCCCGGAACGGCCGCCTGCGCGGCTTCCGCTGGAAGGATTGGGCCGACTACAAGTCTTGCCTGCCGTCGGCGGCGATCGCGGCGACAGACCAGTTGATCGGCGTCGGAAATGGGGCCATCGCTACCTTCCCGCTTGTGAAGTCCTATTCTTCCGGCGGCCAAACCTGGAAGCGGGCTATCGCAAAGCCCGTTTCGGGAAAGGTGTTGATCGCGGCGAACTCTGTCCCGCTGGCGTCCGGTTGGTCCGTCGATGCGACGACCGGGATCGTGACTTTCACCTCCCCCCCGGCCTCCGGTGTCGCCATCACCGCCGGGTTCGAATTCGACGTTCCGGTCCGTTTCGACACCGACGAACTCCCGATCACGCTGGATATCGAACGCACGGGGTCTATCGCTTCCATCCCCCTGATTGAGATTCGCCGATGAAAACGTTCCCCGCCGGGCTTCAAGCCCATCTCGACTCCGGGACTTCGACCCTTGCGTGGTGCTGGAAGGTTGCGCGCCAAGACGGCGCGGTCTTCGGCTTCACCGACCACGACGTTGCGCTTTCCTTCGCGGGCACGACGTTCGAACCCGAAAGCGGCTTCGTCCCCTCGGAAATTCGGTCCGGGCAGGATTTCGGGGTCGACGCGCAAGACGTCCAGGGCGCGATTTCGTCAGATGCGATCACGGAGACCGATATCCTCGACGGCCGCTGGGACAACGCCGAAGTCGAAGTCTGGCGGGTCAACTGGGCCTCGACGGATCAACGTGTGCTTTTGCGGCGCGGCAATATCGGCGATATCCGCCGCGGCCGGACCTCCTTCGTCGCCGAAGTTCGGTCCCTTGCCCATTGGCTGAACCAGACGGTCGGACGGACCTTCCAGTTCTATTGCGACGCCGATCTGGGCGACGCGCGCTGCGGCGTGAACCTCAGCCTTCCGACCCGGTCGGCCGCCGGGTCGGTCGGCGCGGCCATCGGCGACCGGGGATTTTCGGCCGCCCTTTCGGGTTATGCCGACGATCTCTTCGCGCTGGGCGTTGTGTCTTGGACGACCGGCGCGAACGCCGGGCGAAAGACCGAAGTCGCCGCTTTCGCAAGCGGGACGGTCACGCTGTTCGAGGCGCCGGTGCGACCGATCTCGGTCGGGGACGGGTTCCTGATCACCGCCGGTTGCGACAAGCAGTTCGAGACCTGCCGGACGAAGTTTGCGAATGGCGTCAACTTCCGGGGCTTCCCCCATATCCCCGGGGACGACGCCGTGATGCGCTATCCCAACCGCGGCGATGCCAACAACGGCGCGCCGCTTGCCTGACGGACCCGATCCCATGACCCCCGACCTTCACCCGGCCGATCCTTCGGCTGTTCTTGCCATCGCCCGCGACTGGATCGGCACGCCCTATCTGCATCAATCCTCTGTCCAGGGCGTCGGCGCCGATTGCCTGGGCTTGGCGCGCGGGGTCTGGCGCGGGCTGCATGGCGACGAGCCTTGGGACGTTCCGCCCTACACCCGCGACTGGGGCGAAGCTGGCGGGCGCGAAGTCCTAGCGACGGCCGCACGGGCGGCGCTGATCGAAATTCCCGTCGCAGCGGCCGGACCCGGGGCGTTGATCCTCTTCCGCATGGTCGCGGGCTCCCCCGCGAAGCATTGCGGCGTGCTGGGCGAAAGCCTGATCCGGCCGAGCTTCGTCCATGCCTACGACCGCACCGGCGTCGTCGAAGAACCCCTGACCGAAGCCTGGGCGCGACGCGCGGCCTATGCCTTCCTGTTCCCTGCCGCGCCCGCCGTCGAGGCCTCGCCCGATCCCGCGCCCTCCGAAAGCTCGGTCGCGCCGGAACCCGGGCTGAACGAAACGAAGACGTCGACGGACTCGGCGGGGAACCCGGCGCCGCAGGAGCCCGCTACGACCGCGACGGTCGAACCGGCGCCCGACGCGGCGCGGGAAATTCCGGCGACTTCCGAAACCGGCGAGGGCGGCTGATATGGCGTCCATCGTTCTTGCCGCGGCCGGGGCTTCGATCGGGGCGGGCTTCGGCGGCACGATCCTCGGGCTGTCGGGCGCGGCCTTGGGCCAGGCGGCGGGGTCGATCCTGGGCACGATCATCGACGCTCGGATCGTAGCTTCCTTTGCGCCGAACCAGGCTTCGGAAGGCGCGCGCCTCGACAGCCTCCGGGTGACCTCTTCGACCGAAGGCGGCGTAATCCCCGCCGTCTTTGGACGCATGAAGGTCGGCGGGAACATCTTCTGGGCGACCGACTTCTTCGAAAAGGCGACGACGACGACCCAAGGCGGGAGCGGCAAGGGGCGCGGCGGCAAAGTTCAGACGACCACCTATTCCTATTCGTGTTCCTTCGCGGTCGGGCTTTGCGAGGGGCCGATTTCGGGGATCGGGCGCATCTGGGCCGACGGGAAACCCTTCGACGTGCCGGGTGCGGTCTGGCGCGTCTACACGGGGTCCGAAGCCCAGCTTCCCGATCCCTTCATCGAAGCCAAGATGGGCGCGGGAAATGCCCCGGCCTATCGCGGGACGGCCTATGTCGTCTTCGAGGAACTTCCCCTCGAAAAGTTCGGCAACCGGATTCCGCAACTGTCCTTCGAAATCATCAAGCCGACGCTGACCGAAGGGTCGATGGAAAGCCTTGTCCGCGCGGTGAACCTGATCCCGGGCGCCGGGGAATTCGTCTACGCGACCGAGACGATCACGCGAACCTCCGGCGGGACCTCTACGCCGGAGAACCAGAACAGCACGGCGGGAAAGGCTGACCTCCCGGCCTCTCTGGATACGCTGGAACAGGTCGCGCCGAACCTGGAAAGCGTGTCGTTGGTCGTCAGCTGGTTCGGGACCGATCTTCGCGCAGGGTCCTGCCTGATCCAACCCGGGGTCGAAACGACGACCAAGACCACGACTCCGAAAAGCTGGTCGGTCGACGGCGTGGCCCGCGCGGCGGCGCACCCGGTTTCGCTTTCGGGCGGGAATCCGGCCTTCGGCGGCACGCCAGCCGACTTCGCGGTCGTCGAAGCGATTCAGGACCTGAAGGCACGCGGCAAGCGCGTGACCTTCTATCCCTTCGTGATGATGGACATTCCCGCCGGGAACGCCTTGCCCAACCCCTATAGCGCCAACGCCGCGACGCCGGGGCAATCGGTCTATCCCTGGCGCGGCCGGATCACGGTTTCGCCCGCCGCAGGTCAGACCGGAACGGTCGACAAGACCTCGGCGGCCGCGACGCAGGTCGCCTCCTTCTTCGGGGCGGCGACGGCAGCGAACTTCACCGTCAGCGGCACGACGGTCACCTGGACCGGCCCGGTCGAATGGAGTTACCGGCGGATGGTCCTGCATTACGCCAAGCTTTGCGCAGCGGCGGGCGGGGTCGATGCCTTCCTGATCGGATCGGAACTGCGCGGCCTGACCACGGCGCGATCCGACGCCCGGACATATCCGGCCGTGGCAAGCCTGCGCGCCCTGGCGGCCGATTGCCGGTCGATCCTCGGGTCGGGAACGAAGATCGGCTATGCCGCCGACTGGTCGGAATATTTCGGTCATCAGCCTGAGGATGGAACCGGGGACCTCCTGTTTCACCTCGACCCTTTGTGGGCGGATTCGAACGTCGATTTCGTCGGGGTCGACAACTACCTGCCGCTCTCCGATTGGCGCGACGGCACGGCCCATCTGGATGCCCTCGCCGGTTGGTCGGGCATCCATGATCTCAGCTATCTCAAGGAGAACGTCGCGGGCGGCGAGGGCTTCGACTGGTTCTATGCCTCCGATGCGGATCGAATAGCGCAGGCCCGAACGCCCATCACGGATGGCGCCTATGGCAAGCCCTGGGTCTATCGGCCCAAAGACTTCCGCAACTGGTGGTCGCGCTTCCACGGAAACCGACCGGCCGGGGTCGAAGAACTCGTGACCTGGACCGGGACCGCGACCGCGCCCATCGGAAATTACGAAGACGTCTGTTGGTCCGACGCGCGCGGAGTCTTCGTCGCCGTCGGGTCGTCAGCGGGCGGGGCGCGCGTAATGGTCAGCGCCGACGGGGCGACGTGGACCGGCGCCTCGATCCCAACCGGAGACTTCGGCTTCAGCGGCATCTGCTGGTCGCCGCAATTGGGCAAGTTCCTCGCCGTCGGCGGGATCAGCAGCGCCAACGACATGATGGTCAGCCCCGACGGGGTCAACTGGACCATGGTCGCCTCCGGCGCGTCCGCGCTCTGGAACAAGGTCTGCTGGTCGCCTGGCTTGGGCAAATTCTGCGCCGTGGGCGAGAGTGGCCAATACGGCGTGAGCGCCGACGGCTTGTCTTGGACCATCGGGACGAACACCCTTTCCGCCTGGCGGTCGGTCTGCTGGGCGGCGGGCTTGGGGAAGTTCGTGGCTGCGGCCGATACGACCGGAACGGGCCAATGCTTGAGCAGCCCCGACGGCATCACCTGGACGGTTACAACCATGCCGTCGGGCAAGGGTTTCAAATCGATCGCGTGGTCGACGGAACTGGGCGTGGTTTGCGCGGTCGGCAATTCGGGCTCCGGCCGATCCGCAGTCTCGGCCGATCTGGTGAATTGGACCTCGGGAAACTTCCCGACGGCGCAGCAATGGCGGGGCGTCTGTTGGGCCGCGGAACTCGGGGTGTTCGTCGCGGTCGCGGATTCGGGATCGACCAGCCGCGCGGTGGTGTCTTACGACGGGATCAACTGGCAGAACTATGCCTCGGCCAGCGCGACGTTCCGCGGCGTTTGTTGGTCCCGACCGCTGTCGCGCCTTGCCGCCGTGGCGACGGCCTCGACCAACAAGGCGATGTATTCGCAGAACTCTTCGCCTTGGCTCCCGGGTTTGAAGCCGATCCGGTTCACGGAGATCGGTTGCCCGGCCGTCGACAAGGGCACCAATCAGCCGAACGTCTTCCTCGACCCGAAAAGTTCCGAAAGCACCTTGCCGTTCTTCTCGAACGGGGGCCGCGACGACGCGATCCAGCGCCGCTACCTCGAAGCGCTGATCGGCTATTGGTCGACGCCCGCGAACAACCCGGTCTCGGCCCTTTACGGCGGGCCCATGATCGACATGGGCGAAGCGGCCGTATGGTGCTGGGACGCGCGGCCCCATCCGACCTGGCCCGCCCGCGCCGATGTATGGGGCGACACCGCGAACTGGACGGTCGGCCATTGGCTGAACGGGAGGCTCGGCGCTTCTGGCTTGGGCGACCTCGTTCTGGCGATCTGCGCCCGGTCGGGGATCGACTCGGCCGCCCTGGACGTCAACCGGATTGCGGAAGCCGTGCCCGGCTATGTCATCGCTTCGCTGGAAAGCCCCCGCGCCTCGATCGAACCCCTCGCCCGCTATTTCGGCTTCGACGTCGTCGAAAGCCAGGGCGCGATGCGCTTTGTCGCTCGGGGCGCGGGGCCGGTGGCCACGATCACCGTCGACGGCGTCGTCGCGGGCGAAAAGGCCGAGGGCGAAGATATTGAATTCGTCCGGGGCCAAGAAACCGAACTGCCGCGTGTCCTGAAATGGCGGCTTCTCTCGGCCGACGAGGATTACGAAGCGGTCACGGTCGAAGCCCGGAGGGTGACCGTCGACAGCGTTCGGGTGCGGGCCGAGCAATTCGCCATCGCCCACCCGCCGGATCAAGCTGACCGCAACGCCCGCCGCGCCCTGTTCGAAGCCTGGATCGGCCGCGAAACCGCGACCTTCTCGCTGCCGCCGTCGCGCCTGGCCCTCGATCCGACCGATATCGTGACCATCGAGAACGACGGCCGAAGCCTCGAATTCGGGCTGACCCAAATCGCCGACAACGACGCCCGCCGCGTCGAAGCGGTGCGCCGCGATCCCATGGTCAACAACCTCGGTCCCGGCCCCTCGCGCGGGGTTTCGACCGACGTGCCGGTCGTCTTCGGCCCGCCCGATGTGGAGATCCTCGATCTTCCGCAATTGTCCGAGGACGTGCCCGCCCACCGGCCCCTGGCGGCCGTTTCCGCGTCGCCCTGGTATGGTCAGGCGGCGATCTGGCGCAGCGCATCGCTCGACGGGTTCTCGCTCTTCGCGACGGCCGACCTTTCGGCGCAATTCGGAGTCCTCGCGGTCGCGCTGCCCTCGGGCCCGACCTCGCGCTTCGATCGGGCGAATGCGATAGCACTCGATATCTCGGGCGGGACGTTGCAAAGCGTGACCGACGAGCAGCTTTTCGCGGGGGCGAACCTGTTGGCCCTGGAAACGGCGGCGGGTGTCTGGGAACTGATCCAGTTCGCGACGGCGACCATCGTTTCGCCCGGCCGTTGGACGCTTTCCCGCCTTCTGCGCGGCCAGGCCGGGACCGAGGACGCGATCCTGCCCCTCGCCCCGATCGGAAGCCGGATCGTGTTTCTGGGGGCCGCCCTCGTCGCCCTGCCGATCTCGGAATCCGAAATCGGGATGCCGTGGAATTGGCGCTTTGGGCCGTCGGACCGCGCGGCCGGGGACGCCATGAACCTGCCTCTGACCTATACGCCGCAAGGGCGCGGGCTGCGGCCCTGGAGCCCGTTTCGGATCAAAGGGGTGTGGCAGGGGTCCGGGGATATCGCCGTCGCCTGGGCGCGCCGCACCCGGTCGCTGGCCGGGGATAGCTGGACCGCACCGGAGGTGCCGTTGGGCGAAGCCTCGGAATCCTACGACCTGCTGGTCTTGAACGGCGCCGGGGCGACGATCCGCACGGTCGCGGGGCTCGCCTCGTCCGCCTGGACCTATACCGCCGCGATGCAGACCGCCGACTTCGGCGGCCCCGTCGCCAGCCTTCGCCTCCGCATCTTCCAGAACGGCCAACTCGGCCGGGGCGCGGCGGCCGATATCACCCTTACCCCCTAGGAGCCCTTCCCATGGCGGATACGCCCAACCTGGTCCTGCCCTATCTCGCGGCGAACCAGTCGCAAAAGCACGTCACCGTCAACGACGGCCTTCGGCGCCTTGACGCGTTGGTTCAGGTGGTCGTCCAAACTGCCGCGTTGGCGATACCGCCCGGAAGCCCGACCGAAGGGCAACGCTGGATCGTCGCGGCTTCGCCGACCGGCGCCTGGGCGGGTCAAGCGACCAAGATCGCCGCTTGGCAGGACGGGGCGTGGGTCTTCTACGCGCCGCTGGACGGTTGGACGGCGATCGACGCCAGCGTCGACGCGATGCTGATGTTCAACGGCGCGACCGGGACTTGGGGGCTTCTGATCTCCGGGGTCTTTGCGGACGCGGCCTTCGCGCTTCAGGACGACGGCGATCCGACCAAGCTCGCCCGGTTCCAGATCGGCGGATTCACGACCGGCACGACCCGGGTGTTCACCCTGCCGGATGCCACGGCGACCCTGGCCGTCTTGTCGATCAACCAGACCTTCTCGGCCAAGCAGACCTTTTCGGCGAACAACAACGACTTCGGGACCGCAGTCGGACCGGGAACGACGAACCTCGCCTCCGGCGCGACGACCAGCGGCAACACCAAAGCCGTGAACATCGGAACCGGCGGGGTTTCCGGTTCGACGACTTCGATTGCCATCGGATCGGCCGTCGCCGGGGCGCTGGGCTCTTTGACCATCAACAGCCCGACGGTGACCTTTGCCTCGACCGTTTCGACGGTCGCGATGGCCGCGGCGAACCTTTCGGCCCTCTACCTCGGCCTCGGCGGCGCGACGGCGGATGCGACGAACCGGCTTTCGATCAACGCCCCGGCCTCGCTTTTCAACCACGCGGGCGCAGGTCATCAGGTCAAGGTCAACAAGGCTTCGGCGACCGACACGGGTTCGTTCCTCTTCCAAACGGGCTTTTCCGGCCGCGCGGAGTTCGGACTGACTGGATCGGACGATTTCCAGGTCAAGGTCTCGAACGACGGGGCGACCTGGTTCAACGCCTTGCAGCTTGAACGGACCTCGGGCCGGGTCCGCGCCATGGTCGCACTGCAACTGAACCCGAACGCGGGCGACCCGGGGACCGTCTCGGACGGCGACCTTTGGTATAACGCGACGACCGGCAAGTTCCGGGGCCGCCAGGCGGGCTCGTCTTACGATCTGATCGGCGGCGGGGGGGGCGGGACCGCCTGGTCTTCGATCACCGGGACGCCCAACACGTTGGCGGGCTATGGGATTACTGATGCCGTCGCCTTGTCCGGCGCCCAGACGGTCGGCGGGGCCAAGACCTTCTCGGCTCCGGTGATCCTCGGCGCGCAAGCCTCCGATCCGGCTTCGCCCGCCAACGGCACGCTCTGGTTCAATTCTACCTCCGGCCAGCTGAAAGCCCAGACCGGCGGCGCGGCCCGGATCATCGACGCGCAGACCGATATCGCCTGGCTGACGCCGCCTTCGGGCGAATACATGCTGACGACCGCCGGGGCGGGCGGCGCGGCCACCGGCACGCTTGCCGGAGCCGCGAACCGGATCGACCTCTTCCCCTTCACCGTCCGCGGCGAAACCGACCTCGCCTATACGGGCCTCGCGATCAACGTTACGACCCTCGTCGCGTCGTCGACCGTCCGCATCCTGATCTACGATTCCGATGCCCAAGGGCGGCCGAACAACAAGATTTACGAAAGCGCGGACGTCGCGACCTCGACCGTCGGTATCCAGACCGTGACCGCGTCGGGCACCCTGGCGAAAGGCAAGACCTATTGGTTCGGCGTCCAGCATTCGTCCACCTCGACGCTTTCGACCTGGGCCGGAACGGCGACGCCCGACATCAACGGCGGCACGGCGATTTCGACGACCGCGCGGAAAGTTCTCCGCCGGACGTCCGTCGCCTATGGGTCAGCGCCCTCGACCTGGGGCTTCGTCGGATCGGAAGGCAACGCCGGGGCCGCCACGGCGATCTGGCTGAAGGTCTGACCGCTCAATCGAAAAGCTTCGAAGAAACGAAAGGAGGCCGCTTTGGCAGGCCAGAACGGTGATTTTGTGTCCTGGTTCACGAGCGACCAAGCGCGGGCTGCCCTTGCGGGCGCGGCCGGTGGCGTCGTGCGCTGGGTGACGCTTCGGGAAAGATGGCAGGACGGGTTCGCCTCGCTGATCGTCGGGGCGATCTGCGCCCTTTACCTCGGGCCGGTCGTCGAACCGCTGATGAAGCCGGTGATCGGGGATATCGCGCCCAACGGCGACAGCTCGGGCTTCGCCTCCTTCGTCGTGGGCTTGGGCGGAATTTCGATCACGGGAATGATCATCGACCTGATCCGGGCGCGCCGCGTGGCGGCCAGAAAGCGCCAGGACGACGATGCCTGACCCCGGGAGCCGTCTGCGCCGCGAAGTGGCCTTCCTCGCCGTCGGCATCGCCCTGGCGGCGTTCTTCTTCCTTGTCCTTTGACGCGGCCCCGCCGCCCCTGAACCGGAGCGATCCATGATCGTCGACGACACAATCCTTGCCTTCGTTTCGGGCCGGACTCCGAACCCGAACATGCGATCGACGCTGATCGGCCTTCGGGCCCGGCCGCAGATCCTCGGCCGTCGGTTGCAACTGGCGATGTGCCTGGGCCAACTGGCCCACGAAAGCGGCGGCTGGCAATACGACCGCGAGCTTTGGGGCGCGAAGCCGACGCCCGCGCAAGCCCTATACGATTCCCGCCGCGACCTCGGGAACACCCCCGAAATCGACGGCGACGGTTTCCGCTACCGGGGCCGCGGGCCGATCCAATTGACCGGCCGCGCGGCTTATGACGCCTTCACGCAGTGGTGCCGGGCGAACCCAGACGCCGCGCCGGGCGCCCCCGATTTCGCCGACGATCCCGACCGGATCGTCACCGACCCTTGGGAAGGTCTGGTCGTCCCCTTCTTCTGGGAATGGAAGGGCGTCGAACCCGTCGCCGAGCGCGGCGACGTCGCGGCCGTCACGCGGATCGTCAACGGCGGCCAGAACGGCCTCGACGACCGCGTCCGTTACACCGACCGCGCCTTCGTCGCCCTGGCGGACGCCCGCGATCTGAGGACCTGGCAGACGATGGCCGGCCTGAAGCCAGACGGCATCGTCGGTCCGAAAACCCGCTCGGCGCTGGTTCTGGCGCTGCGGCGCCTTCCCGACGTCCAGTTCAACCCCAACTAGGAGCCTTCCCATGAATCTCGTCTATCTTCGCCTGGCCGCATATGTCGTTTCGTTCCTTGTCGGCCTGATCCCGGCCGCCTTCGCGGGCTACGTCCAGTTCGATTCAGAAACCCTCGTCCTGACCCTGAAACTGCAAGGCATCCTGACCGCCGCCGCGACCGGCTACGGCGGCTCCCTGGGGATTCTGAGCCTCTGGGGGAAGAAGTAGGACGACCGGGCGCCCGGGGTCACCCCGGGCGCATCTCGGTCAATCCCGATAGGACCGGATCGCCTCACGATCGAGGTCGGACGCCGGAACGAGCCGATAGTGGCGCTCCTCGACGACTTTGACCTCGTCCCCTTCGACACCCAGCTCGAAGAGCGCGATCCCTTGATTTTCCATGAACTGCGCGGCGATGGCGCGGCAACGCAGCCCGGGGAACTTCTGTTCGACGAAGCGGATATCCTGGGTGGTCTGGACGATGCCGATTTGATCCTTGCCGCCCTTGGCCTGAACCGGAATGACGTAATGGCACCCGCGCTTGTCGATCCCGACGTAAAGCTCGTCGATCTCGATTTGCCCGATCCCCTTGACCGTCGTTCGAAGATGGTTCTGCAAACTGTAGGTCGTCAGCCCGAGGAAGGTGTCGATCAGGCGGTTATACCGGACGATGGCAAGAAGCGCCTGCTCGTCGTCCAGGGCATAGGCCCGGATGATTTCCGGCGTCGAGTCGGGGATCGAAACCCGCGCCATATCCGCCCGGGGCACGATGCGGTTGATCCGCACCAGCTTGAACCGATAGGTCGCCCGCCCTGCCCCTTCGATGATCCATTCCATCCCCGGGGGCTGGGTCGCCAAGACGTCTTCCGGCAGCGACGTCCTGAACCGGACCGAATAAATCACGTCGCCAAGGTTCTTCGGCAGCTTAATCTGCAATTCCTGGGCTACGTGCTCCATGGCCTCGCGTTCGAATTCGAACGCCGTCGCCCCGGGCTGGTAGCGGTCGAAAAATATCTTGGAAATAAGGGCCTGGTATCGGTTCGAATTAGCCATAGGCAACACGCGCTGCGATCCTTTCGGCCTCGATATCGGCCTGCTTCCTCTTCTTCGCGCCGCTCTTGCGGTCGCGGCTCGTCTTCGGCGCGGCGATCCCGAAATGGGCCGCCGCCGTCGAAACGTCCATGTTCAGCAACGCGGGATCGCCCAGCGGGATCGCTTCGGCCGGACGGGTCGGCAGGACGCCGAGGGCGGCCATGACCTGCAGCGCGACCGCCCGGGCCAGCGGCGGCGGCACCGAATTCCCGATCTGGCGTGCCCCGTGCCACTTGGTGGCATTGAACCGGAACCAGTCGGGGAAGCCGTGAAGCCTGGCCATTTCGCGGACCGTTACGCAGCGGTCGTAGCGGTAATGGATCGGGCGGGGGCTGGTGAACGCGCCCCGGGCCCCGTCGGTCCCGGCGCGAAGGGTGTTCGACACGCCGCCTGGCGGCAGCTTGAACAAGCGGCTAATCGGTTCGACGTCGCCCGCTTCGGTCTCGGCGAAGCGCCGACGGGAAATATCGGAATGGTCGGTCCTGGCGCTGGACGTCAAGACGCCCGGGTTCCAGATCCTCGGGTGGGAGAAGTGCCACGCCTCGTTGGTCAGGCAGCGCATTTCGGCGGCATAGGCGGACGGCGCGCCGAAGGCGGCGGTCTTGACCGCATCGCCATGGAGAAGCGAAGAAAAGGCTTCTGCGTCGGGCAGATCGTCCAAGGCTTCGGCGCAGGTCGGCCCGAGAGGCAAATCGGCCGCCCCCTTCTTCCCCGCGATCTTGCTCGCCGCCGCCGGATAATCCGGCAAAGCGACTCCCTTCTTCGCGCCGAAGAGGATCAACCTCTCCCGCGATTGGGGCGTCCCGAAATTCCCGGCGTTCAAGACCTGCCAGGGCAACCGGACCTCGTAACCCTTCGCCGCAAAGGCCGCGACCAGTTCGTGCAGGAACTGCTTGTGGGTTCCGACCGTCAGCCCCTTCACGTTTTCGAAAACGAAGGTCCGTGCGTCCAATTCGGAGACGATGCGGACGAATTCCAGAACAAGGCGGTTCCGGGGATCGTCCAGAACTCTATGACCGATCAGCGAAAAGCCCTGGCACGGGGCGCCGCCGAAGACGCAATCGACGGGCCGGTTGCCGATCCCGGCGGCCAGGCGGATTTCCCCGCCCGAAAGGTGTTCGACCGACTTCGCGATCACGGCCGTCCGGGGAAAGTTGAATTTGTGGGCCGCGCAATGGACCGGGTCGATTTCGACCGCCGCCGCGACGTCGAATCCAGCCTGTTCGAAACCGAGGCTCAAGCCACCGGCTCCGGCAAACAGGTCGATTCCGATAGGTCTCATGTCGGGGCGTTCCTTCCACAGATTCCGCGTCACCCTAGCGGATCGCCCCCGCCTTGTCGATCGCAAAAATCGCCCTTGAGGAATCCGGCGATCCTGGCGGCCAGGGCGTCGGGCGCGCCGATTTCGCATTGCCAGATCGTCAGGACGCGCCACCCGGCCCTTTCAAGTTGCGCCTGCTTGACCGCGTCCCGGGCCCGGTTGGCCGCGATCTTCGGCACCCAGTAATCCTCGCGGGACTTGGGCAATCGCCCCTTCTTGCAGCCGTGACCGTGCCAGAAGCACCCATGAACGAAGATCGCGGCCTTGAACCTGGGGAAGACCAGGTCGGGCGTTCCTGGCAAATCGCGGCGGTGCAACCGGAACCGGAACCCGGCGGCATGGGCCGCACGCCGGACGGCCAGTTCCGGCCCGGTGTCCTTACCGCGGACCCGGGACATAAGCCTGGATCGGGCTTCCGGGGCCAGCCGATCGGCCATTTTCCGGTTTCCACCTTTCGCTCATTGTTCCCCATACGTCCCGTTAAGGTTTTCACCGGGGGCTTTGGAAATCAAAGGAAATTCTTCGGGATTGAAAATCCGCGTGTCGCTGGTTCGATTCCGGCTCTGGGCACCACTA
>NZ_JAPDGS010000014.1 GCF_025950525.1 Stagnihabitans lacustris | reverse complement strand
CCTCAGGCCTTCTTGCGGCGGCGCAGGGCCACCAGGCTTGCGATGCCCGCGCCCAGCAGGGGCAGGGCGGCCGGAACCGGAACCGTGGCGGGGGTATATTCCACCACATAGGCATAGGGATAGGCCGAGGGATTGTCGTTCCACTTGGTCACTTCAAAGCGCCAGCCCTGAAGGTAATCCTCGTCCGAGCCAAAGGTGTCGATCTGGTTGTTCGGCTCTGCCGTGGCCCAATTCGCATAGATGACCGGGATCGGCCCGCCGGGTTCCGTCACCCAAAGCCAGGTGCCTTCCTGCGCCAGATCCGACCCGCCCAACCAGGCCGCGACCGAAGTCGGATTGACCGCGGTGTTCAAAAAGGCCTGTTCGGCCGCCGAGGTGATCGTGGCCAGATAGCCATTGACCCCGGCATGGGTCCGCGCCGCCGCAGAGGTCCGGGCATTGACCCAGGTGCTCAACTCCGTGACCAATTCATACCAATGGCCATTGCCACCGGACCCCGTGGTCCATTGCACCGGTGCGGCCGCTGCGGTTTGGGCCGCCAGGGCAAGTGCCAGGGCAGAAAGCGACAGAAGTTTCATCAAACACACTCCAAAAATACTGAAGCCTCCACTTTGAACCGAATGCGATTCGAGTCAATCAAAGGGCGTCTTCCGCTGCGCCTGACAGGTGCAATCGACCCGTTTTTCCGCTTTTGGTGCCGCGATGGAGAAAGCCGCCCCAAAAAAAGCCGCCCCCCAAGGGACGGCTTCCGAAGGCCCCGCAGATCAGGCCTTTGCGTTCAGCCCGTCGCGCCTCAGGCCTTCTTGCGGCGGCGCAGGGCCACCAGGCTTGCGATGCCCGCGCCCAGCAGGGGCAGGGCGGCCGGAACCGGAACCGTGGCGGGGGTATATTCCACCACATAGGCATAGGGATAGGCCGAGGGATTGTCGTTCCACTTGGTCACTTCAAAGCGCCAGCCCTGAAGGTAATCCTCGTCCGAGCCAAAGGTGTCGATCTGGTTGTTCGGCTCTGCCGTGGCCCAATTCGCATAGATGACCGGGATCGGCCCGCCGGGTTCCGTCACCCAAAGCCAGGTGCCTTCCTGCGCCAGATCCGACCCGCCCAGCCAGGCCGCGACCGAAGTCGGATTGACCGCGGTGTTCAAAAAGGCCTGTTCGGCCGCCGAGGTGATCGTGGCCAGATAGCCATTGACCCCGGCATGGGTCCGCGCCGCCGCAGAGGTCCGGGCATTGACCCAGGTGCTGAGCTCTGTGACCAATTCATACCAATGGCCATTGCCACCGGACCCCGTGGTCCATTGCACCGGTGCGGCCGCTGCGGTTTGGGCCGCCAGGGCAAGTGCCAGGATCGAAAGCGACAGAAGTTTCATGAAATCAACTCCACCAATGACTGAAGCCAACAGTTTGGCGCAATTGCGAACCGAGTCAATCCTTCCACAGGTTTCGGGCCACCCAAAGGTTTGGGGCCGTCCATAGGTTTCGGGCCGTCCATGGATTTCGGGGCAAACCCTGTCGTCCAAGGGGTTTTCGCCCAAAAATTCCGTGCAGAAATTCCGCCCAAAAATTCCGCGCAAAACCTCCCGCCCCTAGCCCGCCAATTCCGCCGCGATCAGCGCCCGGGCCCGGGTCAAAAGCGCCTGGGCCGCCTCGGGGCTTGCCGCCTCGGTGTAAAGCCGGAACTCCGGCGCATTGCCCGAGGGGCGCAGATGCAGGACCCGGCCGCCCGACACCGTCATGCGCAAACCGTCGGTCGTGTCGATCATGTGTCCGCTTGGCAGGGACAGCGCCTCCAGCAGGGCCACGCGGGCCAGTTCATCCGACACAAGCGCGCCCAGAAAGGCCTGGGCCCGGGCGCTGGGGATATGTTCGATCCGGTCGCTGGCGGTAAAGCGCGCGGGCTCTTGTGCCACGCGGGCGGCCAGGTCAAAGCCGCCCCCTGTCCGCGCCGCCGCCAGGGTCGCGATGATCGGCAAAAAGGCGTCCCGCGTCATCAGCGCGGACAGGCGGCCATTCTGCGCCGCAAAGCCCAGAAGAAAGCCGCCATTGGCCTCATAGCCGACCACAGCGCCGGTTTCCGCCGCCATACCCGCAATGACATAGGGCGAGCCAATCCGGGTGCGCCTGGTGTCAAACAGGTCATCGGCGCCGGAATTCGACGAAATCGGCGTGACGACAAGATCGGCGCCAAGGCTTGCGGCGGTGATCTGGCCCAGGATGTCCCCGGGGATCAGGCGGCCCCTTTGGTCGGTCATCAAGGGCCGGTCGGCATCGCCATCCAAAGAGACGAGCGCGTCGAAAGGCGCGGCATCCGGGCCTTGTGACGCGGCCCAAAGGCCAAGTTGGTGACGGGTGGCCTCATCGACGGCTTCGGTGTCGACGGGGATGAAATGCTCTGACCGACCCAGTTCCGTGACCCTGGCCCCCAGCGCGCCCAGGGTTTGCGCCAAAAGATCGCGCCCGACCGAGGAATGGGCCCAAAGCCCGATGCGCGCCCCCTCCAGCGCAGGGCCAAAGGCCTGCAGATAGCGCGCGCCATAGGGGGTGGCCGCGTCGATATGCGTCTCTGTGCCGGCCTTTTGCGGGTGGGCCGTCTGATTGGGCGTCTGGTTGGGCATTTGGCCCAGGGCCTCGATAATCGCCAACTCCTCGGATTTGGTGATCTCGCCCGCCGCGGTGTAGAATTTAAGCCCGTTGCGGTCGGCGGGGATATGGCTGCCCGTGACCATGATGGCCCGATGCCCCTGCGCCGCCAAGGCCAGGGCCGGGGTGGGCACAGCGCCGCAATCGACGACATCAACCCCGGCCTCTCGCGCGGTCCGTGACACCACAAGCGCCAGCGCCGGAGAGCTTTCGCGCAGGTCGCGGCCCAGGTAAAGCGGCCCGCCGCCCCCCGAAATTGGCCCCAGAGTTGGCCCCAGAGTTGGCCCCGAAACAGTCTCTGTAATAGCCAAAAACGCCCTTGTGTAATCGGCGATCAGATCCGGCGTCAGGTCGCGCACCAGACCGCGCAACCCACTTGTTCCAAACTTCGGTGTCATCAGCCCCTTACCCTTTCGCCTCTCAGCCCTTGGCGCCCTGCCCGCGGGCATAGACATCCTCGAACCGGATGATGTCGTCCTCGCCCAGATAGGCGCCGGTCTGGACCTCGATCAGGACCATGGGGATCTTGCCCGGGTTCTCCATCCGGTGACGCGCGCCCAAGGGGATATAGACCGACTGGTTTTCCGTCATCAGATGGACCGCGTCATCAATCGTCACCCGCGCCGTGCCCGAGACGACGATCCAGTGTTCCGACCGGTGGTGATGGCTTTGCAACGACAGCGCCGCGCCGGGTTTCACCACGATCCGCTTGACCTGAAACCGGTCATGCAGCGCCAGCGTCTCATAGTGCCCCCAAGGGCGGTGATCGCGGGCAAAGCTTTCGGCCTGTTTGGCGCCCTTTTTGCGCAGGGCCTCGACGGCCAGCTTCACATCCTGCGCGCGGGAGGCATCGGCAATCAGCACCCCGTCATTCATGGCCACGGCGATGATGTTGGACAGGCCGATCCCCACCAGCTCCAGCCCCTCGGAATCGGACCGCAAGATCGTGTCCTGACAGTCGATCGCCGTCACCGCCCCCGATTGCGCCACGCCGCGGGCATCGGTGCCCATCTCGCGGCCCACGGCATCCCAGCCGCCAAGATCGCTCCACCCGTCTGAGAAGGCCACCACAGAGAGGTTTTCGGCCTTTTCCATCACCGCATAATCGACCGACTTTTCCGGCGCGCGGGCCCAGGCCTCGGGGTCAAGGCGCAGGAAACCCAGGTCGGATTTCGCCTCGGCCAGGGCGGCACGGACCGGGGCCAGGAAGTCCGGCGCATGGGTCTGAAAGGCTGCGACCATGGTCTGCGCGGTGAACAGGAAGATCCCCGCATTCCACAGGAAATTGCCGGCGGCCAGCATCGCTTCGGCCTGGGGCGCCTGGGGCTTTTCGACGAAGCGCGTCAGGGGCACGGCGGCCGCACCCGGGGGGGCCGCCAGCTCCAGCCAGCCATAGCCGGTTTCGGCATGGGTGGGGGCGATGCCAAAGGTCACGATCTGGCCCGCGCGGGCGGCCGGCACCCCGCGGTCCACCGCGGCGCGAAAGGCCTGGGGATCGGGGATGGCATGATCCGAGGGCGCGATCAGAAGCAGGGTCTCGGGGTCCTGGGCCTCGGCCCAAAGGGCGGCGGCCAGGACCGCGGGGGCGGTGTTGCGGCCCCGGGGCTCGATCAGGATCGGGCCGGGATCAATGCCTGCGGCCTGCAGCTGTTCGGTGACGATAAAGCGGAAATCCGACCCGGTGATCGTCAGGGGAGGGGCGAACCCCGGCCCCGACAGCCGGCGCGCCGATTGGACGAACAGGCTTTCGGCCCCGGTCAGGGCGACGAATTGCTTGGGATAGCTCTTGCGCGACAGCGGCCAAAGCCTCGTGCCAGAGCCGCCACACAGAAGAACCGGCGTGATCATCGCATATCCTTTCCGCCCGCCATCTCCGCCCGCCATCATGGTCGGCGCATGCTGGGGCACTTCACCCCGGTCGGGGGAGCCTTGCCCATGATGGGGGGGCGGGGACGGGGGGTCAAGCGCCGGTTTGGGTTGCGAAATTCGCGCGCGCCCTGCTTGGGGGCGGGGCTGGCGCCCACCCAACTCGCGCCTCAGTTCGCTTCTGCCGCCAGGTTGCTCATCGAGGTGGCCGCCGGCTTGGGCGCCGCGGGGGCCGGTTTGGGCGCCGCGGCGGGCTTGGTGCTGGCGGCCGGTTTGTTCGAGGCCGGTTTGTTCGAGGCCTGGGCCGCGGGTTTGGGATCGGGTTTGGGCTTGGCATAGGGCGCCTTGCAGGGGCTCAGCGCCTCGCCCTGAAGCGCGCGCCAGGCGGCTTCGGTGGCATCGCCTTCGCGGGCCAGCGCCGGATTGGCGTCGTAAAACAGGTTCAGCGATCCGACAGAGCCCGCGCCAAACCCGCCATCCACCGCGCCGGAATAGCAGTTCTGATCCTTCAGCAGTTGCTGGACGGCGCGGACCAGGTCCTTGCCCTGGGGGGTCGGGCCGAACAGCGCCTCGGGCGAGCCGGGCTCGGGGACGACGACGGGCTGGCCTTGCAGCGTCACCGGGGGCAGGGCCCCTAGCGTGGCGGGGGGCAGGGCCGCCAGCACCAGGGGGGCTTTGTCCGCCAGGGCTGCGGGGGGCTGGGCGGCCAGGGCGGCATCGGGGGCCTTGTCCACCAGGGCGGGGGCGGGCGCCATCCCCAGGGCCGCCGCAGGGACAGAGGCCAAGGGCGGGGCGGGAACCGCGGCAAGCGGCAGGGCTTCGGGCGCCGGGGCGGGTTCAGGTGCGGGTTCGGGTGTCGGCGCTGCGGCGGCCACCACACTCTCGGGCTGGGCAGCTTCTGGCAGGGCGGGGGCCTTCACGCCATTGACGGCGACGCGGTCGGGGGCCGCGAAGTGCAGCTCTGGCGCGGGGCCGGGATTGCGCAGGTAGTCCAGGAAATCACGGCTGACCTCGGCCGCCAATTGCCCCGCCGGCCACAGCGCCATCAGCGCCAGACCTGCCATCATGGCCTGCGGCGTCAGGCGGGAGAGCGTCAGGTGGGGGAGGGCCACAGATTGTGATACAGATTGCGCGCCAGATTGTGAGACGGGCAAACCGGAGATCATCGGGCGGGATTTGGAAAGGCTCATCTCGTGACACTCCAGCGCGGCCATGGGCTTGCGGTCTTTGGCCCGGCGATCCGGTGCCAATAGTGCCCCGAAAGCCCGCGCGGGGCAATGTCGGATATGGGGTCGGATATGGGGTCGGATATGGGCCCCCATATCAGCTTTGCCGGCCAAGATCGGCCAAGATCGACCGCAGATGGCCCCCCGATCAGGCTTTGCCGCGCCCCGTGAAAATCCTCTCGCGCAAATCCGTCCGGCTCCGCTAGAGTGGGGCGCAGGATTTGATCCAGGAATTGACAGGGAGGCCCGGAATGTTCGGCCAGAAGACAAATGCGATCGTGAAGGCGGCAATGGCGGCGGCGGCGGGCCTGATGGCCCTTTCGGGCGCGGCCCTGGCCCAGGACAAGGGGCTTGGCATCGAGCTGAACACCACCCTGCCGGCCGATGGCGCCTGTGCGCTGCTGTTCGTGCTGGACAACCAGACCAAGGCGGATTTCGCCGCCTTTCACCTGGATGCCTCGGTCTATGACAAGGACAAGAAGATCGCGGGCTTTTACCGCCTGGGCTTTGCCGAGATCCTGGGCGGGGCGAAAAGCACGGTGCAATTCCAGCTTGCGGGTCTGGATTGCGAGGAAATCTCGGCCGTGACGGTCAATCCCGGCCCGCCCGGCGATTGCACGACCAAGGACGCGGGCGACGCCGCCGCCTGCGAGGCTGCCCCCAGCATCACCGCCGGCCCGGGCCTGGGCTTCGAGGTTCAGTAAAAGGGTCTGAAACAGGCCCTGTTGCGGCGCAAAGCCCTATTCCACCGTAAAGGGCAGAAGGTCGATCGAGGCCTCTGCCCCGGCCTTTTGCAGCGCATGGGCGATCAGCCGCAGGGCGCCATCCGCGGAATGGCCATCCACCAGCGCCTCCAGCTCGGGCAAGGCGACCCCGGGCGACAGCGCCAACAGCATCTCGGAGGCGGGATCGCCCGAGACCTCCAGCCGCAGCGTCGCACGCCCCTCCGACAGGGGCAGGGGCGTGATGCGCCCGGTCTCGGCCCCGATCAGGTAAAGCCGCGCATGGGCATCGGCGCCGGCCAGGCGAATGGCCATCTCAGAGCCTGATTTCAGGGTCTCGCCCTGCTGACCTGTAACCTCCAACCCCGCTCCTTCCAACCCCGTAACCTCCATCTGGACCGGCGCCGTTGCGCCCGGCGCATCACGCAGGTTGGCCAGTTCGACCGCACCGCAAAAGGCATCATTGGGCGCAAAGCCCTGGGCCTGACGGGTCAGGCTTGCGCCCTGAGGCGGGGTGATGCCGTCCAGCGCCGCTTGCGCATTGGCGCCGACACCTTGCAGGACCAGGGCGGTATCGGACCCCTCCAGCCGCAGAAAGCTGCAACTGCCCAACAGGCTCTCGCGCAGCGGGGTCAGCTGAGAGAGAACCGCGGTGCGGATCTCGGCCGGGCTGGGCGTGGGTTCAGGCGCGGGTTCGGGTTGAGCGGGTTCGGGTTGAGTGGGTTCGGGGGCGGGCTCTGGAGCCACAGGTTCGGGAACCACTTCGGGAACCACTTCTGGGGCGGGTGCAGGCTCTGGTTGGGCGGGTGCGGCGGGTTCGGGGGCTTTGACGGGTTCGCTTGCCGCAGTTTGGGTGGGTTCGGTTTGGGTGGGTTCGGATTGCGTAGGCGGGCCGCCAAGGAACATATAGGCCCCGCCCCCGCCCAGCACCGCCACGACGCCCAAAGCCAAAAGCGGCACCAAGGCGCCGGATTTCTGGGTCTCGGATTTTTGGGGTGCAGATTTCTGGGGCGAGGCAGGCTTTGCGGGCGGCAAGAGATCGTCAAGATCGCCCAGACCGAGGGGTTCGGGAGCCGGGGAAACAGGTGCAGAAACAGGCGCAGAAACAGGCTCTGTGACGGCCTTTTCGGCTCTCGCGGGCGGCCCGGATTGGGGTGCGGATTGCGGCTTTTGCAGGCCCACGACGGTGCGGCCGTCACTGTCCTCGGCGGGGTCCTCTGCGGGGTCCGGCTCGGCCTGAACAGGGGCGGCAGGCGCACTGACGGGCGCCTTGACCGGGGGACGCTTGATCACCGTCGCCTCAAGGTCGAAGGCCTCGGCTTCAGGAAGCGGCGTCACAGGAAGCGGGGTCACGGGAGGCGGGGTGGGCTCCCTTGCGGGAGGCGGCGTCACCTCGACCGGCACAGAGGGGGACACGGCGGGGGATATAGCAGCGGCCACCAGAGGCGGGGTCGGCTCGGCCGGGGGAACAGACTCGGGGCCCGGCAGGACCTCGGGGCGCGGGGTCAGGACGGTGGGACCGGCGTCAAAGGCCTCGATCGGGCGGGGCAGCACGGGCTTGGCCTCGTCCAACAGCCGCAGAACCGCTTCCATGTTCAAGGGCCGGTCGGCGGGCTGCGGGCTGAGCATGGAGTGCAACAGCGGCTGCAGCTCGGGGGAAACGGCCGAAATATCCGGCACGCTTTGGCGGCGCATCACCGCCTCGCCGATGTTCTTGCCCATGTCCACGGCCTTGCCGCGGAACAGCCCAAGGATGATCAGCCCCAGCGAGTAAATATCGGTGCGCGCGTCGATCTCGTCGCCAAAAAGCCCCAGCTGCTCGGGTGCCATATAGCTGAACTTGCCGGCGATCTGACCGGCCAGCATGGATTTTTCCGCACTTTGCGCGCCACCCTTGGCGATGCCAAAGTCGATCAGCTTGGCCTTTTCGACGCGGCCATCCTCAAGGATGACGTTGTCGGGCGACAGGTCGCGGTGATAGACCTTGTAATCGTGGTTGTGCGCGGCCGCCAACCCCGAGGCCAGGCGCTTGGTCAGAAGCCGGATGTCGCCCGCCGTCATCGGCCCCTGTTCCATGCGTTCCTTCAGCGAGGGCCCGGGGACGAATTGCATGACCAGACAGGGGCGCCCGGTGGTCTGGTCGACGGCGTAAAGCTGATAGCGGACGATGGCTTCGTGGGCCAGTTCCTCCAGGATCAGCGCCTCACGCTCGAAGAGGGCCATATAGGTCTCGTTCCGGGCGAGGCTGGCCAGGATGATCTTGATCGCCACATTGCGCCCGGTCTGGACGTTGCGGCCGCGGTAGACCTCGCCCATGCCGCCGGCCTTGATCAGGCGTTCGACCTCATAGGCGCCGCCAATGATCTTGGCGCCGCTGGAGAGCGTCGTGGGATCGGGTCCGGCGCCTTGGTCAGTCACGTGTCATTCCTGCCTTTGCCCCCAGATTCGGGACCGTCTTGTCGTCGTCCGGCGTCACGGGCCGGCTGCCCACAGGTTTTGGCCCACAACGCACGACAATGACAGAGACATTATCCTTGGCGCCGCGCGCAAGGGTCAGATTGATCAGATCCTCGCAGGTGGCATGGGGATCGGGCAGGGCCATCATGGCGGCGATATCGGGGCCCAGCAGATGTTCGGTCAGCCCGTCCGAACACAGCAAGAAAACATCGCCCGACTGCGCCTGACCCGTCACCGTATCGGGATTGGCATGGTCAAAGACGCCGACCGCCCGGGTGATCACATTGCGCCGCGGCCAGGCGCGGGCCTGTTCGGGGGTCAATATGCCTTGGGACAAAAGCTCTTGCGCCTCGGTGTGGTCCTTGGACAGCTGATGCAACTGGCCATCGCGCAACAGATAGGCCCGGCTGTCGCCCGCCCAGACCACGGCAAATTGCGCGTCATGGCACAAAAGCGCCACCACGGTCGATCCGATCGTGGCGCCGCCCAGCTTGATCGAATGGTCGCGGATGTTGCGATGCGCCACCTCGATCCGGTCGATCAGCCGCGCCAGCATATCGGGCGCCGAGGTGGGCTGGCCCAACGTGGCTGCGGCGGCGGTGATCATGCCCGATGCCACTTCGCCCGCCTCATGCCCGCCCATGCCATCGGCCACGATCCAGACCCCGGCGTCTGGCAGGGCCAGGATACTGTCCTCGTTATGGTCGCGCACCATGCCGCGATGCGTCATGGCCGCAGAGAGGATCGGAAAGGGCGGGGTCATGGCAGGGTCTTCCCTTGGGCCCGCACCGCAAGGCGCGCGCCACAGGTCGCGGATATCCCGCGGCGCACCCGGGGGGCGCGCCGCGGGACGGGATCAAAAGACGATGCGGACCTGGGCCGTGACGCTTGAGGCTTCGGGGACGCTTTCGCCCGACCGCACGCTGCCCTCGAACTTCAGGAACATCAGCGCGTCCTTGCCAAACATCTGGCCGACGTTCTTGGTCATCGTATAGCCGATCGAGACCTCGCCGAAGGCGCCCAGGCTGGGCGAGTCGATCGTGGTCGAGCTGCCATTCGACGTGAAGGTCGAGGTGCGCTCGCCCTGGAAGTCCTTGTAGTAGTTGGCGGCCAGCGACACGGCCTGGCCTGCGCCACTGGCGGTGACGGGCAGGGCCTTGGTGATCGTGGCCCCACCAAACAGCACGGCAGAGTCGTAATCGCCGGTCTCCAGCTGGTTGTTGGCGTCAAACACCAGGGTATCGCCCGTCACGCGGGTCAGGCTGAAGCCACCGCTGGGGGTGATGTTCCAGTTGTTCTCCAGCTTGATCGAATACTGCAGGCGGGTGTTCAGGCTCAGCGACTGGCTGGACATCGACTTGTCGGCGCCCGCGGCAAAGATCGCCGGGGTCGATTCCGAGAAGTCGTAATCGGCATCGGCATAGCGCAATTGCACGTCGGCCGAGAGCTGACCCTTGCGGCCCGAGACATAGACCCCGGCATAGGTCTGGCTGAAGTCGGTGTTCAAGGTGCCCAGGGCGGCCACGTTGTTGCCAAAGCCGTCGATCGAGAATTCCTGCTGTTCGGTCTGGCCCTGGTTCAGGCCGGCCGTCACGCCCAGAACCGCCGACCAGCCGCCAAAGCGCCCGTCATAGCAGCCATAGTCGCCGCTGACCTGGGCCGAGATGTAATCGCCCTCGACCTTGTTCCCAAGGCCGCCGGCGTTCACATCGCCCTCGACCGTGGCCGTGCCATAGACCGCGCGGCCATAGCCCGCCTTGCGGCAGGCCTCGCCGGTCGATGTATCGGCCACAAGGCTGAAGGGGCTGACCGGACGGTTGATCAGCGAGGACAGCAGCTGTTCGGTCAGGGTCAGGTTGGCGGCCAGGCCGCCGATGGCGGGGTTGGGCGCCAGATAGGTGTAAAGCTCTCCGGTCCCGGCATCGGCCTGATACAGCCGGACCTGGGCGCCGCTGGCGATGGTGCCGGTGACGAACTTGTCCGCCGCCATGCCCGAGCCCGCGATCATCAGCACCTCTTTGTTGCCGATGCCGATGGCCTGGCCCGAGAAGTCGCCCAGCAGGTTGAAGGCCACGGTGCCGGTGCCGGCCAGGGTGCCGACCTCGACCGGGCTTTGCGCCATATTGGCCATGGTGAAGGTCGATTGCCCGTTCAGCGTCAGGCTGTTCATCGTCAGCTTGCCGCCGTCCGACAGGTTGAAGGCGCCTGCGTTGCTGGTGACATTGGCCGCGATATCGACATCGCCCAGGGCGATCAGTTCGGCGTTGTTGATCAGCGTCCCCGTGGTCGTGCTGCCCGAAGCCAGCGTCAGCGTCCCCGAGGCCAGGGTGGTCGTCCCGCCCAGCGTGCCGTTGTTGACGATGGCGCCCGACAGGTTGTTCGTGGTGCCGTTCAGCGCCCCGCCCGCCCCGATGATGCCGCCGGTGATCGTCGAGACCCCCGAGGCCGTGACCGCGGCATCCAGGCTGCCCGCGCTTTGGATATACGAGACGACCGAATTGGTCCCCGCGCCCGACAGGCTGCCGCCCGACAGCGTCAGCGAGGCCATGTTGGTGATCGTGCCGGCATTGGCCAGGCCCGAAGCCAGCGCCAGCGTGCCGCTGCCTGCGCCGTTCAGCGTGCCTGCGGCGGCAATCGCGCCGCCGCCCGAGATCGTGCTGGCGCCCGAGGCCGTGACCGTGCTGGCCAGGGAACCGCCGGTCTGGGTAAAGGTCGTGGCCGTGGCCGTGCCCGCCCCCGACAGCGTCGCCCCCGTCAGCGTCAGGCCGGTGGCCGTGATCGTGCCCGAGTTGGTGACTGCGCCATCCACCGTCACCGCAGCCCCGTTCAGCGTGCCCGTGATCGTGCCGCCCGACAGCGTCGAGGCGCCCGAGGCCGTGACCGTGGCGGCCAGCGATCCCGCGCCAGTCTGGGTATAGGTCGTGGTGCCGACCGACCCGGTGCCCGAAATCGTGCCGCTGTTGGTCAGGCCCTGCACCCCGGTCAGGGCGAAGGTGCCGGTGTTCAGCGTGGCCGTGTTGACGAAGCTGCCCGTCGAAGCGCCGGCCCCCGTCAGGGTGACGGTGCCATTGTTGACCACCGCTGCGGTGCTGCTGCCCGCGCCAAGGCTCAGCGTCCCATTCACCGTGGTGCCCGCGGTGATTGTGCCGTTGTTGGTCAGGGTGCTGCCCCCGGCCACCGTCAGGCCCGATCCGCCCAGCGTGCCGGTGCTTGTCACCGTGACCGCGCCATTCGAGGTGATGCCCGCCCCGTTCAGCGTGCCCGAAACCGAACCGCCCGACAGGGTCGAACCGGTCGAGGCCGTGACCGTGGCCGCCAGCGACGATGCCGCCCCGGTCTGGGTATAGGTCGTGGTGCCGACCGATCCGGTGCCGGAAATCGTGCCGGCATTGCTCAGGCCCTGCACGCCGGTCAGGGCGAAGGTCGCGGTGTTCAGCGTGGCGCCGGCGGTGTTGGTAAAGCTGTCATTGGCCGTGGCGGCGCCCGTCAGGGTGAAAGTGGCGTTGTTCGTGTTGTCGCCGCTGATCGTGCCGGACGCGTTCACCGTGCCATTGTTGACGATGCCGATCGAGGTGGTCCCGGTCGTGGTCAGCGTGCCCCCCGCATTGACCGTGACGCCCGTGGTGATCACGCCGCCGTTGGTCAGGGTATTGCCATTGGTGATGGTCACGCTGGTGCCGGCGATCTCGCCATTGTTGGTGACAGCGCCGCCCACCGTGACGACCCCGCCGTTCAAGACGCCCGCGGCGCCAATCGTGCCGCCGGTCAGGCTGGAACTGGTCGAGGCCGTGACCTCGGATGACAGCGTGCCATTGCTTTGCGTATAGGTGACCGTCTCGGCCGTGCCCGCGCCCGACAGCGTGCCACCTGACAGGGTCAAAGATGCCAGGCCCTGGATCGTGCCGTCATTTGCATAAGACGCGCTGACCGTGGCCGCTCCGGTGCCGGACCCATTCAGCACGCCTGCGGCCGCAATCGTGCCGCCCGACAGCGCAATGGTCCCGGTGGCCGTGACGTCGGTCGACAGGGTGCCGCCCGATTGCGTATAGGCCACCGTATCCGCCGTGCCCGCGCCCGACAGCGTGCCGCCCGACAGCGTCAGCGAGGCCAGGCCCTGGATCGTGCCGTCATTGGCATAAGACGCGCTGACCGTGGCCGCTCCGGTGCCGGACCCATCCAGCACGCCGGTGGCGCCGATCGTGCCGCCCGTCAGGGTCGAAGCCCCGGTGGCCGTGACCGTGGTCGACAGGGTGCCCCCGCTTTGGGCGTAATCCACCGTCGCCGTCGTGCCCGCGCCCGACAGCGTGCCGCCCGACAGCGTCAGCGCATCCAGGCCCTGGATCGTGCCGTCATTGGCAAAGTTGGCGCTGACCGTGGCCGTGGCCGTGCCGCCGCCATCCAGCGTGCCGGTCGGGCCCATCGACCCGCCCGACAGCGTCGCGCCGCCGGTGACATTGACCGTGGTGGCCAGGATGCCGCCGCTTTGGGCATAATCGACCGTATCCGTGGTCCCCCCGCCCGAGAAGGTGCCGCCCGTCAGCGTCACCGCCGCCATGCCGCTGATCGTGCCCTCGTTGACGGTCGAGCCCGACACCGTGGTCGTGGCCGCCGTGCCGCCGTCGATGATCCCCGCGGCGTCGATCGTGCCGCCCGAAAGGCTGGCCGTGCCGGTGACATTGACCGTGGTCGACAAGGTGCCGTCAGTCTGGATGTAATCCGCCGCCGTGACAGAGTTGGCCCCGAGGCCATCATCGGTCAGGATGCCCGCATTGGTCAGCGTGCCCACCCCGGTCAGCGCCGCCGTCAGCGTCATCGTGCCGGTCGCCGTGTTGGTGACATCGCCGGTCAGCGTGCCGCGGGCCTCGAAAGCCGCATTGTTGGTGACATCGGCCGTGATCGTGCCGTTTTCCAGCGCCAGAAGGCCGGCATCGACGGTGATCCCGCCCGAAACCGTCAGCCCGCCATTCAGCGCCACAGTCAGCTGGCCCGTGCCGCTGATCAGCACGCTGTCGGCCACCGCCGCGGTCCCGCTGGTGACGCGGGTCGGGTTCAGGGTCTGGTTCTCGATGAAGACAGTGTCGCCCGCCACGGGGAATACGCCCGCCGCAGGACCGGCCGACGATCCGGTCAGCCAGCTGCCCGGCAAGAGCCAGCTTTGACCGCCGCCGCCGCCCCAATACAGATCGGCCGAGAAAGAGATCTGCGGCAGGATCGAAACCAGGGCTGTGGTCGCCAGGACCAGACGGGCCCGCTTGCCCGCGCTTGCACCCCGGCCCCCCCGGTTTGCCTGCATCTTCGCCCCGTCAAAACCCGGACCGCGCCCCGAACCGCCATTGGAATCAATCATATCACTCTCCTGCAACACCTTGATTGCACGTACTCCCGGCCGAATGCCCGGAAGTTCATGCATGATTAACCATGGAGAATGAGGCCTGACGCGGTTTTGGCAAGCAAAAAAAGGCAAAATCGGGGCAAGGCGGGGGCCGCGCGCCCCAGAAGCCACAGCGCCTTGCCCCGCACGGCCCCCGCCTTGCCCCCGCCCGTCCAAAGAGTACCGGCCAAAGCGCAGGAAGCCTCTTGGTTGTGAGGCGGGGCGGGGGGAAAGGGAGGGGCGGGAAAGGGAGGAAGGGCCAGAGCCCGCAAGCGGCGGGGCGGGGACTGGGGGCGGGCGGGGGGCGGGCGGGGACTGGGGGCTAGAGGCGGGGATGGGGGCGGGGCTCCTCCTCCCCCAAGATATCGCTGAAGTCGTCACCCAACCCGGGCCCCAATTCGGGGCGCAATTCGGGACCCAGTTCGGGACCCAGTTCGGGGCTCACCCCATTTGTCCCCGCTCCGCCTGTTCCCGCTCCGCCTGTCCCATATCCACGCCCAGATCCATTCCGGGACCCGTTTGCCGGATCTTCGCCCCCCGCGTCAGGCTCGGGTGCCCCGAAAGCCTGCGCACCCGCCTCGGCACTCTTCCCGGCACTTTTCCCGGCCCCCATATCTGAAGCCGTATCCGGGGTCTTCTCTGGGGTCTTTTCTGTCGCCCGGTCATAGGCCTGGGCGAAATAGGCCAGGAAGACATCCATCATCCCCTGGTCATGGGTCAGGGTCCTTGCGTCCCAGTCGCGGGTATAGCGCGCCCAGGCCCTGGCCGCGCGCGAGGGGAAGATGCCGCCCTGCGCCCGGGCCTCGACCGTTTCGGGGGCCAGTTCGCCCAGCATCCGCGCCAGGGCCGATTGCATGGCGCCGTAACTGGCCGTCTGGTGCTGGCCGATATCGGCAAAGCCCTGACGAAAGGCCTCGGGCGCGGTCAGGAAAAAGCCCGGGCGCTGGATGAACAGCTGCTCCAGCGCGACATCGGCCCCGGGGCTGGCCTTGAGGGGATTGTTGCCGCGCGGCGCCATCATGGTGCGGTTGCGGCTGCGGATGGTCTTTTTCGTCGAGGCCCGCCCGGCCAGAAGGGTGATCATCGCCTCGGTGGCAATGCGCAGGCAGGCGCCGATCTCGGCCCCCAGCGTCTCGGGGTCCTGTTCCGCCAGGGCCTGCAGATCCAGCCCGGCGCTTTGGGCCATGGCCTGCAAGAGGCGCTGATCGGGGGGAGGCGGTTCGGAAGCGCGTTCGGGGCGCGGTTCGGGGCGCGGTTCGGGGCGCGGTTCGGGGCGCGGTTCGGGGCGAAACTCCGGCCCCAACCCTGGCCCCAACCCTGGCCCCGACCCTGGTCTAAATTCTGGCCTAAATTCTGGCCTAAACTCGGGAACCCGCTCGGGAGGGGGGGCCGGCAGCGGGGCAAAGCCGTAATCGGGCGGGTTCTCTTCCAGCACGGCCTGGATGCGGTAATGGCCGATGACGATCAGGTCGTCATGGGTCAGGCGGCGGATCCCCTCCAGCGGACGGCCATTGACCGTCGTGCCGTTCTTGGAGACATCCTGCAGCCAATAGGCGCCCTCCTGGTAATGCACGCGCAGATGTTCGCCCGAAATGCGCTTGTCAGGATCGGGCAGGACCCAGGCCATGGCGGGATTGCGCCCGATCTGAAAGCCATGCCCCTCGGTCCGATGCGCCAAGGGAAAGCCCTCGGGCAGGCCCGCCATATTGGTGATGCGCAGCGTCAGACGTGGCACGTTCAACTGACCCGACATTGCGATCTGGCCCTTCCGATGCGGTCTTGCGACCCGGCATGGGCCATTACTGCGGCCAAGCGGGGCCTGGCGCAAGAGCGGCCAGGGGGGCCGGGCCGCCCGGGCGCCCCGCAAGGCCGGAGTTTCGGGGGGGAATTTTCGCAGGCCTTTCCCCCCGGAGCTTGCTGGAGGGCCTTTGGGGGGCGGAAAGGGGACTTGGCAAAGGGACTGGGCCGGGGGACTGGGCCAGAAAATTTGGCCAGAAGATTTGGCCGGGGGACTTAGCCGGGGGTCTGGGCCATCAGGCTTTGGGCCATGACGACGCATTGCGCCAGGTTGCGGCGGCGGTCTTCTTGCGGGATGCGCGCCAGGGCCAGAAGCACCCCGGTCGCCACCGCCTGACCCGTCATGTGGCCCGTCATGTGGCCCGTCACGGGAGCCGTCACGGGAGCCGCAACTTCGGGAGCCGCCCAGCCGGCGCCAAGCGCCACCCAGGCGCCGGGGCCGCGCGGGCTTTGCAGCGCGCGCAACAGCGCCCCGTTGCGGCTGGCCTCGTCCTGGGCCGAGACCCAGCGCGCGGCCAGGGCCAGAAGGCTGCGATCCTCGGTCGTCACCACCTCGGGCCGGGCCAGGAGACATTCATGCCCCCACCAGACCGCAAGCCTTGGGGTCAGGGCCTGGGCGGCGAAGGTCAGGGCCTCTTCGGGGATGGGGCTTGTGGCCAGGCGGGCCAGGAAGTCGGCGGCGCTCTCGGCCGGAAGCGGCCGGGCCGAAAGCGCCGCCGCAAGCTCGGGCAGGGCCTGAAGCAGATCGGCAGCCAGGGCAAAGCGCAGGGGGGACAGGGTCAGGGTCATGCAAAGGCCGCGGTCATCAGGGGGCAAGCCTAAGCCAGCCGCGATCCGGGGGCCAGAGGGTTGTAAGGGAGCGGGTTGTAAGGGGGCGGGTTGTGACGAGAGGCTTGAGGGGGTGCAGGTTTGGCGGTTAATCAACATTATGTCACAAGTTGAATATCCGGGCCAGATCACGGGATCAGATCACGGGATCAGATTATGGGGATAGGTCCTGGGGGGCCCTTGCCCAACCTGCACTTGCCCAGCCTGCCCTTGCGCCAGCCTGCACTTGCGCCAGCCCAACGCGTGTTCAGCCCATCTTGTTCAGCCCGTCTCGCGGGCATCGACCAGGCGGCGGAAGACGGCATTGTCGCGATACAGGTCGTCGTGGCGGCCCAGGCCCACCATGCGGCCCTGGTCCAGCACCAGGATCTGGTCACAGGCCTGCACGGTGGAAATCCGATGCGCGATCAGGATCACGGTCTTGGGCGCGCCGCCCGCGCTTTCGGCAGCCGCACTCAGGGCGGCGATGGCGCGCACGACCTCTTGTTCGGTCAGGTTGTCCAGCGCGCTGGTCGCCTCGTCGAACACGATGATCCCGGGGTTGCGATAGAGCGCGCGGGCGATGCCGATGCGCTGGCGCTGACCGCCCGACAGGCGCACGCCGCGCTCGCCCACCTCGGTGTCAAAGCCCTGCGGCAGCCGGGTCTCGATGAAGTCGGCGATCTGCGCCATCCGCGCCGCCTCACGCAGGCGGATGGGGTCGATTTCGTCCCGCGGCAGGCCCAAGGCGATGTTTTCCCCCACCGAAGCATCCAGCAAGAACACATCCTGCGGCACATAGCCCAGATCGGCCTGCCAGCCGCGCAGGGTCTGGGGCGTGACCGGGATGTCATCGACCAGGATGGCGCCGGATTCAGGCGTCAGAAGCCCCAGCAAAAGGTCGACGAAGGTCGTCTTGCCCGCCCCCGTCGGCCCCACGATGCCCAGGGTGGAACCGGGCGTGATCGTCAGGCTGACGCCCTCGACCGAGGGGCCTTCGGACTGCGGATAGCGGAAGGACAGGTCGCGGATCTGCACGGAGCGGGTGAAGGGCAAGGGGGGGGCCTGGGTCTCGGGGAGGGGGGGCAGGAGGGCGGCCTGGGCCAGATCGGCGGACACGCGGTCCAGCGCCGAGGCGCCATAGCGCAGCTGCGACAGCGCCTGATAGATGCCCTGCACCGCGGGCATCAGCCGATAGCCTGCAAAGGCGTAAAACCCCAAAAGCGGCAGGATGTCGGCCATGGCCTCGGATTGGCCGGTGCCCGCCGCCGCATGGGTCAGCATCAGCGACACCGCCAGCAGCAGGATGCCGCCAAAGGCCACGGCCTCGATCGCATAGCGCGGGATCGTGGCCAGGCTCATCGTGGCCGCACGCAGGCTGGCGTAATCCTGGCAGGTCTGGGCAAAGCGCTGGCGATAGCGGGTCTCGTTGCCCAGAAGCTTGGTGATCTTGATGCCGCCCATGGCCTCGTTGATCAGGCGAAACCGGGTCTGGATCAGCGCCGATTGCTGCGCCCCTGCCCGGTCAAGATAGCGCCGCACGCCCAGATAGACCGTGCCGTAACAGGCCGCCAGCACCGCGACACCGATGGCGGCCACCAGGGGATTGACCGCGACCATGAGCCCGGCCAGCAGCACCAGAAGCACGCCCTGCGCGATCAGGGCGGCGATGGGCTGATAGATCAGCGTGGTCAGAAGCTCGACCTCGGAGAGCAGGTTCTTGGCCAGGTCGCCGCTGTTGTGATGCAGGAAAAAGGCATAGGGCTGGCGCAGATAGGTTTCCATCAGACGGGCGCCGATGGCCTGGGTCCGGGTCTGGGTCACGCGGTTGACGAAGTAGAAGCCAAGGCTGCGCACCAAAGCCGCAAAGACCAGAAGCGCAAAGGCCAAAAGGCCCAGAAAGACCAGAAACCCGCGCTGATCCAGGCCGGTCAGGCCCTGCAGCCCGGACAGCCAGGGGTTCGAGGTGACAAGGCCCGGATTGGCCAGCACGGCCAGAAAGGGCATGACCGACAGCGTGCCCAGGCTGTCAAAGAGCGCCATGACGATCGAGATCACGACAACGGCCCAGGCGCGCTTGCGATCGCGGCGGGTCAAGAGAAGATAGGCCTTGGCGAATTGGGTCACGTGGCGTCCTTGGTGGCAGTCTGGGGGTCGGCAGTCTGGGGGTCGGCAGTCTGGGGGGCCGCAGTTTGGGGGGCCGCAGTTTGGGGGGGTGGCGGCCGGGAGAAGAGGGGAGAACGCCTGTCACGGCAAGGGGGGTTGGGGGGCCAAGAGGTCTTCGGGCGGCAAAAGGCGATTTTCGCCGCCGGGATCGACAAAGCCCAGAAGGGCGATGTCGCGGAAGCGGATGGTCTGGCCAGAGTCCGTATGTCCGGGGCCCGTATGCCCAGGTTCCGTATGCCCGGGTTCCGTGCGATCTGGCCCCACAAGGGTGAAGACGGCGCCCTGAGGGGTCTGGTCGCCAGTCAGGTCGCCAGTCTGCTTGCCGGTCAGGTCGGGGGTCAGGTCGGGGGTCAGGCGGTAATCGGCGGGCTGGCCTTGCAGGATCAGGACATCGCGGCCCCCGCCTCCGATCACCAGGTCGTGGCCAAGGCCGGGAATGAAGCGCTCGGCCCCGGTGCCGCCCATCAGGACATCATCCAAGTCGGTGCCAAGCAGGGTGTCAAGGTCGGAGCCAAGGAGGGTTTCGCGCCCCGCAGAGGAGGGATCGGAAGCAGCGGCCGCAGCGGCGCCCGACAGGGGGAGCGCAGAGAGCGTGACCACGCCCTGTTGATACTCCACCCCGCCGCCTGTCCCGAACCAGGCCTTTTGGGTCATGTTCAGCCGGGTCAGCATGGTGGCCAGCGGGTTGGTGGCCAGAAGATCGGCAGCCGGGGCATTGGGGGCGGGGGCGTTGAAGGAGGGGGCATGGCTTTGGCCCAGATGGGTGTAAAGCCCCCAGGCGCCGGTTTTCGAGGTGGCGGCCACCTCGACCAGCGGCATGAAGGGCCCGTCCGATATCTGCGCCCAACCCTGCCAGAGCCGCCGATAAAGCTCTGCCATCTGCGGCCCATGGGCATAGGCGGCGAAGAAAGGGGTCAGGATCTCTTGGTCGGTCTTGGTCAAACCGGTCACGGCAAAGGACTGAAGCAGGTGCTGGCCGCCCTCATAGGCCACCAGGTCCAGGCCATGGGTCTTGGCCAGGCTTTGCATCTCGGCCAGTTGGGCCAGGACCTGGGGGATGGATTGCGGATAATCGGGGTCCAGCATCCGCAGGGTCAGCCAATCGGCCGCCGCCCGGGGATCGGCCTGGACGCGGGCCACAAGATCGGCGCGCAGGGCGTCATCCGACATGGTGGCCCCGCCGAAATAGGTCGTCACGGCCAGGCTGTCGAAGGTGCTGGCCGGATCGACATGGCCCGCGGGGTCGCGCGCGCGCCACAGCACGGGGGACAGCAGGCGGGCCGCGGCCCAGGCATTGCCGGTCTGGGCGCCGAGAACATGATCGAGCCGCGCCCTGGCCTCGGCGCCGAAGACCTGGTCCCAGATCTGCGCCGAACCTGTGGCCAGCATGACCTGGTAATCGAGCCAGGCGGCTTTGTCCCAATCCGACTTGTCGTCGCCGTTCCAGGCGGCCCTGGCCTGGGCCTCGATCCATCGGGTCTGGGGGAAGGCCCAGTTCCACATCTCGTTGCTGTATTCGACATGGATTTTCAGCCTTGGGTCCATCTGGTCGCGGACCCGGGTGGCGAAGCTGACGATCCAGGCCTTTGAGGCGCCGGCGGGGATCGAGAACCAGGGCTCGGCCCCGACATCATTGGCCAGGCGCGTCATGAGGTCGACCGGCACGCCATGTTGCATATAGCTGGCATCGTCAAGCCGCGCCAGGCGCTGGCCGTCCCAGGTGTCGCCCGTGGTGCCATCGACCTGGAGCCAGTCCTTGAAGCGCAGGACGCGGGCATCCTCGATCACCGCGCGCCACCGGGGGTCGAAGACCTGCCCCAGGTCATGGAGCGGCTGATACTCTTGCCGGACAAGGGTGATGTCGCGGATATGGTCGCCGCTTTGGTCGGGATCGGTGGTCAGGATGTTCAGGATCATCTGGCCGCCGGTCGGATTGGCAAAGATGATCTCGCCGGGTTTTTGCGACAGGATCTGCAGGGCGGCGTTCAGCTGCAATTGCCCCCTGCCCCGGTGGCGCAGGACATAGACCCCCGCGCGCGAGGCGGCGGCGCCGGCATCCTGCGGGTTCCAGTCCCAGATCGTGCCGACCGCGGTCATGCCGGGGGGGATGGCCCGGGGCCAGCCCTGGGCATCCAGCCAGCCGCCTGCGGCAAGGGCCTGGTTGCTCATCGCCTCCCAGGCGTCGGGGGAATGGGCGAGGAAGGGGCGCGCGGTCTTCATCAGGTCAAGGAAGGGCATGGCGGTCGACCAGTCGGACACTCCGTTCAGGCCAAGGGCCAGGGTCGGGTCGGCAAGGCCCGCGGCGGGGGGGAGGCCGGAGGCGGGGGGAGGGCCGGAGGCGGGGGGGACAAGGTTTTGGGCGCGCAGGTCTTGGGGGCCCAGGAGGGGCAGGGCAAGGCAGAGAGCCAGGGCCGCAAGGGGCGCGCGGCTGCGGGAGAGGGCGGGGGAGAGGGCGGGGGAGAGGGGCGCGCGCCCTGCCCTGCCCCGGTCTTGGCGGCTGGGGGCTTGGCGGCTGGGGGGTTGCGTGGCGTCCGGTTGGGAGGGGTCAAGTTTCGGGCGCAGGCGCAGGCGTCCGGCCAGGGCTCCGGCGATCAGCCAGGTCAGGGGGGTCATGGTGGCATTGGGGATCATGTCGACCAGGTTGGCCACCAGGATGAGGCCGAGCGCGGCGGCCTCGGGGTTGAGGCTCTTGCCGGGGGGGGAGAGGCCGCGGGCCAGTCCCAGCGCGATGATCGGCCCGCCCAGGAGGCCATAGGTCGCCAGATAGCCCAGCCAGCCCTTGACCCCCATGACGATGACCCAGGCGCCATCGGTCTCTGCCTTGTCGGCGCCGGTTTCGGCATCATAGACGCGGTTGCGCCCATAGCCGCCCCAGCCGCTGAGGGGCTTTTCATTGGCATGGTCCAGAAGCATGTCCTCATTCCTGAGGCGGTAGGCGAAGGAGGAGGCGCGGTCGGGGCTGAGGCTCTCGACGGCGGAGAGCAGGGGTTGGACGGGGATGAGCCCCGCGCCACGCAGCATCGGATAGGCCAGGAGGACGGTGGCGAGGAGGGCCGCGGCCAGGATCTGCAGGCGGGGGGGGAGGACGAGGAGCGGGGCGAGGACGACGAAGACCAGGGCTGCGCCAAGGGAGTTGCACAGGAAGACCATGGCGGTCAGCCCCAGGCCCAGGGCGGTGGCCGGTCCGCGGCCAAAGCCTGCGCCGCGGATAAGCGCGAGGCCCGCCAGCGCCGCCATGGCCATGAAGATCGCCAGCCACAGCCCATGCTGGAGAAAGACCACAGGGCGATAGCCAAAGCCACGCACCGCCTGCTCGAAGGACTGGAAGAGGAAGCCATAGAACCAGTTGCTGAGCTGGGGGCTGAGGCGCAGCTCCAGCAGGATCGGCAGGCTGTAGAGGACGGCCCCCCAGGCCAGGACCTGCAGGAGGATGCGTTGATCCTCGGGGCGGCCCAGGAGGCGCTGGCCGAGGAGGAAGGGCAAGAGCGTGACAAGCGCGGCCTGGGCCATGGCAAAGCCGTCATAGAGCCGGAGGCCCGACAGGAGGCGGGGGCCCATGGTCACGGCTTCGGTATTGGAGGCGGCGGTGAGGAAGGGGGCGAAGATCAGGACCAGGACCAGGGCCTGGAAGATCAGGGGCAGGCGGCGGCGGGTCCAGCCGGGCTCGGGCGCGGGGGTGGGGCCGCCACGCCGGGCACGGGTGAAGGATGGGGCGCGGGTGACGGATGGGGCGTTTGGGGGGGCCTCTTGGGGACTGGTCCTGGCGGCTGCGGGGCGGCTGCGGGTCATGGTCCGGGGCTCGGCGCCGAGGATCACGACCATGAGGGCGGCGGCAAGGGCAGGGATCAGGTCCTTGGACAGGGTGGGCAGCAAGGGAAAGTCGATCCCAACGCCGAAGGGCAAAAGGAGGTAGCCGCCGATGATCGAGACGCAAAGCGCCATGGCCCGGTTTCGCGTGCGAAACAGCCAGAGCACGACCAGGGGCCAGCCGAAGAGGACGACATAGGCGAAGGTATTGCCCATGGGGGGATGCGGCCCTTTCTGCGGCCCCGCGCCTTGCGGTGCGGTTGTGATGCGGTCCGGTCCTGTTATAGTCGGCCTTGGATCGGACGGGCAAAGGGAATGTGGCCGCCGGTCTTGACCAATGATTTGCCACAGAAAACCACAGGACGGCGCCGATTGTCAAAGGAAGCCCAGCCCCCCGTTCCGCAACCTCCGGCCACCGGGGATGTTGTGGCCATCGTGGTGAATTATGGCACAGCCGACCTGGCCCTGGCGGCGGTTGGCAGCCTTTTGGACCCCAGCCTTTTGGACCCCAGCCTTCCGGATCACAGCCGGTTGGCCCATGTCCACCTGGTCGACAATGCCTCGCCGGGGGGGGATGGGCTGCGGCTGGCGGCCGAGATCGCGGCGCGGGGTTGGGGCGCGCAGGTGACGCTTTGGGCCGAGACGGTGAATCACGGCTTCGGGCGCGGCAACAACCTGGTGATCGACCGGCTTCTGGCCGAGGGCGGGGGGACAAAGGTCTTTCTGTTGAACCCCGATGCCCAGGTGACGGGCGATGCCCTGGGGCTTTTGGCGGCCTTCCTGGATGACCATCCCGGGGTCGGCGCCGTGGGGGCGCGGATCGAAAAGCCGCAGGGCGATGGCCCGCCCTGCCCCGTGACCGCGGCCTTCCGCTTTCCCTCCCTGGTCTCGATCTTTGCCCAAAGCGTCGGCTTTGGCCCGGTGACGCGGCTCTTTGCGGCCTGGACGGTGGCCCTGCCCCCGGATCAGCCCACAGGCCCGGTCGACTGGGTCTCGGGGGCGGCGGTGATGTTCCGACTGGAGGCGCTGCGGGCGGTGGGCGGCTTTGATCCCGATTTCTTCCTCTACCACGAGGAAGTCGAGCTGATGCACCGCCTGGCCCGCGGGGGCTGGCAGACCTGGCACCTGGCCGAGGCCCTGGCGCTGCATGCCGAAGGTGCGGCCACGGGCGTGCGCAGCAACGAGGGCCTGCGCAAGCGCCGCCCGGGTTACTGGTATGACTCCTGGCGCCATTACATGACCAAGACCCATGGCCGGGCCGGCGCGCTGCTGGCGGCGGGGCTTTGGATGACGGGGGCCACGCTGAACCATGTCATCGCGGCGCTCCGGCGTCGTCCCCCGGCCGCGCCTCTGCAGTTTTACGGCGATCTTTGGACCCATGTCCTGCATCCCCTCCTGCGGCCCCCCCATGGGTGACAGCCTGGCCGCCGTGGTGATCGGACGCAACGAGGGCGCAAGGCTCGTACGCTGTCTCTCTTCGCTGGCGGGCGGGGTCGCGCGCATCGTCTATGTCGACAGCGGCTCGACCGATGGATCGGTCGAAGCCGCCCGCGGCCTTGGCGCCCTTGTCGTCCCGCTGGACCCTGCCCTGCCCTTCACCGCCGCCCGCGCCCGCAATGCCGGTTGGGCGGCGTTAGAGACAGATCCGCCCGATGCCGTCCTCTTCGTCGATGGCGATTGCGAGGTGCAGCCGGGCTGGATTGCGACGGCCCAGGCCTTCCTGACCGCCCATCCAAAAGTCGCCGTGGTCTGTGGCCGCAGACGCGAACGCTTCCCCGAAGCCTCGGTCTATAACAGGCTCTGTGACCGCGAATGGAACCGCCCGGCCGGCGAAACCGCCTCTTGCGGCGGCGATGCGCTGATCCGCTGGGCGGCGCTGACGGCGGTCGGCGGCTATGACCCTGCCCTGATCGCCGGCGAAGAGCCCGACATGTGCCTGCGCCTGCGCGACCAGGGCTGGACGATCTGGCGCCTGGCCGCCGAAATGACCCTGCATGACGCGGCCATCACAAGGCTGTCGCAATGGGCCAAACGCTGCCGCCGCACCGGCCATGCCTATGCCGAAGGCGCCTTCCGCCACGGCGGCGCCCGACTCGGCGGCCCAGGCCAGCGCCGCGCCCTGATCTGGGGTGTGATCCTGCCGCTTTTGGCCTTGTCAGGGACTGTTTTCACCCCCTGGGCCACGCTCCTCTTCCTCGCCTGGCCGCTGCAGATCCTCCGCCTCGCCGCCCGCCCGCCACAGCGTTTCGCGCGCGAAACCTGGGAGGAAGCCTTCTTCCTCACCCTGGCCAAATTTCCCGAGGCCCGAGGCGTGGTCGAATTCCACCTCCGCCGCCTGTTGGGCCGCAGCCGGGGGCTGATCGAATACAAATGAGCCCCGAACATCTTCTGATCCTGCAATATGGCGACTATGGCGCGGCCTTCCGCCGCCTCGAACAGGGCCTGCCCGAGACCTACCGCGACCAGAAGGCCTCGGTCGACCTGGTGGCAAGCCTTGCCCAAAGCGGGCGTTTCCGCGTCACCACCCTGGCGATCTGCGAGCGCCCCCATGACGAGATCCTGGCCCCCGGCCTGCGCTCCATCGGCATCGCGAAAGCCACGGCCTATAGCGCGCGCAGGCTCTTGCCCCTGCTGCGCCGCCTGGACCCCGACCGGCTGATCCTGCGCAGCCCCCACCTGACAACCGCAATCTGGGCCAGGCTCCGCGGCCTGCCCACCCTGCCGACCTTCGCCGATCTTTTCACCCCGGGCCCCCTGCGCCAGCGGGTGAAAGCCCGCGCCCTCGCCTGGGCGCTCTCGGGGCCAAATGTCACTTGCGTGGCCAACCACAGCCGCAACGCCACGGCTTCGCTGCACCTGGTCCTGGGCCTGGCCCCGTCCCGAACCCTGGCCTGGGACCACCCCGCCCTGCCCGCCGATCCGATGCCCAAAGCCCCCGCCTCCCGCCCCTTCCGCATCTTTTACGCCGGCGTCATCCGCCCCGAAAAGGGCGTCGAGGATATCCTCTCCGCCGCCCGCCTCCTGCCCGACCTGGGCTTCGACCTTGCAGGCCAGCCCGCCACCGGCCCACTCTCGCACTGGCAAGACCGCGCCCCGCCCAATGTCCGCTTTCTCGGCCCCCTGCCCCATGCCGAGATCCAGGCCCGGATGCGCCAGGCCGACCTGATCCTGGTCCCCTCGCATCACAGCTACCCCGAGGGCCTGCCCAACACGATCTATGAGGCCCTGGCCGCCCGCACGCCCCTGGCCATCTCGGATCATCCGGCCTTTGCCGGCCGCCTCAGACCCGACCGCGATGCCCTGATCTTTCCGGCCGCCAACCCCGCAGCCCTGGCAGCCACAATCGAAAGGCTCAGGTCGGACCCCGCCCTGCAAATCCGCCTGTCAGAGGCCGCCCCCCAGGCGCTGAACGCCCTGCGCCACGGCGCCCTCTGGTCCCAGATCGTCACGGAATGGGTCAATGACCCCAGAAACCGGACCGGCTGGCTTGCCAGGCTGCAAACCTCAGGCTGAAAGCCGGTTCTGCGCCACCCACTCCGCCAAAGCCGCAAAGCGCCCATCGCGGCTGTTCAACTTGTGAACCGGCAAAAGCGCCAGCACCTCTTCGGCCGATTGGAAAAACGCCGCCTCCGGCGTCTCGCGGTCGCGCGACATGGCGCCGATCAGATGCGGCAGATCGGCCCAGCGTTTGGGCACCCGATCCCAGATCGCGGCCAGATCGGGATCGGACCGCACCATCCAGGCAAAATTGTAAAACGTCACCGCATAGGGGTAAAACACCGATTTCCGCCCGCCCGCCGGATCGACGAACCACAAAGTGTCGCGCGCCGCCCATTTGCGGCAATAGGTCCAATAGGCCCAAAGCCGCCGCTCGATCAAAGCCCGCCGCCAGGTCGGATACAGCCGCGGCGTGCGCAGGTAATCGACGAACAGATCCCGCCAGGCCGTGATCAGCGGATGGCCCGGCGCGGCATAGAGAAACCAGGTCTGCAAGGTCAGGTTCGGGTCCCCCGGCGAGCGAAAGGCAAAGAACCCCGCCTGTTTCAACTCGGGCGTCAGCCATTCGGCCAGCGGCCGCGTCGGCAACAGCGTCGCATCGACCCAGACCCCGCCTGTCCGCGCCAAAAGCACCTTGCGCACCAGATCCGACGTGATCTGCGCCGTGATCCGGGGCTGGCTGATGCCATGTTCGGCCAAGATCGCATCGGCCTCGGCCTGTTCGACGACATGCAACCGGCACTCCGGGTTGAAAGCCTCCCACAGGTCAAAGACCCGGCGCACGAAATCGGGCGCCTTGTCACGGCCCTGAAACCAGGCCGTGTAGATCATCATCGGCTTGGTCGGCGCAACCGTCGCGGGCTCGGGCTCCAAATCACTCCGCTCCCGGCAGGAAGGCGGGCAGGGGGACGACCACCGCGCGCAGGGCATCTTGCAACCGCGCCTCGGCGACCGCCTCGGTCTCGCCCGGCCCGATCGCCGTGATCAGCCGCACGATGGCCCCGTCGCTGCGCCCGGTCTGCACCTTGGACAGCGTCATTTGCACCTTGGCCGCATAGGACGAGGCCGTGCGTTGCCCCTGCTGGTCATACCAGTAATAGACCAACATCCGCTGCATGCCCTTTTGAATCACCGTCCGGTTCATCGTAAAGGGTGCGCCCGCCACATCCGCAGGGGCGGCCACCGATTGCAGCCCCGCGATCTCCCAACCGGCCGAGGGCAGGCAGATGGTCGGCGAATGGGTGCCGCCATCCATCTGGTCCTTGTACCAGGCCATGAACAGATCGACAGGCGCCGCAGCCCCCGGCTTGGTCAGCGTCACCGAATGATAATCATCCGCCCCCAGAACCTTGGCCGTCTCGGGGTCCAGCCGCATCGGACCGGACGCCGTCCAGCCCTCCAGCCGCGTCGGAAAGGCGTAAAAGGCCTCCCGCGAGACCTGGGCCATCTCACGCGTGGGCACCATCGCCCAGGCCAAGGCCCCTGCCGTCATCAGACCCGCCACAAGGATCAAAGCCCGCGAGGGCTCGATCAGCCGCAAGCGCTGCGCCTGGGGCCAAAGCCCGTCGAAATCCAGATCCAGCGCCTCGACCAGGCCCATCTTCTGCGGGTTCAAAAGCAGCATGACCCGCGCCAGCAGGAACAGGATCCCCACGCAGGCGACAAAGATCACCCAGCCCTCCATGAAATGGCTGACCCCTTCGACATGTTCGATGCCATAGCGGTCGACCACGGCGCCGGCGATGGCGATGCGGACCGAATTCATCAAGACAGTGATGGGCGCGGCCGAGATCAGCAGCACCGCCTTGTGCCACATCGGCCCCTTGTAAAGCACGGCAAAGATATAGGAAAACGACAGGATCGGGAACAGATAGCGCAGCCCCGAACAGGCCTCGGCCACCTGCAGCTTATAGACCCCCAGGTCGATGATATTGCCATCCAGGAAGACCGGAACCGAGATCTGCTGCAGAAACCAGACCCCCAGATGCGACGAGACCCATTGCAGCCAGGTCGACAGCCCGTAATACAGAACCCCCGGCAAGGGCAGCATATAGACCAGATGCAGCACCGGCGGCCAGAATTGCCGCCCCTGGCGCCAGCCAAAGGACAAAAGCAGGATGCCTCCGGTCCACAAGATCATCGCATAGGCCGCGAAATCGGCGATCTGGATCAGCCGCCCGACCCCACCCAACACCATGGCAAAGACAATCAGCGCCACGCCCGCGCCGCGATCGGTCACAGGGCCCGTCAGCACCGGCACCCGCTTCAGATGGCGCAAAAACAGGAACAGCGACAAGAGCGGGATCAGCGGCCCATGGGAATATTCCGGCAGAACCCAGGCCTCGCCCAGGGCGGCCACCCCGGTCTGGAAATAGACCCCGGCCGACAGCACCGCGAGGGCGAACCAGAAAAGCCCCATCGGGCGGGTCGCGCCTTGCGCGCTCTGCGGCGCCTCGCCAGAATTGAACACAGAATTGGATACCGACACGAAAACCCTTTCAAACCGCAACAGGCCCGCGCTTGAAGCTTGCCCGATGTTCTGGTCCAGAACGTGGCAAACCCGGGGCATTTCGCAAAGCTTAACAGGGATGCGTCCATATCTCAATTTTCCCCTTGGGGTCTTCACGACCCTGTCATGAGCCACCCAAGATCAGCCCAGCTCTGCGATCAACCGATGCAAGGCCGCCGCCGCGGCCTCATCGCTCAGGTGATCGCGGGCAAAGGCCCGGGCCCGGGCGGCCTGGGCCTCGCGCAGGGGCGCATCCTGCCACAGAGGCTCGATCGCCGCGCGCAGGGCCGCCACATCAAAGGGCGGCACCAGGACCCCGGTCTGGCCATGCTCGACATAGAAGTCCGTGCCGGGGCAGGCGGTGGCCACCAAAGCCACCCCCATCCGCATGGCGTTGATGAAGGTCACCTGGCCCGAAGCCGTGGTCATATTGGCCAGAGGCACGACGGTCAGCCGCGCCCGGGCCAAAAGCGCCATGCAGTCCTCGGCGCTTAGCCCATGGCGGAAGGTGACATGCGGGGCCACGACGGCGCCGGGGGTCTCGGTCAGGCGCGCGATGATGTCCTTGCGGGTGACGATGACCGTCGGGATCTGCAGGGGCGCGGTGGCCGCAATCAGCGTGGCATAATCGCGCCCGGCCGAGCCCATGGCCAACAGAAAGGGCGCCTCCCGGTCCTCGGCCCGCGCCACCGTCAGGTCGCCGCGCTGCAGGGGCACGAAGCGCACCCGCCCCGGCGGCAGGCCCAGATAGGCGCCATAGCTTTCCACTTCCGAGGGCGAATGGACGATGACGATATCAAGCCCGCGCGCCGCAAACCGCGCCAATGCCCGGCGGGCGCCGCCCGGAAAGCCGCCCAGGTTGAAATTATGCGCGATCACCCGGGCGCGGGAAAAGCTCAGACGCTTCAGCACCCCCACCACCATGGCCAGCTGCGGAAAACAGGTGATGACCCCATGGGGCCGCGGCGCCAGCGCGCGCGCCCCCTGGCTGATCAGCCGCAGCCATTTGCGGACCCCCGTCCTTGGCCGCGCGGCCTGGTGCCAATCCTCGCGCCGCACCGCCGGGATCTTGGTGAAACGCAGGTCCGGATCGGTGATGAAATCATCCAGCCAGGCCCCCAATTTGGCCCCGGTTTTGGCGGTAAAGAACTCGGCCGCAATCGTCCAATGCTGCATGACACACCCTTTGGTTCCTGAAAACGCCTTAACCCGGCAGGCCGGCGATCCGGGCCAGCTTCCAGCGCTGCAAGAGCCGCCACAGCAGATAGGGGCCGAAAATCCCGCCCGCCAGGCCCAGGGCCAGATGCAACACCACCGATGTCACCCCGCCCTGCAGCAAGCCGATGCGCAGGGCGGCCGAAAACAGCACATGGGCCACATAGATCGCGGCCGAAGCCTGGCCCAGAGGCGCCAACCAGGGCAGGACGGGCAGGGCGCGCAGCCCCAGGATCACCGCCAGAACCGCCCCCGTCGCAGGCCCAAGATCACGGACCGCATCGGGCGCCCAGGACAGGGCCAGGGCCTCGCAGGCGACAAAGGCCGCCAAGGCCGCAAGCGCGACCCGCCAACCGCCCTTGTCCGCCGTCGGGGCCAAAAGCCAGGGCGCCAGCAACAGCCCCAGCCCGAAATGCCCGGCATTGCGCAGCGCGCCGCCCAGGTATTCCGCCGTCCCCCCCAGCGGCACAAAGACCAGCGCCAGGCCCAGGACCCAGACCAAAGCCAACACAGGCCCGCTCAGGACAGGCACGCTCAGGAAAGGCCCCCTCAGGCCACCACGCCGCGCCATGGGATGCAAAAGCCCCCAGGCCAGGACCTGGATCACGAAAAGCGCCCAAAAGAACCAGAACTGCTCACGCGGCGGAAGCGGCAGCAGTGGAAAATCCCCCCAATCGGCCGGATGATTGGCAAGGCTGCCCGCCAGCGCCTTGAAGGCAAAGAAGATCCAGGTCCACAGCACCAGCGGCCACAGGATCTGCAGCCAGCGCGAGCGCAGGAAATCCACCGGGCCGCGCCGCAGGACGCCATGAAAGAACAGCCCCGAGAGGCAGAAAAACAGCGGCATGTGAAAGGCATAGATCAGCCGGTCCAGGGTCTGGAACACCGCCCCCCCGGGCAAGAGCCCCGCCGCCTCCAGCCCGCGCCAGACATGGCCCAGCACGACCAGGAGGATGCCCAGCCCCTTGACCTGATCGGGCCAATCCAGCCGGGGTCCCCTCATTCGCGCACCCTCATTCCCGCACCTGGCGCAAAAGCCGGATGATCTGCATTTGCACATCTGCCGTCAGCTTCGGGCCGCGGAAGGTCATATAGCCAAAGCCCGTCTCGACAAAGAGCCCTGGCAGCTCTTCGGTGCCATTTGGCGGCAGAACGGGGGACGAAACGGGGGGGGCCTTGGCAGGCTTTGCCGGGGCCAAGAGCGCCTCCAGCCGGGCAAGCTCGGTCTGGGGCTGCAAGGCGGGATCGGCGGCAAGGCTGTCGGTGATCGCCACGCCCAGGCCACTGTCCTGATCCAAGCTGCGCGACAGCACCAGCCCCAGACGTTCGGGAATATGCGCGGGAAAGCGCAAGACCCCGTCCAGCGCCTGAACGATGCGGAAAAACGACCCGATCTTCGACCGCTTCGCCTTGGAGGCCGGCGCGAACAGCCGCGCCAGGGCTGTGGCCGTGTCGGGAAAGACCCCCTGTTCCACGGTGCGCAACACGATGCGGGCGCGTTCGTAATACGAAAGCCCCACGCGCAGCTCGTTTTCCTCGACCATGGCCAGATAAGCCGTCGCCGCCGTATCGGGACGGCGCAGGATCGCCAGGACCCTTTGCAGCTGCGGTTCCGTCTTTGACAGGCGCCGCAAGGCCGTCAGCCGCCGCCAGCCCGAGATCAGCCCATAGCGCCCATCCGCCAGCGCCGTCACCTCGATCGGCATTTGCTGGCCGCGCTGGCGCATCGAGGCCATCAGCGCCTCCATCTCTTCGGGATCGGCATGGACGCGGTCGCGCACGAGGTAAGCCTCATCCACGACGTCCAGGGGCAGGGACAGGATCATCCGCCCGCTTTCGCGCGCCTGCGCCATCTCGTGGGCCAGGTCCGACAGCGCGGCCTGCGCGGCCTGATCGGCGGCCACCCGGGCAATCGGGGGCGCGCCCCCCATCATGCCCAGGGGGGCCGCAAAGAGGGCAGGGGGGTCTTGCAGGCCCGCCAGGCTCTCACCCGCCTCATAGGCGCCCTCAACCTGGCCGGGCAGGGTCAGACGTTTGCGCTTTGCCATCTCAGCCCCCTGTTGCCGGCTTTTGTGCCGCCAAACCTTGCGCCGCCAGTTCATCGCGCTTCCAGGCGCCGATCAAGAGCTCCTTGAGCCCGGCATAGGTCTCATCGAAAGTGGCACGACCCCGCGCATAGGTCTCGCGGTTGAAGTCGCGGTAATCGGCCTCATAGATGCCGTTCACGCTCTCCCCCGCCTGCCCGATCAGCGCGGTGAAATCCTGGCGCCAGGGCGAGAGGATGCGCCCCATATAGGCCTGGATCAGCCCCGCCATCTCGGCCTGTTGGCTGGCGTCATAGCGCGTGATGACGGCCCGCACCGCGTCCCATTCGAAATTGAGCTCCGGCCGACCCAGCGCACGGGCCGCGACATTCTCCCCCTCCTCGATCGAGCCAAAGGTGGAATGGAGCATGTCGAAAAACCGCCCCGTCGAATCGAACTCCAGGAAAGAGGCCCCCAGCGGCACCAGAAGGATATCGGCAGCCGCCAGCCCGTTGATCGTCAGATACCCCAGCGCGGGGGGCGTATCCAGAAAGACGACGTCATACTGATCCAGCACGCCATCGGCGGCCAGGATATCGGTCAAGGCATCCCACAGCTTCCAGCCGCGCGAGGCCATGCGCCAGACCGGGATCTGGAACTCGGCCCAGTAAAGGTTCAGCTGGGCGCCAATCAGGTCGATGTTCGGCCAATGGGTCTTTTTGATCACGTCCTGGGCCTTGATCTTCAACGCCTCGCCCAGGGTGTCGTCCAAGGGCTGGGGCGCCTCGCCGCGATCGACCCGGCGCTGGTTTTCCGCCCGCAAGGACTGCGCGTAATGCCGGGCGAGCAGCGGGAAGACCGTGCCCCATTCATCGGGCACGCGGGCGCCGAAAATGGAGGACATGGAACCTTGGCTGTCCAGGTCGATCACCAGCACCTTGTAGCCATCCAAAGCCGCCGACATGGCCAGATGGGCGGCCGTCGAGGTCTTGCCGACGCCGCCCTTGAAATTGGCCACGGCCACGATCTTGGCGGGCAGGCCTTCGGGGCGCCAGGGCAGGTATTCCTTGGCCTTGGAGCCCTCGGCTCCGAAATGGGCGCGCAGGCGCAACACCTCATCCAGCGTAAACCAGCGCGCCCCGCCCTCGGTATCGGCGCGGCCCTGGGGCAGGTCGGGATGGGCGCGCAGCACGCGGCGGAAATGCTGGACCGCCACGGGGATCAGGTATTTGGTGATCTCCCAGGTGGAGAAAAGCCGCAGCCGTTTCGCCCCCGTCTCATCCAAGCCGCGGCCGGCCAGATCGTCGCGGCCCCTGCGGCAAGCCTCGGCGATGGCGGCAAAGCTTTGGGTATCGGCCCCAGTCCCCAGCCCCTTGGCCGCCTTTTCGGGCGAGAGGTTGAAATAGGGCGGCAAGCTTTGATCGGCCATCTTATCCACTCATGTTCCGCGTTTTCGCCAATATACCCGAAAACGCGACACATGCAAGGATTTCGCGAACATTGCCCCAGGATCCCCCGGGTCTTCCCAAGCAAATCAAGCCTTTGGGGGGCGCGCGACCTCTCCTCTTGTGACCTTTTCCGCGGCATCCCGCAAATTCTTTCGTTATGATTTGGTTATAAGAACAGTTACGCCCCGCCAGAACCTCTGCAGCCTGCTGATCGGACAGGATTTTTCTTGGCCCCCCGACTCTGATCCCACGATGGGGCGACTCTGAAACCCCGATGCCCCGACTCTGATCCCCCGATCCGCGCGCCAATCCCGCCTTGCCCGAATCTGCGCCGCCGCCTAACCATGGTGTCAATGAAACAACGATAACAAATCGAGCAGGCACATGAGGCAGGGCATCCAAAAGCCCCTCCCGATCAGACGGGTCCGGGGGGCATGGCAGCACTAGAGACAAGCCGCGGGACCGAGGCGCCCGATTTCTTCGTCTGCGACTTTTTCGGCGCGACACCCAAACATGACCTGGCCGCGATGGAGCATCCGCTCTTCTCGCTGTCCACACGCCCCGATCTGCGGGTCGTGACCTATGCGCATAATGACACGGTGATCACGGTGACGCCCTCGGTCCGGGGCCGTGCCACGATCTTTGACGCCGATATCCTGATCTTTTGCATCAGCCAGCTGATGGCGGCGATCAATGCGGGCGTCACCACGGCGCGCAAGCTGACCCTGACCGCGCATGACCTGTTGACCGCCACCGGGCGCGAAACCTCTGGCGATGGTTACGCCCGCCTGCGCGAGGCCTTTGAGCGCCTCGCGGGCACGCGGATCACCACCAATATCATCACGGGCGATGTGGAAACCACTTCCGGTTTCGGCCTGATCGAGGCCTGGGAGATCGTGCGCCGCACCCGCGCCGGGCGGATGGTCTCGGTCTCGGTCACGCTGTCGGATTGGCTTTACCGGGCGGTCGTCTCGAAATCGGTGCTGACGCTGTCGCGTGAGTATTTCACCTTGCGCAAACCGCTGGAGCGCCGGCTTTACGAGATCGCGCGCAAACATTGCGGGCGCCAGCCGGAATGGCGGATAGGCCTTGAGACCCTGCTCAAGAAATCCGGCTCGACCTCGCCGCGCCGGGTGTTTCGCGCCATGCTGCGCGAGACGATGCGCGGCCCCGGCCTGCCCGATTACCTGATGCGCGAAGAGCCGGGCGATATCCTGGTCTTTGCCCCGCGCGGGGTGATTGAAGAGATGCGCGCGCTGAAGCCTGGCCCCGCAAGGCCTGCCGCGCCCCCCCTGGCGCTCGCGACGCTGGAGGCCGCGCGCAAATTGGCGCCCGGCGCCGATGTCTATGCGCTGGAGGCGCTGTGGCGGTCGGAGCTGGCCAAGGTGCCGCGCCATCCCGATGCGGCTTTCCTGGACTGGCTGGCGCTGGCGCGGGATTAGGCCCGCGCGCCCCCAAGCCCGCCGCCCCAAGGCGGCAAACAAAAAGCGCAAACAAAAAGCCCGGTCACAAGGACCGGGCTTTTGCAAGGCGAAGGCGGTTGCCCTCAGGCGGCGCGGCGCTGCTTGCGACGCAAGAGCGGCAGCACGACCAGCGACCCCAGCATCAGGCCCGCAGCGGGGACCGGAACGGGGGTCACGGGCGGCAGCTTGTCGACGGTGATCGAGGTGATCAGGAAATTCCCGCCGGCGCGGGCGCCGATGGCAAGGTCCATGCCCTGATAGGCCGGGTTGGTGAAGCTGTGGACGACCGAAGGAACGCCGGTCGCGCTGGTGAAGGTCGTGTCGCCGGCACCGGGGGTCACGCTGCCCGTGCCACCAACAAAGACCAGACCGCCACCCAGCGAGCCGCTGCCGGCCAGCCTGGTCACGGTGATGCTCATCAGCTTGACCGCGGCGGTGAAGTTGAAGCGCAGCGCCTCGCGCAGCGTCGCGCCGGAGCCGTTGATGGTCTCGTTCGTGTCCGAGGCGGTCAGCTTTTCGCCCAGGCCATTGGCCTTGAAAGTCACCGAAGAGCCCGGCGCCACGGCCAGGGTCTTGGTGTCGGAGCCGGCGCCGTTGAAGGTCCAGGCGCTGACGGTGACGCCAAGGCCGCTGAGGACATCGGTCGTGGTCAGGCCGCTGGAGGCATTGAAGGTGAAGGTCACCGGGGCAGCAGAGGCAGCAAGGCCCCCAAAGGCCAGGATGCCGGCGGCGATGACGGACTTCAGGAGGGATTTGCGTTGCATTCTGCTCACCATGGAAAAGGATACGAAGGGACACTGTAGATAGAGTTAGTGGCATATTAATGGCAAAGGCCGCGGGCTCAATGCCAAACTTGCCGCCGCGGTGATTTCAGAGGGTTTTTTTGCGCTTCGCGGCACAGGGATGCAACAGTTTAGGCTTTCCGAAAGGAAGTCCTGCCTCACTGGGCGGATCGGCGGCGCTTGGGTCGCCGGTTCTGTCGGAGGTTGCGATGGCATTGGTCCTGGTCCTTGCGGGCCTGATTCCCGGGCTTGTGGCGGCGGGTCTGGCCCTGGCGGGGGGGGCGGGGTTCCTTCTGGCGCTGGCGGCCTATATGGCGGCGGGGCTTGCGGGCATGGTCCTGGCTGCGGGCCTGGCGCTGAGCCGCGCCGAACGTCGCGGCCAGCGCGCCGCGCTGTCGCTGGTCCGGCCTCTGCCCTGAAGGGGCTTGCGGCCTGAGGGTCTGGGGGTCTGGGGGTCTTGCGACCTCATCTCCAGAGGGCCTCATCTCCGGGTGTTTCATCTCTGGACGCGCGTGAGGCCGGCGCGGCTTCACCCTTGACGCTTTTCGGTGGCCTCATCTCCGGGTGCCGTAAGCCCGGGCGTGCGTAAGTCCGGGCGTGCGTAAGTCCGGGGGCGCGTGAGGCCAGGTCTTTGGGGCCCGGGACCGGAGCCCCCCCTTGCGCCCCTTTTGCCCCCCCCGCCCGTCCCTTCCCGCGCTCATCCTCTGCCCCCAGCCTCTGCCCCCAGCCTCTGCCCCCAGCCTCTGCCCCCAGCCTTTGCCCCCAGCCTTTGCCCCCCCCCTTTTCCGCCCCTTATAGCTCGGCTTTTCCCCCGCGGCCTTTTGCTGATCCCATTGCCGCCATGATGCGGACACAGATGTCCGGCCTTTTTGCCAGCGATCCGGGGCCTGCCCCGGGGTCCGGGGTGCCCTGTGGCGGCCCGAGTCTTCTGGTCTGTTCAAAGAGGTTTTCATGGTGACGCTGACTGCAACCCCTGCCACTGGCCTTGCGAACCCGACCCTGGCGCTTGGCCTCAACGGTTTGTCGGATTGGTCGACCGCCATGCCCTTTCTGGACCTGATGAAGACCTCGCGTCCCTTCCTGGCCCATTCCTCCCAGGCCTGGGAGGCGATGAGCAACCAGACCCTGGCCGCGGGCGGCTGGCTGGATGCCGATGGCTGGCCCCGGGCCATCCCGCCGGGCATGACCTCGATCGGCACGATCTGGGACTGGAGCACGAGTGACGCCGGGGCTGCGGCCTCGCGGGCGGGGGTCTATGTCCTGCACTATGAGGGCACGGGAAAGCTGCAGCTGAATTCCACCCTGCAGATCCTGTCGCAAAAGGACGGCGAGATCATCTTTGCCAATCCGACCGGCGGCCAGATGATCCTGAACATCCTGACCACCGATCCCAATCACACCGGCGATCATATCCGTGACATCACCCTGGTGCGCCAAGAGTATCAGGCGCTCTATGACATGGGGCAGATTTTCAACCCGCAATGGCTTGCCTCCGTCCAGGATGCGCGGGTCTTGCGCTTCAAGGACTGGATGGAGGCCGATGGCGCCACCGGGGCCACCTGGGATGGCAAGACCATGCCCCAGGTCGGCGATGCCAGCTATGTCCAGGACGGGGTTCCCGTCGAGATCATGGTGAAACTGGCCAACCAGACCGGGACCGAGCCCTGGTTCTCGATCCCGGCCGGCGCCTCGGAGGCCTGGATCCGCAGCTTTGCCACCTATGTGCGCGACCACCTGGACCCCAGGCTGAAGGCCCATGTCGAATACAGCAACGAGACCTGGAACTGGTCCTATGCCCAGACCAAATGGATGGATGCCCAGGCCAAGGCGGTCTGGGGCACGACGGACAAGGCGGCCTGGCTGGATTACCATGCCATGCTGGCCACCAAGACGGCGGTGATCTGGGATCAGGTCTTTGGCACCAGTTCGGATGCGCGGCTGGATCATGTCATGGCCAGCCAGACCGCCAATGCCTGGATCTCTGAACGGCTGATCACCGCGCCCCTGTGGAAGGCCATGGACCCCACGGGCTATGTCGATCCGTCCAAGGTCTTTGACAGCCTGGCGGTGACGACCTATTTCGGCACGGCCACGATGACGAACACGGCGCTGCGTGACGATCTGCTGGCCCGCATCCAGGCCGATCCGGCCGCGGCTGCGACCTGGCTGACCGAACGCATGCTGGACCCCGCCTATGCCCAGTCGATCCCCCAGGTGGCGGCCTTCTGGCAGGCCTCCAAGGTTGTGGCCGACAAATACGGCCTGGACCTGACCGCCTATGAGGGCGGCCAGCACCTGCTTCAGGGCTGGACGGTGACGGGCTTGACCGAGGCCAGCCAGGCGGTGCTGACCAAATTCCTGAGCGCCTATGCCCATAGCCCGCAGATGGCGACGCTGTATCAGGCGCTGTGGACCGAATGGGCCAAGGTCTCGGACGGGCCCTTCATGCAATTCGTCGAGGTGGCGGCCGCGTCGAAATGGGGCGCCTGGGGGCTTTACACCCATCTGGGCGACGACAATCCGCTGTCCGACATGCTGACCGGGCTGAACGCGACCCAGGCCAACTGGTTCGGCACCGGCGGGGTGCAATATCAGCAAGGCGTGGTCAAACTGGCGGGCGACAAGGCGGCGGCGCTTATGGGCAGCGACCTGGACGACTTTCTGATCGGCAGCAAGGCGGCGGACAGTTTCACCCCGGGCAAGGGCCAGGATGCCATTGCGGGCGAGGGCGGGCGCGACACGCTGATCTTGCAGGGCCGGCCCGAGGATTACCGCCTGATCAAGGATGGCGACATGGCCCGGATCGAGGGCCTGGGCTCGTCCTATCTGCTGCGCTCGGTCGAGATCCTGAAATTCGACGGCGGCGTCACGCGCTATATGGATCAATACATGCCCGGCGTCAGCACGCCCCTGGGCAGCACCGTGACGCTGAAGACGGCGGGCGGGCGGGTCGATGCCTCGGCCGCGGGCGTCGTCAGCCTGGCGGGCCTTGGCGTCACGATCCAGGGCGTCGAGGCGGGCACCACGCTTGGCACCCAGATGGGGCTGAAGACGGGATCAGTCACGGGGTCGGTCACGGGGTCGGTCACGGGCGCGACCATCGGGCTTGGGTCGGATGCGGGGCTGGCGGCCTCGACGCTGGGCGGGGCCTATCAGACCAAGATCGGAACCCTGTCGACCCTGGCCACAAGCCTGACCGAGGCCCTGGCTCAGGGCTCGGTCGTCACCGGCGCCAAGTCGATCCGGGCGACCGGGGGCAATGACCGGTTCATCGGCGCCAGCGCCAATGACGTGGTCTTCGGCATGGGCGGCAATGACACGCTCTCGGGCGGGGGGGGGCATGACAAGCTGGACGGCGGCCTGGGCAATGACTGGCTGTCGGGCGGGGCGGGCAATGACATCTTGCGCGGCGGGGCAGGGGTCGATGTCTTTGTCTTTGCCCCTGGCAGCGGCCAGGATGTGATCACCGATTTCACCCCGCGCGACCGGCTGGACCTGTCGGCCTTTCACCTCGGCAGCCGTGCCGCGCTGACGGCCCTGGCGGGGGCCGATGCGGCGGGCCACCTGGTGCTGGATTTCGGGGTCGAGACGGTGACGCTGCAGGGCCTGCAACTGGGCGATCTGCCCTGGGTGCTGGCGACGCTTTAGGCTTTAGCTGTCCCCGGTCTTCTTGCCGAAAGGATCGCGGTAAAGCCCCAGACGCTGCGCCATCAGCCGCCACAGCACCGGCGGTTGATGCAGCACATAGCGCCGCCAGCGCTGCTTGGGCTCTTTCACCAGGCGGTAAAACCACTCCAGCCCGGCCGTCGTGATCCAGGCGGGCGGGCGCTGGAAGGTGCCGGCCTCATAGTCGATCGTGCCGCCCAGGGGCAGATAGAGCTTCACCCCCGGCATCCGGTCACGGTATTTCACCATGAACTTTTCCTGCCGCCCGCCGCCCAGGCCCACCAAAAGCGCCCGCGCCCCCGAGGCATTGATGGCGGCAATCATCCGCTCGATCTCGTCGGGGTTCTGGTCATAGTCAAAGGGCGGCGCATAGGCCCCCACGATCATCCGGCGCCCGGCCTTGGCGTTGATCTTTTCGGCGGCAATCTCCGCAATGCCCGGCTGACCACCGCACAAAAACACCGTCATCTCCGGGTTGTCGCGGTGATGGGCGTAAAACAGCGGGAAGTAATCCGACCCCGAGACCCGTTCCGTCACCGGCGTGCCAAGGAACTTCAGCGCGAAATACAGGATCTGGCTGTCGCAGGTCACGACATCGAACAAGGGCAGCAGGTCGCGGAATTCGCGGTCCTTTTGCATCTTCATCAGGCTGTCGACATGAAGCGTCAGAAGCAGCCCCTCATCCATGCCCGCGATCAGTTCCGCCATGGTCAGGTCATGGACAAAGGCGTTCAGGATCGGAACCCGTTTCAGCGGCCTGGTGATTTTCATGCCGCGCTCCAATACTTGGCGACCAGGTCGCGGGTGGACAGGATATTGCCACGGCTTGAGGCGCCAAAGACGATGGATTTCAGGTTGGGCAGGCCCGTGACCCAGGCAATCGCCTCATCGGCCGGAATCGCGCCCGAGGCATAGACCGACATGGCCACGGCCTGAAGCTTGCCGTTCTGCAAGACGTCCAGATAGGCCTCATGCCCGCCGCACATGCGAAATCCGATCTTGTTGATATTGGCGCAGATCACCGGGTTTTCGATGCCCTCATCGGTCAGGGCCTTGTAAAGCCCGGGCAGATTCATGGTGATATAGCCCGGTTCCGCGCCGTATTTTTCGCGCACATGGTCATGGAAAACCCGGAAGGCCCCGGTAAAGCCCAGGCCCAGCATCAGGTCGGTGAAGACGTTTTGCAAAAAGATCACCGGGGTTTTCAGCCCCGAGAACATCTTCATTTCCGCGTCGATCAGCAGTTTCGCGATGGTGCCGACGTCCTTTTGCGCCACCGCCATGCCGCCCGACAGCATGGCGCCCAATTTCCCCTCTTCGGGCAAAAAGCTGGAGATGGCGCCGACCAGGCCCAGATCGGTCATCGCATTGGCATATTTATGGGCATAGGGCATGCAGGGATAGAACAGGAAATCCGGGTAACGCGCGGGGTTCGCGCGCACCACATCGGCCACATCGCGGATGCGTTCATGGGTCGTGCACATGAAGGTGCGGATGCCCGCGTCATAGGCCTGGTCCAGCACCTCCATGATGGATGCGGTGTCGCGAAAGCGCATCATCTGGGCGCGGGCCTTTTCCTCGGACATGTGGTTCACGCCGAAGAACTGGTTGTCGCCGAACAGAAGGCGATCCATGGGTTGGGTCATCTGATGCCCTTTCACAACAGGCCGAAGAAGCGGCGCTTCTTGGGGGCTTCGGGGCGCGGGGGAGGGGCCATGGCCGTTCCCGCCCCGGCCTGATCCTCCAGGATCATGGCGATGGTGCGGTCGGTCGCAGCGCCAGAGCGGAAGTCATTGGGCACAGCACCGGGGTTGGGCGCGCCCCTGATGGCATCGACGAAATCGCCGATCTGGTGGGAATATTCCTCGCCCCGCAGATAGAACCAGGGGTCCTGGGTCAGCTCTGTCGTGTATTTCACGCTATGGCCCTGGGGGATATCGGGCAGCGCCGCCACCGGTTTGCGCAGATAGATCTGCGCCTCCTGGCGGTCGGCAAAGATGCGGCCATTGGTGCCGATCAGCGTGATCCGGGTCGTCATCTTGCGCTGACTGTCGTCGGACCAATTGACCGAAAGCTGGGCCGTGGCGCCGTTGGCAAAGCGCAGGGTCGACATGACCTGATCATCGACATCGGTCGAAAAGATCGGCGCCAGAACCGAGCCTGACACCGCGACAGGCGTGCCGAAATACCAGTTCAGCAGGTTCAGGGGATGGGCGGCATAATCATAAAGACAGCCGCCGCCCTCGGCTTTCTGACTGCGCCAGGTCGACCGTTTGGGCGCCAGGACCACGGGGCCATAGGCCTCGGCCAGGATATGGGTGACCTGACCAATGGCGCCTGCGGCCAACAGCCGCGCCACCTCGCCAAAGGCGCCGACATGGCGGTAATGATAGCCCACGCGGTTCACCAGGCCCTTGGCTTCGGCCAGATCGGCCAGTTCCTCGGACAGTTTCCAATCCAGCGTGAAGGGCTTTTCGCAGAACACATGGCATCCGCGCTCCAGCGCCTTGCGCACCATCGGCCCATGCAGGCGGGACGGCGTGGCGATCAGCACGGCATCCAGCGCCTGAGCATCCAGCATCGCGTCATAATCGCGAAACACCGGGGCCTTGATGTTCTTCTCCAGCACATCGGTCAGAAAGCCCCCCGCGTCGCAGGCCATGGCCGTGACCTGGGGATGGGCGTTCACCATGGCGAAATGCGAAAGCCCCATCTTGCCCAGGCCCACGACGGCGATGCGGGTCTTGTCGGTCTGCGCGGTCTGGGGCAAGGCGTCTGTCCATCAAAGGGGCCATCTTGGGCCGTCAACAAAGAATACTTTCGGCAAGATAGGGGGCGCGCCTGCCCTTGCAAGCGCTTTCCACCCCTGCTGGCTCCCGCGGGAGCCGACTGCGGCAGAGGCGCCGCAGTTGCCGGCCCGGCACCCGGGGGGCGGGGCTTCTGTCTTGTGTTTTGCCCGGCCTGCGGGAAAGGTAAACCACATTTTCCCGGAGCCTTCATGTCCCCTTCGCGCCGTTACCTTCTGGTCAGCCCCTGCCGCAACGAGGCCGATTACATGGTCCGCACGCTGGAAAGCGTCACGCGCCAAAGCCTGCGGCCGGCGCTTTGGGTCATCGTGGATGACGGCTCGACCGATGCGACGCCCGCCATCCTGGCCGATTATGCCGCGCGCCATGACTGGATCAAGGTCGTGACCAAGCCCGACCGCGGCAAGCGCGCCGTGGGGCCCGGCGTGATCGAGGCTTTTTACTTCGGGCTGAACCAGGTCGACTGGACGGGCTTTGATTACCTTTGCAAGCTGGATTTGGACCTGGACCTGCCGCTTGGCTATTTTCAGGGCCTGGTGACGCGGATGGAGGCCGATCCGCGGCTGGGCTCTGCCTCGGGCAAGCCGTGGTTCACCGGGGCGGGGGGCGCGCGCATCCCCGAAAAGATCGGCGACGAGATGTCGGTGGGCATGACGAAATTCTACCGCAGGCGGTGCTTTCAGGCCATCGGCGGTTTCGTCCAAGAGGTCATGTGGGACGGGATCGACTGCCACAAGACAAGGCAGCTGGGGTGGACCTGCCGCAGCTTCCCCGATGCAGAGCTGGAATTCGAACATCTGCGCCCGATGGGGTCCAGCCAGCAAAGCATCTTTACCGGCCGCAAGCGCCATGGCTTTGGGCAATATTACATGGGGTCGGATTTCGCCTTCTTTACCGCGTCCTGCTTGTCGCGGCTGACCCATCCGCCCTATGTGCTGGGGGCGCTTGCCTCGTGGTGGGGCTATGTTGATGCGGCACTCCGCAGGCTCCCCCAGCATCAGGACCGCGACCTGATCACCCTGATCCGCGCCTATCAGCGCCGCGCCCTGATCGTGGGCAAGGCCCGCGCCACGGCCGAGGTCGAGGCCGCCCATGCCCATCTGTGGCGGCCAGAATGAAGGGGCCAGAATGACGGCGGGTATGACGGGTCCCATCGCCTATATCACCGGGGAATATCCCAAGGTCAGCCATACCTTCATCCAGCGCGAGATCATGGCCCTGCGCGCGCTGGGGATCACCGTGGTCACGGCCTCGGTCCGCCGGCCTGACCCCAAGACCGTGGTGGGGGCCGAACAACAGGCCGAGGCGCGGGCGACCTTTGGTGTGATCGAGGCGGCCAGGAGCCCCCTGCGCCTGTTGGCCGCCCATGGCCGCATGATCCGCCGCAGCCCCTCGCGCTGGCTGAGGGCCTTTCACCTGGCCTGGAAGACCCGCGCGCCGGGGGTGAAATCGACCCTGTATCAGCTGTTTTATGCCTTGGAGGCCGGGGTTCTGGCCGATCACCTGCTGTCCCAGGGCGTCACCCATCTGCACAATCATTTCGGCGATGCCAGCGGCAATCTGACCCTGATCACCGCCCATATGGCGGGCCTGCCGTTTTCCATCACCCTGCATGGGCCGACGGTGTTTTTCGAACCCTATCGCTGGCATCTGGGGGTGAAAACCCAACGCGCGGCCTTTATCGCCTGTATCAGTCACTATTGCCGCAGCCAGGCCATGCTGTTTTCCGCCGAGGCGGATTGGGGCAAGTTGCGCATCGTCCATTGCGGCATCCGCCCCGAGGCCTATCGCCAGGCTGGTGGCGAGGGCGGCCATATGGTCTTTGTCGGCCGACTGGAGCCGGTGAAGGGCGTCCCCCTGCTGTTAGAGGCCTTTGCCCGCATCGCGGCCACCCATCCGGGGGCGCGGCTGACCATTGCGGGCGATGGCGGGGTGCGCGCGCGGTTGATGGCGCGGGCCGAGGCCTTGGGGCTGGCGGACCGCATCCATTTCCCGGGCTATCTGGACGAGGGTCAGGTGGCCGATCTTCTGGCCAGCGCCGACATGATGGTCCTGCCCTCTTTTGCCGAGGGCTTGCCCGTGGTGCTGATGGAGGCCATGGCCTCGGGCCTGCCGGTCATCGCGACCCAGATTGCCGGCGTGCCGGAACTGGTGGTGGATGGCGTCTCGGGGTTGATCGTGCCGCCGGGCGATGTGGCGGGGCTGGCGCGTGCCATGGACCGGCTGCTGGCGGACGCGGATTTGCGCGCGGCCATGGGGCAGGCCGGGCGGGCGCAGGTTCTGGCCCAGCATGACATCAGGGCCGAGGCCGCCTGGCTGGCCGCGTTGTTCGCAGGCAGGGGGCAGGGCTTGCGGCCAGAGGTGCATCCCGAGGACATCCCGTGACGTCTTCCCCTTCACCGCATCGGATTTGGCTGTCACAGAGCCGCTTTGGCAGCCTGGACGGGTTGCGCGCGCTGTGTATCCTGGCGGTGCTGTGGCATCATGCGCCGATCTGGGCGGGGATGGCTTCACCGCTTGCGGGCCCCTTGGCGGGTTCTGTCATCTGGAGCCGCGGATTCCTGGGCGTCGATGCTTTCTTTGTGCTGTCGGGGTTTTTGATCACCACGCTTTTGCTGCGCGAAAGGGCGGCGCTTGGGCGCTTTTCGTTGCGCGCCTTTTACCAGCGCCGCGCCTTGCGCATCCTGCCGGCCTATTACCTGACCGTGGCCCTGGCCGCGACCTGGGCCGTGGTCTTCAAGGGGCGCAGCGAAGATCTGGCCCTGGTGCCCTGGTATCTGCTGTTCCTGGCCAATTTCCTGCAAGGCGATATCGCGCTTTTGTCGCCCACCTGGTCCTTGTCGGTCGAAGAGCAATTCTATCTGGCCTGGCCCTTGGCCTTGATGCTTTTGCCCGCGCGGCTGGTTCTGCCGGCGCTGGCCCTGGCGGTGGGGTTGAATGTCGCGGGCATCCTGGGGGTCTTTGGATCAGGTCCCCAGATCGGGCCGCTGATCCTGGCCCTGCCCAATGCGACCTATGCGCCGATGCTGATCGGGGCGGGGCTGGCGGTGATCCTGGCCGGGCCAAGGGGCTTTGCGGGCCTGTGCAGGGTCTTTGGCGGGCGTCTGGCCGCGCCCCTGATGCTGGGTCTGGTCGTGGTGCTGGCGGCGGTGCTGCCCGAGGATCTGCGCGGCTGGCCGAACCTGGGGCTGCATCTGGCGCTGGCGGGGCTTGTGGCGGCCCTGGTCCTGCGTGAGGACAACGGCCTGGCGCCCCTGTTGCGCGCGGCGCCTCTGGCCCGGCTGGGGGCGGTCAGCTACGGCGTCTATCTGTATCACCTGATCGCCCAGACCCTTGTGCTGCGCATCGCGCCCGATATCGCGCCCTGGGCCTTGTTCGTGACCTATTCCGCCCTGGCCTGGGCCCTGGCCGAACTCAGCTTTCGCCATTTCGAAAGCTGGTTCGCGCGCTTTCGGCCCTGATCAATAATAGCTTTGGTCAAAGCCCGTGTTGCGGTCGGTATAGCGGCATTTGTTCAAGACCACGCCCAGGACATTGGTCAATTGCCCGACCTCGGATTCGCAGCGGTCCAGCTGGGGCAGGGTCGTCATCTCGGCCGCGGCGACGATCAGCGCGCAATCGACATGGGGCAGGAATCCCAAAGTGTCGTCATTGCCCTGCATCGGCGGCAGGTCGCAGATGACGATATCGGGGCGCCACTCGGCCTCCAGCCGGTCAAGGGCGGCCAGGGTCGTCGCATCTTGCAGCAGTTCGGCGGAATCAATCCGCGCCAGACCATTGGGCACCAGGGCCAGGTTCGGCCCATAGCTGTAGCCATGGCGCGCCAGCTTGCCGCCGCGCAAAAGCCCGGTGATCTCGGGCGGGTCGCGCAGTTCCAACAGGCTGGCCAAAGACGGATGGCGCAGGTCCAGATCCAGCAGCAGGATGCGGAACTGGCCATAGCGCGCCAAGGACAGGGCCAGGTTCAGGGCCAGGGTGCTTTTGCCGCATTTCGTGGTCGGAGAGGTCACGGCCAGCCGCTTCCAGCCCTTTTCCCCCATCTGCCGCACGACGCGGGATCGCAAGATGTCATGCGGTGTGGCCGGCCCCTGACCCAAAAGCGCGCCCAGCCTTTGGCGCCGCGCAAGGTCGGGGCTCAGGATCACCGGCGGCAGGGCGGCCAGATCGGCGCGCTGATCGCCATTCTGATCGGCAACCTCGGGTCCCTCCCCCTCGACACCCTTGGCCCCACCCTTGGCGGCGCGGGCGCGCTCCAGGGCCTCTTGGCGGGCGGCGCGGGCCTTGACCATGGCAGCTTCCAGACGTTCCATGGGCGGCTCCTACAGGTTCAGCTTCTTGATGATCTTGTCGACGATCAGGTCGATGGGCAGATAGAACCGGTCCACCGCCCAGACCGCCAGCGGCAGGCCCACGACGCCCACCACCAGCACCGCCGCGATGACCCAGCGCCGCCGGGCGATTTCGCGCGGGGTGGAGATATAGGGGATGACGCCGATCGGGATGATCTGCAAATGCCGCTCCAGATCGGTCGGGCGGCGGATGGCCGAGTTCATCAGCTCGGTCAACAGGATCAGGCCAAAGCCCAGCACGATCCCGGCCACGCCGCCAAGCGCCATGATCTTGACGCGGTTCGGGCTATAGGGCGCATCGGGCACGGTGGCCGCGTCCAGCACGCCGATGCGCTGACCCTTGGCCAGGGCCTCGATCCGCTCGCCGGTCGAGGCTTTGGACAGCCGGTCGGTGGCGGTGGCATATTGCACCTGCGTGTTGTCGTAATCGCGCTGCAGCGCCTGAAGCTGGACGGCAACGGCGGCGGTGCGGTCGATGGACTCCTTCAGCTTGGCCAGTTCGGTGGTGATGTCGCGGGCCTGAAGCTCCAGCTGGGCCAGTTGGGCGTCGATCTGGGTGGTCTGGATGTCCAGCGGCGTCATGACGACCTGGCCATTGGCATCGGGCGGGGCCTGGGTGTCGATCTTGGCCTGCAGCTCGGCGATGGTGCTTTCCAACAGCGTGACCTTGGGATTGGTCGCCGAATAGATCGCGCGGGCCCGGGCCAGGTCGGTTTGCAACTGCGCCAGCTGGGCGGCCTCGGGCGTGATCTGGGTCGCGCCCAATTGCCCGGTCGAGCGATAGATTTCCACCAGGCGCGCGCGCTGGTCGCGCAGGCTGGCCAGGTCACGCTCGACGCCGGCCAGACGCTCTTGCAGGTTGGATTGCTGGGTCAGGCGGTAATCCAGCGTATCGGGCAGGGCATCGGCGTTCTTGTTCTGGAACTCCAGGATGGCGGTACTTTGGGTCGACAGGTTGGTCGACAGCCGTTCGACCTCTTGGGTGAAGAATTGCAGCGTGTCCTGGGCCTGGCCGGTGCGGGTCGCGGTGTTGTCGGTCAGGATGCGGGTGACATATTCGTTGACCACATCGGCCGCAGCCTTGGCGGTGGGGGCGCGGAAGCTTACGGTCATCAAGGTCGCCTGGTCGCGCCCGGCCTGTTTGTCGATCTTGCTGGCGCGGCGCATCGCCTCGACGATCTCGTCGGGGGTCATGGTCGCGATCCCGGGCAGGGCGTCGAACTGGCGGGCGATGGCCAGAAGATTGGTCCGCGTCATCAGGCGCTGTTCGACGATCTGCAGCTGTTCCAGGGCGGCGGTGGCCACGGTGGGGGCGGCCAGGCTGTCGGGGATGCGCGGGCTTTCCATCAAAAGCCGGGCCTGGCTTTCATAGACCGGCTGCATCCGGAAGGCCACGACGGCGGCCACGGCGGTGATGGCGGCAAAGGTCAGGACCAGGTAATGCAGCCGCCGCATCACGACGGCCAGGTAATAGCGCGGATCGAAATTCATGACGTCTGTCCCGAGGTCTTGGCCGGCGTGGCGGTTTTGCCCTTTTCATGACCCTTCTCGGGGCCGGACCTGGTCCCGCCTGCCAGCGCAGGGGAGGTCGCGAGTTGGGCTGCAAAGAAAATGTTGTCTTCCAGAACCTGAGTCAAAAGCGCGGGTCCGATCTCATGGGCTTCGGTGGTCCAGGCATATAACAGGGAAATGTCACAGAACTGGTTGATCAGCCGCGGCACCCCGCGCGACACCTGGTGGATCATCGCAAGCGCGGCCGCGTCGAATTCGCGCCCCGAGCCGCCGACGGCGCACAGCCTGTGGCGGATGAAATCGGCGGTGGTCGTGGCATCCATGGGCTTCAGGTCATAGCTGACGGCGATGCGTTGGGCCAATTGCTCCAGCCTGGGGCTGCGCACCAGGTCGCGCAATTCCGGCTGGCCGGTCAGGACCAACTGGATGACGACATCCTTGCCGGTGTTGATATTGGTCAGCATCCGCAGCTCTTCCAGGCTTTCCAGGCTCAGGTTCTGCGCCTCGTCAAAGATCAACAGCGTGCGGCGACCGGCGGCATATTCGGCCACAAGCACATCCTGCAGCGCCTGAAACAGGGCCACATAGCTGGTCTTGCGCCCCGGGTCATGGCCAAGCGCGTTCAAGATCCATTGCAACAGCTCGCCCCGGCCGCCTTGGGCATTCGAGATCAGCCCGACCGTCACCGTGTCATCCAGCCGCCCCAGAAGCTCGCGCAGAAGCGTGGTCTTGCCGCAGCCGATGGCGCCCGTGAGCAGTGTGATGGGCGCCCCCGAGATGACGCCATATTCCAGCACCGAGAAGGCGCGGCGGTATTCGCGCGACCACAGGATCAGCGAGGGATCGGGCATCAGCGCGAAAGGATGGTCGTGAAAGCCGAAGTGATCGGCGTAAAAGCTTTGGCGCAGATGCGGGGTGCCCGGATTGGGGCCAGTATTGGGGCCAGTATTTGGGCCAGCGTTGGGGCCAGCATCGGTGTCCGCATCGGGGCCAGGCTGCGCCGCGGCGGAAGGGGCCAGGGGGGGGCGCGGATCGGCCGAGCGCGGGTTGGTATAGCGCGGCCCTTCCGTCCTGATACCTTCCGGTCTGCTATTTTCCGGTCTGTTATTTTCCGTTCTGGGGCCTTCCATCCGGCTGCCCAGGCCCTGGGGATGGGGGATGCCGTCCAGGTCGCGCCCCTGGCTTTCGCTCGGGCTCCCGTGAAGGCTCCCGTGCTGGCTCCTGTCCTTGGGCGTACTGACCATGCCGCGTTCAAACCCGTCAAATCCGGGCGACCCCGGGTGCAGATCCCTGCGCCCAAGTCCCCGGCACCAAACTTCTCTTCTCATCTGGGACAGGCTTCGGGCAAAAGCAACAGCACAGGATGATTCGCCTTGGCGATTTGTGCCCGGGGGTTGCCCGAGGGTTGCAGGGATTGGTTGCCGGGGGGCGGTTGCAGGGATTGGTTCGGGGATTGGTTCAGGTTGGCCCCCCATCCCCGACCTTGCCCGCGCGCAGGGGCTTGCCCTGGCAGGCCCTGCAAACCGCATGATGCCCCCGCGCGATTCGCAGACCCCATATCTGGCCCCATATCTGGCAGCTCCCCCCGCCCCACCCCCCGCCCCACCCCCCGCCCCACCCCATGCCGCCTCAGGAGGCCCCCATCCCGGGTCCGACGGCTGCCCCGATTCCGGCGCAGGCCGTGGCTTTTTCAGGGCACTTGGCACGGGCCAGAAACGATCGCCTCCGGCTTTGACATTCCATGGGGCGCGGGAAACAATCCTTGGCCGGAAAGGGAAGAAAACCGCCGTTTGCCCGGGGTTCCGCAGGGAAAACCGGTAAATGAGAAGATTTTGGTCGAAATACAGGGAAAATTGTAGTAGCCCAAGAGCAGGTGCCAGAGTCTTTCCAAGAGTCTTTCCAAGAGGCTTTTTGGACCCCGTGACGGACTGACCGCCAGGAGCAACCTGGTCCAGACCTGCCGGGGCGGTTTCTTGGGGGAACCGGAGGGCGTGGCGCCTCTTATATGGTGCGGGATTTTGGGTCCCGATGTTTTCGCCCGAAGTCCGCTTCGGGTCTGGTGTTTTCCCCTTGCGGGGTTGGAGGGTGCAGATGAGTTTCGAACCTGTCGAGATCGTTTCCGATCTGCCGCATGCGCCCCTGGCGCCAAACTCCCGGGCAAAATCCGCCGCTCTGGCAAAGTCTCCAGATTTTCGCAGCCCGGATTTTCGCAGTTCCGAATACCGCAGCCTCGAAGTCGAATCCCAGGGCGCCTATCGCCGGGTCTTCAAGCGGCTGATCGACGTGACCCTGGTGCTGCTGTCCGCCCCCCTGGTGCTGATGCTGGTCCTGCCGCTGATGGTCTGGATCTGGCGCGACGGCCATTCGCCGATCTATTGGTCGGACCGCGTCGGCCGCCGCGGGCGCATCTTCCGCATGATGAAGCTGCGCACCATGGTTCCCGATGCCGATGCCAGGCTTGAGGCGCATTTGGCCGCCCATCCCGAGGATGCGGCCGAATGGGCAGAGACGCAAAAGCTGAAATGCGATCCGCGCATCACGGGCTTTGGCCGCTTTCTGCGCAAGTCGTCGCTGGATGAGTTGCCGCAGCTGTGGAACGTGCTGAAGGGCGACATGTCGCTGGTCGGCCCGCGTCCGATGATGCCCAACCAGCGCAAGCTTTACCCCGGTCGCGCCTATTACGCGCTGCGCCCCGGGATCACCGGGTCCTGGCAGGTCAGCGACCGCAACGAATCCACCTTTGTGGCCCGGGCCGATTACGACCTGGATTACAGCCACAACGTGACGCTGAAGACGGATATCGGCCTGATCTGGCGCACGCTGTCGGTGGTGCTGCGCGGCACCGGTTATTAAGATTTTCACCAGCAGGGGCGGGCCACACGACAAGGTGTTTGCCGGGCCTGCCCAAAGTGCCGCATAGAGATGGCATGCAAGGATGACGGGGTAAGGCGACAGATGAATTTGCGCAATGGCATGGCGGCGCTGCTGGTTTCAGTGGCGCTTTTTGGTTTGACGGGCTGCGAGAACTCCAAGGACAAGGCGGCGCGCCACCTGGCCTCGGCTTTGGAACTGGCCGAAAAGGGCGATGGCGACCGCGCCCTGGTCGAGTTCCGCAATGTCTTTCAGCTGGACCCCGAAAACGTCGAGGCCCGGCGGTCCTTTGCCGATTTCCTGCGCGCACGCGGCGACCTGGCCGGGGCCTATGGCCAATATCTGGCCGTGACCGAACGCAAGCCCGATGACCAAGAGGCCCTGCGCGCCGCCGCCAGCGTGGCCGCCCTGATCGGCAATTGGCCCGAGGCGGCGCGTCAGGCCAAGGCGCTGCTGGCGCTGGTCCCCGATGATCCCGAAATGACGGCCGTCCAGATCGGCGCCGCCTATGCCGAAGCCGCCTCCAAGGGCGACAAGGCCGCGCGCAAGGTCCAGGCCGATGCCGCCCGCGCGCTGATGACCAGCCGGCCCAAGGATCTTTTGCTGCACCGTCTGGTGGTCGACGACCTGGCGCAGGATCAGGATTTCACCGCAGCCCTGGCCGCCCTGGACCAGGCCCTGGTGATCTTCCCCGAGGAGGCGCAGCTTTATTCCCTGCGCGTCTCGCTTTTGGCCGCCCTGGAAGACAAGCCCGGCGTCGAGGCCGCCTTGCGCGACATGGAGACGCGGTTCGATGACCCCGCCGTCGGTCAGGCGCTGTTGCGCTGGTATGTCGCCAATGGCCAGATCGACCAGGCCGAGGCCTGGCTCCGCTCCAAGACCGCGGCCGAGGGCGATGCGGGCCTTCAGGCGCGGGTCCAGATGATCCTGTTCCTGAAGCAGTTCCGCACCCCCGACGCCGCCCTGGCCGAGATCGACGCCGCCCTGGCGCTGGTGCCCGCCACTCCGGCGGCCCCTGATGCGGCAGATGGCGCCAAACCCGCGATCACCGCCAATGGGCTGAAGGTGCTGCGCGCCTCGATCCTGTTCGATCAGGGCAAGCAGGACGAGGCCGTGGCCGCGATGAAGGCGATCCTGGAGGGGGCCACCCCTTCGGTGGAAACCCGGATGGTCAAGGTGACGCTGGCGCGGATGCTGGTGGCGACCGGCGATCTGGTGCAGCCGCGCGCCCTGGTCGAAGAGGTCCTGACCGAGGATCCGGGCGATGTCGAGGCGCTGAAGCTGAAATCGGCCTGGCTGATCGACGAGGACAAGACCGACGAGTCCATCGCGCTGTTGCGGACCGCGCTGGAATCGGCGCCGCGCGATGCGCAGACCATGGCGCTGATGGCCGAGGCTTACGGCCGGGCGGGGTCACGCGATCTGCAGGCCGATATGCTGGCCCAGGCGGTCGAGGCCTCGGGCAAGGCGCCGGGGGAAACCCTGCGCTATGCCAATTTCCTGGCCGGGGATCAAAAATTCCTGCCCGCCGAAACGCTTCTGGTCGATGCCCTGCGCCTGGCGCCCGACAACCTGGAGCTTTTGGCGGCCATGGGGGATCTGTATCTGCGCATGAAGGACTGGCCCCGCGCCGAGGGCGTGGCCAATCGCCTGGCCGAGATCGGCTCGGACCAGTCGCGCGCCATGTCCGACCGGCTGCGCCCGGCGATCCTGGCGGGGCGCGAGGATGTCCCGGGCGCGGTCAGCTATCTGGAAACCCTGGCCGGCACCGGCGATCAACGCGCCGAAGTGGCGCTGATTTCGGCCTATCTGGGTCAGGGCAAGACCGCCGAGGCCAAGGCCAAGGCCGAGGCGCTTTTGGCACGCGACCCCAAGGACCCGGCCGCGCGTTTCGTCATGGCGGCGGTCAAGGGCGCCACGGGCGAGGGGGTGGCGGCGGTGGCCGATTACCGCGCGCTTTTGGCCGAAGAGCCGGGGCGCGCCGATCTGTGGATCGCACTGATCCGCCAGACCGCGCAGAACGACGGCCAGCCCAAGGCCGAACCGGTGATCGACGAGGCGCTGAAGGCCCTGCCCGACCAGGGCGATCTGCTGCTCATGAAGGCCAATATGCTGGAGCTGCGCCAGGACATCGACGGCGCCATCGCCATCTATGACAAGCTTTACGCGCTGAACTCGGGCAATCTGGTGGTGGCCAACAACCTGGCCTCGCTGATCTCGTCCTATAAATCCGACCAGCCCAGCCTGGACCGGGCCTGGACCGTGGCGCGGCGGCTGAATGGCACCGATGTGCCGGCCTTTGCCGATACCTATGGCTGGCTGGCCCATCTGCGCGGCCAAAGCGCCGAGGCGCTGCCCTATATGGAACTGGCCGCCAAAGGGCTGGAAACCGATCCGATGGTGCAATTCCACATGGCCGAGGTGCTGAAGGCCTCGGGGCGTGCGGACGAGGCCAAGACCTATTACGCCAAGGTCCTGACCCTGGTCCCCGAGACCGACACCCGCGCCTTTGTCGCCACCGCGCGCAAGGAGGCAGGCCAATAGGGTCCGGATCGGGTTTTGCGGCCACATCCGCGGCCAAATCGCCGCCAGATCTGCGGCCCGGCACGCCATGAACTGCAATCGGGCGTTGTCCGGCGCCCGATTGCAAGGTTAACATGATGCAACTTCCCCGCGGGGACAGGACAAAGCCGGGCCCGACAGGCCGGGCGTGAGCAAGAGGTAAAGGTGATGCGGCATTTCGGGAAATCTCTGCAGGCTTGGGGCCTGGCCGGCCTGATGGCCCTGCCTCTGGCCTCCCCCATTTCCGCCCAGGAGGCCTACAAGATCCAGCCCGGCGACACGCTGCAACTGGATGTGCTGGAGGATGGCTCGCTGTCGCGCCCGCTGCTGGTTCTGCCCGATGGCACCGTCTCGGTTCCCTCGGGCGGCACGGTCAAGGCCGCAGGGCTTGGCGTGGCCGATGTCCAGGCCGCGGTGGCCGCAGCCCTGGCGCCCAATTTCGCCAAGACGCCCACGGTTTACCTGTCGGTGGGGCAGGTCAATCCGGCCAAAGCCGCCAGCGCGGGCAGCGGCACGGGCGGGGCGGGAACCACGGTCTATCTGATGGGCGAGGTCGCCAAGCCCGGCAAGGTCGCCGTCACCTCGGGCACGACGCTGTTGCAATTCCTGGCCGAGGCCGGCGGGCTGACCCCCTTTGCCGCCACCAAGCGCATCCAGCTGCGCCGCATGGATGCGACAGGCGTCGAACAGGTCTATCTGTTCAACTATGCCGCCATCCAGGCCGGCGGGGCCGCCCAGAACATCCGGCTGCAAAAGGGCGATGTCGTCATCGTCCCCGCGCGTCGGCTGTTTGAATGACCCGGGCGCGCGGCGCTGTTCTGGGTCTGGCGGGGCTCTGCGTCCCGGCCCTGGCCGCGACTGTCCTGGCCCAAACGCTGCGGGCCGAAGATGTCCCCCCCCGGCTGAGCTTTGATCTGTCGGCCAATCTGCGCCAGGCCTCGAACCCCGATCTGGTGGTGACGGGCGGCGCGTCCGATACGACGGCCGCGCTGCGCTTTGGCCTGAATTACGCCGCCGTCACCCGCGACCAGGATTTCCGCCTGGGCCTGACGGGGGCTTTGGATGGGACGGGTCTGACCGATCCCCGGGTGACGCTGTCCTATGATCGCAAGGGCGCGACCTCGGCCCTGGGCTTTGACCTGACCCTGACCGATGACCCGGTCGATCTGTTCGAACCCCAGGTCCAGCCCGATGGCTCGCTGTCTTATGGCGACCTGGCCGCGGCCTCGGGTCGGATCAAGACGACCAATGCCGCCCTGTCGCTGCAGACCGGGACCACGGGGCCGCTGGGCTTTGACCTGGAGGCCAGGGCCTTTGACCGCGACTATTCCCAGACCAATGACCCTTCGGTCTATGACAGCGCCAGCCAAAGCCTGCGCCTGACCGCCCATCTGCGCAATGTCGCGGGCGGGGAGATCAGCCTTGGCCTGGGCGCGCAGACCGCGCGTCAGGATGACCTGGTCCAGACCCGGCGCGAAAGCCGCAGCCTGACGCTGTCTTATGGCCGGGCGCTGGACGGCGCCACGCAGCTGCAGGCCAGCCTGGGCATGACCCGGGCCGAAACCACCGAATTGGGCCAGACCGCCGCCGCCTCGACCGGGTTGACCGGCGCTTTGGGGCTGAAGCGCGACCTGGGCAATGGCACGGCCGAGCTGGGGTTCGAGCTGACGCGCGACGCCCGCGGCCCCCGCAGCGCCCTGCGCTTTGGCCGCAGCCTGAAACTGGCCTCGGGCGAATTTGCCGCCGAACTGGGCTTTGGCGCGCGCCAGGGCGAGGGCGGGGCCGCCACGGGGCGACTGTCCTGGACCCAGGACCTGGCCTCCGACCGCATCTCGGTCGCGCTGTCGCGTCAGGTCGTCGCCAGCGAAACCGATGCCGACAGCTTGCAAAGCAGCCTGCGCGCCGATTGGAGCCATGATCTTGCCGAGACCCGCCGCCTGGGGCTGACCTATAGCCTGAGTGCGATCGAAGGCACAGGCGAGGGCGGGGCCACGATCGACGGCGTGACGCGCCAAAGCCTGCGCGCCAGCTTTGCGCAGGACCTGGGCCGGGATTGGGCGCTGACCACTGGGGTCGAGCTGCGCCAATCCGACCGCGACAGCACGGGCAAGGCCGAGGATCAGGCCATCTTCCTGACGCTGGCCCGGCGCTTCGTGCTTTTGCCCTGAGCCCCATGGCTCTGCACCCGCGTATCGCCCAAGGTATCCTGCGTCTGTCGCCCGCGCTTTGGGCGCTGTTTCTGGCCTGCCTGGTGCCGGAACTGGTGCTAAGCCTGGCCGATCTGGCGGGGGCGGGGCTGTGGCGGGCGCTGGCCACCGGCTATCTGGGCTTTTGGCCCGGGCTTCTGGGCGATTGGCGGCCGAATTACCCGGGGCAAGCCTTGGCCATGTTCGTGACCTATGGCGTCTTGCACGCGGGCCCGGTGCATTTCGCGGTCAACATGATGTCGCTGGTGTCGCTGGGGGCCGCGGTCGAGGACTCGGTGGGGCCGCGGGGCCTGCTGCGGATCTATGGCGCGGCTTTGGTGGGGGGCGCCTTGGGCTATGGCGCGCTGGTTTCGGGGACCGTGCCGATGGTGGGGGCCTCGGGGGCGCTGTTCGGCCTGGCGGGGGCGCTGGTCTTTTGGGGCGCGCGCGATGGGCTGGCGCTGGGTCAGGGCCTCTGGAGCCGGGCCTTCTGGCCGGTCTGGCGCGCGGTCCTGCTGTTGCTGGGGCTGAATGTGGTCTTGTGGGTGGTGACGGGGGGAAGGCTGGCCTGGCAAACCCATCTGGGCGGCTTTCTGGCCGGAGGCGCCATGGGCCTGTGGGAAATCCGCGGCGAGGCGGGCGATGCGAATGGCCCCCAATCAAACGGCCCGGATTCAAAAGACCCCTGATCAAACGGCCCGGAGGTTCCCCCGGGCCGATCTGAAACCTGAACCCTCAGGCCTTTTTCTGAACCCTCAGGCCTTCTTGCGGCGGCGCAGGGCCACCAGGCTTGCGATGCCCGCGCCCAGCAGGGGCAGGGCGGCCGGAAC
>NZ_JAPDGS010000013.1 GCF_025950525.1 Stagnihabitans lacustris | reverse complement strand
CCGTCAGGTCATGGTCCAGCACCTGGGGTGCAGGCTGGCCGGGCAGGATCGCGGACCAGGCCGCGGGCCCCCGGTGCAGAGGCAACCGCCGCGCGGCATGGAGTGTCATCAGACGGCCTCGTCGCTGTCATCGGCCAGGTCGACCCAGATTGTCTTGACCTGGGTATACTGGTCATGGGCCTGAATCCCGTTGTCCCGCCCGCCGAAGCCAGATTGTTTATAGCCGCCGAAGGGGGTCGAGATATCGCCCTCGCCAAAGCTGTTCACCGTCACGGTTCCCGCCTTGATCGCCCTTGCCCCGCGCAGGGCGCGTTTGACATTGGCGGTAAAGATACTGGCGGCCAGGCCATAGCCCGTGTCATTGGCCAGCGCGATGGCCTCGTCGAAGGTCTCCACCGTCAGGACGGAAAGCACGGGTCCGAAAATCTCGTCCCGGGCCTGAGGGGCGTTGCGGGCGACCTCCAGCACGGTGGGTTCGACGAAGCCATGTTCCGCGCGGCCCCCCAGCAGGGGTTTCACGTCCTTCAGATAGCCCACCACCTTGTCGAAATGCGCCTTGGACACCAGAGCGCCCACGCGGTTCGCAGGGTCCAGCGGATCACCCATCGGCCATTCGCGGATATGGGCCTTGATCCGCGCCAGAAGGTCGTCCTTGACGCCCTTTTGCACGATCAACCGCGAGGTGGCCGAGCAATTCTCGCCCATGTTCCAAAAGGCGCCACCCACGATATGGGCCGCCACCCGGTCGAGGTTTTCAGCATCGTCCAGCACCACAGCCGGGTTCTTGCCGCCCATTTCAAGCGTCACCTCTTTCAGGTTGCTTTCCCCGGCATAGGTCAGGAATTTGCGCCCCGTGACGGTCGAGCCGGTAAAGCTGACCGCGTCGATGTCCATGTGGCGGCCGATGGCCTCGCCGGTCTCGCCGCCACCGGGCAGGACGTTCAGGACGCCCGGAGGGATCCCGGCCTCCAGCGCCAGTTCGGCGACGCGCAGCGTGGTCAGGCTGGTTTCACGCGCGGGTTTGACGATCACCGAACAGCCAGCCGCCAAAGCCGGGCCGATCTTCCAGGCCAGCATCAAGAGCGGGAAGTTCCAGGGCAGGACCAGGCCCACGACGCCCACCGGCTCACGCAGGATCAGGGCAATGTGGTTGTCACTGGCGGGCGAGACCTGGTCATAGATCTTGTCGATCAGCTCCGCGTGCCAAGTCAGGCAGTTGACCGTTTCCGGCACGTCGACCTGTTCGCAATCGTAAATCGTCTTGCCGCTGTCCAAAGACTCCAGCACCGCCAGCTCGCGGGCATTGCGGGAGATCAGCTTGGCCAGCCGGATCAAGGCCTCCTTCCGGTCGCGGGGGGGCAGACGCGACCAGCGGCCATCCTCGAAAGCGTCCCGCGCCTTGGACACGGCGAAATCCACGTCATCCGTGCCGCAATCGGCGACTTGCGCCAGCACCGTGCCCGTGGCGGGATTGACCGTGTCAAAGGTCCGGCCAGAGATCGCAGGCCGGAAGGCGCCGTCAATGAAGGCCTGGGTCGGGAAATTCAGCGAAGCTGCGATGGCCTTGTATTCGTCATGGGTCAGCAGCATGGTCATTCCGCCTCGATCTGGGCAATGGTGGTTTTCAGCACGCGGACAACCTGTTCCAACTGGCGCTTGTCGTCCTTGTTCAGCCCCCTCAGCGGCGGGCGCGGCGGGCCTGCGCGGCCCCCAGCCAGTTCGACCCCATGCTTGATGCATTGGATGAATTTTCCGCCCTGCTCCAGCACCCGCATCAGGGGCATCAGGGCCGACATGATGCGACGGCCCTTGGCGAAATTCCCCTCGACGGCGCAGGCCCGATACAGCGCGATATGCTCGGCCGGCAGGAAGTTCGACCCGCCGCAAACCCAGCTTCGCGCGCCCCAGGCAAAGAACTCCAAGGCCTGGTCATCCATGCCGCAAGACATCTGGATATGGGGGTATTCGCGGGCCAGAAGATGCACGCGGTTGATATCGCCAGAGCTTTCCTTGATCGCGCAGAAGTTCCGACTGCGTCCCACACGGTTCAGGAAGTCTTCTCCCATGTTGATCCCCATGCGGCCGGGGTAGTTGTAAAGCATGATCGGCAGATCAGCGGCGCGGTCGATGGCCAGCGCGTTCAGGGCGTTTTCCTGTTCGGTCGGCACCGCATAGGGCGGGCTGCCCACCAGGATCGCATCCGCCCCGATCCGCGCCGCATGTTCGGCCATGGCGCAGCTGTCCTGAAGCCGGATCGCCACCGTCCCCACCATCAGCTGACAGCGCCCGCGCGTCACCTCACGCGCAAGTGTCGCCATCTCGCGGCGCTCCTCCATCGACTGGGCGTAATATTCCCCCGTCGAGCCGCCGTTGATGATGCCATGCACCCCCTGCGCCATCAGCCATTCCAGGTGCGCGACAAAGGCGTCGCGGTCGATCGAACCATCCGCGCGGTGCGGCGTGATGGCGGGGGTATGGATGCCCTCGAAGGTCATGGAATTCCTCATGTGGCGCCAAGCGCGCGGCCCAGCGGGAGAGAGATGCTGTCAGGGGTGACAAAGGCTTCGATCTGGGCGCGCGACAGGTCCCAATGGGCGACGGCCAGCGCGCCAGAGCCCTCGGCGTCGCCCGCCTCGATCAGGGCAATGAACTGGTCATGCTGGTCGGCGGCGACCGCTTGGGTCTCGACAAACGACGCCTTGCGCGGGTTGTAAAAGGTCATCCCGATGCGGGTGTGGTCGATCAGCAGGCGGCGCAGCGAGGGCAACAGGTATTCGTTGTCCGCCATCTCGCCGATCATGGAATGAAACCGCTCGTTGCCCAAGGCGCGCGCCGCCGCGTCGCCCGACCGGATCGCCTGACGGAAGGCCCATTGACATTCCTTCAGCCGGGCGATCTGCGCCACCGTCGCATGGGTGGCCGCCAGTCGCGAGATCGCGGCATAGATCATCGGCGCCGCGACAAAGAAATTCCGCAAGGTCTTGTGCGTCATGGGCGCAACCTGCGCGCCACGGTTCTCGTGCAGGACCACATAGCCCTCACCCGCCAGTTGCCGCAGCAGTTCCCGCAACGGAGGCCGCGAGATGCCATAAGCATCGGCCAGTTCGGTTTCGTCCAGATAGGCGCCGGGCTCCAGCACCTCGGTCAGGATCTTGCGCCGCAGGTCATCGGCGCATTGGGCCTTTTTGCTTCGGGTATCGGGTTCCATGCGGCCTCTGTCAGCGCCCGGAATCGGGTCGCCTCTTTGTAGGCTATGAAAATACATATTGTCTACTTTAATCGCCGCAGGACTTACCCCTGGCCGAAATGCCCCGGAAAGCACAGCGCTGCCGAGGCCATGACCGTCCGTCTGGCCTCGGCAGGCGGATAGGGGGTCTGAAGGGTCATCATGTCCAGCCAAGTGCCCTCGACCACCAGACGCAGGATGCGGGCGGCCAGCACCGGATCGACGCGATAACCGCCCTCGGCGACCAGAGCCCGGCAGATCGCCTCCAGCTGGGCGGCATAAGCGGCATCCAGCGGCCCGCAGGCCTCTTGATAGATCGGCCGGCTTTGCGCCTCGCCCCAAAAGGCACACCAGGCGCCAAGCCGTGCGGGCGTCGTGATCGCAGGCGCAAAATCCGCCTCGATCAGCGCCAAAAGCTGTGCTGCGGGGTCCGCAGGCGCCAGAGCCAGCGCCGCTTGCCAGTTGTCGTGATATTCCGCCGTCATGAAGGTCAGGGTTTCGGTCAAGAGCTTCTCTTTGGTTTCAAAGTGAAACAGCACCAAGCCATGGCTGATCCCGGCGGTCCTTGCCACCTCTGTCAGGGTCGTGCGCGCAAAGCCCCGCGCGGCCAGGGTGGTAATCGTCGCCTCGATCACCTGTTGGCGGCGCGCCTCTCGGGCCAGGGTGCGGGGCGGGGGGGAGGTCTCGTCTGTGTCATGCATGGCCTCAGAATAATCTGATTGACAAGTCAGTCAATGGTGGGAAATCCTGTATCGGTGGAGGACTCGCGATGAATGTTCAGCTGCCCTTTCCCACGATACCGACCCCCAAGACCTGGGACCGCGGCGGATTGCCGGCCTGGACCTATCGGTCCGAGGCGCTTTTCGCGCTGGAACGGGGGCTGTTCCTGACCCATTGGCAGGTCGTGGGCCACGAAAGCGACCTTCCGGGCCAGGGCGACTGGCTGGCCTTTGACATCCTGGACGAACGCGCGGTGGTGATGCGGGGCCAGGACGGCCAGGTCCGCGCCTTTCACAACCTGTGCCGCCATCGCGGCGCGCGGGTGGTGGATGGGGTGCAGGGCAGCTGTCGCGGCGCCGTCGTCTGCCCCTTTCACGGCTGGGTCTATAACCTGGACGGGACCTTGCGCGGGGCGGCGCGGCCCGAAAGCTTTGGCCCGCTGAACCGCGAGGATTTCGGCCTGAAGCCGATCGAGATGGAGATCTTCCACGGCTTCATCTTCTTGCGCTTTCACCCCGGGCCACAGCCTGCGGTGGCCGTGCTTCTGGCCCCCTTCGCCGATGATTTCGCCGCCTACCGGGCCCGCACCCTTTTGGCCGTCGGCGAATCCGGCTGGCTGACCGACCTGCCCGTCAACTGGAAATCGGTGCGCGATGTGGACAACGAGGGGTATCACGTGGCCCTGGCCCATCCCTCCCTCCAAGAGCTTTACGGCCGCGATTATGCCGATCACCAACTGGCCGGCGGCATCAACTTTTCCCGCGGGGGGTTTGGCGACAAGCCGGGGCGGCGCTGGTCGGTGCGGGAGTATATCAAGGCCAGTCAGGACCCGCCCGGCTTGCCCCCCCACCTGCAGAAATCCTGGACCTATTACGGGCTTTTCCCCGCCATGGTCTTTGCCTTTACCCCCGAGGGCGCGCAGTTCTACCACGAAATCCCGCTTGCCCCCGGCCAAACCCGCCTGACCGGCCGTCAATACCGCCATCCGCATGAGACCCGCCGCCAGCGCCTGGCCCGTTACCTCGCCATGCGCATCGACCGCGACACCTCGGCCGAGGATCAGCAGCTGACGATCTGGTCGAACGAGTCGATGAAATCGCAGGCCTTCGAGGGCTTTCACCTGTCCGACCTGGAATATGGCCTGCGCGCCCACCACGACCGGCTTCGCGCGCTGATCCCGGTCATGACGCTGCCCACCCCCCCGCCCGAAGCCGACATCGCGGCGCGCAACGCGGAAATGCTTGGCAGGGGCCCGGAACCGGACAAGACTTAGACAACGCCCCACAGAGGCGACACCAGGGAGACCCTTATGCGTCCGAACCGCCGTTCCGCCCTGCTTGGCATCGGGGCAGGCCTTGCCGCCCCCTTCGTCCGCCCCTCCTTTGCCGCGGGGGGCCGCCTGAATGTCTACAACTGGGCGGATTACATCGGTGAAACCACCATCGCCGATTTCGCCGCCGAAACCGGGATCGAGGTGGTCTATGACGTCTATGCCTCGACCGAAGAGGCCCAGGCCAAGACGCTGGCGGGGGCGACCGGTTACGATGTGATCTTGCAATCCGGGCTGCAGCTGCCGACCATGGTGACGGCGGGGGTCTATCAGGGCATCGACAAGGCGCGGTTGACGCATTGGGCCAACCTGGACCCCGATATCCTGAAGATCGTCCAGGGCTTCGACCCCGATCCCGGCCATGGCGTGCCCTATACCTGGGGCTCTGTCGGCTTCACCTTCAACCGCGGCCTGGTGGACCCGCTGCTTCCCGGGGCGGCGCTGGACGATCTGGCCACGATCCTCGACCCTGCCAATGCCGAGAAACTGGGCTCTTGCGGCCTGTCGCTTTTGGACAGCCCGACCGATGTCCTGCCCATGGTGCTGAAGTTCCTTGGCCTTGACCCCGACACCGCGACCGAGGCCGAATACCGCCGCGCGGCCCAGGCCCTGGCCCCAATCCGCCCCTTTGTCGCGACCTTCGACAACACGGGTTACATGACCACCCTGCCCAATGCCGAGGTCTGCGCCGTGGGGTCCTGGTCGGGCGATTACGGCGTGGCCAAGGCCCGCGCGGCCGAGGCGGGGATCGACATCGACCTGGCCTATTACGTGCCGAAATCCGGGGCTCCGGCCTGGTTCGACCTGTGGTGCCTGCCCGCGGATGCACCCAATGTCGACAATGCCTATCTGTTCCTGGATTACATGTTGCGCCCCGATGTCATCGCGAAATGCACGAATTTCATCGGCTATGCCAATGCGAACAAGGCCGCGACCGCGCTGGTCGACCCCACGATTTCCGGCGATCCGGCGGTTTATCCCGATGCCGCGACGCTGGCCCGGCTTTACACGCCCAAACCCCTGACCGCCGATCAGGAAGAGGCGATGACCCGCGTCTGGACCGAGATCAAGACCGGTGGCTGATTTCCTGCAAATCCAGGGCGTCTCCAAGTCCTTCGGCCCCTTTCAGGCGGTCCGGGATGTGACGCTTTCGGTGGCCCAGGGCGAGATCTTCTCGCTTTTGGGCGGGTCGGGCTGCGGCAAGACGACCTTGCTGCGGATGCTGGCGGGATTCGAGGACCCGACCGCGGGCCGCATCTTTCTGGACGGGCGCGACATGGCGGGCGTGCCGCCCTGGGCGCGTCCGGTGCATATGATGTTCCAAAGCTATGCGCTGTTTCCCCATATGACGGTCGAGGCCAATATCAGTTACGGGCTGAAACACGACGCCCTGACGCCTGCCCAACGCCGCGACCGTGTGCGCGAGATGCTGGACCTGGTGCAGCTGACCCCCACGGCTACCCGCAAACCGCATCAGATTTCGGGCGGACAGCGCCAGCGCGTGGCCTTGGCGCGGGCTTTGGCGCGGCAACCGAAACTTCTGTTGCTGGATGAACCCCTGGCCGCGCTGGACAAGAAATTGCGCGAACACACCCAGTTCGAGCTGATGTCGATCCAGGCCCGCACCGGCGTCACCTTCATCGTCGTGACCCATGACCAGGAAGAGGCCATGACGCTGTCGGACCGCATCGCCGTCATGGACCGCGGCCAGGTGCAACAGGTGGGCAGCCCCACCGAGATTTACGAATACCCGGTCAACCGCTTCGTGGCCTCCTTCATCGGCGCCATCACCTCTTTCGACGCCGAGGTGGTCGCGCGGGATGCGGGCTTTCTGACCCTGCATGTCCCGGACTTCGGCGGTCAGGTCACGACCCGAGAGGCCGATTTCGCCCCGGGCACCCGCGTGACCCTGGCGCTGCGGCCGGAGAAACTGGTGATCTCGAAGGACCGCCCCCCGGGGAACGCGGTTCAGGGCGTGGTGAAAGACCTGGCCTATTTCGGCAAGGACAGCCTGTATCGCATCACCCTGGCCTCGGGGGCGCTGGTGCAGGCCCATGCGGTCAACCAGGCCCGCGGAGCGGCCATGGTGGCCGATTGGGACGACCAGGTCTGGCTGTCGTTCCAGCCCTCTGCCGCCATTGTGCTGGGGGGTTAGGATGGGCTGGTTCCACCGCCGCGGCTGGCGCGACCTGATCATCGGATTGCCCTACCTGTGGCTGGTGCTGTTCTTCCTGGTGCCCTTCGCCATCGTCATCGCCATGTCGGTGGCGACCAAGACACCGACCGCGCCGCCCTTTTCCTTCGGCGGCGCTCACCCTTGGGTGAACCTGTCCACCTATCAGCGCCTGCTGACAGAGCCGCTTTACCTGCGCGCCTTCCTGATTTCCCTGACCAATGCCGCCGCCACGACGCTGTTTTGCCTGGGCCTGGGCTATCCGATGGCGCTGGCCCTGACGCGGGTGTCACGCGCCTCGCGCAACATCCTGTTGATGCTGGTGATCCTGCCCTTCTGGACCTCGTTCCTGTTGCGGGTTTACGCCTGGATGGGGCTGATGGGCAAATCCTCCTGGTTCAATCAGGGGCTTACCTCGGCCTGGAACTGGCTGGTGCCGGCCGATTGGGCGGTCACTTCCCTGCCCCTGATGCATTCGAATTTCGCCGTGGTGCTGGTCATGGTCTATACGTACTTGCCCTTCATGATCCTGCCGCTTTACGCCAGCCTTGAACGGTTGGACCCGATCCTGGACGAGGCCGCCCTCGACCTTGGCTCGCGGCCCTGGCAAGTGTTCCTGGATGTGACCTTGCCGCAATCCGTGCCCGGGATCATTGCGGGCGGCCTTTTGGTCTTTATCCCCGCCGCCGGAGAACTGGTGATCCCCACCCTGGTCGGCGATGCCGCAACGCCGATGATCGGGCGGGTGATTTCCGACCAGTTCTCTCAGGCGCGGGATTGGCCCATGGCCTCGGCCGTGGCGGTGGCGCTTTTGGCGCTGATGGTGGGGCCGACGATGCTTTACAGCCATTACCAGGCCCGGGCCGAGGGGACGAAATGACCCGACGCCCGACCTTCCTTCTGTCTGTTCTGGCCTTCGGGTTCGCCTTCTTTTACGTGCCGATCCTGTCGATGATGGTCTATTCCTTCAATGCCTCGCGGCTGGCGACGGTCTGGGGCGGGTTTTCCACCAAATGGTATGGCGCGCTGATGTCGAACTCCCAGGTGGGCGAGGCGCTGCTTTTGTCGCTGAAGATCGCGCTGGTCTCCTCGACCCTGGCGACGATCCTTGGCACCCTGGCCGGGATCGCGCTGGTCAGGTTCACCAAATTCCGCGGGCGCACGCTGTTTTCCGGCCTGGTGACGGCGCCCCTGATCATGCCAGAGGTCATCACCGGCGTGTCGGCGCTGATCTTCTTTCTGCTGCTGGCGGGGTGGATCGGCTGGCCCGCGCAACGGGGGTTCACGACGATCACCCTGGCCCATGTCACCTTCTCCATGGTCTTCGTCACGACCATCGTCCAGGCCCGGCTTTTGCAAAGCGACCGCGCCATCGAAGAGGCCGCCATGGACCTTGGCACGCGGCCCTGGGGCGTGCTGTGGGACATCACCTTGCCGGTGATCTCTCCGGCGATCCTGTCGGGCTGGCTTTTGGCCTTCACGATCTCGCTGGATGATGTGGTGATCACCTCCTTTACCACCGGGCCAGGGTCGACCACCCTGCCGCTTCTGATCTGGTCCAAGGTCAAGCTGGGGGTGACGCCCGATATCAACGCCCTCGCGACGCTGATGGTGCTGGCCGTGGGGCTTGGCGTCGCGGTGGCCGGCGTGGTGATGAACCGGGCCGAGGCGCGGCGGCTGGCCGATGAACGCCTGGCCTACAGGGCGCAGGGATGAGCCCCCCGGCCCCGCCCCCCGACATGGGCCGCGCGCGCTATGCCCGCGCCATGACGCTTTATGCCCGGGGCGCGCTGACCGCCGCCCAGCTGGAGGCCTACCGCGTGGCCGCATCCCAGAACGGGCCGCCCGATGACATTTTCACCGACCGAGGACTTCCCGTGCCCCAAGACCCCCTGCCCACCGACCCGATCCTGACCCTGGTGGCCGAGGCCGACCGCTACCTGGCCACCCTGCCCGGCCCCGGTGTCGCCGAGGTCCGCGCCGGCATCGCCGCCCACCGCGCCCCGCCCCAGCCGCAAGAGCCGCTCTCCCACCCAGTCGTCGCAGCCCACCTGACTGCCGCGCTGGACGCCCTGCGCCCCACCCATCCCGCCCTGGCCCAGGCTCTGGACCTTGCTGCCCCCCTGTTGCGCTGGAAGGCCTATGACCGCTATCCGGCCCCGGTCATCGGCGCCGACTTTCTGGCCGGCAACGCCTATGCCCTGCTGATCGGAGAGGGCGCGCCGATCCCCGCGCCCGATTTCCACCTTGGCCTCTTCGTCATCGCGCCGGGTGTGCTTTACCGCGACCACAACCACCCCGCCCCCGAGCTTTACGCCCCCCTGACCGGCCCCCATGGCTGGCGCTTTGGCCCCGACCGGCCGCTGATCATCAAACCCGCCCATCACCCGGTCTGGAACCCGCCCCTGCATCCCCATCTGATCAAGATCGGCCCCCTGCCCTTCCTTTGCCTCTATGGCTGGACCTGTGACACAGATCAGCCCGCCATCGTCATTCCGGCGGACGACTGGCCCGACCTCGAAGCCCTGACCCTGTAAGGAAACCGCGATGACATTCACCGACGACGCCCGCAAGATCGCCAATATCCACGAGGCGACCTTTACCCCCTTTGTCTATCCCGACGGTCTGGCGCTGGGGGATGACATCTTGCAACTGGACACGTCCTTGCCGCTGGGCGAGGGCTTTCACGTCTACCGCATGCCCGCCGGCATGACGACGCGGCGCCATATCCACAACGGTCACGAACAATTCCTGATCCTGGAAGGCGAGCTGATCGAGGACGACGGCCGCGTCCTGCGTCCCGGCGACCTGGTGTTCTACCGCGACGGGACAGAGCATCACTCCCATACGCCGAACGGCTGCCTTCTGGCGGTGCATATCGCGGGGCCCGAAATCTCGACCCGGTAACAGGCGCGCCTGGGTTGCGACGGGCGGCCCTCAGCGCAGCCGAAAGGTCGCAGCGTCGCCCTGCCCGCGGTCCACGGTAAAGCGCAAGCGTTGGTCCTGGTCCTCTTCGACCAATTGGCAGTTGAACGGGATCGGCGTGCCGCTCCAATCCATCTCGCGGCAAAAATAGCCGTCCTTCCAATCCCAGGTGCCCTTGACCTCCCACCCCAGCGCATCGCCGCGGATCTGGCCATCCGGCGTCACCTCAAGCCGGATGCCGAACACCGGATGCTGTAACGCGCGCGCGCCCACCAGAGCCACAAAGCGGTCGCGATCCGTGACGGGGACAAAGCCATCGGCCAAAGCCGCAGAGGCGGCAAAGGTCACGGCAAGGGCAAAAGGCAGATGCGGCATGGCTCACCTTTGGGTCGGACAAGGGTGCTACGCGGGCCGGCGCAGTTTGGATCACTTGCGCGTGACACCGCCCTGACCGGTTCAGTCGATCTGAACCCGCTGGATCGCCGCATCGGTGGCCTGGGCGATGCGTTCGATCTTCAGCAGCAGGTTGGCGCGCAGGTAATCGGCGTGAAACCGCGACGGCGCGCCCAGCCGCAAAACCCCCTCCTCCAGCCCGGCGCAGGTCAGAGCGGCAAACCAGGCCCCATAGGCGCCGGGGTCCTCGCGGTGAAGCGCGGTCTGCAGACGCGGCCACAGCTCGTCGCCCTGACGCGGGGCGGGAAAGCTGATGACGTTGCTGGACTGTGACACGGAGTCTTGCGACCCCGGCTCTTGCGACGTTGAGTGTTGGGGGGCGCTCAGCCGCGCCACGAAGTCCGGCCCGACCCGGTCCCACTGTGGCCGCGTCGTCTCCAGGATGCGGTCCAGGTCCAGCCCATGCACCGCCACCCTGCCCCGCGCCGCCGGACGCCGCACGACCAGCCACCCCATGTCCCGCAGCCGCGCCAGGTCGCGCTTCACGCTGCGCTCGTCGATGCCCCACAGCGCCGCCATCTCGCGTTGGCCCACGCTGATTTCGTCGGCAATCCAGTTGTAGCGCGCCACCACCAGCGTCATCAGCCGCAAGATCAGCCTTTGTTGAAACTTGTCGCCCGCGCAGGCATGAACCCCCATCGCCGACAGAATGTCATATTTCATCGCCGCCGCATTGCGACCGACCGGTTTGGCCTGCACCCGCGCTGTTGGTCTTGTCCCCGACATCCTGTCTCCTGGCTGCTCTGGCCGGTTCGGGCTTCTGTGGAGCCAACGTTCTTTCCGACCATGCGGTGATTTGCGTTGAGTTCTCCGATTCTGTCAAGAGGATGCCACCTCATGCCCCCGGACTGATCTGAAACCGAAGGGAAGAATCAGGTTCAATGGTATAGGGGGTCATTCAGGCTGTCACCCCATGGCGCGGAAATGTCCCCCCAATGGGTTGTGTGCCGCGCCTTCTGTCCCCCCATCCGAAGCGCGCTCCCCAAGGTGCGTCCGAATCACCGCGGGCCGGGTTGCGCCCTTGGCCCACAGGGGGCGATTTCCCCGCGGGGAAATCATGGGCTTATGACATATCGGAATTGCCAGATTGTCAAATTCGGCGTATTTGCGGTCAAAGGCACGAAAGAGCGTTGGGAAAACCATGTACGGCCACAAAGACCTTCAAAGCTTGCGCGATAGCTCGCTCAAGATGCAAAGCTGGATCCGCAAGCAGACCTTCTCGCCGGGGCATGAAAAGACCTTGCGGCGGTTTTCGTCCTGGGAGGTGGCCGAGCTGATCTTTCAGGTCAACCAGAACACCTTTCGCGGCCGTCTGGTGGCCGAGCCCGGACTTCCCAGCGGGGAAATCGAGGCCGATGGCCGACAGCGCTGGTTCAGCCTTGAAGAGGTCAACGAGCTGCGCCGCAAGATGAAGATCAACCGCAAAAGCCTTCTGCCCGAACGGCCCAAGGGCAAGCGGGCACTGCGGGCGGCGGTGGCGAACTTCAAGGGGGGGGCGGGCAAGTCGACGGTTGCGCTGCACTTTGCCCATGCGGCGGCGCTGGATGGCTACCGGGTCTTGTGCATCGACTTTGACCCTCAGGCGACGCTGTCACATTCGATGGGGCTGGCCGATGTGACCGAGGAACACACGGTCTGGGGCATCATGGCCCGCGACCTGATGCGCGAGACAGAGCGGATGAACGCCCGCACCGCTGGCGCCGAATCGGGCCGCCAGGTGCCGTTGCGCCGCCTGCCCGCCTCGGTCTCGGACACCGGGCTTGGCGACCTGCGGGTGGCCGACTTCATCCGCAAGACCTCGTGGCCGACCATCGACATCGTGCCCTCTTGCGCCAATGCGGCCTTCGTCGAATTCGCCAGCGCCCAGTATCGCCACCTGAATCCCGAGTGGTCCTTCTTTGCCGCCGTGTCGCGCTGGCTGGATGCCCTGCCCGATGACGCCTATGACCTGGTGATTTTCGACTGTCCCCCCGCCATCGGCTATCAGTCGATGAACGCGGTCTTTGCCGCCGATGTGCTGTATATCCCCTCCGGTCCCGGCTATTGGGAATACGATTCGACCACCTCTTTCATCGGTCAGCTGGCCGAGGCTTTGGCCGACCTTGCCGACTTCAAGGCCGATTTCCCCGCGGGGAAATCCCGCCTGCCGAAAGAGTTCCTGGACGTCCGCTTTCTGTTGACCCGGTTCGAGCCGGGCAATGAATTGCACCGTGCGATGCGGGATGCTTTTGGCAAGGTTTTCGGGTCAAGGATGACCGAACATCCGATCGAACATACCCGCGCCGTCGAACAGTCCGGCCGCTTCCTGTCCTCGATCTATGAAATCGACTACCGCGACATGACGCGGGAAACCTGGCGGCGGGCAAGGGCCACGTTCGACCAGGCCTATCTGGAGTTCAAGCGTCACGCCCTGGAGGCCTGGGCCAAGCTGGAGGATGCCGAATGACCAAGAAGCGCCGCATCTTCGACGTCGACTTGCCCGAGGACCAAGCACCTGTGGACGAAGCACCGGTAGAGGCCGCGACCCCTGCCCGCCGCGGTCCCATGGCCACCGCGATCAGCGAAACCGCCGATGCCAGCCGCCAGCGCGCCGAGGTCGAAGCCGCCATCCGCGTCGAGAATGACGCGCTGGCCCACGAGTTCGTCCGGCTGAAACGTCTGGGCCTTGTGACCGACCTGCTGCCGTTGGGGGCGGTGCGGACGGGCAAGCTGCTGCGCGACCGCTCGCGCCGGGGGGACCCTGCGCTGGACGACCTCAAGGCGTCAATCCTGGCGCTTGGCCTGTCGAACCCGATCCGGGTCGAGCCCGACGGGCAGGGCGGTTACGAGCTGATCGAGGGCTGGCGCCGTCTGTCCGCCTTCAAGGCGCTGCTGTCAGAGACGGGCGAGGACCGCTTTGCCCGCATCCCCGCCAGTTTCGTTCCGGCCGGTGAGACGGTCGAGGGGCTGTATCGCCGCATGGTGGACGAAAACCTGGTGCGCAAAGATATCTCTTGGGCCGAAATGGCGCGGCTGGCGCGGGCCTATGCCGACGAGGGGATCGGCGGTTGTGCCGATGTCGACGCCGCGGTCAACCTGCTGTTCGCCTCGGCCAATGCGCAAAAGCGGTCCTATATCCGCCGCTTTGCCAGCCTTTTGGCCCGGCTGGAAAAGGTGCTGGAGCATCCCGAGGCGATCCCGCGCGCGCTTGGCCTGTCGCTGGCGCAACGGTTGGAGCTGCGGCCCGAGCTGGTGGCCGAAATCGCCGTGGCGCTGCGGTCGCATCCAAGGCGCACGGCGGACGAGGAATTGCGCATCCTGCAGGGCTTTGACGCCACGCCGCAGCCGATTTCCCCGCGGGGAAATCCCGGGCGCGGGCGTCCGGCCAGCCATGGCAAGACCGTGCTGCGGCTGGCGCTTCCGGCGGGGGATGTGAAATGCACAGCCGCGGCGGGCAAGGTCGAACTGCAGATGCGGCGCGACTTTTCCACCGTGGATCGTGACAAGCTGGAGGCCGCAATCGAGGCCTTTTTGCGGGTGCTGGATTAGGTTCCGGCCTCGGGGAACAGTGGCAAAACAGTCTCTGTGATGGCCAAAAGCGCCTGTCGGCTTTGGCCATCGCGGGCCAGGACCGACAGGCCTTGGATCAGCGCGACCAGGGTTCCGGCCAGCGCCTCTGATTGCGTGCCAAGGTCTGCAAAGCGGCGGGTCAGGCGGGCAAGGATGTCGGCGCGGATGGCCGCCACCGCGGCCTGAACCTCGGCCGCCTCGGTTGATCCGCTGGCGGTCGCGCTGGCCAGAAGGCAGCCGGGCGGGGTGCCCTGACCGGTAAAGCCATGGACCGCCGCCGTCAGCATCTGACGCGCCACCGCCCGGGCCGAGGTTGCGGCGTCCAACTGGGCCTGAAGCGCCTCGGGCGGCTGGGCGTAAAGCTGCACCGACTCCAGAAAGAGCCGCCTTTTGTCACCAAAGGCCGTATAGAGACTGGGTGCCGTGATCCCCATTGCCCGGGTCAGGTCACTGACCGAGGTCGTCTCGTAGCCATGCCGCCAGAAGGTCAGCATCGCCTGACGCAGCGCCTCTTGCCGGTCAAAGGACAGGGGTCGGCCGGTTTTGCGGGTCTGTGTCTGTTCCATAGTGGTCACTATTAAACCCATTGACGGCGGCGGGCAAGGCGTCTAGGCGTTTCGTAGTGATCCCTATGAAAGCAAAGCCATGACCCCGTATCGCAGCCTTGGCCGTTCGGGCCTGATCGTCAGCCCCCTGGCGCTTGGCACCATGACCTTTGGCCCCGGGGGGTGGAACGCCGATGACGACACGGCGCGGGCGATCTTTGACGCCTATCTGGACACGGGCGGCACTCACATCGACACCGCCGATATTTACTCTGGTGGCGGCAGCGAGACGCTTTTGGGGCGGTTCATCAAGGCGACCGGCACGCGGGATGATCTCGTTTTGGCGACCAAGTTTGGCTTTAACGCTTCGGCCAGTCCTTTGGCGGCCGTGCAGGGGCGGGGCAATCCCAATGCCGGCGGGGCAGGGGCCAAGAACATTCACCGCGCGCTGGAGGCCTCTTTGCGGCGGCTGCAGACCGATTACATCGACCTGTATTGGATGCATGTCTGGGACGGGGTGACGCCGGTCGAAGAGATCGTGCAGACCCTGGGCGACCTGGTGCGGGCGGGCAAGATCCGCCACTATGGCCTGTCGGACATGCCGGCCTGGGTCGCGATGAAGGCCGCGACGATTGCGCAGGAACGCCGTATCCCCGGCCCGATTGCGATGCAGGTGGAATATTCGCTGGTCGCCCGCGATGTCGAGGCCGAACACCTGCCCGCAGCGCAGGAGGCGGGGATGGGCGTGGTGCCCTGGTCGCCCTTGGCCGGGGGCTTCCTGACCGGCAAATATGAGGCGGGTTCCGACGGGCGGCTGAGCGGCCCCAACCCCTTTGGCGCCAGCAAGTTCACCCCGCGCAATCAGGCGATCCTGGCGGTGCTGCGGGCGGTGGCAGAGGAGCAAGAGCGGCCACCGGCCCAAGTGGCGCTGGCCTGGGTCATGGCGCGGCCCGGGGTGGCGTCCACCCTGATCGGCGCGCGGACGCTGGCGCAGGTGCAGGGCAACCTGGCCGCCGCCGAAATCACGCTGTCCGCCGATCAGATGGCCCGGCTGGAGGCGGTCTCGACCCCGGCCATGGGGTTCACCGCGGCCCTGGCGCAACCGGCGATCCGCCGCATGGTCTTTGGCGGCAACGCGGTCCGCGGCTGGGCAGAGGCGGGCGCCTAAGCCGAAAGCAAGCGGCTGGTCGCTTTCGGCATGTGTTTTGGCAGGATTGCTGTTTGCGCCCGCCCGCTTGGCCCCCTAAACAGGAAGGCAAATCAGGGGAGGTCCTCCGGCAGGGGGATGGCCCAAGGACCCGGTTCAAGCGTGAAGGAACGATGAAGATGCCCGAACATACCGCACTTGTGTTCAAGACCTCTGCCAATCCCAATCCCCTTCCCGAGGCCAGCCGTCTTGCCGCCTTTCAGGACCTGGGCTTCGGCACGCTGTTCAGCGACCACATGGCGGTGGTGCGCTGGAGCGCGGAGACCGGTTGGCACAGCGCGGAAATCACGGCGCGCGGGCCTTTCGCCATCGACCCTGCCAGCGCTGTGCTGCATTACGGGCAGGAAATCTTTGAGGGCATGAAGGCCTACCGCGCCGCCGATGGTCAGGCCGTGCTGTTCCGCCCCGAGGAAAACGCCAAGCGGTTCAATGCCTCGGCCCGGCGGATGGCCATGCCCGAACTGCCGACCGATGTCTTCATCGCCGCGGTCGAACAGCTGGTGACGATGGATGCCAAGTGGATTCCGGGCGGCGATGGCAGCCTGTATATCCGCCCCTTCATGTTCGCCAACGAGGTCTTTTTGGGCGTCCGCCCGTCGCGCGAATATATCTTCTGCGTCATCGCCTCTCCGGTTGGGCCCTATTTCAAGGGCGGCGAAAAGGCGGTCTCGATCTGGGTGTCGGAGCAATACACGCGGGCGGCCAAGGGCGGCACGGGCGAGGCGAAATGCGGCGGCAACTATGCGGGCAGCCTTGCAGCCCAAGCCGAGGCCACGGAACATGGCTGCGCGCAGGTCATCTATCTGGATGCCGCCGAACGGAAGTGGATCGAGGAGCTGGGCGGGATGAACGTCTTCTTCGTGATGGAAGACGGGTCGCTGGTGACGCCTCCGCTGGGGACGATCCTGCCGGGCATCACGCGCAATGCGGTGATCACGCTGGCAAAGGCCGCGGGTCTGACGGTGCATGAGCGGCCCTATTCCTTTGACGAGATGAAGGCCGACACCGCCAGCGGCAAGCTGCGCGAGGCCTTTGCCTGCGGGACGGCGGCGGTGATCGCGGGCATCGGCACGGTCAAGTTCAACGGCGGAGAGCTGGTGATCTCGGGCGGGCAGACCGGGGCCGTGACGCGGGATTTGCGGTCCAGGCTGGTGGGCATCCAGCGCGGGCAGATCGCCGACGGCTATGGCTGGGTCCATCCGATCGCGGGGATCTGAGGGTTCGCACCGGGGGGCCGCATGTCGCGCACAGATGAGCGGTTCCGCGCGGCGCACAACCGGTTCCTGGACCTTTGCGCCACGCTGACGCCGGGGGCGCCCTTGCCGTCAGAGCTTGGCATGGCGGGGGCCTTGGGGGTCAGCCGCACCGTCGTGCGCGCCGTGCTGGAGCGGGCGCGCGGCCTGGGTCTGATCGCCTGGGAGGGGCGGGCCAAGCGGGTGATCCGCGCGCCCTTGCCCGCCGACCGGCTGGAGCCCCCGCGCAAGCCGCCCAGCCCGCCCGAGCTGGAGCGGCAGTTCCTGGACTGGGTTTTGCGCTGTGATGTGGCGCCGGGCACGGTGTTGAACGTCGCCGATCTGGCCCGGCGGTTTCAGGTGACGCCGCATGTGGTGCAAGAGTTCCTTGCCGCGCTGGGTCGCTTTGGCCTGGTCGAGCGGCGGGCACGGGGCGGCTGGCGGCTTTTGGGCTTTACGCTGGAGTATGCGCTAGAGCTGTGCGAGTTCCGCATGATGCTGGAGCTGAACGCGGTCGCCCATGCCGCGACCCTGCCCGAGGCGCATCCGTTCTGGGCCGAGCTAAGCGCGCTGGAGGCGCGCCATATCGCGTTGGCCGCGCAGATGGAGACGCGGTTCCACGACTTTTCCCTGTTGGACGAGGCCTTTCACCGCGCTTTGGCCGGCACGGTGCAAAACCGGTTCGCGGCCGAGTTCCAGAAGGTCATCGCCTTGATCTTTCACTATCATTTCCAATGGGACAAATCGGATGAACGGGCGCGCAACACCGCGGCCTTGACCGAACATCTGGGGCTGATTGCGGCGCTGAAGGCGCGCGACAGGGCAGGGGCGCTGAAGGCCGCCGAAGAGCATCTGGCGACGGCCAAGCAGACCCTTTTGCAGTCGCTGCGCGGTCACGCCAAGGGGTGAAACCCGGTCAGGTCGACGATGGCGCCGGGTTGGCCCACGACATGCGCGGCCAGCGCGTGACCCTCTTGCAGCGCGGTGGCGCGGCCGGCCAGATGGGCCGACAGCCAGCCCGCGTTGAAACTGTCGCCCGCCGCCGTCGTATCGACGACCCGCAGGGCCGGGCGCAGGCCCTGCGGCAAAGGCGCCTGCGGGTCCAGCGGCAAAGGCCCCGCGGCGCCGCATTTCAGCGCGCCCTGCAGGCAGCCCCAGCCGCGCAGCCGCGTCAGGACCGCGCCCGCATCGGCATCGCCCCACAGCGCGATTTCATCATCGACCGAAGGCAGCGCGATATCGGCCAGCCGAAAGGCGCGTTCCATCACGCGGCGGGCGGTTTCGGCGCTTTCCCACAGGCGGGGGCGGTGGTTGCTGTCAAAGGCAAAGCGCAGGCCACGGCCGCGCAGGTCCGCGATCCGGGCAAAGACCGCCTCCCGCGCGGCGGGCGACAGGATGGCCAGCGAAATCCCCGACATCAGCAGCACATCGGCGCGGGCAAGGGCCGTCAGCTCGGCCGGGTGCTGGAACAACAGCCGCGCGGCAGAGCTTTCGCGCCAATAGGAAAACGACCGCTCGCCCGCCGCATCGGTGCGCACGGCGTAAAGGCCCAGATGGCGGGCAGGGTCGCGGGCGATGGCCGAGGTGTCGACGCCATGCCCCGCCGCCGCCGCCAGAAAGCCGTCGGACATCGGGTCCTGGCCGATGCGGGTCAGGTAGCCTGTCTGATGCCCCAGCTTGCGCAGGTAAACCGCGGTGTTGAACGTATCCCCCGCAAATCCCACGGCAAAGCCGGTTTCGGTCTGGCGCAGCTCTGCCATCGCCTCGCCCGCACATATGATCCGCATCGCGCCTCGCTTGACTTTCGGTCTTGTATCATAAAAAACATAACCCGGCAGGACCGCAGCACAAGGACCCCGCCCGGAGATCCCGTGATGACACTAACCCCGATCCTGCAATTCGGCACAAGTCGCTTCTTGCAGGCCCATGCCGACCTGTTCCTGACCGAGGGGACAGAGGCGCTGGGGCCGGTGACGGTGGTGCAATCCTCGGGCGATGCCGGGCGGGCGGGGCGGTTGGGGGCGCTGGCGCAGGGCTTTCAGGTCCGCGTGCAGGGGATCGAAAACGGCCAGCCCGTGCGGCGCGCGGTGCATGTGACCTCGGTTGTGCGGACGCTGTCCACGGCGACCGATTGGCCCGAGGTCTGCCGGATCGGGGCACATGAGGCGCGGATCATCCTGTCGAACACCTCGGAGAAGGGGTTGGTGGCGCAGCCCGCCGATGGGGGCGCGGTCTTTGATCAGGCGATGTCCTGGCCCGCCAAGCTGACCCATCTTTTGCGCGCCCGCCATCAGGCCGGGGGCGCGCCGGTGCAGATCATGCCGACGGAACTGGTGGCGCAGAATGGTCAGGTTCTGCGCGCCCGGGTGCTGGACCTGGCCCGCGCCCTGGACGGCGCCTTTGCGGAATGGGTCGCGGGTCAGGTCTTTGTGACCTCATTGGTCGACCGCATCGTTTCGGCCGCGCTGGAGCCTGCGGGGGCGGTGGCCGAGCCCTATGCGCTGTGGGCGATCCAGGATTGCCCGGGTCTGATCCTGCCGGTGCGCCATCCCGCGGTGCAGGTCGTGGCCGACCTTGGCCCGATCGAGCGGCGGAAGTTGTATATCCTGAACCTGGGCCACAGCTGGCTGGTGTCGCAATGGCGGGCGCGGGGTGGGGCGGACCATGTGCGCGACCTGCTGGCCGATCCGGCCTGGCGCGGGGCGTTGCAGGCGGTTTACGCGGATGAGGTTCTGCCGGTCTTTGCCGCCGCGGGCGATGCCAGCGCGCCGGATTATGTTGCGCAAACGCTGGACCGGTTTGCCAATCCATACCTGGACCACCGCCTGTCCGACATCGCGCAGAACCATGCCGAAAAGCTGGAGCGGCGGATCGGGGCTTTTCTGGCCTGGGCCGCCGATCTTGGCCTTGCAGGCCGCCAACCCCGCCTGACCGCCGCCCTGAAGGAGGGCTGACCGATGCCCGATATGATGCTCTGTGGCCTTTGCCCCGAACCCGGAAGTTTCGTGCTGGAACAGCGCCCGCTTCCGACCGAGGCGCCCGAGGGCTGGCTTTTGGTTGATATTCAGGCCGCGGGCCTGTGCGGCACGGATTACCACATCTTTCAGGGCAAGCATCCCTATCTGGCCTATCCCCGGGTTATCGGTCACGAGCTTTCGGGGCGGGTGACTTCGGGCGGCCATGGCTTTGCGGCGGGGCAATTGGTGGTGATCAACCCCTATATCGCCTGCGGGACCTGCCATGCCTGCCACAGGGGCAAGCCCAATGCCTGCATGAACATCGGGGTTTTGGGCGTGCATCGCGACGGTGGCATCTGTGCGCGGATCGCGGTGCCTGCGGGCAATCTGATCGACGCCACGGGGCTTTCGGCGCATCAGGCGGCCCTGGTCGAGTTCCTGGCCATCGGCGCCCATGCCGTGCGCCGCTCTGATATGACGGGCGCCGACCGGGTGCTGGTGGCGGGGGCGGGGCCTATCGGCCTTGGGGCGGCCTTGTTCGCCCGGGCGACCGGGGCCGAGGTTCATGTGATGGACCTGTCCGATCAAAGGCTTGCGGCGGCGGGGCGGTTGGGGTTTGCGCATCTGCACCGGCCCGGGAATGTGCCCGAGGGCGGCTTTGACGTTGTCATGGATGCCACCGGCAATCCCGGCGCGATGGAGGCGGGGTTTGCCTTGGTCGCGCATGGCGGGACCTATGTCCTGATCTCGGTCGTCAAGGATGATCTGCGGTTCAACGATGCCGAGTTCCACAAGCGGGAAATGCGTCTGGTGGGCAGCCGCAACGCGCTGGCGGTCGATTTCCAGGCGGTGATGGCGGCGCTGCGGTCCGGGGCGGTGGATGGCGGGGCGCTGATCTCGACCGTCCTGCCGTTGGCGGAGTTGCCGCAGCGGATCGGCGTTCTGGCGCAGGATCGCGGCGGGATCATCAAGGCGCTGGTGCAGATCGCGCCCCAGTAGTCAGGCTGTGGCAAAGCGCTGCAGCGCGCGGGTCAGGGTGGCGGCATCCAGACCCTGACCGAACAGCACGATATGGCCGGGGCCATCCTGCGGCGGCAGGATCTCGGGCGGTTGGACATGGCGGTGGACGGCCTGCAGCAGGATCGTGCCATCGGGGCCGGGGATCAGCCCCTTGACCCGCACCAGACCTTCGCCGCGCAGATGCAACAGCGCCGACAGCCACAGGGCAAAGCGCGTCCAGTTGACCGGCGGCAGGTCCAGTTCCACCAGGGTCAGGTCAAGGACTCCGTCGGCCAGCAGGGGCAGGGGGCCGGGGGGCGGCAGGTCGGGCAGGGGATGGGGTTGGCCCAGATGCGCGGCCTCTGGCGGCACGGCGGGGTTCAGGCGGGAGAGGGCTGCGCACAGCGTGGCCAGGTCCCGGGGCGGCGCGGTTTCGGTCTTGGTCAGGATCAGCCGATCCGCCGCCGCCACCTGGGCCTGAAACCGCGCATCGCGGGCCAGTTGGTCCAGCCCGTTTTGCGCATCGACCAGGGTTATGATCGCCGTGATCCGCAGGTGACGCGTCAGCACCGGATCGGCGGCCAAGGCGCGGGCGATGGCGCCGGGATCGGCCAGGCCCGAGGTCTCCAGCAGGATATGGCCCAGATCATGACGCCCCGCGCTGCGCCGGTCACACAGGTCGCGCAGGGAAGCGATCAGCCGGGGCAGGCCGATGCAACAGGCGCAGCCGCCGGCCAGAAGCGTGACATCCTGCGCGGGGCCGGGCAAAAGCTGGTCATCGACGCCGGCATGGGCGGCCTCGTTCACAAGCACATGGACGCCCGGCCCAAAGGCGCCCAGGTGCAGCTGATGGCGCGCCCAGGTCGTCTTGCCCGCGCCCAGGTAGCCGCCCAGGATCGTCAGGCCAAGACGGGTGCCAGGATCGGTGTGGTCAGTCATGCAGCGGATCGTAGGGTCGGCCCAGCAGGCTTTCGACGCCTTGCCACAGGTCCTCGGGCGTTTGGACGATCAGGACGGCGCCGGTGACATGGGCCAGCCGATAGCCCGGCACCGGGTGGCAATCGTCGACCCGCAGCCCAAGGGGCCGCAAAAGCCGGTCCAGCACGCCCGCCGCCTCGGCCCGGGCGCGCAGCCGGGCGCCGGGGGACTGCGCGCCCGCCTCGGTCCAGTGGCCGGGCGCCTGGGGATGGCCGCAAGCCATGCACATCAGATGAACCCCTCGTCAAATGACCGCGGGGCGGGCGGCCCCGGCAAAGGGATAGCGCGCGCGGAAATCCTCGGCGATGACCTCGAAGGGGGCCCATTCGACGCCCTGGTGTTTCGATATGTATTCGATCAGCCGCTCCAGCATCAGCAGCACCTGGGGGCGGCCTGCGACATCGGGATGGATGGTGAAACAGAAGGCCGCGTAATCCATCTCGCGGTAAACCCAGTCGAACTGATCGCGCCACATCTGTTCGATGTCGCGCGGGTTCACGAAGCCATGGGAATTCGGCGCCTTTTTCATGAACATCATCGGTGGCAGGTCGTCGACATACCAATTCGCCGCGATATCGACGAGGTCGATTTCATGGCCATGCTTCAAGGGATGCATCCAGTCGCGCGCCTGTTTCGTGTAGTCTATCGTGGTCCAACTGTCGCCCACCCGCGCGTAAAACGGCTGGAAGTCGCGGTAGCCTTGGCTGTGGTCATAGCGGAAGCCGTGTTTCAGCAGCAGGGCGGCGGTGTTTTGCGACATCTCCCACCAGGGCGCGACATAGCCGCGCGGGGCCTGGCCGGTCAGGGCCTTGATCAGGTCAATCGACTTGACCAGCACGTCTTCTTCCTGGGTGGGCGTCATGGCGATGGGGTTTTCGTGAAGATAGCCATGGGCGCCGATTTCGTGGCCGGCCTTCTGGATCATCTCCATTTCCTTGGGGAAGGTTTCAAGGCTGTGGCCGGGGATGAAGAACGAGGTCTTGAGCCCATACCGGTCGAACAGCCGCAACAGCCGCGGGATGCCGACTTCGGAGGCAAAGATGCCGCGCTGTATGTCGCTTGGGCTGTCGGCGCCGCCATAGCTGCCGATCCAGCCGGCGACAGAGTCGATATCGGTGCCAAAGGCGCAGTAGATCTTTTTCATCGGGCTCTCCAACGGGTATTTGGGGTCAGCAAGGGGGGCGGTCAGCAAGGGGGGGGTCAGCCACGCAAAAGCACCATGGCGCGGGCAAGCAGGGTGGCGGCGGCGACACCGTCGATCACCGGTAGGCCATGGGTTGCGCGAAAGCCCGCGGCCAGGTCGGCCATGCCGGAACAGCCCAGGACCACGGCGCCGGGCGCGTCCTCGGCCACCGCGCGGGCGATTTCGGCCGAGACCTTGGCCGCCGCATGACCGCCGGGTTCCTGCAGGTCCAGCACGGCGATGCCCGCGGCGCGGACGCGGGTGCAGGCGGTGATGCCATAGCGGGCAAGGTTGGCCTCGATCACCGGGATGGCGACGGGCAGGGTGGTGACGACCGAAAAGCGCCCGCCCAAGAGCATGGCGGCGTGAAAGGCGGCCTCACCTATGCCGATGACGGGGATCTTGGCCGCGGCCCGGGCCTGGGCCAGGGCGGGGTCGTCGAAACAGGCGATCACGATGGCCTGGGCGCCGGCGGCCTCGGCCATGGCGGCCTCGGCAAGCACATGGGGGCGGCACAGCGCGTCGTCCTCTGGTCCCTGGATCGCGGGCGGAGAGGCGTGGCAGGTGACGCCGGTGATGTCATCCAAAGGGGCGACGCTGCGGGCGGCCTGCACGGCCTTGTCGGTCATGGCCACCGTGGAGTTCGGGTTGATCAGGGTGATCCTCATACCAGGCCGCTTCCGGCGTCATTGCCTTTGGCGGCGCGCCGCGCGCCCAGCAGTTTGACGGCCAAAAGGAAGACCCCGATAACGACAAAGGAAAACAGCGTGGTCAGCGTGCCCAGGGCATAGATAACCGGCGTCGTGACATTGGTCGTCATGCCGTAGATTTCCAGCGGGAGGGTGTTCCTTGACCCCGAGGTCAGCAGCGTGCGGGCGAATTCGTCATAGCTGAGGGTGAAGCCAAACAGCGCCACCCCGATCAGCGAGGGCGCGATGATCGGCACGACGACATGGATCACCACTTGCCAGGGGGTGGCGCCCTGATCGCGGGCCGCCTCCTCGTAGGCGCGGTTGAACCGGTTGAAGACGGCGAACATGACCAGAAGGCCGAAAGGCAGCGTCCAGGTCAGCTGCGATCCAAAGCCCGAGGTCGCCCAATGGGTGCGGATGCCGGCTTGGGAAAACACCAGCCCCACCCCCAGCGACACCAGGATCGAGGGGATGACCAAGGCCGCGATGACCAGGTAAAACAGCACCGCCGAGCCCTTGAAGCGCTTGCGGAAGGCCAGCCCCCCCATGACCGAGACGACCACGGTCGTCACCATGACCATGATCCCCAAAGTCAGAGAGCGAAAGAACGACCCCCAGATGTCGCCGACGGCCTGTTGCATGAACAGCTCGCGGAACCAGTTCAGCGAGGTGCCGCGCATCGGGAAGGTCAGGCCTCCGTCGACGCCCTGAAAGGACAGGATGCCAATGGTGATCGTCGGGCCATACAGGAACAGGACATAAAGGCCGAAGAAGGCGGCCAGGGCATAGAAAGACCGCGAGCGGGGCTCCATTCAAAGCTCCTTTCTGATGTCGACAAGGCGCAGCATCCCGGCCACCACCAGAAGCACGGTCAGCAAGAGGACGACCGAGGTGGCCGAGGCGGAAGGGTATTGCAACAGCCCGATGTCGTTGGAAATCAGGCGGCCTACGTTGGCGGATTGCGACCCGGACATGAAGCGCACGGTGATGAAGTCACCCATCACCAGGGTCAGCACAAAGATTGACCCGATCATGATCCCGGGTTTGCACAGTGGGATGACGACATTGGTCATGATCTGGAACGGCGAGGCGCCGGCGTCGCGGGCGGCCTCCAGCAAGGAACGGTCGATGCGCATCATGGAGTTCAGGATCGGGATGATCATGAAGACGGTGTTCAGGTGGACAAAGGCCAGGATGACGGCGAAATCTGAAAACAACAGCCAGTCCAGCGGCGCGTCGATCAGGCCCATGGACAGGAAGGCCTGATTGGCCAGCCCGTTGCGGCCCAGAAACGGCACCCAAGAGATCATCCGGATGATGTTCGACGTCCAGAAGGGCACGGTGCACAGCAAAGCCAGCGCCACCTGGGTCGTCTGGCTGCGGATGTGAAAGGCCAGGAACCAACTGACGGTGAACCCGATGCCCAGGGTCAAGGCCCAGGTGATCAGCGCATAACGGAAGGTGTTCCAGAAGACATCCAGCGTCACATGCGAGGTGAACAGGAATTCGTAATTCCCAAGGTCAAAGGCCGGGACGATGGAAAACTCTGTCGCTTGCCAGAAGCTGACCACGACGATCATCAGGACCGGCAGGACCAGGAAGATCGCCAGCACCACGACCAGAGGCGCGGCAAGAAGCCAGCCCGTCAGGTGGCGCGAATTCAGGATGCGTTGCATGGCGACCCTTTGGCTTGGGGAAAGCGGCGCCCCCGGGTAAGGGGGCGCCCATGTCTCAGCCAGCCATCAGGCGGCGATGAACTCGTTCCACTTGCGGACCATGTATTGGTTCTCGTCCATGACCGAGTTCCAGCAGGCGACTTTGCCCATGCGGTCGACGAAGGCGCCGCCGTCGCGGGTGGCGCCGGCCTTTTCCATGACCGTGCCTTGCGGCGACAGGATATCGCCCGCCGCGGCCTTGCCCTCATACCAAAAGCCCCATTCGTCCTCGGACATGAAGGCCTTGGAGGTTTCCGGGACGGCCGAATAATAGCCCTGACGCATCAGGAACCCGCCGACCCAACCCGACAGATACCAGTTGATGTATTCATAAGCAGCATCCAGAGCCAGACCCGACAGGCCAGCCGAAAGACCCAGACCGCCGCCCCAAGACCGATAGCCCTCTTTCAGCGGCTGATAGGTGCAGGCGATGCCTTTCGAGCGCACGGCGGCGATGGCGGGCGACCACATGGACTGAATGACGACCTCACCGGAGGCCATCAGGTTGACGGATTCATCGAACGACTTCCAGAAGCTGCGGAACTGGCCCGCCTTTTTGGCCTCGGTAAAGATCGCCATGGTCTTGTCGATCTCGTCCGTCGTCATGTTGCCCTTGTCGCCGTATTTGATCTCGCCCATGGCTTCGCAGACCATGGCGGCATCCATGATCCCGATGGAGGAGATATCCAGGATCGAGGCCTTGCCCTTGAATTCGGGGTTCAAAAGCTCGGCCCAGGATTCGATCGGGCGGCCGATCAGGTCGGGGCGGATGCCAAGCGTGTCGGCGTTGTAGATCGTCGGGATCAAGGTCATGAAGCCGGTGGGCGAGGCCGCGAAAGCCTTGCCGTCGACCGCATCGGTGAAGCCGACCGTATGGGGCGCGGTGCCTTGGGCGATGACCGAGTCAGGCGCCAGCTTGCCGTCGATGAAGATGCCGACGATCTTGTCGTAATTGGCGATTTTCGACGTGTCCATCGCCTGCAGGTTGCCGGTTGGCCAGACCTTTTTGCAGATCCAGTATTCGATATCGGCGATGTCATAAGAGTCCGGCTGGGTCGCGACCTTTTGCGTCACGGCGTCGCTGTCCAGCGCGGTCATCTCAAGGGTAAAGCCCAGGTCCTCTTTGACCTTGGCGGCCACCTCGTTATAGGCGGAAACCCCGGTTCCGGCCTGGCGCAACACGACATCTTTGATGTCCTGCGCCCAGATCATCGGCGCCGGGAAAGCCGAGGCCGCCACGGCAGCAGCGCCGCCCTTCAGCAGGCTGCGACGCGAATAGTGGTTCTTTTTCATTGTGTTCCCTCTCTGTCATGCGGTCAGTTTGTGAAGTTGGGCCTCGTCCCAGGTCAGGCGCAAAGCCTCGCCGGGGGATTTCGGATCGGCGTAAAAGGCGGCCTCGGGGATATGGGCGAGGATCTCTTGATCCCCCGCCATCCGCGCGGTCAGGGCGACATGCGCGCCTTGGAATTCCACATGGGTCACGACGGCCTCGACGCCTTGGGTGTCGATGCGCACCGCATCAGAGCGCAGCGCAAAGCGCCCCTGGGCCAGCGACAGGACGTTATGGCCACCCAGAAACCGCGCGACGAATTCGGTGCGCGGCGCCCCCCAGACATCCCGGGCGCTGCCCGCCTGTTCGATCACCGCGTTGTTCATCACGACGACCTCATCGGCCAGGGCCAAGGCCTCGTCCTGGCCATGGGTCACATGGATGAAGGTGATCTGAAGCTCGCGTTGCAGCCGCTTCAGCTCTCCGCGCATCCGGATGCGCAAGAAAGGGTCCAGCGCGGACAGGGGTTCATCCAGCAGCAGGACCCGCGGTTCGGTGATCAGCGCGCGGGCCAGGGCCACCCGCTGTTGCTGACCGCCCGAAAGCTGGGCGGGCAAGCGGTCTGCCAGATGGGTCATGTCCACCAGGTCCAGCAGTTTCATCGCGCGGGCGTGGCGGGCCTCGCGGTCAACGCCCTTCATCTTCAGCGAAAAGGCGACGTTGTCCTTGCACGACAGATGGGGAAACAGCGCATAGCTTTGGAACATCATCGCCGTGCCGCGCGCCGCGGGCGGCAGATGGGCGATGTTCTGCCCGTCCAGCAGGATCGACCCGTCCGACACCGTTTCATGTCCCGCGATCATCCGCAGGGTCGAGCTTTTCCCGCAGCCAGAGGGCCCCAGCAGACAGACATAGCTTTGCGGCGCAAACAGGTGGCTGACCGCGTTGACCGCCGTCGTCCCCCCATAGCGCTTGGTCAGCGCCACCAGCTCCAGATCGTTCTTGCCCCGCATCGCGCGCTCCTTGTCCTTGGGATCAGGCTGAAGCGGTCGGGGGGCGGCATCACCGAAATTCGATACGCGGCAGGGTGAAAATTCTTCGCCGCCCGGTTTTTCTGCACCGTGGCGGACCCCGTGCCCGATTTCGTGCAACATTGTATACAATCCGACGTAGCCCCTTGCCCCGCCAGCTCGCCTCACGCAAAAGACAGGGATGGAGCGCCCGATGGATTTGACATCACCGAAAGAGACGACGGCGGCGGGCCTGGCGGAAAGCCTGGCGCAGGCGATCCATGAACACCGGCTAAGCCCCGGCGCCAAGCTGTCCGAGGACGAGGTGGGCGAGATCTTTGGCGTGTCGCGCACCATCGTCCGGGCGGCGCTGCAACAGCTGTCGCATGAGCGTCTGGTGGACCTGAAGCGCAACCGGGGGGCCTTTGTCGCCCAGCCGTCGATCCGCGAGGCGCGAGAGGTCTTTGAGGCCCGCGCCCTGCTGGAGCCGCGGACGGCGCGGTCGGCGGCCCTGCGCGCCACGGCCGAGGATATCGCCGCGCTGCACCGCCATATCGCCGAGGAACACGCCGCGCTGGATGCGGGCAAGGCGGGGCGGGCGTTGTTTCTGTCGGGCGCCTTTCACGTCGAAATCGCGCGGATCGCGGATCAGGACACGATTGCGGCCTTTGTCGAACAACTGGTCGCGCGGTCCTCGTTGATCATCGCGCTGTATTGGCGGCGGCGTCAGGCGCTGTGCGAAAGCCATGCGCATCATGACCTGATCCAGGCCATCGCCGCGCGCAATGGCGACCTGGCCGAAGAGCTGATGAAAAGCCATCTGCTGGATCTGCTGACCTCGTTGGACCTGGGGCCGAACACCGCGGTGGCGCGGTCGCTGCGCGAGGCCTTGGCGGGTTAGGCTTCGGCCACCAGATGCCCGGCGCCGCGGTCGATCAGGCGCAGGCGCGCGGGGCCTTGGCCGGGGGGATGCAGCGGGCTTGGCACCTCGCCCGCAAGCCGGGGCAGGGGGGGGCGTCGGGCGGTGGGGTCGGGCTGGGGCACCGCCTCGATCAGCCTTTGGGTATAGGGGTGCTGCGGGTTGCCAAAGACCTGCGCCCGCGTCCCCATTTCCACGATCTGACCCAGATGCATGACCGCCACCCGGCTTGCGATCGTGTCGACCACCGCCATGTCGTGACTGATGAACAGGTAAGCCATCCCCATCTCGTCTTGCAGCTGTTGCAACAGCCGCAGGACCTGGGCCTGAACGCTGACATCCAGCGCCGAGACGCTTTCGTCGGCGATCACCAACCGCGGGTTCAGGGCCAGCGCGCGGGCGATGCAGATGCGCTGACGTTGCCCGCCCGAGAATTCATGCGGATAGCGGTCAAGCTGATCCTTCGACAGGCCCACTCGCGCCATCAGGTCGGCGGCGCGGTCGCGGGCATGGGGCAGGCCGTGGATCACCAGAGGCTCTGCGATCAGGTCGCCCACGGTCATGCGCGGATCAAGCGCCGCCATCGGGTCCTGAAAGACCATCTGCACCTGGGCACGCAGGGCGCGGGGCATGGTCTCGGTTACGGTCTGGCCCGCCACGGTGATCTGTCCCTGATGCGGGGCAAGCCCGACCAAGGCCTTGGCGATGGTCGATTTCCCGCAACCGGATTCGCCCACAAGCGCAAAGGTCTGGCCCTGGGGAATGTCAAAGCTGACATGTTCGACGGCATGGACATTTTGCACGACGCGGCTCAGCATCCCGCCGCGGATCGGAAAGCGGACCACGACATCCCGCAGCGAGGCGACCGGAGCAGCCATGGGCGCCGGCCGGTCCGGGCCACCCATGCGGGGCACGGCGGCCAGCAGCTTTTGCGTGTAATCGGCCTTGGGCGCGGTGAAAAGGCGGGCTACCGGGGCCTCTTCGACCATGCGGCCCGCTTTCATCACGATGACGCGGTCGGCCATTTCGGCCACGACGCCCATGTCATGCGTGATCAGGATGATGGCGGTCCCCATCTCGCGCTGAAGGTCGCGCAAAAGGTCCAGAACCTCGCGTTGGACGGTGACATCCAGCGCGGTCGTGGGCTCGTCGGCGATCAGCACTTCGGGCCGCAGGGCCAGCGCCATGGCGATCATCACGCGCTGGCGCATCCCGCCGGAAAGCTCATGCGGGAACTGGGTCATCCGGCGTTCGGGTTGCGAGAGGCGGACGGCGGTCAGGGCCTTGATCGCGCGGGCTTTCGCCTCGGCGCGACTGACCGGCTCATGGGCGCGGATCGCCTCGGTCAGTTGGGCGCCGACGGTCAGCACCGGGTTCAGGCTGGTCATCGGTTCCTGAAAGATCATCGCGACGCGGTCGCCGCGGATTTTCCGCATCTGCGCTTCGGGCAGGGCGGCCAGGTCGGTCGCGCCCAAGGCGATGCGGCCCCCGGTGATGCGCACCGCAGGCGGCGGCAAAAGCCCCATGATGGCCAGCGACGTGATCGACTTGCCCGACCCGCTCTCGCCGGCAATCGCGAGCGTTTCGCCCCGGTTCAGGGTAAAGGACAGGTCCTGCACAAGCGGGCGCAAGCCGCCCTCGGTGCGGACCGAGACGGTGAGGTGTTGCACCGTCAGAACCGGGGCCTGTTCGCCCCCGGTGATGTTTTGCAGGTCGGTCATTCGAAGACGCAACGCGGGAAGTAGAAAGAGACGACCCAGTTCGGCATGTCGACGATTTCACTGATCCGCAGGTCGCCGCAGGTCGACACCAGCATATAGGCCTCGACTGCCGCCATGCCGCGCGTGGCACAAAGGAAGTCGACCATATGGGCGACCGCATCGCGTGAGGCCGTCATCAGGTCGGGGCCGATGCCGGTCGTGACCTCGTATCCCTTGGCGTCAAGGTGGTTGGTCACGGGGCCGGGGGTGGTGAAGCGCGGCGTTTTCAGATGCGCGCCCTTGATCAGGTCCAAGGTCAGGACGACATCCATCGGGCTTTCGATGGCCGTGCCACAGACCTCGCCGTCGCCTTGCGCGGCATGGGTGTCGCCGACGGAGAACAAAGCGCCCGCGACTTCGACCGGCAGGTAAAGCGTGGTGCCCGCCGCCAGGTCGCGGATGTCCAGGTTGCCACCGACGCGGCGGGGGGGGACGACAGAGTGAAGGCCGTTTTCCGCCAAGGCGTTGCCGATGGTGCCGGCAAAGGGTTTCAGCGGAACGCGGGCCTGATCCGACCAAAGCGCGGGCGTCAGGGCTATGGGATCATAGCTCCAGACCTTTAGCGCCGGTTCCAGGAACTGATCCGAAAGCAGACCAAAGCCCGGGATATTTGCCGTCCAGCCAAAGCCGCGCCCGTCAAACGACCGGGGCGCAAAGCTGTCGATCGTGACTTTGACGGCGTCGCCTGCTTCGGCGCCTTCGATATAGATCGGGCCCGAGACCGGGTTGATCTTGCCGAAGTCCAAAGTCGCCACATCGGCCACGGTAGAGGACGGGCCAAGCTGGCCCGCCGAACTGTCGTTGCAGTGAAACAGGATGGTCTTGCCGGGGTCCACCCTTAGGGCCGGGACAATGGAATTGTCCCAGCCGAAATGGTGCTGCGCCCCGTGGATCGTATAGTCGCAGGCTTTGCACATGTTATTTCACGAAAACATAGTCATAGTTGACGGGGATCGAGACCGGATCGACATACAGCGCATCGGCGCCGCCCATGCGGTCGGACTTCAGCGTGTAACGCTCCTCGTTGAAGACCGGGACCCAGGGGGCCTGTTCCATGATGCCCTGGTAAATGTCGGACCACAGCGCCAGACGGTCGGCGGATTTGGCCGGATCGGACAGGCTGTCGGCGGCGACGGCCTTGGCGTCCAGAGCCTCGTCACAGAATTTGGACCAGTTCCAGCCGCCCTCGGCCGCACCGGCGCACCCCAGGATCGGACCATAGAAGTTGGACGGATCGGGGAAGTCCGCGATCCAACCCAGGCCACCCGACCAGACCATCGGCGCGGTGCCTGCGCCGCCGGCCTCGATCACATTGGCGCTGGCGACCGACTGGATGTTGGCCTTGATGCCCACCGCCGCCAGGTCCTGCTGGATGGCCTGAGCGATCCGCGGGTTCGGGTCGGTGTTCATGACGTAAAGGTCAGTCTCAAACCCATCCGCCAGACCGGCTTCGGCAAGCAAGGCCTTGGCGGCGTCGACGTCAAAGGCATAACCGGCGTAGCCTTCGGTATAGCCCGGCATCGACGGCGGCAGGGGCTGGGTCGCGGTCACGGCGCGGCCGTTGATGATCTGGACGATGCGGTCCTTGTTGATCGCCATGTTGACGGCCTTGCGGACCTCGACCTTGTCAAAGGGCGCCATGCCGACGTTCAGCGTGATATAGCCGGTGTGCAGCTGGCCACCCTTGACGACCTGAGCCGCCTGGGCGGGGTCGGCCATCACCTCGGTGAACTTGGCGGGCGGGATGCCGTCGCCGGGGACATCAACTTCGCCGTTTTGCAGACGCAGCAGGGCCACGACGGGCTCTTGGCCGACCTCAAACACCACCTGATCCAGATAGGGCACGCCCGCGCGCCAGTAGTCGGCGTTTTTCGCGAAGACCAGGCGCTGACCCAGGGTCCATTCCTGCAGCTTGAAGGCGCCGGTGCCGACCGGCATCTTGCCGAAATCGCCGGCGGCGGCGTCAACCGCCTCTTTCGGCACAACGCTGGCGAAGTTCAGCGCCATGACATGCAGGAAGGTCGCATCGGGACGCGACAGGGTGATTTTCACCGTCAGCGGGTCGATGACTTCGACGCCAGACAGGCCATCGGGTCCGGCCTTGTCGAACCCGGCGATGGAGCCGAAAAAGCCCGCGCCCGGCGATTGCGTGGCGGGGTCGGTGACGCGGCCCAGGGAATAGCGCACATCCTCGGCCGTCATCTCGCGGCCATTGTGGAACTTGACCCCGGGGCGCAGTTTGAAGGTGTAGGTCAGGCCATCCGGGCTGATCTCATAGCTTTCGGCCAGACCGGGGCGCAGGGTCGTGGTGCCGGGGACATAATCCATCAGCCCGTCAAACAGCGACTTGATCATCGACCAGTTCTGCCAGTCGTAACCGATGGCCGGGTCCAGCGTCGCCACGTCATCCTTGTAAGTGACGGTGATCGACCCCCCGGCCTTGGCGGCGGGATCGGGGGTGTAGTCCTGCGCGAGGCCAGGCATGGCCAGGGCACAAAGCAGGGCGGTGGAGGCAAGCAGTTTCTTCATTGTCTCTCTCCTGTCGGGTTATTTAAGCTTGATGCGGGGGTCGATCAGCGGCGCGATCAGGTCGGCCAAGAGGTTCCCCAGGACGATGGCAAGGGCGGAAACCAGCGTGACGCCCATGATGATGGGGATGTCGACGCGCTGGATCGCCTGCCAGGCCAGCTGGCCGATGCCCGGCCAGCCGAAGACGCTCTCCACCACCACGATGCCGCCCATAAAGACGCCGATGTCGATGCCGATCATGGCGATCACCGGAAGGATGGCATTGGGCAGCGCATGGCGCAGCACGACACGGGCCCGGGTCAGGCCCTTGGCGCGGGCGGTGCGGATATAGTCGGCGCGCAGGACCTCGATCATCGACGACCGCATCATCCGCGCATACCAACCCGAGCCAAGAATCCCCAGGGTGACGGCGGGCAGCACCAGATGGGCAAAGGTGCCATAGCCGCCGATGGGGAACCAGCCCAGCTGCACGGCAAAGACATAGAGCAGCAGCAGGCTGACCACGAATTGCGGGGCGGAGACGGTCACGAAAGAGGTCATCATCAAGGCCTGGTCCAGCGCGCGGCCTCGGTAAAGCGCGGCGGCGATGCCCATGGTCAGGCCCAGGATCAGTTCCGCCACGATCCCCGCCGCCATCAGAAGCAGCGTGGCGGGCAGCCTTGATCCGATCAGCTCCGCGACCTCGGTCTTTTGCAGATAGCTGCGGCCCAGGTCGCCTTGGATCAGGCCCAGAAGGTAGCGGCCGTATTGGATCAGGAAAGGCTGATCCAGGCCCAGTTGCGCGCGGATATTCTCGACCGTGGCGGCGGTGGCGGCGCGGCCTGCGATCTGGCGCACGGGGTCGGCGGGCAGGACAAACAGCAGAACAAAGGTGATGAAGCTGACGCCCAAAAGGATCAGCGCCGATTGCACCAGGCGGCGGGTGACATAGACCATCAGTCGCGCCCCCTTTGTGTCGGGTCCAACACGTCGCGCAAGGCGTCGCCCACCAGGTTGAAGGCCAGAGCCAAAGCGATGATCGCGGCGCCGGGGATAAAGACCAGCCAGGGCGCGGCCTGAAAATAGGTCTGGTTTTCGAAGATGATGTTGCCCCAGCTTGGCGTGGGCGGCTGCACCCCGACGCCCAGGAAGGAAAGCGTCGCCTCTAGCAAAACCGTCGTCGAAATCCCCAGCGTCCCCCAGACGATGATCGTCGGCACCAGATGCGGCAGGATGTGGCGGAACAGGATGCGGGCGTTGCCTGCGCCGAGCGTCCGTTCAGCCGCGATGAAGTCGCGGGTCGCAAGCGATGTCGTCTCGGTATAGATCACCCGCGCGGTCTGCACCCAGTTCACCAAAGCAATGACCAGGGCCACGATCCACAGCGAGGGCCGGAAGATCGCGGAAAGGCAGATCGCCAGCAACAGCGCCGGGAAAGCCATCATCAGATCGGTAAAGCGCATCAAGAGGCCACCCAGCCAGCCGCGATAGAACCCCGCCACGATGCCGACCAAGGTCCCGATCAACAGCGCGATGCCATTGGCCAGCACCCCGATGATCAACGAGGTCTGCGCGCCGTACAGCAGCCGGGTGAACAGGTCGCGGCCCAGAAGGTCGGTGCCCATGACAAAGGCGCCTCCGGGGGGCAGGGGCGCGCCTTCCAGCGTCAGGCCGTCGAAAAGCTGTTCCTCTGGCGCATAGGGGGCGATCCAGGGGGCAAGCGCGCTGGCCACGACGACCAAGGCGATGACGACCATGCCAAAGACGGCCATCTTGCGCGCCATCAGGCGGCGGAGGGCACTGGGTTCAGCCATCCAGCACCTCCCCATCCGGGCCGCCATCCCTGCTGGCCACGATGCGGGCGGCGGCATCCTCGAAGCTGATCCGCCAGGCCATCGCCATCTGGCGCAGCTGGGTATAGGCCTGTTCCTCGGTCTTGCCCCGCGCGGCCAGCAAAGTCACGGCGCGGACCACGGTTTGCCGCCCGTCCAGCCGCCGTTTCAGATCGGCAATCTCTGCCGACAGCGCCTTTTGCGCGTCAAAGGCATCCCGCGCGATCAGCAAGGCGGAATAGGCGCCATTGTCGCCCACCGGCTTCAACAGTTGCGCATGGGCGCCCGCGCGCAAGGACCATTCGATACGCCCCGGCGCCTCGGAGCCAATCAGCGCCACCATCGGCATCGGGCTTTGGCCGGGTGCCCAGGGGAACATGCCGTCATGCCCCATATCGGCGTCGAAAAAGACATAGTCGGCGGCCAATGCCTCGGGGCCGGCCTCGGGCCAGGCCTCTTGGACCTGCAGCCCGATGGCGGACAGTTGCCGCGACAGGGCCTGAACCGTGGGATGCGGGCGGTGCAGGATCAGGGCCCGCGCGCCGCCCAGGGTGGGGATGCGGATGCGCCTCATTGCACCAGCCTCAGGACGGCGGCGGGCGGGGCTTGCCGCGTCAGATAGGGGTCGCCTTGAACGGCGGCGCGGCGGTGGATCAGGCGAAAGGCGCCCTGTTCGACCCGCGCGATCAGCACCGGAAGCGCGGTGTGATGCGTGCCGGGGTCGATGATGCCGCCCGCCCCCTCCAGCAGCTGCGACAGGGGCAGGGTCTCGGCTCCGGGGCGATGGGCCAGCAGCCGGGCCAGCTCGCACACCGCGACATGGGCCGCCGCCTCGTGGCTGGAGCCGAAGCGGCCCCCATCCGGCCAGCCAGCAACCCCGCGGAAATAGGGGCCCGCGGCCACCAGGCCTTCGGCGGCCGGACCGATGGCGGGCAATTCACATTCCGTCATGTTGCACGACAGGACCGGACGGCGCGCAGCGGCGAAATCGGCATCCTGCCGCCCCAGAGCCGCATAGGCCGCAAGGAATTCGTAGGACGACGGCCCGATCAGCGCGTTCATCACGAAATCCGGCCTTGTGGCGCGGATCTCCTCGATCATGCGGGCGACATCGCGGGAGCCGATGGGAAGGTAACGTTCGCCCAGGATCTCGCCGCCGGCTTGGGTGATGCGCTCACGGGCCAGGCGGTTCATCTCCCAGCCCCAGATGTAGTTGGACCCGGTCAGATAGGCGCGGCGGCCATGGGCGGGCATCACCCAATCCAACAGCGGCAACAGATGCTGGTTCGGGCAAGCATGGGTATAGACGACATGATCCGAGGCCTCGAACCCCTCATACGGCACCGCATACCACAGCGTCGCCCCGTGGCGTTCCAGCGTCGGGATGACCTCTTTGCGGGACCATGAGGTGACGCAGCCGATGACATGGCGCGCGCCCTGGTTCAGGATGTCTTCGCACAGGGGGCCATACAGGTCGACATTGCCTTCGGGGTCGCGCTCGACGGGCACGAAACACAGGTCGATGCCGGGATCGGCGTTGATCTGGGCGATGGCCGACAGCGCGCCCGACCGGCAGGCCTCGGAGATCAGGGAATAGCTGCCCTGCCGCGAGTAAAGCAAACCGATGTCGATGCGTCGTTTGGTCACGCGGCACTCCGTGGAATACAATAGGCCCCGGGCCAGCAGGGATGTGCTGTCGGGGGCGCGATTGCCAAAGGATGATGTAGAGTGGTCAGGATAGCCTGTGGCGGACCGGTTGCAACGGCTTTGTGACGGGCCGGGCCGGGAAATCCGCATTTGCCCGAAAATGCGGCGCGGCGCTCTGGTCTAATCGGAGGTGGATGCCTATGTCAGCCGGGACCGGAGGCGTCATGCAGAAAATCACCCTGGCCGAGCGGCCCAATTGGCGGCAGCTGGCCGAAGAGGTCGGCTTTAGCTTTGCCGACATGTATGGCGCGCCCTATTGGGACGAGACCTCGGCCTATCAATTCACCCTGCACGAGGTCGAAACCCAGATCGAGGACCCCGCGACCGAGCTGCACGCCATGTGCCGCGAGGCCGTGGCGCAGATCCTGGACAGTGCCGAGCTGATGACGCGGCTGGCCATCCCCGAGGCGCATTGGGACCTGGTGGCGGGCAGTTGGCGCCAGGGTCAGCCCGAGCTTTACGGCCGCTTTGACCTGGCGCATGACGGGCAGGGGCCGGCCAAGCTGTTGGAATACAACGCCGATACGCCGACGTCGCTGTATGAAAGCGCCTCGTTCCAATGGGCCTGGCTGGAGCAGCAGCTGGCCGCGGGTGTCCTGCCTGCGGGGGCCGACCAGTTCAACGGCATCCATGAGGCGCTGGTGGACCGGTTCCGCGCGCTCCTTGCCCCCGGCGCGCATCTGCATTTCACCGCCATGGCCAACACGCCCGAGGATTACGCCACGGTCGAGGCCCTGGCCTGGGCCGCCCGTGAGGCCGGGTTGGGCGCGCATTACTGCGACCTGGACAAGATCGGCCTGTCCGATCAGGGCCAGTTCACCGATGATCAGGACCGGGTGATCGGCGCCCTGTTCAAGCTTTACCCCTGGGAAGACCTGCTGCGCGATCCCTTTGCCACGGCTTTGGCCGCGTCGCGCTGTCAGTTCCTGGAGCCGCCCTGGAAGGCCCTGGTGTCGAACAAGGGCATCCTGCCGGTCCTGTGGCAGATGTTCGAGGGCCACCCGAACCTGTTGCCCGCGTTTTTCCATGCTGATGTCGCGGGGGCGCTGGCCGGGGGTTATGCCAATCCCCTCGCGGCCGAGGCCTTCGGTCGGGCGGCGGATGCCCTGGCGCGCGGCCATGTCATCAAGCCGCTGTTTTCCCGCGAGGGGGCGTCCTTGTCGATCATCGAGGCCGGCGCGGTCACAGAGGCTTCGACCGACGCCACCTATGCCGCCCATCCCAAGATCGTGCAGGCCTATCATCCCCTGCCGGTCTTTGACGGCTTTCGCCCGGTGGTCGGCGCCTGGGTCGTGGGGGAAAGCTGCGTTGGCATGGCGCTGCGCGAGGACGAAAGCCGCATCACGCAAGACCTGTCGCGGTTCAAGCCTCATTTCATTCTGGATTGAAAGGAATTTCCATGCGCAAACGTTCGGATCGGGTGGCGCTTTGCATCCTTGGCGCGGCGGCCTTTGCCCTTGCCGGTTGCGGCGAAGACGAGGTCGACGCCTCGGCCTTTCCGGATCTTGCGACATGCAAGGCCTCGGCCGCCTTGGGGGGGCAGGACTTTACTGCGGCCGATTGCGACCGGGCCTATGCCGAGGCGCAGGCGATCCACCAGGACTCCGCCCCGCGGTATGACGCCAAGGTTGTCTGCGAGGAGCAGCACGGCGAGGAAGCCTGCGTCGAGGCCGCGGACGGAAATGGCGGCGGGGGCAGCATCTTCATGCCCTTGATGGCGGGCTATCTGATCGGCAACATGCTGAACCGCGGGACGGTGGCGCAGCCGCTTTACCGCTCGGCCGCGGGCGGGTTTTCCGATGCAGCGGGTCGGGCGACCTATGCGACGAACCTGGGTCAGGGCAAGCTGGGGGCCTCGCAGTTCGACCGCCCGGCGGCGACCGTCGGCAAGCCGCCGATGTCGGCCGCGACGGTCAAGGCCCGCGGCGGCTTTGGCGCCAGCGCGGGTGGGCGCACATCGGCGGGTTGACCCGGAGGCTTTGACACCCCCGGGCCGGTTGGCTTACTTGCCCCAGATCGCGGCATAGGCCGCGCGATAGCCGTTGTCGGGGTCAAAGGCGTTGCCCTCGGTCTTGGACAGGCCCTCTTCGGTCACAAGCGCGGGCGCCGTGACATAGCCCGAGCAGGCCTCGCCCGAGATGGCGCGGTTCAGTTCGTCGACCAGCTGCCAGCCTTGCAGGTTCAGCGGCTCGGCCACGGTGACGGCCTGATACTGACCGGTGCGGATGCGCTGGAAGGCGGCTTCCGAACCGTCCCCAGCCGAGCCCGCCTTGGGCGCGCCCTTGCCGTCGATCCCAGCGGCCGCCAGCGACGGCCCCATGAAGTCGAAATACAGGTCGTTGATCGCCAGCGAATGAGTCCAGGTGGCGCCGTATTTCTGCAACAGCGTCGTGGTCAGCGGCCCCATCCGGGTCGAGGTCTCGGCGATGGGCGTATCGACATATTCCAGCACCGTGCCGCCCGCCGCTTCGATAGCGGCCTTCATGCGGTCGGCCTTGTCGATGGCGATCTGATAGGTCGAGTCGGTGAAGATCACCACGCCCGGCTTGCCGCCCGCATCGTCAATCGCCCATTTCGCCGCCACGTCCGACACCTGCATCGCATCGGTCGAGACATTGGCAAAGATCCCGCCCGGCGCGTCGCAGCCGATCTTGGGGCCCGAGTGCCAGGACACCATCGGGATGCCAGCAGCCGTCACGCCCTCAAGCGCCGCTTGCTGTTCGGCGGCGTCAAAGCCGTTGATGACGATGCCAGCCGGGCCCAAGGCCAGCGCCTGACCGACCGCCGCCGACCGGCTTTGCACCGAGCCCGCGCCGTCCAGAACCTTGACCTCCCAGCCGATCTTGGCCGCGGCTTCTTCGATGCCGGTGGTGACGCCCAGGATGCCGCCGTTCTTCAGGTCGCCCGCCAGGACGACGATGGTCTTGCCCTCGGCCGCCTTGGGGCCGGTGGTTGGGCCGTCAAAGGCCATTTGCGCCAAGGCGCCAAGGCTGGTGGCGGCCAGGATCGTGCCCGTGATCAGAGTTTGCAGCAAAGTCCGTTTCAGCATGTGGTTTCCTCCCTAAGATGCTGGTTTATTTGGTTTTCGCGCCCTTCTTGCGTTGCGCGTAACCGGCGATGCCGATGGCGATCAGCAGGGTTGTGCCGTTGAACATCGGTTCCACCCAAAAGCTGCCGCCGAATTGTTGGATGCCAGAGATGCCGACCGCCAGGATCGTGACGCCCACGACGGTGCCCCAGACGTTGACGCGGCCCGGCTTGATCGTGGTCGATCCCAGAAAGGCGCCGACCAGGGCGGGCAGCAGAAACTCCAGCCCGACCGAGGCCTGGCCGATCCGCAGCTTCGACGCCAGAAGCACCCCGGCCAAAGCGGTCAGCACGCCCGAGGCGACAAAGGCGCCGATGACGAATTTCCGCGTCGGGATGCCGTTCAGCTCTGCCGCGCGCTGGTTGGCACCGATGGCATAAAGATAGCGGCCCATGGGGGTGTATTCCAGCACGACCCACAGGGCCAAGGTGATGGCCAGCACGTAATAGGCGGTGATCGGCAGGCCGAAGACAAAGGTCCCGTTCAGCGCCAGAAAGGCATCGGGCAGGGTGCCGACCATCTGGCGGCCTCCGGTGTGCCAGAGCGCCAACGAGTAAAGCACCGTGCCAGTGCCCAGCGTGGCGATAAAGCTGTCGATCCGCGCGACCTCGACCAACAGGCCGTTCAGCGCGCCGATCACCACGCCCAGGATCAGCACGACCGCCACCGCGACGGGCCAGGGAAAGCCGTAAAGCGTCTGCAGGCTGATGGCCAGGATATGCCACAGGACGATGGCGTAACCCACGGTCAGGTCGATGCGGCCGGCGACCATGGGGATCATCGCGGCCAAGGCAAGCAGCGCGATGATCGCCTTGTCGGACAGGATCGACCGCAGGTTCAGCACGGTGGGGAAGGTGTTCGGCAGCAGGATGGAAAACAGCACGATCAGGCCGACCATCAGGATCACCAGACCATAGGTCGGCGCCAGGCGCAGGGCCTTTTGCAGGGGCGACAGGTGGCGCAGCTCGTCCTTGGTCGGCTCGATCGCGTTGGAGTCAATTCCGGGCATGATGGGTCCTTACGCAGCTTCACCGGCCGAGGCGGCCTGGATCAGCGATTCGGTGGAAAGTTCGACGCCAGACAGTTCGGCCACGGGCAGGCCCCGGCTGAAGACGATGGCACGGTGGCAGATCGCGGCGATTTCCTCGAAGTCGGTCGAGACGACAAGGACCCCCATTCCGCTGGCAAGCGCCTGATACAGCAGGTGATAAATCTCGGCCTTGGCGCCGACATCGACGCCCGCGGTCGGGTCTTCGGTGATCAACAGGCGGCGACCGGAATCCAGCCAGCGGCCGACGACGACCTTTTGCTGGTTGCCGCCCGAAAGCGCCTCGATGGCCAGGGTCGGATCGTTGGGCGACAGGCCGACGCGGCGGCCGATGGCATGGGCCATGGCCTCTTCGCGCTTGGGTGCCAGCAGCGAGAACAGCCCGCGCCCGGTGGCGGAGGGGTTCAGAAAGGCGTTCTCGCGGATCGCCATGCCGGGGGCGACGCTTTCGCCGATGCGGTCACGGGCGACAAGGCCGATGCCGGACCGCATGGCGCTTTGCGCGGTCTTCAGGTCGGGCGCTTTCCCGTCCAGAAGGACCTTGCCCGCATGGGGGATCGTGCCGAACAGCGCCCGCCCGATGTCCTCGTGCCCCGCGCCGCGCAGACCGGCAAGGCCCAGCAGTTCGCCGCGGCGGATGTCAAAGCTGACGGGACCTACGGCGGGGGTGGCAAGGCGTTCAACCTTCAGGATGGCGGGGCCGTCAAGCACCGCGGGCCGCTCGATCTCGCGCGCCTTGCGGCCGACGATCAGGCTGACGAGTTCGTCGGGCGTCGTGTGGCTGATGGGGCGCATGCCCACCATCTGCCCATCGCGCAGCACGGCCACGCGGTCGGCGATGCGGAAGATCTCGTCAAGCCGGTGGCTGACATAGATCATCCCGACGCCCTTGGCCTTCAGCGGGCGCAGCGCGGTGAACAGGCGTTCGACCTCGTCGGCGGGAAGGCTTGCGGTCGGTTCGTCCAGCACCAGAAAGTCGCTGGAGGCGGCCAGGGCGCGGGCGATGGCGACCAGGGATTTTTGTGTCCGCGTCAGGCTGGAGACCCGGGCGGTGGCGGGAAAATCGGCCTCGACCAGGCGCAGCGCGGTGTCTGCGGCGGCCTCGGTCGCGGGCCAGTCGATGCGGCGGCCTTTACGCACATAGCCCAAAGCCAGGGCGATGTTTTCGGCGACGCTCATCCATTCGATCAGGCCAAGGTCCTGATGGATGAAGGCGACCTTCTGGCCGCCCGCCTTGCCGGCCTCGTGGGCATAGGGCGTGCCGTCGATGCGCACCCCGCCTTCGTCAGGCCGATGGATGCCGCCCAGAACCTTGATCAGCGTCGACTTGCCCGCGCCGTTTTCGCCCAAGAGCGCCACGATCTCGCCGCGGCCCACGGTCAGGGAAACCCCCTTCAGCGCCTGCGTGCCGCCAAAGGATTTGACGACGCGGTCAAAGAAAAGGCCGTCGGACGGCGGTTGCATGTGTATCCTCCCCAGGATGTCTCGGCGGGCCTGATCTTGCGTCAGATTTACCGGTAACGTAGGAAGGATGAGCCCGCGCGGCCCCCCTGTCAAGCGGAAAAGTTATCGATAACATCCCCGGAGGGGACCCGATGAAAGCCAACCTCGAAGACATCGCCCGCGAGGCCGGGGTTTCCCGGATGACGGTCAGCCGGGTGCTGCGCGGGGGGTCGGGATTTTCGGATGCGACGCGCGACAAAGTGACCCTGATCGCGGCGCGGCTGGGCTATGTGCCGAACCGTCTGGCGGCGGCCTTTGGCGCGGATCAGGCCAGCACGCTGGTCGGCATGTGCGTGCCGCGCCTGACCTCGGGGCTGTTTGGTCATGTGCTGGACGGGGTGGATCGGGCGCTGACGCGACTGGGGTATCAGCTGATGATCGGGGCGAACAACCATGCGCCGGAGGAGGAAGAGGCCTGGGTGCGCCAGGTCACGGCCTGGCGTCCGGCGGGGCTGATCCTGTCGGGGCGCACGCATACGCCGGGCACGGTCGACATGCTGCGCAGCACGGCCGGCCCGGTGGTCGAGATCTGGGACCTGACGACCAGCCCGATCGACATGTCGGTGGGGTTTTCCCACGAGGATTGCGGGGCCGAGATGGCGCAGTTCCTGGTGCGGCGGGGGCGTCGCCGGGCGGGCTATGTCGGCGCTTTGGCGCGGGCTGATGTGATGGGCGCCGCGCGGTTGCAGGGCTTTGCCGAGACCCTTTCCCGCGCCGGTCATCCCCTGGTCGCGCGTGAGGTCCTGCACGATGCCCCGGGGTTTTACGCGGGTTTCTATGGGCTTGAGACCCTGCTTTCCCGCGAACCCCGCCTGGATGTCGTCTATTTCCACAATGACGAGATGGCGATTGGCGGGCTGGCCTATGCGCAGTCGCGGGGGTTGCGGGTGCCCGAGGATATCGGGATTGCGGGTTGGGGGGGGATGGAGGCGGCCTCGATCCTGCCGCGCCGCCTGACGACCACCATCGTCCCCACCACCGCCATCGGCAAGGCGGCGGCGCTGGCCTTGGTCGCAAGGCTGAAGGGCGAGCCGGGGCAGGATGTCACCGTCATCCCCACACGTTTGGAACCCGGCGAGACCGGATAGGAGAGAGAGCCATGATCACCACGACCACCGAGAAACTGACCGATGCCGCGCTGTTCCTGATGCTGCAGGCGGCGACCGAAAAGGCCCGCGCCATGGGCCAGCCGCAATGCATCGTGATCGTCGATGCCTCGGCCGTTGACCTTGCGACCTTTCGGATGGAGGGCGCGCGGGTCCTGTCCATGCGCTCGGCCCGGGCCAAGGCGCAGACGGCGGCATCGACCGGCAAGCCCTCGGAGAGCCTGCCCGAAGCGGTGCGCCTGACCATTGCGGCGGCCACCGAGGGCACGATGACCGGCCTGCCCGGCGGCCTGCCGATCTGGCGCGGCGGTCATCTGCTGGGCGGCATCGGGATCGGATCAGGCACCGGGGCGCAAGATACCGAGGTCGCCATGGCCGCCTTGGCCGCCATCGGGGCCGACTCGAAGCCTTAGGAGAACACGATCTGCGCCTTCATCGCCTGGGCGCGGTCGCTGGCCAGGCGGAAGGCGCTTTCCGCCTGATCCAGCGCGACGGTATGGGTGATCAGGGGCCGCACGTCGATCAGGCGCTTTTGCATCAGCCCCACCCCCACGGCGAATTCCGGGTGAAAGCGGAACGATCCGCGCAGGTCCAGTTCCTTGGCGGTGATCGCCATCATCGGCAAGGTCATGTCGCCGCCAAGCCCCAGTTGCAGGATAACTCCGCGCGGCCGCATCGTGGCGATCGCCGATGCCAAGGCCGCCGCCACCCCGGAACATTCATATAGAACGTCGAAATAGCCCTTGCCGGCGGTGTATTCGGTCAGGCTGTCGACCCCGGTGTTGATCACGCGGTCGGCCCCGGCCCGTTTCGCAATCCCCAGGGTAAAGTCCGACAGGTCGGTCGCCACGATCTCGGCGGCGCCAGCGCGGCGGGCGGCCAGGATCGCCAGCACCCCGATCGGCCCGCAGCCCGTCACCAGCACGCGTTTGCCCAGCATGTCACCGGCGCGCCTTGTGGCATGAAGCGTCACGGCCAGGGGTTCGGCCATCGCGGCCTCGCCCGGGGTCAGGCCCGTGGCATCGACGCATTGGCTGGCATCGGCCACCAGGACCTCGCGGAAGGCGCCCTGGATATGCGGAAAGGGCATGGCGCTGCCGTAAAACCGCATGTTCAGGCAATGGTTGGGCAGGCCCTGATGGCAGTAGTCACAGCCGCCGCAGGGCCGCGAGGGCGACACCGCGACCAGCTGGCCGCGCGTGAAGCCCGTGTCGCCCGCGTCCTCCACCCAGGCCGAGACCTCGTGGCCCAGGATCATCGGTTGACGCAAGCGCACCGCGCCGAAGCCGCCGTGGTTGTAGTAATGCAGGTCCGACCCGCAGACCCCGCCGGTTGCCAGGCGCAGGCGCAGTTGGCCGGGGCCTTGGGTGTCCTCGGGCGCCTCTTCGATGCGCAGGTCGCGGGCGGCGTGAATGACAAGAGCGCGCATCACAGCACCGCCGTCAGCAAGGGCTGACCCGCGAAATGCGCGGTCAGGTTGTCGCGCAGCAGTTTGCCCATGGCTTGCCGGGTTTCATAGGTGCCGCTGGCGTGGTGGGGCTGCAACAGCACATTCGGCAGCGCAAGGAAGCGGGGGTTCAGCCGCGGTTCGCCCTCGAACACGTCAAGGGCCGCCGACCCCAGGGCGCCGGTCTCCAGCGCGGTCAACAGCGCCTCTTCGTCGATATTCCCGGCGCGGCTGATGTTGATCAACAGGCCCTGCGGCCCCAGCGCCCGGATCACATCGGCGTTCACGATATGCCGGGTCGCCGCCGAAGCCGCCAGCGTCACGAACAGGATGTCGGACCGCGCAGCCAGGGCGACCGGGTCGGGGATATACTCCCAAGAGACATCCTTGGGCGCCCGGGCAGAATAGGCGATTGCCATGTCAAACCCCGCCAGACGCCGGGCCACCTGGTGCCCGATGCGCCCCAGACCCAGGATGCCGACGCGCTTGCCCGTCGCCTTGCGCTGCAGCGGATAGCCCCCCTTGGCGGCCCAAGAGCCATCGCGCACCCAGGCTTCCGCCCCGATCACCCCACGCGTCAGGGCCAGCATCATCGCCACCCCCAGATCGGCGCAATCCTCGGTCAGGACGTCGGGCGTGTTCGTCACGCGGATGCCCCGCGCGCGACAGGCCGCAAGGTCGACCGCGTCATAACCGACGCCGTAGACGCTGATGACCTGCAGCGCGGGACAGGCTTCGATCATCGCGGCATTGGCGCCCAGCTCTCCACGGGTTGCGATGGCGCGCACCTGCGGCCCGACCTCGGCCAGAAAGGCGGCCTTGTCTGGCGCCTGATCATAGCGGTGCATGTGAAAGGCCGCGTCCAAAGGCTCCTGGTCCCAGGCGGGATAGGGGCCGACTTGCAGGATATGGGGTTTTGTCATTCTGTGCGGGTCCCGGCTTGACAGGTCATGTTAACGATAACATAAACAGGCGGGACAGGACTTGTCGAGAGCGAAACGAAAGGAAGCTGACCTTGGGACACCCGATATTCGATCTGACGGGGCGCCGCGCGCTGATCACCGGGTCTTCGCAGGGCATCGGCTTTGCCTTGGCGCAGGGCTTGGCTGCGGCGGGGGCGCGGGTCGTGCTGAACGGGCGCGACCGCGCCAAGCTGGACGCCGCGGCCGCGCTGATCCCCGGGGCCGAGACGCTGGCCTTTGACGCGACCAACCATGCCGAGGTGCGCGCGGCGGTGGACGGGTTCGAGGCGTCCAGCGGTCCCATCGACATCCTGGTGAACAATGCCGGGATGCAGCACCGCGCGCCGCTAGAGGATTTCCCGCCCGAGGCCTTTGAGCGTCTGTTGCAAACCAATATCGCCACGGTCTTTCACGTCGGCCAGGCGGTGGCGCGCCACATGATCGCAAGGGGCCGGGGCAAGATCATCAACATCGCCAGCGTGCAGACGGCTTTGGCGCGGCCCTCGATTGCGCCTTATACGGCCACGAAGGGGGCGGTTGGCAACCTGACCAAGGGGATGGCGACGGATTGGGCGCGTCATGGCTTGCAATGCAATGCCATCGCACCGGGCTATTTCGACACGCCCCTGAACGCGGCTTTGGTGGCCGATCCCACCTTTAGCGCCTGGCTGGAAAAGCGCACTCCGGCAGGGCGTTGGGGAAGGGTGGAGGAACTGCAGGGCGCCTGCATCTTCCTGTCGTCGGATGCCTCAAGCTTTGTGAACGGGCATATCCTGTATGTCGATGGCGGCATCACGGCCTCGCTGTGATGTTGCGCATCGTCATCATGGGGGTGTCGGGCTGCGGCAAGTCTTCGGTGGGCGAGGGGCTGGCCTTGCGGCTGGGCATCCCCTACCGCGACGGGGACGACCTGCATCCGGCGGACAACGTGGCCAAGATGCGCGCTGGCCTGCCCCTGACCGATGAGGACCGCTGGCCTTGGCTGGACCGCGTGGCGCAGGTGCTGCGCGATCAGGCGCCGGTGATCGTCGGCTGTTCGGCGCTGAAGCGCGTTTATCGTGACAGGCTGCGGCAGGCCGGAGAGGTGCGGTTCCTGCACCTGACCGGGTCGCGCGACCTGATCGCCGCCCGCATGGCCGCGCGCAAGGGCCATTACATGCCGACGACCCTGCTGGACAGTCAATTCGCCGCGCTGGAGCCTCCGGGACCGGAGGAGGCGACCGCCATCCCCATCGACCAACCGCTTGACGCCATCATCACCGCCGCCGAAGGAGCCTGCCAATGACCATAGCCCTGATCGGAGCCGGCGCCATGGGCGGTGCCATCGGCGCGCGCCTGGTCGCGACCGGAACGCAATTGGTGGTCTTTGACCTGGACCCGGCCAAGGTGGCGCCTTTGGTCGCAGGCGGCGCCAGGGCCGCGACCTCTGCCGCAGAGGCCGCAAGCCAAGCCCGCGCCGTGATCCTGTCGCTGAACGCGGCGCATATCGTGCGGGCGGCGGTCTTTGGGCCGGGTGGCGTGGCCGAGGGCGCCGCCCCGGGAACGCTGATCATCGACATGTCGTCCATCGACCCCGAGGCGACCAAGGCGCTGGCCCGTGATGCGGCGGCCCGGGGGTTGCACTGGGTCGACAGCCCGCTGTCCGGCGGCATCCCCAAGGCCGCGACCGGAGAGCTGACCTTGATGCAGGGCGGCGATGCCGACCAGGTGGCCCTGGCGCAAGACATCCTGTCACAGGTCGCCACAAACCAGACGCGGATGGGCGGGGCAGGGGCCGGGCAGACGACCAAGCTGATCAACCAGGTCCTGTGCGGCCTGGGGTTCCTGGCTGTGGCCGAGGCGACGGCCCTGGCCGAGGCCGCGGGCGTCGATGCCGCCATGATCCCGCAGGCGCTGCGGGGGGGCCGCGCCGACAGCGCCATCCTGCAAGAGTATATGCCGCGCTTTGCCGCCCGCGATTACCGCCGCACGGGGCGCATCGACAACATGGTCAAGGACCTGAACGGCGCCGCCGACCTGGCCCGACTGACCCATACGCCCATGCCGCTGACCGCTTTGTGTGCCGAGGTCCACCGCCTGCTGACCCATCAGGGCCTGGGCGCCGAGGATCAGGCCGCGCTGATGGAATTTTACGCCTCAAGAAAGGAGCCCCAATGATCACCCGTTACGCCCTGTTCGAAGGCACCGTCGCCCCCGGCCAGACCCAGGCCTTCCGCGCCGCCGTCCTGGCCGAGATCCTGCCGGTCTGGCGCCGCTTTCCCGGTGCGCTGGCCGTCCATGTCACCTTTGCCGATGACCGCGACGCAGGCGCGCCGGAATTCCCGCTGATCCTGGCGATCGACTGGCCCGACCGCGCGACCGTCGATGCCTTTCTGGATCACCCGATCCGCAAAGAGGGCCGCGCCGCCACCGAGGCCGTCTTGGCGCGCTTTTTCACCGGGCGCATCCATCACCATGTCACCACGGCACATTCCTTCACCCCGACGCTGGATTCCTGACCCCGGTAACGATAACAAGGCGCCATGAACACCCCGCGCAAGACCCCGACCATGGCCGATGTCGCCCGTCTTGCGGGCGTCTCGCCCATGACGGTCAGCCGGGCCTTCAAGACCGACAGTTCGGTCAGCGAGGCGACGCGGGACGCCATCCTGAAGGCCGCGGACGACCTGGGCTATGTGTTCGACTCCACCGCCTCCAGCCTGCGGTCCCAGCGCACCGATTTCGTCGCGGTCACGATCCCCTCGATCAACAACGCCAACTTTGCCGACACGCTGCGCGGTCTGGCCGAGGGGCTGAAGCCGCGGGGGTTGCAAATCCTGCTGGGCTACACCGATTACGACATGGCCGAGGAAGAGCGGCTGATCGAACAGTTCCTGCGCCGCCGCCCCGAGGCCATCGTGGTCACAGGCGGCCGTCACACCCCCCGCGCGCGGCGGATGCTGGAAAACGCCGGCATCCCGGTGATCGAGACCTGGGACCTGCCCGAGGACCCCATCGGTCATGTCGTGGGCTTTTCCAACGCCGAGGCGGTGCGCGGGATGGTCGATCACTTTGTCGCCCGGGGCCTGACGCGGATCGCCTTTATCGGCGGCGACACCAGCCGCGACACAAGGGGCGCCGACCGCCGCAGGGGCTTTATCGCCGCCATGCAGGCGAAGGGGCTGGATGCGACACGGCTGATCGCGGCGGGGGCTCCGCCGATCTCGATGCGCGAGGGGGCCTTGGCGATGGGGCGGCTGCTGCAGACGCTGCCCGATACCGAGGCGGTGATCTGCGTGTCGGACCTGTCGGCCTTTGGCGCCTTGACCGAATGTCAAAGGCGCGGCGTCGATGTGCCGGGCCGGCTGTGGATCGCGGGCTTTGGAGATTACGAGATCGCGGGGATTTCGGTGCCCGCGCTGACGACGATCAACCCCTTTCCGCGCGACATGGGGGCGCGGACGGCGGCGCTGATCCTGGATGTGCTGGACGGGCGCCAACTTGCGCCCGCCCATATCGCCATCGCGCCGGAACTGCTGATCCGGCAGTCCGGCGGCTAGATCATTTCACCTGCGCCTTGACGGCCTCGACATCGGCGTTGGTCAATTCGCCCACCGTGGTGACTTTGCCGTCGACGATCTGCCACAGGCGGAACGGGCCCGAGATATCGCCGTATTGGTCAAAGTTGACCGGGCCGATGACGCCTTCGTAGCGGATCGGCTTGCCCTCGGCGATCAGGGCCAGGGCCTTGGTGAACTCTTCCTTGCCGGCGTGGATCACCTCGCCGTCCGGGCTGACGGCGGCGCGCAGGGCGTCGGGCAGTTTCGCCGCATCGGGACCGCCCGCGATGGCGATGGCAAGGCCGACCAGCGCGCCCGCGTCATAGCTGCGGTCGGCGGCAGGCGCTGCCGGGTCGATGCCCGAAAACGCCATGTAATTTGCGTTGAAATACTCGGTCGAGGCCGAAGCGACCGTCCCCGAGGATGTCCCATAGGCTTGGCCCAGGAACTCTGCCCCCACGGCGGCAATGAAGTCGTCGCTGTTCATCCCGTCGTTCAGCAGGAACTTTTGCACGCCGCCCTGGCTGATCCACTGGCGCGCAATCGTCGCGCCATCCACCGGGTCGGAAATCAGGTAAAGCGCATCCGCCCCGCCCGCCATGGCCGCCGTGACCTCGGCGGCATAGTCGGACTGCTTGGCGTTATAGGGCGTGACGGAAACCACCGTGCCACCCAAGGCGGTGTAGGGGTCCGAGAACTCTTTCACCAGGTTCACGCCGAAGTCGTTGTTCTGGTGGATGATGACGATCTTCTTCATCCCCTGATCCACCGCGAACTTGGCCGCCGCCACGCCTTGCAGCGCATCCGAGGTGATGGTGCGGAAGAAGACGCCGTTGGTCTTGCCCTCACGCCCCAGCGCGGTCAGCGTCGGCGAGGACGAGGCGGGCGACACCTGCAGCACCTTGGCCGGCCCCGTGACCGAGGTCAGCATGGGGATCGACATAGGCGAGATGATGCCGCCGATGATCGCGGGCACCTTGGCGACCTGCACCAGTTGCGTCGCGGCATCGACCGCCACATTCGCCTGGGTCTGGCTGTCGCGCGTGTCGGTCTTCAACATGCACCCCGCAACGCCGCCCGCGTCATTCAGGTCGCGAAAGGCCATCTCGACCGATTTGGCCCCGGCCTGGCCATAGGCCCCGGCCTCTCCGGTCAGTTCCAGCACAAGGCCCACGGTGATGTCGCAGGCCTGGGAAATCCCCGGCAGCAGGGCCAGGGCGGCAGTCGCAAGAAGGAGTTTCTTCATGGTTTCACTCTCTGTTGAGGGGGCCCTTGGTCTTGGTCCGGCGGCGCGGGCTTGGCCGCCGGTATGTCGTCACGCCTCGGCGTTCAGGTTGTATTTCATGATCGACCCATGGCGCCCGTGGCGGTCACGCTCCAGCGTATAGGTGTCGCCTTCGGGGGTCTGGCCCTTGACGGCGGCAATCTCGGCCAGGTCCTGCGGCGAAAGCGTCAGCGCGGAAATCGCGAGGTTCCGCGCCAGGTGGCTGCGGTTCCTTGCGCCGACAATCACCGCGCCAACCTGCGGCCGTGTCAGGATCGCGGCACTGGCCACGGTCGCGATATCGGTTTCGTGCCGGTCAGCGATGCGGCGCAGCGTCGTCAGCAGGTCCTGAAACAGGTCCCAGCCGCCGAAATCGTCGATGATCAGCTTGTATTTGGTCAGGGACCGGTTTTCCAAAGGCTCGGCCGGTTCCTTGGCCCCCAGCCAGCGGTCGCCCAAAAAGCCCCCGGCCACCGTGCCGTAACACAAAAGCCAGATGTCATTTTGCTTGGCCAAAGCCGCCAGCGACCGTTCGGGCCGCGCGTCCAGAAGCGAATATTGCACCTGCATCGAGGTCAGCCGCACGCCCGAGGCCAGAATCTCCGCCGTCCGCTCCGTGTCGAAATTGGTGCCAGAGACCTGGGCGATCTTGCCCTCGGTGCGCAGGTCATCCATCCAGGCCATCACATCCAGATAGCGAGGGACGTCGTAGTCCCACCAGTGGAACTGCACCAGGTCCAGCCTTTCGGTCCTTAGGCGGCCCAAAGAGGTGTCGACGATAGAGGCGATATAGGCGCGGTCCACGGTGGCGAGCCGCGCGAGGTCTGGCACCAGCTTGGTGTGAACCTTGATCCGCGCCAGGGCCTCGGCGCCAAAGCGGTTGCCGTAGTCGCTGCGAAAGGCGCCGATCAGCTCTTCGACGCCGGTGTAAATGTCGGCACAGTCAAAGGTGGTGATCCCGGCCTCGGCAAAGGCCATCATATCGGCCAAGGCCTCGGCCCGGTCGATGGCGCCGTGACCGCCGGCCAGTTGCCAACCGCCCCGGATGACGCGGGAAATCTCGTGGCCGGGGCGAAGGGTGATGCGGGCGACGGTCATTTCGGCTCCGGGAGTGGCACGGCGGTGGTGTCGGCGTGGGAGAAGCTGCGCTTGCCGATGCGCGTGATCCGCAGACGAGAGGGGCAATGCGGGTCGGGGCAGGCGACCTCGGCATCGGTGCTCATCCAGTCGTTCGGATGGGTGGCGCGCTGTTTGGCCGGCAACAAGGGCAGGATGGCCGACAGCGAATAGATCGAAAAGCTTTGGCCGGGCGGCAGGTGCAGTTGTTCGCCGCGCAGTTCGAACCAGTCGCCGGGCTTGCCGCAATAGATCTTTGCCCCCTCGGGGGCCACGATCTCGACCCGCAGGTCGTAAAGGTCAAAATTGTCCATCACGGCTCCAGGCTGAAGGTGATTTCGCAGGCGCCCTGGCGGCGGATGCGGTTGCAGGCGGCGGCCAGCGCCTCGCGGTCCTCGGGCAGGACCTGCGCCGTCACCGACCCCGCCAGCCAGCCGATCGGAAAGAACATCCGCGCGCCGGGGCCGTAAAACACCCCGATGTCATAGATCGGGTCCGGGTTGCCGCCCCAGACCCGGGCAGGCACATAGGCCATGACGATATCGCCGGGCTGAGGATGCAAGGTCGCATTTTCCGGCGGCAGGGGCGCGGGGTTGGTCAGATGCCCCGAGGGGATCGGGCAGGAAATCTCGGGTCCCGTCCACATGGCATGAAGCCCCGGGACCACACGCGGTTGCGCAAGGTAATCGCGCAGAAAGGCCACATTGGCCGGGGCCTTGTCGCCCAGAAAGGCGGCGCGGACATCGAGGCCCGCAGGGGCGCAAGTCAGGCGCAGTTTCATGGCGTCTCCTTTTCGGCGGCATCGGCGCCGAGCTTGTCTTTCAGATAGGCGAAGGGGCGCGAGATATCGGCCACCAAGGCCGCGCGGGCCGTGGCGGCATCGCCCGCCTGCAACGCCTGCAGGATGTCATGGTGGAAGCGCGCCGCGTCATTCGCCCCCGCCTCCGAGAAGGCATAGATCGCGGCGCGGGTCAGGGGGCCGGACTGCAACCACAGGCTCTCGATCATCGGGATCAGGACGGTCGACCCGCAGGCGCGGTAGATCTCGAAGTGGAAGGCGTGGTTCAGGGTGACTTCGCGGTCAACCTGGGTGCCGCGCATCTCCTCCCAGTCCAGCAGGATCGCCCGCAGGCTGGCGATGTGGCGCGGGGTCATGCGGGCGGCGGCGAGCGCCATCGCCTCGCCCTCGATCAGGATACGGGCCCGAAGCAGGTCTTCGATCCGGGCCAGCGTCACCGGGGGGACCCGGATTTGGCGGTTGGGCAGGATCTCCAGCGCCTGTTCGGTGATCAGGCGCCCCAGCGCCTCCCGCACGGGCATGGTCGATGTCAGCAGCGCATCGGCCAGTTGCCGGATCGTCAGCACCTGCCCCGGAGAGAACAGCCCGCCGATCAGCGCCCGGCGCAGTTCACTGTAGACCCGGTCTTGCACAGTATCGCGGCCAACCGGGGCCAATCCCACCGCCTCTGTCATGCTTTCCCTCGAATCGTCTTGCCAAGTCGAAATAGACCTTCCTACTGTGATCAAATCAAGTGTGATCACAGATCAAGGGCATGATGGCGGTTCTGGAAGCGCGAAATTTGACCAAACGCTTTGGCGGGATGGCGGCGGTGGACGGGATGTCGCTGTCGGTGGCCCAAGGCGAGGTTCTGGGCCTGATCGGACCCAATGGCGCGGGCAAGACGACGATGTTCGATTTGCTGGCGGGGTCGGTGCGGGCGACGTCGGGGTCTATTCACTTGGCCGGGCAAGATGTGACGCAGGCCCCCGCGCATCGGCGCTTGGCGGGTGGCATGGGGCGGACGTTTCAAATCCCGCGGCCGTTTCCGGGGCTTAGCCTGTTGGACAACGTGCTTCTGGCTCGGCAATCCCAGACCGGAGAGCGCTTCTGGGCCAATTTCACCGCCCCCGGACGGGTGGCGGCCGAGGAACGGGCGGCACGCGACAAGGCCATGGCGCTGTTGGAGTTGGTCGCCCTGGCACGGCTGGCCGATCAACCGGCGCAGGTTCTGTCGGGCGGGCAACGCAAGCTTTTGGAGCTGGCGCGGGTGATGATGGCCGACCCCAAGGTCATCCTGTTGGACGAGCCCGCCGCCGGGGTGAACCCCGCTTTGCTAGAGGTCCTGATCGACCGCATCCGTCAGATCAACGCGGGCGGCGTGACCTTTGTGCTGATCGAACACAACATCGACATGGTCTCGCGCCTGTGCGGGCGGATCGTGGTCATGGCGCAGGGCAAGTTGCTGTATGAGGGCCGGCCCGATCAGGTGGCGAAGGAGCCTCGGGTGATCGAAGCCTATCTCGGAGGTGTCGCATGATCCTTGAGGTAAAGGACCTTGTGGCGGGGTATGAGCCGGGCTTGCCCATCGTCAAAGGCGCCTCGATGCAGGCCGGCGCCGGAGAGATCGTGGTGATCCTTGGCCCCAATGGCGCGGGGAAATCCAGTTTTATCAAGGCCATCGCGGGGCTTGTGCCGGTGACGTCGGGTCAAGTCCTGCTGGATGGGCAGGACATCACCGCGACGCCCGCCCATCAGATGATCCGGCGCGGGCTGGCCTTTGTGCCGCAGACGGAGAACATATTCCCCCTGATGACCGTGCAGGAAAACCTTGCCGTTTGTGGTGGCATCCTTGACCGGCACGAGGTCGCAGGCCGCATCGACGAGATGTTTGCGACTTTCCCCGACCTGGCCCGGCAAAGGGCCTTGATGGCCGGCAGCCTCTCGGGCGGCCAACGCCAGATGCTGGCCGTGGCGCGCGCGCTTCTGGTGCGGCCGCGGGTTCTGATGCTGGATGAACCCTCGGCCGGGCTGTCGCCGAAACTGGTGGGGCAGGTGTTCGAGGGCCTGCAAGCCATCCGCGAACGCGGCCTCACCATCGTTCTGGTCGAACAGAACGCCCGCGCCGCCTTGGCCATCGGCGACCGCGCTTATGTGCTGGTCGAGGGCCGCGAGGCGCATGAGGGGCCGGCCCGGACGCTGTGGGACAATCCGCTGATTGCCGAGCTTTATTTGGGGAGCAAGGGCCATGCAGTTTCTGCTTGATGGGCTGATTGCGGGGGCCTCGGTCGGGCTTGGCGCCATCGGCGTCACGCTGACCTATTCGGTCCTGCGGTTTTCCAACTTTGCCCATGGCGACTTCATGGCCTGGGGCGCCTATGCGGCCCTGGTCGTGGTGGGGTTCATCGGGGGATCGACGCCCCTCGGGCCGTTCTCCTTTGGCCTGCCGCTGATCCTGGCGCTGATGGTTGCCATGGGACTGACCTCGGGGATGGCTTTGGCCTTGGACTGGGCGCTTTTTGCAAGGCTGCGGGCAAGGGGGCAGGCGATCATCGTGGTCATGGCCTCTTTCGGGGCCAGCATGGCCTTGCGCAGCCTGTTGGAGTTCATCTTCACCTCGCGCCCCACCTATTTCTCGCGGTCGATCCAGATGGCGATGCCGGTGGGGTTTGGGGTCAAGATCACGGCGGATCAGGTGGCGATGCTGGTGCTGACGCTGTGCCTGGTCGTGGGGGTGCATCTGATGATGACCCGCACGCAGCGCGGCCGCGAGATGCGGGCCTATGCGCAGAACCCTGCGCTGGCCCGTGTCGTGGGGATCGACGTAGACCGCGTCGTGCGGTCCACCTGGGTGATCGGGGCGAGCCTCGCTTGCGCCAGCGGCGTCATGGTCGGCGTCCTGGTGCAGATCAGGCCGCTGATGGGGCTTAGCCTGCTGCTGCCGATCTTTGCGGCGGCGATCCTCGGTGGCATCGGGTCGGTCCCCGGCGCGGTGCTGGCCGGGGTGATCATCGGCCTATCCGAGGCCGCAGCCGTGCAGTTCATCGGCGCCGAGTGGCGGGCGGCGGTGGCTTTCGTGATCCTGATGGGGGTCCTGCTGATCCGCCCCACCGGACTTTTCGGAGTGACCGAGCGATGATCGACCTTCTGGGCTATGGCGCGTTTTTCCTGTCGACTGCGCTGATCTTTGGGCTGATCGCCTTGGGGCTGAACCTGCAATGGGGGCTGACGGGGCTGTTCAATGTGGGCATTGCGGGGTTTGTTGCGGTCGGGGCCTATACCTCGGCGGTGCTGACCTCACCGGATGCCGCGGACCGGGTGGGAGGTTTCGACTGGCCGATCCTGGCGGGTTGGCTGGCCGCAAGCCTGGTGGCCGGGGCAGTGGCGGCGTTCACCGGCTATGCGACCTTGCGGCTGAAGTCGGATTACCTGGCGATCACGACCTTTGGCGTCGCCGTCGTCGTGCAGTTGGTGGCGCTGAACGCCCAAGGCCTGACCGGAGGCCCCTTCGGCGTGGCCTTCATCCCGCGCCCTTTCGCCTCCGTGCAATCGGACCCGGTGCTGTTCAACTTCGCCAATCTGGGCGTCGTGGTCGCGGTGACTTTGGCGGTCTATCTGGCGCTGGAACGGCTGTCGCGCAGCCCCTGGGGTCGCGTGCTGCGGGCGCTGCGCGAAGACGAGCGGGCGGCCATCGCTTTGGGGAAATCGGCGCAGTCCTACCGGGTGCAGGCCTTCGCGGTGGGGGGCGGTATCATGGGGCTTGCCGGGGCGGTTCAGGCGCATTTCATCGGCTTCATCGCGCCGGACAACTACTTGCCGACGCTGACCTTTGAGGTCTGGGCCATGCTGATGGTGGGGGGCTCCGGGTCCAACCGGGGCGCGGTGCTGGGCGCGGTCGTCGTCTGGGCGATCTGGGTCGGCTCGGGTGCCTTGACCGCGGCCGTGGTGCCCGGAGACCTGCAGGCGCGGGCCGCGTCCTTGCAGATCGTGGCCATCGGGGTGATGCTGTGCCTGATCCTGCTGTGGCGGCCACAGGGCTTTTTCGGGGCCCGCAAATGAGCCTCTGGCACGCCACCCCCGCGCCCCCTTTGCCCGCCTTGCAAGGGCGCCAAGAGGCCGATCTTCTGGTCATCGGCGGCGGCTTTGCGGGGCTTTCGACCGCGCTTCATGCCGCCGAGGCCGGGCTTTCGGTCATCGTGCTGGAGGCGCACCTTATCGCCCATGGCGCCTCTGGCCGGAACGCCGGTTTCGTCGTGCCCAATTTCGCCAAGGTCGATCCCGAGCAGATCACCCACCGCCCTCTGGTGGACATGGCGGCGGGCAGCGCGGACCTGGTCTTTGACCTGATCCGCCGCCATGCCATCCCCTGCGACGCGGTTCAGTCGGGGTGGATTCAGCCCTCTCATTCCGATGCGGCGCTGGCAAGGGCGGCCTCGCGCGTCAGGCAATGGAGCGCCCTTGGTCGCCCCGCAGAGCTGTTGACCAAAGCGCAAGTCACCGAAATGACAGGGGTTCCGGGCTGGAAGGGCGGTTGGATCGACCGCTCTGGCGGGGTCGTGAACCCGGTGGCCTATGCGCGGGGGCTGGCCCAGGCCGCGATCCGGGCGGGGGTGCGCATCCATGAGACCTCTGCCGTGACCGCCCTGGCCCCGGGCTGGCGCGCGACCACGGCCCAAGGAGAGGTCCAGGCCCGCCGCGTTGTCCTTGCGACCAACGCCTATGGCCATCTGTGGCCCGGCCTTGACCGCAGCTTCTTTCCGCTGCGGGTGTTTCAGGTGGCGACGCAGCCCCTGCCCCTGTCCATCCGCCAGCGGCTTTTGCCGGGGGGTCAATGCGTGTCGGACACGCGGCGCAACCTGTTCACCTTTCGCTTTGATGCGGCCAATCGGCTGATCAGCGGCGGGATGCATGTGATCTCTTGGGGGGCGGATCGGCGCGTGCCGCAGACCATCCACCGCCGCCTGATGCGGGTGCTGGATCTGCCCGACCTGCCGCCGCTGGAACACGCCTGGTCGGGCCTTGCCTCGGTCATGCCGGATTTCCTGCCGCGGGTGGTCGAACTTGCCCCGGGTCTGCTGGCGGGCTTTGCCTGCAACGGGCGGGGGATTGCGCTGTCGACCGCCATGGGGAGAGAGCTGGCCAGCTGGGCCGCGGGGCGCGATGCGGGGGACCTGGCGATCCCGCGGCAAAGGGCCAAGCCGCTGCCGCTTCATGCGCTGTCGCGGCTGGCGCCCAACATGCTTTTGCCGCTTAGCCAGCTGAGGGATTGGGCCGATACTCGCGGCGGATAAGTGTGATTATGTCACCTGTGATCCAGACGGCCACGGGATCAACCTGACCGCCATGGCGTGCAAGGACACATGCCGGGTTGCGATCACCGCAGGGGGGACATCGGTCACGCAGCCTTGGCCCCCCGCGCCTTGAACGGGGCGCAAGGCTTTCGGACGGCAACCATCCCGACCGCATTGGAGCGGGGAAATCGACGCTCTTGACGCTGCGAACCGGGGCCGCTGCGGCAAAACTCCGCGGGTTGGCCTAGTCCTTTCCGGCGCGCCATTCCTTGTAGCGCAGATAGGCATTGGCCCCCAGCGTCGCGAGGGGCGGCAGCTTTGAGGGCGCGGCCTCGGCCAGGAAATGCCGGGTGATGTCGCTGTCCACCCCCATCGCAAGCTCTGCCGCGCCGATGCCGGTCAGCGTCCCGCGCGCGGTCCCCAAACCGTTCTGCACGCAAGCCGCATAAAGCCCCGGTTCAAGTTCACGCATCACCGCCACGCCGTTGCGCGACAGGCACAGATGGCCGGCCCAGGTGAACTCCATCGCGGCGCCTTTCAGATGGGGAAAGCGGGCGTCGAACTTCTGGCGATGGACGGCGGCGGTGCGGCGGATCGAGGCCTCCGAGGCCACCATCCCGGGCTGATAGGTCGCACAGGTCCGCGTGATGATCCGGTTGCCGCCCAAGGGCCCGTCGATCCGCCGCATCGTCGTGCCCATCGGGTCGGACGGCGTGACCCCCCAGCGCGGCGCACCCGGAAGGGCGCCCAGATCGACCGTCATCGAGGCGTAAAGAAACACATGCATCAGCCGGCCGCGCGCAAAGCCAAAGCTTTCCAGCTGGCCGTTGTTGGCAAAGATCACCTTGCCCGCCGTCACCCGCCCCTTCGGCGTTGTCAGCTCCCAAGAGCCCTTCCGGGTGACTGCGCTCACCGGCGTATTCTCATAGACCCCCACGCCCGCCGCCCGCAGACCCTCGGCAAAGCCGCGCGCATAGCCCGCCGGCTGCAGCATCACCGTGCCGGGCGTGTATAGCCCCGAGACATAGTGGCGACTGCCGGTCAGCGCCTCCATCGCCTGCGCGTCCAAGTGCTCATGGGCCTCGGCCATGCTGGCCAAGTGCTGGGCATAACTGCGGTTCAGCGCATCCGCCTTGGCACTGGCCGCGCCATTCACCTTGCCCGAGCGGTCAAAGAACTCGGCCGGGATGCCATAGTCCTGCACCGCCTGCGCGGCAAAGGCCTGGGCGTGGCGGTTCAGCGCGATCATCGCCCGGTCGTCGCTGCCCGCGTAATCCTCGGACTGCAGCTCATGCGGCAGGTCGATCATGAAACCCGAATTGCGCCCCGCGGCACCCTCGGCGATGCGGCCGGCCTCCAGCACGGCAATGCGAAGCCGCGGGTCGATCTGGCGCAACCGCCGCGCCGCCGAAAGCCCGGCAAAGCCCGCGCCGATCACGGCGACATCGACCGTCAGGTCATGGTCCAGCACCTGGGGTGCAGGCTGGCCGGGCAGGATCGCGGACCAGGCCGCGGGCCCCCGGTGC
>NZ_JAPDGS010000012.1 GCF_025950525.1 Stagnihabitans lacustris | reverse complement strand
GGGGCGTCGCCAAGCGGTAAGGCATCGGTTTTTGGTACCGACATTCCCAGGTTCGATCCCTGGCGCCCCAGCCAATCCTTTCCTTGATGGATGAAATCTCCCGCTTGATGCAGGTCAAGGCGGGCGATTGCGCTGCTTTGTAGTCTTCGGACCAAGGCAACCGGAAAGGAGATCATGATGTCTGCGAAGATTCTTTGCCCGACGGATGGCACGGATCACTCCATGGTGGGGGTGACAAAGGCAGCGGAGCTGGCGCGGCTGACCGGGCGGCCCTTGCGGTTTTGCGTGGTCAATATCGCGCATGGCGGGGTCAAGGGGCCGACGATCAGCCATTGGACGCCCGATCAGGTCCGCGAGATCCTGGACCTTGCGCTGACCAAGGCGCGCGGCGATGGGGTCGCGGATGTCGACGCCATCGAGCTGATCGCGCGGGAGCCCGGGCCCGCCATCGTCGCCTATGCCGACCAAGAGGGCTTTGACCAGATCGTCATGGGCACCGGCGACAAGCAGGGGCTGAAGCGGCTGGTTCTGGGCTCGGTTGCGGCTTCGGTTGCGGGGACGGCGCATTGCTCGGTTCTGGTGGCGCGGGCGGGTTAGGCGTTCACCAAAGCCAAGGCGGCGCGGCGGAAGGCGGTGGCAATCTGGCGCGCCTCTGGCTCTGGCAGGGTTTCGGCCATGGCGCGGTCCATGAGGGCAAGCCAGGCCTCGGCGTCCTCTGCCCGGATCGCGACATGGGCATGGATTTCGCGCAGCGACATATGGCCGTGGCGTTCGGCGTAATAGCGCCGCCCGCCAAAGAAACCCGACAGAAAATCAAAGGCTTCGGGGCGGACATGGTTCAAGCCATGGCCCTCCAGATGCATCTGGAGTATCCGCGCGCCCTGCGCATCGCTTTCGACCAGGTCGTAAAACCGCGTGACAAGGGCGCCCAAGACGCCCTCTCCGCCGATGCGGTCGATCATCGCAGAGGGGGGCACGGCCGGGCTCAAGACTGCGGCCGGGACTTCTTCGGGTCATAGGCCGACAGCGACGTCAGCCGCGCGGGCAGGCGTTTCTGCTGGCCGTCCAGCTTGCCGACCTCGACCGCGGTTCCGGGCTCGGCATGGGCGATGTCCATCCGCACCAACGCAATCTGTTTGCCCAGCAAAGGCGAGCGCATGGCCGAACAGACCTCCCCCACCTGCGCGCGGCCGATGTAAAGCCCGTCGCCGTGGCCGATGTCCACCGCGGCCTCGACCTCCAGCCCCAGGAAACGGCGCGCCGGGGTCTCTTTGCGGCGGATCAACGCGTCGCGGCCGATGAAATCGTCGGGCTTGGACTTCAGCGGCACGGTAAAGCCGATGCCGGCCTCGAATGGGTCGGTCTGGTCGCTGAAATCATAGCCGGCAAAGATCAAGCCCGCCTCGATGCGGACCATGTCCAGGGCGGCAAGACCCATGGGGGTGACGCCCTGGGCATGGACGGCGCGCCAGACTTCGGCGGCATCCTTGGGGTGGCAGAAAATCTCGTAACCCAGCTCGCCGGTATAGCCGGTGCGGCTGACGACCAGGGGCGGGCCGTTGACATCGCCCAGTCGTGCCACGGTGAACCGGAACCAGCCCAGTTCGGCCACAGCGGTCTGAACCGGCGCGGTCCAGATGATCCGCCCCAGAATATCCCGGCTGTCGGGCCCCTGCACCGCGATGTTGTGCAACTGATCGGTGGAGGATCGCACCATGACCTGCAGCCCCAGCTTTTCGGCCTGCTCACGCAGCCAGACCCCGCCGTAATCATCCCCGCCGATCCAGCGGAACTGGTCGCGGCCCAGGCGAAACAGCGTGCCGTCGTCGATCATCCCGCCATGGGGATAGCACATGGCCGAATAAACCACCTGCCCCACCGCCAGCTTTTTCACATCCCGCGTCAGCACCCATTGCATCAGCGCCTCGGCATCCGGCCCGGTGATCTCGAACTTCCGCAGAGGGGACAGGTCGATCATCGCGGCCTTTTGGCGGCAGGCCCAGTATTCCTCCAGCGGGCTTTGGTTGGCATAGGAATTGGCCAGCCAATAGCCGCGGTATTCGCTGAAATTCCGGGTCAGGGCCGAGGTCTCGGGGTGAAAAGCGGTCTCTTGGGTCATGCGGGGGGCGGCCTCTGGCGTGGGGCGATAGGCGACCGACCTTTGAAAGGGCTCGGCGCCGTCATAGATGCGGATGTGGATGTCGGACAGATACCAGCCATTCGCGGGCGAGGTGTCATCGGGGCAAGACGAGTTCACGCAGACCAGATCGGTCAGGGCGCGCAGAAGGACGTAGTCGCCCGGACGGCTCCAGGGTTCGTCGGCCACCAGCACACCATGGGCGTCGATGGCGGTGTTGAAAAAGAAATTGACCGCCATCCAGCCCGGGCGCTGTTCAACGCCATGCGGCGTCAGGGCCGCGTTGAAATTGTCGGAACAGTTGGCATGGCCGGGATAGCCGATGTCGTCGTAATATTTGGCCGCACAGGCCATGGCAAATGCGTCATGGCGGCCGACCGTGTCCTGGATCACCTCGACCAGGGGTTCCCAGTCCTGATCATAGTATTTCGCGTGCAGCCCCGGAGAGCTGTAGGCATGCCCCATCAAGGTGCGTGAGGTCGTGACATCCAAGGGACGCTGCAAGCCGCGGTCCAGCTTGCGGGCGGAAAAGCATTGAAAATCCGTGCATTGGCGGCCATCGACGTCGATGATCTGGATGTAATCGCCGGCCTTGACGTGATAGGCCCGCGCCGTCGCCGAGGCCACGCGGATATCGGCAAGCGGATCGGCCAGCGGCTCTGGCAGGTCATGCAGCGCAGCCCAACCCGGATCGGCGCGCTGGATTTGCAGGATCAGGGGGGTCAGCGTCGCTTGGCCGGAGGGGTCCATCGCGGCCCCGGGCGCGGCCACGATCAGGAAGCCCTTCTCGGTCGCGGTAAACTCGGCCGTGGTGCCCGCCCGCGTGTCCGGCCCGAAAAGCCGCAGGCTTCGCGCCGTGGTCAGGTCGATGCCGCGCCGCGCAAGCCCCTGATGCAGCCGCGCCATGCCCGGGCCACCCGCCTGGATCAGCGCGCGCAGCCCTTGGCCCGTCTGATCCATCCGCACCCCGATGACCGCGCCGTCGATCTGCCCCCGAGCGGTGGCGGCCAGAAGTTCGGCCTCCTGGCCGCCCTCGGGGTTCAGGACGGTGATCTTGTCGCCCTGATCCAGGTCCACCAAAAGCGCCCCGCCGCCGGGGATCTCATACCGCTCATGGCCTGAACGGCGCGCAAGGTCACGGGGCGTCAGGATGCGGCTGGGCTTTGGCGGGCCAGCGGTGACAGTCGGCAGATCGAGCATTTCATTGACCGGAAAATATGTTCACTGATAGCATATCAAAGACGCAAAAGCGTTCAAGTCTGGTGAGGGGCGATGCTGGCATTTCTTCTGGGTCTGGTGGCGGCGCTGGGATGGGGGACACATGATCTTTTGGTCCGCCGCGTGGCGCCCGGGGCGCGGGTCTTGCCACAGATTGCCGTGGTCATGACGCTTGCGGCGCTGGTCGTGCTGCCTTTTGGGGTGATCTGGGGCGATGCCTCGCGGGTGACGGCGGGGGCGCTGGGATTGGCGGGCGGGTCGGGGGTCGCCTATTTCGCGGCCTCGCTGTGCCTGTATCACGCCTTTGCCCGGGCGCCGGCACGGGTGGTTGCCCCGGTGATCGGGGCCTATCCGCTGCCCGCTTTGGTCTTTGCGGCGGTTGCGGGGACCACGGTCAGCGTGTTGGATTGGCTGGCGGCGGGGTTGATCGTGGCGGGGGTCGGCGCGGTCGCGGTCTTTGGCCACGAAGGGGGCGCGGCGCGGCGGGGCGCCTTGCCGCTGGCGCTTTTGGCCTGCCTGGGCATGGCGACGGCGTTCGCCCTTGGCCAAGCCGCGACCGGGGCGCTGGACCCTTTCCTGGCCCCGACGCTGGCGCGCTGTGCAACTGCAGCGACGGGGCTGGCCTTGTTGATGCTGCAGCCTGCGGGGCTTCGTGCTGCGCTGCGGCAATTGCCGATCCTGGCGGGGATGGGGGCGCTGGACGGGTTGGCCTTGACCGCGGTGCTTGCGGCGGGGGCCCTGCCGATGGCGGTCTATGCCTCGGTCGTGTCGTCCTTGTTCGGCATGGTCACGGTGCTGCTGTCCTGGGTCTTTCTGGCCGAGAAGGTCACGCTGAAACAAGGGCTTGGCATCGGCCTAGTCTTTGGCGGCCTGGCCCTGCTTGCGGGCTAGACCCCCATCTTAGACCCCCGTCTTAGCCCCCCCTCTTAGACCCCCGTCAGCCCGCGTGAGGCCCGGCGCCGTTCGTCCCGAGGCGACAGGCCAAAGGCCGCGGCATAATCGCGCGCCATCAGTCCCGCACGCAGATAGCCGACCGAGGCCGCAATATCCTCTAGCCCCTGATCCGAATACAGCACCCTTTGCCGCGCCTTGGACAGCCGCAGATGGCGGTAATAGCGCAGCGGGCTTTGCCCCGTCTCGCGCTTGAACAGCCGTTCGAAATGGCGCGGGCTCATCTCGACCGCCTGAGCCACGTCGGGGATGCGCAATGGGTCCTCGACATGGGCGTCAAACAGCCGGATCGCCTCGCGGATCGCGCGCGGCATGGCATCCGAGGTCGCAGGCGCGCCCTGAACCGGGACCTTTTGCGCCGCATGATCCGCGCGCAGGACCGGATGCTGGAACCAGCAGGCGACTTCGGTCATGACCTGGGCCCCCAGGCGCTCTTCGATCAGGCGCAGCATCAGGTCAAAGACCGCGCCCGCCCCCGCCGCGGTGAACCGCCTGCGGTCGCGGGTGATCACGGCGGGTTCGGCCGTGACGCCGGGGAACTCTGCCTTGAAGGCGCTGTCGTAACACCAATGGACCGAGGCGCGGTGGCCGCCCATCACCCCCGCCCGCGCCAAGGGAAAGACTCCGCCGGAAAAGGCGCCCAATGTCACCCCCTCACGGTCCAGGCGGCGGATGGTCGGCGTGCTGCGCCGACCCGTAAAGCGCGCCAAAGGCGGTGCGATCAGGTAAAGCTGATCCAGATCGCCGGCCCGGTCCAGCCTGCGGTCGGGCATGAAGACCACCCCGGCCGAAGAGGCCACGGGGTCCGAGGTTTCGGCCAACAGCACCCAGGCGAAGGCGCGCGTCCCGGTGATCTCGTTGGCGGCGCGCAGCGGTTCTATGGCCTGGGTCAGGCAGGCCATGGGAAAGCCCGGAAACAGCAAAAACCCCAGGGTCAGCATCAATCGGGCCAGATCCCCGGGCTGGTGGGAGCGCCGTCGTCGTGATGCGACAGCCAGTCCGTCATGGCATCGCGGTTGCGCAAGAACCCCTTGTAGGCGGCAAGGTCGGGATGCACATCGCGCACCACGCGGTGCAGGCGGCGGCCCCATTTCGGCACCGTGACCAGGTCGTCAAAGCGGCCCAGATAGGCGCGGATCGAAAAGGCGATGGCATTGGACCGCGGCAGACGGAACAGCGACTGCAGCTCGACCCGCAGATGCAACTTTTCGCCGACATTCTGCGGCGTGACCGTCGTGCGCATCGCGCCCCATTCCGGATAGGTCTCGGGCGCGGTGTCCAACAGCGGGTTCACCGTCATCGTCCAGTTGAACCGCCGCACCGGCGCCCCATGCTGCAAGCGCAACAGAAACTTCAGCGCGCGTTCAAAAATGCCCTTCTCATGCGCCAAAGGCACCGGGGCGTGCCATTCAAAGAAGTTCATGCCGATGTCGAAATCCAAGCTCCAATCGGCCTGGGTCGTCACCATCCCGGCATCGACCCACAGGTTCTGGTCGCGCTCGTCCTGAAGCGTGAAATCGCCCTGAACCTGGCGGGTGATGTATTCCATCGGGCCATAAGGCAGGCTGCTGGCATCAAGGAAGGTAAAGCGCTGGTCGATCCCCAAGGGCTTGTTCACCCAATGCCAATCGTTGCCGCTGCGGGTCAGGGTGAACCACTGCGGGTAATCGCGGGCGAGGCTCTCCATCAACAGCTCCAGCAGGTCCCACCCCGCAAGCTCCATATGCGGCAGGCTTTGGCAGCGCAGAGGATCGCGCGCCAGAACCCGCGCCCGGTCGCGCATCTCGCTTACGTAATGCTCGTCGATGTCGAAGGCATGTTCAAAGACCGAGCCGGGCCGGGTGGACACATGCGGCTCGATATTGACCGAATACATGTAGTCGTCACGGTCGAAGGGAAAGGGAAAGCGCCTCACCGACTGAGGGGAGTTCGCAAAGGTGAAGTCGCCAGTGAAGGTCTCATCCTTGAAAAAGCTGCCGAAGTCGGGTTTCAGATCCAGCATGGTTCACCTGTCTATGGCAAGGGCGCGGCCGGCAAAGCGGCTGACGCAGGGCATGATCTTGGTCTTGTGGTCGGTAGGCGCAAGCCAGTGGTCGCGGTGGTCGATCTGACCGTCCAGGGTCACGACATCACATTCGCATTGCCCGCAGGCCCCGCCGCGGCAGAGGTAAGGGGCATCGACGCCCGCGGCCTCCATCGCCTCCAGCAGGCTTTGATGGGCGGGGACATGGATGCGCCGGCCAGAGCGGACAAGGTCGACATCGAAGGGCGCGCCGGGCTGGGGGGCGGTAAATTCCTCGAAATGGACGGCATGTTCGGCCAGGCCCAGTTCGGCCGCCGTGGCCCGCACCCATGCCAGCATCCCCTTGGGCCCACAGCAATAGACATGGGTGCCAAGGGGTTGGCGGGCCAATAGGTCCTTCAGCGGAATGAAGCTCTTGTCGTCGTCGTAATAGAACTGCACCGGGCCGCGCAGTAGATCGCCATAGGCGCAAAGCCCCGGGTTGCGGGAGGCGTAATGCAGCTCCCACTTGGCACCGATATGGCCCAGCTGATGGATCATCGCCTTAAAGGGCGTGATGCCGATGCCGCCGGCCAGAAACAGATGCTTCTTGGCCCGGCCATCCAGTGGAAAGAGGTTCACGGGATGCGAGATCACCATCTCTGTCCCCACGGCGACATGGTTGTGCATGTAAAGCGAGCCGCCGCGACCGGCGTCATCGCGCCGCACCGTGACCTCATAGCCCGTCCGGTCCTCGGGGTCGGAGGACAGCGAATAGGGGTTCATGCGGCGGGTGCCGTGGTCCTCCATCTCGACGACCACATGGGCGCCGCCGGAAAAGGCCGGGAGAAGCCCGCCATCACGGGGCACAAAGCGGAAGCGCTTGATCAGCGGGTTCAGCGCCTCGACCTCGGTCACGCGCACCTGCAGCTTGGCATTCATGCGAATTTCTCCACCGCAGGGGGGATGTTGCCCGGTTCCTCGGCGTCGATGCAGACGCCCTGAAAGGCCGCCAGACGGCGCGAGTAATGGTCGCGGACATAAAGGCTCAGGCCGCAATGGCTGCAGACAAACGGATCGGTCCGCACCGCCTCGGTGATCCCCTTGCAATGGACGCATTGCACGCGCCGCACCGTCGAGCCGCGGTGTTCCTTCTGGATGTCCTGATGCGGCACGCCTTGCGCCATCAGGTCGCGTTCGGCCTGCCCGATCAGCCCTTCCGACCCCGCAAGATAGCATTGCGTCCCGGCCTTGGCATCCAACAGCACCCGGGCCAGCCGAAACAGCAAGGTCGGCACCGAAGCCGCCCTTTGCGCCTGCGCCGCCCCCAGCGCCTCGATCACCGCCCAGTCATCCCCCCCATCCGGCCCCGGCGTATACAGCACATGGGCGCGCCCCGCGATCCCGGGATCGGCCGCGAAAAGATCGGCCACCGCGCCCGCCCCCGCCCCATCGGCAATCACCAGATGCGCCAGCCCCGGACGCGGGGCCAGCACGCCATAGACAGGTCGGCTCAGGATCGAGGGGGGCAAGCTCATCGTCGCGTCTTTCATACTGGCTCAAATACTCCCGCCGGAGGCGCCTTTGGCCCCACCGGCAGAGGGCTCACTTGGCGCTGCGGCGCTTTTTCTCGACGTCATAGAAGGGCAAGGCCGAGGTCTTGGCGGCGATCGGCCCATGGGTGCCGCAGCGGACCTCCAAAGCGCGCCCGTCGACCGCGCAGTCGACCGGCAGTCGGGCGATGGCCACGGTCCAGTCATTCAGCGGCGAATACATGGCTTGTGTGACGACGCCCACCTGTTTGCCACCGTCAAAGACCGGCGCGCCATTGCCCGGCACATTCTTGCCCTGCAGCTTCAGGCCCCAGATCTTGAACCGCTCACGCCCCTTCAGGCGGGAATGTTCCTCGGCGCCACGAAAGCCCACCTTGCCGGGGGAGACGGTGAAATCGAGGCCAAGCTCCCACAACGTGTCGCCCGGGCCTTCGTTTTCAAAGGGATACATCTCGGAATTGTCAAAGGGGAAGAACAGCAGGTAAGACTCGGTGCGCAGCATGTCCAGCGTGGTAAAGCGGCAGGGGATGATCCCCAAATCGGCGCCCTCGGTCAGGATGCGGTCCCAGACCTCGCCCGCGTCTTGACCGCGCACAAAGATTTCATAGCCGCGCTCGCCGGTGTAGCCCGTGCGCGACAGGGTGATCGGCTTGCCGAAAAGGCTGGTCGCCATATGCGACATATAGGGAAGCGCACGCACGCCGGGGATGTGACGCTCCAGGAAATCGACGGCCAGGGGGCCTTGCAGCGACAGGTCATGCAAGTTGTCATCAAAGCGCAAGGACACATCGCGGCCCGTTGCGGCCATGGTCAACTGCTCATGCCCCTGACCCGACCCATGCACCACCATGAAGCTGTTTGGCCCCATGCGATAGATGATGCAGTCGTCCACGAACTTGCCCGCATCGTTCAACATGCACGCGTAAACCGCCCGCCCTGGCATCAGCTTTTCGACGTTGCGCGTCGTGGCCCGCTCGATCACATGGGACGCCGCGTGCCCCGTCACATGGACCTTTTTCAGCCCCGAGACATCCATAAGCCCCGCCTTGGTGCGGATCGCCATGTATTCGGCATCCGGGTCGCTGTCATAGCTCCAGGCCGTGCCCATGCCAGACCAGTCTTCAAGCTTGGACCCCAAGGCCCGGTGCCGGTCGCCAAGAGCCGAGAATCGCCAGGAATTCGTCATCGTTACCTCCCCGTTCGTGCTGATTTTGGCAAAGCTTGGCGGGGCGACCGGCAGAAATCAACACTATTATTCAACATTATTTCACCTCAGGGGATGGGCCCGGGATGAAAAAAGGGGCGGCGCAAGGCTTCTTGCGCCGCCCCCTTGGTCTGGCCCGGGTCTTAGCCCGGCAGGACAAAGAACCAGTCGGCCGCAAAGACCACCGCAACCCCGCCGATCAAGGCAAGATAGGGCAGGATGCCGGCCTTGCGCTCGCCAAGGTCGCCCTCTTTCAGGCCAAGGTCCTCATAGGCCTCTTTCGGGAACTTGCCGCCGTCCTGGATGTAATGGCGGAACCAGAAGACCGGGATGATCAGGGCGGCAAAGATCAGCCCCGACCAAAGCGCCCCGGAATAGCCCCAGACCTTGGCCCCCGCGCCCAGGAACAGCGCGTTGACAAAGGCCAGCACCGTGTTGACCGTCAAAAGCCAGGTCGGCGCCTTCCAGGGGCGCGCGATATGGGCCGAGTCGATGCGGTGAATCCAGCCGGCGTTCAGGTTCAGGAAGTTGAACAGGATGTAACCGACGTTGGAAATCGCCAGCACATAGAAATAGCCGCCGACATCCGAGGCCAGGGCCAGCAGAAAGACGTTGAAGGCAAAGTCGGTCCACATCGCCTTGTGCGGCGCGCCGTTGGCATTGACGCCCGACAGATACTTGGGCAGCCAGCCATCCTTGGACCCCTGATAAAGCGTCCGCGAGGACCCCGCCATGGCGGTCATGATCGCCAAAAACAGCGCCATGATCATCAAGATGACGAAGATCTGGGTGACGGCCTTGCCGCCGCCGATCATGTTGCCAAGCGCCTCACCGACGCCAGTGCCATCGACGATGCCGGTGGCCAGCATCCCCGATTGGCCCAAAACGCCCTGAAAGGCGAAGGGGACAAGGAAGAAAAAGACGATGCACAAGAGCCCCGAAAAGAAGATCGCCTTGAACGTGTCGGTGGCGGGGTTCTTCAGCTCGGAGGTATAGCAGACCGCGGTTTCAAAGCCGTAGGTCGACCAGGCCGCGATATAAAGGCCGCCAAGGACGAGGGTCCATCCCCCCACGCTCCAGTCCCCGTCCACGCCGGAAGAGGCCGCGGTCGGCGGCACAAGGCCCGTGACGTTCATATAGTCGATCTGACCGGTGAACAGCGGCACCAGACCCACCAGCAGCAAGGGCACCAGCACGATGATCGCCAGCCACTTTTGCGCCGAGGCGGTCGAGGCGATGCCACCGTGCTGGATCACAAGGATGACCGACATCAGGGCCACGCCCACAACGAAGGTCGAGTTGAAATGCAGCGTCCCAAGCGCGGGGACGGCGACGGAAAACGCCTCCCACGAGCGGAAGGCGGGGGTCAGCGCGGTCATGGCATCGGCGGTGGCCACGGCCTGGATCGCCTCGGGCGCGGTGACGCCATTGGCCGCGATATAGGCCACGACGGCCTCGGTCGTGGCGGTATAACTGGCAAGGTTTGCCGCGACCCAATCCAGCACCATCTGGCTTTCGGCCGCAGGAATGGGGAAAAGCGCGTTCAGGATATAGCCCGCCGCAATCGCGCAGCCCAAGGACAGCACGGGCGACCAGGCGAACCAGTTGCACCAGACCGACAGGGGCGCGATCAGCTTGGAATAGCGCAGCCAGGCCGTTGCCCCGTAAACCGAGGTGCCGCCCGACTTGTTGCCGAACATCCCCGCCATCTCGGCATAGGTGAAGCTTTGCAGAAAACCCATCACCATCGAGATCATCCAGACCGCAAAGGCCAGTTTCCCCGTGGTTCCGGCAATCCCCCCGATCGAGAACAGGACCAGCGGCGGCACCCCCGCCGCCACCCAGAACGCGCCCTTCCAGTCCAGCGCCCGAACCAACTGGCCCGAGCCTCCTTCATTCGACATCTGTCCACTCCCCTGTTCGTGGAAACCGCTGTCTCCCTTGCGGGGCGCGGCGATTGTTGCACGCCCAAGGACCCCTCGCCCCCGAACGCTGGGCCAAGACAAACATAGGTCCGGCCATGCGCCAAAGGATATTTTCACGGTCAGGCAAAAATGTTTCCTTTTGCTGCGAGTGCGAAGGCCACGCCCCCCCGGTGATGAAGAAAGCGGCAGGCCAGGGAAATCAGCCCCGGGCGCTTGGCTTTGGGGTCAAGCTTGGCGGGAAAGGGTGAAGAACCGGTTAACCCAAATAAGCGCCGAGAGACCTGCCGAGGTGTCCGCCCGGATTTGGGCCCGAGACTTGGCCGGTAACTTGGGCCGCAACTGCGCACAGATTTTGGCTTGCAGGTTGGCCCGGTTGCCAATCGCGCGACCAAGGTTCCGCAACACAAAAGGCGCCCCGGGCTTGACCCGGGGCCTCGCCTGTTTTTTAGACGGAACGGTTCCCGCACACCCAAGGGTCCCGCACGCGCAATCCGTCCCGTGCCCCAAGGTCGAGGCCCCGGGTCAAGCCCGGGGCCGCTTGGCGCTAGTTGCGCAGATAGGCTTCCATCGAATCCTCCAGCGCGTCCTTCCAGGGCGTGTGGTGGACCGGCGCCATGGTCCCGGTGATGACCGAGCGGTAAGCATGGTTGCGGAAGGCCATGATGTCCTTCTTCTTGTGCTCTTTCCACTCAAAGAAAGCCTCGCAGGCGCCATCGACGTCAAAGGAGGGATAGTCGGTCTCGGCCACCAGTTCCTTGACGTAATCGGCCTGGTAATGGATCGCGTCATGGGCATCGGCGCCGGCATCCTCGCGCGCCACACGGTCGACGACATCGGCCAGCATCGTGGGCTTGTCCGGCAGTCCGATGCGCCCCAGGATCACGTCGCGCACCCACCAGGCCTGAGCGTCGAACATGTTGAACGTGAACCACTGGTCCTGCATCCCAAGGTAGAACAGCTTGGGATTATGCACATAGACGACCCCCTTATACAGGTCATTGGTCGCCAGCCTGTTGGCCGTCTTCAGCCGCAGGTCATCGGGCAGATAGGGGAAATGGTGCTTGTATCCGGTGCAAAGGATGATCGCATCGACCTTCTTTGACGTGCCGTCCTTGAAATAGGCGGTCGTCTCGTCGACATGGGTCAGCGCCGGGACCTCTTTCCAGTTGTCGGGCCAGTCAAAGCCCATCGGCGCATTGCGATAGGCCACGGTGATCGACTTGGCGCCGTATTTCCAGCATTGCGAGCCGATGTCCTCGGCCGAATAGGACGACCCCAGGATCAGCAGGTCCTTGCCGTTGAACTCCATCGCGTCGCGGAAATCATGCGCGTGCAGGACACGCCCGCCATAGGTGCCAAAGCCCGGATATTCCGGCACATTCGGCGTGGAAAAATGGCCCGAGGCCACGATGACATCGTCAAAGACCTCGTCATAGATGCTGTCCTTGACCAGATCATGCACGGTCACGGTAAAGGTCTGCGCGGCCGGATCAAAGCGCACAAAGCGCACCGGCGTGCGGAACCTGATCCAGTCGCGCACCCCGGCCTTTTTCACCCGGCCTTCGATATAATCGAACATCACCGCGCGCGGCGGATAGCTTGCGATCTGCTTGCCGAAATGCTCTTCAAAGGAATAATCCGCGAATTCAAGACCTTCCTTCGGGCCATTGGTCCAAAGATAGCGATACATCGACCCATGGACCGGCTCGCCATATTCATCCAAACCCGTCCGCCACGTGTAATTCCACAAACCGCCCCAGTCGCCCTGCTTTTCAAAGCAGACGACCTCGGGGATCTCGGCCCCCTTGGCCTCGGCCGATTGAAAGGCCCGCAAAGCCGCCAGACCCGAGGGCCCCGCCCCGATCACCGCAACCCGTTTCTTCGTCATCCGTCACTCCCTGTTGCCGCACGCGGTCTTGTTTTGCAGCCAGCCTAAGCGCGCGCCTCCCTCTGTGTCAAATTTTCTTCACGTCAGGAAATACGCGCGACACCCTGTCGCAGGCCAAACGCAGGCCACAGCCCAAAAGTCGGGCTCTTGACTTTCGGCCTGCCGCACTCTCCCCTTCCCGGAAAACAGGAGCCCGCGATGACGCATTTCCCGACGACCGGAACCTTTGTGGGACGGCTGTGGCTGCAAGAGACCGGGCCGATCCTGGTCCATCTGCGGGGGGGCGTGCTTCATGATGTGACGACCAAGGCGGCGCCGACGATGCGCGACCTGCTGGAGCTGCCCGCGCCGCTGGACCACTTGGCCGCCTTGCCCGACCGGCCCATCTGCGACCTCGCGACCGTTCTGAACGCACAGGAACCGCAGGGCACCCGCCTTCTGGCCCCCGCCGACCTGCAGGCGATCAAGGCCTGTGGCGTGACCTTTGCCCGGTCGATGATCGAACGCGTGATCGAGGAGCGCGCGGCAGGCGACGCCGCCCGCGCCACCGAGATCCGCGCAAGGATCGCGGGCGTCCTCGGCACGTCTTTGCGCGACCTGAAGCCCGGTTCGCCCCAGGCCGCCGAGGTCAAACGTCTGCTGCAGGCCGAAGGGCTCTGGAGCCAGTATCTGGAGGTGGGCATCGGCCCCGATGCCGAGGTCTTCACCAAATGCCCGCCGATGGCCGCTGTGGGCCAGGGCGCCGCGGTCGGTCTGCACCCGGTCAGCCAGTGGAACAACCCCGAACCCGAAGTGGTGCTTGCGCTGAACTCCCGCGGCACGATCCTGGGCGCGACGCTGGGCAATGATGTGAACCTGCGCGATGTCGAGGGGCGCAGCGCCCTCCTCCTTGGCAAGGCCAAGGACAACAATGCCTCGGCCAGCATCGGCCCCCTGCTGCGGCTGTTCGACAACAGCTTTACCCTGGACGATGTGCGGGGCCTGACCCTGACGCTGACGGTGACGGGCGAGGACGGCTTTCACCTGGAAGGCCGCTCCAGCATGGCGGAAATCTCGCGCGATCCGGCCGATCTGGCCGCGCAGACGCTGGGCCGGCATCACCAATATCCCGACGGCGCCTTCCTGTATTGCGGCACGATGTTCGCCCCGATCCAGGACCGCGACGGCCCGGGCCAAGGCTTCACCCATCACATCGGCGATGTGGTGACAATCGCCACGCCGATGCTGGGCGCGCTGACCAACACCGTCCGCCTTTCGACCGAGGCCCCGGAATGGACCTTCGGCACCGGCGCCCTGATGCGCAACCTCGCCGCCCGCGCCTTTCTCTAAGCCGCAAGCCCCGCCCGCCAACCTAAAAGATCTGCCGTTCTCCCAGTTTCATACTGACTCAAATATCTCTCGGGGGGGCGCCGCAGGCGCGGGGGGCAGACAGCCCCCCTCCGACGACCCCGAAAATGCTCCCTTCCCCTGTCGCCCAGGCTTAAATATCCTCAAGCCGGGCCTGGCTGACACAAGGCCGCACAGGCCAAAGGACGCCATGACCCGCTTCACCCGCCTCTCCGCCAGTGACCGCCGCCAGATGCTGATCCAGACCGCTTGCCTGTGCATGGAGGACGACGGCATCGCAGGCTTCACCATCGACCGGATCTGCACCCGCGCCCAAGTGTCACGCGGGTTGATTGCGCATCACTTCGGCAACATCGGCGGTCTGATGGCTGCGACCTATGCCCAGCTCTACGAAGAGGACCTGCCCGCCACCCAAGGTCTGGCCGCGCTGCTGGACACGACCTTTGACCCGGCCCGCTTCAACCGGCCAAGGTTGAACCTCTGGCTGGCGCTTTGGCAGGCCATTGCCAATACGCCGGAACTGACGGCCGAACACCGCCGCCGCTATGGGGCGCATGTGGCCCGCGTGGCCGAGGCGCTCAGGACGGCAGGCGCTCCTGCAGCCCTCTCCCCCCTCCTGATCGCCCTGATCGACGGATTGGCGCTGCAGCATTGCATCGACCCGGAGTCCATGCCGCCCGAGAGGGCGCGGGCGGCATGCGCGGCCTTCCTGACGCTGCAGACGTAGGGCGGGATTCATCCCGCCGCCCCCATCCCCAAGCGGCGGGGTGAACCCCGCCCTACAGCTTTCCCTTGATCAAGGCCCCCACCGCGCCGAAATCCATCTGGCCGGTGTAGCCCGCCTTCAGCACGGCCATCACCCGGCCCATATCCTTGACCGAGGTCGCGCCCACTTCGGCAATCGCGGATGTCACCACCGCCTCGACCTCTTCGGCCGTCAGCTGCTTGGGCAGGAACCCTTCAATCACCGCGATCTCGGCGGTTTCCTTGGCGGCGAGTTCCGGCCGCCCGCCCTCCAGATAGACCTTGACCGATTCCTGACGCTGCTTGACCATACGCGCCAAGACCGCCAACTCATCGCCAAGCACCGCGTCCGTCCCCCGCGCATTGATCTCGCGCTCTTTCAGCGCGTTCAGGATCAGCCGCAGCGCCCCCAACCGCTCCGCCGCCTTGGCCTTCATGGCCTCCTTGATCTCTGCCATCAGCCTTTGCTGCAGGTCCATCGCCGTCTCCCTTTGCCTTTGCGCCACCCTAAGCCCGCCCAAACCCCGCCTCAAGCCCCGTTAGGGCCCGTTCTGGCTTGACCCCGCCCCGCCCGCCCCCTACACGGAGCCCGTTTATCCGCCCCCCTCATCCGGAGTCTGCCATGAGCCAAGAAAAACCTACCGCCTGCCTCGCCCTTGCCGATGGCACGGTGTTCTACGGTCACGGCTTTGGTGCGACCGGCGAGACGGTGGCGGAACTGGTCTTCAACACGGCGATGACCGGTTATCAGGAGATCATGACCGACCCGTCCTATGCCGGTCAGGTCGTGACCTTCACCTTCCCCCATATCGGCAACACGGGGGCAACCCCCGAGGATGACGAGACGGGCACGCCGGTTGCTGCCGGCATGGTGGTGAAATGGGACCCGACAGAGCCGTCAAACTGGCGGTCGACCTCGGACCTGCAAACTTGGATGGTGGGCGCGGGCCGCATCGGCATCGGCGGCATCGACACGCGGCGCCTGACCCGCGCGATCCGCCAACAGGGCGCGCCGCATGTGGCGCTGGCCCATGATCCTTCGGGCAAGTTCGACCTGGGCGGTCTGGTGGCCAAGGCGCGGGCCTGGAAGGGCCTTGTCGGGCTTGATCTGGCGAAGGACGTGTCCTGCACCCAAAGCTACACCTGGGACGAAAAGGCCTGGGCCTGGCCCGAGGGCTATACCAAGCGCGAGGGCGCGGGGCTGAAGGTCGTCGCCATCGACTATGGCGCGAAACGCAACATCCTGCGCTGCCTGGCCTCGGCCGGGTGCGACGTCGTGGTCCTGCCCGCCTCGGCCACCGCGGCCGAGGTTCTGGCCCATAATCCCGAGGGTGTCTTTTTGTCCAACGGCCCCGGAGACCCGGCCGCAACCGGCGCCTATGCGGTGCCGATGATCCAGGGGGTTCTTGCCGCCGACCTGCCGCTGTTCGGCATCTGCCTTGGGCATCAGATGCTGGCCCTGGCCTTGGGCGCGCGGACCGTCAAGATGAACCACGGCCATCACGGCGCCAACCACCCGGTCAAGGATCTGACCACCGGCAAGGTCGAGATCACCTCGATGAACCACGGCTTTACGGTGGACAGCCAGACCCTGCCCAAAGGCGTTTCCGAAACCCATGTCTCGCTGTTTGACGGGTCGAACTGCGGCATCGCGGTGGATGGCAAGCCGATCTTCTCGGTGCAATACCACCCCGAAGCCTCGCCGGGGCCGCAGGACAGCTTCTATCTGTTCGAGCGTTTCGCCGCCGCGATGCGCGCCCGCCGCGCAGCCTAAGCGCGGCAACCGGACTGGCTTCGCGCGGCCTAAGCGCGGCAAACGGACTGGCATCGCGCGGCCTAAGCGCGGCAAGCGGTCCGGCTTCGCGCGGGTCTAAGCGCGGCAAGCGGACTGGCTTCGCGCGGGGTCAACGCCGCCTGATTCTCTGCCATGACGCCATGATCCCGAACGGGCCGGACCTCCGGCCCGTTTTCGTTTCGACCGTTAACCTGCGCTGCCGGAACGAAAAAAGAACATCCCCGGCCTGCAAAGTTTCCCCCAGACTTATCCACAGAAGACCCGCCCACACCCCCGCTTTCCCCCCTGCCGCGCCCGCATCGTTAAGTCGCCATTAACCAGCCTTGGCCGATCTTTGGCCCATGAGCAGGACCAGAAGGTCCCGCCGCAAGGATGGAAATGACATGACCGCCACGTTGCGCACGCTGCCTCAGGGGACCGAAGTCCAGCCGCTTTATCGCGAAGCCGCAAAGGGCGGACCGGTGGGCGGCGGCCTGTTGGGCGGGCATGTCGGGGGGCCCGTGGGGCTGCGTGGTCAGTTCGGCGGCCCCGTCGGCGGCCCCGTGGGCGGCACTGGCGGGCCGATCCAGGTGCGCGACCCGGGGCTTGGCGGCGCGCATCTGGGGGGCCCCCTCCGCCCTTTTGTCCATGACCCCGCGGCCTTTGGGGCCGAGAGTTCCCCTGCAAGTTACCCCGCGACCCCGCGCGAGGTCCCCGAGGCCGATCAGCGCCTGGCCATGCGGCTTTTGCGTGAGGGGGCGATTGCGCCCCATGCGCTGTTGCAGGGCCTCGCGCGGCTTTCGGAACGTCCCGGCGGGCGCCTTGTGGACCTGCTTCTGGATCAGGGCCTGGCTCAGGAAGAGCCGCTTTTTGCAGCGCTCCACCGCCTGACCGGCATCGGGCCTGCCGGCGCCAACCTGACGCCGGACCCGCGGCTGATCGACCAGTTGGACGCGGGCTTCTGCCTGGCCGAACGCATCCTGCCGCTGCGCCAGATCGGCGGCGCGACCCTGGTGGCCGCGGCCGATCCCGACAGCTTTGCGCGCCTTGCGCCCCGGCTGCAGGCGGTCTTTGGCCCCATTCTGCCCGCGCTTGCCCCCGCCACCCGGATCGAGGCCGCGCTTCTGTCCGCCCGCGGCACGGCGCTGGCCCATTCGGCCGAAACCATGGTGGCGCTGGACGACAGCTGCCGCAGCTATCGCAAGGCCAGCCGCACCACGCTGCGGGTTCTGGCCGTGGCGGGCGCGGTGGCGCTGTTGTTCGTGCAACCGATCCTGGCGGCGTTGACGCTCTGGGCGGTTTTTACCCTCGTCTGTGCCACGGCGATGAAAGTGGCAGCCTTTTTCGCCTCGCTGCATCCGATCCAACGCGCCACGCCCGCGACCTTGGCGCGGTTGCCGGTCGTCTCGGTCATGGTGGCGCTTTACCGCGAAAGCGACATCGCCTCGCGGCTGGTCGCGCGGCTGGGCAAGCTGGATTACCCGCGCGATCTGCTCGACATCTGCCTTGTCGTCGAGGAAGAGGATCAGATGACCCGCAAGGCGCTGGCCCGGGCCGATCTGCCGGGCTGGATGCGGGTCGTCGTGGTGCCGGGGGGCCGGGTCAAGACCAAGCCCCGCGCGCTGAACCATGGGCTGACGCAGTGCCGGGGCCAGATCATCGGGGTCTATGACGCCGAGGACATGCCCGACCCGCAGCAAATCCGCCGCGTCGTGGCGCATTTCGCGGGGGCGCGCCCCGAGGTCGCCTGCCTGCAAGGCGCTTTGGACTTCTATAACCCGGGGAAAAACTGGCTCGCCCGTTGCTTCACCATCGAATATGCCGGTTGGTTCCGCGTGATCCTGCCGGGGCTTGAACGGTTGGGGATGCCCCTGCCGCTGGGTGGCACGACGCTGTTCTTTCGCCGCGAGATCCTGGAGCGGCTGGGCGGCTGGGATGCCTGGAATGTGACCGAGGACGCCGATCTGGGGATGCGTCTGGCGCGGCGCGGCTACCGGACCGAGATCCTCGCCTCGACCACGCTGGAGGAGGCCAATTGCCACGGGCTGCCTTGGGTCAAGCAACGCTCGCGCTGGATCAAGGGCTATATGATGACCTGGATCACCCATATGCGCGACCCGGTGCGGCTGTATAAGGACCTGGGGTTCAAGGCTTTTGTGGGCTTTCAGGTGCTGTTCCTGGGCTCTCTCAGCCAGGCGTTGTTTGCGCCGCTCTTATGGGGGATGTGGCTTTTGATGGCGGGCCTGCCGCATCCGGTTTCGCCCTGGCTGGACACGGGGGCAACCAATGCGCTGACCGCGATCTTCATGGGCTGTGAGGCCTTGAACATCGCCATCGGCATCCTGGGCCTGAAGCGGTCGGGGCAAAAGCTGTCGGTGCTTTGGGTGCCGACGCTGTCAGCCTATTTCCCGCTGCAAACCTTCGCCGCCTACAAGGCCGCCTGGGAGATGCTGCACAAGCCCTTCTACTGGGACAAGACCACCCACGGCGCCTTCCACTGACTGATGCGGCTGCGAGCCCGAGGGGCTGGGAACCCGACGGGCTGCCAATCCGGCGAGCTGCCAATCCGGCGGGCTGCTAATCCGGCGGGCTCCTAACCCGAGGGGCTGCAAACCGCCAAGAATGTTGTGCTGCCTCCCTTTGCCCCCAAGCGCAGCCTCCGCCTGCACCAGCCGGGCCGATCTTGCCGCAGGCAAGATCGGCCCCCTCCCATCGCTAGCGGATTTTCTTCGAAAATCCGCTAGCGATGGGACCCGCTCCGGCAAATGACGCCTCCAAGTGTCAGAGCCGCCGATTTTTTCGCAGAAAAAATCGGCCACTCCGACAGGGGGCGGATTTTTCTTCGAAAAATCCGAAGCCTGGCGGACTGCTAGCGCAGTTTCAACTCCCCCGCATCGACCCGAAGCCGCGTCTCGTAGGCCTTCGAGATATGCATCCGCAACGCCTGATAGGCCGCCTCGCCGTCCCGCGCCTCGAGGGCCGCCACGATCCGGTCATGCTCGCCGATCGCCACCCCATCCCGCCCCTCGGCCGCAAAAGAGGTCGTGGCCATCAAGGCCATCGACCGATGCACAAGGTCCAGCTGCTGCACCAGGAACCGGTTGTGGCTCGCCAGATGGATCAGCCGGTGAAAGCGCTTGTTGGCCCGCGACAGTTCCCGCGGATCGCCCCCCACACGGCCGCGGTCCTCTTCGACCATCGACCGCAACACCCGCACCTCTTCGTCTGTCGCATGACGTGCGGCCAATCTTGCGGCCAGCCCCTCCAACTCGGTGCGCACCGCATAAAGTTCCGCCAGCTGATTGTGATCCAGCGAGGCCACGATCAGGCTGCGGCCATCCCGCGTTACCATGGCCTGCGTCTCCAGCCTCTGCAGCGCCTCGCGCACCGGCGTCCGGCTGACGCCAAACCGCTCTGCCAGCTCCGATTCGACCAGCCGGTCGCCCGGGTGATAAAGCCCCCCCTCGATCGCCTCGAGGATCAGCGTATAGGCATCCTTGGCCATCTCGCCCCCTTTTTGCGTCACCCTAAGCCCTGATCCGCCCCCAGGCAACCGCCGCCACTCTGCGCAAGGCCGCCAGATTGCCCGCGAAACCGCCCAAGCCCCTTTCCAGCCTGCGCCCAATCCGTTACCGCTTCCCCCCATGCGCGATTTTTCCCACATCACGACCTGGGTCTTCGACCTCGACAACACGCTTTACCCGCCGCAGCACCGGCTTTTTGACCAGATCGAGGTCAAGATGACCGATTGGGTCATGCGTGCGCTGAATGTCGGCCGGACCGAGGCCGACCGCCTGCGCCGCCATTACTGGGACAGCTACGGCACGACGCTTTCGGGCCTGATGCGCGAACACCAGATCGACCCCGGCCCCTATCTGACCGAGGTCCATGACATCGACTTCTCGGGCCTGCCCGCCGATCCTGCCTTGGCCCAGGCGCTTGCCAAACTCCCCGGGCGGCGCGTGGTCTATACCAATGCCTGCATCCCCTACGCCGTAAGGGTGCTGGATGCCCGCGGCCTTACAGGTCTGTTCGATGCGATCTATGGCATTGAAAGCGCAGGATTTCTGCCAAAGCCCGAGGCCAAGGCCTTTGAGGCGATCTTTGCCCAGGACGGCATCGACCCCACCCGCGCCGCCATGTTCGAAGATGACCCGCGCAACCTTCTGGCCCCGCATCACATGGGGATGCGCACCGTCCATGTCGCGCCCAAACCGGTGCAGGGCCTGCATATCCATCACCACACCGACGACCTCGCGGCCTTTCTTGCCCGGCTGACCCACGCAACCTGACCCGCCCAACCTGAGACGATTTGCCCAAGCCCGCGGCCTTTGCCCCGCGCCGCTTCCGCGCTAGGTTGCCCATACACAGGCGCAGATGAGGGAGGCGCAGATGCATGACACCGACATCCTGATTTCCGGCGGCGGGGTCGCGGGCCTGACCGCGGCCGCGGCCTTTGGCACAAGGGGCTTTCGCGTCACTCTGGTTGAACCCACGCCCCCTGTGACCGACCTTGCCACCCCCGGCGCCGACCTGCGCACGACGGCTTTCCTGACCCCCGCGCTGCATCTTCTGGCCGAAGCCGGCCTCTGGAGCCGCCTTGAACCCTTCGCCGCCGCCCTGCAGATCATGCGCATCGTCGACGCCGGCGGGCCAGAGCCCATCCCCCGCATGACCCGCGACTTCGTGGCCGCCGAGATCTCGGACCAGCCCTTTGGCTATAACCTGCCGAACTGGATTTTACGCCGCGAGATGGTGGCGCGGCTGGCCGACCTGCCCAATGTGACCTTCCGGTCAGGCCTTGCCACAACCGCCCTGACCACCCGCGACACCGAGGCCCGCGTGACCCTGTCGGACGGCACCCAGATGACGGCGAAACTGGTGATTGGCGCCGATGGCCGCAACTCGACCATGCGCCAGGCCGCGGGGATTGGCGTGAAAACCATCCGCTACGGGCAAAAGGCCGTGGTCTGCGCCGTCACCCACGACGCCCCGCATGACAATATCTCGACCGAGATCCACCGCACGGGTGGCCCCTTCACCCTGGTGCCGCTGCCCGATCACCAGGGCCGCCCCGCCTCGGCCGTGGTCTGGATGGAGCGCGCCCCCGAGGCGCTGCGCCTGGCCACCCTGCCCGAAGCCGCCTTTCAGGAGGCGCTGAACGCCCGGTCCTGCGGCGTCATGGGGCCCCTGCGGCTTGTCAGTCCGCGCGCGACCTGGCCGATCATCACGCAATGGGCGCATCGCATGTCCGGTGAGCGTCTGGCCCTGATGGCCGAGGCCGCCCATGTCCTGCCGCCCATCGGCGCGCAGGGGTTGAACATGAGCCTTGCGGACCTTACCTGCCTGTTGAACCTGGCCCAGGCCTCACCAGAGACACTGGGCGATGCGGCGATGCTGCAGGCCTATCACCGCCGGCGCCACACCGATGTCACGGCCCGCGCCTTGGGGATCGACGCCTTGAACCGCGCCTCGATGGCCGAAGCGCAGCCGTTGCGCAACCTGCGCGCCCTCGGCCTTGGCGCGCTTCACGCCATCACCCCCATCCGCCGCACGCTGATGAAAGCCGGCCTGGGTCTCGGCTGAGGCCTGGATATCCGACATGGCCCGGTAAAAGACCGAGTTTGCGGATATCGGACGAACTTGGAAAAGGCACGGGCTTCTAAAAAGGCACGGGCCACCTAAAGCGCGGGCTTCAAAAACCACGGGGATTTTCAAGGGGGCCGTGGCCCCTTTGAAGCGGGGGTCCGGGGGCGGCAGCCCCCGGCGTCCGCCGGTCAGCGACAAGGGCGCCAGCCCGCAGGCCGCTGACCGGCTACAGCACCCCGTCCAGCGCCAGCCGCAGCCGATCGACCGTTGCCCCCACATCCGCCAGCTTGTCCAACCCGAACAGCCCCAGCCGAAAGGTCCGGAACGCCTCCCCCTCACCGATCTGCAAGGGCACGCCCGCCGCGATCTGATAGCCCAAGGCGCGGAACTTCGCGCCGTTTTGCACCTCCGGATCGGCGGTGAAACTGACCACCACCCCCGGCGCCTTGAAGCCCTCTGCCGCGACCGAGACCACGCCCTTCGCCTCCAGCATCTCGCGCACGCGGGTCCCAAGCTCCCATTGCGCCGCCTTGGCCGTGGCAAATCCCATGGCCCGCGTCTCGTCAAAGGCCGCGGCAAAGGCCAGGATCGCGTCGGTCGGCAGGGTGGCATGATAGGCATGGCCGCCCTTCTCATAGGCCTCCATGATCGCGCGCCACTTCTTCAGGTCCAGCGCAAAAGAGTTGGATGTGGTGGCCCCCAGCCGCTCTTCCGCCCGCGGCCCCAGCATCACCACCCCCACCGCAGGCGAGGCCGACCAGCCCTTTTGCGGCGCCGAGATCAGCACATCGACCCCCAGCGCGCCCATATCGACCCAGACACAGCCGCTGGCGATGCAATCCAGCACCATCAGCGCGCCGACCTCATGCGCCGCCGCCGCCACTTCCGCGATATAGGCGTCGGGCAGGATGATCCCGGAACTGGTCTCGACATGGGGGGCAAAGACCGCCTCTGGCCTTGTCTCGCGGATCTTGGCCACGACCTCTGCCACGGGGGGCGGCGCGAAACTGGCCACCGGGGTGTTGCCTGCCGCGCGCGCCATGATTACCGTCACATCGCCCGCGCCCATGGCGTCGAAAATCTGGCTCCACCGATACGAGAACCAGCCGTTGCGCACCACCAGGGCCCGGCCGCGTCCGAACTGCCGCGCCACGGCCTCCATCCCATAGGTCCCGCCGCCCGGCACCAGGGCAAGGGCGCTGGCGCCATAGACCTCTTTCAGCCCCGCCGACAGCCCGCGCATCACGCCCTGAAACCGCGCCGACATATGGTTCAAACTGCGGTCGGTGAAGACGACCGAAAATTCCTGAAGCCCCTCGGGGTCGATATGGTCATGCGGCAGTTTCATCGCGTCCTCCCTTTTCGGCCAAGATAGCGCCAAGCCCGCCGCCTTGCACCCCTAAAGGTCCAAAAGCCGCCGCAGATGCGACAGGATGACCGCGACCCCCGCCGCCCCCTGTGCGGCCGTGGCCCGCGGGGCCGTGGCGGTGAACCAGGCGCGGTTGTCGGCCATCCGCGCAGTCTCCACCGTCTCCGGCGCCAGGGCCAGCATCAAGGCGGTCTCGCCCTCGCCGGCATGGTCAAAGGGGAAATGCTCGGCCACTTCCGCAGGCATCAGAGGATGGATCTGCACCCAGTTGAACGGGTTTTCGCCCCTTGCGTGGTCGGCGTAATAAGCCTCCATGCCCTGCGCGCCCCACCAGCCCGGCCCGCGCGTCGCCTCCTGATGGGCAAAGACCGCATTGCGCGCGGCCAGACGAAAGGTCAGGTCGGTCGGCATCCCTTGGGCGAAATTCTCGGTCTGATGGTGGATCACGCCATGGATGTTCCGAAACCCCGCCCGCAAAAGCGCGGAAAACAGCGCCTCGGCAAGGGGTTGGAAGGCCTGGGTCGGCAGGTGCAGGGTAAAGCTGTCAGGTCCCGCAACGGCATGGCTGGCCGCACCATAGGCAAAGGCCGGCAGAAGGATCATGCGGTCCGGCGAAGCGGCCTCCAGCAGGTCCAGGCAGCGCGTGACGGCCAGCAGATCGACGCCCAGGGGCAGATGCTCGCCGTGATATTCCTGCACGCCAAGCGCCACGACCAGGGGCAGGTTTTCCGCCTGCGCCCGGCGCAACTGATGCGGGGTGCAAAGCTCGTATCTCATAATGCGGCCATCAGGTCGCGGGTCCGGGCGTAAAGCGCCTGAAAGATCGGGTATTGCCGGTCATAGGCCGTGACGCGCTCGGGCAGGATGCGGCGTTCAACCGGGTTCCAGGCGGTGATGTCCGGCGCCGCCCCCAGGGCCCGCGCCGCCATCCAGGCATCGCCATACGAGGCCCCCAGCGTCACCGACGTCACCTCTTGCGCCAGCCCCGTCAGGTCCGAGGTCGCCTGCAGCCAGACCGGGTTGCGCGTGCCACCCCCAACCGCGCGCAGAACCTGCGGACGCGCCGCGCCATGGGCCTCGACCACCTGGGCGGTAGCGGCGGCGATCCCCTCCAGCACCGCGCGGTAAAGGTCGCCGCGGCCATGCGTCAGGTTCAGGCCAAAGAAGACGCCCCGCGCCTGGGGGTCATGCAATGGCACCCGCTCACCCGAGAAATAGGGCAGGCAGATCAGCCCCTTGGCGCCTTTCGGGCTTTGGGCGGCCTCGGCGGTCAGGGTGGCAAAGGCCGTGGCGGGGTCCAAGTCACGGGCGAAATGGTCGCGAAACCAATGGGTCAGCGTGCCACTGGTGGCCAGCCCCGCCATGACCGCATGGGTGCCGGGATAAAGCCAAGGCGCGTGCCACAGCCGCGGGTCGGCTTGGCGGTTTGCCGTGACCTGAATGGTGAAAACCGTGGAGCCATACATCATCATCATCTGACCAGGCGCGGCCACGCCGACCGAAACCGCCTCGGCCGCGGCGTCAATCGTGCCGCACAGAACCGGAGTGCCCGGCGCAAGCCCGGTCTCGGTCGCGGCCTGGGGCGTGATATGGCCCGCGATCTCTTGGGCCCACATCAGACGTGGCAGCATATGGGGCGGGCAGATATCACCCAAAGGGTTCCAAGTCTGAGCGGTGATGTCATACAGCGGCGCGAAATTGGCCGCCGTATAGTGGTCGATGACATGTTCTCCGGTCAGACGCCATGTCAGGTATGACGTCGAAGTCGTTATCCTGTCAGTCTTTTCCCAGATGTCGGGCCGCTGATGGCGCAGCCACAGGATCTTGGGCCCCACCGCCTGAGAGGTCAGGGCATTGCCGCAATGGGCCAGGATGGCGGGTTCGGAAAGCTGGGCGTTCAGCTGGGCGATTTCGGCGCTGGCGCGGGTGTCGACACCGTAAAGCACGGCGTTCATCAGGGGTTGGCCGTCGCGGTCCAGGGGCAACATGCAAGGCCCGATGGCGGAACAGGCCACGGCCGCGACCTGTGACGGTTTCACATCAGCTTTGGCCAACAACGCCTTGGTCAGGAACGTTAAATCGTCCCACCAGTCCTGAATGGCGCGGTGTTCCGCCCAACCGGGCCGGGGCACGATCATCTTATGGGGCCGATGCGCCTCGGCCACCACGCGGCCCCTTTCATCGACCAGAACGCCCTTGGATTCAAAGGTCCCGATGTCGATGCCAAGGGTCAGCATCTGTCCAACCTCATGCCCGGGGGAATATCATCCAGCGTCGCATCCAGCAGGTGAACAAGAGCCTCCAAGTCGCTGATATCGCAACACTCTACCGTCGAGTGTGATCCCCGCATCGGAAAGCCCACATCCAGGCTGGCCACGCCGTCGCCCAAAAGCTGCACATAGGACAGGTCGGTCAGAACCCCCACCTGGGCCGAGCGTTGCAGGGGCAAGCCCCGCGCCGCGGCCGCCTGTTCGACCAGCGCCACCACGGCGGGATGGGGGATGACCCCGTTCAGGGTCCCGCGCCCGTGAAAGGAATAGAGGCTGATCCCCGGCCCGCCGCCCAGCACCATCTCGCCGCGGTCCGCCATGTCGGGCGTGTCAGTCGCCAACATAAGATCGACCTGCAAGGCTATGTCAGGCATCAGATTTTGGGCGGCGACCACCGCGCCGCGCAGGTTGAATTCCTCTTGCACCGACCAGACCAGATGCAGCGTCGGACCCGGCTTGCCCACCCGCGCCGCAGCCAGCTCCAACAGCACCGCACAGCCCGCCCGGTCGTCGACCGAGGTCCCGGCGATGCGTTCCCCCGCCAGCTCGATCACGCGGCCCGCATAGGTGACGGGCGTGCCGATCCGCAGGCCTGCCGCCTCGACCGCGGCCTTTGACCCATGCCCGGTGTCGATGCGGATTTCCGGCGTGGTCAGGACGCGGTATTTCTCCTCTGCCGTCGTCGCGTGATGCGCCTTGTTCAGGATCACCCCGGGCACCGGCCCCCGCGTCCCGGAAAGAACCACCTCTTGCGCGGCCATCGCGCGTTCCGACACGCCACCCAGCCGTTCGACGCGGATCAGCCCATCGGCCTCGATCTTGCGGACCACGAAGCCCAGCTGATCCATATGGGTGAAGATCAGCACGGAAGGCTTTGACATATCACCCGGAATCGTCACGATCAGGTTGCCAAGCCGGTCCGTCCGCGAGGCCAGACCCAAGGCCTCAAGCCGCGCCCTGATCCACAAGGCCACCGGCTCTTCATGCCCCGAAAGCCCCGGGATCAGCATCAGCGCCCGCAGGGCCTCGCGCAGACGCGACCTCACCGCAGGCTCCTGACGCGGGCCATGAAATCCATCGCCCGATCCGGATCGACCGCGTTCCACGTATGCCCGTCGACCTTCAACGCCGAGCCTACGATACAGCCATCCGCCACCGCCAGCACATCGGCCACGGTCGCATGTTTCACCCCGGTGTTCGCCAGCACCGGGGTTTCGGGCAAGGCGCGCTTGACCGCCTCCAGATCTTCCATCCGCGCGGCCTCTCCGGTGATCGCGCCGGACACCAGCACCGCATCCGGCACCGAGGAAAACACCGCCGAGCGCGCCCGATCCGCCAAAGGCCGCCGGTCCAGGCTGTCGGCAAACTCGGCGCTGACGTTATACAGCATCGCCAGGTCGCGCCGCCCCAACCGGTTGCGATAACGCATCGCAGCCCCCGCATTGGGCGTCCAGGGCCCCATGTCCGACGCATAGGTCCCGGTGAAAATCTCGCGCACAAAGGCCGCCCCGGTCGCCGCCGCCAGCGCCACCGAGGCCATCGGGTCCCACAGCACATTGACGCCAAAGGGCACCGCGATTTCGCCCCGCAGCTGCCCGATCACCCAAGCCATCGTCGCCGTCGATGCCGTATCGACCTGAAACTCATAGGGCCGGTCGTTCTCGTTGCCAAACATCACGGCATCGAAACCCGCCGCCTGCAGCGCGGCCAGATCGGCCCGCGCGCCCTGCACCAGACCCTCGATGCCCGCCTCCGCGTCATACAAGGGCGAGCCCGGCAGCGCCCCCAGATGAACCATGGCGATGACCGGTTTACTCGCCCCGAAAACCCGCGCGAAATTTTGCATATCCCCCCCTGACATCTGAGTCACTGACATGTTAGTCATATCAGGGGAGGCTGTCCATGAAGACAAGAACGTGGGACCGAGGCGGGCGCGGCGCGCTCACTTTCACTGAATTGGGCTTTGGCGCGGCCCCGATTGCCGGGCTTTACCGCCCCGTGTCCGAGGCGGAAGCGGACGCGACCTTTGCCGCCGCCTGGGAGGCGGGGATACGCTATTACGACACGGCGCCACTGTATGGGCTTGGCCTGTCCGAAACCCGGCTGAACCGTGCCTTACGGGGTAAGGTGGCGCTGGTGTCGTCCAAGATCGGCCGGCTTTTGACGCCCACCACGCCCGAGACCCGCGACGGCCTGGGCAAGTGGTTCGGGGTTCCAGCGCGGCGCGAGCGCTATGATTACAGCTATGATGGCACGATGCGGTCGCTGGAGTTCAGCCTGGAACGCACCGGGCTGGACCGGATCGACATCCTTTATGCGCATGATCTGGACCTGTTCAACCACGGCACGCCCGAGGCGCTGCAAGCCCGGCTGGACGAATTCATGGCGGGCGGCTACCAAGCACTTTTGTCCCTGCGTGATCAAGGCGTTATCCGGGCCTTTGGTGCGGGGGTGAACGAATGGCAACCGGCGCAATGGCTGGCCGAGCGGGGGGATTTCGACATCTTCCTTCTGGCCGGGCGCTATACTTTGCTGGAGCAAGAGGCGCTGACGTCCTTTCTGCCGCTGTGCGCAAGTCGTGGCATCGGCGTCGTGGTGGGCGGGCCCTATAACTCGGGCGTGCTGGCCACCGGCGCGCGGCCCGGCGCCTTTTACAACTATGATCCGGCGCAGGATTGGGTGCTGGCCCGGGTCGCCGCGATCGAGGCGATTTGCGCCGCGCATGACACGCGGCTGGTCGATGCGGCCTTTCAGTTTCCGCTGTGCCATCCGGCGGTTCTGTCGGTCATCCCGGGCGGCGTGGGGCCCGAACAGGTGCAGGCCAATGCGCGGGCAGCGGCGGCGGTGATCCCCGGCGCGCTGTGGAGCGCCCTGAAATCGAACGGTCTTTTGCGCGAGGACGCGCCGGTGGGGGACGCATGATCATCGACAGCCATCAGCATTTCTGGAACCCCGCGCGGGGCGATCATGACTGGATGCCGAAAGGAGACCCGGTGCTGGACCGCGTCTATGGGCCTCAGGATCTGGTCGGCCACCTGGTGCAAAACCAGATCGACGGCACGGTCCTGGTGCAGGCGGCGGCGACGGTGCATGAGACGGAATATATGCTGGGCCTGGCCGATGCCTCGGATTTCGTGAAGGGCGTGGTGGGTTGGGTGGATTTCGAAAGCCCCTCGGACCGCCGCCACCTGGAGCGTCTGGCGCAGCATCCGAAGTTCAAGGGCGTGCGGCCGATGATCCAGGACATCCCGGACCCGGATTGGATGTTGCGCGCTGATGTGGCCTGGGGCTTTGCCGCGCTGGCCGATCTGAACCTGACGCTGGACGCCCTGGGCCACCCGCGCCATATGGCGAATTTCCTGACGCTGCTGAAGCGCCACCCGGACCTGCGCGTCGTGCTGGACCACTGCCTGAAACCCGAAATCCGCAATCCCGACCAGTTCGCCTTTTGGGCCGAGGGCATGAGCCGCCTTGCGGGCGAGACCGGCGCCGTCGTCAAGTTCTCGGCCCTTGTGACCGAAGACGGCCCCGACTGGTCGGTCGAGCGCCTGCATCCTTACGTCGATCACATCCTGAAGGAATTCGGCCCCCAAAGGATCATGTGGGGGTCGGATTGGCCGGTGGTGCGGCTGCGCTGCGAATATGACGCCTGGTTCCGTGCCGCGCGTCACCTGACGGCGCGGCTGTCGCTGCCCGACCAATGGCGGATCTATGGCGGCACGGCGGTGGCGTTCTATAACCTGTGAGCGGTCATGGGCGGAACGGCGGGGGCGCTGCCCCCGTGCCCCCGGGATATTTATGAAAAGATGAAATCAAAGAGCCGCGCGGTGATGTCGGTGTGCCTCGATTTCACGTCTATGGATCGGGGGTCTTCAGGGTTCGGCACGGCATCCGCCCCCCCCCCCGTCAACCGGAAACGAACAGATGCTGGCTGGGGTCATCTTCGCATCGCAATTGCTGGCGACCGGGCACAAAGAGGGCGCGCCCTTCGCTTCATCTTTTCAAAAATATCCCGGTGGGGCTCGGGGAGGCAGCGCCTCCCCGCCTTTCAGCGCAAGACCGGCCTAACGGTAAAGCTCTGCCGCCACCGCCCGCAGACTTGCGGCCGCGTCCTGAGCCTTACGGGCGGCCCTCAGCGCCGGATTGCCGGCCAGCCTGCGGGCGGTAGCGCGCAGGCGGTCGGTCATCTCGACATTGGCGGCGGCCTCGGCTTGGGGGTCCAGGCCGGCATGATCGGGGAAGGTGTCGAAATAGATCACACCGTCAAAGCCCTGGGCGTCCAGCTCCATGAAAAGTTCCACGGTCTGCATCGGATGGACCGCGCCGACCATCAACCCGTCGTCGCGCTTGCCGTAGCCGTCGTTCAAATGCACCCCCAGGATGCGGGAATAGCGCGCCGCCAGTTGCGCCGATTGCGCCGGGATCTCTCCGGCGAACAGCAGATGGCAGAAGTCCAGCGTGATGCCAGTGTTCGCCCGGTTCACCTCGCGCAGCGCCAGAAGGTTGCTGGCAAGGTCGGGCATCAAGGAAAAGGCGCGCGGTTCGTTCGGCTTGTATTCCAACGAGATATCCAGGGAAGGGTTGTGGTCGCAGACTTGCGCAAGGCAGTCCAAGGTCGTCTCCCACATGGCGGTGTAATCGCCCTGAAAGGCATAATCGACGCCATCTTGCCCCATCCACAGCGTCATGACCTTGCCCCCCATTTCGGCCAGGGCATCCAGGCCGCGCTTGGTGAGATCGACCGCCGCCTGACGCACTTGGCGGTCGGGGTTGGTGAAGGCGCCCAGCCGAAAGCCCGGATCGGTGTAATAACGCATCGCAAGCCCGTTCAGCGCCAGGCCATGACCTTCCATCACGCGGGCCATTTCGGCGGGCGCGTGATGGGCGAAATGGTCCGGGTAATTCAGATCGGCCGCGCCGATCCCCGGGACCTGAGCGATCCGCGCCAGAAGATCGGCGGCGGTGGGGTTCTTCAGCCCAAGTTTGAAGGCGTTCAGACGGGCGGCATATCTGGGTTTGTTGGGGATCATCAATCGGGCTCGAACAGGTCAGGATGGGTGAGGGCAAGCGGCTCAAGGAAGCCCACAAGCTTGCCCAGATGGGCGCGGGTGGCCTCGCGGGCGGCCTTTGGGTCGCGAGCCTCGATGGCGGCGAAAATGGCGCGGTGTTCGGTCAGGGTCTGTTGCACCCGCCCCGGCGCCGGCAGCAAAAGTTGCCGCGCCCGGTTCACATGGACCCAGGCCGAATCGGCCAAAGAGGCCACGCGGCGAAAGCCGGTCAGCGACAGGATCAGTTCATGCATCGCGGCATCGGTCTGATAGAACCCCGCGATATCAAGGTCCTCCACCAGGGCCTCTTGCAGACGCAGGTTGCGGCGCAACAGAACCAGTTGATCGTCGGTCACTTCGCGGGCGACCTTTTCGACGGCGGCCAGTTCCAAAGCCTCGCGCAGAAAGGCGCCCTCGCGCACCTCCTCCAGCGAAAAGCGCGCCACATAGGTCCCGGCCTGCGGCACGATGCGCACCAGATGTTCGACCGCCAGCCGCGCCACCGCCTCCGACACCGGAGACCTGGACACCCCCAAAGTCTCGCAGATCTCGGGTTTGCGCAGAATATCCCCGGGGCGCAAGGACATCGACAAAATCGCCTCACGCAAAGAGGCATGGACCCGCTGCGCCAGGGTGCCCTGAAACTGCTCCAGGGGGCGCAGCGGGCGACGCGGCGGCAGGTGAACGTCTGGGTCTTGATGTTCGGTCATATCCGGCTGTAGCATACTAACATGTTAGCGGGGAAGCGCCCGCAGTCAATGCCCGATACCAGAGGTGACACGATGGCTCAATTCATCCGCTTGCATCCCGCCGATAATGTGGTGATTGCGCTTGCCGATCTGGGGGCCGGGACGGCGGTCGAGGGCGCGACCCTGCCCCCCGTTACTTTGCCCCGCCCCGTGCCGCGCGGCCACAAGATCGCGGTGCGCGCAATCGGCACAGGCGAAAAGGTGATCCGCTATGGCCAGATCATCGGCGAGGCTTCGGCGCCGATCGGGCCGGGGGATCATGTCCATTCCCACAACCTTGGGATGGGGGCGCATACGCAGGACTATGCCTTTGCCAGCGAGCATCACCCCCAGCCGGTCGCGGGCGCGCGCGAGTTCCAGGGCTATCACCGCTTTGACGGCAAGGTGGGGACGCGGAACTACCTGGGGATTCTGACCTCGGTCAATTGTTCGGGCTCGGTCGCGAAGTTCATTGCCGAGGCGGTGGAAAAGGCCGGTTGGCTGGCGGATTTCCCCAATATCGACGGGGTGGTCCCCATCGTCCATGGCACGGGCTGCGGGATGAGCGGAAAGGATGAGGGCTATGAGACCTTGCACCGCACGCTTCAGGGCTGGGCGCGCAACCCGAACTTTGGCGGGGTGATCATGGCGGGCCTCGGCTGTGAGGTGATGCAGGTGGCCTCGCTGGTCGGCCCCGACAAGCTGCGCGGCGACGGGAATTTCCGCCATATGACGATTCAGGACATGGGCGGCACGCGGCGGTCTGTGGAACGCGGCGTGGCGATGTTGCGCGAACTGGCGGTCGATGTGAACAAGATCGCCCGCAAACCTGCCGGGTTGGAGCATCTGGTGGTGGGGATGCAATGCGGCGGCTCGGACGGCTATTCGGGGATCACGGCCAACCCGGCGCTGGGTCACGCGTCAGATTTGCTGGTGGCCCATGGCGGCACGACGATCCTGTCGGAAACGCCCGAAATCTACGGCGCCGAACACCTGCTGACCCGCCGTGCGGTCAGTGCCGAGGTCGGCCAGAAGATCGTCGCGCGCATCAAGTGGTGGGAGGATTACACCGCGAAACTGGGGGGAGAAATGGACAACAACCCCTCTCCGGGCAACAAGCGGGGCGGTCTGACGACGATCCTTGAAAAGTCGCTGGGCGCCGTGGCCAAGGGCGGCACCGCGCCCCTGACCCAGGTTTACAAATTCGCTGAGCCCGTGACCGAACGCGGCTTCGTCTATATGGACAGCCCGGGCTATGACCCCTGTTCGGTGACGGGCCAGGTGGCCTCGGGGTCGAACCTGATCGTCTTCACCACCGGGCGCGGGTCGGTTTCGGGGTATAAGCCGGTGCCCTGCATCAAGGTGGCGACCAACACCGAAATGTATGACCGCATGTCCGAGGATATGGACATCAACGCGGGCGACATGATCACCGGGGTGACGCTGGAACAAAAGGGCCGCGAGATCTTCGAGAGCTTCATCGCCACCGCCTCGGGTGCCAAGACGAAATCCGAGGACCTGGGTTTCGGCGGGGCCGAGTTCGTGCCTTGGGCCATGGGCGCGGTGATGTAAGCCCCGGGATTTACCCCGGGCTGCGCAACGAGACGAGAGCGCAGCAGGCCAAGGCTTGGCCGCGCCCTGACACTGGACGCAAGGCCATATCGCGCCTATTCTTCAGCCGCTGAAATTATTCAGCCGGAGGAGGACCGCAGGCCATGACGACCGATGATTTGCAAGACGCCCATGTTGTGACCAATGAGGCAGAGCTTCGCGCGCTGTTTCCCCCCACCCATGCCATCGCCCTGCAAAAGGCGCTGCCCGGTCTGGACCCGCATGCAAAGGCCTTTGTGTCCCGCGCGCCCTTCCTGACCATTGGCACGCAATCGGCCACGGGGCGCGCCGATGTCAGCCCGCGCGGCGATGCCCCGGGCTTTGTGCAGGTCCTGGATGACCGGACCTTGCTGATCCCCGACCGCCCCGGCAACAACCGGCTGGACACGCTGTCCAACATCCTGGCCAATCCCGCGGTTGGCCTGCTGTTCATGATCCCGGGCTTCGACGACACGCTTCGGATCAACGGTCGCGCCCGGATCACCCGCGACCCGGCGCTTTTGGCGCGTCTTTCGGTCCATGATCGCAGGCCCACCGTCGCCATCGTCGTGACCATCGAAGAAGCCTTCCTGCACTGCGCCAAGGCCTTTCGCCGCTCTCGCCTCTGGGACCCGGAGGCCCGCCAGGACCGCCGCGAGATGCCGTCCCTGGTCAAGATGATCCTGGATCAGACCACCGGCGCGCCCCAGGATGCGGCCGAACAAGCCCGGCTGGATGCCCAGCTGGAGGTCGATTACAGCACTTCGATGTATTGACGCCCGCTCTCCCTTTCACATTGACCCAAATATTCCACGGGAGGTCCGGAGGGTGTGAAACCCTCCGGGGCCAGCCACATGAAAAAACCCCGGCCATGACAGCCGGGGCAGAAACGGGCCGGGGGAAACCGGCCGTCAGATATCGAGGGTGTTCTCGTGCTCCCAAGCCGAGAAATGGCTTGCATAGCTGTTCCACTCGCGCGTCTTCAGCTTGATATAGGCCGAGGAGAATTCCTCGCCCATCATCGCCTTCAAGGTCTTGTCCTTGTCGTATTCGCGCAAGGCGTCCAGCAGGTTCAAGGGCAGCTTCGGCGCGCCCTTCACCAAGTGACCTTGCTGATACATGTCGATGTCATGGCGCTTGCCCGGGTCGGCCTTGGTGCGCACGCCGTCCAGACCGGCCGCGATGATGACGGCTTGCAACAGATAGGGGTTGGCCGCGCCATCGGGCAGGCGCAGTTCGAACCGCCCCGGACCCGGAACACGCACCATATGGGTGCGGTTGTTGCCGGTCCAGGTCACGGTATTGGGCGCCCAGGTCGCCCCACTTGAGGTCCGCGGCGCGTTGATCCGCTTATAGCTGTTCACCGTCGGGTTGCAGATCGCGGCCAGGGCGCTGGCGTGTTTCATGATCCCGCCCAGGAAGGTGCGGCCCTGATCCGAAAGCGACAGCTCTTTGCTGGGATCGGAAAACGCGTTCGACTTGCCGTCCAAGGTCCAGACCGAGATATGGGCATGGCAGCCCGAGCCCGTCAGGCCCTTGAAGGGTTTGGGCATAAAGGTCGCGCGGAAACCGTGTTTCTCGGCCACCGATTTCATCATGAATTTAAAGAAGCTGTGCTTGTCGGCGGTCTGCAAGGCGTCGTCGTATTTCCAGTTCATCTCGAACTGGCCGATCGCGTCTTCGTGGTCGTTCTGATAGGCCTCCCAGCCAAGTTCCAGCATGTAATCACAGACTTCCGAGATCACATCGTAACGCCGCATCACCGCTTGCTGGTCGTAGCAGGGCTTTTCGGCCGTGTCATAGGGGTCGGAAATCTGGGTGCCTTCGGGGGTCAGAAGGAAGAATTCGGGCTCGACGCCGGTCTTGACGCGCAGACCCTCTTTGGCGGCCTCTCCGATCAGACGCTCCAGCACGTTGCGGGGGGCTTGGGCCAGAAGCTTGTTTTCCATCGTGGCGCGGGCGGCGACCCAGGCGACTTCGGGCTTCCAGGGCAGCTGGATGGCGCTGTCGGGATCGGGGACGGCCATCATGTCGGGATGCGCAGGCGTCAGGTCAAGCCAGGTGGCAAAGCCCGCAAAGCCTGCGCCGTCTTGTGACATCTCGGCGATGGCCTGGGTCGGAACCAGCTTGGCGCGTTGGCCACCGAACAGGTCGGTATAGCTGATCATGAAATACTTGACGCCCTTTTCCTTGGCCCATTTGGTCAGGTCTCTGGCCATGGTCTTACTCCTGTTGGATTTTTATGAGCGCCGGGGCCTCTGCGTGCCCCGGCTTATGGGTCAGAACCCGTTACGGCCGGGAATCCAGTTGGTGCCTGCCAGCGGAACGCCCGCCATGGCCGCGCCCTCGATGGTCAGGGCGCAAAGATCCTCGGGCTCCAGGTTGTGCAGGTGGTTCTTGCCGCAGGCGCGCGCGATGGTCTGGGCCTCCAGCGTCATCACCTTCAGGTAGTTCTTGAGCCTGCGGCCCCCCAGCACGGGGTCAAAGCGGCTGAACAAGGCCGGGTCCTGCGTCGTGATGCCGGCGGGGTCTTTCCCCTCGTGCCAGTCGTCATAGGCGCCCGCCGTGGTGCCGAGCTTGTTGTATTCGGCCTCAAGTGCCGGGTCGTTGTCGCCAAGCGCGATCAAGGCCGCCGTGCCGATGGCCACCGCATCGGCGCCCAAAGCCATGGCCTTGGCCACATCCGCCCCCGACCGGATGCCGCCCGACACGATCAGCTGCACTTTGCGGTGCATCCCAAGGTCTTGCAGCGCCTTCACCGCTTGCGGGATACAGGCCAGAATCGGCATCCCGACGTTTTCGATAAAGACGTCTTGCGTCGCAGCCGTCCCGCCCTGCATCCCGTCCAGAACGACCACATCCGCCCCGGCCTTCACCGCCAAGGCCGTGTCGTAATAGGGCCGCGCGCCGCCGATCTTGATGTAAATCGGCTTTTCCCAATTGGTGATCTCGCGCAGTTCCAGGATCTTGATTTCCAGATCATCCGGGCCCGTCCAGTCCGGGTGACGGCAGGCGGAACGCTGGTCGATGCCCTTGGGCAGGTTGCGCATATTGGCAACCCGGTCGCTGATCTTTTGGCCCAGCAGCATCCCGCCGCCGCCGGGTTTTGCACCCTGCCCCACGACGACTTCGATGGCATCGCAGCGCCGCAGATCATCGGGGTTCATCCCGTAACGCGAGGGCAAATATTGATAAACCAGGGTCTTGGAGTGGCCGCGCTCCTCCTCGGTCATGCCGCCGTCGCCCGTGGTGGTCGAGGTGCCAGCAGCGGAGGCGCCGCGCCCCAGGGCCTCTTTGGCCGGGCCCGACAGCGCCCCAAAGCTCATCCCCGCAATCGTCACCGGAATGTCCAGATGGATCGGGTTCTTGGCGAACCGCGTGCCCAGCCAGACATCGGTCGCGCATTTCTCGCGGTAGCCTTCCAGCGGATAACGGCTGATCGAGGCCCCCAGAAACAGCAGATCATCAAAATGCGGCAACCGGCGCTTGGACCCGCCACCGCGGATGTCGTAAATCCCGGTGGCCGCGGCCCGGCGGATTTCGGCGTTCACATCGTTCGAAAAGGTCCAGCTTTGCTTCGGCGGAGTATGGGGAAAATCGCTCATCAGTAAGCCTCGGCATTGTCGATATTGAAGTTATACAGCTTGCGGGCCGAGCCATAGCGCTTGAACTCTTCGGGGCGCGCCTTGCCGTCCGCCTCGCCGCGCTTCAAAAGGTCGGCGAGCAAAGCCAGATGCTCTGGCCGCATCTCTTTTTCGATGCAATCGGCACCAAGGGATTTCACGGAACCCCGCACAAACAACCGCGCCTCGTAAAGCGAGTCGCCGAGCGCGTCGCCGGCATCGCCCAGCACGACCATGGTCCCCGACTGCGCCATGAAGCACGACATGTGGCCGATGTTGCCATGCACGACGATGTCGATGCCCTTCATCGAAATCCCGCAGCGCGACGACGCATTGCCTTTGATCACCAACAACCCGCCGCGCCCCGTGGCGCCGGCATATTGGCTGGCGTCGCCGTCGATGATCACCGTCCCGCTCATCATGTTTTCGGCCACGCCCGGGCCCGCCGAGCCCTTGATGCGGATCGTCGCCTGCTTGTTCATGCCCGCGCAGTAATAGCCCGTGGACCCCCGCACCGTGATATCGACCGGCGCATCGACGCCCGCCGCGATGGCATGGGCGCCCTTGGGATTGATGACCTCCCATGCGGTCATGTTGGTGGCGCCTTTCAGCGCATGAAGCGAGGAATTCAGGGCGCGCAGGCCCTCTGCCTCAAGGTCGAAGGTCTGCAAATCAGCGCTCCCAGAAATAGACGGTGGCGGGTTCGGGCTCCCAGACGCGGGCGGTTTCGATCCCCGGCAGGTTCACCAAGGCGCGGTATTCGCTGCCAAAAGCCACATATTGATCGGTTTCCGCCATGACGGCGGGCTTGCAGGCGATGGGGTCGCGCACCACGCCGAACCCGTTCTTGGTGCCGACGACAAAGGTAAAGAACCCGTCCAGATCGGTCAGCGTCGCCTCCAAGGCGTTGCCCAGGGTCTCGCCGGTCTTCAGCTTGTGCGAGATAAAGGCCGCGCCGACCTCGGTGTCGTTTTCGGTTTCAAAGGTCATGCCCTGACGCTTCAATTCCCGCCGCACGCCGTTGTGGTTCGACAAGGACCCGTTGTGGACCAGACACTGATCCGAGCCCGTGGAAAACGGATGCGCCCCCATGGTGGTGACGGCGGATTCGGTGGCCATGCGGGTATGCCCGATGCCATGCGTGCCGCCCATCTTGGCGACCTGAAACCGCGCCGCGACATCCTTGGGCAGGCCCACTTCCTTGAAAATCTCGATCGCCTCGCCGGCCGACATGACCTTGATCCCGGGGCGCAGATGCGAAAGGGCGGAGCGTGCGGCCTCCATCTGCGCCAGCGGCAATTCGATCACCGCATGGCTGTCCTTGATCAGGATCGTGACCGGCTGGCCCAAAGCCGCCGCCAGATCGCCGTCCAGATCCTTGAAAGCCTTTGCAGGCTCCGAGGATTGCACCGTGATCTTCGCCAGCCCCTTGCCCGCCCCCGAATAGATCGCAATCCCCGCGCTGTCGGGGCCACGGTCCGTCATGGTGATCAGCATATCCGTCAGCATCGCCCCCAACTGGGGCTCCAAAGCTTTGTCCTTTAGGAACAGCCCGACAATTCCACACATGGCTGAGTCTCCTTTCCTTTTCGTCACCCTAGCACCCGGGTTTTCGCATTTCAACTGTCAGGAAAGTTTTTTGCCCCCAGCTAATGCGCGCCCCCACAAACGCCCTTTTTACAGGCGAAGTGCGTAAATTCTTGACAGAATGTCGCAGCTGGCTTTTCCTTTGGGAAAACAAATTTGCCGGACAGAAAAGGGAACAGGGCCACCCCCCGGCAGAACGGGCCTTCAGGGAGGGAACATGTCTGAACGAGATCAAAGGATCGCGGCCATGCACAGGGGCGACATTCGCGTCGCCTGGGCCTTTGTGCTGGGGCTGTGGTTTGCCATCATCTTTGTGGCCTTGGCCACCTGGGACCTTGCCCCCGCAGGCACGGCCCGACTGATCCTTTTGGGCGCGGGGGCGGTCATCTTGCTGTTCAACACCGCCGCCATCATGGCCATGCTGCGCCATTACCGCGAGGACCGCGACTTCATCTATGGGCTGGACATCACGTTCCTGGACCAGGCGCGGGGGGCGCGGAAATGACCTATCGCCCGCCCAAACAATCGAAACTCAGCCAGCTTTTCGACGTCATCGTCCTGTTGGCCATGACCTTCGGCGCGCTGTATATCCCGCTGTTCCTTGGCCTTGCGGGCGGGTCGAAATCCGTCCCCGAGGGCGCGCCAACGACCTGGGAGGGGATGGGGCAGAACGCGGCGCAGGTGGCGCAGTATAACGCGCTTGGCTTCACCGACCCCGCCGCCGTGTCGAACATCATCAACGCGCGCTATGACTACAGCTTTTCCTGGGGCGCGCTGGCCGTGATGATCGTGGTGATCGTCGCCTATTACGCCTTGATGTTGCGGTTTTCCGAACAGGAATACCGCGATGTCATCTCTGAAAAATTTGGAGACCGGCCATGAGCTTCTGGAACTGGATGGAATACGCCGCCTGGGGGCTTTCGGCGCTCCTTGGCGGTTATATCGTCATCGACTGGATCAAGACCGATGCGACCTATGACGAAGAGGTCCTGACCTCGTCGCGCGAAGGCGAGTTGGAAGCGATGGTGGAGGAACATCATGGCTGAGTTCGACATCACATCGACCACCCGCGACGGGATGGGGCCGCATGGCACGCAAGTGGGTCTCTTGCGGGTGCTGGGCCCGGCCCATGTCTGGGCCTTGGGCGTCGGCATCGTGCTGGTCGGCGAATACATGGGCTGGAACTTTGCCGTGGGCAAGGGCGGCGCCTATGCCGCGCTGATCGCGTGCTGGCTGGCGGGGATCTTGTATTCCTGTGTCGCCATGATCGACTCTGAGGTCACATCGACCGTCGCCGCCGCCGGGGGCCAATACACCCAGGCCAAGCATATCGTCGGCCCCCTGATGGCCTTCAACGTCGGCCTGTATCTGGTCTTTGCCTATACGATGCTGGAGGCCGCCAATGCGATCACCGCGGGTTATCTGATATCAGAGGTGGCGCGGCTGACGGGCTATGACGGCACGCTGGATCAGCGGCCTTTCATCGTGCTGGTCATCGTCTTTCTGGCCTGGCTGAACTACCGCGGGGTTCTGGCGACCTTGACCTTCAACCTGGTCATCACCGCGGTGGCTTTCGTGGCGATCCTGGTGCTGTTCGTGTCGACGACCGGGCTGTTGGCGCCCTCGATGATGCAACACGCCGCCCTGATGGAGGGGCCTGCCGCCCTGCCCTATGGCTGGATCGGCGTGCTGGCCGCGATGCATTTCGGCCTGTGGTTCTATTTGGGGATCGAGGGCACGACCCAGGCCGCCGAAGAGGTCCGCTCTCCGGCCCGCGCTCTGCCCTTTGGCACGCTGGCTGGCATCATGACGCTGCTGATTGCCGCCACCCTGACCTGGTATATCTGCGTGGGCCTGATCCCCTGGGAGTTCCTGGGCGACGGGGTCAACGGCTCTGTCGCGCCTTTGTTCGATGCGGCGCGGCTGACGGGGATGCAGCCGCTGGTGGTTCTGTTGGGGGTGGGGACGCTGTTTGCGACGCTGGCCAGCGCCAACGGCTGCATCAACGACGCCTCGCGGGCCTGGTTCGCCATGGGGCGGGACAAGTATCTGCCGGGCTGGTTCGGCGCGGTGCATCCGAAATACCGCACGCCTTACCGGTCGATCATCTTTCTGGTGCCCATCGCGCTGGCCTTTGCGCTGAAGGCGCCCTTGGATCAGGTCGTGACCTTCTCGATCCTGTCGGGTCTGTTGGAATATACCTTCATGCCGATCAACATGATCCTGTTCCGGCGGAAATGGCCGATGCACACGATCAAGCGCGGCTATGAGCATCCGTTCCACCCGATCCCCTCGTTGGCGCTTTTGGCGCTCTGTGCGGTGACGTTCTTTGCGGTGTTCCTGGGCTATGGGACGCAATTGGTGGCGATGATCGTCTTTTACATCGTGGCCTCGCTGTGGTTCCACTTCTGGCGCTATCGCTTTGTGGCGCGGGCGGCACAGTTCACGATGCCCTGGCCGAAACCCCGCGGCTATTGAAAAGGAGGCCCCCTTGGCGACGGGGGGGCCAGACCATGACCCAAGCCCTTCTCATATTGGCGGCCCTTGGTCTTCTGTGGTCCCTGGCGCGCAGCCTTCGGTCCGCGCGCAAGGCGTCGCTGGCCCTAGCCCGGGCGCGTCGGGGCTATTTCGACGCGCTGTCCCCGCGCCTGACCCGGGTGATGCCCTCGGGCTTTGCCCGCGCGAGCCTCACCCGGCATGGGCTGCGCTTCGACCTGCAGCTGATCCCCGACGCGCTGGCGATCCGCAAACTGCCCTGCCTGTGGCTGATGATCACCCTGACCGAGGCCCAGAACCGCCGCACCGAAACCCGGATCATGGCCCGCGCCTCGGGGCTAGAGCCCTTCAGCCATTTCGCAGACCTGTCCCATGAAGCCGCCCTGCCCCCGGGCTTTCCACCCGATTGCACCGCCCGCAGCACGGAACCGACCTTGATCCCGGCCACCCTCGCCCCCCTGATGGCCGACCCGCGGGCCAAGGAGCTGACCCTCTCCCCCCAGGGCCTGCGTCTGGTCGTGCTGGCCGAAGAGGCCCCCCGCAGCGCCTATCTTTTGTTTCGTGAGGCGCAATTCCCGAACCTGCCGCCCGACACCGCAAGGATCGAGGCGCTGATGACCACCCTGTCCCAATGGCACGAAAGCCCCAGATGACCCCCCACCTGATCCTGATCGCCGCCATCCTTTTGCCCGGCTCTGGCCAGGTGCTGAACCGCCAACCCCTGCGCGGGCTGACCTTCGTCTTCTTCATCCTGCTGTTCGGCGCCCTGACGATGATCACCGCCCCGCCCGAGGCCTCGGCCATCGGCCGCTTTGCCGGCGGCCTGTTCATCTGGGCGCTTTCGATCCCGGATGCCTACCGCGTGGCAAAACTGCGCGCCGCGCTAAAGCCCCCCCAAAGCGCCGCCCAAACCGCGCGCCCTTGATTTCATCTTTTCACAAATATCCCACGGAGGGGTCCGGGGAGGTGTGAAACCTCCCCGGGACCGGCCCCAAATGCTTCGGTCAGCCGTTCTGCGGATAGGCGATGATCGACAGATACCGCGCGGGCAGCCGGTTCAGGATCTCGGGCCCATGCGGCGCATCGGCGTCAAAGAACAGGCTGTCGCCGGGGCGCAGGTGGAACAGCTGATCGCCGTGGCGATAGGTCACTTCGCCCTCCAGCACGTAAAGCAGCTCCAGCCCCTCGTGTTGAAAGGTCGGAAACACATCGGCCTCGGTCGACAGCGTGATGATATAGGGTTCGACCACGACACCAGAGTCGTTCGACCCGATGTGGCCCAACAAATTATACTGATGCCCCGCGCGGGTGCCGCGGCGTTCAACCTCCAGATGGTCGCCCTCGCGGACATGCTGCACCTCGCGGCGTTCCTCATAGCCCTTGAAAAACGCCGTGATCGGCACGGAAAAGGCATGGGCCAGGACCTGCAACGTGGTCAGGCTGGGCGAGGTATTGCCGTTCTCGATCTTGGACAGCATCCCGATCGACAGGCCCGTGACGGCGGCCAGATCGGCGACCGTCAGCCCTTGTTGGCGCCGAAAGGATCGCACCTCGCGGCCAATTGCGGCCTCAAGATTGCGTTCGGTCAGTTCTCGCACCCGGTGGGGGTCCTGCGAAAAAGCAGGCTTCCCTTTCGGCAAAGGCAGATCGTCCATGGAAATCCCCCGCAGTCCAACAGGTCTTGTTCACTACAGGGAAACTTGCCTTCAGGCAACCGTCCCCGCCGCAAGCGTGATGGCATGAAGCAGCGACCCCGCCATCGACCTTGCGCCATAAAGCGTCACGGCGCCTTCGGACGATGGCGCCCTTTTGATCAGATAGCAGCCCATATGCTCGATCACCGTGCGGGTGGCGTAACCCTCGGGCGCCGCCACGACGTCGACATTGCACAGCTTGGCCATCAGTCGCTCCAGCCCCGGGCCCAACAGGTCGAACCGGACCCAGGCATCGGTCTGTTCGGTGACAGAGGCCGCATCGCCATAGATGCCCAGCAGATGCGCGCGGATGTCCTCATGGCTGGCAAAGGGCGCCTCGACCATGAACATGTCGGGCGTCAGCCAAAAGCTTGACCAAGGGTCGCCCTGGACCGAAGCCGCAACCGCGGGCACGGGCACGTCGGCGCGGGCCACTTCGCCTTCGCGGCCCCGACGTGGCGCGACCGAGGCCAGGGCGACATCGACACGCTCGACCAGTTCCCAGGGGCCCAGGCTTTTGCGCAGAGGCGCGCTGGCCCCCAGCGCGGTGAGGGGTTTCAACAGCTTATCCACGCAGACGCTCCCCTTCCGGGTCGATGAAATGAGGGCTGACGATTTCGGCCAGGATGTCGGTGCCCGCAAGCAGGTTGACGACGCGGATCTTTTCGCCCATCCGCTTGGCCCCGTCGCGCAGATACCCCAGCGCGATGTAATGGCCCAGATGCGGCGACCAGACGAGCGAGGTCAGCCAGCCGTCGTCATTTTCCGCCACAGCCGCTGCCCCCTGTTTCAGGAAATGGCTGCCGGCCTTCATGGCATCCGCGGGGTTCACAGGCTTTACACCGACCAACCGCAAGCCATCCTCGGCCAGCAAAGCCTCACGGCCCGACAGCGTGACCCCAATCGCGTCCTTTTTGCGGCTGACCATCTTGCCCAGCCCCATGTTCAGCGCGGTCGAGGTCCCGTTCAGCTCGTTGCCCGCCACATGGCCCTTTTCGACCCGCATGACGCCAAGCGCCTCGGTCCCGTAAACCACCGCGTCAAACGCCTCCCCCGCCGCCACCAAAGCCCGGATCAAGCCGTCGCCATAGCGCGCGGGCACGGCGATTTCATAGGCCAGTTCGCCGGAGAAACTGATCCGGAAAATCCGCGCCCGCAGGCCGCCGATCGTGACCTCGGCACAGCCCATATAGGGCAAGGCGGCGTCCGAGATATCCTGATCCACCAGACGCGCCAAAAGCTTGCGCGCATTGGGACCGGCGACCGAATATTGCGCCCAGGCCTCGGTGGTCGAGATGATCTGCACATCCATATCCGGCCACAGACATTGGCGGCAGTATTCCAGATGGCGAAAGACCGTGACCGCATTGGCCGTGGTCGTGGTCATCACATATTCATGCGGGCCAAGGCGGGCGGTGGTGCCATCGTCAAAGACCATGCCATCCTCACGCAGCATCAGCCCATAACGGCATTTGCCCACGGCAAGCGTGCTGAAGGTATTGGCATAGACCCGGTCCAGGAAAGCCCCGGCATCGGTGCCCTGAATGTCGATCTTGCCAAGGGTGGTCACGTCGCAAATCCCCACCGATTTGCGCGTCGCCAGAACCTCACGATCCACCGACTGCCGCCATTCCGTCTCGCCCTTGCGCGGCAGCCATTGCGTGCGCAGCCACATGCCGACTTCGACGAAAACCGCGCCCTGTTCGGCCGCCCAATGATGCGAGGGCGTGTGGCGGAAGGGCTTGAAATCACGGCCCTGCGACCGCCCGCCCAGCACACCCAAAGACACCGGCGTGAACGGGGGCCGATAGGTGGTCTGCCCCGTGGCCTCGATGCTTTGCCCGGTCAGTTCGGCCATGACCGCGGCGCCCAGAAGGTTGCCGGTCTTGCCCTGATCGGTGGCCATCCCCAGCGTCGTATAGCGTTTCAGGTGTTCGACATCGGTAAAGGCCTCTTGATGCGACAGCTTCACATCCTTGACCGTCACATCGTTTTGCTGATCGACCCAGGCGCGCGAGGCCCCCGGCACGGCCCACAAGGGCGCGATCCGATAGGCCTGATCCTCGGCCTTGGGCAGCGCATAGGGCGCCTGACGCCCCAGGGCCTCGGCCACGGCCCGCGCGGCCTCGGCCCCCGAACGCAGGGCGCCAAGGGTCGAAAATTCCCCCGCCGCAGCCCCCACCGCCATCAGACCCTTGGGACCACGGGCGGGGGTAAAGGCGGCAATCTGGTCGTTCCAATCGGGCCGCGCGCGGTGCTGCTGCATCAGCCCCAGGTTCGGGTTCCAGCCGCCCGAAACCCCCAAAGCATCGACGGCCAAAGTCTCACGCCGGCCCTTCATATCAATGGTGATGCCCGTAAGCCCCAGCCGCCCCGAGGTATCGACCACATGCGCGCCCCGCAGGTGACGGATGCCGGGAAGCAACTCGCCGCCCTCGCGGCTGTCGATGACAGCGACCACATCGACACCCTTGGCCTGCAGATCCAGGGCAGAGGCCAAGCCGCTGTCATTGTTGGTGAAAATCGCCACGCGTTGCCCCGGCACAACCGCCCAGCGGTTTGCATAGGCGCGCAAGGCGCCGGCCAGCATCACGCCGGGTCGGTCGTTGTTGTCAAAGGCGATGGGCCGCTCGATCGCGCCGGTGGCCATGACCGCATGGGGCGCATAGATCCGCCACAGGGTCTGGCGCACCTGGCCCGCCACCGGGGCCGCCAGATGGTCGCTGACGCGTTCCACCGCGCCGTAAATGCCGTGGTCGAAGACACCGAAGACGGTGGTCCGCGACATCAAGCGCACAGTCGGCAGGGCCGCCAGTTCCGCGACGGTCGCGCGGGCCCAGTCGGCAGAGCCCTGATCGGCCACCGATCCGGCCTCGGCATTCAACCGCCCGCCGGCCAGGAAATCTTCATCCGCCAGGATGACCCGCAGCCCCGCGCGCCCCGCGGTCAAGGCCGCCATCAGACCCGCCGGACCGGCGCCGATCACCAACAGATCGGCATGGAGGAAGCCCTTGTCATAGGCGTCCGGGTCGGCCTCCCGCGTCAGACGCCCAAGGCCTGCGGCGCGGCGGATGATCGGCTCATAGACCGCCTCCCAGAACTTGCGCGGCCACATGAAGGTCTTGTAGTAAAACCCCGCCGCAAAGAAGGAATGAAAGCGGTCGTTGATCCCCAAGGCATCGAACGCCAACGAGGGCCAGCGGTTCTGGCTTTGCGCTTCCAGCCCGTCATAGACTTCGGCCACGGTGGCGCGGGTGTTGGGCTCTTGGCGCCCGCCAGTGCGGACCTGCATCAGGGCGTTGGGCTCCTCTGACCCTGCGGTCATCACGCCACGCGGCCGGTGATATTTGAAACTGCGCCCCATCAGCCGCACATCGGCGGCCAAAAGCGCAGAGGCCAGCGTATCGCCGGGATGGGCCGTGTAACCTTTGCCGTCAAAGGTGAAGTTCAGCGTCGTGTTGCGGTCGATCAGACCGCCTGCGATCCGGGTCATTTCGAACGTCCTTTCGCGCGGGCGACATCACGGGCAAGCTCTGCGCCCAGGATCTCATGGGTTGCCGTGTTGCGCGTGACCACCAGCCAGGACCGGTCGCCCTGTTCGTGATACCAAAGCTCGCGGTGTTCGCCGGCCGGATTGTCGCGCAAATACAGATAGTTGTGCAGCGTCGCGATATCGCCGCCATCGGGACGCCCGATCAGGGCGGCATCACCCATATAGACGAATTCCTGCGCATCGCGCAGGCCAAGAAGGGGATGAGGGATCAGCATGTGAAAAGCTCTCGTGGTTGAGGATCAGGGCGCAACACATTCATCCTCAATGCAAATTCGGTTGGGCGCCCTGGCCTTTTTCGTCGATCATCGCGCCCCGAAGGAAGCGGTCAAAGCGGTAGGCCGTGGCGGTCGGATGGGGCGTGTCCGTGGCCAACAGATGCGCAAAACACCAGCCCGAAGCCGGGGTCGCCTTGAAGCCGCCATAACACCAGCCGCCGTTGAAATAGAGCCCCTCGATCCCGGTCTTGTCGATGATCGGGCTGCCGTCCATCGACATGTCCATGATCCCGCCCCAGGCCCGCAACAGCCGCGCGCGGCCAATCGCGGGCATGAGGGCCATACCGCCCTCGGCCACATCCTCGATCACCGGCAGGTTGCCGCGCTGCGCATAAGAGTTGTAACCGTCGATGTCGCCACCAAAGACCAGCCCGCCCTTGTCGGACTGGCTGACATAAAAATGCCCGGCGCCAAAGGTGATGACCCCGTCTATCAGCGGCTTTAGACCTTCGGACACAAAGGCTTGCAAGACATGGCTTTCAATCGGCAGCCGCATTCCGGCATGGGCCATCACCCGCGACGAAGACCCCGCCACCGCCACGCCCACCTTCTTGGCCCCGATATACCCGCGAGAGGTCTCGACCCCCAGGATGCGGCCGTTTTCGATCCGCATCCCCGTCACTTCGCAATTCTGGATCAGATCGACGCCCGCCAGATCGGCGCCCCGCGCATAGCCCCAGGCCACGGCATCATGGCGCACCGTGCCACCGCGCTTTTGCAACAGCCCGCCCTTGATCGGAAAGCGCGCGTCGTCGAAGTTCAGCCAGGGATACATGGCGCGCACCCCCTCGCGGTCGAGCAGAACCGCATCCGCCCCGTTCAGGATCATCGCATTGCCGCGCCGCGTCGCCGCATCGCGCGCGGCGTCGGTGTGGATCAGGTTGACGATGCCGCGCTGGCTGACCATCGCATTATAGTTGAAATCCTGCTCCAGCCCCTCCCACAATTTCAGCGAGAATTCATAGAACGGCTCATTGCCCGGAAGCAGGTAGTTCGACCGGATGATCGTCGTGTTGCGCCCCACATTGCCCGATCCGAGATAGGATTTCTCCAGCACCGCAATGCGCGCCTGGCGGAACTGTTTGGCCAGGTAATAGGCCGTGGCCAGACCGTGACCGCCGCCGCCCACGATGATGTAATCGTAATCAGACTTGGGCGCGGGATCGCGCCAGACGGGCCGCCAGCCCTTGTGGCCACTCAGGGCCTCCTTGATGATTCGCCAGCCGGAATAGCGCATCAGGTTTATTCCCCGTAAAACTTGTTCACTGACAGAATAGCGGACCCTTCTGCCCGTGCAAGGGGGCGCAATTCAGGAAAGCGTTTTCCGCTTGCGATGCGCGCCGCTTCGCCTAGAACTCTGCCCCATGTTGAACCTCGCGCCCCAAACCCGTGTCTATGCCGGCTTCGCCGCCTATTCCTTTGCCATGGGGAATATCTTTCCCCGCCTTGCCGATGTCCAGGAGGGCATGGACGTGACGACAGCCCAACTTGGCATGGGGTTGATCGGGGCGCCCATCGGCACGCTGATCAGCTTGGGCTTTTCGGCCAAGCTGATGGAGCGGATCGGCTTTGGCCGCGCCCTGCCCCTGGCCATCCCGATCCTGGCCTGTCTTTACGCCCTGGCCGTGCGGGCGCCCAACCCCTTGACCCTGTTCCTTTTGTTGATCCCGACCGGCATCGCCATCGGCTGCATCGAGATCATGTTGAACGCCGAGGCCGACCGAACCGAGGCGCGGATCGGGCGGCGGATCATGAACCGCTCTCATGCCTTCTGGTCGATCGGCTTCTTTGCGGCGGGCCTCTTTGGCGCCCGCATGGCCGAGGTTTTCACCCCGCAGACCCATCTTCTGATCGTCATTCCCATCGTGACCCTGGTCGCCATGGTCTCGCTTTGGGGATTTGACCCCTCGCCCTCGACCGACACACACGAGGCGCCGATGTTCGCCTGGCCCTCGCCGGGGGTGTTGCTGATCATCCTCGTGACCGTCCCCGCCATGCTGCTGGAGGGCGCCAGCATGGATTGGTCGGCCATCTATATGCGCGACGCGTTTCAGGCCACCGAGTTTTGGCAAGGCATCGCGGTCAGCGCCTTTGCCGTCCTGCAAGGCGGGATGCGCTTCTTTGCCGATGGCGTGGTTGAACGGTTTTCGCCCGCATCTTTGGCCCGGGTCCTGCTGGTGTCCTTGTTGGTGGGCTGCCTGATTGTGGTGTTTTCGCCCTATGCTTGGGCGGCTCTGGCGGGATTTGCGCTGATGGGGCTGGGAACAAGCGCGATTTTCCCGCTGGCCGTGTCGGCGGCGGCCCGGCGGGGGGATCGCCCGGCCTCAGTCAATATCGCGGCCGTGGCGCAATTCGCCTTTGTGATGTTCCTGATCGGGCCGCCGATGCTGGGTCATGTCGCGCATGGCTGGGGCATCCGTGCGGCCTTTGCGATTGGCCTGCCCTTCATCGTGATTTCCCTGCTGACGGCGGGGGCGCTGGGGCGGAAAAGGTAAACCCGGGGTATACCCCGGGTTCCGCAAACGGAGATCAAGCGCCCCCCGGTCAGGGGGGGCGCCTTTGGTCAGATGAACAGCGCCGAGATCTGGTCGTTCGACATCACCGCGATCTGGGTCTCGGTGAAGGCGCCGGTCTGCGTGCTGGTCAGGGCCGCGATATCGGCGGTCTCCAGCGCCACGACCTGACCGGTCGAGAGGCTGGCGATTTGCGCCGTGGTCCAACCCGCCATCTGCGCCGTGCCGAAGGCCACGATGGCATCGGTGGTTAGGGCAGCGACCTGATCGGTCGACATCTGGCCGATCTGGGCCGTGGTCAGGTTCGAGGCCTGGGCCGTGGTGATGGCGGCAATCTGATCGCTGCTCAGCGCATGGATCTGGTTGGCCGTCAGCCCCTTGATGGCCGAGGTCGAGAGGGCGGCGAAATCGGCCACCTCCATCTGGGCCAGGACCGCGGTGCCAAGGGCCGCCACCTGGGACGAGGTCAGCGCCGCGGCCTGGGCCGTGGTCAGGCCGGGCACATCGTCGGACGACAGGCCCGACAGGCCCCCCGTCGTCAGTGCGCCGATCTGGGCCGTGGTCAGGGCCGCCAGCTGTTCCGTCGTCAAGGCCGCAACCTGGGCCGAAGCCAGGGCCGCGATCTGCGTCGTGGTCAGGGCCTGGACCTGCGCCGTGCCAAGCACCGCGATATCGGCGGTCGAGATCTTGCCCACCTGGGTCGTCGTCAGGGCGGCAACCTGCCCCGTCGACATGGCCGTGACCTGATCCGTGGTCAGCCCCGCCACCTGGGCCGTGGTCAGGCCGCGGATCGCATCGGTCGAGAGCGAGCCGAAATCCTCGGCCTCCATCTGCGCCAGCAGCGTGGTGCCAAGAACCGCCACCTGGCCCGAGGTCAGGACCGCGGCCTGGGCCGTGGTCAGGGCCGGCACATCCTCGGACCCAAGGCCCGCAAGGCTGGCCGTAGTCAGGGCGCCGATCTGGGCCGTGGTCAGGGCCGCAACCTGGTCGGAGGTCAGCGCCCCCACCTGGGTCGAAGACAGCACCGCCACCGCGGCCGTGCCCAGGGCTGCGACCTGATCCGCGCTCATGGCGGCGATGTCGCCGGTGTCCAGCCGCCCAACCTGGGCGGTCGTCAGGCTGGCCACCTGGGCCGTGGTCAGGGCCGCCACCTGGTCCGAAGACAGGACCGCGAAGGCCGCCGTGCCAAGACCCCGCAGGGCGCCGGTGGTCAGGGCGGCCAAATCATCCGCCTCGATCGCGGCGACCTGCGCCGTGGTCAGGACCGCCACCTGGGTCGAGGACAGCGCCCCGGCCTGGTCGGCCGTCAGGGCCACGATGTCATCGGTGCCAAGACCCGCGAAGGCCGAGGTGGCAAGCGCCCCCACCTGTGCCGAGCCCAGCGAGGCCACCTGATCGGTGGACAGCGCCCCGATCTGGGCCGAGGTCAGGACCCCGGCCTGGGCCGTCGTGATGGCCGCGACCTGATCAACGCTCATCGCGCCAAGCTGGGCCGTGGTGACTTTGGACACCTGGGCCGTGGTCAGGGCCGCCACCTGGGCCGTGGTCAGGGCCGCAGCCTGGTCGGTGCCAAGACCCGCGATCTGGGCCGTGGTCAGTTTCGAGACCTGGGCCGTGGTCAGGGCCGCGACACGGTCCGTGCCAAGGGCGCCGACCTGGGCGGTCGACAGGGTCACGATCTGCGCCGTGGTCAGGGCTGCCGCCTGTTCGACGGTCAGGGCTGCGAATTCGGCCGTGCCGAAGGCCGGCAGCTGCGCCGTGGTCAGGTTGGCCACCTGGGCCGTGGTCAGGGCCGCCACCTGATCGGTGGTCAGCGCGCCGACCTGGGCCGAGGTCAGGGCCGCAACCGCCGTGGTCGACAGCGCCGCCACCGGATCAGACCCCAGCGCCGCAATCTGGCCCGTGGTCAGGGCCACCAGTTGCGCCGAAGACAGCCCGCCGACCTGCCCCGCCGAAAGCGCCGCGATATGGTCGGTGCTCAGCACCCTCACCTGCGCGGTGGACAGGGCCGCCAGTTGCGCCGAGGTCATGGCCGCGACCTGATCGGTGGACAAGGCCCCGATCCCCGCCGTGGTCAGCCCCTTGATCGCCACCGACGTCAGGGCGGCAAAGTCCTCGACCTCGAAGGCCGCGACATTGACCGTGGACAGCGCCCCCACCTGGGCCGAGGTCAGCGCCCCGGCCTGGGTGACTGACAGCGCCACGATATCGCCCGGGGCAAAGCCCGCAAGCGCCGCGGTCGAGATCGCCGCCAGCTGCGGATTGGTCAGGCCCGAGATCGCATCGCTGGACAGGGCCGAGATCTGCGCCGAACCCAGGCCCGCCATCTGCGCCGTGGTCATGGCGCCAATCTGGCTGGCCGACAGGGCCGCGATATGGTCGGTCGTGAACTTGGCCACCTGGGCCGCGGTCAGCGCCGCCACCTGGCCGGTGGAAAGCGCCGCCACCTGGCCCGTGGTCAGGGCCTGGACCTGGGCGGTCGAGAGTTTGGCCACCTGGGCCGTGCTCATCCCCGCAACCTGATCCGAACCGATGGCCGCGACCTGGGCCGTAGTCAGGTTTTGCACCTGCGAGGTGGTCAGCGCGGCCACCTGTTCAACCGAAAGGGCGGCGATGTCGACGGTCTCGATCTTGGAGACCTGGGCCGTGGTCAGGGCTGCGACCTGGGCCGTGGTCAGGGCCGCAACCTGGTCAGAGCCCAGCGCCACGACCTGAGCCGTGGTCAGGCCCTTGACCGCGGCGGTGGTCAGGGCGGCAAGATCGCCGACCTCCATCGCGTCGATCACGGTGGTGGACAGCGCCGCCACCTGGGCCGAGGTCAGGGCCGCGGCCTGATCCGTGGTCAGCGCGACCAGCCCATCCGAAGTCAGCCCCCCCAGCGCCCCGGCGGTCAGCGCGCCGATCTGCGCCGTGGTCAGGCCCGCAACCTGTTCGGTGTTCAGCGCGGCGATCTGACCCGAGGTCAGGACCGCGACATGGCCCGTCGTCAGGGCGGCCAGTTGGGTCGCAGACAGCGCCCCCACCCCCACCGTCGACAGTTTGGCGAATTGCGCCGTGGTCAGGGCGCCAATCTGCGCCGTGGTCAGGGCGGTCACTTGCGTCGTGCCAAGCGCCGCAACCTGCGCCGTGGTCAGCTTGTTGATCTGTGCCGTCCCAAGTCCCGGGATCGCATCGCTGGACAGGGCCGCAACCTGGCCCGTGGTCAGGGCCACAAGCTGCGTGGAAGACAGGCTGCCCAGTTGCGCCGACCCAAGGGCCGCCACATCGCCAGCGTCGATCTTGATCAGCTGCGCGGTCGACAGGACCCCCAGTTGCGCCGTGGTCAGCGCGCCGACCTGATCCGAGGTCAGGGCGACGATCTGCCCGGTGGACAGGACCGGCACCTGGGCCGTGGTCAGGGCCGCCACCTGGTCAGAGCTCATCCCGGCGACTTGGGCCGTGGTCAGGCCGGGCAGTTGCGCCGTGGTCAGGGCCGCAACCTGGGCCGTGGTCAGGGCCGCGATATCCTCGGTCGGGAGGGAGGCAATCTGCGCCGTGGTCAGAACCGCGACCTGAGGCGTGGTCAATCCGGCGATCGAGGCCGTCGACAAGACCCCCAGTTGCGCCGTGGTCAACTTGGAAATCTGGGTCGTGGTCAGGGCGGCCAGTTGCGGGCCGGTCAATGCGCCGAACTGCAACAGGCTAAGGCTGGCGAATTGCGCCGTGGTCAGGGCCGCGACCTGCGCCGTGCCAAGGGCTGCGACATCCTCGGTCGCCAGGGCACCGACCTGGGTCGTGGTCAGCGCCGCGACCTGGGCCGTGGTCAGGGCCGCGACCTGGGCCGTGTTCAGCGCCACGATCTGGGCTGTTCCAAGGGCGCGGGCCTGGGCGGTGGACAGTTTGTCGACCTGGGTGGTGGTCAAGGCCGCGACCTGGGCCGTGGTCAGGTTGGCCACCTGGGCCGTGGTCAGGGCCGCAACCTGGGTCGTGGACAGGTTTGCCACCGCCGCCGTGGCCAGAACCGGCACCTGCACCGTGGTCAGGGCCGCAACCTGCGCCGTGGTCAAGGCTGCCACCTGCGCCGAAGTCAGAGCCGAGATCCCCGCCGTGGTGATGCCGCGCAGGCCCGCCGTGGTCAGGACCGCGACATCGGCCGTGGTCAGCGCCCCGATGGCGCCCGAAGACAGCGCGGACAGCTGGGCCGAGGACAAAAGCCCGGCCTGGGTCGTGGTCAGGGCCGCGGCCCCGGCGGTCGTCAACCCCTCCAGTGCGGAAGTGGCCAGGGCCACCATCTGCGCCGTGGTGAACTTCGACACCTGGGCCGTGGTCATGGCCGCGATCTGCTCCGACGTCAGGCTGGCGACCTGGGCCGTGGTCATGGCGGTGATCCGCCCGGTGGCCATGGCGGCCAGGCCCGCGGTGGACAGGGCGCGGATCTGCGCCGTGGTCAGGGCATTGACCTGGGCCGTGGTCAGGGCTGCGGTCTGTGCCGTGGTCAGGGCCGCGATTTCCGCGGTGCCGACGGTGCGGATGGCTGCCGTGGTCAGCGCCGCAAGGTCCGCCGATTCAAAGGCTGCGATCTGGTCTCCATCCAGCGCCGCGACCTGGGCCGAGGACAGGGCCCGCGCCTGGGCCGTGGTCAGGGCCACGACATCGGCCGTGGTCAGCCCGGCCAGCGCATCAGAGCTGATGGATGCGATCGACCCCGTGGTCAGGGCCGCGACCTGGCCCGTCGTCAGGACCGCGATCTGGGCCGAGCCAAGGCTTGCGGCCTGCGCGGTCGACAGCGCCGCCGCCACATCGGTGGACAGGGCCGAAATCGCATCGGTGGACAGGGCGCCGAACTGATCGGTGCTGAGCACGCCAAGTTGCACCGTGGTCAGTCCGCCCAGTTGCTGCGTCGTCAGGGCCGCGGCCTGGTCGGTGGTCAGCCCCGCCAGCGCCCCGGTGGAAAGCTTGGCGAAATCCGCCGCCTCCATCGTGGCAAGATAGGTCGCGTCGATCACCCCCAGCTGGGCCGAGGTCAGGGCCGCGGCCTGGGCCGTGGTCAGGGCCACGATCCCATCTGTGGTCAGCCCCGGCAACGAGGCCGTGGACAGCGCCGCCACCTGGTCGGTGGACAGGGCCGCCACCTGCGCCGTGGTCAGGCTGGCCAGTTGATCCCAGGTCAAGGCCGCAGCCTGGCCCGTGGTCATGGCCTGGACCTGCGTCGTGGTCAGGGCCGCAATCCCGTCCACCGAAATCGCCGCCACAAGGTCGGTGCCCAGCGCCGCCAGCTGCGCCGTGGTCAGGGCCGCCACCTGGGCCGAGCCCATCGCGCTGATCTGGTCAGAGGTCAGGCCCGCCAGCGCCGCGGTCGTCACAGCCGCAAGGTCCGCCGTTTCCATCGCGGCAATCACATTGGCCGAGATCGCGCCAAGCTGGGCAGAAGACAGGACAGCCGCCTGGGCCGTGCTGAGGGTTTCCAGCGCAAGGGTGCCAAGACCGGACAGGGCCGAGGTCGCAAGGGCCGCCACCTGGTCGGTGGACAGGGCCGCGACCTGGGCCGTGGTCACGGCGCCGACTTGATCCGCGGTCAGCGCTGCCGCCTGGGCCGTGGTCAGGGCCGCAACCTGGTCGGTGGACAATTCGCCAAAGCCCGCAATCGAGATCGCAGCCACCTGGGCCGTGCCAAGCGCCGCAACCTGGGCCGTAGTCAGCGCCTTGACCTGATCGGTCGACAGGCCCGCCACCTGATCAGTGGTCAGTCCGGCCAGTGCCGTGGTGGTGACGGCGGCAAGGTCGGCGGTCTCCATCTTGGACAGGACAGTGACCGCGATGGCGCCAATCTGCGCCGAGGTCAGGGCCGCGGTCTGATCCGAGGACATGGCCACCAGCGCATCCGATGACAGGCCCGCCAGCGCCGCGGTCGAGATGGCCGCCACCTGCGTGACGGTCAGGTCGTCGATCACCGCCGTGTCCAGCGCCGCCACCTGGGCCGAGGTCAGGGCCGCGACTTGGCCCGTGGCAAGGTTCGCCACCTGGGCCGAGGTCAGGGCCTGGATGTGATCGGTGGTCAGGCCGGCAATCGCCGCCGTGCCGATGGCGCCGATCTGGGCCGTCGTGATCTCGACCAATTGGGTCGTGGACAGCGCCGCCGCCTGGTCCGAGGTCAGACCCCGCAGTGCCGCGGTCGACAGGGCGGCCAGATCGGCCGTCTCCATGTCGTCGATGATGCCATCCGACAGGGCCCCAAGCTGCGCCGAGGTCAGCGCCCCTGCCTGGTCGGTGGTCATGGCCACCAGCGCCTCAGAGGTCAGGCCCGCAAGGCCCGCCGTGGACAGGGCGGCCACCTGGGCCGTGGTCATGTTGGCGATCTGCGCGGTCTCCAGCGCTTCGACCGCGGTCGAACCCAGGGCCGCGATCTGGCCCGTGGTCATGGCCGCGACCTGGTCGGTGCCCAGCGCCTGGATCTGATCCGTGGTCAGATGCGACACGACGGCGGTCGACAGCGCCGCCACCTGGCCAGTGGTCAGGGCGTCGATCTGATCAGTGGTCAGGGCCGCGGCCGCAGCCGTCCCCAGCCCGCGCATCGCGCTGGTGGTGATGGCGGCAAGATCCGCCGTCTCCATCTGCGGAAGGATTGTCGCTGACAGCGCCGAGACCTGGGCCGAAGACAGGGCCGCGGCCTGGGCCGTGGTCATGGCGACCAGGTTGTCCGAGGACAGGCCCGCAAGGCTTGCCGTGGTCAGCGCGCCGACCTGCGCCCCCGACAGGGCCGCCATCTGATCCGAGGTCAGCGCCGCCACCTGGGCCGAAGACAGCTGCGCCATCTGCGCATTGGTAAAGGCCGCAACCTGGGTGCTGGCCATGGCCGCCACCGCCGCCGTCGCAATCTTGGAGACGACGACGACCGGCAGGGCCGCGACCTGCGCCGTGGTCAGGGCCGCCACCTGGTCCGACCCCAGGTTTGCGACCTGGGCCGTGGTCAGGCCCTTGATCGCCGCCGTGGTCAGGCGGGCGAGGTCCTGGGTTTCAAGGGCCGCCACGGCATCGGTGGACAGGTTGGCCACCTGGGCCGAGGTCAGCGCCCCGGCCTGCGCCGTGGTCAGCGCCACGGCATCCGCGGTCGACAGTCCGGCAATCGCGGCCGTGTTCAGCGCCGTCACCTGGGCATTCGTCAGCTTGGCGAATTGCGCCGTGGTCAGGGCGCCGACCTGGGCCGAGGTCAGGGCCGCCACCTGCTGCGTCGTGATCGCGGCAATCTGGGTCGTGGTCAGCTTCTCCAGGTTTTCGGTTCCAAGGCCGCGGATCTGGGCCGTCGTCAGGCCTGCCACCTGCCCCGTCGTCAGGTTCGAGGCCTGGGACGTCGTCAGGGCGCCGATCTGGGTCGTGGTCAGCCCGCGCAGGGCCGCAGCCGTGACGGCGGCCAGGTCGGCGGTCTCCAGCGCGGCCAGGGTCTCGGTCGAGAGGGCGGCCATCTGGGCCGAGGTCAGCGCCGCGGCCTGGGTCGTGGTCAGCGCCACGCCCGCCTCGGACGACAGGCCCGACAGCGCCGCCGTGGTCAGCGCGGCAATCTGCGCCGTGGTCAGGGCCGCCATCTGATCGGTGGTCAGGCCGCCGATCGCGGTCGACGTCAGGGCCGCAACCTGGGCGGTCGAGAAGGCCGCAACCTGGGTCGTGGTCATCGCCGCCAGCGAGGCCGAGGGCAAGGCCAGGATCTGCCCGGTGCCAAGCGCCGCAACCTGCGCCGTGGTCAGGGCCGCGATATCGGCCGTGGGCAGGGCCGCCAGCGCCGCACTGGTCAGGACGGCGATCTGACCAGCGGTCAGGGCCGGGATCTGGGTCGTGGTCAGGGCACCGGCCTGGTCGGTCGTCAGGCTGGCCACCTGGGCCGTCGACAGGGCCGCAACCTGCGCCGTGGTCAGCGCCGCCACCGCATCGCTGGCCAGCGCCGTCACCTGGGCCGTGGTCAGGCTGGCCACCTGCGCCGTGGTCAGGGCCGCCACCTGGTCAGAGCCAAGGGCCGCCACCTGATCCGTGGCCAGGCCCCGCAGCGCGGCCGTGGTGATGGCGGCAAGGTCCTGCGTCTCCAGTGCGGCCAGAACATCGCTGGACATGGCATGAACCTGGGTCGAGGACAGAACCGCGGCCTGGGTCGTGGTCAAAGCCTCGGCCTGGTCGGTGCCCAGATTGGCCAGCGCCGCCGTGGTCAGGGCGCCGATCTGGCCCGTGGTCATTGCCGCGACCTGCGCCGTGGTCAGGGCGCCCGATTGATCGGTGGTCAGGGCCGCGATCTGCGCGGTCGACAGGGCCGCAACCTTGGCCGTGCCCAGCGCCGCCACCGCATCGGTGGCCAGGGCCACGAATTGCCCCGTGGTCAGGCTGACCAGCTGCGCCGTGGTCAGGCCGGCCACCTGGTCCGACCCCAGGGCCGCGGCTTGGGCCGTGGTCAGCCCATCCAGCGCGGTCACGGTCAGAACCGCGATATCGGCCGTCGGCAAGGCGCCCAGCGCCTCTGTCCCGATGGCGGCCAGTTGGGTCGAGGTCAGGATCGCCACCTGCGCCGTGGTCAGGGCGCCTGCCCCATCCGACGACAGGCCCGACAGGGCGCCGGTGGTCAGGGCCGCAACCTGCGCGGTCGAAAGCACGCCCACAGCCTCGGACGACAGGGCGCCGAACTGCGCCGAGGTCAGGGCCGCGACCTGCGCCGAGGTCATCGCCGCCACCTGATCCGAGGTCAGCGCCGCAAAGTCCGCCGTCGACAGGCCCGCCAGCTGCACCGAGGTCAGGACCGCGGCCTGTGCCGTGGTCAGGGCCGCGATCTGATCCGACCCCAGCGCACCGATCTGCAACGAGGACAGCGCCACCAGCTGCCCCGTGGTCAGCGCCGCGACCTGACCCGTGGTCAGCGCCGCCATCTGTGCCGTGGTCAGCCGCGCCACCTGGGTCGAGGTCAGGACGGCCAGGTCCTGAGTCTCGATCGCGGCGATTTGGGCCGTGGTCAGCGCCGTCATCTGCGCCGTGGTCAAGCCGCGGATCGCCGCGGTGGACAGGGCCGCGATATCGGCGGTCTCCAGCTTGGAAATCACGGAGGTCGTCAAGGCGCCCAACTGGACCGACCGCAACGAGGCGATCTGGCCCGTGGTCAGGGCCACGGCATCCGCGGTCTCCAGCCCGAGAAGCGTGGCCGTGCTGAGCGTATTGACCTGGCCATTGGTCAGGGCGGCGATCTGCGCCGTGGTCATGGCCGCCAGCTGGCCCGAGCTGAGCGAGGCGATCTGGGCCGTGGTGATGGCGCGGATCTGATCCGTGCTCATGGCTTGCAGGCCGGCGGTCGAAATCCGCGCCACCTGGGCGGGAACCAGAGCCGCAATCTGTGCCGTGGTCAGGACCGCGGTCTGGGCCGAGGTCAGGGCGCCCATCTGTGCCGTGTTCAACCCCTTGATCGCGGTGGTGGACAAGGAGGCCACCGCCGCCGTCGACAGGTTGGCAATCGCCGCCGTCGGCAGCGCGCCGATCTGCAGCGAGCTCATCGCGCCGATCTGGGTGGTGGACAGGGCGGCAATGTCCTCCGAGCCAAGGCCCGCCATGGCGATGGTCGACAGGGCCGCAACCTGACCCGTGGTCAGGACGGCGACTTGGGCCGTGCCCAATGCCGCGACTTGGGCCGACGAGATCGCCGCAACCTGGGCCGTGGTCAGGGCCGCGACCTGGGCGGTCGAAAGCCCCGCCACCGCCGCGGTGCCGAAGCGGCCCACGACAACCGGCGTCAGTTGCAGGATCTGCGCCGTGGTCAGCGCGCCGATCTGGGCAGAACCCAGGACCCCGGCCTGGATCGAGCTAAGCCCCTTGACCGCGCCCGTGGTCAGGGCCGCGATATCGGCGGTCTCAAGCCCGACGATCGCTGTCGAGGAAATCGCGGCGACCTGGGTCGAGGTCAGGGCCGCGGCTTGGGCCGAAGTCAGGGCCGCGACATCGCCCGAAGCCAGGCCTGCAACGGCGGCCGAGCTGAGCGCGCGCACCTGCGCCGTGCTCAGCGCGACAAGATGGGCGGTGGTCAGGGCGCTGGTCTGGCTTGAGGTCAGGGCAGAGATCTGCGCGGTGGACAGGGCTGCGACCTGGGCCGTGGACAGGGCGCCCACCTGGGCCGTGGTCAGCCTGGACACGGCGACAGAGGACAGGGCCCCCAGCTGCGCCGTGGACAGGGCCTGGATCTGCGCCGTGGTCAGGGCCGTCACCTGGGCCGAGGTGATGCCGCGCAGCGCCCCGGTGCCGATGGCGGCCAGGTCCGCGGTCTCCAGCGCGGCAAGCGACAGGTTGGTCAGCGCGCCGACCTGAACCGACGTCAGAACCGCGGCCTGGGCCGTGGACAGGGCCACGGTGTCGGCCGTCGTCAGCCCCTTGAGCGCGGCGGTGGAAAGCGAGGCGACCTGGGTGGTCGACAGGGCGGCGACCTGGGCCGTGGTCAGGCCGGGCATCTGGGTGGATTTCAGGGCGGCCACCTGCACCGTGGTCAGGGCCGCGATCTGCGCCGTGGTCAGGGCGCCGATGTCACCGCTGGACAGAACCCCGATATTGCCAACCGCCAGGTTCGCCACCTGCGCCGTGGTCAGGGCGGCCAGTTGCCCCGTGCCCAGCGCCCCCACCTGCACCGAGGTCAGCCCCTTGATCGCCGTGGTGGACAGGGCGGCCAGATCCGCCGTCTCGATCTGCGCGATGGCCGCAGAGGACAGGGCCGCGATCTGCGCCGAGCCCAGCGCTGCCGCCTGCGCCGTGGTCAGTGCCACGACCCCGGCCGAATTCAACCCCCCGAAGGCCGGTGCCGTCAGCGCCTGGATCTGCGTCGACGATAGCGCGCTCACCTGCCCTGTCGTCAGGGCGCCGACCTGCGTGTTCAACAGCGCCGCCATATGCGTCGTTGTCAGAACCGCAAGCTGCGCCGTCGACAGCACCGGGATCTGCGCCGTGGTCAGCGACCGGATATCGGCGGTGGTCAACCCGGCGATGGCGGCGGTGGACAGGGCTGCGATCTGGGCAGTGGTAAGCGAAGAAATCGTCGTCATGGGGGGCTCCGTCTGACATAAGGGGTGGCGGGCAAGGATATCCCGCCCCTCCGCTGCCCGTTCTGGGCGCGATATTCTCCGTCAGGCTGGCAGTCCGGGCTTATCAAAGGGTGAACGAAAGCTTGAACCCCGGACATTCGGCCGGGTTTATCAGAGTTAAAAACCTAAGATTTTAGGCGATTGCTGCGGGTCAGGGCCGCAGGTCACGGCGCCAAAGCTGCGAAAAAGTCGAAAAATCGCGACTGCGCGCACTTAATCCGGGTTCCGTTCACTTCTTGTTCACCAATTTACGCTGAATTGGCGGAACAACCCGGAGGTGAGCCGATGTCGATGCCCTTTCTTTTGCCCTTTCCCATGCCCGGCGACGAAGCCAGCCTGTTGCGTGCCATGGCGCGGCCCGGTGGCCTGACGCAGGTCCCCTCGGGCGAGCTGGCCTATTTGGGGCGGGCGGTGGCGGGGCTTGATCTTCTGGGCCTCGTGCGCCTGGCCGAGGGGGCCAGTGACAGCGACGGGCTGATCCTTTACGAATTCTGGCTGGCCGCCCATGGGGTCGAGGCCTCTTCTTGCGCGGCCTGGTTCAACCTGGGCGTCTTGCGGATGAAACGCGGCGAAGCGCTGGGCGCCTCCGAGGCTTACCGCACCGCGCTGCGCCTGAAACCCGACATGGTCGAGGCCGCCATCAATCTGGGCACCGCGCTGGAGGCTTCGGGCCAGGTCGAGGCCGCGCTGGGCGCCTGGCGCGCCGCGCTGCCGCCGCCCGCGATGCGTCAGGTGCTGCACAACCAACTGGGCCGCGTGATGGAGGTGCAGGGCCGTCTTGGCCCCGCCGCCGACGAACTGCGCGCCTCGCTGCTGTTGGCGCCGCATCAACCCGATGTGCAACAGCACCTGGTCCACCTGCGCCAAAGGATGACGGCCTGGCCCGTGACCGCGCTGGATGTGCCCGGCGTGACCGAGATGGAGGCGGCCTTTCACTGCGGCCCGCTCGCCTCGTTGGCGCTGTGGGATGATCCCAAGCTGCAGGCCGATGGCGCGGCCGACTGGATCGCGCGCAAGACCCCGCCCGCGCCCGAACGCCTGGCGCCCGCCTTCGGCTATCGCCACGACCGCATCCGTATCGGCTATCTCTCAACCGATTTTTGCCGCCACGCCATGAGCTTTCTGATCGCCGAACTGCTGGAACTGCATGACCGCACCAAGTTCGAGGTCTATGGCTATGACGCCTCGCCCGAGGATGGGTCGGACATCCGCGCCCGGGTGCTGGGGGCGCTGGATCACCATGTGCCGATCCATGGCCTGTCGGACGAGGCTGCGGCCCGCGCCATGGTGGCCGATGAAATCGACGTGCTGATCGACCTGAACGGCCTGACCAAGGGCGCGCGCCTGGGCATCCTGCGCTGGAAACCGGCGCCGGTCATGGCGACCTATCTGGGCTATATCGGCCCGGTTCCCCTGCCCGAGCTGGACTATATCCTGTGCGACGACGTGACGATCCCGCCCGAGCTTGAGGCCGCCTATCAGCCCAAACCCCTGCGCATCGCCGGCTGCTATCAGGCCAATGACGGCCGCAAACCCGACCTGCCCCCCGTCAGCCGCGCGGCCGAGGGTCTGCCCGAGGATGCCTTCGTCTTCACCTGCATGTCGCACCACTACAAGCTGACCGAGACGATGTGGGACAGCTGGTGCCGCATCGTGGCGGCAAGCCCGGGGTCGGTCCTGTGGCTGGTCGATGACAATCCCGAAAGCAAAGCGGCGCTGACGGCGCGCTGGGCGGCGGCGGGTCTCGCGGCCGACCGGCTGATCTGGGCGGGCCGGGTCGATCCCGACCGCTACCGCGCGCGTCTGGCCCTGGCCGATCTGTTCCTTGATACCCATCCCTATAATGCTGGCACCATCGCTTCGGATGCCTTGCGCATGGGCCTGCCTTTGGTGACGCTGCAGGGCCGCGCTTTTGCCGCGCGCATGGCCTCAAGCCTCTTGACCGCGGTGGGGATGCCCGAAGGGATTGCCAAGACGCAGGCCGATTACGAGGCGCGGGCGATTGGCTTTGCCACGGACCCGGACCTTCATGCCCGCGTGAAAGCGCATCTGGGCGGCGGCGCCTGGGAACGGAGCCTGGGCCGCGCGTCCGATTTCACCGCGCGTTTCGAGGCTGCAATCTCCTCCGTCACCAAGCGCGCCTGAGGAACAGGCCCACAAGACGACGTCTGCCCCTTGCGGAAGGGGAGTCCCCGTCAAAACGCCCCAGCCCGCGCTGGGGCGTTTTGTCATGGCGGGGGCGTCCAGGCTTGCCCGTGGTGCGTGACCGGGCCAAGGATGGCTTCAGTCAACCCAAAGCGATACGGGTTCGGGATGCAGGGCTCGACGTGCAGATGACGGCCACAATCCTGGATTGGGTCGGAAAGGGTTGAACCAGGGAGCTCGACCGAAAGGGGAAAGACGCAAAGCCTTCCAGCGGCACGCGACCCGGTAGCTTGGGAGCTTGGGAGCTTGGGAGCTTGGGAGCTTGGGAGCTTGGGAGCTTGGGAGCTTGGGAGCTTGGGAGCTTGGGAGCTT
>NZ_JAPDGS010000011.1 GCF_025950525.1 Stagnihabitans lacustris | reverse complement strand
TGGGCGGCGCGCGAGGCGGAACCGGTGTGATCCCGTCTGCCTCTGCGCGCTGACGCGCTTGTGGCAGACGTGAGGACGCGGGGGGCTGCGCGCCCCCCGCACCCCCGCGCCAAAGGGGCCCACGGGCCCCTTTGGAAACCCCGTGGATATTTGGGAAAAGATGAAACGGGGGAAGGCCTGACCGGGCTATTGCCTTTGGCCGGACCGGGATTGCCCTTGCCCGCTCCCTTGCGCAGGCCCGGGGCGGGTGGTCTAATGGGCGCCTTACAAAAGGGTGCCCCATGTCCGACCTCCTGTCCTCTGCCGAGACCTATGACGCCTCTTCGATCGAGGTGCTGGAGCCTCTGGAGGCAGTGCGTCTGCGGCCGGGCATGTATATCGGCGGCATCGACGAGCGTGCCTATCACCACTTGGCAGCCGAGATCATCGACAATGCGATGGACGAAGCCGTGGCGGGCCATGCGACGCGGATCGAAGTGTCCTTGCATGAGGATGGCGCGCTGACCGTCGTGGACAATGGCCGCGGCATCCCGGTCGATCCGCATCCCAAGTTTCCCGACAAATCCGCGCTGGAGGTGATCTTCTGCACGCTCCACTCGGGCGGCAAGTTCAACGGCAAGGCCTATGAGACCTCGGGCGGGTTGCATGGCGTGGGGTCGTCGGTGGTGAACGCGCTGTCGGACCGGCTGGAGGTCGAGGTGGCGCGCAACAAAGAGCTGTTCCGGCAGTCTTTCAGCCGCGGCAAGGTGCTGGGGCCGATTGCCAAAGTGGGGGCCGCGCCCAATCGCCGGGGGTCCTCCGTGACCTTCCATCCCGATCCGCAGATCTTTGGGTCGCAGTCGTTCCGGCCCTCGCGGTTGCTGAAATTGGTGCGGTCGAAGGCCTATCTGTTTTCGGGCGTGGAAATCCGCTGGAAATCGGCCGTGGTCGATGGCGATACGCCCATGGAGGCGGTGTTTCACTTTCCGGGCGGGCTTGCGGATTATCTGAGCGACACTTTGGAGAAAACCACGACCTATGCGGATCGGCCCTTTGCCGGCAAGGTGGGGTTCCAGGAGAAATACGGGGTTCCGGGCTCGGTCGAATGGGCGATCAATTGGACGCCGGCGCGGGATGGATTTATCCAAAGCTATTGCAATACGGTGCCGACGCCCGAAGGTGGCACGCATGAGGCGGGGTTTTGGGCGGCGATCCTGAAGGGCATCCGGGCCTATGGCGACCTGGCCAAGAATCGCAAGACGGAATTGATCACGCGCGAGGATCTTTTGACCGGCGGCTGTGCGCTGGTCAGTTGTTTTATACGCGAGCCGCAATTCGTCGGCCAAACCAAGGACCGCCTGGCGACTGAGGAAGCCACACGCTATGTCGAAGGCGCGGTGCGCGACCATTTCGACAATTGGCTGGCCGGGGATACCAAATCGGCGGGCGCAATTCTGGACTTTCTGATCCTGCGGGCGGAAGAAAGGCTGAAGCGGCGGCAGGAAAAAGAGACCGCGCGGAAGACAGCGACGAAACGGCTGCGGCTGCCGGGGAAACTGACGGATTGTTCTGCGAAAAACCGTGAGGGGACGGAGTTGTTCATCGTCGAGGGCGACTCGGCGGGGGGCTCGGCCAAGGCGGCACGGAATCGCGAGACGCAGGCGCTGTTGCCGTTGAAGGGCAAGATCCTGAACGTATTGGGCGCGGCCTCGTCGAAATTGGGGGATAATGCGGAAATCCGTGATATCTGCGAGGCATTGGGCGTGTCCATGGGGACGCGGTTCAATGTCGATGATTTGCGTTATGACAAGATCATCATCATGACCGACGCGGACGTGGACGGGGCGCATATCGCCAGCCTGCTGATGACGTTTTTCTTCAGCCAGATGCGCCCCCTGATCGACAAGGGGCACCTGTATCTGGCCTGTCCGCCCTTGTATCGGCTGACGCAGGGCGCGCGGCGGATCTATGTGGCGGATGATGCCGAGAAGGAGATCCATCTGGCCAAGGGTCTGGGCGGCAAGGGGAAAATCGACGTCCAGCGGTTCAAGGGCCTGGGCGAGATGGACGCCAAAGACCTGAAGGACACGACGATGAACCCCGCGACGCGCAAGCTGATCCGCGTGACGATCACCGAGGACGAGCCGGGGGATACGGGCGACCTGGTGGAGCGGCTGATGGGCAAGAAGCCGGAATTGCGGTTCCAGTATATCCAAGAGAACGCGCGGTTCGTGGAGGAGTTGGATGTGTGAGGGGGGCAAATATTCGCCACAATTCGGGCCTATCTGACGAACACCAATCCGGTGGAGATGGAAGTGTTTGAAGTTATTAAAGCAACAGCCGTCGGTGTAGTTCGCGGCATCAAGGCATCTTGGCACCTTTATCGGTCACTCCCAATTCTTGCGCAGTGGTTGATTTCTGTTCCCCTTGCCTTCGGCGCCATGTTTTCCTTGATATTTGGCAGTATGGGTCTCGCCTTTTGGGGAACAGCTGTGGCCATCAACGCCTGGGTTATCGGGCCGGCTGTTGGCGTGATCTCTGTCCTTTTGGCAAAGGCAGGTATCATCATCCTAAGGGACCAGCGCGCCAAGTAACGAACCAAAAGGGGCGTAAAATCACGTACCCTACCGCGCGACCTCGCCTCTCCCGGCGCTCCCCCCCCCCCCCCGCGTAGCCCGGGGGATACCCCGGGGCTCCCGGAGCGGCGGGAATAATCCCGCCCTACTGCACACTCCCCAGGTAGTTCGCGATTTCCACCAACCGTTCCGGCGTCGGTGTCGCGATCCCGTCGCCGCTGTCGAACAACACCGTTTCGCTCTCCATCAGCGGCTGGAACTTCGGCATGATGTCGGAGGGCGCGGCACCCCGCTCATAGCCCCAAATCTTGCTCATCACATAGGCCGAGGGGAAGACCCCGCCGTTCCTTGACGCCAGCCCCGTCAGGTCGGCGGGCGGGTGGTCCAGGCCTTGCGCCAAGGGCCCATGGCCGCGGGCGTCCGACCCGTGGCAGGGGGCGCAGAGTTCGTTGAAATCGGCGGCTCCTTGGATATGGGAGACCGGCCCCTGCCCCGGCACGCAGGCCGCCAGAGCCAAGCCCCCCAAAAACAATCCCTTGCGCATCGCGGTCTCCTTCTTGTCGGCCTTCACCCTGCCCGCATCACGCGTCCCCGGCCTTGATCTGGCGCAATCTCTTGCCCCTTTCACATTGGCACAAATACTCCGGGGGGCTGCGCAACCGCTCCGCAAACGGGACAGCGAAAAGGGGGGCAGCGCCCCCCTCCTCACTGCGATATCAGCCCCTTAGGACGCGGCCACCGCCCGCGCTGTCATCACCGCCACCAGGTTCGCGCGGTAGGCGGGCGTTCCGTGCAAGTCGGCGATCAAGCCATCGGGCGAGACTTTCAGCCCCTTGACCGCCGCCGGGTCGTAGGAGGCCTGCAAAGCGTCCTCGCCATCCGTCCAACGGAAGACGCCGTCGTTGGAGGCTCCGGTGACGGCCACCCGCACCTTGGCGCCGTATTTCGCGACAAAGACCCCAGTCAGCGAGAACCGCGAGGCGGGTTGTTCGAACTTGGCATAGGCGGCGCGCTCGGGGATGGGGAAGCGGACGGCGGTGATGATCTCTCCGTCCTCAAGTGCGGTGGTGAACATGCCCTGAAAGTAGTCGTCTGCTGCGATCTCACGCCGGTTGGTGACGACTGTGGCCCCGCAGGCCAGCACGGCCGAGGGGTAACAGGCGGCGGGGTCGTTGTTGGCCAGCGATCCGCCGATGGTCCCGCGCGCGCGCACGGCGGGGTCGCCGATGCCGCCTGCCAACGATGACAACCCGGGGAAACCGCTTGCCTTCGCCACCTCGGCATGGGGGGTGGCCGCACCGATGCTCATGACGCCACCCGACACCGACACGCCCTTCAGCGCCGCAATCCCGGTCAGCGACACCAGCACCGCCGGCGCCGCAAGGTTCTGTTTCATCGAGCCAATCAGCGTCTGCCCCCCCGAAAGCGCCTGCGCCCCCGAGGTGCCAAGGGCCGCCACCGCTTCCGCCACCGAGGCGGGTTTCACGAAGTCGAAGTTCTGCATTTGACCCTCCCTTAGCCGTTGATTGCCGCCCAGACCCGTTGCGGGCTGACGGGCATGTCGATGTGTTTGATATGGGTGTGGCCACCGCGGTGAAGCGCGTCGATCACGGCATTGACGACGGCAGGGGGGGAGCCGATGGCCCCCGCCTCGCCGCAGCCCTTCACGCCCAAGGGGTTGTGCGTGCAGGGCGTCTGGCAGGAATAGTCGACGTTGTAGAAGGGCACGTCTGACGCCCGCGGCATGGCGTAATCCATGTAGGACCCGGTCAAAAGCTGGCCGGTCTCGTCATAGGTCGTGCTTTCCAACAGTGCCTGACCGATGCCCTGACCGACGCCGCCGTGAACTTGGCCCTCGACGATCATCGGGTTCATCACATTGCCGAAGTCGTCGGCGCAATGGAAAGCCTCGATCGTGACCTTGCCCGTTTCGGGGTCCACCTCGGCTTCGCACAGATAGGCGCCCGCGGGATAGGTGAAGTTGGCGGGATCGTAGAAGGCGGTCTCCTCAAGCCCCGGCTCCAGCGTTTCCAGCGGGTAGTTGTGCGGAACATAGGCCGAAAAGGCGATCTCGCCGAAGGTTTTGGCCTTGTCGGTGCCAGCGACCGCGAATTTCCCGGCCTCAAACGTGATGTCGGCCTCAGATGCCTCTAGCATATGGGCCGCGATCTTCTTGCCCTTGGCGATGATCTTGTCGATGGCCTTGGTCATCGCCACACCGCAGACCGCCAAAGACCTGGAGCCATAGGACCCCATGCCGAAGGGGATTTTCGACGTGTCGCCGTGGACGATCTCGATAGAGCTTTCGGGAACCCCCAGCCGGTCCGCCGCGACCTGGGCAAAGACCGTCTCGTGGCCCTGCCCGTGGCTGTGGGCGCCGACCATGATACTGATATTGCCCGTCGCATTGACCCGCACCGTGGCCGCGTCATAAAGCCCGACGCGGGCGCCAAGGATGCCCACGAGGTGAGAGGGCGCGATGCCGCAGGCTTCGATCCAGGTGGACAGGCCAAGGCCGCGCAAAAGGCCCTTCGCGGCGCTGGCCGCACGGCGGGATTCAAAGCCCGCCACATCGGCCATCTCGATCACTTTATCCAGCGTGGCCTGATAGTTGCCGGTGTCGTAGACCAGACCCACGGGGGTCGTATAGGGGAACATGTCAGGCGTCAGGAAGTTCTTGCGCCGCACCTCGAACGCATCAAGACCCAGTTCCCGGCACATCTGATCGACGACACGTTCAAGGCTGAAGGTCGCCTCGGGCCGGCCCGCGCCGCGATAGGCATCGACGGGGGCGGTGTTCGTAAACACCGTCTTCACGTTCACATAGACATGCGGGACCTTATAGGGCCCCGCCATCAGCGTGCCATGCAGGAAGGTCGGCGTCACGGTCGCGAAGTTCGAGAGGTAAGCGCCGACATTGGCAAAAGTCTCGGTCCGGAAGGCGAGGAAAGTGCCATCCTTCTCGCAGGCCAGTTCGATCTTGGTGACATGGTCGCGGCCATGGGCATCGGACAGAAAGCTTTCCGACCGCTCCGCCGTCCAGCGCACCGGGCGGCCCAGGCGTTTGGCGGCGGCCAGAACCAGCGCCTCTTCGCCGTAGTGATAGATCTTGGACCCAAAGCCGCCGCCCACATCGGGGGCCACCACGGTCAGCTTGTTTTCCGGGATGCCCAGCACAAAGGCCGCGACCAGAAGGCGGGTCAGGTGGGGGTTCTGGCTTGTGGTCGTCAGCTTGTAATCCCCAGTGCCGGGGAAATATTCGCCGATGCTGGCGCGCGGCTCCATCGCGTTGGGGATCAGGCGGTTGTTCACCAGCTCCAGCGTGGTGACATGGGGGGCACGCGCGAAAACCTCTTCGACGGCCGCGCGGTTGTCCTCGATCCAGCCCCAGTCGTAGCACAGGTTATCCGGGATCTCGTCATGGACACGGTTCGTCGCATCCGCCGCCGCGGCCTTCATGTCGATGATGGCGGGCAGTTCTTCAATGTCCGTGTCATCGGCCAGCTGCTGGGCGGCCGCGCGGCCCTGTTCATAAGTTTCGGCGATCACTGCCGCATAGGCGTCGCCCACGTGGCGGACCTTGCCATGGGCCAGCACCGGGCGCTTGGGTTCGCGCATCGGCTCGCCGTTGCGCGACTTGATCAGCCAGCCCGCGGGATTGCCGCCGACGTCCTTGAAATCCTCGCCGGTGAAGATCGCCAGCACGCCTTCCATGGCGGCGGCGGCTTCCGTCCGGATCGCCTTGATGCGACCATGGGCGACTTGGCTGCGGACAATGACCGCATAGGTCTGGCCCGCAAGCTTGATATCGTCGGTATAGACGCCGCGCCCGGTCAGAAAGCGGATGTCCTCGCGGCGCTTCATGGGGGCGCCGATCCCGGTCGTCTTGGCCTCGAAATCCTTGGGCATGACTTACTCCGCGGGGATGGCGTCAGAGGCGGCCATGACCGCTTTGACGATGTTGTGATAACCGGTGCAGCGGCAGATATTGCCCTCAAGGTGGTGGCGCACTTCGGCTTCCGTCGGGGTGGGGTTGACGGCAAGCAAAGCAGCCGAGGCCATCACCATGCCCGGCGTGCAAAAGCCGCATTGCAACCCGTGATGGTCCTGAAAGGCCTGCTGGATGCGCCCCAAAGAGCCATCCGTGTTGGCCATGCCCTCGATGGTGGTGACGCTGCTGCCCTGAACGTCCAGCGCGAAAACGGTGCAGGATTTGACCTGCGCGCCGTCGACATGGACGGTGCAGGCGCCACATTGGCTGGTGTCACAGCCGATATGGGTGCCGGTCAGGCTCAGGGTCTCACGCAGGAAGGTCGAGAGCAAAGTGCGCCCCTCGACCTCGCCGCTCATGGGTTTTCCGTTGACGGTCAATGATACTTTCATGCGTCTCCTCCCTCTGCCGTCTCTGCGGCCGTTTCTGCGTCTTTCTTGCCCCAAAGCCGGCCGAACCAGCCTTTCTTGGGGGCCTCTTCGGTCTCGGGCTCCGGCTCCGAGTCCGTTTCCGGGGGCGGGCCACCCACCTTGGCGGCGAAATTTTCAAAGAACTGATCGGCGAGCTTTTTGGTGAAGCCGTCGATGATCCGGGAGCCCAACTGCGCCAGCTTGCCGCCGACATTGGCCTTGACCTCATAGGTCAAAAGCGTGCCCTCGCCGTCGGGGGAAAGCGACACCTTGGCCCCGCCCTTGGCGAAACCCGCAGCCCCCCCCTTGCCCTCGCCGGTGATGGTCAGGCTTTGGCCCGGGATGATGTCGGACAGCGTCACGACGCCGGTAAAGCGCGCCGACACCGGGCCCACCTTTTGCACCACGACGGCCTCGTAGCCTGCCTCGACCGAGCCGGTCAGGCTTTCGCATCCGGGGATACAGGCGGCCAACACCTCGGGGTCAAGGATCGCAGGCCAAACGATATCGGGACGCGCCGCGATATGGCGGCTGTCTGAAAGTTCCATGGGTCTCCTCCCGTTTGGGACAGGCTAACGCCCTGTGGGCGCCCGCGCCATTAGACCTCAGTCGTAGACGGCGGGGGCTTGGGCTGGGCGCGCGCTTGGTGATAGGATGGGGCCATGTTTCGCTCGGCGCTCATCGTGGAAGACCATCCGCTGTTCGGCGAGGCCCTGGGCCTGACGCTGCGCAGCTTCATCGGGATCGAGCGTATCCAGGTCGCGGGCACGCTGGCCCTGGCGCTGGAGGGGCTGCGGCCGCCGCCCGACGTTATCCTTTTGGACCTGCATTTGCCGGATGTGACGGGGATGGAGGGGCTGATGCGGTTGGCGCAAGAGGGGGTGCCGGTGCTGGTCGTGTCGTCCTTGGCGGAACCGCGGGTGATTGCGGCGGCCCTGGCTGCGGGGGCGGCCGGTTTCGTGCCCAAACATGCCGGGCGCGAGACCTTTCGCGCGGCCTTTGACGCGCTGCGCGAAGGGCGGGTGTTCACGCCCGAGGGCTATGAGCCGGGCTTGGGCGGCGAGGGCCCGGGGGAAAGCGAGACCGTCGCCCGGCTGCGGACCCTGACCCGGCAACAGGCGCTGATCCTGCAGCTGATCTGCGCGGGCAAGCCGAACAAGGTCATCGCCTGGGAACTGTCGGTGGCCGAAACCACGGTCAAGGCCCATGTGACGGCGATCATGCGCAAACTGGGAGTGACCAGCCGGACTCAGGCCGTGCTGATGGCGGGGGGCGTCAATTTCGCGCAACTTCTGGAGGGGTGACTTGGCGGAACGCCCCGGGGGACCAGTCCCCCGGACCCCCTGGAATATTTGAGCCAGTATGAAAGTCGAAGGAGGAGGGATGGGGGAGCTGTTGGCGCGGGCGGAGGTCTCGGCCTGGTCGGGGGATGTGCTGGGGGAGCTGGCGCGCGGTCTGGGGCCGGGGCCATTTGCCGAGGTCTTGCTGTTTTGTTCGCCCAAGGCCGAGATCGGGCGGATTGCGGCGGGGGCGGGCGCGGTCTGGCCGGGGGTTCTGGTGGTGGGCTGCACCACGGCCGGAGAGATCGGGGCGCAGGGTTATGCCGAAGAGACCGTCGTGGCGGTGGGCCTGCCCGCCAGCCATTTCGCGGTCGAGGTGGTCTTTGTGCCCGACCTGGGCCGGATCGCCCGCGAGGACCTGGTGGCCGCGTTGATCCGCGCGCGTGAGCGTCTGGCCTTGGCGCGGCCCGGCTGGGGGGGCGAGTTCGCCTTTGCCATGGTCGATGGCCTGTCGCTGCGCGAAGATGAATTGGCCGCGGCCCTCGCCATGGGGTTGGGGCCGGTGCCCCTGTTTGGCGGATCGGCCGGCGATGGGGTGGAGTTTCGCGCGACCTTTGTGCTGCAGGGCGGCAGGGTGTGGCAGGATGCGGCGGTGGTGTCCTTTGTGCGGACCTCTTGCGGGGTCAGGGTCTTTTCGCTGGATCACTTGGTGCCCTCGGATATCCGGATGGTCGTGACCAAGGCCGAGCCCTCGGCCCGGATCGTGCGTCAGATCAATGCCGAACCCGCAGCCCTGGCCTATGCGCGGCTGTTGGGCAAGGACCCCGACCAGCTGACGACCTTCACCTTTGCCGCCCATCCGGTCGTGGTGCGGCTGGGGGGGCGCCATCATGTGCGGTCGATCCAGCGGATGCTTCCCAACGGCGACCTGGTGTTTTTCTCGGCCATTGACGAGGGGCTGGTGCTGCGCTTGGCCGAACCGATGAACATGGCGCGCCATCTGGAGGAAGAGTTGGACCGGCTGGGGGCGCCGGGGGCGATCCTGGCTTGCGACTGCATCTTGCGCCGGATCGAGGCCGAAGAAAAACAGGTGGCCGGTGAGCTGTCGCGCCTGTTGCAGCGCCACGGGGTGACGGGGTTTTCGACCTATGGCGAGCAATTCGGCGCGCTGCATGTCAACCAGACGATGACGGGGGTGGCGCTGTATGCGCCGGGGACCGGGGTGGCGGCCTATGCGCCGGGGGCATGATGCATCCGCTGATCAACCCGTCTGACACGGCCGAAGCCTCGCGCGACAAGCTGTTGGCGATTGCCGAGGCCCTGATGCGTCGCGTCGAAGAGGCCTCGGACGACCAGGGCGCCGCCTATGCCCAGTTCCAGCGCGCCGTGCTCTTGGAGGATCAGGTGCGCGCAAGGACGCAGGACCTGGAACGCGCCCTGGACATGCTGAACCGGTCGAACTCCAAGCTTGCCGAGGCCATGGCCGAGGCCGAGGCCGCGCGGGGCAACCTGGCCAGCGCCATCGAAACGGTCGAGGACGGCTTTGCGCTGTTCGATGGCGCCGACCGCTTGGTTCTGGCCAATGCGCGCTTTGGGCGGCCTTTGCGCGATGTCCATGGCCGCCTGCGGCCCGGGATGGCGTTCGGCGACTATGTCCGCTTGGTTTCCGTCTCGGAGGATCTGATCCGCCAGGCTGCAGAGACGCCCGCCGACTGGGCGCGCCGCCGGATGGCCCAGCATCAGGACCGCGCCGTGACCTTTATCGTCGCCCTGACCGGGGATCGCTGGCTGCAGGTGTCCGAACATCGCACGCAAGAGGGCGGCACCGTCATCTTGCACACCGACCTGACCCATGTGATCCGCGCCGAACGGCTGGAGCGGGGGAAACTGCTGGACGATCAAGCGCTTCGGGTCAAGGCGACGCTGGATCACCTGACGCAGGGGGTGGGGGTTTTTGACGCGGGCGAAAGGCTTGTGGGCTTTAACCGGCGCCTGGCCGAGGTCTTGTCGTTGCCTCTGGGGCGGCTTCCGGTCGGGCTGGAATTCGGCGCGTTGCTGGCGCAGCTTTCGGGGATGGAGGCGCAGGGCGCAAGCCTGGCGCAGGTCGCGGCCTGGGCGGGTCTGCGCGATCCGCGCCCGGCGCTGGCCTTTGAACTGGTGCGCCCGAACGGCTATGTCGTCTCGGTTCAGGGTCAGGACATGCCGGACCGCGGCTTTGTGGTGTCGTTTTCGGATATCACCGCCGAACGCGCGGCCCAACGCGCCCTGGCCGAAGCGAACGAGACGCTGGAGCGCCGCGTGGCCGCCCGGACCGAAGAACTGGCCGAGGCGCTGGTGCGGGCTGAACAGGCCAATGCGGCGCGGGCGCGCTTTGTCGCCGCGGCCAGCCACGACCTGTTGCAGCCTCTGTCGGCGGCCAAGCTGTTCCTGGCCAGCCTGGCCGACGAGGCCCTGCCCTGGCGCGCCGGCGAAACCGTGGTCAAGGCGCGCAATGCGCTGACCTCGGTCGAAGACATCCTGGCCGCGCTGTTGGACATCTCCAAGCTGGAGGCCGGGCGGGGGGCGGTCGATGTGGGGGCCGTGGCCTTGGGGCCGATGCTGGGGCGGCTGCGCGATGAATTCGCCCCCATGGCGGCACGCAAAGGGTTGCAGTTCAAGGTTCTGGGCTCGCGCGCCGTGGTGGATTCGGATGCCACCTATCTGCGGCGCATCCTGCAAAACCTGATCGGCAATGCGATCCGCTATACCGTTTCGGGCCGGGTTCTGGTGGGGGTGCGGCATCTGGGCGGCGCGGTGCGGGTCGAGGTCATCGACACCGGGCCCGGCATCCCCGAGGGCGAGCGCCAGGCGATTTTCCGCGAGTTTCACCGGCTGGGGGCGCGGGCCAGTGCGTCAGAGGGGATGGGGCTTGGCCTGGCCATCGTCGAACGGGCCTGCGCGCTTTTGGGCCATCCGCTTGAGCTGGACTCGGGGCTGGGCCGCGGGTCGCGCTTTGCGGTGACGTTGCCCCTGGCCGAAGGAGAGTTGCGCACCGTGGCCGTGCCCGAGGGCGTGCCGGCCTTGGGGGATCTGATCGTGCTGCTGGTGGAAAACGATGCCGACCTGCGCCGGGCGCTGGCCTTGTTGCTGGAGCGCTGGGGGGTGCAGGTGATCGAGGCCGCCTCGGGCGAGGAGGCCCTGGCGCTGTTGGACGAAATCGGCATCCTGCCCGACCGGGGTCTGGTCGACTACCGGCTGGGCGAGGGGATGGATGGGCTGGAGCTGGCGGAGCGGTTGCGGGCCGTGGGCATGGCGGTGCGGCTGATCACGGCGGATCGGTCAGAGGCCCTGCGTGGGGCGCGGGTGGGGGTCCTTGCCAAGCCGATCGCGCCAGAGGCGCTGGCGGCGTTCTTGCGCGACGGTTAGGGCTGGGCGCCTTCAGGGGCTTTCGCGCAATTGGCCGCGGATCGGGATTTCCTTTAGCAGGCCACCGACGCCCATGGCGGCGATGTCGTCGCAGCTCAGGTCCAGCCCGCAGGCCAGCCGCTCCAGCACCCAATCGGCGCCGTTCAGCGCCGGTGAGCGCGTGCAGCCCGGCAACCCGATCACCGGAACACCCCGCAGGCTTCCAAGGAACAACAGGTTGCCCGGATCGACCGGCATCCCAAAGCGCTGGACCTGACCCCCGGCCTGACGCAGCGCCTGGGGGGCGGTGTCGTGCAGATCAGAGGTGGCAGCACCCGTCAGGATCAGGATCAGATCAGAGCGCAGGGTGGAAAGCGTCTCTGCGATGGCGGCCTCGTCATGCGGCAGGCGGTGGGTTTCGACCAGCGTGATCCCCAGCCGCGTCAGCCTGCGGGCCACGGCGTCGCGGCCCTTTTGCATCAGGCGGTCGGGGGCCTCGGTCCAGGTCAGGATCAGGCTGGCGCGCGGCCGTGTCACCGGCAGGATGCGCAGGCGCGGCGCACTCGTGACGGCGCGGGTCAGGCTGTGGCCTGCGACGGCATAGGTGATCACCTTGACGGTGCCCACCAGCGTGCCCGGCGCCACGCGGGCCAGGTTGGGCAAGGTGGCCAGGGTCAGTGCCGGGTCCAGCCGGTTCAGCGCCAGCACGGCGGCAGGGTCAAGCGCCAGCACCCCGGCTCGTGTCGCGGTCAGGTTGACGCGGCCGGCATGGGGCGCGGTCAGGGTCAAGCCGGGGTCCTCGGGCAAAAGCGCCGCGGCCAGACGACTTGCGGCCTCGTTCTCGGCCACGTCGCCCGGGTCCAGCGCCGCCGTCGTCAGCACCTGCAGATGGGCCAGCGCGGTCAGATCCTCGGCGGTCAGGACCCGGCCTTTGGGGATCTTGCCATGGGCGCCCTGTTCGGAATGGGCAAGGATATGGCCCAAAGCGCCATCGCGGGGGGTGGGGCCGAACTTCATGGTTTGCGCAGCGTCTCGATGATCTGCGCCAGGATCGAGACCGCGATTTCCGCAGGCGTGGCGGCGCCGATGTTCAGGCCCACGGGGGCACGCAGGCGGGCGGTCTCCAGGCCCTGCAGACGCTCCAGCCGTTTCGCATGGGTCCGGGTCGAGCCCAGACAGCCGATGTAAAAAGCGGGTGAGGCCAGCGCCGCCCGCAGGCCCGGGTCGTCCAGTTTCGGATCATGGGTCAGGGTCACAATCGCGGTGCGGGCATCGGGGGCCAGCGCCGCCAGCGCCTCGTCGGGCCAATCCTGCAACAGGGTCGTGCCGGGAAAGCGGGCCTCGGCACCAAAGGCGTCACGCGGGTCGATCACCGTCACGTCAAAGCCGCAGGTCCTCGCCATGGGCACCAGCGCCTGAGCAATATGGACCGCGCCGATCACCACCAGACGCAGAGGCGGGTTGTGGATATGGGTGAAGATATCCCCCGCGACGCCGGATTTGTCGGCGCGAAACAGCGCCGGATCGGCCTGATCGGACAGGCTGCGGTCAAAGGTGGCAAGGTTCACCTGATAGGCCACGGGCTGACGCGCGGCGCGGGCGGCCACAAGGTCCTGAAGCAGCGGCAGAAACCCCGCAACAGGTTCGACCAGAATCCGGATCGTGCCGCCACAGGCCAGCCCCACGGCAAAGGCCTGATCGTCGCTGACGCCATAGGTCAGCACGCGGGGGCGGCCGTCTTGCAGCGCGGCCAGGGCCTCTTCGACCACGGCGCCTTCGACGCAGCCGCCCGACACAGAGCCCTCCATCGCCATCTGGCCGTCGATGACCAACTGACTGCCAACCCGGCGCGGCGCCGAGCCCCAGGTTTCGATCACGGTGGCCAGGACCGCGCCACGTCCGGCGCGGTGCCATTGCAAAGCCAGTTCGGGGAAGTTTTCCATGGTGTCAGTCTGCCCTATTTCCACCGTCGCGCAAGTGGGCGAGCAGGCGGTTGCGCTCGCCCTGGTCATGGGGTTGGGCCACGGCCAAGGCCAGGGCCTGCAGGCTGGCGATGGAATGGCCGGCGCGAAAGGCATCGCAATGGGGCAACATCGCCCGGATGCCCTGGGCCTTGGGCAGGAACCCATCCCAGCGCAGCAGAGGATTGACCCAGATCAGCCGCCGACAAGACAGATGCAGCCGCGCCATCTCACGCGAAAGCACCTCGGGCGGGTCGCGGTCCAGCCCATCGGTGATCAACAGGACAACCGCCCCCTGCCCCAGAACCCGCCGCCCCCAATCCTGGTTGAACTGATGCAAACAGGCGCCGATGCGGGTGCCGCCCTGCCAATCCTGCGCCTCGGCCCCCGCAGCCGCCAGCGCCACATCGACATCCCGCGCCGCCAGATGCCGGGTGATGTTGGTCAGCCGCGTGCCAAAGGTAAAGCCATGGACCCGCGCCCAACCCTGGCCTTTCGCGTTCATCACCGCATGAAGGAAATGCAGCACCATGCGGGAATAGCTGCTCATTGACCCGGATATATCGCACAGCGCCACCAGGTTCGGCCATCTTTCCCGCGGCTTGGCATGGTGCAGCCGCATCAGGTCGCCCTGACGCAGGGCGGCGCGCAAGGTCGCCACCCGGTCGATGCGCGCGCCCCCCCCAGGCCCCAGACGGCGCGAGATCAGCGGCTGAACTGGGATCGTCAGGCGCGACAGCATCCGCCGCGCCTCGGCCATTTCCTCGACCGACATCTGTTCGAAATCCAGCCTCCGCAACCGTTCCGCAGCCGAGGCCGTGGCAGAGGCGTCAATCTCATATTCTTCGGCGCCGGGCGGGGTCTCTGGCTTGGGCGCCAGGTCCAAAAGCGACTGCGCCGCCCGTTTCTCGCCCGGGGCCGCCTTGCGGTCGTCATGGCTGCCCTTCACCTGGGGCAACATCAGGCTCATCATATGGTCCAGATAGCGCGGGTCGCGCCAATACAGCCGAAAGACCTGTTCGAAAATCACCCGCTCTTCGCGCTTGGTCACAAGGCAGGCGTGCAGCACCCAGAAGAAATCCGCGCGACCGGTGAAGGGCGTGGCCTGCACGGCGCGAATGGCCTCCAGCACGCGACCGGGACCAAGCTTGAAGCCAGCCTTGCGCAGGGCCCGGGCGAAATGCGTGATATTGGCCGCAAGCCTGCCGTCCTCTGGCGCGGTCAGGTCGGCAAATTCCATCACGCCATTTCCAGCTGGGCGCGGATCTCCTCCAGCATCTTTTTCGCCGGCGCCCCCTCGATGCGCTGAATGTCGTCCTGATATTTCAAGATCGCGCCCAATGTGTCGCCGATCACCTCCGGAGACAGGGTCACAGCATCCAGCGCCAGCAGGCATTTCGCCCAGTCGATCGTTTCCGCCACGCCGGGACGCTTGAACAGGTCCTCGCGGCGCAGGCGTTGGACAAAGGCCACGACCTGCGCCGACAGCGTTTGCGACAGGCCGGGGAGGCGGCTTTGCAGGATCTGCATTTCGCGGTCAAAGCCGGGATAGTCGACCCAATGATACAGGCAGCGGCGTTTGAGCGCGTCATGCACCTCACGGGTGCGGTTCGAGGTCAGGATGACGATGGGCGGCTCTGGCGCGCGGATCGTGCCGATCTCGGGGATCGTCACCTGGAAATCCGACAAAGCCTCCAGCAAGAAGGCCTCAAACGGTTCATCGGTGCGGTCAATTTCGTCGATCAGCAGGACGGGCGCGCCACCGGGTTGCGGGCGCATGGCGGCCAGAAGCGGGCGTTCGATCAGAAAGCGGTCGGAGAAAAGGTCAAGGCCCGTGGTCGCGCCCTGGGCCTCGGCCAGGCGCAGGGCAATCATCTGGGCGGCAAAGTTCCAATCCGCGACCGCAGAGGCCGCATCAAGCCCCTCATAGCATTGCAGGCGGATCAGGCGACGGCCAAGGGCTGCGGCGATGGTCTTGGCGATCTCGGTCTTGCCGGTGCCGGCCTCACCCTCCAAAAACAGCGGGCGGCCAAGTTTCAGGGCCAGGAAGGTGACGGTCGATAGCGCGCGGCCCGCAACATAGCCTTGGGATGTGAGCAGGGTTTCGACGGCGTCGATGGACGAGATATCGGCTTGGGCTGGTGTCATGGCGGCCTCCGGGGCCAAGGTTCCTGCGAGGGGGGCTTGGGGTCAAGGGCGACCAAAGTGGGGGGCTTGTGGCGGGGGCGTGGGATACCTAGGTTTCGCAAAGGTAAGGTATTTCATTCAGAGGCCCGAATTGACCGAAGGTGCGACCGTTGTTTTCGCCATCGCCGTTGTGCTGTTTTTCTTCTGGCTGTGCATCCTGTTGCCCATCAGCATGGCCAGAACCCGCGGCCGCAGCGCGCTGGGATGGGTGTTCATCAGCCTGGTCTTCTCGCCGCTTTTTGCCATCGTGATGCTGATGGTCCTGGGCGACGCGCGGCGCTAGAATAAGGGCGCTTGGGCTTCAGGAAAAGATCGTGTCGCCCAATTGGTCGATGGCAAGCTTGGCCTTGGCAACCGAGGCCTCGACCGCATCATCCTGGCCCGCATGGATATCCGAGCGGATCAGGTTGTGGGTCTTGGTGGTGCCGTCGAAGTCCTTCTCGATCCGGGCCGCAACACGAAAGCCGCCGGGGGCCTTCTGCGGCTCGGGGAAGATGCGGCAGTCCTTGTGAAGGATGGGCTCGGGCGCCTTGGGGGTGGCTTTGCCGAAGAGGCGGGCGAAGAGGGACATTTGCGGCTCCGTTTTCCGGCAAGATGGGGGATTTTGGCGGGGATGGGAAGGGGCGGGACAGCGCGATCAAGCGCAGCGTGAACCTCAGCCCGTGCGAACAAGACGCTGCGAAAACCACGTCTCCAGCTCTGGGAACGCCATCTGACCTTCCGCCACGAGGACAACGACATCATCGATCCACTCGTCACCGACCAGGACGAGATCATAGCCGCTGCGGCCGATCAGAAGAAGCGTTGCCAAAAGAGCGGTGCGTTTATTGCCATCGACGAAGCCGTGGTTTTGCGCCAAGGCCTCAAGCAAGGCGGCCGCCTTTTGTGAGATTTTGCGATGATAGCCTGAGTAAGGTCGGCCTATCGCGGATTCTATCCCATCAAGGTTTAGGATGCCGGGACGGCCGCCATAGGTCAAAGCCTCGTCATGGGCCGCGATCACATCCATCAGCGTGACGCGGTAGTGACGCATTCACCGATCCTTGAGGCGGATCAGCGCGTCCCGATGGGTTTGGGACGCGCCTTTCAGGACTTTTGCAGTTGCGACACTCGCGCCGGAAGCAGGTTTGGATTGGTAAGGTTTACCGTCGTCACGGACAGACATGAAGCGACCAGATCTTTCGTCGATCTTCTGCCAATGGCCGTCTTCGTCCCTTGCCAATCCAGGTTCCTCGTTCTTCGGCTTGCCCATCATCCCCTCATTGATCCAGGAAGCTCCGCAGCTTCCGCGACCGGCTCGGGTGCTTCAGCTTGCGCAGCGCTTTGGCCTCAATCTGACGGATCCGCTCGCGGGTCACGCTGAACTGCTGGCCCACCTCTTCCAGCGTGTGATCGGTGTTCATGCCGATGCCGAAACGCATCCGCAGGACGCGTTCCTCACGCGGGGTCAGCGAAGCCAGAACGCGGGTCGTGGTTTCCTTCAGGTTCTCCTGAATGGCGCTGTCCAAGGGAAGGATCGCGTTCTTGTCTTCGATGAAGTCGCCAAGCTGGCTGTCTTCCTCGTCGCCAATCGGCGTTTCCAGCGAAATCGGCTCCTTGGCGATTTTCATCACCTTGCGGACCTTTTCCAAAGGCATCTGCAGCTTTTCGGCCAGCTCTTCGGGCGTCGGTTCGCGGCCGATCTCGTGGAGCATTTGACGCCCCGTCCGCACCAGCTTGTTGATCGTCTCGATCATGTGGACGGGAATACGGATCGTGCGCGCCTGATCGGCAATCGACCGCGTGATGGCCTGACGGATCCACCAGGTCGCATAGGTCGAGAATTTATAGCCCCGACGGTATTCAAACTTGTCGACGGCCTTCATCAGGCCGATGTTGCCTTCCTGAATAAGATCAAGGAATTGCAGACCGCGGTTCGTGTATTTCTTGGCAATCGAGATCACCAGACGCAGGTTCGCCTCGACCATTTCCTTTTTGGCCTGACGCGCTTCTTTCTCACCCTTTTGCACCTGGTTCACGATGCGGCGGAATTCACTGATATCGACGCCGACATATTTGCCAACTTCGGCCATCTCGCCGCGCAGATCCTCGACGGCGGCGCGGCTCTTCTCGATCAGGGTCTGCCAGCCGCGACCGGCCTTTTGGCCCATGCGGTCCAGCCAGGAGGGGTCAAGCTCATAGCCCTGGTATTCGTCGATGAATTCGCGGCGGTTGATGCGGGCGGCATCGGCCAGCTTCACCATGCCCGAGTTGATCGACATGATGCGCTTGTTGATGCCGTAAAGCTGGTCGATCAGCGCTTCGATCCGGTTGTTGTGCAGGTGAAGTTCGTTCACCAAGACCACGATTTCGCTACGCAATTTCTGATAGGCCGACTCGTCGGCCACCGAAAAGCGCGCCTGCGCCGTCATCGCGGCTTCCATGCGCTTGCGCTGCATTTCAGCCAGCTTGGTGTAGTCGCGCGCGATCAGGTCAAGCGTCTCCAGCACTTTTGGCTTCAGCGCGGCTTCCATCGCGGCCAGCGACATGGCGGCGCCGTCCTCGTCGTCTTCCTCATCCTCGGAGGGGCGGAAGATCGGGTTGCCATCGGCGTCCAGTTCCGGCTCGGTCGAAGACCGGCGCGGCGTGGCGGGGGTGGCCGCGTCCAGGTCGATGCCCTCAAGCTCGGCGCCCACGATGCCGTCCTCGCCCTCCAGGCTGCGGCCAAAGGTGGCCTCCAGGTCGATCACGTCGCGCAGAAGGATGTCTTCGGACAGAAGTTCGTCCCGCCAGATGATGATGGCCTGGAAGGTCAGCGGGCTTTCGCAAAGCCCGGCGATCATCGTGTTGCGCCCGGCCTCGATCCGCTTGGCGATGGCGATTTCGCCTTCGCGCGACAGCAACTCAACGCTGCCCATCTCGCGCAGATACATCCGCACGGGGTCATCGGTGCGGTCCAAGGTCTCGGATGTGCCCGATACCACGGCCACTTCGCGCGAGGTGGAGGTTTCCACCAGTTCCCCGCCCTCAACCTCGACTTCTTCGCCCTCTTCGTTGTCGACGACGTTGATCCCCATTTCGGAGAGCATCGCCATGACATCCTCGATCTGTTCGCCCGAGGCCTGATCGGGCGGCAAGACGGCGTTCAGCTGGTCGTAGGTGACATAACCCCGCTCTTTCGCCTCGGCGATCATGCGTTTGACCGCTGCCTGGCTCATGTCGAGCGAGACATCGGGTTCGTCGCCTTCGGGCTTCACGTCGTCGTTGTCTTTGATGGCCATGGGGGCTCCGTCGAAAGGGGCAGGTCAGGGGTCAGGCTGGTCAGTCGGCACGAATCACGCACGACGAATCAGGTGCGAATCATACCGGTGATTCCTTGTCATATCGCGAATCGGCACCGGGTTGCAGGGGTCGTTTTAGCGCTTCTTTTCCCAGATCTTGCCGTCGATCAGGGATTGCAGGTGGTTCGACATCGCCGTCCGGTCCTCGCCCAGGTCGGCGGTGTCGTTGCGGTGCGGGTTTTCGGCGCGGTGGCGGGCCTGGGCGGCCTGGGTCAGACGCCAGGTCAGGCCTTCGTCGGGCAGGCGGTCCATATCCTCCATCGCCTCTTCGATCTCGCGGCGCGCGCCACGGCGGGCGGCGAGTTTGGCGAATTCTTCGGCAAGGCAAAGGGTGGCAAGTTCGGTATCCTCCCTATTGCGGACCGGGGGCGCAATCAGGACATGGGGACGCGCAAGCACGGCGTCAAGGGCGGGGCTGCGCGGATCATGGCGCAACAACAGCGCGTCGCGGATGATTTCATGGGCGGGGTTGGACATGTCCATCCGTTCCAGGTCGGATTCGAACCGGTCGACCAGGCGGGGATGGGTGGCAAGAGCGGCCAGGATCACCGCTTCGCGCAGCTCTTCGGTGTCCCGGTCGGTGGCCCCGGCCAGCAAGGAGGCGCGCGTGGCGGCCAAAGGCACCGGGTCGGGAGCCTGACGTTTCCAAGGGGTGCCGCGCGGCCCCTGCGGCTGAAAGGGCCGCGCCTTGGGCCCAAAAAGTGCTGCCCGCAGGCGGCGGATTTCCTCGGTGTAATGGGCGCGGATCGAGGGGTCGGCGATGCGGTTCATCAGCCCGCGCAAGGTCTTGTCCAGCGCGGCCTTGCGCTCGGGGCTGTCAAAGCTCTTGCCCTCGATCTCGCGGTTCCACAACAGGCTGACCATGGGTTGCGCCTGATCCAGGACGGATTGCATGGCAGGCGCGCCCTGGGCCTTGATCAGCTCGTCCGGGTCCTGCCCGCCGGGCATGATGGCAAAACGCAGGCCCTTGCCGGCCTCCAAAAGCGGCAAGGCCAGGTCGATCAGCCGCAACGCCGCCCGGATGCCCGCCTTGTCGCCATCCAGCGCAATCACCGGCTCATCGCTGATCCGCCACATGAGCCGGAGTTGCTCTTCGGTGATCGCGGTCCCCAGGGGGGCCACCGCGCCAGTGAACCCGGCCTCGGACAGGGCGATGACATCCATATAACCTTCAGAGACGACCAGCGGCTTGCCCTTGCCCACCGCCTCGCGCGCGGGGCCAAGGTTGAACAGGTTGCGCCCCTTGTCGAACAGGGCCGTTTCCGGCCCATTCAGGTATTTGGCCCGGTCGTTCGGGTCCATCGCCCGTCCGCCAAGACTGATCGCCCTGCCCCGCCCGTCACGGATGGGAAAGATGATCCGGTTGCGAAAGCGGTCATAGGGCGTCTTGCGCGCCTTGCCCTCGTCTGGGCGGATGGCCAAGCCTGCCTCGATCACCATATCCGAGGCGATGCCCTTGGCGGTCAGCGCGCCATGCAGCGCCTCCCAGGCATCGGGGGCGAAACCGATATGCCAGCGGTCCTGAGCCTCAGGCGACAGCCCCCGCTTGGCGAGATAGGCCCGCGCCTCTGCCGCAGCCGAGGTCTTGAGCTGCAAGCGAAACCACTTGACCGCCTCTTCCATGACCTCCGAAAGCTGCGTGCGGCGATCCGCCTTTTGCGCCTGCACCGGATCGCGGGCTGGCATCTGCATGCCGGCTTCGCGCGCCAGGGTCTCGACGGCTTCCATGAAGGACAGGTTCTCGCTTTCCTTGACGAAGGTCAGTGCATCGCCCTTCGCCTGGCAGCCAAAGCAGTAATAAAAGCCCTTGCGGTCATCGACATGAAACGACGCCGACTTCTCTTGATGGAACGGGCAAGGCGCCCAGAAATCGCCGCGCCCCTGGTTCGACTTGCGCATGTCCCAGGTGACCTTGCGGCCGACGACGGCCGAAAGCGTCACACGGGTGCGCAGTTCATCAAGGAATCCGGGGGGCAATGACATGGGCACATTATCGGCCGGTGCCGCGCCCATGTCCAGCGGTGGATGGGGGGCGCTGCCCCCCGCCTTCGGCTCCCCCCGGGATATTTGTGAAAAGATGAATGACAAGAGCCGCGCCCCCGATTTCATCTTTTCAAAAATATCCCGGTGGGGTCCGGGGAGGCAGCGCCTCCCCGGGGCTGTCAGCCTGCGATGCCCTCGCGGGCTTGCAGCATCGCCATCACATGCGCGATTTCGTCCCAGGCCGTGCGCGCCATCGACCGGAAGACCAGGATCAACACGCCCTGCCCGTCCCGCGTCAGAACCGCGTTCATATGGCCAAGCGGCGTGCGCAGGCAGGCGCCCTCGGTCAGGGTCCTTGGGTCGATCGGGAAAAGCCGGGCCAGAACCGGGTCCACCGCCCCCACCAGCCGCAAGGCCGCCCAGCCGCCGGTCTGATCCGTCGTGGCGGCCAGGCCCGTCAGGTCGGGCGCCGCGCCCAAAAGGAAGGCCTGTTCCGGGCCGGTCCAAAGCAAGTTGCCCTCCCGGCGGTTCGGCGTGGGAAAGCCGCCCAGCTGCGCCGCCACAAGGTCACGTTTGCCCGGAAAGCAGGCGACCGAGGTAATGGCCCCAAGGACCTCCTCCGACAGGGTCACGCCCGCCTGGGTCAGCGGCTTTTGCCCCTGCAGGGCGGTCTTGGCGAAAAGTTCACGCACGGAGTTTCTCTCCTTTCGGATCAAGGAAGACCGGGTCGGTGACTTCACACAGCACGTCCAGCTTGCGCATGTGATCGACCAGGCGGATCTGTTGGCCATGCCGCGCGCGGCCATCTTTCAGGAAGGCCAGGCCCAGCCAGGACCCCAGAACCGGCGACCAGCAGACCGAGGTGACATAGCCCTGATCATTCACCCGTTCGACGCGGTCGCCCGGATTGAACAGATGCCCGCCCGAGGCGATTTCGGTTTGCACCAGAGGGCGCAGGCCCACCAGCTGCTCGCGGTCCGGCCCCACCAGACCCGGCCGCGCGGCCTGCGCCTTGCCGATGCAGTCCTTCTTTCCGATCATCTTCTCCATGCCGATGTCAAAGGCCGTGACGCGGCCATGGATCTCGGCATGGGTGATGAAGCCCTTTTCGATGCGCAGGACGTTCAAGGCCTCCATCCCGTAAAGCCCGCCGCCCAGGGTCTCTGCCTTGGCGGTCAGGTCGCGGAACAGGCTTTCGCCGTAAGGGGTCGGCACGGCGATCTCATAGCCCTCTTCGCCACTGAACGAGATGCGGAACAGCCGCGCCCTGACGCCTTCGATGGACACGGGGCCGCAGGACATGAAGGGGAAATCGCCCAGTTTCTCGTCCAAAAGCGCGTTCAGCAGCATCTTGGCCATAGGCCCCGCCACCGCGAATTGCGCCCAGGATTCCGTGACCGAGATGAAGCGAACATCCCAATCGGCGCAATAGGCCTGATGCACGAAATCCAGATGCCGCATGACCTGGCCCGCCGCGGCGGTGGTGGTGGTGGTCAGGTAGTGATCCGGGCCCAACCGCGCTGTCGTGCCGTCATCCATGACGAACCCGTCTTCGCGCAACATCAGCCCATAACGCACCCGCCCCACCGGCAGGGTCGAAAACGTGTTGGTATAGACCAGGTCCAGGAAGCGCCCGGCATCTGCGCCCTGGATGTCGATCTTGCCCAGGGTGGACACATCGCTGACCCCCACCGAACCGCGCACCATCAGCACCTCGCGGTTGCAGGCGGTCCGCCAGTCGGTCTCGCCGGGTTTCGGGAAATAAGACGGGCGATACCAAAGCCCCGCCTCGATCATCGGCGCACCACGATCGCGCGAGGCCTGGTCCGAGGTCAAAAACCGCTGCGGTGCAAAGCCCTTGCCCTGCCCGCCCGCCCCCAGAACCCCGATGGACACCGGCGCAAAGGGCGCGCGGAAGGTCGTGGTCCCGGTCTCGGGGATTGAACGCCCGGTCGCATCGGCCAGCACGGCCAGGGCGCCAACGTTGGAGTTCTTGCCCTGATCGGGGGCCATGCCCTGGGTCGTGTAACGCTTCATATGCTCGACCGAGGTGTAACCTTCTTGCGCCGAAAGCTTCACATCCTTGACCGTCACGTCATTGGCAAAGTCCAGCCAGGCGCGGCCTTGGCCCGGGATCTGCCAAAGGGGGGTGAGGCGATAGGGCGCATCCTCGGCCTGGGGCAGGTCGGGGCTTTTCGGCGTGATCCCAAGCGCGCCCAGCGCGGCTTCGGCGGCAGCGCGGCCTTCGGAAAGCGCGCCATGGGTCGAAAAGGCGCCATTGGCGGCACCGGCGGCGTGCAGCCCCGGAACCATGCCGGGACGCGGCACAAAGGCCGCGATATCCTCGCGCCATGCGGGCCTTGCGTTCTGATGACAAGCCAGCGCCAGAGTCGGGTTCCAGCCACCCGAAACCAGCAGGCAATCGGTCTCGATCTGGAAATCGCCGCCGTGATGGCTGCCGGAAATCGCCTTCAGCGCATGGCGGCCCGCGGTATCGGTGATCTTTGCATTCAGATGGACCGGGAAGTCCTCCAGCGTGGAGGCATCGGGACGGCTGTCAAGAAGCGCCACGACATTCACCCCGTCAGCCTTCATCTGCCGGGCGACCGTGCGGGCATGGTCATTGGTGGCAAAGAGCGTGACCTTTTGCCCTGGAGAGACCCCATAGCGGTGCAGATAGCTTTGCCCGGCCGAGGCCAGCATGATGCCGGGCCGGTCGTTGTTCACGAAAGCCACCGGACGCTCCAGCGCGCCGGTCGCCATGACGGCTTGGCGGGCATGGATGCGCCAGAAACATTCCCGCGGCAGGTGCTTTTGCGGCGTCAGATGCAGGCCAACCCGCTCGACCGCGCCATAAGTGCCCTGGTCATAGGCGCCGATGACCGTGGTGCGGGTCATGATCCGCACGCCAAGGGAGGCAAGCTCGGCCAAGGTGGACTTGACCCAGGCCGGATCGACCTGACCATCCTGCGACAAAAGCCGCCCGCCGGGGGCGGTGTCCTGCTCGGTCAAGATCACGTCGGCGCCCGACCGCGCCGCGGTCAGGGCGGCCATCAGCCCCGCAGGACCAGAGCCCACGACCAGAAGGTCGCAATAGGCAAAGGCCTTTTCGTAATCCTGCGTCTCGTTCAGGGGTTTCAGCGTGCCAAGACCTGCGGCGCGGCGGATGATCGGCTCATAGATCGCCTCCCAGAAGGGGCGCGGCCACATGAAGGTCTTGTAATAAAAGCCGGCACTTAGAAACGGCGCGAGGTAGTCGTTCACCGACAAAAGGTCAAAGCGCAGGGTGCCAAGGCGATTCTGGCTGCGCGCCGCCAAGCCGTCATAAAGCTCTTGCACCGTGGCGCGGGTGTTGGGGGTCTGAAGCGCGGAACCGGGGTCCAGCACCTCGACCATGGCATTGGGCTCTTCGGGGCCTGCGGTCAAAAGCCCCCGAGGCCGGTGATACTTGAAGGACCGACCGACCAGCCTGACCCCATTGGCCAGGAGTGCCGAGGCCAGCGTGTCGCCCTGAAAGCCCTGGTAGCGCCGGCCGTCAAAGGTGAAATTCAGCGGTTTGGTGCGGTCAATCAGACCCTTGGCGGCCAGTCTGAACGGTTCGGGCCTCATTTGGGGGCTCCTTTGCGGTCTGCGACGCCTTCGGTGGCCAGCACCTCATGGGTCACGGTGTTGCGCGTGACCACAAGCCAAAGGCCGCAGCCGGCTTCGTGATACCACAGGTCGCGCGTCACCCCGGCCGGGTTGGTGCGCAGGTAAAGCATGTCATCCCAGGCCTCTGGCGCGGCCTCGGGGCCGGGGCGGGAGAGGGTATCTTCGGTGCCGGCGTAATAGAACTCGCGGCGGTCGCGGTCGCCGCAAAGCGGACAGGTCAGGCGCATGGTTTGGCCTCCGAAAAGAAAGGGGCGCTGCCCCTCGGCTTCGCCTCACCCCGGGATATTTTCGAAAAGATGACATCAGGCGCGCCGCCCCTGTTCATCTGTTCATAAATATCCCCGCCGGAGGCTGCGACGGTGTGGAAAGGGGGACGCATCAGGTTATCCCCCCTAGTGCAGGTTATGTTGGCTGCCGGTGCCTTCTTCGTCGATCACATGGCCGGTGCGGAAGCGGTCCAGGCGGAAGCGGCGGGCCGTGTCGTGGCTTTGGCCGGTGGCCATCAGATGGGCCATGCACCAGCCCGAGGCCGGCGTGGCCTTGAAGCCGCCGTAGTTCCAGCCGGCGTCGACGAAAAGCCCCTCGATATGGGTCTTGTCGATGATGGGCGACCCGTCGGGCGTCATGTCCATGATCCCGCCCCAAGAGCGGAGGACCTTGGCGCGGGCCAGCATCGGCATCAGCGTCATGCCCGCCTCCATCACATGTTCGACCATGGGCAGATTGCCGCGCGCGGCATAGCTGGCATACATGTCGATGTCGCCGCCAAAGACCAAACCGCCCTTGTCGGATTGGCTGATGTAGAAATGGCCCATGCCATAGCTGATGACATTGTCGATGACCGGTTTCAGGCCCTCGGTCACGAAGGCCTGTAGCACGTGGCTTTCGATCGGCAGGCGCATGCCCGCCATGGCGGCCACCTGGCTGGAGCGGCCGGCCACCGCCATGCCGACCTTCTTGGCGCGGATCGGGCCGCGGGTGGTCTGCACGCCGGTGACTTTGCCGTCGACGATGTCGATGCCGGTCACTTCGCAATTCTGGATCAGGTCGACGCCGCGCTGATCGGCGGCGCGGGCAAAGCCCCAGGCCACCGCATCATGACGCGCCGTGCCGGCACGCTTTTGGATCAGCCCGCCATAGATCGGAAAGCGGGTCTGGGCGTAATCCAGGTAGGGCATCATCTCTTTCAGCTGGGGCACCGAGAGGAGTTCTGCATCATCGCCCTGGTTCACGATCGCATTGCCGCGCCGCGCCGCCGCATCGCGCTGGCCGTCCGAGTGAAACAGGATGATATGGCCGCGCTGAGAATGCATGACGTTGTAGTTCAGCTCGGGTTCCAGCCCCTCCCAGAGCTTTAGCGAATGGGAGTAGAATTCACTGTTCCCCGGCAGGAAGTAGTTCGCCCGCACGATGGTCGTGTTGCGCCCGACATTGCCGCCGCCAAGATAGCCCTTTTCCAGCACCGCGATATTGGTCAGCCCGTGGTTTTTCGCCAGGTAATAGGCCGTGGCCAGACCATGGCCGCCGCCGCCGATGATGATCGCGTCATACTCCGCCTTGGGCGCCGGATCGCGCCAGGCCCGCGTCCAGCCGAGGTTTCCCCTCAGCCCTTCGGTGATGACCTTCCAGCCGGAATAACGCATGACGGACCTCGTTTTCTGCACATGATGCAGGCTTTGGCCCCTTATTCAAGGTCTTGGCGCGCTTTCCTGCCAAGCTTGCGACAGATCATGTCGCGAATGGGCCGCAACCCCCATGGCTTCGGCGATGATCGCGCGGTCGTGAGCCGGGACTTCGAAAAAGCCCCAGCGGAAGGGCGCGCCCCAGTTGGCCTTGCCCGAGGTAAAGCTCAGATGTGGCAAGAGGGGGGCAATGGGCGCGCGTTGGGCTTGGGTCCAGGTGACGTCGCGGCGGTGGGGGTCAAAGCCGCCCAGGTGGGCCTGGTAGACCTCGCCGGTGAAATGGCCATAGGCGACAAAGGCTTGGCACTTGTCGCGCTGCCCGAAGGTCTCGGTCGGGGCGTAATAGATCACCGTATCGCCCGGGCGGGCGCGGCGCAGGGGCGCGGCCTTGCCGTGGCAGGTCTGGGCAAAGCCGCCTTGCACGCCACGGGCGACATGGTTGGCCGAAGCCACCGCGATCCAGTGGCGCGGCGGGGCGATGGGCGAGGGGAAAAGCAGGGTCATCATGGGTCTCCTTTGTCACGGAGATACCAAGGGCCTGCTGACAGAACCTGTCAGCAGACGGCCGGGGCACTTGAGGCCGGGTCACTTGGCGGCGGGGTCACTTGGCGGCCGGGGCGTCGAACTCTGCGCGGCAGGGTTCGGCGCCCCCGGTCCTGCCAAGCCGCGAGGCTTTGCTTGACAGAGCCGCAAAGCCTTGCGGACCTACAGCCCCTTGCTGCGATAGGTCTGCGCCACCCGGCCGATGGACACGATATAGGCCGCCACACGCAGGTCGATGCCGGGGCGTTCATACCATTCCTTGCGCATCGACTGGTAAGCCCCGCGCATCGTGTCATCCAGACCCGAGCGCACCAGCGCCAATTCGTCCGAGCCCTCCAGGAACTGACTTTTGAAGCCGGGGGCCAGCGACCAGCCCAGGCCCTGATCCGAGGAGAGCCGCTCCAGCTCCTCGACCAAAAGGCGGCTTCGGGCCTCTTCGGCGCGGCGCTGCATCCGGCCGAAGCGGATGTGGGACAGGTTCTTGACCCATTCGAAATAGCTGACCGTCACACCGCCGGCATTGGCGTAAAGGTCGGGGATGATGACCACGCCCTTGGCGCGCAAGATCTCGTCGGCGCCAAAGGTGATGGGGCCATTCGCAGCTTCCAGTATCAGGGGCGCCTGGATGCGGGCGGCGTTGCCCTTGTGGATCACCCCCTCCATCGCGGCGGGGATCAGGATGTCGCAGGCCAGTTCCAAGGCCAAGGCGCTGTCGATGATCCGCCCGCCGGTGAACCCCTGGACCGAGCCCTTGGTTTCCCCCAGATGGGCCTTCAGCGCCTCGATATCGACGCCGGCTTCGTTGACCACGGCACCGTCGCGTTCGGCCACCGCGATGACCTTGCAGCCGTCCTCTTCGGCCAGGAACTTGGCCGCGTGATAGCCGACGTTCCCAAGCCCCTGAACCACAACCCTTTTGCCGTCCAGCGTTCCCGAAAGCCCCGCCCGCGCCACGTCGTCCTTATACCGAAAGAACTCGCGCAGCGCATATTGCACGCCGCGGCCCGTCGCCTCGACCCGGCCCTTGATCCCGCCGGCATGGGGCGGTTTCCCGGTCACACAGGCCTTGGCGTTGATATCGGTCGTGTTCATCCGGGCATATTGGTCGGCGATCCAGGCCATCTCACGCTCTCCGGTCCCCATGTCAGGCGCCGGCACATTCTGGGCCGGATGGATCAGGTCGCGCTTGATCAGCTCATAGGCAAAGCGCCGCGTGATCTGTTCCAGCTCGTGTTCGTCCCAGGCGCGGGGGTCGATGCACAGCCCGCCTTTGGACCCGCCAAAAGGCGTTTCGACCAGCGCGCATTTATAGGTCATCAGGGCCGCCAGCGCCTCGACCTCGTCCTGATGGACCGACAGCGCATAGCGGATGCCGCCCTTCACCGGTTCCATATGTTCGGAATGGACCGACCTGTAACCGGTGAATGTCTTGATTTCGCCGCGCAATCGCACGCCAAACCGCACCGTATAGGTAGAGTTGCAGACCTTGATCTTGGCGGCCAAACCCGGCGACAGGTCCAGATGGGCCGAGGCCCGGTCAAACATCAGATCGACACTTTCGCGAAAGCTGGGCTCGGGAGACGTCATGGCTTCCTCCATATCTGGGGAAAGCCTAACGAGGTTTGGTTAACAAAACCCCCGCGATTCGCCGGCATTTCGCCCGTTTTTCAGTCAGTTTGCGAAGTCGGAAACAGCACCGAGGCATCGCCATAGGAAAAGAACCGATAGCCCGTGGCGACCGCATGGGCATAGACGCGGTCCATCACCTCTTTGCCCATCAGAGCCGACACCAGCATCAACAGGGTCGACTTGGGCAGGTGAAAATTCGTCATCAGGCCAGAGGTCACGCGCCAGCGATAGCCCGGATAGATGAAGATGTCGGTCGGCCCGCGCCAAGGTTCCACCTGACCGGTCACGGCGGCGCTTTCGATCAGCCGCAGCGCCGTTGTCCCCACTGGGATCACGCGACCGCCCGCGGCACGGGTCGCGTTGATCTCGGCCGCGGCCGCCTCGGTGACTTCGCCCCATTCGGCGTGCATCTTGTGGGTCGTCACATCCTGCACCTTGACCGGCAAAAACGTCCCCGCCCCGACATGCAGCGTCACTTCGGTAAAGGTCACGCCCTTGTCGGCTAGGGCCTGCAAGAGCCAGGGTTCGAAATGCAAGGAGGCCGTGGGGGCGGCCACCGCGCCGGAATGGCGGGCAAAGACGGTCTGGTAGTCGGTCATATCCTGCGCATCGGGGGCGCGCTTGGCCGCGATATAGGGCGGCAGCGGCATTTGCCCGGCCTCGGCCAGGGCCGCGTCAAAGTCATCCCCCACCAGGTTGAAGGCCAGCACCAGGTCGGTTTCCGACTTTTCCGCAACCTGGGCCGAAAGCCTGTCCGAGAACCGGATCACCTCGCCCATATTCACCTTGCGCAGGGGTTTGGCCAGCGCCCGCCAGCCAGTCGCGCGCGGCTCCAGCAGGGTGATTTCCACCTTGGCCACCGCATCGCCACGGGCCCGCGTGCCAGACAGCCGCGCCGGGATCACCTTGGTGTTGTTCAAGACCAGCCGGTCGCCGGGGCGAAAGACATCGACCAGGTCGCGCACGAAAGCATCGCGCATCGCCGCCCCCTGCACCACCAAAAGCCGCGCATCCGACCGCGGGGTCATGGGCCTTGTCGCAATCAGCGCCTCGGGCAAGTCAAAGTCGAAATCGGACAGGTTCATCCGCCATTTCCTTGTGGAGCGGGGGCGCGGAAGATTTCGCGGAACATCCCCGGGGTCAGGATCGAAAGCGGGTTCACGCTGACCTGAGGGTCGCCAGCCGTTCCGCGCAATGTATAGGCAAAGCCGAACAGCCCCTCGCCCTTGCGGGTCAGGACGGCGCCGATGCCGTTCAACAGATAGATGGGCGACACGACGCCGCGCATGTCAAAGGCCTGCGCGTCCTGGCGGTAAAGACCCTCAAGCGAGACCCCCATCGACAGGCCGATGGCCGAGCCGCGGCGGACCTCGATCACATCGGGGGTCAGCAGAAAGCTGCCCTCGGCGCGGTCGAAAAGGATGCCCTCGCCGCCCAGTTGTTCCAACAGCCCCACGACCGAGATGGCCGACAGCAGGTCCGCCATGAAGGACCCATACCGCACCCGGACCTGGTCGATGCGCAAGGTGCCATCATAGACCCCGACGGCGGCTTGCGGCACAAGGGACAGCGTCATCCCCCCGCCATAGGCCGAGGCGAACAGGCCCGCGTCCCGGGCCACCGCGCCCGCGTCCCCGGCCTCGATCCGCACGGCAGAGCCATGGGCGGTGGGCACGACGGTGCCCGTCACAGGCGCCGCGCCGTTCACCCGGCCCTGAAAGGTGCCGTTGAACCCGCCACGCAAGGTGAACTCGCCGCGGAAGGGTTGCAGCCTGATCCCCTCTGACACTCGCAGCGACGACAGGTCAGCCGTGATCCGGTTCGTCCCTGGTCCGCCCTGCCCGCCGCGGTCCTGCGGGAATTTGCGCAGGTCGATGCTGCCCGAGGTCAGGGCAAAGTCCACCGGGTTCTTGCCCTGACCGCGGATGTCCAACGCGCCCTCCAGCCAGGCGCCCATCTTGACCTCGTCAAAGCGCGCGAGGTCCAACAGCCCGTCCGGCCGCAGGGTGACACGCCCCCGCGCCGCAAGCCCCGGCGCGTCCAATTGCAGCACATCGACCCGCGGCACGGCGCCCAAAGTCACCTCGGCCCGCAGCGCACCCTTGGTCTTGGCCCCCTTGCGCCACCCCAGCTCCGGGATGGCCAGGGTCAGGCCCGCCAGCTCTGATGTCAGGATCAGACGCCCCGGCTGGCCCCGCATCAAGGTCACATCGACCCGAGCCGGACCCTCGCCCGCCACCGCCGATTTCGGCAGGCCCAGGCGGAATTCGCTGACCGCCGCGGGCGACAGCGTCACCGTCGCGGAAATCAGCGTGGGCTTGGGCGGCACCGGATCGGGATAGATCGGCATCGAGGCCGGGACCTTGGCCGCCAAGGCCACCTGGCGCGGCGACAGCGGCTGTTGCGGGATCTCTTGCGTCAGGACCATGTCAAAGGGCACGGCGCCGACGCGGCCCTTCCCCGTGATGGTCAGATCGGTCGAGGTCACATGCACATCCAGCGCGGGCGCCGTGACACGGTGGCCCTTGATCAGCTTGTCCGAGACGAAATCCCGCACCACGGCGCGGACATCCAACGTCACATGCTCTTGCAAGACGCGGGCAATCAGCGGGAACTGGATGCGGGCGGCAAGATCGACCTCGCCCGCGCCAAGGTCCACCGGCTGACCCGCCTTGCGCAGATAGGACAACGGCGGCTGATCCAGCAAGGACAGCGTCGCGGTCAGCGGCCCGCGCACCCGCAAGGCGATATCGGCGCTGGCCGGCTTCAGCGTGATGTCCGGCACGGCAAAGACGGTGCCCGCGACATCCAGCCGCCCGCCCTCGGGGGGGGTCAAGGTGCCCTTGGTCACGACCAGCGTATAGGTCCGGCCCTGGATCGTCGAATAGCCCTCGGCCCCCGTCACCGGCGGCATCTTGGGCATGAAGCGCAATTCGGCCTCGGAAAAGGCATAGGCGATTTCCGCCCGCGGCTCTTGGCCCGGCGCCAGGCGCAGGCCGGCCTTCAGGTCTTTCAGCAGGGCGTTGCGGATGTTGCCCTCGACCCAGGACCTGGTGCCCGGCACCAGCCGCAGGGGCCAGATCGCCAAAAGCCTGTCGCGTGAGATGCGGTTCAGGTCCAGGTCGATGGCCGTGGTCCACCCCTTGGGCGAGGCGCTGATGCGGCCTTTCAGGCTGAGGGTGTCGCCCGCCTCGGCCAGGGTGAATTGGCCGATGTCCAGCGTGAAAGGGTCCAGCTTCAGGCGGACATCCACCGCGCCCTGGCTGAACTGCACCGGGGCCTCGAACAGGCCATCGGGATCGACCGACAGGTCCTGGATCGACAATTGCCCCAGAAAGGCCGCGGGGATGCGCGCTGACAGGGGCCCCGTGGCGCGCTGGCCCTGGTCGTCGATCATATAGGCCTGACCCTTGGCCGTCAGGCGCAGGCTGCGGCTTTGCAAGGACAGGTCGGTCAAAAGGATGCGCCCGGCCGCAGGATCAAAGCCCAGGCCCAGGCTGGCGCGGTCAAAGGCCACGGGGGTCGTGGCGGGCGTGGGGCGCAGGGCGCCCGCGCCGATGTCCAGCCGCCCTTCCAGCGCGGTGACGCCCGCAGGCCCGATCGTCGTCGCCAGCCGCCCCGAGATCGGCGCATCCAGCACCCCCAGCCAGGCCAGCGCCGGCGCCCCCGAGGCGAGGTCCGCGGCCGAAACCTGCGTCACCTCGGCCGAAAGCCGCGCCGATTGGCTCCCCTTGGCCAGAACCGCCGTCAGCACCGCCTGAGAAGACCCCTGGCCCCCCGTGACCAGCGTCATGGCCAGCTGAGCCGCAAGCTCTTTCGGGCCATTGTCGACCGAAAGCCGGCCATCGCCCACCGTCCAGGTCTTGCCAAGGCGCTGATCGGTCAGGGTCAGGCTTAGCGCCTCGGCCTCGATCCGGGTCAGTTTGGCGAAGGCAGGCTGGGCAAAGGCCGCGTCCAGCAGGGCAAAGGCCTGGGCGGGGCTGTCCAGCCCGGGGCCCGGGGTCTGAGCGGTCGACGTCTGGTTGCCCAGATCCAGGTCCAGCCGCCCGTCCCGGTCGCGCCGGATCGCCAGCCGCGCGCCCACGATCCGCAGGCTTTGCGGCTGGATCACGCCGTGCAGCAGACTGCCCGGGTCCAGCGCCAGATGGGTTTCCGGCAGGGTCAACAGCGTCTGACCCGAGGGCTGCAACAGCGACAGGTCCTCGATGTCCAGCACGGGCGTCCAGTCGGTGCCGATGGTCAGGGTGATCCCCCCCACCGCGGCGGCATTCTGCGGCAGGACCTTGGCCAGCGAATCGTTCAGGCGCTTTTCGATCTCGACCACGACCCAGACCGGCAGCGGAATGGTCCGCCCGTTCAGCGCCAGAAGGCCAAGACCCAGGATGGCCACCAGCGCCAGGAACACCAGCCGTCCCCCCAGGCCAGAGCGGTGGCGGCGGTCCTTGCGGCGGCGCTCGTGGAGCGGGGCGGGGGACGCGCTTTGCCGACGCTCCCCCTTGCGCCGCTCCGCCTTGGTGGGGGCGGCTTGGTCAGGTGCCAGAATGTCGGGGGCCAGAGTGTCGGGGGCAGCGTCCAGGTGGGAATCGGCGGGGGAACGGGTGTCCGGGCCCGGGACAAGGCGTTGCTCTGGCGCAAGCACCAGGGGGGCGCTGTTGCCCGCAGCTTTGTCCTTGGGACCTGTCATCCTGGTTTGCCCGATGTCCGCTTTGCCCGAAGTCTGCTGTGCCCGAAGTCTGGTTTGCCCGAATTGCGGGTCAGATTTTTCCCGGCATGCCTTTATCTTTGGCCCAAGGCAACTAGAACGCCAAGGAAAGGCGGGATTTTGCCCGCAGAGGCCACAAAGGAGCCCTTCGGATGACCCAGACCCTCGTTGCAGGCCAGCCCGCCCCCGATTTCACCCTTCTGCGCGAGGATGGCAGCGCGGTCACGCTGCAGGCCTTGCGGGGCGGGCGGGTGGTGCTGTTCACCTATGGCGCCGATGGCACGCCCTCTTGCACCAACGAGATCATGGAGTTCCAGGCGCTCTTGCCCGCGTTCCAGGCCGCCGGGGTTACGGTGCTGGGCCTGTCAAAGGACGGGGTGGAAAAGCACCGCAAGTTTGCGGCCAAGCAGGGGCTTGGCATGGCGTTGCTGTCGGACAAGGACGGTCATGTGATGGAGGATTGGGGCGCTTATGGCGAGAAGATCTTCTTTGGCAAGCAAGTGGTGGGCGTCTTGCGCACGACCTTTCTGATCGAGGCGGATGGCACCCTGGGCGCGATCTGGCGGGTCGAGAAGGTCAAGGGACACGCGGCCGAGGTTCTGGCCGCCGTCAAGGGCTAGGTCTTGCGGACAGCGCTGGAGGGGGCGCTGCCCCCTCCAGACCTCCCCCGGGATATTTGTGAAAAGATGAATGAGACACGCTTGCCCGGGGTCCGGCGCAGATGCGATAGGGCGGGGGGAGGTGGCGCATGGCTTTGACTTTGGCGGAAATGGCGGTCGAAGTGCTGACCTGCGGGGATGCCTTGCAGAAGGTCAGCTTGGGGCGCGCGCATGCGGCGGCCTGGTTGGCGTCTCGTGCCGCGGGGGTGCCTTTGGCCGTGGGGCGGGCGGAGCCGCCTTTGCAGCCCGCGCGGCCTGCGGCGCCGGAGCTTTTGGACCCGCGCGACGTGCCGCGCCGCAAGCCGGGCAGTCTGGCGGGGCGGCAGGCCATGTTGCATGCCGTGGCCCATATCGAGCTGAACGCGGTCGATCTGCATTGGGACATCATCGCGCGGTTTTGCGATCAGCCCATGCCTTTGGGGTTTTACGACGACTGGGTCCGGGCGGCAGATGACGAGTGTCGGCATTTCCTGATGCTGTGCGACTGCCTTGCGGCCATGGGGTCACATTACGGCGCCCTGCCTGCCCATGCCGGGATGTGGCGCGCGGCCGAGGATACGATGGGCGATCTGCAGGCGCGGCTTGCGGTGGTGCCCATGGTGCTGGAGGCGCGGGGGCTGGACGTGACTCCGGGCATGATCGCGCTGTTCCAGGGGGCGGGCGAGGCCGGGGCGGTGGCGGCCTTGCAGGTGATCTATGCCGAAGAGGTCTCCCATGTCGCCTATGGGTCGAAATGGTTCAACTGGCTGTGCGGGCGGGAGGGGACCGACCCGAAGGAGGTCTTTCACGACCTCGTCCGGCGTTATTTCCACGGATCGCTGAAGCCGCCGTTCAACGAGGAAAAGCGCGCCGATGCCGGGCTGCCGCCGGATTTCTATTGGCCGCTGGTCGAGGCGCGAGGCCAAGGGGGCTGAATTGCCTTGCGTCGGCAGGGCGCGACCAAAGGGGGCTTGGGGTCCTTTGGCAGGACGCCTTTCAGCGGATTCCCGCAAAGCGCGCGCCCCCTGCCTGGCGCCATGGTTGAAACCTGCGCCCCACAAGGCTAGCCAAGGAAAAGCCCTGACCCAAGGAACCGGACGACGTGCTTCAACGTTTCGCCTTTCGCCTCAACCTCGCCCTGGAACCGTGGTTCCCCGAGCAAAGGCTGTTCCTTAAATCTGACACGGCCACGCGATTCGTCCGCCTGCGCCCCGTGACCCAGGCCATGGGGCTGATGATTGGCGTTCTGGCCACGGGCTGGATGATGGTCGCCTCTGCCCTGCTGATCGTCGACATGCTGGGCCAGGCCAACAGCCGCGACCAGGTCGCCAGCCAGACCGAAGTCTTTGCGGAACGGCTTGAGGCGCTTTCGGCCGACCGGGATTTGCGCGTGACCGAGGCCGCTGGCGCCCAGGCGCGCTTTAACCTGGCGCTGCAGCAGGTTTCGGCCATGCAAGAGCGGCTTTTGGCCTCGGAAACCCGCTTGCGCGAGTTGGAAACCGGGATCGACGTCATTCAGAACACCTTGCGCCGCACCATTGGCGAGCGCGACGCCGCCCGGGCCGAAGTGGCGGCGCTGGCGGGCACGGTCCAGGGCCCTGCCCTGCAGGCCGAGGACTTGGCCCAGACCGTCGACCTGATGACCGAGGCCCTGACCGCCGCCGCCCGCGACCGCGACGGCATGGCCGGAGAGGTCGCCAAGGCCGAAGCGAAAACCGCCGAGGTCGCCAAGGCCAAGGCCGAGGTCGAGGCGCGCAACGCCATCATCTTTGCCAAGCTGGAAGAAGCGCTGACCGTCTCGGTCGAGCCCCTGGAGAAGATGTTCGAAGCGGCGGGCCTGAACCCCGATGACCTGATTTCCGCGGTGCGCTCGGGCTATTCGGGCCAGGGCGGTCCGCTGGTGCCGATCAAGCTGTCGACCATGGGCCTGTCGGGCAGTCCCGACGAGACGCGGGCCAATGCGATTCTGGCCAGCATGGATACGCTGAACACCTACCGGATGGCGGCGTTCAAGGTGCCGCTGGGCTTGCCGGTCAAGACCTCGTTCCGCATGACCTCGGGCTTCGGCGGGCGCAATGACCCGATCAATGGCCGCCACAAGATGCATGAGGGCCAGGACCTTGCCGGCGATTATGGCGATCCGATCTATGCCACGGCCGATGGAACCGTCACCTATGCCGGCTGGGAATCGGGCTATGGCCGGCTGATCAAGATCAAACATGCCTTTGGCATCGAGACCCGCTATGGACACCTGTCGGAGATCGGCGTTTCTGTCGGTCAAAAGGTATCGCGCGGCGAAAAAATCGGTGATATGGGCAACTCGGGCCGGTCCACCGGCACTCACCTTCACTACGAGGTCCGCCTCAGCGGGACCGCCGTCAATCCGATGACCTTCATAAGGGCTGCGAGAGATGTTTTCTAAGAGTCGCATCAATGAACCCGGACCCAAGGGCGAGGGAGATAAACCCAAGGCACCGGAGGCCCCGATGACAAAACCCGCGACGGACTACACGCCTGCCGCACCCCGCGGCAAGGTGGGGGCCTCGATCCTGTCGGCCGACCTGACGGTGGTCGGCAACCTGAAGACCTCGGGCGATATCCAGGTCGAAGGCACGGTCGAGGGCGATATCCGCGCCCATCTGCTGACCGTGGGCGAAAGCGCCACGATCCGCGGCGAGATCGTCGCCGATGACATCGTGGTCAATGGCCGCGTGATCGGTCGCGTGCGGGGCCTGAAGGTCCGCCTGACCTCGACCGCGCGGGTCGAAGGCGACATCATCCACAAGACGATCGCCATCGAATCGGGCGCGCATTTCGAAGGCTCGGTCCAGCGTCAGGAAGACCCGCTGGCGACCTCGCGCGGGGCCCTGCCGCCGCCGGTTTCGGGCGAAGGCGTCTAAACGACCCCCTTTTGCCAGATGGTCCCAAGGGCTCCGGTTTCGGGGCCCTTTTCATTTTCACGGCGCAAAGGCTGCCAGTCTCGGCGGCCTTATCCTTTCCCCGAAGGAGCGCGGTCCCATGGGTTTCCCGTCGGGCGAAGCCCGAGGGGAAACCCATGGGAGGGGGCGGCGCGGGCTTTGCCCGCGCCGCCCGGGTCCGACTGGCTGGGCTGCGGGCGAAGCCCGCTGACCGGACAGTCGGAGGAACGGGGTCCCATTGGAGGGCTGCGGGCTTTGCCCGCAGCCCTCCAATGGGAGGTGGCGCGATGCTGCCGCATCGCGCCAGGCCACAGAATCGCAAAGGGCCGCAGGGGGACAGTCTTGGGGCGGGCGTCTGGTCCAGGCTGCGGCAAAGGCGGGGCTCAGACGACCAGCCGCCGATAAAGATGCCAGGAGCCATGCCCGAACAACGGCAGCACCACGAACAGCCCCAGGAACCCCGTCAGCATCCCCAGGCCCAGCCCCAAGGCGATCATCGCCCCCCAGACCAGCATCACCAGCGGCGAGGCCGTCACGCAGCGCATCGAGGTGATCATCGCGGTGATGAAATCCACCTCGCGGTCCAACAGCAAGGGCAGGCTGACCACCGTCAACCCAAACAGCACAAAGGCGATGACCGCCCCCAGCAGGGTCCCGAAGCCCAACATCGCCAGCCCCTCGGGCGTCAGGAACAGCCCCCAGGACGACGACACATTGGTCAGCGTCGATGTCCCCAGAAACAGCGCAAAGGTGATATGGCTGAGGAAGTTCCAGAACAGAAAGAACACCACGACCACCGCCGCCATCGAGGGGATCTGCCGGTCCTTCTGCCGCCAGATCACCCCCAGCACCGCGCACGCGATCAGCGGCTCACCCGCCTCCAGCCGCCGCGACACCTCATAGAACCCGCAAGCCAAAAACGGTCCCAGGATCGGAAACCCCGCCATGGCCGGGATCGTCCACCAAATCTGTCCCTGGGCCGACAGGGCCGCCAGAATACCCCAGCCGCCCAACACATAGACGACCGAGAAAAACGCCCCATAGGCCGGCGCCCGCAGGACATCCGCCCAACCTGCCGCAAGCGCCGCCCGCAGGTCGCTGAAATCGGCCTGCATCACCGTGACCTGCACAGGACCCGTCGCCACATCCTCCATCGGCCAGGGCCTCCCACCCCGCCTGATGCCTTTTATACTTGCCCAATTATTCCGGGGCAGGCCGCTGGTTCAAGAAACCGGTGGACTGGGGGGCTGGCCCCCGCGTGTCCCGCAGCCGCAAGGCATCACGTCAGCCAAAAGCTAACCCCACCCTGCCCCGAACCCCAAACGAAAAAACCTCTCCGCCGCGCGAAGAGGTCTCTTTCCTGCTGGCCCCGATACGCAGGGGGGGTCAAAAAGGTCTGCCCCTCGCTTCGCCAGTGGTGCAAGAAACAAGTGGCAGGTGCACCCTTTGGGCAGGGGTGCGAGGGCTGTGCCCCTTGCTTCGCCTCTGGTGCAAGAAACCAGTGGCATGAGCCCCTGCCTGAGCCCTATTCGCCCTGCGCGTCAGCCCGGCTCTTGCCTGCCACATCCATGGCCAGCGTCGCCGCCATAAAGCCATCAAGGTCGCCGTCCAGCGTCCCTTGGGTGTCCGATGTCTCGTGGTTGGTCCGCAGGTCCTTCACCATCTGATAGGGCTGCAGCACATAGGACCGGATCTGGTTGCCCCAGCCCGCATCGCCCTTGTTCTCATGCGCCTCGTTGATGGCGGCGTTCCGCTTGTCCAGCTCCATCTGGTAAAGCCGCGCCTTCAGGGCCGTCATGGCGATGTCGCGGTTCTGGTGCTGTGACTTCAAGCTGGAGGTCACGACAATGCCGGACGGAAAGTGCGTGATCCGCACGGCCGAGTCGGTCTTGTTGACGTGCTGGCCACCCGCGCCCGAAGAGCGATAGGTGTCGATGCGGATGTCCTTGTCATGCACTTCGATTTCGATGCTGTCATCCACCACCGGATAGACCCAGACCGAGGCAAACGAGGTCTGCCGCTTGTCGCCCGACCCAAAGGGGCTGATGCGGACCAGGCGATGGACGCCCGATTCCGTCTTCAGCCAGCCATAGGCATTCTTGCCGGTGATCTTGTAGGAGGCCGACTTGATCCCGGCCTCGTCGCCATCGACTTCGGACAGAAGCTCGACCTGATAGCCCTTGCGCTCGGCCCAGCGGGTATACATCCGCGCCAACATCAAGGCCCAATCGCAGCTTTCCGTGCCACCCGCGCCGGCGTTGATCTCCAGGAACGTGTCATTGCCATCGGCCTCGCCGTTCAACAGCGCCTCAAGCTCTTTTTGACGGGCGGTCTCCACCAGGGCGGTGATCGCGGCCTCGGCCTCGGCGACGATCTCGGCGTCGTCCTCGGCCTCGCCCATCTCGATCAGTTCCAGGTTGTCGCGCAAGCCCCCCGCCAGAAAGTCATAAGACCCCTTGGCGTCGATCAGCCCCTGACGTTCCCGCATCAGCTTTTGCGCCTTGGCCGGGTCGTTCCACAGGTCGGGCGCCTCGATCATCGCCTCGAACTCTTCCAGCCGATGTCCCACCGTCTCCAGGTTCAGACGCTGCCCCAAGAGAACCAGCGACTTCTGGATCGCATCGACGTGGTTTTGGATTTCGGCGCGCATGAGAGACCTCTTGGACGTGACGGCGGGGAGATAGCGGTTCAAGGCCTGCGGGGCAAGCCCAACTCGCCGTTAGTAAAGCCCACCCGAGCTTGCCGACCCGAAGGTCGCCTTCTTGGGCACCTCTTTCACCTGGCCATCGCCGGTCGTCACCGTCTCGGTCTCGGTGCCCAAGGCCGCACCAAGATCGCTTTCGCCCGGCGCGAACAAGGGCAGGTCCTGGCCCATGCCAAACCCGCCATCGACCAGCGCGCCCAGGCCAAAGACCGGAACTTCGCCATCGCGGAAATATTCGGCCTGCACATTGGGACCAGAGGCGTCATCGGGCAGTTGCGCGCCGGAATAGCGGTCGATCTTGATGAAATGCCCACCCGGAGGCACTTTGAAATCCGTGCCGCCATAGCGCTTCACGACCTCGTCCATGAATTCCTTGAAGATCGGCACGCAGAGCGTCCCGCCAAAGGCCCCCGGCCCAAGACTGCGCGGATTGTCATAGCCCAGATAACAGCCCGCCACTGTGTTCGAGGTGAAGCCGATGAACCACACATCCTTGGCGTCATTCGTGGTCCCGGTCTTGCCCGCCGTCGGCACCGCCAGTTGCGCGCCCGTGGCCGTGCCATGAACCACGACACCTTGCATCATCGAGGTCAGCTGATAGGCGGTGATCGCGTTCATCACCCGCTCGCGGTCCGACGTGATCTGCAGGCCCTGCCCCGCAGGCAGGCTGGCCGCGGTGCAATCCTCGCAGACCCGCGTGTCATGGCGGTAGATCGTCTTGCCATAGCGGTCCTGGACGCGGTCGACGAGCGTCGGCTCCACCCGCTCGCCGCCATTGGCGAACATGGCATAAGAGGCAACCATCTTGAACAGCGTGGTTTCCTGCGCGCCCAGGCTGTTGGCCAGCAGCGGTTGCAGGTGGTCATAGACGCCGAAGCGTTCGGCATAGCCGGCCACCGTCTCCATCGTGACGTCTTGCGCCAGGCGGATCGTCATCAGGTTGCGGCTTTGCTCGATCCCGATGCGCAACGGCGCCGGCCCGTAGAACTTGTTGGACGAGTTCTTGGGCGTCCAGAGGCCCTGGGGCGTGTCGACCACGATGGGCGCGTCGACGACCATCGTGGCGGGGGTAAAGCCACTGTCCAGCGCGGCGGCATAGACGAAGGGTTTGAAGCTGGACCCCGGCTGGCGCAAAGCCTGCGTCGCGCGGTTGAAGACCGAGTCCATATAGCTGAACCCGCCCTGCATCGCGATGACGCGGCCAGAGTTCACATCCATAGCCATGAAGCCGCCCTGAATCTCGGGGACCTGGCGCAGCGACCAATGATCAACGGTGCCATCCTCGGCCAGGATCGGCTTGACCATGACGATGTCGCCCACTTCGACCAGATCGGCGGGGGCGCGGGCCTTTTTGCCCAGCGAGCCATCCGGGTTGCGCTTGCGCGCCCAGGTGACGTCTTTGGCCGTCACCGTGCCCGGGGCGGCCTCGCCCTCGATGCCGATTTGCGCGGTGTCCTCGCCCAGCTCCAGCACGACGCCCGCGCGCCAGCCTTCGACGTCGCGCGCCAGGCCCGCCACCTTGACCAGGGCCGCGCGCCAGTCGGTCATTTCCTCCGTGGTCAGACGCTTGCCCGAGCCCCGCCAGACGCCCTGATCGCGGTCGTATTTCTCCAGCCCGGTGCGCAGGGCCTTGGCAGCCAGACGCTGAAGCTCTGGGTCTTCGGTGGCACGAATGGCAAGCCCGCCCGAGAAGAATTCCTCCTCGCCAAAGGTGCCCGACAGCTGACGGCGGATTTCATCGGTGAAATAGTCGCGCGGCGGCAGGGCCTCGCGGTAGGCGGGGATTTCGCCGCCCTGCACGGTGCGCAGGGGTTCTGCCTTGGCGGCCTCGCCGGTGGGGTCGTCCAGATAGCCGTTCTGCTCCATCTCGTTCAGCACATAGTTGCGCCGTTCCACCAGGCGGTCCTTGTTGCGGACCGGGTGAAAATCCGAGGGCGCCTTGGGCATCGAGGCCAGAGTTGCGGCCTCGGCCGGGGACAGTTCGGACAGGGTCTTGTTGAAATAGGTCTGCGCCGCAGCCGCCACCCCGTAAGAGTTCTGCCCCAGGAAGATCTCGTTCATGTAAAGTTCAAGGATGCGGTCCTTGGACAGGGTCTGTTCCAGACGCGTGGCCAGGATCAATTCCTTGATCTTGCGTTCGATGGACCGTTCGCCCGACAGAAGGAAGTTCTTGGCCACCTGCTGCGTGATGGTCGAGGCGCCGCGCGCATCCTTGCCGCGCGACACCATCGCCTGATAGCCGGCGGCCAGGATGCCGCGGACATCATAGCCGGGATGGGTGAAAAAGTTCTTGTCCTCGGCCGAAACGAAGGCCTGTTGGACCAGGGGCGGGATATCGGCGATGGGGACGAAAAGCCGCCGTTCGGTGGCGAACTCGTCCATAAGCTGACCCTCGCCGGAATAGATCCGGCTGATCGTCGGCGGCGCATAGGTCGCAAGGTTCTGCGTCGAGGGGACTTCGGTCGAATACATGTAAAAGACCCCGCCCGCCGTCAAGGCGACAAAGGCAAGGCCAAGCGTGACCGTCGTGAAAACGGCCCCGAAGAAAGAAGTGATGAGACGCAGCAAGTCCGGACCCTCGCGTGGATGGATGCTTATAGGCGGAAAAGCGAGGGAAGGTCAAAACACCCTGTGACCGCGCTGCACGATCCCGCCGATGGGGGGCTTTGCCGACCGGACCCTGGCGCCCGCCGGCACCGGCGGCCTGCCGACGGAGAGGACCGCGCTTGTGCGCGCCCTGTCCGGCGGGGTCTGTCGGGCCCGTGCAACAAACCCCGCCGGACAGGGGTCGCGCACAAGCGCCAACCGATTACAGGCGCGGCAAGGGGGGGGCATATCATGCCGAACGCGGTCGGTTGCCCCCCGCTGCGGCCGCCGAAGTCCCCCGACCGCCCCCTACGGCGCCGCCGCTTCGACCTCGTCCCAGGTCTTCAGCCCCTCTAGGATCGCTTGCGCCATGCCGGCCCGCCACTCCGGATCGCTCAGCCGTTCCAGGTCGGACTGGCTGGAGAGGAACCCCAACTCGACCAGGACCGAGGGGATATCGGCCGATTTCAACACCGCAAACGACGCCTCTTGATGCGGATGGCGGTGCATTTTCAGCCCCGCCCCCTTGATCGCCGCCACCAGCGCCGCCGCCAGACGGTCGGTCCGCGGCTGCGTTTGCGCCCGCGCCATGTCCATCAGCACCTTGGCCACCTGATCATCCTGGCGGCTAAGATCGACCCCGGCCAGCAGGTCGTCGCGGTTGTGCCGTTCGGCCAGGGTCTGCGAGGCCGCATCCGAGGCCGCATCGGCCAAAGTATAGACCGTGGCGCCCACCGCCTCGCCCTCGGGGATCGCATCGGCATGAAGCGACACAAAGACCTGCGCCCCGGCCTGATGGGCCAGCGAAATCCGGGTCTCCAGGGGGACGAAATCATCGGTTTCCCGCGTCATGGTGACGGCAAAGCCGCCATCCCGCAGCAGGACTTCCTTCAACTCACGCGCGAAGGTCAGCATCAGGTCGGCCTCGGAAAAGCCGCCCCGCTCTGCCCCGGGGTCCAGTCCGCCATGGCCGGGGTCCAGCACGACGACCAGGGGCCCCGTGCCGCGCGGCGGGACCGGGACCAAGGCCGCGGGCTTCGGCAAGGCCCAGCCGGGCGGCTCGGGCTGGCTTGCGGCCGCGGCAAAGGCCTTTGCCGTCGTGGGGCCCAGCCGGATCGCCACCCGTGTCGCGCCCTCGGTCGTCATGCCCGCGCTTTCCACCGCCATGGGCGCCTTCAGGTCCAGCACCAGACGCGACCAACCGGGGCGAAACACCCCCGCCCGCAGGCCCGTGACATGGCTGGAGGCCTGGGCCATCGCCTCCAGCCCCGTCCAATCCACCTCGCGGAAATCGACGACCAGCCGCGGCGGCTGATCCAGCACCCGCACCCGCCAAGGCACCGGCTGCGAGATCGCCAGCACCAGATCCAGCCCCTGCACCCGGTCGCGGATGCTGCTGGCGGCGGGGTCAAGCCGCGCCAGACCCGTCAGGTCCTGCGCCGCCAAGGGAAGCGCAAAGGCCAGTAGAAACAATAGGATGCGGATCAAAACGGCACATCCGTGACCTGATGCGCCGGGATCACCCAGCGCGCGACGATGTTCTTGATCCCCGAATGTTCGAAGTCGATCTCCAGCTTGTCGCCTTCCATCGCCACAATATTCCCATAGCCGAACTTCTGGTGAAACACCCGCTCTCCGATGCCGTAGCCCGTCACGGCCTGGGCGTCGATGGTCAGGCCTGCAGCCTCACGCGGGGCCGAGACGCCGCGGGTCTGAACCCGGTCCTGCAGCCGCTTCCAGCCCGGCGAGTTATAGACATCGGCCTTGGCCACCCGCGCGTCAAAGCTGTTCGCCCCGCCATAACCGCCCGCGCCATAACCGCCATTGTGCAGGGATGGCGGGCTGAGGACCTCGACATGATCGCCCGGCAGCTCGTCGATGAACCGGCTGGGCAGCTGGCTTTGCCATTGCCCGTAAACCCGCCGGTTCGACGCGAAAGAGATCGTGCAAAGCTCTTCGGCGCGGGTGATGCCGACGTAAGCCAGCCGCCGTTCCTCCTCCAGCCCCTTTTGCCCGCTTTCATCCATGCTGCGTTGGGACGGAAACAGCCCCTCTTCCCAGCCCGGCAGAAAGACCGCCGGAAACTCCAGCCCCTTGGCGGCATGAAGCGTCATGATGCTGACCTTTTCCGTCGATTCCTCGGATTCGTTCTCCATGATCAGGCTGACATGTTCCAGAAACCCGGTCAGATTTTCGAACTGTTCCAGCGCCTTGACGAGTTCCTTGAGGTTCTCCAGCCGCCCCGGCGCCTCGGGCGTCTTGTCCTGAACCCACATGTCGGTATAGCCCGACTCCTCCAGGATGGTTTCGGCCAACCGGACATGGTCGTGGTCTTCCAGCGTGACCTTGTGCCAGCGGTCGGTGTTTTCGACAAAGACCCGCAGGGCCGCGCCGCCCTTGCCCCCGATGACCCCGCGCGAGACGGCCTCACGCGCGCCCTCCAGCAGCGGCAGGCCCGAAGCGCGCGCAAGGCGCTGGATTTCCGACTGCGCCTTGTCGCCCAGGCCGCGCTTGGGCAGGTTCACCACGCGTTCAAAGGCCAGGTCGTCATCAGGCGACACCGCCAGCCGGAAATAGGCCATGGCGTCGCGAATCTCTTGGCGTTCATAAAAGCGCGGCCCGCCGATGACGCGATACGGCAAGCCGATGGTCAGAAACCGGTCCTCAAACGCCCGCATTTGATGCGAGGCGCGGACGAGGATCGCCATATCCTCGGGCGAACGGCCCTGGCCGCGCTGGAGGCTCTCGATCTGTTCGCCGACCCAGCGCGCCTCTTCCTCGCCATCCCAATGGCCGATCAGCCGGACCTTTTCGCCCTGTTCGCGGTCGGTCCACAAGGTCTTGCCCAGGCGGTTCGCGTTGCCCTTGATCACGCCCGAAGCGGCGGCGAGAATATGGGGCGTGCTGCGGTAATTCTGTTCCAGCCGCACGACGACCGCGCCGGGGAAATCGGCCTCAAAGCGCAGGATATTGCCGACCTCGGCGCCGCGCCAGCCATAGATCGACTGGTCGTCATCGCCGACGCAGCAGATGTTGTGATGCGCCTGCGCCAGAAGCCGCAACCACAGGTATTGGGCGACATTGGTGTCCTGATATTCGTCAACCAGGATATAACGAAAGCGGCGCTGCCAATCCTCCAGCACATCGCGGTGACGCTGAAAGATCGTCACGCAATGCAAGAGGATATCGCCGAAATCGACGGCGTTCAGGGTCTTCAGCCGCTCTTGATAGGCCTCATACAGCTCGGTGCCGCGGTTGTTATAGGCGCTGGCCTCGGAGGCAGGCACCCGGTCTGGCGTCCAGGCGCGGTTTTTCCAGCCGTCGATCAGCCCCGCCAAAAGCCGCGCGGGCCAGCGCTTTTCGTCGATATTCGCCACCGCGATCAGCTGTTTCAACAGCCGCAACTGGTCGTCGGTGTCCAGGATGGTGAAACTGGACTTCAGCCCCACCAGTTCGGCATGGCGGCGCAGGATCTTGACCGACAGCGAATGGAAGGTGCCCATCCAGGCCATGCCCTCGGCGGCCTCTCCCAGTTGGGCCAGGATGCGGTTCTTCATCTCGCGCGCGGCCTTGTTGGTGAAGGTCACGGCAAGGATCTGGTTCGGATAGGCCCGCCCCGTGCGCACCAGGTGGATGATGCGGGCGACGAGGGCCTTGGTCTTGCCGGTGCCCGCGCCTGCCAGCATCAGGACCGGGCCATCCAGCGCCTCGACCGCCTCGCGTTGGGCGGGGTTCAGGTCGTTCAGATACTCTGCCGGGGCCCGATCCAAAGACGGACTGCGGGCGGCCAAAGCGCGGGCGGAAAGGGAGAGGGACTCGGACATGTCGGGCAGACTAACGGAAAGCAAAGATCATGGGAAGCGGTGTTCTCTTTACGTTCCGCGCGCCTCCCAGAAATTGTGCAGGGGCAAGACCGTGCCACCTTCCGTAGGGTGTGCTTCAGCGCACCGCTACCGCCCCAGATCCACCGCCTTGGCATGGGCCGCCTCCAGCGCGGCAGACATCGCCTGCGCCATCCCGGGCGCGGCCGCAGCGATCCCGGCCGCCGTGACACCCCGGTAGCCGCGGTAAAGGTCCAAGACCGCGTCCAGGTCGCCCATCCGCCCCAAAAGCCCGCTGGCCGCCTGCACCACCACGGCCTGAACCGCCCGTTGTGCCACCGCCTCGGGCAGGCCAAAGGCGCGGGCATGGGTCAGCATCGCTTGCGCCATCAGCGCAGGATAGGCCATGCCCGAACCCGGCAGAGCCGCCATATAATCCAGCTGGTCTTCCGAGGTCAGGCGCACGACCTCGCCCATCGCGGACAGCAGTTTCATCACCAACTCCGCATCCCCCGGCCCGACATCGCCGACCCAGGGCGTATAGCTTGCGCCCTGCGGCGCGCCGGAATTGGGCATGGCGCGGACGATGCGGGCGCGAGGGGCCAGCGCGCGCAGCTTGTCCAGGGTCCAGACCGTCGCGAAAGAGATCACCAGGCCATCAGGCGCAAAGCCCGGGGTCGGGAAATCCTCGGGCCGCACCGCCACCACGACCACATCGGCGCGGGCGACCGCCGCCGCATCGGTCCACTCCGCCAGGGGAAACCCCCGCGGTCCCGAACGGTTGGCCAGCACCAGGCGGGCTTCGGGCCAGCCGCCCGCCACCAGACGCGCGGCGAGGGCGCCGCCCAGCCAGCCCGTCGCCCCCAATATCCCCAGCCTCATGCCATCCCCCCAGTTCGGCGCCTATTTCGCAGCGCCCAGTTTTGCGGCCCCCGGATATTCCGCGCGCATCCCCTCGGTATAGCGGGCGAAAAGCCGGGCAAAGGTCACGATATCGGCCTCATCCCAGGTCGCGAAAATCCGCATCGTGTGGCGCCACTTGGCGGTCATGAAGCCCTCAAGCAAGGTGCGCGCCGCATCGGTCGGCACCAGAACCGAGCGCCGCCCGTCCTCTTGGCTGACCGCCCGCAGCAACAGCCCGCGGTCCACCAGGTCGGCCGCGATCCGGCTGGCGCGGGACGGGTCCAGCGCCATTTCCTCGGCCAAAAGCCCCACCGTCGCCTCGCCCGCAGGCCGGCCATAGCCCGCCCAGATCCGCATGATCGAGGACAGGGCGTGGAACTGCGTGACCTCCAGCCCCGCGCCCAGTTCCTCCATCAGGCTTTGGGGCACATCGCCCTTCATCACCCGGCGGACATGGTGGAAATGGTCGCCGTCCAGCGCCAGCAGGGCATGGACCGCAGCAGGGGAAAAGCCCGCCTCGGTCAAGGCGGCGGTGACGCGGGCATGGGGATGGGTCGGTGTGTCGCTCATGTGCCTGCTTTGCGCGGGTTCCATGCCCCTGTCAAGCCCGTGCTAATAGCAATTACATGCCATTGACATATAATTGCCCAAGGCCTAAGACCGCGGCTTGCGCACAGGCCGAAGGAGCAGATGATGACAGACCCCAACCCAAGAATAACCCATGGCACCGAGGCCAAGTCGCTGCGGATGGTCATCCTGTCGGTCGGGCTTTTGCTGCTGCTTGCGGCGCTGGACCAGTCCATCGTCTCGACCGCCCTGCCCCGGATCGTCAAGGACCTGGGCGGGCTGGAGCATCTGAGCTGGGTGGTCACGGCCTATATCCTGACCTCGACCGTGGTGGCGCCCCTGTATGGCAAGCTGGGGGACCTTTATGGGCGGCGGAACACGATCTTTGCCTCGGTCGGGATTTTCCTTTTGGGGTCATTGGCTTGCGGCTTGGCGGGGACGATGACGCAACTGATCCTGGCGCGCGCCTTGCAGGGCATGGGCGGCGGCGGGCTTTTCGTGCTGGCGCTGTCGGTGGTGGGCGATGCCGTCCCGCCGCAGGACCGCGGCAAGATCCAGGGCGTCTTTGCAGCGGTCTTTTCGGTGTCGTCGGTGATCGGCCCCTTTGCGGGCGGCTGGCTGACCGAACATGCCGATTGGCACTGGATCTTCTTTATCAACCTGCCCCTGGGCGCCTTAGCGCTGGTGGGGTTCGCCCTGTCCTTCAAGCCGCGCGGCACGCGGGTCAGCCATCAGATCGACTGGTGGGGCGCGTTTGCGCTGACCATCGGCGTCGGCGGGCTGACGCTTTGGACCTCGTTGGGCGGGCGCAGCTTTGCCTGGGGCTCGGGGCTTAGCCTGGGAATGATCGCGGTCAGCCTGGCGGCGCTGGCGGCCTTTGTGCGCATCGAGACCACCGCCAAAGAGCCGATCCTTCCGCTGTGGCTGTTCAAGATGAACGTCTTCTGGGTCACATCGGTTCTGGGCTTTGTCGTGGGGGCGGCGATGTTTGGCGCGGTGACGTTCCTGCCGATCTATCTGCAGATTGCCACCGGATCGACGCCCACCAACTCGGGGCTGGAGCTGATCCCGCTGACCGTGGGCATCCTGACGGCCTCGACGCTGGCGGGGCGCTATATGGGGCGGACGGGGCGGTATCTGATCCTGCCGAAACTGGGGATGAGCGGGCTGGCCATCGGCCTTCTGGGCCTGGCGCAGATCACGGCCACGACGCCCTATCCGATCTTTGCCGGGCTGTTGCTGGTCATGGGGCTGGGCATGGGCTGCATCTTTCCGGTGGTCACGACCGCGGTGCAAAACGCCGTGCCGCGGCACACTTTGGGCACGGCCACGGCGGCGGGCATCCTGTTGCGGCAGTTGGGCGGCGCGCTTGGCGTGGCGGCCTTTGGGGCGATCTTTTCGGCCAGCCTTTTCGCGCAACTGGGCGAGGCGGCAAGCCAGGTCTCTGTCGGCGAGGGCGGGTCAGGCATCGACCCGGCCCAGGCCGCGGCCATGGCCGATGCGGTCGTTCTGGCGATCCATCCGATCTATTGGATCGCGGGGATTGCCGCGCTTGTGGGCCTGGCCTTCGCCTTCTTGCTAGAGGAAGTCCCCCTGGTCAACCGCGTGCCGCCCCGGGGTGAATAAGGGGCGAATGACGCCTGCAACATTTGCAAACCGCCCAAGAAACGGGCGGTTTGCAAAACTCCCCCCCGGGCTTTGCGGAAATCTTGCGCGAAGCGGGGGGCTCCCCCCTTGCGCTGCGGTGCAGCACCCATAAAGTGCCGGGTCAAACCTGCGACACGAACGCACAGGGATGAAGGGGCCTGCCTATGACCGTTTTCAAGAAAATTCTCATCGCCAACCGGGGTGAGATCGCCATCCGCGTCATGCGGGCCGCCAATGAGATGGGCAAGAAGACGGTCGCCGTCTATGCCGAGGAAGACAAGCTGTCGCTGCACCGGTTCAAGGCCGACGAGGCCTATTTGATCGGTGAGGGCCTGTCGCCGGTCGGCGCCTATCTGTCGATTTCCGAGATCATCCGGGTCGCCAAGGAATCGGGCGCCGATGCCATCCATCCGGGCTATGGGCTTTTGTCGGAAAACCCCGACCTGGTCGAGGCTTGCGACCAGAACGGCATCACCTTCATCGGGCCGCGGGCCGAGACGATGCGCGCGCTGGGCGACAAGGCCTCGGCGCGGCGTGTGGCGATCGAGGCGGGCGTTCCGGTCATTCCCGCGACCGAGGTCCTGGGCAACGACTTTACCGCCATCAAGGCACAAGCGGCCGAGGTGGGCTATCCCCTGATGCTCAAGGCGTCCTGGGGCGGCGGCGGGCGGGGCATGCGCCCGGTGAACAACCCCGAAGAGCTTGAGGCCAAGGTGCTGGAGGGCCGGCGCGAGGCCGAAGCCGCCTTTGGCAACGGCGAGGGCTATCTTGAGAAGATGATTCTTCGTGCCCGCCACGTCGAGGTTCAGATCCTGGGCGACAAACAGGGCAATGTCTGGCACCTGTGGGAGCGCGATTGCACCGTTCAGCGCCGCAATCAAAAGGTGGTCGAGCGCGCCCCCGCCCCCTACCTGACCCCCGAACAGCGCGCCGATGTCTGCGAAATGGCGCGCCGCATCTGCGCCCATGTCGGCTATGAATGTGCCGGCACGGTCGAGTTCCTGATGGATATGGACAGCCAGAAGTTCTACTTCATCGAGGTGAACCCCCGCGTTCAGGTCGAACACACCGTGACCGAACAAGTCACCGGCATCGACATCGTCCAGGCGCAAATTCTGATCGAAGAGGGCAAGACCCTGCCCCAGGCCACCGGTGTGGCCAGCCAAGCCGATGTCAAGCTGAACGGCCATGCGGTCCAGTGCCGGGTGACGACCGAAGACCCGCAGAACAACTTCATCCCGGATTACGGCCGCCTGACCGCCTATCGTTCCGCCACCGGCAACGGCATCCGTCTGGACGGCGGCACGGCCTATGCGGGGTCGGTCATCACGCGCTATTACGACTCGCTCTTGGTCAAGGTGACGGCCTGGGCGCAAACGCCCGAGGCTGCGATCCACCGCATGGACCGCGCCTTGCGCGAGTTCCGTATTCGCGGCGTCAGCACGAATATCGAATTCGTCATCAACCTGCTGAAACATCCGACCTTCCTGGACTACTCCTATACGACCAAGTTCATCGACACGACGCCCGACCTGTTCCAGTTCTCGAAACGTCAGGACCGGGCGACCAAGATCCTGACCTATATCGCCGATATCACGGTGAATGGGCATCCCGAGACGGCAGGCCGCGCCAAGCCCCATGCCGAGGCCCGCAAGGCCCGCGCCCCCAAGGCCAAGTCCGAACCGCCGATGGGCACGCGCAACCTGCTGGAGCAAAAGGGTCCCAAGGCGGTCGCCGACTGGATGCTGAAACAGCAAAAGGTCCTGATCACCGATACAACGATGCGCGACGGCCACCAGTCGCTTTTGGCGACCCGGATGCGGTCGATCGACATGATCAAGGTGGCGCCGGCCTATGCGGGCAACCTGTCGCAGCTGTTCAGTGTCGAGTGCTGGGGCGGCGCGACCTTTGACGTGGCCTATCGCTTCTTGCAGGAATGTCCCTGGCAGCGCCTGCGCGAGTTGCGCGCCCATATGCCCAACCTGATGACGCAGATGCTGCTGCGCGCCTCCAACGGCGTGGGTTACACGAACTATCCCGACAACGTGGTCCAGGCCTTTGTGGCGCAGGCGGCGGCTTCGGGGGTGGACGTGTTCCGGGTGTTCGACAGCCTGAACTGGGTCGACAACATGCGCGTCGCGATGGACGCCGTGCTTGAGGCGAACAAGCTTTGCGAAGGCACGATCTGTTATACCGGCGACATGCTGGACCCCAACCGGGCCAAGTATAACCTGAAATACTACGTCGATCGGGCGCGGGAACTGCGGGATGCGGGCGCGCATGTGCTGGGGCTGAAGGATATGGCGGGGCTGTTGAAGCCCGCCGCAGCACGTCTTTTGGTCAAGACGCTGAAGCAGGAAGTCGGCCTGCCGGTGCATTTCCACACCCATGACACCTCGGGCGCTGCGGCTGCGACCATTCTGGCCGCTTGCGATGCCGGCGTCGATGCCGTGGATGCGGCGATGGACGCCTTCAGCGGTGGCACGTCCCAGCCCTGCCTGGGTTCCATCGTCGAGGCGCTCCGCCACACCGACCGTGACACCGGCCTGGACATCGCCGCCATCCGCGAGATCTCGAACTACTGGGAGGCGGTGCGCGGCCAATATGCGGCCTTCGAGTCAAGCCTCCAGGCCCCGGCCTCGGAAGTCTATTTGCACGAAATGCCCGGCGGCCAGTTCACCAACCTGAAAGCCCAAGCGCGGTCCTTGGGGCTGGAGGAACGCTGGCACGAAGTGGCGCAGGCCTATGCCGACGCCAACCAGATGTTCGGTGACATCGTCAAGGTCACGCCCTCGTCCAAGGTCGTGGGCGACATGGCGTTGATGATGGTGGCGCAAGACCTGACCCGCGCCCAGGTCGAGGACCCCTCGGTCGAAGTCTCCTTCCCCGAATCGGTGGTGGACATGATGAAGGGCAACCTCGGCCAACCCCATGGCGGCTGGCCCGCGGGCATCCAGAAAAAGGTCCTGAAGGGCGAGGCGCCCATGCTGACCCGCCCGGGCGCCTCCCTGCCTCCGGTGGACCTTGACGCGACCCGGCTGAAACTGGCCGCCGAACTGGGCCGCCCGGTGGATGACGAGGATCTGAACGGATATCTCATGTATCCCAAGGTCTTCACCGACTATATGTCCCGCCACGAGGCCTATGGCCCGGTGCGCGTCCTGCCGACCAAGACCTTCTTTTACGGCATGGACGCGGGCGAAGAGATCAGTGCCGAAATCGACCCCGGCAAGACGCTGGAAATCCGCCTGCAAGCCGTGGGCGAGACGACCGAAGAGGGCGAGGTCAAGGTCTTCTTTGAACTCAACGGCCAACCCCGCGTCATCCGCGTCCCCAACCGCGCGATCAAGGCCAAGACCGCGGCCAAGCCCAAGGCGATGGAATCGAACCCCAACCATATCGGCGCGCCTATGCCGGGGTCGATTGCCAGCGTGGCGGCCAAGGTCGGCATGAAGGTCAATGCGGGCGACCTGCTGTTGACCATCGAGGCGATGAAGATGGAGACCGGCATCCATGCCGACCGGGCCGGCGTGATCACCGCCGTCCATATCCATCCCGGCGCTCAGGTCGAGGCCAAGGACCTGCTGGTGGAACTGGAATGAAAGCGCTTCTCCTGACCCTGATGCTCTCTTCGGCCGCCCTGGCCGAGGAGACCACCTTCGCCGTTGATCCGTCGGACCCTGCCCTTCAGGCCGCGACTCAAGAGGCTCTGACCACCCTGCCCACCTTTCTGGAACAGGTCGTGGGCCCGCGCGGCGTGGCCAAGGATGGCGCGGCGATCAAGGCTTGCTTCCAGACGGGCGACACGGCCCATCCCTCGGAATGTTTCTGGTTCGCGCCCTTCATCCTTCTGCCCGATGGCAAGATCGCCGGCATGTCGATGAATGCCGGGGTCTATGCCAAGGAGATCAAGGCCGACCAGGCGCTGAACTTCGACCGAACCCAGGTAGCGGATTGGGGCTGGCGACCGGGCGATGGCAAGGCCTGGGGCGAATATACAACCCGCGCGATCTTTGCCGCCGAGGAGCTGGACGCCGCGGCCCTGCTGGGCCTGCCCTTCTCGGACACGCCCCTGCCGCCCGAGTGGAAATAGGCCCCTAGGCTTTCATACTGACTAAAATATTCCGGGGGTCCGGGGGCAGCGCCCCCGGCCTTTTTTTTCCTGCGGGCAGCGCCCCCGGCCTTTTTTTCCTGCGGGCAGCGCCCCCGGCCTTTTTCCTGCGGGCAGCGCCCCCAGCCTTTTTCCTGCGGGCAGCGCCCCCAGCCTTGCGCCCATGAAACTTGCGCCCACGAAAAAGGCCGCCAGGATCGCTCCTGGCGGCCTTTCCATCGTCCAAGCCTGGATCAGGCCGGGATGGTGCCAGCTTCTTGCGCGGCCTTCAGCTCGTCGGCCGACAGTTGGCCATCGGCGTCGGTGTCAGCGGCCTTGAATGCGTCGTCGGTCAGGTCCGGGAAAGCGGCCTTCAGCTCTTCGATCGAAAAGGTGCCATTGGCATCGGTGTCTGCAATGTCGGTGGCCAGGGCTGCGACCGAGGTCAGGGCAACGAGGGCGGCGGCCAGAACGGTGTGCTTCATCTTGTTCTCCAGTAATTCCAGGGGCCCAAGCGGCCCCATGCGAAGGATATGACCTTCGCCGCGCAACCTACTGATACAGCGCCGGAAATCCAGATGCTCATGCTTTGGATCACGGGCATTTTACTGCGGCTGCAAAAGGGATTGACGCGCTGCAGCGAAAGGCGTTGGAAGAAAGGTTGACCGCGGGCCAGGCGACATTGGTCAGAGCGATTCCACCTCCGGTTGCGCGTCCACTTTTTTCGCGCCGCTTTCGTTTTCCCCCTTGCAGCCTCCCCGGCCTTTCCGTAAATCCCCCGCTACGGAGTGCGGGCGTAGCTCAGGGGTAGAGCATAACCTTGCCAAGGTTAGGGTCGAGGGTTCGAATCCCTTCGCCCGCTCCAGTTTGAAAGGGCGCCTCAGGGCGCCCTTTTCAATTTCATCCTCCTCAACTCCACCACAGCCAGCGTCAGCAGCCAGGACCCCCAGGCGGTGATCTGATAGGTCTCGGCCACGGTCCAGCCCATCGCCAGCAGCGGCATCATCACCACCCGCAGCGACACCGCCGCAAAGGTCAGCGCCATCGACCGCTCCATCCAGACCCGATGCCGGGCCAGGTCGCGCCGCAGGGCCGCCGCCACCCCAAGCGCGGTAAAGCCGATCCACAGCACCGCCAGCACGCCAAACCCGGTCCGCGCAAAGCTGGATGCAACCGAAACCGGCAAAAGCATCAGCGAGGACAGGGCCGCCACCAGGACCGAAACCGCATAGGCCCGCCCTGCCCAACGGTGCAGCGCATCCTTGCGCGTCCGCAGCTGCAGCGGCATCAGCGCCAGAGCGATGGGGGCAAAGATCACATGACCCCAGACGCCCCAGGGCACATGGGCCAGGTAATTCCCCATCTCGGGCATCACCAGCTTCATCGGCAGGAAAAACACCCGCCAGGACAGAAGCGCGATCAACAGCGCAGGCAGGGACAGAAGCCAGAAAACCGGACGGGACATGGAACGCTCCTTGACAGTGTAAAGTCTTCTTGTTGTAGCCCCACGCCTGACAGTGTCAAGCCAGAAACTTGACACTGTCAGGCGGCTTTGCAACAAAGGCACAGCGCCCTTGCCCCGCCTCCCCTTGCCCCGCCTCCCCTTGCCCCGCCTCCCCTTGCCCCGCCTCCCCTTGCCCCGCCTCCCCTTGCCCCGAAAGTCCCCCTTGTCCCGAAATCCCGACGTCTCAGAACAGCCGCCCGCGCCCCAGTCCATCCCAGAGCCGCCCTTGCGTGACCGGCTGATCGAGGCCGGCATGACCCTGCTGGAGCGCGACGGCATCGCCGGCATGTCCCTGCGCAAGACCGCGGCGCTGGCTGGCGTCAGCCATGCCGCTCCCGCCCACCATTTCGACGGCCTGCCCGGGCTGATGACCGCCATCGCCGAGGCGGCCTTTGCCCGCTTTGTCCGCGCGATGGAGGCGGCCATCGCCCGCGCCCCCGCGGACCCCGTCTCGCGGCTGCAGGCGACCTGCGCGGGCTATCTGGACTTTGCGACCCGCCATGCCGGGCTGTTTCACGTCATGTTCCAAAGCGACGCGGTCAGCCATGACGACCCCGCGCTGGTGATGCAATCGGCCCGGGCCTATGACCTGTTGCGGCTGGCCTGCGCGCCCTTTTCGGCCCAACGGGACCAGGCCTTCGAAACCGCGGTCTGGTCTTTGGTCCATGGCTATGCGCTTTTGGGCTTTGCCCCCCGCCTGGGCCAACAGCAAGGCCAGCTGCGGATTCCGGCGTTTTCCGCCTGCCTGTCCCACCTGATCGCAGAAAAATCGTCGCGCGCGGGCCTTGCCCCCCTTGCGCCCCCCGACGCAGGCCGCTAATAGACGCCCCACGGAGTGCGGGCGTAGCTCAGGGGTAGAGCATAACCTTGCCAAGGTTAGGGTCGAGGGTTCGAATCCCTTCGCCCGCTCCAGTTTCAAAGGCGCCGGGTGTTCCCCGGCGCCTTTTGATTTCCGCGCGACCCTCACGATTTTTACCCTTCCTTCACCGCGTAATCCTTTGGGAATCGGGCCGTTACGGCTATCCTGCCGCCCGAGGAAGAAGGGGGATTTCATGCGCCATATCGCGGTTCTGGACATTGGCAAGACCAATGCCAAAGTGCTGAGGGTCGATCTTGCGACGGGGGCCGAAACGCGGGTCTTCAAGACGCCCAATGCGGTCATCCAGGCCGATCCCTATCCGCATTACGATGTGGCGCGGCTTTGGGACTTCTTGGGCGAAAGCCTGCGGGCGCTGGCCGCCGAAGGGCCGCTTGATGCGATCTCGATCACCACCCATGGCGCCTGCGCGGCTCTGGTCGATGACCTGGGGGATCTGGTCCTGCCGATCCTGGATTACGAAGTCGCAGCCCCCGGCGAGGATGAAGACTATGCCCACCTGCGCCCCCCCTTTGCCCAGACCGGCTCGCCCCGCCTGCCCTTGGGGTTGAACCTTGGGGCGCAGATCTTCTGGCTGGAAAAGCACTTCCCCAAGGCCTTTGCCCGCGCCGCCCATTGCCTGATGTATCCGCAATATTGGGCCATGCGGCTGACCGGGGTGGCGGTGTCGGAGGCGACCTCATTGGGCTGTCACACCGACCTCTGGAGCCCCTGGGAGGGTCGGTTTTCGCCGCTGGTCAGCGGCAGGTGGGAGCGTCTGTTCCCCGGGCTGCGCAAGGCCGCCGACCATGCAGCCCTGCGCGATGACCTGGCGCAAGCCTGGGGCGTGCCAAAGGGGCTGCCGGTGCATTTCGGCCTGCATGATTCCAACGCCTCGCTGTTGCCCTATCTGGACGAGGCGCCCTGTGCGGTGGTCTCGTCGGGGACCTGGATGATCTGCATGGCTTTGGGCGGGCGGCGCGTGGCGCTGGATCAGCGCCGCGATGTGCTGATCAACGTGAACGCCCGCGGAGAGCCCACCCCCACCGCCCGCTATATGGGCGGGCGCGAGTTCGACGAGATGACCGGCGGTGTGGTGGTCGAGGGGGCGAATGGCCCCGTGGCGGTGCCCCTGCCCTCGCGCCACCCGGAATGTGGGCCTTTCCCGGGGCTTTTGCAGGTCGAGCTGCCGGGTCAAAGCCCGGCAGAGCGCAGCCTTGCGGCGAGTTGGTATGCCGGGCTGATGACGGCGGAATGTCTGGGCCTGATCGGGGCCGAGGGGCCGATCCATGTCGAGGGGCCCTTTGGCGGCAACCGGGATTTCGCGGTGATGCTGGCCACGGCCACGGGGCGCCCGGTGATCGCTTCGGGGAAGTCGGCGGGCACCGGGCTTGGCGCGGCGCTGCTGGCGGGCCCGGTGCAGGCGGCCCGGGCCGAACGCGCCGCCATCCTGCCGGATGAAACCTTGCGCCCGGTGATCACCGACTGGCGCGCGCGGGTTGCCGAACTTTGGTCCCAGACCTGAGAGGGGGGTTTCCCGCGGTGCGGACAGCGGGCTTACGCCCCCTCTCCGTCCCGCGGGAGGGGGCGGCGCTGGCGCGCCGTTTCAGGGAATGTGCCGGGGGAGGTCTGGAGGGGCCCCGTGGGTCCCTCCAGGCGGGGGGTGCGGGGGGCTGCAAGCCCCCCGCTTCCTCCAGGACCAACCCGAGGCCTTTCAGGCCTCGGGTTGGTCCTGGACCCCCCTTCACGCCATGTAAAACGTCTCGACCAGGTCCACCGCCACGGGGGACCCATCCGGGTTGGTCCGCATGATGTCGCCCATGAAGGCCCACCATTTGCGCATCACGGGATGGGACGGCAGGTCGGCCATGCCGTGCCCCTCGGGCCGCTCCAGATAGCCGAACAGAACCCCTGTCTCACGGTCCAGGTGGATCGAGTAATTCGACACCCCGGCCGCGCGCAACAGCGCCTCCAGCTCTGGCCAGATCGCGTCATGGCGGCGGGTGTATTCCGCCTCCATCCCGGGATTGAGATACATCTTGAACGCGTGGCGCATCATCCCCTCCTGACCCTCTCCCACAGGTTCGGCCCCAGCACCGACAGGATCAACAGGACCCCGATCACCCCGGTCTGGATATGCCCGGTGATATTCGTCAAGGCCATGCCGTTCCGCAGGTTCAAGATGATCAATATGGACAGGATCACCCCCGCCATGCTGCCCTTGCCGCCAAAGATGCTGACCCCGCCCAACAGAACCATCGTGATCACGTCCAGCTCGAAGCCCACCCCGGCGTCGCCCCGCACCGACCCCAGCCTGGCCGCATAAAGCACCCCGGCCAGCGCCGCCATGCTGGAGACCATGACGAAAAGCGTGGTCTTGACCCGCGCAACATCCAGGCCAGAGAACCGCGCCACCTCGGCATTGGTGCCGATCACCACGACCTGACGCCCGAACCCCGTGCGATGCAGCAGAACCCCCAGCCCGACCGAAAAGCCCAGGAACAGCCACAGCGACAGCGGGATCGGCCCCAGAAACCCCTTTTGCCCCAGCGTGGTGAACCACAGCGGGAAATCCCCCATGCTCTGATCCTTGACCAATATCCGCGCCACGCCGCGGAACATGATCAGCATGGCCAGCGTCACAACCAGCGAAGGTATCCCCATCCGCGCGATCAAGACCGCGTTGATCAACCCCGCCACCGGCCCGACCATCAGCGCCGCGACCACGGCCCAGGGCGCGGCCACCCCCTCATGCACCAGATAGCCGAAGACACAGGCCGACAGCCCCAGGACCGAACTGACCGACAAGTCGATCTCGGCATTCAGGATCACCAGGGTCATGACCAGGGCGAGGATGATCTTTTCAATCGACAGCTGGAACAGGTTGATCTGGTTTTGCAGCGTCAGGAACTCTGGCGCCAGAACCGCATTGGCGGCCAGGGTCGCCAGAAACAACAGGGCAAGCATACCCTCCCACGACTTCAAGCGCATCTCAGGTCTCCTTCCGCGCCAGGCGGCCCAATTGGCGCGACATGACCGTATCCACCGTCACCGCCGCCATGATCAGGAAGCCCAGCAAAGCATCGCGCCAGAACTCGGACACCAGTTCCCAACGCGTTAGGGAATTGTCGATCGTGTCGACCAAAAGCGTGCCGATCACCACGCCGACCATCGACCCCGACCCGCCCAGCACCGACACCCCGCCCACAACGACGGCCGCCACCGATTTCAGCTCCATCCCCATGCCCGCGACCACGGTGATATTGCCGAACTTGGCGAGGAACAGGAACCCCGACAGCCCAGCCAAGGCGCCCGACAGGACAAAGGACCAAAAGACCACCTGCCCCGCATTGATCCCCGCCATGACAGCCGCATCGGGGTTCGAGCCCACCGCAAAGACCCGCCGCGCCGCCCGCAACCGTGACAGACACAGCCCCATGACCACGGCCGAGGCCAAGGCCAGCACCACCGTCACCCGCACATCCAGTCCGAAAACCGAAAAGGCATTGGCCTGCGGAAGGTCAACCAGCCAGGCCGGAAGGCTGGCCGTCGTGATCGTGCGCGCATCGGAATATTCCACAAGGAAGGACCGCAACAGCGCCAGTGTCCCCAGCGTCACGATGATCGAGGGCACACGGCCCCAGGCCACCAGCACCCCGTTGATCGCGCCAAGCCCGGCCCCGATCCCCATGGCCATCACACAGACCAGCACCGGCGGCAGGTCGGGAAACTGCCCCAGGATGTCGCCGGTCATATAGGCGACCACCCCCACGATCGACCCCACCGACAGGTCGATGTTGCGCGTGATGACAACGATGGCCTGCGCCACCGCCAAAGGCAGGATCACCGCCGCCGAGGTCGTGATCCGGGTGAACATCCGCGCCGACAGATATCCGTCGATCTGGGTCGAGAAAAACAGCACCGTGGCCAGCAAAGCCACGGCCAGCGCCAGAATGCGCAGGGTTTGCGGATGCATCAGGCGGCTCCTTTTATGTCGTGGCCCGCAGCAAGGCCGATGACGCGTTCCTGTGTCGCCTCGGCGATGGGCAATATCCCGGCTTGGGTGCCCTCGCGCATCACCAGCACGCGGTCTGCCAAGGCCAGGACCTCGGGCAGGTCAGAGGAGATCACGATGACCGCGACACCCTGCCCGGCCAGCGTGCGGATGATGTTATGGACCTCGGCCTTGGCGCCGACGTCGATGCCGCGGGTCGGCTCGTCAAAGATCAGGATGCGCGGCTTGGTCTCCAGCCATTTGGCCAGCATGACCTTTTGCTGATTGCCGCCCGACAGCTTGCCGACCTCGACGCCGGTATCGGCCGCCTTGATCGCCAGTTGCTTGCGATAGGTCTCGGCCATGGCAAGCTCTGCTTTGCGGTCGATCAGACCCAAAAGGCCCATCAGCTTGCGAAGACTGGCCAAGGAGATATTGGCAAAGATCGGCAGGCTCATGGCCAGGCCCATCTTGCGGCGGTCCTCGGACACATAGGCGATCTGATGGCCCATCGCCTCGGCAGGGGTGCGGATCGTCACGGGGGCGCCGTCGATGCGGATCGTGCCTTCGGTGGCGGGGGCGATGCCGAACACCGCCAGCGCCACATCGGTGCGGCGCGCGCCCACAAGGCCCGCGAAACACAGGACTTCCCCCGCATGGACCGTGGCATGGATGCCGCGAAAGACCCCGGCGCGGCCAAGGCCCTGCAGTTCCAGCACCGGCGCGCCGTGCGGGCTGGCCTCGGTCTTGACGGCAAAGGAGTCAATCGCGCGGCCCACCATGTCATGGACCAGGCCATCGGGCGTGACCTCGGCGATGGGGCGGGTGGAAATATGGCTGCCGTCGCGGATCACGGTGACGCGGTCGGCGATCTGGAAGATCTCGTCCAACCTATGACTGATATAGATGACCGAAACCCCCTGCGCCTTCAGCGCGCGGGCGATGGTCAAAAGGCGGGCAACCTCATGCGCGGACAGGCTGGCGGTAGGCTCGTCCATGATCAGGACCTTGACGTTCAACGACAGCGCCCGGGCGATTTCCACCGTCTGCTGTTCGGCCAGCGTCAGACCCGAAGCCGCGCGGCGCACGTCCAGCTTGACGCCCAGTTGCGCCACGATCTGGTCGGCCTGCGCATACATGCGGCGCCAGTTCATCACCGCGCCCTCGTTGCGGTTCGAAATGAAGATATTCTCGGCCACATCCAGATCGGGGAAAACCATTGGCTCTTGATAGATCGCGGCGATCCCGTGGCTTTGTGCGTCCTGGGTGCCGCGCAAGACGACAGGGGCGCCGCCCACCAGAATATCCCCCCGGTCGGGCTGATGCACCCCGGTCATGATCTTGATCAGCGTGGATTTCCCCGCGCCGTTCTCGCCCACGATGGCATGGATTTCCCCGGGCTCTATGGCCAGGGACATGTCTTTCAAAGCCGCCGTCGCGGCAAAGCTTTTCGAGACGTGCTGCAAGGACAGAACGGTCAAGTCGGCCACCAATGTCAGGGGGAAAGAGGGCGGGACCCCAGGGCCCCGCCACAGAAGATGTCAGGCGACTTACTTCGAGGCCGCTTCGACATTGTCCTTGTTATAGACCGTGAAGGGCCCCATCAGCACGCGCTTGGCGCCTTCGCGGCCCGGATCGGCCTCGATGGTGAAATCGCCCATGCGGCCCGCGGTGAAGGTCTCGCCGACCTCACCCTTGATGGCACCGGTGGCCAGCATGTAAGAGGTATAGGTGGTCAGATACCCCAGGTCGACGAAGGACCACAGCGCGAATTCCGGCGCGCAGCCGTTCATCGTATAGCTGACCATTTCGGCGGGCAGACCCAGACCCGACACCTTGACCTTGTCGCACAGCTTTTCGTCCTGCATGGCCTTGGCCGCCGCCACGATGCCGACCGTGGTCGGCGCCATGATGACCTTCAGGTCGGGGTATTTGTCGACCAGACCCAGGGCCTTGTTGTAGGATTCTTCCGACTGGTCATTGCCATAGACGACATCGACCAGCTTCAGGTCCTTGTATTTGGCGTCTTCCGCCAGGGTCTTCTTCATCGCCTCGATCCAGGCGTTCTGGTTGGCGGCGTCCGGCGAGGCCGACAGCACCGCGAACTCACCCGCGCCGCCGGTCATCGACATGACCATATCGGCCATCACCACACCGATGGACCCGAAATCGACCTGAGCCACGAAGACCGATTCGCCCTTGCCCGAGGGGATCGGGCTGTCCCAGGTCACGACCTTGGTGCCCGCAGCCTGCGCGGCCTCGGCCACGGCGGCGATCTGGTCGCCGGCGTTGTTCGACAGCATGACCACGCCCTGCTTTTGGGTCGTGGCGGTGGTCAGCATCTCGATTTGCCCTGCGGCCGAGTTTTCCGGGGTCGGCCCGATGTATTGATAGGTGCCGGTGTTGCCAAGCTCTTTGGCGGCTTCCTGGGCGCCACGGTCGGCCTGATCGAAGGGCAGGATGCCGAGGAACTTGGGCAGCAGCACCAGGTTCACCGCGCCGCCCGGCGTGGCCTTGATGGCTTCAGCCATGACGGCCGAGCCCATGAGGCTGGCAACCAACCCCAAAGCGATTCCGAATTTCTTCATGGTCTTCCTCCCGTTATGGCCGTCAGGCGGCCGTTTGAGTCAACTCCGCACCCGTGACGATGAGGACCTCCACCCCCTGCGCCGCGAGATGTTCTTTCATCGTCCGGGGGATGCCCGGATCGGTGATGACCGTGTGGACGCGCGACAGGGGGCAAACCACCATGTTGCCGCGGGCCTCGAATTTCGAACTGTCGACCAGCAGGATCAGCTTTTCCGCCCGCGACAGAAGTTTCGCCTCGGCCCGCGCCACCAGCGGATCACTTTCGATCACCCCCATGGGGGTCATGGCATAGCAGGACATGAACATCACACCGGCGGCGAAATGCTGGATCGCATCCTCGTCAAAGGGCGACAGGATGATCCCCGCCTCACGGTAGACCTCGCCGCCCGGGACGACGACGCGGTTGGCGCTGTTGGCCACAAGCTCTTGCGCGATGGGGAAAGAGTTGGTCAGAACCTGCATCCGATGCTGGCGCAGGTTTTGCGCCATGAACCAGGTGGTCGATCCGGCGTTCAGGATGATCGAGGCGCCATCCTCGCACAAAGAAGCCGCCTTGGCCGCAATGGCGCGTTTCAGATCGGCATTGGTCGTCTGGCCTGCGCCAAAGGTCGGCGCGGTCAGTTCCGACTGGCCCGAGGCCACCGATTCCGCCCCGCCATGGACACGGCGCAGTTGCCCCGTATCCTCCAGCTTGGCCAGATCGCGGCGCAAGGTGGCCACGGATGCCCCAGTGACGGCGACAAGGTCGGCCACCCGGACGATGCCGCGGTCCTTCAGGCGGGACAGGATCAGATGTTGGCGTTCGATTTCTAACATGTCAGTAGGCTAGTCAGAATCGCTCATATCCGTCAAGAAACAATCGCAATGCTGCATGGCAGAAGATTTTCTGCGACGCAGAATGACGTTTCGTGATTGACGTTGATCGTTTTACACGCCACCGTTGCAGGGAATTTCCCTTTTGCGATGGATGCCATGACCGACATCACCCTTCCCAACCTGTGGGATGCAGCCCATGCCGCCACTTTGGACGAGCCGGGCAAGCTTTTGTATCGCTCGAACCTGCTGGGCTCGGATTTGCGGATCACCAATTTCGGCGGGGGCAATACCTCGGCCAAGGTGGCCCACAAGGACCCGCTGACCGGGGCTTCGGTGCAGGTCCTTTGGGTCAAGGGCTCGGGCGGGGATATCGGGTCGATGAAGCTGGACGGCTTTGCGACGCTGTATATGGAAAAGCTGGGGCAGTTGCGCGCGCAGTATCGCGGGCTGGACCAAGAGGACGCCATGGTCGAGGCGCTTGGCCATTGCATCTTCAACCTGAACCCGCGGGCGCCGTCGATTGACACCTGGTTGCATGGCTTTGTGCCGAAAGCCCATGTCGATCATGTCCATTCCGATGCGGTGATCGCAATTGCGGCCTCGGCCGATCAGGTGCGGCTGACCGAAGAGATTTTCGGCGGCGAGATCGGCTATCTGCCCTGGCAGCGTCCGGGGATCGACCTGGGGATCAAGCTGGGGGATCTGGCGGTCGCGCGCCCCGATCTGAAGGGGGTCGTTCTGGGCCAGCATGGGCTGTTCACCTGGGCCGATACGGCGGAAGACTGCTATGCGCTGACGCTGGAGATCATCAACAAGGCCGCCGTCTGGCTGGCCGCCAACGAGAAGACCCCCGCCTTTGGGGGCGCCGTGGTCGACAGCCTGTCAGGCGCCGACCGTCTGGCGGTGGCGCGCCGGTTGATGCCCTTGATCCGCGGGCGCATCTCGGGGGCCGAGATGAAGGCCGGGCATTTCACCGATGCCGGCCCGGTGCTGGAGTTCGTCAATTCGGCGCAGCTTGCGGTTTTGGCGCCGATGGGGACCTCTTGTCCCGACCACTTCTTGCGCACCAAGATCAAGCCGCTGGTGATCGCGGCTGACATTGACGCGGCGGGCCTGGATGCCGCGCTGCAGGGCTACCGCGCCGATTACGCGGCCTATTACGACCGTTGCAAACATGACAACTCGCCGGCCATGCGCGACCCCAATGCGGTGATCTATCTGGTGCCGGGGGTCGGCATGATCTCTTTCGCCAAGGACAAGGCCACGGCGCGGATTTCTGCGGAATTCTACCTGAACGCCATCAATGTGATGCGGGGGGCGTCGGGCGTGTCGGTCTATCAGGGCCTGCCGGAGCAAGAGGCCTTCGACATCGAATACTGGCTTCTGGAGGAAGCGAAACTTCAACGGATGCCGAAGCCGAAGTCGCTTGCGGGCCGCGTGGCCTTTATCACCGGGGGGGCGGGCGGCATCGGCTCGGCTTCGGCGGACCGGCTCTTGCGTGAGGGCTGCAATGTCGTGCTGGCCGATATCGACCAGGACTCTTTGGATGAAGTCGTCACCGGTTTCGGCAAGAAATACGGCCGCGACATGGTGCGCGGCGTCTTGATGAACGTGACTTCAGAGGACGCCGTGACCCAGGCCTTCGAGGCGACGGTTCTGGCCTTTGGCGGCGTCGATATCGTGGTGAACAATGCGGGGATCACCACGGCCGCTCCGGTCGAAGATACGACCCTGGCCATGTGGAACAAGACGATGGACATCCTGTCGACCGGCTATTTCCTGGTCGGCCGCGAGGGCTATCGGATCATGAAGGACCAAGGGATCGGCGGGTCGATGGTCTTTATCGCGTCGAAAAACGGGGTCGCAGCCAGCCCGGGCGCCAGCGCCTATTGCACGGCCAAGGCGGCGGAAATCCACCTGGCCCGCTGCATGGCTTTGGAGGGCGCGCCCTTGGGCATCCGCGTCAATGTGGTCAATCCCGATGCCGTGTTGCGCGGGTCCAAAATCTGGGCCGGCGAATGGAGCCAGCAGCGCGCCGCCAGCAACAAGATCAGCGTCGATCAGCTGGAGGACCATTACCGCAAACGCTCCCTTCTGCAGCGGTCGGTTTTCCCCGAGGACATCGCCGAGGGGGTCTATTTCTTTGCCAGCGACCTGTCGAACAAGTCCACCGGCAATTTCCTGAACGTGGACGCGGGCAATGCCGTGTCCTTCACGAGGTAACAGGCGATGATTTCCAGCGATCTGATCGGTCAGATGAACCATGCGGCGCAGGCCGCGCATGAGGACGACTTTGCCAGCCTGGGCCGGCAACTGGCCCGCCGCGGTCTGGACATTCAGGCGGCAACCCAGGCCGCGATGGCCTGGTCGGTGGCCATCCCAACCTGGGGCGTGGGCACCGGCGGCACGCGGTTCGCGCGCTTTCCGGGCGTCGGAGAGCCGCGCAACATCCATGACAAACTCGCCGATTGCGGCGTGATCCAGGCCCTGACGCGGGGCACGCGGACCGTCAGCCCGCATATCCCCTGGGACAAGGTCAGCGATTATAACGCGCTGCGCCAAGAGGCCGCGTCCTATGGCCTGGGCTTCGATGCGATCAACTCGAACACCTTTCAGGACCAGCTTGACCAGGAGGCGAGCTATAAATTCGGCTCCCTCGCGGCCGCCGATCCCAAGGCGCGGGCGCTGGCCATCGCGCATAACATCGAATGTATCGAGATCGGCACGGCCCTTGGCTCTAGCGCGCTGACGGTCTGGGTCGGCGACGGCACCAACTTTCCGGGCCAGCAAAGCCTGGGGGGCATGTTCCGCAGTTACCTCGACTCGGCGGCGGAAATCTATGCCGCCCTGCCCGCCCAGATGTCGATGTTCATCGAACACAAGATGTATGAGCCGGCCTTCTATTCGACGGTGATCAGCGATTGGGGGTCAAGCCTGATGGCCGCGCAGGCCTTGGGTCCGCAGGCGAAATGTCTGGTCGACCTTGGCCACCACGCGCCCAACACCAATATCGAACAGATCGTCGCGCGGCTGATCCATGCGGGCAAGCTGGCGGGCTTTCACTTCAACGATTCGAAATATGGCGACGATGATCTGGATGCGGGCGCGGTCGATCCCTTCCGGTTGTTCCTTGTGTTCAACGAGTTGATCGAGGGCGCGGGCAAGCTGGACCTGGCCTATATGATCGACCAAAGCCACAATGTGACCGATCCGATCGAAAGCCTGATGGGGTCCGCCATCGAGATCGCCCGGGCGCATGTCCAGGCGCGGTTGGTGGACCGCAAGGCCCTGGCCGAGGCGCAGGCGATGAACGACGTCCTGGGCGCGCATCGCATCCTGAAGGCGGCCTATGTGACCGATGTGTCGCCGATCCTGGCCGAAGCGCGGATGCGCCAAGGCGGGGCCTTTGACCCGATCGCGACCTACCGCGCCAGCGGCTACCGCGCGGCCAAGGCGGTCGAGCGCCCGGCGGTCAAGGGGGCCTCGTCGGGGATCGTGTGACCGGTCAAGAGGTTGCGCGCAGCCAATACAGCGGATGCGCGCTGAACCCATGGCAGGCAGAGCCGTCGGGGAAAGAGCTGTCCCAGTTTTCGGGGGTCGTGGGCATGTCGCCCCACGGCCCCCAAAGCCTTTGGATAATGGCGCGGATCGCCTGCCCGCGCCCGGCCTTGTGCAAGGCGGCAAAGACATAGTGATGCATGAAGGGCGAGGCGCGGGTGGCGCACTGACCCGAATCAGGCCCAAAATCCGGCCCCAAATCTGGCCCCAAGCTGGCCGCGATGATCGCCTCGGGGTCATGGGCGGTGTCGGTCAGTGACAGAAAGGCCAGGGCCAACTGGCTGGCCGGCGCGCCGCCCGGGCTTTCGCGCCACCCCTCTTGATCGGGGCCAGGCCCAAGGCGGCGGATCGCCTGTTGCAACGCCGCGGCCTCTGGCCCCCAGCGCCCTGTCAGGCGATGCGCAATCTGCAGCGCATAAAGATAGCGCAGGTTGTAGGTCAGGTTGGGTTCCGCCCGGCTCATGGGCGACCAATCCAGGAACAGCCGCCGCCCCGGTTGGCTGTGGGTCAGGCCGTCCCTCAGGTCATGTTGAAAGCGGCCCAGCATCTTGTGCAGCACGGGCGCCAGGCGGTCCAGCGTGCCGGGCGTGGCGTCCGGGTGGGACAGGTAAAGGTCCAACAGCTCGACCCATGAGAAATTGTAGTCGGTGACGACATAAGACGGCACATCGCCCGGCAGGATCGAGGGCAGAACCCCATCCGCCGCCGCGCCCAGCGCCGCCATCTCCAGCGCGAATTTCAGCGGCCTTGGGTCGTCACTGATGGCCGAAAAGGCCAGCGCCTGAGGCACCGCATCGCCCAACCAGCCCGAGCTTTCCCGCCAGATGCTGTCGACAAAGCCATCCTGCAGACAGGCCAGCGTGGTGCGGCGGCAGGTGTCCACCACCGGGTTCAGCGCGCCCTGGTCGGGATAATCCCTTGGCGTGAAAGGGTAATGCGTGCTGCGGGCCTGCACCCGGGGGGCGGCATCGGACAATAGCAGCAGATACCGCGCGCCACGGGGGGTAAAGGGTTCGACCCGGTTCGGCCCGGGGGTCAGCGCGTAACGGTCGGTGACGCGCATCCGGCAATAGGTCGCAGGGTCCGAGATCAGCGGCAGGTCCCCTGCCAGCTTTTCGGCGTAAGAGATCAGCAGGGTTCCGGGGCCGTCGATCATGACCTCGGGCGCCAGGGTCAGCGAGGACCCCAGGTCATAGATCGTCAGAAGCCCTTCTCCCGGCGCATAGGAAGCGCGGATCTGATCATGGGCGTCGCCCTCGGCCTGGGGCAAGGGCGCGGACAGGATCTTCCAGGGGGTCAGCGGCCGGACCTCTTCGCGCAACAGAGGCAGGGGGCGCGGGTGCAGACCCTGCCACAAAGGCCCCTCGGGCGGCTGGACGATGCGGGCGGGGGCGAAGGTCAGGGCGCGGGGGCGGTGATCCTCGCCCCCCGTGCCATAGATCGACACGCGGGGGACCTCTGCGGCATAGCTTCGATCGCGCGCGACCTGCCAGCCCTTGTCCGAGGGCGCCCCCGCCATGCCGCCGATCCAGGCCGTCGCGGCCCGGGTCACATGGGCGAAATGCGAATAGCCGGGGGAATAGGTCCGGACCTCCAGCAGATTGACGCCGGGCTTCAGCGCATGGCCGATGTCGTGGTCGTCCCACGCCATGGCTTGCGGCCAGGACCGGCAAGGGCCGCGGGCGATGTGCTGGCCGTTGACGAAAAGCCTGTAACGGTGGTCACAGGCGATGACAAAGCGGCCCTGCACTTCGGTCAGGGTGATATGCCTGCGAAAGACCAGATAACATTCCTGCAGGTCGAAAGGATGGTCCGACCCGATCCAGAAGGCGCCTTCCAGCGCTTGGCCCGGGGCGAAAGGGTCTGTCACGGCCCCGTTGCTCACGGCAAGGTCCGGTATTGCTTGGCCAGCTCGCTCACCAGGCGGTAGGCGCGCACCAGCCGCAGAGGTGGGATATCGGGCTGGATGAAATGCCCGCCGTTGAAGATGAACCCGCCGCCCGGCGCATAGATGTGGAAGCGCTGGGTGATGTAGTCGTCCAGCTCGTCGCCATCATACTTCAGCAGGCCGTCCACCACGTCCAGCGACCCATAGATCGTGATCTTGTCACCCCATTTCGCCTTGACCTCGGCCGGGTCGATGCCCGCGCTTTCCTGCACCGGATGCCAGGAGGAAAACCCCATCTCGATCACGTCATCGACGATCTGCAGGATATAACCATCGGAGTGAAGGTTTACCGGCAGCCCCAGCGACCGCGCGTGGGCGACCACGCGCCCGGCATAGGGTTTGATCAGCTTGCGCCAGGCCTTGGGGTTGAACAGCATCGTGCCATTGGACCCCCAATCATCGGACAGGGTCATCATATCCACCCCGGCCTCAACCAACTGATCCACCTGAACGCAAAGCCAATCGGCATAGCGGTCGAAATGGGCGGCCATCTTGTCGGGCTGACCGCCCAGATGCATCCAGCAATTCTCGATCCCCAAGAAAGACGAGGTCCCCTCCACCATGCCCCAGACATGGGCCAGCACCGCCCTTTTGCCATGGTGATCGGCCAAGGCGGTGCGGATGTTCACGCCGCCGAAGTCATAGTTCCAGTCGGAAAACCCCAGCCATTTCGGATCGCGCGGGTCCTCCAGCGGCACGCTTGCCAATTCGCTGATGTCGAACCGTTTCCCGTATTGGTTGGGATAGGGCATCAGGCCGACAAAAACATCGACGCCGAATTCCTCGATGAACTTTTCGCGCGGGCCATAATCGGCGGCCAGCCGTTCGACGAACTGCTTTTGATACAGCCAGCAGTCGATCGGCGTGCGGTCCACCGGACGTCGCGCCAAAGTCGCCAGGACCCGGTCCCGGCCCGTCATCGTCAGGGCGTTCATTCTTCCTCCAGGACCAGCATGTGTCGCCAGTCGGCCAAATCCACCCCGGCGACAAAGGCCGAGTGAAAGCTTTCCCAATGCACCTGTTCCCATTGTGGGATCAGGGTTTGTATCTCGGCCGGGCATTTCTGGATCAACTCGGCATAGGCCGATTCCAAAAGCCGATAGCCCGAGGTGTCCGAGACCTTGTAGCGCGGATGCGGCGCGATCAGCCCGTCTTCGACCATGGCCTGATCCAGGATATCCGACATCTGGTGCAGCAGCTCCAGTTTCCGCGGCCAAGGCGTCTCCAGCCGGGGTGCCTCGTCGACGATGGCGGCCAGACGGGCCCCCATCCGCGGCAGGCGTTCAAAGGCGACGGTCAGCCATTTGTCGTAAGGGTAATACTGGCGGTCCAGAAGGAAGGCCATTTGCACCCCCCAGCGCAGGGACCGCGCAAAGGTGGTGCTGGCGTAAAGCCAGTTCTCGCGCAGGATGGCGCGTTTTAGCGCATAGACCCCCATGCCGGAGAAATACCGCGACCAATGCGCGAGGCGGCGCAGGCGGACGGGCTCGGGATAATAGGCCTGAAGCGCGGTCCGCACCGCCGTAAAGCGGCCACAGGGATCGTGCCAGACCTCTCCGGCCACGACATGGGTGACATCCTCTTCGGGGATGGACAGCCATTCGGCCAGCGTCGCGGGCGGGTGATCCAGCCCGATGGTCGACATCAGGTGATTTTCAAGGCTCGCCACCGTCACACCCCGCGTGCGGGAATACATGACCCCAAGGTCGCGCCCCCGCCAGGTGGCAGGCAGGCGCGCCAGGGCCGCTTCGATGGCGGGCACCTGAGGCATAAGAGCCTGAGGCAGCAGGATATTCACCCGCAGGCCAAAGTGGTGGTCGGTCGAATACTGGTCGTCCAGCCCCAGCACATCTGACCCATAGCCAAAGAACCCCGCCGCCATCTGCTCCAGCGGGAAACCTTCCAACGAGGGCCGCACGACCTCCTCCCAAAAGGCGCGGCTCTCTGCGATGATCGTGCTCATGCCTCCTCCTCAGGTCACGCGGGCATCACCCCCGCCAACCAATCCTTTTGCCGCATCTCTTGAAACGGCCCCCCGCCCTCGTGGTCGTTGAAGACATAGCGCGCCATGTCCTTCGGCCCGCCATAGGCGTTAAAGGCGCCGTAAACCGTCGAGGGCGGACAGACCGTGTCCATCAGCCCGACCGAGAACAGCGCAGGCGCCGTGGCCCGGGCCGCGAAATTGACGCCGTCGAAATAGGACAGGGTGTGGAACACCGCCGCCTCCGCGCCGCGATGCACCGCCAGATAGCGCGCGATTTCAAGGTAAGGGTCGCGCGTCGCCACCGTCACCCCGCGCCAGAAGTCGCACAGGTAAGGCACATCCGGCATGACACCCGAAAGCCCCGGCATCAGCCCCGCCACGGCCAAAGCAATGCCGCCGCCCTGGCTGCCGCCTGTGACAGCGATCCGGTTGAACCCCAGGGCTCGCGCCGCCTCGACCGCACGGACGGCATCGGAAAAGACGCGGCGGTAATAGTAGTCCTCGCGCCGCCTGATGCCCCGCGTCATAAAGCCAGGATGCGCGGGATCAGAGCCCTGGGGGTCCGGCGTCTCACCCATGGCCCAGGTGCTGCCCTGACCGCGGGTGTCCATCACCAGGACCGCGCGCCCCGTGGCGGGCCAGAACAGATGCTCATGGGCAAAGGACCGCCCGCCGCCATAGCCGATATACTTGACGACGACCGAGGTGGCCCCCGGCGGCGCAATCAGCCAGGCCCGCACCTCATGCCCGCCATATCCGGCAAAGCGGATGTCCTCGATGCGAAACACCGGGCCGGCCTCGTGCAGGTGCCGCACCAGGCCAAGGTCATGGCTGCGCCCTTCGGCCAGGGTCGCGGCCCAAAAGGCGTCGAAATCCTCGGGCGCCGTGGCGGGGCTGCGATAGCCTGCCACCGCCTCGGGGGAAAGATCGGGAAAGGGCATGGACACCTCCAAGGCCACTTGACCCCAGAATCACCCCATATTCCAGCCTTTTCAGCGCCCCCTTGGCACCCTATAAGCACCCCCAAAGGAGACCGACATGCGCAAGGCCACCATCTCCCGCAAGACGAATGAGACCGCCATCGAGGTGACGCTTGACCTGGATGGCACGGGCAAGTCCGACATCCAGACCGGCGTGGGGTTCTTTGACCACATGCTGGACCAATTGGCCAAGCATTCCCTCATCGACATGACCATCCGCGCCAAGGGCGACCTGCATATCGACGACCACCACACGGTCGAAGACACCGGCATCGCTATCGGCCAGGCCATCGCGGCAGCGGTCGGCGACAAAAAGGGCATCCGCCGCTATGGCCATTTCGCCTTGGCCATGGACGACGCCCAGGTGGCCTGCGCGCTGGACATCTCGGCCCGGCCCTTCCTGATCTGCGACCTGCCCTTCCCGACCGCGAAAATCGGCAGTTTCGACACCGAACTGGTGCGCGAGTTCTTTCAGGCGCTGGCCACCCATGGCGGCATCACGCTGCATATCGACCGCCGCCACGGCCTCAACAGCCACCACATCGCCGAGGCCGCCTTCAAGGCCGTCGCCAAATCCCTGCGCATGGCGGTGGAAAAAGACCCCAGGAACGACGCCCTGCCTTCCACCAAAGGCGCGCTCTAAAGTCTTTCATACTGACCCAAATATCTCCCGCCGGAGGCCCCGGCATCCGCCCGCAAAGGCCCATCCGAATGTTGACCGTCCTTATAGATTACGACAGCGGCAACCTGCACTCCGCCCAAAAGGCCTTCGAGCGCATGGCGGCCGAGACCGGGGGCCAGATCCTCGTCTCCTCCCGCCCCGAGGATGTGGCCCGCGCCGACCGTATTGTTCTGCCGGGTGACGGGGCCTTTCCGTCCTGCCGAAAGGCTCTGGGCGACCATGGCGGGCTGTTTGAGGCGATCCATGAGGCCGTGACAGCCAAGGCCCGCCCCTTCATGGGCATTTGCATCGGGATGCAGATGCTGGCGACGCGCGGGCTGGAGTATGAACCCACCCCCGGTTTCGACTGGATCGGCGGAGAGGTCACGCGGATCACCCCAGCCGACCCCAGCCTGAAGGTTCCCCATATGGGCTGGAACGACCTGATCCTTGATGCGCAAGGCTCTGGGGCGCAATATTCTGGGGCGCACCCCTGCCTTGCGGGGCTATCGACGGGCGACCACGCCTATTTCGTCCATTCCTACCACTTCAAGGTGGCAAACCCGGCGCATCGCCTGGCCCATGTGGATTACGCGGGCGATGTCACGGCCATCGTCGGCCGTGACAACCTGTTCGGCACCCAGTTCCACCCCGAGAAATCCCAAGCCGCCGGCCTGCGGCTGATCGCGAATTTCCTGACATGGAAGCCGTAACGGGGAAGCCGTAACGGGGAAACTCTGATCACTTCACCCGGCTCCAGTCCTGGGCCCGGCAGATCATGCCCCCCATGACACAGCCCGAGACCGACAGAGCATCGCCCGCAAGGCTCATCTTGGCGGCATAGGTCTTGTCGCGGTCGGGCGCCCATATCTGGCCATCGGCATAGGACCCATCGCCCGCTGGCATCATGTCCCAGACGATCTGACGGCCGATGTTCTCGCTTTCCCGCTTGGCCCCCGTGCTGTCGAAAGCCTGAACCAGCGTCCCGCACAGCGCCGCGCCACAGGTCGCGATCTTCACGTGGCCGAAGTTGCCATTGTCATCGGGCTTGGTCTTCCACAGCCCCTCGACCGGGTCCGCCATAGCTGGACCCGCCATCATCACCAAAGCCAGTATCAGTTTTCTCATGATATCCTCCGCGCTCCCAGAAGTCCGGACCCAGAATGGCGCACAATTTCCCCCTGTAAAGCTTGACGCTGCGTCTTGCGCCTTGGACCACAGAACCCTAAACCCGCGGCCAAACAGGAGGCCCCCATGATCCTTTACCCCGCCATCGACCTCAAGGACGGCAATTGCGTGCGGCTGTTGCGCGGCGAGATGTCAGAGGCCACGATCTTTGGCACCGATCCCGCAGCCCAGGCGTTGAAATTCGAACAGGCGGGCTGCCAGTGGCTGCATCTGGTCGACCTGAACGGCGCCTTTGCCGGAACACCGGTGAATGGCGCCGCGGTTCAGGCGATTTTGGCCGCCATCACGGTCCCGGCGCAGCTGGGTGGCGGCATCCGGGATATGGCGACGATTGCCATGTGGCTGGAAAAGGGCCTCGCCCGTGTGATCCTTGGCACCGTGGCTGTCGAAAACCCCGGGTTGGTTCGTGAGGCGGCAAAAGCCTTCCCCGGACAGGTCGCCGTGGGCATCGACGCCCGCAAGGGGTTCGTGGCCACCAAGGGCTGGGCCACGGAAACCAATGTCCAGGCCACCGACCTTGCGCGCAGCTTCGAAGACGCCGGCGTGGCCGCGATCATCTATACCGACATCGACCGGGATGGCGCGATGCAGGGCCCGAACATCGAGGCAACCGAGGCTCTGGCCCGGGCGGTGACGATCCCGGTGATCGCCAGCGGTGGCGTCTCCCGGATGGCGGACCTGCAGGCGCTGAAGGCCACCGGGGTGATTGCGGGCGCCATCTCGGGCCGGGCGCTGTATGACGGGGCGATTGACCTTGCGGAGGCGCTTCGGGCGCTGACCTGAAGGCGCGGCTGGCCTTGCGGCCCTGGGCTATCGGGCTCGGCGCGAAGATGCCTCCGGCGGGAGTATTTGGGCAAATGTGAAAGAGAGCCCGGCTGGCAAGGCCCCCTTCCCCGCGCGGGCATTTCCGGCTAAACCCTCGCCATGCTGAAAACCCGCCTGATCCCCTGTCTTGATGTCGCCGATGGCCGCGTGGTCAAGGGCGTGAATTTCGTCAACCTGATCGACGCGGGCGACCCGGTCGAGGCCGCGCGCGCCTATGATGCGGCGGGCGCGGACGAGCTGTGTTTCCTGGACATCCACGCGACCCATGAGAACCGCGGGACGATGTTCGACCTTGTCACCCGCACGGCGGAACAGTGTTTCATGCCGCTGACGGTGGGCGGCGGCGTGCGCAGCCATCACGACGTGCGGGCGCTGTTGTTGGCGGGGGCGGACAAGGTGTCCTTCAACTCCGCCGCTGTGGCGAACCCCGATGTGGTGGCCGAGGCGGCCTCGCGCTTTGGGTCGCAATGCATCGTGGTGGCCATCGACGCCAAGACCGTGGCACCCGGACGGTGGGAGATCTTTACCCATGGCGGCCGCAAAGAGACCGGCATCGACGCGGTCGAATTTGCCGTGATGATGGCCGCAAAGGGCGCCGGAGAGATCCTTTTGACAAGCATGGACCGCGACGGCACCAAGGGCGGCTATAACCTGCCCCTGACGCGGGCGATTTCCGACGCGGTCCCGGTCCCGGTCATCGCAAGCGGCGGCGTGGGCACGCTGGACCACCTGGTCGAGGGCGTCACCCAGGGCGGCGCCTCTGCCGTGCTGGCCGCCAGTATCTTCCACTTCGGCACCTATACGATCGGTCAGGCCAAGGCCCATATGCAGGCCGCCGGCATTCCCATGAGGCTGTCATGACGCTTGCCAACCTCGCGGCCACGATTGCAGCCCGCAAAGGCGCCTCGCCCGACTCGTCCTGGACCGCCAAGCTTTTGGCCAAGGGTCCCGAGAAATGCGCCGAGAAATTCGGCGAAGAGGCCATCGAGGCCATCATCGAGGCCGTCAAGGGCGACCGGCCCAAGCTCATCGCCGAGGCGGCGGATGTGCTTTACCACCTGCTGGTGATGCTGGCCGCCCGGGACATCACACTGGACGAGGTCGAAGCCGAACTGACCCGCCGCGAGGCGCAATCCGGCCTGGCCGAAAAAGCCGCCCGCTAAAGCCGCCCGCTGAGGGGCGGCGGGGTGAACCCCGCCCTGCACTGGCTCCACAAGCGCGTCCACGGTCCTGCCAAGGCGGGCGGAAGCCCGCAAGAAGCGCCCCCCACCGCGGCCTGCGCAGCAGGCCGCGCCCCCTCCCCGGGGGGGCGGTGGATTGCGCAAGCAATCCTCAGACCGCGCGGGGAATTCCCCCCTACCGTTTGAACTTGTCGCGCAAGGCGTCAAACGCCCCGCCGCCCGTGGATTTCGGCGCGGCCTGCATCGGCCCTTTTGCGCGGTCCTTTGGCGCAGCCCTCTCGGACCGCTCGGCAGAGGCCGAGGCCCCACCGTCCTTCTTCATCGTCAAGGCAATGCGCTTCCTGGCCACATCGACCTCGACCACGCGCACCTTGACGACGTCGCCGGCCTTGACCACTTCATGGGGGTCCTTGACGAAACGGTCGGCCAGCTGGCTGACATGGACCAGCCCATCCTGATGCACCCCCACATCGACAAAGGCGCCAAAGGCCGCCACATTGGTCACCGTGCCCTCCAAAAGCATCCCGACCTTCAGGTCCTTAATCTCTTCGACGCCCTCGGTAAAGGTCGCGGTCTTGAACTCGGGCCGCGGGTCACGACCGGGCTTTTCCAGCTCGGACAGGATGTCCTGCACCGTGGGCAGGCCGAATTTCTCGTCGACAAAGGCCCGCGGGTTCAAGGCCTTCAGCGCCCCTGCGTCCCCCATCAGGCTGCGGATGTCGCGCCCACAGGAGGCCACGATCTTGCGCGCCACGTCATAGGCCTCGGGGTGGACCGAGCTTGCGTCCAGCGGCTCTGCCCCGTCCCGGATGCGCAAGAACCCCGCCGCCTGCTCATAGGCCTTGGGGCCAAGCCGGGCGACCTTCAACAGCTCACGCCTGCTGCGAAACGGCCCGTTCTGATCGCGATGCGCCACGATGGCCCGCGCGAGGCCCTCTGACAGGCCCGAAACCCGCGCCAACAAGGGCGCAGAGGCGGTGTTCAACTCGACCCCCACCGCGTTCACCGCATCCTCGACCACCTCGCCCAGGCTTTTGCCCAGCCGCCCCTGATCGACGTCATGCTGATACTGGCCGACGCCGATCGCCTTGGGCTCGATCTTGACCAGTTCCGCCAGCGGGTCCTGCAACCGCCGCGCAATCGACACAGCCCCGCGCAAGGACACATCCAGCTCCGGAAATTCCAGCGCCGCAAGTTCGCTGGCCGAATAGACCGAGGCGCCCGCCTCGCTGACCACGACCTTGGCGGGCTTCTCGCGCGATGAATCCGGGGGAAGCAAAGCCAGCATATCCGCCACCAGCTTTTCCGTCTCACGAGACGCCGTCCCATTGCCGATGGCAATCAGCTTGACCCCATGCGCCACCACCAACCGCGCCAGCGTCGCGGTCGCGCCGCGCACATCATTCTTCGGCTGGAACGGATAGATCGTGTCGGTCGCCAGCACCTTGCCTGTCGCGTCCACCACCGCCAGCTTGCACCCCGTGCGGATGCCCGGGTCCACGCCCAGCGTCGCCTTGTCCCCAGCAGGTGCGGCCAGCAAAAGGTCCTTCAGGTTGCGGGCAAAGACCCTTATCGCCTCGGCCTCGGACTTCTCACGCAGCTCTCCCATCAGGTCCAGCACCAAAGAGGTCCTGATCTTGATCCGAAACGCCCAGGCCGCCGCCTCGCGCAGCCACTTGTCCCCCGGGCCCCGGCCTTCGGCGCGCAACACCGCCCCACAAGCCCGCTCACAGGGGCTCTCGCCCTTGGGCGCCTCGGGGTCCACCTCCAGATCGACCGAAAGCATCCCCTCATTCTGCCCGCGCAGCATCGCCAGCACCCGATGCGAGGGCGCCAGGCCCCAGGGCTCTTGATGGGCAAAGTAATCGCGGAACTTCTCGCCCTCGGTCTCCTTGCCCGCGACCATCTTGGCGGACAGAACCCCCACCTTCTTCATATGATCGCGCAAACGGCCCAACAGGCCCGCATCCTCCGACAGCCCCTCGGCCAGGATATCGCGCGCCCCCTCCAGCGCCGCCTTGGTGTCCGACACACCCTCGCGGACAAACCCCGCCGCCAGCGCCACCGGGTCCGCCCCCCGATCGGCCAAGATGGCCTCATACAGCCCCGCCAGCCCCAATTCGCGGGCAATCATCGCCTTGGTGCGGCGCTTGACCTTGTAGGGCAGGTAAAGGTCCTCCAACTCGGCCTTGGTCACAACACCCGCAATCGCCCGGGCCAGGTCATCGGTCATCTTGCCCTGTTCGGTGATCGATGCCGCAATCGCTTCACGCCGCGCCGCAAGCTCGCGCAGGTAAACCAACCGCTCGGCCAGGGTCCGCAACTGGGTGTCATCCAGGCCCCCCGTCACCTCCTTGCGATAGCGCGCGATGAAGGGCACCGTCGCGCCGCCGTCCAACAGCTCCACCGCCGAGGTCACTTGGCCGACAGCGGCCCCGATCTCGGTGGCGATGATCTGGGGAATGGAACGAATGGCCATGCGACGACTCCTTTGCAAGCGGGCGCTGAACATCGCCCCCCACAAGCCCGGACGCAAGCCCCCCCAGACCCATGACCTTGGCCCTTTCACATTGACCCAAATATTCCCGGGGAGGTCTGGAGGGGCAGGCAGCCCCTCCAGCGCTGTCCACCCGGCGCAACACATCCCGCACCAAACCCGCCCATTTTTGGAATATTCATTCCAAATCCGCTTGCCCCGACTCACCCCCTGCGCTAGGCCATCGCCAAACCCAAACCGAAAGGGAAACCCATGCTGAAGGCCAAACTGGGCATCTCGCCCATCTGCTGGTGGAATGACGACCTCGTGGAACTGTCCGACGATGTCTCGCTGGAAGAGTGCCTGCGCCAGGCCTCGGTGGCGGGCTATACCGGCATGGAGACGGGACGGCGCTTTCCGATGGACTATGCCGAGCTGGGGCCGATCCTGAAGGCGCACACTATGTCGGTCTGCGGCGGCTGGTTCTCGGGGACCATCCTGGAAGGCGATATCGCGGAAAACAAGGACCGCATCGCAGCTCAGATGGCGCTGTTCAAGGCGGCAGGCGCGCCCTGCATCGTCTATGGCGAGGTCGCGCGGTCGATCCAGGGCGATCGGTCCAAGCCGCTGGCGACCAAGCCCAAGCTGGATGAAGACCAGATGAAGGTCTATGCCCGCAACATGACGACCTTTGGCGAATGGTGCGCCGAACAGGGGATGCCGCTGTCCTATCATCACCACATGGCCGCCGTGGTCGAGACCGAGGCAGAGCTTGACCTCTTCATGACGCACTCCGGCGCGGGCATCCCGCTGCTGTTCGATGCGGGGCATCTGGCCTTTGCCGGCGGCGATTGCCTGCGCGCCATCGACAACCACCATGCCCGGATCACGCATGTCCACACCAAGGACGTCCGGATGGAGGTCATCAACGCCCTTGACCGCACGCAGGAGTCCTTTCTTGATGCCGTCATGAAAGGCGCTTTCACCGTGCCAGGCGACGGGTCTTTGGACTTCGAAACCATCGTGAAGCGCCTGGCGTCGTATGGCTATGAGGGCTGGTTCGTCGTCGAGGCGGAACAGGACCCGAAAAAGGCTCCGCCGCTGGAATGGTCGACCAAGGGCAACAAAGAGCTGCACCGCGTCATGGCGGCTGCGGGCTATCAGGTCGTCTCGTAAGCCAGGCCCCGGGGTATACCCCGGGCTACGCGGCGGAAGCAGAGCCCTTTTGCGGTGAACGCCGCACTGGCGGATAAACCGGGTGGGTTTCACATCCTCCCCGGTCTTTTGCGGATACACCGGGAGGAATTCATATCCTCCCCGAATCTCATGGGGACGCCCCGGGAGGGTTTCACACCCTCCCCGAATCTCATGGGGACGCCCCGGGAGGGTTTCACACCCTCCCCGAATCTCATGGGGACGCCCCGGGAGGGT
>NZ_JAPDGS010000010.1 GCF_025950525.1 Stagnihabitans lacustris | reverse complement strand
ATCACACCCGCCCAGAAACTGAAGACGGCCGCGTGAGTTCTACGGATGCACCCCGTTAAGAATGGGGGGTTACCGGGATAACTGCGCCTTTGCCATTTTCGAGAAGGATTTGGGTCAAAAGCAGGCGTCATCGCGCTCTTGACCGTCCCTTGCGCAACGTCGCTTTTGGTCGACTTCGCGTTCCTGTCAGGAGCCTCCGGGCGGCTTTCTCTCGCCGGGTTTGCTGACGTGCCGGGTCCAAGGGGCGAGGGTCGGCAGACAATGGGGGCAGTCAGTCTTTTGGAGGTGTTGCGGCACGAGCTGCCGGCTCTGGGTCAATGGCTTTTTGCGTCATGACCGCCCGGCCTGGCGCTTGCCAAGTCCAGAGACCTTGGCGTTCAGGCCGAAAGGCCCCGCAGCAGGACCCGGGCCATCTGGATCAGGCCGGGTTCAAGATCCAGCCCGGCCTTGGCGGCAAGTTCGACATGGGCGGGGTGGACGAAGGCGGTGAAGGCGTCGCGCAGAACGCCTGCCGCGGCATCAAGGTCTGCAATCGCGAACTCTCCCCGCGCCACGCCATCGCCAAGGATCGCGCGCAAGATCGCGGTGATCCGGGCGGCATAGTCCCGCACCAGATCCGGCCGATCCTCGACGATGCGGCGGTACAGCGCGTGCATCTCGGTATCGCCCGCGAACTTCTCGCGTTTGGAGCGGTGCAAGGCCAGCATGAGCCCCAAAATCCGCTCGCCCGCCGGAGCGTCGGCAGAAGCATAGGTCTGCGCGAGGGCGGTTTCTTCGGCCATCGCGCGGGCGGCGAGGCTGTCGAAGATCTCGGCCTTGGAGCGGAAGTGCCGATAGATCGCGGAATGTGACAGGCCCATCGCCTGGGCGATGTCGACGACATTGGTCTTGGCCCCGCCAAAGCGGCGGATCAGGCCCTGGGCATTGTCCAGGATGCGGTCGCGTTGGCTGTCCATGGCACGGCTTACCGCAAGCGCCGGGTTTAAGCAACATGTAACAGATTTCATATTTTGTATTGTGTTTGTCCGCGCGGCCTGCGATGCATCCTCCCATCGCAACCCCGAGGACATCATGACCCAAATCCAACGCACAGCCCTTGTCACCGGAGGCTCTGGCTTTGTCGGCAGCCACCTGATCCCGCGCCTTTTGGCCCAAGGCTGGCAGGTCCGCGCCATCGCCCGCTCTGATGCCTCGCGCGACACGGTCGAGGCGCTTGGGGCCACGGCGCACAAGGCCGATCTGAACGACCCCCAGGCGCTGGAGCGGGCGATGGCGGGCGTCGATACGGTCTTTCACCTGGCGGCACATTTCAAACTCTGGGGGCCGCGGCGGGTCTTTGATGCGATGAATGTCGAGGGCACGCGCCATGTCGTGACGGCGGCGGCCCGGGCGCGGGTGCGGCGTGTGGTCTATGTCAGCGCGGCCGCGGTGGTGATGGGCGCGCCCCAGGACATGACCGGGGCGCATGAGGGGCTGGCCCTGCATCAAATGGGCTTTGCGCCCTATGCGGCCTCCAAAGCCCGGGCCGAGGCGGTGCTTTTGGCGGCCAAGGGCGTCTCGACCGTGGCGATCCGGCCGCCCTTCATCTGGGGCCCGGATATGCCGGCGCTGGATCAGATGGTCGAAACGGTCAAGGCGGGGCAGTTCCAATGGGTAGACGGCGGGCGGCAAAGGCTCTCGACCTGTCATGTCGACAACCTGTGCCATGCGCTGATCCTGGCGGCGGATCGCGGGCAGGGGGCCTATTTCGTCTCGGACGAGCAGGAAACGACGCTGAAGGCCTTTCTCGCGCGGCTTTTGGCGGCGCGCGGGGTCGAGGCCCGCGACCGCTCGGTGCCCTTTGGGGTGGCTTGGGTTATGGCGGGGGCGATGGGGGTCGTCTGGCGCGCCCTGCGGCTACGGGGTGAGCCGCCGATCACCCGCCAGATGCTGCGGCTGATCGGCAAGGACTTCACGCTGGACATCGGAAAGGCGCGGGCCGAGCTGGGTTATCGCGCGCAGATCACCCCCGAGGCGGGCTTTGCCGCGATGGGCAAAGGGGTCAGCCGCGGGGTCAAGGCCAGCATCACGGCGGCCACCGCGGCCATGGCCAGCAAGGGCAGGTCGTAACCGCCCGAGAGGTCATGCAAGACCCCCACCATCAGCGGCCCCAACGCGCCGATGCCATAGCCGAAGGCCAGGCCCATCGCGTTCCAAGCGGTCGCCTGATGGGCATCGGGCGCGCGTTCAAGGGCCAGCGTCATGCCCAGCGTGAACGAGGCGCCGACGCCCATGGCCAGCATCGGCACAAAGACGAAGGGCAAACCGGGGACCAGTGCGATGCCCATGATACCGGTCAAAGCGAGGGCTCCGGCCAGGGTGGTCTGGCGCCTCCGGTTGGGGGTTTGGCTCAGGCCGGGCAGGGGGTTGGCCAGCATGAAGCCCAGGGTAAAGCTGGTGAGGATCAGCCCCGGGTTCTTGGCGCCAAGGTCAAGGAACATCGGCACCAGCCAGGCCAGAAAGCCAAAGAACAAGATGGAATTGGCCGCGCCATAGGCCGAGATCGCCCAGGCCGTCTTGTCGCGCAGGGGCAGGGCCGCGCGGCCGGTCTGCGCGGGGGCCACGGCTTGGCGGGTCAGGGTCCACCAGGCCAGGATCGCCCCCACGCCAAGCACGGCCCAGATCCCGGCGCCGATCCTCCAGCCCTCGGTCAGGCTGACCAGGGGCAGCGTCAGCCCCGCCGCAAGCGTCGAGCCAAAGCCCAGCGACATGGCATAGATCCCCATCAGAAGCCCCGCCCGATCAGGGAAGCGCGCCTTGACGAAACCGCCGATCAGGGCTCCGGCCACCGCGATCCCGGCGCTAAGGGCGATCGTGGCCGCAAAAAGCATGGCGGCCGATCCGGCAAAGGCCCGGGCCAGCGTCGCAAGGCTGACCAGCGCCAGCGCCCAAAGCACGGTCTGGGTCAGGCCAAGCCGATGGGCCAGCCAAGGCGCGGGCAGCGCCAGAAGCCCCATGAGCAAGGGCGGCAAAGCGGTCAGCACCGCCACCGCCGCATTGGACAGCTGGAAATCGGCCCGCAGCATCGGCAAAAGCGGCCCGATCGAGGCGATGGACGGCCGCAGGTCCAGCCCCACCGCCACGATCAGCGCCATGGCCAGGCCCAGGGCCAAGCCGGGATGTGTCGTCTTCATGGTCTTGTCTTTCAAAGGGATAGGGGCGGCTTGCACCGCCCCAGAAATTCAAGCCAGCGCTGCCAAAAGACGCTCGGCCGCGGCGGTCGAAGAGCCCGGGTTCTGCCCGGTGATCAACAACCCGTCCTGCAAGACAAAGCTGCCCCAATCCGGGCCGGATTCAAACAGGCCACCCTTGGATTTCAGCATATCCTCAACCAGATAGGGGACGATCTTTGTTAGGCCGACGCCCTCTTCCTCGGTGTTGGTAAAGCCCGTCACGCGGCGGCCCTTGACCAGGGGCTGACCGTCCAGACCCTTGACATCGCGCAAGACCCCCGGCGCGTGGCAGACCAGCGCCACCGGTTTGCCCGCCGCGATAAAGGCCTCGATCAAAGCCACCGAATGGGCGTCGTTCGTCAGGTCCCAAAGCGGGCCATGACCGCCGGGGTAAAACACCGTGTCGTAATCGGCGGCATTGACCTCCGAAAGCTTCCGCGTATGGGCCAGAGCCGCGCCGGCCTGCGCGTCGGCCTCAAAGCGGCGGGTGGCTTCGGTCTGGAAATCGGGCAGGTTACTGACCGGATCCAAGGGCGGCTGGCCACCTTTGGGCGAGGCGAGGGTGATTTCGGCGCCGGCATCCTTGAAGGTGTAATAGGGCGCGGCCAGCTCTTCCAGCCAAAAGCCGGTCTTCTTGCCGGTGTCGCCCAAAGTGTCATGCGAGGTCAGGATCATCAGGATCTTCATTGTCTTTTCCTTGGTTGTATTCGACCGGTCGTATAGTCAGGGCGCAAGCCGGAGCGGATTGCCCCGGACCCTAGCCCAACCGGCTTTGCGTGGCCGCCATTGCACGCTGCAACGGGGCGTCGTTCTTGGTGATCTTGGCCAAAAGGCTTGCACCCAGCCAAGCCTGGTAAAGTTCCGCTGCGATCTCATGCGGGGGGGCCTGGAGGCGCAAAGAGCCATCCGCCACCCCCGCCTCGATCGCATCGGCAAGCCGCGCCTTGATGCGGTCGGTGCCTTGCAACAGCACCTGACGCATCGCCTCGGACAGGTCCGAAACCTCGGCCGCCAGCTTGACCACAAGGCATTTGCTTTGCGGGTCATCGGCGGTCTGGGTGGTCAACCAGTGCTGCCAATAGGCGGTCAGATGCTGGGCGCCGGTCTGGCCGGGCGTGGCAAAGGTCTGGTCCATCGCGGCCAGGTAGATGTCGAAATACCGGGTCAATAGCGCCTTGCCAAAGGCCTCTTTCGAACCGAAGTAGTGATAGAACGACCCTTTCGGCACCTCGGCCGCCGCAAGGATTTCAGAGAGCCCCACGGCGGAGAACCCTTTGCCATTCATGATCGCCTGGGCGGTGGCGAGGATATGCTCTCGGGTGTCGGGGGTTGATTCGTCTTTCATGAGCCTGTGATAGGGCTGATTAGACCGGTCGTCTAGTGAAAAGATGGGACTATGCGAAGACCTCGCAGCTGACGGCTGAAAGCACGGGTGGGGCTCAAACAGCCGGTAAGCGTAATTATGTTATCCTTCTGCAAAAAACCGCGCTTGGATACTTTGCCTGCAATCGGCGGAACAACCGCATCAAGCTCCCAAATCCGAAGGTGCCAAACAGGGCCGCCATTTCTGAAACCCTGATGCCGACACTATTCGAAAGCTTCGAACCGCTGGTTTTTCTGGAAGGCGTTCCTTGAGCAAACCCTGTGCCCGATCCGGCACCAGGGACGACCGGAGCGATTGTCAGACGCTGGACGGACATCAGGCCAATGTCGCAGCCCGTGCCGGCTTGCGCGGCGCGGACCTTGGGCTGACTGAGACGGCACGGCTTGCGGGCGCCTTCCATGATTTCGGCAAGCATGACCCCGCCTTCGACGGCGAGCTTCAGGGAAAGGGGAAAAGGGTCGATCACTCCCCCGCCGAGGGCAAGCTTTTGTGCGACCGCACCACGGCCCCGACGCGCTACGCGGCCCAGATCCTGGCCCCGACCACCTTGGCCACCCTGCGCAGTTGTCCGATTACCTTGGACGGGCGGCAGCCCTTTCGGCACAGATGACGGCTCAGGCGCGGGTCATCCTTCTGCGCGCCGCCAAAGAGCTGATCGGCAAATGGCGTCCTGCCTCGCAGGACTTTGACCGGGCCGTGGCCGGGCGAATGGTCTTTTCCTGCCTCGTCAATGCCGATTTCCCCGACACCGAAGCGCTTTACGGCCAAACCGACCCAACCACCGCGACTGGCCAAAGCTCGCGCAGGTCCTGCCAAAGATGCGCGCCGCCTTTGACGCGCATGTGGCGGGCTCTACACCCTGACGGTGCCGACGGGGGGCGGCAAGACCTTGGCCTAGATGGGCTTTACACTGAACCCTGCGGCAGCGCATGGGCATCGGCGGATCATCTTTGCGATCCCCCATGCCTTATTCATCGACCAGACGGCGGCGACCTTTTGCGGCCTTTTTCGCGGTGTCGTGCTGGAACTTCACTCGGCCATAGACACCGACAAGCCGGGGGCCGCCCGCCCCTCGACAGCGCCGAGCTGAAGGCGGGTCTGGACCTTGCGGGGCGAGCATTGGCGCCTGACCCCGAGGGCCTGGCGGACCGCCTGCGCCGGGCGCGGATCGTTCCGGGTGGCGCGATGGACGACGCCGCGCTGGCTCTGGCGCTACAAGATGCGCCGCAATCCATGGTCGTCGTCAACATCCGCTGTCGCTGTTCCTTCAGGTGCAGGACCAGATCGGCGGGCTGGATCTGACGACGCGGCAATACCCAACTCACCGCCGCCAGATCATCGCCACGGTCAAGGCGCGGCTGGCAGAGGGCCACTTCAGACCAGCACCCTGTCGCCCCTTCCCGGGGGCGCGGATCGAAATGGCACGTGCGTGGCCTCGGCGGGCACCAACATCCTGACGCGCCCAAGCTTGGCTGGTGCTGAAGAAGCCTTGTCCAAGACTATGCCACGGGAACCTCGGCTTAGATTTGACCGGATAAAAGTCCGATTTAAGATACCTAAGCCGGATTATTACCCGCCCTGACCTACCGAGGCTTGACTTGACTTGCAGATTGCCACAAAACGGACAAAAGTACGCCCTTAGCAAAATAAGGCGGAGTTTTCTCCGATCAGCTCATGTCCTCGTATCAAGTTCAGACCACCTTGAAACGCCTTGGCCATGATATCCGAGTCGCCCGCAAGAAGCGGCGGATGTCTGTCGCAGAGTTCTGCGAGCGTTTGGGTGTGACCGACAAAACACTTGCCAAACTCGAGACCGGCGATGGCGGTGTGCGGCTTGAAACCCTGGCCATGGCGCTCATGGTCCTGGGCGAGCTTCACCGGCTTGGGGAAATGCTGGACCCGGCGAAGGACGATACCGGCCTGCTTCTTGATCAAGCCCGCCTGCCAGAGCGGATCGCCAACCGTCGCAAGCCCTCGACCGCGCCAAAGGACCGATCGGACGAAATCGACGACGACGGGAGCGCCTTTTGATGGTCGTGGCACGTGTCGCCTTGGGGAATGGCTTGGTTCCGGTCGGCCGCCTCGTCTTTGAGACGGACGGACGGCGCGCACATTCCACGTTCACCTATGACCGGGATTGGACCCTAAACCCGCGTGGTTTCGACCTTTGCCCGCAGATGCCGCGGGCCAGCGCGCCTTATCACGCCAGCTCTGGCGGGCGCGACAGCCGCAAGCGCGATGTCATCGCAGGACCCTTTGCGGATACCACTCCGGACAGCTGGGGCCGCAAGTTGATGCGCCGGGTTCTGGGCGAGGGGGCAACCGAGTTCGACTTCCTGACCACATGCGACGATACCGCGCGTCAAGGTGCGCTGCGCTTCCTGCAGGAAAATGGGGCGCCCTTCCCACAGATCGGAAAACCCGTCCCGCGTCTTGCTGAAATCGAAGACCTGCTCAAGATCGCGCAAAGGTTCGAACGCGACCCGCATGGCGCAGAGCAAGATGCGCTGGATCTTGTCGGTGCCGCGGGCACGCCGGGCGGGGCGCGGCCCAAGGCAAACCTGAGGGATGGGGACCGCTTCTGGCTCGCAAAGTTCACGTCGATCAACGACACATGGCCGGTCGAGCGTCTGGAAGTGGCGACGATGAAGCTTGCGCAGAGCCTTGGCCTGCGCACGCCGGAGTGCCGGCTTGAATTGCCCGGCAGCCCGCATCCGATTGGCCTGTTCAGTCGTTTCGACCGCAGGGAAGGCGGCCGCGTCCCCTATATCTCCGCACGCACGGCCCTGGGAAAGCTTGGGCACGCCAGCGGCTTTTACACCGACATTGCCGACATCATTCGCACCATCTCGGCCCGGCCGGGTGAGGATCTGCGGGAGATCTGGCGCAGGATGGTTTTCGGGATTCTTGTCACGAACACGGATGACCACCTGAAGAACCACGGGTTCATCTATGCGGGCCAGAACCTCTGGCGCCTTTCGCCGCTTTTTGACGTCAATCCGCAGCCCCGGCGCCAGGCCCAGATGGAAACCGGGATCAGCCCGATCCATGGCCATGAGCCGGACATCGCCGCGGCCATCGAAGCGGCTGAATTCTTCGATGTCTCCGTGCAGGAAGCCCGAACTTTGGCGCGGGACATGGCGCGGAGCCTTTGCGACAGCTGGCGCGAAGAGCTGCGCCGCCAAGGGCTGGGAGGCGCGGGGCTAAATGCTTGTGCCCCAGCCTTCGAACATGACCGCATGGATGCGGCCCTCAGGTTGTAGCCGAAAGGGAATGTCGGACCGTAAACGACTTGGGTGTCGAACGACGCTATCCGGCCAAGGTGTCGACCGGCAAAGCACCCCGGCGGTGTCAACCGAAGGGGCATGTAGTCCTGCGACTGCGGGGAAAAGGCAGGCCGTTTTTCGGCGGGCCGCTCCGTTGACCAGCGCCATCACTGTGCCGCGAATACGTTCGGGGCGCAGGATGTGGGACGCGCGGGCGCACTCCTTGCCATTTGAACGGGCCCAGAAAATCGGTATTCGAACGATCCGTCAAAGAACCCTTGTGCGGGTTCGCGCCCATCTTGGTGCCACCTCATCTCGTCGGTGGCGACCTTGCCCCGATGTCCAGCGCCATGCCCATGGCAAGGTCGGGGAAGCGCACCTCCATCGCGGATTTCAACGCGGCAGAGGCCTTGGCCAATTCCTCCTGAAAGGCCCACAGATAGGCCTTGGTCTGGGCCGCGACGATCTCGGTCGGCACGGCTTCGCTCGGGCCGCTGACCAGAATGGGGGCGCGGAAAAGGCCGGCCTCACCGGCGGGGAAATGGGTCAGGGCGGCGTGGTTGCGTTCGCCGTCAAAAGGCTTGCGGCCGCCTCAAGCGCCTGGTCGCGCAGAATACCGACAAGGTCTCGATCTTGGTAACGTCGCGGCCCTGGGCGTGGCGCGCCCGTTGGATCGCAAAGTGGCATGCGGGGGGCATCTGGGCGGGCCTGTCGCATTGGACAGCCAGGTCATGAGTGCCCAGGGCCATGGTGGCCGCGCTTGGCGTTCATGGCCGCACGCGCTATGGCGAATTGTTCAAGCGGATCGACGGCGTGTCACAACGCTGGAACGGGACGGCCTTGTCACCCGCACGATCCATCCGCCCATTCCCCAAAGGTCGAATAGGGGCTTTCCGCCCGCGGCAAGGTCGCAAAAACCAGCCAGACGAGGCCCGCAACCTCCCTGACCGATTTCCCGGACAGGGAGCTTTGCAATCGGCGGAAAGCCGACGGTCGTGGATCGACGGGTGTCCTTTGTCCAACGCTGGGGCGCGGGTTTGCGGGTCAGGCGCCTTGGGTTGCGAACACCAGGAAACCGCGCAAGGAGGCAATCGGCTGACCATCCGCATCCCGCAGCAGGCTTTGGCTTGGGTGCCATGGCACCGCCTGACGCAAGAGCGAGGCCGGGTCGCCCTGCATCAGGCTGACGATGGTGTCGGCGATGATCTGGCTGGCGGTCGGGCCCACACGCCGGCCGTCCTCCAGCACTTGGGCTTCGCACAGAAAATACAGCCAGGCCGGGGTTTCGTCCAAGAGGCCAAGGGTCTCGGCGGCGGCAGTGGGAGTGGGAAAGTCGTCGCCAGGGGACGCGTGCTGCGGCATGGCGGAACGCAACGCGTCGCGGGGCAAGAGGGCCACGCCGCAAGCCTCGGCCAGGCGCTGGCCAAAGGGCATCCGGCGGTGAAAGCCGCGCAGCAGGTTGCGGAACAGGATCGAGCCCTGTTCCAGCATATTGGCATTGCCCGCGACATTCAGCATGTCGGGCGCAAAATTCAGGTCGATCCGCTCGGCCCGGCCTGTCACGTCGCCTTCTGCGGGATCGGTCATCCGGTCCCAGTCGATCACCCAATGGTCGGGGAGTTGCCGGTGGGGGCCGGCCTCGTCTCCCATCTTGCCCTTCGAAGTGAAGGCAAAGAGCTGCCCCAGCGTGGCGCCTTGGGGGCCGGTCGGACTGCCCCGTCCGAAGTTCGCGTTGTAGTCATAGGTGCGGCCCACCATCGAGTGGCCAAAGCGGAAGGCGGCGGTCGTGAACTCCATCGGCACGGCGCCCGGTGGCATCGGCCGGGGCTGCCAATCGGACAGGGGCTTGGTCAGAGCAGCAGGCGACAGGATCGCGGGCAGGACATCGTTCAGGATCAGCCAATGGTAATGCAGCGTAACAAGGGCCCGCGCCCGCGCGAAGACCTGATCCGGGGGCGTGCTGGCCGTCAGGGCCTTTACGGCCTTGTTGTGAAACAGCATGAAAGCCAGGTGCAGCTGGCTCAGGATCAGGTTGCCGTCGTTGCGGCGGTCGGCGATCAGGGGCACGCCCTCCGCGCGCGGAATGTCGGGCGCGCCGCGGACATGGACGATCTGATCGGGGGGCGTTTTGCTGTCGCTGAAGGTCTGGTCGTCGGTCACACTGGTCAGACCCAGACGAAACGCCGCCCCGTCATACAGCGCCGCGCTTTCGGGGTCGGAGGGCCCTTCGCCGTAAAGGCTGCCCAACATCATCGGCCGGGCCTGTTCGTTGGCGATATGGGACAGGATCGTGGCCACATCGGCGCGCCAGTCCTTGTTCAGCCCGATGGGATCGGCACTGCCGATGATGCCCACCGGCGGCAGGCCCGCCAGATTGGCCGCGACGCTGCCGACCGGGGCCGAGATGTCGTGGTTCAGGAACTGGCAGAAATAGGTATAGGCGGCGGGCAGGTCGATGGTCAGCCCAGGGCTCTCGGTGGGGGGCAGGTGGCAGGCGGTCTCGAAGACCTTCAGCCGCTGCAAGGTGCCTGCGTCATCGGTGCCGTGAAAGCGTCCGGCCTCGGGGGCATCGGCCAGGTCGGGGAACAGATAGGCATAGGGCGACCGGGATTCAGCGGGCGCTGGCGTGTCCTGAAGGTCGTGGGTGCTGGTGAGGCGGGTCATGGAAAGGCCTTGATCAATAGGGTTCGGGGAAAATCGGGCGCGACACGGCAGGACACAGGCGGCGAAAGCGGGCCGTGTCGATACCCGTGTCGATGGCCCCACCCATGGCGCAAAGCCCTGGGACAAGGACCCGCATCGTAGGCATTGGGTCGCCCGGAAGGGTCAGTTCGATGGCCAGTGCGCGGTGGCCCAGATCGGCCAGCCGCTGCAAGACATCGCCCGGCAAATCGGGTCGCGCTTGGGCCAGGGGGCGGAACTGCGGCTGGGCTTCGGTCGAGGCGAAGGCGTCCCAGGCTTGGCACTCGGGGTCCTGGGCTTGCCGCGCCATCTCCATCGCGGCCTCGGTCTGGATCATCTCGGTCACGGCAGAGAGGGCCGCTTCGGCGCGCAGCGGGCGGGCCGCAGAGCCAAGGGCGACATTGCGGCCATCCGGGTCCGAAGAGACTGCCGCCACCACAGGCAACCCGATATCGGTGGTCAGGTCGTAAAGCCGGGTGACGCGAGGGCGGGCCTCCAGCCACCAATTCAGCCGGGGCTGGGTGCGGTCGATCAGGTCCAGCGCCAAGGGGGCGGCCGGGGCGCCGCCATACCACCACAGGGCCAGCGCGTCGCGTTCGATACATTCCCACAGCGCGGTCAACGTGGCCTCGGCGCCCGTCGCCCCGGCGGCGCATCCGGTCGAGGTGGCGTCGCAGATCAGCGGCTCGCCCAAGGTCGCCGCCCAGTCCAGGTAGACCCGCTGCGCCGGGACCGGCACGATCTGCCCGCTGAGCAGGTCGCGCGCGGGAACCATAACGGAGGGCAGGTGGTGTTGCGCCAGGCTGGCGCGCAGCTCGACCGCCTCGGCCCCGGTCGAGATCAGCGCCTGCAAGGGGGTCAACCCGCGCCCCGCGGGCAGGCGGGGTCTGGCCCCCGTAACGCCCTCTCGCAGGGGCCAGGCCGCCGCCAGAAAGACCGGGCAGTCGGCCAACTCCAGCGGCACAAGCTGGAAATCATCCGCAAGGGCGCGGGTCAGACGGGCAAGGGTCTCGGTCATCGACATGCCCCCATTGAAGGCACGGTGCCCATCGCGATCAAGCAGGGATTGCGGTGCGGTCCTTGCGTTTCACGCTGGGTTCACGCGGGGGGCAAAGAGTGAGGCGATGGATGTCACGCAACAGGAGAGACGCGGGATGGTGGGGTTCTTCAGACTGAAAAGCGGCGCGCTGGTCGATCAGCGCGACACGGGCGAGGCGATCATGCGGCTGATGCGCGCCGTGGGCGACGAAAGCCCCGGGTCGGACTGGGTGGCGTTCAAGGCCGATCCGAAGGCCTGGCTTTTCAAGGCCGGCTACCGTTATGACGGCGCGGGCGCGGGTCCGAACGGCGAGGTTCCCGCCGATGTCAAGCTGGTCCCGGTCTATGACACCGAGGACACGATGCATGTCCGCATCCCGTGGAAAGGCGTGCTGGATGTCCCCCACGAGGTGCTGGACGAGCCCACCTATGGCGCGCCGGGGCCGAACCGCTTTCCCGTGCTTTTGGCGCGGTATTTCATGCGGAAATGCCGCTAAGTCCTGTGTCTGCCATCTGGCGGGCCAACCTTAGCCCCTTCAGCACCTTGTCGCGACCTTCGGGCCAGGTGATGGGCAGGACATCCAGAAGCCAGTCCTCCAACGCGTCCTGATCGGCAGGGCGCGCGCCCTCCCATCGGGCAGAGGTCAGGGCGACGAAATAACGATAGGCCTCGGCGGCTTCGGCGGGGCGGTCCAGATGGGCAAAGGCCGCCGCCACCAGCGCCGCGCGATCGGGGAAACCCTCGCGGCATTTCTGGGCCAGTTCGATCATCACGCCGAAGTCAGCGGCCATGAAATGGATGATCGACAGGTAGTCGGTGTAATATTCGGGATAGATCGGATTGGTGCGGACGGCTTGCCGGGCCAGACTGCGGGCGTCGTCGACATGGCCCAGCATGGCAAGGCCACAGGCGGCGGCGATCAGCGTTTCAGAATCGTTGGGGTTCAGGTCGACGGCCATCCGGAAATGCGTGTTCGCCCGCTCCGACGATTTGGCGATCAGCCAGTTCCAGGCCACGCTGACATGGCAGCGCGAGTCGTAAGGGTCCAGCGCGATGGCCTCTTGGGCATAGCGGAAGGCCGCCGCGCAGTCCTCTTTCCGGTTCGGATAGCCCGGCTGGATCAACCCGCGCGACGACAGGATCTGCGCGAGGCTGGACCGGCTGCCCGCAAGGCCGGGGTCCAACGCGATGGCCTGGCGGAACAGCGCCTCGGCCTGGGCATCGGCCTCGACCGTCCAGAGCCGCGACAGCTGATGGCCGCGCAACCACAGGTCATAGGCCGCGCGGTTACCGGGCTGGCTCCGGGCATGGCGCAGCAGCGTGATATGGTTGACCTGTGAGGCAAGGTTGGCCGCCACCGCGCCGGCCACCGACGCGCTGATCTCTTGCAGCGCGTCTTCGGCCACCGGGTACAGGTTCGACCAGACCTCTGACCCGTCGCGGCAGTCGATCAAGGACACAAACAGCTTGCCCGTGGCGCCCCGCCAATCCAGCACGCAATCGACCGCGAAATCGGCGTCAATGGCGCGGCCCATGGCGGCGAAATCCACCGCGCTGGCGGAATCGTAGCCCGAAGAGGGCCAGGGGATCACGATCCAGCAGCGAAAGCGCGACAGGCAGGTTTTGGCCAGAAAGGCGAAACCCTCGGCCAGGTAATCCTTGCTGGCGTCGGGAGAGCGGGTCAGCGGCGGGCGGATGGTGATGCGCGGCGGGCCGCTGCGGTGAACCACGGGGGCGCGCTGGATCGCGACCTCACCGCCCTTGATCGCCACCAAAAGCGCGTTCGACGCCTCGCTGGGCTCGCTGTCCAATTCATCGGCCAAGGCCTGTTCCAACTGGGCGTATTGGCGCAAGGCGGCGGATTGGTCGCCACGCAGCGCGTGAAATCGCATCAGGTATTGATGGGCCAGCTCATGGCTGGGCTCGATCCGCACCAGGTCATCGGCGGCGCGCGTGTCGGTGAAGGCATTGGAGGCAAGCAGGTCCTCCAGCCGGTCGGTCAGCGCCGTGGTCAGGGCCGACCGCAGATGCGAGCGTTCGATCTGCAACCAGGCCTCGAAGACCGGGGCGCTGGGTTGGGTGGCGCCGAAAAGTTCTCCCTGCCACAGGGCCGCCGCCGCCAAAGGGTCGCCCGCCGCGATCAACTCGCGAAAGCGCAGGGCATCGACGGCAAAGGCCGCACCGCGCAGGCCGACGGTAAAGCGGTCGGTCTGGACCAGGTCGGCATCTGGCCCCAGCACCTCGCGCAGCTCCTTTAGCGCCTGGCGCAGGCTGCTGCGGGCCAGGTCCTCGGGCGCGGGGTCCCACAGAAGCGAGGCCAGTTTTTCGCGGTTCACCTGGAAATTCGGGCTAAGAAGCAAAAGCCCCAAAAGGCAGCGCGCCTTGCGGGTGCGGAAGATCAGCTCCTGGCTCGAGGCCAAGCGGACCGCCCGACAGGCGCCCATCAGCTCCACTTGGATCAGCACCATCCCCGCCCGCCTTGGTCCGTGCCCAAGGGGCAAGGGTGCACCCGGATCGCCTGTCTTTCAACAGGCGATTGCGGGGCTTGTGGTTTTGCCCCGCAGGCGTCAGGCCCGCGCCCTTTCGGCAGGCGGTGCCGGAACCCGGGCCGCCACGGCCACGCTGAGGATGATGAACAAGGCCCCCGTGCCGCGCACCGCATCCAGCGTCTCGCCCAGGATCATGGCGGCGAACAGCGCGCCAAAGACAGCCTCGGCGCTGACGAGGATCGCCACGGTGCTGGCGGCCAAGTGCTGCTGCGCCTTGGCCATCAGGACATAGGCCAGCCCCTTGGACACCAACCCGATCAGGACGATTTCCGGCAGGGCGGCCAGCACCGCGCCCAAGGTCGGCAGGCCGCTGACCCCCAGGCTGACCCCCGCGCAGACCCCGCCGCAGACCGCCAAGGACACGCAGGTCAACAGGGCAGGCCGGTGATAGCGCATGACATGGGCGCCCACGGCCAAGGTCCAGACGGCAAAGCCCGAAGCCGAGGCCAGCGACAACAGGTCGCCCGGGCCAAGCCCCGCCCAGGTCCCCCCCGCCATCAGAAAGATGCCGAACAGCGTGGCCAGGCTGGCGGGCCAGATCGCCAGCGGCACGCGGTGCGCCAGAAAGATCCAGCCCAGGATCGGCGTCAGGACCGCCGAGGTGTTCACCAAAAACCCGGCATTGGCGACCGAGGTCAGCCCATAGCCGAACTGCATGACCGTGCTGGCAAAGGTGAAAAGCACCGACACCGCCAGCAGCAAGGGGCCCGAGCCCCGCGCCGGTGGCAGCACTCCGCGCGCCTCACGCCGCACCAGAGGCAAAAGCACCAGCGCCCCGATCAGCGAGGTGATCGCGGTCGCCTGCCAGCCGTCCAGGTGCTGCAGGATCGTCTTTTGCGCAACATTGCCGCTGCCCCAGGCGACGGCGGCCAGAAGCGCAATCGCGGTGGCTTGGTTCGGGCTCATCCCGCCACCCGGTCGGTTGTCGCGTCAAGGGGCCGGGTCTGCAGCCAAAGGCCCGGGAGCGGTCGCGCGGGGGCTGCCACCGACTTGGCCGCTTGCGCCAGGACGCCAAGGCCCCGCGTGCGGAAGGCCGGGGCAACATCTCGGCCTCCGTCTGTGCCGGTGGGGGTGGCGGCCCGGCGATGGCTGGCCGCATAGGGGGGAGAATGATCTTTGGTCATGAAAGGCTCCGGTCGGGAAAAGGCAGTGCAACGATGCCCCTCTGTGCGACAGCGGCTGTGACCGCGCCGTGAGACCAGCGTGAAACCGATCCCGGCTTCCGCCAGGAAGACCGTCACCACGTGGCGCTTTGATTTACCGGTCGCTTCACGGGGACATCACGCAAGGGGCTGATGCTGGTGCCATGCCCCGGACTGCGGCCCAAAGGCCGGGCCGGGGCGATTTCCCTTCTTCCCAAAGGTCATTCACATGAAACTGAAATCCTTCGTTCTGCTGTTTCTTCTTGCCGCGCCGTCCTTCGGCGATACCGTCGACCCAGAGGCCTGCCCGCTGACTGGCGCCGCGCAAGGGGTGCCCCAAGACTGCGAAGCGCGTCGTCTTGCCTTTCGCGACGCCGTTCAGGCTTGCATTGTTCGTCTGCACGACGAGGCCAATCTTCGCGCCGGGCACGTGTCGACGGGCAGTCCCCAATCCAGCCGGTCGCGGTTCTTGATCTGCGATGCCGCGACCCGCAAATCCATGGAGATCGCGTCGAAGTGACACTTGACGCAAAGGGCGGCCCCGCGTCGAGCCCGCCAAAAGCCTGCCCTTTGCGACCTGTTCGGGGCCGAAAGCCAAGGGCCGACTGCTTCCTTCCCGGGGGGGGGGCAAAAGGCTGACACTTGGGCAGCCAGATGCGGGAATAGCTTGAACCGCACTTGCGCGGTATGCTGTCCTGCCGGTGGCTCCCTTGCAGCCAGCACGATTGCCCCGCAGTCCGTGCGAAACGACACACCCATCAGCCCAGCCAGGGCCACCCAAGCGCTCCGGGACAATGGATGAGACCAAGCCCCGGTTTGGCCGGCCGCACGCAGTTCGGTTAAACGGGCCGATTGAAAATCGAACACCCGGCTTGGCAAGGTCGTTGCCGCTCATCAACCTCTCCGGTCGAAGATGCCCGAGGGGTATTGGGCGACCGGCAGATCTTGGCCCATCTTTCCTTTGGGTGCCGGATCGACGAAGGTCTTGGCAAATCACCGATCGGAGGCGGGATGTCCGCTGTCGTGCTCTTTCAGGTCCTGAACATCATCGGGACCTTCGTCTTCGGCCTTAGCGGCGCCATGGTCGCGGTCCGGCGCCGGTTGGACATCTTTGGCGTGCTGGTCCTTTCTGTGGCGACCGGGGTCGCGGGCGGGATGCTGCGGGACATGGCGCTTGGCGCCGTGCCGCCCGAGGTCTTGCGCAGCGTCTGGCCGATGGCCGTCGCCAGCCTGGCCGGGCTCTGCGTCTGGTTCTTCAAACCCCTGATCGAGCGATTTGACCGCCCTGTCATGTTGCTGGATGCCGTGGGCCTTGGGGTTTTCACGGTCGCCGGATGCCGCAAGGCCTTGATCCTGGGGCTGGATGCGCCGGGGGCTGTGCTTTTGGGGGTGATGACGGCCATTGGCGGCGGCATGCTCCGCGACATGATGGTGGCCGAGGTGCCGCGCGTCCTGCGCGAAGAGGTCTATGCCTTGGCGGCCTTTGCCGGGGCGGCTGGCTATTGCCTGGGGCTGTGGCTGGGCCTGTCCGAGACATGGGCTGCGGGGGGATCGGTGCTGCTGGCGTCAAGCTTGCGGATCGCCAGCGTCCGCTTCGGCTGGCGGTTGCCGCGCCCGCCCCAGCGCTGAGCGCCGCCCAAATCCTGCGATTTCCACTACAAATTTCAAACCGCTGCCCCGGTCGACGTAGTCTTGGCCGACAAGGATTTGCGGGATCATGCACATGACGCACGACATGTTTCATGTCATGGAATGGCACAATGGCGACAAGGCCTGGGCGCCCTTTTCGCAGGCCGAGATGGGCCGCCGCCAAGAGGCGGTCCGGGCCTGGATGGCAGGGCATGACGTCGATGCAGCGCTCTTCACCTCGGGTCCTGCCATCACCCATCTGTCGGGGTGGCTTTGCCGGGACGTCGGGCGCAACCGCGGCCTTGTGCTGACCCGCACCGACGGCACGACGATTTCAGCCGCGATCGAGGGCGGAAGGGGCTGGCGTCAAAGCTTGGGCGGCAATCTGTCCTATACCGACTGGCGGCGCGACAATTACTGGCGCGCGGTGCGGCAGTTGACGGCGGGGGTCCGGCGGCTGGCGCTGGAGTTCGACACGGTCTCGCTGGACTTTCGCCGCCTGCTGGATGCCGCCCTTCCAGGCGTCGAGATGGTGGACATCGCCCCCTTTGTCCGGGCGATGCGGCGGGTGAAATCCTGCGAGGAAATCGCCCTGATCCGCAAGGGGGCCATGATCTGCGACTTGGGTGCCCGGGCCGCCGTCGCCTGCATCCGCCCGGGTGTGGCGGAATATCAGGTCGCCCATGCCGCGACCGAGGCGATGAACCTGGCCCTGGCGGAGGCCTTCCCCCGCGTCGAGCTGCCGGGGGGCGGGGCCGCGTTGCAATCCGGGATCAACACCGACGGCGCGCAGGGTTCTTCGACCAACAAGCGCATCCTGGCGGGCGAGATCCTCTCCCTGACCTGCACCCTGCCGCTGTTTGGCCAGGTGGCACGGCTGCAGCGGACCTTGTTTTGCGGAAAGATCGACGGGGCGCACCTGGACATCTGGCACAAGAATGCCGCCATCCACCGCCGCGGCCTGGAGCTGATCCGCCCGGGCGCCGCCTGTGCCGAGATCGGCGAGGTCTTGAACGACATGTACCGCAGCTTTGGCCTGATCAAGCGCCGGTCGGCCCGGGTTCTAAGCCATCACGACGGGCGCGAGGATCTTGGGCCCGAACTGCTGCCCGGCATGGTCGTAGCCCTGGAGCCGATGGTGATGCTGCCCGAAGGCGAACCGGGGGCGGGCGGCTACCGCGAACTGGACATGGTGGTGGTGACCGAGGATGGGGCCGAGGTGCTCTCTGCCCTGCCCTTCGGGCCGGACCACACCTTCATCGGGTGAAAAAAGGGGCCCCGCACAGGGCCCCAGGGGGAGACTTGCGGTCAGGAGGCCAAGGCGATTGGCGTTTCGCGGCTAAGGGCGAATTCGCGGCACAGCGCGCCGGTGATGCCGCGCGTGCAGACCTCCAGCAGGATATGGCCCTTTTCGACCGAGGCTTCCTTGGGCGAAGACAGCGTGCCCGAACAGGGGGTCCATTCCGGCTTGACCGGGTAGACGTCATAGGGCGGGAAGCTGGCGGGGGCCACGTCAATGGCGCGGTCCAATTGCACGAGGTGGGGATGCAGCGCCAGCATCAGCGAGGTTTCCAAGACGCCACCATGTTCGATGTCCCAGCCCGGGAAGCCCTTGGGGTAGAGTTTCGCGATGGCCTCGGCATCGACGAAATCCCAATAGGACAGGACGACGACCTTCATGTCGGCGATCCCGTCCCAGCGCAGCTCCCGCAGGGCGAGGTCGACGGCCTCGATGATGAACCACGAGTTCTCGAAATGGCCGTTCACGAGGGCGACCTTGCGGACGCCGTGGCGGGCGAATTCCTTGACAACGTCGCGCAGCGCCGCCACCAGGGTCGCCCCGTCCAGGCTGGTCGTGCCGCTGAAATGATTGCCGCCGCCGGATTTCTGGTGGCTTTTGTAACCATAGGTGAAGGGCGGCGCCACCAACCCGCCGACCTCCAAAGCCACCCGGCGGGCGAATTCGGTGGGCAACAGCACATCGACATGCAGCGGCATATGGTGGCCGTGCTGCTCCATCGAGCCGAGCGGGATCAGGATCGGCGTGCTGCCATCCCGGACGGCGGCGTCATAATCGGGCCAGGTGAGTTCCGAGGCAAAAGCGGAGGAAAGAGGCATGGGCTGTCTCGCGATAGGAAGGGCTGCCTTCATATTCGTTGCGGGATTGGCATTTGAGAAATATATTGTCCTGATGATTGCATTGTGAGGGCAAATCCTGATGGCCGTCCTTGTCAACCTTCCGACCGACCTTCTGCGCACCTTCATCACGGTGGTCGAACTTGGCGGCCATTCCAAGGCCGGGGCGGCCCTGGGACGCAGCCAGCCTGCGATCTCCTTGCAGATCGGCCGCCTGGAAGAGCTGGTCAAGGCGCAGCTTCTGACCCAGGAGGGCCGCGCGATCCGTCCGACCCCTGCTGGCGAGGCGCTGCTCAGCTATGCCCGCGAGATGGTGCGCACCAATGACGAGGCGGTGAACTACTTCCACCGCACCGATCGTTCGGGCGTCTTGCGCATCGGCCTGCCCACGGATTACGCGGTGGCCTTCCTGCAAAACACCCTGACGCGCTTCATGCAGGACAACCCCTCGGTCGACCTGGAGATCCACTGCGACCTCAGCCGCGAGCTGCACAAGATGCTGCGCGCCGAAGACCTGGATCTGATCATCGCCACAATGCAAAGCCCGCGGATGCCCTATATGTCGCGGTCCTGGGTCGAACAGCCGATCTGGGCCGCAGCCGAGGCCTGGGCGCCCGATCCCGCCCGCCCCCTGCCCCTTGGCGCCCATCTGGAGGGCTGCGACTACCGCGCCCGCATGCTGGAGGCCTTGGACGGTGCGGGGCGGCGCTGGCGACTGGTCTATTCGGGGCCGGGGATTTCCGGCCTGCAAAACGCGGTGGCCAATGGGCTTTGCGTCACGGCGCTGACGAAAGCGACGCTGTTGCCGGGCATGCGGCAGTTGACGGAAGACGAAGGCTTTCCCCGGCTGGAGCCGTTGCGGATCGGCCTGTTCTACAAGCATCCGCGCCTGACGGCGGCGGGGCTGCACCTGGTCAGCGAACTGGTCGCAAGCCTGGAAAGCGTGGGCTCTGGCGTGGCCTGGGTCAGCCCGGGCTAAGATTGCCCGCGCTTATGGACCGATTTCGATTACCGATTTAACATTATCCGGGGCCGCCCGTAACGTCCTTGTTACAAGAACACTTCCCAACAGGACGAACCCCATGACCCGCACCCCTGCCTTGCCGCAGGGTCTGCCCCGTCGCGCCTTTTTGGCGACCGGCGCAGCCCTGCTTGCCACCCCGATGCTGTCGCGCCGCGCCTTTGCCGCGCCCACCGAATTGACCATGCTGGCCTGGTATGGCCATGCCGAACCCGATGTCGTGGCCGAATTCGAGGCGGAAAACAACGTCAAGTTCGTGCCGAAATACTACACCGGCGGCGACAACATGCTGGGGCTGATCTCGCAGTCTCCGCCCGGGACCTTTGACGTGATCCTGTCGGATGCCGAATATGTCCAGGCGCTGAACCAGGCGGGCTATGTCGAGGAGATGGACCCCGCCGACTATGCGCTGTCGGACTACTTCCCCGAATTCCAGAACTTCCCCGGCAACTGGCAGGACGGCAAACTGTTCTCCTTGGTGACGCGCTTCGGCTTCCTCGGCGTCGCCTACAACACCGACGCCCTGACCGAGGCCGAGGCTTCGACCTATAACGTCTATTGGGACCCGAAGCTGACCGGCAAGGTCGGGCATTTCGACTGGCACTTGCCGAACCTGGGGCAACTGAGCCTTCTGACCGGCAACAAGGCCCCCTATGACATCGACGAGGCGGCCTTTGCCGCGCTTCAGGACAAGACCCGCTCTCTGCGCAGTCAGATCGGCGGGTTCTTCGACTATGGCGGCACCTTCTCGTCCCTGAACGACGGGCAGATGCTGGCCTTCTGCGGCATCGGCGACTGGATCACCGGGGTGCTGGAAAAGAACGGTGCCAAGGTGCGCTCGGTCATCCCGCAGGAAGGCGGGCTGCAATGGTCCGAGTGCTTCTCGATCGGCAAAGGGTCGACCAAGGCGGACCTGGCCAAGAAGTGGGTCCAGTATATCACTTCGGCCAAGGGTCAGGCCAAGTCGGCGCAGATGGCGGCTTATCCGGCCATCGTGCCGAACCAGAAGGGCTGGGAGGCCTTGCAGGCCGAGAACCCCGCCGAGGCCAAGCGCCAGGGCATGACCAAGGAGGCGGGCAACGCGATGGACATGATCCGCGCGGGCCGCATCCAGAATCGGCAATGGCCGCTGCAACAGGATCTCGGCGCCTGGAACGACTTCTGGTCGGACTACAAGGCGTCCTGAGCCATGGCGGCCGTTGATCTGGAGGGGCCGGAGACGGCCCCCATCCCCCGCAGGAGCCCCCCCATGCGCCGCATGCCCTCGCTTTACGGCCTGACCTTCTCGCTGCCGCTTCTGGCCTGGCAGCTGTTGTTTTTCGTCTTTCCGCTGGTCTTCCTGGTGGCCCTGTCCTTCTGGACCGTCAAGAACTTCACCATGCAACCGGGGTTCGATCCGGTGAATTGGGTGACGATGTTCGCCCGTCCGGTCTTTTGGCAGGCTTACGGCACGACGCTGGCGCTGGCCACCATGGCGGCCCTGGTGACAAGCGCCCTCGCCCTGCCCTGCGCCTATGCCGTGGCCTTCAAGCTTTCGCCCAAGGGCCAACGCTGGGCGATCTTCCTGATGGTGATCCCGTTTTTCACCAGCTACCTGGTGCGGGTCTATTCCTGGCAGATCTTTCTTTCGGATGCGGGGATCATCAATGTCCTCTTGGGGCGCCTGGGCCTCGGCCCCTTCCACCTCTTGAACACTGTCTTCGCCACGCTGGTCGGCTACCTGACGCTCTGCCTGCCGCTGGTCGTGCTCTTGCAGCTCTTCAGCCTGATCTTCATCGACCGCACCCTGATCGAGGCCGCGCATAACCTGCGCTGCGGTCGGCTGCGCACCGTCTTCGAGGTCGTGATCCCGGCGGGCCGCGTCGGCCTGGTGATCGCGGCGCTCTTCGCCTTCATCCTGTCGTTTGGCGATTTCGTCAGCCCGATCTACCTGGGCGGCGGAGACCCCACGACGCTGTCCATCCTGATCACCGACACGACCAAATCGGGCCAGCAATGGCCGAGGGCTGCGGTGATCGCCCTGACCATGATCGCGACGCTGATGGTCGTGGCCTTCGCCGCCATCCGTTTCGCCTATAAGGGGCGCGCCAAATGAGTGCCAATCCCGCCAACCGCAGCCGCCTGGTCGACCTTGGCCTTCGCGCCTATGTGGTGCTGGCCTTCGCCTTCGTCTTCGCCCCCATCGCGGCCAGCTTCGTGTTTTCCTTCAACTCGGACCGCTTTCCGTCGATCCCCCTGGGGCAAATGTCCCTGCAATGGTATCAGGCCGTGGCCAGTGACCCGCTGGTCTGGGAGGGCCTGCGCAACACCCTTGGCATCGGCGTCATCGTGGGCCTGGTCTCGACCGCGCTGGGGTTCGGGGCGGCCTATACCGACTTCCGCTTCAAGTTCTTCGGCAAGCAGGTCTACATGGCGCTGGCGCTGTTGCCGCCGACGATCCCGGTGGTGATCATGGGGCTGGCGATGCTGGCTTACCTGTCGCGCATCGACCTGTCGGGCAATGCGCTGTCGGTCATCATCGCCCATGTCGTCATCTGCGCGCCCTTTGCCATGGCCATCGTCCGGCTGCGCCTGTCGCAGATGGATGCCGACCTCGAGGCCGCGGCCTGGAACCTTGGCGCCTCGGAGTGGAAGGCCATGGCCCATGTGATCGTGCCCTTCACCCTGCCCGCGATCCTTGGTGCGCTGTTCATCACCATGGCCGTCAGCTTCGACGAATTCGCCATCGCCTGGTTCGTCTCGGGCCTGAACGAGACCTTGCCCGTCAAGGTCCTGGGCTTTTTGCAAGGCCAGGTCAGCCCGCGCATCAACGCCATCGGCACCTTCGTCTTCGTCCTCTCTATGGGGCTGGTGATCGGGGCGCAGGTGCTTTTGTCCCAGAAATCCAAGGAGTAACGCATGGAACCGCTCGTTTCTTTCGAAGGCGTGATCAAACGTTATGGCGATTTCGTCGCGGTCAAGAAGATGGATTTCACGATCCGGAAGGGCGAGTTCCTGGCGATCATGGGCTCGTCGGGGTGCGGCAAGACCACGACGCTGCGGATGCTGGCGGGGCTGGACGCGCCGACCGAAGGCGTGATCCGGCTGTCGGGGCAGCCCATCGACCACCTGCCGACCTGGGCGCGGGATACGCCGATGGTCTGGCAGAGCCTGGCGCTGTTTCCCTTCCTGAATGTCCGCGAAAACGTCGAATTCGCGCTGAAGATGCGGGGGATGGGGCGGGCCGCGCGGCGGCAAAAGGCCGAACACTGGCTTGACCGCATGCAGATCCTGGAGTTCGCCGACCGCAACATCGCACAGCTTTCCGGCGGCCAGCGTCAGCGCGTGGCGCTCGCCCGGTCGCTGGTGGTGGAGCCACAGATCCTTTTGCTGGATGAACCGCTTTCCGCGCTGGATGCCGCGCTGAAGGTGCGGATGCAGTCGGTGCTAAAGACCCTGCAGCGCGAAACCGGGATCACCTTCGTCTATGTCACACACAGCCAATCCGAGGCCTTTTCGATGGCCGACCGCGTGGTGATCATGTCGCGCGGCCAGATCGAACAGATCGGCACCCCGCAAGAGATCTACGGCACCCCCCGCACGCGCTTTGTGGCCGACTTCCTGGGGTCGTCGAACATCTTCACCGGCACGGTGCGGCACTCTTCGGCCCAAGGCGTCGAGGTCGAAACCCCGGACGGCCCTGTGACCCTCACCGGTGGCGCCTTCGCCGCCCCGCCCAAGGCCGGAGAGACCGCAACCCTGACCGTGCTGGACACCAAGACCCAGTTGGGCCTTGTGCCTCCAGGTGGCGCCAATGCGATCCGGGTGCGTGTGATCGGCGAGGAATTCGTGGGCGCCACGGCCACGATCTACCTGGAAACCGCGCAGGGCCGCGAAATCCGCGTGCAGAAGTCCCATGACGAGCTGGCAGGCCTGCCGCTGGGCATCGGCCAAGAGCTTTTCGCCCATTGGTCGCCCACCGACAGCCACCTTGTCGCGGAGGCCTGAGATGAGCCCCTTCGACACCCACCGCCTGACCCCGCTTGCGCTGGACGAGGCCGCAGCCAGGGTGCCCCAGACCCTGATGCCCGGCGGCGGCCTGACCCAAGCCCAAATCGACGCCGTTCCCCTGGGCCGCCTGACCGCCTGGCTGGCCCGTCTGTTCAATCGTTAAAACCGGAGACCCCAAATGCAACGCGAAAGACTTCAGAACTATGTCGGCAACGGCACCCCCGTCGCCCCGACCTTTTCCGCCCCCGAGATGCAACGCCGCCTGGACGCCATCCGCAAGGTGATGGCCGCCCAGGGCATAGATGCGGCGCTTTTCACAAGCTATCACTGCATCAACTACTATGCCGACTTCCTGTTCTGCCAATTCGGCCGCCGTTATGGGTTCCTGGTGGACCACAATGTCGCCACCTCGATCTCGGCGGGCATCGACGGCGGCCAACCTTGGCGGCGCACCTTCGGCGGGCGGAACGTCACCTATACCGACTGGCAGAAGGACAACTATTTCCACGCCATCCGCCAGCTGACCGGCGGCGTCAAACGGCTGGGGATCGAGTTCGACCACATCACCATCGACACGCTGAACCTGTTGAAAGCCGAATTCCCGGGGATGGAGTTCGTTGACATCGCCGCGCACTCCATGCGCCTCCGGATGATCAAATCGGCGGAAGAAATCACCCATATCGAGAAGATGACCCGCATCGCCGATATCGGCGGGGGCGCGGTGGTCGAGGCCAGCCTCGTCGGCACACCGGAACACGAGGTCGCCTTGCACGCCACCGCCACGATGGTGCGTGAAATCGCCCGCATCTGGCCGCAGGGCGAGCTTTTGGACACCTGGACCTGGTTCCAGTCCGGCATCAACACCGACGGCGCCCATAACCCCGTCACCTCGCGCAAGATCGAGGCCGGGGATATCCTGTCGCTGAACTGCTTCCCGATGGTGGCCGGTTACTATGTCGCGCTGGAACGCACGCTGTTTGCCGAACATGCCTCGGATGAACACCTGCGGCTGTGGGACTTCAACTGCCAGATCCATGACCGCGGCAAAGAGCTTTTGGTGCCGGGCGCCAAGTGTTCCGACATCGCCAAGGAGCTGAACGAGATGTATGCGGCGCAAGACCTGCTGCAATACCGCTCCTTCGGTTATGGGCACTCCTTCGGCGTGCTCTGCCACTATTACGGCCGCGAAGCGGGGTTGGAGCTGCGCGAGGATTGCGACACGGTGCTGGAGCCCGGCATGGTCGTCTCGATGGAGCCGATGATCACCATCCCGAACCATATGGCCGGCGCGGGCGGCTACCGCGAACATGACATCCTGGTCATCACCGAAGGCGGCAACCGCAACATCACGGGCTTCCCCTATGGGCCAGAGCATCTGATCGTCGCGGGCAAGCGCAAGGCGGCCGAATAACCCAACCGGGGGCCGCAGCCCGCGGCCCCCAACCCCCGAGGCCCAAATGACCGCCAATTTCATCGCCAAAGGCGTGGCCCATGTGGCCGTGCCCGCCCAGGCCCAACCCCTGCGCGTGACCTTCGTCCTGTTGGCCGATTTCAGCCTGATCGCCTTTTCCTCCGCCATCGAGCCCCTGCGCATCGCCAACCAACTGGCGGGCCGGGCGCTGTTCGAATGGACCGTCCTGTCCGAGGACGGCTTGCCCGTCACCTGCTCGAACGGCTTGGTCGTGCAGGTCGATGGCGCGCTGTCGGACACCCCGCCCCGCGCGCTGTTGTTCGTCTGCGGCGGGGTTCAGCCCGAGCGGACCGCCACCCGCCGCGTCGCCGACTGGCTGCGCGCCCAGTGGCGGCTGGGACGGACCGTGGGCGGGCTTTGCACCGGCGCCTATGCCCTGGCCAAGGCCGGGCTCTTGCAGGGGCGCACCTTTACGCTCCATTGGGAGAACCTGCCGCCCTTTGCCGCCACCTTCCCCCATCTGACCCCGGTCGAGCAGCTTTACTGCCTGGACGACCGCATCCTGACCTGTGCCGGGGGCGCGGCGGCCACCGACCTTTTCATCGAGATCGTCGCCCGCAATCATGGCCAGCGCCTGGGGGATGCGGTCCTGAAGATGTGCCTGCATGGCCAGCAGCGTCCGGCGCATCTGCAACAACGGCTGTCGCTGTCTTCGACCCTGGGCATCCGCAGCCCGCTTTTGGTCGCGGTGATCCGGCGGCTGGAGACCGATATCAGCGCCGAGGTCGACCTTTCGGCCTTGGCCCGCGACCTGGCGACCTCGCGCCGCAACATCGAGCGCATGTTCGAACGCTATGTCGGCACTTCGCCCAAGCGCTATCTGAACCAGTTGCGGCTGGAACGGTCGCGGGCCCTCTTGACCGAGACAGACATGGCGCTGTGCGACGTGGCCGAGGCCTGCGGCTTTGCCAGCCCGAACACCTTCGCCAAGGCCTTTCGCCAAAGATACGGCGTCTCCCCGCGCCGTGTCACCAACCTGCCCGCATGACACGGCTTGCGCGGGCTGTTGGGTCCATTCATGGGACCGGATGCAACCCGCGCCCGACAGGGTGTCTTCATCGTCGCAATCCGCAACCTGACCTGTCGCTGGAAACTTTGCCCACGACCGCGACATGTGCTGCCGGTCGCGCAGGCGGGGACCTCCTGTCGACACACGAACCTGGGCCCGTCGTGTTCACATGCCATCTGTCAGACGGCTGCTTTCAGCGTTTCGCAGTCCCTGAACCCTGCGGACCGCTTCGGGCCAGTCACGCAGCCGATGCCATAGGCGGTCGCAAGGCATCGCAATCTGCCGAAAAGATAGGCACCAAATTGGTCCCGTTGCTGCGATGCAACATCAGAACGCCGGTTCCAGGTGGAAGGCATCAGACCATCCCCAAGCCGAAGCAGATTTCCGGCAGGGCGACTTCCCATGTCTCGTGTTTCAGATGCGGCCGGAAGGCGTCCTCGTTGTCGACTGCACGCCAGTTGACGACGGCCCCCAAGGTCGCGGACAGGATGGCTTGACCCGGCGGCGGGCTCCAGACCTTGCGCATCACTCCGATCTGGCGGCCCTTTGTATCCAGGATCAGCCATCGTTCCGCCTTGGGATGCAAGGTCAGGGGGCCCCCGATCTGCGCTTCGGCCAGGGCCTTGTGGCAGTCGTGCCCGTTCCATTGGCGGCCGACCCAAGAGAGGTCGACCGCTTTCATGTCCGGCATGGCCCAGGTGATCAGCGGCGGGGCAAGCCTTGGTTCATGCGTCACTTTCCGGCGCAGGGCAGAGGCTGGAAGAAAGGGATGCTGACCCGTCGCGATCAGGGCCAGGCTGCGCCGCGCCCTTGTCATGGCGACGTAGAACAGGCGGCGCGGGGCGGCAACGTCCTCGCCTCGGGACAGGCCCGCCCAATTGCCATCCAGGATCACGACATCCTCGAACTCCAGCCCCTTCGCCCGGAGGGCCGTCAAAAGCAGAAAGCCGCGCACATTCCGGCCCCATTCCGCGAACCACTCGACCAGATCGGCGCCAGGCGCGGCCTTGTCGTTCAGGTCGCGCGCCAGCGCCGCGATGCCCTCGGCGATCACGCCGGTCCATCTGTTCTGCGTCATTCCGTTCAGCACATCCAGCAGATGCGGGATACCGATCAGGCCCTTTTCCTCGCGGATGCGCGCAATGAAGGCCTGCACCTTGCGCAGGCGCCAGAGGCTTGGCAGGTCCTCGTTGGCCATGTCGACCGGGATGCCCTGCGCCTCGGCATAGGCCCGCACCGGGTTCAGGCTGCGCCAATCGCGCGAGATCACGGCGGCGCGGTCCCAGCGGAAATCGGGCACCAGCCGGGAGAGACGCAAAAGTTCGTCCACCGCCGCCATGGCCTGGGCCTGATCGCCCGCCGCCACATGCAGCACCTGCACCCTGCCCTGGCCACGGGATCGAAGGCGGCAAGCTCGGCGGGCAGCTTGGCGCGTGCCGCATCAATGCGGATGTCATGCCCCGCCGTCATGCGGTCGGGCGCCTCGGTTATGACCTCGGTGGCGGCCTGGATGATGGCGGCGGTGGAGCGGTAGTTTTCGATCAGGAACTCGGGCTTGGCCTTGTAATCGGCCTCGACGGCGCGGATGAACTGCACCGAGGCGCCGGCAAATCCATAGATGTTCTGATCGTCATCCCCCACGGCAAAGAGGCTGAGACGCAGATCCGGGTCTTCCAGCGAGCCTCCCGCAACGGCGGCGATCAGGGCATATTCCTCGGGGCCGATGTCCTGGTATTCCTCGACCAGAATCCAGCGATAGCCCTGAATCAAAGTGTCTCGCTGCGCCTCGGGGCGGGTCAGGCCCTCGCCGTTCAACAGGCTGACCGCCTGCAACACCACGCGGTCGAAATCCTGCGCGGCCCCACCGGCAAAGCTTGCCCCCACCAGCCGCATCGCAAGCGCATGGCAGGTCGAGACGGTGACGTGACCCGCCGCCTCGCCCACCAGGGGACGCAGACGATGGCGAATTTCGGCGGCGGCATGACGGTTGTAGGACAGCACCAGGATGCCACGCGGGTCCTCACGCTTGACCCGGATCAGATAGGCAATGCGATGGACCAAAACGCGGGTCTTGCCGGAACCCGGACCTGCCAGAACCAGCACATTGGTGGCCTCGCGGTCATCGGTGACGATCTTTTGCTGAACCGGATTGCCCAGGCCCTCGACAATGGTCTTCCACGAGGTCCCGGTGGTCTGACGGCGGATTTCAGGCCCCCTGCCCGGCAGCCAGCGCTTGGCAAAGGCCTCGCGGTCCAGGACGAAGTAATCCTCTGACAGCCGAAGGGCCTTGGACATTTCCGCAAGCCCCGTCTCGGCATAGACCGCAAAAGCGCATCCCCATTCAGCGCCGCGACCATGGCCCCCATCGTCGTCTCGACCTGCAGGTCCTTGCCGCGCTGGCCCTCCATGTCGCGTCCATCGCGCGCCATCGACCTTAGCAGCATCTCGACGATATCCGGGCGGACCGTTGCGTGGCCCCGGTCGCGCAGGGTCTGGCTGGTCTCGTTCAGCGCAAGGGTGTCGTCCCCGGCATCGGGGGCCAGCTCGCGCATCAGGGCGATGAGGTCGGCCTCCATCCGTGCCGCCTGCCCCAGACGCGGGAGCGAAGCGCCGGCCACCCCGGCATGGACAAAGACCGTGACGGCGGTGTCATTGCTGGCGATATCCAGCGCCTCAAGATGGGCCATGGCTTTCGACAGCGCCTTGGGCGGCAGGCCGCTGACCTCGGTCAGTTGATCGGTCAAGATCCCCAGGTCGGGCGGCGCAGTCATCAGGTGACGGGTGATCGAGAGAAGCTCCAGCCGCCGCGTTCCGGTGATCGCGGCGCGGTCCAGACGCGTTTCGGCCTCGGCCAGGGTGCGGATGCGCAAAGAGGAGGGGAAGACCTGCACCCGGTTTTCCTCGCGGGAAAGAAGCGTCGCCTCTTCCAGCCAGGAGATGGCCGTTTTCACCCGTGTGTCATCGGTGTTGCTGTCGCGTTCGAACTCTTGGTCGCGCTCTTGCCGAACGATCTCGCCGCTGGTGGCCACGACCTGGCCGGATTTCCGGCTGCGCTCGTCGATCCGCCGGATCGCCTTGAGGATCGCGCCGATCTCGTGGCGGGCCAGCCGGGACCGGGCCGAAAGGGAGAACTGCCGTTCAACATCATCGGCCGCATAAACCACCTGCAAGAGGCAGGCTGGCGGTCGCGCCCTGCCCGCCCAGCCTCTTGCAGGTGGTTTTCCAGCGACCCGGGGATATCGGCATGGACGACAAGACGGATGTCGGGCTTGTCGATCCCCATGCCGAACGCATTGGTGGCAGCGATGACGCGCAAATCCCCGATGCGGAAACGCTCCTGCGTCTCGCGCTTTTCCTCAGGCGTCAGGCCGGCATGGAAATGGGCGGCATCCCAGCCGCTGGTCTTCAGGAACTGCGCGATCCGTTCGGTTTCCTTGCGCGACGAGGCATAGACCACGGCACCAGATCGGCCTTCCGGGAGGGTCTCGATCGCCGCCAGGATGTCATGCATCTTGCCGGCCTTGGTCGTGGGCCGGATCTCGAAGGTCAGGTTCGCCCGCGTCGCACCCCCGTCAAAAATCGCCATCTCGACCCCCAGCCGCGCCTTGAAGTGATCGCTGATGTCGCGCACCACCTCGGGCTTGGCCGTGGCCGTCAGACAAAGGACCGGCACATCCGCCCCCGTCTCGCGGATGAAAAGGTTGACATAGCGGCAATCGGGGCGGAAATCGTGCCCCCATTTCGACACGCAATGCGCCTCGTCCAGCACCCAAAGCCCGATCTCACGGCTGGCCAGTACCCCCCGCACCGAGGTCGATCGGCAGTTGTTCGGGCGAGATCAGCAGCATCGACGCCTCCCCCAAACGCACCCGGTCCAGTGCATCCTGGCGTTCCGGCAAGGAGAGCATCCCGTTGATCGTCACCGCCGAGGAAATCCCCGCCCGCGCCATGCCCTGCACCTGATCGGCCATCAGCGCGACAAGCGGAGAGATCACCACACTCAGCGCGCCGGTCTTGTCGTATTTCGTCAGCGCCGGGATCTGGTAGCAGACCGATTTGCCGGTTCCGGTGGGCAGGATGCCCAAGAGGCTATCGCCGCCCATCGGCTCGGCGACGATGCGTTCTTGCAGGGGGCGACCTTCTGGATCGACAGGTTCCGGCCGGAAGGCGGAATAGCCGAACCAGCGCGACAGGGCCTTTGCGGGGTCGTTCTTCTCGCGGCACCAGGCGCAATCGGGCGCGCCGCAGTCGCTGTCACGCAGGAAACGGACGATGGCGGAGGCCTCTTTGAACTGCGCCCGGACCCAGGGCGGCATGACGCTGTCGCCGCCGGAAACCCCGATCCAGGCCAAGGCATAGGCCATGGGCCAGCCGATCTGGGGGGAATGGATGCGGGTCATGGTCTGGCGGATGCGCTGCGCACAGGCCTGGCCTTCAAGGAGGCTGAGGATCGCGGCTTCAGCCTCCGCGGCGACGGCGGCCCTTCCGCGCAGGTGACGGAAAACGGCGTCGAACCCCTCCGAAAGCGCTGCCCGCGTCGTCAGGTAATGCCAGGCGGTCAAGGCATCGGCGCTGTGCCCCGACAGCGCCAGAAGCTGATTGCGCAGGACCTGGAAGACCAACCTTGCATCCAGTTCCGGGTCATTGACATGGCCCGCCTGAAGTCGGCCATCGTGATGGTGTTTGACCAGATGGTGATAGGGATTGCGCGGAAAGGCGAGGGGATTGAGCCAAAGCGTGTCGATCGGCGCCGCTTGAAGCCCGGGCCTTGCCGCCCAAAGATGGGGCAGGTCATGGCGCAGGATGGTGTGGCCGATCAAATGCCGAGGCGACGCGGCCTCGATTTGGTTCAGGGCCTGGGTTATATCCCCTGTTGCACGGATCGCGGGCCGCAACCTTTGGGTTGCAATTCCGGCCAGTGTCGCCGCCCAAGAACAGGAATACATGGCATCAGTCGTTGTCGAGCGAGACGCCAATCAGCCCATCCCGATCCGGAAAATGAAAGCGAATACCCTTGACCATATAGGCCTTTGCAAGGGCTTCGACGTTGCTGGAATTGGCACGCCCCGGCCCCGAGATCTCGCTTTCAAGGCGCTTCAACGTGGGCAGCGATATGCCGGCCAAAGCCGCTATTTCGGCCTGGCTCGCATCCAGCATGGCCCGCGCGGCGCGAAAATGGGCGGCCCGAAGGAACATGTGTGGTCCTTTTGTATCTCGACTTTGGATTGCGACCTGCTTTTGCGACTTCCTTGATCCCTTCGTATCATAAAAGAGCATAACGGCGCAACCGAGCCGTCTTCACCGCGTTTGCCGCCAGTTTCGACGACGTGGTGGAGATGGAGACCTTTGGCGTGGATGACGTGCGGTACCCTCGCACTCTCTGCCCATCGGTCTCGCCGCACTTGAGGTCTTCAGGACGCACATAGCCGCGATGACGGCCCCGCTTGCCCTCGCGGTCCAAGGTGACGAAGCCCCCTGCCCCTGCGGTCTCCTGAGGATCGAAGATCAGCGGCCTGGTTTCCAGCACGTCCATCGCCGCGACCAAGTCTTCGAGCCGCGTGTTTATGTCCTGTGGCCCAGGTCATAGGTGCAGCTTTACCAGACTGACGACCCCGGCCATTGTCAAAGCCATAGGTCAGCCCTTGGACGACAACGCCTGGCCTCGGCGCGCATGGGGATTTCCATGAGTTGCTCCCACGTCGTATCATCCTCGGCAGACATCAGGGAGGGAACTTCAGCCGTTAACGCACGACCTGCAGCGTGACGATAGATCCTCCGCGACACGTCTCGCGTCGAGTTGAGAGGGCGCGGAATTGGTCGAGTGGGCAAAGGGCGACGCGCGGCATGTCTTCGGCCCGCGGGTCATCCTCGGCGAGGATTGCCGACCCGGCGTCGCGCTCGATGCAAGGGATAGGGGCCGCCTTGACGCGCGCTTCTCTTTCAACAGCCGGGGCTGGGGCTGGAAACGGCGCCCACCGGCCAGGATCTTGGGCTTGCCGGTCTCCGCCTCCGCTTCGTGCAGAACGTGCCGGGCGTTCTGGCTCTGAAGGAGCTCGCTGTGGGCGATGTCCTTCGCCAGCCTCTTCACCGAGACCCCTGCCCTGATGTGCCAAATGTCGGGCGACGGGGATTTCGCGTGAGGGCGACAGATGACATTCTGAGCGGCCGTGGCCATAAGGGTATCGCCACGAGCCACTTTCTTGATCTCAGCCATCGTCCAAATCCCTTCCTTCACTTGCGTGCTTTGGCTGGCACAGTTTCGGCCACCGTATTTGGTGACGGACCAGTGCCTGTTGGATAAGTGGTACGCGAAACGTCCACCGCGGTGGACATCATGCCACCGCCGCTTGCTGTTGACCCATCCTCGCAAGAAGGCGCCAAGGTCGGAACTGGCCGGCCTTTCGCCCCAGCGTGATGCTGTGGAAATAAGCCGCGCAATTCCTTACCCGGTTGCTGAGTTGCAGCAGGATGAAAATCGTCGCGGCGGCTTTCCTGGAGCCAAGGGTGCGGCCCGCATCTTCGTAGGCTTGGCGGTGAATTCCCATCATCGGAGCCAGTGTTGCTGCGTGTCGTTCGACGTCGTGCCAGGTCGCCAGCGGGGCCGTGGTGTAGACCATTGCTTCGCTGCAAGCCGCGGTCAGGTCTTGCAGATTCGGAAGTTCTGTGTCGGCGACCGTTTCAGATTCTTTTCTTACTTCTTCAGACCTAGAAAGATGCCGGACAATTTGCCCGTCATTGCCGGACAAATGCACCGGACGGACGGCGTCCACCGCGGTGGACATCTGCTGAAGCGTGGTGTCGATGTCGTCAATCAAGCTCTGGTATTGCGTGGCGGACAGCTTGCGGCGAAGCATCTTCCGAACCGTCTGCGCAACGGCATTGTCCGGCTCTGTCGTGTCGACGATGGCGAGCTTTGCCAAGAGCTGCTTGCGAAGAAAAACCTGGTCTCGCAGGGTGTCTTGCAGGTCGCTCGCGGCTTTAAGGACTTCCTCGGCGCGCGCCATCATGGGGGCCAGGGACAGGCCAAAGCTGAGCGTCTGGCCATCGCAGGCGCTGACCCTATAGCGTTTGCCGTTCGGGCTGTTGTGCCGCTCGATGAAGCCAAGCTCGACGAAGCGGTCGATGTGCCTGCGAAGGGTCCGCTCGTCGACGCCGCCCGTCCTGCGGCAAATCTCGACATTTGACGCGAAGACCGTGGTGCCCTGACCCGGCCGGAGGAAGCTCAAAAGCGCCTGAAGGCTCTGGATATGCCCGGGCTTGAGCCCAAAGCAGGCCCTTGCATCGCGCAGGGCGCGGAAGACCTCCCAGGGATCGGGAGACAAGTCCTTATCCTGCCGGTCGCGATGCGCGGGGCCGGAGGTCCTTGCGGTAATCTGATTGAATGTCATGTGTGCTGAACGACGGCCACGTCGGCCCACAGGTTCCCGGCGCCTTCCGCGGTTTTTCACGCGAAAAGACAACAAAATCACGTCCACCGAATCGGTGACTCTTGACCGCTGTGTGGGAGATTGCTACATCATGGGTGCAAATCGACGATGGGCTCTCCGAGGGAAACCTTGGGGGGCTCTTTTCTTTCTGGCCTTCGCTACTCTCCTTCTGCTCGGGGTTGCCTCATTTTGGCCGAGGGTTAAGCCCTCTGGCCGCTCTCATTCCGCCATTGCTGGAAGAGGTCCTGAAGCACGGCTTCAGCGCGTTCTTCCAGCCAAAGGCCGAATTCCGGATTGTCCTTCCGCGCGACCTTGATCGCCACGGATTTCGCATCAAGGGACAGTTGGCCAACCACCTCGCCACTGTGGTCCTTCACGAGGATGCTTCGGGCCAAAGACTTGGCCTTGGGTTCTTTTGCCGCGCGCGAACAGGCGTCAAAGACGATCTGAAACCGTTCCGCGCTGGTCGCCTCTTGGGGCAGGGCGCTCAAGGCGGTCCTGGCAACCGTGACAAGCGAGATCTTTGCCGAAAGGTCCGCAAGGTCGCCCCATTGCCGACGCCCCGTGCCATGCGCCGGGCCGATCAACCGGATCAGCTCTTCGGGGAGTTGTTCGACCACCACCCTGTGGTTCGACACGCCCTGCCGGGTCAGGCCAAGCGCATCCTGGATGACGCCAGGCTTATATCCGGCCTCCTGCATCTCTTTGATGAACAACGCCTTTTCGATGAAGGACGGGTCCAGACGCAGGTTGTTTTCCTGCCCCTGTGCAATCAGGGAAGCGTCGTCATCCAAGGTCCGCACGATGGCCTTGACCGGGCCCCCGACCTTGCGAATGGCCGCCAGGCGGCGCCGTCCATAGACGACGCGATACCGATCCGGCCGATCCGAGGGGCGGACCATGATCGGAACTTGCTGTCCATGCTTGCGGATGCTCTCGGCAAGATCCGCGATCCCGTCATCGTCGAAGGCCAGCCGGTCCCGCAGCCCGTCGATGTCGATCATCTCAGGGTCGATATCGCGGATCGAATTGGCCGTGATCTCGCGAAGCGAGTCGCGCAAGCCCCCGACCGAGCCGCCAAACTTCACAGGCTTCGACGGGGCAGGGGGGGCGGCCGCATCTTCCTTGGGTGGCTGGTTAAAGATGTTGCGGCCCATCAGCGTCGACCCCATGCCATCTGAATCGTCTGCTCCAACTCGTCCGCCACGTTGTTCACGCTGGCGAGCGCCCGATCAATCGTCTTGCGGATCAGCTGGCCGGGATCGACCTCATAGATCGTCTGCTGCGTCATCCCGGCATCGGAAATCGCCGTCGACTTCAGCATGGGTTCGGTCATGACCTGACCGGCAAGGATCGAGCGCAGATAACCGGCCATCTGTGTCTGCGGCCCGTCGGAGGGCTCATAGCGGGTGATCAGGAACTTGACGAAATCCCAGGTCACACGCCGCCCGATGGCTTCTTCGACCGCCTTCACGGTTTCAGAGGCAAGTTTCAGGAACTGGCTCATCGAGGCGATGTCCAGCATCCCCGGCACGACAGTCACCAGAAGCCCCGACGATGCCGCCAGCGCCGTCAGCGTCAGAAAGCCCAGCTGCGGCGGGCAGTCGATCATGACCAGATCGTAATCCGCCTCGACCTCGTCCAGCGCCAGGGCCAGCCGCTCGGCAAAGATCGGCTGCTGGCGGCGGGCCAGGGCGTTGGCGGTCTCGGTCTCGTATTCCGACAGCAAAAGGCCTGCGGGCACCATGTCGAGGTTGTGGAAATAGGTCTTCTGGATCACCGAGGACAGCGGAACCCGGCCCTCATAGCGCAGCGCGTCATAAATCGTGCCGCTTTCGGCGAATTCCAGCTCTGGTCGAAAGCCGAAAAAGGTCGTCAAGCTTGCCTGAGGGTCCAGGTCCAGCACCAGCACCCGATAGCCGCGCAGGGCGAAGCGTTGCGCCAGATGGATCGTGGCCGTCGTCTTCGAAGAGCCGCCCTTGAAATTCACCACCGAGATGACTTGGCGCTTGTCGCCCTCGCGCCGACCGGGCCGATAGGCATCGGCGTTCTTCCCCGTCCGCGCCAGGATGCCACGCAGGTCGTCGATCTCTTCGGCCGAATAGAAGCGATGGCCACGATTGTCCGAATAGACCTCGGGGAAGCTGCCGTCCTTGTGGCGGTTGCGCAGATTCGAGGGGCTGACGCGCAGAAGCTCGGCCACCTCGGTGGAACTGAAGCGCCGCAGTGATTTGCGCTCTTCGGGTTGAAGCGCGGCCTTCATTTGGCGGTTCAGGGACTCCGCAAGGCTGTCGGCATAGGCCCCGATATCTGACGAGCTGACGCCTTGATTGAGTTTCCCACCTAGATCACTCATGTGCTGCCCTCGGGCCCCTGGCAGGGCTCTTTGTGGTTCTGACGGCGTTTTGCCGTTCTGACGCGTTCTTTCGTCAAAACGGAAATGACATGAACGCGTGAGTCCGGCAAGAAGAATCTAGGTATGGTGCGAAAACTTATCCACATCCCCACGGGCCGTCAAACCAGCGCCGACCGGGCCTGAGGCGGAAGGCTTGGCGGCACGAAGGCGCTGATGTCGTCATCACGAGGCCCACCAGTTGAACAGCGCGCAAGGTTGATCCGACATGTCCACGGCAAAATGTCAGCCAGGTCCCACCCATGGCTCCCGGCCCGCTTGCCTTCAGGTGTCTTTCGATAGGGCATGAACACTTCGGGTTCCTTGGCAAAACCCGGGATTGCCGCTTTCCTGACCTTGGCCCTCCGGGGCCTGTCAGCGAGGGTAAGAACCGCTATGCCGCTCTATTTCATCCATTTCTCGTGCCACCTCGACATGGCCACTCCGGCCAAGGCTCAAGGTGCGTTGGAGCTGTTTCGGCAATGCCGGGCCGAGGATGCTTTCCGGGCCGCGCCCTTGGTCCGGGGCTTTGAAGTCTCGGTCGTCGATGCGCCACCCCATGCGACGCTGTGGCTGCATGACGATGATGGCGGCAATCCCGATGCCCTTGTGGCCTTTGTCTTGCGCCTTGCCGGCGAGTTTGACTTGGTGGGGCACTGGGGATTTCAATTTGCCCGCTGGTGTTCCTACCGTGAGGTCGAGAGCTTTGGCGGCGGGGCCTGGGCGCTTGACCTTGGGGCGCGCCGGATCATGGCGCAGACCTGCACCGCCGATTGGCTGGACGAGGCCCTGAAGGCCCCGGCCTGACCGCACCTTAGGTCAGGCCCCGGTTCGCGGCCCAAAGCGCCGCTTCGGTCCTGTTGCGCGCGCCGATCTTGCGGAAGAGGGTTTTCAGATGTCGCTTGATCGTCACGTCGCGAAGCCCAAGCTCTCGTGCCAGATCCTTGTTCGACAGCCCCTTGCCAAGGCCCCGGACCATCAGGTCCTCGCCCGGGGTCAGGGTCGGGCCCGCGCTAAAGGAATTTGCCTCGGACAGAGGGACAAAGACGGCCCCGCTGACCATAAGGCGCAGAGCCGCCACAAGGCTTTGCACCGACATGGCCTTGGACAGGCAGCCCGCAGCACCCAGCTGCAACGCGGCATCGACCACGCCTCGGGTCAGGTGTCCCGACAAAAGGGCCACCGGCACGCCGGGCGCGCGGGCCCGCATCGCGCTCAGGCCGGCAAGGTCGTCCATCCCCTGCATCCGCAAATCAAGAAGGATGACGTCAAAGCCCCCCGCGCCCTCCACGCGGTCCAGCGCCGAGGCCAGGTCCCGGGCGGTCTCGACCTGCGCCAAGAGATGCTGGCGCAGCACATGGGCGATGGCGTCACGCACAAAAGCATGGTCGTCAGCCAAGAGGATGCGCATGGCCGGACCCAAGAGGTGATCCTTCGATCAAGTCGCCTCTCGTCAGAGGGCGATTTTGCACCCTCCGCACGGTTGTTGTCCGCGATGGGTCAGGTATCAGTCCTGTAGGCGTTGCCCGGCGACCCTGAACCCTGACAGCTTGCGGCGCCCCGTGGGAGGACGGCGCGTCGTGGGCTGGATCGTGCGGGAGGGACGACCGGAAGGGTCCATCGACCCCGGCATTTCGCTTGTACTGCCCGAAATGCCGCGCCTCGCCCGGATGCCCCCCAGCATCCGGGCGCTTTCTTTTGCGGGTCATTGTTGGCCCAGCAGCATCAGGATCGTCGTGTCATCGGGCATGCCAGAGGGGGCCAAGCCGACCGAGCCCTGAAAGGCCTGCAACGCGGCCGAGGTCGTGGCGTCAAAGCTCCCCGCGGTCTGGGGCGGCGCCATCAGCCCCAGCGTCACCAGCCGAGCCTGGACATAGGCCAGGACTTCGGGGTGCAGCGGCATGGGCGGGTCTCCGATCGACAGGGGGGCGGCGGCGCTGCGGATGCGGGCGCCATCCAGTTTCCCGACCAGGGCCGACAGGGTAACTTGAACCAGCGCATCGGGATTGCTGGTGCAGGCGGCCTCCAGCAGGGCCTGAAGGATGCGCAGGTCCTGCAGCGGGACGACCTCGAACGTGTCGGGCTGGCTTTCGTTGCGGCCCGAAACATAGCCCGAAATCCACAGGCCAAGCGATTGGCGCAGGGCAGGGCCCTGGTCTGTCGCAAAGGCTTCGATCATGGCGCGGCACTGGGCTGACCCCAGGCCGCGCATGGCAAACTGGCCCTCGGTGGTGGCTGCGGTGGCGCCCTGCGCCACAAGAAGGGCTGCGGCCAGAAATTTCAGCAAAGTCATGTGGTTAATCCTTGATATGCGCATCAGATCCGGCCTTGGGCGCGGACGATGCTGACGGCATGGGCGCGGTTCTTGGCGCCGATCTTGGCGAAGATCGTCCGCAGATACATCTTGATGCGGACCTCCGAACTTTCGATCTGCCGGGCGATTTCCTTGTTGGTCAGCCCGGCCTGGACCATGTGCAGGATGCGCAGCTCGCGTTCAACCAGGGGGCGAGCCTCTGGCTCTTCGGGGTCGGACGCATCGCGGCGGGTGACGGGCATGAAGACCTCGCCCGAACACATCAGCCGGATCGCGGAGGGCAGGACCCGCATCGGGAGGGTCTTGGGCACGAAGCCCGCCGCCCCTTCGCGCAGGGCAAGCCGGGCGAAGGCCTCGTCGATATTGCCGGAGAACAGCGCCACCGCGCCGGTCTTGGCGGCCCGGATCACCTCGATCACACTTTCCATCCCGTTCATCCCGGGCATCTTGACGTCCAACAGCACCAGGTCGATCGGCGCCTCCTGCAGGGCGCGCAGCGTTTCGGCCAGGCTGTGGGCCGTGCGCAGTGTCAAATCGGTCTCGTTGCGCAGACCCTGGGTCACAGCGTCAATAAGCAGTTGGTGGTCGTCGGCGATCAGGATCGTCGTGAGGGCAGGGGTGAAATCTTCCATGGGGTCCTTCTTCCGATGGCTCGCCCTCTCGAATCGAGCCACGCGTGCCCTTTGGATCATTGCCGGGGACCCGGCCGAGTTACAGACGCGCAAGCGGTTGAGAAGGCTGAAAAATGGGCTATGGAAGTGCGGAAGGGGATGGGGCGCTCCGAACGGGTGTGGCGGCCATCCGTCTGGAATACGCCGCACAGGCGCCTCCACCCCTTCGCAGGGTAAGGCGCCTGTGCGGCGGCGGGTTTCGGCTGCGGTGTGGAAAGGGCGGGCGGTTGCGCCGGCAACCCGGGGCGGGTCAGAGCCCCGCGCGCAAGTCCTTCAGACGGGCGACCCAAGCGGGATTGTTCACCTCGCGCGCCTCTGTCAAAGCATATTCCAGCGACGAGAAGGCCACCGGCGCCCGCAAGGAGGCGTCGCAAAGGGCCAAGCGTTCCAGGCTGAAGTCATCCACAGCCAGGTCGCCGGAGACCAGGATCACGGGCAGGTCGGGGCGCGTGTCGCGCAGCTTTCGCAAACTGTCAAAGGCGGGCAGGATGCCGCCCATGGCGTCAAGGTCGATGACCACATGGGTCGGCGCCATCAGGCCATCCCGGGCCAGACCGTTCAGCTCGTCGATGTCCGGCGCGATCCATTGGACAAGGGCGCCAAGATCTCCAAGCCATAGCGCAGGCGACAAAAGCGCGCCATCGACACGGCCCACCATGAGGATGGTCAAGGTCTCGATGCCGTCGACGCTGGGCATCTCCGGGAAGCGCAAGTTGACGTCGGGCGCCGGGCGGGACAAGGGGGCCTTTGGGTCGGCCAAAAGCGCCAAGAGCCGACGAAGCAGTCCGGCCTTTGACTTATGGGTCTCGGTCAAGGCGACCATGGCACTCCCTCGCGCTGACAAGGGGTTCACTCTGCGACGTCCGGGATGGCACGACCAGTGTCGCACAAGTGCGCCGCAGGTCGCGAAAGATAGGTCCGAGACTCCTTCGGGTCTGAAAGCGCGTCGGCAGTCAGAGCGGGCGCCCTTCGGCGGACCAAAGCGACAGACGGCGGGTGATCTCGGACAGCCCCGCCGCGTGCAGCGGGCCAAGGCTTTCGATTTGGGCGCCAAGGCTGGCGATTGGGTCGGTCCTCGCGGCGGTCTCCAGCTTGCGCAGGGCGGCGGCCAGGGCGGCAAAGCCCAGCATGGCCGCCGATCCGGCCTCGCGGTGGGCCAAAAGGGCCAGCTGCTCGGCCTCGCCCGCCGATTGCGCGGCGGCGATGGCCGCAAGCGCGGTGTCAACCTCGGCGGCAAAGCGCGTCAGGGTCTGGCGCAGAAAGTCGGCGCCAAGCGATTGGATGAGGTCGTCGAAGACCTGGTCGTCGATCAGCAGCGGCGCTGGCCTCGGTTGATCGGAGGGCAAGCCCGGTGGGGTCCGGTGGGCAAACGCTGCCATGACCTCTTGCAGATGGGCCATGTCGACGGGCTTGGTGATGACGTCGTCCATGCCGGCCGCACGGAACTCGGCGCGGCGGTTTTCGTCGGCATGGGCGGTCAGGGCGATGATGGGCAGGCAGGCATCCTCGCCCCGCAGAAGGCGCGTCGCGGTCATGCCGTCCATCTTGGGCATCGAGACATCCATCAGCACCACGTCGAAGGGCTGATCCAACTGGATCTCCTCGACCGCCGCCGCGCCATCGGCGACCGCGACCACCTGATGACCGAGGCGCTCCAGCTGGCGGACCAGGAGGAGGCGGTTGATCTCGTTGTCCTCTGCCAGCAGAAGCCGCAGTCCCGCCAGCTTGGGCGCCACAGGCTCGGGCGGGGCCAAGGCTGCGGGTGGGGCGGCGGGTGGGGCAAGGGCGGCCTCGAAGGACAGGGCAAAGCGGCTGCCCTTGCCCGGTGTGCTGTCCACCGTGATGCGCCCTCCCAGCGCCTCGGCGGCCATTTTTGCGATACCCAGCCCCAGGCCCGAGCCGTCCTGGGTGCGCGAAAACGTGCTGTCCAGCGTCTCGAAGGCGTGAAAGATGCGCTGGAAGTCGGCGGCACTGATCCCGATGCCGGTGTCGCTGACGCTGATCTGGCAGAGCATCTTGCCCGGGGTCTCGGCCGGGGTGCAAAGGCAGCTGACGACGATGCGCCCCCCTTGGGTGAACTTGACGGCATTCGACAAAAGGTTGCCCACCACGCGCTTGACCAGCTGCAGCGGGGCATGTAGCTGCACGCGCCCATTCGGACCGGTCTCCAGCGTCAGGGCGGTGTCGTGCTGCTGCGCCCTCGCCTGGAACTGGCGAACCAGCGGCTGCAAGAGCCCGCGCAAGTCGAAGTCCAGCGCCGCATGACCCTTGTCCTGCGCGGTCAACTGGGTCAGCTCCAGCACGTTGTTGACCTGCTCAAGCGTTGTGTGGCCACAGGCCTCCATGATCCCCACGAGGTCGGCTTGCGCGGGGTCCAACGGTGTCGCCCGCAGCAGGTCCAGGGCAGAGAGAAGGCCGCTGAGGGGGGTGCGCATCTCGTGGCTCATCACGGCGACGAACCGGGCCTTGGCCTCTTCCCCCGCGCGGGCAGCGGCGAGGGCGCGCGCGAGGCGGGTCTCGCGGTCGATCTGGTCGGAGAGGTCCCGCAGGAAAGCGATGCGAAAGCTGCGGCTGTCGGGCGAGCGCATGGAACGCATGGTCAGTTCGACCGGGATGCGGGCGCCATCGGCGCGGCGGATGATGGTCTGGCGCTGGGTGCAGGCGGTCAGGGCCGAAACCTCGGGGTCGAGGTGGTCAGAAAGGTGGCGGCGCCGCTTGGGCTGGAGCGGCGGGCCCAAAAGCGCCTCAGTCACCTTGTTGGCGACGATGACGCGGCCATTGTCGGCGATGACGAGGACGCCATCCTGAGCGGCTTCGATCATCAGGCGCTGGCTGCGCAGGGCATGTTCCAGCTTGCGGGCGCGCGCGGCCAGCGCCCGGCCCTGCAGGTGGATGGTCAAAAGGAAGAGCGCCAGCGCCCCGATGGTCAGCAAAAGCGCGCCGGCAAAGACCATCAGGGTCGCGCGCAGCTCGCTCTTGGCGGCGTCAGCTGTTTCGGCGGCGGATTGCAGCGACCCGGTCACGGCGTGGTGGATCAGCGGCTGGACTTGGCCCGCCAGCTGGCTGAAGCGGTCCAGCTTGGCGCCAAGCTGGGCGGGGTCGTGGTCCAGCACCTCTTGCAGCTGGTCCATCAGCCCATGCGGACCGGCAAGCCGTCGCCAGCCTTCCGTCTGGCGTATGGGCAGGTCGGCGACAGCGGTGCCGTGGCGAATGGTCTGGACCCGGCTGAAGAGGATGTCGAAATTCTGGGCGACGCGGCCCAAGGCGGCCTGGTTCGCCCCAGAGAGCCGCGCCACAAGCAGGGCGATTTGCAGGCGTTGTAGGTCGACCTCCACCTGGGTCAGGTTCCAGACCAGGTTGTCGGACTGCGCCTGGCTTTGCAGGGTCAGCTGCCGGTCCAGTCGGGCGAGGACGACCGCTCCGAGGATCACGACGCCGCAAGCGATTGCAAAGACCGCCAGGGTCCGTCGCCGCGGAGCACCCTTGTGGGCCCCGAAAAGAAACTGACTTGGCCGCATGCCGTTGCGCCCCCGGTTTGCCAGTCGCTGGGCGCGCATCTTCGGTCGTTTGGCGGTCTTGTGGCAAGACACTCAAAGGTTGATACGCGCTATACCTTTGGGTGGGTTGGACTTTCCTGTGCGGAATAATATTGCCAAAACACGGTTACAAATTCCTTGCCTTTGGCGAAAGTGACTTCCATGGCCGCGACCCTCCCCCTGAGCATCCTTTTGGCCGATGACCACCAGATGGTGCTGGACATGCTGGAGAACTACTTGGTGAATTCGGCGGAATTCGCTGTGACCAAGGCGAACAGCCTGGACGAGGCCCTGGCCCGGATCACGGAGCAGGGGCCCTTTGACCTTGTGCTGCTGGATTGGCAGATGCCCGGGATGAACGGGCTGGAGGGGCTGCGGCGGGCCATCGCGGTCAATGGCGGGCGGGCGGTTGCGATCCTGACCGGCACGTCGGTGGCGCGGCTGATCGACGATATCCTGGGCGGCGGGGCGGCGGGGGTGGTTTTGAAGTCGACGCCGTTGCGCAGCCTGACCAATGCGATCCGCTTCATGCTCGCGGGTGAGGTTTATTTGCCGATGGAGCTGATGCGCAACCAGGCGTCGCGGCCGGGCGTGGGGCTCTTGTCGGATACCGAACTTTCGGTCCTGTCGGGATTGAGCGCCGGGCGGCAGAACAAGGAAATCGCGCTCGACCTTGGCTTGGCAGAACCGACGATCAAGATGCATGTCACCGCGATCTGTCGCAAGCTGGATGCGCGCAACCGGACGCAGGCCGTGGTTCGCGCGGGCGTCCTGGGGCTGACCTGAGGGCGCCTAGAACAAGCTTGCCACAAGCCGAAAGATCAAGACCCACAGGCCGCATCCCAGCACGACTGCAGGCAAGAGCCACCATCCGGCGGGCCAGCTTTGCTCGGCCGCCGTGGTGCGGGCCTTGGACGTGTGGTGCGGCGTGAATAGCAGGGGGGCCATGGCTGTCCTCGGTTCTGGGAAGCCTGATCTTGCCGAAGTCCGACGCCGGCGACAGGTCGGCATCCGGAGCCAAAGGGCGGGCAAGCGTCGGTGAACCCATCCGAAAGTCTGGCGGCGGTGTCATAAGGGTGTCACGGGGCACCCTGACAGGCCCCGATCGCGACGAGTCGGGGGGTCAACACCGAACCTGGGGCCATCCCCGCTTGCCAAAAGGGCGCTCGACTGCGCGGGTTCGGCCGCCTTTCTCTTTGCGGGGTCATGGCGCAAACGGTCAATCCCGGCAAAGACGATGCGGGCCTCCCATCCCTTCGGACCGGATCACATCGAAAGGATGTTCGGATCGGTATTCTGGATGGGCCCGTTACTCTCTTGCCAAGATTGTCTGGAACAGGGCTTCCGCCGAAAATCGCGCCCTGTGAAAGAGGTGCGATCACCATGGACATGTATCTGAAAAGATCCGAGGTCGCCACGATGGTGGCCTCGGCGACCGAATTTTCGACCAAGGCTGGGCATCAGGACCGGGGCGCGGGGGCAATAGGCTCTGCCGTGCTGGCCGTCGGCTGCGAAGCGGGCCTCGTCGCTCAGTTGGGCGCCTTGTTCGCCGCCCAGGGTCATGTCCTGATCCGCTGCCGCCGCCTGATCGACGTGCAAAGCCGGCAGTGGTTCTCGCGCACCTGGGCCCTGCATCATGTCTCGCATCTTCTGGTTGATGTCGCGGCTCTGGGCGGCCTTGCGCGCTGCCGCCAGGGCCTGCGCCGCATCAAGGACCTGATGCCGGACTTGCCTTTCATCCTGGTCGACGACGACAGGGCCATTGATCTTGACACCGTCGGGCACAGGCTTTTGTCCCGATGGGCCGCCCCGGCCTTTCCGCGGCCCGTGGCCCAGTGCGTGAAAATGACTGGTAAGCTTTTGGTAACCTTATAAAAACGTGGCGCAGGGGAGCCGCCGTGATAGGGCCTCCGCATCTGTGCCAAGAAAGCCCCCCAGACATGAAGATATTGCTCGCCGACGACCACGAGCTGGTCCGCGATTCCCTCGCGGCCCTGCTGCGCCACATGGGCAATGTCGAGGTCGTGACCGCCCCCAGCGTCGCCCGCGTCATGGAGGCCCTGCAGCCGGATGCGGGCTTTGACCTGATCCTGGTGGATTACGCCATGCCCGGGATGAACGGGTTGGACGGGTTCACCGCGATCCGCCAAGCGGCCGAGCCGGTTCCGGTTGCGCTGATGTCCGGCGTGGCGCCGCGTCCGGTGATCGAGCGCGCCTTGGCCGAAGGGGCGGCGGGCTATGTGCCCAAGACCATGTCAACCAAGTCGCTTTGCGCCGCCATCCGCTTCATGGCCGCGGGCGAGGTCTTTGCCCCGATCTCGCTGATGGCGGATGTCGACACGATCCAGACCCGCGAAGGCCCTGTCCAGCTGACCAAGCGCGAGATGAGCGTGCTGCAAAGCCTGTGCCGCGGCATGGCCAACAAGGAAATCGCCCTGGAACTGGGCTTGCAAGAGGTGACGATCAAGCTGCACGTGAAGTCGCTGTGCCGCAAGATGACGGCGCGCAACCGGACCCATGCGGCAATGATCGCCAAAGAGGCGGGGATTGGGTGAGGCGATGATCAGGGCCCTGCTTCTGTTCCTGCTTCTGCCCTTGGCTGCCTTTGCGCAGGACCCGGGGGCGACCTTGCTGACCATCGCCGGAAGCCGCCTGCAAAGCGGCGCGGACAAAGAGCTGGAGGTAAACATGGCCTGGCTGCGGGCGCTGCCGCAGCAATCCATCCGCACCTCGACAATCTGGACGCACCAGGTCGACGACTTCCAAGGCGTCCTGCTGCGCGACCTTGTGGCGGCGGTGGGAACCTTGGGCGGGTCTGTCCGGTTGCAGGCGCTGGACGGCTACGAGGTGACGATCCCCCTGGCGGAGCTTGGTCTCGATGCGCCGGTTTTGGCCTATCTGCGCAACGGCCAACCCATGAGCGTGCGGGAACGCGGTCCGATCTGGGTTCTGTATCCCTTCGACACCCACCCCGAATACCGCAACGAGACGACCTATGGCCGGGCCATCTGGCAAGTCACCAGGATCTCGTTCGTCGCGCCTGAGGGCTAACACCGCAATGCCCCTTTGGATCAGACCGACCCGCCACCCGAACCGGGGACAGCTTGCGGTCAGCCTTGTCACAGCCATCGCCATCTTTATCGTTGTCTCTTTGACATGGCGGATGGGCTTCCATTTCGACGACTATGTCGATGCCTCGCTGGACAGCACGGCCTGGACGCTGTCGCGGACCGAGAACGAGGCCCTGCGGCTGGACTTCGAGCTGGACTTGGCCAATCACCATCCGGAGAAGTCGCTTGAAACCGCAAGGCAGCGCTTTGACATCCTGTACAGCCGCATCATGACGATCACCGAGGGGCGGGCCTTGGGGGGTGTGGACAGCGGCGGCGCCATCGAAGGGCTGCGGCGCGCGCTGCGCGACTATCTGGCGCAGGCGGTCCCGTTGATGGACGGCGACGAGCGGCTTTTGCGCGGGGCGCTTTTGGATTTGATGGTCAAGACGCGGATCTTGTCCGACACGATCCGCCGGGTCTCGATCACCGTCATGCAAGAGATGTCCCAGATCGACGACATCCGACGCGCGCGGTTCCAACGGCTGGTCTGGGGGTCGCTTTGTGCCGCGTTGACGGTGATCGCGGCGCTGTTCCTTTGGGCGCGGGCGCTGCAACGGCTGCGGGTCGTGGCCGAAGACCGGGCGGCGCAGATCTCGCGGCTGGCGGCAGAGCGGTCGCAGATCATCGACGCCTCGCTGGACCCGATCATCGTGCTGGATCAGGCCGGGCGGGTCAAACGCTTCAACCCTGCGGCGGCGCTGGTCTTTGGCTGTGAACGCGAAGCCGCGGTCGGGCTGGACTTTGCACAGCTCCTCAAGGCGCAGGACCTGACGCGGCTTCTGACCTCGGCCCAGGGGCGCGTCGAGGCCCAAGCCATCCGCCACAGCGGCGAGAGCTTCCCGGTAGAGCTCTCGGTTTCGCGCAACGAGACGGAAGGCGGGCTGCATTTCACGGTCTTTCTGCGCGACATGTCTTTGCGGGCCGCGCAGGAACGGGCGATTGTCGCGGCCCGGGATGCGGCCTTGGCCAGCGACAAGGCCAAGTCGGATTTCCTGACCGTGATGAGCCACGAGATGCGCACCCCCCTGAATGGCATCTTCGCAGCGCTGGAGGTGATGGAGCGTGACGCGCCCTCGCCTTGGCTAGCGGCGGCGCGCTTGGGGGCCGCCCAGATCCTGGACCAGGTGAATTCCGTCCTTGACCTTACCGCTGCCAACGCGGACGGGATGGCCATCAAGAGCCAGTCCTTCGACCTGCGCCGGACGGTCATGGACGAGGTTGACCGCCTGCAGCCCCTGACGCGGGGCAACCGCATCGAAGCGGCTCTCCTGAACGACCTTCCGCCGCTTTACGGCGATCCGCTCCGGCTGGGTCAGGTCCTGCGCAGCCTGGTGGCGAATGCGCTGGCCGTCTCGGAGGCCGCCGCAATCTTGGTCGAGGCGGAGGTGATCGAGGTTCTGCAAGGGCAGGTCGTGTTGGAATTCCGCGTCAGCGACAGCGGGCCAGGCATCCCGGAAGAGGATCAACAGCGGATCTTCCACGAATTCGTTGGCGTCGATCCCGGTTGCGACCACAGCCACGGCGGCATCGGGCTGGCGGCCTGTCGCCGGATCGTCGAAGCCATGCAAGGCGAAATCGGCGTCGAAAGCGCGCCGGGTGAGGGCAGCTGCTTTTGGTTCCGCCTGACGCTGCCGCATGGGCAGGACATGGCACCGCCGGGGACCGAAGTCCTGCTGGTCGAGGACAACGACATCAACCGTGTCGTGGTGGCCGAGCTTCTGCGCGGCCTTGGTCACGTCGTAACGACCTGCTGCGATGGACAAGAGGCCTGCGACCTGGCCCGGGCCCGGCGCTATGACGTGATCTTGATGGATATCTCCATGCGCGGCATGGACGGCGTGACCGCAACGGGTGTGATCCGGCAAAAGGGTGCCTCGCGGGACACCCGCATCATCGCGCTGACCGCCCATTCCCTGCCCGCAGATTTGGAGCGCTTCCGGGCCGCGGGTTTTGACGCCCATCTGGCCAAGCCGGTGACGCGCGACGCCCTTCGGCTGGTCTTGACCGCTCAAGGACATACTGAGGCCCCTGCGCCGGAGGACCAGGGGCTTCCCTTCAACCCGGACCGCTGGCGCGAGCTTGGACAGGCGCTTGGCGACAGGGGGAGGCGCGGCCTGGTCGACAACTTCCTGACCTGGGCCAAGGCCCTGCCGGAGCGCCTTGCTGCGACCTCCGAACAGGACCCGGCCTTCCGCGAGCTTCTGCATGAGGCCATCGGGGTGGCCGCGACGCTTGGGCTGGAGCCCTTGCATGCGATGCTGCGGCAGCTGCACGACGGGCCTCGGTCCAGCCTTGTGACGAGGGGCGATTTCCTGGGCCACCTGGACCATGTCGCAACCGCGGTGCGGCGGTTTCACCCGGTGCCCTGACAGGAGAGGGGCGGCGGGTGCGCTTTGGGTGCAAATGGTCTCTTTGGATCGCGGCTGATCGCCTTTTGATCCGTTGCAACGGAAATCCTCTTGGACGCATCGTCTGGCGCAACATCAGGAGGAAAACATGTTCTGGGATCAAGAAGCCACAGGCCCCGACCTGATTGATTGCACCGTCAAAACCCCCGCGGTCAGGCCTGAAGACCGCGCCGCCGCGGGTGAGGCCCCCCGCGCGTCCGTGACCCTGACGCCAGCGAACCTGTCCCACGCAGCGGATGCGGCTGCACAATTTCAACTGCGCTATGCCGAAGCAGTCTGATTGGCGAAGCACTGAAGCGTTGATCCGGGATACTTTCGATTGATTGACCTGGCCCATTGCACGCGCCTAGATCACGAAAACGGTACGCCGTAAAATAAACCGAAAGACTCAGGTGAGCAGATGGCTGTTCGAATAATCAAGGCACTGGCCTTGTCCCTTTTTGCACTTTCGGCGCATCCCGGTATGGCGCGCGATTGCAAGCTGACGGTGTATTTCGGGCTTGACCAAGACGATTTGTCCCCCGACATGCAATATGTTTTGGCGACATTCGTGGCCAATAATCCTCGGGCCTATGGGTCGGTGATTGGTCATACGGATGCCTTGGCGTCGCAGGCCTATAATATGGATCTGTCGAAACGGCGCGCGATGACGGTGATCAACTTCATCGAGCAGTTCAAAAGCAATTCGGTCAGTCTGGCGACGGATTGGCAGGGCAAGATGAACCTCGCGGTCAATGCACCGGGCTCCGAGCCGCTGAACCGGCGTGTCGAGGTCTATTACCGCAACTGCGCCCCCTTGGGTCGCATGCCGGCGGTTCTGCAGGACCATGTTTCGCCCGAGTCGGCGCCAGAGCATACCCGGCCGTCCCGGGAGTCGTCGGCAGCAAGTGCCGGTTCTGGAATGACTTCGGCGTCAAGCAGCTCTGCCACCGGTGCTGCGGCAGCAACTGCGGGCAACGGTGAGGCATCGACCTCGGCGAGTGGCAAGGACTGGGCCGCATCCGCTTCGGCCGGGCCGGAGGGCGCCTCCACCTCGGTCAGCGGACCCGGTGGGGCCAGTGCGGCAACGGCCGGCGGTGGAACGACAGCGGTATCCGTCTCCGGCACGGGCGGCTGATCTTCCGCCTTGACATGGTCAAAAGAACGCGCCTGCGAATACCACACCGGTTTGATCTCCGGGGTGGTATTTTAATTCTGGGATCAGTCCATAGATTTATGAACGGCCCGCTGATACCGCCTTTGCCAGTCCCACTGGCAGCTTTGAACGGGTACTTCCCGGCCCAAGGCCCCCGGTAACTCCTTGATCCATTGCGCTGACTATCTTCGGATAGGTGAAATTATCCATGGGAACTTTGCGCTATCCGCGCCGCCATGTCAGTAAATCGAGAGAGCATTGATAAAGGTCGGAATCAATCATGCGTGCTGCCGCGGCGCTTCGTTTTCTATGTTCGGCCTCGATCACCTTGCCGGTGATTTTGGCAGGCTGCACCGATCCGCAGGGGCAGATGCAGGTTGGCCGTGCGCTGTGCTGGCAGGATGTCGGGGCGACGGACATCGCCTGCACCGAAGTCATGCCGGAGGGCAGGACTGTGTTCGCTCCGACCGGCGCGGGTGGGTCTCATGCGGTGTCCGGGGCAGGCACCGCGCCGCGCACCACGTCGAACCTGGCCCAATCGGCAGCCCACCCGAGCGGTGGTCAGGCCGTCGCGAGGTCGGCCTCCGCGGACGAGGGTGTGACCTCGGCCGCGCAGTCCGGCCCGACCGAGGCGGCAGCGGCCGCCGCGGGATATTTCGGCGCCAACGCCGCGCGATCGACGCCCAAGGAGGCAGCGGCCGCCTCGGCAAACGGCAGCGGCGGGACAGCCGTGTCTTACACGGTCGACGGCAAGGGCTATGCGGTCAGCGTCGGGGAAAACGGAATCGCAATCACTGAACTGAACTAAAAAAGCACACAAAAACAATAATATGGCGGAATGGCAGATGAAAGCAGTATTCGGAGTGATCTTGGCGCTGTTCCTTGGCGGGGCAGGGCAGTGCTGCCATGCGCAGGCCTATAGCTCGACCGGCTCCAGCTGGTCTTCGTCCTGGGGCTATGCCACCGCCGCCGACCGCAGCCTTGGCCTTGCAACCGCGCAGGCCATCGCGGCCAAGCGCGTCGAACCGCAGGCGCCGATCTACAACACCTGGAACACCACGAACACCACAAGCTCTGTCGGTTCGATGAACACCGGGACCACCAACATCGAAGTCACCGGCGACCAGAACACCGTTTCGGCGACGAACAGCGCCGACAACACCGGCTGCGTCGACGGCAGCCTGTCGACCTCGACCGTCGAGGGGGTGAACGCCTTTCCGCTGGGCCCGCTTGACTTGTCCGCCCTTGGCTTGGGCGCGACGGCTGCGTGCCCGGGCTGACGGTATAAAATGAAGAACAAACACATGCGATGGCGTGCGATCCCCGCGCTTTTGGTCCTGACCGGATGTTCCTACATCTCGGCAGCTTTCACGCCCCGTGACCAGAACCTTGACCTCGTGCAGGGGCCTCCGATCCAGGACGTCGTGACCGCCTTTGACCGGGCGTTGACCTGCTTGAACGGCAAGGTGCCGCGCAACGTCATCTTTGGCGTCGGCACCGTGGTCGATTCCACCGGCAAGGAAAGCTACGCCGACGGCAATGCTGGCAAGTTCGTCACCCAGGGCGCCGGAGAGATGGTGCAATCGGCCCTCTTCAAGGCCGGGGTCTCGGTGGTCAACCGGCGCGACGACGCGATCATGGTCTCCGAGACCAATTGGGGTATCCGCGACATCACGCGCCAGGTGCCGGTCAACTTCTATGTCTCGGGCAGCATCAACAGTCTGGACTTCATTCCCGGCGGCGGCTTTTCGGCACAGGTCGCCGGGATCGGCCCGCGCTATCGCCAAAGCCGTATCCTGGTGGCGCTGGATCTGACGATGACCGATGCCTACACGGGTCGGATCGTCGCCAATATCCCGCTGCAAAAGCAGATTTTCACCAGCGAGATCGGCGGCAGCGGCAACAACTTTTTTGGCGACACCTTGGTGCAGATGGACGCCGGGGGGATGCAACGCGAGGCGATCAATTTCGCCCTGCGCCAGATGATCAGCCTCGCGACCTTTGAAGTCCTGGGTCAGATCATGGACCAAAGCAGCCTTGCGCCGTGCAAGGCCCTGATCGGCTTCGAGGATGGTGGCATCACGGCTTCGGGGACGGCGGACCCGCAGGCGCTGCGCGATGCCATCGCCGCGATGAATGACACGGGGACCGAAGACGCCCGGCCGCTGTCGGTTCCGGTCCATACGGCGGCGCCCCCGGCACCCCAGGGGCAACCCGCGGCGGCAGCGCCCGGGGCCGCCGCTCCGGCGGCGCCGCCCGTCAGTCCGGCGGCCTTCAAGGCGGAAAAGGCGACGACCGCCGCGACGATGGCCATTCGCGCCGCCAACGACTCCATGGCGGCGACCGACACCAAGACCGCCATCGAAAAGGCGGCCGAGGCGTTGAAGCTGTCGAACCTGTCCTTGCTGCTGCTGAAAGAGGCGGCGCAAGAGGGCTTTGGCGGCGATGAGGGCGAGGTTGCGGCGGTGGTCGTGCAACAGGCCCTGCAGGCCGCCAAAGAGGCCGGGACCGCCGCCGCCAAGCGCGCGCAAGGCGAGCAGCCGGGCGACAAGCCCGCGCCGGACGCCGAGGGGCCTTCGGGGACCGCTGGCGCCGCACCGGCTCCGAAGACCGCACCCGCTGTTCCCGCGCCGGGCAGCCTGGGCGCGCAACAAAAACCCGGGGGGCTCTATTGAGGCGCCTCCTCCAAGGAATTTCGCAATCCTGCCGTCAAGAACTGGCGCCAGGTGAAACGGGCCCCAACCCCCAGCCCGAAATCGTAACGCTGCCGGTGGGGGCAGCGACACACCAACTGTTGAGGACAAGATGAAGAATCTTCTCGTTTCTACCGCTATCCTGGCCGCCCTGTCGGGCACCGCTTTCGCTCAGGCCGTCGATCCGGCGACCAACCACACCGTCTCCGACTCGCAGCAGTCGCAATCGCTGCTGTCGGGCCTGCTGGACAATGCGACGGCGCTGTCGGCCAGCCTGTCGAACATCGCCGAGAACCTGAACGCCGTTGACGGCTCGATCAACGTCACCACCGGCCGCGACTATGCGGGTCTGGCTGACGGCATCGGCGCCCTTTCGTCGAATGGCGACATTCCCTTCGGCTCGTTCAGCCAGGTGAATGCCGCTGTCTACGCCCAGGACCTGCCCGCCAACCTGCTGACGGTTCTGAACCCGACGATCCTGTCGCTGGGTGATCTGTCGACCACCGCCATCGGCGCGATGCAGTCGGGCTCGATCACCGGCACGATCAATGCCGGCGGCATCGTCGACCGCGTTTCCACCACGGCAGAAGCCTCGACCACCTCGGCCACTGCCATGGCGGAAAACTTCGGTGGCATCTCGGGTCTGGTCTCGTTCCAGAACATCGCGGTGAACTCGGGCGACGTCAACGGCTCGGTCCAGATGTCGATGAACGACGTCAACGCCACGATCGGCAAGATCGGCACCACGGCCATCGGCGCGATGGGCTCGGGCAGCCTGACCGCGACGATCACCGGCAACATGGCGGCGACCCAAGGTTCGACCGCGGGCATCGTCACCGCTTTGGTCGGCAACTAAGCTCAACCGTCGCGCCACGGCCTCTCGTGGCGCGACATCCTTTCAACTTGTGAGGACAAGATGAAGCATCTTCTCGTCTCCACGGCGATGCTGACCCTGCTGGCCGGAGCGGCCTTTGCGGCCACCGGCGACGACCCGGCGACCAACCACGCCGCCCCGTCGTCTTCGCAGGATTCGGCTTCGCTTTTGGACAATCTGCTGGACAATGCAGCCAACCTCTCGGCCAGCCTGTCGAACGTGGCAGAGAACCTGAACCACGTCGACGGTTCGATCAACGTCACCACCAGCCGCTCTTTCGACGGCGTGGCGGCGGGGATCGACGCGTTGAACGGGCTGGATTTCCCCTTCCAGTCCTATAGCCAAACCAACGCCAACGTCTTTGCCCGCGACCTGCCGGATTCGGTGCTGCGCGTGCTGGACCCGACGATCCTGGCGCTGGGAGATCTGTCGACCACCGCCATCGGTGCGATGCAGTCGGGTTCGATCACCGGCACGATCAACGCCACGGGCATCGTCGACCGCGTGTCGACGACGGCAGAGGCCTCGACCACCTCGGCCACTGCCATGGCGGATAGCTTCGGTGGCATCAGCGATCTGGTCTCGTTCCAGAACATCGCGGTGAACTCGGGCGACGTCAACGGCTCGGTCCAGCTGGCGCTGAACGACGTGAACGCCACGATCGGCAAGATCGGGACCACGGCCATCGGCGCCATGGGCTCGGGCAGCCTGACCGCGACGATCTCGGGCAACATGGCGCATGTCGACAACTCTGCCGTCGGCATCATCAATGCCCTGGTCGGCACGACGCCTCCGTCGCCGCCGCCGGGTCCGACCCCGTGAACTTGGGTCCTCTGATGGGCGTTCCGGCGCCCATCAGGCTTTCGCCTGTCCCCTTTCAGACCCCGACCCCTTTCAGACAAGGACGCCACCATGGCCGGTACGCTGACGAAAGCGGTTGTCCTATTGGGGCTTGGCGCCGCCACGGCCTCGGCAAACCCCGGCCCGCACCCCCAAGAGCTGCTGAGCGCCCTTCTGAGCCAGGCGGCCGCCTTGACGGCAAGCCTGACCAATGTCGCCGAGAACCTGGGGCAGGTCAAAGGCTCCGTCGTGATCCAGACCCGTCACACCAGCGCCGACCTTGTCGCAGAGGTCGATGCGCTGATCCATGGCGAGACCCTGGCCAGCGTCAGCCGGATCGCCCCGGGGATTCGGGCGTCGCAGCAGGGGGAAGGGGTCTTTGACCTGTTCAAGCCCGCGACGCTTGCCAGTGGCGAGATCACGACCACCGCCATCGGGGCCCTGCAATCGGGCGCCTTGATCGGCTCGACCGGTACGACGGGCACGGTCGACACCTCCGGCCTGGCGGGCCGGGTGGTTCTGCTGACCGAGGGGGCGACGGCGCGGGCCGAACAGAATGGCTCGGTCGCGGGCGCCGTCATCTTGCAGAACGTCGCCGTCAACCTGGGCGATATCGACGGCAGCGTCCAGATCACGCTGGCCGACACGCAGGCGCGCTTGGGGCAGGTCGGCACGACGGCAATCGGGGCGATGGAAACGGGGATGCTGACGGCCTCGCTGACCGGAAACATGGGTGAGGTTACAGACGCCGCCGCCCACCTTGTGGCGGATCTGGTCGGCCCCTGAAAGTCGCTGTGGCGCAGGCAGGGGCCATGACCGCCCGGCCCGAAGTCTCGTTGGACAGGGCGCGATGCTCTTTCGAGAGGCAGGCAGCACTTAGGCACTGTGCACCGGAGTGGCGGTTTGTGGCAAACTCGACCTCTGTGTTTGCATGCCCTTCCGGCGCGGCCCCTTTCGACACCCTTCAGACGAGACGATGTGATGAACTTTAGTCTGCGCCCCCTCTATCAATCCCGCAAGCCCACCGATGTCACGCTGTGGCGCCTTGGCGACAGGCTCTGCGCGGCGGATGAGGTTCAGGCCCGGATCAAGGCTTGGCATCGCAAGAACTTCGACTTTCCCGGCACCTTCTATTTCGGGACCTTCGGGTCCCCGGACGAACGGCGTGTCCGGGTCCTGGACCCTTCGGCGCTGGATCGGGTGCTGGACCGCTATCGGGCCGAGGTTTCGGCCGATGAATGGGACGCCTTCGTCCATGAGATCCTGGGCGCCGTTCGGGTTGCCGCGACGGTCTGCGGGTCTTGCCCCTAAGGTCCTGCGCCAGGGTGCCGCCCGGGGGTCTTTCTGCGCGGCCGCCTCCCTGGCGACGGGACGCGCCGGCCTCGTGTCATGCATGGATAAAAGGCGCCCGGATGCTTGGGGACATCCGGGCGAGGCGGGCATTCTCTTGGGGACATGCGGAACGCCAGTCACCTGGCAGTGAGGTGACCCGAACCGCCGTGCCTCCCTCACTTCAGTGGGCCAATTGCCCTCGGTGACGATTACGCCTTTGGTCAGTGTCGCTGTCCTGCCTGTTCTTCGCAACTGCGCGGAAGGCACTGCGACGGCGGCAAAAGAGAACGCAGGGAAACGAAAGTAGAGACCCGAGGCCCTGTGTGACGATCCACGCAGAACTGACCCGGGTATGGCCTGATTATGGAATCTGCCCTGAGCCCCGTCTTCCCTCCGGGATTGGAGAGGGCCCTTGGCTTGCTGGCCGGGCCTCTGCGGTCCACGTAGGTCGGGATCAAGTCATCGGTCGGGACGTTGGTCCGGCCGATGACTTGGGTGGCGGGCAGGGGGCTTTCCGTCCGGATCGGGTCGAAGGGTTGGTATCTCTGGGTCCAGCTCTCGCGTGACCCCCAAGAGGTGCGTCAGACCAGAGATTCGTCAGACTGGCCTGACTGTTCAGGTCAAACAGCAGAACGCGGTAGCCGCGCAGACCCGGAAGCTGGCCGAAGGCGTCACCGTCGAGTCTTGGCAGACCCACCCTTGCGGTTGAAGACCCTCCGCACCCGGGCCCGCGCATCAGGTCAGCGATGCGGGTATCCTTCCGGCTTCATCCGCCCGGGCGCGCGCAGCACCTTCTGCGCTTCGACCATTTCGGCGGCTGTGAAACACCGCCGATTGCCACCTTCCAGCGCACCTTCGGGGAAACCCTCGGGGTTTGACGCGTGGTGCCGGAAAGGGCTCAGGTTGATCCGCAGAAGGTCGGCCGCCTCACGCATGGCAAAGCGCCGAAGGTTCTCTCGGCCGTGGCGGAATGTCTCCTGCAGATGCGCACGCAGACGGCTGCCGAGCCGCTTGGGCATGACGTGACGTCTCTGGTATGCCTTTATCCCGCTCATCGGCTGCCTTCGGGGATTTGTGATTTCCTGAGCACTGCTTGATCCACAAAAACACTTGAGCGGTGTTTCCGTGTTGAGGGAGGCTCAAGCGGATGAGGAAAATCTATTTGAAAAGAATGGCTTGAAGGAAGACGGGGGGCCTGTTTGCAATTTGTGCGCAGGTCCCGAGGGGCCACAATAGGGGTTCGCCCCTCCTGGGCTTTGTCCTGCCGGCGCCTTTGTGCATAGACCTCGCCCTTGCGCGGCGGGTCGACGGGTTCTGCGACATTGGACCCTTCTGCTTCGGTCATCCTGGAAAATCGGATGATGACGGGGCTGCGAAGCCTATGATCTTGCGCAGCAGATCGACACTGGGGTCTTCTGCCCCTGCGTCCCCCACATTTTTCGCAAATCGACCGCCTTTTTGACCGGGCGTTGCGACGGACTAAACCCTTTGCGCCGTATGACGCGCAAGCAATGATGGAGCTTTCCCCTATGATGCGTCGCAGCTTTCTTCTGTCCGGGCTTGGCCTGACCGTGGCCGCCCTTGTCCCGGCTTTGGCCGCCGAGGCGCCGCCCTATATCCTGGGCGCCACGGCCATCACCCAGGTCTTTGGCGCGGGTCAAAGACTGGTCGGCGTGGCGATCCAGCAAGACCGCCCCGTGACGGCCGAGGCCCTGGACCCCACGCTTTACAGCGTCGAGGGGCGGACGATCACCCGGGTCTATGCCTCCTCCGCCCCGGGGGTCGCGGATGCCGCGGGGGCCTGGATCACGCTGGACCTTGCGCCCGAAGACGCGGGCGCGGCGCTTTTCGTCACCACCGGGCGCACGACGCAGCGGCTTCCCTCTGCGACCACCGTGACGATCACGCCGAAGGGCGAGGTCAAGACCGAAGGCCCGCCGGATTTCAACACGATCCCGCGGTCGATCCCCACCAATGCTGCGCGCAACCTGGTGGTCGATGACTTTACCGCAGAGGAGTTCCGCGATCCGCAGACCGGCGACACCCTGGCCTATAACCTTTACGTCCCCAAGACCGCCACGGGGCCGCTGCCGCTGGTGATCTTCATGCATGACGCAGGCAATACCTCGCCTGTGGTGGATACGACGCTGGTGCAGGGCTTGGGCGCGGTGTCCTGGGCCAGTCCCGAGGATCAGGCCCGCCATCCGGCCATCGTGCTGGCGCCGCAATTCGCGGCCCAGACGGTGAATGACGGCTCGGAGGCCTCGTCGCTTTTGGACACCACGCTGCATCTGATCGAAGAGATCGCCACCCGCTTTGGCGTCGACCGCAACCGGATCTATACGACCGGGCAATCGGGCGGCGGGATGATGTCGATTGCGATGATGGTCAAACAGCCTGACCTTTTCGCGGCCGCTTTCCTTGTGGCCTGTCAATGGGATCCGGCGGTTGTGGCGCCCCTGGCCAAGCAAAAGCTGTGGGTCGTGGTGGCCGAGGGCGATGCCAAGGCCTTCCCCGGGCAAAACGCCATCATGGCGGTGATCGAGGCCGAGGGGACGGCCTATTCCCAGGCCCTCTGGGACGGGACCTCGGCCGATTTTGCAGGCGTCGTGGCCGACCAAGTGGGGCAGGGGCTTTCGGTGAATTACTCGGTCCTGAAAAAGGGCAGCGTGGTGCCGGCGGATCAAGAGGATACGCCCGGGTCGAACCACATCAACACCTGGCGCATCGCCTATGACATCCCCGGCATCCGCGACTGGATCATGGCCCAGACCCGGGGATCGTAAACCTCCGGGCGCCGATGCCCTTTGGTCGTCGGCGCCCTTAGCCTGCCCTTGGTCGGTTCGCGCCCAGCCGGTGAACCAGGATCGACCGGCTGTGGTCCTTGACCCGGTCGATGACGCTGAACAGCGAGGGGACGAACAGCAGCGACAAGAGCGTCGACAGGATCAACCCGCCGATCACCGCCACCGCCATCGGCGCGCGGAACTCTCCGCCGGTGCCAAGCGCCAGGGCCGAGGGCACCATGCCCGCCACCATGGCGATCGTCGTCATGATGATCGGCCGGGCGCGCTTGTGGCAGGCGTCCAGCATGGCGGCGTTCTTGTCCACGCCTTTGGCCATCGCATCCAGCGCGAATTCGACCAGCATGATCGCATTCTTGGTCACGATCCCCATCAGCATCAAAAAGCCGATGACCACCGACAAACCGATCCCCGCGCCGTAAAGATACAGCGCAAAGATCGCGCCGCCGATGGCCAGGGGCAGCGACAAAAGGATGGTCAGCGGCGTGACAAAGCTGGAGAACAAGAGCACCAGCACGACATAGACCAAAAGCACCCCCGCCCCCATCGCCAGGCCGAACTGGCCAAAGATCTCGCCCATGACCTCGGCATCGCCCGCGCTTTGCAGGCGGGTGCCCTCGGGCATGGATTGCGCCAGCGGCAGGGCGTCGATGGCGGCGGTGGCCTCGCCCAAAAGCGCCCCGGGGGCGAGGTCGGCTTCGACCGTGGTGCGGAACTGGCGGTCATAACGCGTGATCGTGCTGGACCCGGTCGACAGCGTCGCATCGGCCACCACGCCCAGCGGGATCGGCGCGCCGGTGCTGCGCGGCACCCGCAAGTCACCGATCAGCGACAGGTCATCGCGCACATCCTGCGACAGGCGCACGACGATCGGGATCTGCCCCGTGCCGGTGTTGAACTGCGCCACATTGGTGCCGCTGTCGCCCAGCGTGGCGATGCGGATCGTCGAAGCCAGCGCCGAGGCCGTCACGCCCAGCTCTGCCGCCAGCTCTGGCTTGGGGGTGATCCGGATCTCGGGTCGGGCCAGCGCCGAGGAGGCCGAGGCGCCGGTCACCTCGGGCAGGGCGTTCATTGCCTCGGACAGCGCGCGGGCGGCCTCGGTCGTGGCCTCAAGCCGGTCGCCCAGGATCGACAGGCTGATGTCGCGCGCGCCGCTGTCATTCATCACCCGCAAGCGCACATCGGGGAAATCGGCCAAAAGCCCGTCCAGCTCGGCCTGGATCGTGGCGGCAGAGCGGCTGCGGCTGGCCTTTTGCCCCAGGTTCACCAGGATATTGGCCTTGGTCCGCGTGGTGGCCTCGGCAAAGACGCTGGTCACTTCGGGCACCTGGCGGATGATTTCTGTGACCTTGCGGGCGGCCAGACGGGTGTCGTTCAGGCTGGAGCCCGGCGGCAGTTCGACCGAGATATTGACCGCGCCCTTGTCCGAGGCCGGCACGAATTCGGTCGGCAACAGCGTGGCGGAAAAGATCGAGCCGGCAAAGATCGCAAGCCCGCCCAGCAGCGTCACGGTCCGGTTGTGCAGCGTCCAGGTCAGGACCCGCAGATAGGTGCGCATCAAGGCGCCGTCGGGGGCCTCGTGCTGCGAGACGCTGTCGCGCAGGAAATAGGCCGAAAGCATCGGCGTGATCAGCCGCGCGACCAACAGCGAAAACAGCACCGCCACCGCCACGGTCAGGCCGAATTGCTTGAAGAACTGGCCCGCGATGCCCGACATGAAGCTGACCGGCAGAAAGACCGCCACGATGGTGAAACTGATGGCGATGACGGTCATGCCGATCTCGGAGGCGGCTTCCTCAGAGGCCTCATAGGCCGGTTTGCCCATATGGATATGGCGGACGATGTTTTCGATCTCGACGATGGCGTCGTCGACCAGGATGCCGGTGACGAGGGTGATGCCCAAAAGCGAGACGGTGTTTAGAGAAAAGCCCAGGTAATTCATCACGATAAAGGTCGGGATGATCGACAGCGGCAGGGCGGCTGCCGTGATCAGCGTGGCGCGCCAGTTGCGCAAAAAGCCAAAGACCACGATGATCGCCAGCACCGCGCCCTCGTAAAGCGTGCCCATGGCGGACTCGTAATTGCCCGCCGTATAGACCGTCGCATCGTCGATCAGCGAGAAGCTGACGCCGGGATAGGCCGTTTGCAGCGCAGCAATCTGTGCCTTGGCATTGTCGCCCGCCACAAGGTCGCTTTTGCCCGTCGCCCGATAGACGCCAAAGGCCACAACGGGCTGCCCCTCCAGCAGGGCGAAACCCTCGGGCTCTTGCGCGCCGTCGCGCACCGTGCCCAGATCGTCCAGCCGCAGGCTGCGCCCCGAGGCCAGGGTGATCGGCGTGGCCCGCAGCGCCTTTACCGTCTTGACCGCGCCAAGCGCCCGGATCGAAAAGGTCTGCCCCGCCAGATCGCCCGACCCGCCGCCCATATCGACATTGGCCAGCCGCAACTGGCTGTTCACATCCGAGGCGGTCAGCCCCAGCGCCAAAAGCCTTGCGGGGTCAAGGTCGACCTCGATCGCCCGCTCGGCCCCGCCCAGACGGGTGACTTTGCCCACGCCCTCGGCCCCCGCGATGTCGCGGGCCACGACGTCATCGACAAAGGTCGAAAGCTCTTCGATGGATTTGGTCGGGTCCGAGACGGCATAGGTCAGGATCGCCCGCCCCGTCACATCGACCCGCGCCACCACCGGGTCAGAGGCCGCTTCGGGCAGGTCGCTCTTGGCGCTGGTGACGGCATCCTTGACGTCGTTCAGCGCGCGGTCGGTGTCGGTTTCCAGGCTGAATTCCACGGTCAGGCTGGCCAGGCCATCGCTGGCCGTGGCGGTGACGTGATCAACCCCCGTCACATCCGAAATCGCCGATTCCAGCGGCTGGACGATCTGGGTCGCGATCTCGGCCGGGGCGGCGCCGGATTGGCTGACGCTGACCGAGATGATCGGGATATCGACATTGGGCATCTCCGTCACCGGAAGCCCCTTGAAGCTGACCCAGCCGATGATCGTCAGAACCAGGAACAGCGCCAGCGAGGGCACGGGCGTGCGGATCGCCCAGGTTGACATGTTCATTCGGCGGCCCCTTCGGTGATCGTGTTGACCGCGTCGCCCTGCGAAAAGAAGGCCCCGGCGCGGGCAATCACAAGGTCGCCCTCGGCCAAGCCCGAAAGCACCTCGCGCGCGTCTTGCCACAAAAGACCGGCCGTCACCGGCACATGCGAAACCACGCCATCCGTGACGCGCAGGACATAGGTCCCCGCGCTGTCGGTCTGGATCGCGGCGGCGGGGATGGTCAGGGCCTGGTGCCGAAGGGTCTCGATCGTGCCGCGGGCGAAAAGCCCGGGGCGCAGGCCGGCTTGGGGGGGAACCTCGATCGTCACCTTGGCCATGCGGTTGGCGGCATCGACCGTGGGGGCAATCCGTGTGACCGTGCCGGTGACGGGGCCGATGCTGGCGATGTCCAGCGCGACCGGGTTGCCGATGGCCAGGCCAGCCAGCGCGGTTTCGATCACCTCGCCCTCGACATCCACGGCGCCGCCCGCGATCAGCCGGTAAATCGGCTCGCCGCCCGAGGCCGCTATGGCGCCGATCTGGCCGTTGCGGGCCGAGATGATGCCCGCGACCGGCGCCGTGATCTGCGCATGTTCCAGGTTCAGATCGGCCAGGTCCAGTTGCGCCTGGGCCTGGTCGCGCTGCGCCTGGGCAACCGCCAGCCCGTCCTTGGCCGAAGCCAGCGCCGCCCGCGCCTGTTCGGCCGCAGCCACCACGGTGTCAAGGTCGGCCTGGGTGGCCGCGCCCCGATCCTTCAGCGCCTGGACCCGGGCCAATTGCGCCTCGGCCTGGGTCAGGCCGGCCTGGGCCGTGGCAATCTGGCTTTGCGCCTGCGAGATCGCCGAGACGGTCCGGTTCAGCTCTGCCTTGGCCGTGGTCTGCTGCACGACCAGATTGCCGGTGGCCAAGGTCGCCAGCACATCGCCCGCCTGGACTTGATCGCCCACCTGCACCGTCAGGCTTTCGATGCTGAAACCGCTGACCTGCGGAAAGATCAGCACCTCATCCCGCGCGACCAATGAGCCTGTCACATAGACCTGCGCCACCACCTCTGCCGTCGTGGCAGGCGCCACGGTCACGGTCGGGATCTTGGCCGTCTGCGCCAGGGTGATCATCGGCATAAGCGCCAGTCCCAGGGTCCAGGCGGCAAGGCTGCGGGGAAAGGGCATGACAGGTCTCCGGTCTGGTTTGGTCTTGGATAGGGCAAGGCGGGGGATAGGGCAGGGCGGGGGCGTCCGTCAACTTGTTTGTTTAGCATGGACTGAACAAACAAGTTGATCTAAAGTGATCCAAGGCCCTCACGATGTTTGCAGTCTTGCGGACGAATCTGAATGAACTATGACCCAAGGGCCGAAAATTTGCAGGGGATAAGTCGGGGCATGCGGGATCAAGCCGAGGTTCGGGAGGAATTCATCGAGAAGGTCGGCCTGTTCCTGCAATCGGACGGCGTGCCGCGTATTGCGGGGCGGGTCTTTGGCCTGTTTCTCTTTGACGGCGAAACCCGGTCCTTTGGCGATTTGGTCGCCGAACTGCAGGTCTCCAAGGCCTCGATCAGCACCGCGACCCGCATCCTGGAGGACCGCCGGCTGATCAAGCGGGTGGGGCGGCCGGGCCAAAGGCAGGACTTCTTCCAGCTGATCGAGAACCCCTATCCCGACATGCTGAAAACCCTTGCCGCCGGTCTGCAAAAGACCCGGGCCGAGATCGACGCCTCGCTGTCCGAGATCGACCCGCAGAACACGGGCGCCGCCAAGCGTCTGGCGCATTACGCCAGGTTCTATGGTGTCATGGTCGCGATGCTGGACGCGGCCGCAAAGGATCTGGCCGCGAAAGGCTGACCCTAACCCCCCGCGACCGAGCGGCGGAACAGCACGAGGCTCAGCACCAGGAAGGCGCCGCCCAGAAGGAAGGTCCAGAGGAACTCGGGCCAGACCATCGACAGATCCGCCCCGCGATAGGTGATCGAGATGGCGAAATCCATGTAATGCCGCGACGGCAGCAACCAGGTCAGGGGCTGCAACCAGGCGGGCTGGCTTTCCACCGGGGTCGATCCGCCCGACAAAAGCATCATCGGCATGATGACCAGCAAGATCAGCAGCGCGAATTGCGCCATGGTCCGCGCCAAGATCCCCAAAAGGATGCCGATCGAGGCGGCGGCAAAAAGGTAAACCACGGTGCCGCCCAAAAGCAGGGCCTCGGAGCCCGCGAAGGGGACTTGCAACAGGCCCTAGACCACGGTGAACAGCGAAAAGCTGAAGGCCAGAAAGATCACCAGCCCATTGGCCAGGACCTTGGAAAGCGCGATTTCGGTGGCGGTCAGCGGCATGACAAGCAGATGTTCGATCGTGCCGTGTTCGCGCTCGCGGATCAGGGCGGCGCCAGTCAGGACGATGGTCAGCATCGACAGCTGGTTCAAAAGCCCGGAAATCGCCCGCAACCAGACCTCGGTGCCGGCAGGATTGAAGGACCGGCGCACCACCAGGTCCAGGGCCTGCGGGCTTGCGACATCGGCCCGGGCTGCGAAACGGGCGATCTCTTGGGTGAAGCTTGCGGTCAGATAGCCCACCCCCACGGCCGCGGCCTGGGTCTTGGTCGCGTCGATGTTGATCTGCAAGGCGGGCGCGCGCCCGGCCCGGACGTCGGCCTCGAAGCCATGGGGGATCACCACCACGAAGGTCGTCTCGCCCCAATCCATCAGGCGGTCGATCTGATCGGCCGTCGTGGTCTGCGGCGTCAGGTAATGCGGCGGATAAAGCGCCGTCTGCAAGGCGCGGCTGAGGCTTGAGCGATCCTCGTCGACGAAGGTGACGGCGGCTTTGGACAGGGTCTCGGGGGCGCTGGTGCTTTCGATATAGATCCCCGGCCCAAAGGCATAGACCACCAGAACCAGCAACAATGCATCGCGCCACAGGCTGCGCAGCTCTTTGACGGCAAGCCAGAAGATGTTGCGCATCCTATCGCTCCTGCTTGGTCAAAAGCAGGCTGGCCAGGCCCAGAAAGACCGGGCCAAAGGCCGCGATCACGAGGATGTTGCCTGCCAGCGCGGCAAAGCCCAGACCCTTGGCAAAGGCCCCCAGGCTGATCTGCATGAAATAGGTCGCGGGCCACAACTGCCCCATCACCCAAGCCGCGCCCTCCAGCGTGTTGACCGGCTGCGTCAGCCCCGAGAATTGCACCGTGGGCAGCATGGCCAGCACCATCGTGGCAAAGACCGCCGCAACCTGGCTGCGGACAAAGACCGCGATGATCAGGCCAAAGCCGGTCGAGGCAAAGACATAGGCCAATGCGCCCAGCCCCAGGGCCAGGCCCGATCCCTTGAGCGGCACGCCAAAGACGAGGACGGTCATCGCGGTCAGGATCACCCAATTGGCAAAGCCCACAGCGATATAGGGCAGCTGCTTGCCCAAAAGGAACTCCAGCCGCGTCGTGGGGGTGACGTAAAAGTTGGTGATCGTGCCGACCTCGCTTTCGCGGGCGACCGAGACCGCCATCAAGATCGCGGGAAACAGCATCAAGAGGATCGCCGGCACCGCCGGGGCGATCGAGGGCAGCGAGGCAAAGCTGGGGTTATAGCGATAGCGCGGCGCAATCGTGACCAGCGCCGTCGCGCGCAGACCCGCAGCCCTGGCCCGCGCCGTCAGGAACCCGGCATGGACACCTTGCACATAGCCCTCGATCACCGCGGCCCTTTGCGGGTTGGCCCCGTCGATCCAAGCGGCAACCGAGGTCTTTTGCCCCGAGGTCAGCGCGCGGCCAAAGCCTGCGGGGATCTCAAGCCCAAGACTCGTCTCGCCCGTCACCATGCGACGTTGCAGATCGGCTTCGCTGGTCAGATCGGCCTGGCGGGTGAAATAGGACGAGCCCTCGAATTCGGCCAGATAGGCCCGGCTTTGCGGGCTCTGGTCCTGGTCCAGCGCCGCAAAGCGCAGATTCGACGTATCGGTCGAGATGCCGAAGGCAAAGAGCAGCATCAGCACCATGGAGCCCAAAAGCGCAAAGGCCATCCGGACCCGGTCGCGCATCAGCTCCAGCATCTCGCGACGGGCGACGGCGAAAAGCCGGGTCAGGCCGGGATGGGTCTGGATGCCGGGCAGGGATTGCGGACTTGCCGCCGGCGGGGGGCTGACCTCGGCCTCTGCGCTGGCCGCCCGGATCTGGCGGATGAAGGTCTCTTCCAGCGAGCCGCCCCGGGCCAGGTTTTCGGGCGTATCATGGACCAGCACCCGCCCGGCATGCATCAGCGACACCCGGTCGCAGCGCATCGCCTCGTTCATGAAATGCGTCGAGATAAAGATCGTGACCCGGTCCTGCCGCGACAGCCGCACCAAAAGCGCCCAAAAGCCATCGCGGGCCACCGGATCGACGCCCGAGGTGGGCTCGTCCAGGATCAGCATCTCGGGGCGGTGGATGATCGCGCAGGCCAGGGACAGCCTTTGGCGCAGGCCCAGCGGCAGGTCGGCCGCAAAGCTGTCGGCAAAAGGCAGCAGGCCGAAATCCGCGAGAAGCTCGGCGATGCGCGGGGCGATGGTAGGCCCGTCCAAGTGAAAAAGCCGCGCATGCAGGTCAAGGTTCTGGCGCAAGGTCAGCTCGCCATAAAGCGAGAAGTTCTGCGACATGAAGCCCACACGCTTGCGGGTCGCAAGATTGCCCGCATCGGCGGGGCTGCCAAAGACCAGCGCTTCGCCCGAAGTGGCAGGCAAGAGCCCGGTCAGCATCTTCATCGTCGTGGTCTTGCCGCAGCCGTTCGAGCCCAGAAAGCCAAAGATCTCGCCGCGTTCGATCTGAAAGCTGACATCGCTGACGGCGGTGAAATCGCCAAAACTGCGGGTCAGGTGGCGGGCGACGATGGCGGGGCCGCCGTCTTGCCGGACAAAGGCCGGGATGGTCAGAGCCGCGCCCCGGGGCTGTTTCTCGGGCGGCAAAAGCGCCACGAAAGCCGCCTCAAGCGTCGCGGTCCCGGTGGCCGCGCGCAGCTGGGCCGGAGAGCCGGTGGCCAGGATGCGCCCTCCATCCATCGCGGCCAGCCAGTCGAAACGCTCGGCCTCCTCCATATAGGCGGTCGAGACCAGGACGCTCATCCCCGGGCGGTCCTTGCGGATCGCCGCGATCAGCTCCCAGAACTGCCCGCGCGACAGGGGGTCGACCCCGGTTGTGGGCTCGTCCAGGATCAGGAAATCCGGGTCATGGATCAGCGCGCAGCACAGGCCCAGCTTTTGCTTCATCCCGCCCGAAAGCTTGGCTGCGGGGCGGCTGGCAAAGGGCGCAAGGCCGGTGGCCTGCAAAAGCCTTTCGGTGCGGCGCGCGCGCTCGGGCGCGTCATGGCCAAAAAGCCTGCCAAAGAAATCCAGGTTCTCTTGCACGCTGAGATCGGCATAAAGGTTCTTGCCCAGACCCTGCGGCATATAGGCGATGCGGCGAAAGGCGCTGTCGCGGTGGCTGCGCTCGGCCATCGAGCCGCCCAGCACCTCGACCTGGCCGGTCTGGATCCGCCGCGCCCCGGCCAAAAGCCCCAGAAGCGTCGATTTCCCCACGCCATCAGGCCCGATCAGCCCCAGCATCTGCCCCGCTGGCAGGTCCAGCGTCACATCCGAAATCCCGACCGCCTGGCCGTAGACATGGCCAAGGCCCGCCACCCGGGCGACCCAAAGCGGCGTCATCTCAATTCCCCGGCAGGGCGGCTGCGGGGATCGGCTGGCCCACGAATTGCGCGGGCCAGGCCATGTCCTCGGCGCCCGAAAGCTTGATGAAAGCCTCGCCCCGGACCCCGGTCTTGACCTGGTCGATATAGGCCTGCACCAGCTCTTCGGGCAGGCGGACCTTGACGCGGAACATCAGCTTTTCGCGCTCGCTGGCGGTTTCGACCTGTTTGGGGGTGAATTGCGCCTCGGGAGCCACGAAGCTGACATAGGCCGGGATCGCATAGTCGATGCTGTCGATGCGGATCCGCGCCTCGGCGCCGATGGCGGTGGCGGCGGCCTGGTCCGCGGGCAAGAAGATCTCCATATAGACCTGCGAGAGGTCCAGCACGGTCAGCACCTTGCCGCCCGCAGCCAGGATCTCGCCGGGTTGGGCCAGCCGGTAAAGCACCCGCCCCAGAACCGGAGATGTCAGCGTCGCGTCCGCGATCTGGGTCTTGTATTGGCCGACCAGGGCATAGGCCGCCTCGACGCTGCGCTTGGCGGTGTCCAGTTGGGCAAGGGCTGAAGCCAAGGTCGCCTCGGCCGTGTCCAGCGCGGCCTTCTTGGCATCGCTTACCGATTGGCTTTGGACGCCGCGTTGGGTCAGCTCCTGGGCGCGGTCATGCTCTTGGGCGGCATAGGCGCGCTCGGCCTGGCGTTGCGAGATCAGCGCCTGAACCTGGTCCACCTGCGCCTCGGTCCCCTTGGCCTCGGCCTCGGCGCGGGTCAATTGCGCCGCAAGATCGGCGGTGTCGATCACGGCCAGGACCTGGCCTTGCTGCACCAAGGCGCCCTCCTCGACCTGGACCTGGGCCACGCGGCCGGCGATCGTGGTGGCGATGTCGATCTCTTCGGCCTCAAGCCGGCCATTGCCCGAGGCAAGTCCCAAGGGCAGGCTGGAGATGCTGGCCTGCCACCACGACCAGCCCGCCGCGGCAAGTGCCGCAAGGATCAGGGCGCCAACGACAAGGGGGCGAAGGGATTTCATGGCAAGTCTCGCGCGTCAGGGAACAGTGTTTCGGGGCGATCAGGGTCTTGGGGCGGAAGGTGCCACGAATCGAGCGCAAGACTTTGATCAGGATCAAGAACTGCCCGGTTGCCGTAGGGTCAGGTTGGTCGGGGCTTGGTGGCAGGAGGCGCATTGCTCAAGGTTTGAACACAGGTAGGCCCCTGATGTGAGCAGCCGCCTTTTCCCCCGGCCCGTCTGGGGCAGGATCACACTTTGGTGCCGCCAAGTCCGGTTCATGGCGACCGGGTCAGCGCCAACAAGGCCAAGTCTTAGATCAAGAACCGGGACGAGAACGCCAGGCTCGCGGCGCCCACAGCTTTGGGCGCCTGGGCCACCTCGCCCACGACGCCTTTCAAGGCCCCAAGCGTGTCGCACAACCCCTCGATCAGCGGGCGCGGCAGATAGGACGAGACGACGACGGTGTCGACCTGCACGAATTGGTTGGCCTGTGCCGCCTTGTCCTGGATCAGGGCGCCGCAGTCTTCGATCCAGGCTTGGACCGGCGCATCGGTCGCGGGCCCCAGGGCGGTTTTCCAGAACTCCGCGCTGGTCGCCGCATTCGACCCCAGCCGCCGTTCAAGCTCCAGCAGACCCACATCATAGCTGGCATTCACCCCGCTGCGCAGGATGTGGTGGTTCAAGATCAACCGCGAATGGACATGGGCGCCGACGTAAAAGAACAGGTAGTTTTCCAGCGGTCGCGCCGCCCCGAACATGCTTTCCCCCGCCGCAGCCGAGGTCACGTCGTTTTGCACGAAGACCTCAAGGCCCAGCGTCTCCAGCTGGCCTTGCAGCTGGGCCAGCTCGGGCGAATCCTCGAACCCGTCGGGCAGGGCCAGACCGATCCCCGCGATCCGGTCCTGCTTGCGTTTGGGCAAGGCGCGGATCAGCCCCGAGACGGTCGCAAAGATCTGCGGATGGACATGGTGATATCCCAAAGTCTCATGCGCCAGTTCGGCCGAGGCCGTGACATGGCCCAGAAAGTCGATCAGCACGACATCGGTCTTGCGAAAGCCGACGCTGATCCCCACCGCGCTGACCCCATCGGCATTCAGCGACACCGGAATCGTCGGCGGCCCGACCCGGCCCTTTTGCGCCTCGCCGCTGGCGATCAGGCCCTCTTTCTCCATCGAGCGCACGATGACCGAAACCGTCTGCGCCGAAAGCCCCGACTTTTCCCCCAAGGCCATCCGCGACATGCCGCCATGACGCAACAACAGCGACAGGACCAGCCTTTCGTTGTGACCCCGCACCGAGACAGCATTCAGCCCCGCCGAACGGTCGGCGATCCTGATCGGATTCGGAGGGGCAAAGCGCATGTCGGGCATGGGAAACCTTTGTCAAAAACTAATCGGCGGGCCAGCCGATGGCCTGGACCTCACGCGCCAGGGCCTGGCCCAGGGCGGCATGGGCGCTGGCCCCAAGGTGGAAGCCATCCGCCGGATCACAGGCGCAAACCGTTGCGGCGTCGAAGAAATGCACCTCCAGCGAATCCGCCATCACCTCGAATTCCAGGCCCAGGCGATGCGACTTTTCCGGAGCGCCGTCAAAGATCGAGGCCCATTCCCGAAGGTCCTCCAGCATCGGCGGCGGGGCCACGATCATGATCTCCGGCACATGGCCGCCGCGGCCCGGCATCAGCTCTTTGGTGTCGTGGACCAGACAGCCGATCCCCATGGCAACCTCGGAGGCCGGCTGCGAGAAGCGCCGTTTCAGGTCGTTGGTGCCCAGCATCAGAATGACCAGATCGACCGGAGCATGGCTTTGCAGGCAGGGTTTCAGATAGCGGCGGCCGTTCTTGTGCTCGCCCTCGATCGGATCGTCGCGCACGGTGGTGCGACCGGACAGCCCCTCTTCGATGATGTGCCAACCCGGCCCCAGTTCGGCCTGCATCACCCCCGGCCAGCGTTGATCCCAGCCGAAACGGTCCAGCGGTCCCCGGCCCGGGATCTGGCCGTAGGTGTTGGAATCTCCAAAGCAGAGGACAGTTCTCATGGCCGGATCTTTCACACGTTCCCCCTTCTTTTGCCAGCTTGGACAAGGCCGCGCAAGCCCGGGATAGATATTCATTCACTCTGACTAAGTTGATCCGTCACTCTGAATAATTATTGACAGGCAGGCGAATCTGCGCACATTTACCCCAAGGGAGACCGCTGCAAAGCCCATCCCGGCGGTGAGGAGATCGCTTGAAATTCTGACGACATGACGCCGCAGGCCCCCCGGTCTGCGGGTCTGAAACCCACGGGCCAAAGCGCCCGAAACGCTATCCAGAGGGAGGATACCATGCTGACACGTCGCCTTTTCTGCGGGCTGGCTGCCCTGACGACCACGACGATCCTGGCGGGCCGCGCCTTTGCCGTGCCCAGCCTTGTGCTGATGGACGGTGTGACGCCCAATCCCGACAACACCACGGTGATCGAGGCCGGCAAGTTCAAGAAAGACGGCCCCTGGGTCATCGGCATGAGCCATTTCGGCGTCAACGCCAACACTTGGACGGTTCAGGTCTCGCATGAGGCGGATTTCGCGGCCTCCAAAGAACCGCGGATTGCCAAGTTCATCACACTGGACGCGGGCTTTGACCAGAAGAAGCAGGTGGCCGACATCGAGGACCTGATCGCGCAAAAGGTCGATGCGATCATCGTCATGCCGGTGTCGTCGACCTCGGCCAACGCCAGCATCGAAAAGGCGGTCGCGGCGGGGATTCCGGTCGTGCTGCACACCGGCCGCATCGACTCGGATGCCTTCACCGTCGAGATTCAGGGCGGGGCCGAACATTTCGGCAAGGTCATGGGCGACTGGCTGGTGAAAAAGGTTGGCAACGACGGCAAGATCTGGGTGCTGCGCGGCTTGGCGGGCCATCCCGAGGATACCAACCGTTACAACGGCTTGATGCAGGCGATCGAGGGCACCAACATCCAGATCGTCGCCGAAGAGCATGGCGATTGGCAATATGACAAGGCCAAAAGCCTGTGCGAGACGCTGTTCGTCTCGAACCCCGAGGTGGATGGCATCTGGTCCTCGGGCGCCGACATGACGCGGGCCTGTGTCGATGTCTTCAAGTCGTTCGGCACGGCGATCCCGCCGATCTCGGGCGAGGGCAACAACGGTTACTTCGGCCAGTGGCTGGCGGATGGCTTTGACTCGATCTCGTCGGAATATAGCCCGGCCCAGGGTGCGGCAGGCGTGCGCGCCGCCATCGCGCTGTTGGAGGGCCAGGAGCTTTATCACAGCTATGGCTATCACCCCGAGGGCTGGGACAAGGACAAGGCCGCGAAATTCTACCGCGCGGACCTGTCGGCCAATGTCTGGTGGCCCAGCGAGCTGTCCGAAGAGCTGTTGCAGAAGCTTTACGCCAAGTGATCGGAAAGGGCGGGGGCAACCCCGCCCGCCAAGAAGGGGGGATCGCGTGCCAGATCGCGTGACGATGACGGATATCTCCAAGCGCTTTGGCGCCAATGCGGCGCTGACCTCGGTGTCGGTGGCCTTTCAGGCCGGGTCGGTCCATGCGCTGATGGGAGAGAATGGGGCGGGGAAATCCACCCTGATGAAGATCCTAGCGGGCGTGCATCGTCCCGATCAGGGCGAGATCCTGCTGGACGGCGTGAAAATCACCCCTGCCGCGCCGCGTGATGCGCTGGACGCCGGGATTTCGACGGTGTTTCAGGAACACAGCCTCTTGCCCAACCTGACCATCGCCGAGAACATGTTCCTGGGCCGCGAGCCGATGCGCCACGGCATCGACCACCGCCGGATGGAGGCCGAGACCGCCGCAGCCCTGGCCGAACTGGGCCTGCGGCTTGACCCGCGGCGGCTGGTCTCGACCCTGTCCATCGCGGAACGTCAGTTCGTGGAAATCGCCCATGGCATCAAGGGCAATGCCAAGGTGCTGATCCTGGACGAGCCGACCGCCGCCTTGAACGCCGCCGATGTCGAGATCTTGAACCGCAACATCCGGCGGTTGCGCGACAAGGGCGTGGCGATCATCTATATCTCGCACCGGATGGAGGAGATCTTTGCGCTTTGTGACCGGGTCACGGTGCTGAAGGATGGCCAATGGATCGCCACCCATGACACCGCCGACATCACACCGGACCGGCTGATCGCGCTGATGGTGGGGCGGCCCTTGCAAGACCTGTTTCCGCCGCGCGGCCAGACCACGGGCGCCGAGATCCTGCGGCTGACCGACCTGCGTTTGACGGCGCGGTCACGGCCTTTGTCCCTGACGCTGAACCGGGGCGAGATCGTCGCCTTGGCCGGGCTGGAGGGCCAGGGCCAGCAGCTTTTGGCGCGCAGCCTGATTGGCGCGCATCTGCCGCATGGCGGGACGGTGGCGATCAACGGCAAGGTGATCCCGGCGCCGTCGATCCGGTCGATGCAGCGCGAGGGCTTGGGATTTGTCCCCGAGGACCGCAAGGAAGAGGGGCTTTTCCTGGGCCTGTCCATCGCGCAGAACATCACCATGGGCCTGCATGCCAGGGCCCGCGATCTTGCCCCGGCACGAAGTTACAAGGCGGTGGTCGCCCGCATCATGGCCGCGATGAAGGTCAAGGGGCGGGCGGGGGCCCCGGTGGCCAGCCTCTCGGGCGGCAATCAGCAAAAGGTGCTGCTTGGCCGATACTTGGCGGCCGAGGTCCAGCTTCTGGTCATCGAAGAGCCTACACGCGGGGTCGATGTCGGGGCGAAGTCGGAAATCTATGCGCTTTTGCGGGATTTTGCGGCCAAGGGCGGTGCGGTTCTGGTCCTGTCGCGCGAAACGCTGGAGCTGATCGGGCTCAGCGACCGGATCTATGTCGTCCATGACGCGACGATCATGGCCGAGATGCAGGCGGACCAAGCCAGCGAACACAAGATACTTGAGGCCGCCTTGCAGGGCGGGAGGGGCGCGGATGTTTGATCTGATGGGGCGAAATTCCCGGCAAGGGATGTGGGCGATGCCTTTGGGCGTGGCTGTGGTGATCGGGGCGGTTCTGTCCTTTGGCACCGCGCAATTCGCCACGGCTGAAAACCTGTGGAACCTTGTGACCCAGGCCATGCCGCTGGTCATCACCGCCATCGGTCAGATGCTGGTCGTGCTGGTGGGGGGGCTGGATCTCTCGGTGGGGTCGGTCATCAGCTTTACCACGGCCATTCTGGCGCTGGATGCCCCGGCCTGGGTGCTGATCCCGGCGGTCTTCGTCTTGGCTGCGGGGATAGGCTTCATCAACGGTTTCGTCGTCACGCGGTTTCGGGTGCATCCGATCATCGTGACGCTTTCGACGCAATATATCGTCCTGGGCGTCACCCGCATCTTGCGTCCGACCTCGGGCGGGACGGTGCCCGAGGTGGTGATCGCGGCGGTCTCGGGCAGCCTGTGGGGCGTGCCCTTTGCGGCGCTTTGGGGGCTGGCGGTGATCGCCTTGGCCTGGGTCTTGCTGTATCGCGCCCGCTATGGGCTGCATCTGTTCGCCATCGGCGGCGGCATCGCCTCGGGCCAGACCGAGGCCGCGCGGAACTTCGGCCTCAAGGACCGCCGGACCGTGCTTTTGGCCTATGTCGCCTGTTCGTGCTTTGCGGCGCTGGCCGGGGTGTTTCTGGCCGGGCGGATCGTCTCGGGTGATCCCAACGTCGGGCTTCTGGTGGAATTGGACAGCATCACCGCCGTGGCCCTGGGCGGCACGCAATTGGCGGGGGGCATCGGGTCGCTGCATGGCACGGTGATCGGGGCCTTCGTGCTGGCTTTGCTGGCCAATGGGATGAACCTGGCCAATGTCTCGCCCTTTGTTCAGACGGCGGTCAAGGGAGTGATCCTGATGGCGGTCGTGGGCCTGCAATCGCGCAAGAAGATGGGGCTGTGACATGCTGAACAAAGCCCTGCGCGTCCCGCCCGCCTACTACGTCTTTGCCATCCTGGTGCTGGTGCTGGCCGTCCTGCGGCCCAAGATGCTGGACCCGCATGTGCTGGGCATCTTCATCCGTCAGGTGGCACCTTTGGGCATCCTGACGCTGGGTCAGCTTTTGGTGATCCGCGTCAAGTCCATCGACCTGTCGGGCGGAGGCGTGATCCTGGCCGTCAATTATGCGATTTCCTCGGGCAGCTTTCCCGGGGCCTCCTTGGGGTTTCAGGTCGCGCTGGCTTTGGGGCTGGGGCTGGCGGTCGGCCTGTTCAACGGGGTCATGGTCGCCAAGCGCCGGGTCTCGGCGGTGATCGTCACGCTGGCGGTCAGCATCATCCTGGTGGGCGCGGTGCAATACCTGGCCAGCGGCAAGCCGCCCGGCAATGTGCCCGAGGTCTTTGGCGCGCTTTACAACACCTCGTTTGGTGTGATCCCGGCGCCGGTGGCACTTTGGGGCCTGTTGACGCTGATCCTTGCGGTCTTTCTGGGCCGAAGCGTCTATGGCCGCTTTGTCGCCGCCGTGGGCGAAAGCACCACCGCCGCGCAGTTCTCCGGCGTCCCAGTCGAGCGCACGGTGATCGCCGCCCATGCGCTTGCCGGCGTCATCGCGGGGGTCGCGGCGCTGGTGCAGACCGCCTCGATCGCGGTGGGCTCGGTGCGGGTGGGCCTTGATCTGCCGATCCTGGCCGTCGCCGCCACCATCCTGGGCGGCGTGGCCTTTGGCCGGGGGGAGGGCGGCGTTTGGGGTCCGTTCTTCGGCGTCCTGTCCTTTGCGCTGCTTTTCGTCGTCATGACCATGCTGGGCGTCGGAGAGCCCGGCAAACTGATCTTCCAAGGCCTGATCATCCTGTCGGCCGCCATCCTTTACGGCCTTCGCAGTTCCAACACCTGACCAAAGGACATCGACATGACCGACCTCAAACACATCCTGTGTTACGGAGACAGCTTGACCTGGGGTTGGATCCCCGTGGCCTCTGGGGCGCCCACGCTCCGCTATCCCTATGCCCAACGCTGGACGGGGGTGATGGGGGCAGCCCTTGGGGCGGGGTATCACATCATCGAAGAGGGTCTCAGCGCGCGGACGACCAGCGCGGACGACCCGGGCGATCCGCGGTTGAACGGAGCGGCCTATCTGCCAAGCGCCCTGGCCAGCCATCTGCCCCTGGACCTGGTGATCGTCATGCTGGGGACCAATGACACCAAGCCCTATTTCCACCGCAGCCCCTATGACATTGCCAATGGGATGGCGAAACTGGTGGGCCAGATCCTGACCAGCGCGGGCGGCGTCGGCACGCCCTATCCGGCGCCCAAGGCGCTGATCGTGGCGCCTCCGCCGCTGGCGCCCATGCCGCATCCCTGGTTTCAAGGCATGTTCGAGGGCGGGCGGGAAAAGACCCTCGCCATGGCGCCGCTTTATGCCGCCTTGGCCGATTTCGCCAAGGTCGATTTCCTGGACGCCGGGGCCGTGCTTTCGACCGATGGCATCGACGGCATCCACTTCACCACTGAAAACAACGCGGCCCTGGGTCAGGCATTGGCCGCCAAGGTCCGCACGATCCTTGCCCCATGATCCTTGCAATCGACCAGGGAACCACCTCGTCGCGCGCCATCCTGTTCGATGGCGCGCTGCGGGTCTTGTCCCAAGCCTCCGAGCCGGTGCCGCAGCATTTCCCCGCTCCGGCCTGGGTCGAACATGACCCCGCCGACCTTTGGGCAACCGCCCTGCGTTCGGCCCGCAAGGCGCTGGATGGCCGCGTGCCAGATGCCATCGGCATCACCAACCAGCGCGAAACGACTCTTCTGTGGGATCGCAAGACCGGAGCGCCCTTGCACCGCGCCCTGGTCTGGCAAGACCGCCGCACCGTCGACCTCTGTGACCGGTTGCGCCCGTATGAGGCCCTGATCACCGCCCGCACCGGCCTGGTGCTGGACCCCTATTTCTCGGCCACGAAACTGGCCTGGCTCTTGGACCATATCCCCGGCGCAAGGGCCCGTGCCCGCGCCGGAGAGCTGGCCTTTGGCACCGTCGACAGCTGGCTGATCTGGCAGATGACAGGGGGGCACATCCATGCCACCGACGCCACCAATGCCGCGCGAACGATGCTGTATGACATCGACCAAGGCGCCTGGGATGCCGATATCTGCGGGCTTCTGGACATCCCGATGAGCCTTCTTCCCCAGGTCCGCGACAGTGCTGCCGACTATGGCATGACCAGGCCGGATCTTTTTGGCCGTCCCGTCCCGATCCTGGGGGTTGCGGGCGATCAACAGGCGGCGGCGGTGGGGCAGGGGTGTTTCTCGCCGGGGATGCTGAAGGCCACTTATGGCACGGGCTGCTTTGCGTTGCTGAACACCGGCAGCCAGCGCGTCACATCGCAAAACCGTCTGCTGACCACGATCGCCTGTCAGCTGGATGGCAAGCCGACCTACGCGCTGGAGGGGTCGATCTTCATGGCCGGGGCCACGCTGCAATGGCTCAGCGACGGGCTGCGGCTGATCGGCTCGGTCAATGAGACCTCACTCCTGGCCGCCCAAGCCGACCCCGAACAAGACATCACCCTGGTTCCGGCCTTTACCGGCCTTGGGGCGCCCTGGTGGCGTCCCGACTGCCGGGGCGCGATCTTTGGCCTGACCCGTGCGACCTCTGGGGCCGAGATCGCCCGCGCCGCGCTGGAAGCCGTGGGCTTTCAGACCGCCGACCTGCTGGAGGCGATGCGGGCCGATGGCGGCGCGCCCGGGGTGGTTCGGGTCGATGGCGGCATGTCGGCCAGCGATGCCGCGATGCAATTCCTCGCCGATATCCTGAACATGCCGGTCGAGCGCCCGGCCCTGCGTGAGACCACCGCCAAAGGCGCGGCCTATCTGGCCGGGCTGCAGGCCGGGATCTGCCCAAGGCCCGAGACCTTTCAGGACAGCTGGAGCTGCGAACGTCGCTTTGATCCCGGGATGGAAGCGCCACGGCGCGCGGCCAAGCGTGACCGCTGGGCGCGGGCCGTCACGGCGACGATGATGGGGACTGAAAGCCGATGAATGGCGGCGGACGTCAATAGCCTCGATCCGTCTGGACCAGGCCGGGCAGGCTTTGCCCCTGCAGATGGGCGCGCAGGACTTGGGTCACATGGCGGGCCAGGGCCTCGGGCCGGGTCTGGCAGGCGATATGGGGGGTGACGATCACGCGGGGATGGGCCCAAAGCGGATCGCCCGGGGGGAGGGGCTCGGGGGCGGTCACGTCAAGGACCGCGCGGGCCAGCTGGCCGCTGTTCAGGGCGCCAAGCAGGGCCTGAGGGTCCAGCTGCGCGCCGCGCCCGACATGGACGAGGGCGGCTCCGCGGGGCAGTTTGGCAAAGAGCGCGTCATCCAGGACCCCCCGCGTCTCGGGGGTCAGGGGCAAAAGGCAAACCAGGATGTCGCTTTGGGCCAACAGCGTCTCCAGCCCCGCAGGTCCGTGCAGGCAGCGCAGGCCCGGCAGGTCTTGAGGGCTGCGGCTGTGGCCAGACAGCGCAAAGCCAAAGGGCGCAAGCCCCATAGCCACCGCCCGGCCCAAGTGGCCAAGCCCCAGGATCCCCACCCTTGTGTCGCGCGCCATGCGCAGGGGGAGTTCTTGCCAGACCCCCGCCCGCTGCTGGCCCATGTAATCGGGCAGCTGGCGCAGGCAGCCCAGCACCGCCATGCAGACATAATCCCGCATCATCAGGCCCAGATCCTCATCCACCAGCCGCACCAGCCTGACGCCCGGGGGAAAGGCCGCAAGGTCGAACTGATCCACCCCGGCGCCCAGAGAGAGGACCAGCTCGAGGTTGGGATAGCGGTCGAAGAGGTCCCGGGGGGCCTCCCAGGTCAGCAGATAGCGCACCTGCGCGCCCTCGACGCTGTCCGCGCCGATCCGCACGGCCAGGTCGGGGAGGCTCTGCGCCATAAGCGCGGCAAAGCTTGCGCCGCGCACCGGATCGGAGTTGAACAAAAGCGTCATTTGCCCGCCTTGGCCTGGGTGCGGCGGTCGGCCCAGGCATACCAGGCAAAGACCGCCGGGATGAACCAGGGCTTGCCACGATAAAGCGGCACGGCGGGCGGGGCCTGAAAGTCAAAGGCCGATCTTGCGCCCTCGGCGTCACCCAAGGCGGCGCGGGCGGCCTTTTTGCCCAGCCAGCGCGCCCAGACCACGCCCGACCCGCAATAGCCCGTCGCATAGATCCGCCCGTCATGGCGCATCAGCTTGGGGATCATGTGGCGGTTCATCGCGACATTGCCGAACCAGCTGTGGGTCAGGCCCACATCGGCCAGCTCGGGGAAGATCCGGGCCAGTTCGCGGCGCAGATGCAAGGTGGGTTCCATCGGGTCGCCATAGGTCGTGCCATCGCGCCCGCCAAACAGGATGCGGCGGCCATCGGGCGAGGGGCGGAAGTAATAGCTGAGCTGTCGCATGTCGCCATACATCATCCGGCCGGGCATCAGGCGGGCCATGACCTCGGGGGGCAGGGGCTCGGTCGCGATGATGCGGCTGCGCACTGGCACGAGGCGGCGCCGCAGCCAGGGGTCGGCGCCGTCGGTATGGCCGTTGGTGCATTGGATCACCTGGCCGGCCGTCACCGTGCCGCGCTCCAGCGTCAAAAGAAAGCCCTTGGCCTGACGTTCGATCGCAAGGACCGCGGTGGTCTCATGCAAGGCCGCGCCCAAGGCGAGGGCGTGATCGACCATGCCGCGAAACAGCTTGGAGGGGTCCAGCCCGCCGATGTCGGGGCGGACCATGCCGCTGCGGTAAAAGTCGGTCCCGATGCAGGAGGCGACCGCACCCGGGGCGATCGACCGGGCCTCGACGCCAAGGTGGCGGTGCAACAACTCGGCCTTGCGGTCCAAGGCATCCTGTTCCCCTTGCGTCAGCGCGCCGTCGAAAAGCCCGGTCAGCTGGAAGTCGCAGGCGATCTGTGCCGCCTCCAGATAGCGCCACAGATCCTCGCGCGCGGCTTGGCCCTCATGCAGGATGGCCAGCGCGCGGGCCTCGCCAAAGCGGCGGGTCAGCTCGGCATGGGACAGCCGGATCGACCCGCTGGTCATGCCGCCATTGCGGCTTGAGGCGCCCTCGCCCAGCCGGGCCTTTTCAAAGACCGCGACGGATTTGCCCGCCGCGGCCAGCTCGATGGCGGCGGCGATGCCGGTATAGCCACCCCCCACGATGGCCACATCGACCGCGGCCAAAGGGGGCATGGGAACGGCGGGAAGCGGTGCCGCCTCCCACCAGAAGGGCGTGTTCTGCATCGCGGTCAATCCTTGGAGACCCAGAGCTTGCGCGTGGTCTCGATCACCCGCCAGGTGCCCTCGAAGCCCGGATGCATGACGAAACTGTCGCCCGGTCCGATGCGGCGGGCGGGCTGGCCATCCTCGATCAACTCCGAGACGCCCGAGAGGATCGAGCAGAACTCCCAGGTGGCGCCCTTGATCGACCGGTAAGCCCCCGGCGTGGCCTCCCAGATGCCGGCGGTCACTGTGCCATCGGCGTTTTGCGCCAGGTCCCAGGTGCGGAACTTGGGCGCGCCCTCGACCAGGCGTTCGGGCAGGGGGGCGCCGTGGCGCGGCTCGGGCAGGTCGTCCAGCGCAAAGAAGGTCAGAAGGCTCATGTTGGGGCTCCGTCAGGGGCGCATGCCGCGGGCCTGCCGGCGTTCCAGCACGGCAAAGGCCCCAAGGCAGGCAAGGTTGATGACAAGGTAGAACAGCGAGGCAAGGGCAAAGATTTCCAGGATGCCGAAGGTCTGGCTCATCAGGCGCTTGGCCTGGCCGGTGATCTCCAGCACGGTGATGGTCGAAGCGAGGCTGGTTTCCTTGACCACGGTGATCGCCTCGGAGGCATAGACCGGCAGGGCGTTGCGAAAGGCCAAGGGCAGGCGGATGCGGGTCAACAGCGTCCAGGGGCGCATGCCCACGGCAAGTGCTGCCTCGATCTGGCCCTGGGGGATGGCGCGCAGGGCGGTGCGAAAGATCTCGGAGGTATAGGCGGTGGTGTTCAAGACCACGGCCAGACCCGCACAAAAGAGCGCGTCACGAAAGAACCACCACAGCGCCGGGGTCTGGCGGATCACAGGCACCTCGGCCAGGCCGTAATAGAGGATGAACAGCTGCACCAGCATCGGCGTGCCGCGAAAGAGCCCGGCATAACCGTCGCCAAGCCCGGCCAACAGGCGGTTCGGCGCCAGGCGCAACAGCGCGAGCCCCAGCCCCAAGGGCAGGCCGACCCCCACGCCCACCGCCGCCAGCTTGATCGTCACCAGCGCGCCCGTGGCCAGCAAGGGCAGCGCCATCGCGATCAGCTCCAGATCCAGCGTCATGAGCGGCCTCCAAAGCTAAGGTTCAGCGCCTTTTCGGCGCGCAGGAACAGGGCCTGGCTGATCAGCGTGATGGCCAGGTAAAGCGCCGCCGCAAGGATATAAAAGACCAGCGCGCTGCGGGTGACACCGGCCGCGATGGCCGCGACCCGCATCAGCTCTTGCAACCCCACGACCGAGACCAGCGACGTGTCCTTGACCGTCATCTGCCAGACATTGTTCAGGCCTCCGAGGGCGTGGCGGAGCGCCAGGGGGGCGATGATCCGGCGAAAGGCCACGAGGTCCGACATGCCCACCGCAAGGGCGGCCTCGACCTGGCCGCGGGGAATGGCCTGCAGGGCGGCGCGAAAGACCTCGACCGAATAGGCGCAAGAGATCAGCCCGATGGCGATCACCGCCATGACAAAGCCCAAGATCGCGCTGTTGCCGCCAAGGTGCAGCAGGGTCTCGACCGCCTGGACCCCGCCAAAGAAGATCAGATAGATCACCAAAAGCCCCGGCACCCCGCGCACAAGGCCGGAATAGACCGCCACGGCCTGCGACAGGACCGGCACCGCCCGCCAGCGCAGCACGGCCATCGGAAAGCCCATGACACCCCCGAGGGCCGTCCCCCCCAGCGCCGCCGCAATCGTCAAGGCGCAACCCTTGGCCAAGGCCAGCGCCCAGCCCTGGTCGGTCAAGAGGGTCAGAAGGTCAGTCGACATCTTGGGTCTTTCCGAAAGGATGCGCGCCGTTGTTTGGGAGCAGAATGGGGGCGCGCCCCCTGCGGGACGCGCGGTCATTGGGCTTATTTCGCGCAGGGCAGCGTGTAATCCTCGCCAAACCACTTCATCGACGAGGCCGCAATTGTCCCATCGGTGATCAGCGCGCACATCGCGGAGTCCAGCTTGGCTTGCAGCGCGGCATTGCCCTTTTTCAGGCCGACGCCCATGCCATAGCCCAGCGTCTCATGGTCGGCCGTGGGCAGGATGCGCAGGTCGATCTTGGTATAGCCGGCGCTTTCGGGGGTCTTGAAGAAATCGGCCCAGGTGGGGCTGTCGCTTAGCGCCGCATCGACGCGGCCGGCGGCCAGATCGGCCAGCTGCTGGGTCGTGGCCTCATAGGTGTTCAACGTGGCCTCGGGCGCCATCTTGGCCACGAAACGCGCATAGGTCGTGCCATTGACCACGCCCACCGTCTTGCCCTTCAGCCCGGCAAGGATCGTGTCCAGATCCTTGGCCGAGGCGAGGGGCGAGTCCTTGGCCACCACGAAATATTGCGGCGTCGAGGCATAGGGGATCGTGTAGTCGATCTTCTCGCGGCGCTCGTCGGTGATGCCAAGGCCCGAGATGATCACGTCGAACCGGTCGGTGTCCATCGAGGGCACCAACGTGCTGAAGGACTGCACGACGAATTGGCAGGTCATCTCCAGTTTCGCGCACAGCGCATTGGCGACATCGGCATCAAAGCCCGTCACATTGCCCGCCGCATCCGCCATCGAGAAGTTGGGCGCATCGCCCTCGGTGCCGATGCGCAAGATGCCGTTGTCGGCCAAAGCCATCCCCGCGACCGAGATCAGACCCGCGGTCAGAAAGGTGCAAAGCGTGTGTTTCATCGTATTTCCCCGTTGTTGTTGATGGAAGGCCCTGGCCTAGTGCGTGCCAGACAGGAACCGCTTGACGGCCTCGTCAGCGGGATTGGTAAACAGCTCTTCGGGTGGCGCGTCTTGCAAGATCCGGCCCTGGCTGAGGAACACCATCCGGTCCGAGACCTCGCGGGCAAAGCGCATCTCGTGGGTGACCTGCAAGATCGTGTTGCCCTCCTGGGCCAAAAGCCGCAGGACCTTCAGCACCTCGCCCACCAGTTCGGGGTCCAGCGCCGAGGTGGCCTCGTCAAACAGCATCACCCGGGGCCGCATCGCCAGAACCCGGGCAATGCCCACGCGCTGTTGCTGGCCGCCCGAAAGCTGGGCCGGATAGCGGTTGGCAAAGCCCGCCATGCCGACCTTTTCCAAGGCGGCCATCGCCGTGTCGCGGGCCTGGGGCGCGTCTTGGCCCAGGACATGGATCAAGGCCTCGGTGACATTGCCAAGGGCTGTGCGATGCGGCCAAAGGTTGAAGTTCTGGAACACCATGCCGGTGATCTTGCGGATCTCGCGGATCTGGTGAAGCTGCCCCCGGGTCATGCCCCCCGCCTCGACCGAAAGCCCCTTGTCAAAAACCTCGACCGTGCCGGAATCCGGCATTTCAAGGAAGTTGATGCAGCGCAGCATCGTGCTTTTGCCCGACCCCGAGGCGCCAATCAAAGAGACGACCTCGCCCGGGGCCACAGCCAGGTCGATCCCGTCAAAGACCGTGACCGGGCCAAAGGATTTGCGCAGGTTCAAGAGCCTGAGGGCGTGTTGCATCGCGGGTCAGCCGCCCAGGCTGTCGGTGACGGAGGCCACGGCGGCGATGGTGATCTCCATCATCTCGTCGATCTCGGCCCGGGTCATCACCAGGGGCGGCGCAAAGCCCAGGATGTCGCCATGCGGCATGGCGCGCGCGATCAGCCCGCGTTCGCGGCAGGCGGCCGAGACCTTGGCCCCCACGGTGAGGCTTGGGTCAAAGCCGCGCTTGGTCTCGCGGTCGGCCACGAATTCCACGGCCGCCATCATGCCCACGCCCCGCACCTCGCCCACGAAAGGATGCTGGGCAAAGGCTTCTTGCAGGCGGCGGTTCAGATAGGCGCCGTTTTCGGCGGCGCGGGCGGGCAGGTTTTCGGATTCCACGATGTCCAGCACGGCCAGGGCCGCCGCCGCCCCGATCGGATGGCCGGAATAGGTATAGCCATGCGAGAAGCTGCCCACCTTGGCCGTGCCCTCGGCCATGACGGCAAAGATCTTTTCGCTGACGATACAGGCCGACAGCGGCACATAGGCCGAGGTCAGGCCCTTGGCCACGGTGATCAAATCGGGCTCCATGCCGTAAAGCGTCGAGCCGAACATCGCCCCGGTGCGGCCAAAGCCGGTGATGACCTCGTCGGCGATCAACAGGATGTCGTGGCGGCGCAAGACGGCCTGGATCGCGGCCCAGTAACCGGCGGGGGGCGCGATGATGCCGCCGGTGCCAAGGACGGGCTCGGCGATCATGGCGCCGATGGTCTCGGGGCCTTCGCGCAAGATCAGTTCCTCCAGTTCACGCGCGCGGCGGGCCGAGAAATCGACCTCGCTCTCGCCAGGCTCGGCGCCGCGCCAATGATGCGGCACGCCGGTGCGCAGGATGCCGCTGACCGGCAGATCCATGTGGTCGTGATAGAAGGACAGCCCCGTCATCGACCCCGCCACGACCGAACAGCCGTGATAGCCGCGTTCGCGTGCGATGATCTTCTTTTTCGCGGGCATGCCGCGCAGGTTGTTGTAATACCAGACAAGTTTCGCCTGGGTCTCGTTCGCATCCGACCCCGACATGCCGTAAAACACCTTGGACATCCGCCCCGGTGCCATCCGCACCAGTCGGTCTGACAGCTCGGCCAGGACCTCGGTCGTATGGCCGGCATAGCTGTGGTAATAGGCCAGCTGATAGGCTTGGCGGGCGATGGCCTCGGCGACCTCGGTGCGGCCATAGCCGACGTTGACGCAGTAAAGCCCGGCAAAGCCGTCGATCAGCTGGCGGCCGCGGGCATCGGTGATCCGCACCCCCTTGGCCGTTTGCATCACGATGGGCTCCGGCCCGGAGCCATCGGCATGACCCTTCAGATAGGTGAAAGGATGCAGCACGGCGCTGCGGTCCTTGGCGATGATGGCGTCGATATCTTGCATGGTCATTTCCTCAGGCAGCCAAGCCGCCAAAACAGACGTATTTCAGGTCCATGAATTCGCTTAACCCGTGGCGAGAGCCCTCGCGGCCAAGGCCAGAGCCTTTCCAGCCGCCAAAGGGAATGGGCGGGCCGGTGAAAGAGGCGGTGTTGACCGCGACCATGCCATATTCCAGCGCCGCACTCAGGCGCATGGCCCGGCCAAGGTCGCGGGTAAAGACATAGGCGGCGAGGCCCATCTCGGAGGCATTGGCGCGGGCTGTGACCTCGGCCTCGGTGGCAAAGCGCATCAGCGCCGCGACGGGGCCAAAGGTCTCTTCGCGGGTGATCCGCATGCCGTCCTGAACATCGACCAGCACGGTCGGGGTCACGAAATTGCCGCTTGCCGGGGGCCTGCCGCCGGTCAGGATCCGCGCGCCCTTGGCCAGCGCATCGGTGATCTGCGCATCGCAGGTTTCGACGACCGAGCGGCGGGTCATCGGGCCGATCTCGGTGCCCTGGGTCAGGCCGTGGCCCAGACGCAGGCCCGCGACCCTTTCGGTGAACCGCTGGGCAAAGGCGTCATGGATCGTCTCATGCAGATAGATCCGGTTCGCGGCCAGACAATCCTGCCCCGAGGTCGCAAACTTGGCCGCCAGACAATCGGTGACCGCCTGATCCAGATCGGCATCAGGAAAGACGATGACCGGGGCATGACCGCCCAACTCCAGCGAGACCTTCTTGACCGTGCGCGCTGCATCCGCCGCAAGGATCGCCCCCACCCGGGTCGAGCCGGTAAAGCTGACCGCCCGCACCCTTGTGTCGCCGGTCAAGACGCCGCAAAGCTCTGCGCCATCTCCGGTCAGGACCTGAAACACCCCGGCGGGCATCCCGGCCTCCTGGGCCAGCACGGCCAGCGCGAGGGCCGAGAGCGGCGTTTCTTCGGCCGGTTTGACGATCACCGTGCAACCCGCCGCCAGCGCCGCCGCAGCCTTGCGCGCAATCATCGCCGAGGGGAAATTCCACGGCGTGATCGCCGCCACCACGCCCACCGGCTGCATCGTCACCATCAATTGCCGCCCGGGCTTGTGGGCGGGGATCGTCTCGCCATAGGCCCGCTCGCCCTCGGCGGCAAACCAGTCGATGAAGTCCAGCCCGTAATGGATCTCGTCCCTTGCCTCGGCCAGGGGTTTGCCCTGTTCGCAGGTCAGGATCACCGCCAGATCCTGGGCATGTTTGCGGATCAGTTCGGCCCAGCGGCGCAGGATGCGGCCCCTGTCGCGCGCCAGCATGTCGCGCCAGGCCGGAAAGGCGGCCTCGGCGGCATCTATCGCACGCAGGGCGTCTTGGGTGGAGCAGCGCGCGACCTGGGCTATCACCTCATCCGTGGCGGGGTCCGTCACCGGGTCCTGGCCCGCCCCCGCGATCCAGGACCCGCCCAGAAAAGCATCATGGCGCAACAATTGCGGACAACCAAGCCCGCGCAGGGCCGCCTGAGAGCATGAGGGGATCGCAAGCATTGTCGCTCCGTTTCGTCTGACTTAGAGCAGTTTAGCTGCGATTTCGGGCCGATGATCTGCGTAGGCCATGGCCCGGACGCAGATTTCCGGCGAAAATAGCCATCACGCGCAGAATTGCTGCAGGAGCGAAAGATGAAGCTGGACCGGCTGGATGCCAAACTTCTGAATGCGGTGCAGGGCTCGAACCGGCTGGGCTCGGAGGAGCTGGGCGCGATGATCGGCTTGTCGTCGACCGCCGTGCAAAGGCGGCTGAAGCGGCTGCGTGAGGGTGGGGTGATCGAGGCGGATGTCTCGGTGATCAGCCCCGCCCATGTCGGCCTGCCACTGGCCATGTTCGTGCTGGTGACGCTGGAGCGCGAAAGGGCCGATATCATCGACCGTTTCAAACAGTCGATCCGCAACACGGCCGAGGTGATGAACGGCTATTACGTCACCGGCGACGCGGACTTCGCCATCATCGTGACGGCGCAAAGCATGGCCGATTATGAACAATTCACCCGCAAGTTCTTTTACGAGAACCCGGATATCAAAAGCTTCAAGACGATGGTGATCATGGACCGGATCAAGACAGGCTTTACCCTGCCGATTGATCCGGCCGATTTCGACAGGGTTTAAAGCAAGAGCCTGCGCGCCGTGACCCGTGACAGGGGCACCCCACCCGCCTTTTCTCTCGGCCACTTGTTAAATCTGCTTTCACTCTTTGGCCTTAGGGTGCGAAGGACAAAGAGGTTATCGCCATGTCAGCCGCCGCCACTCCCATTTTCATTGCCGTTCTGGGCGTTGCCGTTTTGACCGCCCTGACCTTCGCGCCAAACGCGCAGTCGCGCCAGATCGCCCTTTTGATCCCGCCGTGGCAGGCGGATGGATTAAGCCGCGCGGCCTCGACCGGTGTGGCGATTGTCGCCATGCATTGGGATCGGCACGTCATCGTCGTGGATACCGGGGGCGACCCCGCCGCTCTGGACCGCCTGCGCAGCCAAGGGCTGTGGCTTCTGGATGCGACGGGAACAGCGCTTTGCGAAAGCACAGAAACAAGGACTTGATATGATTGTCACAATCGGAGACCTGCGGACGCGGGCTGTTTCTTACGCGGTCATTCTGCTTTGGGTGCATGTGCCCCTGGTGGCGGCCTTGGGCTATGTGCTTGGCAAGGACGGGGTAAGCTGCGCCGTGTTGCTTGCCGCCATTGCGGCCATCGTCTCGGTGCAAGTCCGACGGCAAGGGGCGACCCTGTCGGCGCAGATCTCTGCTTCGGCCGGCTTGGCGATTGCGGTGTCGTCAATCGTCTATTTGCTGCGCGGACATCCCTGGCAGGCTGACAGCCACATGATCTTTTTCGCCGCCTTTGCCCTGACCGCCGTCTTTTGCGATTGGCGGCCGATTGCAACTTATGCTGTCGTGATCGCGGTGCATCACCTGCTGTTGAACTTCACCCTGACCGAAGCGATCTTCCCCGGCGAAGCGTCGATTGGCCGCGTGACGCTGCATGCCTTTGTCCTGATCGTAGAGGCCATCCCCCTGATCTGGCTCTCTACCGTATTGGTCCGGCTGTTTTCCGCCTCAGACACTTTGCTGTCCGAGGCAAGGACGGCCCAACAAGAGGCGACAAGCTACGCCGAGGCCCAAAAAGACGAACGCGTGGCCTTGGCACAGGTGGTAAGCTCTCTGGGCGGCGGCCTGAAGGATCTGTCGTCGGGCGATCTGACCCGTCCGCTGACGGTGACTTTCGCCCGTGACTATGAGCCCCTGCGCCACGATTTCAACGCCGCCATCGAAACCCTGTCCGGGACGATCATTCAGGTCATCGACGCCTCGCAAAGCATCCATGCAAGGTCCAACGTGATCAGCGGGGCCACCGAAGATTTGTCCCGTCGCACGGAACATCAGGCCGCCGCACTGGAGGAAGCCGCCGCCGCGCTGGATGAATTGACAAGTTCGGTCAAACAGGCGGCCGATGGCGCCCGCGAGGTGGAAAGCATCGTGCAGGACGCGCAACGCAAGGCCGAAGACAGCAAGCTGGTCGTTCAGGCGGCGGTGTCGGCCATGTCCGAAATCGAGAATTCGTCGCAACAGATCTCGCAGATCATCGGTTCGATCGACGACATCGCGTTTCAGACCAATCTGTTGGCGCTGAACGCAGGGATCGAGGCCGCACGCGCCGGAGAGGCGGGGAGGGGTTTTGCCGTCGTGGCCTCCGAAGTGCGGGCGCTGGCGCAACGCGCTCTTGAAGCTGCGAAAGAAATCAAGACCTTGATCAGCGACTCTGCCCGGCATGTCGGCCGGGGGGTGGACGAGGTCGGCAAGGCTGGCGAGGCGCTGAACACCATGCTGGGTTCGGTCGTCGGGATCTCCGCGCTGGTTTCCAACATCGCGGCAGCCTCCGGTCAACAATCCACAGGACTTGACGAGATCAATACGGGCGTCACGCAGCTGGATCAGGTGACCCAGCAGAACGCCGCAATGGTCGAGGAAACCACCGCGGCAAGCCTCGCGCTGCGGGAGGATTCCACCGGGCTCGCCAAAATCGTGTCGCTGTTCAAGGTGCCGCGGATCAAGCCCTTGTTGGGGCATGATCGTGCTGCAGCCCAGGGCGCGCGCCATGAGGCTGATGCGGCGCAGGCACCTGATTTCTCCCAAATGGAATATCTACCTCCTGCCAAGGTGGCGGGCGCGAACGGAAACCCGAAGTGGCAGAATTTCTGAGGCCACGCCTTTCCCGCCAAAAGCGGGATGTCGCGCTGCCAATTTGAAGCCAAGACCCAGGTGGCCTGCGGACAGAGGTCACACGGGGTGGCAAGGTAATCCCCCCCATTCTTAAGGGGCTGGATAAGTAGAATTTTCTCGCCAAGATGAACGAGGAGATTCCGAATGAAG